>NZ_CM177100.1:0-3374123 GCF_058216575.1 Enterococcus sp. AMC1086
ATGCCCGATATGGAAAGTTTCTGGAACGATCTAGAAGATACTTACCAATCTGTTTTGTCTGCACCAAGTTTTGATGCTTGGATAAAAACAACGCAACCGCTAAAGTTGGAGAATAACCAACTGTGGTTAGAGGTTCCATCCGCAGTGCATAAAGACTATTGGGAAAAGAATTTAGCCGCAAAAATTGTCGAGACTGGCTTTAAATTGACAGGTGCTGAAGTGATGCCTCATTTTGTTGTAACTGGTGAGAAAGAGATGATGCCGGTTCAAGAAGAAAAAAAAGCCCCTGTGACGCAGGAAAAAATTGCCGAGCATGGGAAAAAAGCTTTATTGAATCCAAAGTATTCTTTTGACACATTTGTTATCGGAAAAGGAAACCAAATGGCTCATGCTGCAGCTTTAGTTGTAGCAGAGGACCCTGGTTCAATTTACAATCCACTATTCTTTTATGGTGGTGTTGGTCTAGGAAAAACCCATTTGATGCATGCTATCGGCCATCAAATGCTACAAAACCGACCCGATGCAAAAGTAAAATATGTCAGCAGTGAAACATTTACAAATGAATTCATTAATTCGATCCAAACGAAAAATTCAGAACAATTTAGAAAAGAATACCGTAATGTCGATTTACTTTTAGTTGATGATATTCAATTTTTGGCGGAGAAAGAAGCAACATTAGAAGAATTTTTCCATACCTTTAATGATTTGTATAATGAAAACAAACAAATCGTGTTGACAAGTGATCGACCGCCTAATGATATTCCAAAACTACCTGAGCGTTTGGTTTCTCGTTTTGCTTGGGGTCTCTCTGTCGATATTACACCACCAGATTTAGAGACGCGAATTGCTATTTTACGAAAAAAAGCCGATGCAGAACGGCTAGAAATTCCTGATGACACGCTCAGCTACATCGCAGGCCAAATTGATTCCAATATTCGTGAATTAGAGGGTGCCTTAGTCAGAGTTCAAGCATTTGCTACTATCAATGGGGAAGATATTACTACTAGTCTAGCCGCCGATGCGTTGAAATCTTTAAAATCTGTCGGCAGTCAAAATCATCTGTCGATTTTACAAATTCAAGAAGAAGTGGCAAAGTATTACCATATCCAATTAAAAGATCTAAAAGGCAAGAAACGTGTGAAGTCGATCGTTGTTCCTAGACAAATTTCAATGTATCTATCTAGAGAGATGACGGAAAATTCTCTACCAAAAATCGGTGCCGAATTCGGCGGAAAAGATCACACGACAGTCATCCATGCTCATGAAAAAATTCAACAATTAATGGAAAAAGATCCAACAATTCAAAAAGAAGTTGGTGAAATCAAAAACTTGCTTAATTCATAGCCTGTGGATAAAAAAACGTAAAAGTAAAAAGTTTTCCACAAGTTATACACAGGTGGAAAACTTAGTTTCTATTTCGTTTCCTGACTTTTCCACAGAATTAACAAGACCTACTACTTTTATTATTTATTTATATATAAATACAAAACGATCTTAGCAAGATTTCTACGTTCAATATCAATTAAAAAAGGAGTTCAACTATTATGAAATTAACTGTGAAAAGAAATATATTCTTACAAGAATTACAAACCGTTCAACGAGCGATTTCTTCCAAAACAACTATTCCAATTTTAACAGGTGTAAAAATCGTTTTAACGGATGAAGGCTTATCTTTAACAGGTAGTAACGCGGATATTTCTATTGAAAGTTTTTTAAGTAAAGAAGACGAAAAAGCTCAAATGACTATTGATTCAACGGGTAGTATTGTTTTACAAGCACGTTTCTTTGGTGAAATCATTCGTAAATTGCCAGAAGATATGTTCACATTAGAAGTGTTAGAAAATAATCAAGTTGCGATTACTTCAGGAAAAGCCGACTTTACGGTCAACGGACTGGATGCAGATAATTATCCCCATCTACCCGTTATTGATGCTAAGAATCAAATTCAGCTACCAGTTCACCTATTGACAAAAATTATCAATGAAACAGGATTTGCTGTTTCTCTTCATGAAAGTCGTCCAATTTTAACTGGGGTTCATTTTATTTTGGAAGATCAAAAATTATTGGCTGTTGCGACAGATTCACATCGTTTGAGCCAACGAATCATTCCAATCGAACAAGCTGCTGAAAATTTCAATATTGTCATTCCAGGAAAAAGTTTGACTGAGCTTTCTCGTTCATTTACAAATGAAGAAGAAATGGTCGAGATCAGCATTATGGAAAACCAAGTACTGTTTAAAACACAAAATATGTATTTCTATTCTCGTTTGTTAGAAGGAAATTATCCTGATACGAATCGTTTGATTCCAACAAGCTTTAATACTGAAATTGATTTTTATGTACCAGAATTATTATCGGCTATCGATCGTGCTTCGTTATTGTCACATGAAGGCCGCAATAATATCGTTCGTTTAGCAATTGCTTCTGATTCTGTTGTTCTTTATGGAAACTCTCCAGAAATCGGTAAAGTGGAAGAACCACTAAATTATGAAAAAGTAACCGGCGATCCATTGGAAATTTCGTTCAATCCGGATTACATGAAAGATGCATTACGAGCATTTGGTGATATGAGCATTACTGTTAAATTTATTTCTGCGATTCGTCCATTTACATTAGAACCGACAGAAACGGATTTAGACTTCATTCAGTTGATTACACCAGTTCGTACGAATTAAAAAATCAAGAAGTAGTGAGTAGTTAAAAAAGAATGTATGAAAAACCTGAATTGGTTTTTCGCACATTCTTTTTTGTATTTATTGTACTGCGACTAAAACTGAATTACTTATCCAGTCTCATACTTCTTGATAAGTTTTTTTGTTTTGATCCCCATAATTGTAAAATAGACAGCGACAAACATAAAAAACATCATCGGCATTATCTGGATGATCAAAAAGAAGGTTTGCATAATAATCATTCCAAACAACTGCGGACCAGTGTATGCCCAAATACTTGGTGTTAAGTACCAGGAAGAGATATTTTTAAAAGAAGGTTGCAAGATCATGAAATAAAGAATCATTAATGCCGCCCACATAATAGCTTGATCATATAAACGCTTATAGCGTTCATTGCTTGAAGAAGCATCTGAAAATATATCTAAATCTTGATTTTTACTGTTCAGTGGTGCAAAAAATTGAAATCCACTACTTTTTGTCCCACTGATATGCTGCCAACCACTATCCTCAAATAAAGTCAGATAAGCAATATAATCAGCTTTCTTTTTGAATATCTGATAATCAATCCTGTAATTTAATGTTTTCGGCGCTATTTTTTCAAACGTATAGACATTCCATGAACTATATTTGACTAAGCCCCAACCTTGTTCGGCCATCTTTTTTAAATACTGCTCTTCTTTTTTTAGATCAACAAACATCCTGACTTTTTTCATATGTCCCTCCTATAATAAATGATCAGCAAGTGTCACTAATTCTTTTAATCGTTCAACTTCAAGCATTAAAACTTTTTTACCAGTCGTTGTTAATTGATAGACACGCCGACGTTTATCTTCCCCTGGAACCTCACAAATGAGCTTTTGTTTTAAAAGATTTTCTGTTGCGCCATACATTGTACCGGCCGCAATACGTACACGACCATTACTGATATCCTCTACTTTTTGCATAATGGCGTATCCGTGCGAAGGTTCTATTAGCGACATCATAATATAAAAAGTTGTTTCTGTTAGAGGTAAAAACTTATTAATATTCATTTATCCTACACCTTACATCGTTAATTTATACAGTTTAACTGTACAGTTTTATAATATATCGTCAAACTGTATAATTCAACTAGTGTAAAGAAAAAAGAAGTTTTTTTAGCTCTTTCGATTTATCAGTTCAGTAAAATGAAAAATACTGAAAAGATTTTCAAGAGGCAAAACTTGTAAATTTCTTCTTAAAATGCATTTTAAGCCTTTTTTAATCGTTAGAATATTTTTTGTCGATTGCCTTCAAAATTGCTTAGAAAGAAAATTAGACGGATAAATTTGTTTTTTGATGTAAAAAAGAGTATAATATTAGAGTAAAAGTGAAAACAAAAAAGAGGGATGCATTTTGAAAAAGACGATTGTTTTAGAAACTGATTACATGACACTAGGTCAAGTCTTAAAAGAAGTCGACGTTATCAGCAGTGGCGGTGCTGCCAAATGGTACTTAGCCGAAAATAGTGTTTTCGTAGATGGGGAATTAGAGAATCGCCGCGGCAGAAAATTATATGCTGGTATGATGCTCGAGATACCTGAAGAAGGTACTTTTTTTATGGTCAAAAAAGGCGAGGTAGTCGATGAGACTGAATGAAATCGAGGTACAGCATTATCGTAATTATGATGGGCTGACCTTAGATTTTCCTAAAACTTTAAATATTTTTCTAGGAGAAAACGCGCAAGGCAAGACGAATCTTTTAGAAAGTATTTATGTTTTAGCGATGACCCGCAGTCACAGAACCAGCAATGAAAAAGAATTGGTCCATTGGGATTCTGATTCGGCAAAAATTAGTGGTGTCATCGAAAAGAAGACAGGCACGATACCACTTGAAATCATTATTTCTAATAAAGGCCGTAAGACAAAAGTGAATCATATTGAACAAAAGCGTTTGAGTTCATATATCGGTCAGCTGAACGTCATATTATTTGCACCAGAAGATCTATCTTTGGTCAAAGGGTCACCGCAATTACGTCGTAAATTTATCGACATGGAATTAGGCCAAGTCAATCCAATTTATTTGTATGATTTGGTTCAATACCAATCTGTTTTAAAACAACGCAATCAATATTTAAAACAGTTGGCTGAAAAAAAACAGTCCGATCATATCTATTTAGATATTTTGACTGAACAATTGGCAGAATTTGGCGGTAAAGTCTTATTTGCTCGTCTAGAATTTATCAAAAAATTAGAGCACTGGGCGAATTTACTTCATAAGAAAATCAGCCATGAAAAAGAAGAACTAGCGATCGAGTATTTTTCAAGTATCCCATTAGATAAAGAGCATTTTTCACTAGAAGAGATCCAAAAGCAATTGCTGCAGAGCCTACTTGACAACCGAAAACGAGAGTTGTTCAAAGCAAATACCTTTTTAGGTCCTCATCGAGATGATTTGATTTTTAATGTCAACGGGCAAAACGTCCAAACATATGGCTCACAAGGTCAACAAAGAACCACGGCACTCAGTGTAAAGCTTGCGGAAATAGATTTAATGTACTCAGAAACAGGAGAATATCCTGTGTTGTTATTGGATGATGTCATGAGTGAGTTAGATAATGAACGACAATTGCACTTGTTAGAAACGATTGAAGGAAAAGTTCAGACTTTTTTAACAACGACAAGTTTGGATCATTTAAACAATAAATTAACTGTTGAACCCGATATATTTTATGTTCATCAGGGAGAAATAGAGAGGGAAGCATAATATGACAGAAGAAGAAAAAAATATGAAAGAACGTGCACAAGAATATGATGCCAGTCAGATTCAGGTATTAGAAGGTCTTGAAGCAGTTCGTAAACGTCCTGGTATGTACATAGGATCAACAAGTTCAGAAGGATTGCATCACTTAGTTTGGGAGATCGTGGATAATTCGATCGATGAGGCTTTGGCAGGATTTGCTTCAACGATTCAAGTGACTATTGAAGAAGATAACAGTATCACTGTTATTGATGACGGACGCGGAATCCCAGTTGGTATTCAAGCTAAAACTGGACGTCCAGCAGTAGAAACAGTCTTTACCGTTCTCCATGCCGGAGGAAAGTTTGGCGGCGGCGGATACAAAGTTTCCGGCGGGCTTCACGGGGTAGGTTCCTCTGTTGTTAATGCTTTATCAACGACATTGGATGTAAAAGTCTATAAAGAAGGCAAAATTTATTATCAAGAGTTTCACCAAGGCGCTGTTAGAGATGATTTAAAAGTGATTGGTGACACTGACCGTCATGGAACGGCTGTTCACTTTGTTCCAGATCCAGAAATTTTTACAGAAACAACTGTATTTAACTTTGATAAATTAGCAACACGTGTTAGAGAATTAGCTTTTTTGAATAAAGGGTTAAAAATTTCTATTGAAGATAAACGTGAAGAAAAACCTGTCTTGAAAGAGTATCACTACGAAGGTGGGATCAAGAGTTACGTTGAACATTTGAATGCGAATAAGGATGTGTTATTCCCTGAACCAATTTTTATTGAAGGGGAACAACAAGAGATCATTGTGGAAGTATCTATGCAATATACAGATGGCTATCACACTAATCTATTAAGTTTCGCCAATAATATTCATACGTATGAGGGCGGAACCCATGAATCAGGTTTTAAAACGTCATTAACGCGTGTGATCAATGATTATGCCCGTAAACAAAAGATCATGAAAGAAAATGACGAAAACCTAACAGGAGAAGATGTTCGTGAAGGCTTAACTGCGGTCATCTCTATCAAACATCCAGAGCCACAATTTGAAGGACAAACTAAAACGAAATTAGGAAATTCAGAAGTTCGGACTGTTACAGACCGTCTATTCTCTGAGTATTTCAATAAATTTTTGATGGAAAACCCAACTGTAGGGAAACAAATCGTCGAAAAAGGCCTACTTGCTTCAAAAGCCCGTATGGCTGCTAAAAGAGCGCGTGAAGTGACTCGTCGTAAAGGAGCACTTGAAATCAGTAATTTACCTGGTAAATTAGCCGATTGTTCAAGTAAAGATCCTGAAAAATGCGAAATCTTCATCGTCGAAGGAGATTCAGCCGGCGGTTCAGCAAAACAAGGCCGTAGTCGTGAATTCCAAGCGATTTTACCGATTCGTGGGAAAATTTTGAATGTTGAAAAAGCCAGCATGGACAAAATTTTGGCAAATGAAGAAATCCGTTCACTATTTACAGCGATGGGCACAGGATTCGGGGCTGATTTCGATGTAGCTAAAGCTCGTTACCACAAACTAGTGATCATGACCGATGCCGATGTCGATGGCGCACATATTCGTACACTGTTGTTGACGTTGTTTTATCGTTTCATGCGCCCAGTTGTTGAGGCGGGTTACGTATATATCGCTCAACCACCTTTATATGGGGTCAAACAAGGGAAAAATATTACGTACGTTCAACCAGGTAAAAATGCTGAGGAAGAACTAGCGCAAGTCCTAGCGTCATTACCAGCTAGTCCGAAACCAAGCGTTCAGCGCTATAAAGGTCTTGGGGAAATGGATGATCATCAATTATGGGAAACAACAATGGATCCTGAAAAACGTTTAATGTCACGTGTCAGTGTCGATGATGCGATCGAAGCCGATCAAATTTTTGAAATGTTGATGGGAGACCGTGTTGAACCACGCCGAGCATTTATTGAAGAGAATGCCCATTACGTAAAAAATCTAGATATTTAACATAAGAAGGAGAAAAGTTCATGAGTGAAGAAATGAAAGAGAACATTCAAGACGTCAATCTGACCAGTGAAATGAAAGAATCCTTCATTGATTATGCGATGAGCGTTATTGTAGCGCGTGCGTTGCCAGATGTTCGTGATGGGTTAAAGCCAGTTCACCGTCGTATTTTATATGGGATGAATGAGTTAGGTGTAACACCTGATAAACCACATAAAAAATCAGCTCGTATCGTTGGGGATGTTATGGGTAAGTACCATCCACATGGAGATTCCTCCATTTATGAAGCAATGGTGCGGATGGCTCAACCCTTTAGTTACCGTAGTATGTTAGTCGATGGGCACGGAAACTTTGGTTCTGTCGATGGTGATGGCGCTGCTGCCATGCGTTATACCGAAGCTAGAATGAGTAAGATTGCTCTTGAAATGCTTCGTGATATCAATAAAAATACAGTCGATTTCCATGGAAACTATGATGACTCAGAACAAGAACCAGATGTACTTCCTGCACGTTTTCCTAACCTTTTAGTGAATGGAACAACAGGGATCGCTGTTGGGATGGCAACAAATATTCCACCACACAATTTAGCGGAAGTAATTGAAGCTGCAAGCTTATTGATGGAAAATCCCGATGCAACGACTAATGAATTGATGGAAGTATTGCCTGGACCAGACTTTCCAACTGGTGGTTTAGTTATGGGGAAATCAGGTATTCGCCGTGCCTATGAAACAGGTAGAGGATCCATTACGATTCGTGCGAAAGTTGAAATCGTTGATATGCCAAATGGTAAAGAACGTATCTTAGTATCTGAGTTGCCTTATATGGTTAATAAAGCGCGCTTGATCGAACGAATTTCAGAATTGCATCGCGAAAAAAGAATCGAAGGAATCACTGATTTACGTGATGAATCTTCTCGTGAAGGTATGCGTATCGTCATCGATGTTCGCCGCGATGTCAGTGCCTCTGTTATTTTGAATAACCTTTATAAAATGACGGCATTGCAAACCTCTTTTGGTTTTAATATGTTGGCAATCGAAAAAGGGATTCCTAAGATTTTAAGCTTGAAAGAAATTCTTGAAAATTATATCGAGCATCAAAAAGAAGTTATTACACGTCGTACAGAATTTGATAAGAAAAAGGCTGAATCACGTGCACATATCTTAGAAGGTTTGCGAATTGCTCTAGATCACATTGATGAGATCATCGCAATTATTCGAAATTCAAAAGCAGATGATGAAGCAAAAGCTTCTTTGATCGAACGTTTTGAATTTTCAGATCGTCAAGCACAAGCGATTTTGGATATGCGTTTACGCCGTTTAACAGGTTTGGAACGCGATAAGATCGAAAATGAGTACCAAGAATTATTGAAATTCATTGCTGATTTGAATGATATTTTAGCTCGACCAGAACGTGTCGTTGAGATCATCAAAACAGAGTTAGGTGAGATTCATGATAAATATGGCGATGCTCGCCGCACAGAATTATTAGTGGGTGAAGTCCTAAGTTTAGAAGATGAAGACTTGATCGAAGAAGCTGAAGTTGTTATTACACTAACAAATAATGGCTATATCAAACGTTTAGCCAACAGTGAATTTAGAGCACAGCGCCGAGGTGGCCGTGGTGTGCAAGGAATGGGTGTTCATGATGATGACTTCGTGAAAAATCTAGTTTCTTGTTCAACCCATGATACGCTATTATTCTTTACGAATAACGGAAAAGTCTATCGTGCCAAAGGATATGAAATTCCTGAATATGGCAGAACAGCTAAAGGAATTCCTGTAATCAACATGCTGGGTATCGACTCTAGTGAGAAGATCCAGGCAATCATTGCTGTTGAAGGTCAAGCTGAAGAAGGACATTATCTATTCTTTACGACTCGTAAAGGTACCGTTAAACGTACAGCTGTCAAAGCATTCTCTAACATTAGAAGTAATGGTTTGATCGCAATCGGTCTAAAAGAAGAAGATGAGCTAGTCAATGTTGTCTTGACCAATGGCGAACAAAACATGATCATTGGAACGCACAATGGTTATTCTGTGACATTTGCTGAAACGGCAGTCCGTGATATGGGCCGTACAGCATCAGGTGTGCGCGGTATTCGTCTACGAGAAGAAGATTACGTCGTAGGAGCCTCTTTACTGGACGCTGACACGGAAGTTCTAGTGTTGACGGAAAATGGTTACGGGAAGCGTACAAAAGCTTCTGAGTACCCTGTGAAGGGCCGTGGCGGTAAAGGAATCAAGACTGCGAATATTACAGCAAAAAATGGTCCATTAGCAGGACTTACGACTGTTCGTGGGGATGAAGATATTCTAGTGATCACCAATAAAGGGGTCATTATTCGTTTCAATGTCGATTCCGTTTCTCAAACAGGGCGCGCGACATTAGGTGTTCGTTTAATGAGAATGGAAGAGGATGCGAAAGTTGTGACGATGGCCGTTGTAGAGCCAGAACCAGATGAAATTGTTGAAGAAGTTGAAAGTGTAGAAGAAACAGTTATTGAAACGGAAATAACTGAAACTGACCCAACAACAGAAGAATAAGAGTAAACCCTCGATTCAGTCTAACAATGGACTGAATCGAGGGTTTTTTAATAATAAGAAGATAGTGGAACCTTATTGAATAGTCAAGCCACTTTTTTAGCAAAGCTAACATTTGGATACTATGTGGTTATTTATAGACCTAATTACCCTTCTGAATAAATCAAATAAAAAAATATTTTTCACATTTGTATAGCTATTAACTATTTTTTATGTGTTATAAATAAGACAATATAAATTTTATAAATATTCGTTATCTACTTCGAAATCAATTCTAATTGAAGAACAAATGAAAATGAATGAAATTGCTGGTACATGGGGCTCTGTATCATGTTTTGGTTCAGCGTCAACATTGTATAAAGGAGGATATAACAATGACAGAAAAATGTAAAAACTGCGGCAATGATACATTTGAAAAAGGTGTACAATTTATGCAGATAAAGAAAAAAAAGAGTTCATTACATGGGTCTGCTCTAGAAGTAAGATTTTTGTACTAAGTGTGGAGAGGTTAGCTCAATGAAAGTAATAAATCCAGATAAAGTGGTTTGAGCTTATCAGATGCATAAACTAGACTGTTCAATTCAGCAAAAAAATAGATGCAGTCGTGAGTCCTCAATAAATTAAAAAGAACATTTCGGCAAAATGCTGAGATGTTTTTTTTTATTGATTTTAAATTCAAAAAAATTATAATATCATTTTGCTTTGTTTTGGAAAAAAGTATGATTATAATAAGAGTAATAAGAAGTGAGAGGTAAAAATGATGACACAAGAGAAATTGTTACTATCTAAAACTTTTTCAAAACAATTAAATATTGGAACGGCATTATCCAACTTTATTGAAAATATACTGGAAATATTCGGTGGAAAAACAACTGTTTATGAACGTAGACCGATTACTTTTTCAGAATATCTTTATGTCGAGATGATTACTTTTTCAAATGGTTTTCAAATCAGAACAAGCCTGAAAAGAAATCCAGAAACATTTGAAATAGAAGCATCTGCATATTCTGAACCCAATCATGTTTATTTATCGAAATTAACAGCAGAAGAATTGAATTTAATGTATTTGCTTGTCAAAAAGGAAAGAGAAAAAATAATGAATCAGAAATACTCAGAGGTGGATCAAAGACAGTTAGATGTAATATCTTCTTTATTGATGAATTTAAAAGTTATTACAGGTGAAATACTCTAGATAGAACACTGAAAACGCACGAACAGAAAACTAAGCTCGTGCGTTTTTCTTTATTTTTTTATGGTTTGATTCATTAACGTACAACGGCCAACAGCTGTGAGTTCACCAGTATTATTAATTATACGGCCTTCCCAAACTTGGATTGCTTGCCCTACACGATCGGCAGTCGCTATAACCGTCACTATTCCGCCAGCAACGCTTTTCAGATGATTGATTTGAAGATCTACTCCAACAGCATAAGAATCCTTAGCAAGTTGCTCATTAGCACCTAAACTGCAGGCGGTCTCAATCAAAATACCATTCATTCCTCCGTGTAAAATACCATAAGGTTGTTTGTGGAAATCTTCCACTTTCATCGTTAAAATAACTTTTTCTTTAGATAGTTCTGTTGTTTCGATTTTTAAATAATCTAATAAATGCATGAAAATCAATCCTTTCATGTTACTGAAAAATCATTGTTGAATCGTCTCAAGAAAATTGATTACATTATCCAGTTTCAGTTCATGATAGCTTAAAGAATCAAAGTAGAATACTTTTTCTTTGGGAAAATTTTTTATATCAAACTGTTTTTGCAACCCAGGGACACAAATAATAGTATCCGCCTCTTGAGCAATAACGTCAATGTCCGCTATTGAATCATCTAAAACAGCAAGCCAGTGACTATTTCTTTTTTCCAGTGCTTGATTTAGTTTTGTTATTAGCTTGTTTTGATTAAACATACCTAGAATGTTTCCATCTAGAAGGATACTTTTCCCAAGCATAGGTGTACTTTGATAGACTACAATTGCAGTACTCATAAAATAATCTCCTTTACTATTCATAATAAGACTTTAGATAATTATAGTAACTAAGTTTTAAGAGATGCACAAGGAAATCTATATGATTTAGTAAATTTATAGTATGAGAAATAGTTTGTTTTCTCCTTTTGTAGTATAATTTATTTTCATATGATCAGGAAGAAAGTAGAGGGTTCAAAGATGGGTTGTCTAGGAAATATTATTTGGTTTATTTTTGGTGGTTTCGTTGGTGGTTTGGCTTGGCTTTTGGCTGGAGTTCTTTGGTGTATCACGATTGTTGGGATCCCGATTGGTTTGCAATGTTTCAAACTTGCAGGATTGAGTTTTTGGCCGTTCGGTAAAAGAGTTGTTCATAGTACAAGTACAACTTCATTTTTAGTGAATATTCTTTGGCTGGTTTTCAGTGGTTTTTGGCTAGCAATTGGACATTGTTTTAGCGGAATTATTCTGTGTGTGACGATTATTGGAATTCCATTTGGGATGCAGTCATTTAAGTTGGCTAAGTTGGCGTTGATGCCGTTTGGAGCGCAAGTGGTGCCATCGAATAGTGTTTATATGGAATAATAGTAAAAAAATTAGAAAAATAGAAAGACCAAGAAAAACGTAATTGTTTTTTTCTTGGTCTTTTATTTGTCTCTTGACAACGATAAAAAAAATTGGTATATTCTCATGTGGTTAAAACGTAATCATTACGTTTTGTTTACCATGAATCGGAAAGGAGTATTCAGATAAACAAATAAACGATGGAAAAGAATGCATTTTTCATACTGATAATGAGCACATAACTATAACGATTGAGGAGATTAGGGATGAAGAAGAAGATCACACTAATGATTACAGGTTTATTTTTACTAACAGCTATTTTAACGGCTTGTACTAAGCCAAAAACTGAAACAAAAACGAATGAAGATAAAAAACAGCTAACGATTGTCACTTCTTTTTATCCAATGTATGAATTTACAAGAAATATTGTTGGTAACGTTGGTGAGGTTACCTTGATGGTGCCAGCTGGAACTGAAGCACATGATTATGAACCTTCAGCAAAGGAAATTGCCAAATTACAAGATGCGGATGCCTTTGTTTATAATAGTGAATATATGGAAACCTGGGTTCCTAAAATGGAAAAATCACTAAAGAATATCACGAGTATCAAAGCAAGTGACGGACTGGTTCTTTTACCTGGGAGTGAAGATCATGATCATTCAGCAGAGGAAAATCATGATGGGCATTCTCATGACTATGATCCCCATTTATGGTTAAGCCCTTTTCGAGCAATCAAAGAAGTTGAAATAATCAGAGATGGATTGATTGAGAATTTTCCAGAGCAAAAAACAACTTTTACTAAAAATGCGGCGGATTATATTGAACAATTAACAGAGCTTAACGAACTATATGAAACAACGTTAATGAATGCCAAACAAAAGAATTTTATTACCCAACACACAGCTTTTTCTTATCTAGCTTTAGATTACGACCTAAAACAAGTGCCGATTGCTGGGATTTCTCCAGATCAAGAACCAAAGCCTTCTCGAATTGCGGAACTGAAAAAATTGGTTGAAGAAACAGGAATCAACTATATTTATTTTGAAGAAAATGCTAATGATCGAGTAGCGAAAACCTTGGCAAACGAAACAGGCGTAGAATTACTTGTTTTAAATCCGTTAGAAGGTCTTACTAAAGAAGACATGAAAGCAGGTAAAACGTATATTAGTGTGATGAAAGAAAATTTAGAAGCATTAGAAAAATCAACCGAGGTTACACCTAAAAAAGAAGTAGCTGAGCCAGCAGTAAATAAGACTATCTCAAATGGCTATTTTGATGATAAGGATATTAAAGATCGTGACCTTTCTGATTATTCAGGTGAGTGGCAATCGGTATTTCCTTATTTAGAAGATGGCACGTTTGATCAAGTATTTGATTACAAAGAGAAATTAACGAAAAAAATGACTGCTGAAGAATACAAGGACTATTATCAAAAAGGGTATCAAACGGATGTGGATCGAATTAACATTAGCAGTGATGCTATGACTTTTATAGTAGGTGATAAAAAGTACACGTCGAAATATAAATATGCAGGAAAAGAAATTCTAACCTACAAAGCAGGAAATCGTGGGGTTCGCTATTTATTTGAAGCTACAGAAGACACGCCTTATAAGTATGTTCAATTTTCAGATCATGGAATCGCACCTTCAAAAACAGCACACTTCCATATCTATTTTGGTAATGAAAGTCAACAAAAATTATTGGATGAAATGGATAATTGGCCAACTTACTATCCTGTTGAGATGACTGGATTTGATATTGCACAAGAGATGTTAGCACATTGATAACAATCTAAATGATTAAATATAAAACCCATCAAAAATCTGCTAGTTGAGATTTTTGATGGGTTTATGCGTATATGTTTAATTAAATTTAGATGTAAAGTCGCACAATGATAGGATTTTAAACGTGCAGCAAAATTACGTTTGAACCTTTAGGGAGAGAATCAAACACTTCTGTTTGGATATTGTACAAATGTAGTCAGCAGATGATCAAAAGAAAAAAAGTGTTGCTAGTTGCACTACATGCTAAATAGGTAAGTAAGAAAAATGAATTGCGGCTATATTTTCTAGATTTTTTTCGCATAATCTTTCACCACACTCTAAAACGTCTATCATTCTAAAATCAGTATATTTGTGTATAATAGAAACATTGAAAACTAATTTAACTTTAACAGGCCCCCTCTCGGTAAAAAGAAAAATGAAGAATGAGGCAAAAAGCTCCTCAGTCATCATTTCCTATTTTCCTGTCGAGGTTGGACGAGCCTGCGCAGCTTTTAAAATTATCTAGCTTTGCAGGCTAACCTCTCGGTAAAAAGAAAAATGAAGAATGAGGCAAAAAGCTCCTCAGTCATCATTTCCTATTTTTCTGTCGAGGTTAGACGAGCCTGCTCAGCTTTTAAAATTATAAGGAGGTTTCCTCATGAGAAACTGGACAACGATCAAAGAATACGAAGAAATTTTATTTGAACAAGAAGGTAAAGTGGCAAAAATCACGATTAATCGCCCGCAGGTGCATAATGCCTTTACACCAAAAACAGTCATGGAAATGATCGATGCATTCAACATTAGTCGTGATAAACAAGATGTTGGCGTAATTATTTTAACAGGTGCAGGAGACAAAGCATTTTGTTCTGGCGGAGATCAAAAAGTCCGCGGACATGGTGGTTATGTTGGGGAAGATAGTGTTCCTCGTTTAAATGTATTAGATTTACAACGTTTGATTCGTGTGATTCCAAAACCTGTTATTGCAATGGTCAAAGGATATTCGATCGGTGGCGGCAATGTACTTCAACTTGTGTGTGACTTAACAATTGCAGCGGACAATGCTAAATTTGGTCAAACTGGACCGAATGTTGGTAGTTTTGATGGTGGCTATGGATCTGGTTATTTAGCACGTGTGGTCGGTCATAAAAAAGCCAAAGAAGTGTGGTTCTTATGTAAACAGTATTCAGCGGAAGAAGCACTGGACATGGGCTGGATCAATACGGTTGTCCCTTTAGACGAAGTAGAAGATGTGACAATGGAATGGGCTGAAGAGATGTTGAAGAAAAGCCCACTTGCATTGCGTATGATCAAAGCGTCTTTAAATGCTGACACAGATGGACTGGCTGGAATTCAGCAATTAGCAGGGGATGCAACATTACTATATTACACAATGGATGAAGCTAAAGAAGGACGCGATTCATTTAAAGAAAAACGTGATCCTGATTTTGATCAATTTCCTAAATTTCCATAAAATAAAAGGGTGAAGAACATGAGTAGTTGGCTACAAAAACAAGTGAATGAAAAGCCCGATCAGCCTGCCTTTTACTGGGAGGATGAAGTTTGGTCGTTTGCTGAAGTAGCACAAGAAATCAAACGGTGGACATCCTTATTTTCTTTAGAGATTCCAAGTAAAGAAAAACGAGTCGGTCTATTCAGCCGCAATTCAAAAGAAATGTATTTTTCAATTCTAGCTTTGTGGGAATTAGAAAAAGAGTTAGTTTTATTAAATACGCATTTGAGCTTGCAAGAACTTCACTATCAATTGACAGATGCTAAGGTAAATATGGTAGTAGTTTCTACTGAAAATATATCCCGTCTTTCTGAATTGAATCAGATAACGCTGATCGAAATGACACAGCCGAATATAACAGGATCAAGCTCATTTGAACACCTGTCTGGATACCAACTAGATGCCACAGCTTCCATCATGTACACATCAGGTACAACAGGAAACCCTAAAGGCGTTGTACAGTGTTTCAGTAATCATTTGGCTAGTGCATTGGCAACACAAGAAAATATGGCTATCACAGAGGAAGATTGCTGGCTCTGTCCGGTACCATTATTTCATATTAGTGGTTTATCGATCATTATTCGTCAATTAGCATTGGGATGTAGTTTACGTCTATACAATAAATTTGATGCAGAAATAGTGACAAATGATTTAGCTGAAAATCGAGGAACGGTGATTTCTGTTGTGGCGATCATGCTGCAAGAATTACTGGAGAACTATCCTAATAAAGGCTACAGTGAAAAGTTTAAAGCGATGTTGCTTGGTGGTGGACCAATTTCTCCTAAAGCATTGGAAAAATGCGAAAGTTATGGTATTCCTGTGATTCAATCGTATGGAATGACTGAAACCTGTTCTCAAGTCGTGGCGTTAAGCTTTGAGGATGCTGCGAAAAAAATGGGTTCGGCGGGTAGACCATTGCTGGGAATGACACTTAAAATCGTGGATGAGGAAGAGAAAAATAGACTGCCAAATGAAGTTGGAGAAATTCTGTTAAAAGGTAAAAATGTCATTCGCCAATATTTGAACGGCGAGCAATGGCGAGCGGTGAAATGGACGACAGATGGTTGGTTTAAAACGGGTGATATGGGGTATCTGGACGAAGACGGATATCTGTATTTAGTCAGCCGTTTAAGTGAGTTGATCATATCAGGTGGCGAAAATATCTATCCTACAGAAATCGAGCACGTACTCCAAGAGTTTCCCGGTGTAAAAGAAGTTGCAGTCGTTGGTGAGTCTGATGAAAAATGGGGCGCTGTTCCAGTAGCATATATCGTTGGAGAAACGAAGATCACGGTAGAAAACATAAATAAATTTGCAAAAAAATATTTAGCAAGATACAAATTACCTAAACGGATTTATTTATGCCACTCTCTACCCAAAACAGCTAATGGAAAATTAGCGAAACACCGCTTAACATCAATAGAAAGGGAGGCTTTTTTAAGCAAATGAGCATTCCTAAAAAATTAGAGCAAGCTTACGAAAACGGCTATCGTCAATTTAGCTGGGTTAAAGAAATAAATGAAAATCTAGATTCTTTGCGTACTTTATTTGAGAAGGGGCAAAAAAAATACAGCAGTGAGCGCTTTTATTGGCAAACACCTGAAAATGATTTTACTTTAGTAGGTTTCGGTAAAGAAGCAGAATTAGCCTATGAACGGGCTTCGTTTGAGCAGGTGGATGAATTTATAATAGAGGAAAAAGAAAAAATTTATCAAAACCAATCGATTCCAGGAACAGGTGCAATTTTATTTGGTGGATTTGCTTTTGATAGCAAACAAACGAAACAAAATGACTGGGGCGCTATGGAACAAGGTTTGTTTCATTTGCCGACCTTTTTGCTTACAGAAACCGATGGCAAACAATACCTTACGATCAATTTCAGTGCAGAAAATAAAGAAATTTTACAGTCCAAGTGGCAAAAACTTACAGCACGATTCGTAGAAGTGATAAATACTCAAGTGATAGAAAAGAAAGACATTGCACAGATCAAAGCGGAAGAAATCGCTGTTTCAGAATGGATGATGGTAGTTGAAGAAACTGTAGCAAAACTAAGAGAAGCAGGACCATTAGAAAAAGTTGTTTTAGCAAGACGAATGGAAGTGAGAAGTGAACATCTATTTAACGCTGACACTATTTTAAAAAATCTTCAACAACAACAAACAAATACGTACTTTTTCGTGTTAGAGTCTCATGAACATATCTTTATCGGGGCTACACCGGAGCGTTTATTGAAAGCTTCTACAGAGACTTTTTCAACAGCAAGTATTGCAGGTTCTGTTTCACGTGGAACAACTGAAATTGAGGATGATGAGCTTGGTAATTATTTATTGAATGATATGAAAAACAAGCAAGAGCATAAAATTGTTGTAGACAGAATCATCAAAGAATTAGAAAAGATGACAGGAACATCTATACAAGCTCAAACCCCCAAACTATTAAAAAATCGCGATATTCAACATTTATATCTACCTATAGAAGGACGACGACAAAAAGAATATCGTTTCTTAAAAGGAATTCAGCAACTTCATCCAACGCCAGCATTAGGCGGAGAACCAAAGGATTTAGCATTGAACTGGCTTAGAGAGCATGAAAAGTTAGATCGAGGTTTATACGGCGCTCCTATTGGCTGGATCGCTATCAAAGAAGATATTGGCGAATTTGCAGTAGGAATTCGGTCAGCTGTACTTTCTGGAAATGTAGGCTATTTATATGCAGGATGTGGGATCGTTAAAGATTCTCAAGCAGAACAAGAAAGAATCGAGACAAAAATAAAATTTCAACCGATGTTAAGAGGAATAGGCGGGGATGCTCATGACAAATCAAAGTGAAATGACTAATTATTTACAAACCTTTGTTGAAGGAATGATCAGCAGTGGAGTCGAACAAGCTGTGATAAGCCCTGGTTCTCGTTCTACGCCACTAGCATTATTGTTGCATCGACAAGAAAAAATCGATACATTTATTGAAGTAGATGAACGTTCGGCAGCTTTTTTTGCCCTAGGATTAAGTAAAGCCAGTCTTAAACCAGTTGTATTGTTGTGCACATCAGGAACTGCCGCCGCAAATTATTATCCAGCGATTTGCGAAGCCAAAGCGAGTTACATTCCATTGATCATTTTAACAACGGATCGACCACCTGAATTGCGGCAAGTAGGTGCGCCTCAAGCAATGGATCAATTACATTTATTCCAAAACCATGTAAAAGAATTCATAGAGATGGCAATTCCAGAAGGAACGAAGATGATGTTAGACTATGCCTATTGGCAAGGAATGCGTGCAACGGATACTGCTTGTCAAACACCGAAAGGTCCTGTTCACTTGAATTTTCCATTACGTGAACCATTATTGCCTGATTTAAACCGATCATTGACTACTGAAAAAACAACAGAAATTATCTCAGGTAAACAGCAATTATCAGAAGAACAATTAATCAAGTGCGTCGATGCATGGCAAGGAAAAAAAGGCGTTTTAATTGTTGGTGGAAGCCATACGCCAGAAGAAGCTGAAGTATTTATTGAATTGGCAGAAACACTAAATTGGCCGGTCCTTAGTGATCCATTAGCAAATATTACTTCGTGCAGTAAAAATAGTCCTTTGATCATGAGTTATGCTGACTTGTTTATCCAAGAAGTCGAAATGATCCAATACCCTGAAGTCGTGGTACGGTTTGGAATGTTGCCAATTTCAAAAAATACGATGTTCTGGCTACACTCGCTTAATGAAATGACAAAAATTTATTTCGTTGATGAGACAGGTGAATGGCAAGATCAATTAAAACAAACGCAAGTAGCTATTCAGGCAGAAGAACAAACTTTTGCTAAGGCAATCATAAAGAGAGCTACAGTACAAACCTCAGACTTGTGGTGTAGTCAGTGGATGGACTGGCAAGAAACAACGGACCAACATTTAATGAAACTTAGCGAAATGAATACACTATGTGAAACGTCCGCAAGCATTCTTGTTCATAAAAAAATGACAAAAAATGGCCAATTATTTGTCTCGAACAGTAATGCGATTCGTTTTTTAGACCGATTTTCAACACCTGAAAATAATCACTATCAGTTATTTGGCAATCGTGGTATTAACGGAATTGATGGTATTGTTTCAACAGCATTAGGAATGTGTGCGACTCATCCAGCTTGTCAAAATATATTGTTGATCGGTGATTTGGCTATGTACCATGATATGAATGGTTTACTGTTAGCAAAACGATATAACTTACCCTTGACGATTGTTTTACTAAACAATAATGGTGGCGGTATTTTTTCTTTTCTCTCACAACGTCAATTGGAGGTAGAGGATTTCGAACCTCTTTTTGGTACACCAATCGATTTAGATTTTTCTTTGGTTGCTCAATTATATGAGGCAGAATACGCAAAAGCTGAAAGTTTAGAACAATTAGAATTATTGTTGGAAGCGACACAAAGGGAACCGAGATTTCAAATAATTGAAGTAGTCGGTGATCGTCAGGAAAATGTTTTATTGTATGAACAACTAATGGCTGGTTTAAAAGAAAAGTTAGGAAAAAATAAATGAATTCAAACATAAACGGTGTAAATTATTATTATGAATGGCTTTCAGACTATGAACCAAATCGTCAGACGTTGGTTTGTTTTCATGGATTTACTGGTACTAGTCAGACTTTTGCACCAGTTTTCCAAAAAGAAAATGATATCAATATTTTAGCAATCGATTTACTTGGCCATGGTAAAACGGATTGTTATGTCCATCCATATCGTTATCAGATAGAGTGTTTATGTCATGATATAGCATTGTTGACCGAACGATTGGGGATAGTTGATTTTTCTTTACTAGGCTATTCAATGGGTGCTAGAGCAGCTTTAGCTTTCGCCTGTCTATTTCCTAAGAAAGTGCAGTATTTAATCTTAGAGAGTGGTTCGCCTGGCTTAGAGAGTAAGGCAGAGCGAATGAGACGGAAAAATTCTGATGAGCATTTAGCCGGTTTTATCATGAGCCATCCGCTTGAAGCCTTTGTTGATAAGTGGGAGAACTTGTCTCTTTTTGATAGCCAAAAAAGATTATCAACTAAAATCAAAGAAACGCTTCGTAATGAACGGTTATCCCAAAGCTCTTTTGGCCTTGCTTGTAGTTTATGGTTTATGGGGACAGGCGTTCAGCCTAGTTTTTGGCAAGCGTTGTCCGATATAGAAGTTCCTATACTTTTGATAGTGGGAGAACTAGATGTTAAATTTCAAAAAATTGCAAAAAAAATGAAGAATAATCAACCAGATGTATCTATTAAAATCGTTTGTGATACAGGGCATTGTGTTCATTTGGAAAAACCAGAAATATTTTCGAATCTTGTTCATACATTTTTATTTAGCTACCCAAATAGATAAATTATCGAAGAACAAGAATTTTGATGCTAATTTTCTAAAAAATTACGTGAATTATTTTGCTTAAAATGGTATCTAGATTCGCTTTTAAAAAGGAGGAAACCACATTGAAAATTCACCGCATCGATCGTTACCGTGTTCGGTTGCCTCTAAGGATTCCTTTTGAAACAAGTTATGGTCGCCTAACAGAGAAAGCCTTTGATATTTTGTTAGTAACAGATGAATTAGGTAATCAAGGGATAGGGGAACTAGTACCTTTTGAACAGCCCGATTACATAGAGGAAACAATCGCTACAGCCCGAATTATCATAGAAGAGCATTTGATTCCTTTAATAAAAGATGCAGATATCCACCATCCTAAAGAAGTATCCCTGCTTTTCAACGAAGTAAAAGGCAATCAAATGGCTAAATCTAGTCTTGAGACAGCAATTTGGGACTTATATGCCAAACGTAATGGCACCAGTCTAAAAACTTACTTTAATGAAACTAGAACTAAAATTCCAGTTGGCGTCAGTGTTGGTATTCAGACTGATTTAGCCAAACTAATAGATCAAATTAATGAATATGTAGTTCAAGGTTACCAAAGAATCAAATTAAAAATTCGTCCAGGCTACGATTTAAAACCAATTGACGCGATTCGTAATAAATTCCCAGATATTCTGCTGATGGTCGATGCCAATTCAGCATATACGATTAAAGATATATCCCACTTAAAACAATTAGATCGCTATGATTTAGCAATGATCGAACAACCTTTTGCAGCGAATGATTTTCTGGATCATGCGCAATTACAAAAAGAAATGCAAACAGATATTTGTTTAGATGAAAATATTCGAACACTTAAAGATTGTGAGTTAGCATTTTCTTTGGGGAGTTGCAGAAGCATCAATTTAAAGATTCCTAGAGTGGGTGGAATCACAGAAGCAATGAAAATAGTGGATTTCTGTAAAGAAAAAGATTTACTTGTTTGGCTGGGTGGAATGTTTGAATCTGGTGTAGGACGGGCTTTGAATCTGCAGTTTGCTTCTCAAAAAGTCTTCAAATTTCCTGGAGATATTTCAGCTTCTGATCGTTATTATTATGAAGATATCTTGACGGATACTATTGAAATTCAAAAAGGTAAAATCAGTGTACCCAATGGTTTTGGGATCGGTGTTTCTTTATCTCAAGAAACGTTATTAAAATATGGTCTTTATGACACACTATTTATTAAATAAAAAGAATCAAAGACTATTTTCTAGCCTTTGATTCTTTTTGTATCAGCTCATTAATCTTCTTTTAATGCTTTTTCAATCTGTAATCGTTGTACTTTCATAGTAGCTGTGCGAGGAATCTCGTCCCAATCCATAATAATCGGTTTGTTTAGATGAGGTAAATCAGCGACTTGCTCCCACCAAGCATCCCAGTTCATCCCCTGCTTTGGATCAACTGCCAGGATTGGTTGAGGAGAATTATCTTTTGCTCTAACAACGATTACTTCTTGAAGGAAATCAAGGGCATCCAACAAATGGTCCTCGATGGCCAAATTGCTATCGATTTTATCAATCAGATCAACCTGACGATCTTTAAGGAATAAATGACCATTCTCATCCATAAAACCATAATCACCGCTATCCCACCAAGGGCCAAAGACTGTTTCTTGAAAACGAACGTCCTCTTTGTAATATGTTAGCGCGCGTCCTTTAGATAAGAATTGGATATGTCCATCTGTCATAGGCGGTAAAACATGGCCTTCTTTATCTGCGATACGTGCTTCAGTCAATCCTTCCAAACCAACCCCCATATCACGAGCATCGGACGTTTTAAGAGACGCTAAAGTATGAGCTTTTAAGATCATTGGACCACATTCACTTTGACCGTAGACTTGAAGGAAAATCGGGTCGTTCTTCTTTGATGCGTTTAAGAAACTAGCCATCGTTGCATTGTTGATCGCATCAAACGTAGAATGGTAATAACGGATGCTTGCGAAAGCTTCAGGCTCTTTTTTTGCCAAAGTTGTCCATTGAACAAAATTATTTGGATGTGTTTCAAGTGCAATTGGTTGGTGGCTGATAAGCATTTTTGAAACAGAATCACTCGTTGAAATCGATAATGGCATCATCGGAAAACCCATAGCCATCAATGAAGAAATCCCGATATTAAAGCGAGAGTGAACAGGCGAAATGTGGAATCCTACCAGTTTTTTCTCGGCAATTTTTGTAAAAATTGTTTTTTGCCACTTTGTACGCCAGCCCATCGAATTAGCTGAGTGACAAATCAATTTAGGGATGCCAGTCGTTCCAGAGGTATGTGTCATGTAAGCAATAGTATCTTTAGGTAATTCTACTTGTGGTACTTTTTTAGCTGGAGCTTGTAAAAGTTTTGTCACGGAAATTTGTTTTTCTGGGGAACTATTTTTAACGGTCGCAATTTTTTCAGCAGTTTCATCATCAAATAAAATAAATGGATTTTCCAAACGATTAACAAAAACCTCAATTGTTTCAGCTGGAAAATGATAAGAAATCATTGCTGGAACAGCGCCTAAATAAGAAGCAGCAACTGCTAACAAATACGTATCAAATTTTGAACTTTTGAAAATAATGATTTTGTCTTCTGCTTGTACCCCGAGGCTTGCCAATTGATAGGCACGATTTAAAATCGCCTCATGACTTAGTTGATACGTATGATTCGTTCCAAGTTCAGGAAAAGCTGGTAAAGATTCGTCATGAATAATGGCCGTTTCAGGGTTGGTAAGTGCAGCTTCAAGATAATTAGTGTACAAGTTAAGTGGTTTGTATTCTAACAATTGATTCAATGTGACAGCATCCTTTCAAACTATGTTTAAGTATTTGTGTAATATCGAACAAGGAATAGTATACCATGAAAAATAAATAACCTAAATAAATAGTAAAAAAATGAAAAGCGTCGATTTATACGTATATTAAAGTAAGACATGAGAGAAAATGGTATTGATTAAAAAGATGATCAAAAATTGTGAAGAACGCTTGATTTTATCAGCTTTTAGCTGTATAATGAAAACTTGTGAGTAGTCTATATATTTTAGATAACTCTCCTTGCTCTTAGCAATCTAAGAGCCTAAAGTCCATAGGGAGGTGAAAGTCAATGAGTCAAGCTACGAATTATGAAATTATGTACATTATTCGTCCGAACATTGATGAAGAAGCAAAAACTGCTTTAGTAGAACGTTTCGACACAATCTTGAAAGATAACGGAGCAGAAGTTATCGAATCAAAAGATTGGGAAAAACGCCGCTTAGCATATGAAATGAACGGATTCCGTGAAGGCATCTATCATATCGTTAAAGTATCTTCTCCATCAACTGCAGGAGCAATCAATGAATTTGATCGTCTTGCTAAAATCAATGATGATATTATTCGTCACATGATTATCAAGGAAGAAGCATAACCAAATGTTTCACGTGAAACATTTGATTGACGAAAGGAGATGTTCAAATGATTAACAACGTTGTATTAGTTGGAAGACTAACAAAAGATCCGGATTTACGATATACATCTAGTGGTTCAGCAGTTGCGACATTTACCTTAGCGGTAAACCGTAACTTTACGAATGCAAATGGAAATCGTGAAGCAGATTTTATTAACTGTGTGATTTGGCGTAAACCTGCTGAAACAATGGCTAACTATGCGCGTAAAGGTACATTATTAGGCGTTACTGGTCGTATTCAAACTAGAAATTATGAAAATCAACAAGGTCAACGTGTATACGTAACTGAAGTTGTATGTGAGAATTTCCAGTTGTTAGAGTCTCGTTCTGCTTCAGAACAAAGACAAACGACAGAAGGATCAGATTCAACTCCGACCTATAATAATGCTGGCGGCGGAAGTTTCCAACCACAGAATAATAATTTTTCAGGACAAAACAATTTTAATCAATCATCCTCTCAGTCTAACAATAACGGTATGCCTGATTTTGATAGAGATTCTGATCCATTCGGTGGAACAGGTTCTACTATTGACATTTCAGATGATGATTTACCATTCTAAACGAATTTGATAGGAGGGAATAAGAATGGCACAACAAAGAAGAGGCGGACGTAAACGTCGTAAAGTTGATTATATTGCAGCAAACCATATTGAATATATTGACTATAAAGATATCGAATTACTAAAAAAATTCATTTCTGAACGTGGAAAAATTTTACCACGTCGTGTAACAGGTACTGGCGCTAAGAACCAACGCAAATTAACAATTGCAATCAAACGCGCGCGTATCATGGGCTTATTACCATTTGTTGGTGAAGAGCAATAATATAAAGTTTGTTTAGAGATCAAAGGACTAGTTTCTTTGATCTCTTTTTTGATATTATCATTGTTTTTTTTAAAATAGAATAATAAAAATCAAGTGTTTTTACTCATCGCTTAAACATAGAATCATTTTTCAGATGTTTCACGTGAAACATTTTGTGATTCGCAGAAAACCTTTTTTTATGCTAAAATATCTTTATCTATAGAACATGGAGGAGTCTTTATAATGAAAAAGAATGGAATGAAACGGATTTTGAGTTCTGTATTCGTTCTCTTTTTAGTAGAAGTAATGTTATTTTTCTACATATCTAATAAATATATATTTATAGCTGCATTACTGATACTCAATCTTTTATTGATCAATCGAATAGTTTACTTGATCAAAAAAATTGAGATATCTAATACAGAAAAAATTAGAGAAGCAAGTACGATTGCAGAAAAATCATTGGATTATGCTTTTAATGAAGTATCTGTTGGAATCATAAATTACGATCCAGATACAAAAGAAGCCAAGTGGTTAAATCCGTTTGCAGAAGATATTTTTCATAAAGATGGTCAAACGCTTATTAGTTCAGAATTAATAGAAACCTATGTAACATTAGCTGAAAAGGGTAAAGATATTTTTAAAGTTGGGGATCATGTTTATCGTTTCAATGTTGATATAAAACAAAATACAATTACCTTTAGAGATATTACAGAAGAAAGTAATCTATATCATGAAAAAGTAGAAATGCAAACAGCTATCGGGATTGTTTCCGTTGATAATTATGATGATATTACTGATAGTATGGACGAAAAAGAAATATCTTACTTAAATAGTTTTATTACAACAATGGTTTCTGATTGGATGGATGAGTATCAAGTTTTTTACAAAAGATTAAACGCCGAGCGTTATTTTTTCATTGCTCAATTAGAGGATGTAAAAAAGATGATGGAGTCTAAATTTCAAATTTTAGATAAAATCAGAAAAGAATCTCATACAAGAGAGATAGCGATTACATTAAGTATGGGGATCTCTTATGGCGGTGAAACATTGAGTCAGACAGGTAACACAGCACAAACGAATTTAGATACAGCGTTGGTTAGAGGTGGTGACCAAGTCGTTGTAAAAGAAGCGAAAGATAATGCTAAGCCTATTTTTTATGGTGGTAGAACGGCATCTGTAGCAAAAAGAACGCGCGTTCGCTCTCGTGCGATGAGCACAGCTATTCAAGGGATTTTTTCTGAGTCCTCAGATGTTTATATCATGGGACATCGCTTTCCTGATATGGATGCGATTGGTTCGGCATTTGGTATGGCAAGGTTAGCCAAGTTTCATAATAAAGATGCCTGGGTTGTGTTAGAGAAAAATGAAAGTATACCAGATGTTGAACGAGTGATGTCAGCATTGGAAAAATATCCAGAATTTGCTAAAAAAATCATTACACCTAAAGAAGCAATGAAAAGAAAAACGGATAGCAGTTTATTGATCATGGTAGATTACCATAAGCCATCATTGTCTATTTCACAGGAGTTATATGAACAATTTGATAAAGTTGTGATCATTGACCATCATCGCCGTGGTGATGAGTTTCCAGCTAAACCATTACTTTCATATATTGAATCTTCAGCTTCATCAGCTTCAGAGCTGGTGACAGAATTAATTGAATATCAAAGTAATGCACAAAAACAGCTAGATAAATTTGATGCCACCTTATTACTTGCAGGAATTGTTGTTGACACTAAAAGTTTCAGTGTTCGCACAACCGCACGTACCTTTGATGTAGCTAGTTATTTAAGGACTTGTGGCGCAGATTCATCTTTAGTACAATATTTATTAAGTTCTGATTTAACCAGTTATCTGGAAATGAATAGTTTGATTGCTCAAAGTGAATATGTGACACCAGATACGGTCATCGTGACAGGTAGTGAAGAGAAAGAATATGATAGTGTGACAGCGGCTAAAACAGCAGATACTTTATTATCGATGGTTGGAATCAATGCAGCCTTTGTGATAACGAAGCGTACAGATAAACAGATCGGCATTAGCGCGCGAAGCAACGGGTCGATAAACGTCCAACTGATCATGGAAAACTTGGGCGGAGGTGGTCATTTTACGAACGCTGCGGTACAATTATCTAATGTAACAGTAGCTGAGGTAAAAGAGCAGTTGCTAAAAGTGATTCATCAAAATATAGATGTGATGTATGATTCAGATTCATTAGGCTAGTTTTTCAGAGGAATTGAAAGTTTGTCTATCTATGTTTATTATATTAAGTAATAATCGAGGAGGAATTATAGTATGAAAGTCATTTTTTTACAAGATGTTAAAGGTAAAGGAAAAAAAGGGGAAGTAAAAGAAGTACCTACAGGATATGCACAAAATTTTTTAATCAAAAATGGCTACGCACAAGAAGCAAATAAAGGAAGTATCAGTGCGCTTGCTGGCCAAAAAAAAGCCCAAGATAAGCACGAAGCTGAAATTTTAGCAGAAGCGAAAAAGATGCAGGAGTTCTTAGAAAAAGAAGATACGGTTGTAGAGCTTAAAGCGAAGGCTGGTGAAGACGGACGTCTATTTGGGTCTATTCCTTCAAAACAAATCGCAGAAGCCTTAAACAAGCAATATAAGGTCAAATTAGACAAACGTAAGCTAGAACTATCTCAACCGATTCGTTCATTAGGATTTACAAAAGTTCCAGTGAAATTACATCATGAAGTAACAGCAACCATCAACGTTCATGTTGTGGAAGAATAAAGTAGTAAGAGAGGTTGGGATAGAAGCGTTTAACTCTGAGAAATAAGAGGGAATTGCTTCTGCTTCCATAGTTTATTCGAATTCCTCAAGGCTAGTACATCACTCGTAGAGTGATGTACTAGCCTCTTCTTGCTTATCAAATAAGAAGGAAAATGACTTAATATTGTCATTGTACATTTCGGTTGTTTCTTGTTAAAATAGAAAGACTGAAAAGCGTAACTATAGCTATAGGAGAGAAAAAAATGAATGAAGTATGGCAAGATCGAGTACCGCCCCAAAGTATGGAAGCAGAACAAGCCGTTTTAGGGTCGGTTTTTTTAGATGCTGAGGTTATTATCGATGCTTTAGAATACATAGAACCAAAAGATTTTTATCGCCGTAATCATCAATTGATTTTTCAGACTATGCTTACCTTGAATGATCGAAATGAAGCAATTGATGTTATTACGATCAAAGATCGTTTGGAGCAAGAAAATTTACTGGAGGATGTGGGTGGTTTAAGCTACCTGTCAGACTTGGCGTTAGCTGTACCGACAGCCGCTAACATTGTGTACTATGCGAAAATCGTTGAGCAAAAATCGTTGCTTCGTAACCTGATTCAAACGGCTACAGAGATCGTTACCAAAGGATTTGAGCAAGGTGAAGATGTTGAAACAATACTAGACGATGCAGAGCGCAGCATTTTAGAGGTTTCAGAAAAAAGAAATCGAAGTGGTTTTTTATCGATCGCAGATGTATTGAACACGTCGATTGCAAATATAGACCAACTTTATCAAAATGATGAGGAAATTACTGGTTTACCTACTGGTTATCCAGCATTAGATAAAATGACAGCGGGACTACAAGCAGAAGAGTTGATCATCTTAGCGGCTCGTCCAGCCGTAGGGAAAACAGCCTTTGCCTTAAATATTGCGCAGAATATTGGGACTAAGACAGATCGTTCTGTGGCTATTTTCAGTTTGGAAATGGGAGCAGAATCCTTAGTTAATCGGATGCTTTGTGCGGAAGGTTCAATTGAAGCTGGACACTTACGGACAGGTCAGTTGTCAGAAGAAGAGTGGCAAAATTTGATTATTGCGATGGGAAGTTTATCCAGAGCGCAAATCTATATCGATGATACACCTGGTATTAAAATCACAGAAATTCGGGCAAAATGTCGTAAACTAGCACAAGAACGTGGAAATCTTGGATTGATATTGATCGATTATCTACAACTGATTGAAGGGACTGGGCGTGAAAGTCGTCAACAAGAAGTATCTGAAATTTCCCGTCAATTAAAAAAATTAGCGAAAGAATTAAAAGTACCAGTAATTGCATTGTCTCAGTTATCTCGTGGTGTAGAGCAGCGTCAGGATAAACGTCCTGTCCTAAGTGATATCCGTGAGTCTGGATCTATTGAGCAAGATGCGGATATCGTGGCTTTCCTTTATCGTGATGATTATTATGATCGTGGTGAGGAAGGCGAAGATGGTGCTCGTGAGGAGCCGGAAATCGACAACGTGATTGAAGTTATTATTGAGAAAAACCGTAGTGGTGCTCGTGGAACTGTGGAACTGTTGTTTATTAAAGAGTTCAATAAATTCGCTTCACTATCAACAAGAGAAGAGTTTTAATTGGGCTCTTTGTCAACTAATGTTGGTGAAGAAAATCCAAAGAATTAAATCAATTATTGTAAGGCCTAGAGGAAAATACCTCTAGGTTTTTCTATTTGGCTGAAAAAGAACGTTACCAAAGCATAAAGCAATTCTCAATTTAAAGTTATAAAAGTTACGAAACCCATACGCATTTCTCTTTAACACTTTGATATGGTTGTTCAAGCATTCCAATGGGCCATTGGAATAGGATAATTCTAGAGCATGCTTAATTTCATTTTGAACTTTCTTAAAGGTAGAAAAAACTGTTTGGTAATAGACGGGAAGTCCAGAACAATCTTGTTCTAATAGCGAGTGGAATCTTGTGTAGTCTCGTGTTTGTACCGCATAAAGAACGTTCTGATAACAGGTGTAACCAGATTTTAACTCCTCATCATATGCAAGGAGTCGATCAACGAGTTCTGTTTCTGTTAAATAGGTGCGGAAAGAAGGACGCCATTGGCGTTTTTCAAAATCGAGCTTCGATTGGTTCTTTTGAAGAAGTTTCCAGTACTTCTTCAAGTGTCGATATTTTTTTGCCTCTACAGTTCCTTTCTGGAGAAACAGATTCATTCGTTGAATGCGGTGTTTTAAAAAGGTTCGTCCAATGTGTTGGACAATGTGAAAGCGATCGAGAATAATCTGAGCCATAGGAAACAATTTTTTGACGAGAGAAAAATAAGGAGCGTACATATCACAAACGATATATTTTACACGTTCACGAACAGACAAAGAGAATCGTGAAAAATAACGTTGTAAAAAGGACAATTGACGGTTTTCAATGACATCAATTAACTGCTTTGTTTGACCATCCATCATGATAAAACTCATAGAAGCAGCGACCTGTTTAACCGATTTAAATTCATCAAAACAAAGGACTTCAGGCAAGGTCAGGCGATTGATTTTTTTCGGTTCATAAAATTGTTTCAAGACGCGATAGACAGAAGAAACAGAGACCTTCTTTTGACGCGCAATCTCACTCATAGACGTGACCTTTCTTAATCGATCGGCAATGGATAGCTTCACTTTCTTAGAAATCGAACACCCTTTTTGGATCAGACTTGTTTCAGCGACGAACGTTCTTTCACAGGAATAACAGAAGAAACGGCGTTTCTTCAAGCGTAAATACGTTTGATACTCAGACACATCGTTCATTAAAATAAGACAAGTCGTATAGCCCCAACGAATAATCTTTCCTTTTTCTTTCTCTCCACAATGAAGACAGGAGTGGGCTAAATAGTCTAATGTACCAGAAAATACCTGACAAATTCGTCCCTTAATGCGTTCTTTTTCTAAAGAATTTTCAGTAAAAGTAATGTTTAAGTCTAGAATATCTAAGGTATTTTTGATAAGATTGGTGTAAGACATCTTGATTTCCTCCTTTTAATTGGTTTTAGTCGACTTAATTCTAAAGGATATCGGGATGTCTTTTCTATTATTTTGCATTAAAAAAAGATGCCGGTGATTTCTCACCAACATCAGAAAGTATAGAGCCTTTAATTGTGAAAGGATAGCTCAAGTAAGTGTCTACTAAAAACTTACTTGAGCTATCTTTTTAGTTAAAATCCGCTTTTAGCAGAGAATATTTATTTAGGTCCCTAAATTCGTCATACATAAGAATTTCGGATTTATCCGTTCCAACAAAGGAGAAACCATTTTTAACCGCAACCGTATTACTCGCCATATTTTCAAACGCAATTACACAAACATTTTTAACTACTTTTGTCATAATGCCTTTATTGGTTTGGGACGAATGAAGCCAGTAACCAAGTTCGGCTTTTTTATGATCAGTATCAATAAAATGTAAATCAATACAGCCGATTATTTTCTGATCAAAAGCTATTAAAAATAAACGATCTGTTCCATTCACATAACCCTCTAATTTCATCTTGATATATTGTTCTTGCGATTCAAAAGATATTGAAGAATCCACAAAATCAAGGTACTTCCTTAAATGATCCCGATCTGAATCAACAACTTCAAAAAGATCATGTGCCATCTCAAGTGTTGGCTGGACTAAAGATAAAGAGTCGTCAATTTCTAAACTAAAAGAATGTTTCATATCCCGTATATACCTCCTATTAAGGTTCATAATGTATTGTTTAAGATTATAACAAAATGAAATTTCTTTACCAGAGAATAAATAAATTTTCGCTTTTTTTATCTGATATAAAATGATTTCCAAAATAATGTTCGTGTTTTGCTCTTTTTTTTATTTTCAAAAAAAACAACATTCGATTTTTCCTTGTACACATTCTGCTTTCTTGGTACAATGAATCAGGACAAAATAATTTAGAACGAGGTGTTCGAATGTCATCAGTTGTAGTAGTCGGAACCCAGTGGGGCGATGAAGGAAAAGGAAAGATCACAGATTTTTTAAGTGAGAATGCAGAGGTCATCGCACGTTATCAAGGCGGAGATAATGCAGGTCATACCATTAAATTTGATGGTGTTACTTATAAACTACACTTGATTCCTTCAGGTATCTTTTACAAAGACAAAATTAGTGTGATTGGAAATGGCGTTGTAGTTAATCCAAAATCTTTAGTAAAAGAACTCGCTTATTTAAAAGAGAATAATGTCACAACAGATAATTTACGTATCTCAGATCGCGCTCATGTGATTTTACCGTACCATATCCAATTGGATCAATTGCAAGAAGATGCAAAAGGTGAGAATAAAATCGGTACAACAATCAAAGGAATTGGACCTGCGTACATGGATAAAGCTGCTCGTGTAGGGATTCGTATAGCAGATTTATTAGATAAAGAAATTTTTGAAGAACGTTTAAAAATCAATTTAGAAGAAAAAAATCGTCAATTTGTCAAAATGTTCGACAGTGAACCTATTGCTTTTGAAGATATTTTTGAAGAATATTATGAATATGGCCAACAAATCAAGCAATACGTGACAGATACTTCTGTTATTTTAAATGATGCATTAGATGCAGGCAAACGCGTATTATTTGAAGGTGCACAAGGCGTTATGCTAGATATCGACCAAGGAACTTATCCATTTGTTACGTCATCAAATCCAGTTGCTGGAGGGGTTACGATCGGTAGCGGTGTTGGTCCTTCTAAGATCAATAAAGTGGTTGGCGTTTGTAAAGCCTATACATCACGTGTTGGTGATGGTCCCTTCCCTACAGAATTGTTTGATGAAACAGGAGAAACGATTCGCAGAGTTGGGAAGGAATACGGTACAACAACAGGTCGTCCACGCCGTGTAGGTTGGTTTGATACTGTTGTGATGCGTCATTCTAAACGTGTATCAGGAATCACGAATTTATCATTGAATTCTATCGATGTTTTAAGTGGCTTAGACACAGTGAAAATCTGTACAGCTTATGAATTAGATGGCGAATTGATCTATCATTACCCAGCTAGTTTGAAAGAGTTGAGTCGTTGTAAACCAGTCTATGAAGAATTACCAGGCTGGTCACAAGACATTACAGGATGTAAAACGTTAGCGGAGCTTCCTGCGAATGCAAGAAACTATGTACACCGCATTTCTGAATTAGTTGGCGTGCGTATTTCAACATTTTCAGTCGGTCCAGACCGTAACCAAACAAATGTATTGGAAAGCGTTTGGGCACAAATTTAAGTATGAAAAAGGTTAGGACAGCAGCGTTTAACTCCGAGAACTAAAAGGAGTTGCTTCAGTTCCCACCGTCTATTTAGATTTCTCAAGGCTATGGATATAACTTGTAAAGTTATGTCATAGCCTCTTTCTGTACTAAAAAGTAATTTTAACTTAAAATAACATGACTAGATGTTCGAAAAATAGATCAAGCCTTTTTTATAAGTTGTATAATATAGATATATAAATTGAATAATCACAAGATGATGAGCATATATTTTTGATTTTTATAAATCTTTGTCCTACTATTAAAGTGTACTTAATAGCGAGGGGAGAGTTTTTTATGACGGAAAACAGAGTTGAACCATTTAGAGAATCAGACGGTAAAGGTTGGATAGATCATGGTCCTCGTAATCTTTCTCGAGATCAAGAAAATCCAGATATTTTAGTACCGCCAGCAACTGACCATGGAACGGTGAATAACTTACGTTTCAGTTATTCTGATGCTCATCAACGATTAGAAGAAGGTGGCTGGACAAGAGAGATCACGAATCGTGAATTACCAATTTCTGAAGATGTTGCAGGGGTAAACATGAGTTTAGAACCTGGTGCTTATCGTGAAATGCATTGGCACAAAGAAGCAGAATGGGGCTTAATGCTTTATGGAAATGCGCGTGTTACAGCGATCGATGAACATGGACGTAGTTTCATTGATGACGTAAAAGAAGGGGATATCTGGAATTTTGAAGCAGGAATTCCACATTCTATTCAAGCATTGGATCAAGGGTGCGAGTTTTTACTGGTATTCAGTGAACCTGATTTTTCTGAAAATAACACATTCCTTTTATCAGATTGGTTGGCACATACACCAAAAGACATTGTGGCAGCAAACTTCAAAAAACAAATTAGTGATTTGGAAAGCTTCCCTAAATCTGAAAAATATATTTTTAAAGCAAATGTACCAGATTCAATTGAAGCAGTTGATCGTCCAAGTAACAATGGTGAAGTACCGTCACCATTTACTTTCCATATCGATACATTAGATCCTATTATTTCAGAAGCGGGTAAAGTAAAAATTGTGGATCAAAATGTGTTCCCAGTGGCTAAAACAATTTCAGCAGCTTTTGTTGAAGTAGAACCAGGTGGGATGAGAGAGTTACATTGGCATCCAAAAGCTGCAGAATGGCAATATTACATTCAAGGACAGGCAAAAATGACAGTCTTTAATTCAGCAGGATTGGCACGTACCTTTGATTTTAAAGCAGGAGATGTAGGTGTTGTTCCAATCGTAGCAGGACACTATGTTCAAAATACTGGAGACGAACCATTACGCTTCGTTGAAGTGTTTAAAACAGCTGATTATTCAGATATTTCATTAAATAAATGGTTAGGGACTTCTCCAGCTCAAATGGTCGCTGACCACTTGAATGTGACCAAACAATTTGCTGAATCACTACCAAACCCTGAAAAACCTGAGCCAGTTGTCTGGTATAAAAAACCTGAATAATGTTCAGTAATTGCCTAGAAAATGAAAAGAAAAAATTTTTCTAGGCTTTTTTATGATGATAAAAGGGAGAGATCATAGATGGAAAATCGGAAAGTACCAACATATCCCGTCATGGAATTGCCATGGATCGCGTTCTTTTTAGCAATTGCAGCAGGTTCTATGGATGGATATACGTTTTTTGTAGGAAAAGCATTTAGTACCGTACAATCTGGGAATATTATTTTGTTAGGCCAGACGATCGCCACAAAAAATTGGAGCCATTTTGCTACAGTTGCGTTGACTATTTTATGTTTTGGCCTAGGAGCCATGGTTACAGGAATTATCGAAGTGTTAGGAATTAAAAAGAAAAAAATCTGGGCTTTTGAAATCTTACTCGTAGAAGCATTGATTTTAGTTGCATTGGGTTTTGCCCCAATCAATGGGTATTTTAGTGTTGTACACTTATGTATGTTGATTTCATTTCTTGCGGGTATGCAAGGAAATGCTTTTCATAAAATTGATGGGATGCTTTATGGAAATGTCGCTGTTACGCTAGTCGTGCAATTGGCGTTCAATTATATTATTCAAGCGATCGTCGGTGCGAAAGATGCCTGGAAAAATAGCTGGTTATATTTTTCTGTATTGATTGGATTTGCAGGTGGTGGCTTGATTGGAACTGTTTTGACGTCTGCATATGGAGAAAAATCATTATGGTTTACTGCCGTTGTTTTAGTCTGTATCGCGTTTTATTCGAAAGTGATCAAAGTCGAAAACAAAGTAATTACGATTGATCCAAATTAGTAGGGGGAGAAAACATGATTTTTGATGTTATTGTGATTGGCAGTGGTGTCGCTGGTTTGACTACTGCGTTTGGCCTTAGTAAAGGTGGTAAAAAAGTTGCCATTATTGAGTCTACCTTTTTTGGTGGTGTCGTTTATAATATCGGCAGTACTCGAAAAAAAGAATTAGTAACGATTGCACAGCATGCATTGCAAAATCAACGTTTTGAAGCACATGGTATCACGACGCCAGTTGAATTGGATTGGCAAGATACGATGAACTGGATCGATAGCATTGAAGGAGACGAAGATAATCAACATCAATTAGCATTAAAAGAAGCGGGTATTACAACGATATTTGGAACAGCCGCATTTGTTTCACCAAATGAAGTGAAGGTAGATGGTATCGTTTATTCGGCAGAACAGTTTGTTATAGCAAGTGGTGGTGCAGATCGTCCGTTTACTTTTGAAGGAAGCCATTATTTATCGGATAGTGCTGCATTTTTAACACAAAAGGAGTTGCCTAAAACAGCGCTTTTTATTGGTGCAGGAATTATTTCATTTGCCTTTACTACGATTGCTGCAGCTTTTGGATGTAACGTAATTGTATTGCAACATGATTCACAGGCTTTGAAGAATTTTGATCAAGAATTTGTCAGTCAATTAATAGAAATCAATAAAAAGCGAGCTGTTTCTTTTCATTTTAATGAGAGCGTGAAAAAAATAGAAAAGACAGAAGAGGGCCTATTACGTGTGCAGACAGAATCAGGTGAAGTATTTGAAGTAGACCAAGTATATAATGTTGCTGGACGAGTTCCATTGATTGATTCATTAAAACTTGAGAATGCACAAGTTCTATATGATGCTCATGGGATCGATACGAATGAATACTTGCAAACAAATCAGTCACATATATTTGCTTGTGGTGATTGCTCTAATGCTAGAGTACCTAAATTAGCTACCTTTGCTGCTTATCAAGCGGATTATCTTGTTTCCTATCTACTTAAAAAAGAATTGGCTCCGATTCACTATCCAATGGCTTCTATGTCGATCTTCAGCGAACCAAGGATTGCTCAAGTAGGTGTTTCAACTGAACAAGCATTAGCAAAGCCAGAAGAATATGCAGTTGAGGAAATGGATATTAGCAAGTGGATGGATGCAAAAAGAAAAAGTGAGAACACTGCACTACTTAAAATTGTTACAAGACGGAGCGACGATCGGGTTGCAGGAGCTGCGGTGATGAGTCAAGAAGCGGATATTTTTATTAATTATATAACAATGGCGCTACATGCAGAGTGGACAAAAGATGATTTGAAAAAACAAATTTACGCATATCCTTCTCTAGTGAACGATATGACTCGGTTTTGGAAGTAAAGATCAAGAGGCATTAAAATCAATAGATTTTGGGACAATCGTCTTTTGTGGAAAAATAAGTTCGGTTTTGATGAGTAGTGTCAAAATCGAACTTATTTTTTACCGTCATTGGTTTACCTAATAAAGAATGAGTATCAAATGATTATGTGTTAAAATAGAAAAATAGTTAGGAGAGGTTTTAAATGACATTCAAATTAATGACAGATTCATGCTGTGATTTACCCTATACATATTTAGAAGCAAATGATGTTGATTTTATCAGTATGACCATTCAATTAAATGGGAAAGAATTAGTCGACGATTTAGGGAAAACATTTGATTATGATTGGTTTTTACAAGAAATAAAAAAAGGTGGTATGCCGACCACCTCTCAGGTAAACGTGGGGCGCTATATTGAATTTTTTAAACCATTTGTTGAAAAAAAAATACCGATATTGTACTTAGCTTTTTCTTCTGGTTTAAGCGGCTCTTATCAAAGTGCCATGCAAGCTGTTGATATATTGAAAGAAGAATATAAGGACGCCGAAATTTTTGTGATCGATACGAAAGCGGCTAGTTTAGGTGAAGGTCTGTTAGTCAGTGAAGTTATTCAATTAAAAGATAATGGTCATTCTTTAGAAGATGTTTTATTGTGGTTATCTGAAAATAAAATGACCGTTCATTCTTGGGTCACGGTGGATGATTTGAAGCATTTAGAACGTGGAGGTAGAATTTCTAAAGCAGCTGCTGCAATCGGTGGACTAATGAATGTTAAACCAATCATTGTAGTAGATAAACAAGGAAAACTACAAAATATTAGTAAAGTTCGCGGCCGCGGTAAGGCGTTGAAAAAGATCGCTGATGAAACCGTTCAAGGAATGATTGAACCAACAAAGCAAACAGTATTCATTGCTTATGCGGGTGATTTAGAAAGTGCTGAGAAAGTAAAATCGTTGATTGAAGAAAAAATTCAAGTCAAAGAGATTCGTTTACATCCACTTGGACCAACCATTACTAGTCATACAGGAAACGGCTGTATTGCGGTATTTTCTAGAGGGAAAAAAAGATAATTAAAACAGTATTTGATACAAACCTTTTACATTTTTTTGTAAAAGGTATGTTTTGCTTAGGTCAGTAATGAATTGAAAGTAAGTGTTATATTACATCGAACTCTTAAAATAAGGTAGACTACTACCTATTCTAGGGACTAATTCTTAGGAGGCGTTTTTATTGAATTTTTACGGTATAGACTATTTAGAGACACAATCGAATTTAAATGATTATATCAAATATTTTTTTATTTTTGGTGCTTTGATCGTTTTGATCATTGCATTTAGTTTGTATATGCGTCATCGCATTCAAACTAAATATCGTGACTTGAGTATTATCACCTTTTTGCTGTTACTGTTTTTACTTGGCGTTCAGTACTCTGATTACACACTGAATCAAAGCAAAAATTCACAATCCTCTCAAATGGTTAATTTTGTGAAACAAATATCAAAAGAAAAAGGTGTCGATAAAAAGGATATTCTTGTAAATTCAACGCAATTAGTTGACGGAACACTTATAAAAATTGAAGGCAATTATTATAAAACAACATTAAGTGCCGATCAAAACTCTTACATTTTAGAAGAAGCTCATTTGATGAACCCGGATATTTCAATTACGAAATAATAGAATAGAAAGGAAGATAACATGCAACTTTATAGTCCAATTATTATCAAACTTGGTTTAGGGATTATTTGTTTAATCATTCAAATCAACTTAATGGGAAAAGGCAATTTAGCACCTTCTTCAGCAATGGATCAAGTTCAAAATTATGTACTTGGTGGAATTATCGGCGGCGTGATTTATAATGAATCGATTGGTGTTTTACAGTTTGTTTTAGTGTTGATTATTTGGACTTTGCTTGTCTTGATTGTTAAGTTTGCAAAAGAGCACAATCGCTATGTGAAGTATATTGTAGATGGCAGACCCATCACATTGATCAAAGATGGAAAAGTGGATGTGAACGAGTGTTTAAGATGTGGCATCTCAGCGAATGAATTGATGTTTAAATTAAGAGCAAATGCTATTTACGAAGTTGAGAATGTGAAGAGAGCTGTTTTAGAACAAAATGGTCAACTGACGATCATAGAATTTGGCGATGAAAATATTAGATATCCAATCATTGTAGATGGTCAAGCAAATTATGATGTATTGGAATTGATCAACAAAGATATTGATTGGCTAACAGAACAAGTTCAAAATGAAACATACAAAGGAATCAATGAAATTTATTTAGGTGAGTATCTTTCAGGAAAATTAAAATTATATGGGTATGAAAAAAATATGTAGGGGATAAAAAGGATTTAAATGGATAAACTAAATAAGAGGGTGGGACAAAAGTAAAAAGTACTTTTGTCTCACCCTCTTATTTTTAGACAATAATAGTGATTAATACTCACCAGAAAACAATTCATCCAATTGTTTTTGAACGTCTTTGTTTTCTAAGAATTCATCATAAGTTGTATCTGCACGGTCAACAACACCTTTGTCAGAAACGGCAATAATCCGGTTTGCTAATGTTTGAATAAATTGGTGGTCATGTGAAGCAAATAAAATTGCACCAGTAAATGCCATCAATCCATCATTCAAAGCAGTGATCGATTCTAAATCTAAGTGATTGGTTGGATCGTCCAAAACAAGCACATTTGATTTAGATAGCATCAATTTAGAAAGCATTACGCGAACTTTTTCGCCCCCTGAAAGTACGTTTACTGATTTCAGTACGTCTTCACCAGAGAATAACATTCTTCCTAAGAAACCACGTAAAAATGTATTGTCATCTTCTTCTTTACTTGCAAATTGACGTAACCAATCTAAAATGGTTAGATCAGTATCAAAGTCTTTGCTGTTATCTTTTGGCAGATAAGCTTGAGTTGTTGTAACACCCCAGCGTACGCTACCTGTATCCGGTGTGATTTCACCCATGATCACTTTGAATAAAGTTGTCGTAACGATATCATTATCTGCAATGAAGGCTACTTTATCAACGTTATTTAAAGAGAATGAGATGTTGTCCAAAATCTTCTTGCCGTCGATCGTTACTGAAACATTCTCTACATGAAGTAGATCGTTTCCGATTTCTCTATCTGGAGTAAACCCAACAAATGGATAACGACGAGAAGAGGGTTGAATGTCATCTAATGTAATTTTATCCAACATTTTTTTACGAGAAGTCGCTTGTTTTGATTTCGATGCATTCGCACTGAAACGAGCGATAAAGTCTTGTAATTCTTTGATTTGCTCTTCTTTTTTCGCGTTTGCATTCGATTGTAATTTTGCCGCTAATTGGCTTGATTCTAACCAGAAATCATAGTTCCCGACATATAATTTGATTTTACCAAAATCAAGATCGGCCATGTGTGTGCATACTTTGTTTAAAAAGTGACGGTCATGGGAAACAACGATAACAGTGTTTTCAAAATTGATCAAGAATTCTTCTAACCAATTGATCGAACGAGTGTCCAAACCATTGGTCGGCTCATCTAGTAGTAAAACATCAGGTTTACCAAATAGAGATTGCGCAAGCAACACTTTGACTTTTTGGCCAGCAGTTAATTCACTCATTTTTTGGTCATGTAAACTTTCAGGAATGTTTAAACCTTGCAGTAAAACAGCTGCTTCAGGTTCAGCTTCCCAACCGTTTAACTCTGCAAATTCACCTTCAAGTTCTGCCGCTTTGATTCCATCTTCGTCAGTGAAATCCTCTTTCATGTAGACAGCATCTTTTTCTTTCATTACTTCATACAAACGTTTATGTCCCATAATAACTGTCTCTAAAACAGTATTATCTTCAAAATCAAAATGATTTTGTTTCAAAATAGCTAAACGTTCATCAGGGCCTAAAGCAACATTACCCGTCGTTGGCTGGATATCGCCAGATAAAATCTTTAAGAATGTTGATTTACCTGCACCATTAGCGCCAATCAACCCATAACAGTTACCAGGAGTGAATTTAATATTTACATCATCAAAAAGTTTGCGGTCTGAAAATAGCAAACTTACATCATTTACAGTAATCAATTGATTTCCTCACTTCATATAGAATAGTTAAACCTCTCTGCATTATAGCGAGGAAAGCTATATATTTCAAGGAATTTCAGACTTTTTCAGAAATACCTTATAGATTTTATCAAAATGAGATGGCTTTTTAAGAAAACAGTGTTTCATGTGAAACAATTTAATAAAAGGTTATTAGTGTACTTTTAAAACGATACACTGTATGATACACATGAAATTAGTGTATTATTACTCAGCTTTTAAAATTGAAAGGAGACGTATAGATGAAGCGCATCGAACGAATTTATCTTTATGTGAAAGAGCAGACAGAAAATCTGACATCAAATGATGTTTCTTTTGGAAGCGGTGTGACGACAGAAGATGTCTCCAATGCTTTGACTATTCAACGAACGAATGCCAGTAAGGACTTGAATCAGCTGGTTCGTGAAGGATTATTGGAGAAGATAGAAGGACGCCCAGTTAAATATGTCGACCAAGCCATTTTCAAATACCAACCATTGACGAAACCTGTAAAAAGTTATCGAGAAAATAGCCTAATTGAAGACCATTCCACATCCGTGACTCGCATGCATAAACCAGTTAAAAAATTTGCCGGAGAAGATATTTTTAAAGGCATGATCGGTTCAACTGGTAGTATGAGAACGCCTGTTGAACAAGCTAAAGCTGCAATCTTATACCCACCCAAAGGCTTGAATTGTTTGATTACTGGACCAACTGGCTCTGGGAAAACCTATTTTGCTCATGCGATGTTCCAATTTGCGCTACTTAACCATGTGATCGACTCAGATAAAAAGCTTATTGTTTTTAATTGTGCAGATTATGCCCATAATCCAGAACTATTGATGTCTCACCTTTTCGGCTATGCAGAAGGCGCATTTACAGGTGCAACCAAAGCCAAAGAAGGGATCATCCATGAAGCAGATGGAAGTATTCTATTTCTTGACGAGGTTCATCGTTTACCACCAGAAGGACAAGAGATGGTCTTTTATTTTATGGATCATGGGACCTATTCAAGGTTAGGTGAAACCGTTAAGAATCGCCGTGCAGAAGTACGAATCATTTGTGCAACAACTGAAAATCCAACATCTTCGTTATTGAACACATTTGTCCGTAGAATTCCGATCATCATTCAGTTGCCTAATTTTATCGATCGGCCGGCAAAAGAGAAAATCGATTTACTTAGAGTAATGATTTCAATGGAAGCTTCTCGCATCCAGAAAAAAATATCATTATCAGAGGATGTAGTGAAAGCCTTGATCGGGAGCGTTTCATATGGAAATGTAGGTCAGTTGAAGTCAAATGTTCAGCTAGTGACAGCTAGAGGTTTTTTAAACCATATTGACCAAGATGAACTGACGATCACGATCGATGAATTGACGGATAGCATTAAAGAAGGCATGATGCAATTGGCAAGCAATCGTGACGCGTTGGCCGAACTATCAAAATATTTAGAACCACAAATGATCGTTACGCCAAACGAACCTTTAGTCAAGATACAATCGGATTCCTATGAACTACCATATAATTTATATGAAATCATTGGAGATAAAGCAGCCTTACTAAAAGCAGACGGGCTGGAACAAGAAGTGATCAATAATTTTATAACGACAGACATCAATGTCCATTTAAAATCTTTTTATAAAGATCACGGTTTTACATTTGATACTGAAAACAAATTAGCAGAAATCGTAGATCAGCGTATTATCGATGTCACTAAAGAGATCTACAATTTCGCCAAACAAAAATTAAATTACAATTTTCAGTCCAATTTTATTTACGCGATGAGCTTACACATTAGCTCATTTTTGAAACGAATCCAAAATGGCGAAGAGCGTCAGCATCAATTAAATGAAAATATTCGAAATATGGTGTTGGATTATCCTGTAGAATTCGAGACAGCGCAAGAAATAAAACGCATTATAGAAATCAATTATCAAATGAAGATTCCAGAATTTGAAACGTATTATCTAGCTGTGTTACTAATCTCACTGAGAGAAAACAAAGACGCAGGACGGATCGGGATCATCGTTGCAGCTCATGGGAAAAGTACAGCCACAAGTATGGTACAAGTGGTATCTCAGCTGTTGAATGTCGACAATTTAAGAGCGATTGACATGCCGCTGGAAATGCAGCCCAAAGAAGCACTGCGTCAAATCATCAATGCAGTGAAAGAAGTCAATGAAGACAGTGGCGTGATTCTTTTAGTAGATATGGGTTCATTAGCTACTTTTTCAGATGAAATCACACGCCAAACAGGAATCGAAGTACGAACAGTCGATATGGTCACGACCCCTATTGTTTTAGAAACAGCAAGAAAAACGACACTGATCGATACACAGCTAGATACCTTATATGATTCATTGAAAAACTTTCAAGGATATGCGGATATCCATCAAGAAAGAGAAGTTGATTCTTCGTCTTCTTGGAAAAAACGAGCAATCATTGCAATTTGTGCCTCTGGTGAAGGAACAGCTAAACGAATGAAAGAAATGATTGAAGCTGCTGTTCCACCGCAATTAGGCTTAGAATTAGAAGTATTACCGTTATCCATTATTGACATGAAAGACCAGCTTGTTACGATTCAAGAAGAATATCGTGTGATCGCGACAACTGGGATCACCGATCCAAAAATTTCAGGACCATTTATTCCAATGGAAACATTTTTCTCTGGCGAAGCGGAGTCTGTGATCAATCAGCTATTGATGGATAGCGAAATTCATATAGAAATACAAGAAATGGATGAAGCTGTTGCCAAAAAAATCTGCATTGATTATATGGAAGAAAGTTTTACCTTTATTAATCCTAAAAAAGTGATCGAGCCTCTGTGGGAATTTGCGGACATTATCAGAACGAAGCTTGAGTTGCAGTTGGACTATTCGTTTTATGTTAATTTAGTCATGCATCTAGCCGGTATGCTAGAAAGAATAGTACAGCGCGATACACTAACGATCACGGAAGAAGAGCAAGGACAAATCACAATAGAACCTAGTTATGAAATCATAATGAAAGCAGCACGCTATCTAAAACAACTCTTTAAACTAGAGTTACCTCTGGAAGAAGTCTATTATATTATTCAGCTGATCAAAAATACACAATTGAATCAAGCGCAAAATACAGAAGATACACTAGCTCCAATACACAAAGAAGATACACTATTTTAGTGTATCTTCTTTGTGTATTTTCTTAAAAAAACCCTTAGATTTCTATTTATTTTAGCAATACACTATTTTTGGCACGGAAATTGCTTTAAATAAGTCACAAGACGAAATCTGTCTATTATTCAATCAGTCCATTTGTAATGATTTGGCTATGATGCTAGTCGTTATTTTGGCAATAAATGTCTGGGCATAGTATTTTATTAATAATGAGTCCAGCATTTACTGATCCGACTAACCAAGAGGAGGAGCACAATACATGATGGATATTCGTTTAGTGCGAATCGATGATCGTTTGATCCATGGACAAGTTGCGACTGTCTGGACCAAAAGTACTAATGTAAATCGTATCTTAGTCATTAGCGATGCTGTTGCACACGATACATTAAGAAAAGCATTGCTTGTACAAGCAGCGCCGCCTGGAGTAAAAGTAAATGTCATTACTGTTGAAAAGATGATCGAAATTTTTTCGGATGAACGTTTTGATCGCTTAAAAGTAATGTTATTGTTTACGAATCCTAAAGATGTAAAACGTGTGATTGAAGGCAATGTAGTATTCAGTTCTATCAATATTGGTGGAATGAGTTTTACCAGCGGCAAGCGTATGATCACAAATGCTGTTGCTGTAAATGAAGAGGATATCATGGCATTCAAGTACTTACACGACCAAGGTATTACATTAGAAATTCGCAAAGTGGTTGCAGACAACCAAGTAGATTTGATGGAATTGCTGAAAAAAGAACAGTTAGTATGATTCTTTTTCAGATTCTATATAAATGGCATGACGAATTAGCTTAATATCGATTGTCGTATCTTATGCATAGAAATTGGAAGGAGTGGTCTGATCGATCAAAGTTGATGCGTGAAATGATCGTTGAGTAGTAGGTGGTCATCAAAAATTATCTGACAGATCGCAAGAAGTGATTGATAACACAAGGTGAGTAACGCATTTTTTCTTTTTCTATTTTTTTAATAAGTGTTTTCATCTGTTGATAATAGTCATGACAAAGTAATTGAAAAAAATATAGGAGGTATCAAATTATGGTAGGAATTATTATTGCTAGCCATGGAGAATTTGCGCAAGGCATTTTACAATCCGGTTCCATGATTTTTGGTGAACAGGAAAAAGTACAAGCAGTTGTATTGATGCCCAGCGAAGGCCCAGATGATTTAAAAGCAAAGTTAAAAGCAGCAATCGCAACGTTTGATGAAGAAGACGAAGTACTATTCTTAGTCGATTTATGGGGAGGAACACCGTTTAACCAAGCAAATAGCCTTTTTGAAGAACATAAAGACAAATGGGCAATTGTTAGCGGATTGAATTTACCAATGTTGATTGAAGCTTATGCATCACGTTTCTCAATGAATTCGGCGCAAGAAATCGCTACACATATCCTTGAAACTGCCAAAGAAGGCGTGAGAATCAAGCCAGAAGAACTAGAACCTACAGAAGCGCCTAAAGCGGTTGTTGAAGACAAACAACCAAAAGGTGCGTTACCTGCTGGAACTGTTGTCGGTGATGGCAAAATCAAGTTTGTTTTAACACGTGTCGATTCTCGTCTATTACATGGTCAAGTAGCGACAGCTTGGACAAAATCCGTTTTACCAAATCGAATCATCGTTGTTTCAGATGCAGTAGCAAAAGATGATCTTCGTAAAAAATTGATTGAACAAGCAGCTCCTCCTGGCGTAAAAGCAAACGTTATCCCAATCAGCAAAATGATTGAAATCGCGAAAGATCCACGCTTTGGAAATACGAAAGCTTTATTATTGTTTGAAAACCCAGAAGATGTGGTGAAAGTAGTTGAAGCAGGCGTAGAGATCAAAGAAGTGAACGTTGGTTCTATGGCGCATTCAGTCGGCAAAGTAGTCGTAAGTAAAGTATTATCAATGGGACAAGAAGATGTTGAGGCATTTGAAAAATTAGAAGATTTGGGTATTAAATTTGATGTTCGTAAAGTGCCGAATGATTCTAGTGCCAACATGGATGAAATCCTTAAAAAAGCAAAGCATGAGTTAGCACAAGCACATTCAAAATAACACAAAATCTTAAATGAAAATAGGAGGCTTATCATGTCTATTATATCAATTATTTTAGTAATCTTAGTTGCCTTTCTAGCTGGTATGGAAGGGATTCTAGATGAATTCCAGTTTCATCAACCGTTAGTGGCGTGTACCTTGATCGGTTTAGTAACAGGTAATTTAGAAGCCGGAATCGTTCTTGGCGGAACGTTACAAATGATCGCACTTGGTTGGGCGAACATTGGAGCCGCAGTAGCACCAGATGCTGCATTAGCATCTGTTGCATCAGCAATTATTTTAGTATTAGGTGGACAAGGCGTTAAAGGTGTTCCATCAGCAATCGCGATTGCTGTACCACTTGCAGTAGCAGGCCTTTTCTTAACAATGATCGTTCGTACACTTGCTGTCCCAATCGTACACATGATGGATGCGGCAGCTGAAAAAGGTGATATCAGAAAAATCGAAATGCTTCATATTTTAGCTGTATGTATGCAAGGGATTCGGATTGCGATTCCAGCAGCAGCACTTTTATTCATTCCAGCAGAAACGGTTCAATCAGCATTAGAATCAATGCCTGCATGGTTGACAGAAGGTATGGCTATCGGTGGTGGTATGGTTGTGGCTGTAGGGTATGCCTTAGTAATCAATATGATGGCAACAAAAGAAGTATGGCCATTCTTTATCATTGGATTTGTCGTAGCGGCAATTTCTCAATTAACATTAATCGCACTAGGTGCTTTAGGTGTAGCTTTGGCGTTGATCTACTTGAATCTTTCTAAAATGGGCGGTTCTTCAAATGGTAGCGGCGGTGGAAGCAATACGGGTGATCCACTTGGCGATATTTTAAATGATTATTAATCCTGAAGGAGGAGAGAAGAGACATGGCAGAAAAAATTGAATTATCCAAAAAAGATCGTTTAGCCGTTGCATGGCGCTCTACATTCATTCAGGGCTCTTGGAACTATGAACGTATGCAAAATGGTGGTTGGGCTTTCTCAATGATCCCAGCGATTCGAAAATTATACAAATCAAAAGAAGATCAATCAGCAGCTTTAAAACGTCACTTAGAGTTCTTTAATACGCACCCATATATTGCGTCACCGATTCTTGGTGTAACCTTAGCCTTGGAAGAAGAACGTGCCAATGGGGCTCCTGTTGACGATGTAGCGATTCAAGGGGTAAAAGTTGGGATGATGGGACCTTTAGCGGGTGTTGGTGATCCAGTATTCTGGTTTACGATTCGTCCGATGTTGGGTGCCTTAGGTGCTTCCCTTGCAATTGGTGGTAATATTCTTGGCCCAATCATTTTCTTCCTAGCTTGGAATATTATTCGTTGGTCATTTATGTGGTATACACAAGAATTTGGTTATAAAGCAGGTTCTAAAATCACAGAAGATCTTTCTGGTGGATTATTGCAAGATGTAACAAAAGGTGCTTCTATTTTGGGGATGTTTGTACTGGCAGCATTAGTACAACGGTGGGTATCCATCAAGTTTCTCCCAATCGTTTCTACCGTTAAATTGGACAAAGGTGCCTATATAGAGTGGGACAAACTTCCGGCTGGTGGAGATGGACTACAAAAAGCTTTTGAAGAAGTTGGCTCAGGTAAAGCACTATCAGCAATGAAAGTGACGACTTTACAAGATAACTTGGATCAATTGATTCCTGGTCTAGCAGCATTACTATTAACATTCTTTTGTATGTGGTTATTGAAGAAAAAAGTTTCACCAATCATTATTATTCTTGGTTTGTTCGTAGTCGGCGTACTTGGTCATGTCGTTGGCTTACTATAATATAATCTGAATTTTAAACTTAGGGCAAAAGATTCCCCAGTTTTGCCCTAAGTTCTTTTACATAGCTTAATTGTTTGAAAAAACGTATAATGAATAAGATAAATCACTGAAGAAATGAGGCAAATAAAATGGTTCAATCACTAAATACAAAAGTAGATTTCATAACGGATGCCACCGCTTTTACAGGACTTACGGATTATGGGAAAATTATGATCGGTGACAAAGGTTTTGAATTTTACAATTCTCGTGATAGCCGAAAATTTGTTCAAATTCCGTGGGAAGAAGTCGATTATGTGATCGCTTCGGTGATGTTTAAGGGAAAATGGATTCCACGCTACGCAATCCAAACGAAGAAAAATGGAACGTTTACGTTCTCTTCTAAAAAGCCCAAAAAAGTGCTTCGGGAAATACAGGAATATGTAGCACCCGATCATATGGTGCAGTCTTTAGGATTTTTTGATGTCATCAAGCGTGCGTTTCTTTCGTTGGGTAAGAAAAAAGGATAGGTATAAAAAAGTCTGGCATGTTATATTGCCAGGCTTTTTTCTATTTCAACCTATCAAAATAGACATCTAAAATGGTCAACCAATGGTGTAGTAGACCAGAAGGCATATTCTTAGAAATAGTTGTTAAAAATCTAAGTATGACATTTTTAAAAAATCATTTTAGAATGTTTAGAATTTTAACATTTAAGTGTTATCTTTTGATTATATTAGAGTTTAGGAGTACCATAAAAATGTAAAGAGAATGACAAAGGAGTGTAATATTATGAATGAAACAAGCAGAAAAGGTATAGACTGGGGATATTTGATTCTGGGAATTCTATTTGTTCTAACAGCATTATTATCTTTTCAAGATCCAGCCGGAAACTTAATTGCAATCGTGATGGTGTTTGCCATTTTTGCGATTTTAAAAGGAATTTTTGAAATTTTTGCTCGTAACAGAATGAAGGAATTAACAGGGTACAAAGCATATGCACCAATCGTTTTAGGTGTAATTGATATTATTATTGGGGTATATTTTTTATTTAACCTAAATATCGGTGTTGCAGCGTTACCATTCATATTTGCGATTTGGTTTATCTTGGATTCTGTTTTTGGTCTATTCGCCTTAGATTTGGCGAAATCAGTTAGTACTGGTTATTTTTGGTTTACATTAGTCGTGGATGTTTTAGGAATCATTTTAGGAATCATGTTATTGATGAATCCCTTATCTTCTGCACTAACATTAAGTTTTTTAGTTGGATTTTATTTTATGCTTTTTGGTATTACGCATATCGTTTATGCGTTTAGATAAAAAATTAGGAGGAAATAAACATGACAAATTATGCAGAAAAAGAAGTAAAATTAGTAGAAAAAATCGGTAAAGAAATCGATAAATTAGATACTACTCTTGGGAAAATGGAAGACACTGATAGCAAAGTCAAACATTTTTTTGAACAAGAAAAAGCATTGCATGAAGTGAAATCAATTATCCGTAAAGAAAATAAAATCGAAAAAGAAGAACAAAAAGCAGAAGATAAAGCAGTTAAAAATGCTGAAAACTGGATTGATGATCAAGAGTCATTAGTTTATCAAATCAATGCTGAAATCGACAAACTAGATACAACTTTAGGTAAAATCGATGGAGACGAAAATAAAGTGAAAAGCTACTTGGAACAAAAGAAAGCTATTCATGAAATTAAAAAAATCGTTAAAAAAACAGAAGAATTAGGCTAATATCTGATTCTTGATTGAATAGTATACAAGTGGAGGATGGGACAGAAATATCTATTTCCGAAGGAGTTGCTTCTGCTCCCACCGCTTATTCGGATTCCTTAAGAGCTTGGGACATAAGTCCTGACGAAAAATCCAGATACCAATCAACTTGATTGGCATCTGGATTATTTTTTTCTATAAAAATAAGAACATCTTTGCTAGAATAAAAGTAACTACACAAATAAACAAGCGAGGTGTTCTTATGTTTAAAAATTATACCACAAATCAAGTCATTCTTCCTCTAGATTTTAGTTTTCAGTTAGAAAAAAATGATATCGCATTTGTTATTGATCAATTAGTTGAAAGTATTCCCGAGGCACGTTTTCTTCCTTTTCATCATCAAATGGGCCCTTCTTCTTATCATCCAAAAATGAGGATGAAGATGATTTTATGTGCCTACACACAATCCGTGTTTTCTGGTCGAAAGATTGTATCCGGATGATGTGGCTCACTCAAAGTTATCAGCCTAGCTATCGAACGATCAATCGTTTCCGTGTGAATCCCTTAGTGAACGCACTCCTTCGGGAGTGCTTCGTCCAATTCCGTAGTCAATTAGTCAAGGAACAATTAATCGATGAAGATGCCATTTTTATCGATGGCACAAAGATTGAAGCCAATGCCAATAAATATACCTTTGTTTGGAGAAAATCCATTGATAACTTTGACAAAAAAACTCACCGAAAAATCAACCTTTCTTTATGATGAACTATTGAAAAATAGGATTATTCCTGAAATTGAGCGCGAGTCCAAAAAAGAATTATCTGTCACTGAATTAGGCAAGATTGAAGAAAATCTCGCGCATGTTGTAGAAAAGTTTACAGATAAAATCGAACAAGCAAAGGATGGAATTACGCGCAAATCAATTCGTTCTAAACGAAAAGTTCCAAAAAAATTAAGGAAACTTTTCCAGGACTTTAAAGAGCGAAAACTCGCTTATCAAAAACATAGACAGATTTTAGGACAACGAAACAGCTATTCTAGAACAGATCCAGACGCCACTTTTATGCGCATGAAAGATGATCACATGAAAAATGGTCAGTTGAAAGCAAGCTATAATCTTCAAATCGCCACAAATAGTCAATATATTTTAGGTTACGATCTTTTCTCAAATCCAACAGATACAAGGACATTGCGCCCTTTTTTAACCACTTTAAAGGAGCGTTTCTTTGAGCTACCAACTTATATTGTCGCAGATGCCGGCTACGGGGGAGAAGAAAACTATCAAGCTGTTTTAGAAGACCATGAGCGAACACCACTCATTACGTATGCCATGTACCATAAAGAACAAAAGAAAAAGTTTAAACAAAATCCATTTCTTCCCGCAAACTGGTCGTATCAGGAATTAGACGATACGTTTCTTTGCCCTGACGGACGGAAAATGAATTTTCGAAATTATTCTATTCGTACAGATAAGTATGGGTTTAAACGGTATTTAAAACGATATGAATGTGAAGACTGCTCGAATTGTCCTCTTCGAAGCCAATGTACAGAAGCGAAGAGTGACAAGAATCGTGAGATTCAAAAGAACATGAACTGGGAATACTTTAAAGCGACGATTCAACAGCTGCTTTCAGAAGAAGAAACAGGTAAACTCTATCGTCAACGAAAAATTGACGTCGAACCTGCTTTCGGACATTTAAAGGCTTGTTTAGGCTTCATTCGGTTCTCTGTTCGAGGAAAACAACAGGCGCATAAGGCTCCTATGTCAAGAGTCCGAACAAAAAAAGTCGAACGAATAGCTTAATTACTCGTAAAAAATAATGAATGAGAGTAAATGGTGGACCATTGAGTATAATTTAGGTGGTACATTTGTCTATGGATCAAAAGAAGAGGCACTTAAATAACCTCTTCAATGGTCCAATTTTTTTTTTTAGAGAGGGGCAGATTGGCTATGCAACGAGAGAAATGCGGTCGCTATTGTACCAACGAATGTAACTATCAATGCCTACGATGGCTTCTTCAAGTGTTTTAAATGATTGAAAATTAACATATTCTCGTTTCAAAATTGAGTGGAAGCTTTCTATTCTAGCATTGTCTCCTGGACAACCCTTTCTTGAATAGGAATGCTTCATTTTTTTGTTCTTTAACGTCTGATTATTCGGTCACTAGGCGTCCAGTTTAAATACGCATAATAAGTGGTTCTTGGTATTTTAAGGACGGTTAAAATACGAGTAATGCGGTGCTTTGCTTCTAAATTGACACGAACGACTCGTAAAACAGTCGCTCGGCCTTTGGCCATTAAATCTTTGCCAAAAGCACCGCCGCTCGCTTTAAAATGTCAATTTCCTCTTTTAACCGTTTATTTTCTTTCAGTAGCTCTCGTTCTTTTATTGAAAGAACATTTCGATCATTTGGGTCTGCCAGACGTATCCATTTAGCAAGCGTAGAGACACTTACATTGTATTCTTTCGATAATGAGTTCGCAGACCGGCCGGTCTGACTTAATGAAATCATCGATTCTCTAAACTCTTTTGAATATCTTGTTGCGGTGTTTTTTATCTGCATAATAAAAAGCTCCTTTAATAAATTATAGCGAACAACTTGTCCGTATTTCTAGTATAGGAGCCAAAGACATCACTCACTGCAACGAAATTCGACATTTCCACCCATTAAAGAACGCTAAAAACATTTCTCTTATATTATAAGATAAAATAACAAAAAACTTTTTTATTCTCACCCGAAATCCACCCAAATTCCCATGAAAAAAAGCCAAAACCTCAGCTATGAGAAAAAACTAATTTTCCAAACCGATATCTTTGAGTCGTTCAGCATTTGTGATCACCAAATTTTTACCTGCCGCTAGTGAATTTGCAGAGGGCTTGAAGAAACAAGAAGAGAATATATTCGACTCAGAAATCTTATGCATCAAAGTCTACACCGAGAAAAATGAAACAGACGAATCAATCGATCACTTTGTTGTTGAAATAAACCAGTCAGACGGAAAAATAAAGGATACTCCCCTGACATTGCCTAAGAAAGAACAAGAAGAGCAAAGAAGTACATTATTACAAGAAAAAAATCTGATACAGAACTAGCTGAATCTCAATCTAAAGAGCTAACAACTGCTGCTACAGAAAAATCCTCAGCAACGGCTACAGAAGAAAAAAATTAAGCTACGCCGAGAGCACAAGCAATCAAACTAAGAATTACGCCAACGCTAAACCGTAGCTTTGATGTTTACTGAGATATTTCTATAGTTTTCAAAGATAGTACTAAGAGTAGAACTCCATTTTGCTAGGTTTACCAACATATTCTTACAAAGATAGATTTGAATATGTCGTCTATACAAATTTTCTTTATGAAATAAAAGATTTGGAATACTGGATTGCTTGTGCGTTCTTATATAAATGTATCAGAGGTTTTTGAGTGCACATTTACTCGAACGGAGGAACGTTTTTTTATCAGAAGATGATAGTTCAATTTATATATATAATTAAAACGGATATTGGCTGATAATAATTTGTTTCTAGTTGAGCCAAATGAATTGAATGTTCATCTAGAAAATATTGAAGCAGAAGATGTTTCTTACAGAAAATAGATTTTCGAAACGTTACTTATTTTCAGTTAGCATGTATTTTGAGGTACTTGAGAAGAAATAAAAACTAGTTATATTACTGTCTCTTCCCCCCCTCTGACATTGCCAAAGAATAGAGAGGTGTCGATCTCAGTTGTCGCCATATCCTTAAAAAAGGGGGGGGGGGGGATTTTTTTAATTTTATTCTATTATTTTTTATATTAAAAACATTAATTTTTTTTAGACAAAATCGATAATTTGTCCTATAATTAAAAATAAATAGTAATTATTTTTTGTTTAATATTAATTTTTGGCAGAATATTTTATTAATTATTTTTTAATTAATAAAAAATATTTGAGTGTTTTTACAGTATTAATTGAATTTTTTTATATTGATGGAATTATAAAAAATATTTACTATTTGTATTCTTCATTAAAGCTAGAAAGGTTGGGAAGTGAATGTAGAAAGGGTTGAAACGAATAATTGTTGAGAGAGAGGTGCGTGGATAGGATTGAGAGCGTTCTATTTTTGATTTTACAGATCATCTATTGAAAGAATGATGGACGCATACAACAAATGTTAGTCATAAGTAATGCAAACTAGGGGGATGGATATGGGAAAAAAAATAAAATTTGCTTTTGCATCGTTATTAATTATGTGTAATCTATTTTCTTTTTCGAACGAATTTGCTCAAGAACAGACAAGTGAATTGATTGGAAGTAGGGCTTCTACTTATTTTGAATGGAGTAATTGGCAGAACGATCCTATAATCAATGCATATACGAGTTCAGGAGAAGCAACGACGTTTGTTGGGAATACTTTTTATAATGATACGACATATACAGTAGAAGTTACGCCTGGAGATACAATAGGGGAACAACGAATTGGTCGTATAAGAGATCACTTTTTAAAAACGGCAGAAGATGGTAGTGCTATGCCAAGGGTAAATATATTAGAGGCAAAAAACACTAAATTTACAATTAGCGGTCCTCAAATTAACTGGAAAAATAATCCAGCTGCTAGTAGTTGGGAAAATAGTAGTGAGGCGTATGGACCAGATTTTGTAACCATTGTGCCACCCGTTACTCCGTATTGGTCTGGTTTAGAAAGTTATACTACCATCGGTGATGGAGGAGAATTGTCTCCTGTGAGTCGTGTAAAAGTTATGACGAATACTGCAGGAACTAATAGTTTAACGGCCAATACTTCAGGTACTGTAGACAATGTACCAGCAAGTTACGCATTGAAATCGTTTGTTATGCAAGGTAAGATTATTCCTCAAGTAGTGAAAGTAAAATACATTGACAGCAACTCTGGTGAAGAAATCTCAGCTATGAAAATTTTAGGAAATGGACAAGCTATTGATGGTCAAGTGACGGCAACAGCAGTTCAAATCCCAGGTTATACATTTTCAAACAACTATTCCTTGTTCACTGATGATGGTTCTGAAGAAACTGGTGAAGGAGCAACCTGGACAAATACAATGTCTCAAGATAAAAGAGGACTGGTTTTCTTCTACACTAAATTTGATGCAGAGACACATAAACCAACGATAGATCCTGCAACAGAAGGTGAGCAAATCGTGACAGGAACCGGCGTACCAGGAGATACGATTACACTCACAGATAAAGATGGAAAAACTATAGGAAGTGGAGTAGTAGGAGAAGACGGCAAGTGGACGATAGAAACAACACGTCCATTAGTCGGTAAAGAACCAATTACAGCAACACCAATAGATTCGAATGGAAATTCGGGGATACCAGCAACAGAAACTGTAAAAGAATTACACAAGGTAACGATAAATCCTGCAAAAGACGGGGAGAAAACAGTGACAGGAACCGGCGTACCAGGAGATACAATTACACTCACAGATAAAGATGGAAACATTTTAGGAAGTGGAGTAGTAGGAGAAGATGGTAAGTGGACGATAGAAACAACACGTCCATTAGTTGGTAAAGAACCAATTACGGCAACACCAACAGATTTAGATGGTGACATCGGAATACCGGCAACAGAAACTGTAAAAGAATTACACAAGGTAACGATAAATCCTGCAAAAGACGGGGAGAAAACAGTGACAGGAACCGGCGTACCAGGAGATACAATTACACTCACAGATAAAGATGGAAACATTTTAGGAAGTGGAGTAGTAGGAGAAGATGGTAAGTGGACGATAGAAACAACACGTCCATTAGTTGGTAAAGAACCAATTACGGCAACACCAACAGATTTAGATGGTGACATCGGAATACCGGCAACAGAAACTGTAAAAGAATTACACAAGGCAACGATAGATCCTGCAAAAGACGGGGAGAAAACAGTGACAGGAACCGGCGTATCAGGAGATACAATTACATTCACAGATAAAGATGGAAACATTTTAGGAAGTGGAGTAGTAGGAGAAGATGGTAAGTGGACGATAGAAACAACACGTCCATTAGTTGGTAAAGAACCAATTACGGCAACACCAACAGATTTAGATGGTGACATCGGAATACCGGCAACAGAAACTGTAAAAGAATTACACAAGGTAACGATAAATCCTGCAAAAGACGGGGAGAAAACAGTGACAGGGACCGGCGTACCAGGAGATACAATTACACTCACAGATAAAGATGGAAATATTTTAGGAAGTGGAGTAGTAGGAGAAGATGGTAAGTGGACGATAGAAACAACACGTCCATTAGTCGGTAAAGAACCAATTACAGCAACGCCAACAGATTTAGATGGTGACATCGGAATACCGGCAACAGAAACTGTAAAAGAATTACACAAGGTAACGATAAATCCTGCAAAAGACGGGGAGAAAACAGTGACAGGGACCGGCGTACCAGGAGATACAATTACACTCACAGATAAAGATGGAAATATTTTAGGAAGTGGAGTAGTAGGAGAAGATGGTAAGTGGACGATAGAAACAACACGTCCATTAGTCGGTAAAGAACCAATTACAGCAACGCCAACAGATCCGAATGGGAATACGGGGACATCTGCAACGACCATCGTAAAAGAAATTGAGGATGGTAAACCAATAGCTGGAAATCAAGCACCAGCAAATCCTAATTCGAACAATTCCTCGAAAGAAAATAAAAACTATCCTAAAACAAATGAAGCTCAGTCATTTATCAGCCAAGCAATTGGCTTACTTGTAATCTTTTTAGTTTTCATGAATGTAAAACTAAGAAAAAAACAAGATGAGTATTCGCTATAATGACTTACTAATGATGAATATAATACCATAAAAAAGACCAAAAGAGCTTGGGACATAAGTCCTAACGAAAAATCCAGATACCAGTCAAATTGATTGGCATCTGGATTGTTTTTTTGTACAAAAATAAGAACACCTTTGCTAAAATAAAAGTGACTAAACAAATAAGTCAGCGAGGTGTTCTTATGTTTAAAAATTATACCACAAATCAAGTCGTTCTTCCTCTAGATTTTAGTTTTCAGTTAGAAAAAAACGATATTGCGTTTGTCATTGATCAATTAGTTGAAAGTATTCCGGAGGAACGCTTTCTTCCTTTTCATCATCAAATGGGGCCTTCTTCTTATCATCCGAAAATGATGATGAAGATGATTTTATGTGCCTACACACAATCTGTATTTTCTGGTCGCAAGATTGAAGCCTTGACGAAAGACAGTATTCGCATGATGTGGCTTACTCAAAGTTATCAACCTAGTTATCGAACCATCAATCGTTTTCGAGTGAATCCTTTAGTGAATGCACTCCTTCGGGAGTGCTTCGTCCAGTTCCGTAGCCAATTAGTCAAGGAACAATTAATCGATGAAGAAGCCATTTTTATCGATGGTACAAAGATTGAAGCCAACGCCAATAAATACACCTTTGTTTGGAGAAAATCCATTGATAACTTTGATAAAAAGCTTACTGAAAAATCAAATTTTCTCTACGATGAATTGTTAAAGAATCAAATTATTCCTGAAATTGAGCGAGAGTCCTCAAAAGAATTATCTGTCACTGAATTAGGTAAGATTGAAGAAAATCTCGCGCATGTTGTCGAAAAGTTTACAGAAAAAATCGAACAAGCAGAGGATGGAATTACGCGCAAATCAATCCGTTCTAAACGAAAAATTCCTAAAAAATTAAGGACACTTTTCAAGGACTTTAAAGAGCGAAAACTCGCTTATCAAAAACATAGACAGATTTTAGGGCAACGAAACAGTTACTCTAGAACTGATCTAGATGCCACTTTTATGCGCATGAAAGACGATCATATGAAAAATGGTCAGTTGAAAGCAGGTTATAATCTTCAAATCGCCACGAACAGTCAGTATATTTTAGGCTATGATCTTTTCTCAAATCCAACAGATACACGAACATTGCGCCCTTTTTTAACCACTTTAAAAGAGCGTTTCTTTGATCTGCCAAACTATATTGTCGCAGATGCCGGCTATGGAGGAGAAGAAAACTATCAAGCGGTTTTAGAGGATCACGAGCGAACACCACTCATCACTTATGCCATGTACCATAAAGAACAGAAGAAAAAGTTTAAACAAAATCCGTTCCTTCCAGCAAACTGGTCGTATCAGGAATTAGATGATACGTTTCTTTGTCCAAACGGACGAAAAATGAATTTTCGAAACTATTCTATTCGTACAGATAAATATGGCTTTAAACGTTATTTAAAACGGTATGAATGTGAAGACTGCTCGAATTGTCCTCTTCGAAGCCAGTGTACAAAAGCGAAGAGTGACAAGAATCGTGAGATTCAAAAGAACATGAATTGGGAATACTTTAAAGCAAGAATTCAACAGCTGCTTTCAGAAGAAGAAACAGGTAAACTCTATCGTCAACGAAAAATTGACGTCGAACCAGCTTTCGGACATTTGAAGGCTTGTTTAGGGTTCACTCGGTTCTCTGTTCGAGGGAAACAACAGGCACACAATGAAATTGGATTCGCGTTAATCGCAGTAAATTTAAGGAAATATAGGCTAAGTAAGCTAGAAAACATGAAGGATTCTCCCAATAATCTAAAAAATAAAAGACTGAAAAACATTTTTATGATTTTCGGTCTTCTGTTTTATTTGTCTTAAGACTTATGTCCCAAGCTCTCTTTTGATTTCAAAAGTACGTTATAATAGAAAAAAACATAAAGGAATGACACTATGAACTATCATCGTTTTAAATTGCCTAAGGCCTATTGTCCAAAATGTTCCAGAAAAGTCGAACTACTTTTTTCAGAGGAATCTTCACTATTGCCGCAATTTTATATTTGTTTTAAATGTAAGACAATCGGGCAATTCGGTGTAGGAGAATTATCTACGAATGATTTTTCGGCTTTTACAATTGAACGAAAAAAAGAAATTCAGGAAATGGTGGAAGAAATACCAGATAAATATATTTATAAGGCGAAAGGTAGTCAATTACGTTTAGAAGAAAAATCAGATACTTATGTAAGACGCTGGTTAAGTCTATATGAATATGAAAAAGTTTTTGGTGAAAAAATTGGATTTGAAACGATTGATTTTCGAAAAGATATAGGACGATGCAAATGGTGTAATCGACCCTTAGAAGGACGAAGAAGATCATTTTGCTCGGACCGTTGTAGTCGTAATTATGGCAAAGCGACGTTTTTCAAACGGGGAATTTCTACGTTACCTTATAGGATTGCGAGCAGAGATCGATTTTATTGTAGGGTGACAGGCGAAGATCTAGCAATTATAAATCGTTTTGGAGTCAGAATACCAGCAAGTAATCAACAACTGGAAATCCATCACTTAGTGTTAGTGTCAGCAGGTGGAAGTGATCATGAAGCGAACCTTTTAACCGTTTCTAAACAAGTTCATAAAGACTATCATAGCGGTGTAGCTTATGCAGTTCAGGCAATTGAAAACATTAAAGAGCAGCAACTTTTACTTCATCGAGATAAAATGTATGCAAAAAAAATCAACAAATCAACTTAAATTCTCAAAAAATCACACTAATCTCAAGAAGATTGAGATAAAACAGACCCCCTACTGTAGTAGAATAGAAATGTTATTCAACAAATGTTAAGGGGAGATGGAAATGAAAAAGTTTGGGTTATTATTTTTATCAGCAGTTGCTATTATTTCATTAGCAGCATGTGGAGGAACAGGTTCTTCAAGTAAAAATGGAGAGGATACTAAATCAGAGAAAAAAACATCAAAATCTAAAATTGCCTCTATTTCGATTGATGAAGGGGAATACGTAGTTCCAAAGAAAGAGGAAGCAGAAGATGGGGAAGGCTTCCTTGCGTTAAAAGTAACAATCAAAAATGAAACAGATGAAAGTCTAGATATGAGTGCGACAGACATCATGCTTTATGATGAAGATGACAGCAAAATTGAAGCGCTGACTCTCTATCTAGATGACAGTAAAACACCACTTCTTGCATATGAAAAAATTTCTGGTAAGAAAAGTAAAACGGGTTACATTGTATTTCCAGTAGACAAAAAAGCAAAATATAAACTGCATTTTGAACCAAGAATTTACGACGGAAAAAAAGAACCAAAACCAATCATTCTTGATGTAGACGCTTCTGAGTATAAAGATCATAGTGGAGATGCAACTAAGGCAGCAACAGCTTTTGTGGATGAAGTCTTTTTAACCACTGAAAATAAAGAATACAACAAACTAGTTGCTAATGATCGCGATGAAGCAGTCAAAAACTTTGATGAAAACTTCACTAAAGCCCTTAAGAAACAATTCTATGATTACAAAGTGACAGATGAAGAAGGGTTAGCGCTTGCTAAAGTCTTTAGAGAAGACAACGCAAAAGTTGCAACTGTTTCGTATGAAATTGCATCGTATTTTCCTGATGTAGCAGAAGTAACAGTGAAACTGGATGGATTGTCATTCAAAGAAATGAAAGATGACATGGAAGCTGCAAATAAAGAATACTACGAAGCGCACATAGATCAAGAGTTTGATGAGAGAAGTAAAGCGGCACAAAAGGCAGAGTTAGACAAGTTGCCGGAAATCTTCAAAAATTCAAAACCAGTAAGTATTGATGATTATGATGATTATAAAGTAGTAATGAAGAAAAAAGATGATAAATGGGAAATTCAAACAAAAGGATCGATCAATTACTTTGATAACCTAGAACAAGCTTTCCGTGGAAATCTGTATAAATAAACTCAAAAACGATTCCGTTCATTTAAGAATGGAATCGTTTTTGATTTATAATGAAACCTAAAAAGTTGAATTGGCTACTACGATTAATAATATCTACGACGGTTATTTGACGGACCTGAAATCACACGAACCAACCAAACGGCGATTGCTACAGGAATCATGATTTTGATAGCAAACCACAATAGACTACCTAAAAGCCCAAGTACAATACTTAAAACAATACTTCCTACAAAAAATAACCCGATGACCATTACGATATTCATTACCATTGATTGTTGTCTCATTTTTAAATCCTCCATTTTTTCTCTTGTTCTCTATGAATAAAGTATAGCAAGAATTCTTGAACACGGAATCCATCTTTAGGCTGATTTTCTCTCCACCTTTAGACGGGCATCGTCATTTTATTTGCCATTGCTTAGGTCGGAGATTTTATTGATAGCAGGAATGCTAATCCAGCCTTTTTTTGTTAAATAAATCGATAAATCGACATAAAAAAGAATTATGAATCGATTTTTTATAGTTATTCTCAATTTTTTATGATATTCTGACATTTTATGAAAACAAATTTAGTTATTTTTAAGGTAGAATTAAAAATGATTGTTAAAAAATGAACGTAATAAACATATAATTAAAAAAAGGATGTAGAGGAAATTGGAATATATGTAGCATAGCGCTATTTGTTGTTGCTTCAATCCAATCAAACTGTTACTGCGAAAATTGTTTTGACACTTTATGACTCATTTAATCTAATCGACTGTTAAGCGAATGATAATTAAGTTAAGGGTTTTGATTTTTAAAACGATACGTTGGTTTCAGCCTCTTTGAATGAAAAAGAGCGTTTCAAAATAAAAAGGTAAGGTACAAGATAAAAAGGGGCCGTTAGTACATATGGAAAAGTTGAATCTTACAAAAAATACAACAGTAAATAAAAAAGTATTTTTAAGAAAAGAAATTGAAGCAAATCGATTAGGAGAAGAGATTTATTCAGATGAAGTGCTGAGTCAATATTCAGTTTATCTGATAAGAAAATTTGAGTTATCAGAAGATTATGAGCAACCTGAACAGTTTGAAGCACTTTTAACGGTGCTTCCAGAAGAGTTTAATCATGAATTTGAAGATTGTGTTGCGAAAAATCTATATGTACGTATGACACAAAAAGCCGTTTATGTCACACTACTATTGGCCTTGGCACATCCGCTAAGTAAGTTGCAAATCAGCGATCTAAGGACTTGGATCAGTAGCTTAGAAGTGCCTGAATTGCCTTTAGAACATGTGTCCAGTGTATCTGAAGAAGTTCCACTCGAAATGATAAAAGGGCTGCAGGAAACAAATAGTGAAGTCTTACTTTTAACAGAAATGATGAATCAATTTAGTGAAAACTTAAATGATGTTTACAAAGAAGTTCAATCAGTCAAAGACAAGAGAACACCGCCAGTAGTCAAAGTAATACAGAGTAAAGTTGCTGCTAAAGAGGCATTGGAATCCGAAAATGCCCAAAAATTAACTTTGGCAACTAAAAAAATTACTCAATTAGCGGAAGAATTTTCACTATTCAAAGCCCATGTAAATAATAAACTAGCGACCATTCCAAAGCCCAAAATCCCACCTAAATTCAAAATCACATTTGGCTCAGGTGAAGAATCAGGTCCGACTATGGAAACTCGTTTAGATGACGCTATAAAGAGAATTGATGCATTAGCACAAGAACTAGCATTTTCAGATCAAAAAGTCAAAGAACTGAATAAAACAATCGATAAAAATAAACAAGTGAAAAGACCGCAATTAAATTTTTCTATTGCTAAAAAGACAATCAATGAACAAAGTAAGCTTGCAGATAAATTAGCGACAACAAATGAAGAAGTTATAACTATTGGCCAACAATTACAGCAGATAAACGATAAACTGAACATTGTTGAATCGACAGTTGAAACAAAATCGGATGCTGAAGCATTGGCAAGAATAGAAAAAGATCATGGACAACTACAAGAAACAGCATCAGAGACTGTTAAATTAAATCAAGTGATAAATCAATTAACAATGAAACTGCAAACCGTTGAAACTGAGCTTACAACAATCAAAAATGAAAAGAAAAAAGTACCAACAGTCAGACTAACAAAAAGTGATTCAGCCAAAAGATTAGCTGAACAACATCAAAAAGATCAAGAGCAATTAAAATCAAATGCTACAGAAATAAAAAAATTAACACAAACAGTTGGTAAAGTCGATATTCAATTGATCAAAGCGCATCAAAAAATTGCTGAATTAGAACAAAAAATGCGCCAAACAACAAAAGCGGTACCAATCGTAAAACAAGAACCAGCTCCAATCGTTCAGCAAACTCCTGTAGCAAGAACGAACAACACGATAATAGGACCACCACCTGCTGTTAAGCCAACGCTTCCAACAGCGTCACAGCAACAGCCCAGTGTGCAAGAAAGCAGAAGTTTTCCAAGTAAAGAGGCTTTTCTACAAGCAAACCGACCAACAAGATCTATGGTAGACGAGGAAAGACCAACCGTTACGCTAGCAATCGAAGAAATGCTTGATCGAGTTTCAGAAAAGCATCCTCAGACAGTGGGAACCAGAAGTTCATGGGCATTAGAGGATGGATATAATCAAAATAGTCATGAATCCGAAGAGGCACAAGGGTTGTCTTTACGTCATTTGAAAAAATTAGAGTGGGATATCCATTCGTTTTTCCAACAAGGACGAGGAATGGGACATAAAGGGATGATGCCAAAAGATTCTTTTTATGCGAATATCCGAAAAATAGAAGTATTGCCGTATTTGTGGGCATCAGTATATGAACGAGAAAAGAAAGATATTTTGTTAGGTAATGAATTAAGTAGTCAACAGCTGATCGACGATTTGAATGACTTCTTAGAAGAAGTAGAAATACTGTCTAAGAAACGAAAAGTTATGGGTAAGTGGATTTATTGTCCTAAAGAAGTGGAACAAAAGATGGAAGGATATAAATTATTGAGTGAATATCTGGAGGCGTATCTTGCACGACAAAATGAAGGATAGCAGTGGATTGCACTTTAGCAAGTTGACATTGGAAAAAGAGTTATTCAAGGTTACGTTTAAATAAAATACAAAACGATGCTTTTCAAATGAAAAAAAGAGGATCATACGACGACTATAACCCAGATATCTACTGGCGTTAGGTCGTCGTATTTTAGTAGAATTTAATTTTCGCTAGTTATAATTTTTTGATGAAAATAAGCTCTATACACAATAAAAAAAACCCCCACTATATTAGACTAGAAAAATGGGGCTCTATACTTTCTGATGTTGGTGAGAAATCACCGGCATCTTTTTTTAATGCAAAATAATAGAAAAGACATCCCGATATCCTTTAGAATTAAGTCGACTAAAACCAATTAAAAGGAGGAAATCAAGATGTCTTACACCAATCTTATCAAAAATACCTTAGATATTCTAGACTTAAACATTACTTTTACTGAAAATTCTTTAGAAAAAGAACGCATTAAGGGACGAATTTGTCAGGTATTTTCTGGTACATTAGACTATTTAGCCCACTCCTGTCTTCATTGTGGAGAGAAAGAAAAAGGAAAGATTATTCGTTGGGGCTATACGACTTGTCTTATTTTAATGAACGATGTGTCTGAGTATCAAACGTATTTACGCTTGAAGAAACGCCGTTTCTTCTGTTATTCCTGTGAAAGAACGTTCGTCGCTGAAACAAGTCTGATCCAAAAAGGGTGTTCGATTTCTAAGAAAGTGAAGCTATCCATTGCCGATCGATTAAGAAAGGTCACGTCTATGAGTGAGATTGCGCGTCAAAAGAAGGTCTCTGTTTCTTCTGTCTATCGCGTCTTGAAACAATTTTATGAACCGAAAAAAATCAATCGCCTGACCTTGCCTGAAGTCCTTTGTTTTGATGAATTTAAATCGGTTAAACAGGTCGCTGCTTCTATGAGTTTTATCATGATGGATGGTCAAACAAAGCAGTTAATTGATGTCATTGAAAACCGTCAATTGTCCTTTTTACAACGTTATTTTTCACGATTCTCTTTGTCTGTTCGTGAACGTGTAAAATATATCGTTTGTGATATGTACGCTCCTTATTTTTCTCTCGTCAAAAAATTGTTTCCTATGGCTCAGATTATTCTCGATCGCTTTCACATTGTCCAACACATTGGACGAACCTTTTTAAAACACCGCATTCAACGAATGAATCTGTTTCTCCAGAAAGGAACTGTAGAGGCAAAAAAATATCGACACTTGAAGAAGTACTGGAAACTTCTTCAAAAGAACCAATCGAAGCTCGATTTTGAAAAACGCCAATGGCGTCCTTCTTTCCGCACCTATTTAACAGAAACAGAACTCGTTGATCGACTCCTTGCATATGATGAGGAGTTAAAATCTGGTTACACCTGTTATCAGAACGTTCTTTATGCGGTACAAACACGAGACTACACAAGATTCCACTCGCTATTAGAACAAGATTGTTCTGGACTTCCCGTCTATTACCAAACAGTTTTTTCTACCTTTAAGAAAGTTCAAAATGAAATTAAGCATGCTCTAGAATTATCCTATTCCAATGGCCCATTGGAATGCTTGAACAACCATATCAAAGTGTTAAAGAGAAATGCGTATGGGTTTCGTAACTTTTATAACTTTAAATTGAGAATTGCTTTATGCTTTGGTAACGTTCTTTTTCAGCCAAATAGAAAAACCTAGAGGTATTTTCCTCTAGGCCTTACAATAATTGATTTAATTCTTTGGATTTTCTTCACCAACATTAGTTGACAAAGAGCCAAAAATGGTTGTTTTTCCTTGTGTCTATTATAATGGGCGCTCAGTATTAATTGATAAAGCATCTACATTTCTAAAAGAAGCTTATAATTTAAGGACTTAAAGAAAATAAATCCTGTTAGATATTTTATGACTAGTGGGTAAATCCATGAACTTTTTCACCGCTATCATGACCTAGAACAGTAGCAGTTGCTAGCTCTTTGATTGCTTCTTTAAAATCTTCAACCATTTCTTGTGCCATTGGCATAGTTAAGTCTGCACGACAGACAAAGCGTTGGATGATGACATTGTCCATATCTTTTGGCAATGGATATGCTGGAACTTGCCAACCTTTCATGAGTAAACGATCAGCTAAATCATACAGTGTCCATTTCACTTGAGCGTCTTCTTTTAAGGTATAACAAACAATCGGGATATTTGAACCGTCGTTATAAATTTCAAACAATCCTGTCTCTTCAACGGATTTAGCGAGATACATAGCGACGTCTTTCGTTTCAGTATGAACTTGACGATACCCATTGTGACCTAATTTTAAAAACATATAATATTGTCCAATAATTTGGCTGGCACTTCTTGAGAAATTGATTGCCATTGTTGGCATATGCCCACCTAAATAGCTAACATCGAAGATCAGCTCTTCTGGAAGATATTCACGATCTTTCCAAATGACCCAACCAACACCTGGATAGACTAATCCATATTTATGACCAGAGGTATTAATTGAAACGACGTTTTTCAAGCGGAAATCCCAAACTAATTCTGGATTGACAAAAGGAACAAACATTCCGCCACTTGCGCCATCAATATGAATAACGAGGTCAAAATTGTTTTTTGCATTATAGTCTTCGACCATCTTGTCTAGTGTTTGAATGTCATCAAATTTACCTGTATACGTAATCCCTAAAATCCCTACGATACCGATCGTATACTCATCAACATAATCAAACACTCGATCTAAATCTAAACTTAAATGCTCTGGATCGACAGGAACTTCTCTAAGTTCAACATCCCAATAAACACCGAATTTTTCCCAGCAAACTTGAAAACCTGATGAAATAACTAAGTTCGGTTTTCTTTTTGTTACGTCAATTCCTTTTTTCTCTGCTAGATTGCGCCATCTAAACTTCATAGCCATTCCACCTAGCATACACGCCTCACTTGAACCAACAGTTGAAGTACCAATAAAATTCTCACTCGGTGCATTCCAGAGATTTGCCAACATATTTACGCAAGAGGCTTCGACTTTAGCTGTTCTTGGATATTCAGACTTGTCGATAGCATTTTTATCTAAGGTTTCAGACATTAACTTGATTGCTTCATCATCCATGTAAGTTTGGCAAAAGGTTGCTAAGTTTTGTCTTGAATTCCCTTCATCGATTAAGTAACTTTTAATCGCATCATACGCAACTTCAGAGCCAATACCATCTTCAAAAAATGTTTTTGAAGGTAATTTTTGAGTAGAAAAATCTTTGTTTGTCATAATAATCCATCCTATTCTCTGTTTATTTTTATAAACTTTGCACAGTACAAACTAGTAACTTGTTAGATTTTAATTCATCAACTCGATTATTTACAATTCGAAATTTTATTGGCACTTTTAATTTTCTAGACCTTGTAATTTTTGATTATCATTCAATTCAGAAACATTTTGCAGGTGTTTCTTTTGTAATATATGCATTGAATAGCGCAATAGTGCGACAAATACGATCATCAATACGACTAAAATCAAGATACTCTTTATAAATAATGGAGCTCCAATCCCGCCAGAAATGGCTTCTCTAAACGCATAAACGGAGTAAGACATTGGAAGATACGGATGGATCATACTAAAGAATGGTGCTTGTAATTGAATTGGGAATGTTCCGCCGGCACCGCCTAGTTGTAACACTAAGAGAATCATCGCTACGAATCGCCCTGGGTTGTCGAAGGTCATTGCTAAGAACATTGTAATAGCCATATATGACCAGGCACTAACAAATGCTGTCAAGAAAAATTGGAAAACATTATCAACGTGTAATCCAATCAATAACATCACACTTGCTTGGATGATTGCCATCATGCTTGAAACACCAAAACCTAGGCTGACTTTACTCAACCACCATGCTCCACTGGATTGTCCTGCTATAGAAATTTTTCTAATTGGATAGATAAAGTTGAACAACATAGAGCCGACAAATAGCGCAAGTGACATGATATAAGGAGCTAACGCTTCACCGTAATTTGCTACTTTACTATATTCATCATTTTTCAACGAAGTAGGTGCAGCGAATTGATCAATATTTTTCTTCGTAATTTTTAGAGTTGAACTTTCATTAACTCCTTCATCTAAAGCGGAGGCTAATTCTTTTGCGCCACCTTCTAGCTGACCGATGCCACTCATTAGTTCAGGTGAGTTTTCATTTAATTCTGCTAATCCTGCTTGCAGTTGATCGGCACCTGTATTTAATTGATTGACCCCACTTGAAAGTGTTGGGATTTGGCTTTGCAATTGATCTAAACCAGAAGATAATTGTCCGCTTCCTGTTGTTAATTGATTGACTCCCGCTAAAGCAGTAGGTAACTTAGTAGCCACAAGATTTAAATCAGAGCTGATAGCATACAAGCCATTCGTTAATCCTACGGCATTGGATGAACCTGGAACTTGATTCAATAAGGAATCAAACGTATTGACGCCAGCTTGGATATTTGCTTCAGAAGCAGATAATTGTTGTGCAGAAGCTGCCATAGCATTTGTTATATTGCTTATATCGTTTGCTGAAGCGGATAACTCTGCGGCTCTAGCACTTAAAGTAGCTAGTTCGGATTCAACTGCTGCTAAAGAAGTGTTGATTTGTGCTGTTGCGGATGCGATCTGTTCATTTAGAATTGTATCAACTTTATTCGTAATCGAACTTACGATATTGGCTTTTTCATCCTCTGGAATCGTGGTGTTGGCAAGTAATCCAGCGACATAAGAATCAATATCTGTTTGTATTTTTTGAATCTCCAAATTGGCACCACTTAAACTATTACTAGCCACTGTTGCTTGATCCGCTACAGCTGTTGCTTCACCGGAAATACCTAATAGTTTATCTTTATTTGTAATAATTGAGTTGATTTCATTACGAATATTTTGTAAATCATTGTCTAGAACGGCTTTTACATTTGGATCTAAATTATTTTCGAATGTGGTCAAAGCATTGGCCAAATCCTGAGTACCAGCAGCCAATTGAGTTAAACCAGCGTCAATACCTGTAATATTGTTTTGGACTGGAGCTAAAGCATCATTTGCTTGATTCAAGGCAGAGCTTAATTGATTCGCACCTGAATCCAATTGTGAGACCCCTGAAGCTAATGGCCCAATACTATTCGCTAATTGACCGGTCCCATCGGCTAACTGATTAGAACCGTCATCTGCTTGAGAGACACCGTCAGTATATTGTTTTAGTCCTGTTTGAAGTTGACTGCCACCACCTGCAAGTTGATTTGCACCATCAGCGGCTTGCCCAAGCGCACCAACTAATTTTTCTCCCGCCTCTACAACGGCAGTTGCATAAGCTGTAACAACTTGTTCTCTAACTTGAGTTTCCAGAGCAGTAGCACCTACTGTTGAAATTTCATTGGCGATATAATTTAATGAGTCATTCGTTGTATAAATAATTTCCATTTTTTCTGGCGTTTGATTAATGATACTAGCCGCATTTTTTGAAAAATCTTCAGTGATTGTAACAATCATGTAGTATTTTAAATCCTTCATGCCTTTTTCTGCTTCTTCTTTTGAAACAAAATGCCAATCTAACTGATGATCTTTTTTTAAATTATCAACAACTTGTTGACCAACATTCATTTTTTGACCTAATAATTCTGTTGGTTTGTCTTCATTTACGACTGCTACCGGTAAATCTTTCGCCCGACCATAAGGGTCCCAAACAGACTTATCAAAAATAGATGAATACAAAATCGGTATAAATGTAATCGCAATGACTGAAATTAGTAATATTTTATTACGGAATAAATTAATCCACTCTTGTTTGGCCATCTTCATGATGTACCACTCCTTTCAATTTATTTTTCTTGCTATAGAACTGATAAAATAGAAAAGGAGCAACGACAGTTACGATGTAGCTAAAAATCAATGTGGTTATATACGTTTTACCTTCTGATTTTGTCATTGTATCAGGTATTATAAATGCAGTGACAATAGCAGCGATCGAAACCAATAGACCTGCACTAGCAACAAAAATTTTAACTTTTTGACCACCGGGTATTTGGTAATCTCTTTTCAACTCTTTCTTTTTGAAAACGACAACTAGATAAGCGATGAAAAATAAAATATAGGCACTTAGATAAATGATTACCGTTAATGAAATTGCAGTTTGAAATGAAACATTGCCTCCTGAACTACCAGAACCAAAGGTCAAAATAGCCGCCCAAGCAGTTACAACGAGTCCTTGAACCATTAATAGTGGGACTGGAACATCATGCTCATTTGTTTCTTCATATTTTTTTGGTAATAAACCCTTTGAAGCAACGAATTGCAATCCTTCTGTGGGACTAACGATCCATGAACTTACCTGTGCCATGACACCAAATGAGACGAGTAATCCCAAAATAATGACTAGGGGAGATTCTTTCCCTGGTGAAATCATTTGTTTTAGTGCATCTACAACGCCTGTATTAGCTGAAATATTTCCATGTAAAACCATTGCTACAACGCTGCCGCCGATTGTACTGAGAACAACCCCAACAATAACTAAAGCAAACATGATCTTAGGATAATTTTTCTTAGGGTTATCTAAATCAGTAATGTGTGGAGCAGACGCTTCAACACCCATATATGCGAGTACAAATGAAACGAGTGCGGCAATATTACTTTTATCAGGTAAAAAGTGGGAATCCGTAAAATTTGTTGAAATCGGATTTCCAGAGGCAATATATTTGATTGCTAAAACTAACATAAGCAATACTGGAACGACAATCCCAATAGAAAAGCCATATTTTGCTACTCGTTCGGTTATCTTTGTTCCCTTAAATTGAAGAACAGTCAGTAACCAAAATATTGAAATGACAAAAAGAAATTTTACAGCGACATTATTATTTAAAATAGGGATATTCAAAACATCTGATACTGTTCCGATAATAAAATAAATCATCGTTACAAAGCCAACTGTAATTTGAAACCATTGAAAAAAGATAGCTGCAAAACCAAATTTTTCGCCTAACGGCTCACCAACCCAACTAAAAATCCCACCTTCTTGATAACCTTCTATGGTTGCAAGTTCAGCCGAGCTCAACGCAACAGGTAAAAACCAAAATACTCCACAAAGTAATAAGAAAAAAATTAATGTTTTACCTGAATCAGCGAAAGTCGGATATTCATAAACTGTAATAAACAACGAAGCCGTCATCGCGAAAAATCCAAATGCGGAAATATTTTTCTTTTTATCCATTTTTCATTCCCCCCTTATTTAATATAGTTAATCTTTCAATTTTTTTTATTTTAGAATCCCAATAGAGAGAATGATTTATTTGTTTTAAATACAAAAATTCAATCTATTTTCTATAGTTAATAATTCATAAATAGGTGCTAGGATGCTATAAAAAAGCTAAAAAAAATGAATTTTTCGGCTTTTTAGTTTGTTTTAAGTTGAATAAGGCAGTTATATAACTGCCTTATTCAGACTATCCCATTAGGAATTGTGGGAAAAGATTTGAATGTTACAGTCGGTCAGATAAGTCTAGATATTATTTTTTAATTGCTTTAGTTGTTCTATCGCTTGATCGATTGTTTGATGTGCATCATTATCCAAACTGCCATCACTTGCGGCTTTTAAGCCCAATGCTAGTTCTTGACGAAGCATATCTAATGTATTTAGTCCAGCTGACTCTTTTTGTTCAAGATTAGAAACTTTTTCTTCTGGTGATATAGTTTCTTGGTTAAGAATACTGATATCCTCTGCCTTTTTAGTCACAAACACTTTTGGTGTTTCTCTTTCTAGTAATTCTTTAGTCAATGTTACTTGAGAAATACGCGTATTATTGTAATCGGTGTAATAGTAGGTTTTACTTTCATTACACATCATGCCAATATATTGAGAATAATCTTCTTTATCTTCAGTTGTAACAACAATCCCTTTAGGAATTTGAACCGTTGCTAAAATTTTGACAGCGTTTGTTACCGCTTCAACTTCAATTGCTGGCTGATCGATATTTTCTTTAAAGAAAGCTGCTCGAATAAATCTTTCAGGAGGAGTATAGCCACCAGGTAATCCTAATGTTCCTGTTCCTTGAGAGAATGCGTGAGAAGTGTAGGTTCCAAATTGTACAGGATCGTATTGTTTAGGACGAACATTCAAATAATTACTTAAATTTTCAATGTGCCATTCTAAAAGGGGGGTATTTGTCATAACACCGACTGGATTTTCTTTAAGATGAAGCATTTTTCCAGTTGGCTCAATCACCATACAATTTCCAGTTGTATCTGTTAGGATCCAGTGTAAAGGGGTAACGGTATCTATAAGTGGTGCAGGAACTTCAAAAAGATTAACTTTAGAAAGTTCTTTTTTTAAATCTGAGATGGATTTGAATTTACCTAAAGCCCATGTGATAAATTCGTGTGGTGCTAAATTAATTTTGTCATCTTCAAGCTCTTTTTGATAAACTGCTTTTTGAGGTAAGTATAATTCTGCGATAGCTAAACCATGTTCATTTACACCATCAGCAACAAAATAAGAAGTTCCTAGTAAACGACCAGCTCCCAAAAGTCCATATTTAGACTGATGTTTTTCTTTATCTGCTTCAGATACCCACTCATAATTTCTTGGAAGGTATAAAACGTTGGGATCCAACGTAAATGAAAAATCCATTGTTCTAGCCAGTAAATGTTTGTTATCTTTGGTTTCGGTAAAAATACTCGTACACATAAAAAACACGTCCTTCACTTGAATTTTTTTTTTGACAAGTTAAATATAACATCATTAATATATATTTAAAAAATAAAAGCCTTGATAATTTGATATTAATTTTATAAAGTTTTTCTATTTAATAAAAAATGTAAAAAATAAAAATTTAGTTACTCTAAAAAATTGTAATATTATATTTGAATTGAAACATAAATAATTGAATTTAATGAAGTCTGAGCGTTAATTAAAAATAGTAAAGCAAATCCTAGGAACTAAATCGATATAATTTAGTAACAGTTTTTTTAGAAGAAAATATGGAACTTCTCTATTCTTATATGCCAGGATCCTTAAATTTAGTAGCATGCTAGCAAAAAAATTTATTTTCAATCGACCCCCATATATAATAAAAAACATGATAAACTAATATTGTTCATCTTTTTTCACATTAAGCATTCTGAATGTGAAAAAGACAACAAAAAATTTAAAGGAGTTTACTATGGAAATTAAAGTAAGGGATCTGGTTATGCGCTATGGTCGTGCTGAAGTTTTGAACATTCGTTCATTAGACTTTGAAAAAGGCACTTCATATGGTTTAGTTGGTCACAATGGTGCGGGTAAAACGACGTTATTTAAATGTATGACGAATATTATCGCCAATTATCAAGGAGATATTTTGATTGATGATACTTCTGTAAAACAGCATAACGAAGTATTACTGAATGTAGGAATCGTTTTAGACGGCATGTCTGTCTATTCGAATCGTTCAGGCTGGTTCAACATCCAGTATTTTTCTGGTTTACGTGGGATGTTTGATGAAGAAAAAGCAAAAGATTTGGCGAGAGAATTGGATTTATATGCCGTGTTGGATCAAAAAGTAAAAACTTATTCTTATGGTATGCAGAAAAAGTTGATTTTGTTGATTGCTTTGATGCATAAACCAGAAGTTTTGATTCTAGATGAACCATTTCGTGGTTTAGATATCGACACAGTTAAATGGTTTAAACATTATTTGAAACAATTGACAGAAGAAGGATTAACATTGGTAATTTCCAGTCATGTCCAAAATGATTTAGAAGCATTGTGTGATATTGTGTATGTGATCGATCGCGGTCGAATTTCTGAAACAATCGATATCAATGCTGAAAAAGAAAAACAAATTCGCCGTATTGATACGACAAATAATAGTCGTCTGATAGAAATTTTAGATGGCGCTAATTATTATTATCATGTAGAAGATGATGGTGGCGTTAAATTGGACATCTCTGATAAACGTTGGGCACTTGTGAAACAATGTTTGACAGAGGAATCAATTGAAATTTCTGAATTATCTAAAGTGAAAATTTTAGATGAGAAATTGAATTAGGAGGGGCGAAAATGACTGGAAAATTAATATTTAAAATGGAGTTATTTAAATTTTTACGAGATAAAAGTTTTTTGATCACCGCTGGAGTTATAGGGGTGTTGAATATTGTTTTAACACTGATTTCTTTAAGTCTAGCGTCAAATTTTTCGGATTCATATTATGAATCAAATGCTGCTGCATCGCTAATAGGAACAGTTGCAATCGTTGGCGCAATTGTCTTTTTTGGGAATGTTATTTTTGCTTATGTTTATCCATTTCACATGATTTCTATGGATTACAAAAACAATGTTATGGCGATGATGGTCGCTTCTGGCGTAAACAGAAGAAAATTATTCTTTGCAAAAATAGGCGCTATATTTATCTGTACGATTGCGTTGATGCTGATGATCGCATTGATTCCTACGATATTGTTTCTGGTAAAATTAGTCCAATTAGATGTGTGGGATAGTTTTGCGGAAGGGTTTAATTCGGCTTTTTATTATACTGATTTGAGTTTTGGGAAATTTATTGTTTCTGGATTATTGGGTTACTTAAATATGCTGATGGTGATTGCGACGTCTTGTATCATCATGAAAGGTAAAAACCTCTCGTTTCTATTGTTCATCGGTTTCAATATTCTGAGCAGTATGATAACTGGAATATTACAAACGTTAGCTTATTCATTTGATTTTAGTTCAACTGGAAGTTATATTTTCCAATTATTCTTGACGATTTTGTCGATAGTTGTTTTTGGCTATATTTCGTTAAGAACATTAGAAAGACAAAATTTGTAAAAAAAATGAGAGAGAAAGCTAGCAGATTAAGTCCAGCTTCCTCTCTCATTTTTTGAATCATTATTTTTCTAAATGCGGATTAACTGGTACAATAAAAGGACTAAAGAAATTAAAGGTGTAAGCAAATGACCGGATCGTTGATTACAAAAAAGAAAATTGCTAAAACATTTAAAAAACTTGTTGCACAAATCGGTTTTGAAAAAGTAACGATTGCAAAAATAATGCAGGAAAGTCACATACGGCGCCAAACTTTTTATGATTATTTTCAGGATAAATATGATTTAGTGGACTGGATTTTTCAACAAGAGGCAATCGAAAAAATAGAAGATAATCTTGCCTATGAAGGCTGGAAGGTCATTTTAGAAAATTTGTTTGTCTATTTTGAAGAAAATCAACTATTTTACCGAAATATTCTGCTTTTTGAAGGTCAAAATTCATTTCAAGAATCTTATACGCAGCATTTAAAAGTGTTGATCTGTCACGTTCTTGTTGTAAAGAGTGAACCTAAAGTGTTACTTAAAGAATCTGATCATTTGTTTTTAGAAGAATTTTATGCGAACGCATTGGTTTCCTTAACGACAAAATGGATCATTGGCGGATGTAAGGTGGATTCACAGCGTTTTGCAGAACAAATGAAAATCGCATTTTTAATGGGTTTTGAAGAAAGATAATGAGTACTTGTGTGTAAGCGGGAGCGGCACAGGTATTCATTATCTTTGTTTAATTCTTTCGCCAGAGCTGAACGAGTTTATAACACAGCTACATGAAGCAGTTTGATCATCAAGTAGACAACGATCTGTAAAGACAAAGAACGCCTTTATAGATCGTTTTTAATTTGCTCAAGAGCTGGATACTGCATTCCTTTGTTCTTATTTCCAGCCAAAGGCGTCAGTCGGTGCATTTAAGTATTTTAGCCAATTTTCATCTTTGACTAGTAATAACGTTAAAGAAAGGCCGTTTGTATTGTAAGCAGTTAAGAAATTGCCCATTCGTTTATAAACCACTTCAATATCTTCAATATCTAGTAACTGTTGGACATCATTCATGAAAATCCCAAGTTCAAGGAGAGGGATTCCCCCTAGCCCGTTCACTAAAACAGCTGCTTTAGTGAACGTTTTTCGTGTATATTGCTGTTTTAATTTATTGACTAACTCGATTGCAATTCGTTCAGAAGATTGCATTGTTTCAATGCGATACCCTGGTTCTCCGTGAATGCCGATGCCAAAGTACATTTCATCTTCTGCCAATTCGTATTGTTGTGGAATAAGACCGATTGGAGAGGCAGGTGAAAAAGCGACACCTAATGTTTTGATCATTGGAACCAACTCTTGACCTAGTTCATGCAGTTCACTCAATGATTTACCAGCAGAGGCTGCTGCCCCAAGAATTTTGTGGACAAAAACTGTCCCGGCAACACCACGACGACGTTTTTCAAATGTACCAATTTCGATAGAGCAATCATCATCAACAATTATGTGCGTCACCATTAATCCTTTTTCTTTGGCTAAGCGTTCAGCTTCTAGAAAACTAGCTAAATCTTTTTCAAAATTTTTGATGATCAGTAATGTCCCATGTCCATTGTATGTTTGTTCAATAGCTTGAAGAATTTCGTTACTGGCAGGCGGCTCAAAGATAGGTCCCATCACAGCGCAGTCCAACATATTTTCTCCGATATATCCGACGTGGGCTGGCTCGTGTCCACAGCCGCCACCGCTGATTAGGACAACTTTGTCATCTGCAATCGTTTTTTTAGTGATGATGCCAGTTTCTCTTTGCCAATCTAGTCTGTCATTATATGTATACGTGAGGCCAGCCAATAATTGTTGACGAATGTGTCTACTGGAATTGATCAATTGTTTCATCTAGGCGTGCTCCTTTTACGTAATATCTATTTTTATTATACGCTGTCTTTCTAGTGAAAACTATAGTTTGGTGAAAGATTAAAATGAAAGCGGACACATAAACTTGTTTGTCCGTTGCAACTTTTTTCAGATGCGAGTATTGTAAACGTATACAAATGGTGAGAGCTAAATGAACTTACTCATCAAACAGAGATAAAACAGGAGGGAATGTCATGAAAAAAATTATCAATCAAGCTCAAAATGTAGTTCCAGAGATGGTACAAGGATTTGTTCGTGCTCATCACGAAACGATTGAGCAAGTACCAGAAACATTCGTTTTGAAACAAAAAGAAATAACCAAACAAGTTGGGTTGATCAGTGGAGGCGGTAGTGGTCATGAACCAGCTCATGCAGGATTTGTTGGCTCAGGAATGCTGCAGGCGGCTGTTTGTGGGCAAGTCTTTACCTCTCCAACACCAGATCAGATCTTTGAAGGAATCAAAGCTATTGACCAGGGGCAAGGCGTTGTGATGGTCGTAAAAAATTATTCTGGCGATATCATGAATTTTGATATGGCCAAAGACTTGGCTGAAATGGAAGATATCAAAGTGGGTACAGTTGTTGTAGACGATGATATTGCGGTTGAAGATAGCACCTATACTCAAGGTAAACGCGGGGTAGCCGGGACGATTTTGGTTCATAAAATTTTAGGAGCAGCGGCACGTAAAGGTGCCTCAGTGGAAGAGTTAGTTGCGCTAGGTGAACGAGTGGTTAAAAATTTAAAAACGATCGGTGTTGCTTTAACAGGAGCAACAGTTCCAGAAGTGGGTAAACCTGGATTTGTTTTAGCAGATGATGAGATCGAATTTGGGGTTGGGATTCACGGTGAACCAGGTTACAAACGGGAAAAAATCAAACCTTCTAAAGAAATGGCGGAAGAATTGATTTCAAAATTAGCAGCAGCATTTAGTTGGAATAAAGGTGATCGTTTTGCTATTTTGGTCAATGGATTAGGTGGAACACCCTTGATGGAACAATATATTTTTTATGATGATGCAATGCGTTTATTGGATGCAGAAGGTGTAGAGATTTCATTTTCAAAAGTTGGGAATTATATGACTTCTTTGGAAATGGCTGGCATTTCTGTCACGTTATTGAAAGCAGAAGCTGATTGGATAGAAGCATTGAATGAAAAGGTTGATACAGTAGCTTGGTAAAGGCGGATATGGATTGGATGTTGTTGTTTATATTTTGAAAAACGGAGGGGAATTTAATGTTTACTGTAGATAATTTAAAAAAATCATTACAGCTATTCAAAGAAAAAATCGATAAGAATAAAGAATATTTAAGCGAATTAGATACACCGATCGGCGATGGTGATCATGGAAATAATATGGCACGAGGAATGGATGCCGTGACTGAGAGTTTGCAGAGTAAAGAACCCGCAACAATACAAGATATTTTTAAACTAACAGCGATGGCTTTGATCAGCAAAGTCGGCGGGGCTTCAGGTCCGCTCTATGGAACAGCGATGATGGAAATGGCTAAAGCCTCAGCGACAACTTCTGATGCACTGCCTATTCTAGAAGCAGGGTTAGCAGGGATCGAAAAGCGAGGGAACAGTAAACCTGGTGAAAAAACGATGTTGGATGAGTGGGCGCCAGTAATAGAAGCAATCAAGAATAATAAGTTGAATGAAACGACATTGGAATCAGCTGTAGAAGCAACAAAAGATATCGCTGCAACAAAAGGGCGTGCTTCTTATGTTGGTGAACGTTCTATCGGTCATATCGATCCAGGGGCGATGTCCAGTCTGTACTTCTTTCAATCTTTAATGGAAGCAGGTGTATTGGATGCGTAATGGTGTAGTGATTGTATCCCATGTCAAAGAAATTGGTGAAGGCGTCGACCGCTTGATCAAAGAAGTAGCAAAAGATGTTCCGATAACAGTTGCTGCGGGATTAGAACAAGGAGAGGTCGGAACGTCATTTGAAAAAATAATGGATGCCTTTGAAAAAAATTCCGCTCAGACGTTACTCGCGTTTTATGATCTAGGTAGCGCTAAAATGAATTTGGAAATGGCTATCGATATGACGGAAAAAGAAATTTTACTGTTTGATACGGCTTTAGTAGAGAGCGCTTATACAGCGGCAGCATTATTACAAGTGGATACACCAATCGAAGCAATACAGGAGCAACTAGTCTCTTTAAAGATAAAATAAGATGAGGATAGGAGTTTGTGATCATGAGAAAAGCGTTTATTAGTCCAACAAAATATGTTCAAGGTGAAGATGAATTATTGAATTTAGGATACTTTGTTACAACTTTTGGGAAAAAAGCCTTACTGATTGCTCATGCAGACGACGTGAATCGAGTAAAAGATAAATTGGATAAAACAGCTAAAAACTTTGATATTTCTTTTGTGGAAAGTAATTTTCATGGAGAAGCATCTCGTGTAGAAGTCGCACGTCTGCAAAAAGTAGCAGAAAAAAATAATTGTGATTGTGTGATCGGTCTTGGCGGCGGTAAAGCAATCGATACGGCAAAATGCGTCGCGGCAGGTCATAACCTGATCATTGTACCAACGATCGTTGCAACAGATGCACCAACGAGTCATTCAGCAGTGCTTTATACAGAAGATGGCCAGTTTGATGATTATGCTTACTTTGTTCAAAGCCCAAGTGTGGTCTTGATTGATACGGTAGTGATTGCACATGCACCGACACGCTTCCTCGTTTCCGGGATGGGTGATGCGTTATCCACTTATTTTGAAGCAAGAGCGACACATAATTCTTATTCGAATGTTAATGCTGGATTGCCTTGTGGCGCACGTGAAGGCGTTTGTCCCCCAGCCAAAGGAACCAATACAGCATTAGCACTTGCCAAATTATGTTATGAAACGATCTTAGAAGACGGTCTAAAAGCCAAAGAAGCCTCAGAGAATAATGTGGTGACACCTGCATTGGAAAATATCATTGAAGCAAATATCTTACTTTCAGGCTTAGGGTTTGAAAGTGCTGGTTTGGCTGCAATTCATGCGATTCATGATGGATTGACGGTTTTACAGGATGCTCATGGTGCAACACATGGTGAAAAAGTAGCATTCAGTACGATTTGTCAGTTGGTTTTGGAAAATGCCCCAAAAGCTGAATTATATGAAGTATTGGATTTTGCTTTATCGATTGGTTTACCGGTTTGTTTGGCAGATTTAGGTGTGCAAGAAATTTCGGATGCTGAGTTAACGGAGGTGGCTGAAAAATCTTGTATTCCAGAAGAATCGATCCATTCAATGCCGTTTCCGATTACGGTAGATCAAGTAAAAGCCGCGATCATTGTGGCAGATAGGATTGGCAAAGAGTATAAAAATTAGGAGTACGGAGTTGTTTCTGCTCCCACCGTTTATTCGGATTCCTTAAGGCTAGGGTATAACTCGTAGAGTTATGTCCTAGCCCTTTATTTTTTTGCATAAAACAAAGATTTCAAGAAGGAAACTGGAAAAATAATTAGTTATAAGCTAACATATAAAAGAAAACTCTCTAAGATATACAGAGGTGGTGAGCAGATGAAACATAAAATCAACCAGCTATTTCACTGGATGAAAGAACACGGTTTACTATTAAAATTAATATTTCTTGGCTCTGTTTTGATTTTTGTAGCCAATCAAGTAACGCACATTGTTCAGGGAATGACTTGGAAGGATGTCTTCCATACGATGGGGCAACAGAGTCGTTTTGCTATCATTGGAATGGTTTTAGCAGGGTTAATGGGTGTACTGCCAATGCTTTTATATGATTTAGTCGTGGTAAAAGTGCTTGAAGAGCAAGGCAAACCGAAAATGAATCGCTGGGAGTGGTTTGTTTCTGCTTGGGTAACGAATACGATCAATAATCTTGCTGGATTTGGTGGTGTCATTGGCGCAACCTTACGAGCTAATTTTTACAGCAAAGATGCACCACGTAAAAAAGTTGTTGCTACAGTTTCTAAAGTGGCGTTATTTATGATTTCCGGTCTGTCTATTTTATCGTGTATTGCGTTTGTTGATGTTTTTTTTATTCGCCCGGATAGTTTATTTCGTGAATACTGGCTTTGGCTGCTTGCTGGAAGTTTCATTGCACCAGCTTTATTGTTGTTTACGCAACTAAAGAAATATACCTTATTTAAAGACTTTTTCCCAAAAGGTATTTGGCTCTTGTTTGCAGCGTCACTTGGACAGTGGTTAGGTGCGTTGTTTGTCTTTTTAAGTGTGGGCGCATTGATGGAAGTCGATGTATCGCTGTTCTCGGTATACCCAATGTTTGTGATCGCAACTCTGATCGGGATGCTGACAATGGTGCCAGGAGGTATGGGTACTTTTGATGTGTTGATGATCTTAGGCTTGTCACAGTTAGGTGTGGGGCAATCAACAGCAGTTGTTTGGCTGATTTATTATCGATTATTTTATTATGTCTTGCCTTTTATTACTGGAATTATTTTATTTGTTCATCAAACGGGAATCAAAATCAACCGATTCTTTGATAATTTACCACGAATATTCTCACAAAAAGTCGCACATTTTATTTTAGTGGCATCTCTTTATTTTGCTGGGATCATGATGGTGTTGCTTTCCACAATCACAAACTTGTCGAATGTTAGTCGACTGTTTAAATTTCTCTTGCCATTTTCTTTTGATTTTTTAGACCAAACCTTCAATATGCTGATCGGCTTTTTATTATTAGGGTTAGCCAGAGGCATCTCGATGAAAGTAAAAAAAGCCTATTGGCCAACGATTGGGTTATTGATCTTTGGGATTGTGAATACAATTTCTAGAACGTCTTCATGGCAGTTGATATTGGTTTATCTTGTGATTCTCTCAGCTGTTTTTTTAGCAAGAAAAGAGTTTTATCGGGAAAAATTTGTATATTCGTGGGGAGCGCTCGCAGTTGATGGGGTTTTGTTTAGTTTCCTATTTATTATCTATGCCGTTGCCGGATATTATAGCTCTCATCCAGGTAAGAGCGGTCCTCTACCAAATACGTTTTTACTTTTCCCTTCAGACGATGTCTGGTTTTCAGGTTTGATCGGTCTGGGGATTTCAATGATTGGTTTGATTACCTTGTATCAATACTTAGCTGATACATCAAAGCATTTAGGGGAATCTTATCAGGAAGTCCGTTTGACAGCATTGATTGAGAAATATGGAGGAACGCAAGGAAGTCATCTGTTGTATTTAAAAAATTATCTTTATTATTATTATCAAGAAAATGGAGAAGATGCGGTTTTATTTGCGTATCAAGTCAAAGCGAATAAATGTTTTATTTTAGCAGATCCAATTGGCAATAAAGAAAAATGGGCACAAGCCACATTAGCTTTTATGGATGCTGCGGATTTATTGGGGTATCAAGCTGCTTTTTATCGTGTTAGTGAAGGATACACAATGGTATTACACGATTTAGGATTTAATTTTATGAAAATTGGAGAAGAAGGAATCATCGATTTTTCTTGTGCTGAATCACTACCGATTTCTTTAGCAACAAATAACATGGAGCTTAAGCATTTAAGCAATTTGGGGTACAAATTTACACTGTATCGTGAACCCGTTTCAAATGAGTTATTAAAAGAGTTAGCACGTGTATCACAAGAGTGGTTAGGATCGCAACGAGAACGAAATTTTGTCGGTGGTCATTTTGATAAGGAATATATAGCATTAAGTGATCTTGGTATTGTACGAAATGCGCAGCATGAAGTGGTTGGTTTTATTACAGCAAAACCAATCATTCAAAATAAAGAAATATCTTATGATTTATTACGTTATTCAGATTCAGCGCCAGAGCGTATTATGGACTTTTTATTGACCCATTTTATTGCAGAGTATCAAAAACAAGGATACGCTTCTGTTGATTTAGGGACAGCCCCTTTGTCTAAGGTTGGGGAAACAAAATACTCATTTTTAAATGAACGTTTTATCAATATTTTTTATAAGTATGGCGATCAAGTATATGGGTTTAAAGACACGAGAAAAGAAAAAGAGAGCTATGTAACGAATTGGGAAGCAAGATACTTTGCTTATTCTAAACAAAGTAACGTGTTATTTGCTTTTATCCAGTTGGCATTATTGATCGAACGGGGCAAGGGAAGAGCCGTTTCTTTAGTGGAAGAGGTAATGACTGGCTCATAAAAGAACGACACCCAAGTACGGATAAACGGTGGGAACAGCAGCAATTCCTTCTTATTTTTAGGGCCTAAACACCTCTGTCTTAACCTCTTGTTTTTAAGCCTTAAGTCCCACTAGTAAAAAAATATAGTTGGCGTATAATAAGTATAAAAGGCACAATGGGAGGTTTTTGGGATGGAGATTGAAAAAATAATAGTAACAAACAAAGCTGAATTAGCAGTAGCGTTAGATAAAAAAACAGATGAAATCATCGTTGAAGGTAACTTTAACCCAGACATCGCAGAAATCAAAAAAGGACAATTAAGTGATACGGATATGTTGGGTTTTTCAGTTGGGAGCAATGGAACAGGGATGCTCGTAGAATATGGAATCAGTAAGTTGATGGCGATTTTTGAACCTGCGACAAAAGAGGATCAAAAAATGTGCAAGCAAATCGAGCGCTTATATACAATCAAGCAGCTGACAAAAGAGTCATTTTTATTACGTTTGAAGCAATTAGATTATTAAAATAGAAGAAGGCGAGAAACAGATACGTTGTTGTTTTTCGCTTTTTACATAGCTAAAATTGAAAAGAAAGGAATAATCAATTGAAAAAACCAAGAAGAATCATCATGGATACAGATCCTGGGATTGATGACGCCGTTGCAATCGCTGCTGCATTATTTGATGAACGGATAGAGATTCAGCTAATTACTACAGTTGCAGGTAATGTAGGCGTAGATAAAGTCACAAAAAATCTGCTTAAACTACTCGCATTTTGGAATAGAGAGATTCCTGTAGCAATTGGTGCTGATTGTCCATTGTTACGTGAAGCAATCAATGCAAGCGATATTCACGGAAGTACAGGAATGGATGGCTATGAATTTCCAGAATCTAAATATGAATTATTAACAAAAAATCATGCGGTAGTTGAGATATACAAAGTATTGATGGATTCCAAAGAGAAAATGACGATTGTTGGTATTGGTCCGTTGACGAACATTGCACTATTACTTAGAGTCTATCCAGAATGTGTGGAAAGAATCGAAGAATTAGTGATTATGGGGGGAGCTTTAGGTAGAGGGAATGCGGGTGTATTGTCAGAATTCAATATTGCTGCAGACCCAGAAGCCGCGAAGATTGTTTTTGAGAGTAATCTTAAACTGACGATGGTCGGTTTAGATGTGGGTGAGAAAGCCCTGGTCTTGCCCAAAGAGCGTGAGCAGATCCAAAAAATGAATAGAACGGGTGATATGATCGATCATTTGTTTAGACACTACCGCGGCGGTAGTTTAGAGACTGGATTGAAGATGTACGATGGTTGTGCGGTTGCTTATTTGTTAGAGCCTGAAATGTTTGAAGTAAAAGAGGCTTATGTAGCAGTTGAAACGCAAGGTCTGTTGACTGCAGGAGCTACTTTAGTTGATTTAGAGGGGGATTTGGGCAAAGCAGCTAATTGTCGAGTGTGTGTGGATCTTGATGAGAAACAGTTTAGAAATTGGTTTTTAGAAGCGATTGGAAAATGTGATTGATAATTGTAAAAGATTGAAGAGGTTGGGACAGAAGTGTTTAACTCCGAGAAATAAGAGGAAACTCACGAAAATTGCTCTTCAAATTTTTGTGAATTTCAACTTATTTCCGAAGGAGTTGCTTCTGCTCCCACCGTTTATTCGGATTTCTTAAGGCTAGGGTATAACTCGTAGAGTTATGTCCTAGCCTCTTCACTCTTTTATTTAGGGGAATCTAATTTTTTATTTTGTAGTTCGAAAAAGCCGATTTCCTCGATTGTTTCACCAGAAAAATCATCTACATCGTCTACTTGGATTTTATATACAGATGTTGTATCTAATGAACTTAGGCTAATGGATAGTTCGATCTCACCAGTTTCTAAGTTATATACTTGTGTAAACAGTTGATTTTTAACTTCTTTACCATCTTTATATAAAGTAATTCCTGGAATACAAGGTTTTTCTGGCGTACTAAATTCTTCGAGCGGAGCAATAAATCGAATGGTTGTTTGTAAAGCATCACTGGTGGCTTTGATATCTGTGATATTATTTACATTGCTGATTTGCGTATCCGCAGTTTGAGTCAAGGGTGTGTAATCAATATCAAAACGCCAGTCACCTTCATATTCCAAAGCGTTATCTATACCAAAAGGACTATTTGTTTTAGAAGCTTCGATATATGCCTGATCAAGTTCTTCAGCATCTTGCCAAAGTAACTTATAGATATGAAGTGTTAATTTAGCGTTATCTGGAATGTCTTCCTTATCAAGAGTCGTAACAACCGATCCATAGAAAGTATCTTCTTCTACGCGAAAAGTAGAGTCATACATAGCTCCTCCTCGTATATCTTCAGTATTTCCATCAACAAACAAACCAATTTCAATATCTTGAAAATTTGGCGTTAGTTTGCCAAATTTTCTATCAGGAGAACTTTGTTTTTTCAGTAACTCTTTTAGTTTTTCATCATCTAATTTAAATTGATAATCAAAGGCAAATTTTTTCTTTGTGGATATAAATTTTGTCAATGTGATTTCGCGTCCGTTTTGTGTGCTAGTTAAATGGAGTTCACTTTGTATGCCGTTGTTTTCTACCATCGCAACACCTGAATCTTGACTAATGCCTAAAGCATTTTTGATTGCTGTATTTATTTGTGGGTTGATCATAGCAATTAAAATTACTGCCGCAGCCGTTGCAAAAGTAATAATTATTTGTTTCTTGTATCTGACTTTGATGCTCTTTTTTTCTTGTTTAAATTTGTTGTTTAAAATATCTTCTCGATTCTGAACTAAATTAGCCATTACATCTTTTGGAATTTCCTTTTCTTGTTTAATGATGTCATTCTTTTTTTTATCCATTTTCTTCTCCTTTCAATAATATTTTTAGTTTTCCTCTACCGCGTGCAAGTCTCGTTTTAACTGTATTTTTAGATACATTCAGTTGTTCAGCGATCTCATTAATATTAAAACCTGCATAATAATGTAAAATAATGGGGATTTTGTATCTATCTGGTAATTTATTAAATTCTTCTTCTAAATAAGACCTTTCGTAGTTGCTTTCATTTGTACGCATATAACTTTCCTCAAATTCAACGGTTTCCACTTTTTTTTGCAAAATATCCTTAGCGATATTGATCATAATTCTAAAAATCCAAGAATTAAACGCTGCTTCATTTTTGATGTTAGGAATTTTTTGCCACGCACGAATTTCAGTTTCTTGCAGACAGTCCGCAACATCTGCATTGTTTAAAAGTAATTTGTAAGCAGAATTGTACAATACAACTTGATAGGCTTCACAAAGTTTTATAAAGGATTGTGCGTCACCATTTTTCGCTTTTTTAACCAAACTTATTTGTTCCCTCTTTTCCATACACTTCTCCTTCCCAGTTATAGCTATTAGACTCTAATTTTATCAAAAAGGTTTCGTCGAAATTCATTTTTATTTGTTTTGTAGAAATTTCTGATGGGCATTACAAAAAAATCCATAAAAAGTGTTGGTCAAACACTCTTTATGGAAAGATAAGAATCATTGATTGATAGTTTTAGAAGCAAGCAAAACCATAAAATGATAACTTGCTACTGGATGGGTGTACGAAAATTATACTAGAGAGTAATAGTTGTACTATTTTTATGAGAGGTGATAAAACAATACGATAAACGATTTCCTCTTATTTTTCGGAGTTGAACGCTTCTATCCCAACCTCTTCACAAACCATTCTTTCTAACGTTTTTTACGTTTCCGTTTAGTAGGTTTTACTAACGCCAGTTTAGGCTTATTCGTCACTCTAACATAAACCACAAAACCACCGATACAAAGGATAAACAAAATCACGCCTGGCACAAATCCTTCTGGCAGATAAACAAATTCAATCGTGTGTTCACCTTGCGTTACAGGAATACTAACAAAGGCTTTTTTAAAGGATTCAATCGGTACTTTTTTACCATCTACATAGGCTTTCCATCCTTTGTCATAGGGAATCGTAGTTAAAAGAACTTGATCTTTCTCTGCATTCACCGTTCCAACCGCTTTTCTTCCTTTAGCGGTTAAATCAGCTCCTTTATCTTGAATCGCCTGAACGGAACGTTCAAAGGCTTGTGTATCTAAGCCAACAACTTTTGGTTCCATAAAGCTAACGGCAGTCGTACCATAAAAGCTGACGGTAAAGGTAACACTCGTCGGTTTGTCATAATAACCGATATTGTAATACTGGCCAGTGATATTGATTTGCGATTTTTGGCTCGTTCCATTGACGGACATTGTGGCGCTTGAACTTTCCAATTGTCCAAAATCAGTTGGGAACAGGCTAAGATACGCTTGCGTATTTGCAGGGACATCGACAGTCCAAGTGATATCTTTAGCAATGTTGTTTTGGATTTCCTTATAGGTTACGGAACCTGTATTTTGCTCGACTGTAACATTCTTTTTATCAACGATTGTTGGTTGATAAAACTTGAAGTAATTTTCTTTTTGTCCAGATAACGCATTGAATAATTCAGTTTGACTACCTAAATTATCATTAGCTGGCTGTTTGACTTTATAGATATCTTCGTCTGCTAAAAAGCCTAAAGGCAGTGCATTGCTATTTTCATATAATGAGTATTTTTTCGCTTTATCTGTTGGTAAAAAGCCAAATTTCAATGGATCGTTTTCAGAAATATTGTATTTGATCCCAACTAGTGAATCCATCAATAATGTATTATTTGGGTAGCGGATATTCAAACCAGTTCCTCTAGAACGGAAACCTAAGTCGTTTAAATAAGAGGAAGAATGACGATTTCTGATAGAAGAAAACATACTGACACCGCTGTAACCGTAATTGATACTATCATTAGAAGAAACGGGATTCAAATTTTCTAAGCGATAAAAGGAATCATTTTCGGCTTTCGTTTTATCTACTAATTTTTTGATCGATGGATATGGTTCTGAATAGAGGCTACGTGAAGCATAATTCCAATCATCCAGAATCCCTTTGATCATCGCATTTGTATTAATGAACGCTTCAGTTGAAACAAGTAATAGTAATAATATAATCAAATAGTGCATTGGTATTTTCTTCAATTGATAAAAAATGATTCCAGCAAGGTACAGCAGTAAAAATAAAACGGTTATAATAAACGCTGAAATCGGAATATAGTCATAACTCGTCGTACTTTTGGTTCCTTCAGCTAATGCAAAAATCGCAATCAACATGATCGTAGAACCGGCTAACAAGCCTAAATCATCCGTCTTAAATTTCTCCAACCCGTAACCTGCTAACAAAACAACTAAAAATGAAAACAAGAAACTGTAACGGAACAAGAACATATTTGGTGCATGCATCCCATGCCAAAATAGATTTAATGGCGTAATATAAAAACTAGCGATCAAAATAATGAATAGACTACCAAATAATAATTTATTTTTCCGTGGAATTTCCTTCGTGACAAAGTAAAAGATACAGAAAATCAAAGGAAGCAATCCAACATAGATAAATGGAATCGAGCCATATTTTGTCGTATCATAAACACCAATCATATTTTTCATGACGATGTCCCAAAAAGCTGTCGCTTCGGTTTTAAACTGAGTTACTTGAGATAAGGTTTCACCATTTGCCCGCAAATCAAGGACCGCTGGCAATACTAAAATCATTGAAGCACCACCCGCTAAAAGAGAAGTGATCCCATAAGGTATGATGCGCTTTTTATAGACTTTCCAGTTGGTTGACATTCGGGCGATAAAGTATAGGAAAGAGAAGACACCAATCATGAAGCCCATGTAAAAATTCGAGATAAATAATAGCAGATAACTGACAAATAATAACGTCGGTTTTCGTTCATCCATCAAACGATGAATGCCCAAAATAACAAGCGGCAGATAAGTAAAAGCATCTAACCACATAATGATTTCTGAATGTGCTGTAGCAAATGACATCAAGGCATAGGGCACACTCAACATCACATGGCCCCATTTGGGGATCTTATAAGTATTTTTCGCAAACACCCAAAAAGCCAAACCAGCTGAACCAATTTTCAGCAAGGTAATCAAATACAGCGCATCAGGAATATTTTGGTTTTTAAAAAAGATGACGAGCGGCGTAAACAGTCCACCAAGGTAATACGAAATCAAGGAAAGATAATTTAATCCCAAAGACGCATTCCACGTATAAAAAATACTTTGTTTTCCATGAAGTACATTATTGAAACTAGCATGAAAGTTGGAAAACTGTGAAAAAGAATCACTGGCCATCACACTGCGGCTACTGCCAGGATAAATCCCAATACTTAAATAAATAATGACCATCACAAAAAAAGGAATAAAAAAGCTGGCGGTCATATAAGGCCAGTTTTCTTTGATAAATGCCTGTATTTTTTTCTTCATAATCAACCTCGCAACGTAATAAATAGAATATATATAGTTTAGCATATCCATTGAAAAATTGATTGTAAGAAAGAAAAAAATTAAGGAAAATAGAAAAGTTTATAGAGGAATAGGATAATAAAATAGTTTGATGAATATTTTTATAATAACCAGCGTATAATAAGGAATGGAATACTATCATTATAGAAAGTAGGGAATGAATATGTGTACAGGTATTAGCGTGAAATCGCTGGAAGGCAACCATTATTTAGGAAGAACACAGGAATACAATATTGAGTTTGATTATGTCGGTGTTCAAATTCCTAAAAAGTTTGAAATAACCGAAACAATCGAAAAATGGCAGACAATTTATTCAGTATTAGGTATGGGAATCAAAGAAAATCAAACGACAGTCGCTCAAGGTGTAGTCGATGGTGTCAATGAATGTGGTCTTGGCGGAATTACACAATATTTTGCGGAATTCAACTACTATTCAACGGTCGAAGAAATAAAAAAAGCGAAAAAATTACCATTGATGGCGGAGCAATTTGTTTTTTGGGTATTAGCCAATTGCAAAGATACAAAAGAAGTTGAAAAGAAGATTTTAGATGTAGCGATTGCGGATCTTTCGACAAATGGAAAGGCTCCTGGATTGCCGCAACATTTTATGTTTACAGATGTGAGTGGCCGTACTATTGTAGTTGAACCTTCAGTAAAATTAGGATTTGTTGTATATGAGAACCCCATTGGTGTGATGACAAACAGTCCTAAATTTGACTGGCATCTAACAAATTTGGAAAACTATACAGGAATATCGGATGTAAATGCAAAAGAGGCGCAATTTCAAGAAAAGACTATTTTATCAGCTGGAAAAGGATCTGGGTTACGTGGCATTCCTGGAGATTATACTGCAACTTCACGTTTTGTTCGAGCGGCTTATCTCTTGAAATTTAGTGATCCTGTTGGAGAGCGGGAGATCATCAATAATGCCTTTCACATATTATCCACATCCGATATCGTTAAAGGTGTAGTCAAATTAGACGAGCCTAAAGGGGAGGATCGTCAATATACACAATACACGTGTGTTTATGATTTAAGGAAAAAACAATTGTACGTTAAGATGTATGATAATTTTACGATTCAAGCGATTAAATTTGACGAGACAGCAAGCAATGATAGACAGATAAGAAGTTATAGTTTGGTTAAGACACCGCAGTATGAAGCACTAAATTGAAAAAAATCCTAAGATTCGTTGACAACGTAACGCACGAATCTTAGGATTTCTTAAAACCATTTATCGAGTTTTTCATATCCTTGTCCCACATCGGTGATGGAATGGGCGTCTGATCCATAAACAAAAGGAATTCCTAACGCACTAGCTTTTTCAGTTATCCACACCTGTGGATAACTCTGTTGATAACCTTGTTTATAAAATCCCGCGGCATTTAAATCTAAGCTGTATTTTTCCTGCTGTACACGTGTCAAAAGGGTGTGGACAAGTGCTGAATTTTCAGAAGAATAATCAGTTGATTCATCAAAGTAGCGTTCGAATTTTTGACACAAAGAAATATGGCCTAAACGTGTCGGTTTCCATGGTCCTAAATCTGCTTCCAAAGAAGCTAAAACTTTTTGATAATAACGTTTCTGAGCCTTCTCAAAGCTACCTAAATAATCAACGACACCTGTTTTATACTCTTCAAAAGAATAATCAATTCCTCGTAATCCATCTTGCCCTTCAAGAAAATGAACAGATAAAATTCCATCGTCTGTTTGTGGACCATATTCAGCTAAAAAATCCCGTGTCCAGCCTTCGAATTCTGAAAAATAATCCAGTTCAAAACCAATGTGAATAAGGATGTCAGAAGCATACTTTTTCCGCAGCTCATTCATCTTTTTAAAATAGTTATCCACATCATTCAAAGCCATTGATGCAGTTGTCCACGCGTCGGGATTTCCTGCAGTGGCAGATTCTATGCTTTTAGGTAAAGGCGCATGTTCTGTGATGCTGTACTCCTTAAAGCCAAGACGGATAGCGCGCTTAATCAGTAGCTCCGTATCTTCAACTTTGCCATGTGGACAAAATTCTGTGTGCGTGTGACCATCACGTTTCATAAAAACTCCCCCAATTTGAATTATATTTATTTTGAAATGAAAATCGTACCTATTATTTTTAAAACCAAGTCACATTAAAAAATTAGTTATCGGTTTTGGATATAGAAAAACTTGCAATAAAAAAATGATCATCCCGATGAAAAGAATAAGAAGTTCTTCGATATTGCTTTAATAATTTAATAAAGATTGGTAGGCCTTTTCCTTGATGACCGTCTTTAGTTGTGAAGTGATTCTTCAAAATTTTTTCAACTGAAATTCTACCTTCGTAAGTATTTTTAATCTCTACGTAAAGAGATGATGCACTGTTTTTAATTGTTATTTGAATAAGTGGATTTTTTGTACCAAGAGACGCTTCAAAGGCATTGTCTAATAGAATAGAGAGACAACGGACGAAGTCAAGTAAATGGATCGTTAAATCAAAGTACGAAATAGCTTCATTTAAAGAAAATCGAATAGAAATATCATTTTTCAAACAATTTTCAAAAAAATTAATGAGTATCCCTTGAACAGGGGTGATATTTATTGCAGAAATCTGTGAATAATAGTCTTCTTCAATAAACGAGGTAGAATAATCTGTTATAGATAAAAGGTAAGATCGGGCTTGATCCACTTGTCCTTGTTCCAGATAAGTACTTAAACTGCCAAGTATATTTCGGTAATCATGCCTAAATTCATTAGCCAAAATTATTTTTTCTGATTCTCGGTTCAATTGTTTAGAAAGAAGAAAAATTTTCTGCAGATAGACACGACCGGTTATGTAGGCGATATAACAAAATATTCCTGAAAAAGCTAACGATACAAAAATAAGATAAAAAAATTTTAAATCAAAAATAGTGACTTGTCTCACAACAGTCAATGAAAGTAGCAATATAAAACAACAAATGGATTGTACGACATATTTCTTAGGAAGCTGGGAGACCGCTTTAAAAATAATATACTTACTTATAATTTTTTTTATTATGAAAATGAAAAAAAGGAGAAGTAACTGTTGTAATAATAAAGCCACTAATTTATAGTGTTCAAGTTGTTCCAGCGTAATGAAATGATTAATTGCTAAAATGTTGAGTATATCCCAAGTGAGTAACCAAGAGAAAATCAGTAAAGTATTCTGGATAAAGGAATAGAGGACACCTAAAGCCCAACTTTTCGAGAAGTAAGCAATGAAACTAAATTCAATGATCATAAAAGGGATAAATAAAAGTAATGAAAGAATCCCGCCATATAGTTGGCTGACAATCAATTGAAAAAAAAGATACATGGTTAAAAGAGTCATTTGACGAAGATTGAAATATTTATTATACCCTATGAACCAACAGATCTGTAAATAATTGATTACCAATAGAATAGATGCTAAAGATATGCTCATTGTTACTCACCTCTTATCTTGTCATAATTATAACGCTTTTTTCAATTTATCAATAATTCTTTTTCCAACTTCAAGTTCAGTTTTATCATCAAAAATAATTAAACCTGTCGCACGATCTAACGTTACAATGCGATTTAGATTAATGATATAAGATTTTAGCTCGGTATATAGATAAAAAGAATCTATGGTTTCTTTCAAGGAGCTAATTGTTCCTTCAACGATTTGTTCAGAATTTTCTGTATGAATGATAATGGTGTTTCTTATGCCTGGCATTGACTTAATATAAAGTATTTCTTGGTATTTCACAAAAATAATTTGTCCAAATTTTTTAAAAGAAGCATAGCTTTCTTTGTCTTGAATACGATGAAGAATCTCATTCTTAATGGTATGAAAGACCTCTTCTAGGATGCGAGAGTCCATATTTAGTCCTTTTACAAGGTATGTTTTAGGGTTGATTTGTTCGTTGATAATTTCAATACCTTTGTTGTCCAAATTAGTTACAAATAAAATAAAACAATTTTCGTTTTGTTTTCTTATTTCCTTTGCGATATCAATACCTGAGTAATATGTTTTTAGGTCAATATCAATAATGAAAATATCATGATCGTTGATTAAAAAAGTATCAAGAGTACTATAAAAAGAATCTTGTTCATCCACTTCAATAACCTGTAAAGATAGATTATTTTGGGAGAATGTGAACGATTGAATGATATTTTGAAGTTGTTTTCTGTAAGCAAATTCATCATCAATTAAAAAAACACGAACTGTAATATCCATATTACGCTCCTCCCTAATAACTATACGAACTTTTTATATTTAGAAAAAATAGTTGCTAATCAAACAGGTTGATTGATGAAATAGGCCCCTTTCCTCTTAGTATAAAGCGTATGTAACGAAAGAGGGAAATTTTATGCATATTTTTCTTTTCTTAGTTAAAAATTTTATAAGAGCCATCTTATAACAAAAAAATTGAAATGTCTAATTAAAAAATAATTAGCTAATTATTTTTTTATAAATATATTTAAAAAGTAAAATAAACAAATAAATCACAGTAAAGTGAAATGAAATCGCTTCAATGATATTCGTCTATCAATTGTTTTGAGTATATTTAAGAATGAAAAAAATTGAAAGGAGAAAATATATGATAAACATAGGAGTATACTCTTCGGAAAATTCGGATTCTTCGTATATAAATTGTTTGGAAAAAAAATATTTTTCTTTTTTTTCTTTTGTAAACGAAATAGAAATAGAACGATTTTTAAATTTTAAAGCGATTATTTTTGATTTTTCAGATGGAAAAAATGAAGAATCTATTGGGCAGATTTGTGCACTGCTTAGATCAATTCAAAATAGACAGATCCCTTTTGTATTTATTTTATTGAAAGAGAGTACGAAAATTGAGCGATTGATTTACTTAGAATTCGGAGCAACGTTAGTATTCGATCAAGAAACGGACCCGAATGAGTTTTCTCTGATTGTATCCAATTTACTTTGTAAAAAAGAAAATCAGAAGCAGTTAGAAATAGAGGTCAAAGAAAAAGAAGAGATTCGCTTGAACAAACACAAGTTGTCTATCATTTTAGAAGGTAACAAAGAAGTATTGCTAACGCCTTTAGAGTACAAACTACTTGATCTTCTAATGCAAAAGAAAGAACAAGGAAGTACGTATGAGGAAATCTACCAAGTATTGTGGGGAGAAGACATGGGAAGCAGTCGTCATAGAATTGCGAACCTAGTTTTTCTTGTACGTCACAAGATTGAAAAAGATCCTATAAACCCAGAATATTTGAAAACGATTCGAACGAAAGGATATGTGTTGGGGATGTAAATGCAGGGTAAAATTATTTTTTATGGTTTGAAAAAGAAAATTGATGGATATTAATTTGGTAAAACATAGAAAGAGGTAAAAAATGAAGATAACGACTAAAAAAAATAAAATGATTGCGTATTTACTACTAGTGATTATATTGGTAGGACAATTTCCAATAAGATTGATGATAGGACAAGAGGTGAAAGCCGCAAACAATCAAAATTGGGGAAATCAATTTATCACAAATGTCAAAATGACAGATGGCAATGGGAACAGTATTTCATCTATTCCTACAGATAAAAGCTTTAAAGTTAGATATGAATTTGCGATCCCAACAGCTTATGAAGATGATGTAACGGCTGGGGATAAAATGGAAGTACAGCTTCCAAAAGAATTACAAACGGCTCAAAATGACCCTCTTGAATTTCGAGATGGTAATGGAAATTTGGTTGCAACAGGTGCAGCAACAACAAAAGGCGGGCAACAATATGTTGTAACGTTTACAGATTATGTAGAAACGCATTCTAATGTGAACGGTCATTTTGAATTCTTTGTGTCCTTTTCGAGTTCCGTAGAACCTGGTGAAGAAATAAATATTGAATTTGAAACAGAAGGTGGTATAACGATTATTCCGATTAAACCAGAAAAACCTGGTTCTGGTGGAGGAAGTAATCCTAACCCAAAGCCACCATATGGAAATTCTAGTCATAAACAAGCCTTTTATAAAGGTAACGGAATTATAGAGTGGAGAGTTACGTTCTTCCCACCATTAAAAAGTTCTGATCCTGTTTATCCAGATTTCTACGAAGATATGCACAATATACGCGTATATGATGAATTAGGACCTGGTTTAGAGTTAACGGAAGCAGATAGAGAAGCGATAATAGTGAGGCAAGCATATGGATGGAAAGCAACTATCACGTTGGGGAATGATCTGGGTAGAATTGCGAAAGTTGAATCTTATGATCAATCTACTGGAAAATTTGAGTGTTCACTACCGGATATTACCGATGGTGCAGGTCGTCAGGTAAGGTATAGCACCAGAATCACTGATTCTGAACAAGTAGATTTTCTTAATAAAGCAAGTATAGAGGGAACCGATTATGAAAAATCAACTTCACAAAATATACGTGTCGAAGGTGGTACAGCTGGTTCTGAAGGAGAGCAAGCTGGATTCACAGTAGTAAAACAAGATACAGACGGTAATGCTCTAGCTGGAGCTGCATTTGATCTGTTTCGAATTGCATCTAATGGCAATGAAACGAAAATTGCTTCAGATCTCAAATCTGATACCAATGGTCGTATTAGCTATGACAAGTTAAAGTTTGGTACCTATGAACTGCGAGAAACGCAAGCGCCAGAAGGATATAATCTTTTAGAAGAGCCGTATCAATTTGTACTCAATTCTAAAGGAATGCAAGAACTTAGCATACCCATTATAAACGAACGAGAAGAAGACCCAGTAGGAAGTGTGGAATTAGAAAAAGTAGATAGCGAAAATAACAATACAACGTTATTTGGTGCAGAGTTTACCTTATACAAAGGGAAATCAAGCAATCCACAAGGGAAAGTAGACACCTACAAGACGGATAGAGATGGTCAAATCCGAGTAGATAACTTAACCTACGGAGACTATCATTTTGTAGAAACAAAAGCGCCCGAAGGATACGAATTAGATGCAACCCCAATCAATTTCAACATCAGTGATTCAGATAAAGTTGTCAAAGTAGAAAAAGAAAATACCCGCACGCCAGACCCAGTAGGAAGTGTGGAATTAGAAAAAGTAGATAGCGAAAATAACAATACAACGTTATCTGGTGCAGAGTTTACCTTATACCGAGGAAAATCAAATAATTCGCAAGGGAAAGTGGACACCTACAAGACGGATAGAGATGGTCAAATCCGAGTAGATAACTTAACCTACGGAGACTATCATTTTGTAGAAACAAAAGCGCCCGAAGGATATGAATTAGATGCAACCCCAATCAATTTCAACATCAGTGATTCAGATAAAGTTGTCAAAGTAGAAAAAGAAAATACCCGCACGCCAGACCCAGTAGGAAGTGTGGAATTAGAAAAAGTAGATAGCGAAAATAACAATACAACGTTATCTGGTGCAGAGTTTACCTTATACAAAGGGAAATCAAGCAATCCACAAGGGAAAGTGGACACCTACAAGACGGATAGAGATGGTCAAATCCGAGTAGATAACTTAACCTACGGAGACTATCATTTTGTAGAAACAAAAGCGCCCGAAGGATATGAATTAGATGCAACCCCAATCAATTTCAACATCAGTGATTCAGATAAAGTTGTCAAAGTAGAAAAAGAAAATACCCGCACGCCAGACCCAGTAGGAAGTGTGGAATTAGAAAAAGTAGATAGCGAAAATAACAATACAACGTTATCTGGTGCAGAGTTTACCTTATACCGAGGAAAATCAAATAATTCGCAAGGGAAAGTGGACACCTACAAGACGGATAGAGATGGTCAAATCCGAGTAGATAACTTAACCTACGGAGACTATCATTTTGTAGAAACAAAAGCGCCCGAAGGATATGAATTAGATGCAACCCCAATCAATTTCAACATCAGTGATTCAGATAAAGTTGTCAAAGTAGAAAAAGAAAATACCCGCACGCCAGACCCAGTAGGAAGTGTGGAATTAGAAAAAGTAGATAGCGAAAATAACAATACAACGTTATCTGGTGCAGAGTTTACCTTATACAAAGGGAAATCAAGCAATCCACAAGGGAAAGTGGACACCTACAAGACGGATAGAGATGGTCAAATCCGAGTAGATAACTTAACCTACGGAGACTATCATTTTGTAGAAACAAAAGCGCCCGAAGGATACGAATTAGATGCCACTCCAATCAATTTCAATATTGATGATTCAGATGAAGTCATTGAACTAGAAAAAGAGAACACACGTATCCCGGACCCAGTAGGAAGCGTACAGCTTAAAAAAGTAGATTATGATCATCCCAATACAGCATTAGCTGATGCCAAGTTTACTTTATTTAGAGGAAAATCATCAAATCCTGGAGAAAAAATTGGAACATATACGACAAACCGTGAGGGTCAATTGCAAGTAGACGATTTAACCTACGGAGACTATCATTTTGTGGAAACAGTGGCACCGTCTGGTTATATTAAAGACAGCACACCGATTGACTTCACTATAAATGATTCGGATACAATGCTTGAATTAAAAAAAGAAAATCATCGTGATTACAATCCGCAAATTGAAACATTTGCTTTTGAGACAAACACAAATGATAATCAACTGCTATATCCATCGCAAAATGTACGTATCAGCGATCGTGTCACTTATGAAGAACTGACTCCAGGGAGAAGCTACCGATTAGAAGCGAAGCTACTAACAAAAAATGGCGTGTCAACAATCTCTAGCGGTCAGAAAGACTTTACTGCGATAAATTCAGATGGCGAAGAGAAAGTTGACTTAAGCACATTTGATGCACGTACGTTACGAGGACAAGAAGTAGTTGTATTTGAAAAATTAATTGACCTCTCAACGAATAAAGTTGTAGCAACACATGAAGATTTAAATGATGAAGATCAAACGGTTGAATTTACTATTCCAAAAGGTGGCGTGACGTTCAAAAAAATTGATGTAGATACGAAAAATGTATTACCTGGTGCAGAATTCACATTGTATGAAGGAAAGTCCAACGAAGCAAGATTCGTTTTACCAACTCTTCAAACGCCAACACTTGCACCGAATTATGGAGGACATATAGGATTTAATACTAGCAATGACATAGCATTAAATCGTGCTAAAGCGCTAGGTGTTTATACAAGTCAGCCAGGTACAGGAGAAGTAAAAGTAGACGGGTTACCATTTGGAGACTATTATTTTGTAGAAACAAAAGCGCCAACAGGCTACCTTATCACTAATGGTGACCCAATTGATTTTGAAATCGTAAGTGATACAACAACATTAACACTAGAGACTGTTGAGAATAAACGTGATTATAAGCCAGCGATTGAAACAGTCGCTTTTGAAACAGCAACAAATAACAAAGAGCTTTATCCAGGACAAGCAGTGAAAATAAGTGACCGTGTGCAATATAAAGAATTAACGCCAGGTCAAAAATACCGTTTAGAAGCTGAGTTAGTGACGAAAGATGAGAAAGTCCTGACAACTGGGTCCAAAGAATTTACTGTAACGAAAGAAGATGGTGAAGAAACAGTTGATTTAGCTGCATTTGATGCAAGAGACCTACAAGGACAACAAGTCACTGTTTTTGAGAAATTGATTGATCTTTCAACGAATAAAGTTGTTGCGACGCACGTTGATATTAACGATGCGGATCAAACAATCAAATTTGTTTCACCAGCACTTGAAACTGCAGCGTTTGAAACAAGTTCTGGTGAGCAAGAAGGTCTACACCCACATGAAGTGGTAAGCATCAGCGATAAAGTAGACTATACAAATTTAAATCCAGGTGAAAAATATACATTATCCGCTAAATTAGTAGACAAAGCAACAGGCAAAACAGAACTAACACAAGGAAAAATGACATTTACACCTGAGAAATCAAGTGGCTCAGTTACCGTCAAATTAGATGACTTTAATGCAAGTAATTTAAAAGGTCAAAGTACCGTTGTTTATGAAGTTTTGACAGACGAAACGGGTAAAACAATTGCTGAACACACAGATATTAATAGTAAAACACAAACCGTTTCCTTTGTAGAACCTTCTATTGGAACTGTAGCCAGAGGGAAAGAATCTGGATTGGGTCAAGTATTGCCTGGACCAATTACAATTATTGATAAAGTCCTTTATACCAATCTTGATAAAACACAAACATATGATATCGAAGGTATTTTGATGGATAAGGCAACAAATGAACCATTACTTGTTAATGGTGAAACAGTGACTGCTACGAAACAATTTCGTCCAGAAGCTACAAATGGAAATATCGAAATAGAGTTTAAAATTGACGTTTCAGATCTTAAAGGAAAAGACATTGTTGTTTTTGAGACACTTAAGTTAAAAGATTTAGTCATTGCAGAACATCGCGATATTAAAGACAAAGATCAAACAATTGAAGTAGTCGATCCTAAAATCGGGACAACACTTACCGATAAAGAAACACAAACGCAAACACCCAGTCCTGAAGAAGAAATTACCTTAGCAGACACGGTACATTACGAGCACTTAGTACCAGGTCAGGAATACACTGTTAAAGGTATCCTAATGGATAAAGAAACAAAAGAGCCACTATTGATCGATGGTAAAAAAGTTGAAGCTGAAACAACATTTATTGCTGAAAAAGCAACAGGAACTGTTGATGTACTATTTACCTTCAAAGCCAAAGATTTGGCTGGAAAAGAAGTCGTAGCTTTTGAAAACCTATATGCGGATGGTCGTGAACTAACAACTCATACAGATATAAACGACCCTTCACAAACCGTGAAATTCTTGACACCCAAAATTGGAACCAGTGCAACAGGTAAAAATGGGGACAAAGAATTAAATGGTGATAGAGATTTAACCGTCGTTGATGTGGTGACGTATAAAGATTTAATCCCTGGAAAAGAATACACTCTTAAAGGGAAAATGATGGATAAAGCCACAGGTAAACCTCTGATTGTTAAAGAGAAAGAAGTACTTGGCGAAACAACCTTCACACCAGAAAAAGCTAATGGTACAGTGGAAGTCTTAATCACCTTTGATGCTAGTGATTTATATGGACAAGAGCTTGTTGTCTTTGAAAAACTAATCCGCAACGGGCATGAAGTAGTAAACCATGAAGATATCAATGATGAAGGTCAAACGATATCAATCAAAGTACCAGAAATCAAAACAGAATTAAAAGATCAAGAAACAGAAACACAAACACCAAGTCCAGAAGAAGAAATCACCTTAGTTGACACGGTTCGTTACGAAAACTTAACGCCTGGCCGTGAATATACTGTTAAAGGTATCCTAATGGATAAAGAAACAAAAGAGCCACTATTGATCGATGGTAAAAAAGTTGAAGCTGAAACAACATTTATTGCTGAAAAAGCAACAGGAACTGTCGATGTACTGTTTACCTTCAAAGCCAAAGATTTGGCTGGAAAAGAAGTCGTAGCTTTTGAGAACTTATATGCGGATGGTCGTGAACTAACGACTCATACAGATATAAACGACCCTTCACAAACCGTGAAATTCTTGACACCCAAAATTGGAACCAGTGCAACAGGTAAAAATGGGGACAAAGAATTAAATGGTGATAGAGATTTAACCGTCGTTGATGTGGTGACGTATAAAGATTTAATCCCTGGAAAAGAATACACTCTTAAAGGGAAAATGATGGATAAAGCCACAGGTAAACCTCTGATTGTTAAAGAGAAAGAGGTACTTGGCGAAACAACCTTCACACCAGAAAAAGCTAATGGTACAGTGGAAGTCTTATTCACCTTTGATGCCAGTGATTTATATGGACAGGAATTAGTAGTCTTTGAAAAACTAATCCGCAAAGGGCATGAAGTGGTAAACCATGAAGATATCAAAGACAAAGGTCAAACGATATCAATCAAAGTACCAGAAATCAAAACAGAATTAAAAGATCAAGAAACAGCAACACAAACACCAAGTCCAGAAGAAGAAATTACCTTAGTTGACACGGTTTATTATGAGAACTTAACACCAGGCCGTGAATACACAGTTAAAGGAATTCTAATGGACAAAGAAACAAAAGAACCGCTATTGATCGATGGTGAAAAAGTTGAAGCCGAAACAACATTTACTGCTGAAAAATCAACAGGTGAAGTTGAAGTTCTCTTTACCTTCAAAGCCAAAGGTTTAGCAGGAAAAGAAGTCGTAGCTTTTGAAAACCTATATGCGGATGGTCGTGAACTAACGACTCATGCGGATATTGATGATCCATCACAAACGGTGAAATTCTTAACACCAGAAATTGGAACCAGTGCAACAGGTAAAAATGGGGACAAAGAATTAAATGGTGATAGAGATTTAACCGTCGTCGATGTGGTGACGTATAAAGATTTAATCCCTGGAAAAGAATACACTCTTAAAGGGAAAATGATGGATAAAGCCACAGGTAAACCTCTGATTGTTAAAGAGAAAGAGGTACTTGGCGAAACAACCTTCACACCAGAAAAAGCTAATGGTACAGTGGAAGTCTTAATCACCTTTGATGCCAGTGATTTATATGGACAGGAATTAGTAGTCTTTGAAAAACTAATCCGCAACGGGCATGAAGTGGTAAACCATGAAGATATCAAAGACAAAGGTCAAACGATATCGATCAAAGTACCAGAAATCAAAACAGAATTAAAAGATCAAGAAACAGAAACACAAACACCAAGTCCAGAAGAAGAAATTACCTTAGTTGACACGGTTTATTATGAGAACTTAACACCAGGCCGTGAATACACAGTTAAAGGAATTCTAATGGACAAAGAAACAAAAGAACCGCTATTGATTGATGGTGAAAAAGTCGAAGCCGAAACAACATTTACTGCCGAAAAAGCAACGGGTGAAGTCGAAGTTCTCTTTACCTTCAAAGCCAAAGATTTAGCAGGAAAAGAAGTCGTAGCTTTTGAAAACCTATATGCGGATGGTCGTGAACTAACGACTCATGCGGATATTGATGATCCATCGCAAACGGTGAAATTCTTAACACCCAAAATTGGAACCAGTGCAACAGGTAAAAATGGGGACAAAGAATTAAATGGTGATAGAGATTTAACCGTCGTCGATGTGGTGACGTATAAAGATTTAATCCCTGGAAAAGAATACACTCTTAAAGGGAAAATGATGGATAAGGCCACAGGAGAACCTCTGATTGTAAAAGATGAGGAAGTACTAGGTGAAACAATCTTCACACCAGAAAAAGCAGACGGTACAGTGGAAGTCTTATTCACCTTTGATGCCAGTGATTTATATGGACAAGAGCTTGTTGTCTTTGAAAAACTAATCCGCAAAGGGCATGAAGTGGTAAACCATGAAGATATCAAAGACAAAGGTCAAACGATATCGATCAAAGTACCAGAAATCAAAACAGAATTAAAAGATCAAGAAACAGAAACACAAACACCAAGTCCAGAAGAAGAAATTACCTTAGTTGACACGGTTTATTATGAGAACTTAACACCAGGCCGTGAATACACAGTTAAAGGAATTCTAATGGACAAAGAAACAAAAGAACCGCTATTGATTGATGGTGAAAAAGTCGAAGCCGAAACAACATTTACTGCCGAAAAAGCAACGGGTGAAGTCGAAGTTCTCTTTACCTTCAAAGCCAAAGATTTAGCAGGAAAAGAAGTCGTAGCTTTTGAAACCCTATATGCGGATGGTCGTGAAGTTGCTACCCATGCAGATCTTAATGACCCATCGCAAACCGTGAAATTCTTGATACCTAAGATGAAATCATTGGCTGCCGACCAAGCAGGGAATAAAGATATTATGCCAGAGAAAAGAAATCACCTTGTTGATACTATTGATTGTTCAGATTTAATTCCGGGTAAAGAATATACAATGGATGGTACATTGATGGATAAATCAACAGGACAACCTCTTCTCGTAAATGGTAAGGAAGTGCATGGAAAAACTACATTTACATCCAAAGACTCAACGGAAGTAGTGGAAGTACTCTTTGATTTAGATGCGCGTGAACTGGAAGGAAAAGAGGTAGTAATTTATGAAGTACTATCTCGTAATGGCCAGACAGTTATAACGCACGAAGACATTGATGATTTAGATCAAACGGTTAAATTTGTTGAAGTGCCTACACCTGAAACGCCTGATCAACCAGAAAATAAATCGGGAATTCTACCTAAAACAGGTTACATTTATTCAATTGGAGGTACGATTTTAGGAGTAATTCTTTTAGTATTGAGCACATTATTTTATCTTCGTAAGAAAAGACAAAATAGCATGTAATGATGCTAGTCAAAAGTAGGAACTCATTTAAACCTAAGAAGTTAAATGACAAGTATTGATCCTATTGATAAGTCCTAAATGAAAATATTCACCTTACTATCATTTTACATCTTATTAGTTTTTACAGATTTAGAGTTCATTAAAGTAATTAACGGGTCTGATATATATATCAGACCCGTTAATTATATTGACTAGATTATAACGTTTTATAAACTTATTTTAAGAAGGTATAGCATATAGTGGTTTTCTCAGAATTACCCCTTCTGAGAATGAAAAAATTCCGAAATCACTCATATTTTTTATAAAAAATGATCATTTGAATAAAGTTTAATATAAAAAATGTGAAAAGTCTATAAAAAATGAAAAAATTTTTTTATTTTTTTCATCTTTACATGTGTTTATCACGATGAAAAACATATAAATAAATTAATTTTTTTTTTTTAGCCGTCAAATTTAACGTCAAAATTGAGGAGGATCATTATTATGGCTAGAAAAGGTGAAAATATTTACAAAAGAAAAGATGGACGCTGGGAAGGGCGCTATAGAAAAAATAGAAATGAACAAGGAAGACTTGTTTACGGATATATTTACGGTTATAAATATCGGGAAGTAAAGCGTGAGTTAGAGAAGTTAAAAGCAGAGTATATTCTGCCGATGCAGGATACTTCTATTTTCCAAGGGACTCTAGAAGAATGGACGGATTATTGGTTAAACCATTTAATTATTCGCACAATCAAGCAATCTACTCATGCATCTTATCAGACAAAAATGAAAAAGCATGTATTACCATATCTTGGGAAGAAAAAACTAGCTCATATAAGAAAAAATGACATATCAGATTTATTAATTTATTTAGCAGACAAAGGCTTAAGTGTGGCGACTATTCATAACGTACTAACGATTTTAAAAAGTGCGATGAATAGAGCGCTTTTTGAGAATGCTATTTTAGAAAATCCATGTAATGGGATTAGCTTGCCCACCATTCGAAAGAAGGATATCGCGATACTGTCATTAGAGGATCAAAGAAAATTGGAGCAAGTCGCTTTGCAAAATGATCAAGGTTTCCCAGTCATCATTGCTTTGTATACGGGGCTTAGAATCGGAGAAATTAGCGGCTTAACTTGGGCAGATATTGATTTAGAAAACCAAACAATACAAATCGTTCGAACGGTTCAGCGTATATCCGTCAGTGGAAAAGCGAAAAAAACAGAAATTATTTTTGATTCTCCAAAATCTCAAAATTCTATACGGAAAATACCTATTGCGAAAAACTTATTAGCTTATTTGATTAGTAGAAAAGAAGAATCAATAAGTGAGTATGTCGTCAATTACAAAAAGTCATTTGCAGAACCAAGACTGATTAATTACTGGTTTAAAAAAATAGTATCACAAGCTGAAATAGCCCCCATTCATTTCCATTCATTGAGGCATACGTTTGCAACACGTTGCATCGAGAACGGAATCGATGTTGCTACATTGAGTAGTTTGTTGGGTCATCAATCAATTAAATTAACGTTAGATACTTATACTAATTCTTTATGGAAAACAAGAGAAAATGCCATGTCAATTATTGATGCCCAGCTGGACCTAGAGGATGAAACTGATTTTTAAAGCGTCAAAAACAGCGTCAACTAATATAGAAAGTGTTGCACAGTAGTACATAAAAAAGTGTTTTCTCAGAAGGGGTAATTCTGAGAAAATTGGAGATAAGTGCTCTCTCTATTTAGTATATCAAAAATAAATAATGGTTGAAAGAAGGACGAATGCAATGGTAAAGATTGGGGTTTATCCTCCTAGAAAACAGACACTATATATAGATGCTCTCAAGCAAAGCGAGTACAACTTTTTTTTGTTAAACAAAGAAGAATTAGTAGCGAAGTCAGTCCTAGATGTAATCATTTTTGATTATACAGACCAAGTAAAGAAAGACTTAATTAGCGAAATTTGTGAATTACTTTGTATTATTAAAAGTGGTGAGATTCCTTTTGTATTCGTGTTGTTGAAAGAAAGTAGCTCTGTTGAGCGATTGATATACTTGCAGTTAGGTGCAACAATTGTTTTTGATGCACAAGTAAATCCTGAAGAGTTTGAAGTGATTCTATCTAATTTGCTCCAAGTTCGAAAAAATCAAAAAAACAAATTACCGAGTATGCAAAATGGTTTTCAGTTAAATGAACAAAATTTATCTGTAAGTATAGATAATGAACCAGAGATTTCGCTAACACCGTTAGAATTCAAATTAATCAATTATTTGAAAAGTAGGACAGGAGGAAGAGGGACATATGATGAGCTGTGCTTGCTTCTATGGTCAGAAACGACCGAAAGTCACCAATATAGATTAGCAAATCTAGTTTTTCGTATACGGAATAAAATAGAAAAAAACAACACCAAGCCGCGTTACTTGAAGACCATTCGCTCAATTGGGTATGCACTTTTTCTTTAGGGAATAGATGTGAAGATAACGTAGGCAAATTTTTCAAAATAAATATATAAATAAAGGATTGAGATAATGAATAAAGAAGGTGCAATAAAAAAGAATATCTTGATGTATTTCTATTTTGTACAAGGAATACTTTTACTACTATGGATACTCTATTTAAGTCAGTATTATTCTTTTTATAATGAAGAGTACTTCTACATCAATAAGCAACAATCCGCTTTCCTTAATCTATTCACCTTTTTTAATGATAATTGGAGCCAACTACTTGGTTATTTTATAATAAGCTTTCTTTTGATATCAGCCACATTCTTTTTTTCGTACTCATTCTATCTACACTACAGAAAAAAAAATCAGCGTAAGCCATTATTATTATTTGCGTTTTATATACTCTGTGTGTCCGTATTGACACTGAATATATGCTGGCCAATATTTAGCATCATTTTTATCCTAGCAGCAAGTTTATTTTATATTTTTTTTGCCAGCACCAAGTCGAATCAACTTCACTATGAAGAAGGAGATATTATTGAAACAAAAGGGCCGTTTGAGACAGAGAAAGATGCATCTATACAAATAGAAAAAGTCCTAGAACAATTCCAAAAAAAGGAAGGGCTAACAGTTACAGAAGAAATTTATTTAAATGATGACAAAAAATATTATGCAGATATTTATATCGAATCTCATGAAAAATAGTCACTCAACCTATCCATTTAAACAATAAAAATGGAACGATTTTACCTCACTTTATTCTCAGTTAAATCTTAAGGAGCGATTAATACGTAGATGAAAAACAGAAATTATTTATATATAGGTTTAATTATATGTCTAGCTTTATTTCTACTTCCTAGTAATAAGGTAGAAGCCAAAGAATCATCCAATTTAGGCTATACAGTATCCGCTGTGTTGAATGGAAAGCAGATCGACCCAGAAAAAAGTTATTTTCATACTCAAACCACGCCTGGGGAAGAACAAATATTGAAAGTAAAAGTCAAAAGTACTCAAAAAGAGCCAATCAAATTAAAACTATATACAACAGATGCTTTTACTGGAGAAAATGGAACAATTGAATATACAGATGATAAGAAAAAGCTGGATTCAACACTGGTTCAACCAATTACTTCTATTGTAAAAGTAGAAACACCGAGTATATCTGTTGAAAATTATGAAGAAAAAGAGGCAAGCTTTATACTTACGCCACCAAAGGAAAGTTACAGTGGGGTAAAAATGGGGGCATTGAATTTTGAAATAGATGATTCAGAAAGTAAAGAAACTGTAGCTAGTAAATTTGCTTATAGAATTGGATTGATTACGTCAGAAAGTGGAGATGACTATAAAGATTCTAAAACGTTAAACTTGTTAGAAGCAAAATCAACCTTAAGACGCGGCAAAAAAATGATCCTAACAACGTTTCAAAATCCAGAACCTAAAATACTTGCTAATCTAGAGCTAAAAGCTGAAGTGAAAGAAAAAGGAAGTCAAACGGTTCTAAAGAAAAAAACAGTAGACAATTACATGTTGGCTCCGAATAGTAAGTTTGATTTTGAAATAGATTGGGGTACAGGCAAAGTTAAAGCTGGAACATACACGATTACAGTAAATGGGAAGAATGATTACAATAATTGGAAATTTGAAAAAGAATTTACAGTAAGTAAATCCAATGCAAAAAAAATGAATGATGAAAGTAGCTTTAAAATTATCACACCGACATGGATAAAAGTTTGCGCTATTTTTTGTTTTATTTTAATGGGAATACTTATGGTTTTAATATTAATTAGAAGAAAAAATATGAATACGGAGTGGAAAAGAAGACGTAAAAAGAAAAAAAGAAAAAAGAAGAGAGAAGGAAAATAAAATGAAGAAACTTATTTTTTTGTTGTTTGTTCTCGTTGGTATGGGAAGTACATTACACACAGTAAGAGTTGAAGCAGGCAGTCAGGAGGATAAATCAGAATTAACAATCAATTTTTTAAAAGATGAGAGTTCAGTATTAGCACCGCCAGCGACGCAAAATTCTTTACCAAACACCAATACAGAAATATTAGGAGATACGATAAAACCTAAAGGGAAGTTACCTTCCACAGGTGATTTGATTACCTCAGTTATTTGGACGTGTACAGGAACTTTTGTCCTGATTATCTTGATTGGTCTAGTTAGTTTGAAAAAATATTATACTAAATTCCACATGAGAGCAGGTGAAATAAGTGATTGATTACGTATGGATGATTATATTAGGAGGGATTGCTACTCTGTCATTACTATTTTTTCTAATTACGTTATCTAGAGATTTCTTTTTAGTAAAAAAATTAAGAAAAAAAAAGCAAACACTTATTCTTAACTTTGGATTGCTGGGCATTACATTATCATGCCTAGGACTAATCACGTACCTCTTTATTATGCTAAGAGATCAAATAGAACTATTGCAATAACAAACAAAACTTAGAATAAACAACTTATAACAATAACTGTCGCCAACCTATATCTGAACTATAAAAGGATGGTAAATTATAATGAAAAAAGCAGTAATGATTACTTTATTCTCATCAGCAGCATTGATGATGTTTGCAACTTCAGCGGATGCAAAATCGTTTGAAGACAAAACAGACGTAGGTGTAAGTTTTAAATCGGAAGAAGCAACTGTTCCTGGGGAGAACACACCATTTAAAAATAACTTATCTCTTGTTTGGAAACCATCAAGCTTTCAGTTCGGTGAACAAAAAGCGATTGGAAATATCGCAACATTTAATAACGTTATTGAAGAAGACCAATATTTAATCGTAAATGATGATAGAGAAGTTGTGTCAACACCATGGTCGTTAAAAGCGAACATGTCAAAACTGGTATCAACAGATGGTGAAAAAGAATTAGCCTCTAAATTAGTCTTCAACGTTGGCGCTACACAATCTTATACAATTGGCACAGAAATTGGAAAAGACAATGATTTTATTCCTGCTAAACCAACTACAGCTCTAGGTGAATTAGATGCTGAAGCTGGTATCACACTTGGTGATGGTCAAACAAATGTTGTGACACTGGAAGCAGGAGCTGCAACAGGTCAAGCGATTTTAACAAAAGCAGAAGCTAATGATATCAAAGGCGGCGTTGCAACAAAAATCTCAAATACAAAGTTAGTTGTCACAGATTCTAAAGCAGATGAAGCTGCAGGAGAGTCATTTACAGGGTACATCACTTGGACGTTGGATGATTTACAACCATAATATCGAATAATTTAAAAATATACAAATAAAAAGAATAGAAAATTCGGGTTTAGGTTGGGTAGAGAGTTATTGTTATAAGTTGTTTATGGATGAGTATATGTAAAAGTACGAATGATTAATTCGTTGAAGGATTTTTTATAAGTAAAGAAATTGAATAGGGGATGTATGGGATGGTAAAAAAAAGAGCACGACTATTTTTTAAAGGAATAGCACTATTACTGATTTTAATTGTAATGAAGCCGCGTTTAGCATCCGCCGAACAATCGCTTTATGATAATTTATATGTTGCGTACCCAAAAAGTGGAGAAACATTCGCTGTAGATATTTCTAATGCAACAGATAGCGACAAAGACTATTTGATCGCCTATAGTCAGCATGGCCGAGGGAATCAGTTGTTAGGGTATCAATATAGACCAGAAAAAGCCGGTTATATTATCTATGCAGGAAAGGATCCACAGAAAGTTTTGGCAAGTGAGGCGAATAGTAACAAAATAAAAGGATATGTGCAAAAAGACCCCATCAATAGTTATACGAAATTTGAGGATAACTATATTTGGGATATAGAACAAGTAGAATCAGGGTATTTTAAGATTGTCAATAGAAAAAATGATATGTGCTATACAATTGACCAGCCGAAGAATAATAAATTTATTACTTTAGAGCCTTATGAAAATAAGGACTCTCAAAAATTTAAGTTAGACACAATGAATGGAATATACAAAATCCGAACAACAAGTACGGATAAATCAGTGAAAAATAAGATATGGGACATACAAGGCGGTACTGGAGCTGATAGAAACATCATTGTTTATTTTGATAATGATGGAAAAAATCAACTATGGTATATACAGTACAAACCTAATGATAACGCATATGTGATTTCAAACGCTACGAATAAAAATTTAATTCTTGATGTTTTAGTACCGCAAAATTCAGAAATGAGTAGTTTACGAACGGTATTGAATAACATATCTTATGATAAAAATTACGTTTTTAATAGATTGTTTTATTTTAAGAAGACTGGAGAAGTCGACGGGAATATGAAGGGGATTATATATTCTAATAAGAAACCTAAATTCCCTTTTGCAATAGAAGCTGACGAGGACGGAGAAGCAGGAAATAGAGTCATAGCTCTGGAAGAAGGTAGTTCTAGAAATGAGTGGATATTTGAAAAGATCGGGAACTTACCGATTCCTACACTCAAAAATGTTACTTTAAAAGGAAAAGACTCAGGAGAAGGTTCTGCTCATTACAAAGGGGAAACGCTGACGCTGACAGGCTCTTTTGAAGGTAATGGCTTTGAAAGCTTTGATTTATATTCTAAATTAAATGCTGAAGAGCCTAAATTACTGAAAGAGAAAATCGCTATAGATCAAAATGGTACGAAGGACTTTTCTGCAACAATAGATACGAGTAATCAGGAAGAAGGATCGTACTATCTTGAGTTTTTTGGTAGAGCTGATTCAGCATATAAAACTAATCCTGTTGTATTTAAATATGACATAGTAGAACGTGAGAGACCGACTGCCGATCCAGTCCCACAAACAATCACTCAAGGAACATCGTTAAGTTCCTTAAATCCGAGTGACTTCGTCAAAAATATGAAAGACGGCTATGGTGGGAAAGTCGAAGCAATTAGTATTGAAAACCTGAATACTGAAATTTTAGGTGAACAAACTGCGTCTGTAACGATAAGAAATGCATATAAAACAGCAAAGATAGAAGTGCCTGTAATGATAGTTGAAGCTGCGAAACAAAAACTAACGATTCATTTCCAAAAAGATGACAAAGACAAAACGGAAGTACATTCGGCAAAAACGATTGAAGTGAAGAAAAATACAACAGTAAACTTAATAGAAAATCCAGAAATCGCTACAATTATCCGAGCAGTTGAAAACGAAAAAGATGGAAAGAAAGATTATGCTTTAAGTAATCAAAAAGATCTGGAAAAACTGTCTACTGGAGATAAAGATACCAAAGATGTGTACGTTATATTTAGTGGTTTTTTAAGAATAGCAAGTATTCCAACCGATTTCAACTTTCAAGATGGTATTGTAGGAAAAGATAGGATGCAGCAAATTCTACTCAATTCAGATGAAGATGTTGTTATGAGTGTCTATGACAGCCGCGGAAAGGGACATGGGGATTTTTCTATCAAAGCTAAATTAGAAAGTGATCTTTACAATATAAATAGCTCGGACATGGTTATTGGAGGAAGCTCTGTCAAACTTTATTCAGATAAAGAGATTAATTCAAGAGATTTTTCAACAATTATCGATGTCAAAGATAATACGGATATCACACAAATGAATTATGATTACACACTAGGAAAAGCTTCAAGTGAGAAACTTACAGATAAAATCATGTTATTGATTCCAAGAAAGTCTGTAAAAAAAGAGGGAACCTATGCAGGAATGATAGTATGGCAAATTGAAAATGGTCCATAATAACAACTATTGAATTCGTATAAAACGAAGAAACACTTAACTAGTAGGAGACGATATGAATAAAATTTTTAATAGGCTACTTTTTCACATTATTGCGTTTGTGTTACTACTTTTCTTGTTTAAACCTCTGGGTGTGTACAATGCAGAATTGTCTAATGCAACAGTGTCACCCCCTATAGAAGTCGAAGCAATCATTCCAGACAACCAAATCGACAAAACGAAAACCTATTTTGATTTGCTTTTAAAGCCAGGTGAGGAAGAAAATATAAGGATCAAATTATCAAATATTACGGATAGAGAGATAACTGTAGATGTACAAAATAATGACGCAGTAACAAACGATAACGGCCTAGTAGATTATAGTCAGAAGTCAAAAGAAAGAGACAGTACCCTGACGTATCCTTTTTCCGAAATAAGTAAAGCACCAGAACAAGTAACAATTCCTAAAAAGTCATCTGTTATAATAGATGTTCAAATTAAAATGCCTCCAAAAGAATATAAAGGAATAATTGCCGGGGGAATTTATATTTTTGAAAAAGATACACCAAAAGAGCAATATACTGCAGCTACTATTGGCAATAAATTTGTATATTCTTTAGGTGTGCAGGTGCGAAATGAAGAGGATTTAAAACAAGTAACTCCGACACTTTCACTAAACGAAGACAAAATAATTTCGTCCCGTATTGAAGGGATAAATGGATTGGAAATAAATATACAAAACACTTCGGCAGTTTTTATTAGGAATCTAGAAATAGAGGCAAAAGTATTGGATAATTCTGGACATTATTTATCCCATGTAAGCAAAAAAACAGAGCTTAAAATGGCACCAAACTCTAATTTTTATTTTCCTCTTACGTGGACGGAGGACGAAGGTCCAGAACTTGATGATGGTCAGTACGAAGTAGAAGTGACTGCACAATTTCCAGCTTCAAACAGAAAATGGCTATGGAAAGTACCTATTTCCATTACGAAGAATCAAACTGGAGAGAGTGATCTAGAAAAGGAAGTAGCACAGGTGAAACACTCTTCTTTCACTGTGTGTGTAAGTATTTTGTGTTGTGGCACCTTAATTATTGGTATTGTGTTTATTTGGTTTAGAAAAAGAAAAATATAAGATTAGAAAAAAACGTAACTCTTTTTCAGCATAGTGAAAAGAGAGTTACGTTTTTTTCTATTTTCGATATTGTCCATCACCGTAAACAATATATTTCGTAGAAGTCAATTCCTCTAAGCCCATCGGTCCACGTGCATGTAATTTTTGCGTACTGATACCAATTTCTGCTCCAAAACCAAAAGCAAAACCATCTGTGAAACGTGTAGAAGCATTGGCATAGACAGCAGCTGCATCTACTTGTTGTAAAAATTGTTGCGTGGCAAAGTAATTATCACTGATAATACTTTCAGAATGTTTCGTATTATAGTAATTGATATGTTGAATGGCTTCTTCTAGAGAATCAACCACTTTAACAGCTAAAATATAGTCATTAAATTCCGTTTCCCAATCTTCTTCTGTTGCTGGGATCGATTGTTGAAAAATCGCACGTGCTCGTTTATCAGCACGTAATTCTACATTGTATTCATCCAATGCTTTTTCGATGACAGGAAGAAAGTCGGCTGCCACTTCTTGGTGGATCAATAGCGTTTCAGCAGAATTACAAACAGAAGGACGTTGGCATTTGGCGTTGACGATGATGTTTTTTGCCATTTCTAATTGGGCATCTTTATCAATATAGACATGGCAATTACCAGTTCCTGTTTCGATTACTGGAACAGTTGCAGTTGTTAGAACCGTTTTGATCAAATTAGCGCCGCCTCGAGGAATCAAAACATCTAGATATGTATTTAATTTCATCAACTGTTGCACAGTTTCTCTAGATGTATCGTCAACGAATTGGATAGCAAAAGGAGAAGCGCCCTTTTGTTCTAACGCTTGTTGTAAAACAGTTACCAAGATTTGATTTGAATAAAATGCTTCTTTTCCTCCACGTAAAATCACAGCATTACCTGTTTTAAAGCAAAGACTAGCGGCATCTGTTGTGACATTCGGGCGAGATTCATAGATGATACCGATCACACCTAGGGGAACACGTTGTTTACCTATCATCAAGCCATCTTCATTTTTCCACATCTTATCGACTTCACCGATTGGATCAGGTAAAGTTGCGACTTGGCGGATACCTTCAGCCATATCTTTGATCCGCTCGTCTGTTAAGCGTAAGCGATCTAGCATCGTTTCAGTAATGCCGTTTTCTTTAGCTGCGGCTAAATCTTTTTGGTTCTCTAATAAGATTTTGGTCGTATTTTTTTCTAGTTCGATCGCCATGTGCACTAATAAATCATTTTTGGTTTTTGTATCCATTAAACCTAATTGATAAGCTGTTTCTTTGGCTTGTTTGCCTAATTGTACTAAATCAGTCATCGGATATCCCTCCAGTTCAAATAAATAATGTACCGACCATTTCACCGTTTAAAATATCAAAAATAATCTTTGGTTGCTGTCCATTTGCTAAAATCATAGCGCCATTATGTTCTAATACACGTTCTGCTGCTTTTAATTTGCTGTACATGCCTCCAGTTCCAAAGCGACTGCCTTTGCCCCCAGCTACTTGTAAAAGCTCGTCGTTGATTTCATTGATTTCAGAAAAGAGTGTGGCATCCTTATCAGTATTCGGATTGGCTGAGAAAAAACCGTCGATATCAGATAACATGATCAGAGCATCTGCTTGGATCAGTTGGGTCACGATCGCTGATAATTGATCGTTGTCACCGAATTTTGTCAGGTGATCCAATTCGTCAATTGCGACCGTATCATTTTCATTGATGACCGGAATAATGCCCATCTGTAGTAATTGCTCCATCGTATTTGTTACGTTTTTACGGCTTTCGGGATATTCGATCACGTCCCTAGTCAATAATAATTGAGCAATTTGCTGGCTATAAGCCAAAAAGCGTTGATTGTAAATATTCATCAATTCCGCTTGCCCGACTGCCGCCACTGCTTGTTGTTCTGGAATAGTCGGAGGTCGTTTATCCATGTTTAACTTATTTAAACCAACACCGATCGCACCAGAAGACACTAAGATGATTTCTTTACCTTGGTTGCGTAAATCGGATAAAGTAAATGCTAATTGATCGATGGCGCTTAGATTGATATTTCCATTGGGATAGATCAAGGAGCTAGTCCCAACTTTGATGACGATTCTTTTTGCTTCTTTTAATTGTTTTCGCATGGTTGACCTCGCTTATTAGAGGCGTATATAGGAGTGTTTAGCTTCTACATAGCCGTTTCCGTTTATTTGCAAGAAAGCTTGGACAAAAATTTGGCTTTTGTCCAAGCTTAGATTTTATTCTTCTATTTTACAGCTTTATGCGTCATTTGTCTCTAAATCATGTACAAATAATCCGCTTAATAATTTTGGTTCAAACCAAGTTGATTTTGGCGGCATGATTTTACCAGCATCTGCAACAGTCAATAAATCATCCATTGTTGTCGGATAAATAGCGAATGCTGCTGACCATTGTCCACTATCTACTAACTGCTCTAATTCTGTCATCCCGCGTATTCCTCCAACAAAATCGATGCGTTTATCGGTGCGGACATCTTGAATATCAAAAATATCGGCGAATACATAGTTTTGCAGTAAAGAAACATCTAAGCCAGCGACTGGATCTTCAGATAAAATGGCTTTTTTTGCAGTCAGCGCATACCACTGTTTATCTATATACATACCGAACGTTTTTGAGTGAGTGGGTTTACCTGTGTCGGTTTTTTTGACAGTGAAATTCTTTTCTAAACGCTCAAAGAAATCTGCTTCGATTGGAACATTCACAACACGATTATAATCCAAAATCTCCAATTCTTCTTTAGGAAAAATCACGGATAAAAAGTAGTTGAATTCGGCTGACTCAGTTGCATTAGGTTGGGTTTCTTTTTTCTTTTGTCCAACTTTTACTGCTGATTCAGTGCGGTGATGGCCATCTGCGATGTATAAAGCTGGAACATCTTGAGCAAAGGCTTCAACTAGTTGATCGATGATTTCCGGTTTATCTACAAGCCAAACTCGGTGCGTAACGTCATGGAAACTGGTGAAATCATAGACAGGATCATGCGATTTTTTCCAATCATCTGTCAGTGTTTGGACGTGTTCATTTCTTCTGTAGGTTAGAAAAATCGGGCTAGTATTCGCATCACACGCGTCAATATGACGGATGCGATCAACTTCTTTTTCTGGGCGAGTAAATTCATGTTTTTTGATTTTTCCGTCTGTATAATCGGTAATCGAAGTACAAGTCACAAGGCCCGTTTGAGCACGGCCATTCATTGTCAATTCGTAGAGATATAAGAGTGGTCGATCATCTTGAATCAGCCATTGCTTTTGTAAAAATGCTTCTAAATTGTTGGCTGCTTTTGCGTAAACTTGCTCATCATAAGGCGAAAGAGTTTCAGGTAAATCAATTTCTGCTTTATCGATATGCAGGTAAGAATAAGGATTATTTTTACCAAGTTCGCGTGCTTCTGCAGAATTTAAAACATCATAAGGTAATGTAGCGATGTTTTCGCTAAACTCAGCTGCTGGTCGAATTCCTTTAAATGGATGGATCGTAACCATTAATAACTCACCGCCTCAGTATTTTTGATCGTTCTTACTCGGATGATATTTTCGGCAGCTTGGATTTTTTCAGCAGCAGCATTGATCTTTTCTTCGTCTGTTTCAGCAATATCAACAATTGTATAAGCGAAATCATCACGACTGCGATTGATCATGGTATCGATATTTATCTTTAAATTAGCAATACCAGTTGAGATTTGTCCTAACATATTCGGTACATTTCTATGCACGATCGTGAAACGAAATGGCGAATTGAAGGCCATTTCAACTGTTGGGAAATTGACAGAGCGCTTAATATTGCCTGTTTCCAGGAATTTTTTCAACGTGCGTGCAGCCATCTTAGCACAATTTATCTCAGCTTCCTCTGTTGATGCCCCTAAGTGAGGAAGAACTAGAATTTTTTCATTGTGTAAAAGACGCTCATCCGCAAAATCGGTCACAAAGTTGCTGATTTCCCCTTGCTTGATTGCTTCGACTACAGCATCAGTTTCGACTAGTTCACCACGAGCAAAGTTAAGTAAAACGGTATTTTTTTTCATTTGTGCCAATTGCTCTTTGCCAATCAAATGATGCGTATTTTCAGATAAAGGGACGTGAACGGTAATAAAATCACAAGTCTTTAGAACTTCTTCCATGCTTTGCGCCCGTTTGACACGACGTGAAATACTCCAAGCGGTATCAACAGAAACAAAAGGATCGAAACCTGTCACTTCCATGCCTAAACGATAGGCATCATTAGCAACCATTGCTCCAATTGCTCCAAGACCGATCACACCAAGTTTTTTTCCTTCTAATTCAGTGCCCGCAAATTGTTTTTTCTGCGCTTCGGCTTGTTCTTCGGCGTCTATACCTGTCAGTGTTTGAACCCAATTAGAGCCCTTTAAAATTGGACGGACAGACAACAGTAAGCACGCGATAACAAGTTCTTTTACAGCATTGGCATTAGCACCGGGTGTATTGAAAACCACGATTCCGTCTTCGGTACACTGTTTGACGGGTACATTATTAGTTCCAGCACCTGCACGAGCAACGGCTAAAACAGAAGCTGGGAAGTTGTAGCCGTGGAGTTTTTCACTGCGTAAGATGATACCAGCAGGTGTTTCAGTTTTATTGATCGTAAAGTTTTCCTCATTAAAACGAGCTAAACCTACAGGGGCGATCGCATTGAATGTTTTAATATCGTACATCTATTTTGTTCCTCCATTTTCTGCTTCGAATTTTTTCATTAAATTCACCAATGCTTCAACACCAGCTTTTGGAAAGGCATTGTATAGACTAGCACGCATGCCACCTACAGAACGGTGCCCCTTTAAGTTTTCAAATCTTTCGGCTAAGGCTTCTTGGTTGAATTTTTTATCCAAGTCGTCGTCTCCAGTAATAAAAGGAATATTATTGATCGAACGGTCTTGCGGATTGACGGGTGAAGAAAATAGGGAAGATGAGTCGATTTCATCATACAAAATTGCTGCTTTTTCTTTATTTTGTTTTTCCATTTGACGAACACCGCCTTGTTCTTTGATCCATTCAAAGACAAGTTTTGCCATGTAAATGCTGTAGGTCGGCGGTGTATTGTACATTGAACCATTTTTAGCATGGATATCATAATCCAGCATAGCGCTAAGAACGTCTGCTTGACCAATCAAATCATCACGAACAATGACAACGGTCAACCCAGCAGGGCCGATATTTTTTTGTGCACCAGCATAAATCAATCCAAAATCAGCCACATTATAATCGATTGACAAAATATTAGAAGACATATCCGCTACGATCGGTACATTACCAGTGTCTGGTAAATCATAAATCGTTGTCCCTTCAATCGTGTTGTTGGTCGTAATGTGGACGTAAGCTGCATCTTGTGGAATATCTTCTTTATGGATTTCAGGAATATAAGTGAAGTTCTTGTCTTCGCTTGAGGCAATCACTTCAACTTCGACATTATTCAGTTTTTTTGCTTCGCTAATCGCTTTTTTCGCCCAAGAGCCAGTGTTTACATATAAAGCTTTTTTATTTTGCGCTAAATTCAAAGGAACCATCGTAAATTGCATACTTGCGCCCCCTTGTAAAAAGAGCACTTTATAATTATCAGGAATAGACATCAATTCTCTAAGTAACGTTTCAGCATTTTCAATGATCGTTTCAAAAAGGGAGGACCGGTGACTCAACTCCATCACGGACATGCCGCTGTTCTCGTAATTCACCAATTCGGATTGTGCTTTTTCCAAAACACTTTTAGGTAAAACGGCGGGACCAGCTGAAAAATTGTAAACAGTTTTCATACAGTTATCTCTCCTTTGATAAGATCATTCATCAACTATTTATATAGTAAATGTGAAAACCATTATAACAGAAAGGTTAGATTAAAAAAAGATTAAAAAGTAAGTTTCGTCATTTTTTTCATAGAATTTTCCATTTTTTGTATAAATTAAATTTTCTGATTTTAAAATAGTAAGAGCTTTACTTATGTTCATTCTACTAGTGTTATAGAAAATTGCCAGCTCAGATTGCTTAGGTAGTTTTTCGTTGACTTTAAAATGGTTATTATTGATTTTAAGACGTAAATCTTCAGCAATTTTTTTAAATTGAGTCATAGTAAAATTCCTCCTATATAGTTATTTATAATTTTTAATAGAATACAGTTTTAATTTTATTTAATATATAATAAATCTCTAAAAAAATTTATATCATGTTATACTAAAATAAGAAAGGATGTTTAGAATGTGTACAAATATTAAATTAACAGCAAAAAATAAAGATATCTTTTTTGGGCGTACTATGGACTTGAATATGTCTATGTTTGGTGAAGATCAAGGAATAGATCTTAACGTAAAATTAGTTTCTATACCAAAAGGTGTGACTTTGGATAGTCAATTACAACCATGGGAGAGTAAATACGCCGTGTTAGGAGTATCTACCAAAGACACTACAATACTATACGATGGTATCAATGAACATGGTTTGACAGGAGATTGTCAAGTATTAGTTGAAGCGACGAGAAGTAATATGGCCGAAATTAAAGTACAAAGAAAAACTCCAGTTATAGGGGAAGAATTTCTTATGTATATTTTAACAAATTTTAAAAGTGTAAAAGAAATTAGAGAAATATATACAGAATTAATGTTGATTGACCAGCCTTTTGAATATCAAGGAACTAAGTTACAATTTCCACTGCATTATGTGTTTATTGATGAAACAGGTGATGGTGTCGTTCTTGAACCTGTACTCGCTGGTGGGTTTAAATTATATGACTATATTGATGTGATGACAAACAGTCCAGAATACAATTATCACACAGTAAACATCAGAAATTATATTGGACTTGAAAACGTAGGGGTATCTGAAAAAGTATTCAATAAAACATTAGCATTACAACCTATCGAAAATGGAACAGGCTATGGATTATTAGGTATTCCAGGAGATTATACCTCTCCATCACGTTTTATACGTAGCTTCATTTATAAAAATATGATTGATACTTTTGATACAGACAAAGGTATAAATACTTTATATGCAATTTTTAGGCCATTGATTGTCCCACGTGGATTAGAACATGCGAAGAAAGAAGAACAAATCACAGATTACACACGTTACTGGTCTGGTTATGATGTTACTAACCGAACGGTTTACGTCCAATCTGGTGAAGGATTGGCTATTACATCTAAAGTCATGGATAAAACATTGACTGAAATCACATACAATGATATTCAATTAAGTAATCATGTTTTTGTAGTATAATTAATACAAATAAAAGAATTAGGTACTCACCTTATATAAATTTTGTAATTAATATTATTATAAAGAGTTAAAAAGTTGGGACGAAAGCGTCTAACGCTGAGAAATAAGAGGGGATTCATGAAAATTATTCTTCAAATTTTTGTGAATCTCAACTCATTTCCGAAGAATTTGCTTCTGCGCCTACCGTTTATTCGAATTTATTAAGGCTAGGATATTGCTCGTAGAGTTAAGTCCTAGCCTCTTTATATACAAAAATAGTTGTATTTGAAAAATATATACGACTAGCTTAAATGAGGGACAAAATCATCTATAACAGATAAAGAGAAATAGCATTTTCGATATGAGGCGTACATAAAGATAATTTTTGACGCATCCAATAGGCCAGATAAAATAATATGTAATGAAAAGTAGAATTTATTAGGAAAAAGGTTATAGGCTTTCATTTGTGTATCTACAAAAAATATGTTTAAAAGTATGCCAAAGTTATCCAGAGAAATAATTAGGTTGTAGAACAAAAGTGGATATCTAACCAACGATTCCTCTTTCCCAACGAACGTGATAAAATACATACATATCAAACCGTTTCAAAGGAGATCAATCAATGTCTAAACTAAAAGAATTAGCTCGAAACAGTCTACAAGTGGCACCGTTTATTTTATCTAATACCATTATTTTTATCCCGTACTTTTTATTTCTGAGTTTAAGTGATGGTGAAACGATGGAAAAGGTTTTGCCGTTTGTCTTGTTTTATACATTTAGAATGACAGGAATATTCCTGTTAAAAAGTTTCAAATTAGCATTAACAAGTTTTAATATTCTGATCATTTCAATTTTGATAGGAGGTGCTGGTTGTTTGATCGGTATGCTTGGGCAATTTTATTTTCCAACTTATCTTTTTTCAGCAGTCTTGCTAGGACTGAGCGCCTCTTGGCTGCCAGCTGCAAATACTACCGTTAATTATCATGAAAAACAGCAGGGATATTCTGCTTTGACTGGTAGAAAATACTTATTTATCCTAGTGATATTAGGTGGATTAATTGCTTCGTTGATGCTGACAAAAGAATTACGGATCCCTTTAGTTTTAGCCGAGTATGCTTTGTTGTATATCGCAGCTTATCATACGGTTACGCATTATCCTGACTATGAAATCGACTTTAATGAAGTCGATCAACAAGTGATATCGATCAAAGAGTTCTTTTTATTTCTGTTTTTCTTTGTGTTATTGTTATTTATACGCTCTGCGCGTCTATTATTAGCGCCTCAGCTTTTGGATATAGGTATTATCGGATTTTCTGCTCTTTTTTTGATTGCGGCGTGGTATTTGAATCAACAAAGAAAAATATGGAGATTGCCATTATGGTTAAATCTAATGACATTTGCTAATGGAATGTGTATGAATTTTTTACTGCTTTTTGGCACATTTTATGTATCATTACGTTTAGGAATCGATCGTCTTACAGCCAATTTATATGTTCCTTATGTTTTAGGAATTGTTGGTGCAGCAGTTGTGATTAATTGCTTGTATCGCCTATTCCCTAAAGTTGATCCTAAAATTGTTCATCTGGGTGGATTTATCTTGGCGTTATTTTTACTATTTTTTCGACCGCTTTTCCCAATTGGAATCTTTCTGCTAAGTTGTCTAATCAGTGCCACTGGTACTTTTTTGAATCAACAGTACTATCAAGAGAAGATTTTACCGCAAGATCAGCGAATCATTGCCAAGTATAGCACCCAAACCAAAGGGAGCGTGAGCCATCAGTTATTATTGATGAGTATTCTGTGGTTGTTGACTAAACAAGCACAACTACCAGCCAAAACAGTACTACAAATCACAGCTCATAAGACGCATAACCCGATGGCTTTACAGTTAGTAGAACATGTTCATATAATCAGTATTGTTGGATTGATGTTATTTTTTTCATTTATCATTTATGAAGTTTTAAAGGGAAATAAAATGAGTTCAAATGATATGTAAACATTAAAAAAACAGAAGATAATAGTAAAGATACTGTAAAAATAGGATAGAAATCAGTGTAGTATGTTAAAATAGAAATAGTTTACAAGTAGAGGAGATTTTTGATGAAACAACGAGGATTTGAAATTATCACTAAGTATACAGACCAAGGGATTTCGCTTCCTGAGCGTGCTACAACTGGCGCTGCAGGTTACGATTTTGAAGCAGCAGAAACAGTAGTGGTTCCAAGTATTTGGCAATTACAAGCACAAGGTGTAGCACCAAAACCTGTTTTAGTAAAAACAGGAATCAAAGCTTACATGGCTGAAAATGAATATTTAGAATTAGTGAGTCGTTCATCAAACCCATTAAAACGTTTTTTAATGTTAGCAAATGGCGTTGGTGTGATTGATCGCGATTATTATAATAACGAAGGTAATGAAGGCCATATAATGTTTCAATTTTTGAATTTCGGCTATGAAGAGACGATCATCGAAAAGGGTGAAAGAATCGGTCAAGGAATTTTTAAACCATTTCTTGTGGCGGATATTGATAACGTAGAAAATGAACGTACAGGCGGTTTTGGCTCTTCAGGCAAAAAATAAAAAATAGTAGTGAAGAAGTGCGTATTTTATAGAGGGAAGTCTTAGTCTAAGAGACCCATACTATGGTAAAATAAAGAATACATCAAAACGAGGGGATAGCATATGGCAAAAAAAGCAAAAGTTCAATTTGAGTGTCAAACGTGCGGATATATCTCCCCTAAATATTTAGGTCGTTGTCCAAATTGTGGGCAGTGGAACACAATGACAGAAGAAATTATTCAAGATACGACGGATCGACGTGCCAGAGTTAGTTTAACTGGTAAAAAGACCCAGCCGCAGCGTTTAGCCGAAGTCGTTCCTAAGAAAGAACCAAGAGTAAAAACTAAATTAGTGGAGCTAAACCGTGTGTTAGGTGGCGGTGTCGTTCCTGGATCATTGGTTTTGATCGGTGGCGATCCTGGAATTGGTAAATCAACACTGCTTTTACAAGTATCACAACAACTTGCTGAAATCGGTGGCAAAGTTTTATACGTTTCAGGTGAAGAAAGTGCGGAACAAATCAAAATGCGTGCCGAGCGTTTAAGTTCGATCGATACTGAATTCTATTTATACGCTGAGACGGATATGAATGAGATAAGCCGTGCAATCGAGAAATTAGAACCTGATTATGTAATCATTGACTCTATTCAAACGATGACACAACCAGACGTAACCAGTGTGGCCGGAAGTGTCAGTCAAGTACGAGAGACAACGGCTGAACTATTGAAAATCGCTAAAACCAATGGTATTGCGATCTTTATCGTCGGTCATGTGACAAAAGAAGGTTCTATTGCAGGTCCTCGTATGCTAGAGCATATGGTGGATACTGTCTTGTATTTTGAAGGAGATAAGCACCATACCTTCAGAATATTAAGAGCAGTGAAAAATCGTTTCGGCTCGACCAATGAGATTGGCATCTTTGAAATGCGGGAGCATGGATTAGAAGAAGTCGCAAATCCTTCTCAAGTATTTTTGGAAGAACGACTGGCGGATGCTACAGGGTCCGCGATCGTTGTGGCGATGGAGGGGACACGTCCGATTTTAGTTGAGGTACAGGCATTGATAACGCCAACAATGTTTGGAAATGCAAAGCGCACAACAACGGGACTAGATTTTAACCGTGTTTCATTGATTATGGCAGTCTTGGAAAAGCGTGCCGGACTACTATTGCAAAATCAAGATGCGTATTTAAAAGCAGCTGGTGGTGTGAAAATAAACGAACCAGCTATTGATTTAGCGGTAGCTGTCAGTATTGCCTCAAGCTATAAGGAAAATGGGACCAAACCAACGGAATGTTTTATCGGAGAAATTGGTTTGACAGGTGAGATTCGTCGCGTGAACAGTATCGAGCAACGGGTACGTGAAGCACAGAAACTAGGTTTTACAAAGATTTATTTACCGAAAAATAATTTAGGTGGTTGGACTCCGCCAGAGGGAATCGAGATTGTTGGAGTAGCCACAATCGGAGAAACACTAAGAAAAGTATTCAAATAAGATGGAAGTAAGAGATCATCAAAAAAGTAGGGTCGATCTCTTCTTTTAATCTTTAAATAAGTATGATTATATTGGAGGATAAATCTATGCAAAAACGCGTCGTCACATTGCTGATGGTCGTCGTTGGCGTAAGCTTAGGTATCTCATTGTTACCGATGGCTTGGGACATGGCGAATCAGGCAGATAACACATGGCTGAACAATAACTTTACGAATAGTTTGATTGGTGCACTTATTTTCTTTATTTTATCGTTAGGGTTAGCAAAGTATATTGTTTCAGGTGTAAAAAAATTAGAAGCAACATTAAACGAAATGAGCTTAACTTATTTATTATTTGGCAGCATCGGTGCTATTCTGGGTTTGGTCATTGGAGTGATCATTTCGATTCCAATGTACAATTTGAATATCCCATTTGTTAATAGTGTCTTGCCGATTCTTGTCATGATCATTTTCGGTTACTTAGGATTTCGTATGGGGACAACTCGAATTGATGAATGGCGCAAAATTTTTACTCCTAGGCAAAAGAAAGTACCGACTGAAAATGAAGGAGAAGTTCTAGAGCGTCGAGTAGAAGATCATTTTCATAAGTATAAAATTTTAGATACAAGTGTGATCATTGACGGTAGAATCTATGATATTGCCAAAACTGGATTTTTGGAAGGCGTTATTTTGATTCCGAATTTTGTATTGTATGAACTGCAATATATTGCGGATTCTGGTGATAGTTTAAAACGTGTTCGAGGTCGCCGTGGATTGGATATCTTAAATGCATTGCAAAAAGAAGAAGGTATTTCTGTTGAAATGTATGAAGGTGATTTTGAAGATATTTCAGAAGTTGACAGTAAATTGATCAAGTTGGCAAAATTGTTGGATGGTGTAGTTGTAACCAATGATTATAATTTAAACAAAGTTTCTGAATTCCAAAATGTCCCCGTTTTGAACATCAATGCTTTAGCAAATGCCGTAAAACCTGTTGTAATTCCAGGTGAAACAATGAACGTAATGGTTGTAAAAGCTGGAACAGAACGTCAGCAAGGTGTTGCGTATTTAGATGATGGCACGATGATCGTAGTCGAAGATGGACAACATTACATGAACGAACATATTCAAGTCGTTGTTACGAGTGCTTTACAGACAGCAGCCGGTCGAATGATTTTTGCTAAACCTGCTCACTCAGGCCGTGGGATTGACGACCGTAAAGAAGACACTAAAGCTAATGAGAAAAACTGAAAAAAGAAATGAAGCACTGGATTATGAGGTTATATTGTTAGCGGCTGGCCATGGTAAGAGGATGGGTACCACACGAAATAAGATTTTACTACATTTAATTGGTAAGCCAGTTATTTCTTATTCACTGAATACTTTCTTAAATGATCCGGCGTGCAAACATATTGTCTTGGTCACACAAGAAGGTGAACAAGATTTATTGCGTGCGATGGTTAAAAAAGAAGCCAAGAACAACAGATGCCCAGTAACGATTGTTTCTGGTGGTTGTGAGCGACAATATAGTGTATATAGTGGTTTGCAGGCTGTCTTTAATCTAGAAAATATTGTGATGGTCCATGATGGCGCAAGACCTTTTGTCAGCTTGACGCAACTGAAATTATTGCATCGTAAAGTACAAGAAACGAGAGCTGCTATTTTAGGTGTTCCAGTTAAAGATACGATCAAGCGTGTAGTTGATGGAATCGTCCAAGAAACCGTTCCACGTGAAACATTATGGCAAATCCAAACACCTCAAGCCTTTTACGGAGCGGATCTACTTGCTGTGCATGATCGGGCCCAGCAAGAAGGGTATTTAGGAACAGATGATGCATCACTTATCGAAAAATACAGTTATTTACCTGTTTCGATGGTATTAGGAAGTTATGAAAATATCAAATTGACTACACCAGAGGATATGCTGATCGGAGAAGCAATCGTGAAACGAAAAAGGAACTAGGTGAGAATATGATACGAATTGGACAAGGTTTTGATGTTCATCAATTGATTGAGGGACGTAAATTGATCATTGGTGGTGTGGAGCTGCCTTTTGAAAAGGGGCTTTTAGGACACTCCGATGCTGACGTATTGTTACATGCGATCACAGATGCACTCTTAGGTGCAGCAGGACATGGAGATATCGGTCATTTATTTCCAGATACAGATCCACTATTTAAGGATGCAGATTCAACTAAGTTATTATCTAAAGCAAATCAAAAAATTTTAGCTGATGGCTTTACTATTGGCAACATTGATTGTACAATTTTAGCTGAACAGCCAAAAATGAAACCTTATTTAGAACAAATGAAAGAAAACATTGCAAAAGCCTGTCAAATTGAAACAAATCAAATCAATTTAAAAGCAACGACGATGGAAAAAATGGGTTTCATTGGTCAAGAAGAAGGTATGGGAGCGATTGCGGTCGCTTTACTTGAAAATAGAAAGAGGAATGCACAATGACAAAAGTACGTGTACGTTACGCACCAAGTCCAACTGGACACTTGCATATTGGAAATGCGAGAACCGCTTTATTCAATTATTTATTTGCCCGTCATAATAATGGCGATTTTATTATCCGAATCGAAGATACTGATCTAAAAAGAAATCTTGCAGACGGTGAAAGAAGCCAACTAGAAAATTTGGCATGGCTGGGTATGGATTGGGACGAGTCTCCTGAAAAACCAGGTGAATATGGTCCTTATCGTCAATCAGAACGAGGTGAAATTTATCAACCTTTGATCGATCAATTGTTGGTAAGTAACCGTGCATATAAATGCTATTGTACAGAAGAAGAATTGGAAGCTGAAAGAGAAGCGCAACGTGCTCGTGGCGAAATGCCTCATTATTCTGGTAAATGTGCAGAATTGACACCTTCTGAGCAAGCTGAAAAAGAAGCGCAAGGACTTGAACCAGTTATTCGTTTCCGTGTGCCGAGAAATACTTCTTTTGCATTTGAAGATATAGTCAAAGGCGAAATTGTTTTTGAAACAGATAACATCGGCGGCGACTTTGTTATTCAAAAACGCGATGGCATGCCAACGTATAACTTTGCAGTAGCAGTGGATGATCACATGATGAAAATCACACATGTATTGCGTGGAGACGATCACATCGCCAATACGCCAAAACAATTGATGGTTTATGAAGCGTTTGGTTGGAAAGCACCAGAATTTGGTCATATGACATTGATCATCAATTCTGAAACAGGTAAAAAATTAAGTAAACGTGATGAAACGATTTTACAATTTATCGAACAATATCGTGAACTTGGTTATTTACCAGAAGCGATGTTTAACTTTACTGCTTTATTAGGCTGGTCACCTGTGGGAGAAGAAGAAATCTTCACACAAGAAGAATTAATCAAAATCTTTGATCCAGAGCGTTTAAGCAAATCTCCAGCAGCTTTTGATGGAAAGAAACTTGAATGGGTAAATAACCAATATATGAAACAATTAGACTTAGATGTCTTAACAGATATGTGTCTTCCTTATTTAGTAGCAGAAGGCAAAATCGAAGCCCAACCAAGCGATGAAAAATTAGAATGGTTGAAAAAAGTAGTTAGTTTATATCAACCACAAATGAGTTACGCAGCTGAAATCGTCAATGTCTCTGAGTTGTTCTTCAATGAACATCCTGTTTTAGATGATGCAGCTAAAGAAGTATTAGCTGGTGAGACAGTTCCGGCCGTTTTATCCGCTTTTAAAGCACAACTAGAAGCGATGGATGTTGTTGATGTACCAAGTATTAAAGCGGCGATTAAAGCCGTTCAACAAGAAACCGGCGTAAAAGGAAAAAATTTATTTATGCCGATTCGTGTAGCTGTTTCTGGACAAATGCATGGACCTGAATTAGGTGATACGATCGAACTCTTAGGGAAAGAGAAAGCTCTAGATCATTTAAATAATGTTTTATAATAGAAATATTTAGATAAGAAGAAGTAAGAAAGTGTATGTCTTTAGAGAGACTGTGGAGGGTGAAAACAGTTGTCAGCACTTTTTGAAATGCATCTTTGAATAGTTTTAGCGATACGTAGCTGAAAACGGCCAACAACCGTTATCTGTTTTGAGGCAGGGAGACCTGTGAAAAAAAGTGGAACCACGCAAAAGCGTCTTTTAAACGGATTTAGTTCGTTTAAAAGACGCTTCTTTGTTTTAAAGTAGAATGAAAGGAGTGAAAAAAGATGAGTTGGTTGAAAAAAGCTGTTGAAGCAGTCAAAAACAATGATCCAGCAGCACGTTCAACATTGGAAGCATTACTTACATATCCAGGATTGCATGCGTTGTTTTGGCATCGTTTTTCTCATTTCCTATATCGACATCGGCTATTTTTATTAGCGAAGATCCACGCACAGTTTTGGCGATTCTTAACAGGAATTGAGATTCATCCAGGTGCGACGATCGCATCAGGTGTTTTTATTGATCATGGTATGGGTGTTGTGATCGGTCAAACAGCAGAAATTGAAGAAGATGTTGTGCTATTTCATGGCGTGACATTAGGTGGGACAGGGAAAGATACGGGAAAACGTCATCCAACTGTTAAAAAAGGAGCAATGATTCATGCACATGCTCAAATATTAGGGCCTGTTACAATTGGTAAGCGGGCAAAAATTGGAGCAGCTGCAGTTGTTTTAACAGATATTCCTGACGATGCAACGGCCGTAGGAATACCAGCAAAAGTAGTCAGGATAAAAGGAGAGAAATTGGAGGAAGCGTATGATTCAAATTTATAATACATTGACAAGAGAAAAAGAAGTATTTCAACCAATAGAAGCAGGAAAAGTCCGGATGTATGTCTGCGGACCGACTGTTTATAATTATATCCACATTGGGAATGCACGTAGTTCAATGGCGTTTGATACAATCAGACGTTACTTAGAATACCGTGGTTATGAAGTAAATTATGTGTCAAACTTTACCGACGTAGATGACAAAATCATTCGAGCAGCCAAAGAGCTAGGTATCACAGCACCAGAAGTTGCCGAGCGTTTTATTCATGCATTTGAAGAAGATACGAATATATTGAATGTCAAACCAGCAACACTACATCCTCGTGTAATGGATCATATGCCAGATATTTTAACCTTTATTCAAGCGTTGATCGACAGCGGGTATGCCTATGAATCGCATGGAGATGTTTATTATCGAACGCGTAAATTTGAAGGGTACGGCAAACTGAGTCATCAATCGATCGATGAATTAGAAGTTGGTGCAAGCCAACGTACTGGTGTGGAACAAGAGTTGAAAGAAGATCCATTAGATTTTGCATTATGGAAAGGTGCCAAAGAAGGAGAGATCTCTTGGGATTCACCATGGGGCGCCGGACGTCCAGGTTGGCATATTGAGTGTTCTGTTATGGCAACCAAACATTTAGGTGATACAATTGATATCCATGGTGGCGGACAAGATCTAGAGTTTCCTCATCATGAAAATGAAATCGCCCAAAGTGAAGCTAAAACAGGTAAAAAATTTGCTAATTACTGGATGCACAATGGCTTTGTCACGATTGGAGAAGACGATGAAAAAATGAGTAAATCGTTGGGGAACTTTGTCACGGTTCATGAGCTAGTGAAACAAGTCGATCCTCAAGTCTTGCGTTTCTTTATGGCGACTACACAATATCGCCGCCCGATTCGTTACAGTGAAACAACAATGAAAGAAGCTGCCGTTAATTTGCAAAAATTGAAAAATGCTTTTGAGAACCTATCCTTTAGAAAATCAGATGCAGTAGCAAAACTGGATGAAGACACTCAAAAACTACAAGAATTAACAGAGTTAGAAACACGTTTCACCGCTGAAATGGACGACGATTTTAATGCAGCAAATGGTATTACTGTTGTTTATGAAATGGCTAAATGGCTGAACCAATATAGTGAAAAAGAGGCTGTATCAGCTGCCGTAATTGAAAAAGCAAGTGAACAATTCACGCAATGGTTAAGTATTTTTGGTATTTTCTTCTTATCAGAAGAATTATTAGACGATGATATCGATCAATTGATTGAAGAACGTAATCAAGCGCGTACAAATCGCGATTTTGCCCGTAGTGATGAAATCCGTGACTTACTAAAAGACAAAGGAATAACCTTGGAAGATACAGCACAAGGAACTAGATGGAGAAGAAGTGAATGAGAGATTATACTCAATTAAACGGTTTAGCTTTAGCTTATGTAGGAGATGCGATCTATGAGATTTATATCCGCGACTACCTAGTTGAACAAGGACAAACTAAGCCCAATATTTTACACCGCATGGCAACACATTATGTTTCAGCTAAAGCTCAGGCTTTTCTGATTCAAGAAATGCTGGAAGAAAAATTACTTTCAGAAAATGAAGAACTAATGTACAAACGCGGCCGTAATGCTAAAAGCCACACATCAGCGAAAAATGCCGATATCACAACCTATCGAATTGCGACTGGATTTGAGTCACTGATGGGCTATCTGCACCTGACCAAACAAACAGAACGGTTGGAAGAATTGATCGATTGGTGCATAAAAAAAGTAGGTGAAAAAGATGAGAAATGACAAGAAACGTCCTTTTAAAGGCAATAAATCACAAAGAAATCAATCAGTAAAAAAAGAGTCGGTGAAAAAAGAACGAGAAGTTTCACAAGAAGAGATCGAAGATAATTTTGTTTTTGGTAATCATGCGACGATTGAGGCACTTCAACAAGGTCGAGGGAATAAATTATTTCTGCAAGAAGACAGTAAAAGTGAAAAAGTCGAACATCTAAAATTACTAGCTAAAGAAAATGCAGTACCTGTTAAATGGGTACCAAAACAAAAGCTAGATACAATGACAAACCATGGCGTACATCAGGGGATCGTATTGGCGATTACAGCTTATGAATACTTAACGTTGGATGAATTACTTGATCGAACGAAAGAAAAGACAGAGACACCATTTTTCTTGATTCTGGACAGTTTAGAAGATCCTCATAACTTTGGTTCCATCCTGAGAACTGCAGATGCAACAGGTGTGGACGGAATCATCATTCCAAAACATCGTGCAGTAGGAATTACGCCAGTTGTAACAAAAGCTTCAACAGGAGCAGTTGAGTATGTTCCAGTTGCACGTGTAACCAATTTAGCGCAAAGTATTGCAACGCTTAAAGAAAATAGTTTTTGGATTTTTGGAACAGATATGAAAGGAACGGATTATCGCAAATGGAATACTCAAGGTGCGATTGCATTGATCATAGGCAATGAAGGCCGTGGCATGAGTCAAGGATTGCATAAAGAAGTGGATGAATTATTGACGATTCCGATGAGCGGGCATGTCCAAAGTCTGAATGCAGGTGTTGCAGCGGGATTGCTGATGTATGAAGTTTATCGTGGACGAAATTCTCTGTAGTATTTAGTTTAATGGTGAGATAGACATACTTTTACAGTGATTTTCTATCTCGCCATCATTATAAAGTAGGTGACAAAACAAAATGAAAAAACAGTTACTGATTGTGGATGGTTATAATATGATCGGGGCTTGGCCTGAATTAGTGCAGCTAAAGAATCAAAATAAACTTGAAGATGCCAGAGAAGTTTTACTACAGCGTTTATCCAATTATGCTAAATATGAAGATTTGGATGTGATTGTGGTTTTCGATGCGCAGTTGGTTCCAGGAATTCAACAAACGTATAAAAAGTATCATTTAACGGTAGTGTTCACTAAAGAAGAAGAGACAGCAGACAGCTATATTGAACGAACTGCGGGAGAAAAGAATACTCGCCTAACGCAGGTGACAGTTGCAACGAGTGATTTGGCAGAGCAATGGCTGGTTTTTTCAAAAGGTGCTTTACGAGTGTCAGCTAATGAGTTGTACAAAAATATTCGAAAAACGGAACGAACGATAGCAATTCATGCGACAGATATCCATTTTCAAGATTTTCGTCGAAATTCTCCATGGAATTTAGAGCAATTGTCAAAATTGTCCGATAAATTGGATGAATTGTCCAAAAATAAAGATTAAATGTATTTTTTGTTTCGTTTCTTTAAGAAGAAGTGTTACGCTTTTTCTAAGCATTTTGGTAGAATGCTTGGAAGGAGAATGTTGTTGATGAATCAGTATAAAGAAATCTTAAAAGGGGACCCATTAGCATTTGACCGGATGTATCGTAACTATCATCCAGTGGTGTACAAGCTTCAAAAAAAATATTATTTGAAGGATTTTGATCGGGAAGATTGGCTGCAAGAAGGTCGGATCATCTTCCATCGCTCGCTGGAAAAATACGAAGAAGGATATAGTGTTTCAATTGGGAATTTTTTTAAATCAAACTTTGAAAACCATATTCGTAGCTTACTTAGGAAACAATGTGCGCTTAAACGGATGATCGATACACAATCTATTTCACTAGATCAAAAAATTGAAAATCAGGGAGAAGCTTTTTTTGACTACATAGGAATAGAAGATGGGGACGCATTAGAACAGATGATCATACGAGAAAAGCTGGAACGATTGCCAAGCGTATTATCGCCATTCGAACGAACTACATTTGAAGAATATATGAACGGCAAGGAATTGGAAGAGATTGCCAAAGACACCGATAGCCGTGAAATTACAGTTAGAAGTGCGTATGATCGAGCAAAAAAAAAATTGAAAGCGATTATTTATGATTAGATGAGAAGTTTGCCATTTTTCACATTAAATAATTATCCATTTATGAATTATAATTAGTTGCAATTCATTTTCTACTATGGTAAACTTGTTATTTTTATTAATATGTGGTATAATGTTGCTTGAGGTGAATGCAATGCCAACAACTTTAGCGTCAATTAAAAAAGATTTAGAATGTCGTATCGGCAGCAAAATCACATTAGTTGCTCAGACCGGCAGGAAGCGTCAAACTGAACGTAACGGTATTTTGACAGAAACGTATCCATCTGTCTTCGTTGTAGATTTGGATCCAGATGAAAACTCATTTGAACGAGTTTCTTATAGTTATTCTGATGTGCTGACACGCACAGTAGAGATTGAATTTGTCAGTGAAGCAATCTAAAGACATGAATTAATTTTTAAAAGTAGAGCTAAAGCGAAAACGCTTTAGCTCTACTTTTTTGATAGATGAGATTTTAAAGACAGAAGTGAGTTTAGTTTTACTATGTTTATGAGCAATACTTGAATTAGCCGAGTGATTACGATATGTTGTGAATTATGGACAAAATTATGTTAGAATTTTGCTAGGTATATAAAGGAGAAATCAATGAACAGATTGATGTTGAGATGCTTTATGTTTTTTTATGAAGTGTTAGTTAAATGAAGCAAGTGTTTATCAAATATATACATATCTAGGAACATATGTTAGAATTTAAAAGATTGTGAAGTTGGTCAGGTAATGGGATTAGATAGGTGAAAAAGAATGGAAATCATAGAAAAAGCGCCCGCAAAGATTAATTTGGGGTTAGATGCTCTCTATAAAAGAAATGATGGTTATCATGAATTAGAAATGATCATGGCTAGTGTAGATTTAGCCGATCGGCTGACCTTTGAGTTGTTGCCGGAAAACGAAATAGTAATCGAAACAGATAGCTCCTTTTTACCAGTAGATAAAAGAAATCATGTGTATCAGGCGGCAGAATTGTTGAAGAACACGTTTCATCTTACGCAAGGAGTTAGAATTTATATAGAAAAGAGAATACCCGTAGCTGCTGGATTAGCTGGTGGTAGTAGTGATTGTGCAGCAGCATTACGAGGCCTGAATCGTTTGTGGAATTTAGGTTTGTCTTTAGATGAACTTGCCGAACTCGGCAGTAAGATCGGATCAGATGTTCCTTATTGTGTTCACGGCGGTACAGCTTTTGTTACGGGCCGAGGAGAAAAAATCGAGTTTCTCCCATCGATGCCGCAATGTTGGGTTGTTTTAGTGAAACCTAAAATGAGCGTTTCTACTAGCACAATTTTTGGCAGTTTATCCTTCAATAACGTTCAGCATCCTGATATTCGTGGTCTCAAGCACGCGATCGAAACGGATGATTACCAGTTGATGGCCGAAAAGATCGGTAATGCGCTGGAAGGTGTGACGATCAAACGCCATCAAGTGATTCAGCAAATCAAAGATCGCATGATGAAATACGGAGCAGATGCTGCTCTAATGAGCGGTAGTGGTCCAACTGTTTTTGCTCTGTGCGAGAAGAAAACACGTGCACAACGAATTTATAATGGCTTAAAGGGCTTTTGTGAAGAAGTCTATATCGTGCGGACATTGAAATAAACGAGAAAGAAAATAAGGGCCTTTAATGCAAGCGAAAAACCACTCTATAGGGTGGTTTTTCGCTTGCTAGGAGTTTAAAAGAAAATCTACATTTGCTTGCAGTTTTACAAATTTCCAATTTTTATTCTTCTGTTTTCTCTTGACGTTCTCTTTTTCTTCTGGTAAATTAGTTCTTGCTAGCAAATCGTAAATATTACGATTTGAACGTGACAAATCGAAATGAGGGCGACGAGATGAGAAAAAATAGCTGGAAATATATTATAGGACTACTATTAACAGTAGGGATTTTTACACTAACTGCCTGCGGGCAAACAAATGAGCAAGATAAAGCTGGAAAAAGTGATAAAATAAAAGTTGTGACAACATTTTATCCAATGTATGATTTTGCTAAAAATGTAGTAGGAGATGCTGGAGATGTTCAGTTATTGATTCCAGCTGGAACAGAACCCCATGATTATGAACCAAGCGCCAAAGATATTGCTAAAATCACAGATGCAGACGTGTTTGTGTACAATAGTCATGAATTAGAGACTTGGGTCAAAGATGTTCTGGAAAATGTCGATGAGAAAAAAGTTGCAGTAGTAGAAGCTGCAGGTTCGATCGATTTAATGAAAGGTGCTGCTCATGAAGACGATCATGACGAAGAAGAGGCCGACCATGATGACCACGATCACGAGTTAGATCCTCACGTTTGGTTGGACCCGGTTTTAGCGCAAAAGGAAGTTGAAGCCATTCGTGATGCATTAGTGAAAAAATATCCTGAACAAAAAGAAACATTTGAAAAAAATGCAGCTGCTTATATTGAAAAATTAAAAGATTTAGATACAGAATATAAAGAAGCATTTAAAGAGGCTAAAAATAAAACCTTTGTGACACAACATGCCGCGTTTGGTTATTTAGCGAAACAATACGGTTTGACACAAGAGTCGATTGCAGGAATTTCACCGGATCAAGAACCTTCGCCAAGTCGTTTAGCAGAATTGAAAAAATATATTCAAGAACATAATGTCTCAGTGATTTATTTTGAAACATCTGCTTCGTCAAAAGTAGCTGAAACATTGGCTCGCGAAACAAAGATAGAACTAGCGGTCCTTAATCCGTTAGAAAGTATTACTCAAAAAGAACAGGATCAAGGCGAAGACTATATTTCAGTGATGAAAGAGAATCTTGAAGCGTTGAAGAAAAGTATCAAGTAAATAGAATCGGGATAAGAGACGTTCAGTTTTTTTCCCGATTTTAAGCAGTTTGTAAGTGTAAAGAAGGAGGATGGTCATGCATTATCTAGATGTCAAAGACCTCACATTTTACTATGATGATGAGCCTGTCTTAGAAGAAGTTTCATATTATGTTGACCCTGGTGAATTTGTGATTTTGACAGGGGAAAATGGTGCAGCCAAATCAACATTGATCAAAAGTAGTTTAGGGTTACTAAAGCCTACGAAAGGGAAAATCACCATTGCTAAAGAAAATACTTCTGGTGAAAAACTTAGTATTGGGTATATTCCGCAGCAAGTGGCTTCATTTAATGCTGGTTTTCCAAGTACAGTGATTGAGCTGGTTCGTTCAGGACGTTTTCCACGCAATCGCTGGTTTAAACCTTTGACTAAAAGAGACCATCAACATGTGGAAAAAGCACTTAAAGCAGTCGGTATGTGGGAGATGCGGCATAAACGGATCGGAGAACTTTCTGGCGGACAAAAACAGCGTATAAGTTTAGCGCGTATTTTTGCTACAGACCCTGATTTATTTATTTTAGATGAACCAACAACGGGAATGGATGAAACGTCTAGGAATGAATTTTATCGCCTTTTAAGGCACAATGCTCATGATCACGGCAAAGCGATATTGATGATCACTCATGACCATGAAGATATTAAATCTTATGCTGATCGACAAATTCGTTTAGTTCGGAAGGAGGATTCACAATGGAGATGCTTTCATATGAGTTCAGAACTAGTAATGGATAAGGCGAAAACACCGTAAAATAAGCGTTTCTATCAATCTTGTTTTGTGCAAATAAACATAAAAAAGAGCTACTGTTCTCACGAATGTTCCCAGTAGGTCTTTTTTATGTTTGTTTGATAATATGATATAATGTGGATTTATTTTATATCAATTGTTAGAATAAGTATATTTTTAATTCGTTGTAGTATATAATTAATGCCAAGAACTATAATTATATGGTATCTCCACAATAAATATAAAGAGGTAAAAAATGAAAAAAAAAATGCTAATCGTCTTTGGGATTATTGCTGTCATTATTATTGGAGTAGGAGGAAAAGTATATATGGATAAGAGAGAAGAAAAGAAAGAACAAGACTTATTAGCGGTAGAGAAACAATCAGTAAAGGCGTTAAAAAACACTTTCGTGGATATTTCCGAAGTAGATATTGAACGTACGGGATATAATGGTATGACTGGTTCTTATAGAATGTTAGTTACCATGAAGAATAACGAAGGAAAATCTGTTTATTTTTCTTATGGTTTTGTAAAAGATAGTGGTGAAATTGGAGATTATGGTGTAGAAGATGAAAGGATTCAAAAGGAAGGAGTAACTGATAAGAAAATCAAGGTTATATACTCAAATGGTGAGGAGGATGAAATTTGAATATAACTGACAAAAATTATAATAAAATAAGTGATGCTGTATATTGGTTAGATCCTAATGACAAAAAGAAATATGATCCAACTTTAAAAGAAGGTGAAATTCGTAAATTAGGTGGAAATAAATTTAAAATCTTAAAAATACAAGAAAATTCAAAAACAGATGGTATGCAAGCAATGGCAGTCGCGCCTTTGGATAAGAAAGGGAATGTAGATACCTCTCAAATTGTGATTACATATGCTGGAACTAACCCAAAAGATTTTAATGACTTGGAAACTGATTTACGTACAGTGGGTGGATTCTTTGATAAAACAACAAGTCCTGGTTTTTCAATGTCTCCTAGTGAGGCTCGTCTTTCAGGACAATTAAATTCAGCAATTGCTTTTGCAGACAGTGTGAAACAAGATTACAGTGGAGCGACAATCTCAACAACAGGACATTCTCTGGGTGAATTTTTAGCGTTGTATATTGCCGCTGAGAATCAATGGAAAAATGTTGGGTTTAATGGACCAGACCCGTATGAATTATTATCTGTTGATGCGAAAAAATGGATTAAAGAAAACCCTGGTTTATTAACAAATTATCGTAATCGTGCCGATATGATTGGCAATTTAATGGGGAATGGCACAGGGGCAGAGATAAAAGTTAGTATGGAAATGGGGCTTCAATCGCTAGGTACGTATCACGACTTAGGAAAATGGACGTTTGATAAAGATGGCAGATTGATTATTAAGAATAATGATTACAATAAAGGTGCAATTCAAGAACAAGCAGAAAGACAATTAAGAAATCAGTTTTTTTTAGGAATGTATACATTAGAAATGTTGAAAAAAAAATTTACCGCAAGTGGTGGAGGTCTTTCAACGAATGAGCAAATTTATTTAGACAACAGTCAAGCTTTGGCAGTTGTTCAATATGCGTCTTCTGAATTTGAAGCAGTAATGACAAATACAGTGAAAATTTATCAAGATGGTATAAGAGAGTTAGAAGAATTATGGCAAAAAATTTATTCAAAAGCGTTTTCTGATGTCCCAGATTTGAGTTATGGTGAGGTCATGGACGTACTAGAGTCATCAGGTTCTACAGAGCGAAGTATGGTCACGGAGCCCAGTGAAAAATTTAGAGAAAAAATACAAAAAGCGAAAAAAATGAGTGAACAATTCAATCAGTTAGCATCAGAAATCAAGGGAAAGATTTCTGAATTGGTACAAAGAGACCAAGAATTAGCAAGACAATTAGGATAATGGAGAACAACTAAATGGATAAAGAGGAACAGTTGCTAAAAGAGTATCAAAATAATAGACGAAAATTCGAAGAACAAGAAGATGACATAAAAAAGTTTCAGAGACAAGGACAACAAATAGCGGATGAAACTTATTCAGAAATTCGTTTTTTATTATCTGATATTAGTGAAGATGATGAAGTTTTAAATGATGCACGAATAGAACTAGCTAATTTAGGAGAAGAGTTTATGATGAACATAGATAAAGAAAAGAAAAAATTATTGAATCGACAAGAAGAGGAAGAACAACGTTATCGAAAAGAATTAAGGGTTTTAAAAGAAGGAGAGTAAAATGTTAGAAGCGTTAGAGAAACTGCTGAAAGAGTATAAGAAAAATGCGCAAAAAACAAAAGTAAGAGCAATAGGTCGATCTGGTGTTCAGAGTAAAGAACTAAAGAAAGAAAAAATAATACAATTAGGTGAACAAGAAAGTAAAAGAGCTCAAAAATCTATCTCTAAAGCGACAACAGGGCTACAAGACACTGTAAAGGGTCAATTTGGTAAAAAGGTAACAGAAGTATTTGATAAGCAAAAACAAACATTAGATAATTTTTAGAACAAGTTTATACTAAACATGTTTTGTGCAAATAAACATAAAAAAGTCCTACTGTTTTCACGAATGTTCCCAGTAGGTTTTTTTTATGTTTATTTTTAACTTTCTTTGATAAGTCCGACGGAGTATGAAACGTTATCAACACTATCTTTATTGTGAGTTAATTCTTTTACTTCATTGTTGACATTTTTAGCATGTTCAGAATCTCCGATATCTTCTAAAATTGTAATAAAATTATTAATTTGCTGCATGTATTTTAGTTCGCCAGTTTCCAACCAATCGGCTAAGTTTTCAAGATATTTTAAGTTCATACGGTAACTATAATTACTGTTTGATTTATCTAAATTTTTGGCGATTTTTATGTATTTTCTAGTTAGATCGTAATCTTTTTTATAAAGTGTGACAGTGATGGCATTTATAAGCGTGTTGTACGCAAACTTTTTAGTAGTATATTCTCTTTTGTCTTCATCTTTTATTGGAAAGGCTTTGTAAATAAGTACATTTGCTTGTTTAGGCGAAAAAAATGTAATCATATTACATAGTAGTTTGTATTCAAAACCCAAATAATAATTTGTTTCTACAAGTCTTTCGTAGATCATATTTATTTCATCAGAATTGACGGGTGCAACTTCTTCCCGCTTTTTGTGAAAGAAACATTTAATTGCATAATAGTTTGATAAGTCTTTTATACTTTTATGTGCTTTATTCTCTATTTGATAGTAAATTTCTAAGAGTTTCTTTTTTGTGGACTGGTTGTTTAAATGATTACCACAATAATAGTAAAGATGATTGAAAATCTCTTGTTGATTGTCTAAGCTTGTTAAAGTAAAAAATTCTTCTGCTTGAACGTCAAGTTGCTGTAATATAACTTCTAAATCATTTAACTTAACTATTCTTTGATTATTTTCAATTCGAGAGTATGTTGAAGAATCTTGATGATTTGGTAGCATTTCTTTTTGTTTGATATTCTTTTTAGTACGAATAAATCTTAAAGTATCGCCTATATTCATGGGTTTAACTCCTTTCTTTTGTCATTATAACAAATAAAACGTCTGTAATCTTAAAATTTATTATATTTATATAAAATAAGTAATTACTTTTTGTCATATAACCAAATCTTAATAAAAGTGGTTCTAATTTTTCTAAATGTCTGGTAATATTGTCTTGTAGATGAGAATCACATGTGAATCAAATCTTTAGAATGTTAGATAGGAGGTTTTAGAATGGAGCTACTAGTTGCAGTTTCAAGTTTAATATCAATTTTTGTTATTACAGTAGGTGGATAATAAACAATTTAAAATTTTAAGTCATAATTTACGTGTAAGTAAAAAGCGCATAAAAAAAGAGCTGTCTTTAACATCCATAGGCTACCAACCTATGTCAAACATTAAAGACAGGCACTAAAGTATAGGGCTTTGGTGCGCTACTCTTATTTTTGTAGCAGACTGCTACAACTATTGAGTATACCAAAGTATTTGCGATATTTCATTAGTATTTGACAATATGTTAAAATTTAATTAATTGTAGTGCAGATTTTGTATACATATTTCTATTGAGTAGTCTCAAATCCAAAAAAATGGAGTGTTGGATTTGGAGATAAAAGACAAAGAATTGCTGTTACTGTTAGAAAAGTTTAGTAAAGAATTAGATGTAACTCTTGAGGAAGCTTTTTGTTTAGTTGTTTCTAATGAAGACTAAAATTTTTCTTTTAGTTCAAACATAAAAAATAATAATGCTTCCCTTGATTCGGGAGTATTAGGAACGTTGAATGATGATAGAAGTTTTCTAATATCTTCATAACGTTCTTTTTGTTTACTTAAATAAACTGGGTCAGAAAGTTTAGATTTGTATTTTTTACTGGTCTAAGATTTGGTGAAAGTGCTACATTGCTATGGAGGAATATGAATTTAGAAGATGGTAAAATTAAGGTTGAGTACACTTTGGGAAATGTTGCTAAACACAAAAGTAAACAATATTTTTCATCACCAAAAACTAGAAGTAGCGAACGAGAGCTTTATTTAGATAGTAAAACTCTAAAATTACTTAGGATTTGGAAGGAGTACCAATCTAAAGTGGGTAACATTGATTTAGTACTTAGTCATGATGGAACCTTTTTAGATCAAGGTTGGATGTGGAAAAAGTTTAGAACTATACAACAAAAGTTTGAACTGCCATTAATCAGTATTCACGATTTGAGACATTCTCACGCAAGCTTATTAGTGTATTTGGGAGAGAATCTAAAAATGATTCAAGAAAGATTAGGTCACGCCAACATAGAAATGACTTTAGGAACGTATTCGCATTTATATCCTGATGAAGATGTAGAAGTAGTAAAAAGATTGGATCAGATTTATTTAGAATAATTCTCTTGACTAGTTGTTTTTATAATGCTAAAGTATATCTTGCCCTTTAATCGTAATTCTTACGATTTATGTTTTTAAAGCGTAATGAGCATAGTGAAGAGAACTTGTTGTTCTCACAATTGTTCCCGCAAAATAAAATAGGCTTCTAAAGCCTTATGTAATAAGGAGGAATAAGATTTTGGAGATGCTTTCATATGAGTTCATGAGAAAAGCTTTTTTAGCGGCAACCTTTATTTCAGTGATTGCACCGATGTTGGGTGTGTTTCTTGTGATTAGAAGACAATCTTTAATGGCAGATACGCTTTCTCATGTGTCTCTAGCCGGTGTTGCCTTAGGTTTTTTCTTAAATTGGAATCCAGATATCATGACACTTGTTGTTGTGATTATTGCTGCTATTATTTTAGAATATTTGCGAATGATTTATAGCACGTACTCAGAAATTTCGATTGCGATTTTAATGTCCGGTGGTTTAGCTTTGGCTTTGGTATTGATGAATCTCAGCGGAGGAAATTCAGCTGCCAGTATTCAGTCGTATCTGTTTGGTTCGATCGTGACGATCACTTGGCAGCAAATCATTATTTTAGCCGTATTGCTTGTGGTGTTAGTGGTTTTGTTTGTCTTATTCAAGCGTCCGATGTATGTTTTGACCTTTGATGAAGATACGGCTCATGTGGATGGATTGCCTATTCATTGGATGTCGATGTTGTTCAATGTGATAACAGGTGTGGCGATTGCTGTGATGATTCCTATTGCAGGAGCGCTACTTATTTCAGCAATCATGGTTTTACCTGCTGCAATCGGGATGCGAATCGGTAAGGGATTCAACACGGTCATTATCATCAGTGTCATCATGGGATTGATCGGTATGCTAACAGGATTGACGGGGTCTTATTATTTAGAGACACCGCCAAGTGCCAGCATCACGTTGATTTTTATTGGATTATTTATCCTTGTAAGTATTATCCGTAAATTAGTTATGACGATGCAACGAAATAAAAAAATGAGTCAAAGATAAATGAGTGACAAATTAGTGAAAAATGAGAGGAAAAACGAAAGTTTTTGCTCTCATTTTCTTTTTTGTTTCTTAAATTGCGAACTATTTTTCGTTTTTTTAAAATAATACTCGAATTTTTTCGCAAAACACCTTATAATAGGAGCGATAGATTATATGGAAGTATCATTTATTTTACTTGTTGAAAAATAGTGAATAACAAACCTATAAAAAAAGGTGTATCATTGATCTGATGGTTTTGCTTATTAGAGATAATGGATACTGAGCCACAAGGAAAGAGGAGAAGAAGTGACAGATTCTAAAATACGGAGAAGCGAACGATTGATTGATATGACACAATACTTGTTGGATCATCCACATGCATTGGTTTCTTTGACCCATTTTGCACAGCGTTATAAATCAGCTAAATCATCAATTAGTGAAGATTTAGCGATTATCAAAAAAACATTTAAACAAAGAGGTACAGGAATTCTTGAAACAATTCCAGGAGCTGCTGGAGGTGTGCGATTTATTCCGGAAATTCCATATGAGGAATCCAAAAAATTAGTATTGGCTTTGTGTGAACGTTTATCAGAGCAAGATCGTTTGTTGCCAGGGGGATATGTGTATCTTTCTGATTTATTAGGACAGCCGGAATTGTTGCGCCAAGTTGGGAGAATCATTGCTTCTAAATATTTAGGGGAACAAATCGATGCCGTTATGACGGTGGCAACAAAAGGGGTGCCAATTGCTCAAGCTGTTTCTTATTACTTGAATGTTCCCTTTGTGATCGTTCGTCGCGATTCAAAAATCACGGAAGGTTCAACGGTTAGTGTGAATTATGTTTCTGGATCGTCTGAACGAATCGAAAAAATGGAATTATCAAAACGCAGTTTAAAACGTGGTTCACGAGTGTTGGTCGTGGATGACTTCATGAAAGGCGGGGGTACTGTCAACGGGATGAAGAGCCTTATTGAAGAATTTGAGGCGGAGCTTGTTGGGATCACGGTGTTTGCGGAGTCTAAATTTAAAGGGCAACGGGCGATCGAAGATTATACGTCACTGCTTTATGTAGAAGATGTAGATACACGGACAAAAACGATCAATGTAGTTCCTGGCAATTATTTTGATGAATAAAATTGAAGAGGTTGGGACAGAAGTTTAACTCCAAGAATTAAGAGAGACTTCACGACAATTGCTCTTCAAATTTTTATGGATTTCACCTTATTTCCGAAGGCGTGGTTTCTGCTCCCGCTGTTTATTCGGATTGCTTGAGGCTAGGAGATAACTCGTAGAGTTATTTCCTAGCCTCTTTTTGGTGCAAATCGGATCATATACACAATACGTGATGAAAGTGGAGAAAAGTTTCTATTGTTCAGTCAGGAATTACAGCAATAGTTACAAGGAGAAGTTAAATTTTTTTCTGTAAATACAGCAGTCTTAAAAAATAACCGCTTTTATTTAACGAAATTCTTAATTAGGTGTATAGTTAATATGTAAGCAATAGTATCCAGTTTTTTCACACATAGTAAAAATAAGAATCTGGATGAATTATATGAAAGAAGGCCAACACAATGGAAAAACAAGAAAAAATTCAAATTTTAAAAGACATTGTCGCAATCAAATCGGTCAATGATAATGAAAAAGAAGTTGCAGAGTATTTAAGTAAGTTATTCAAAAAACATGGAATTGACACCAGTTTTTTAGAATATGATAAAGGTCGTGACAATTTAATTGTTGAAATCGGCAATAAAAATAGTGAAAAAGTTTTAGCTTTTTCAGGTCATATGGACGTTGTTTCAGCGGGTAATTTTTCTGACTGGACTTCCGATCCATTTAAACCTGAAATTCGTGATGGCAAAATGTATGGTCGTGGAACCTGTGACATGAAAAGTGGTTTAGCCGCAATGGCGATCGCAATGATCGAGTTAAAAGAAGAAAATGCAGACTTTAATGGACGCTTGCGTTTATTAGCCACAGTGGGAGAAGAAGTTGGTGAACTTGGAGCAGAACAATTGACCAAAGAAGGATATGTCGATGATGTAACATCAATGGTGATCGGTGAACCTTCTGGCTATGCTGGAATTGTATATGCACATAAAGGATCGATCAATTTTAAAGTAGAATCTCAAGGTAAAAATGCCCACAGCTCAATGCCTCAATTAGGCGTGAATGCAATCGATCATTTGAATGACTTTTATTCAAGAGCTAACCAGCTATTTCGCAGTGAAATCCACACAGATGAAGTATTAGGTGATTTTATCTATAATGTAACAATGATTTCTGGTGGGGAACAAATCAATAGTATTCCTAGTGAAGCGAACCTTCAAGGAAATATCCGAACGATTCCAGGTTATGACAACGACCTTGTGATCAAAAAATTGAATGAGTTGATTGATGAATTAAACAAAAAAGACACGTATCGTCTAACGTTGAGTATCGAAGCAAATAAAATTTCAGTAAAAAGTGAAAAAGATTCTGATATTGCAAAAATTGCGCAACAAGTAGCAAAAAAACAAGTGAACATAGAGATTCCTATGATTGGTATTTCTGGCACAACGGACGCTGCTGAATTTACCAAAGGAAAACAAGCATTTCCTGTGATTATCTTTGGTCCAGGGAACGAAACCCCTCACCAAGTCGATGAATATGTTGATGTAGCTAATTATTTAGAAATGGTAGATATTTATAAAGAAATTGCAACGACTTATTTAGCATGATCGATAAACAATAGAGCTAATTATTTTTGTAAACAAATAAAAAACAAACAGCGACTTATCAAGTGTTCGCATAAATGGTAGATTTGTGATGAAACAAGTAATAAATGAGTGATAAGTAACTGTTTGAAACGAGCAGCCCTGCAAAAGCCGACCGTTTTTTACTTAACCATCCATCTTCCGCCAGACGGATGGTTAAGAATACTGATGCACTAGAAATCAATCGTTACGTTACGCCATTCAATCGGGTAAGTTAGAAAAATAGTTATTTATTTGTTGTTTTTTTTACTTTGTATACGCATTGACTCGGCTGTCTGTTTAGATTGAATGGTGACAGTTTGGTAGTGATCGATTCCAGTAACACTAGCTTGTAAGCACCAATTGGTAGAATGTGAGTATGAAAAACATAGTCAAAAAGGAGATAAAGGTGCGAACTATTTATAAAAAGAGCGAAAAAATACAGCATTAGCTACCAACTAATACTGTGCAAAAGGCAACAACTAATCATTGACGACATCAAAATAACAAAACTTGTAAAAAACTCTGGTATTTCTTACAAAAATTGAGTAAAATGAAAGAGTCAATATGAAAATGTTGACTAGGGCAACTTATATTATTAGTTTGTGCTGATAATATGAGGCTCTGTAAGAGGATGTCCGTCCTTTTGCAGAGTGCCTTTTATTTTGTTTTTCGCTCTAATTACCTGACTTCAACACAAAAAATGATATTAGTCAGCTGCTAATATCATGAAGCGTTCGTTAAATAACCATTCACTAACAGTATTGTGCAGGTAAAAAAGATTGGAAATCTGTTCTTACATTCAGTACAATAAGATTAGGCAATGAAATGTATTGACGAGGCAACTTGTATTATTAGTTTGTGCTGATAATACAGGGCTCTGTTTGGAAGATGTCCGTCTTCTGACAAGACGCCTTTTTTTATTTATGTTGTAAATTTAGTTTAACTTAAAGATGTTGAAAGAGTCAATAGAATCGTGTGAAAGAACTCAAATAGTCAAAATTGGGAAAAAAAGAGGACAAGTTTGATAAAAGAGAAGGAGTTTCTCGATTTTTCTTGCGTTGTTTAGAATAATGCCATAAAATTTGGTATACAAATCATCTTAGGAATTTTGAGTAATCAATGTTTATCAGAAGAATTACTTGTCATCTATCTGCTCTTATTAATTTATTATCCAGTTCCAAAGAAGGTCCACCAGAGCTATTTCCTAAGCGTCCATCACTTTCTTTTTCTAGCGTTACATGTATATAGAGATCTTAGTCATTATTAATAATCAAATCCAGCATAATTCCACCTATAGGATTATACTGAATAGTATCGCAATCAACCTTTTTATTAAGCCTAGGAAGCTTCACAAAGTTATGTTGAAGGTGTCAAAGAGGCTAGGACATAACTCTACGAGTTATACTCTAGCCTTAAGCAATCCGAATAAACGGTGAGGGCAGAAGCAACGCCTTCAGAAATAAGCACTTCTATCCCAACCACTTCTTCGTTAAGTTCAGTGGATCTGTTACTAAATTACTTCATAAACTTCACATTCTGAATAAACGCCTCTAACTCATCTCTACGCTCGATATTATGGTTACATACTTCACTGTCATAACAAATATAATTTCCACGCTTCGTGTACATACCATCGCCAGATTCTTTCACTTTAGACAGAAACATCGAAACCTCTGAGGTCTCATGGCAAATTGGACAAATGCCTTTTTGAGTGGTTGGAGAAATCGTGCCGGAAACGCCTACTAGCTGTCCATTGATTGAAGCGATAATGAATTTTTGCTGCTTCCCACTATCGTTCCAACTGTAAAAAGTATAATCTCTCAAATCAATTGTTTCCCACTCTGGAATTTTCAATTTTTTCGTCTTTTTAAAGAGCTTTGTTAGTTGTTGTTTTGAAGGTGGATCAAATGGACTAACAGCTTCCTTCAGACCTGCCAAATACTGTTCCAGTCTTGGCTTAGAAGTTGCGGCTTCTAAGAATCCCTCAAATAGTGGCTGTAACTGGTCTTTATCTGCACCAAACTGTTCATTTATTTTCTCCATTACGACTGCCTGAAGCGTTTTGATTGTGTTTTTATCATTTACAGATAAATGAGCTTGCAGCAAAATGTTGGCTTGTTTTCTAATAAAATTAAATTGATAGGGTTGTATTTGTTTGTTTATCATAGATTTCCTCTCTATCATTCAGGTGATAAAATTAAATGAGATGTTTTTTTTGTTACATGCTGTTTTTATCTTTTTTCGAGACTTTTAATCCTTACAGTTTTAGCTTTTAGGAATTGTTGAGATCGAAGCAGAGCATAGTGATCAGCCTGCACAGCCAAATAGCGTAGGTACAACGCTAAGCTATGTATGAATATCATTTTTCTTTATTATAACGCAAACACCCCAAATTATAAATTGGTATAGCAAAAAAGCAATTGGTTCAGTTGAAAAACGATAAAGAGTAAGCTAAACTAAAACATGGCGCTATTTGAAGTCGAACTAAACTATTGAAAATAAAACAAATCTTAGGAGTGAAATAATTGGAAAACAAATATGTCATCATCCTCGCTGCGGGTAAAGGAACACGGATGAAATCCAAACTATATAAAGTGTTGCATCCTGTCGCTGGAAAACCAATGGTAGAACACATCATGGACCAAGTGGAAAAAACGAATCCAAGTGAAGTTGTGACAATTGTAGGCCATGGAGCTGAAGCAATCAAGAGACATCTAGGTGAACGCAGCCAATATGCTTTACAAGCAGAACAATTAGGAACTGGACATGCCGTTTTACAAGCAGAAGCCCACTTAGCAGGGAAGCAAGGTACAACACTTGTCATTACAGGAGATACACCGCTATTAACTGCTGAAACATTAGCGAATCTGTTTGATTATCATCAAGGAAAAAATGCCAGTGCGACGATTTTGACCGCTCACGCTGAAGATCCAACAGGATACGGTCGAATCATTCGTGATCATGTGGGGATTGTTGAAAAAATCGTGGAGCAAAAAGATGCGTCTGAACAAGAAGCTCGTGTTCAGGAAATTAATACAGGAACATTTTGTTTTGATAATGAAGCGTTGTTCAATGCTTTGTCTAAGATCAATACAAACAATGCACAAGGAGAGTATTATCTAACGGACATCATTGAAATCCTTAAAAAAGAAGGCAACACGGTTGCAGCATACCAAATGGCTGACTTTGAAGAAGCGATGGGAATCAATGACCGTGTAGCTTTAGCTGAAGCGAATAAAATCATGCACCGTCGTTTGAATACGATGCATATGAGAAATGGTGTGTCATTTGTGGATTCTGATTCAACATACATTGATGAAGGTGTTGTGATCGGTTCAGATACTGTGATTGAAGCAGGCGTACAATTAAAAGGCAAAACAGTGATTGGTGAGGATTGTTTTATCGGTGCTCATTCTGAAATCGTGGATAGCATAATCGAAGATAATGTAAAAATTTCGCAATCTGTTGTTGAAGAAAGTATTATTCGAAAAAATGCAGATGTAGGACCATTTGCCCATATTCGTCCTAAAGCTGAAATCGGTGAACGTGTTCATGTCGGTAACTTTGTAGAAATCAAAAATGCGACAGTGGCAGAAGATACGAAAGTGGGGCATCTGACCTACGTTGGTGATGCAGACTTAGGAAAAGATATCAACGTTGGTTGCGGTGTAGTTTTTGTCAATTATGATGGAAAAGATAAACATCGGACAACGGTCGGGGATCATGCTTTTATTGGCTCATCAACAAGTTTGATTGCGCCAGTGAACGTTGCAGCAAACTCAGTTATCGCAGCAGGTTCAACGATCACGGATGATGTGGCAGAATTTGATTTGGCGATTGCTCGCGCTAGACAGGTGAATAAAGAAGGTTATGGGAAGAAAATGCCGTATATGAATCATGAAAAATAAGCAATACAAAAGAGGAATGCTGTGATTTTGGCATTCTTCTTTTTTACTTTTTCATGGTCATTGTTTTGTTTTTATGTCATAATTGATGGCAAGTATAACATAAAGAAAATAATTTCGGGGTATTTTTATCAGGAAAAGGAGTGAGCGTATGGCATACCATACCTATGAATTTTTGAAAAGAAGACGGAATGATCCTAAATGGCGCGGAGCGTACATTTCTGCAAGAAATAAACGAATCATTTCATTTTTACTAGTGGGAAATTTGTTTCTTTGGGGCGCCGTTTTTTGGAGGTATATTGAACGTAATAATATAGACGTTATGGGGTATATCAACGAATTTATACAAAAAATTATGGATCGTTTAAACTAATGATATAAGATGCAATGAGAAAATAATAAGGAAATTAGGTATCTGGAAAAAGGAAAACGAATTTCTCCAGACATTTTAGCGAAAAATTGGCAGCAATGGAACATATGAAGACATTCCAAGAAGTTGCAAAACAAAGTATGTGAAGAGAGAACCAGCTCATTTAAAAGTTTTACCAGATAAAAAAAGAGGCGGAAACAGAAGTGTTTGACCTCGAAAAATAAGAAGAGGTTGCTTCTGCTTTCGCCGTTTGCTCATATCCTGTTGATTTATCCTAATTTCCGTTTTCGATTATAGTTAGAGAAACTGTAACCTGAAAGACCAATTACGAGGAAACCTAAACTAGCATAAGAAACAATTTTTTCACCCATTTTTGGGTAGTCAGCTGTTTTTCCAACGGGTTTTGGTTTTTTTATCTCATCCGGTTTATTTTTATCTGGATCTTTTGGATCTGGATTTGGTACGGGTTCGGGTTTATTTTGTTTATTGAACTCCGCTTCTGAAATTGAAATAATTCGTTTGCCTGGAAAGGCTTCTTTGTATTGAGATAAATCGATATTTGATGCAGCATCGTATAGACGAAGGGTTGTTGCTTGTTTGAGATGGTCAATCAAAACGGTATCTAAAGAAGGCCCTTCTTCCCGTTCGCCGCCTAGCATATCGTAGCCGTCACCGCCTGCTGCTAAGAAATCGTTCGTCGCCATATAATACGTCGCTTTTTCATCGATCGGTGCAAATGTTCCCGTCGAACGGTTTTGTACGTCAACTTGTAGAATTCGTTCACCGACGATCGTTTTGTCAGTTCCATTGCCTTCATCTGCTGGCAAAAGGGAACCTTTTTTTGTGGAATCATAGTAGACACGAATCGAGCTTGAAATGTGTAAGAAACCGCCATTTGCTCCTAATTTTGGCTGATTGAAGTCATCTAATAGAATAGCGCCATTTTCATCTTTTTGAGCCATCGAACGAAGAGAGAGCTCAAACATTTCTTTGACTTCAGCGCCAGTAACGCTGATTTGGGAGATACTGTTACCAAATGGCATGACAGCGATGATATCACCAAACGTTACTTTTCCAGGTTCGATATTTGCTCGAATACCACCACCATTTGTTACGGCGAAATCAGTTTTATTTTTAAAACCATGCTGTCCGTAATCTAACATTGCATCACCAATCAAGTTTCCTAAATTCGTTTCTCGTGTTCGTACGTTGTCACGCTCACCATTGAATTGATAAGGATTATTTTCAATAACAATTTCTGATCCCCATTGTTCATAGTTCGCTTTCGCTTTATCAACTAACGCTTTAACAGGAGGATTTTCTTCTAGAGTTGCTAAAGTGTCTGCTGGTGTTAATGAGGCAGTCTTTTTACTAAGATCAGTTAAATCAACATTAACTAACCCAACATTATTCAGATAATTTCCAGTTTGTGTATACATCACATTTCCAAATTGCTTTCCGCCATCAACAGCAGTATGTGAATGACCGTCTAGCACGGTGATATTTAAATCAGAAAATTCTTTGCTTAGCGTTTCAGCTAACGTATCTCCGCGCCATTCATGAGGAGTAGTTTCATCGATACCTAAGTGGCCAGTAACCACATATGCAGCGATTGTTTCGCCTGAATCTTTAATTTCTTTGATCACTTTTCTCGTTTCAGCTATTGGATCAGCAAAGGTCACATCAACGATATTATTTGGATGGGTTTTTGTGGCTGTTTCGGGTGTAGTCACGCCGATAATTGCGTATTTATTCCCACCTTTTTCAATGATTGTATAAGGTTCAAAGACCAAATTTCCCCCTTTAAATGTGTTATTTGATAGAATCGGGAAATTTAGCTCGTCTTTATATTCCAGAGCTGTTTCCAACCCAAAATCAAATTCATGATTTCCGACAGCCATGGCATCATAGCCAACTTCATTCATGATTTTAACCATATCTTTCCCTTTAGAGAAATTAGAAATCGGTAAGCCTTGGAAAGCATCTCCTGCATCAATCAAAAGATCTGGATTGATCATATTTTTATAAGTTTTCAAACGTGCCATACCTAAGACATCTTTCCCATTTCCTTCTAAACGTCCATGGACATCATTCGTATGCATGATCGTGATTGATTCTGAGTCTGGTTGATAACCTGCATTTTTTACATCTTGCTTGGTGATCGGCTTAACATTAGGCGTACGCCCATCTGCTGCAGGTTGAGTTTGCAAGGTACCATCGTTGACTAATTGGACGGCTAATTTGCGCCAGTTGTCATTAAAATGGTAGCCAATCACTTCCCAATTATTTTCGATTTCTTGTGCTGGATCTAGGGTTTGTTTTTCACGAATATAATCAGCAATCAGGCCACGTAATGTTTCAGGATCAGTAGATTTGATTGGTTCGCCTGCAACAAGACCTTGCGCTAATAACCCTTCGTAACGGTAATTATTCATAGCAATCGTGTAGTTTGCTGCAAGATCAACCGGTTTTCCGTCGATCGTTGGATTGATGATCCGTTTGCCTTTGGGTTTAGAAATGTCAATCTTATACGAAATTCCAGAAAAAATATCATAGTTATAAACTCTAATAGCTTCATTAAAACTGATTGTTAAATCATCAGGTCCAGGTGTATTGTAATAATCTGCTTGATTTTCCATATATTCTAGTAGATTTTTTCCAGTGATATTGACACTGACTAATGTGTTAGGGTATTTGTAAATATCGAAAATATTTGAATAAGAGATATCTCCTGCGTTCAATTTACTATCTGCTTTAAAGAGTGCAGAAGCGGCTAGTTGTGCGCCTGTTGCTTTTCGTTGCACATTATTGATTAGAGAAATCATCGCAGTCGGACGAAGTTGCGCTTCTGGGATTCCTTTCACCTCTTCAGCTGGTAAAAAATCGCCAGTAGCTGTTCCGATTTTTTCTGAAATGAATTCTCTTGTTTTGTTATGGTATTCTAGTGTTTCTGCTTTTAATGTTTCATCTGCTGGAACAGTTTTGGTACTTATAATTGCTGGGCTACTATTTTTGACTTGCCATTGTTCATTCGTTTTTTCAAGATCAAGCTCGATTTTGATCATTTCAGTTCCAGTATCTTTGGGTCCTGCGACAGGAACAGGTCCGTTTGGTCCTTGAACTTGCTCTGCGAAAGAACGGTGATCGTGACCTAAAATATAAGCGTCGATACCAGCGACGTTCTTGATGACTTGATCGGCGCTTGCAGATGGATCAGAATTTTGACGTCCAGCATGGATCGAAGCGATAATAATATCCGTATCATCTTTTAGTTCAGCAACAGCTTTTTCTGCTTCTTCTTTTAAAGGATTAAAGTAGAGACTGTCCACTTTAGCGCCGTCCCATAATGGAATTTGAGGTGTGGTAAGACCAATGATACCGACTGTTAAGTCTTTGGTGCCATCGCCATCCAAATCAATCTCTTTTTTCATTGTACCGCCAACAAAACGGTTATTTGATTCTTTGACATAGGTGTTAGCGGATAAAATAGGAAAATTAGCCTCTGTATTCAGTTTTTTGATCAAGTCTAATCCGAAATTAAACTCATGGTTCCCCAAAACCATGGCATCATACTTCATATAGTTCATCGCTTTGATCATTGGATTTGGTTTATCGATCAAAGGGGCTTTATTGTACAAGTCATCCGTTAAAATGGTTCCTTGATTCATATCGCCATTATCAATCAGAATCGTTCCTTTTGGGTTTTCCAAACGAATATTTTTTACGACAGAACTGACTTGAGAAAGTCCGACAGGTGTTTGCCTATCGTCTTCATATGACCAGTCCCATAGCTGGCCGTGGACATCTGAAGTCCCTAAAATGGTAAGGCGTTGTGATATCTCTGCCGCAGCAGTTGGAGTAGTGGTATCTTGTTCATTCGATGTTGGACTTGGAGCAGTAGAACTTTTTGGCTGCGTGGAATCTACAGTTTGTTGTTCGAATGCGAACGCCGTGGTAGTGCTAGCACCTGCTAGTAAACCTGAAACCATCAATACTTGTAACCCGAGATGTACTTTTTTCAAAACAGACTTTTTCACAAAATTCCTCCTTAATAATAATCAATGATCAACAGCTTCTTCGAAACTCTTGTACTATTCAACATCAGTTCATCTAAATTCACTGTGTTTCAAAGCAAAAGCGTAGTGAGCTTGTTGAACAATACAATGGACATAGATGAGTTGTAAAAATAATACGCTTTCATTTTTTTCGTCCAATTAAATAGTAATATATATTGTGTGTATTGTCATTAGTAAATACTCTAATTTTTCAAAAGAAAAGGATAAAATTTACATCTTTTGATTGGTTTCATTTTTTTTATGCGAAGATACGTCGATTTTTATTAGAAAATCGAATTAATTTGGAGGAATGCCCCAAAACCACTTGATTTATTTTGAAAAAGTGACTACTATTTATAAGGAAACTATTGTTCAGTAAAAGAAAGTGGAGGTCCTCATGTCAAAACATTATTTTGATCCAAGATTGAAAATCTTTTCTCTTAACTCGAATCGTCCATTAGCGGAAAAAATCGCTGCAGCTGTCGGTGTAGAATTAGGAAAATCTTCTGTCACTCAATTTAGTGATGGTGAAATTCAAGTAAATATTGAAGAAAGTATTCGTGGCTCTCATGTTTATATCATCCAATCAACAAGCAGTCCTGTCAATGATAATTTGATGGAATTGTTGATCATGATCGATGCATTAAAACGTGCTAGTGCAAAAACAATCAACGTTGTGATGCCTTATTATGGTTACGCACGTCAAGATCGTAAAGCCCGTGCTCGTGAACCGATCACAGCGAAACTTGTAGCAAATATGCTTGAAAAAGCAGGAGCAACTAGAATGTTGACATTAGATTTACATGCCGTCCAAATCCAAGGATTCTTTGATATTCCAGTGGATCATTTGATGGGCGCTCCATTGATTGCAGACTACTTTATGGAACACGGTATTCAAGGGGATGACGTTGTTGTTGTTTCTCCTGACCATGGTGGTGTGACGCGTGCCCGTAAACTTGCAGAATACTTGAAAGCACCGATTGCAATTATCGACAAACGCCGTCCAAAAGCGAATGTCGCTGAAGTGATGAACATTATTGGACATGTAGAAGGGAAGATATGTGTCTTGATCGATGACATGATCGATACAGCTGGGACGATTTCATTAGCTGCCAATGCATTACAAGAAGCTGGTGCAAAAGAAGTGTATGCTTCATGTACACACCCAGTTTTATCAGGACCTGCACTACAGCGCATTGAAGATTCTGCCATTAAACGTTTAGTTGTGACGGATTCTATCTACCTTTCTGATGATCGTAAAATCGATAAAATCGACGAAATCAGTGTGGGTGAGTTGATCGGTGATGCGATCAAACGTATTCATGAAAATAAACCAGTTAGTCCGTTGTTTGAGACGAAACGCAAATAAAAAATAGAGCCATTATCTCCTGTATGTAACTATACTGGAAATAATGGTTTTTTTGTTGTGAAAAAAATGATTTTAAATGGAAACTAGAAAGCTCAGACGTATTTTAGTGAATGAAGTTGGAAATTTAGTCCATTAATAATAGCTAATCTTTGAAAAAAAGTTACTATCGTCCTAATATATAAGTATAAAATGAATTGAGGGAGCGTGGACCAAATGAATAGTACAACTAGTTTTATAAAGTCATATCGATTTTTGCAAGTAGTCACTGGTGTAATGTACATTTTTATGGCGATTCTAGCATTGAGATACACACCTAATACATTGATAGAATCAATTCGAATTTTTGGTGTATTTTCTTTGATCAAAGGTATTTTTGAAATATTGAACAGAGCAAATATCAAAAAAAGAACCCGTCATAATCAGTATTCGTCTTTATTATTAGGCGTTGTTGATATCGTTATCGGAATTATAATGTTCGTAAATACTTCTTTAGATTTAGTAGAGTTGTCTATGCTATTTGGTATCTGGTTCATAGGCGATGCGGTTATTTCATTATTCTTGCTAGACTTGGCTAAAAAAATAGCTGAGATCTATTACTATGTTTCATTAGTCGTCTATTTAATAGGTGGTGTTATTGGCTTAACGTTATTAATAGCCGGAGATACGACGATTGTTACGGTTCCTGTGCTAATTAGTATTTACTTTTTATTATTTGGCTTTGTAAAATTAATGGGTGGTATGCTTAATCGTAGAGATGTTCATATGACAAGTGTTTAACTCCGAGAAATAAGAGGGAATTGTTTCTTCCACCGTCTATTCGGATTTTTCAAGGCTAGGATATAATTCGTAGAGTTATGTCCTAGCCTTTTTGATTTCTATTCTTTCGTTCCAGCTGCCATCTGTTCCCCATACAATTTTCCATCATACATCTTGAAAAATGGATAATAACAAACAACCGAAACGGCCAAATTAATCAGCGCGATCAACACAGCTTTAAAATCGCCGCCAGTTCCTAAAAATGCCCCAATTCCTACAGGAGAAATCCAAGGAATTCCAGTCGTCACTTTACTCACGAAACCAACAGAAGAAGCAAAGTAAGCAATTGTCACATTAATCATAGGTGTTACAATAAACGGAATGATCAAATATGGATTATAAACGATCGGTGCCCCAAAAATCACAGGTTCATTGATATTAAACAAACCAGGAAGCACCGCAGCTTTTCCAAGTACTTTAAGTTGATCTGATTTTGCCACAAAAATCATCAGTAAAACTAATCCAAGTGTACTACCAGCGCCTCCGATAAAGATATACATATTGATAAAGTCTCCAGCAAAAATATTGGTTCCGCCATTCACATTTTCAGTCAATGCAACGAGTAAAATCGGATTGATAAAACTATTTTTAATAACAGCAGTCCCGTGAACCCCAACAGCCCAAAGTAGATGGATCAACAGCATTATTACAATAATGCCCAACCAAGAACCAGTCAAATCTTTAACAAACTCAAAGGGTTTTGACAATAACCCATGTAAATCAGTATGAAATATCGCCAAAATCGTATTGATGATCAACATCACAAATGCAATAAAAATAGCAGGAATCAATGAAGCGAATGCTTTACTCACACCATCAGGAACCCCTTCAGGCATTCGAATCGTAAGATTTTTTTTCACGCAAAAACGATAAATTTGAGTCGCAATCACAGCAGTGATGATCCCAATGAAAATCCCAACGCCGCTAAAGCGAGTAACCCAAGCACCAAGTGCGACCCCGTTATATACGATCGAGGTTTCACTTTCAGATTGAATCAGTTGTGCGCCGCCATCAACGATATCTGTTTGTACGATCGTCATCAAAAAGGCAAATAGCCCTAAAATAGCCCCAACAAAACTACTCAACCCGTCACTTTCTTCTTTCCGATAAATATCTGTTAAGTAATACGCAGTCGCCAAACAGTAAAAAATTGCGATCGACCCAATCGACATGGTAGTAGCCACGCTATAGATCGGTGCGAATTTCAAAATGGTGTTCTCAAAAAAAGGTGCAAGTGGCGGAATGATTTGCGGCAGATTATTGATGATCAAGAAAATCGATCCGACGATCGTAAAAGGTACTGTAATGATACCCGCTTGCATAATGGCCCGAATAAAGCGCAAATTCGCAACTTTATTCAAAGGCGGCATCAGTTTTGTTTCTAAAAACGTAAATACTTTATTCATTTTTTTCTCCTTTTCTTATGAGGGCAATTGATTCGTTTCGATCAATGTTTGATACCAGTAAAAACTATCTTTTTTATATCTAGCCAGTTCCTTTTCATCATGTTCTGTGCGGTCGACATAGATAAAACCATAACGTTTACTAATTCCTTCATGAACACTGATCAGGTCGATCGCTGACCACGGACTGTAACCAATCAAATCAACGCCTGCTTCGATGGCCTGTAAACATTGGTCAAGATGTTGTTCCAAATAGTTGATGCGATAATGATCGTGAATTTTGCCATCTTCGGTCAGTTCATCTTTTGCACCTAAACCATTTTCAGTAATGATGATTGGTAAATGATAGCGGTCATAAAGTGTTTGTAACGTAGTTTTCAACCCATCTGGATCGATTGTCCAGTTGAATTCATTTTTATTCAAATAAGGATTGGTAAAGCCTTTATAAAAGCCCCATTCCATAATATCTTCACTTTGCTGATCACTAATACCGTTTGCCATCCCATCTTTTTCGGTCGGCTTTTCTACAGTGACAGTCGTGTAAAAATTCATGGCAATGAAATCCGGGAAGTGATTTTCCATTAATTCCTTATCTTCTGACGCGAATTCGATCGTGATATTGTTACGGTTTAGATAGTCTTTAAATACAGTATTGTATCGACCGAAACAAGAGAAGTCGAGATAAGCCCAATTTCGAACACTATTAAAATAAAGCGCCGCTTGATTATCCATAGGTTTGCTAGTTGCTGGATAAACGAAGGAAATATTTGGAACAGGTCCGATTTGTCCACCTTCAACGAATTCATGACACCCTTTGAATGCATATTTTTCAGCAATCATGAGATGATGAAACTGTTGGTATTTTTCTTGTAGGGGAATATTTTTTCCTAGAATTTTTTTATCGACTAACAGCATAATGTTTGGCTCATTGATCGTCAACCAGTGTTTTACACGGTCTCCATAGGCTTCAAACAAGGTTTCAGCATAAATTTTGAAGGCATCTACTGTAGGGCGAACGCTCCAACCACCTTCATCTTCTAAAGCTTGAGGTAAATCAAAATGATTCAATGTGATATAAGGTTGAATGCCATATTTCAATAACTCATCAATGACATCGCTATAATGTTGCAATCCTTTTTGATTGATTTCGCCTCGTCCTTTTGGAAAAATTCGTGTCCATGCGATCGAGAAACGAAAAACTTTAATGCCCATTTCAGCTAATAAACGAATATCTTCTTTGTAATGATGATAGTGATCCACTGCTACTGTAAAATCAGCGATTTCATGATTGTCTCTTTTTCGGGTATCTTGAACACTTAGGCCTTTACCATCAGTTTGATAAGCACCTTCTGTTTGATGGGCGGAAATTGAAGCGCCCCATAGGAAATTTTCTGGGAATGTATGTGTCATTGGTTTCTCCATTCTATATTTTTTAAAAAGCGTTCTCTTTGGTTTTAGAATAAGTGATTGTTTGGATAATTTCAATACTCTCTCTATCAATTTGGTTACGTAAGAAAAAGGGAACTATTCTAGTATACCTTTTTTATCTCAATAACACTTTAACGGGGATTCTTTAAGTTTAATAGCTTATTAATATAGTAGGTGGGCCAAGGAATCGTTCAAGTTTAACAGAAAGAAAAAAAGGTTGTGACAGTTTTAGTCATATGCAGAGTTTGTCTTTTTTGGGAAAACTTTTAGCTCAAGCAGCTAGATGAATGCCCGGTATTCTTAAAATTATTCACAGTATTGATAATTTTTCGCTGAAAAGACAGCTTGTTTCATTAAGGATTAGATGCTATATTTTGTTAAACAAGCTAGCAGAACGCCAAAGGATGAACACACATTGCGTTTTGGCTGTATTTGTTTCAGCCGTTGTATTAAATTGAATGTATATGATTGTTTTTGTACGTATAAGTTTTTCCATGGATTTAAACATTAGGAGGTGAATAGCTTGGAAATAATGAATAAAATTTCAGATTTTTTTGACGAGCGACGACGAACGAAGCATAAACGGATCAAAGAAAAAAACGATAAGTTACGAGCGAAAGGGAAAACACCTCTCAAAAAAGGGTGGGGAAAGATGGTAAATACTGGAACGGGTGGCATTAATCATGATCCTAGTACAAGAGTATTTGATGTTGCCCAACAGCAAAAAAATATCTCTGAAGAACATGAAATCAAAGAACGTCGCTCTGGTGATGTCAAGAGGAAATAAAGAACGATAGTGAAGAGGCTAGGTTTTAAACGCTGCTGCTCCAACCTCTCTACATTCTTTTTTACTATAAACTTTTGTTGCTCTAACGATTAGATTTTGGTAAGATTATAGTGTAATAATTATAATGAAAATGAGGGGAGTAATAATGAAAACAATAAAAGGGTTGATGTTGGGAATCTTGTTTAGTTCTGTATGTTTATCATTTTCGATGATTTCGTTTGCTACAGAGGATAGCTCTGAAGTAGAAATAGAAGCAACTCAATCATCTGAAACGCAGACCAAAGTGACGGAAGCAAAAAAAGAAATCGATCTTACACCAAAATTCAAAATCAAAGAAATCAAAACGACTATTGGTGGGAAGGGCACAGTAGAAGTTGAACAAATCGAAGGGATGAAAGATCTTAAAGGAACTTTCAAAACGACTGTAGCAGATCAAAGTGTTCTTTCAATTACTGACCAAGGCCAATGGCAAGGGTTAAAACAAGGAAAAACAAAAGCAACATTGGATTTTGAATGGGATAAAGAATCGCTACAAAAAATTCAAGAAAAGTATCCCGATCACCAATTAGTCAAAAAAGATATCGTTCAAGAAGTACCAGTTGAAGTGACAGAAACAAAAGAAGTAAATGTGGATATCACCCCTAGTTTTAATGTTGGAACAATCCGTGCCAAAATAGGGGAAACGGGTCAATTTAAAGTTGCTCCGATGGGGGGAGTAGCCAATCCCAAAGGAACCTATCTCGCCTATATTCCAGAGGATTCTAAAGGGATAATTTCTGTTGATGCAAATGGGAAATGGACGGCCTTAAAAACTGGAAAGGTGGATTTTGTGCTAGATTTCCAGCTTTCAGAAGAATCAATGAAAGAAATTCAAGATAAAAATCCAGGTAGCACATTGAAAGCGCGGTCTATTGCTAGTCGTGTTAAAGTAGAAGTTAAGCCTGTCGGAACATTAAATATCACTCCACGAATCGATCTCACGTCTATCAATGGAAAAGTTGGTGACACAGGGCAAATAAAAGTGAAGCCTATTGAAGGAATCAAAGATGCTACAGGTTCGTTTGTTCCACGTATCTCTGATCCGTCAATCATTGAAATAGATTCAGCAGGAAAGTGGAAAGCGCTAAAAGCTGGTACTACTTCTTTCACGTATACGTATAACTGGTCAGATGAAACAATGAAAAAGTTGGCTGAAAAGTATCCAGGATACGAGTTTTTTGTAGAAGAAAGTGCGCAAGTAGTTGAGGTGAAAATCACTGAAAATACTACAAGTTCAACAAAACCTATTGGAACAACCAAACCTGTCGGTAAAAAATTACCTGCAACAAATGAGTCAAGTACAAATATGATTTGGCTTACAGGCTTGTGTCTTGTGTTTTTGACAGTAATCGGCTGGTATAAAATAGAAACAAATAAATAGATAATAGAGGCTCTTTGTCAACTAATGTTGGTGAAGAGTATCTAAAGAATTAAACCAATGATGAAGAGAGCCTAGAGAGAAATATCTCTAGGTTTTTCTATAAGACAATCAAAAAAAATTTTGATTTACAAAAATTTGAATCAAACTTGTAATGCCTATAACCAAAATTGAACCTATTATATTTTTGACTATTGAAAATAATAAATAATTATGATGCATCACAAATTTATTTTTCATTGAAAAATTTCTCTTTTAAATACTTCTTTTGCTTCTCTTTATTTATTCTATCCCACTGACTTAATCCTGCCATATAATAAATAAAGAACCCTAACATCAATCCTATAATTATTAATAAACTTAGTTTTTCTCTAAAAATATATAAACTTAATGCACCAACAATACTTGGAATTAATAACAATAAATACTTATTATTTAATCTAGGTATCAACCATGTTTGTGCTGCCAATAGCACTAACAATATAATGACATTTAGACTCATCTATAACATCTCCTTATGTTTTTTATAAATCAAGCTAGCGATTTCTGAAAATAAAATATCCATCAGAAACAAAAATATCTAAATACTCTTTTAAAGCATCTTGTGAATATCTAGCTTTTCCTATCTGTTCATTAATACATTGTAGTTTCTTTTTAACTTTTGAGTATGAATATCCTTTTTTACACATTCTTGATATGTTACCTTCAGATAATAAAAAATCAATCATAAAATTTTGATCTTCTAAACTAAAATTAGAGAAATAATTTTCCATTTTTACCTCCTTTAAAAGACACCTGCTACAGTCTCCTTTCATTTTTAATTTTAAAACAAACTGCACCACCATGTCAAACAAAATTTACAACAGTAAAATAATAGTTATTAATTAGAATTAAGTAAAACATATACATAAACAAGAAAAGACTATAAAGAACACAAGGACATCCTCATAACTTTATAGTCTTTTTTCAATATTTAATATAATTTAAAAGTCAATGTCTTTTTAGCCATTTTTCAATTTGATCTATTGTCCATCCTTGTCCGATAAACTGCATGACTTGTTTGTAGAATTTTTTAATTAATGGCCACCCAAACTTTGCAACTAGTTTTGCGATTGCTCCCATATACTAACACATCCTTATTTTAAATATGTTTTTTAATCCAATCGATAATTTTGTTAATTGCCCATCCTTCTCCAATAAACTGCATGATTTGTTTGTAATACTTTTTAACAATAGGCCATCCAAACTTTGCTATTAATTTTGCGATTGCTCCCATAATATATCTCCTCCAATTTTTTTTATTACATATTCATTGTATATTAAATATTAATGAAAAAAATACTTGACAAAATATATTTTTTGCAAATTAAAGATTTGTTGTTGAAAACACTAGCTTTTCATAATCAAATTTATTTTTTCTTAGAGAAAATTTTTTTAAAAATAGATAAAAATTTTAATATTTAATATTAATTGACATTGAAATATTCTGTAAAATATGACTATACTAATTATATATAAGTATGTTTATTCTTTTATTTTGATTATTTCTTTTGCTTTAAACTGCACTTCCTCATGGTAATAAGTGTAAAAAGCTTACATGGTTTATACTTAGTATGCGATATCTGATTAGCTAAACTAAATTGGACAGGTAAATAAGGTATGTAAACTAAAAAAGGATTCTTAAAATAAAACATCCTCTCAAAAATTTAACTTTTGTGAGTTGCTTTCTATTTTTAGGAATTCCTCTTTTTATGCTGTTAGAAACAACTCCAACGAGATATGATACAAATTTTCATTTTAGTTCTACTACTAGTCCCCCATAGAGAGATATGGGATTAACTATACTGATAAAGCTTTTCAATGGAACCTTAATTTTTTGAAATTGTGGAGAAAAACATCCTTTTTGGTCAGATTAGTTAGCCTATATTCCTTAAATTTACTGTCATTAGCGCGAAACCAATTTCATTGTGTGTTTGTTGTTTCCCTTGAACAGAGAACCGAATGAACTCTAAGCAAGATTTCAAATGTCTGAAAGCTGGTTCGACATCAATTTTTTGTTGGCGATAGATTTTACCTGTTTCTTCTTCTGAAAGTAGTGGTTGAATCGTTGCTTTAAAGTATTCCCAGTTCATATTCTTTTGAATTTCACGATTCTTATCACTCTTCGCTCTTGTACATTTTGGACTAAGAAACGTATCCTCTAATTCTTAGTGCGGTCAGTTTGTGGGAAGGAAAGAATTTTGTTTAAACCTTTTCTTTTGTTCTTTATGGTACATGGCATAAGTAATGAGCGGTGTCCATTCAGGGTTTTCTAAAACAACTTGATAATTTTCTTCTTTGTTATAGCCCTATATCTGCGACAATATAGTTTGGTAGCTCAAAGAAACGCTCCTTTAAAGTAGTTAAAAAAGGGCGCAGTATCCGTGTATCTGTTGGATTGAAGAAAAGATCGTAGCCTAAAATGTATTGACTGTTGGTGGCGATTTGAAGATTATAGTCTGCTTTTAATTGACCATTTTTCATATGATTGTCTTTCATGTACATAAATGTGGCATCAGTGTCTGTTCGAGAGTAGCTGTTTCGTTGTTCTAGAATCTGTCCATGTTTTTGATAAGCGAGTTTTCGCGCTTTAAAGTTTTGGAAAAGTTTCCTTAATTTTTTAGAAACTTTTCGTATAAAACGGATTGATTTAAGAGTGATTCCATCTTCTTCATCATCATTTTTTTCTAATTGAAAGCTAAAATCGAGAGGAAGAATGTCTTGATTTGTGGTGTGATTTTTAAATATAAGAATACTTCGCTAGTTTATTTGAGTAGTTACTTTTATTTTAGCAAAGGTATTCTTAATTTTGTGCAAAAAAAATCCAGATACCTATCAATTTGACTGGTATCTGGATTTTTCGTTAGGACTTATGTCCTAAACTCCACTTTTATCAAGTCTTGACTATCAATACTTTTTAAGTTTTGATAGTCCCTCCTGAAGAAAAAATGAGTAAGACAATCTTACTCAAAATTTTTATTAATCTGAAAACTAGTATATCTTTCTTCTATGACCTACTTCTAACGCAAGAACAATTAATTCATTTTCTTCTATTTTACAAATCACTCGATAGTCACCAATTCTGTATCGCCACTTTCCGTTGTAATTTCCAACAAGTGATTTTCCAGATTTTTTTGGGTTATCAGTATTATCTATATTTTTAGATAACCATTTCAGTATCATTCTTGCAGTAAACTTATCTAGCTTTGCTAATTGTCTATCAAATTTTGGTGTAGTTTCTACTCTATAGTTTGGCAATTAATCTACCTCATACTTTTTCAAAAGATTTGCTAAAAGATTACTTTCTCTAGTTTTTAAGTATTCTTCATAAGCAATATCTCCAATATGTGCATCATAGCTATCTTCTAAACTTTCTAAAGTAGACGTTCTTAACAAATCTGATAAACTTTTGCCTTCAAATTTTGCCATTTCATCAAAAAATTTCTTTTCCTCATCGGAAACACGAACAGTAATAGTTGCCATATTTAGACACCTCTTTCTTCATTAGTATATTTAAATTATATCATGAACACAAATGTGTGTAAACATACTTGTGTTCATGGCTTAATAAAACTAGAAATATTCTGTCCCAAAAACGAATGTTTTTGGGATTCGCATATTTTTACAAACCACCTAAACAAGAAAAGCAACACTACAGAATAATTATTCCCGTAGTGTTGCCTTATATACCTAACTAAAGTATTAATTCCATCGCTCGTATCTTTTGCTTCTTTTATCTTTTATTCTATTTTTAGTGATCAAAGTAAGTTCGACTTCTTTGCAATTTTCTTCAATACTGTCATTTATTTTTAAACTTCTAGGAGTATATGTTTTTCTCCCATCCGAAGAATTTTCTGGAGTCAACTCAATACTATATGAGTTGCTCCCAGGGTACTTAAATATAATAAAATAAATATTATCACTTTCTAGCCTGAAGTGTTGTGCCCCTCTGTAATAGTTGTATAGATAGTGCAGTCGATAATATTTAACATTTGATATAAAAATAGGCAGCCAATTAATTTCTCTTGATTTTCATTAAACCATCTGCTGTTGCCTTTTTTTAATTTCTCTAAGTCCCAGTCTCTCTTTAAACCTTCAAAAATTGCTTCACTATGATAGGTTGGCAATCCATAATGGTGATTCCTCGATAATCCCATTAATGCGGAATATTCGTGTTAAGAACGTTTATTTTTATTTCAGAAAAATCAGGTAGATTCGTCGAATAAATATATTCAAAATGGGATACATACTTCTCTATTGAATTAAGTAATTGACTCATTAAAATAAAGTTTGGATTAATATTTCCATCGAAACTTTCCAACCATTCTTCACCGTAATTCATAATTTACCTCCAAAAAAAAGAGAGAGGAAACCTCCTCTCTCTTTCCACGAATTGGTTTCACCCATCGCTAACTATCGCCCTATCTTACCTCAAGGGAAGGTAGTCCCACTAGTATTTTTCTTTCAACTAATAGTTAATTGAAAGCCCGTAGGCGAGTACAAGCCGTAGTCACTAGCTCGTAATTATATACTATTAATGTCTTTCTACATAACTAATATAGCATCTTTTCTCATAGTTATCAAAAGCTTTTACTATAATTCTTTCAATTTAAAAACCATTTCTGAAAAACGATTAACAAATCTGACTCAACGTGCTTCAGTCAGATTTTAAAAGTATCGATCGAATAAAATCAAGTAATAAGAATCAGGATAATAGTCTATCAAATGTTACGATCATAGGTAATAAAAATTTGCATAACAATACGACTAACATAAAAATCATCGTTATCTAGCTAAAGATAAGACGGTTATTCCTTGTCATTTTTAAGCATATCTACAATCAATTTTTAATTGAAGCCATAATAAAACTTGGAATCAATTGAATTACTTCTAATGTGGACAAAAGGCTTTTCCTTTCGCTAGACTCGATACATACAATCATATGCACTGACTCCTAAAGAGCGACATCGCGATAATTTAGGTTGCCACAATATAGAGTGGATTCGCATCATTTTTGATAAATTAAATTACCTTCATCATAATACTATACGTAATAATATAAAGATAAATAGTCATACAGCAATAGGAATACTGTATTTTATAATAATTCTACTAAGTGTTTTTCCAGTTTTTCTTTCTTGTTCAAATTTTGGATCAAACCGATATTCTATAAATTCCTTTGGACTTCGTGAAAAAATAAACCATTTGTCCTTTTTAATAAATAGCCAAAACCGACTACCACCAAACTAATAAAAAATAATAGAACCTTTTGCTTTCAAATTCTATTATTTAATTTCTATAACTGGTAATATCGAAATAAAAACAAGCAAAATTAATTGTATGATATTCTCTACCATGATTTATTTCTTAGGTTGTGGATGCCGTATTTTTTCTTCTGATAAGCCTAAATAAGTAAATAGTCTGATTTGTAATTAGTGTACTTTTTTTAGTTGTATCTGTACACTTGACTTTGACATTATGGTAAGGTTTAAATTAATAAGAGAGAAGGGAGCATTCGTATGCGTACATATGTAAACAAACAGGAATTGATTGCAGAAATAAAAAAAAGATATGACATGTATGATGGAGAATTTGAACAGATACCGGAAACTTTAAAAAATGAACGAATTGAAGAAGTCGATAAAACGCCATCTGAAAATTTGTCTTATCAACTTGGTTGGGTGAATTTGATTCTTCAATGGGAGAAAGAGGAACAAGCTGGAAAAACAGTGGAAACGCCTGCTCCAGGATATAAATGGAATAAATTAGGTGGTTTGTATCAGTCATTTTATGAAGAATATGGCAAGTACAGTATTGCTGAACAAAGGGAAATGCTAAGAGAAGCTGTTGATGAAATGTGTACTTGGCTGGCAACACTTTCTGAACAGGAATTATTTGAACCGGCACAGCGAGATTATGCAACAACAAAAGCGATGTGGCCTTTGTATAAATGGGTGCATATCAATACGGTTGCTCCTTTCACCAATTTTCGAACAAAAATCCGTAAATGGAAAAAATTGTCTAAATCTAATGAATCAAAAAATGAGTAAAAGACAATAAAAATGATCTTTTACTCATTACTTTTTGATTAGAGCTGGTAATTTAAATTTCTATAAATAGAATAATGGCTTATTTATTTAATAAGACTCTCGTATTTCTAAATGTGTCGTATCGTACAACACGCGAGCATGGTTTTCTTTGATTAATTTTTTTTCTACTAAATTTCCTGTTCTTTTATCGATACATTTTCTAAAAATCTGTCCATTACGAAAAACCTGACCATCTTCTTTTGAAAAATATTCCTTTTCAGCTCGAATATGGTAACTATAAGCTTGTTCATTATCAGAGCGAAGTTCCCCATTAAGATGGGTGTCGCTGACAGAAATAATCAGTTGATAGGTGTGATCGGTATTATTTTTAAAGCGATAATCTAAATAATTATAAACGATCGATGTTCCCGTTCCAAAAGGGATTTTACGACCATAATCTGGAAAAAGATCCAAGCCATCATGATGGTGATGCTCAGTGATTTCTAGTGGTGAATGAAGAATGATCCAGTGAATCAAATTAGTAAATTGACAAAGTCCCCCACCCAGTCCAGGACGAACAGCGTCATTAAAAATTGTCACCCCATCTTTATACCCTTTGCTTGATGAGCATGTACCAACTAAATACCAAAAAGAGAAAGTTTCATTTGGCTTGATTAGAATGTTTGATACTTTTGGTGCAGCTAGACTTAGATTAGTTGCTTTATTTTCTTGTAAAGTTAAATCTGTATTTCCTAATTGTCTACGAATCAAAGAGGTATGCTTGTAAACGGATACAGGCAAAAGTTCTTCTTTTTTAGTTTTAGCAAGCTGCTCTTGTTGGAGAAAATCTCGTAGTTTTCTCTGAAAAATATTTTTTTTAATAGAGATTTCATATGTGAGTGGTGATAGTTCGCTAAATAACTTCCTTTTCATTATGTCGTAACCCCATTTCTTTCTATGTAATGATATTGTAACATAAATGACTTTTGATTGAAATCTAAATGTAATTTTTTGTGACTATATTTTTAATATAGTTAGTAAAAGATAAAGAGGCTAGGAGATAACTCGTAGAGTTATCTCCTAGCCTTAAGGAATCCGAATAAACGCTGTCCCAACCTCTTTGTTTTTATTTTTTAGATTGTTACTAATTGTTCTACAGTAAGTTCTGTCATTGAAGCAACCTGTAAGTCAGCGCCAACTAATGTTTCCGTTGCGGAAATTCCTATAGCATACATTCCGGCTGCCTTGATCCCTTCGATACCAGCTTGGGCATCTTCGAATCCAATCGCATCTTTTGGCTCGATATTAATACTTTCGGCTGCTTTTACAAAAATTTCTGGGTCAGGTTTGCCATTTTTCAATGTTTCAGGATCAACGATATGTCCGAAGAAGTCAAGAACACCTAGTTTTTCTAAAATCATCGGAGCATTTTTAGAAGCTGAAGCGATTGAGCAAGGAACATTTTGTTCTTTTGCTTGGACTAAAAAATCATGAACACCTGGCAATAAGTCTGCCTCAGAAAGATTTGCCAAAAGTTTAACGTATTCATCATTTTTTGTTTGAGCTAGTGCTTCTTTTTCAGCTAAAGTAAAATCATTTTCTCGCTGTCCATAAGCTAAAATTTTATCTAAAGAATCCATACGACTGATTCCTTTTAATGTCTCATTGAATGCCTCATCGATTGTGATACCTAGAGTTTTTGCTAAATTTTTCCATGCAATATAGTGGAATTTTGCTGTATCAGTAATCACGCCGTCTAAGTCAAAAACAAAGCCTTTTTTCATGTGTATTCTCCTGTCTTATGTTTAGTAGTTGATTGTTGTTTTTTTATTGGCAATTAATTTGTAAGGTTGATCTTTGATGATTACCGTTGTGTCATGGGAAGGACAAACTTGAACAGCGTTTTCTGAAACAGTCAAGTCATAGTGAATCCCTTTGTGTTCAACATTAAACGTCATCTCCGTCCAGTTTTTCGGTAAATTTGGCTGGATCGTAAGGTTGTTCTTTTTAATATCAATTCCAGCATAAGTAGTCAATGTAACATAAATCGTTGCTGCCATCACACCTGTGTGGATTCCTTCAGCGGTTGTTCCGCCTTGAATATCCTGATAATCAGAGTGTAAAGCTTCTTGGTATAATGTCCAAGACAAATCATGGAAAGCAACTTCTTCGGCTAACTGCGCATGAACGATTCTTGATAAAGTTGAACCGTGAGAGGTTCTGTTTAGATAGTACAAAAGATTTTTTTCAAGATAATCTGCAGGTAAATCGTAACCCAATTCCCCTAAAATTTCATCTATTTTTTCCTTATTTAAATTGTAGAATAACATTAAAGTGTCTGCTTGTTTGGAGACTTTATAATCATCAGGAGATTGGCCTTCTGCTTTTAAAATACGGTCCATTCGATAGATATTGCCGTATTTTTCTTTAGCTTTTTCCCAATCGATTTCTTTTAAATCAAAATAGCCTTCATACTGAGCGATGATCCCATCTTCGTTGACTTCGATCGATAAGCGTTTGCGAATGTCTTTCATTTTTTCAAGATGTTCTTGCGTGATGCCAGTTTTATTAAACAAATCTGCTTGTTCTTGCGTATTTAATAATGAAAGGATGTTTTCTAATTCTTCAAATAGCCAGACGACCATCAAATTGGTATAAGCATTATTTTTTAAGCCACTTTCGTCACTATCAGGATAAGCTTCATGAAATTCATCAGGTCCCATGACTTTATCGATATAATAGCGATTGGTCGTTTCATCAAATGTTGTAGCACTACGCCAGAAATTAGCGATTTCTACTAACATTTCAGCGCCGTACTCTTTGATGAATGCATCATCGTTAGAATTATTCCAATACATCCAGATATTGTAAGCAATTGCCAATGAAACATGGCGTTGAAGAATGCTGTGGTCTTCACCCCATTCACCGTTCAAAGGATTCAAATGAAGCTTTTGTGTGTCTTCACTACCATCAAGACCAGATTGCCATGGATACATCGCGCCAGCATAGTTACTCTCAAGAGCATTTTCTTTGGCTTTATTTAAGCGATTATAACGATACATCAACAGCTGTTTAGCTGTTTCTGGGAAATGGAGAATGTAAAAGGGCAAGATAAAGATCTCGTCCCAGAAAATATGACCACGATAAGCTTCACCATGCAAGCCACGAGCTGTTACCGAAACGTCTAAATCATTATTATTAAATGGAGAAGCAGAAACTAATAGATGATACGTATGGATTCTCAATAGCTTTTGCGACATCAAATCACCAGTTACTTGAATATCTGATTTTTTCCAAAGGGTTTCCCAAGCATCAGCACTCTCAGTAAATTCTGTATCAAAAGAAGTAGCTAAAAGTAAAGGTGTTTCCCAATTATTCTCAGCTATAGAGGCTTTAACTTGTACCTGTTTTTCGAAAGTATAGGTGTTGTTTTGCTCAGCCAAGAAAGTAATTTCTTGTTCAATGATTTCTTTACCAATCGTATTTTTTATCGCATCAGCTTCAAAAAAATCACCAGTAATAGTTGCTGTTTGTTGGACACTAATTTTTGATTGATTCGTTTGTACCTCTATCATTGCACTGTTTTTTTCTGCAAGCAATTGGGTTACATGGAAATGCTTAGCAGTTAGATTGCGATAACGCTCAACATTAAAATTGTAGACAGAACCGTCAGTGGTTGTCTTAAGTATGATATTTTTAGAAAAATTCAATGCCTGAATTGAATATTGGATGCTGTAATTGTTCATTTTAGCCATATTGACTACTTTTTTTGCGATTATTTTCAATTGATGCTGGTGATTATCTTCAATGATCATGTGAGAAGTAAATAGGCCTGTTTTCAAGTCAAGATTTCTGTGTAGATAATGCAAAGTTGATTTTTCAAGTGATAGCCACTCGTCTGTTCCTTCTACTTGAATACTGATATGTTGATTATCTGGTGTATTAACAAAATCTTCATTTTCAACGATTTGACCTGCAACTTCGGATTCTTCTTCATTATAAAGTCCAGCAATATAAGTAGCAGGATAATGGTCTTTTGACAAGGTCATTTCAGGTACCGTACCACGCAAGCCCATAAAGCCGTTACCGATCGTCAGTAAGGACTCAACAGAGTATTCTTCTTTGCCAGGAGTATAGCCAAAATAATCTAAATTCCAAGTTAAAGCTGCTGTTTTTTCCTCAAATGCTGTAGTTAAATCGGGAGCATTGTCTAATTCCGTGACTGTAAGAATAGGGAAGTTTAGTAATTCTGAAAAATGTTTGATAAGATTTTCTAGACCTGTGTTCAAAACGGTTGATCGTGTATTTTGAGTATAAAATTCTTCTCCTACGTTATTAAAAACAGCACCCTTAACTGCAGGAAATTGTTCTTTGATTTGTTCAGCCAAAATTTCTGCAGTTTTAGGCAATTCAAAATCAGAGAAGGAAATTGTTTGCTCTGAGAGTAGAGAGTCTTGTGTTTTCTCCTGAATATGTAAGCTGTTTTGCGTGAGTGTAAGTAAAAGATAGTTTATCATAAAAGGCTCCTGACTAAGATTTATTTTAACTTGTATAGACATGTTAATGTTTTCGTTTTCATTATAGTATGAAATGTTTGTAAATACAAGTCAGATAATCAAAAAGAATTGTTTCACGTTGAAAGTCTACTTATTGAGAAAGCTATTTTTTTAAGGAAGAATGTGCTATCATTTTCTTTGAGTATCCTGAGATGGAGGGAAGGACATGAATAAATTTCATGATATATTTTTAGAGCTTGAAAAGGGAATTTTAGATGGAGATTATCAACCAGGAACCTTATTACCAAGTGAAAATCAATTAGTTGAACAATATTCCGTTTCAAGAGAAACAATCCGTAAAGCGCTTAATTTGTTGATCAATACAGGGTATATCCAAAAGAAACAAGGCAAAGGATCGATTGTATTAAATGTTCGAAAATTTGATTTACCAATTTCTGGTGTTATCAGTTATAAAGAGCTGCAAAGTGCGCAACAAATACATAGTGTCACTAGGGTTGTGGAACTAAAAGAAGAGCGTGTCAGTGAATCTTTAGCACGTTTAACTGGATGGAAGAAAGAGGCTGAGGTTTGGCGTTTGGTTCGACAAAGAGAGATTGATGGAGAAGTGGTGATCGTTGACATTGATTATTTACTAAAAGAAATCATTGATGACTTACCTGAAGATCGAGCGGCCGATTCTATTTATGATTATTTTGAGAACGAATTAGGACTGGCAATCAGTTATGCACAAAAAGAAATCACCGTGGAATCGGTAACAGAATATGATCGTAAATTAATGACTATCCACGAAGACATGCACGTGGTGGTCGTTCGCAGTGTCGTTAGTCTAGAAGATACACGTTGTTTTGAGTATACAGAGTCTAGACATAGATTAGACAAGTTCAAATTTGTTGATTTTGCTAGACGAAGGAAAGCCTAAAGAAAAATTGATCACTTTTAGGAGTTGAAAATTGTGTATACAGGAATCATTTACTTTATTGTCATTATTTTAGCGAATACAGTTGGTGCGATTTCAGGAATGGGCGGCGGTGTCATCATAAAACCTGTGTTAGATACGTTACACTTCCATCCCTTAGTAGCAATTTCATTTTATTCTAGCGTAGCAGTTTTTACCATGTCGATTGTCTCTACTCTTAGGCAGATGAAGAATGGATTAAGGTTAAAAATCCCAATAGCAGTGCTGGTATCTTTAGGTTCTGTGATAGGCGGGATTTCTGGAAATTCGGTATTTGAGTCTTTATTACGGTTATTTTCTGATGAAAAATACGTTCAATTGATCCAAATTATTCTGACAGTCGTAACGTTGCTATTTGCTTATTTCTATACAAAAATTGGTAATAAACGCACTTTGGATTTGTCTCATCCTGCTTGGTATGTGATTGTTGGCTTATTTTTAGGATTTATTTCTACTTTATTGGGAATTGGCGGGGGACCGATCAATGTTGCGTTGTTGATGTTATGCTTTGGAATTCCAATCAAAGAAGCAACCGTTTATTCGATCGTTACGATTTTCTTTTCACAAGCAGCAAAACTACTTACGATCGCTCAAGGAACTGGGTTTGGACAGTTTGATCTTTCTATTCTGTTGTATGTGATCCCAGCGGCTATTGTGGGTGGTTTCGTAGGAGCATTGATCAGCGGGAAAATTTCTTCTGAACGAGTGACTCAGGTTTATCAAATTGTGATTCTTTTGGTATTGTTGTTAAATATATGGAATGGCCTACAATTGTTCATTTAATTAAGTAAATAGTAAAAAAATAACTGAATCATTCGATTTTAGATGCTGTTATTCATGCTATAATAAAGTTTCAAATTTAATGAGTAAGAGGAGAATGAAAGTGAAAAAAGTGGTTCAGGTTGGGGTATTGATTATAACAAGTATGGTAATTGTTGGCTGTGCTTCTAGTACAGCTGAGGAAATTGAGATCAATGAAGATAAGGTTCCGTCGGTTTATTCGGTCATTGGTGAGAAGAAAATCGTCGGAACCAATAGCGAAATAAAAAATAAAGATCGTATAACAACATTGACATATAAAGCTGGAAGTATCAGCGAAAAAGAAATGAAGCAATACATTGATCATTTACGAGAAGAAAAGTATGTTGATACATTGGATTCAAAAGATACGGTAGAAGGAACAATGACCCAGATTGGGAAAAAATCGGTATCAGATGGAAATGTTGTGTTGATTGACTTTTTATATCCAGCAATGGATAGTGAAGGGGTCAAAATCACGTATCGTTCAGGTCCAAGTAAGTTAAAAGAAAACGAATAAATCAGGTTGAAAGGTTAATTCATTTGCTTGATTGAGGAGGTTGATAGAATGGAGTATCATGTTAAAGAATTTACACAATTGACGACGAAGGAATTTCTAGAGATCGTTAAATTACGAGTCGCTGTATTTGTGGTGGAGCAAAAATGTCCATATCAAGAGGTCGATGAAGCGGATGAGTTCGCTTGGCATACGTGGCTACAAGAAGGAACCGAGATCGTAGGTTATACACGAATCATCGATAAAGGAGATACGGTGACCTTTGGCAGAGTAATAATCAATCCTGACTATCGTGGAAAAAAATTAGGAAACAAACTTTTAGAAGAAACTTTAAAAGTAGTTGAAGACAAATACCCAAATCGTCCCATTATTATTGGTGCACAAGCACGCTTAACAAATTTCTATGGCGCATTTGGTTTTAAAGAAATCTCAGAAGTGTATTTAGAAGATGATATTCCACATGTTCAGATGCAAAGAAGCTGAATCTTAAAAAGAGCCTGTGTCAGAAGCGTTTAACTCCGAGAAATAAGTTGCTTTAAAAGCAGAAGCTGATCAAATGCAAAACAAAATAAAGACAGAGCAATTCGAGCTAGGGAGTAGCGTTGAAACATTCGGTCAAAATGCTCCAGATATGGTGAAAGGACAGGCAGGTACTTCATTTGCTCATGAGGTATCTGTGATGAGAAGTAATGTAGTAGAGGCTAGTGGCATGTGTGAAGCTGTTACTTGAAAAAATATTTAAACAATATAATATCAAGATTTCAACACCAAATGATTAACGAAGTAACTAAAAAAAACGAAAACTGTGATACCATAGCAGTAGGTAACATTGAAAATGAACTGACACGAATAGGAGTGATTTTGTGGACGAAGAAAAAGAACGTCAGAAAGAAGCGATACGCAAGTTAGGGCAGGAAACTCTTGCACAACATCAAAAAAATATGAAAGAGGTAGACGAAAAAGCAAGCAAAATGTTAGAAAATATCCATGAAGTAATGTTGGAAACACAAAAGATGGTCGCACAATGGACGGAGCAAGTGGACGACAGACAACAATCAAAACCGAGCCATTTACACCTAGTTCCTCCAATCGAAAAAACGGATGAAGATACAAAAAGCGCCACTTCAAAAGAGCCAAATGCTACGCCCGAGGATCACTCGTAAAAACATACTAAGACTAGAGAATAGAATCATTGTTCTCTGACCTTAGTATGTTTTTTTTGTTAAGGAAATTATTAATGATCTTTCTAACAGATCTCAAAATAGGTATGTAAGATAAAAGAATGAGATGTAATCGAACTTTTGTCCTCCTTGATGTATAGTATCAATTTAGTATACACCAATCGCCATTGGGAGGTTGGTACTGTTGCAAGATAAAAAAACTTCCCCAAAAATGCAGAGGCACTTGTTGGGAAGTTAATTTACAAAATTGAGTTAGATTTATCTACGATCGTTACTTGTTGATATCTTCAGCATTATCGTTTAAAACACCAGTCGTTTTCGCAGTATTCTGCGCCGCCAATAAATCGCGGATTTGTTCTAATAGCTCATCTGTTGTAGGACCTGCAACTTCTTCTTCGGGTTGCGGTTTTTTCTTCATTTTATTAACAGCTTTGACAATTAGGAATAAAACAAAAGCAGTAATTAAAAATGTAATAAGAGCACTGATCACATCACCAATATTGAATGCTACACCTTTGACGTTAAAAACAAGAGCGCCTAATGCATCATCTGCACTTTTTTCTCCAGTGGTAAATACGAAGATCAAACTAATTAATGGCGTGATCAATCCATTAACGATTTGTGTAACAATGGCAGTAAAAGCAGAACCAATAACGACCCCAACAGCTAAATCAAGGACATTTCCACGCATAATAAATTCTTTGAATTCTTTAATCATAAGATTAACCTCCTTTTCTCATATCAAATTCAGTATACAGAAAAAATGAAAAAAATTGAAATGAAAGACTCTTACATCAAGGAAAGACAGTTGAGCTGTGCTATAATTAAATGAATATAGAAAATCTTAAAAAAACATTTAAAAATGACCAGATGATTGTATTTCAGACTGGGCTTTATTATGATGAAAACAAAGAGGAGCTGACAATATGCCGATCACACTAGCACAAGGAGTCAACTTACATGTTGTTCCAACAGAAAAATATAAGACAGTGCGTATTTTGGTTCGTTTTAATACGCGTTTGAATAAAGAAACAATTACAAAACGGACACTTCTATCTAGCTTGATGGAAACTAATAGTCTGAACTATCCCGACCAAGTGAAATTAAGTGAAAAATTAGCAGAGTTATACGGTGCTAGTTTTGGAATCAATGTGAACAAAAAAGGGAATTTGCATTGGTTGAATCTGTCAATGAATTTAGTGAATGACAAATATTTGGAACACAGTCATGTATTGGCGGATGCAGCTGATTTTGTGAAAGAAATTTTATTTTACCCAAACATTATTGATGGACAGTTTGAAACAGAGACTTTCCAACGTGAAAAAGAAAATTTAAAAGCTTATTATGAAAGTATTTCAGAAGACAAACAAGTTTATTCTTCTTTGGCCTTACAACAGTTGTATTTTGGTCAATCGGAAGATCAAAAAATGCCAAGCTTTGGTACTATTGCTGATTTAGACAAAGAAACAGCTGAAAGTCTAGCGGCATATCACCAACAAATGATTCAGGAAGATCAAGTTGATATTTTTGTTCTTGGAGATGTAGATAAGGCTGAAGTAACAGCGCTATTTAGTAAATTACCATTTGAAGATCGCGCGTCTGGAATTTCAGATATCTTTTATGCGCAACCGTCTAGAAATGTAATCGAAGAACGTTCTGAGCAAGAAACATTAGCGCAATCAAAATTGAATCTAGGCTATCATACAGACGTTTATTATGGCGATGAAAACTATTTTGCGTTGCAAATTTTTAACGGTGTATTTGGCGGATTTCCACATTCTAAATTATTCATGAATGTTCGTGAAAAAGAGAATCTAGCATATTATGCATCTAGCAGTATTGATACATTCCGCGGACTTTTAAGTGTTCAGACTGGGATTGATGGTAAAAATCGCAACCAAGTTTTGCGCTTGATTTCAGTAGAATTAGAGAACATACGTCAAGGGAAAGTGACAGATCTCGAAATCGAACAAACCAAGGCTATGCTGAAGAATCAATATTTACTTTCTTTAGACAATGTAGGTGCGGTTTTAGAAAATGAATATTTAAATGATTTGATTCCCCACCTTCGTTTAAAAGATGACGAGTGGATCCGTCGAATGGAAGCTGTCACATTAGCTGATATTCAGCGTGTTGCCAAATTAGTGCAACTACAAGCCATTTTCTTTTTGGAAGGGGAAAAAGTCGATGATTAAAAAAGAATACCCACAAATAAATGAAGTTCTTTATACAGAAGTTTTGGATAATGGACTAACTGTTTATCTATTACCGAAAAAAGAGTACAACAAAACGTATGGCTTGTTTACGACAAACTATGGCTCCATCGATAATGAATTTGTACCAATCGGTGAAACAGATTTTATAAAAGTGCCAGATGGAATCGCCCATTTTCTAGAACATAAAATGTTTGAAAAAGAAGATGGAGATGTCTTTCAACAATTTGGGCGTCAAGGCGCTTCTGCCAATGCATTTACAAGCTTTACAAAGACCAGTTATCTATTTTCAACAACAGACCAAGTAGAAAAAAACTTAGAAACGTTACTAAATTTTGTTCAGGAGCCTTATTTTACAAAAGAAACAGTGGACAAAGAAAAGGGGATCATCGGACAAGAAATCCAAATGTATTTAGATGATTCTAACTGGCGCTTATTTTTTGGTACATTAGGCAATCTGTACCCAAAACATCCGTTGCATATTGATATTGCCGGGACGGTTGAAAGTATTGATGAGATCACTGCAGAAGACTTATATACATGCTACAATACATTTTATCACCCAAGTAATATGACATTATTCGTTGTTGGGAAAATGGATCCAGAAGAAATGATGGCTTTTATCCGCAAAAATCAGTCAGCCAAAACATTTGCAAAAGCGGAACCAATCAAACGTCATTTTCCAAAAGAAACTGCATCAGATATTATTAAAGAGAGCTCTCTTTCCATGGCTATCAGTCGTTCCAAAGTGATTGTTGGATTGAAAGGATTAGACGAAGTCCCAACAGACGGCAAAGAATTGCTTAAATACAAGACTACAGCAAATCTATTGTTTCAATTACTCTTTGGCAATACGTCACAAAATTATTTGAATTTATACAATGAAGGCTTGCTAGACGATAGCTTTGGCTATGAATTTAATTTGGACCGTAGCTTTCACTTTGCTGATTTTGGTGGAGACAGTGATCATCCGGAGCAATTAGCTGAGCGAATTGAAGAGATTCTTTTGACGGCAGACCAAAGCACTGAATTAACAGAGGCAAATTTAACATTGTTGAAGAAAAAAATGATCGGTAAGTATTTCCAATCATTAAATTCACTTGAATATATTGCAAATCAATTTTCACAATCACTTTATGGTGAAACGACGTTGTTTGATACGCCAGAAGTGATTGAAAGTGTTCGCTTGACGGATGTGAAAAAATTGGCACAAGCATTTATCAAAGACGATGGACTAAGTCGTTTTTACATGTACCCAAAAAAATAATCAGTATTTTTAGCAGTGGATACAAGAACTAAGAAAAGTCCTATATTTTAGTTAAAACTTTCAAAAATGTTATCCTCATCAGTATTTTTTTATGTTATCCTTAGAATAGTTGGATGAATAGAAGCTTCCAACTGTTTTATTGGATGATTCAAGTGAGTTGAGTAATTTTTGCTCAAAAGTTTTACATAAAATAAATGCAACTAAAATATATAAGAGCAGCAAGATAAGAATCTATTCAGAGATCTTTTATCTTATCTACTCAAAAGTTGTAGGACTAAAAAGCGCCTGATCGATTTAGGCAAAACTGATAAATTAGAGAGACTGGAGAAGATGGACGAGTGGCCAGCGTGAATATAGGGAAAAAATTAAGAGATGCACGACTGCAGCAAAATATGTCATTAGACGAACTGCAGCAAATAACAAAAACACAAAAACGCTATTTAATAGCAATCGAAGAAAATGATTTTGATTCTATGCCAGGGACTTTTTATGTGCGCGCATTTATTCGTCAGTACGCAAATGCAGTTGGGCTAGACGGCAATGAATTAGTTGCAATTTACGATGGAATAGATGAACCAGAAGATGTAGACACATCGATTCAGTATGAAACATTAAATGGATCACGAACACAAATGTATGACGAAAACAGCCAAACAAAGCGTTTTATGCACAGTTTGCCTGCAGTTATATTTTCTTTGATCGGCTTAGCGATCGCAATCGTTGTTTTTTACATTACATGGCAGGATCGGCAGGCGACACCTATCATTCAACCGCCAACCTCTGATATCATCAGAGATTCTTCTTCCGAATCAAGCCAAGCACCTGTTTCAAGCAGTACAGAAGCATCAACGTCAAGTTCAAGTTCTTCTTCTACGCCAAAAGAGCCAACCGAAGTGAAATTTGAAAATGAATCTGGTGTAACCGTGAATATGAGTGCGGTCAATGTTTCAAATCCAGCTAAACTTGAGTTTAGTGCTGTAACAGGACCTTGTTGGGTCGGAGTTTATGTCGCAACAGCAGCTAATAATGATAATGGCTACTTTTACCAAGAAACAATTCAACCTGGACAACCAAAATCTGTTGATATCCCAGCTGGTACGGCCCAAGTGGTTATTAGTTTAGGAGCGTCTGAGTACATGGAATTCAAAGTGGACGGTCAAAAAGCAGAATTTAATCCGAATCAAGCCGGAATTGGGCCAAGAAATATCAATTTAACATTAGCTTATGCACAAACACAAGAAACAGAACAATCAGTGCAGTCTCAACCACAATAAAGAAAAATGAAGGATTCTATTTGTTCATAGAGGATGAGCGAGAAAAATTTACGATGGCGACAAGACATGGTAACTATTTTTCTCGCTCATTTATTGAGATTACGAATCAGTGAATTCTCTTTAGGATGAAAATATGTCTTTTTTCGTGACACCTTCTATGAGATAACGTAAAATAAGGAAGAAAAGAGAGGGGCAACAAGCATTGAACTTACCAAATAAATTAACAGTGATTAGAATCTTTATGATTCCCATTTTTATTGCTGTCGTCAGCCTACCGATGGATTGGGGCACGATCACAGTAGCAGGAACATCTTTAGCAATGACGCAGTTCGTAGGAGCGATTATTTTCGCCGTTGCAAGTATTACCGATTGGTTAGATGGAAAGATTGCTCGAGCGCGAGGCTTAGTGACTAACTTTGGTAAATTTGCGGATCCGTTAGCAGATAAAATGTTAGTGATGACAGCGTTCATTGTTTTAGTAGGTCAACAAAAAGCACCGACTTGGGTCGTTGCAATCATTGTTTGTAGAGAGCTAGCCGTTACTGGATTACGTCTACTACTAGTTGAAGGTGGCGAAGTGATGGCTGCGGCTTGGCCAGGGAAAATAAAAACAGCAACACAGATGATTGCGATTATATTATTGTTCATCAATAATATCCCGTTTGCAGCAATTGGTTTTCCACTAGATCAAATCATGTTGTATGTTTGTTTACTTTTTACAATTTATTCAGGCGTCGATTATTTTGTGAAAAATGCGAGCGTATTTAAAGGATCAATGTAAGCAGTAGTCAAAAATACTAGTAAAAATAGACCTTTTCAACTTGAATTTAAGTGAAAAAGGTCTATTTTTTTATTTTCTAAAAATTTTTTAAAGGATTTGCAGAAGATTCTGATGCCGCTAGTTATAAAATAGTCGTTTGCTTTTTTTTAATAGTGGGTATAATTTATATATAGAAGTTAGTATCATATGGAGGAATTTATGATGAACAAATTTGTAAAAGGTGTAGTAGTAGCTGGTTTAGCTCTATTGATCGGAGGAACAGGATTTTTAGTAACAGCTAATAAAGAGCATGCGAACTCAGCTCAACTTGTAGATAATCCTAAAAAAGTCAGTGCATTGATCCAAGAAAAAAAAGAACTGATCAATAAGAAAAAAGTATCACGTAATAAAACCGAACAAAAATCGCTAGGTAAACAAATTCATCAAATCGAAAAAGAAATCAAGCAATTAAAGAAAAATAACTAATTAGTCAATAGCGAAGGTTCGATTTTCTTACTCAAATTTGTGAGAATCTTAAAAAAGAATGCAGCTACCTAACAAAGGGGCTGCACTCTTTTTAGTTAAATCCAAGGACCTACAATGACCGTATAGATGCTTAAAATAATCCCTGCGAATATTAATAGAAAACCTAAGATGAATAGAGGACTCACTCTTTTTTTGTTATTGGATCTTTTAGAGCCTTTTTTAAATAATTTCGATAAAGTTACAAACAAGAGACCTAAAATAATCAACAAACCATTAACAAAAAAAGTAGACAAGGTATTTTTTTTCTTACCTGTTTTCGTCAGAACAGAATTTTGTCGTTCTTTTATTTTTTTTGCATATTTAAAGCTAACACTTGGTGCCTTGATTGTGGGAGAAACTTGTGTCAGGCCATTCTCCATTGTTACTTTATCAGCGGCTAGTTTAAATGATGGCTCAGTATTCCGCTGAATGACACCATAAAAATCTTGTTCCAAAATAATGTCTTTTTGGGTGACAGTGTTGTCTCCTTTAGAGAGTAGTTTTTTATATTCATAAGTTGCGAATGCTTGATCAAAAATTGCGTTACCAAAAGCGTGACGCTGCAATTCCCCCTCTTGATCTTCCCAATCTCCCACACCTAACACGACTTCGATCAAACGTGTATCTTCTCGTTTAGCAGTCGCCGCATAATTAAAGCCGCCAGTAGGACTCGAGCCAGTTTTTAGTCCATCTGTACCTTCATAACCATAAGCTAGTCCAGGTAAAGAATAGTTATGATTTTCTAAAACTTCAGCGTAGGGTGTATTTTCCATGATCGTGATTTGGCTTGGACTGGTAAAGGTTACGGTATCTGGATAGTTTTTCAATAAATGGTAAGACAAGATAGCTAAATCCCGTGCAGTACTTACATTATCAGCGTTTTGATCGATTCCTTTTGGCTGGTAATATCCATTGAAGGAACTAGTTTCAGCACCGCTAGAATTATAAAAAGTTGAATTGGTCATGCCAAGTTCTTTCGCTTTATTGTTCATCATATGGATAAATTGTGCTTCATCATTTGCGGTCACTAAATTTGCCAGCATCACGGTCGCAACATTAGAGGATTGAACGAGCGTCGCATACAGCAGATCACGAACGGGGTAGTCCACTCCAGAAACAATTGAATTGTTGCTTAATTCATAAATCTGCGAAATAGCCTGATCGCTATCTGTCGCTTTAACTGTTGTATCCAACGTAAATTTTCCTTGCGCCATTGCTTCAAAGACTAGATAAACTGACATTAATTTTGCTATACTGGCAGGGTTCCATTTTAAATCTGGATTGTCTTCCCAAAGAACTTGTCCAGTTTGCGCCTCGATTACGATCGATGCTTTAGGTTTATAGAATTCATTTGTTTGATAACCAGCATTTTGCGTTATCGTCAGAATATCTTCTTGGGCATAGGCATTAACGGCTGTAAATAGGCCTGAGAAGTAACCAATCATCAATAGTAGTGAGCATATTTTCAGTAAAACATTTTTTATCTTCATATAAACATCCTTTATAATTAATCGGTTTTTGAGTGTCTTCTGGATTTCGGTTAGAGATTCGTTTATTCCAAAATATTTTCTGAAAGGTAATCAGTGTATTTTAACAGATTTTGCTATTTGTTGTCAGAAAATGAACATTTATTTAAAAAATAGAGTGAAATTAAATGACACACTCTATTAAACTATCGTTTTTTGATAAAGTCAATGCCGAAGCAAAGCTGTTTATAGGTATTATTGTTCTTATAATAGTTTGTTTGATCCATTTATTTTACGTTAAAAGTGAAGGAAAAAGTATACTTTATATGTTTTTTTAATAAAAAGTATTTTTTTTGGAATTTTGGTATACTGTAATAGATGGGGGTGTTTGTAATGAGCAGTGAGCGAATGGTTGCTTCGGAATGGGCCAATTTTTCGAAGCAACTATCTAGAAGTATTCAGTTACTACCTTTTTATGACACACATACCTTGGCGAGACAACTATTTAGAAAAAAAGTATTAGAAAATACAGGCACAGCATATGTCATTTATAGAGGAAAGACACCGTTTTTATTTATGACAGTTGAAGCTGGGAATGTTACGAATTTGTTGGTGCCGGAACTGATTAAAATAAGTTGGTCCGCTATTTTTTTAGCAGTCGAACGATTTTTTAAGGGAACATTTCAATCGAAAATCGCCTTTCATTTTCCGCGATCTCTAACGTTGCATTTACAAGAAGTCTTTTTTAAATATGGGTATAGCGTGGAAGAAACTAAAACAGCTATTAAAGAGCTGAAGTATCACACTGGATTGGTTTTAGGTGGTGGTGGTGCAAGAGGGGCTTATCAAATTGGTGTTTGGCAAGCGCTGAAAGAATTAAAGATTCCAATTGACGTTATTACAGGCACATCAGTAGGTGCGTTGAATGGTGCTCTGATTTTACAAGATGATTTTGAAGCTGCCAGAAATATGTGGGGAAAAATCGAAACCCAAAAAATCCTTGCATTTCCATCTGCAGTCGTCGCTAATGATACATTTGGTGGCATGATGAGTCAAATTGGCTCTTTCACATTAAGTGCGATCCAATCAAACGGTGTTTCTACACAACCGCTTAGACAATTGATTCACGATACCTTCTCACAAGAAAAAATGCAGAAAGCCACTACAGATTTTTATTTGGCTACTACTGAGCTGCCCAGTATGCAGGAAAAAGAGATCCATTTCAATGATTACCAAACCAATCAATGGCAAAGCTGGCTGCTTGCGTCGGCCTCTTTCTTCCCGGCGATGGCAGCGACGAAAATTGGAGATAAACACTATGTGGATGGTGGTTATCGAAATAATATTCCTGTGGATATCGCATTGAAAAATGGGGCAACGGAATGCATCATTGTGGATGTGAAAGGTCCAGGGATTACAAAATCGGTAGCAATTCCAGCTGCAACAACTTGTCTCACATTAAAGACACCATGGTCAATGGGCACGGTACTTTTATTTGATGGTGCCCGCTCGATGCAAAATATTCAATTAGGCTATTTAGAAACAATGAAGGCAATCAGTAGACAATATAATGGTTATTGGTACACTGTTGCTGATACTTTTCAAAGTTTAGAAACAGTTCAACAGGCTTTCTTTACCTTTATCGAAGAAACGTATCAAATAAAAGTATGGGATTCTATAGAACAACAAAATAAAATCTGCAAAAAAATGCGTAAAGTTTATAAAGACAGGGTGTATACTGAAAATATTGGATTGGTTTTAATTGAGTTATTAGCAAAGAGTCAAGGAATAGCAGCCTCTAAATTGTATACGGTCCAAGAGCTAGTAGAGCTTATACGACAGAGTAGACAAGTAGAAATAGATTTAGTAGAGACGATCGGAATGATTTCTGTCCAAGAATGGCTGAAGAAATATTATGAAGATTACTTTTTACTTTCCGATAAACAACAGTTAGTATTAATGAATAATTTATTGGATGTAGAAGAGAAAGAAAAAATGCAACGTTTGACCTTTTTAATGGATAAATTACCCGTTCAAGCGTTACAAATTTTAATGAAAGAATTTATATTACAAGGAGTGGATGAAGAATGAAACAAGAATTTTCGTATGAAATCGTAGAAGAAATCGCAGTATTATCAGAAAATAACCAAGGATGGCGTAAAGAATTCAATTTAGTCAGTTGGAATGGCCGTCCACCAAAATTTGATTTAAGAGACTGGTCTGCCGATCACGAAAAAATGGGCAAAGGAATTACATTAACCAACGAAGAATTTGAGATTTTATCTAAAGCAATAAAATCTATGTAGAAAGGACACCCTGTCAATGAAAAGCATGACTGGTTTTGGAAAAGAAACATTTTTAAATAATACGTATCAAATCGATGTCGAGATCAAGAGTGTCAACCAACGCTTTTTAGATATTCAACTACGAATGCCCAAGGAAGTCAATCCACATGAAATGGCTATTCGACAATTGGTGAAAGAGACGTTGCAACGCGGGAGAATCGAAGCATATATTAATATTAAACAAACGAGTAGTGGAAATAAAGAAGTGCTGGTTCATTGGAACCTCATCCATCAATTGATGGGAGAAATAAAGCAAGAATTGACAACTAATTATCCACAAGCCGAATTTGATCCTGTTCAAAGTATTAATCAACTGCTGAACAATCCAGGCTATGTTGAAGTCACAGAAAACCAGGAAGCAGATGAACAATTTGGTGTGTTGGTTTTAGAAACTGTAAAAAAGGCAGTCGAACGTATCGACGCTAGTCGTTTGCAGGAAGGGCAAAAAATTCAACAAGTATTGACTAGCTACAGCCAAGATTTCATTGCATTAGTGGATGAGTTAAAAAGTTTTGTGATACTTTATGAAAAAGATTATCGTGACAAATTTGAAGCACGTCTGAATGATTGGCTAGGTAGTCAAGTCGATGAGACACGTTTATTGACGGAACTTGCAATATTACTTGAAAAAGGAGATATCCATGAAGAATTGGATCGTTTGACGATTCATGTGGATAAGTTGCAAGAATTATTGACACAGGCAGAACCAGTTGGTCGAGAATTAGATTTCCTGATACAAGAGATGAACCGCGAAGTAAATACGATCGGTTCTAAGTCGAGTCCAATCGAGATTAAAAATATCGTTGTTCAGATGAAAACGATTCTTGAAAAAATTCGTGAGCAAATTCAAAATGTAGAATAATAGAAAATAGTTTGTCATTCTGTTTTTTAAAGCTATAATAAAAGAGAATAAAGCGAAGAGGTGAATAATTATGTCAAAGTATTATGATGTAACGTTCCATGAGTTAAGCGGAAAATCCGTGGTAAAAAGAGAAATCATTTCTAATAAAAAACCTTTTGAGGTTTGGGAAGATGCCTGTGTTTCATTTACAGAGGATGTTTTGAACATTCGAGTGAATGAGGATACCTTTGTGACATTGAACCGTCGTTTCGTTGTCCGTATAGATGCGGAAGAAGTAGATGGACCTGTGGATAAAAAAATTAAACGCCATGATGAAATTATGGGTGTTGTGAACACTTTATCAAATATGGGCTTTTAAGTTCAACAATAAAAATAAAGGTGGAGAGAGTCCAATATTACGCTCCTCACCTTTATTTTTTATAAACAGATAAAGACATCAATTGCTGAATGATACGAATTCCTAAAATAAAGAACCAAAGACTCATTGGGATTGTCGTTTTTCGGCTGCTGCATCTGATTCTGGCAACTCGTTTTTTAAAAAGGTGATTTGTTAAAAGGCGACAGGTAGCATAAGCGTTACTACCTTTTAATAGAAATAAAGCATAGTGTATTGTCTTTTTGAAAGTATTGCGTAATAAAGCCTTGAAAATTACTGAAAAAAAGTGCATTATAGAAGTAATACTTAAAAGAGATAGTTTGAAAGGAAGTCATCATGTCAGAGCGTGGGTTATTAATTGTACTATCAGGTCCTTCTGGAGTTGGTAAAGGAACGGTACGAAAAGCAATTTTTGATAGTGAAGAGAATGATTTTCAGTACTCAATTTCTATGACTACCCGTAAAATGCGGGAAGGAGAAGTAGAAGGCGTGGATTACTACTTCCGCACAAAAGAAGAATTTGAAGCAATGATCGAAGCTGGTGAAATGTTAGAATATGCACAATACGTGGGGAATTACTATGGAACACCACTCTCATATGTGAATGAAACGCTTGATAAAGGAAAAGATGTCTTTTTAGAAATTGAAGTCCAAGGTGCCGAACAGGTCAAAGAAAAAGTACCAGACGGTGTCTTCATCTTCCTGACGCCGCCAGATTTATCAGAGTTAAAATCTCGAATCGTTGGTCGTGGTACTGATGATCATGATGTAATCGAAGAAAGAATGCGTGTGGCTCGCGAAGAAATCGAAATGATGGCATTATATGATTATGCTGTTGTGAATGATGAAGTGCCATTCGCAGTGAAACGAATCAAAGAAATTATTGCGAGTGAACATTTCCGCGTGGATCGCGTAATTGGTAAATATATTAAAATGTTGAAGGAGATGTAGCCTCATGATGCTAAAACCATCTATTGACTCATTATTGAAAGAAGTACCATCAAAATATTCACTTGTTATCTTAGCAAGCAAACGTGCGCACGAATTAGATGAAGGTGCACAACCAACACTAGAAAATTTCGAATCTGTAAAAAGCGTAGGCCAAGCATTGGAAGAAATCGACGCTGCAACAGTAATCAATGATCCTCGTCCAGAAGAAAAACGTGAAAGAATGCGTATGGCAAAAGAAGAACAAAAAATGCGACATGAACAAGAACAAAAAGAACTTGAAAATCGCATCCGCGAAGAAAAAAATTTATAAAATAAAGAAAGCCATTATGATCTATTTACTAGATTATAGTGGCTTTTTTATTTTAATTGTTAAATTGAATTATGCATCTTGGTTCGTTGCAGCGATTAACACTTCTCTAATTGTAATCTCTTGAGGTAATTCGTACATATATTTAACTGTTTTTGCAACGTAAGTTGGATCTAAGGTAGTACCGCCCATTGTTTTTTTCCAATTTTCATAGGTTTCAATCGCTTCTTGATCTGTAATATGAGTTAAAAGTTCAGTCTCAGCAGCACCCGGTGCCATTACCATTACTCGGACGTTATGAGCAGAAACCTCCTCACGAACAGTTTCTGATAAAGCATGTACACCAAATTTACCTGCTGCGTAAACAGCGTGATTGCCAAAGGTTTTACGTACAGCATCTTTTGCCATCTGAGACTTTAACTAAAATACCATCAAAATTTAGAGGCAAAGTATTTATTTTATCAATTCTATGCTCAAGCAGTAATAATGGATAATTGTGGGGACTAAATAGTTTAGGCATTTCGGTATCAAATCCTGAACTAGCACCTGTAATAATTTCATAAGGAAACTCCTCATTTTTGCGTTATATGTGTTATAATACGCCCTTGAGTATATTCTAAGTCAAGAAGGAGAGTAATAGGTGTATACAATTGGAGAAATAGCAAAAATGACCGATTTCTCAGAACACACGTTGGACCAACGGCTTCTGTATTATTAAGAGTACAGAAAAAAGTTAGAGATAATGTTAGCATCTTTAGAGTCAAACCTAGATAAAATTGACTGGAAAATCGACTATTACCAAAAAGCTGTAGAGACAGGTACGGAAAAAATCCATGAAAATTCACCCGACTTATATGACTTGTATTTTAAAAAAGAAACGGACGGATAGCCCATTTATAAAGTGAAAAATGACATGAAATAACTTTTCTTATTTCTACAGAAATCAGAGGAACAAGACAAATGTCTGATTCTTTAGTACAATAAGCAAAGAGAATTTAAAAGAATATGTTGAATAATTAGGAATGGATAGAAAAGATTACACAGATCTTTATAGAAATGGAGGAATGTTTATGAGAAAAGCGGCCCAAGTGATTGTTGATGTCCCAACGATGCAGACAGATCAACCGTTTACTTATTTGATTCCTTTTAACTTAGAACAGCAATTAACAGTTGGTATGCGAGTTGAAGTTCCTTTTGGTAATGGAAATCGACATCTGCAAGGGTTTGTTTTAGCGATTGAGGAAGTTTCAGATGAGGTGATAGCAGCACAACAGTTTGAATGGAAGGAAATTCTTTCCGTTTTAGACTTAAAACCAGTACTCAATGCTGAACTGCTGGATTTAGCGGACTATATGAAGGAAAAAACATTTGCCTTTAAAATCACCTGTTTACAAACAATGCTGCCTAGCGTGATGCGTGCAGATTATAGCAAATACATATATTTAACCGATGAATTAGAAGAAGATATGCAAGATGAGTTGTTCTATGGGTTGGAAGAAATTGCGTGGGAAGATGCCTTAACTCGTAATATTTTACCACAACTGATGCAGCTCAGAAAACAGCAAAAAGTTGATATCCGTTACGAAGTGAACACGCGAAATCGAGTGAAAATGATTCGTTACATTCAATCGCTGAAAGATTTTGAACAATTAGAAGAAGCACGAATGACGCTTAGAAAAGGCTCACAAAAGAAAGAACAATTGATCCACTATTTACAGCAACTAGGGCTAGAAAAAATGACTACAGTAAAAGAGATGAAAGAGCTAGGATTTAGTACGGCTGTTTTAAATGATGGCGCAAATAAGCAATGGCTGACTTTTATTGAAACTGAAGCCTATCGTGATCCGTTTGCTGACCATACATTTGAAAAAACGACAGCACTTGCTCTGAATGATGAACAGCAAAATGCAGTAGAAAAAATTCTGGGATCGATGAATCAAGGAACGAGTCAAACCTATTTACTAGAAGGAATTACTGGCAGTGGAAAAACCGAAGTCTATCTGCAAGTGATTGCTGAAGTATTGAATCAAGAGAAAACAGCTATGATGCTTGTGCCAGAAATCTCACTGACACCACAAATGGTTCATCGTTTTAAGAGTCGCTTTGGGGAGCAGGTAGCGGTGATGCACAGTGCTTTATCTCAAGGTGAGAAGTACGATGAATGGCGTAAAATCGAACGTGGTGAAGCACAAGTCGTCGTTGGTGTAAGATCTGCTATTTTTGCTCCATTGGAAAACCTTGGAGTGATAATCATTGATGAAGAACATGAAGCTAGCTACAAACAAGAAGAAACACCACGCTATCATGCGCGTGATTTGGCGATTTGGCGCGGAGAATATCATCATTGCCCAGTTGTATTAGGAAGTGCGACCCCGTCATTGGAAACGCGAGCACGGGCGCAAAAAAATGTGTACGAACGATTAGTGTTATCTAAAAGAGCGAATCAGACTGCAACATTACCAACGATCGATGTGGTAGATATGCGTGAAGAAATCCAAAATAAAAATACGTCATCTTTCTCGCTAGCACTTCAAGAAAAAATAAAAGATCGTTTGGCTAAGAAAGAACAAAGTGTTCTTTTATTAAATCGTCGAGGCTATTCCTCTTTTGTGATGTGTCGAGATTGTGGCTATGTCTTGCCTTGTCCTAATTGTGATATTTCGTTGACGCTTCATATGGATACGAAAACGATGAAATGCCATTATTGCGGTCATGAAGAACGAATTCCCTATCATTGTCCTAATTGTGGCGGAGATAAAATCCGTTACTATGGAACAGGGACTCAAAAAGTAGAAGAAGAACTTAAGGCTCTTTTCCCTGATAGCCGCGTTTTGCGAATGGATGTGGATACGACAAGGCGAAAAGGCGCACATGAGAAGATTTTGACAGCATTTGGTAATCATGAAGCAGATATTTTATTAGGAACTCAAATGATAGCTAAAGGCTTAGATTTTCCTAACGTAACATTGGTTGGAGTCTTAAATGCTGATACAGCATTGAATCTACCTGATTTTCGTTCCAGTGAGCGAACATTCCAGCTATTGACTCAAGTTAGTGGACGGGCAGGACGGGCAGAAAAACCAGGAGAAGTCATCATTCAATCCTTTAATCCTGAACATTACGCGATTCAGCTAGCTAAAGCACAAGATTATGAAGACTTTTATCAAAAAGAAATGTACGTTCGGCATCGTGGTGACTATCCGCCATTTTACTTTACAGTACAAATCACAGCTAGTCACCCAGAAGAAAATCAAGCGGCTAAGCAGATGTTTGAACTAGTCAAGGAGTTAAAAGAAGGATTATCTGATCAAAGTATTTTACTTGGCCCGACGCCAAATGCCATCATGCGGGTCAACAATCGTTACTTTTATCAAGTAATCATTAAATATAAAAACGAACCAAATTTACAAAATATCTTAAAGAAAATACTGACTGACACCCAAAGAGCAACAGCGCATGGACTGAAACTATCTATCGATGCTGAGCCAATGAATTTTATATAATCTAATTTTGCTTTGAACCAGCTTATCGAGATCGTCTTCTCGTCCAGCTCTTCTCTTGTTAAAAAGAAAGGAAATTTTATGCGCTATCCTATAGTAATACACCCAAATGAACGTTTGAAACAAAAAGCAAAACCAGTCACAATGATCACTGATGAAACAATCACTCTTTTAGAAGATATGTATGAAACGATGATTGCCCACGACGGTATCGGTTTGGCAGCACCTCAAATCGGTAAAAATTTTCAGCTTGCAGTGATCGAAGTGGATGAAGAAACTGGATTGTTTGAATTGATCAATCCTGAGATCATCGAGCACAAAGGCAGCGATATCGATGTAGAAGGCTGTTTAAGTATCCCAGAAACCTATGGCACAGTCGAACGAGCAGATGAAGTCACCGTTCGTTATTTTGATCGTGAAGGAGACGAGATCGAAGTAACAGCTTATGGTTATCTTGCCAGAGCGTTTCAACATGAAATCGATCACCTGAATGGTGAACTATTTATTGATAAGATCATTGAACCGATCAAACCAGAAGATTTAGATGCATATATGGAGGAACATTTAGATGACTAAACTAATTTTTATGGGAACACCGGCATTTTCGGTACCAATTTTAGAAGGATTGATTGATAATGGCTATGAAATAAAGGCTGTGGTCACTCAACCAGATCGCCCAGTTGGACGAAAAAAAGTAATCACACCAACCCCTGTAAAAGAAGCAGCACTAAAGCATGACTTACTTGTTTTACAGCCGGAAAAAATCTCAGGTTCACCTGAAATGGAAAAAATCATCGAACTTGCGCCTGATCTTATTGTGACAGCTGCTTTCGGTCAATTTTTACCAGAAAAGATTTTAAATGTTCCTAAATTTGGCGCAGTCAATGTTCATGCGTCGTTGTTGCCGAAATACCGTGGGGGCGCCCCTGTTCATTATTCGATCATCGAAGGAGAAAAAGAAACTGGTGTCACGATAATGGAAATGGTGAAAAAAATGGATGCTGGTGATATCCTTTCGCAAAAAGCGATTCCGATCACTAAAACGGATGATGTAGGGACGATGTTTGACCGCCTAAGTGTCGTTGGAAAAGAGCTATTACTGGATACATTACCAAAATTATTAGCGAATGAAATCACGCCGATCCCACAAGATGAGAGCCAAGTGACGTTTTCGCCAAATATTACCAGAGAACAAGAACGAATTGATTGGCAGAAAACAGCGGAACAAATCGACAATCAGGTTCGTGGTATGCGTCCATGGCCAACAGCCTTCACGACATATCATGAAATCAATTGGAAATTATGGGAAGTCACGCCTTTAGAAGAAACAACTGGAGCTGCTCCTGGAACGATCATCAAACGTAGTAAAAAAGAATTATGGATCGCTTGTGGGGAAGGAACGGTTCTTTCTATAAACACGATTCAGCCGTCTGGTAAAGGAAAGCTATTCATTCAAGATTTCTTAAATGGCGTCGGTAAAACAGTTGCAGAATCAGATAAGGTGGGCTAATTAATATGGGAAAAAAAATACCAGCAAGAGTAAAGAGTTCTGTCCGTTACGTGGCATTAAGAACAATTGAACGTGTGGATAACGGAGGCGCTTATTCAAATTTATTATTAAATGAAATGATCAACAAGTCTGCTTTAGGAGAAAAAGACAGCCGTCTATTTACGGAACTTGTCTATGGTACGATCAGCCGCAAGTTGTTACTGGAATATTATTTGACACCCTTTATTACAAATCCAAAGAAAGTCGATAGTTGGGTGAAAAATTTACTTAGTCTGTCGATTTATCAGCTGGTGTTTTTGGACAAAATTCCTGATCATGCGATTATTAATGAAGCGGTGGAAATCGGAAAACACAGAGGAAATGTTGGAATCGGTAAATTTGTGAATGGTGTTCTTCGTGCATTCCAGCGTGAAGGAGCTCCTAGTTTAGAGAATATCAAAGATCCTGTCGAACGTTTATCAGTGGAGATCAGTATGCCAATGTGGTTGACGGAAAAGCTGATCAAGCAAATGGGAATAGAAGAAACAAAAAAATTAGGCGTATCTCTTTTTGAAAAAAGTCATGTCAGTGGACGTGTTGATACACGTGAAATCAGTATTTCTGATGCATTGAAAGAATTACAAAAAAATCATATTGAAGCCTCTGCCAGCCAAGTATCGCCTTATGGTGTGGTTGCAGATAAAGGATTTTTAGCAGGGAATTATTTATTTGATGCTGGTAAATTGACGATTCAAGATGAAAGTTCTATGCTAGTTGCCCCGGCGATGCAGATTGAAAAAAATCACGTGGTTTTAGATGCCTGCGCTGCACCAGGAGGTAAGACTACTCATATCGCAACATTTCTTGATGCTACACAAGGTGGTCGTGTGAAGTCTTTAGATATCCATGATCATAAAATTAAATTGATCAAACAAAATGCTGAACGTATGCATGTGAAAGACGTTGTTGATACTGAAAAACTAGATGCGCGTAAAGTAGGCGAAGAATTTCCAGCAGAATATTTTGACCGAATTTTAGTAGATGCGCCTTGCTCAGGATTAGGTTTGATGCGGCGTAAACCAGATATTAAATACAATAAATCAGCTCAAGATTTTGAGCAATTACCCAAAATTCAACTAGAAATTCTAGAAAGTGTTGCCCAAACATTGAAACAATACGGTATAATGGTCTATAGCACATGTACGATTGCCGAAGAAGAAAATCAGCAAGTAGTTGCAGCATTTTTACAAAAGCATCCAGAATTTAAAAAAATCGATGTGAGTGTCAGTGAGGCAGTTCAGCCTTCTGTACAGGATCAAATGCTCACACTATACCCGCATCAATTAGGGACGGACGGATTTTTTATTTGCTGTATGCAGAAAGTTTGTTAAACGAGGTGAAGCATAGTGGAAATCAATTTTCAAACAGATGTCGGACGAAAACGTAATACCAATCAGGATTATGCTGGTTTATTTGAGAATCAGTCAGGAGTTTCTTTAGCTATTTTAGCTGATGGGATGGGTGGTCATCAAGCAGGAGATGTAGCGAGCCAAATGGCAGTCAATAACCTTGGCGAGCGATGGCAAGAAAGTCTTATCGATACATCAGAAAAAGCGGCACAGTGGTTGATCAAAGAAATTCAGGACGAAAATACAATGATTTATGAAAAAGGGCAGTCACGACCTGAATATATAGGCATGGGAACTACAATTGTTAGTGCGGTACTTTTGGATCAGTCATTTGTATTGGCAAATATTGGTGATAGTCGGGCTTATTTAGTTCGCAATAATCAATTACGGCAACTGACAGAGGATCATTCTTTAGTTAATGAATTAGTAAAATCCGGTGAAATTACGCGCGAAATGGCAGCTAATCATCCGAGAAAAAATGTTTTGACACGTTCATTAGGTATGCCTAGAATGGTAGAAGTTGATGTTGCCAATCATCTTTGGGTACCTGATGACTATATTTTGCTATGTTCAGACGGGCTGACAAATATGGTTTCAGAAGAGGATATTTTGACCATCGTACTTTCGGAAAAACCATTGAATGAAAAAGTTGAAACACTGATTGCGACAGCCAATGAAGCAGGCGGGTTGGATAATATCACGGTTTTAGTGATTCATTTTGACGAATATAAGGAGGAAAACCAATGATCGAAATCGGCAGAAAATTGAATGGTCGATATCATATTATTGGCAATATCGGTAGTGGCGGCATGGCAAACGTGTTTTTAGCGCATGACTTGATTTTGGATCGTGACGTAGCTGTCAAAGTGCTTCGTTTTGACTTTCAAAATGATCAAGCAGCTATCCGTCGTTTTCAAAGAGAAGCTTTAGCTGCTACTGAGTTGGTTCATCCCAATATCGTCAGTGTCTATGATGTAGGTGAAGAAGATGGCATGCAATACTTAGTCATGGAATATGTAAAAGGGATGGATTTAAAACGATTTATCCAGACACAATATCCAATTCCATATGCAAAAACTGTTGATATCATGGAACAAATTTTATCAGCAGTTTCACTAGCGCATGAACATAGAATCATTCATAGAGATTTAAAACCGCAAAATATTTTGATGGATGAAAGCGGCGTTGTGAAAATTACAGATTTCGGAATCGCAATTGCATTAACGGAAACATCGATTACACAAACCAATACGATGTTGGGTTCTGTTCACTACCTATCTCCTGAACAAGCACGTGGCAGTATGGCGACTAATCAATCTGACGTTTATGCAGTTGGGATCATATTATATGAGATGCTGACAGGGAATGTACCATTTGACGGTGAATCTGCTGTTACAATTGCATTGAAGCACTTCCAAGAAGAGATGCCGTCAGTTAAAACATTTGATCCTAATATTCCTCAATCGTTGGAAAATGTGGTCTTACATGCAACGGCTAAAGATCCAGCTGATCGTTATAAAACGGCAGAAGAAATGTCTCGTGATCTATATACGGTATTAGCTGCAAATCGTTTAAACGAACCTAAATGGCAACCAACAGGATTGATGGGTGAAACAAAAATTTTAACCCCGATCACAGATGATATGGCGATGCCGTCTTCTTTTAATTCGATGGAAACACCGCCTGAAGAGCGAAATGAACATGAAGAGATTGAGGCACAAGAAATTGCGAAGAAAAGAAAGAAACCATTGATCATCGTTATTATTCTCTTAGTATTAGCTTTGATCATCGGTGGCGTGTTCTTTTTGGCTGGACAAGGCAACAGTGAAGTCAAAATTCCTAATGTAGAAGACAAGACAGAATCAGAAGCGCGAAAGACATTGGAAGATGCAGGGTTGAAAGTAAAATCTGAGGTAAAACAAGTCCAAAGTGATGACGTTAAAGAAGGAAATGTGGTCAAGACTGATCCTGAGATTGGTTCTACGGTGAAGAAAAATCGCGAAGTCGAACTTTATGTAAGCTCTGGAAATAAAAAAATCAAACTAGATGATTATTCTGGAGAAGAGTATAAGGATGCTATTGCAGCATTGGGTAAACTAGGATTTAAAGAGAGTCAAATCAAAATTACGAAAGAAACAGATTCTAAAGTAGATGAAGATAAAGTCATCAGTCAAACACCAGAAGAAGGTACAGAAGTTGATCCTAAAACAGATGAAATCACTTTAGTTGTTAGTGAAGGACCAGACGATGTTTATTTAGCTGATTATGCCAGCTTAGGCTACAGTTATGAGAGTGCGGTAGCTGAATTATTAAGCTATGGAATCAAAGAAAACCAAATTTCTCGTGTCGATAAGCCAAGTGATACGGTAGCTAAAGATGTAGTGATTGGCCAAAATCCAGCAGCAGGCAATCCGTTTAACCCTAAAAAAGGGAAGATCACATTAACGGTAAGCTCTGGACCAGAAAAAACGACGGCTAGCTCTGAATCAAATACAGTTGTTTTAGGTAGTTATGCAGAAAATTATACGTATGACAATGCAGTAAATGCATTGATCAGTTTAGGAATCAAAGAAAATCAAATCTCAAGGGTCGATGAAGCTAGCGACTTGGCTAAAGGTACTGTTATTTCACAGGATCCAGGTGCTGGTGCAACGTTCGATCTTAAAAATGGGAAAATTACGTTAAAAGTGAGTACTGGACCAAGTAATGTTAGTATTCCTAACCTAATAGGACTTTCTTCAGCTGAAGCTAAGGCTCAATTAGAAAGCAGCGGCTTAAAATATAAACAAGGATCTGGGGATGCGTCAAAAGGAGAAGTAACGAGTGTATCGCCAAGTGTGGGTGACAGTGTTGGAAAAGGCACTTCAGTAACCGTTAATTTCTCAAGCGCAACGGATTCGACAGGTAATGAAAATAATTAATAAATAGGATAAGAGGTTGGGACAAAAGTGTTTAACTCCGAGAAACAAGAGGGAGTTGCTTCTGCTCCCACCGTTTATTCGGATTTCTTAAGGTTAAGGTATAACTTGTATAGTTATACCTTAGCCTTTTTTTGAAGAGACGACTTTCCTAAGCCAAGCGTTTAGCTTTTATCAAACCTATGGTAAAATAGAACCAATAGAAACGAGGAGGTGGCATTTCTGAAAGGTCAAATCAGAAATAGAGTTTGATAGATAGCCTATAAACCGCTATTTTTAAGAGTTTCGACTAGTATAGGAATAAGTCTGACCTTGAAAGTGACCTTGAAAAAATTACAGCTCCATATATTTCGCGAATAGATCACCTGTTTTTTTGATAGAAGCTTCTGTGACGTGAGTATAGATGTTCATGGTGGTCTTAATATCTTTATGACCTAAGCGTTCTTGAACTTCTTTCACAGATACACCACTTTCGAATAATAGACTACAATGAGTATGCCTGAATCCGTGCGTACTTATTTTTTTTATTTCTAAGTTTCTATAGATTGCATTTAGCCAACCTGTAGATACTTGAGGTGTAAGAAGCCCATTTGATTCGTTCGAGAAAATATACTGTTCGATATCAGTGGTATTGTAGCCTTTAATTAAATACTCTTTCTTTTGCTTTTTACGCCACTCTTTTAAAATAGCGATAGTTTTATCATCTAAATTAATTGTGCGACTAGAGGAGCTAGTTTTCGGTGTTTGTAGTATAACTTTTCCTTTTTCATCAAGTGCGACTGTCTTTCCAATTGTAAATAATTTATCTGCCCAATCAATATCACTCCAACGCAAAGCTAGCGCTTCACTTTTTCTCATTCCTGTATATGCCAATAACCTAAAAAATACATAAACCTTAAATGGAGATTCTTTTTCTGCGTGAGATAAGAATGCTGTCAATTCTTCTTTGGAATAAAAATTCATTTTTTTATCTACTTCAAACTTTCTTGGCAAACTTGTTTTTAGCATTGGATTAGAATCTATTAGCTCAAGAGATACACCATAATCTAATATTTGGTTGGTTACGCCACGTATAATAGCATACGTTTTATATTCAGCATGCCATTTATTAACTGCTTGTTGGCAAAAGGATACGGAAATTTTTTCGAGTTTTAACTTTCCAAAAACAGGCAATATTTGGTTATTAGCATAGTAGAGAATTCTTGTAACACTAGATATTTTAGCTCGCAATCTATACTGTACCAACCAAAGTTCGTAAAGCTCTTTAAAATAAGTAACTTTTTTTTGGTTAAAACCATTGTGCATAACTTCAAGCTGTAATTTTCTTTCTGCTGAAACAGCTTCTTTTTTTGTATTAAACCCTCTTCTTGTTGTTGTTAGTTGTCTTCCCGTTACTGTGTCCAACCCGAAATATGTTTTAAACAGCCATTTTTTTGTACCATCTTTTTTTGTATATTGTTTAAATGTTGCCATATAAATCTTCCTTCCATTTTTGCCTAGCGTTACAAAATGAAATTTAGTAAACCAACTTCGTTAGTGAATGTACGTTTTGTTTTTAGCTGGAAAGAAAAGCCCGAAGGCTGATCTTTATTTTTTAGTTTCAAATACTTGATTGCAATTTTTGCAGAACCATTGATTATTGCCTTTTTTCCCGGCAAACCCTGCTAATGCACCGACTCCACCAGTAAGTGCAGCTCCTGCTGCAGCTTTTCCGACTGAGAAAGCTTTCTTGTTATGGCTCATAAACTCAATGTTTGTACTTTTATTCGAGTAGTGTCTCTTTCTTTAAACATGTTCGGATTTTTATAATACGTAACTAAAGCTAAAATCAATAAAATAATTGTCAATAATGTGAATAAATAAAATATAGCTACCGTAGTTGTTCTAGACACATTCAATTGTATTGCGGAAACAACCATTATCATTAGAAAAATACTTGTAACACAGCCGATTATGTATCCCCAAAACTTTTTTTCTTCTTTTTTCATTTAAAAGCCTCCTCTTAATTATATTTTTCTAGTAGTAGTCCTGTATTTAAAATCATTACAGATGAATCTCTAAATTCAAATATACGTCCTTTATAAAGATAAGTATATCCATATTTTTGTTGATAGTATGCAAGTGCATTTTTCAAAGTTTCTATAGATATGTTCAAAAATTCAGCACATTCATAATGGTTAGACAAATTAGCTTCAGAACATTCTATAAGTTTTTCCAATGAAACTATATTTTCATATGAAACAGTTCGAGCTTGTAGCTCTTGTTTTCTATTAATATATTTTTTCTGATCCAGAATATTACCGACAGAAGTTTTATAATGTCCATATTCCTCTGCTAATACCTCTCTTTTCTTAGTTGGCGGAAGAGTTTTTTCAATATATATTCTTCCGCTCCTATATAAACCTTGTCTACCAGTTTTTTCTAATAAGCTTCCTTCTATTACAGGTAGCTCGTTTTGAACCTTATCTAACAGTAATTCATAATCATTCAAGAAAATCACCTACTATTTATCGATATTATTTTTTCTATCATATTCAGCGTCTAGTTCATCTAAATAATCATGAATTTTATCTATCTCTTCTTCAGTGATTTCTCTATCAGGTTCAGGATCATGTGCGGCTAAAGTCATATGCTTACGTTTTTCTTTTTTGTCATCCAATGGAACAACTTTAGGAGTATTCTGATTTTCAAGTTGTTGTTGTAAATGCGATTCTGCCTCTCTTAATAGAAGTTTTTGAAGCTCGGGATTTAATTTAGCATATATTGTTTCAATTTTTGACTCATTCTTTTTCTTAGTGTTTGTTTCAGGGAATAAATCGTCAATTGAAACTTGAAGAACTTTAGCTAAGTCGAATAGATTATCTTGTTTCGGGCTTCTATATCCAGTTTCATAGTTTGAAATAGTTGCTTTAGTTGTATTTAATTTTTTAGCTAAATCGTCTTGGGTTAAACCTAGTTCGTTTCTATAGTATCTTATTTTTGCGCCAATATATTTTGATAAGTTAATTTCATTCATAATATCGCTCCTTTGAAATCATTATATACCAATATAAATTGGTTTACAATTAAAAAATACACGAAAAGCAAACTTTTGTATTGACTATATGTATGCTTATCGTGTACAATGATTTTATTAAGTAAGGGAGGTGTAATATTTATGCAATGGAATCTCATTAAAAAAAGAAGAGAATTCAAAGAAACGCAAGAAGAACTTGCAAATTTATTAGACATAAGTACTGAAGGTTATCGATTAAAAGAAAATGGTAAGAACCAATTTAAAAGTGACGAGATGTTTTTAATCGCCGAACATTACGGGTTAGGCATAAGCGAAATTTTTTTACCTAGCGAGTATGCGAATAGCAAACAAAGTGCTTAGAAAGGAGTATCGAAATGAAAATAGAAATGTGGAACGGTCACGAAATCAGATTTGTTTCTATTAATGGGGAGTGGTGGGCAGTCGCTAAAGATGTAACATCGGCTTTAGGGATACTTAGCAATAAAGACGCTGTGAGAAAAATGGATTCCAAATATAAGGGGGCGTACAAAATACCTACCCTTGGAGGGTATCAAGAAATGATTGTTCTTAACGAAAAAGGTATGTATCGATTGATAATGAGATCGAATAAAAAAGAAGCTGAACAATTTCAAGATTGGGTATTCGATGTAATCAAAGAATTACGTCAATCAAACGGACTAGAAGGTTTTGAAATTTTCCGAATGTTAGACAAAGAGCATCAAAAACAAGCAATGCAAAATTTAAAAAAGTCACTAAAGAAGCCAGTGCGAGTAAATTTTATCAAAGCTAACACAGTATCTAACAAAGCTATATCCATTATGTACGGATTTCCCAAGATGATTAAGAAAAACGAAATGTCGCCAGAAATGCTGGTAGATAGACAAAACATTTTAGATGATACAGTCGAATTAATGGGGGTTAAAGAAAAATATGGTTTGAAATTATCTGTCAGTGATGAAATTTATAGTCGATTGACTGAGCAAAGGCAACCAGCATAAGGAGGTTTAAACGAATGAACGAAAATAACATGTTCAGTAGCTGGTTTGAAAGCTTGATTCTAAAGACTTTGGAAAAATACTTTGATCGTTTTATAGAATTGGCAGAACAGCGAATGGCCAAGCCCGCTTTTATTAAACAGAAGAATGTACCAAAGTACTACGATGACATTTCATTAGATACGTTGAAAAAGTACGAAGATTTGGGTTTAAAACGTTGTGAACCTATCGAGGGTGGAAACGTGTATTACAAGGCAACTGAATTAGATAGATTTATGGCTCTGTATTCAGGGGATAAAGAAGTCCAGTAAACCAACCAAGGAGGTTAGAAGTATGGAAATTACTATTAAAGGTAGTCCAGAGGACATAACAAAACTGCTCCAAACTATTGCGAGTAGTCAGGAGCAGAAAGAAAGTACAAATGTATTAATTGATAGAAAGGCTATTGCTCAGGGAATTCATATAGCCATTCGTGATAGGCTTCCAAAAGATCAATCGACAAAATCATAGCTAAATTACTAATTATAGTGAGTAAATTTGATTCGCTTAAGGAGGGATAATAATGACTGACCAACAATTCGAACAATTCATGAAATCAATCGAAAACATCGTAAAAAGCCTTCAATCTTTAGCGGAAGATTCAAAGGCAAGTGCAGAGTCAAGAAAACAAATCATAGAATCAGTAAATCAGTTAGAAGAAAAAATAGAATCACTGAAAAGCAATCCATTCGGACTGAATTAGATAAACGGAATAGCGCTTTTTACTTTAGCAGCATATTCCAATACTGAGTCTACCTTATCCATAAATGTAATCTCTAGCAAAGCGATTGCTTCAGTTGTTAGGTATATTTCAAAAATCCCATTGTCGTATTCTTGACCAACTAAAAAGTTATGTTTTTTTAATTCAAAACATGTAAATTCAGTATCGTCATAAGACCATTCGCTCATAATGTTTTCGTGAATTGATTCTATATCGTCAAAAAAAGTAGCGTCAGATTTGCTAGCTCCTTGTTTCCTTCTAAAGAGATAGCGTTCGTATAACGATGACATCAAAAATTTTGCATCATTAGTTAGGTTATCCAAGGTATTCACCTCACTTAGTTTATTTCAGCTGACCACTTGCTGATATATAAAGTATACCAAGGTGAATGATTTCTAACAATATAAATTAGAAAGGAGCTGCAGGAGATTGAAAAACGAAAATATCAAGATGAAAATCATATGTTGTATTGTTTTGCCATTAATAATATCAATTTTAATTACGATGATGCTAAGGCAAAACTAAATTAGTTAAAACTGTACCTAATACAGCGACAACTAACGGAATAACAACTGACCATAGAATTTTCTTCTTAAAAAGTTCTTTTTCATTTGAAAGAAAAGAATCTCCATAATCTGTCAATCTAAAGTATGTCGTAGTCTCGCTAAAAGGATCTTGTTTTATCATATTTTTTTCGAGTAACACTTCAATTCTGGACTTTACAATCTGCAAAGATAGCTTAGTATCTCTGGCTATCAGTTCAGCAGAGTAGTTTTGTTTCGATAAATCTACACTTTTAAAATAAAATGATTTCAAAATTTTTATATCGATTTGCATAAGTTCATTATCCACATTAACACCTCAATAGATTTTTAACTAATTATATCAATCATAACAATTTTTAACAATATGAAAGGAGTAACCGAAATGAAACTAGTATGTAAAAACCTTAATAAGGTGACGTATACCGTCTATGCAATCGGCATGATTTTGCTTGTAGCGTTGGAAGCCAACAGCAAAATTTGTCTAGCTTATTCATTGCTATTGATGACCTATAGTCTAGTAGCAGAGTATTTTTCATTCAATGTTTGGATTGCAGAGAACGCTTTAAGAAAATACAAGGAGAATTAGGAGGAATTTAAAATGTCAGATGAAATCAAAGAAACAAATAAAGAATCAAGATTCGAGAGTTCTATTCACGTATACAGAGCAATGCATCGCATGACACAACAGCAGTTAGCTGACAAGGTGGGTAAATCTAGACAAACGATCATACAGCTAGAAAGAAACAGGTACAATCCATCATTGCTACTGGCTCATGATATTGCGGACGTTTTTGAAGTTCCGATCGAACAAGTATTTACTTTTAAGAAAGGGGAATAATCATGGAAGTATTAGAACAAACATTAGATAGCCGAGAAGTTGCCGTCATGGTAGGTCGAACACACGACAATGTTTTGAAAGATATTAGAAATATTATAAAACAAATCGGTGGCGTGAAAAATCACGAGTCCTATTTCATCGCATCAACATATATAAATACTCAAAACAAAGAGTTACCTTGTTACGAACTAACTAAAATAGGTTGTGAATTATATGGAACGCGAATGAACGGAGCTAAAGGAACTCAATTCGCAGTAGCATATATAGAACGTTTTAATCAGATGGAACAACATTTGATCAGCGGGCAGACGTTCAACATTCCTACAACCCTACCGGAAGCCTTGAGGCTATCGGCAGACTTAGCAGAAAAAAATCAAGTATTAGAGCAACAACTGTTAGAAGTACAACCTAAGTTGAACTACTTAGATATTATTCTGTCATCTAAAGATACAGTCACAATCACGCAGATTGCTGCTGATTACGGAATGAGCGCACGAGAAATGAACAAAGTTTTACACAAATTAGGCGTTCAACATAAAGTAGGCGGTCAGTGGATTTTATACAAAAGGCACATGAGAAAAGGTTACACAAAATCACATACAAATGAATTTCAAAAAGCTGATGGCCGTATGAAAGTTGTAATGAATACCAAATGGACACAAAAAGGGAGAATCTTTTTATACAACTATTTGAAGGGTTCGGGATATTATCCGCAAATTGATTTAGAAGTAGATGAAAGTGCATAAAAAAAGACCGATAGGATTGCAGTCCTGTCAGTCAGTAACGTAAATAAACTCATTAAAAGTATACCACGGAAAGGTGGATTTTGACAATGAACGAAATATCAGCAGGAATTAACTTAATAGAGGATGCAAATATAGATAGTGTTAGACAACAAATCCAAGCGATTGAAAATTTCCAATCGATCGTAAATCAAACGCTGAAAAAAGATCAAGACTTTGGAGTTATACCAGGAACTAACAAACCTACACTTTTAAAGCCTGGAGCTGAAAAAATCATCATGCTTATGGGACTAGAAAGTAATTATGAGATCGTTGAAAAGGTGGAAGATTATGACAAGGGTTTCTTTGCTTACACTGTTAAATCTTCGCTGATTAAGAATGGTCAGTTAATCACCGAAGGATTCGGGAGTGCCAACACCAAAGAGAATCGTTATCAGCTTAAAGAATGGGATAACGAAAATAAAAAGAAAGTTTGGAACGGTAAGTATCAAGACCCATTTACTCTAGCAAACACTGTTTTGAAGATGGCTAAAAAAAGAGCGCAAGTAGATGCTACTTTGACTGTAGGCTCTTTATCAAACGTATTTACACAAGATATAGAAGACTTAAAAGATTTTGCACAACAAGAGCAAACTGAAAATCTAAACGAAGCGGATGCGGTAAATATGGTAGTCACTTTTGGGAAGCACAAAGGCAGAACGTTAGGTGAAATTGTTAAAGAAGATGAGAGCTATTTAGATTGGTTAGTTAAAAACGCCAAGCAAGAGTCAATGAAAAAAGCGGCTCATATGGTTCTTTATCCAACTGATAAAAAAGAACTAAAAGCAGTTGACGAGAATTTAATTACAAAGGAACAAGAAGATGAAATCCTGAACCTTGTGAATGTATTAGGGCAAGCGGTTGGGAAGAGTCCTGACGAGGTGTTACTAGCATATGGAGCGAATGAACTAGATAAATTCCCTCGAAATACTGCAGATGAGTTTATAAAAACGTTGGGTAATGCCATAAACAAGCATATGCCTATTCACGAAGATCAAACAGAACTTTTTGACGATCGCAAGATTAACGCTAATCAAAACGACAACAAACCAATTGCATGGGGGCAAAAATGATGAACGAATTAACGAAAGATATCAAATTTAACGTAGATTTTAAACCGTCAGAAATCACAATTCAAAATGAAAAACAACTCGAATCGTTAGTAGCTGCAACAGTCAAACATTATTCCTCTTTAATTTTTACAGATGAAAATATTCCAGAAGCTAAGGAAGCAAAAACGAAACTGAACGGCATTTCTAAGCTGCTGGACGATCAACGAAAAGAAGTGAAGAAAAGTTACAGTGAACCATTAAAAGCCTTTGAAATGAAGATCAACGCATTAAGAGATCAAATCAAAGGAGTTTCGGATGATATCAACGTGGGTATTTCAGAATATGAAGAAAAACAAAAGCAATTAAGAGAAGAAAAGCTCGTTGAAACATTGACTGAAATGGCACCGAACTATGAAATAGATGTTGCGGCAGTAGAGATTAAACCTACGTGGCTTAATAAAGGATCATTTACCACGAAAGGTGAACTGACTAAAAAGGTGCTGGAAGAAATCGCGGGAATGATGACTCTGATTGCTAAAGAAAATCAACGTATTAAAGATGACAAAGCAATTATCTTTAATTATGCCAAAGCAGTTGGGCTAGATGCGGATGGTTGGTCTGCTTGGATCGACAAAGGGCATACGTCAGCTGAGGTTATGAAGCAAATTGATCAAGCGGTCAAAGATAAAAAAGCTCGTGAAGAGCGTGAAAGAATCGCTGAGGAACAACGCTTTGCGCAAGAAGAAGCTGACCGCAAAGCAAAAGAAGAATACGAACAAGAAATGAAAAAATTACGCGAGCGAACGGTTGATGATAAAACGATTGATGTTGAAACAGGCGAGATCATTCAAGAAGATCCAGAACTTACTAGGCAAGAAGTAGACAACAGACAAACAGTCACGCTGAAATTGACTGGAACACATGAACAATTATCAGCATTAAACAAATTTATCGTAACAGAAGGAATCCAAGTGGAAGTGATGTAAGTGTTAAAACCTTTGCTAGACACGTACTCTGCAGTACTCCAGTTATTTAAAAATAATCAGATAAAAGCAGAGATCAACGAGCAAGTAAATTTCGATCGGTTGCGTACTATGTACGAGGGTTATGAAGGTGACAGGATCATCGAAGTTCGCTTTATTGACCCTCGACGGTTCACAGTCCAACAGCGTAATTTTATCTATGCTCTGATAGGGGACATATTCCTCTATTATGGACAATCTACCGAAGACTTAAAGGAATACTTCTACTTTCTATTCGAGGGCATTAGCGGACGAAATATAAGCCTTGCTGATGATTCCAAATCTACAGTAAGTGATGCAAATCTATTAGCTGATATTATTTTAGATTTCATCTTTGAAAATAACATCCCGTTTAAAAAAGGCTATGAGATTCTACCAGCAAACCAAGAGTATTATTTTTACAAATGTATCACGAAAAGAGTGTGCTGTATCTGCGGTAAAACAGGAGCCGAGATTGACCACTTTGACAAGGCGTTAGGTCGTAGGAGTCGTAAAAAAGTAGATCATGCAGAGTATACCTTTGCTGGTTTATGTCATGGTCATCATATGGAAAAGCACACAATTGGTTTAACAGCTTTTAAAGCTAAATATCATGTTAAAGGGATTAAGTTAAATAACGAAACGATTAAGAAATTAAGGATAGGAGGGTGACGATTGCAAAATCAAAAAAGTTACTTTGCCATCATCCCTGCAATAGTAAGGTATGACAATGATTTAAACGGTAACGCAAAGCTATTGTATGGAGAGCTAACAGCGCTAGCCAATGAAAAAGGGTACTGCTGGGCTACGAATCTTTATTTTGCGAATTTATACGGAGTTAGCAAGCGGACAATCATTACATGGATGAAGCAACTTGAAAAAAAGAAATACATTAATATCCGTGTTTTCTATAAGCCGAATAGCAAGCAAGTAGAACGCAGGCATATCTATATATTGCCGTTTCCAACTGAAACAGATTTCTATGAACCTAGTGAAGAAAATTTCATCACCTATGGAAAAAATCAACACGAGGGTAGTGAAGAAAATTTCACCACCCCTAGTGAAGAAAACTTCACAGATAATAATACAGTTATTAATAATACAGTTAATAATACATTAGATAAAAAGAATAGTGTTGAACAGGGTTCAACCGTGTCTGATTCGTTCGATGAAATTTGGCAAAAGTTTCCAAAGAAAACGAACAAGAAAAAAGCGAAAGAACAATTCGTTAAAAAAATAAAGACTGCGGATTCTTTAGAACAGTTTAACAAAGGATATACGGATTACCTGAAATACATCGAACTTAACGAGTGGTATCATCCGCAAGAATTGTTTAGATGGATTCGTGATGATCGATTCAATGATGAATACGATTTAACGCCCCCGAAGCCGACAGGCACGTACCAACGCCAATCAATCAGAGAAGAGACTATGCCAGAGTCGGTAACTAATCCGATACCAGAAGAAAAGTTGTCACCAGAGGAACAAGCTAAACTGGATGCTGAAATACAAGCGTTCCTAAGCAAAGGCGGTAAGGTCCGATGATGATCACAATACCCGTAGCACCTAAACCACAGGCTAGGCCGAGGTTTAACAGTTTTAGCAAACGAGCATACGAAGATAGTGCTATGACGGCATATAAACGATCGATTAAATATCATGTGATGGCTAGTAAGCCTAAGCTAATCGAATCAGAAGCCGTGGGAGTATCGATCACATTCTTTGTCTATCCGCCTAAGTATTTAGTAACCAAAAAGAAAATGGCTCAGGAGTTGGCAAACGAAACGCTGTACGTGGATAAAAAGCCTGATATTGATAATTATTTTAAAGCGGTGACAGATGCCTTAGAAGGTGTCTTATACAAGAATGACGGGCAGATAGCTATAGTGACGATGCAAAAGTTATACAGCTTAAACCCAAGAACAGAAATTGAAGTGGAGGAATTATAGATGGGACAATCTTCTAAGAAAATAAAAGCAATTAAACACAAAATGAAAAATGGCAAACTAACGACTAAAACTATAAAGCTAGAAACATCCTTTGATCAAGCTAAAGAAATAGCTTTTATTTCCTTTGTTGCAAATCACCTTGAAGAAATTGGGATTGAACAAGATGTAATCGGATTTCTAGATGATGCACTAGCTGGAGACTCAAAAAAAGAGAGAATCGCTCTCAATCTAGCCACAGAATTTGAAAGTATCTTTGGAAATTTAGGAATTACGGAAAATGATATAAAAGGTGTAACAATAGTCAATGCAGATGCATACGATTCTCCAGAAGAGTTTATGAAGGAGGAGGGATTGATTAAATGATCAACAATGTTGTACTAGTTGGAAGATTAACAAAAGATCCAGATTTACGATACACCGCAAGTGGTTCAGCAGTGGCAACCTTTACCCTAGCGGTTAACCGCAACTTTACGAATGCAGATGGAAACCGAGAAGCAGACTTTATCCAATGTGTGATTTGGCGCAAACCTGCTGAAACAATGGCTAACTATGCGCGTAAGGGTGCGTTGTTAGGCGTAACAGGTCGCATTCAAACGAGAAACTACGAGAATCAACAAGGTCAGCGTGTTTATGTAACTGAAGTAGTCTGCGAGAATTTCCAATTATTGGAATCAAGACAAGCGAATGAAGATAGGAATAACGTTCAGGGGTCACAGAATCAAAATACAGACGTTTCAAACCATTCCGAGGGTGATTATTCATCGAACCAAAACAACGCGTTTAAACCGCAAGATAATAGCCAAAATGAAATGCCAGATTTGAATTATAAGAATGATCCGTTTGGTGGTACAGGAGCAACGATAGACATTTCAGATGATGATTTGCCATTCTAGGGGGATAAACATGAATAAGAAAATGACCGAAAGGAAAATGAGAAGTAAACTACTAAGCTATTATCTGGTACGTGCTGAGCTAGGTGATAAAGAAGCTCAGAAAAAAGCGGAAGAGATCGGCAGGCAGATAGAAATGCCTAGAAAGTCTAAAAGCGGAAAACGCACCAAAGTTGAAGTTTATTACCCTGACGGAACTGTTGAACTTTTCCAGTCGATTAAAGATACAGCACATGCTATGGGACTATCACGAGATAGAATCACCCATTATGCCAAGCGAAACAAATATGACAAGCAGGGGAGAAAATACAAATACTTGAAGGACGGTGAACCGGATGACTGTTAAAACTCACGTGAAGACAATTGAGAGCGTTAGAAAGGATCACATTAACTATATTTTAAAGGTCAATGAAGTTCTTGAGCTAGAAATGTCACCAGATTATACAGACAAATTAAATCAGTTGAGCTACGAGGAAGTAATACAACTTAGTGAGGAAGCTGAAAAAGTATATAAATCTCATTGCGAGAATTTGAAACTAGACGGGCTAATTAAAGAAATAAATGAAATTGGTGTTGATGCTGTCTTAGATAAGTATGGGATTGAAAGGGCTGAACCGAATGAATAAAAATAAATTTGTACAAGCTTGTCCAGAATCAGTAGGAGAATGGATAAGCGAATACGCACTACCTGAATTAGCGGACGGCTATCATTCTGCCGAAGCTATAGCAGAAATTATCATCGAACAAGCAAACGATAGACTGGACGAGGAAAAATCAGATAGTGAGTTTTATGTGAAGCAGCCAACGGATCAAGCGTTATATGATTCATGGATTGTATTTGGAAGTCATAAAAGAGTGTTGATTGATTATATACAAGCTGTGTTTGATTCTTGGGAAGAAGTTGGTGAACCGAATGAATAAACGAGGTGGAGTAGATGAAATGCTATCACATATGGCTACCAGTTTATAACAAGAATGGTTTTGGCACTGGCAGGTTTATTTACAGAAATTGTAGGAGGTTGAAGTAGATGAGAAAAAAGAAAATTCCTCACTCAATTTACGCCTATGTAGAGTACAACGGTATGCGATATAGTATTAAACTGCATGGAAGAAGTAGGAAAAGAGTTATCGTTGCTTATGTGTACGTGGATGCCACTGGCGGATTTGAACCTAATTTAGATAAAAATGATATATATGACACTACTTTCGAAAACGATACGGAAGCCAGAAAAGTTGCAAATGATTTTTTTAGAAATCCAGTTAAAATCGAAGATATATTCGTAAAACGTTACGGCACAGATCACATAAAAGAGACAGTTGATAGTGTAAATGAATACATGAGTAATAAGGAGGACACAACGCATGGGGATTGAGGAATTAGAGGAATATGTTAAAAATTTGAGTCCGGTTGGCACATGGGGATGTGGAGTGAAACGTGACAGAGTTTGGGCGGATAAATCAAGTTTGCTCTATTTCATAAGTGAAATTAAGAAACAACTCAAATCATCACTACCAGCCCAACAGGACAAGGTTGTGGTGCCACAAGTAGCTGATGATCATATAAAGGAAGGGCTAACTATGGGAGCTAGCAAAGTAGAAATTATATGTTGTGCGGAATCTTATTCAACAGCGATACCTAACGATGAATTTTCAATATGGTTTAGAAAAAATGAAAAAGTATTTATCAAAGCACTAGCTAACGGCTACACAGTGAAGAAAGAGCAATTGTATTATGTGGCGTTTGGCTATGATAGATTTTTAGTAAAAAGTAATGCTAAGTTTTCTGATGGAACTGACTTTATTTGGATTGAAACATTGGAAGAAATCGAGCAACAAGGAATTGAGTTAAAACATCACTTTACAGAAAAAGAAATTAAAGCAATTAATGAAAAATATTGGGTATTTAGACATCCAGTAGAGGAGGAAGCGGAATGAAATACAGAATACAAGTTAATGAAACATTAAAATCAACCAGATTTATTGAAATTGATTACACAGGGGATATTGAGAATTTATTAGATGAAGTGGAGGCCAATACCCAAAATTGTGATGATGTAGCTTATGAGTTATCTAAATTAGGTGCAAAAATTTTAGAAGATAGTGACTTGTCTATATCTGATATTCATGAGTGGGAGACTGATTCGTTAGACTACCAAGAACAGGAGGACTCACAATGACAGAGAAAACAGTAGAGTGGTACCAGAAAGAATTGGCAGATAGATTTACCTATTTCTATTATCAAACAGACGGTACTTTTAATTTTCCAAATAGCGCGGAAGGTGACCTCTTAAAAATGACACAAAAAATGTTGAACTTAATGAAATCTGACCACCAACCAACGTTTGCGGTCGGGGAGTATTACACAGATGATGTATTTATTTATAAAATTAGGAAGGTAAATGCTAATTCACTTAACGTTGACTATCTTAATAAGCAAACAGGTGATTTTGTCGTAAATGAACACTGGTCGTTATGGATTCCTACACCAGAACCAGCCACCGCCGAACAGATAGCAACGTTCAAACGTGCTGAACACTTTGCAAGTAAAGGGCGTAAGTTGGATGAGTTTCGTGTGGGGGATAAGATTTCCTTATCTTGGACAGATAAGACAATTAAAATTGAGTCTTTAAGAGGTGGGGCTATCAGTGGAATGACAGACTTAGGGGATTCTTACAGTATATCATTGCTGGGAGGCCCTACCGTTACCCTCATCCAAACAGCCGAAGAACTGCAAAATGGAGGGAATTCAGAATGAAAAAATGTCCAATCTGCGAAGAAGTATTTTGCGAATTTGATGATGTGTTGGAAATCAATGAAAAAATATACCACGAAAAATGTATTGAAATTATGCCTGTAAAGTATTGTGCTTATATACCAGGAGATTACGAAGACGGATTTTTAGGAGAATTTGAAGAAGACGACAAGACATGGGCTGCAATGGTCTTGGAAGATGGCGAGTACAAAAAAGAGAAAAAATATACTGTTACTTTTATTGATGTAATTGGCGAGAAAAGGCAAGCGGAAGTTTTTGCTACTGATGAAGAAGATGCGAAACGCAAAATCAGTGAAGATAGTTTTCTTAAAGCTGTATCAGCCGAAGAACTGCAGGAGGTAGCAAATGGAAATCAGAGTTGAATTAGACGAACCTCAATTGTATCATCTGAATTTTTTGAAGAAACGTTTTGAACATCACAGAAAAGATCAAGAATACCCTTTTACGTTTGCGTTGGAAGATTGGCTTAAAGGGGAAGAAGGCGCTGATTTAGAGGATAAAGAATATATGCTAGTTATCAATGTGTTTACTGTATGGGCTTTAGAACAATTAGAAATGCAGGAGGTAGACGATGATACCTGATTGGATGTACCCAAAAGTGATGATTAACTTATCAACGCGTTGGCAAAAAGATAAACCAAAAGGCGACAAACGCAACGGCACCATGAGCAGACAGCGGGCGTTCGGGAAACTATTTAAATAATACAGGAGGTAAATGAATGATAAAAAAAGTAAACAGATTTTTAAATAAGTACTGGGATGTAATCCTTATGATAGCGGTAACTGTTTCTGCAATGGTCAACATGGCGCTAGGGAACGAACTAAGAGCCTTGATATATATTGTTTTGTTGTTCGGGTTAGGTTTTCAAAAATCTATCGAAGAATTGGTGACTTGGGTTAAAACCTTATGTGGCTTACTTTATCAGATGGAAAAAGATAAGGAGGGTTAGCGGATTGAGAACATCAACATTTAACTATATCAAAGATATCCTAGCGGATTACTACAAAACAGATGAATATATTAAACAGCGTGAGGACGAGCTACGTTATCCTCACCGCGAATCTGATCTAAACGGAGATATCAAGGGGACTAAGGCGAGTTATGACAATCAGGTTAACTTGATGATTACGATTGAGCAGGATAAGAGATTAACGAATCTCGAAAGAAATAAGCAGGTCATTTCAAATGCTTTGGATCGTGCTGACGAAGATACGAGAGTAATAGTTCAAGAATTGTATTTACTTAAACGTCCAAGGTATACATTGGAGGGGCTTCTTCAAAATAAAAAAATATTCTGCAGCAAAAGAACTGCTCAACGTCTAAGAACAGAATTTTTTGAGGATATTGCAAATGAGCTAAAACTTAATTTATAATGTTGGCGCAAAAATGGCGCCGATTACTATGAATATAATGATATATTGATATTGTGAAATACAAAGATAAATCACCTACAGCAAACAATTACACAACTAAAACCAACTATTTTAATAAACATGTCGATCATTGTTGTAGGTGGTTTAACACTCGCTCACAGGTAAATACCTAGTTTACAACCTGTGGGTGGGTTATTATTATACTAAATGGCTAACGAATTCATATATTAGATGGGCACCACCTAAAAGAGCAACCTCATATAAAAGATCCTTTGAAATTAATTGAAGTTTTGAAAGTATTTTTTTTAGCATGGTGAACATCTCCTTATTTTATTTCGTAAAATCATAATAACGATAAAAACTAAAACGAAACTTAAAGATTAAGAAAGTTTAAAATCAACTATTAAGTTAACGTAAGACCCTTCTGAAAGGTCGTCTATAGTCGAGGTAACATCTGGCTATAGATTAAAGGATAAATTGTGGTATAGCTCAGTTGGTAGAGCGCCTGACTGTTAATCAGGTTGGCACAGGTTCGAGCCCTGTTATCTCAGTTGGGAGGACTAAATTGTCCAGGCATGGCTTTTAGTATCTGACCCAACAAGAGATTGAGGGGTAGCATGAGGCATTCAGCCACTTCCTTTTATCAGGGCTGCTGTTAGGTAAAAGCAATCTCGACTGTAATGAGCTTGACTCCAGTTAGTGCGACAGAGGCAATGATCTCGGATTGTTCGATCTCCGTCGTGCTTTAAACTAAAGAAAAGCTGCAGTAGCGGCTAACCTCTCTTCGGAGAGCGTACATAATCACTAGATCAGTCAATCGGCTGGTCTTTTTATATTGGGAGGGTGAAACGATTGGGAAAATGCTAGCAATATCTGTTTGGTTAATGACAATAGGAGCAATATACATGGCAACTGTAGAAATTATAGATCCCACTTTTATTCCGATGATATTTATATGGATTAGCATTGCCGTTAGCCTTTGTGGGATAGGGTGGATATTTTGGAAAGAACTCTAGTTCCTCTATCTTGAAATGTTAAACTTCGATATTATTAAGTAAAAATAATATTTGAGGTGAAAGATATTGGAAATTGTTCAAATAAACAAAGAAATCCTTAATCAAATGGATAAACAATTAAATTTCTCTTTTGCATTTGCGGGAATTATTGTTACTCTTGCAGTTGTAGTAGTAGGATATCAACTAACTATTAACAGAAAGATAATCAAAGAATTAAAAGAAGATAATCAAAAGGTGATTGCGAATGTGTCCGCTCCAATTTTCGAGATAAGCATTAGCCAAATGATTAGAATGGGATTTTATGGGATAAACGATGTAGAAGAAATATGCAAAATATATTCTGAAAATTTTCAAGGTAACGAAAGCACTAGAAAATCAATGGAAACTTTGAAGATTAGATTCATAGAAAATTTAAAATATAGAATTGCGAATTTAGCACCTACAGAGAGTAAACTAGGGTTTGAAGAAAACTTAAACAAAGATTTTGAAACACTTTTAGGTTTGGTTGAAGAAGAAATAAAATCAGCTGAAAATTTTTCAGTGGAAGAAATGCAAAATCGTATTACTGAAATGAGAGATGCATACTCTGAATATTTATATACGAAGGTTTTGTTTAAAAATATATAATATTGACAGACTACAGAGTCATCGCTTATGCGGTGGCTTTTTGTATTACAACTATTGAGTTAAGCAGAAAAATAAGTTATCCTTTTTGTAAAAAGGGGGAGCATATTTATTAAATTTTTTACGAGAAAAGATCAATTAGCAAGCAGGCTTCAAAAAGAGAAAGACGAGGAATTATTTTCTGATCTAATAATTGGAATATCTATATTAATTTTAATTAAAGGGATAATGACATTATTTTCTAATTATTACGTTCAGATTTTGATAACAATTCTTATACTTATTTTAGATAAAGGGAGCTATGAGTCAATTCTAAATAAGAAAATTAATGATAATTTTAATATATTTTTGACTAAAATAAAAATAATTTGGGTAGTATTTTATGGATGTATTCGTCTATCTGTAGAATATGAAGAAGTATTTAAATATTCAGTCTCACAAATACTAATACTCCGTCTAGGCACGGATTATAAAAATATTATATTTATCAATGATTTACTATTAGAGGCGTTATATGTCTTTAGCGCATTATTGTTATTCATAATCTTGTTTTACATGGTTAAGTTGTTAATGTACAGCCTCTATTTTATTTGGAGTTTTTTGGAAAAAAATGATATTTTCTAAATAGCATGTTATTTAGAGCTGAATTAGAAGAAGAGTCGAAAAATGATTTTATTTAATAATACCTAATAAGAAATTAATACTAAGAACTGCATACGTTATAATAATTAAACTAAACTAACCGTCATTCGTAACGGTTGTTTTAGTTTATTTTAGATTGGAGGTGATTTTTTGAAACTGAATAAAAAGCATCAAAAGGCTATATATATGCTGTTTGAAGGTTCTTTGAAGCGGAGAGAAATCGCCGAAGAACTAAAGGTAAGCGAACAGACTTTGTATAACTGGCTAAAAGATGAAGATTTTACAAAAGCATATGATGAATATGTACAACAGATAATGGGTAAATCATCTGGCAAAGCGTTAAACACAATGTTAGCTTTAATGACTGCTCGATCTGAAATGGTAAGGTTCAATGCAGCAAAAGATATACTTGATCGTGGAGGATTTGCACCAGTGAGTAAACAAGAAGTGACTAATATTCAAACCCCTATTTTTGAGGACGATATAGGTGATGACGATGGCTAGAAAAAAATTATCGAAATTACTACCAAAGAAATTCCATTCGGTTTGGCGAGTTACTCTCAACTCAGATATTCTCAACATTATTTGTAAAGGCGGTCGTGGTTCTGGTAAATCATCCGACATTGCACACATTATCACGCAGTTATTAATGCGCTACGCTGTAAATGCTGTTGGTATTCGTTATGTAGACAATACGCTTGAGCAATCGCTGTATGAGCAGATGAAATGGGCGATTGAGCAACAGGACGTGACACATCTGTTTAAATGTAACAAATCGCCATTAAAAATAACGTATCTTCCTCGTGGCAACTATATGATTTTCAGAGGTGCGCAGAATCCTGAACGGATTAAATCATTAAAAGATGCAAGATTTCCATTTGCTATCGGGTGGATAGAGGAATTGGCTGAATTTAAAAATGAAGACGAAGTAACGACTATCACTAACTCTCTACTACGTGGAGAATTAGAGGATGGTCTTTTTTATAAATTCTTTTACAGTTACAATCCGCCGAAAAGAAAACAGTCGTGGGTTAATAAGAAATATGAGACAAGTTTTCAGCCTAAAAATACTTTTGTGCATCATTCTACGTATAGAGATAATCCCTTTATATCTAAAGAATTTCTTAGTGAGGTAGAAGCAACTAGAGAACGTAATCCTAGGCGCGCCGAATGGGAATATGACGGCAAAGCAATCGGCTCTGGTGTAGTGCCGTTTGACAATTTACAAGTTAAAGCAGGATCTATCACAGATGAGATGGTAGCTAATTTTGATAATATTCGGAATGCTGTCGATTTTGGTTATGCTACTGATCCACTGGCTTTTGTGCGATGGCATTACGACAAGAAGAAGAATGGCATTTATGCAATTGATGAAATATACGGCGTTAAGATCAGCAACCGTGAGTTTGCTAAGAAATTAAATGATAAAGGTTACCAGTCAGACAGGATGTTTGCTGATTCAGCTGAGCCTAAATCTATTGCCGAGTTAGCAAATGAACATGGTATTAAAAAGATAACTGGTGTTAAAAAAGGTCCCGACTCTGTGGAATATGGCGAGGAATGGTTAGATGATTTAGACTTTATCTGTATTGATCCATTACGAACACCAAACGTTGCCCGAGAGTTTGAGAATATTGATTATCAAACGGATAAAGATGGGAATCCTAAACCGCGTCTAGAGGACAAGGATAATCACACAATAGATGCCACAAGATATGCATTTAGTGAAGATATGAAAAAACAACCAGAACCGATAAACGTTAAGAAAACAATAGATACATTCAAAAAATTAGGATTAGGTAGGTGATTAAATGACAATCAAATTATTAAACGGATCGAGATTTGACGCAGAGGCAAACAAAGTATATCGAGTTCCCGTTAAGAAACTTCCAAAAAGGACAATGGAGTATGCGGATGATTCTGTAGAGGAAGTGATTGATTTTGAACACGAGGATGTTTTCAAGATGATTGTCACATTCGTTAAACATCATCAAGAAAAACAAGTTCCTCGATTGCAAGAGTTAAAGAGGTACTCAATCGCTCAAAACAATATTAAATTCACCGAAGATAAGAGCAGTGATCGAGCAGATAATAAAATTGCTAATGATTGGGGTAGGTTTATTGTCAATTTTAAGAAAGGTGTACTTTTAGGTAATCCTTTAAAGTATAGTGGCGATAAAACTATAGCTGATAAGATTAATGAATTTTCTAGCCAATCAAACGAAGATTACCACAATCAATTGGTAATAGATGATGTGCTTGCATTGGGAAGAGCATTTGAATATATAGGGCGTGACGAATTCGGAAAAGAAATGATGGTTAAGTTCAACGCAGAAGAAACGTTTATCATTTATGATACATCTACAAATAAGAATTCGGTGTGTGGTGTACATTATTATAAAGTTGAATTTAATGATGAAGTAACTAGCTATATAGATGTTTATGCCAATGACGGTTATTTTTATCAGTATGAGTCAAAAGAACAAGACTATGATAATTCTACTTTAGAAGATAAACACCAAACGTATTTTAATACAGTTCAAATCAACGAATGGATTAACAACGATGAACGTCTAGGTGATTTCGAAACAGTTTTAGATAATATTGACGCTTACGACCTGTCTCAATCTTCTATGGCAAACTTTCAACAGGATTCTTCAGAGGCATATTTGCTCATTAAAGGAAATCCGGAAACGGCAGCGGACGAAGATGGAGAAAACTCTAAAAGCGAAGTTTTGAAAGAGATGTTACAAGCCAGACTATTAGTATTAGGTGATAAAAAATATTATGGTGAAGGGCAAACGGGAAGTGAACCAGATGCACGCTATCTAAAAAAAGAATATGATACCCAAGGGACTGAAGCTTACAACGACCGATTAGTTTCAGATATGTTACGTTTCACATCATTAATTGATTTCACCGATGAAAATATAGGAAGTAATCAATCTGGAATCGGATTCCGCTTTAAAGGCTGGGGTAGTGATAATGATAGGAAAAACAAAGAACGCATGGTGAAGAAAGCTATCATGCGCCGATTGAGATTACTCACTCACTCCTGGTCATTAAAAGATAATTTGAATAAACCGCAAGGCTTCGTCGATAAGGTGAAGTCTATTTTTATGGATCCAGACGAAGAACAAGAGTTATTGTACGAAAAGGTAAATGCTATAGAAATCCTCTTTACTCCGAACGTTCCGCAATCTGATGAGGAAATCATGAAAGTTATTGCTGGTATGGTTGGGATTGTATCAGATGAAACGTTATGCGAAATGGCTGCTAAGTTGACAGGAGTACCAGCAGAAGCAGAAATTAAACGTATAAAAAAAGAACGTAACGATGGATTAGAACGCGTGTATACCGACGAACCAGAAATCGAGGTTGATGTAAACAATGACGAAGAACAACCAGACAAGTTACTGGAAAAAACGTGAACAAAGAAACATTAACGAACGATTGAAAACACAAGGTCAACTAGAAAAAGAGATTGAAAATTTATATTTAGAAACTATAACGGAAATACAAAAAGAAATTGATAGCTTTATGAATCGCTATGCAGATAAAGAAGGCATATCCATGCAAGAAGCTAGAAAAAGAGTGTCTGAGATGGATGTAAAAACTTTTGAAGCGAAGGCTAAGAAGTATGTTAAGGAAAAAGACTTCTCGCCTCAAGCTAATCACGAGTTGAAAATCTATAATCTTAAAATGAAACTGAATCGTCTGGAACTTTTGAGGTCTAACTTGCTGCTTGAATTAACAGCTTCTAGTGATGCGTTGCAAAAATTATTAAATCAATACTTATCAGCTGAGGCAAGAAGTGAATTTGAACGTCAAGCAGGAATTTTAGGGAATATTAGTGATGATTACAAGAGTCAGGTCACTTCTATTGTAAATGGATCATATAAAGATGCGTATTTTAGCGATCGTATATGGGGGATTATTCAAGCTGAACTTAGAACGGCGTTAGAAAAGTTATTATTAAGGGCTATTGTGCAAGGAATTAACCCTAGAGAGATCGCTAGACAATTGAGAAAGATATTTGATGTTACTAAAAATCAAGCTGAACGACTAGTTCGAACAGAGTTAGCTAGAGTACAGACTGAAGTGCAAAAGCAATCGTATAAATTTAATAAAATAGACCAGTTCATTTTTATAAGAGAATCGACAGCATGCCCAATATGCAAGGCTGTTACAAAAGAACCGATAATGATGGAAGATTTTGAAGTAGGAGTCAACGCAGCGCCAATACATCCTAATTGCCGATGTAGCACAGCACCATATTTTGATCGTGAAGAATTTGAAAAATATTTGGAGGGTAAAGGATTATGAAAACAAATAACAAAGTAAAGTTAATGGATTTAGCAATAGATATCATTGCAGAGACAAATGTTGACGATTTGGAAACGGTTGATGTATCTGAAACGGAGTATGATGACGGCTCAATTGGTGTATCAATCAATTTGACTTATCCATCTGAAAAAAAAGACAAAGCTCCGTTAAGTACAGTAGTAAAAATTGATGGGAAAGAAATTGCGAAGGAAATATCAAATTTTATGAAATGAATGGGTGGTGAATTTAGAATGTTAAATCTAATTAAATTTAATAATGGTGTTTACATCGATGAGAAAAAAATAACAGGAGTTACCGATGTAAAATTAGATTCTTCTATTGATAATATTTCAGTGGTAACTATTAAGATGCTGTGCAAAGTAGATGGTTTAGACAATGCTAATAAAAATCAGTATAGTTTCAAAACAGAAAAGCCAAAAAAAGAATATAAACCAAGCCGTAAATATTCAAGTCGCTAGTTAATCAGCTAACGACTTTTTATTATGCCCTCTACTGCTCGGGGCGTTAAATATTGAGCTGTTTCGAGTGATAGGCGTAACCAATCAAATTTATCGGGTTGTGGCGTAACCACTAGGAGGAAATCATGAAAAAGCGTTCATTAATACCTTTAAACTTACAATACTTTTCAGCTGATACTGGTTCAGCTGGTGATGGAGGTCAAGAAGCACCGTCGACGGATAATAACAATGACCAAAAGCTACCAAGTGGAACTAACACAGATGAAGGTCAAGAAAAAGGCAAAACATTTACTCGTGATGAAGTAGCGAAAATGATTGCTACAGAAACAAAAAAAGCTTTAAGTTCAGCAGAAGAAAAATGGCGAGCTGAAAAAGATGAAGCCGCTAAGTTAGCCGAAATGGATGATAAAGAAAAAACTGATTACGAGCGACAAAAGCTACAAGAAGAAATTGACAACCTAAAAAGAGAGAAAACTTTAGTTCAAATGGCAAATACAGCTACATCAATGCTCGCTGACAAAGGAATTCAAGCAAGCGAAGGCATTCTTTCGTTTGTCGTCAAAGACAGCGCAGAAGCTACGTCAGAGAGAGTAAAAACGTTTGTCGAACTAATTGAGGGCGAAAGAGAAGTCATCAAAGCAGACTTTGAAAAACGTTTAGGGTCTAAGATACCTCTTGATGGCACAACGTCAGCTACTCTTTCTCGTGGAGCGCAAATGGCGAAAGAAGCCAACAATCAAACTAAACAGCCTGAGAATGATCTTTGGGCAACTAAATAGGAGGAATTTAAATGGTCTATGTAAAGAAAAATCAAACGTACAAAGATATTAATATTTTAAAAAGTGCCGACTTCTTGTCTTTCACAAAACAAGTTGATGGGACACATGCTGGTGTAGTTGATGGCATATTGCCGGCCGGTTCAGTGTATCCGAAAAACGATGCAACAGCAGAAGGCATCACGATTAACGATGTAGATGTTTCAAATGGCCCGCAACCTGTTGGTGTGATTGTAGAAGGACATATCTTAATTGATCGCTTACCAGTTAAACCGACTGATGAAGCACAAACTGCAATGAGAGAAATTAAGTTATACGACGCTGCAGGTAAAATGTTATCACTACCAACTGCGCCAAGTGGCGGACAATAAGGATAAAATAGGAGGAATAAACAAATGGCAAATATTGCAGAGTTATTTTCACAAAAAAATGTATTAGATTATGTAAATGATCGTCAAGCACCAATTCTATTAGGAGAGTCACTGTTTCCGTCTCGAAAAGTACAAGGATTAGAATTTGATGTGTTAAAAGCGGGTTCTAAGATTCCTACAATTGCTAGCGTACACGCATTTGATACAGAGGCAGAGATCGCTTCTCGTGTTGCTTCGAAAAGCGCTCAAGAACTAGCATTTATCAAACGTAAAATCCAATTGAAAGAAAAGGATCTAATTGCATTACGAAACCCACGCACTGCGGAAGAACAACGTTATTTAGAGCAAGAAGTATACAACGATGTATATTCAATGGTTGGTTCTGTAAACGCTCGTGTAGAAAAAATGCGTATGGAAGTTTTAGCAAACGGTACTGTAACACTTGATGAGAATGGATTAGACTTGGTTGTTGACTACAACGTTCCAGAAGAACATCAAGCGAATGCTGACTTTACTAAAGCAAATACAGATATTATCGGATTATTAACAGAATGGGCATCAACTTTAGATACTATGCCTACAAGAATGCTGACATCAACTAAAGTTCGTAATGCTATTTTACAAAATACAGGCGTAAAGGCATACTTCAAAGATGCTGGACTATTACCTACTCCTGGATCGTTAAATCAAATGTTACAACAGTTTGGGTTGCCAACTATTGCGACATACGATGCGAAATACAATAAAGAAAATGCATCAGGAATTTTGGTTAAGGAAAGGTATTTCCCAGAGGATAAATTAGTTATGTTTGGTTCAGAAAATCCTGGAGAATCTATTTTCGGTGTTACACCTGAAGAATCTCGTTTATTGTCTGGTGGTTCAAATGATTATAAAGTCGGCAATATTATTGCTATGGTTTACGAAGAAAAACTTGATCCAGTCGGAACATGGACTAAAGCTGCTGGAACTGCATTACCAAGTTTCCCAGAAGCAGACAACGTATTTCAAGCTACAGTATTGCCGCCATTGAAATAAAGGAGAGGTTAGTCATTGACTAGCCTTTTTATTATTCAGAAGGAGGCTTTTATGGACGAATCAACTATTTTATCTGAAGTTAAGCGGACGCTGGAAATAGAAGAAGATGACTTAGACAAGCAATTAACAGATTTTATCAAGCGTATTGCTCAGCAATTGAACGTTCGCCTAGGTTTCTTAGATGCTGTTCCTGAGATTTTAAACTATATAGTGGTGGAATGTACCATTAAACGATTTAACCGAAAAGGGAACGAAGGAATGAACTCCTATGGTCAAGAAGGGGAAACAATCAATTATGGAAAGCTTTTAGATGAGTTTCAAGATGATATTGATGCATGGAAAGCGAAGGAAGAAGCCAATAAGAATATTTCCCCGCGTAAAGGAGTTGCTCGCTTTACATGAGATATAACGAAAAAGTTGAGTTACGTATAGAGAAAAAAGAGTACGATTCAGATCAAGGCAAAGAAATTACAAAAGTTACTGCGTTTAAAAAAAGACGAGCTAACGTTACTGATGCATCACAAAAGGTTATGCAGGTTGCTTTTGGAGATTGGAGAAATGGAACTAAAGTCATTCGACTTCTAAGTCCTATAGATTTCAACCCCACTCATATTATCTACCAGAACAAAAAATATAAAGTGGGCACCAAAAGACAACCTAGTCGCAAATGCGCTTTTGTAGCAGAAGAGGTGACCAGCTAATGGGCAGATTAAAAACTATTATTGGAGCATCAGAGTTCAAAAAAGCATTGAAAAGAAACGCAACATTAATTGACTTGAAAAACGTTGTGAGAATGAACGGATCTGAATTAACTCATGAAGCCGAGGTGAACGCCCCGGTCGACACTGCAACGCTTGAAAGGTCAATAACTCAGACGATCAAGGATGGCGGTTTAACTAGCGTAACAGAACCTCACACAGAATACGATGGATATGTGGAGTTTGGCACAAGGTTTATGGCAGCTCAACCATATATTAGACCAGCGTTCAAGAAGCAAGCTAAGCAATTTAAAAAAGATATGGAGAGGTTAGTAAAATGAATGACCAATTTATATTTGATAAAGCGTACTCTCTATTAAAAACAATCGGCGTAAAAATATACATCTACAAACAAATGAATGATGTGGGTTATCCGTTTATCGAAATGAGTAATATGGATACGGATCGCATAGCTACAAAAAGTGGCAGTTTACAAACGATAAATTTATCTATTGATATTTGGGGACTTGCCGAAAACAGAAGAGAATTAACAACTATAAAATCATCTGTTATTGATATCTTGACACAGAACTTTCAGGTCAAAGAATCAGAAATAGAAGATAGAACAATTACTGAAACAAGCATAACTAACGTACTGTTACACGGGATTTTAGTTGTGCCTATTTATTTAAACTAGGAGGAATTTAAATGGCAACAGCAATTAAAGGTATTAATGTATTTTTGCTTTTCAGAAAATTAGTTGAAGCTGAAAAAATGGAAGCAAAACGTTTAGCTTTCCAAACTGAACACAGTCGAACAATTGAAGGTGATTCGAGTAATACAATTACAAAAGACGGAAACGTAAACGTTCCAGGAGTGGCTACAGTAGAAATGAGTGTTACTTCTATTTTAGCTCAGGGCGATACGTTACAGGATGAGCTGGAACAAGCTGTAATCGATGGAAGTTTATATGAAATTTGGGAAATAACCAAAACAGAAAACACTGAAGAAGATTTGACAAAAGCGGCTGAGACTAATAAATATCCTGCTACGTATTATCAAGGATACATCACATCTACAGAATCAACGTTCGGAGCGGAAGATCTCACTGAATTATCAATCGGTTTGGCTATCAACGGAACAGGTGCTAAAGGGTTAGCGACAGTAACTGATGAGCAATCTCAAGTAATCCAATATTCATTCCGTGATACGGACAAATATGTACCTACACCAGCAGAAAGTAGATCAATTAAAAAATAGTAAAATAAAGGGGCGGAATTATCTGCTCCTTTATTTTTAGGAGGAAAATATAATGGAATTGAAAATTAATGGACATGATACTGAAATCATTTTTGGTTTAGCTTTCAATCGTGAAATTGATACGATTTATAAGGTTGAAGGACAAGGGTTAGTGTTCGGCGCAGGGCTAGATACCTTGCTACCACAATTATATGCCGAAAGCGCAGTTGCTCTTTCCGAAGTGATCTATCACGGAACTGCACATATAAAAAAAGGGCGACCTAGTGGACATCAAGTAGATATTTATATTGAGGAAGCGGAAAATCTTGATAATTTGTTTGAGCAGGTAATCTCAGCACTAGGCGAGGCAAACGTATCAAAAAAGAAACTAGCGATGTGGAAAAAACAACTCAACATAGCCGATTAACTCATGATGAAATTAGCTTAAACATTATCAGATACCTAAATATAACAGATTTTGAAGTGATAGATAGGATGACAGTTTGGGAATACTCGATGCTTATGGAAGGTAAGAGGCTACAAAGAATGGATGAAATGGAAAACCTTCATCTTCTAGCCTATAAAATTCAAGTAGCGAAAAACACCAAGAAACAAGGAGACAAAATAGTACCAGAGTATCAATCATTTTATGATTTTTACGACAAAAAACTCATAGAAACTGGAATTTCTAGTAAGGCTTTAGAAATAGATGAATCAGAAATAGAAATGTACAAGCTCTTATCGAAACTATAAGAAAGGAGGAAAATAATGGCTGAATCATATAGTATACAAGCCGTCCTTTCTGCGGTAGATAAAGATTTTACTAGCAAGATGAACGAAGCAGCAGGAACCACAGATAAATTAGACGATGGCATGAAAAAAACTAATACCAGTATTATGGATATTGCAAAAGGTGTTGGTGTTTTTAAGCTAGTTGATATGGGAGTATCAGCAATCACTAATTCATTAGGAAGTGCTATCAAACGGTTTGATACGTTGAATCAATATCCTACTGTTCTGCAGTCGTTGGGGGCTAGTGCTGAAGAAGCTGAAAGCGGTATGCAGATACTTTCAGACGGGATCGATGGTTTACCGTCTACATTAGATGAAGTTACGGGTACAGCTCAACAAATGTTTTTAGTTTTTCGAGATGCAGACAAGGCTTCTGAAAGTACAATTGCCTTAAACAACGCCCTGTTAGCCAGTGGATCAAGTGGTGATAAAGCAGCACGAGGGACTGAACAATACTTAAAAATGTTGCGTTCAGGTAAAGTCGATATGGATGTTTGGGGAACGTTACAAGATACTATGGGCATCGGTTTGGATAAAACAGCTACCTCTATGCTTGGTGCGGGTGCATCTACTCAAGATTTATATAAAGCACTGCAAAGTGGAGAAATAAGCGTTACACAATTTAACGACGAGATCATTAAGTTAAATGATGGTGTCGGTGGTTTTGCAGAACTTGCAAGAGCAAATTCAAAAGGAATCGGAACCTCATTTAAGAATATGGGAAATGCTGTCACCAAAGGTGTTGCCAATGTGATTAAGGCATTAGACCAATTTGTAAAAGATTCTGGAATAAATGCAGATGGGATTATGGGCATTTTCGATAAGATGAAAGCAGGAATCAATACTGCATTTAAAGGAGTGATAAGTTCTATCGAGCTTGTTACGCCTGTTTTTTCTTCTTTATTCAAAACAATCGGATCATTAACGCCTTTATTGGGTACACTCGCAATAGCGGCGACTGGTGTTGCAACAGCAATGGGTACTATGAAAGTTATCGGTACGGTTACAGCGATGATGGGAACGTTAAACACAGCCACAATAGCCTCTAGCATTTCGATGGCTGCGTATGATACTGCCATGAAAAAAGCTGAAAGTAGTACGGTTTTATTCAAAGTTGCACAATTAGCTGTGAAGGGTGTAGGAGCCATTGTTACCACGGTTATTACAGGTCTTAAAACGGCACATCAACTATTAGCAGGACAAACAACCATCGGTGCAGTGGCGCAAACAGCTTTTTCGGGAGCAACAACATTAGCTTCTGCTGCAACAAAGGGCTTATATGCTGCGTTAGGTCCAGTAGGAATAATAATGGGTGTGGTTGCCGCTGCAGGAGCTGCTTTAATGTGGATGTACAACAAAAATACTAAAGAATCTAAAGAATTGAAAAAAGCTCAAGATGATATGAAAAATTCTTTAGAAGAATCATCAGCTTCATATGATAAAGGGATAGAGAAAACCAAAGTACAAAGTGAATTGAATAAGCAATTGAAAGATGAAGTTGTCGATTTGGCCACTCAGGAAAATAAATCTGCTGAAACAAAAGAATTACTTAAAACTAAAGTAGATGAGTTGAATAGCAAAGTTCAAGGGCTTGGATTAGCCTACAATGAAGAGACTGACGGCATTGCAATGAGTAATGAGCAATTACAAAAACGCCTTGATTTACAGGAAAAGCAGGCTTTAGGTGATGCCGCTGAAGAACGATTAATAGAACTCCAGCAGAAGAGAACAGAAGCTACTGAAAATTTGAAAAAAGCAGAGGAAGCAAAACAAGAGGTGGACAAAAAATTCATCACTTGGGGAAACGAAATTAAAAACACTGAAGAAGCCCTAACCACTGCTAAAGAGAATCGAAACACTATTGAAGAACAGATAACACAAGCAACGATTACGAGAAATAATGGTTTGAAGGCTAGTGCAGAAGAATTAACATTGGTTCAAAATCAAATGGTCGAGCAACAAAAGGTGAATTACAATGATTTAACTGAATCACAGAAAACAGCTTTTGATGCTATGCAATCACAATATGATACATTACGAGAAAAAACTACAAGTGTATTTGATGCCATTGAGCAAAAACAAGCCATCAGCTTGGAACAGATGGTCGAAAACTTGAACAAGAATGCTGAAGCAGTCCAACAATGGTCTACAAATATAGCAACATTAGCTGAAAGAGGCGTCGATCAAGGGCTTATCGTTCAGTTAGAGAAGATGGGACCGGCTGGTGCTCAACAAGCAGCAGAGTTGGTTAATCGAAGTGATGAAGAGCTAAAAGTTCTTAGTGATACTTATTCAAACAGTGTAAAAGCTGCTAATGAGGCGATGGTAAGGACAGCTGGTGAAGGATCACAACCTTTTGTCGATGAAATGAGCAAGACTGTTGATAAGGCCTCTTTAGGAACGAAACAGAAATTTGAATCAAGCGATCTCTTCACTTTGGGTGGAAGAATCACTGGGACACTAAAAGATGATATTGAAAAAAGTTCAAGTGGGGTTGAAGAAGCTTCAAAAGGACTAGTCAATAAAGCTACTGACCCATTAAAAAATTTACAGCCTAAACTTTATCAATCTGGGAAAGAAGCTCCAAATGGGTTAGCACAAGGTATTAATGAAAATTCAAGCGTTGCTAGTAAAGCGTCGGAAAAAATGGGTAGTTCTGTCGATGAACAACTGAGAAATTCTCTAGGAATTCATTCTCCATCACGAGTTATGGCGGAAAATGGTAGATACGTAGCAGACGGTCTAGCACAAGGTATTCGGGACAGGGAAAGTGAACCTGTCAATAATATTAAGAATATTGCAGATAAGCTGAAAGCATCAGTTGAGAATTTACCTAGCGAATTTAATTCAATAGGAAATTACACGATGCAGGGATTTGCTGAAGGAATAAACCAAGCTGGAGAAACAGCAATTAGCAATGCAAATAGAATTGCTAATGGTGTAGCAGATACTATGAGAAAAGCTTTGGATATTCACTCGCCATCAAGAGTAATGATGAAAATTGGAGGATTTGTTGGCGAAGGTCTAGCTATAGGGATGCAAAAAAGTGCGAAAATGGTAAATCAAGCAAGTGGAGCTTTGTCAAATGCTGCGATGATTGCACAAGAAAATTCAATAATTCAACCTGATCAAACACAATTTAAAAATAATCAGGCTCTTTACGTGAGAGTGGAGTCAATACTTGATGGCAAAGTAATCGCAAAAGAAACTGCAACATTTATGGCTTCTGAATTACAAGGCATTAATAATAAAACAAGTACATCTTTAGGAAGGAGGATCTAATGTATAACTTTATTGATACAATCGAAACTCCTGAAAAAAATAGTATTCCAAAAGAAGCAATGAACTTCAATGGAAATTTTTTGGAAGAACTTGTGCCTGGTTATCGTACTTTGTCAGTTTCTGGTAGAGAGTTAGCGTCTACCGAAATTGAGAGCTACCAACTAGGCATACGAGATGGGAAAAGACATGTTTATGCACGGATCCCTGATCGAGAACTCACAATCCAATACGCTTTAATCGCTTCTACTGATGAAGACTTCCGTGATTTATTCAATCGTTTGAATGTTGCGCTGTTCAGTGAAAAAGATGTTGAAATTTGGTTTAATGATGAACCGGAAATGCTATGGAAAGGAAGCAAGGCACAGGTTTCTAACGTCCAAGAAGGTACAAATAAAGTTATCGGTTCCTTTGTAATTAAACTTAGTGATCCATATAAATATACGAAGAGTGATGCAACCTCTGTTATGTGGGGATCAACTACAATCACCTTTCAATCGAATTATTTAATGGGAAACACAGGGTCAGGTGCTGTTGACTTACCGATAATAATTGAAGGTGGAGCTTATTGGGGCTCCTCGATGATAACTTTTCAGAATCGTTCATATTTAATGGGAGATAATGGAGATGAGATCAAACCAATTGAAATTTACCCAACAGTTGAAGGACTAAAAGTAAAACCTACCATTACTATAAAAGGCACAGGCAGAGATGTTTGGATAAAAACAAGAAATGATACGGTAGATTTGGGCGATTTTGATAATGCAGTTATCGTTATCGATACTGAAACATTTAATATCACCAAAGACGACAAACCAATGATTCGTCCTATGAATGACTTTTATATTTATCCAAAAGAGCCACTTTATATCCAGGCAAAAGATAGTGATTTTAGTTTAACTATTGAATACCCAAATAGATACTTGTAAAGGAGATGATACTATGCTCATGGCAATGAATCTCAAACGAGAATATACAGCAATATTAGAAAATGCCTATAATGTCAGTTACGAAAAAATTGAAAATCAAATTGGCTGTATTGAGTTTACAATGCCTCTGGATGATACAAAGAACGATTTTCTTCAGGAATTATTATGGGTAGAATTAACTGACAATGAAAATGAGTACATTGGTTTATACAGAATCATGCCATCTACTATTCAAAAAAATGCGACTAATAACACAGTCAGCTATAGAGCGATACATGCAGTAAGCACACTGCTGGATAGTGTGCTTTTCGGATACCATGAAATAGTAAATTACAAAACTGTTGATGTGATCAAATATTTGTTGAGCATGCAAACAACGAAACACTGGGTACTTAAAAAATGCGATTTTACTCGATACTTTTCATATGCTTGGGAAAATGAGAATGGATTAGCAGACGCTCTCTTCAGTATTCCTGCAGCTTTTGACGAAGACTATGTGTGGGAATGGAACACTCAAGTATATCCATTTGAATTATCATTAGTTAAACCACAAACTGAAGTAGTTGCCAGAATACAAGAAGGCTATAACATGCAGGGTTTTGAAGTTGAACGAGATCCTAAAAATTTGATTAATCGTGTATATCCTTTAGGTTCTGGTGAAGGAATCAATCAAATTAATATAAAATCGGTTAATAAAAATATACCTTATGTGGAAGATGTAGCATCAATAAAGAAATATGGACTGGTTGAGTACATTTGGTCTGATCAACGTTTTACAATCCCTCAATCTTTAAAAGACAATGCTATCAACATGTTGCGGAAATGGTCAATACCGAAGGTTACTTGGTCAGTTACTGCTTCAGACTTGACTAAATTAACTGATGATCCATTAATCATAGATAAACTGCGTAATGGCGGTATTGCAATGATCAATACAAATGAAGTAGGCAGTGTGAATCTCAGGATCAAAAAAGAAACAAAGAAAGATGTATTTGGCGCACCACAGAATATTGATTTAGAGTTAGGTAATCTCAAAGATGATATCACGACTACGATGTCAGACCTTGGACGCAAGCAACAAATAAACGAAACCTATTCCCAAGGTGCGACAAACATTTTGAATTACAGTTATCAAGATAACTGTGAAGCAGCCTATCCAGCGAATATCGAGTTTTATCTGGATGATGACGTTTTTCATGTAAACACAGTGGAATTAACATTTAAGACTAAGAAATATCGAGGGTATACTAAAGCTGTAAAAGGTGGAGGTGCGAGAGTTACTTCTACCTCTGCAGGCGGTGGTAGTGTTGTTTCTAGTTCGTCTGGCGGTGGGTACTCGTCAGGTTCAACCACTTCCGGCGGTGGAGGTTATTCAAGTGGTTCTACTAGTAGTGTGAATGGTCAGAGTACACAGACGAGTAGTGCGAATGGTAGTCATAGGCATGTGGTCGCAGGCTTTGTTGAAAATATAGGACCTAATACTAGTGTTGGTTCTGGAAGGATGTACAGAAGTTTTGGGGGTGACTTTAGATTTATTCTACCATCAGTTTCGATGTCAGGAGATTTAATTACACAGGAAGCTGCAGATAATCATTCTCATACAGTCAGTACTCCTGCCCATTCTCATAACTTTAATATCAGTATACCTAACCACACCCATAATTTTAACGTGAGTATTCCGAATCATACACACAGTATATCGATTCCAAGTCACACGCACCAAATCACTCTGCCAGATCACACACACCCGCTTGAATGGGGAATCTATGAAGCTTCTGAGAGTGCTAATAGAGTAGATATAGTCGTAGATGGGAAGACAATTCCGCACCATGAAACAAGCCAACAGCGATTAAATATTGTAGATTATCTGCGGAAAACGAGTACTGGTAAAATCTCTCGAGGAGGACACACTATCCAGATTAAACCAAACAAACTTGCACGTATTGAAGCGCAGGTTATTTGTCGTGTATTTATCCAATCGCAATTAGGAGGACAATTTTAAATGAAAAATTTAGTGATTACTTTAAAAAATGGGGTACATGTTCAACTTTATTTTGAAAAAGCAAAAGAAGCGAAAGAAGTACGAAATAAAATCTTAGCTTGCAAAGAAGCATTTTGCGAGGCTGTAGATGTCGTAACAATAAGAGTAAGCGAAGTTGTGTTGATTGAAATTGTCGATCTAGTAATGGAGGAAAAAGATAATGAAACTAAAAATTAAATTAATTAGTAATATAGAATCGTTTGTTGTTAATGATAAGTCAGGAAAAACGCTAGAAGATTATTTTGAGCAACTAATCGACAGCGGTACACCATTTATCAAGATCGGGAATAAAATTTTACAAAAATCTACCATTGAATATATTGATGGTGAATAAAGGGGTGAGACCGTATGGCAGTTGAACAAATTAAAGAAACAGACACGCTCAACCAAGGGAGTAAAAAGATTAATGCTATTTTAGATCAATCAAATGCATCGTCAGAAAAAGTAGATAGTTATAAAAGTGAACTTGAAAAAGGAATTAAGGATTCAAAAGAAATAGCGCAAGAAGCAGGACAAGAAGCTATAAGTATTGCAACCGAAGCAGGGAAACAAGCTAATATTACGGCTGACCAAGCCCTTACCAATTCGCAAACAGCAATCACTACTGCAGGTCAAGCGGTATCTACGGCGAACAATAATAAACAAGAATTTGATACGTTGCGAAATGATTTTGATCAATTAGTCGCTGAATCAGGAGACAGTAATCCTGAGATTGTACAAGCCCGTACAGATACGCAGGGTGTAAAACGCCCTACACTAGCAACTCGATTGCAAATGGATTTTAACGATCGAATGACAAAAGCGAATGGACTTTCACTTTTTTCTGGTAATACAAACGTAAAAATAATGATGGATTTTAATGGGAAAACAGCAGGGAATACGACAACGAATCCACATAAATATTTTTCTGATTTTACTGCAAAAACACTAAAAAAACCATCTGACACTTGGAATGAGGTTTCGCAAGCTGACTATAACAAGTTGGCCAGTCGTGATGATTCAGGAGTTACTACTGGTTCGACACAAAGTGGGGTAATTCCACAACAGATGGGTGTGTTTGATGTTGTAGAAACAGCAAAAAAATTAGCCCCGCAAATCTATGAAAAATTAAACCGAACAGAAGCGGCAACACAAATAAAAAATAACTTTATCGCACTCACTATCAGTGCGCGGGCAAAAGCTACCTCTCCCAATAATAAAAATTTAAAAGTGTCCACGTTTGTACAATCAACAAATTCATGGACCTCTCAAATTCAAGAAACAGCTTCAGAATTAAACGACTTTACTGTTCAAATCAATGATAAAAACTTCATTACAGATGATGGTTACGTTTATCAAACGAGCTATACAGATGCTTCAAACGGAGTAAGTTCCTCAAGTTTAGACATGGATTATTGCGGAATGCAACTGGAACTAACTGTTGATGCACAAAATATACTAACTGCCTCTGGTTTTGCAAAGCAAACTGATATTGATTTTGCTATAGAAGAAAATGTGACTAAAGAAAAAATAGGATTAGGCAACGTTAAAAATTATGATATCGCCACGCAGTCTGAGGCTCAATCGGGAGCAAGTGATGCAAAGTATATGACACCACTGAAAACAGTACAAGCTGTAAAAGCAATGGTGTTAAATTTAACCTATCCAGTCGGCGCTATTTATACAAGTATAAATGAAAATGATCCTGCTAGTCTATTTGGGGGAATATGGGAACGTTACGCAATAGGTAAGACCTTAATCGGTGTTGATGAGAACGATCCCGTTTTCAATTCTTCTGGTAAAACAGGTGGAGAAAAAGCTCATACGTTAATCGTGGCAGAAATGCCAAACCACACTCATGCTTATGAGGTCGGGAATGGTAATGCAACAACGGTGAATCGATCAAGTGGGTATAATAATGCTGGATCAGGTACTCAATCAGGTGACGTTAATACTAAGGGAGCTGGTGGCGGTCAAGCACATAACAATTTACCTCCATATGTCACTACTTATATGTGGGTACGAACAGCTTAATTAAAACATATTTAGAGAGTAGGTGACATATGAAAATTGAAATTATGGTGCTTTTAACAGTGGCATCCATTTGTGCAAGTATCTATTTTGGCTTGGTTAATTATCGCAGAAACCAAAAATCAGAAGATAAAAAAGAAGCTGCAGAAGCTACTGGCATGTTAGTTGATCTTCGCAATATTAATAATGGTGTTACGAGAATTGAAAATGATTTAAAGACAATACGAGAAGAAAACAAGGAAAGCCGAGAAAGACTGATTATTGTTGAGCAATCAACTAAACAAGCTCACCGAAGAATAGACAAAATAGAAGGAGGAGAAAAATAATGGATTTAGAACAATACTATATTGCAATCGTAGTCCTTGCATGTTTAATTGTGGGGTATTGCATCAAACATATCAAATGGCTAGACGAAGTAAGTAATCAATATATCCCAACTGTTTTAGCTCTTTTGGGGGCTTTTTTAGGTTGTGTAGCAAATCAAGGCGTAAGCTTGGAAAACATTGTTTATGGCGCTTTGAGCGGTCTTGCTTCAACAGGATTGCATCAATTGTTTAGTCACTTAATCGAACAACGAAAGGATGACGAAGATGAACATTGAAAAGCAAGTTAGGTTAGGTTTGCCAACACTTGGCTATAATCCATACAGACAGATTCATTTACACAGTACCGCTAATCCAAACAGCACTGCTCAAAATGAAGCAGACTACATGAACCGTAAAGATATTAATAGTGGTTATTATACCCATGTTGTTGGTAATGGTCGTGTGATCCAAACAGCCCCAACAGGTCGAGGTGCTTACGATGTTGGTGGGGGTTGGAATTATGAAACGTATGCTGCACTTGAATTAATAGAGAGCCACAAGACACGAGAAGAATTTAATCGAGATTATAGGCAATGGGTAGAATTGGCTAGACAGTTAGCTGATGAAGCTAAGATCCCTAAAACTCTTGATAATTCGAGTTTAGAAGGAATAAAAACACATATGTATTGTACCTATAATCAGCCAGAAAACGAGAGTGATCATATTGATCCATACCCTTATTTGAATAAGTGGGGTATAACAGCTAGCCAACTGGAAAAAGATTTAGTAAATGGATTTGGACAAGCAACAAATGAAGCAGAAAAACCACAACAAAAAATCGAATTAGGAGTGATCGGAATGTTTATTTATTATGTAGGCAAAGAAATGTATGGTGTGTGGGGGAATAAACGTTTTTATCTAAACAATAATGCAAAAGTTACTCATTTTAAGGCGATAGTTAAAAATGCTACGGGTAAAACATGTAAAGAGTACAAGAGTTGGAAAAAAGGTAGCGAACAAATTAAAACAGTAGAAAGCTTTACAGAACTACAAAAGACTATAGGATAATTGGACAACGTAAAGGCATTGAAGCAGTTGAGATTAAGTTGGTTAATAAGTAGTAAAATAGCCCCTCCTGAATAATTAGGAGGGCGGTACATAAGAAAAACATTTATTCAATATTTGGTTGCAAAATTAACCGAAAATTGTATAATAGTTGCAATAAGTAAATATGGTTGTTAAATACAATCAAAATTGTAGAATAGTTGTAAATAATAAAAAGCCTATCTCATTCATTTGAGGTAGGCTTGTTTTTTATTGGATTTGTTCAAAGACTTTTTTGTATTTGTTGAAAATATTTTCAGTTTCATCTGATTTTTTAACAGCTTCTCCAATCATTAGTGCATTTATATGATCATTTTTTGATAAATAGTAATCATATTCTTCACTACTTTTAAGGTCGTAGGCTGAGTTTAAATCTTCTAGGGAACCGAATATAGAGATCGTAAAATACAAATTAGGGTCGTTGTTCTGTTCCGCAAAATTCATCGTATAAACGGGAGAGTACTCTGGGATATCATTAGATGTATTCTCCGTTTCTAAGACTGCAACTGTCCCATTATTGTAAACATTTAACCCATTATCGATAAAAGCAGACACTATTTTTTTATTTGCATCTGACTTAATTTCTGATAGTATTTCATCCTTTGTCCTATCAATGTGCTTATCATCGGAACTAGAACTACTCTCTAAATCTTTAACTCTCGATTCTAACTGTTCAACTTTACTACTAGAAGACGTTTCTTTTTCATTATTCCCACAAGCTGTAAGCCCAAATACAGATATTAATAAAACTCCGTAAATCACTTTTTTCATAATAATCCTCCTAATGTAATTTTCTATATAAGTATACCAAACAAAACGTTAAGATTAAACTAGTAACTCGTTTTTACGTTCTGCGATCAGTTGTTCAAGTTCGGCTAGGTCATCTATTGTTGACTTGTTACGGATGAATGACCGTGCGGCACTTCTACTTTTTAAGTAGTTTGAATGTTCTTTGTTTTTTTCTTCCCACCGTTTGTTAGCTTCTGCTTGGGATGTTTTTTCTTTCAATATATACATCTCCTTATTTAAACCAGATAAACCATGCTGCAACGCCGATGAGTGCAAGCCAGACTATCAATGCTTTCCAATCGAATTTGATCCGTTCAAGGGTAAGTGTACTTTTGCCTTTTTTCCATTGTTTTTTTTCGCCTATCTTCATTTTATGCACTTGATATGATATAATGGAAGTATAAAAGCTAGGGGGAGTTAATCTCCCCAGCTAACCTTGTATGAGAACTTAAATATCAGAAAGTTGATTTCGAAGGTCAATTCTGATTTATGAGTTCTCTTTTTTCTATGCTTCCATTTCATATCTTACTCCTTTCATTTAGTGTTAAAGGATATCTCCCTTACAAATATAAATATACTACATGTAGTATTGAAAGTCAACACATCTCTTCAATTTATAACAGAAAAAATCCCCACTTTTTTTAGCAGGGACTAAGCTATTTTTGATAATGGTTTAAGAACGAATTCGCGTATGAAACTGTTCGGATTTCTGATGGTAAACTTCTCTATAACAAACTGATTCCTTCTATTGTAATGTCCGAATGTAGCAAGTTCAAATTTATCTTCATCTAAAAACAATATAAGGTTAGCTAAGTCTTTGTTATGAACAAGACAGTTAATATTAGCTGTATTCGTTTTTAAAGTAAATCGAACCAACATATTAGGAAAAGACTTAATTACTCTTATTTTGGTAACAACACCTACATAGCTGTTTTTATCCACATCTATACACCGCCAATTTTGATAAATCAATTATACGAATGTACGTTCGCGTTGTAAAGCGAACAGAATATTAAATTGTTTACTAAATTTCATTTTGTAACGCTAGTTTTTTTGACCCTGTTTTTGACCTTGAAGCAAGTCTTTTTCTAAAGGATTCATTTTTGTTATTTTGTAGATTTTCATTGATAATAAAGGAACTATCGTGTATATTCGTTTTAGATAGGAGCTGATGATGTGAAAGGTCAAATCAGAAAAGCGTTAAGTGGTTTTTACTACATTTATGCAGATGGGGCAACATTTCAAACAAGGGCCCGTGGGAATTTTCGAAATCGAAAAATCACCCCGCTAGTCGGGGATGAAGTCATGTTTGAAAGTGATAATCCAACCGATGGCTATTTGCTTGAAGTCTACCCTAGGCATAACGAGCTGGTGCGCCCGCCAGTAGCAAATGTGGATCAAGGCGTGGTTGTCATGAGTATGATCGAACCTAATTTCTCATACAATTTAATGGATCGTTTTTTAGTGACATTAGAAGATAAAGGCATTTCCCCAATCATTTATTTGACAAAAGTTGATTTGTTGAAAGGTACCGAAGCTGTAAGTGTAGCTGATGTCAAAACGGTTTATGGAGAAATTGGGTATCCTGTAATCGCTGCGACAAAAGCGAATGACGAAGAAGCCGTTCGGACTTTAGAACAGTATTTTCCAGAACGTTTGTCTGTTTTTATGGGTCAATCAGGTGCTGGGAAATCAACCTTACTAAACAAAATCTCTCCCGATTTACAACTTGTAACCGATGAAATTTCTGAATCTTTAGGCCGGGGAAAGCACACTACTCGTCATGTAGAACTGCTTCCTTTGTATGATGGCTTAGTTGCAGATACGCCAGGCTTTAGTTCGATCGACTTTTTAGAAATGGAAGCAACAGAGCTGCCTAAACAATTTCCGGAATTTGTAAAAGTCTCGTCATCATGTAAGTTTCGTGAATGTATGCATCGTAAAGAACCAGGCTGTGAAGTGAAAAAATGTGTAGAAGAAGGAACAATCGCGCAATCGCGTTATGATAATTACCTGCAATTTTTACTAGAAATAGAAAATCGTAGACCAATTTATAAGAAAAAATAAAGGAGTGACTTTCATGAAACTAGCACCATCAATTTTAAGTGCCGATTTTGCCAATCTACAAAGAGATATTCAATTAGTCGAAAAATTAGGGGCGGACTACATTCATGTGGATGTAATGGATGGTCAATTTGTGCCGAATATCACACTTGGACCTAACGTTGTTTCCGCGATCCGACCAGTGACCAAATTACCTTTGGATGTTCACTTGATGATCGTTCAACCAGAAAACTATATTGAAGCATTTGCGAAAGCTGGATCAGATATCATCACTGTCCATGCCGAATCAACGCCGCATATCCATCGTGCCGTTCAAATGATTAAAGCATCTGGTGTGAAAGCGGGTGTTGTGATCAATCCTGGGACGCCATTGTCTGCGATTGAGTATGTGTTGGATTTAGTTGATCAAGTGTTGATCATGACAGTGAATCCTGGATTTGGTGGACAATCATTTATTGAAAGTTCGTTGGATAAAATTGCGCAATTAAAAGAATGGAAAGAATCAAAAGGCTATACGTATGATATCGAAGTCGATGGAGGAATTGTTCCAGAGACAGCTAAACGTTGTAAAGAAGCGGGTGCGAATGTTTTTGTAGCAGGTTCTTATATTTATGATTCAGAAAGTCCTAAAAATCGTATTGCTGCTTTGAGAGCTGTGTTAGATTAATGAAAATTCTTCTTGTAGCAGGTGGTTCGCCTGATGAGTGGCCGCAACTAAATTCAGAGAGATTTGATTACATTGTAGGAATCGATCGAGGAAGTTTATATATTTTGGAACAGGGCTGGACGTTAGATTTAGCAGTTGGTGATTTTGATTCTTTAACGAATGATGAGAAGCAAGTAGTCCAAGAACAAGCAAAAGAAGTTGTACAGGCACAAGCCGAAAAAGATGATACGGATACGCAGCTGGCTTTGGCGCTGGTAATGAAAAAATTTCCAGAATCCAAAGTCATGATCATAGGCGCGACTGGCGGCCGACTGGATCACTTTCTAGCAAATCTATGGCTGCCTTTAGAACCAAGATTTCAAGAGTTTGCTCGGCAAATAAATGTTAAAGATCATCTAAACAGTATCAGCTATTATCTCCCTGGAAGCTATGTGGTAAAAAGAGAAACTACGATGAACTACCTGGCGTATTGTTGTTTAACGCCTGTTAAAAACCTAACTTTAATTGAAAGTAAATATCTCTTAAATCATGTGGATGTCGCAATTCCAACTTCATACGCGAGTAATGAGTTTATAGGCGAAACAGCTGGGTTTTCATTTGATACAGGAATGATTGCCGTTATTCAAAGTCGAGATGAACAATAAAAAAAGCTGAACGGCATGCCGTTCAGCTTTTTGATTACGTTCTATTAAACACGCTCGATTTTACCAGATTTCAAAGCACGAGTTGACACCCAAACTTTTTTAGGTTTACCGTCTATTAATACACGAACTTTTTGCAAGTTAGGTTTAACAGTACGTTTAGTAGCGTTCATTGCATGTGAGCGGTTATTGCCGCTGCTTGTCTTACGACCAGTAAAATAACATACTTTTGCCATTTTTAGTTTCCTCCTTTGCTTTGATCTCGGAGCGATAGTTTTCAGCTCATACTAAATTAATTTATCATAGAAAGCAGTTTTTTGCAAGAGGAATTTACTCAAATACAGTAAAAAGTTGGTTGTCACTTAATTTTAGTGACAACCAACTTTTTACACTAATTATTTTTGTTATGAACTATTGAAGTACAAAACTGATAAAAGTAGCCACTGCAGATAACTGTAACAATAGCCATTACAGCTTTCACAGGCAAGGGCTTAATCAAAATAGTTGCTGCGACAAGTAGGAAGATTAAGCCAAGTAACGTGGGTATATACTTTTGATTCATACAGAAACACCTACTTTCAATAATTTTTATCTTGTTAAGTTACAATAATAATTCCTACACCAACGGATGCGGCAGCACCAGCAAGTGCACCAGCACCCATACACCAGCCACAATTTAAATTTCTTCCTGTACACTCAGTCATTTTAATAGTTGTCATGTTGATTTCCTCCTCGTAAATTAAGTCAATACAGCTGCAAGTCCTGCACCAGCCGCAATAACACCAGCACCAATACCGACACCAGTCCAAAAATCAGTTCCATGTGAGTTTAATACTTTTTTGTCTACTTCTCTGAATTCAATTTTTTTCATTATATATTTCTCCTTCGATTCAATTTTTGTATTAATTAATAAAAACGCCAAATCCAGATAGGGGGGAGGGTTGGTAAAATCCACTTCATAATTGTCACCTCCTGATTTATTCTAGTTCTATTTGTTAAGTTAAAATAATTACACCACCGACAGTTGCGCCAATACCTATTCCAACACCAACACCCTGCCAAAAACCATTTAGTACTTTACTGTTTGTTTCCTCAAATTTAATCTTGCTCATACTTCTTATCTCCTCTTCTTTTATTTTTTTGTTTGTTGTTGTGCACACTTAAAGTATAGGCTAATTTATTCATTCACTTCTCTTTATTCCTCATATCTTATTTCTATATCCTATCCGTTTTACCTAACGTTTAGGTATTCCTGAACGTAAAACAAAACAATAAAGCCAAGAATAAATGGATTTAAGAAAAGGTGCTCATTACCATGAATTCATACATATAATGAAAGCAGATAAATAAAAGGAGTGATCGAAATGATCGGAATGACATTAGTGGAAGAAAGTAATCACGTATTAAGAAGCGTAAACGATGTGAAGCTATCAGATGTATTAAAAGACAACTGTTTACTAGAAGAGTTAAGTTTTGATACATATGAGTATGATACAAATAGTTTCATAGATTTGATGGACTATACAGAATTTCAGGACTATACAGATTATGTATTTATTAGTTTATCGAAGTCTGTTCGTCTACCGAAAATTGTTGATTTTCTTAACAAATTTAGTGAAGGGACAAAATTTCATTTTGTATCTATCAATGAAGCGTCAGATGAAACAATGGAACAATTGATTGATAGAAAAAAATTAGCTTCTAAAGAAAAAGCAGATGAGCCTTCAGAAGTTATCTTAAAAAATGGTGTAATGGCACTATTTACTGGTATCTACCCTAGAATATTTAGAAAGAACCTAATTAAACATTTATATTTTGAAAATGTGGTGGACCTAGGTAATATACATCCGTCCATTTATCTGAATTGTGCAATCAATCATGGAGTGTATATTGAAGAGTCTCAAAGTGTCTGGGAAAAATTAGATAGGAATATTCCTGGTGTAGTTGTATTTAAAGACTCTTTAAATACATTTGTGAAAGACGATGAATTAGAAGAATTGTCAGAGGAAAAGCTAAATCAGCAATTCGAAATATTTAGCCGGATGGGGACAATTACTTGGCAAGAACGTAAAAATGGCATAATTGATTATTCTGATATGTTATCTCTTGGATTAGAACGAAGATTATTCATATTTGAAGATGGAATTTATTTAGATTATAGACGAACAAAAAAACTATTTAGTGATATCAGCCGTTCTTTTTCAGAACTTGAATTAGCTAAAAGCGGACTAAATCAAAAACAAGAAAAAAATGGTTTATATGAAGTATTTCCACTATTGATAAGTCTTGCACTTTCCCTAAAAGACAATAAATTATTCTTTATTACACCGTTCAATGACAATCAATTTGAAGCAATTTATTCAGAAGCATATCCAAGTGAATGGATCGTTTTATCAACTAGCGAGGGTTACTTAGCTTTTCATACCCCAAGCAATCGGACATTTGAAGTAAACCAGTTATTTGTGGAGATATTTGAAGCACAGGTTAAGGGATGTACGGAGCTAGCGAAAAATAAAAATAATGAAATAACAGATGAAGTGATTGAAGAACAAAAGGAGTTGATGCTAAGTGTATGAAACGCTATTTTTTGGTACATTCAAATCAAAATTAAAGGAAGGAATAGAAATCACGAATAATATTTATCGAGAGCCGGTATTTGCCAGTTATTATGAGGCTATTGCGCAAGAAAACATGAACGGAGATTTAGACTATTACTTAACTAGTTTTGATGAAAATGACCGGATATTAGAAATCGGTACAGGAAATGGACGAGTCTTAAAGCCATTACTAAAACATGGTATTGAAATCTATGGTATTGAGCCTGAAGAAGAAATGCTGGCTTTTTTAAATGAAGAAGAAAAAAGTCGTGTGTATGTCGGAGGAATTGAAGATATTCAGTATTTCGAACATCCCAAAAAGTATACCTGTATCATTATTCCAGCTACGTCGGTTTCCTTGTTTAATGAACAATTTTTTTCAATATTTTTAAAGAATGCCAAACAATTATTAACAAGTAAGGGCAAGATTCTTTTTGATTTTCTCAGCCCAGAGTGCATAGAGGAGTTGCATGAGAAAGTTTCTGTTGATAAGGTTGATGATCAATTATTTATGTCAGGAAACTTTGTAAAAGAAAACCAGTTTATCTATAACATTTATACAAAAACAACTGCTGGAGAAAGAAAATTAGGATATTCAGTTAAGAATATCTATTCAGTAGAACAAGTGAATGAATTGTGTGAAACGTCTGGCTATACACCTCACGTTTTAAGATGTCATATGGGCTATGTCATGATGGAGGTAGTAAATGATGAAATATAATTATGTAGTTCCAATGGGGGATATTTCGTCTGTAAATAATAATAAATTAGCGCCGATAAGAGCAGAAGACGAATATGTCTTTGATCAAAATCAAAAACGGTTTATAGATCTTAGAAGTGGACTATGGAATGTGAATTTGGGTTATAAAACAGAGTTGTATGAAGCTATTAAACAGCGATTGAATGAGCAATTGTCAACGAATCTAACCTATTTAGATATTCACTCATTTCATCATCCGCTTTATCAAGAGTATGCGGAAAAACTATGCACATTTGTTGATGTTGACGGGAACTATAAGCAGCTTATTTATACAAATAGCGGATCTGAATGTACTGAGTTAGCTCTGAAATTATCGCGACAAATCAATAAGCAAAAAGTAAAAACTCTTGCTTTTTCGAAAGGATATCATGGTACTTTTTGGGGTGGTATGTCAGTGAGTGGTTTGGATCAGGAAGTTACCCAAGTTTATAATCCTAAACTAAGTAATATGGAGTTTATTAAATTTCCAGAAAATAAATCTGAAGAAGAAGAACTGCTAACATATATTGAACAGCACCATTATGAGTATAGTGCAATGATTATTGAGCCTATTTTAGGATCAGCAGGGGTGAAAATTCCTTCGGTTCCTTTTATGAATAAACTAGGAAAATTATTGAAGCAAAACGAGATTACGATCGTTTTTGATGAAGTAGCTACAGGTTTTTATCGAACAGGAAAACGTTTTTTCTTCCATTATCTAAATTTTAAACCGGATATGATCAATCTTAGCAAAGGAATCAATAACGGTGTTTTGCCTTTTGGAACGGTTTTATTGTCTAACGATCTTACTAAAAAGTTGAAAAATGAAAACTTAGAACATTTTTCTACGCAAAATGGAAATCTACTTGGAATAATTAGCGCACATGAAACCTTGAATTACTATCAAAAAAATGAAGCAGAAGTTTCAGAAAACATACAAAAATTAAATGAAATCATTGTTAAGGGATTGAAAGAACAGGATATTGCGTGTAGAGGAGTGGGATGCATGTTCGCAATAACGATAAATAATCCTTCAGCGCTACAACTGATTATTGATGCATTAGAACAGGCAGGAATTTTATGTTATCAATACTTTAATTCATCTGAAGATAATGGACTTACACTGATGCCATCGTATTATTCAGATTCTAGAAAAATAGCACAGGTAATAAAATTGATCGCTAAGGTGGTGAAATCATATGCTTAATGTACAACAATTGAAAGTGCAGCACGTTCTTTTTGAATATGTACAGTGTGATGAAGAAGTCTACATTTTCAATACGAAAAATGAGCGGATGGTCAAAACAACTAATGAAATGATTGCTTATCTAGAAACATATGAGTCTGATAATAATCACAATGATCCGGCAATTGATAAATTTATTTTTGGATCAGGGAAGAAAAAGTTTTTGGAATTTAAATTAAAAGGGTTTAGTATTCCAAAACAATTTTTTTCAACATTTCTAAATTTTATGAGTTCCAGATATACCTTGATGCTGTGTAAACTTTTTACATTAATAGGTGTGTTACTACTACCTATTTTCCTTCAAAAAGGTTTCAATAGCTATACGGCGGGAATCACTGAATTTAATTGGCTGATGTTGTTTGGCTTATATGCCAGCCAAATTGTGATTACTATATTTCATGAATTAGGTCATTATTATTATTATCAAAAATACATTACTTCTAATAAATTTCGTTTTGGTTTCTTACTAAGATATTTTTTCTTATTTATGTTTTATACAAATGTAAACTTTATGGATCACCTTTCAAAGAGAAAACAATTAAAAATCATGATTGCAGGTGTTCAAACACAGTTGATCATTAGCGGAATACTATGCACAGTTATGCTAGTTAAAACATCGGATTTCCTTTTAATGTTATTTTTCTTAAATATTTTGAATATTGTTATTAACCTAGTTCCATTTATAAAAACAGATGGTTATTGGATAATCAATTTATTGATTGGATCCGAAGACTATATGTTCACTTTTAAAAATTGGATTAAAAGGAAAAATAAGTCAATAAAGGTTTCTGAATTACTACTAGCTATGTTTAACGTTATTGTCATTACATACGTATTGATTAACGGATTAACGCAGATTATACAAATTTTCTTTTGAAGATGGATATAAGGAAAGGGTGATTATGTATGAAAAATGTATTGATTGTTGGCTCTGCCGGTTACTTAGGACGATCGTATATTCAAATGAATAAAAAGAAATATCAATTCTGGGGTATTGATAAGGTAAAAGGCGATCATAGTGAAGAAGCGTTGCATAAGGAATTTGTAGCTGATGTTACAGACTTATGGAGTATAAAGCAAGTGAAAGTAGAGCTTGAAAGAGAGTCTGTTAAGATGGACGCTATCATTTTCTCGATTGGAATCAATCCTATCCAGAGTTTTTATAGTATTAATGAAGAGACATGGGATAAAACATTTTCAGTAAATCTAAAGTCGGTTGTATTTATGATCAAAGAACTTTATCCCATTTTTAAGGAGAAGGTTTCAATTGTACTTATTGGTTCGCAAAATGGTGTAGTCGGTCATGAGCATCGAATAGACTATGGACCCTCAAAAGCAGCACTTATCCAATTAGCTAAAAATCTAACACTGGATTTTGAAGCGGATAATGAAAAGGATATTAAAGTGAATGTTGTTTCTCCATCGTATATTTTAAATCAGAGTAATGAAGAATTATTGACGGATTCTTTCGAAGGTAAAAGGCTATTAAAAAAAATTCCTTTGAAAAAATTTGTACAATTAGAAGATGTAGTAGGAACCATCGATTTTCTATTATCAGACTACAGCAAAGCGATTCGAGGACAAAATATAATTGTAGATTATGGTTATACAATTGTTTAAATGAAAGGGGTAAATAAAATGAGCTTAGAAATCAAACAACTAAAAAAAACAATGAGTGAACGAGAAATATTAAAAGAAATTGACCTAACTATTCCAGAAGGTGAAATTTATGGTTTCTTAGGCGCGAATGGTGCGGGTAAAACAACGATTTTTAGACATATTTTAGGAATTTACACTCCTGATGAAGGAACAATTAAATGGAAAGGGAACTCAATAAATCGATTTGATACTGCGAAAATAGGATACCTTCCGGAAGAACGCGGTTTATATCCAAAAAGAACAGTTAAGCAGCAATTAGCTTTTTTTGGAAAATTGCGTAACATGAATAAAAAAGAAGTGGAAAAAAGTATTGAATTTTGGTTAAATTTTTTTGAAATTCAAGAAAATTTAGATCGCAAAATCAACGAGCTTTCTAAGGGGAATCAGCAAAAAATTCAATTTATTGCGTCAGTCATTCATAGTCCTGAGCTTATTATACTGGATGAACCATTCTCTGGGTTGGATCCGATCAATGCCAACCAATTAAAGGAGGCCATTCTTTTTTTAAAAGAAAGTGGATCGACGATTATTTTTAGTTCTCACCAAATGGCAAATGTAGAAGAAATTTGTGAAAATATTTGTATGATCAAAAAAGGAGAAGTTCTTTTGAGTGGTAATTTACAAGAAATTAAGGATAGCATGGACAAACGAAGAATTACCATTCAAGCAGATTTTGAAAGAGAAGCATTAAAAAGAGAGTTCGCAATTGAGTCCTATCAGGAAAGTGATAATATTGTTTCGTTTTATACACAAGATAAATTTGTTGCGAAAAAAATTCAACAATTTATTTTTCAATCTGAAAATATCCAACAATTTAGAATTGAACCAATTTCCTTAAATGATATCTTTTTAGAAAGGGTAGGTGAATAATATGAAAAATATGTTGACGATTGCAGTTGAAACATATAAACAAAAAGTAGAGTCAAAAGTGTTTATTATTATGCTGTTTGTATTGGCTTTTGGTACTTTTTTTGGAATGAATTATGAAGGTATTTTTAAGAGTGAAGAGCCGAACAAAGATAATGTTCTCGTGGTGTCAAAAGACAAACAAGTTATTTCTGCTTTACAAGAAGTAGGAGCAGACTTAAATGTTTCTTTTGTTAAAGGCGGTAGTACGTTGGCAGAGGCGGAGAAAGATTTGAAAAATGCTGATAGCAAAACAGTATTGATGCTAGACAAAAATGAGGCGGGCTTATATCAAGGTAGGATCTATTATCAAGGTGCTGTGCAGCATAATGTTTCTGAACAGTTGCAAACATTAGTAACTGTCCTGAATCAATCAATTAAATTACATCAGTTAAATTTAGATGAAACACAACAAGAATTTTTGAATGCAAGCACGAATTTACCTATTGAGTCATTAGATGGAGATCAAGATAGTTCCGGGCAAACACTACTGTTAGTCTATGTTGTAGGATTTGTGCTTTATATGGCAGTGATGCTCTTTTCTACGATGGTTGCGCAGGATATTGCTGTAGAAAAGAGTTCAAGAGTAATGGAAATTTTATTGACAACAATCACACCAGTTCATCATTTAGTAGGGAAAATAGTTGGTATTGGTATGGTAGGCTTAACCCAAGGTACAGCTATCGGAATCTCTGCCTATGTCTCCTATAAAATATTTGGCGACAGCACTGGAATGTTTAAGTTTTTAAGTGAAGGGAAAAATGGACAAGCAATTGTACTAGCTGTAGTTTGTTTTATTTTGGGGTACTTGATTTATTCAGTGACAGCTGCAATTTTAGGATCATTGGTATCTTCAGTTCAAGAAGTTCAACAATTAATGTATATTTTGATTATTCCGCTGTTTATTGCTTTATTTATGGTAATTATTATGGCAACTGGAGTAGGAAGTAACCAAGTCATCGCAATTTCATCCTATTTACCCTTTTTATCACCTATTGTTATGTATGCAAGATATATGCTTGGTGATGCAACGATGGCTACGTTCGTCATTGCTATGGGAATTAATTTAGGAGCAACTATCGTTTTAGCGTTAGTGGGGAAGAGCGTTTATCAAGGCGGTGTATTCATCTATAGTGGCGACAAAATTACAACTATTTTGAAAAAAGCATTTAAATCAGGAAAGTATTATGCTCAAAATTGAGACAGGCAATTTTGTCACTGAAATTCCGTATAAAATGCTTGAAATGATTCAACAGGCAAATGGAGAAAAAATTATTTTTTTTGAGATATTTAAATTGCTGGACAAAATAAAATCAGAACTTAAAAAGAATAATTATAGAGTTATCTTTCTAATAGAAGGAAAGATTTTTTATAAAGATATAGCGGAAGGCAATATACTCGTATACAAAAGCGAACAAGCTGAAGAACTGGATGCTTCTAAGCATTACATTTTTGTATTAAAAAAATATAATGAAAATAGAGATTTAAAAATTTTAACTAGAATTAAAAAAAAATTGAAAAAATATAATTGTGGATTTGATGAGATTTCTATGAGAAATCCGAAGATGGATTTGTTTGAAGAATTATTCATCATAGAGGTTGTGTTAGTAACTAATTTAGGATACTAACGCAACTTTTATTATTAAAAAGTTGACAAATAAGTTAGCGATAGATTAGAATTAGATAATATAGCATAATGTAGTGTTGTTCATTCTAGAATGAAGGCACAAATACTTAGGGGGACGATATGGTTATTTTTTTGATTGCTATTCAATTCGTCTTTATATATCTTAATTATAAAATATTGACGGATGAGAAAATAACTTTAATTGAATCACTATTGCTAGGGCTTCTATCTATCCTCGTTGGTTTTGTTTATTCTCTAATTGGTTCCTCACTTGGAGAAATAGTGCTGATTTTTATGTTAATATTGCTGGCAATATTTATCGAGAGGAAAAAATACATAGAAGTTATTGGAATGATGAGTTACTCATTAGTGATTTTGATTGTGAGTAATCATTGTGTGACGCTAATTGGGATGCATACTTTTGAAGAGACAGCTCTTTTTTCTAATATTTCTCTCTTGATAGTAAATCAAATTATTGGTTGCTTGATTTCTATGGCGGTTAGTTTAAGTGTCGCTAGACTGTTGAGATATACAAAAAATAAGATGATTTTATCTTCTGAAAATAAGTTCCTCATTTATATAATTGGCATAATAACAGTATCTATTCTATACGTACTACTCTTTTTCGGGGTTTTTCCAGACAATCGTGTAGATTTAATAGGCTTAAATTTGTTTTTTTTAGGTATTTACTTAGTTGTTTCGCTGGTTACATTTTTTATGTACATTAGCTCAATGAGAAGTAAGTATGAAATACAACAAAAAGAAAGAGAGTATTTCGCAAATCAACGCTATATGGAGCTTATGGAAAAACAATATAAAGAAATGAGAAAATTTCGCCATGATTATAAAAACATATTGAACTCGTTAGAAGATTTTATTGTCGATAAAGATTACGAAGGCTTGAACGGTTATTATTTTAATAAAATAAAAAAGACTTCACAGTTTATTAACCAAAATGATTATAAATTAGATGCTATTGGAAATATAAAAGTAAGAGAAGTCAAGAGTATTATAGCGTCTAAGTTAATTTCAGCTCAAGAAAAAGGAATTGACGCACAAGTAGAGGTAAACGAAATAATTGAGCTTCTACCTACAGACTCAATAATTCTAGTTAGAGTGCTTGGAATTTTTTTAGATAATGCGATAGAAGAGCTAGAGTATATTGGTGAAGGAAAACTTGCAGTTGCCTTGTACAAGGATAGTCATGCAGCCCATATTGTTATTCAAAACTCCTGTAGAGAAGATATCCCCAAATTTCATATACTCAAAAAAAGAGGTTTTTCCACTAAAGGAGAAGGCAGAGGCGAAGGATTGAGTAACGTTCAGGATTTGATAGGATCACTAGAAAATGTCAGTTTGTCTACATTGATCAATAAAGATCTATTTACTCAAAAATTAACAATAGGCAGCATAGAGAGGGCGTGAACGTAATGTTATCTATCATCATTTGTGAAGATGATTGGAGGCAACGCCAAACAATCGAGACATATGTCAAAAATTATATCCTGATGGAGAGCTTGGATATGGAGTTAGTGTTTTCTACTGGCAATCCACTAGAAGTATTGGAATATGTTAAAAGTAACCCAAAAATGATTGGGCTTTATTTCTTTGATGTTGATTTACAGCATGAAATGTCAGGACTGACTTTAGCAGCAGAAATTAGAAAATATGATGATTTAGGGAAAATTGTTTTTGTCACTACCCACGGGGAATTATCTTATCTTACATTTACCTATAAGATTGAAGCAATGGATTATATCATAAAAGATAACAAAAATGACCTTCAGCGAAGAATTTGTGAAAGCATACACTTAGCTCATGAACGGGTGAATAATGATCGTGGTAATCAAAAGAAATTGTTTAAGCTAAAAGATGGGGATACTGTTCGTTCCATCAATACCACGGATATTATTTTCTTTGAATCATCTGCGGCATCACATAAAATAATTCTTCATTTAGAGAATGGAGAAATCGAGTTTTATGGCGCTTTGAAAGAGATTGAAGAACAGTGCGATTCTTTTTATAGATGTCATAAATCATACCTAATAAACCGAAACCATATCAGTAAGATATTAAAAAGTGAAAGAACAGTCGAAATGAGTAACGGAGAGACTTGTCTTGTTTCTGTCAGAGCAATGAAAAATTTATGATTATTGGTTCTACGTCAAATTGTGTTGGTAAGCCAAATAACTGAATAGAAATCTAGGTCTGGTAAGGATAGAACATTCTTATCAGGCTTTTTTTATTGTTGTGAAAAAATAAGACCTTGAATAATATAAATACGTGAACGAAAATGATAAAAGTTTCGATAGCCATAGGCTACCCGTTTGATTACCTTAAGTTTATTGTTTAACCCTTCAGTGACACCATTAGAATAAGGGAAGCGAAAAGAATTTTTAATGCCTTCTTTATATTTGTTAAAGAAGAGTAATTTCTTTTTGAACCAGTGTGGTAGCTGATTATCTAGCTGTTGAAGATACTCAAAAAAGAGTGTATGTTCCCGATGAGAAAAAGCATATTTTAAGTATTGAACCGTATCATAGCCTGTCCGTAGGACAGCATCATAGTGCAACAGTTCATCGACAATATCCTGTTGACTTAATGGTCGTTTAAATAAGGGCTGGTATGCTCGACAGTTTATATCTAATTTATCGGAATCTTTCAATAGTAGCTTCCAATAGCGTTTTAAGCGACGGTATTGTTTTGGTTTAGAACTTTTTAAGCGGTTCATCGTTTGAATTCGCAATTGGTTCAACGTACGATTCATTTGTTGGACGATATGAAAGCGATCCGTCACTAATTGAGCATTAGGAAAGACCGTTCGAAGAAGTTGATGGTAACTAGCGTTCATATCTGTTACGAGATACGCTACATGTAGCCGAGCTTCACGTGTAAAGCGCATGAAATGAGCGGTCAATTTGTGTAGTCGTCTATCTTCCAACACTTCTAACAACTGATTCCGTTGTCCATCCACACAAATAAAGCTCATACTTCCTTGGCAAGATTTCATGGATTTAAATTCATCAATACATAAAATTTTAGGGAGGAAGTTCCAGTTTGTTCGATAATTTTGTGATAGTCTATCCATCATTCTAAGGACTGTTATGTCTGAAACAAAGTGCTTTTGAGCAATCATTTTTCTTGAAACATTCTTTTTCAAGTCAAGCATAATTTGGTATTGAAGCTGTTTAGATAAGTGATGATGTTCTTCAATCAGCTCTGTATGAGCGTGAAAAGTAGTACCACATTCATGACAAAGAAAGCGTGTCCGTTTTAGCTCTAATAGAGTGAAACGTTCATTAAAAACAGGCAATTGAGCTGTTGTTGTATGACTGCCATTTTTGATGATTTGTCCATGATCGAGGCTTCCACATTTCTCGCAATGGGTAGGTGAATAGGTCAGCTTGGCTTTAATCACTTGAGCTTGCACTCCTTTTACTGTTCTTTGTTCCAACCAATTTTTTTCAAACCAGAGGTTTTTGTCTGTAAGTCCGAGCAATAATCTGGTATTCTTATCCATAGGGAACAACCTTTCTGATGATTTGTGGTTTTTGTCGATTTCATTTTATCAGTTAGTTGTTCCTTTTTTGTGTTTAAATGCTTAAAAAAGTGCTGGTAGAAAATCTTTTTTGATTTCCACCAACACAATATATTATAGAACCTGATTATTCAAAAGCAAGGTGGACCAATAAGGTTTCGCAGTGCTTTTTTCTTTTATTTCAGTTTGACATTTTCCTACAAACGATGTAAATTATACAATTATTGGTAAATTCGATGAGACTCTCTATAATTATCTAGATAAGTTCCTTTTCATTAAGATACGCCTATGTTAAAATACTATAGAAGAAAATAGGGCAATTGTGCTCTTTAAGGAGGCTTTCATCAATGGCTGTAAAAATCAAAACACCAGCAGGTACCATTGAGATTACCAATGAGGTTATCGCCACAGTTGTTGGCGGTGCTGCGACAGATATTTATGGAATCGTCGGTATGGCTAGTAAAAACCAAATCAAAGATAATTTAAATGGCATTTTGCGTAAAGAAAATTATTCTAAAGGCGTGGTCGTACGTCAAGAAGAAAATGGCGTTGCGGTCGACGTATATACTATTGTAAGTTATGGAACAAAAATTTCAGAAGTTTCTCGTAATGTGCAAGAAAAAGTAAAGTATAACCTTGAAACACTATTAGGTGTGACAGCTAATTCGGTCAACGTATTTGTGCAAGGTGTTCGTGTGTTGCCTGACTAGGTAGCCAGCTGTCAAATAGATGAACGATCATCTATTTGCAGGAATCTCAAAGGAGGATTTTTTAGGTGAATGTAACAGAAATCAGTGCAAGTCAGTTCCAAGAGATGGTTCAGGCTGGTGCGAGTCGTCTGCATGTGAATGCAGAATACGTCAACTCATTGAATGTTTTCCCTGTGCCAGATGGTGATACAGGAACAAATATGAACTTATCTATGACAAGTGGAGCGAAGGCTGTAGCCGATTCTCGTTCTGAAAAAGTCGGAGAACTTACAACGATTCTTTCAAAAGGATTATTGATGGGCGCTAGAGGAAACTCTGGTGTTATCTTATCACAATTATTTCGTGGTTTTTCTAAGCAAATTCCAGATGTCGAGACGTTGAATGCTAAAGATTTAGCAGCAGCGTTTACGCATGGAGTAGAGACTGCGTATAAAGCAGTAATGAAACCCGTAGAAGGAACAATTTTGACTGTTTCCCGTGAAGCTGCCCGTTCTGGTGAACGCAAAGCAAAAGAAACAGATGACTGTATCGAAGTGATGGAAGCTGTCGTTAAAGGTGCAAAACGTGCTTTAGCTAAAACTCCTGATCTTCTACCTGTCTTAAAAGAAGTAGGCGTGGTCGACAGTGGTGGTCAAGGTTTGTTATTTATTTATGAAGGCTTTTTAGAAGCTTTATCTGGCGAATTTTTAGCAACAGAAATCTATGAGCCAAGCCCAGGTGAGATGGATGAGATGGTCAACGCTGAACATCACCGTGGCGTCAGTGGACATGTTGCGACTGAAGATATCAAATTCGGTTACTGTACAGAAATCATGGTTCAAATCGGTGAAGGTCCAACTGTGGACAGTGATTTCGATTATGAAACATTTAGAAACTACTTGAACGAATTAGGAGATTCTTTACTTGTCGTAAACGATGATGAAATCATCAAAGTTCATGTGCATACAGAGCATCCAGGTGAAGTGATGAATTATGGACAAAAATTCGGTTCATTAGTGAAAATCAAAGTAGACAACATGCGCTTACAACACGAAACGCTAGTTGAGCATGACGCACAAGCAGCCGTAACTAAAAAGGCACGTGTTCCTTATGCAGTTATTGCAATTGCAGCAGGAGAAGGTGTTCAAGAATTGTTCAGAAGCCTTGGTGCAAGCTATATCATCAGCGGTGGTCAAACAATGAACCCTAGTACTGAAGACATATTGAAAGCTGTTAAAGAAGTTAACGCAGATCAAGTTATTATCTTACCTAACAATAAAAACATCTTCATGGCAGCTGATCAAGCAGCAGAAGTAGCAGATATTCCAGTAGCAGTTGTTCCAACAAAAACAATCTCTCAAGGAATGACAGCGATGCTTGCTTTTAATGATCAACAAACATTAGAAGAAAATAAAACAACTATGACAGAAATGATCGAAAGTGTAGTCAGCGGACAGGTAACAACAGCTGTACGTGACACAACAATCGACAATGTTGAAATTAAAAAAGATGACTATCTAGGCATGATCGACGGCAAAATTGTAGTATCAGAACCAGATATGTTCAACGCATCATTGGATACACTAAAACGCATGATCGATGATGAGACAGAAATCATAACGATTATTGTAGGTGTCGGTGGTACAATGAAAGAAGCTGAAAAATTTGTAGAAGCATTGACTGCTGAATATGAAGAGTTAGAGACAGAACTTCATGAAGGTGGACAACCTGTTTATCCTTACCTATTTTCAGCTGAATAAATTGAGAGAATCAAAAAGCCAGACACTTGTTGTTTGGCTTTTTCTATAGAAAATAAATAAATAGAGTGTAAATCACGTATCTATTAATGAGAGGAGGAAAAGCGGTGAACGTATCAGATGACATCGGTGTGCTCCCGGGTGTTGGGCCAAAACGGGCGGAAAACCTAAAGGAGTTAGGCATTCAAACGATTGAGGATTTGTTATCTTATTACCCTTTTCGATATGATGATATCCAAGAAAAAGAGCTAAACGAAATTCAAGATCAAGAGAAAGTTACCTTAAAAGGGTTAGTGGTATCTGAACCTGTTGTTAGTCGTTATGGGTATAAAAAAAGTCGAATGATGTTTCGGATGATGCAAGACCATGCGGTGATCAACGTTTCCTTCTTCAATCAACCTTATTTAAAAGATAAAATCATACTGTCCGAAGAAATTGCAGTCTATGGAAAATGGGATGCTAAACGAAAATCATTGAATGGTATGAAAATTTTAGCAGCTAAAAATGATGGTGAAGATTTTGCTCCGATTTATCATGTAAATAAAAAAGTTCGTCAAAGCAGTCTGATCCAGCTTATTCGTACAGGGTTTGAAAAATACGGTGAGTTGATTACTGAAATTTTACCGGAAGATTTATTAGCGAAATATCGTTTGATGCCAAGAAAAGAAGCGATGTTGGCCATGCATTTTCCAAACGATCCAGAAGATAGTCATCAAGCAAAGCGGCGAGTCGTTTTTGAAGAATTTTTCTTATTTCAATTAAAAATGCAAGGATTGAAGAGACAAGAAAAAGCAGAAAAAAATGGATTGAGCATTCAGTATGATGTAGAACGATTAAAATCATTTACACAAAAGCTGCCTTTTGAGTTGACTACAGCTCAAAAAAAAGTAACAAATGAAATTTGTCGGGACTTAATGAGTCCGAATCATATGCAACGTTTATTACAGGGCGATGTTGGAAGTGGGAAAACAGTTGTAGCGGCAATTGCTCTTTACGCAACGATGACAGCAGGTTTTCAAGGGGCTTTAATGGTCCCGACTGAGATATTAGCACAACAGCATATGGAAAGCCTTCAACAATTGTATGATCTATTAGAAGTTCGTACAGCGTTGTTGACTGGATCGACCAAGACAAAGGAACGCCGAGAACTTCTTGAACAATTAGCGACAGGCGAAATCGATATCATCATTGGTACCCATGCGTTGATTCAAGAAGATGTCTTGTTCCATCGGCTAGGGCTAGTGATTACAGATGAACAGCATCGATTTGGTGTGAATCAACGCAGAGTCTTAAGAGAAAAAGGGTTGAAGCCTGACGTGTTATTCATGACTGCTACACCGATCCCTAGAACTTTGGCAATTACAGCTTTTGGTGAGATGGATGTCTCGATCATTGATGAAATGCCAGCTGGTCGGATTCCAATAGAAACGCGCTGGATTCGTCCGCCTCAATTAGATACAGTCTTAGAATGGATGGAAAAAGAATTGGCTCGTGGGCATCAGGCATATGTGATTTGCCCATTGATTGAAGAATCTGAGGCACTGGATGTTAAAAATGCAACAGAGATATTTGAACATATGTCGGCGTTTTTCAACCCTACTTATCAGGTCGGTTTGCTTCATGGGAAAATGAAAAATCAAGAAAAAGAAGAGATCATGCAGGAATTCAAAGAAAATAACTTGCAGTTACTGGTTTCTACTACTGTGATCGAAGTCGGCGTAAATGTTCCCAATGCGACGGTTATGTTAATTATGGATGCGGATCGTTTTGGACTAGCACAATTACATCAGCTTCGTGGGCGTGTTGGTCGAGGTTCGGAAGCATCTTATTGTATTTTAGTTGCAAACCCGAAAAATGAAATGGGTGTGGAACGAATGAAAATCATGACAGAAACGAATAATGGTTTTGTGCTGAGTGAAAAGGATTTGGAATTACGAGGACCAGGTGAAGTGTTTGGCGCCAGACAATCGGGTGTGCCTCAATTTGCAGTTGGCGATATCGTAACGGATTTCAATATTCTTGAGGTTGCACGCCAAGAAGCTAGCGTTATTTGGAAAAAAGAGCAATGGTGGATTTTACCGGAATATCGTGGTATTGCTGATAAAATTAAGCCAAATGATGATGAGCAGCAGTTCTTTGATTAGTGTTTGAGAAGTTACATGCGCTGAAGAGAGATGATCCGCTTTTCGTGATCTAGCTGTACGAAGCAGACCGCTCAACAAATAGATAAAATGATGAAAAGATAAAAAGCATCTTCCCATCATTTTCCTAATTGCCTTGACACACAATGAATGAAATGAGTTGATGTAAAAAGGTACCTGCTTGGTTGTTCGAGGTCTAAACGCTTCGTTCCGCTTTTCGTGATCTAGCTGTACGAAGCAGACCTCTCAACAAATAGATAAAATTTTGGAAGGATAAAAAGCATCTTCCCATCATTTTCCTAATTGCCTTGACACACAATGAATGAAATGAGTTGATGTAAAAAGGTACCTACTTGGTTGTTCGAGGTCTAAACGCTTCGTTCCGCTTTTCGATATGTTATACTACTTATTGTAATTTACCTAGGAGGGACTATGTTATGAAGATTGCAGTTGATGCAATGGGTGGCGATCATGCGCCACAGGCGATTGTTGAAGGCGTGATGTTGGCCAAACAGGATTTTCCAGAGATTGAGTTTTTACTTTATGGAAAAGAAGATGACATTAAAAAATATGTAACAGATGAAACGAATATTACGGTTATTCATACTGATGAAAAAATCAATAGCGATGATGAGCCAGTTAAGGCGATCCGTCGTAAGAAAACGGCGTCGATGGTATTAGCCGCACAAGCAGTAAAAAATGGTGAAGCTGATGCGATTTTTTCAGCAGGTAACACAGGTGCGTTATTAGCTGCAGGATTATTTATCGTTGGACGAATCAAAAACGTTGAACGACCAGGCTTGATGTCGACTTTGCCTGTGATCGGTCAGTCAGATGGTGGATTTGATATGTTAGATTTAGGTGCAAACGCCGATAATAAACCAGAACATCTTGTCCAATACGCTGTGTTAGGTTCATTTTATGCTGAAAAAGTTCGAAATATCGCGAAACCTCGGGTGGCTCTTTTAAATAATGGTGCCGAAGAAACTAAAGGTAGTGAGCTGACTAAAAAAGCCTTTGAATTGCTTTCAGAAGAAGAAGGTATTCATTTTATCGGAAATGTCGAAGCACGAGATTTATTAAGTGGAGCAGCAGATGTTGTTGTGACAGATGGTTTCACAGGAAATGCTGTGTTAAAATCAATTGAAGGAACAGCCTTAAATATGATGGGACTTTTAAAATCATCGATTCTTGCAGAAGGATTCAAAGGCAAGATGGGCGCATTGCTTTTAAAAAATGCCTTACGTGGTATGAAAGATGAAATGGATTACTCCAAACATGGTGGAGCGGTTCTTTTTGGCTTGAAAGCGCCAGTCATCAAAACACATGGATCGACAGGACCAGAAGCTGTACGCTACACGATTCGTCAAATTCATACAATGCTGAAAACAGAGGTCGTACCTCAACTGGTTAGCTATTATGAAACAAAAGAATAATTAAATCCGCAACCTATTTGCAACTCTATTGTAATAATTTTGCAAAAAAGGATGGACAAATCAATCATTTGTGAGTACAATGTATCATAGCGTTTAACTCAATCGTGAGGAACGCTTTTCAAATGCAGTGGAGGTGAATGCAATTGACTCGTGAAGAAGTACTTGAAAAAGTAGCGAAGATTATCTCAAACCACTTTGATATTGAAGCTGAGAAAGTGACAGATCAATTAAACATTAAAGATGACTTGAACGCAGATTCAATTAGTGTAATGGAATTTGTTTTAGAGCTAGAAGATGAGTTTGGTACAGAAATTTCTGATGAAGACGCAGAGCAAATTGAAACAGTTGGTGCTGCTGTAGATTATATTATGAATAACTTATAATTAAAAAAAGAGGTTAGGATAGAAGTGTATAATTTCGAGAAATAAGAGGACATTCACGAAAATTGTTCTTCAAATTTTTTGTGAATATCAACTTATTCCCGAAGGCGTTGCTTCTGCTCTCGCCATTTATTCGGATTCCTTAAGGTTAGGATATAACTCGTAGAGTTATGTCTTAGCCTCTTTTTTACTTATTTAGAAAAATTTGCATTACCAAAATGTTGCAATTTTTACAAATATTATATACAATTGCCTAAATATGATTACAATGAGAATATAGATTATTTGGGAACGATTACAATGAGTAAGTGAATAGAAAGTATTAAAAAACGAGGTTTTTTTACTAATGTTCTCTACTGTGTTGTGTTATTTAACTGAGTATAGAGGAGTGTATTAAAGTGAGTGATGGTAATCAATTGTTAGATGTTCAACATCTGCACACAGGATTTCGTATTAAAGATGAATATTATGATGCTGTTGATGATGTGTCATTTGAATTAGGTAAGAACGAAATTTTGGCAATTGTTGGTGAGTCGGGTTGTGGAAAAAGTACTTTAGCTACAACGATAATCGGCTTACATGATGCAAATAATACTCGTGTAACGGGCGAAATTCTGTACAAAGATTTGAATTTAACTACGTTTAATGAGCAACTATATAATAAAATTCGAGGCAATGATATTGGGATGATCTTTCAAGATCCATTGTCAGCGTTGAATCCTTTGATGCGAATTGAAGATCAGATCAAAGAAAGTTTGACTTATCATACAGATATGAACGCAGAACAAAAACAAGCTCGGGTAATCGAATTATTGACACAAGTAGGTATTCCAAAACCTGAACGAGTTGGGAAGCAGTATCCTCATGAATTATCTGGAGGAATGCGTCAACGTGTAATTATTGCAATTGCTATTGCTTGTAAACCAGCAATCATTATTGCGGATGAACCAACCACAGCATTGGACGTAACGATACAAGCGCAAATTTTAGATTTACTCAAGGACTTACAAGAAGAAACGGGTTCTGGCATTATTTTGATTACTCATGATTTAGGGGTAGTAGCTGAAATGGCTGATAAGGTAGCTGTGATGTATGCCGGGCAATTTGTTGAGGTTGCGACAGCAGAAGAATTGTTTAACGATCCGAAACATCCATATACACGTTCTTTATTACAGTCGATTCCTCAAGAAAATTCAGATGATAGTCAACTGCATGTAATTGAAGGTGTCGTTCCATCGTTAAGCAAGTTACCAAGAGAAGGCTGTCGTTTTGCTCCGAGAATTCCTTGGATTTCAGAGGATGCTCATGAAGCAGAACCAACATTGCATGAAGTGTCAGAGGGCCATTTTGTCCGCTGTACATGCTATCAGCATTTCCATTTTAGAGACGATCAGGAGGAAGTATAATGGCAGAAATCATTCAAATCAAAGACTTGAAAGTTCATTATCCTATCCGCAGTGGCTTCTTCAATCGAGTGACCGATCATGTGCTGGCAGTTGATGGTGTTGATTTTATTATTGAAAAAGGGAAGACATACGGTTTAGTTGGTGAATCTGGTTCTGGAAAATCAACTACAGGAAAAGCAATTATTGGCTTAGAGAAGGTTAGCAATGGCAGTATTTTATATCAAGATCAAGATGTAACAAAAGCGCATAATCGTAAAGCGATGAAATACAATAAGGATGTTCAAATGATTTTTCAAGATTCAATGTCCAGTTTAAATCCTAAAAAAAGAGTGCTGGATATTATTGCTGAACCGATCCGTAATTTTGAACGATTGAGTGATCAAGAAGAAAAGAAAAAAGTCAAAGGGCTTTTAGATATTGTAGGAATGCCGGAAGATGCGTTGTATAAATATCCGCATGAATTCTCAGGTGGACAACGGCAACGTTTAGGTGTGGCCAGAGCAGTTGCAACAAATCCTAAACTGATTATTGCAGATGAGCCAGTTTCAGCTTTAGATTTATCCGTTCAAGCGCAAGTTTTGAATTTTATGAAAAATATCCAAGAAGAATATGGGTTGAGTTATTTATTCATTTCACATGACTTAGGTGTTGTAAAACATATGTGTGATAATATTGCGATCATGTATAAAGGTCGATTTGTCGAGATTGGTACGCGTCAGGACATTTACACAAACCCACAGCACATTTATACAAAACGCTTATTGTCAGCTATTCCTAAAATCGATGTTGCGCATCGTGAAGAACATAAAGCGCAGCGTCGCCAAGTAGAAAAGGAATATATCGAACATCAAAAAGATTATTATGATCAGGATGGTCGCGTGTACGATTTACGTAAGATCAGTGAAACGCATCAAGTAGCGTTAAAAGATGGGAGTGCAGTCTAATGTGGAAGACGATTTTACGGCGTATACTTTTAATGATTCCTCAAATTTTGATTTTAAGCGTCTTGATCTTCATATTGGCTAAAATGATGCCAGGTGATCCTTTTACAGGGCTAATAAATCCAAATACAGATCCTGCAGTAATTGAAAAAATGCGTGAATCAGCTGGATTGAATGATCCTTGGACAACACAATATGTACGTTGGATCGTGAATGTCTTCCATGGAGATTTTGGTGAGAGCTTTATTTTCAAGTTACCCGTTTCAACTTTGATTGGTGGTCGTGCAGTTAATACTATTTTCTTGTCTTTATTAACAGTTGTGATCATGTATGCAATTGCTTTACCACTAGGTGTTTTATCTGGACGTTATCAAAACTCTATTTTAGATAAATTTGTAGTGGTATACAACTTTATTAGCTTTGCGGTACCGCCATTTATTTTTGCACTGGTTATGCTATTTATTTTCGGGTACCGTTTAGATTGGTTTCCAACGACAGGTTCAGTCTCTAGTGGTGTTGAACCAGGAACAGCAGCTTACATCTGGGATCGTTTTTATCATTTGATTTTACCAGCGTTATCTCAGGCACTTCTTGGAACGGCAATCACGATCCAATATTTACGTAATGAAGTGATTGATTCTCAGTCGCTTGATTATGTTCGGACCGCTCGTTCAAAAGGGGTACCAACAAATAAAGTTTATACAAGACATATTTTCAGAAATGCTTCATTACCAATCGTATCTCAACTTAGCTACGAAATTACTGCTTTGATCAGTGGATCGGTAGTTATTGAAAAAATCTTTGGTTATCCAGGAATTGGGAAATTATTTATCGACTCGATCGGACAACGGGATTATGCAGTAATCACGGCCTTAGTATTGATTTTAGGAGTTGCAACGCTTGTCGGGAATCTGATTTCAGATATTGTGATGAGTCTTGTAGATCCACGGATTCGGGTTCAATAGAAAATCAATTTTAAGGAAAGGAAGAGACGAGATGGATAAAAATAAAGAAACTGAAGTAGTGACTGTGCCAGAAACGATCCCACCGATGGGATTTCGAATGATCGCAAGAGAATTCAAAAAAGATAAATTAGCTATTTTTTCACTTGTATTGTTAGTCGCTATTTTATTGGTTGTTTTCATAGGAGCTTTATTGACCGATCAAGACAAAGTGATGACAGTGAGTATTTTAGATAAATATGCCGAGCCTGGTGGGAACTTCATACTAGGAGCAGATGAGGGTGGCCGTGATATCCTTGGTCAATTGATTATTGGTGCCCGTAACTCTGTTGTGATCGGTTTTGCTATCACGATCCTTACATCGATCATCGGTGTAGGTATAGGGATCGTTTCAGGTTATTATGGTGGAATATTTGATAATGCAGTAATGCGTGTTGTTGACTTTATCATGATTTTACCGATTATGATGATCATTATTGTTTTTGTTACAATCATTCCTAATTATAATGTTTGGTCTTTTGTGTGGATCATGAGTGCATTCTACTGGGTCGCAAAGGCGCGGCTATTCAGAAGTAAAACACTATCAGAAGTCCGAAGAGATTATGTGAGTGCTTCAAAAACCTTAGGAACAAGTGATTTTAAAATCATGTTTCGCGAAATCATGCCAAATCTAAGTTCATTGATCATCACAAACTTAACGATCAACTTTGCGGCAAATATCGGAATCGAAACAACGCTTACGTTCTTAGGATTTGGTTTGCCGACAAATGTACCGAGCCTTGGAACATTGATCGGATATGCCAGCAATGGTGATGTTTTAGCGAATAAAACATGGATATGGGTACCAGCATCAGTACTGATTTTAGTTATGATGTTATGTATAAATTATATTGGCCAAGCGTTTAAACGTTCAGCAGATGCTAGACAGCGTTTAGGTTAAGAAGAGGAGGAAGTAGTGTGAAAAGCAAAAAACTTTTGGGTTTAATGACATTAACAGCAGTGGTGGCTATAACATTAACTGCATGTGGTGGGGGTAAAAAATCAGGTTCTGATAATAAGAATGTGGAAACTGAAGATATCAGTAAATTTACAATGACGGTCAAAAATGATAAAGAAGCAATCAAAGGCGGGACTTTGGATGTAGCTGTGGCTTCTGATACACAGTTTAAAGGATTGTTTTCAGAAGTCTATTACCAAGATACGTATGATTATTATTATATGGCTCCATCTCATGAAGGATTATTCTCATACGATGAAGACTTCGTGATTACAGATGATGGAGTTGCTAAACTAGATTTAGACGTTGACAATAAAAAGGCAACGATCACATTGAAAAAAGATGTTAAGTGGTCAGATGGAGAATCTGTAACAGCAGATGATCTGGTTTACCCTTATGAAGTAATTGGGAATAAAGAATATACTGGGATTCGTTATGATGACGACTTTATGAATGTTGTGGGTATGGACGAATACCATGATGGAAAAGCCGATACTATTTCTGGTATCAAAAAAGTAGATGATCAAACGATTGAAGTAACCTATAAAGAAATGAACCCAGGAATGCTCCAATTAAGTGGTGGTGTGTATACAAGTGCAATGCCAAAACATGTCTTTAAAGATATTCCCATCAAAGATCAAGAAAAAAGTGATGCAGTCCGCAAAAATCCTGTAACATTCGGTCCTTACTATATGAGTAAGATCGTAACTGGAGAGTCAGTAGAATACTTGCCGAATGAGCACTACTACCAAGGCAAACCTAAACTAGATAAAATCGTATTTACAAACGTACCGACAGCATCGATTGTTGAAGCTGTAAAAGCGAAGAAATATGATATGATTTATTCAATGCCGACAGATAACTATCCAACATACAAGGATTCAGAAGGATACCAAATGCTAGGACGTGAAGAATTAGCATACACATATATTGGGTTCAAACTAGGTACTTTTGATAAAGAAAAAGGTGAATCTATTTTAAATCCAGATGCCAAAATGGCTGATGTGAAATTACGTCAAGCGATGGGGTATGCGGTGGACAACGATGCAATTGGTCAAAAATTCTATAACGGTCTACGTACTGGAGCAACAACATTGATTCCGCCAATCTTTAAAACTTTACATGATACAGAAGTAAAAGGGTACCAATATGATTTAGATAAAGCGAAGAAACTTTTGGATGATGCAGGCTATAAAGACGTAGATGGTGATGGTCTTAGAGAAGATCCTAAAGGGGAGAAATTGACCATCAACTTTGCTTCAATGGCAGGTGGCGAAACAGCTCAACCTTTAGCGGATTACTACCTACAACAATGGAAAGAAATCGGATTAGATGTGAAATTAGCAACTGGTCGTTTAATTGATTTCCAAGCATTCTACGATAAGATTAAAAATGATGATCCAGAGATCGATGTTTTCCAAGCTGCTTGGAGTGTGAACAGCGCACCATCTCCAGCCGGTTTATACGGACGCAATGCCGCATTTAATTATTCTCGTTTTGTTTCAGAAGAAAATGATAAATTATTAAGCGCGATTGATTCAAAAGAATCTTTTGATGATACGAAACGTAAGGAAGCCTATGATGCATGGCAAGAATATATGTTTGAACAAGCACCTGTTATTCCTACATTGTATCGTAATGAAATTATGCCAATTAATGATCGAGTGAAATCATTTACTTGGAATTATGAAAATACTAGAGATTACTATACTATTGAATTAACAGCTGAAAAACGTTAGTCTATTGAATTGAGGAACAAGTAGTTATGAAGTTAAGTTCATAGCTGCTTGTTCTTATTTTTATTATTGTTAAATTTCATAGATGGCAGCTTTATAAACGAAGGAGAATTATAGCATGCAGCATAAGATAATTAAGTTTGGAAAAAAAGTGGACAAGATCATCTTGCTTACTTAGTAGATATAGGTCTAAAAGTAAGGATGTCTCTATTACTCTTAATTCAAGAGGCTTATATCTATCTGTGACAAAGAACAAACATTTTTTGTCACTTGTACACTAGACAGAGATTTTGAAGAATGATAACCTTCTTGTTAAGCGCTTTCATTCGGAGGTGTCGTAAATAATTTAAATAAGGAGAGATAAGATGGAAAAAACACTCGTTATCATCAAACCAGATGGCGTTTCACGAAAATTAGTCGGAGAAATCCTGCAGCGATTTGAAAAAAAACAATTGAAGCTTAGTCAATTAAAAATGGCAATAATGTCTCGTGAATTAGCAGAAGAGCATTATGCACATGTGAAAGAATTCGATTTCTTTGATGATATGATCACCTATATGACATCGTCAGAAGTTGTTTATCTCGTTTTAGAAGGAACTAGTGTTATCAAAACGGTTCGGAAAATGATCGGTGCAACCAATTGTTTAGAAGCTGAACCTGGAACGATCCGAGGCGATTATGGCGCGAATATTCACCAAAATATCATCCATGCATCGGATTCACCAACCGCCGCGGAAATTGAAATCAAACGGTTTTTTCATGAAGACAATTAAATCAAAAGCGTATCAAGATTTTGTGATGATCTTGAGCGCTTTTTGTCTTTTTACATTCAATGAACAGCAGGAAATTCGTAGTTTATGATAAAAATATGCTCAAATCATTAGGAAATTCTTCAAATACTATGAATTCAGCAGTGTTTTTAACGCAATTCCTCTCTAACCATTTAAAAATCCAACAAAAAAAAGTATAATAGAGAAGGTTGTAAATAAACTTAAAGGAATGTAGCAAATGGACAATCAGCTAACTACAGAATTAAAAGAACGTTACGGCATTGTTTTCCATGATGTCAACCTATTAGAACAAGCTTTTACCCATTCATCCTATGTGAATGAGCATCGATACTTAAAATTATCTGACAATGAACGACTAGAATTTTTAGGAGACGCCGTTTTAGAGTTATTGGTTTCTCAATATTTGTATAAACAATTTCCAGAAATGCCAGAAGGGAAGCTGACGAAAATGCGGGCTGCGATCGTTCGTGAAGACAGTTTATCCAAATTTGCGAAAGAATGTCATTTCGACGACTATATTCTTTTAGGCAAAGGAGAAGAAAATTCTGGCGGACGGACACGTCCAGCATTGCTTTGTGATTTGTTTGAAGCCTTTTTAGGTGCTTTATTTTTAGATCAAAAAGTTGATGCGGTCAAAGCATTTATTGAAGAAGTTATTTTTCCAAAAATCGACGCCGGTGCTTTTTCACATGAGATGGATCACAAGACACACTTACAAGAAGTATTACAACGACAAGGGGATGTTACTATTGAATATCGTCTGGTCAATGAAGAAGGACCTGCCCATGATCGAATCTTTTTTGTTGAAGTTTATGTCAATGAAAAAATGATTGGAACAGGTTTTGGTAAGTCGAAGAAATTAGCAGAACAGGATGCCGCTGAACGAGCGCTGAAACAAAATCCTGAATAAGTTTGGAAGGAGCCGTTTTATTCGTGTATTTAAAACGAATTGAGATCGCAGGATTTAAATCCTTTGCGGATCGAACCGTTATAGAGTTTGAAAATGGTGTGACGGCTGTCGTTGGACCTAATGGCAGTGGAAAAAGTAATATCACCGAAGCGATCCGCTGGGTCTTAGGTGAGCAGTCTGCTAAAAGCCTTCGCGGCGGCAAGATGCCAGATATTATTTTCGCAGGTTCAGAAGGTCGTAAAGCCTTGAATATTGCTGAAGTAACTGTTGTATTAGATAATAGTGATCACTTTTTACCGCTAGATTTCACGGAAATCAGTGTAACGCGTCGCTATCGCAGAACAGGTGAAAGCGATTTTTATATCAATAAACAAGCCTGTCGTTTGAAAGATATCCACGATTTATTTATGGATTCTGGTTTAGGGAAAGAATCTTTTTCAATCATCTCTCAAGGGAAAGTCGAAGCGATTTTTAATAGTAAGCCAGAAGACCGACGTGGTATTTTTGAAGAAGCGGCTGGGGTTCTGAAATACAAACAACGTAAGAAAAAAGCAGAACAAAAACTATTTGAAACAGAAGATAACTTGAGCCGTGTGCAAGATATCATTTATGAATTAGAAGACCAACTGACTCCTCTAGCTGCACAAAGCGAAGCGGCCAAGGAGTTTTTGAAACTTAAAGAGAGCTTGACTGAAATCGATGTCAGCTTAACGGTAACAGAAATCGAAGCAGCAAAAAAAGTCTGGGAAACCAAAACAGCTGAACTGACTGGAATCGAAGAAAAGTTACAGCTTGCCAGTAAAAAAATTCGTGATTCAGAAGATGAACTATTTCAACTACGTGGCAAACGCAATAAATTGGATGAGCAGATCGAAACGGAACAACAACAGCTTCTACAAATCACTGAAGCATTGAAACAAACCGAAGGACAAAAAAACGTCTTAGTCGAACGCTCAAAACACACGATGCAAACAACCAGTGAATACCAACAGTCTTTAGAGGAAAATGCGGAGAAAATTACTCGCTATCGTGAAGAAGTCCAAGAACTACAAGCAAAAGTGACTGAGAAAAAAGCCCAACGTGAATCATTAGTTGAAGCAATCAACGCCTCAGAGCTAGAAGTCGAAAAATATAGTAAATCATCAAAAGAATTATTAGAAGAATTACGTAGTCAATACGTTGAAGTGATGCAAGGACAAGCCAACACGACCAATGATCTAAAATATTTAGAACGTCAGTATCAACAAGAAACAGCTAAAAATCAACAATCTATCCAAAAACATGAAGCATTAGAAAAACAAATGCAAGAAGCTTTAGCGGAGAAAGAACAATTAGAAGCAAGTGTCTCTACATCTGATCGATCGTTATCAGATCAAAGAGAACAATATACGCAATTAAAGCAACAATTGGATCAAAAGCAAGGACAATTAGCTGTGAAACAAAAGCAAATGTACCAAGCGATGAACCAAGTGCAACAAGCCAAAGCTCGTCAAAAGAGCCTACAAGAAATCCAAGAAAATTATTCAGGATTCTATCAAGGTGTTCGTGCCGTTTTGAAACACAAAGCCCAATTAACTGGAATCGTGGGTGCTGTTGCCGAATTGATCGATGTACCAAAAGACTATACGTTGGCGATCGAAACAGCGTTAGGTGGTGCGGCGCAACATGTCGTTGTGGAAACGGAAAAAGATGGTCGTGCAGGTATTACTTTTTTGAAACAGCAACATAGCGGACGGGCAACTTTTCTGCCGTTGACTACAATCAAACCAAGAATGGTTTCTAGCGCAGTACGTGATCGCGTCAGCAATATCTCAGGATTTCTAGGAATTGCCAGCGAATTAGTCCACTTTTCAGATGAAGTCAGTAATGTCATCCAGAATCTGCTTGGAGTGACTATACTTGCTGAAACATTAGAGAGCGCCAATCAATTAGCGAAAGCGGTGAATTATCAATACCGTGTCGTTTCTTTAGATGGCGATGTCATGAACTCAGGCGGTTCGATGACTGGTGGCGCTACTAAACGAGGCAACCAAGGTAGTCTATTTTCTCAAACACAAGAACTCCAAACCCTGACAGAACAAATGGAGCGCGTGGAAAAGCAATTGACAGCCAACGAAAAGGAAGTTCAACAATTAACGGAGGACGTCAAACACCTTAATGAGAAATTAGAGCAACTACGTTCAACAGGTGAAACGAGCCGTTTAAGACAACAAGAATTACAAAATAAACTAACAAATCAAGAAGAAACAATCACTCGTTTAACAAAGGAACAACGCTTATTTGAATTTGAAGCGCGTGAACTCCATCAATTTTTAACAGAGTATCAAACCAGAAAAGAAGAGCTAACACAACAACAACAAGAACTGAATCAAACAAAAGACCGTTTAGATCGAGAAATGAAACAAGTCGATGAAGAAGCCAGCCAAATGGAAACATTGCGAGCAGAAGCATTTGAACGGTTTAATCAAGTTCAGGCAGATCAAGCTGTTGTAACGGAACAATTGGCTCATTTAAATGGACAAACAGCAGAAAAACAAACGCAATTAGATGAATTTTTAGCGAGAGAAACAGCCTTACGTCAACAATTACAACAATTGAATGACCATTCGACCGATCATCAAGTAACAGAGGAAAGTTTAGCTGTTCAATTAGAACAACTAGCCGAAAAAAAAGAACAATTACAGACAAGCATTCAAGAAGCCAAATCTGCTCGTCAACAACTACAAGAGCATGTCGATCATATGGATGCTGGATTGGCTGAAGAAAATAAACAACAACAACATTTATTGACAGAACAAACCAAGATCGAAGTTGAGAAAAACCGTTCAGAAATCAAACTAGACAACTCCTTACAATATTTACAAGAAGAATATAGCTTGACCTTTGAACGTGCTAATGAAGATTACGAATTGACGATTGACAAAGAGCAGGCAAAAATCGAAGTAAAACGCTTGAAACGCGATATCGAACGATTAGGTCCAGTCAATCTAAACGCCATCGAGCAATACGAACAAGTCAATGAACGTCATGAGTTTTTAGTTTCTCAACGTGATGACTTGTTAGACGCCAAAGAGCAATTATTCGAAACGATGGGTGAGATGGACGAAGAAGTCAAAGCGCGATTTAGTGAAGTTTTTGAAGCGATTCGGTCACAATTTAAAGTTGTCTTCCCTAATATGTTTGGTGGCGGTCGAGCAGAGCTGATTTTAACTAACCCAGAAGATTTATTGAATACCGGGGTAGAAATCGAAGCACAACCTCCAGGCAAAAAATTGCAAAATCTAAGCTTACTTTCAGGTGGCGAACGGGCATTAACAGCGATTGCCTTATTGTTCTCAATTATACGGGTCAGACCCGTTCCGTTTTGTGTCTTGGATGAAGTCGAAGCGGCATTAGATGATGCGAACGTTTCGCGTTTTGGTCATTATTTGAGTGAATTTGAAGACGATACGCAATTTATTGTGGTGACGCACCGTAAAGGAACAATGGAAGCAGCCGATGTATTATATGGTGTAACGATGCAAGAATCAGGAGTATCGAAAATCGTTTCTGTTCGTTTGGAAGAAGTGAAAGAAGGCGGCGCAATCGTTGCTGAAACGTAATTGAATAAGATAGGGGGCATGACAGATTGATTAAATTAATTGCGATTGATTTAGATGGCACACTTTTAAATAGTAAAAAAGAAATCTCTGTACGAAATAAAGAAACATTGGCACAAGCAAAAGCTGCAGGTGTTAAAATCGTCATTTGTACAGGTCGACCGTTAGCAGCAATCGGCATTTATTTAGATACTTTGAATTTGCGAGACAATGGAGATTATAGTATCACTTTCAATGGCGGTTTGGTTCAAAAAAACGATACAGGTAAAATTATCGAAAAAGCAAACATGCCTTTAGAAAATGTGCAAGATCTGTATGAGCTGGCCAAATCATTGAATGTTCCTTTGGATATTTTATCTGATGGACTGGTGCTGCAGCTGCCAACGACACAAGATCATGAATCGTTATACAGCCAGCTAAATAAATTACTAACATATGAGTCTTATGAATTAGCCCAACTGACTGCGGATAGAATCTATAACAAAGCCGTGATCGCAGTAGATCAAACATATTTAGATGAGCAAATCAAAAAAATCCCGAGCGCATTTTACGATCGCTATGAAATCATCAAAACTAGAAGTAATTTACTAGAATTTATGCCTAAAGGAATCACAAAAGCATATGGGATTTCATTATTAGCAAGAGATTTAGGTATTAAACAAGACGAGATCATGACAATCGGTGATGAAGAAAATGATTTACCGATGATCGAATATGCAGGACTTGGTGTAGCAATGGAAAATGCTGTTCCTAGAGTGAAAAGTTTGGCAGACGTGATTACAGACACAAACGACAATGACGGTGTTGCACAAGCCGTTGAAAAATTTGTCTTAGAACCATTGAGAGGAGGAAATTAAATGGGATTTTTCGATAAAATAAAAAAAGCCTTTATGAACGAAAAAGAAACGCAGCCTGCTGAAATTGAAACCGATCAAACATTAGATGAACCTGTGGAAAGAGGCGAAGTTTCAGAAGAAAAACAAGCTGAACAAGAACCGATGGAACAAGTACAAGAAGAGTTTACTGAAGAATCAACGGAAGAACCAAAAACGGAACTGGAAACCGCCCCTTTGACTATGGTAACGCCAGTTATTCAAACAGAAGAACTCGTTGAACCTGAAGTGATTGAAGAACAAGAAGAAATCATTGTACAAGAAAAGTATGAAAAAGGGTTAGAAAAAACACGAAAAACATTTGGCGCACGTTTGAATGAGTTATTCGCTAATTTCCGTTCAGTTGATGAAGATTTCTTTGAAGAACTAGAGGAAACCTTGATTGGTGCAGATGTTGGTTTTGATACAGCGATTAAAATCACTGAATCTTTACGCCAAGAAGTGAAATTACGTAATGTGAAAAAACCTGCAGCAGTTCAAAATACAATTATTGAAAAAATGGTTGATTTGTACGAAGCAGAAGGCATCGAAGAAAATAATGCTTTGAATATTCAAGCAAATGGACTAACAGTTATGCTTTTTGTTGGTGTTAATGGAGTAGGTAAAACAACCAGTATTGGGAAACTAGCGCACGAGTTCAAGCAGGACGGAAAAAAAGTCTTGTTAGCAGCAGCAGATACCTTTAGAGCAGGAGCCATCGATCAGTTAGTGGTCTGGGGCGAACGTGCTGGAGTCGAAGTTGTTCGAGGCAATGCGGGTGGAGATCCAGCAGCGGTTGTTTTTGATGCAGTAGAACGAGCGAAGACAGAAAATACGGATATCTTGCTTGTGGATACAGCAGGACGCTTACAAAATAAAGTCAATTTGATGAACGAATTAGAAAAAATCAAACGAGTGATCCAACGTGAATTGCCAGATGCACCGCATGAAGTATTACTTGTGGTCGATGCAACAACTGGACAAAATGCGATGTCACAAGCGAAACAATTTAAAGAAACGACAGATGTCACTGGATTAGTTTTAACTAAATTGGATGGTACAGCTAAAGGTGGGATCGTGATAGCGATTCGCAATGAGCTGCATTTACCAGTGAAATTAGTTGGACTGGGTGAAGGAATCGATGATTTAGAACCGTTTGATGCAAATGATTTTGCGGTTGGATTGTTTAAGGGATTGTTGAAGGTGGAAGATTAACTGTAAAATTTTTAGGTGCCTATGAATTTTAAAGAAAATAAAGAGCTCTCTGTGGAAGTTATTCCTCAGGGAGCTCTTCTGCAAAGTAAAATTAATAATGAAATTTAATAGTGATAAAAACTATTCTTAAATTTAGTTATATGGTGATTATTCTCTCGTGTAAGCTCCTGGGTTACTTCCATCATAATTGCTTATAAAGTCGGCCGTAGATTTATACGCTGTATCCGTATCATCACTTACCCATCTTCCTGTATACGGAACATCTTTCTTTTCAGGTAGCCCAAAGTTTTTGATTAGTGACTTACTACCCAAGATTAACGTATCTAAATTATCCATGGAAGAAAAGAGATCTCCACTCATTTTTGAAGTATCCCATTGGCTGTTCTCAAGTGAAGTCAAGGCATCTGCTTTTGAAAACATCCCTAACATACTTGTTACATTATGAGTATCCCATGTTTGTAAATTAATTGTTTCTAAAGCTTTACACCAGTAGAACATCGAAGACACATTTGTAGTATTGCTAGTATCTAGTAAGTCTACATTTTCAATTTCGGTTAACTCAGTTAATTCATTAAATAGAGAAGATGAATTAACAGCGGCTGTTACTTTTTTTGTGAAAACAATTTTTTTGATTTTCTTATTGTTTAATAATTTTGAATCTTCAATTTCTGTTTTGATTTTAAAATCGTAATCAGTAAGAAAAAATCAGATGTTCGGCAACTTCTCAAAAATGGATCAATATGAAAAGCATGTTGTTTTTTAGCCTAGTTGCTCAAATTTTAACGACTTTTTACCTTTCTAAAACCACCGATACCGCTATCAATTGGTTAGAAAAGGATTGCAAACTTTAGCATATATACTAAATCAGACAAAAATCACTTGAGAAGCTAGAAATTTCAAGTAAAACAAATCACGGCGGCATTAGCCCACGAAAACCCCTTAGAGACCCAAACTCTAGGGGGTTAGTGTATCTTATGCTTTTTTTCTGTACATTAATTATATCATTAAGGAAAAATGATGTACAGAGGAAATAATGAAAAACAACCATTTATTTTCTTTAATCAGAAAGCCTATCATTCTGCTTTCTGATTTGTTCGAGATTTATGCGGTTCATTTCGCTTTTCTTGATCCAGTTACATGAACCAAACCTCTCAACAAATAGACAAAATCGCTTAAAGATAAAGAGCATCTTTAAGCGATTTTCCTAATTTGTTCGAGGTTTAAACGGTTCATTTCGCTTTTCTATTGATCCAGCTGCATGAACCAGCTCTTCGGAAAAAAGATGAATCCTATTAGTGACAAAAAGCATCACGAATAGGATTCCCTATTTTTCAGTCAGAGCTAAACGGTTCATTCCGCTTTTCTATTTACAAATTATTCGTTTCAATTCCATAATCTTCAGCGATTTTCTTCAAGCTAAATCCTCGACCGAAAACTTCACTTGCGTTCATCGTAACAATAAATGCTTCTTCGTCGATAGACATAACAGTCTCTTTGATTTTAGCAAAATCTTTTTCACTGATAACCGTCATCATCAACATACTTGGATTTTTTTGATAGCCACCTTCAATTGGGATCAGGGTCAATCCTTTATCCATCTCTACCAAAATTTTCTCTTTGATTTCCGCATATTTTGGTGAAATGATCATCACATTTTTCGAACGAACAAAGCCGACTTGCACCATATCTACGATTCGTCCAATGAGATATAAGCAAATCAGAGAGAATAGTACTGTGTCAGTATTAAAAACAAATAAAGCAGATAGAATCACTAGTCCGTCGACAAATAAAATCGAAACACCTAATGAAATTTTAAAATACTTGTTGACGATTTGAGAAATAATTGCTGTTCCACCAGTCGAAGCATTGCCTCTAAATTCTAGCCCTAACCCAATTCCAGTTAAAATACCACCGAAGATCGTTGCTAGGAAAATATTATGTGTGAGCACAGGTAAATGCGTAGTGATTCCTACAAAAAATGGATAAATCAAACTTCCGTAAATTGTTTTTATTCCTACCTCTTTCCCTAAAAGTAAAAAACAAAGAAGTAATAAAGGTAAGTTGATTGCATATAAAACTAAGGCTGGATTGGTTCCAAACAGATAATTGATTACCACACTAATTCCGTTGGCGCCGCCTGCTACTATTTTGTTTGGTAGTAAAATCGAATTGATCGATACTGCTAAAATAAAAGAGCCAATCGTCACGTATAACGTATCTTGGATTTGCCTTTTTGAAAATTTCATTTAAACTGTTCCTCCATTTCATAGAATGTCGGGCATTTCTATATTGAACGAAAAATAAGAGCAAAAGAAAATAGTTCAACAAATATCCCCTAGTTATACTATCACGAATAACTAGAAGATATCATGAGATATTTTTAATTTTTTAGTCGGTGAGTGTGGTAAAATTAGAGAAAGTAAAAGATTTATCACTAATTAATTATATGAATGTTAGAAAACGTTTATTCCATAGCTGTTCATGATGCTGGATAATTGTTTTTGCGCCTAACAGATCGTTGTTTAACGTTGTACTTAGACCACGTTTCATAAAACAAGTATAGCCTAAACCATGAGCCATGCGAATAGTCGTATCAACGCAGTATTCCGTTTGAGCACCGCAAAATTCAAGTTCGGTGACTGAAAGTTCATCCAGGAGGTCTTTTAATGGTGTTTGAAAAAAAGAATTTGCGTGGGTTTTTCCAACGTAAAAGTCTTCTGTTGTAGCATTAAGTTGATCAAATAGCTGCCAGTCGGGGCTATCAACGACTAAATCGGCATCTTCATGTTGGATAAATATAATCGGTAATTGATGCTGTCTATAGTCTGAAATGCGCTGATTTACAGCGATCAATAGATCATTAAGATGAAATAACCCGGTTCCAAAATTTTCTAGACCTTTTTGGAGATCGATTACTACCAAGGCTTTAGTAGGCATTGTTTGCTCCTTTGTTATAAATTATTTTTCTTTTTAGTATACAATGAATTTAAATGTCTTGAAAGGATAGAATTCGGCGAATAAAAAGAACTGTTTTTTACCAATCAAAGGAAATTTATTTTCTTTTTAACAAAATTTAAGCTAAAAGATTCTTTTTACATCTCTTTTTCTATATAATGATGAGTGATGAAATAATAACGGGAAGAAAGGCGACAGTATGAAATTTAAAGAGTTGTTACAGAAAAAAAATGCACGCCCTTATTTGATGGCTGCACGATTTGGATTAGAAAAAGAAAGCCAACGCACGACATTTGATGGTCAATTAGCAATGACAGATCATCCGGAAGTTTTGGGAAATCGCTCCTATCATCCATACATTCAAACTGATTTTAGTGAGACTCAAATGGAATTGATCACACCAGTGGCAAACTCTCTTAATGAAATGATGCGTTATCTTGCAGCGATTCATGATGTAGCACTGCGTTCGATGAATAAGCACGAGATGCTTTGGCCGCTAAGTATGCCGCCAAAATTACCGCTAAAAGATGAAGACATAAAAATTGCCAAACTTGAACAATATGATGGTATTCTTTATCGTCGCTATTTGGCAAGAGAATATGGCAAACGCAAGCAAATGGTTAGCGGGATTCATTTTAATTTTGAATATGATATCGAATTGGTCCAAAAGCTTTTCTCAGAACAAACAGAATACGAAACAATCGAAGAATTTAAAAATATTCTCTATATGAAAGTTTCACGTAACTATTTGCGTTACCGATGGCTAATTACGTATCTATTTGGCGCATCCCCAGTCAGTGAGCCTGGCTATTTTACAGAACAAGAAGAGCAACCGAAAGGGCCTGTCAGAAGTTTACGAAACAGTTCGTTTGGCTATAAAAATAATGAAAATGTCGACGTATCTTATGAGTCGCTTCAACACTATATTCATGACATTCATCGAATGGTTGAAAATGGTGTATTATCGGAAGAAAAAGAATTTTATTCTGCAGTTCGCTTGCGTGGTGGGAAACAAATGGCTGATTTGCCAAAAACCGGTGTACGTTACATCGAACTTAGAAATCTAGATTTAAATCCCTTTGCGCCATTAGGGGTAGAGGAAGAATCGCTTGAGTTTATTCATTTGTTTATGTTGTATTTGTTGTGGACAGATGAAAAAGAAGCGCCTAATGATTGGGTAGCAACAGGTGATTTCTTGAATGAACAAGTTGCATTGGGCCATCCATTTGCCCAAGTGAAGCTATTGGCAGAAGGGGATCGTATTTTTGCAGAAATGGATGAAATGATCGAAGCTTTGGGTCTATTTAGATCGAAGAAACTATTAGAAATTCACCGAGCGCAACTAAGAACACCAGATTTGACGATCGCTGGAAAAATGTGGACGATCATTGAAAATAACTCAAATCATGAATTGGGGATTATTTTTGGAAAAGAATACCAAGGAATGGCTTTTGAGCGGCCATATCAATTAGCTGGTTTTAGAAATATGGAGTTATCCACACAGCTATTTTTATTTGATATTATCCAAAAAGGTGTAGAAGTCGAGTTATTAGATGAATCAGAACAATTTTTGAAACTTAAGCACAACGACCATATTGAGTATGTCAAAAATGCGAATATGACGAGTAAAGATAGCTATATTGTTCCGTTGATCATGGAGAATAAGACGGTTACTAAAAAAGTTTTGGCAGAAGCTGGTTTTACGGTACCTGCTGGAGATGAATTTAATACGATCGAACAGGCGGAACAAGCTTATGTGAAGTATTCGGAAAAAGCCTTTGTGATCAAACCAAAAACGACAAATTACGGTTTAGGAATTACTATTTTTAAAGAGGGAGCTTCCTTAGCAGATTACACAGAAGCATTAAAATTAGCTTTTAAAGAAGATTCAGCTGTGTTGATCGAAGAATTCTTACCAGGAACGGAATATCGTTTCTTTGTGATAGATGACAAAGTGCGAGCGATCTTACTTCGTATACCGGCAAATGTAGTCGGCGATGGCATTCGATCTGTTGAAGCGTTGGTAGCAGAAAAAAATCTAAATCCATTAAGAGGAACGCATCATCGTTCTCCATTGGAATTGATTCAGTTAGGTGATGTTGAACGATTGATGTTAAAAGAGCAGAATCTTTTGACGACATCTGTTCCTGAAAAAGATCAAATTGTTTATTTACGCGAAAATTCAAATATCAGTACGGGTGGAGATTCCATTGATGTAACAGATGATTTTGATGAAAGCTATAAACAGATTGCCATTGAAGCAGTCCAAGCAATAGGAGCGAAAATCTGTGGAATTGACTTGATTGTGCCAGATAAATCAGTTAAGGGAATGAAGAATAGCCAAACGTATGGCATTATAGAAGCAAACTTTAATCCAGCTATGCATATGCATGCTTATCCACATTCAGGTCAAGGTCGTCATTTGACGATGGATGTATTGAAGATGTTATATCCGGAAGTGTTTCAACAGAAATAATGTTAAATATAGAAAATATTTGGGCAAAAACCATCTAGATCAGAGAATCAAGTATAGTCTGTGCATCAATGTTTATCTGCGAGTTTTTGACTAAAAAGCATCCACTCGTTGCTTTTGCTCCGATTCATTAAGGCTATGGTATAACTCGTAGAGTTACCATAGCCTCTTTTTTTGTAGATTTTTGGCAAAAGAATTAACTTAGAACTACGACAAATAAATTTAATATTCTAACGCTTTGATTGCGATTGTTTGTTTGGTTTCTTCTACTTCTAATCCAGTTTTCTTTTCCCACCATTGTTTCATCTCACGTTCATAAGTCGTTGGAAATGCTTCCACTACCTCACTCATTGTTTTTCCTTGCATACGAGCATAAGGATAATTCAAAATGAGATTATATTTGAGTTCCGTTAATAAACTATAATATTGAAACATCATAAAATGCAGCGCCTCATCATCTTGATTTATTAATACACTTGGCGAATGATCTAACATAAATCCAAAACTACGCATCATAAAAGTGAAAGCATCCATATGATCTTCTTCAATCTGTTCTACTTCTCGTAATAATTTGATATGGGCATTCAAAGCATTTGCTAAATCTTGTTTTAATAAATATGACTCTATCATAATGATTTCTCCTTTATTTAAATAATTTATGCCAAAAGCCTTTTTTTGGTTGTTCAGGTCGAGTCGCTGAGACTGGTTTAGGATATTTTTTGTCAACGTCAATTATTGCTTCATTTACAGCGTCTTTTGCAGTTAAAACTAACCCCAAAGCATCAGGAGTATTCTCAACAAAATCGTTCATCACAGTGAACTTTATTTGTCGTTCATTGATCAATTTAATATAAACAGATTGCAAATCAGTTGCCATGGTGCCATTTAATAGAACGGTAGCATCAGGATGTTGCGTTAGTTCTTGTAAGAAATTTGCTTTGTCTTCTGCATTTTTCATCTGTGCAATCGTCATCGTTAGGTAGCATCTTTCACGGAAGGTTCCCATATATTTGCGCTGTTCTTCTGGTTTTAGTAGCGGGGTGCCATACATTGCATTATCCAAATGTTTCTGTAAGTCATCTTGTGCCATTAATTATCTAACCTGCTTTCATATAGTCCTAAGTCAAATTATAGCATAGAACAGGCAGTAAACACCCGAAATAACTGAATTTCCTTACTAAATGAGAATGAATAAAAGCTAAAAAAGTATTGCTTTTATGATCCATTTCGCATAGACTAGTAGATAAGAATGAAAATCATTCTCAATTAGAAAAGCTGAACAGTCTCGTTCAGCACCGACAGAAAAATAGGAAAAGATGATTGTGCCGCTCTTAGGCACGAGCAGATTTTATCTTTTTTCCGAGATGTTAGGCTGTAAAGCTAGACAAAGAGAAAAGCTGAACAGGCTCGTTCCTCTTTTGAGTAATTCATTCCAGCAAGTAGAAAAACGGAGCAAGTATATGAAAAAAATAGGCCTATTTGTTCTCTTACTCCTTTTGATTGTATTATCAATTTTTGTCGGGGTGAAAGATATTTCTCTGACACAATTATTTCAATGGGATTCACAGCAACAATTAGTATTGTTGACTACAAGGCTGCCTCGAACGATCAGTTTAGTGATTGCCGGAAGTACGATTAGTATCTCTGGATTGATCATGCAGCATTTGACACAGAATAAATTTGTATCACCAAGTACAGCAGGAACGATGGACAGTGCGCGTTTAGGGATTTTAGTCGTGATGATTCTTTTTCCTACAGCACCGTTATTATTTCGATCGTTTATTGCATTCTTGTTTGCGTTTGGTGGGACATTGATTTTTATTTATTTAACGCGCTTTTTACCCGCAAAAAATCAGGTCATGATTCCACTGATTGGTGTGATGTTTGGCAATATTATTGGCTCTGTGGCAACCTTTTTTGCGTATCAATTTCAGTTAGTTCAAAATATGTCTTCCTGGTTACAGGGGAATTTTTCAACCGTGATGAAAGGAAATTATGAACTGCTTTATCTCACTATTCCCTTATTGATTGTTACGTACCTTTTTGCTTATCGTTTTACAGTCGTTGGCATGGGCGAAGATATGGCGACAAATCTGGGATTGAATTATCAACGCATCCAATTGTTTGGGCTAGGTATCGTGGCTTTATCAAGTGCAGTTGTTTTGATTATGGTAGGAAACATCCCGTTTCTAGGTGTAATTGTTCCAAACTTGGTATCGATGCGTTATGGCGATCATATGAAAAATACGCTGGCGATCACAGCAGTTGGTGGAAGTATCTTTTTATTAGCATGTGATATTTTAGCTCGTATCGTGATTGCACCTTATGAAGTACCAGTAAGTGTAGTTGTCGGAGTGCTTGGCAGCTTTATTTTTATCGCATTATTGATGAGGAGGAAAACAGCATGAAAAAATTCTTCCAATCATCAACAGTAAAAATCCTATTATTATTGATTGCTGTGATTGCGGTTTGTGCCTTGTATTTGTCCTATAAAACCTATGGAAATTGGGCTTTTTCCTTAGAACTTAGAGGAAAAAAATTGTTGGCTTTTGTATTTGTCGGGATTGCGGCAACATTTTCAACAATCAGTTTTCAGACGATGACACAAAATCACTTTTTAACGCCGAATATTTTGGGGTTGGATTCATTGTATGTTTTTATTCAAACCTTGCTATTTTTCTTTTTAGATGGACAACAACTTTTAGGGAATGAAACGATTGCTACATTTCTTTTGAACGTTTTATTGATGGTCAGTGCTAGTATTATGTTGTCTCGATTTTTATTGAGAAGAGGCGGAAATGATCTGTTCTTATTGCTGATGATCGGGATTATATTAGGCACATTTTTCAATAGTATCAGTACGTTCCTGCAAGTTGTGATGGACCCAAATGAATACGATTTACTACAAGGGAAATTATTTGCCAGTTTTGGAAATGTGAATAGTCAGCATTTAGTTATTGCCGGTATTTTGATCACTTTTTTAATAGGCTTTTTATGGATAAAAAGCCATGCTTTAGACGTTTTACATTTAGGTAATGAGCAAGCAACTAGTTTAGGCATCAATGTTCCAAGGTTTCAATTTATTTTATTGACAGTGATCAGCGGTTTGATTGGATTATCAACGGCCTTAGTAGGACCAGTGACCTTTCTCGGCTTCATTGTGGCAAATATGAGCTATCAGTTGATGGGAACATATAGACATCGGGAGTTATTCTTAGGCGGTAGTTTATTGTCCATCCTTTTATTAGTTTTTGGACAGTTTCTGGTTGAGCAAGTATTTCAGTTGAATACGACGTTAAGTATCGTCATTGAATTTGGCGGTGGCGTTTATTTTGTCGGAAAGATTATTAGTGAAAGGAAGCAGCGCAGATGATCGAAATCAAGAATGTTTCAAAAAGATATGGTGAAAAAATAGTTGTTTCAGAAGTTCAATTGCCAATCACGGAGCAAAAATTAACTGCTTTTATTGGTCCAAACGGCGCAGGGAAGAGTACGCTGCTTTCAATGATGAGTCGATTAGTTCCTAAAGATACAGGTGAGATTTATTTGGATCACAACGAAGTAAAAACGTGGAAGCAAAGTGAATTGTCAAAAAAACTATCGATTTTAAAACAATCAAACGGGATTAATTTGAAAATCACGGTTAGAGAGTTAGTTAATTTTGGGCGATTTCCATATAGCAAAGGTCGTTTGAAAAAGGAAGATCATGAAAAAGTTGAAGAAGCGATGAAGAATCTTGGCTTATTAGATTTAGCAGATGAATTGATTGATACATTGTCAGGCGGTCAATTACAGCGAGTCTATATTGCCATGGTTTTAGCACAGGATACGGATTATATTTTGCTGGATGAACCGTTGAACAATTTGGATATGAACTTTGCTGTTCAAATGATGCAAACGTTAAGACGCTTAGTGGATGAATTTGGTAAAACAGTCATTATTGTGTTGCATGACATCAACTTTGCAGCAAGCTATGCAGATGAGATCGTCGCCATGAAAGACGGGCGCCTATTCACTCACGGAAGTACCGATGACATTATCCAATCAGAAGTATTAAATAAGCTTTACGATATGAATATCCGCATTTGTGAAATAGAAGGAAAAAGATTTTGTATGTATTTTAACTAGAAAAGGCTAACGTGCGTAGCTGGATCAAAAAAGGCGAAACAAACATGTTAAGTCAAGGTATAAAAAAATTAATTAAACTGGGGGAAATAAAATGAAAAAAAAATTTTTAGTAGCTGCAACAATCTCAATGGTCGCACTGCTTACATTAGGTGCATGCGGCAATAACGATAAAAAAACAACAGATGGGTCGGCATCGAAAGACTCAAGCGCAAATGCCACAACAGTTACTGTAAAAGATTCAAATGGTTCAGTCGAAGTTCCTAAAAATCCTGAAAAAGTTGTTGTTTTTGATAATGGTTCATTAGATACGATGGATACTTTGGGTGTAGGTGATACAGTTGTTGGTGCACCAACAAAAAATTTGCCTAAATATTTAGAAGACTATAAAAAAGTAGAATCAGCTGGTGGAATCAAAGAACCAGATTTAGAAAAAATTAACCAAATGAAGCCAGACCTGATCATTATTTCTGGACGCCAACAAGATTTCCAAGATAAATTAAGCAAAATCGCGCCAACAATTTATCTAGCAGTAGATGCCAAAGATACATGGAACTCTACCAAAAATAATATCGAAACATTAGCTGAAATTTTTGATAAAAAAGACGAAGCGAAAACAAAAATTGCTGACTTAGAAAAAGAAATTGCAGATGTTAAAGAAAAAGCGCAAGCAAGCGATGAAAAAGCATTGGTTGTTTTAGTAAATGAAGGTCAACTTTCAGCGTATGGGACAGGTTCTCGTTTCGGAATCGTTCATGACACATTCGGTTTTAAACAAGCAGATGATGCAATTGAAGCATCAACTCATGGTCAAAGTGTTTCTTACGAATATGTATTAGAAAAAAATCCGGATATTTTGTTTGTTATTGATCGGACAAAAGCAATTGGTGGCGATGACACAAATGACAACGTAGAAAATAATGAGTTGGTCAAACAAACGAATGCTGGTAAAAATGGTAAAGTTATTTCATTACAACCGGATGTTTGGTACCTTAGTGGTGGTGGATTAGAATCTACACACTTGATGATCGAAGATGTACAAAAAGCGTTAAAATAGAGATATAACGGCTGCTAAAGTGAGTAGCACATATGCATAATAAAAAAAAAACAATCTATTCTTTCTTATCCATACGTAATGATAAGAAGGGTAGATTGATTTTTTATGTTGGTCTAATTCGATTGCTCTAATTTTTCAAAAAGCATGTCTTTGCTGACGGGATAGACAATGGGTGTTGTATTAGTCAGAAGTTCTGCATCTATTTTCACGGAGTAAACTCTATTGCTTTCATATAATTGTAAAAAATAAGAAGAGCTGATACTATCCATAACGACTCTATATTGCGTGAAGTCAATCTCTCCATCAGGTTTAATATCGATCCCTTTTGGAATGGTGACACTGTCTAATACATGGAAAATATTGTTCACCGTTTCTTCCATTGTTGTACTCGTTACCATATTGTATTTTAAAAATGCAGCTCGAACAAAACGATCCGTTGAGACATAACTTCCAGGAAGACCAAAAGTCCCTGATCCCTGTCCAAATGGAGTTAGGGTCAATGGGCCTAATTTTTGTGACGGGTTATTTGTTGGTTTGATTGAAGCATACTGGTTTAAATTTTGCAGGTGCCATTCTAAGTTGGGGCTATTTGCCATGACACCGATTGGATTGTCTTTTAGGATCAATTGTTTTTGATTGGTTTCAATTGTAATTGTTTCACCTGAAGAATCAGTCACAATAAAGTGAAGTGGTACGGTAATACCTAATAAAGCTACTGGGCAATCAACTAAAGTAATTGTTCCAATTTTTTCTTTGATTTCAGCAATCGAGCTATTTTCTCCTAATAGCCACATAATAAATTGATGCGGGGCTAAGTTTTTCTGACCTGCTACACTATCTGTAGCATAATCCGCTTCATTTGGATAATATAATTCAGCGGCAACAACGCCTTTTTCATTGACCCCATCTGCAAAGATATAGTCCTCTAATTTTTTTCCTGTACCTACAAAAGCATAGGTATTTTGATGAACTTCTCCATTAAAAGAAGACCACTCAAATCCTCTAGGCATAAAAATTGGTTGCCCTTCAAGTAAAAAACTAAAGTCCATTGTTCTAGATAAATAATGTTGTTGGTCTTTAACGGATACGGTAAAGCTTGTACACATAAAATTTCCTCCTCGCATATTTTTTTCGTTTAGCGTACTTATCATATATAGGTACTTTCTATATTCAATAGACCATGATATAACACGTATAGTTGAAACAATCAAAGAACCAATTTTTTAACTGGCTGTTGGGTCTTGATACCTATTTTTTCTACAATACTTGAAAAAACAGAGATATCACCAGAAGTGTAGATATAAGTATCAGTGCCGGTATTTTGTTCAATAGGTTTGTTCAAAAACACTTTATTCGCCACAAGCGCTTGATAGTGCGCTGGGTTAATGAACGTAATTTTAGGATACAACTTTTTAAAGTGATCTTCTACAATCGGATAATGTGTACAGCCTAAAATGACAGAATAAATCGCATTTTTTTTTAAAATCAACTGCATCTCTTTTTGAATTTCGGCCTCAATTTTTTTAGTCGTAAATTCTCCGCTTTCAATAAGTGCTGCCAAAGTAGGACTACCTTGACCAATGACTGTGATATGCTTATTTTTTTCGTGAATTTTTATAGGATATTCTTGTGATTGGACAGTGTCAACTGTGGCAACTAAACCAATTTTTTTTGGGTTTAAGACTGTTGCAATATAATTTGAAACAGGCTGGATAATCCCAATAAGTTTTATCGGGCAATCTTTTTGAAGTTTCTCAATAACAGTTGAAATAGTATTGCAAGCAATGCAAATGAAGTCAACCTCTTGAGATAAAAGAAAATCGATTATTTTTTTTGATAATTCGATAATGTCTTTTTGACTTCTATTACCATAAGGACAGTTACCACTATCACCATAATATAAAATCGTTGCATCAGGAATTATTTTTTGAAGTTCATTTACAACCGTCAGGCCGCCTACACCACTGTCCATCACACCAATTTTTAACTGCATCTCGTTTTCCTCCATCATTTTTTCCAGTGATTACATGTACTTTAACATACCATGTAGGTATTTTTTTTCAAAATTATTCGTTTTTTTTGATCAGAAAGTAAAATAAAATGAAAGCGTCTGTATGAAAGTCTATTTTTAAAATTTAGTCGAATGAACAGACGAAATAAATGAGTAAACGAGCGTAAATGCAACGTACTATGATTGGTGGGAGGTTTTTGTGTTGATAGAATCATATATTGAAAAAGATATTCTAATAAAAACAGAACTTATCAATTCTCTATACCAAGGTGAAACGATTGGAGTTTCAAGTGCTAGTCAGCTTTTTCAACTATCTTCTGCAACGTTGATTGACTACATAGAAGAAATTTGTGAGCGATTAAAACCATATGTATTAGCTAAAAATTATTACTGTGGTGAGTATAAAATAGTATTGGCTACTCATCTACCAGTATATGTTTATCAGAAGTTGATTTTTAAAGAATCAAGGTTTCTGCAAGGGGTATTATTGTATTTGCAAGAGTGCACTCATTACTTAGAATTTGTTGAAAAATTATATATTTCTGTCGGTTCTTCTTATAGTTTAAAGCGCAAAGTGGAACAAGCATTCAATCAATTAGGGTTAAGATTTGAAGAGATAGACGAATTAGGGTATCGTTTATTGTGTATGAATATTAGTTTAAAAGTAACGCCTGTATTTTCTATGGAAAAAAACAAGGGATTTCAGAAATGGTTAAATTATTTTTTTACAGTGATGATCGAAAAAGGATTCATATTATCACCAGAAAATAAATATTATGTGTCGATGGGGTTTCTAACCGCATATAATAGAAGAGAACATTGTGTTCAGTATACAAAAAAGCGCAAAAAAATGTTAGAACAATTAGAGATGTTTCAGTGTTTAAAAGAATTTTATACATTAAGTGATTTAGAGAATTATTTACCTATAGATGAACTCTACTTTTTAACGATCATTCTCAATTCCTGTCACTATACATTTGCGACAATCAATAGATTTAATGAGCATTATACGCAATTAAATAACGTCTTTATTTATGGAAAAAGAGGTTCAATTGAACTTGTAGAACGGTTTTCAGGACAATTTAAGGCAGAGGTAAAAGAGAATCAATTCTTTATAAACGCGGTGACAAAATTGTTGAAAACAGCCTATTTGAATGAGCAACTATTGTTCCCATCACAGTCTGTCCATTTAAACGAGAAAGAGATCGCCACCTATCAAAAAATCAATTACGTACTCGGTTCTCTTTCAAAGGAAACCACAACTAAATACACGTTTAATGAAAATTATGTTAAACGATTTACCAAAGAAGTGATTTTTTTATTGGATCAAAATGAAAAGGTTACAAGTGCTTTTGTGATTTTAACAAATAAACTTTATAACTCGTTGATTATGAGTATTTTTCAAGAAAAGAAAGAATACTTAAATATCCCTACAAAGCTTTTTAATTCATATAAAGAATTGGATCAAGTCGATGAGCGGATCGTAAAAAATGCGATTATTTTTTACGATGACATTCTAGAAGCGCCAACGATTCCTGTTAAATCAGCAATTCCGATCAACGTAAAAACTATTTGTGGGCGATTTTCATAGCTAATAAATAACTTATTGGGAAAGAGGCGAACAAAGCATATGAAATTCATAAGAGAAAAAGGCTTCTATCTCATGATAGTTGTATTATGTAGTGAGATCATCATACCAATCATATTGGCTCAGTACTATCCTCATTATCACTCTATATCTATGCCTATTAGCGCGTTAGGAGAAGATGGTAGCCCAGTTCAATTCTTGTTTAAAAAATGGCAACTAGTGAATGGCTTATTATTTTTATTAACCATACCAGCATTTTATACCCATTTTAAAAAAACATCTAAAAAAGCTGCAGCTTTTTTAGGCGGATCGATTGCAGCATTTGCAATTTTAGACTGTATTGTTTCAGGATTGGCTAATCATGTAAGTGATTCTAATGAGAGAGGTTTTTTAGCAAAGGTTCATTTATACGGATCAGGGATAGGGCTTGCAGGATTATTGATCGGTGTATTTTTACTCATCTATTTAAGCATTCTTGAAGAAAATAGGCCGTTGCTTTTATTCTCTAGTATAACGTTTGTCGGCGCAGTATTTTCAATGCTGATTCTTTCTAGAATAAGTAATTTTACTGGTATTTCTCAAAGAGTGAGTCTATTTTTATTATATAGTCCGTTTTTTGTTGTTTCGGTAGGAATGGTAAGAAAAAAATAAAGCGAAAAACAAGTAGTAAAAAAATCAATGATGATGAAGGAGTGTATGACGTATGCATTGGGCTTATGAAGCAGCAAATATATTATTAAACAACTATCCAGACAGGTTAGAATTAACGTGCGCATCAGGCGTTAGTCCTTCTGGATATATTCATGTCGGCAATTTTCGAGAGGTTGTAACCACTTATTTTGTGACGGAAGCATTAAAAGATTTAGGAGGAAATCCTAGATTTATCTTGTCATGGGATGATTATGATCGTTTAAGAAAGATTCCTGCAAATGTATCTGGCGTGAATGAAGATCAGATTGGGCGTCCATATACAAAAGTACCATGCGCTTTTGATGAAGAAGAAAGCTACGGCGAATTTTTTGAGAAAACATTTGAAGCAGATTTAGCGAAAATGGGTATTACGCCTGAATATATATATGAGACACAGCGATATGAGTCTGGCGTATACGATGATTATATAATAAAAGCGATGGAACAAAGAAGAGAAATTTATGACATTTTAGAAAATTTCCGAACTGAAAAATCAAATGAAGAGGCACGAGAAAAATTCTATCCTATATCGTTGTATTGTGACACGTGTGGTCATGATAGTACAACAATTACAAATTATGACGAACGCACAAAAAAAATCGACTATACGTGCCATTTTGGACATACTGGCTCACAAGTGATCGGGCAAAAACAAAAAGTGAAATTACACTGGAAAGTTGATTGGCCAATGCGTTGGAAATTTGAAAAAGTTGTATTTGAGCCAGGAGGAAAAGATCATTCTTCGAAAAATGGCAGCTTTGATGTCGCTAAAATGGTTGCAAAAAAAATCTTTGATTATACAGCACCAAACTATGAACCGTATGATTTTATAAACATAAAAGGACAAACGCAAAAAATGTCTAGTTCTGCAGGGAATATTATTACACTAACGGATTTATTAGCTATCTATACACCTGAGTTGATCTTTTATCTTTATGCCAAATATCTACCAAAAGCACAGTTTGATATTGGCTTAGATACGGATGTGTTGAAGAATTATACAGAATTTGAACGGAAAGTGTCACAATCAAGAGAGAATCCTGATCAAGATGAGTTGACCGCACAAATGATTAAATTGACGAAAATAAATCTTCAAAAAAATTATCCATCCTTTTCACATACGGTTAGCATTTTATCCTTAACAAATAATGACCAACAAATGGCCAAAGCTATTCTTTTAAAAGAAGCACCTTACACTTCAGAAGAGTTAGATCATATTGTTCCTAGAGCAGCCTATTGGATTGAAAATGATGCAGATAATCACTTACTAACGATTCAAACAGAACAAGACAACGTATATTATGATAGCCTTTCACAAGAGATTAAAGAAACGCTTAATAAATTAGCTGAAATCTTAAAAAACAATCCTGATTTAACGGGTGATGAGTTGATGCAAACAGTCTATGATTTGGTTAAATCAGAAGATAAACAAGAACGACGTGCAAAACAAAAAGAATTGTTTCAAGCGATTTATCAATTAACGTTGAAAAAAAATAGTGGACCAAGAATCCCCTTGCTGATTCAAGTGATTGGACGTCCTCATTTTATAGAATTGATTTGCAATTAACATATTTGAACGGTTGAATAGAGATGTTTATAAGAATAAAATGCGAGAATAGTAATAAAAGAAAGCGATTGAAAATTGTGGTTGACGCTCGTTATTTTTATGTGCTACAATCCATGTAATACATTCTCTATTAGAAATAAATGTGAAGACAAGGAAAGTATTTTTCAGATAACTCAAAGAGAGTCTCGGCTGGTGGAAAGAGATAGTGAAGATGAAAAGGAAAATGGCCTTTGAACAAATTGATCGAACACGTTAAGGTCAATTCAGGTGCGCCTGTTACAGCGCCTCAGTATGATTGTACTGAAAGAGTGGGCTTATGTTAAGCCAATTGAAGGTGGTACCGCGAAAGTTTATAACTCTCGTCCTTTTACAGGATGAGAGTTTTTTGTTGCAATCATAGAAAGAGAAATCTTACTAGTAAATCACTGCTATCGTTTTGATCACATCAATTTCTAAGAGCCAATGAGCTAAGAATCAAAGGACGACGAGTGGTTTTGCCGATAGATGATTCACAAGATTTGAGACAAGAGAAGAAAAGTCATTTTACTCAGCTTTTTCGACGTTTACACAATCTGGTAGGAGTAGTTAATGTATACAGATACTGAAGGGGGAAACAAAGTGAAGAAATTAGTAGTCGTAAGTGTAGTATTAACGGGATTATTATTAACAGCATGCGGGGGCAACGACAAGAAAGAAACAACCCAGAGTGAAGAGGGAAAAATCGCTACAAGTCAAAAAATCAAAATCAGCTCACCAGCGCCGCTTTCAACATTAGACACAACACAAACAATGGACAAAAACACCTTTACGATCGTTCAACACCTTTTTGAAGGCCTGTATCGTTTTGATGATGACAGTACACCAATTCCAGGATTGGCAGAAAAAGTTGAGATCAGTGAAGATGGTTTAACGTATAAATTTACATTGAAAGATGATATAAAGTGGAGTAATGGAGAACCGATCACCGCACAAGATTTCTTATATTCATGGAAAAAACTTGTAACACCAGCAACGATCGGTCCAAATGCTTATTTGTTAGACAATGTAAAAAATAGTAAAGCAATTCGCAATGGTGAAAAATCAGTAGATGAAATCGGGCTATCCGCTCCAAGTGATAAAGAATTTGAGGTAACATTAGAACAAGCACAACCGTCATTTTTAACCGTTGCATCAATCGGTTGGTTAGCGCCGCAAAATCAAGCCTATGTTGAAAAACAAGGAAAAGATTACGCAACAGACAGCGAGCATTTGATTTACAGTGGTCCATTTATTTTGACGGATTGGGATGCATCATCAGATACGTGGACATTAAAGAAAAACCCTGAATATTACGATGCAGATAAAGTGAAATTAGAAGAGGTCAAAGTAAATACCATCAAAGAAGAAAATACTGGCATCAATTTATATCAATCAAATGAATTAGATCTGACTCGAATCAGTGGTCAATACGTTCAACAATACAGCGATGAGGCAGGCTATGTTACACATTCTGATGTAGCAAATTACTTTTTAGACTTCAATAAAAAAGAAGGTACAGCGCCAGCTAATATTCACTTAAGAAAAGCGATCGCACAAGCAATCGACAAAGATGCTTTAACAAAAAGTGTACTAAATGATGGCTCAAAACCATTGAACGGTTTGATTCCAAGTGGACTATATAAGAATCCTGAAACATCTGAAGATTTCAGAAAATTTAGTGGCGACTATTCAATATATGATGTGAAAAAAGCACAAGTCGAGTGGGATAAAGCCAAAGCAGACCTAGGTGATAAAATCAAATTATCACTATTAGTCTCTGATGATGATAATGGCAAGAAAATCTCTGAATATGTACAAAGTCAATTACAAGAAAACTTAGAAGGATTAGAAATCACGATCAATGCTCAACCAAGAAACAATGTTTTAGAAACACGTAAAGAGAAAAACTATGAACTTTCGTTATCAGGATGGATTGCTGGAAGCAGTGATTTAGACTCGTATTTCAATTTGTATGCTGGAGAATCTGCCTATAATTATGGTTCATACAAAAATGCCGATTACAACAAATTAACCACGGATGCTCGGACAATCAATGCAAATGACCCGGATAAACAATTTGATGATTACAAAAAAGCAGAAGAAATTTTATTAGATGAAGATGCAGCTCAAGTACCACTTTATCAAAGTGCATCTAACTATTTGATCAATCCAAACATCAAAGGAATCAGCTACCACTTGTACGGTGACTATTTCAATCTTAGAACAGCCTATTTACAAGAATAGAGGTGTTTAAAAAGTTGAATAGTTGAAAGGAAGGAGAACACGATGTCTCAATTATTAGATAGATTTATTCGCTATGTCAAAGTCAATACTCGTTCTGATGCGGCTAGTCAGACAATTCCAACCACACAAGGACAAGTTCAATTTGCTCGAATCATTGAAAAAGAATTAGCTGAAATTGGCCTTTCTGAGATTCAGTACAATGAAAAAAATGGTTTTTTAACAGCTGTTTTACCAGAAACTTCAACGGAGGATGTACCGACGATTGGATTTATTGCACATTTGGATACTGCGGATTACCATGCTGAAAACATTCAACCAACTATTTTTCCAAACTATGATGGACAAGATGTTGTACTGAATGAAAAACTGGGAATCATCATGGAAACAGAAGAATTTCCCAATCTAAAAGACTACGTCGGTCAAACATTGATCACAACAGATGGTACTACCTTACTCGGCGCAGATGACAAGGCGGGAATCGTAGAAATTTTAGACGCAGTGGAGTATCTACTGGCACATCCTGAAATTCCTCATGGAAAAGTATTGCTTGCTTTTGGACCTGATGAAGAAATCGGACGTGGAGCAGATCGATTTGATGCAGCAAATTTCCCAGCGGCATTTGCCTATACAATAGATAGTGGTAGAGTCGGCTGCTTTGAATATGAAACATTTAATGCTGCCCAAGCAGTGATCACGATCGAAGGGACTAGTGTCCATCCAGGAACGGCTTATGGAACGATGGTGAATGCAATCAAGCTGGGTGAAAGAATAGATGCTCGATTGCCAAAAGAAGAAGTTCCGGAAAAAACACGCGGCTATGAAGGGTTTTATTTATTGACGAAGTTTATCGGTAGTTTAGATCACGCTGAATTGACGTATATTATTCGAGATCATGATAAGGAACTTTTCCAAAAAAGAAAACAACAACTCACAGATATCGTCAATGAATTAAATGAAACCTTAGATAAAAAACGAATCACGATTGATTTTCTAGATCAGTACTACAACATGAAAGAAATCATTGAAAAAGATATGACACCTGTTGAGCTTGCGGTAAAAGCGATGGAAAATCTTGGAATCAAACCAGACATCCAACCTTTTCGTGGGGGAACAGATGGGTCAAAAATTTCGTTTATGGGTATCCCGACCCCTAATCTTTTCACAGGCGGCGAAAATTTCCACGGGCAATATGAGTTTATCACGCTAGAATCAATGGCATTAGCATCAAAAACAATCGTAGAAATTATTAAAGAAAATGCTGGTAAATCTAAGGATTGAAAAAATCTTTCATTTTTTATATAAAAAATACTTGACAATATTAGAATTTTTTAATATGATTATCTTCAATAACAAAGCTTTGAGAAAGAGGAGTAACAACACTGAAACTTTTCAGAGAGCTGATGGCACTGCGAATCAGTAAGGGATGGGTTGTGAATGGACTTTCGAGCGAAATGTTGAATCTCAGTAGGCATTTTCGGGAACTCCCGTTATAGAGTAAGGTCGTTGATAGACGACTGATAAGAGGAAAGAATTTCTTTCAAACTTGAGGTGGCACCGTGATTATTTCGCCCTCAAACCACAGATTTTGTGTGGTTTGGGGGCTTATTTTATTGTAAATCACAACTGACTTTGCAAAACGGGTGATGGAACAATATAAGGTGTGCCAAAGGGAAGAAGTAACCTGAATAGGAAGTATCAAACGCAATAATCCTAAAAGATTAGCAGCGAACGGTATCCTAAGTTTACTTTAAAGAGAATATTTTTTTCATTGAGGTGGTACCGTGGATACTATTATTCGCCCTCACAAAACAGATAAAAGTCTGTTTTGTGAGGGCTTTTTGTTTTACCGATAAAAAATAAGAAAAGAGGAAATCACATGCAATTGGTCAAAGAAATAAAAGCCGATTATCTAACGGCGATATCCGCATTTTTAAGAATCCAAGGAACAAACAAATGCCTTTTAGAAAGTATTCCTAGAGATAAAAGCAAAGGGCGGTATTCGATCATCGCGTGGGATGCGGTTTCCGAAATTACTTGTTATGGTCATCAGCTAACAATCAATGGGCAAACTAAAACTGCAAAAGATCCATTAAAAGAAATCGAAACCTATGTATTGCAGAAAGAAGAGATTCTAAAAGAACTTCCCTTCCAAGGAGGTGCAATCGGTTATGTCGGCTATGATGTGATTGCGTGCTATGAAGATTTAGGGAAGATGCCGTTTGATGAATTAAAGGTCCCAGATATTCATTTTTATCTATTCGATTCCTATTTGATTTTTGATCATGTGGGTGAAAAAATCTTTTTGATTGAAGCAGATACTTACTCAAAAAGAGGAAAAGAAACATTAGAAGAGGCAATCAAACAAAAAATAAAAGAATTGCAAACACCAAATGAAGAAGAACAAAAAGAAATCAATTTAAAAAAATTGAATTATCAAAGCAACTTTACCAAAGAACACTTTAAACAAGTCGTCACTAAAGTAAAAGACTATATCAAGCAAGGTGATCTATTTCAGATGGTTCCCTCTCAACGTCTGACAGCAAGCTTTGAAGAAGAGCCTTTCGATTATTACCGCAGATTACGTGTGACCAATCCATCTACCTATCTGTATTTTCTAGATTTTGGTGAAACTTATGTGATTGGATCATCTCCAGAAAGTCTGGTCAGTGTAAAAAATCAAATCGTCACAACAAATCCAATCGCAGGAACACGCAAACGAGGACAAACAGTAGAGGAAGACCTGATTTTAGAACAAGAACTACGCACCGATGAAAAGGAACGCGCAGAACACTTGATGTTGATCGACTTAGGACGTAACGACGTAGGAAAAGTTAGTGAAATAGGTTCTGTGGAAGTTCCTATTTACATGATCGTAGAAAAATATCGGTTCGTTATGCACTTAGTTTCAGTCGTGACAGGCAAACTAAAGAAAGAATTGACTTCGATGGACGCGTTAAAGGCAACAATCCCTGCTGGAACAGTCAGCGGCGCACCAAAAATTCGAGCGATGCAACGCATTTATGAAATAGAACCTGTAAAACGAAATATCTATGCAGGAGCAGTTGGGTATTTATCAAAAAATGATCAAGCCGATTTTGCCATTGCAATTCGAACGATGGTCATTCATAAAAACAAAGCATATGTGCAAGCTGGTGCTGGTATCGTCTATGATTCTGATCCAACGAAAGAGTATGAAGAAACATTGCAAAAAGCCAAGGCACTTTTGGAGGTGGACCAATGATTTTATTGATTGATAACTATGATTCATTTACGTATAATCTGGCGCAATTGATTGGTACTCGGCATGAAGTAGTGATTGTTCGAAATGATGCTGACAATATTTTCGAGTTAGCTGAACAAGCTGCAGCAATCGTCATTTCACCAGGACCTGGAACCCCTAAAGAAACAGGTTATGTAAAAGAAGTAATTCAACAATTTTACCAGCAGAAACCATTATTAGGGATCTGTTTAGGTCATCAAACGATCGGCGAAGTATTTGGTGCCAAGGTAAACGCAGCGAAAGAAATTCGTCATGGGAAACAATCCGACATTACAACAGTCAAAGCAAGTCGACTTTTTAAAGGAATACCAGACGAAAGCTCAGTCATGCGTTATCACTCACTCATAATAGATAAAAAAACACTACCAGAAGAATTCACAGTTACAGCAACCGCGAATGATGATCAGGAAATCATGGCGATCGAACACCAAGAATACCCAATTTTTGGTCTTCAATTCCATCCAGAATCAATCGGAACGCCAATTGGTCCAACAATCATTCAAAATTTTATCCAAGTAATGGAGGGTTCAAAATATGGAAAATTTATTTGAGAAAGTTTTTAGCAAGGAACATTTATCCCGCATAGAAGCACAACAAGTCGCAGAAAAAATCTTTGAAGGTCAATTAACAGATAGTCAAATCGCTGCCTTTTTAACAGCGCTGAAGTGCAAAGGCGAAACAGCAGAAGAAATGGCAGGAATTGCAGAAACGATTCAGCGAAAAGCAGTAACGATCACGTGTCAAAAAGAAAATATCATGGATAATTGCGGGACGGGAGGAGATCAATCAGGTAGTTTCAATATTAGTACAACAGCAGCATTTGTTTTAGCCTCTGGTGGGGTAACAGTTGCCAAACATGGTAATCGCAGTATTTCTAGTAAATCAGGTAGTGCAGATATCTTTGAATGTCTAGGCGTAAATATTAATCTTTCCCCAGAAAAAATAAGTACTGTATTGAATGAAGTGGGATTAGCCTTTCTATTTGCTCCCCATATGCATCCAAAAATGAAATATGTGATGAAGGTTCGCAAAGAATTAGGTACGCCGACGATTTTAAATTTGATTGGTCCATTAACAAATCCAGTGTCGTTAAATTCTCAATTAATGGGAACCTATCGACGAGATTTGTTAGAAGAAACAGCGAAAACATTAAGCGAATTAGGACGTAAACGTGCGGTGGTGGTTAATGGTTCAGGCGGATTGGATGAAGCAACGCTAGCTGGAACGACATATTTTTCTTTATTAAAAGACGGGCAAATCACTATGCATACGATCGAACCAGAAGAAGTTGGTTTTGCTCGTCTTCCCATAGAAGCGATTCGTGGTGGGAATGCCGGACAAAATACGGAGATACTGCTATCTATTTTGAATAATCAAGCAAGTCCCTATTTAGATACAGTTCTATTGAATGCTGGATTAGGTTTTTTCAGTAATGGAAAAGTGCGAACAGTACAAGAAGGGATTGTATTGGCAAAAGATTGTGTAGCCAGTGGTGCGGCTTTGGATAAGTTGCAACAGCTACTTCGAGTACAAAAGGAGGTCGCTTAAATGGATTTTTTAGAAAAAATTATCAACGAAAAAGAACAAGAAGTGAAGATGATGCCTTTAGAAATCGTTCAACCACTAAGAGAAACATACTCGTTTTACCAGCAAGTCAAAAATCATCCTGAAAAGATGCATATCATCGGAGAAGTTAAACGAGCGTCACCGTCAAAAGGCACAATTAATTTGGCTGTAAATGTGGTCGAACAAGCAAAGGCATATGAACAAGCGGGGGTTACAGCCATTTCTGTATTAACAGATGAAGTTTTCTTCAAAGGATCAATCGAGGATTTAAGGAAAGTGGCATCACAAGTGAATTGCCCTGTTTTATGTAAGGACTTTATCATTGATGAAAAACAACTGATTCGGGCAAGAAATGCGGGTGCGACGATAGTTTTATTGATTGTATCAGCGTTGCCTAAACAAAAATTAGAAGAATTATATACAAAAGCCACCAAATTAGGGTTAGAAGTGTTGGTAGAAGTTCATGATGAACAAGAACTAAATATTGCTGAAGCCTTATCTGCACGATTGATCGGTGTGAATAATCGAAATCTAAAAACGTTTGAGGTCTCAATTGGAGTAAGTCAACTACTAGGAAAAAAACAAAAGACAGAAGCTGTTTATATCAGCGAATCTGGTTTTTCGACTGATGAACAAGTGGCTCTTGTGAAAGAAAATTATCAAGCTGTTTTAGTCGGAGAAGGGTTGATGCGAGAAAACGACTCGAAAGCCAAAGTCAGAGAACTGCAGGTAGTACGATGAAAGTGAAAATTTGCGGGTTGAAAACCAAAGAACATGTAGATGTTGCAGTGGCGCATGGGGCAGATTATCTTGGATTTGTATTTGCAGAAAGTAAACGTCAAATCACGCCTGAAAAAGCTAAAAAAATTACGAAAGATGTACCTAAAAAGGTTAAAAAAGTAGGGGTCTTTGTTTCACCCACTCAATCAGAAGTAGAAGAAACTATCCAACAAGCTGGGTTAGATATGGTGCAAATTCATGGTTCTCTGGCAGCAGCGGCGTTTTCGGTACCGCTGATCAGAGCAATACCAGTTATTGAAGTAGGACTAGAAAAAAAAATTAAAGACACAACTGCAGAATTTTTACTTTTCGATGCACCACCGAAACGTTTTGTCGGAGGCAATGGTGAAGTGTTTGATTGGCAGAAACTAGATACACGATTCATCAAAAATAAAAAAATCATCATCGCTGGCGGTTTGACTAGCGAAAATGTACAAAAAGCTAAACAATTATTTGACCCTTATGCTGTGGATGTATCAAGTGGAGTTGAGACAAATGGGGTAAAAGATCCAACAAAAATCATTGCTTTTCTAAAAAAAGCGATCTAGCTTCATGAGCCAGCATCTTAGAAAAAAGACAAAACCTAAATGTGGCAAAGAACGCCACCTCCATGTTTTGCTATTTTTCGTTGATGCTAATCGGCTCATTCAGCTTTAATTATAAGGAGGAATAGTATGTATAATCAACCAAACCAAGGATTTTATGGAGAGTTCGGCGGACAATTCGTTCCAGAAACATTGATGCACGCTGTGAAAGAGTTAGAAGAAGTTTATGAAGCATCGAAAATAGATGATGCTTTTCAAGAAGAGTTAAATTATTACTTAAAGCAATATGTAGGACGGGAAAATCCGTTATATTTTGCGCAACGTTTAACTGATTTTGCTGGTGGTGCTAAGATTTATCTGAAAAGAGAAGACTTGAACCACACTGGTGCTCACAAAATAAACAATACGATTGGGCAAATTTTGCTAGCGAAAAAAATGGGCAAGAAAAAAGTCGTCGCAGAAACGGGCGCTGGTCAACATGGTGTAGCAACTGCTACAGTGGCCGCTTTGTTTGGCATGGAATGTACGATTTTTATGGGAGCCGTCGATGTGGATCGTCAAGCATTGAATGTTTTTCGCATGGAATTATTAGGTGCTAAAGTTGAACGTGTGACTTCTGGAAGTGAAACATTAAAAGATGCAGTCAATGAAGCGTTACGTTTTTGGGTTGCCAATGTTGAAGATACTCACTATGTGATGGGGTCTGTCTTAGGTCCACATCCATTTCCTGAAATTGTCCGAGATTATCAAAGTATTATTGGAATCGAAGCTCGACGCCAATTTTTAGAAGTCGAAAACAAATTACCAGATGCAGTCGTTGCCTGTGTAGGCGGTGGTAGTAATGCAATGGGAATTTTTTATCCATTTATTAATGATGATGTTGCATTGATCGGCGTTGAAGCAGCAGGATTAGGATTGGATACAAAAGCACATGCCGCTTCAATCACCAAAGGAAAAACAGGTGTCCTTCATGGTGCCATGATGAAGCTGCTCCAAGACGAAGATGGTCAAATTTTAGAAGCCTTCTCGATTTCAGCGGGATTGTATTATCCAGGTCTTGGACCTGAGCATTGCCATTTAAACGAAACACAAAGAGCTAGCTACGAGTCGGTGACGGATCAAGAAGCATTGGATGCGTTTAAAATATTATGCCAAACAGAAGGAATCATTCCAGCATTAGAAAGCGCTCATGCTATTAGCCATGCGCTAAAAGTCGCAAAAGAACTTGGATCAGATAAACAACTCATCGTGTGTCTTTCAGGGCGTGGCGATAAAGATGTACAACAAATCAAAGAATTGATGGCAAAGGAGGAAAACCAATGAAATCATTAACGAGGCAACTAAAAGCGAAACAACAAGCCAATGAAACGATTTTTATCCCTTATATCATGGCGGGTGCCCAAGGTCTAGATCAATTAGCGAATGAAATTCAGCTCCTAACAGATGCCGGAGTAAGTGCGATCGAATTAGGAATTCCATTTTCAGATCCAGTGGCAGATGGTCCAGTGATCCAAGCGGCAGGTCTGAGAGCTTTGGAAAATAAAGTAACATTACGAAAAATAATTCAGCAGTTAAAGCAAATCAAAACTACAACACCCTTAGTGATCATGACGTATTTTAACCCGATTTTTGCCTATGGTTTAGAAACATTCATCCAAGATTTAGCCAAAACAGATGTAAAAGGTCTAATCATTCCAGATTTGCCCTATGAGCATCAGGAATTATTAACGCCGCTGTTAAAAGAAAGTGATATTTCGTTGATTCCGTTGATTGCCTTAACAACGCCGAAAGAACGAATCCCGGCATTAGTGGAATCAGGTGAAGGATTTATTTATGCAGTAGCCGTTAATGGTGTAACAGGTGTTGGGCGAAACTATCAAGAAACGTTGGACGAACATTTAGCATATATTCAAAAAGTCAGTGATAAGCCTGTACTAGCAGGATTTGGAGTTTCCTCTAAAGAACATGTCACACGCTTTAGAAAAAGTTGTGCCGGTGTGATTGTGGGGAGTAAGATCGTTCAACTACTTAGTGAAGGGAAAAAAGCCGAAGTTCAAGGGTTTATTGAAGAAGCACTAAATAATTAATTCTAGATTTCTTATTTTTCCTCTTGCCTATGAGACCTTCTTTCTGTAAAGTAGTATAAAAAGCAGGTGAAGTTATGGAAATAGTGATTAATCGAAACTTGATTTTTGCAGAGAATCAACTATTAGAAACCAATCGTTTACGCTTACGCCCTGTAACGATAAACGATGCACATGATATGTATGAATATGCCTCCGATGAAGAGACCGTCACTTATGTTTTTCCAATCCATCAGTCTATTAAAGACACAAAAGAAAGCGTAGCAAACTATTTTATAGCAGCGCCGCTTGGGAAATATGGCATTGAATTAAAAGAGACTGGGAAATTTATCGGAACAATTGATTTACGTGTAGAAGACCAGCATAATATTGCAGAAATCGGCTACGCATTGAATCGAGATTTTTGGGGCAAAGGGTACATGCCGGAAGCAGCAAATGAAATCTTGCGTCTAGGTTTTGAAGAGCTGCAATTGATGCGGATCTTTGCAACTCACGACAGCGACAATCCTCAATCTGGACGTGTAATGGAGAAAATCGGCATGAAAGTAGAAGGAAAGATCCCCAATGCTCGTATGTGGAAAGGCAAAATCGTTACAGACGTGATGCTCGGTATTACTTTAGAGGAATGGCAAAAACGTCATGCCTAAAAGACAGAATAGCTCAGAGGAGAAATGAATACATGTTAATGTTTACTGAAAAAGATTTTGACGTCTTTACAATAGAGGGCCTGGATTCAAGAATGGCTGGTATTCGTTCCACGATCCAACCAAAATTTCAAGAATTAGATGATTATTTTGCTGAAAAAATAGGTGAAAAGCTCGAAACTGAATTTTTCGTCCATATCGCTCAGCATCGTCGCAGAACGGTTTATCCGCCAGAAAATACATGGTCGGCATTAAGTCAAAAAAAACGCGGCTATAAAATGGAAGCACATTTTCAATTAGGTATTTGGCCTGATTATCTTTTCATGTGGTTATCGTTGATCGACAATCCAAAAAACGAAAAAGAAATTGCGCAAGCTTTTTTAGACAATCAAACGTTATTTGAGCAATTGGATGATGATTTTTATCTGTCGATGGATCATACACAACCTGAGATCGAACGTTTGAATGAAGCAGATTTAGAGAAATACTTAACTCGCTTTCGTGATGTGAAAAAAGGGGAATTTCAAATTGGCAGGATTATTAGAAAGACAGATGACTTGTTGAATGATCCAGAAAAAGCGTGTGATTATATGTTGAAAACTTATGAGGACTTATTGCCACTATATCAATTGGCGATTGGATTACAATAAGTAGAGTAATTAAGAAAAACTAGAGCGCCTCTGATAAAACGGATTTTTCGTTTTATCAGAGGCGCTCTAGTTGGCTAAATATTTTTGTCTCGGTTCTTTTGCTACGTTGATTCGAGTATTCTAAAGCCAAACCAAACTATCAAATTCACTTGTTGTAATAGTATACTGCTCAAAGGAGCTTAAAATGAATTGTTTTGGATCATCAAGCTCTATGCTTTTTCGAACTAAAATATCGATACCGGCAGGTGTTAAGAAAGAGCGCTCGAATTTGATGACAAGGATAGTATCAGTGACAGTTAAGACCGACCATTTGCTACTTAAAATCTTTAAAAACCCACGACCTCTCCAAATAAATCGATTTTGTTTATAGGTATCGACTCCAATTATCTGTTTTTGTTGCTTTTTTTTATTTTTATAGCTGACGGTATCCAAAAATGTTAAGGGAGAATTTTCTAGTTTTTCATACTTTATAGTAGGATTGCTTCGTTTGTTAGACAACCAAAGAGGAAAGTTGGTCCCTCGTATTATCCATTCTCCCTCTAGTAGTTCTGGTGAATTTTCCATTTTTTTCTCAACTCCATCTGCTTATTGATCATATTAAAAAGTTGTACAATGTTTTTTACATTATACAGCTTTCAATAAAAGGACTCCAATGCTCAGCTCATTATAAGTTATTGTAGCCCAATCTTATTCAACGGATAATATCGAAAATAAACAACCCCCACGATAGCCTCTTTATCCACAAATCCAAAGTAACGGCTGTCATCTGTTTTTCGGCGATTATCGCCTAATACAAAATATTTTCCCTCTGGCACAATAGTAGCAGGACCCGCTGCACTATTGGCTAAAGTAAAATCGGCAGTCAAAGGTTGACCGTCAGTCAAAGCTTCTTTAAATTCATCTAAATAGGGTTCGTCGTATTTCTTATCATTAATATACAACTGATCATTTTCCATTCGAATCGTATCACCAGGCAGACCAACAACGCGTTTGACGATTCGTTTTCCGCTTCGTGGGCTAGGAAATGTTGCTATATCAAATCGTTTTGGGCTAACTAAAGAGGTCTGCCATAAGCGATCCGATTCATGATAAGTTGGTTCCATCGAAATGCCGACGACTTGCACAGGCGTTAGAATAAACGTCCGCAAAAAAAGTGCAAATAGTAAAATCATTGCAAACTGCATTACTGTATAAAGGGTACCATATTTCTTTTTCATGTAAAAACTCCTTTTTACTTATTGTTTCTTTTAGTATATCAGATTATTTTTGATAAATAAGAAGAAAAATCGAAAAAATTATGTCCTTTTCTTTTTTTTGAAGAAAATACCTAAGCAAATATTTTGTTGTCATTTCTAAACTTTGCTATACTTTCTATAGAACTTATCGATTGATAAGGAGGAGGAAAAATTATGTTTTTAGCTTGGAATGAAATAACGCGCTCAAAATTACGCTATACACTGATTATTGGTGTGATGTTTTTAATCTCTTATTTAGTCTTTTTTTTAACGGGATTAGCGTATGGATTGGCGCAAGATAATCGAACAGCTGTGGATAAATGGCAGGCGGATGGTATCGTCTTGTCTGATGAATCGAATACAAATATCAATATGTCGATGATTCCGATTAAATCAATAGATGAAGTTAAAGCCAAAGAAAAAGCGTCATTAGGGCAAACAGCAGCGGTGATCCAACTAGATAAAAAGAATGCGGAAAAAATCAACGCCAGTTTTTTTGGCATCAACAAAGAGGAATTTTTAATGCCAAATATCATTGAAGGCAAGCCGTTCACAAATGATAATGAAACAGTTGTGGATAACAGTTTGAAAAAAGAAAATGATGTTAAACTTGGAGACACAATAAAACTATCCGGCAGTGACAAAACGCTTAAAGTTGTAGGATTTACAGACAATGCAAAGTTTAATGTCTCACCAGTATTGTATGTATCCACTAACGCATTTCAACAGATTCGTTTTGAAAAATCGGATACTTCAGAAAATGCTCGTGTAAATGCGATTGTTTTTCGTGCAAAAGATGGCTCATTAAAAAATATTGACTTAAAAGACGATGGTTTAACTAGCTACAGCATCAAAAAATTTATCAATGAGTTACCAGGATATAGTGCTCAAGTGCTGACATTTGGGTTTATGATCGGATTCTTGATCGTGATTGCGGCAATTGTTATAGGGATTTTTATTTATGTCTTGACCATGCAAAAAGCAAATATCTTTGGCATTATGAAAGCACAAGGGATTTCTGGAATGTATATTGCCGTCTCTGTGATTGTACAAACCTTTGTGTTAGCATTTTTGGGGATAAGTATAGGTTTACTTGGTACGGTAGGAACAGCATTAGTGCTACCAACAGCTGTTCCATTTCAAACGAACTGGCTGTTTTTCCTGTCGATAGGCGGAATCATGCTGGTTATTGCGGTATTAGGTGCACTGTTCTCAGTTCGAACGATCGTCAAAATCGATCCGTTGAAAGCAATTGGATAGAAAAGGAGCGAATGTATAATGAAGGCAATCGAATTTTCAGCTGTTGATAAACAGTTTTTAGATGGCGACACGACAATAGAAGCGTTGAAATCCACAAATTTTTCTGTGGAAAAGGGTCAGTTTGTCGCAGTGATCGGTCCAAGTGGTTCTGGAAAAAGTACGTTTTTAACACTTGCAGGGGGCTTACAAACTCCGACAAGTGGCGAAGTTAAGATAAATAACGATGCATTTAGCAAACAAAATGAAAAAACACGCTCTAAGATTCGTTTTTCCGAAATTGGGTTTATTTTGCAAGCATCCAATTTGGTTCCATTTTTAACTGTGGAAAAACAGTTACGTTTAGTGGATAAAGTCAAAAAAGAGAAAACTAATATGGATAAGGTCAACAAGTTATTAACAGAGCTTGGAATTGAAAAGTTAAAGAAAAAATACCCCGATGAAATTTCTGGTGGGGAACGTCAGCGAGTGGCGATCGCTCGGGCATTGTATAATGATCCATCCATTATCTTAGCGGATGAACCCACAGCAAGTTTAGATTCGGATAGAGCATTTGAAGTGGTAAAGATTTTAGCTCGAGAAACGAAAGAAAAAAATAAAGCAACGATCATGGTAACGCATGATCAGCGCTTGATTGAATTTTGTGATGAAGTATTTGTGATGAAAGATGGCGTATTGGAAAAACAAAAATCATAAAAAAGGGTGTGGGACAAAAGGAACGTTCACTTTTGTTTCACACCCTAACTGTGAATAAATGGCAGGAACAGAAGCAATCCTTTCGGGGAAAAGTTTCTGTTTCAGCTTTTTTTTGTATAAAAAAACTTGCTCAATAAAGCTTGAGCAAGTTTTTCTAAAAAGAGTAGATGGACGTTTTTCGCCCAACTCAATATAAATCTTAAAGTTTTTGGTTGTAGTATTCAACGACAAGAGCTTCGTCGATATCAGGATATAATTCATCACGTTCTGGTAAACGAGTGAAGCTTCCTTCTAATTTTTCAGCGTCAAAGCTTACAAATGCTGGACGTCCAACAGTAGCTTCAACAGCTTCTTTTAAAGTTACGATGTTTTGAGATTTTTCACGAACAGAAATCACTTGACCAACTTCAACGTGGTATGAAGGGATATCTACGCGTTTGCCATCTACAGTAACGTGACCGTGGTTTACTAATTGACGTGCTTGACGACGAGTAGTTGCAAGGCCTAAACGGTAAACGACGTTATCTAAACGTTGTTCTAGTAAGATCATGAAGTTAACACCGTGTTTACCTTCTTTGATCTTGCTTGCTTTAATAAACAAGTTAACGAATTGACGTTCGTTCATACCGTACATATGACGTAATTTTTGTTTTTCAGTTAATTGCATACCGTATTCAGAAACTTTACCACGGCTGTTTGGTCCGTGTTGTCCTGGTTTGTATGGGCGACGTGCTAGTTCTTTACCAGTTCCTGATAGAGAGATACCTAGACGACGAGAGATTTTCCATGATGGTCCTGTATAACGTGACATTAAAAATTCCTCCAATAAAATAAGTTTTTTGGAGTAAAATAATCTTCTGAAAAATTCATATTCGTTCAGTTCATTCTTCAACCTTCGCCCTTTGCAGCCGTGGTTACGCAGTTGAACCTGAAGAGAAAAGCTAAACATCAAGGCAATGAACTGTTGACGAGCTATTATTTTTCTGCTGCATTATTTTACACAAAGATTAGTATAACGCAAAAAAGAGGATAACTCAAGCTTTTTCCAAAAGACAAAACAATTTAAAAAACGTCGTTATCTTTAAATAATTGTGAAAGTAGTAGAGTTCTATTATATTAGGTATAGATAGGAAGATAATCAAGTTATCGTCCATGAAGTTCTCTATTCTTAATCACTAAATCACATCAATTCAATAAAATCGTTCTTTTATCTTAGAAAGCACTAGACAAAACGCTTGCTAGTCTTTAAAATGATAAAGGATGTTTTTGAAAATATGAGATGAAAACAAATTGAAAAGGAGAAACACAATGAAACCTGTATCGCCATTATTTGAGCAGATCGACAAATCAATTAGTAAAAAAATGAACTTATTCCAAAATAGTTTTATGCGCTACGCTTTTCGCGCTGTGCTAGCTTGTATGTTTTTGACCTTAGGAACAGCTGTGGCTTTTGGAATCGCAATGAAAGGCGAAGATATGGCACATGGCTTAGGCAAGATACTTTATGCGTTTATGTTTAGCTGGTCACTTGTTATGATTTTGTATATGAATGCTGAACTAGGAACCTCGAACATGCTGTATATGACAGTTGGTGTTTATCGCAAAAAAATCAATTTGTCTTTTGCGGCCAAAATTTTAGTTACGTGTATTCTATTTAACTTAGTCGGTGGTGTTTTCTTTGGTTATTTGATTTCATTGACGGTTCCTTATCAAGATTTAGCATCAGATAGTTTCTTCTTTACTTCGATTGCTGGAAAATTAGATAAAACCACAACACAGATTTTAGTAGAAGGTATTTTTGCGAACATTGTGGTCAATACTGCTGTATTAGTGAGTATGCGTATGAAAGATGATGCTGGTAAAGTTGCTGCAATCATTTTCATCATTTTTATCTTTGCTTTTTTAGGCTATGAACACGTTATCGCCAACTTCCCTGCGTTTAGTTTAGCGTATTTTGCTTCTCACGGAACAATGGCAGCAATGACTGTTGGCAGTGTGGCACACAATCTATTCTTTGCCTTGATTGGTAACTTTATCGGTGGTGGCTTAGTGATGGGATTGGGTTATGCATGGCTGAACAATGCAGATACCACTTATTTAGATTAAGAAATTTTGAAGCTGAGGCGGATTTTCCGTTTCAGTTTTTTTGCTGTCTAACGTTATTTCAAGTAAGATAGAAGAAAGAAGAAAAAGGAGCAGTGAAATGGATGAAGTGATTTTTCCAAAAAATAAAGACAAGGCGGAGCAAATGTCGGCATACATGAAGCATTTATTTCCTTTTGCAGGCATTCCTGCATCTGAGCGTGCTATATTGGAAAAAGAGCTCTTAAAAGCCAGCAAAAAATTACCGTTTTCAGAGTTATTTGACTTAATTAGTTTTTATTATAATAAACGAGAGCGAGAATACCAATATGTCGCAATCGATTTAGCAACGGCTAACTACAAACGATTCTCTTTTGAAGAAATGCTGCGATTTAAACCTTTTGTTGTAGAAAAGGTTTGGTGGGATAGCGTAGATGCGTGGCGTAAATTTTTTGGACTTTGGGGATTTCACTATTTAGAAGAAATGCCTCAGTTATTTGACGCCTTTTTTGCTGAAGAGAATTTTTGGCACAGGCGAATTGCCATCAATTTGCAATTGTTATATAAAGAAAAAACAAATACTGTGTTATTGAAAAAAGCCATCATTTATGATAAAACTACAGATGAGTTCTTTATTCAAAAAGCAATTGGCTGGTCTTTGCGTCAACATAGTAAAATTGATCCATCTTGGGTCGAAGACTTGATCAAGTCAACTGATTTAAGCCCATTAGCTATTAGAGAGGGCAGTAAGTATTTGCCAAAAACATAGAAAGCGAGCGAGTTATTACGCCATGAGAAGAAAACTTTTTGCATTTGATATTGATGGAACATTGCTTGGAACCGACAGACAACCGTTGGAGAGCACACGAGAAGCATTAAAGATGTTAAGACAACAAGGACATCTTGTAACAATTGCAACAGGTCGCAGCCGTTTTATGGCGCAAGATATTATTTTAGACTTAGATTTTTCCAATTATGTCCTTTGTAATGGAGCAGCCGCATTTTTAGATCATGAACAGTATTACCAAAATCTACTAGACCAAGACGAATTAAACCGTTTTGCCAAAGAAGTAGAAAAAAGAGAAATCGGATTGGCTTATGTTGGTTTAGATGATGTGAAAAAAAATAATCATCACCGTCGTGCTCAAGTGGCTGAAGCGATGGGATCAATCGATTTTAAAGCACCAGAATATGATTTGAATTTCCAAAAAGAAAATGATGTGTATCAAGCATTGGCTTTCTATGATGATTCAGCAGAGGGGATTTTTGATCGTGAATTTTCTAAATTCCGATTTATTCGCTGGCATTCTGAAAGTGTGGATATTGTCCCTAAGAATGGCTCTAAAGCTGCGACTTTACTGAATTTAGCAGACCGTGTTGGGATTGCTCGTGAAGATATCGTTGCGTTTGGCGATGGTGAAAACGACCGTGAAATGCTACGAGAAGCTGGAATTGGTGTAGCAATGGGGAATGCTTTGTCTCATATTCAAAAAGAAGCAAAAATCGTGACAGATACCAATGATAATGATGGAATCTGGAAAGCGTTGAAAGAATTAAAGGCGATTTAACGATAATAAAAAGTGATCTATACAAACTCAAACGGTTTTGTACAGATCACTTTTTTTAGTCAATCACCAAAACGCCATCTTTCAAAGCATAAGGATTTTCTGCATTGATGTGATCATAAAACATCACACCATTTAAATGATCGATTTCATGTTGAACGACGATTGCTTCATAATTTTTTAAACGAATTTTGTGTTTCTCACCAGTTGCATCTACATAAGAGAGCGTGATTTTATTATGGCGGACTACATAACCTGGCACTTCACGGTCGACAGATAAACAACCTTCCCCTTCACCCAGACAAGCATCTTGAACGGAGTGGCTTAAAATTTTAGGGTTATACATTACTGCGCTCAATGTTGGTTCAGGATTTTCCAAATCACTATTTGGTACATGTACTGCGATGATACGTTTAGAAATATCTAATTGAGGTGCAGCTAAACCGACGCCGCCTCGTAAGCCTAATTCTTCTGCTTTAACAGGATCCTGACTGTTTTTTAAAAATTCCATCATTTTTTCGCCTAATTTTATATCTTCATCAGATTGTGGCACAGCTACTTCTTTGGCCACTTCTCTAAGTGTTGGGTTTCCTTCGCGGATAATATCCTCCATGGTAATCATAGGATAATCCCTCCTTCTATAGTTAAAAGTCTAGATCAGTCTCAGTTTGAAACTAAATCTTTCCATCAATGTATTTATTCGCCTATACAGTTTATCACAAAATTATTAGTAGTGGGAATAAATTGATCAAAAAACAGGAAGGAAATTGAGCTGGGTCTTGCATTATGAACAACTTTCCTGTAAAGTGTAACTGTATGAAAACATACCGTCTATTACTTGGTTGTGCGAATCACCAACGCATTACTCAGTAAGAAGATGACTATTAAAGAAGAGGTGAAAAACATGGCAATGTCAAAAGAAAAGAAAAACGAAATCATTAGCGAATACGCGCGTCATGAAGGAGATACTGGTTCACCAGAAGTACAGATTGCTGTATTGACTGCTGATATCAATCACTTGAATGAACACGCTCGCGTTCACAAAAAAGATCACCATTCTTACCGTGGACTAATGAAAAAAATTGGTCACCGTCGTAACTTGTTAGCTTACTTACGTAAGACTGACATCCAACGTTACCGCGTATTGATCGAACGTTTAGGATTACGTCGTTAATCAAACACTGGAAAAGCGAGATTCATAATGAACCTCGCTTTTTAGCTTATTTAAAAGCAAAGGTCTAGTTATCCTTAAAATACTAAAAAATCATTATCTTTGGAAGGGTGGAATGAATCTACTAACCAAATAAAAGGACTCAATTTTTTGAATCTTTTCATTTGTTTAGTAGCAGTCTAACTTTTCCGAAGAATCGAAGGAGAAGAGATATATGTCAGAAAAACAAGTATTCAAAACAACTTGGGGCGGACGTCCATTACAAGTTGAAGTCGGCCAATTAGCCAAACAGGCAAATGGCGCAGTATTAGTTCGTTATGGGGAGACCGTCGTATTAAGTGCGGCTGTTGCTTCAAAAGATGCGAGAGATTTTGATTTCTTTCCATTGACAGTGAATTACGAAGAAAAAATGTACTCCGTAGGTAAAATTCCTGGTGGATTTATCAAACGTGAAGGTCGTCCAAGCGAACGTGCTACATTGACAGCTCGTCTGATCGACCGTCCGATTCGTCCAATGTTTGCGGAAGGATTTCGTAATGAAGTTCAAATCACAAATACTGTAATGAGCGTGGAACAAGACTGCACACCAGAAATGGCGGCAATGTTTGGTTCATCACTGGCGTTAGCAATTTCAGATATTCCATTTGACGGACCGATTGCAGGTGTTGATGTCGGTCGTGTTGATGGTGAATACGTATTGAACCCAACAGTTGAACAATCTGAAAAAACAGATATCGAATTAACAGTTGCTGGAACGAAAAAAGCCATTAACATGGTTGAAAGTGGTGCCAAAGAAGTATCTGAAGAAGATATGCTAGGTGCGTTACTTTTCGGTTTTGACGCCATCAAAGAATTAGTGGCTTTCCAAGAAGAAATCGTTGCCGCTGTTGGTAAAGAAAAAATGGAAATCAAATTATTACAAGTTGATGCTGACTTGAAAAAAGAAATATTCGATGCCTACTACGCTTCAATGAAAGAAGCCGTGATGACAGAAGAAAAATTAGCTCGCGAAGTCAATATCGATGCAATCAAAGATCAATTAAAAGAAGCGTATGCTGAAAAATTTGCTGGTCATGAAGAAGAAGCGCAAGTAGGAAAAGAAGTAAAACAAATCGCTGAAGATTTAGAAAAAGACGTGGTTCGTGAATTGATTACGATCGATAAAATCCGTCCTGATGGCCGTAAATTAGACGAAATCCGTCCATTGGCTTCAGAAGTTGGCATTTTACCACGTGTTCATGGCTCTGGTTTATTTACTCGAGGACAAACACAAGCGTTGTCTGTAGTGACCTTAGCACCACTTGGCGAACATCAAATCATTGATGGATTAGGTGTAGAAGATAGCAAACGTTTCATTCATCATTATAATTTTCCGCAATTTTCTGTAGGTTCAACAGGTCGTGCTGGATCACCTGGCCGTCGTGAAATCGGTCACGGTGCTTTAGGTGAACGTGCGATGGCACAAATTATTCCTGATGAAGCTGATTTCCCATACATGATCCGTGTGGTATCAGAAGTCTTAGAATCAAATGGTTCTTCTTCACAAGCAAGTATCTGTGCAGGAATCTTAGCATTGATGGATGCTGGTGTGCCGATCAAAGCACCAGTTGCAGGAATTGCAATGGGTCTTGTCAGTGATGGCGAAAACTATACAATTTTAACAGATATCCAAGGATTAGAAGATCACTTAGGCGACATGGACTTTAAAGTTGCTGGAACAAAAGATGGAATTACAGCCTTGCAAATGGATATCAAAATCCAAGGGATCACTGAACAAATCTTGACAGAAGCATTAACTCAAGCGAAAAAAGCACGTATGGAAATTCTTGCTGAATTGACATCAACGTTAGCTGAACCTCGTCCAGAGTTAAGCAAATACGCACCGAAAATCGAAATGATCCAAATTGCTCCAGCAAAAATCAAAGATGTTATTGGTAAAGGCGGAGAAACAATCAATGGTATCATTGATGAAACGGGTGTTAAGATCGATATCGATCAAGAAGGTAATGTAAGTATTGCCTCTGCTGATGCTGATATGATCAAAAAAGCAATCAAGATCATTGAAGAATTAACAAAAGAAGTGGAAGTTGGACAAGTTTATCTTGGTAAAGTCGTTCGTATCGAAAAATTTGGTGCCTTTGTTAATTTGATCAAAGGAAAAGATGGTTTAGTTCATATTTCTCAATTAGCCAATGAACGAGTAAACAATGTAGAAGACGTTGTGAAACTTGGCGATGAAGTACTTGTAAAAGTTACCGAAATCGATAAACAAGGTCGTGTGAACGTATCACGCAAAGCATTGTTGACTGAAGAAAATAAAGAAAAATAAGCAATACACGTTGCGTTTGATTTTACTTTTCTAACAGAGTGAGGCATTTAGCCTACTCTGTTTTTTCTTGGAAATGAGCTTTATTTAATAAAAATAGGTAAAGACGCACCACAGCTCTTTTGTTTGCCTCTAATTAGTGGTAAAATTATTGCTATCAGTCTAAAGATTATTCGGGGTGTCGATGTGAAAAAATTTAATCCAAATAAAAATATAATTATCACGCTGATCGTAGTGATTATCGTGGTTACGATCATTAGTTTGACTGCAGCTCACAGAGCAAACAGCGGAAAAGCCAATCTTGGTCAATCAGCAGTCAACGATAGCGTAGGGTTTGTTGACAAAGTGATTTCATTTCCAGGTAAAGTCATCGGAAGCGGAGTATCATCAATCAGCACACTTTTTAAGACCTATGACGAAAATGAACGCTTAAAAGAAAGAATCGATGGATATGGTGAACTTTCTATCCAAAATGATAACTTAAAAAAAGAAAACGAAACATTAAAAAAAGAATTAGAATTAAACGAAACATTGGGGAATTATGAAAAAGTAACAGCAACAGTTATTACTCGTTCACCGGATATGTGGCAAGATTTATTAGTTGTTGACCGAGGTTCAAATGACGGTATCAAACCAAATATGGCAGTTTTAGCCCAAAAAGGGTTGATTGGTCGGGTGGTTGAAGTGAATGCGACGTCTTCTAAAGTAGAACTATTAACATCTAAAAATCAAAATTCTAACCATTTCCCAGTTAAAGTCAATTCTGAAAATGGAGATTCATATGGCCTTTTGAAAAATTACAATGATAAAGATAATACATTGATCATCAGCCAGTTAGTAGGAGATATGGAGATCAAAGAAGGTGATGTTGTTCAAACATCTGGGCTAGGTCAAAATTCTCCAGCGAATTTACCAGTTGGTGTGGTTCAAAAAGTGAAACCAGACAGTTTTGGTTTAGATCGTGAAGTTTATGTTAAGCCTTATGCTGAAATGTATAATATCCCCGTTGTAACGATCATTAAGAGACTAGCTGGAGCGGGGGAGTAAGATGCAAGTGATCCGAAAAGAAAATGTTAAATACTATGCGCCAGTAGTTTTCTTTGTACTGATGCTGATCGATGGTCAATTGACTCAAGCTGCGCGGAATGTAACTGATAATGTTTATTTTCCAAATGCTCATTTCCTGTTGCTGGCTTTTTTGATGGCAGTCCCTAATCTGTCTAGACGTTATTTACTAATTACGGCGATTATCTTGGGGATGATTTGCGACAGTTATTATATCGGGATCATTGGTATTTATACTGTTGCACTGACGGCAACAGTTATGATGATGTACCGATTCCAACGAGTGGTTCACACAAATCTGCTAACAGCATTTTTTGGTATGATTATTTTTGTAACTACGTATGAATTGATTGCAATGGGACTCCAAATTATTTTTCATATATCAAATGTTGCACCATTATTATTTATCACGAAGGTTTTAGGTCCAACGTTGCTTTTTAATATGTTGATATTTGTTATTTTTTCCTATCCACTAAAAAGATTATTCGCTAACGAGTAGTCTTTTTCTTTTTTTGAATTTGGGGATGTTGCGAAAAATCGTTATTTAACATTATGAATTTCTAGTGTGTTGAATAATATCAAACGTTATTTAATTATGTTGCATGAAACAATTTTGTAATATACTGTTTATCTGTATGTCATACTGCTATGATACAATGAGATTGTTGTCAAGAAACATAAAACCGAAATAGTACACATAAATTATAAATGTATAAAGTAAATCCGGAGGAATAAAGAGTGAAAAAAAATATATTATCAGCATTGATGGTTTGCTCAATCACACTTACTTCAGCTGTGTTGCCGATGGCTGCAGTTGCCGATGACTATGATACAAAGATCGAAAAGCAAGATGCAATCATCGATGGGCTAAAAACAAAAGAATCAGAAGCTGCAACTAAATTAGCAACAATCGAATCAGATATGCTGACTACAGCGACTAAAATTGATGAATTAACGGCCAAGAAAAAAGCACTTAAAGAAGAAATCACGAAATTATATGGTGAGATTTCTGATTTGAATGTTCGTATTCAAAAAAGAGAAGTTCAAATGCGTAATCAAGCTCGTGATGTTCAAGTAAGTGGAACAAGTACTAGCTACTTAGATGTGATCGTCAATTCTGAGTCTATTTCTGATGCAATCAGCAGAGTACAAGGCATTACAGCACTCGTTAGTGCGAACAATGATCTATTAGCACAACAAACTTCTGATAAAGAAGATGTAGAAAAAAAGACAAAGACAGTGGAGTCGCAAATCTCTGTATTAGAGACTTCTACAAAAGAATTAGCAGATAAACAAGCTTCTTTAGATACATTGAAACTTGAACAAGAAATTGCTAAAAATGAGTTACAAGCACAACGCTCAACAGAAGAAAACAAAAAGTCTGAGTATGTTGAACAAAAAGCAGCAGCACAAAAGAAATTAGAACAAGAACAAGCGAAGCAAGTAAAACAAGCCGAAGCACAAAGAAAAGCCGAAGCACAAGCTGCTAAGGAACTTGCTGAAGCACAAGCTGCAAATCCAGGTCTTACACAAACCAATCTTGTAGAAGAAAATGGCACAACAAGTAGAACAGCTGCGGCGCCAACACCAGGAAAAAACAACGGTAATAATGGCGGTGGTAGCAGTATCGGTACTGGTGGTGTGTCTGAAGCGAAGAAAAGAGCAGCGCAAATCGCTTTGAATTCTGTTGGTCAAACAAATCCAACAGGTTGGGGACAAAGTGGTGAGTGTATTGTAGCCGTGCAAAATTGGCTAAATGCAGCAGGTGTTAGATTCTCACCAGGAGGTCCACATAGCGGATATACTCAATCAGGAGCAGTTCAAGTCTCTTGGTCTGATGTTCAGGTTGGAGATGTCGTTCAATACGAAAACTCTCTTAGTCCAGATGCTTGGTTAGATGGTGTTCATACTGTTCTAGTCGTGGGAGTCAACGGTAGTTCAGTCCAGATCGTTGAATCCAATAATCCAGCAGGTTCTGGTTATGTGTCAACAACTACAGGCTGGACTCCAAGTCCCTATGCAGCAAACTTTAGAGCTGTTGTATGGCGTTTTCCAGGATAGTAATATAGTTTAAATGAAAGTAAAATTCCCATTAGCAAAGACGATTGATATTGCTAATGGGAGTTTTTTGTATTAAAGCAATAAACGACTTTGTACAGCGTACGGCGTTTTTTTTGTTTATGACATAGTAGTCAACATAAAAGAATATAAAAGCTGTAATCCATATATTTTTAGTCAGTTAATATGACAATATATCAAATGTCATATTCAACTTTCAAAAATGAAATACTCCTGTAACATTATTTTTATATGTATGACATGTGATTATGCTACAATGGTTTCGTTGTCAATAATAAGAATGAAAATTACTCAAACAATGAATTTATTAATAGTAAAAGTCGGAGGAATGAATTTTGAAAAAAAGTATATTACCATTACTAATGACTTGCTCATTAGCCCTTACATCTGTAGCTTTTCCAGCAATCACATTAGCAGACGAAGTGGACTCTAAAATTCAACAAAAAGACCAAAAAATTTCAGGATTGAAATCTCAAGAAGCTGACGCTCAAAGCCAAGTGGCTGCAGTACAAGATCAAGTAGCTTCTATTAACGAAAAAGCAGGAACATTGCTAGCACAACAAAACAAATTAAGAAAAACATCTACTAACTTAGAAAAAGAAATTACGCAATTAACAAAACGTATCGACAAACGCGAAGTTGCTATCAAAAATCAAGCACGTGATGTACAAGTGAACGGGAACAGCACTAGCTACATGGATACATTGTTGAACTCAAAATCAGTTTCTGATGCTATTACTCGTATAACAGCAATGTCTACTATTGTTAAAGCAAACAATAGTTTAGTAAAACAACAACAAGAAGACAAAAAAACAGTTGAAACAAAGAAAACTGAAAATGAAGAAAAATTACAAGAACTACAAGATAACCAAGTAGAACTTGAAGCTCAAAAAGGCGATCTTGTTAAAGCAGAAGCAGATTTGAATGTATTACAAACAACATTAGCTGCTGAAAGAGCAACTGCAGAAGATCAAAAAGCTGGACTAGTACAAGAAAAAGAAGCAGCAATCGCAGAACAAGCACGTATTGCTGAACAAGAAAAAGTAGTAGCAGCGAATGCTAAAAAAGCTGCTGAAGAAGCTGCAGCAACTAAAGCAACAGCACCAAGTACAACTGCTTCATCTACTGAAGAACCAACAAATAACTCAACAGAAAATAATAATTCAGGAGTTGTAACACCTCCTGTTAATAATGGTGGTGGCGGAGCAGTTACACCACCACCAGCTCCAAAGGAAGAAGATAAAACACCAACACCAACACCAACACCACCAACTGGCGGTTCTGCGATTGCTATTGCAGCAGCACAAGTTGGTAAACCATATGTTTGGGGTGCTAAAGGACCAAATAGTTTTGACTGTTCTGGTTTAGTATACTACTCATTCATGCAATCATCTGGCCGTAATGTCGGTGGCTATACAGTTGCACAAGAAAGTGCTGGTACACGCATCTCTGTAGGAGAAGCGCAAGCTGGAGATTTATACTTCTGGGGTAGCCCAGGTGCTTCTTACCATGTAGCGATCGCTACAGGTGGCGGCGGTTATATTCACGCTGGTAACGAAAGTACAGGCGTTGAATACAGCAATGTTGGCTCATTTACACCAAGTTTTGCTGTACGTATGTAATCAAGTTTATCTTAATAATTTAAAGAATCAGACAATTGTCTGATTCTTTTTTTGTATGTAATTTAAAAAGAAGCTTCAACAAAAAATGCGTTGAAGCTTCTTAATACTATTTAATATACTCTTCCGTTAGTTCCATAAACTCATTCACATCTTTGATCACTTGATCGATCCCTGCTTGCCAGAAATCAGGTTTGGTTAAATCGACATTAAGATGTTTTTTAGCCAAGTCTTCTGAAGTCATAGATGCAGTATCTCGAAGTAAGGCAATATATTGATCCTCAAAATCACTGCCTTGTTTATTAGCATAAGCGTAAATTCCCATACTGAACAAATAGCCGAATGTGTACGGGAAATTATAAAACGGCACATCGTCAATAAAGAAATGCAATTTACTTGCCCAAAAATGAGGATGATAAGTTCCTAAACTATCTTGATAACTTTCTTTTTGAGCGTCAAGCATCAATTCTGTTATTTCATCTTCACTAAGCAATCCTTTTTGGCGCGCTTCATAAAAGCTATTTTCAAAAATAAAACGAGAGTGGATATTCATAAACATTGCAATTGCATTTTGCATCTTGGTGTCTAATAAATTGATTTTTTCTTCAGGTGACTTCGCTTCTTTAAGCGTTGCATCTGCAACAATCAATTCTGCGAATGTACTAGCCGTTTCTGCGACGTTCATTGCGTATTCCCGATCAAGTGCAGGAAGATCCCACATCACGCTGCTATGGAATGCATGACCCAATTCATGAGCCAATGTTGCGACTTCGTTGATTGAATTTCCAAATGTCATGAAAATTCTTGATTCTTTCGTTTCAGGAAGTTCTGTACAATAGCCGCCTGGGCGTTTACCTGGGCGATCTTCTGCCTCGATCCAACTTTTTTCAAAAGCACCTTTCGCGAATGTTGCCATTTTAGGACTGAATTTTTCGAAATTTTTCAGAATAAACTCGGCTGCCTCGTCAAAACTATATGCTTTTTCTTCTAAGTCTCCTAAAATAATCGGAGCATCTTGGTCTTGCCAATCCATTTTTTCTTTTCCAAATAATTGCGCTTTACGAGTCAAGAAATCGATAAAAGGTTTTTTATTTTTTTGAATCGTTGCCCACATCACGTCTAGAGTTTCTTTTTGCATGCGGTTATAGTTTAGTGGTTTTTCTAAGAAATCTGTGACACCATGCAATTTGTATTCACTCAAACGGAAGCCATCCAAATGATTCAACGTATCTGCTAGTAATGGGGCTTTTTCATTCCAAGCTTTTTCCCATTCTTTGAATAGCTTTGCACGAACATCTGTGTTAGGATCACTCATCATCCGATTGAAAGCTTGTCCAGCTGAAAGTGATAGTGTCTGATCTCCTTCTTTAAATGGAATCGAAATGCTAGCCACAATCGTATCATAATGGCTACTCCAAGCATTAAGCCCATCTAAAGATAATGTGTTGATAATGTTTTCTTCCTGCTCGGATAAGAGTTGCTTACCGTCACGACGAATTTCATTTAAACGAAATGCAATATTTTCAAAGACAGGTAAAGTTGTCAAGATTTCCCAATGTTCATCAGAAATTTCTGTCAATTTTTTTGTAAAAATTGTTTCTGCTAGTTGAATTGCAGGTAATAATGAAAACAAATCACCAGATAAGATTTTAGCTTTTTTATCTTTTGTGTCAGCGGATGATAGAGCTGTGATAAAGCTGTTACATTGAGAAAAACCATCAGAAATTTTTCCCTGTAAAGCTAAAATTTGTTGTAATTCTTGATAGTCAGCATCATTTCCTGGTGTCCATTGTTCGATCAATTGGTGATAGGTATGACTTTGCTCTTTCAATTCTGTTAATCTTTGTTCCAATTGTACGGAGTGGCTGCCCCCAGGAAAAATGCTATCTAAATCCCAAACAAGTGAATACGTCATATCTGATTCCTTCTTTCTTAAATCTATTTCTTCTAGTATATCATAAGAAAAAAAGATTGAGTGCTTGTTTATTTTATTAAAAAAAACAATTATAATAATAGTATCTGAAACGAGGTGACAAATTGAAAAAACAGTTAAAAAATAGTAATTCATATATATTTCTAGCTTTTTTGATCATGGCTATTTTATTTTATAGTTCTTCTCAAACCTATGAACAACAATCTCAAGTGGGCCTAATAGATAAGCTATTCAGCAATCATCCATTTAAAGAACAGTTAAAAGGAATTTCATTTAACTATGCTGGTAGTGAAATAAGTATTCAAGCGAGAGGATATTCAAAATTTGTAGAGTTCTTCATTCGTAAGGGCGCTCATTTTGGGACGTATTTTTTGTTAGGCGGTAGTTGGTTCATTGGATTGAATATGAAAATCAAACAACCGCTTTTGATTGGTATTGTGGCGTGGCTTACGGCTACGGGATACGCTGGTTTAGATGAATACCATCAAATGCTGACAGGAGGACGGACACCACTATTTCAGGATGTGATGTTAGATTCTATCGGAGCTCTGACGGCAATTGTTTTGTGTTTACTTGTGATTGGTATTAAAAAAATGAGGAAAAAATAACGGAAGTAAGACTTTGTTGAGCGGAGTCTTGCTTTTTTTATATTATTAGGAGCTGAAAAAAAATTGATGGATAAGAGGTACTAGAAGATAAAATACCATTATTATCGTCAAATGAAAAAACTCTTATGTAGAACATAGTGGAATTTAAAAGAATTCATTCTATAATAAGACGAGGAGTGATTGATTATGGAGATTATCGCTATTAATAAAAGCAAGACTAGAGATACTGCAACGATTCCTAGCTTGGGGATGCTAGCTTATCGTATTTTTCCAGATACAGAATGCATTAATATTCAACTATTAAGTGGAACTCAAGAAGAATGTACGGTGCCATTTAAAGACGGTGGACTGTTTGTATTACGTGGTGTTGAGGTTCGTTTTGAAATGATTGATTAAATAAAAAAGCAAGGTAAGGCAACTGTTGAAAAATGTTGATTTACCTTGCTTTTTTATATTGTTTTTAAGTATACAATACTTTTTTTAAGCCGTTGTAACCCTTCAAGTAATTTTTCTTTGGAGCAGCCAATATTTAAACGTAGGAATGAGGCACCTGCTTCACCATAGGTCGCTCCACTCATAATAGCGACTTTTCCATGTGTTACAAGAGCGTTTTGAATTTCCTCCATTGAAAAAGACAAGTTAGAACAATCGATCCAAAGTAAGTACGTGGCTTGGGCGGACACAACGGTTAGTTCAGGTAAATGTTCTTGGATGAAGTCTTCTGCCAACTGGACATTTTGATCTAGATAATGATTTAACTGATCTAGCCAATAGTCACATTGAGTGTAAGCTGTGATTGTGCTTACCATTCCCAAAATACTGGTAGATGAAAGGCCATCGCGGTTTTTTAGTAGTGTCAAAAAACGTTCCCGCAAAGCAATATCTGGAATCATCAGATAAGAAGCCACTAGACCAGGAGTATTGAATGTTTTGCTTGCTGAGGTACATAAAGCAAAATTGTTTGGATTTACTGCGTACTTAAAAATAGGAGAGTGCTGCTCAGTATTTCGCAAAATATCCATATGAATTTCATCTGAAATTAGGAAGACCTTATGTTTGTCGCAAAGATAGATGAGTTGTGTCAGTTCATCTTGCGTCCAAACCCGGCCAGTCGGGTTATGGGGACTACACAATAAAAAAATTCGGCTGTCTGGGTGTTTTAGTTTTAGCTCTAAGTCGTTAAAATCTATAGTATATTGGTTATTTTGGTAGAGAAGTTTTGTTTCAATCAACGTTCGATTTTGTGCATCGATCAGTTTAAAAAAAGCATCGTAAGCAGGGGTTTGAACAATAATCTGATCCCCGATTGTCGACTTCAATTCAATTAGTTTAGAAATCGAATAGATGACAGAAGGACTATAAACGATCCAATCACTATTCAGCTTATAATCAAAACGTTTGCGATACCACTGTTGAATACTTTCTTTAAAGGGATTATGATTCCAGCGAGTATAGCCGAAAACGGGGTGACTCAAACGATGTTGAAGAGTCTCTAAAATCTCGTCAGGGACAGCAAAATCAGTATCAGAGACAGTAAAGGGAAGCAAATCAGCTTCACCAAAGCGGTCAGCGATATAATCCCATTGTGTACAAAAAGTGCCTTTTCGATCAATAATTTTATCAAAATCAATTTTATCTTTCATCTGTTTACGTCCTATTCCATCAAACTTTCTAGTTCATTTTTTACAGTCGCGACCTGAGTCCCAATAATAACTTGAAGATTAGTTGAATCTAATTTAATAACGCCGATAGCTCCTTGATTTTTCAGTTCTTGTTCATCTACAACGCTCATATCGTCTACAACTAAACGTAGTCGTGTGATACAGTTATCTAGCGAAACGATATTTGTAGTCCCGCCTAAAGCATCAAGAATCAGTGGACCATTGTAGTTTCCTTTTTTCTTATACGTTCGTTCTGTTTCAGAAACATTTTCAGTGACGAGTTCTCGACCAGGGGTTTTTAAGTTGAATTTTTGAATCGCAAATTTGAATACAACATAATACAACGCAAACCAGATGGCACCAACGATCACAACGAAAAACCACTTTGTATACGTTCCTTGTAAGACACCAAAAATTAAAAAGTCTAATACACCACCATCTGTATTGCCAATCACAACTTGAAGCAGCGCCATGATCATAAAGCCCAATCCTGTCATGATCACATGAAATCCGTATAATACAGGGGCAATAAATAAGAATAAAAATTCGATTGGTTCTGTAATACCTGTGACAAAAGTAGCAATGACTCCAGAAATCAATAAACCCTTAATTTTATGCCGATTTTGAGGCAATGCTGTTTGATACATTGCTAAAGCTGCAGCTGGGAGACCAAACATAAACGTTGGCATTTTTCCTTGTGACAAGAAGGCTGTTGCAGCTGGACTGATGGGTGAACCACTTTGAAGTTGTGCATAAAAGATATTTAAGGCACCAGATATACTTTGACCATCCACGATTTGTGTCCCACCAGCTTCAGTAAAGCGAATCATTGAAACCAAAATATGATGCAAACCAAAAGGTAATAACAAACGCTCACCTGCGCCAAATAAAAATGGACCAAAAATTCCTGCTTTTTGAATCATAAAGCCCACGCTATTGATTCCAAGTGCGAATAGTGGCCAAATAATTGGGACTAAAATCCCCACGATCGCCATGACAAGTGTGGTGATGATTGGAATAAACCGTGCTCCACCAAAAAAAGCAAAAGCATCTGGTAATTGTATCGTATAGAATTTACTATGCAGCAAGTACACGATGATTCCAACAATAATACCGCCGAGAACGCCCATTTCTATCGATTGTATTCCTAAAACCATTCCTTGTCCTGCTTCACGGAGGTGGTCTGGCTCTGCCAATTTGCCTGTCTCAGTCAAATAAAAATTAATGGATAAGTTCATGACAACATAACCGACAAAACCAGAAAAAGCTGCAACTCCTTTTTCATTACGGGCCAAGCCTAATGGAATGGCCATTGCAAATAATAATGGCAAGTAGGTAAAAGCGAATCCGCCAACGGTAGACATAAAGCGAAAAATCACTTGTAACCAAGGCTGGTCTAAAAATGGCAATAGTTCAATTGTCGTTGGACTAGAAAACGAGCTGCCGATGCCTAAAATCAATCCCATAAAAGCGAGCAAGGCTACAGGTAACATAAATGTTTTTCCAATACCTTGAAAAAATTCCCAAAAACTAAATTTCTTTTTCACAGTAGTATTCCCCCTTTAGATAAGAAAAATAAATATTTTCTTTTATAGTAGCTCCAGTGTACGTGGGGAAAAATTAAAAAACAAGCGCTTTCAAAAAAGTAGAAAGGATTTACAAAAAATGTATGCTGTTTCATTTTTCTACATAAGTTTCGATATAATGAAGAATCAACAGTTCTAAAACAAGATGCATCGGAATTCGAGAGCTCATGTCGATATCACCATAATAACCGTTCGTAACTTTGACATGAAAGACCAATGTAGCTAATTCTTCAAGAGGACTATTGGCAGAACCAACGATTGCGATGATGGGTACTTTTTTTTCTTTTAAAATCGCAACGTACTCTAAGGGGAGATTCGTTTCACCGCTATAGCTGACAAGAATCGCAACATCTGTTGTTGTTAAATGTTTGGCAACGATTCTCAATTCATCCCAGTCTTCTCGCGCGTTAGCAATTCTACCAGCAAAAGTCAACTTACGTGCAGCTTCAAAACAGCAGGAATAAGAGCTGCCTACACCAAAAAATTCTACTCGCTGACTATTCGCAAGCAGCATTGCACCTGCGTCGAGGTATTCTTGATTCACTAATTGTAAGGTTTCGCTGATTTCATTTTGGACACGTTCAGCTAGTTGAGTGAAATTAGCTGAAGGTTGATAGGCTGGTCGCTGTTCTTCTTCTAAATGATGGATTAACGTATATTTGAACTCTTGAAAACCACTATAGCCCAATGCTTTACTTGTTCGGCTAATTGTTGCAGTTGAAACATATATTTTTTTGGCGATCTCGTCAATACGACTTTGAGCAATTTCTTCTGGATGTTCAATAATATAAGCTAAAACTTGTTTTTCTAGCCGGCTGAGTTTGTCTTGATGTTTTTGGAGTTTCTTTAAAAATATGCTCACAATTTTACCTCTTTTCAATGGAATACTGTCTGATTATTAGTATAGCAAACGGATGGATCAAGAGTAAAGGTTGCAACTATTTACAAGCATAGTAAAATAGAAGGTAAACGAACGTTGTAGGATCATTCAGCGATAGTGTTATCTAGCTTCGCAGACTAACCTTTCGGAAAAAAATAAAAATGGAGCGAGACAAGGAACGTCCTACTCAATTTTTCCTATTTTTCTGTCAAGGTTGAATGAGTCTGTTCAGCTTTTGTGTTATCTAGCTTCAAGAGCTAGCCTTTCGGGAAAAAAATAAAAAATAAATGAGCCAGAGAACGTCTCAGTTATTTTTTCCTATTTTCCTGTCAAGGCTGAGCAAGCTCTTTCAGCTTTTAGAATAGGAGGAATAATCAATGGCAGGTCATAGCAAGTGGAAAAATATTCAAGGTAGAAAAAATGCACAAGATGCAAAACGGGGAAAGATTTTTCAAAAATTATCAAGGGAAATTTACGTAGCAGCTAAATCTGGCGGGACTGATCCTGCAACAAATGCGGCATTAAGGCTTGTAATGGACAAAGCAAAAGCGGCGAATATGCCCAATGATAATATCGATCGTGCAATTAAAAAAGCCAGTAGCGCAGGTGAAACTGAACATTATGATGAAATTACGTATGAAGGATATGGACCAGCGGGTGTTGCGATTTTAGTTTATGCTTTGACAGATAATCGTAACCGTACAGCAACGAATGTCCGAGTTGCTTTTACTAGAAATGGCGGTTCTTTAGGCGAAACAGGTTCAGTTAGCTATATGTTCGATCGTAAAGGCTACATTGCGATCGAGCGCTCAAATCTTTCTGTTGATGAAGAGACGATGTTTGAAAATATACTGGAAGCAGGAGCAGAAGATTTGGAAACATCGACAGAAGTATTTGAAATTTATACAGCACCAGAAGATTTTACCACAGTTAGAGATACCTTAGAAAAAGACGGCTATACATTGGCACAAGCTGAATTGACGATGGTGCCGCAAACATTGGTAGAGCTAAATGAAGATCAACAAGAGCAACTGCAAATTTTGATTGATAAATTAGAAGAAGATGATGATGTATCGGATGTTTTCACCTCAGCTGATATGTAATTTCTTTTAAAAGAATAAATGATGACTCAAAGATGTCAGCATTTCTATGTTACTTTATAGTTACCAAATAAATGTGTAGCTGATCACTAAGAATGATGGATCTCTATAAAATAAAAAGAGGGATATAATGAAAGAAATGGCAGATGAGGTAGTGACAGTTTTTGAACAGTATCCTGAACGTTACCGAAAACCATTACTTGCACTTCGAGAATTAATTTTTGATACTGCAGCGAGTTTGACGATTGTTGGTGAGTTGGAAGAAAGTTTAAAGTGGAATCAGCCATCCTATGCAACAAAAAGCAGCAAATCTGGTAGTCCCATTCGTATCGATCGTTTTGGGGATGAAAAAATTGCCCTCTTCTTTCAATGTCAAACAACATTGGTGGAGGAATTTAGAGCATTATTTCATGATGTTTTCGAGTTTTCTAAAAATCGGGCAATTGTACTTGATCCTGAAAAAGAATTACCCATCAATGAATTGGTTTTTTGTATTGAACAAGCATTGACTTATCATAAGAGATAAGCGAAAGAGGACTGTACTCTACAACGTATCAACAGTTGTAGAATACAGTCCCTTTTGATTTAAGAGAAAAGAATAGTGACAAAGCTTGATAAACTTATCTTCGTTCAATAAATGTATAAGGGATAGACACAGTTCTACTTTCTTTTTCCCATAAAAGCTGGAAAGCTGCTTCACCGCACTGATCGATATGATGATCAATGGTAGAAAAATTGAGCAGTCTACTAGAGAGTAAATTTTCTTCCCCAATCACGCTGACCTGCGCTAAAGAAATATGCTGCAAAATACCAGCAGCTACATCATCGCCATTGGTCACGATCACTTCAAGATTCTTTAACGTTGCAAAATGAATGCCAGCTTGAATACCATCTTCGTATGTACGGCAGTCTCTAACAATCATAGACGGATCTGATAAGCCGATGATGGAATTGTAGGCTTGTAGAACCAATCCTGTGCTAGCACTTTCTTTTTCAGTTCGTCCGACGGTTAAGCCAATGTTATGATACCCTTGTTTTTTCAAACTGGTAAACAGATCGATATAGGATTCTTCACGTTTGATCGAAACGCAAGATATAGGAAAATCACCAGTATTTTCACAACAAACGATCGGTGCATATTTAAGATAACGGACGATCACCTCAAATGAAACTTTTTTTGAGGTAATGATCATGCCATCCCAAGCTTTTGCTGCTAATGCATTTAAATAATTCATCTCAATAGTAGGATCATAATTAGTTGGCAGCAAGGTTACTTTATAGCCATCCTTAAAAGCAGCATTCAAAATACCACTGACGATTTTGTCAGAATAAGGATGATTGGCATAAGGAATCATGACGGCAATATGTTTTGATTTTCCACTACTCAAATCACGCGCTTTAGCATTGGGTATATAATCAAGTTCTTGCATGATTTTTAAGATCTTTGTTCGTTTTTCCTCAGATACATAAGGATGATTATTCAAAACACGAGAAACAGTAGTGACCGAATAGCCTGATAACTTGGCAATATCACGAATATTTGCCATAAGTGACTCCTTTCACACCTAATAACTAACGTCCAAAGGTCGAAGTATATGACTTAAAAAAGGCATCAGATGATTCCCATAATCAAGAAAGTGATAATGTTCTTCCTTATAATCAAAGCAAATAAAATCAAGTGTGTCTTCTTCTCCAAACGTCAATCTTTCTATTTCAGCCAATTTTACAGTTTTATTGATTGGTTTGCAATAGTTATTCAAGCTGCGAATGACAAGTATTTCATGTTCAGTTGCTAAAGAAACAAAGTAATAATCAAGTCCTAAATCATCAGTCAATTCAAGCATCCCATTTATCATAAACGATTCCTCCAGTCTTTTTTTCACTATAAAGTATGAAACGCGTATCAGGTCAAGAGGAATTCGTTTATTTATTCTTTTATAAGGGGGTGATGATTATTTCTTGTTCGATTCGCTCGATATCGGCTTGTTTCATTTCAGGAAACCAGTTCAGCACATTAGCGGTCGAATAGCTGACTGCTTTTTTTAAGACATCAACAGCATCTAGTTGTCCTAACGTTAAATATTTGACCAATCCACCTAAAAAGAAATCACCGCAGGCAATTGGATTTTTAGCTTGTACAGGCGGAACGCAAAGATGATAAACTTGTTGATTTAATTTTGCAATAACACCTTTTTCACCAAGTGTGACAATGAAATAAGGAATAGTAGCTGCTGCTTCAGATTTTAGAAAATGAGCATAATCTTGCAATCTGTCAAAAGTGTAGTCAGGAACTAAATCACTTAATTCTTCATCATTGATTTTGATTACTTCAGGATTTCCTTTATAAGCTTCAACTAGAGCTTGACCACTAGTATCGATGAAAAATCGAATGTCTTGCCCCTTTAATTGCTCTTTTATCTGTGCAATATAATCATTTGGCATGCCCTTCATTAGAGAGCCTGAAAAAACGACCGTATCTTCTGGCTGAACAGAATTCAATAATTGTTGGGTGAATTTGTTTAACAAATGTTCATCTAATACGAAACTATTTTCATAGAGGGGATAAATTGTAGTGTTTGTTGTATCTACAATGATAGTACAAAAGCGTGTATTGATCTCTACTTCGGTTATTTCTAACTGAATATTTCTTTTTGAAGCAAGCTCGTTTAGATAGTCCCCATTTCTTCCGCCTAAAATCGTATGAATACAATAAGGAACAGAACCATCTTCAAAATCCATCGCATAAGCGACGTTAAAGCTTTTTCCACCAGCAAAATCTTGCCCTTTATAAGGTCGATTTGGGCGTTCAGCAGTAAAGTTCTTTACCAAAAGGGTTCGATCGATAGCTGGATTTGGACAAATCAAATGAATCAATTGAAACAGCTCCTTCTATTTTTATTAGCATAATTTCTTTTATTAAACGGTTTCATTTTTTCATTGAAAAAACACACAAAAGAAATGGGAATCTTTGTTTTCGTGTGTTTTTAGCCTATGATAATCGTTACATTGTATAGGTTGAAAATTCAATCTTATAATAGTCCCACTTTTTATAGCTTTCAACGTATTCTGCGATTGTTCCATCTTGCAAGGTCGTCTTTTTTTTCTGGAAAACGACTGGTTCAGTCTCAGAAATAGCTAAAAGTTTGGCTACTTTTTTCGGTGCAGGGAATAAAATTTCATTTGTTTCTGTTGCATGCTCATCATACATATGAATACCAAATTCTGTTTTAAAACGCTCATAAATAGAGTCATAGTAACTCAATTCTTGTACGTCTGGATTAATAAATTGATTTGGCATATAAGTGAAATGTAAAATAAACGAGACGTTATCCACTTTACGAACTCGAGTGATTCGTCTGTATGTTTGGTCTTTGTCTAAGTTTAGTTCTTTGAGTATTCTTGGATCAGCTTCTTCTACAATACTAACAACTTTGACTGTTTCAGTTTTACCTGCAAAAATTTCGATATCGGTAAATTCGACTAATTTTCTTTTTCTAGAGCGAGAAACATACGTCCCTTTTCCTTGATAACGGACCAGATATCCTTCTGATGCTAATTCTTGGATTGCTCTAATCACTGTGATAGAGCTAGCATTGTATAATTTGATCAATTCGTTTTCACTATAAAAACGATCCCCATGTTCAAACTCACCAGATTTTATTTTATTTAATAAATCATTTTTGATTTGTTGATACTTTGGAATTTTCATTTTACACCTCCATTTTTCTCTTACTTAATATAATAAGTTAAATGCTAAAAAATAGCCATGATTTTTCATGTTGTACATTTAAAAATAAATTTATTGACAAATCCTACGAAAAGAAGTTAATATGTTAATATATTAACTGAAAGCGTTTTAAAGGAGAGGCTGAAATGCATACATTTGAAGTGAAAGAGGATTTTTTACTGGACGGAAAGCCGTTTAAAATCATGTCAGGAGCTATACATTATTTTAGAATTAGGCCGCAAGAGTGGTATCATTCGCTTTATAATTTGAAAGCATTAGGGTTTAATACGGTTGAAACCTATATTCCGTGGAATTTACACGAGCCACAAGAAGGGACAGTTGATTTTACAAATCAATTAGATATTCAAAAATTCGTAGGTATAGCACAAAGTTTAGGCTTATTCGTTATTTTGCGCCCATCGCCTTATATTTGTGCAGAGTGGGAGTTTGGCGGATTGCCAGCATGGTTGTTGAATGAGCAAGAGATGCGGATACGTTCATCGGATCAGAAGTTTATTGAAAAAGTAGCTCGTTATTATGAAGAACTGTTTAAACAAATCAGTCCACTGCAAATTGATCAAGGTGGTCCTGTGATTATGATGCAGCTGGAAAACGAATATGGGTCGTATGGTGAGGATAAAGCATATTTGTTGGCGCTTTACGATTTGATGATAAAAAATAATGTCACGGTTCCACTGTTTACCTCGGATGGAGCTTGGGAGCAAGCACAGACTGCTGGGATGCTTTTAGAAAAAGATATAGTAAGTACTGGTAATTTTGGTTCAAAAGCAAAAGAAAATTTTGCTCAACTAAGGAACCTGCACCAACGTCATGGGAAAAAATGGCCGTTGATGTGTATGGAATTTTGGGATGGTTGGTTTAATCGTTGGGGTGAAGAAATCGTTAGAAGAGACCCAGAAGAATTAGCAGAAGCTGTTGGAGAAGTTTTAAAATTAGGTAGTATCAATCTATATATGTTCCATGGAGGAACTAATTTTGGATTTATGAATGGCTGCTCAGCACGGGGACGTAAGGATTTACCACAGGTCACATCGTATGATTATGACGCACTTTTAGATGAACAAGGAAATCCAACTGAAAAATTTTTCTCAGTGCAACGAAAAATCCACACACTATTTCCTGAAATAGAACAATCAGAACCACTTAGAAAAACTGATTTAGAGCCAACTATAGCTTCTTTAAAAGAAAAGGTAAGTCTGTTTTCGGTTGTAGAATCAATCGCGACACATCACCATAGTAAATATCCTGAAAGTATGGAAAAATTAAATCAAAATTACGGCTATTTACTGTATCGAACAAAAGAGCCACAGCAATCAGATGAAGAATTTTATCGTGTGATCGATGCCAGTGATCGTATCCAATTCTTCTTGAATCAAACGAAAATCGCTACTCAGTATCGAGATGAAATTGGTGAAAAAATCATTTGCAACCCGAAAAAAGAACAAAATCAGCTGGATATTCTAGTTGAAAATATGGGACGTGTGAATTACGGACATAAGTTATTGGCAAATACACAGCGAAAAGGTATTCGCACTGGCGTCATGTCAGACTTACATTTTATTTGTGCTTGGGATCAATATAGTATTGATTTTTCAAGGCTTGATCGTATTGATTACGAGAAAGAATGGATCGAAGGGACACCGGCGTTTTACCGCTATGAATTAGATGTTGAAGAGCCAGGAGATACATTTATTGAGTTGCATGAGTTTGGTAAAGGGGTAGTGATCGTCAATGGATTCAACTTAGGGAGATTTTGGGACGAAGGTCCGACATTGTCGTTGTATGTTCCAGCGTCTGTTTTGCAAAAAGGAAGAAATGAAATCGTTATCTTTGAAACAGAAGGATTGTGGGCTTCACAAGTTACGTTTGAAAAACAACCAAAATATAAGGAAATACAGGAAGGATAGTGAGGAAGATGGGGATCATTGCAGTAAGAATTGATGGAAGATTGATTCATGGACAAGTAGCAAATCTTTGGACAACGAAGCTCGATATTAGTCGTATTATGGTTGTGGATGATGAGGTTTCAGAAAATGCGATTGAAAAAAGTGGATTAAAATTAGCGACGCCTGCTGGTGTAAAACTAAGTGTTTTGCCGATAGAAAAAGCAGCTACTAATATTTTAGCTGGAAAATATGATTCACAACGATTGTTGATTATCGCTAAAAAACCAGATCGGTTATTAAAATTAGTAGAATTAGGTGTCCCAATCAAAGAGATAAACGTTGGGAATATGTCTCAAAGTGAACATTCAAAAGCAATTAGCAAGTCGATCAATGTATTGGAAAATGATGTAGAAGCTTTTAAAAAATTAGATGCTGCAGGAGTGAAATTGGTTTCTCAAATGGTACCGAGTGATAAATCAGAAGATTTTATGGGATTGTTGAAATAAAGATAACGCTTGAGCTGGTTCTTCGGGAAAAAGATAAAAATAGAATGAGGCAAAAAGCACCTCAGTCGATTTTTCCTATTTTCCATTCGAGCCAGAACGAGCCCGCTGCACTTTTAATGTTGTCTAGTTCTACGGGCTAGTCTCTCGGGAAAAAGATAAAAATAGAATGAGGCAAAAAGCACCTCAGTCGATTTTTCCTATTTTCCATTTGAGCCAGAACGAGCCCGCTGCACTTTTAATGTTGTCTAGTTCTACGGGCTAGTCTCTCGGGAAAAAGATAAAAATAGAATGAGACAAAAAGCGTCTCAGTCGATTTTTCCTATTTTCCATTCGAGCCAGAACGAGCCCGCTGCACTTTTAAATTTAGGAGGAATATCAATGGCAATTCAATGGTGGCAAATTTTATTATTAACGCTTTATGCAGGGTATCAAATTTTAGACGAACTACAAATTTATTCAGCGTTTAGCCAACCCGTTTTTGCTGGGTTGGTGACAGGACTTGTTATGGGGGATGTAACGGCAGGATTGATTATTGGCGGAAGTATGCAATTGACTATTTTAGGTGTAGGAACATTTGGTGGCGCTTCCAGAATCGATGCGAATTCAGGGACAGTGTTAGCAACAGCTTTTTCAGTAGGATTAGGGATGAATCCAGAACAAGCGATTGCTGCGATTGCAGTACCAGTAGCTAGTTTGATGATTCAAATGGATATTCTTGGTCGTTTTACGAATACATTCTTTGCGCACAGAATAGATAGTAATATTGAAGCAATGAATTATAAAGGGATTGAACGGAATTTTTTACTAGGCGCTGTCCCTTGGGCGCTTTCAAGAGCGTTGCCTGTATTTTTTGCTCTTAGTTTTGGTGGAGGTTTTGTCGATAATGTTGTGGGCTATTTGAATACAGATTTAAAATGGTTAGGCGATGGTTTATCAGTTGCAGGGGCTGTTTTACCTGCTGTCGGGTTTGCAATTTTATTAAGATACTTACCGGTAAAAAAACATTTAGCTTACTTGATTTTAGGATTTGTATTGACCGCACTTTTAACTACTGTATTTGGAAATATTCAATTATTAGGTGGCGCAGTTGCCGGTGTCGCAAAAGATTTTGCTCCAGCATTTACTAATTTACCAATGCTTGCGATTGCACTGATCGGTTTTGCGTTAGCCTTAAATGAATATAAAAAATCAATCGCACAACCTGCTGTCGTAAAAGATCGTTCACAAGAAACGGATGAAGGAGAGATCGAAGATGACGAAATCTAACTATAAATTAACGAAAAAGGACTTTAATCAAATCAATAAAAGAAGTTTATTCACTTTTCAGTTAGGATGGAACTATGAAAGAATGCAAGGTTCGGGCTATTTATACACGATCTTACCTCAATTAAGAAAAATGTATGGTGATGATACACCGGAATTAAAAGAAATGATGCGTACACATGCACAATTTTTTAATACTAGTAACTTTTTAAATACGATCATTACAGGGATCGATTTGGCAATTGAAGAAAAAGAAGGATTTTCAGCAAAAGAATCAGTTGCTGGGATCAAAGTTGGTTTGATGGGACCCTTTGCTGCAATCGGAGATTCGATTTTTGGGGCGTTAGTACCAACTATCTTTGGCGCATTAGCGGCAAACATGGCGGTCAATGGTAATCCGATAGGTGCATTTATCTGGATGGCCGCACAAATTGGCATTATGGTATTTCGCTGGAAGCAATTGGCATTTGCGTATAAAGAAGGAATTTCACTTGTAACGACAATGCAAAGTAGGCTGACAGCAATGACCAATGCAGCAACACTCATGGGTGTTTTTATGGTCGGAGCGTTGGTTGCCACGATGATCAATGTCCATTTTGCTTGGGCACCATCCATTGGAGATTTAACGATTAATGTTCAAAATAATGTGGATATGATCATGCCTCGTTTGTTACCAGCTGCAATCGTCGGTGGTGTGTATTGGTTGCTTGGCAAAAAAAATATCACGTCGACTAGAGCAATTTTTATCGTATTGATCATTTCAGTTGCGCTATCTGCTTTAGGAGTCATTTCAAAATAGTTGGGAGGTACTAAGTTTGGACAATTTAATATTAGTTAGTCATGGAAACTTTTGTACAGCACTAAAAGACAGTGCGGAGATGATCATGGGGGAACAACACAATATTTATACTGTTCCTTTACTAGCCGAAGAAGGTGAAAAAGAGTTTTTAACTAAATTTGAAGAAATCACACGATCATTAGATCACTTTATCGTTTTTTCAGATTTAGTAGGTGGAACACCTTGTAATATATTATCGAAAAAGCTAATGAATGGAGACTCGTTTGAACTATATGCCGGTATGAATTTACCAATGGTTATCAGTTTTGTTAATGCATGTTTATTAGGCAGTCAAAGTGATTTTGTATCGGAGGCAAAGGAAAATACAGTCAAAGTCAATGAGTTATTGGCGTCAGATGCATTTGATGAAGAAGATGAATAGATAGGAGTAGAACACAACATGGAATTATTCAAAGAAAACCAAGAAACATTGGAAAAACTAGGTGCTTCGATCACGACCCGAGAAATAAAACAGCAACCGACATTATGGCAAGAAGCATTTGATCATTATAATGATCAGCGCCAAACAATAGAGCAATTTATTACGTCAATCATAGCAGCTGAAAAAGGTGAAAAAATTCGTGTGATTTTTACTGGTGCAGGAACTTCCGCGTATGTTGGCGATTCGATCACGCCCTATTTAAATCATAAAGGGAATAAAGAACATTTTATTTTTGAGAGTATCCCAACAACAACGATCGTCTCTAATCCGTATGACTATTTACAAACAGAAGAACCTATAATTTTAGTTTCCTTTGCTCGTAGCGGTAATTCACCAGAATCGGTTGCAACCGTGAAACTAGCAAAACAGCTAGTAAAAAATCTGTATCAACTTACGATCACCTGTGCCAAAGAAGGTCAACTTGCTCTTGAAGCGGCAGAGGATAATAGAAACTTACTTTTACTAATGCCTGAAAAATCTAATGATTTAGGATTTGCGATGACGGGTAGTTTCACGTGTATGCTGTTAAGTGCGCTCTTGATTTTTGATACGAGCAGTGAAGATGAAAAAGCATTGTTTATCCAAACTGCGATTCAAATGGGAGAAGAAGTGATCACAAGAGAATCTGAAATAGAAGAACTATTGGCAGGCTCTATTGATCGGATAGCCTATCTTGGCTCAGGTAGTTTAGCTGGCTTAACAAGAGAAGCGCAATTAAAAGTTCTCGAACTGACTGCTGGAAAAACCGCGACTATTTTTGATTCATCCGTTGGGTTTAGACATGGCCCAAAATCCTTCGTCAATGAAAAAACACTTGTGATTGTCTTTGTTGCAAATGATCCTTATACAAGGAAATATGATCTGGATATTGCAGAAGAAATCAAAGCAGATACTATTGCAGCAGCTATTGTGACAGTGGATACAGAGGCGAATGCTAATTTCTCTGGTCGACGCTTCACATATTCCAAAGGTACAGCATTACCTGAAGCTTATCTGGTGTTACCTTACATTTTATTGGCGCAAACGATTGCTATCCATAGCGCATTAAATGTGGGTAATACCCCAGACACTCCTTCAGCCACAGGTACTGTCAATCGTGTGGTAAAGGGAGTCAAAATTTACGATTATCAGGACTAAAATAAAAAAACGAGGAGATATAAATGTTAAAAATGACAGCAACTAAAAAAGCAGCGATGGATCGTTTGTCAACAGAAAATGGCATCATTGAAGCATTGGCGATCGACCAACGCGGTGCTTTGAAAAAAATGATCCATGCTTTAGGAGTCGAACCGACTGAGCAGCATATCATTGATTTTAAAACAATGGTCTCTCAAGAATTGACTCCATTTGCTTCAGCGATTTTATTAGATCCAGAATATGGTATACCCGCAGCTGAGGCTAGAGATGCAAAATCTGGTTTATTACTGGCATACGAAAAAACAGGGTATGACGCTTCGACGCCAGGACGATTGCCAGATCTTTTAGAAGATTGGTCTGTCGTACGCTTGCTTGAAAATGGTGCCGATGCCATTAAATTTTTATTGTATTATGATGCAAATGAACCAATGGAAATCAATCATCTCAAACATGTTTTTATCGAACGCTTGGGCAGCGAATGTTTCGCTGAGGATATTCCCTTTTATTTAGAATTAGTTTCGTACGATGCCCAAATTACAGATGCATCTTCTAGTGAATATGCAAAAATAAAACCTGAAAAAGTCATCAAGATGATGAGAGAATTTTCAAAACCAGAGTATAAAGTAGACGTGTTAAAAGTAGAAGTTCCTGTAAATATGAATTATGTTGAAGGAATTGGGAAGGAACCGGCTGTTTATTCTCGCAAGGAAGCACTATCATATTTTAAACAACAAAGTGATGCAACGCATTTGCCCTTCATTTTTCTAAGCGCTGGTGTTACAGCAAAAATGTTCCAAGACACGTTAGAATTTGCGAAAGAAGCGGGTTCTACATTCAATGGTGTCTTATGTGGACGGGCAACATGGAAAAATGGCGTGGCACCGTTCATTGAAAGTGGTGAAAAAGCAGGCCGTAAGTGGCTTCGTACAGAAGGAAAAGAACATATTCAACAACTAAATGAAGTCGTAGAAAGAACAGCGAGTTCGTGGCATGATAAGGTAGAAATAGTGAATTGAGTCGATAGAGTTTTTTAGAAACAAAAAATAATAGCAGCACAAAAACTAGAATGAGGATAAAAACATAGATTCTAACCCCATTCTAGTTTTTGATCACTAAGGATTTGGAGGGAATTTGATTAGCATAAAAATGATAGCGTATTCAAAAAATATGAGGAGAGTGACCATGAAATGAAGAAAATGTGGACGATATCGATCGGCTTATTTGCTTTGATGATATGTACGGCTGTGCTGACACCGATGAGTGTTTTAGCAGATGAAGATGAGAGCGGCAGTGAAAGACAATCTCAGGTTCCAGCTGATTCAGCAGCTGCGGCAACCTATTGGCAGACGGATTTTCAAAATGGAACGTTAGGCACTTGGCAGGATTTGGTTGGCGGGACAAATAGGAGTTTGAAAGACAATGTCTTAGATAGTTCTCGCAAAACGGAGGCTGGAAATAATGCAGTATCGATCAATTTAGATTCACCTCAAAAAGCAGATGGAGAAATAGAAACCTCATTTAAATTTAGCCAAGGAGAAGGTCGAACAGGTGTCATTATTAGAGGCACTTCAAAAGATAGCTGGCTTTTCGTAGGCTATAATGTAAACGGCAAATGGCTTGTTGAAAGTCCGACCTCCTGGAATGATGGAATCTCAGGCCCAACATTAGCTGCCGATACGACATATGTTTTAAAAGTTCGTTATGTAGGGACAAAGATCACGATCTGGTTAAACGGCACACAATTTTATGACGGAGAACCAGTTTTGGCGAATGGAAGTAAAATTCCGACAACAGCAGGCCGAGTTGGTTTTAGAACCTGGTATGATCAAAAAACAATCAGCTATCGCTATTTTAAAAATGGTGACAGCGGTAGTATTCCTGAGTTAGTACCAGAAATTACTGAATTAACGCCAGTCAAGATGTATACAAAAATAGGGATAGCTCCAATGTTACCTGCTACTGTTAAAGCAATCTACAATACAGGTAATCAAAAACAAGAAAACGTGACGTGGGATAGTATTCCGCCAGAATCTTATCAAAAAGTCGGCACTTTTGATGTAGCCGGCACCGTTTCTGGCACCACTTTGAAAGCAAAAGCCACCGTAACGGTTACGGATGACGGAAGTATTGAAAGTGGAGACAAAATTTCCTCTACTGATATCACAGCTGTTTTAGACCCTACGTTTCCAAGAGTGATTCGCTATGAAAATCCGAGAGACAACAAAATCATCTTTAAAGGGCAACAAGAAAAAATCAGCCAAGTCTTAGTCGATGGAAAACCACATGAAGCAACAGCGACAAAAGAATCCACAAGCCAAAATAAGGCAATTTATCAAGTAACGGTTCCATCATTAGGACTAAGATTCAACGTCCAGTTTACAGCATCTGATGGTCAAGAAGTTTCTATGAAGATAACAGACATCAAAGAAGGCACAACGAAAATCCATACGCTAGCCATTGCAAATCAAGGATTACTTTCTGTAAATAGTACAGATTCAGGAGCAGCATTTTCTGGTGTCGTTATGAATACGGGAACCAATGCAAACAATGGAAATAAAAATGGAGATACCTTCCAGAATCTAACGACATCAAACGAAGTTGGCACCAAGCAGTACATGTACGGATTTTTAAATACAGATGAGTATGCTGCAAGTTTTTGGACCAATGCTTATGGTGATGGAAGCGTGGATAACAGTGATAATAATCGAATCTATAAACAAACCAAAGAAACAAAGTCTGGTTATGTAACATCAATATGGAGCGGTTCTTGGACATATCGTCCTTTTGATGCGCCTGATACTTATTTGACGGGTGAAGTACCAGAGGTGAAAATCAAATTTGCAAAAGATTTAAATGGGGATGGTAAAGTCGATTGGCAAGATGCAGCAATCAATTATCGAGCAATCATGAATAACCCTGTTGGTGCAGAAAAAGTCCCAGAATTAGTCAATCAACGAATTCCTTTCAACTTTGCTAGCCAGGCGACGAATCCATTTTCAGTAACGTTGGATGAATCAAAACGCGTCTATAATTTGACGGATGGCTTAGGACAAATGAACTTGTTGAAAGGGTATCAAAATGAAGGCCACGATTCAGCTCATCCAGATTACGGTGCTGTTGGAAAACGCCAAGGGGGTCAAAATGAGCTAAACACATTGATTGATGAAGGTCATAAACTCAATGCCATTTTTGGTGTACACGTCAATGATACGGAGTCTTATCCAGAAGCAAAATCATTCAATGAAGACTTGATCGATCCGACAAAAAAAGGCTGGGATTGGTTAGATCCGTCTTATTTTATCAAACAACGACCAGATACGATCAGTGGAAATCGCTTGGAACGTTTTAAAGAACTGAAACAAAATGTACCGAACTTGGATTATATTTACGTAGATGTCTGGGGAAATCAAGGCGAAGCTGGTTGGCTAAGCCGACAATTAGGGAAAGAAATCAATGGATTGGGCTGGATCACGGCCAATGAATTTCCAAACGCCCTAGAATATGATTCGATATGGAATCACTGGTCTGCTGAAAAAGCGTATGGAGGAACTGCAACAAAAGGATTTAACAGTGATATTGTCCGCTTTATCCGTAATCATCAAAAAGACACATGGATCATTTCTGATAATCCATTGCTTGGCGGCACAGAATTTGAAGCATACGAAGGCTGGGTTGGTAAAACAAACTTTAATACGTATAAAGACAAAACCTTTGCAATCAATATTCCAACGAAGTTTTTACAACATTATCAAATCACGAACTGGGATACAACGACCTCTGAAAAGGGTCAAATATACGGTACGATCAAATTGGCAAATGCTAGTGACAAGGTAGTTGTGACGAAAAAAGATATAAATGATCAAAAGCGTATAACATTAAATAATGTGGAAGTATTGAAAGGCGATACGTATTTATTACCATGGACAGTCAATAATGAATTTAAGTTATATCATTGGAATGAACGTGGTGGCACTACAACTTGGACGATTCCAGAGAAGTTACAAGGAAAAACCAATTTACATGTTTATGAATTAACCGATCAAGGAAGAAAAGACAAAGGGACAGCGAATCTAAATGGCAACCAAGTAACGCTGCAAGTGGAGGCTAAAACACCATATATTATTGCTGAACCAACGACTACTGAATCAGTAAAATTTGGGACAGGAACACCAGTCAAAGATCCAGGATTTAATGAGAAAGATACGTTGTCTAAAAATTGGCAAGTCGTTCAAGGGGACGCTGCAGTTCTTAAAGATCCAAATGGTGATTATGTTTTAAACGCTGGAAAAAAAGCGATGACGATCAAACAAGAATTAACATTGCCAAAAGCAGGAAAATACAGCGCATACGTTAATACGGAGACCCATAATCGCAAAGCAAGCGTAACTGTAGATATTGATGGAAAAAAACACACAAATGAATATTCTAATTCTGTCGTCCAAAATTATATTCAAGCAGATATTAATCATACAAGCAGTCAATATCCTCAATACATGCAAAATGTCAGAGTCGATTTTGTTGTTCCAGAAAACGCGAAAAAAGTAACCCTCACTTTAGCAGCAGAAGCAGGAACTGGCAAAACGAAATTTGATGATATTCGCATAGTTGAACGACAAACAGATGTAATCAATGTAACAAGTAAAACAATCATCAAACAAGACTTTGAAGATACCCAAGCAATCGGATTATTCCCATTTGTGAAAGGACAAGCGGGTGGTGTTGAAGACCCACGAATCCATTTATCAGAAAAAAACGAACCATATACACAATATGGTTGGAACGAAAATAAAGTATCTGATGTATTATCAGGCAATTGGTCTTTAAAATCCCATAAGCAAGGCGCTGGATTAATGCTTCAAACAACACCGCAAAATGTAAAATTTGAAGCAGGAAAAACATACACGATCAGTTTTGATTATCAAACCGATGGAAAAGATAGTTTCTTTGCTGGATCAATGACAGGAGAATATAAAACACTGCAAGACCTTAAAAAAGTTGGCGAAATCGTACAAACCTTTGCAGATGGAAAAACCAAAAAATATCAAGCAGAAATAGTCGGTGATGCCTCAGGAAATACGACATTTGGTATTTATACAACAGGTGGTGCGTATGATCTAGTTATTGATAATTTTACTGTGATGGTCAAATAATCTAAACGAATGTTTATAAAAGGCTGGAACAGAAGCTTAATTCCGAAAGGAGGCTTCTGTTCCAGCTGTTTATTTATATCTATGTTAGCTTTAGCACAAATCTGTATGTAGGGTAAAATATCACCTTATTAACTTTTTTATAACTATTCATCACAAAAAAATAGTGAATCAACGCTCAAAATCAGTTTTAAATGGAGTCAAAACACTCCTGACTTGTCATTGAATGTGGTAAACTATGATTGAAAGAGTCAAAGATTAGAGGAGTGAAAAAGTGGGGGTTATTTTTAATAATTTATTTTATATTGCGTATATTTCAATAATTGTTCTTTATGGATCGCTTAGTCCAAGTCAGCTGACACCGAATGCTAAAAAAAGTTTTCGTCTATTTGGATTAATGATATTAGTTGTGATTACGCTGGATGTGACTAGCCTTGTTCTGGGATTTAAATACAACTTAATCAGAGATTTTTTATTATATGCTCAAGTAATATGTATGTTTGTTATTTTATTTCAATTAAAAAAATCGTCTCTAAATAAAGTCAGTATTTCTAGTTACCTGTTTACGTTAATTTGTTTAAGCGCGTATACCATATATTCTATAAGTCATTTTTTTGGATTCTTAAATACTATTCTCCGTTAAGAGCTTGCTTTTATTTTTATAAAAAATAGTGAATAGACTCAAAAATTGACGCTTTAAAAAATACCTGAAATAAATCGATTCTTGATTTATTTCAGGTATTTTTAGTGATTGGAAGATTAAAAATAAAAGAGAATGTTAAACTTTTCACTTTATATTGCAGATAAACTTTCATTAAACTATAATTTAGTAAATAGCCTATCATCTAAAAAGATAAGCAAAAAGCTAGAAAGGGTCCTGAAAAATGAAAATAGGTATTCCAAAAGAAATAAAAAACGGCGAAAATCGAGTAGCACTACCAGCTTCAGGTGTTTTGGATCTTATCAAGCATGGTCACTCAGTATATATTGAAACCAATGCGGGGTTAGGTGCTTCGATCCATGATGAAGCATATGTTGCAGTTGGTGCAACAATTGTAGCGTCTGCTAAAGAAGCGTGGGCACAAGAATTAGTGTTAAAAGTAAAAGAACCTTTAAAAGAAGAATATCAGTATTTAAGAGAAGGGTTGATCTTATTCACGTATCTTCATTTAGCAGCAAATAAGTCTTTAGCTGAAGAATTAATGAAGACAAAAACGAGAGCGATTGCTTATGAAAGTGTTCAACTCATTGACGGAGAATTACCGCTGTTAGCCCCGATGAGTGAGATTGCTGGTCGATTAGCTACTCAGATCGGTGCTCAGTTTTTAGAAAAAATCCCAGAAGGAAAAGGAATTTTATTAGGTGGTGTTCCAGGAGTAAAAAAAGGGAAAGTAACAATCATCGGTGGTGGGATTTCTGGCTGTAATGCAGCGAAGATAGCTCTAGGATTAGGAGCAGATGTCACGATTCTAGATGTAAATATCAAAAAATTACAAGCTATCGATAATCAATTTAATGGAGCCGTTAAAACGCTCGTTTCGAATCATTTCAATATTCAAGAAACAGTGAAAGAAGCTGATTTGGTCATCGGAGCAGTCTTGATCCCTGGACGAAAAGCACCAGTACTAGTCACAGAAGAAATGGTCGTTTCAATGCCAGAACATTCCGTGATCATCGATATTGCTATCGATCAGGGTGGAATCTTTGAAACAATCGATGAAGTGACTACACACCAACATCCAACGTATGTTAAACATGATGTGATCCATTATGCAGTTGCTAACATGCCAGGAGCAGTCCCTCAAACCGCAACATTTGCTTTAGCCAATGCGACATTACAGTATGTACTAGAGCTAGCAAACAAAGGTTTTGTTCAAGCCGTAGAGCAAAATCCAGCACTACTATCAGGTATTAATACTATGAACGGCGTGCTGACCAATCAAGCAGTAGCGACCGATTTAGAGTTGCCTTATACTTCGGTTGCGTCGGTTTTGTAATAGGTATTTTGAGATAATGCGTTTAGTTAGTTTACCTTGTTCAAAAAATACAAGAAGGTTGGAATAAAAGTATTTAACTCCGAGGAAAAAGAAGGGATTTTCGAAAAGTATTTTTACTTTTGATTCACCTTCTTTTTTCATTAAATCATTTTTTACGAGGATTATTAGGAGTTGCAGATGTAGTACTAAAAATAACGTAGATAAAGAAATAGATACTACATAAAATAAAATTATAGAACAAATGGATGCATTCTCTGAAAGAAAGCTTTATACTAATGAATAATGATGTTTTTTTGGAGGAAAAAGATGAATAATAACGATATATTGATTCGTTTACGTTATGCACTAGATATTAAAGATACAGATATGATCAAAATTTTTAAACTAGGTGACTTAGAAGTTACAAGAGAAGGGTTACGCGTACTTTTAACAAAACAGAATGAAGAAGATGAACTTCCGCGGGATGCTGTTTGTGATAATCGGACATTAGAAGCTTTTTTAAACGGTTTGATCACATATAAAAGAGGCAAACCACCTGTAAAAAATGGTGTAGCACCTAAGCCGACTTTTTTGATCACAAACCAAAGTACTGTCAATAATGTGTTGCTAAAAAAAGTAAAGATTGCTTTAACACTTACAAGTGATGATATGTTGGATGTATTGCGACTTGCGGGCGTCTATGCATCTGAAAGTGAATTAAGTGCAATTTTAAGAAAAGAAGGGCACCGAAACTACAAAGAATGTGGTGATCGTTATGCTCGAAACTTCTTAAAAGGATTGGCAATCAAGTATCGGGAATAAAATGAGGAACTATTTTGACAAAACTAGCTCGAAAGTGCAAGTTTTGTCTTTTTTCTTCTAGAGATGAAAGGAGGAAAATCATGAAAAAGATCGAACGAATTTTAGCGATCATCGTGTTGCTTTTGGATAATGAAATTGTCTCAACCGCTCAGTTGGCTCAGCGCTTTAACGTGACCAAAAGAACCATTTTTAGAGATATGGAAACGATTGAAATGGCTGGATTTCCAATTATTTCTCATTCAGGCCGTAATGGCGGTTTTTCGTTAATAAACTCTTTCAAGTTAAAAACGTATACCTATAGTGAATCAGAGAAAGAAGCGATTTTGAACGCGTTGAATGTTCAAGAAGGCCTATTTGGCATTTTTGACGATCAAGCTATTATCAAAGAAAAAATCACGCAACTACAGAGACAAACAGAGCATAAAATGATACCAAAAAAACGGTTTTCCTTCGACTCGCCAACGATGCATCGACTGGAAATTGAAACAGAAACAAAAGTAAAAATAAATCAGATCAATCTTGCTTTAAAACAAAATAAAAAGATATTGATCGATTATGTGGATAACAAGGGAGATCACACAAATAGACTGATCCATCCTTATGAATTAATGCTGATGAATGGTAGTTGGTATATATACTCTTATTGCGAGAATCGAGAGGCTTTTAGATATTTTAAAGTAACGAGAATTCGTCAATTAGCGATTCACTCAGCAGACTTTGATCCTATCGAATATTCAAATGACCAAATACTAGAAAAACGCGAAGAGAAAATTCATCTACGATTCAAAAAAGAGGAGTTAGGGAAACTGTATGATTATTACACAGAAGATGAAATCCAGGTGAAAGAAACGTATGTAGACGTAATAATTTATGCGAAACAGCAGCGAATGATTTTACCTTTTTTACTGATGTTTGGTAGTGGCGTCAACGTCATTGAACCGAAAACCTTAAAAGAATTACATAAGCAAGAGATCATCAAATTAACTCAGACCTATAAAAACTAGATCAAGATGAAAAATAGGGTTTAAGAAAGGGCAGAAATGGAAATCGACAACTTACTGACCATAACAACCAGAAAAGAATTAAGAAACTGGCTAAAAGCAAACAGTACGACTGAAAAATATTGCTGGATCATTGTCAGTGTCAAAGCTGAACCAAATAAAATCCAGTACCTAGATGCAGTAGAAGAAGCATTGTGTTTTGGCTGGATTGATGGGATCAAAAAGAAAATATCTGAAACTCAAACGGCTCAACGACTATCACCAAGAACCAAAAAAAGTTCTTGGACAGAATTAAACAAAGAAAGAGCTCGTCGTCTCGAAAGAGTAGGATTGATGACAGCACGAGGTAGAGATATCCTGCCTGATATGACAGAAGCTTCTTTTGAAATCGACGAAACCATCATGGAACGACTGAAAGAAGACTTGGAAACCTATGAAATTTTCATGACTTTCCCAGAAATATATCGACGTATTCGTATAGATACGATCCAAAATTATAAAGACCAGCCAGAACTATTTGAGAAACGTTTGGCTAAATTTATCAAGAATACAAAAGCGAATAAGATGTATGGGATGTGGCATGATGAAGGGCGCTTATTGTAAATAAATAGAAATTGAATTGAAAAATGACTATTTCGCTTTTTTTGCTTGCCTTGAAGTTCACTTCATGGTTTAGGATGAACCTATAGAATAGAAATGAGGATCGGTATATGACTAAAACATTATATCTAATGAGACATGGTGAAACGTTATTTAATCAACAGAAAAAAATTCAAGGGTGGTGTGATTCCCCACTGACAGAAAAAGGGATCAAACAAGCACAAATTGCGGGAACTTATTTTAAAGACCATAACATTAATTTTGATAGCGCATACGCTTCAACATCTGAACGAGCTAGTGATACCTTGGAACAAGTGACCGATATGATCTATAAAAGAGTCAAAGGACTGAAAGAATGGAACTTTGGCCGTTTCGAGTCAGAAAGTGAAGCGTTAAATCCACCATTACCTTATGGCGATTTCTTTGTTGCCTATGGTGGGGAAGAGGAGTTTCAATTTAGAGAACGAGTGTCTGAAACGTTAATGAACATAATGAAAGAAGCAGGCGAAACAGTTTTAGCCGTATCCCACGGGGCCTCTTGTCGACAATTCATGAGAAACTGGGCCCATACAAGTGAAATAGATCAAAAGGGCCGACTAGGAAATTGTTGTATTTTAAAATTTAAATTTGAGGCGGATACATTTAAGTTACTAGAAATTATCAATCACGATTTTTCCAGTTTAGAATAAGGAATAAAAGGAGAGGAACCTATTGAATAGTAAAGAAGCAGCTGAAATGTTTGGCCTAACGACAGATACGGTTCGCTATTACGAACGTGTCGGTGTGATCCCGCCAATTGAGCGAGACAAAAATGGTTACCGAGTGTACACAACAAGAGACTTAAATTGGATTTATTTAGCCAAAAGTCTACGTCATGCAGGTATCTCGATCGAGTCTCTCATTGAATTTGTCACACTTTCACAATTAGGTGGCAATGTGGAAGAGGCACAAAAACAAATTCTATCCGACCAATTACAAGAAATCACTGATAAGCTAGAAAAAATGACCAAAACCCGCGATTTACTTCAATACAAAATCAATACGTATGATGAGCATATCGCCAAGTTTAAATCAGGAGAAGTTACCTCAGAGAACGTTGAGGAACTTTGGAAAGTAAAATATTAAAATTAGGAAGATAATGCTTGCTATGAAGTTAGCTCCATAGTTTATAGTGATGTTGTTAGTCAGTCATAAAACGAGAAATGGAGGAACTACAAATGCAAACAGTCACATTGAATAATGGAATAAAAATCCCGATCTTAGGTTTTGGTACCTATCAAATCACAGAGCCAAAAGAAGCAGAACAAGCAGTAATCGACGCAATCAAAGCGGGTTATCGTCATATAGACACCGCTCAATCTTACCTGAATGAAGAGGCAGTTGGTCGTGGCATCAAAGTTTCAGGTATTCCTCGTGAAGAATTGTTTATAACAACTAAAATTTGGGTGGAAAACGTGTCTTATGATGGCGTTAAAGCTTCTTTTCAACGTTCACTTGATCGTTTAGGTTTAGAATACGTAGATTTACTTTTATTACATCAACCGTACAATGATGTTTACGGTGCCTGGCGTGCAATGGAGGAACTACAAGAAGCTGGGAAAATCCGCGCAATCGGGGTATCAAATTTTACTGTCGATCGAGCAGTTGATTTAGCAGAATTTAACAAGGTTGTCCCACAAGTCAATCAAATCGAAATCAATCCTTTCAATCATCAAACAAAAAATATCGAAGCATTAAAAGCAGAAGGTATCACACCAGAAGCTTGGGCACCATTTGCTGAAGGGAAAAATGGGATATTTTCAAATGAAGTTCTGACTAATATTGCTGCTAAATATCATAAATCAGTCGCTCAAGTCATTGTACGCTGGCTAATTGAACAAGAGATCGTTGTTCTAGCAAAATCAGTGAAGCCAGAACGAATGGCTGAAAATCTAGCTGTTTTTGATTTTAAGTTATCAAAGGAAGACAAAGCAGAAATTTCTACGTTGAATGAAGGTGAAAGTCAATTTTTCTCTCATGCAGACCCAGAAATGATCAAATGGATGGCGAGCAGAAAAATGAATGTGTAATTGTAGCAATCAGAAATTTGAGGATAACTAAATACGTTCAAAAATAGAGAGAATTCTAGAATTTTGTTGATCGTATGTCTTTGGTTAGAGAATATAAATAATAATTAAACTAGAGCTGTAACCTATGCTAAAAAGGTTACAGCTCTAGTTATTTATGTTAATACCTTATTTTTTACTATTTCGATACAAAATATCTTCTGACTCTCTATTAGACCAAATTTTTCCAGAAGTTGCCTCAAAATCTTCATTATCTAATTGGATGCAGCGAATACGCTGATCAGTGTATGTTTTATAATAATAATGAAGTGAACTATTCACCATAACTGAGGTATATTGCGTATAATCAAAGGCTTGCGTTGCTTTCACAGCACCTTTAGGAATAGAAACGTTAGAAAGAACATGAAACATGGCAGTGACACCATCTAATTCAGTCTGGACATCCTGTAAGCAAGCTTTCAAGAAAGTCGCTCTGACAAATCTTGATGGTGGAGTGAAATCACCTGGAAGACCAAAAGCACCGGCACCTTCTCCAAAAGGTTTCATCACCATATTTTTCAAATGAACTTCAGTTTTTTGCTCAGGTTGAAGTCCAATGTAGTTTCTCAAATTTGTCGTATGCCATTTATAATCAGGACTATTTGTCATGACGCCAATCGTATTTTCATAAATATGTAATGCTTGTTCCGTGTATTCAATGATCATACTTTTTCCAGTTTTTTCAGTGACGACCCAATGAAGAGGTAAGACGATACCTAAAAAATCTAAAGCCACATTTTCAACCTGGGCATTTTCCATTGTCCGAGAGACGTCTTCAAGGCTTGAACAGTTGGAAAGTAAAAAGGGAACAACATCATGAGGGGCTAAAGTATACTTTTTATCGCTGTCTTGGCTGTTATAGTCAGCATACCCTGAAAAATAAAGGGCAGCACAAGAAAGTCCTGTTTCGTTCAAACCATCCGCAAAAACAAAGCGTTCTTTATCTACTTGACGTGCCATTCCAACAAAAGCATATTCATTTTTACGATCATAATGCTCATCATTGGAGAATACAAATTTTTTCCTTGGAATAAACGTTGGTTCCGCATCTAAAACAACCGCAAAATCCATTGTTCTAGCCAATAAAACCTGTTGCTCTTTCGTTGTCATCGTAATACTTGTACACATCGACTATCACTCCCTTTTATTTATAAAATAAACATTATATCTAAAAAATAGTATGAAGCTAAAGTGAACTTTCTAAAAGTTTAACGTAGTTCAAATTTATAATCAAATAAATACGTTAGAACTTTCTACAAATAAAATATGAAAAAAGTTTATTAATACAGACTTTCACTTTTTAATGCTATGATAAGTTTATAATATAGCAGTAGTTAAAAGAGGGGGATTCGTGATGGGGGAACAACAGTCAGTTAAGAGTAATCGTTTGCGGGCGATAGTTCATTTTAGTAGCTTGATTTATTTGGGGATCTTGTTGTATTTAGTGGTCAACGAACAAGGATTTATTGAGGGAATCATTCGAAAAAACTTTAGGATCACATTCAATAATGTATTAACGTTTTTTTCATCTAAAGATTGGCAGACAGCACTTGTCGACAATGTTCGACAAATGATCAACCAACTCGCAATATTAGTGATTGTTCAAAGTTTAGTCGTACTAGCAGGATTAGTATTAATTGGGTATTTTTTATGGCGTTTGAGAAAAAATGATCAGTGGCACTTAAGCGAAAAATTACTTGTTATTGGGTATTTATTTTTAATAATCACTCTTTTAACGATCTTGACAAAAATGGCAATTGAAACGTATCAGGCATACGTTGTCATTGATCAACGAATCAACAGGTTGAGTTTAAATGAGCTGAATGTATTTCAAGAAAATCTCTCCAATATTTTTCTTAGCACGACCTTCACGCTAGATCAGCTGATTCCTAGTATAATGTCATTGTTCGAGCAAGTGAGAGAACTGATTCAAACAACAAAAAATATTGCTGGAATTCCCAATCTAGTGCAACAAACGTGGGAACAGTTACTTATCTTGAAAAATTGGCTCGTTGGCTTAAGCATTAGTGCAGTCGGAATTATTTTGGTAGGACATATAATTGAAGCACTTCGCCTCTTTAAAAATAGTCAGTGGGTAGAAACGAAATTACAACGAATGAAAAGAAGCCGTCAAATAGAATTGAATGAACAGCTAGTGAAAGTGGTTGAACAGCAACAGCAGTTGATTGAGCTGTTATCAGAAGAGAAAAGTAAGCAATGATCGATAGATTCACAAAAAATTAAAGTTAATAATTTTTGTATAGGATAATTGAAAAAAATGTAGCTCAAAATTACATTGAAACGATCTATACGGAGCTTAGTGATAAAGTTTTGATCTAGAAGGGTTATCTCCATTTAGTCAACTGGAACAGATTTTGCTGAGGGGTCAAATACCAGTTTTACGATTACTTCTTTGCCAGATCAATTGAAGTGATTACTGGAGTATCTAAAGATGTTTACGCGTTTTAAATGATTTTCTTAATCTGTTTTGGTAATCTTCAAATCCTTGAAGAAAGCTTCTGTTCCAATATCAACGAATAATCCAATCGCTCCTTTGGCATCAGGACCATGTTTCATATTTTCTACCACTAACAAAGGCTCTTTGCTGTCGTTCAAATAAAAGGCTCCTCTAGCACCATTGATCACTGCTTTTAAGCTGATCCATTCGTCAAGCCCGATATCAGCCGTACCTTCAAAATCAGTGATGCCAAGATTTCGGAAATAGTCAAACGTATATTTAGGATAAGAAAAATACTGAATAGCACGATTTTTTCTGACAGGATCATCAATCCGACCGTTTGTTGGTCGTACATAAAATGCTTCAAATGTTGTATCATCCTCACTGATCCTAAACGCAATCCCAATAAAACCACGTGCAAAATCTGGCGCATTCGACAATAAACGGCTTAACATTTTTACTTCGATTGTTCCATTATGAAAAGATGAACCAACTAATTTAGCATACGTATTCTCGTCAAATTCCATTAGTTTATCTTTTTTTACAACTCTTAAAACAGGCTCTCCGTTTAGTGTTGTTTGCACAACGTCGGTATGAATCGCTTCCATTGTTGTAGTTTCAATATTCATTTAGATATCCTCCTTAATAATTGCGTATCTCCTTCCTAAAAGTATAGACAATATTTTAAGAAATGTTAAGTAGGCACTAATTTGTAACTATCTATCCAAGCTGTTTTTTATAAAACTGCCCCCATTGCCTCATTGATTCAATAACAGGCAACAACGTTTCCCCTAAGGGGGTTAGTTGATATTCAACATGAGGCGGTACTTTTTGAAAATCGACTCGCTCCACAATTCCATCTACAATCATTGAATTAAGACTTTCAGTCAACACTTTTTGCGAAATTCCAGATAATGATCGTTTTAGCTCAGAATTTCTTTTTGGCCCAGTGATGAGATCTCGTAAAATCAACGTTTTCCATTTACTGCCAATTAATTGAACAGTAGTCGCCACGTCGCAAAGTGGCATTTCTTCTTTTTTTATCATAAAAAAGTAACTCCTAACAGTTGAAATTGATTCAAGTTTCAAAGATGACTCTTGACTAGAAAAAATTGCACCATTAAAAAAAGAAAAGTAATAATACTCACCAATCCACAATGTCATTGGTTATAAAAATTTTTTTTAGTTTAAAATAAAAAAGGCTAGAACATAACTTTGCGAGTCATATCCTAGCTCAAAGGAATCCAAATAAATGATAGAAGCAGAAGCAATGCCTTCTTATTTCTCAGAGTCAAAGACTTTTGTCCTAAGATTATTCTTATAATTCACTATTTCCGAGATTTGTGTGACAACATAGAAATTTCTACATCCTAAAAATTAAAATGACTCAAAAGCTTTTGAATATTTGATGACACCACTGATATTAGTCAAACCATCATCTTAAAGAGGTTTAAGCATAAATACTTCATCAGGCACATCAAAAGAGGCGTTTACGTTAAATTTACTAGCAGGAATATAGCAGAATTTACGATAATAATCTGCATGACCTAAAATAAATGAAGGGATAATCTAAGTGTTTTGCCCGCTTCTCTAACTCTTCCATTAACTTTTTGCCAATTCCTTTACCTTCTTCTATTGCTACAATCTCCAAGTCACGAATATACTCCTGACTCTTACGAATCGTATCAACTAACTCCGTTTCATTACCATAACCATTTTCTGTATGCGTAAATGTATTACGTATTAATGCATCGATTTTTTGATAGTCATTGCGATTAACTGTTCTAATTTCCATAATAGTTAGTCTCCTCTGTATTTAATCAACTATAAGTAAGACAAGATTACCCGTAGTGGACATAAGTTTATCAAACAAAAGACTCCTCAATTTATTACAAATATGGTAGCATAGGAATATTTAGTAGTCAATTATGTACTAAATACGTTTAGCTGTTAAATTATAAAATTCTATATCGTAATCTGTAGTATATAAGTTTATAATAGATGGCAGTATACAAGTATCGGAGGGTTCTCACGTGAAAAAACTGGGTTTTGATCCACAAAAGTACATCGAAGAACAATCAAAATATATCCTAGAAAGAGTCGATCACTATGATAAGTTATATTTAGAATTTGGCGGCAAATTAATCGGCGATATGCACGCAAAACGTGTTTTGCCAGGATTTGATGCAGATGCTAAGATTAAACTTCTACAGAAATTAAAAGATCAAGCTGAGATTTTGATTTGTGTGTATGCAGGTGATATCGAACGAAACAAAATTCGTGGCGATTATGGAATCACTTATGACATGGATATTTTACGTCAAATCGATGAATTAAGAGAATACGGCTTAGCAGTTAATAGCGTGGTCATTACACGCTACAGTGGACAGCCTTCTACAAAAATGTTCATTAATAAGCTTGAAAGAAGAGAGATCAAAGTGTATAAACATGGAGCAATCGAAGATTATCCATCAAATCTTGAGAAAATCGTTAGCGAAGAAGGCTTTGGTAAAAATGACTACATCCCAACAACCAAACCAATCGTGGTGGTCACAGCACCCGGTCCTGGTAGTGGAAAATTAGCGACTTGTTTGAATCAGCTTTATCATGAAAGCCGTAAGGGCAAGACCGCTGGTTACTCAAAATTCGAAACCTTTCCAGTTTGGAATGTTCCGTTGAAGCATCCTTTAAATATTGCGTATGAAGCAGCAACTGTTGATTTAAAAGATGTGAATATGATCGATTCATTCCATTTTGATAAATACCAAAAAGTTGCCGTCAATTATAATCGCGATGTGGAGACGTTCCCTGTGATCAAACGGATCATTGAAAAAATCACGGGCGAAGAATCTGTTTATCAATCCCCAACCGATATGGGTGTGAACCGTGTTGGTTTTGGAATCATCGATGATGACGTAGTGAAAGAAGCCTCTAAACAAGAAATCATTCGTCGTTGTTTTGCCACAGAATGTGACTTTAAAAAAGGCTTGATCGATGAAGAAACAGTCAATCGCATTAAATTGATCATGGAAGAAGTCGAACTGAAAAAAGAAGATCGCAAAGCAGTGCTTCCTGCTCGGCAGTATTCAGAGCAATTAAGAGAACAAACCCAAAGCAACGATACACCAGCTGTTATTGCCTTTGAGTTACAAGATGGTCGAATTGTAACGGGGAGAACTAGCAGCTTAATGGATTCATGTTCATCTGCTATTTTGAATTCTATTAAAACATTAGCCAATATTTCAGATGAAATTTTATTATTATCACCAGTGATTCTTGAAACCATACAAACAATGAAACGAAAAGATCTTCATAGTAAAATTACGGCTTTAAAAGCGAATGAAATTTTGATTGCTTTAGCGATCAGTGCGGTGACGAATCCGACAGCTCAATTGGCTTATGATCAATTATCTGAATTGAATGGTGTCCAAGCACACTCTACTGTAATGCTGAGTAAAAATGATGAGCAAACATTACGGGAGTTAGGATTAGATATTACCAGTGATGCGGTATATCCGTCTGAGAATTTGTATTATATCTAATGTTTTAGGAAATAGATTTAAATGGAATAATAGAGTGCTCAATTTTTGCATATCATTTATTCAAATCTTTAGTGATTGAGACAAAACTCTTTGAGTTTTGTCTTTTTTGAACATGACGTACGAAAAATTATAATAATAATTTCTGATACCTTCCAATTTTTTGATTATATCAATAACCGAAAAGTAAAATATAATCTCTATATAATAAGGAAATGGAATAAAATTGCTAGAAAAATATAGCGCCTTTGAAGCAGTGCATGGCAGTGATTTCTCAGACGTACAAACAGTTATTGCTTCGATTGCCGAAGGATTAGCTTTTCTAGGTAGTGCCGGGAATTTTTCAGGTGGGAAAGATGGTTATAAAACCATTGATTTTAAAAATCAAAAATGGTGTAAAGCACTAAAGGACTTTAACAAAGCACAACCGAAAGACCGAATTGATGTGGTCATCAAAGAATTATCGAATAGCGTCGAATATCAGATTTATCGCAATGGGAAATTGGATGTTCAAAAAATAAAAGAGCTACATGAACTGTTTCGTGTTCATAATGTTGAATTGTTTAAAGAGTATGGGCCAGAGATTTTTAAAATCCTTACCAATATTGATGATATTGAGATCCTGCTTGCGAAAGATTCTACAAAAATGCAACGCTCATCTTCAGGTGTTTTCTTGTTATTAGCTGTATTGCCGATCGATCGAGTGAAAGATATTTTGAAGTCGGCTAAGTTGCTTAGAAATGGCGATTATACGCTGGATGCAGTTAAGTTGACTGTTAAAGAGTGGGAAGCGTTGAAAGAGTTTGAGAAGTCGGCAGGAGTTGTTAAGACTGTTGATAGAGGGAAAGATACAGGTAATATAATTAGAAATGTTGAAACACTTGATGATTTGAAACGATTGAAAAATACAGATATTTTTACAGACAAGTCTCTAGAGCATGTTTTTGAAGGAGAACTGACAAAAAGAGGGGCTTCAGGATATCATGTTGATACTAGACAATATCAGGTGAATATAAAGATTAGTGTGAAATTTATAAAAAATGATATTCTCATTCGCAGTGGCTCATTATTGAGAATTGTAAAAAAGGTAAATAATGACATTTTCTTAAAAGTGAATTATGGTACGAAACAATATTTTTACTCGGTTTTGAAAAGGTTTAATGATCTTGTAGTAGCAGTACCTCGAGACTCTGATGCTGTTCAAAGCGAATATAAATATCAACCTATGATTTTCAAATTTTTGATTCAAATCATGTAAAAATGGATGATTTCTCAACGCTGACGCATCCTCATCAGCAATCTGAAATAGCTAAAGCACAACGCCAAGCGGATGTAGTTGATCAATCATCTAATCAGCAAGCATATGACGAAACAGCTCAACAAAATTATCAATCGGCTACACAATCAAAGGGGGTACATATATACCTCCTGCTCAATCTAGCAGTATTGCGGATAGGTCCTTGGAGGCATCGATAGTTTATCTGTATACGGCTGGGGAGAATGGCAACCTTAGTCATCTGCATAATAAAGAAATGTCGGTTTCTATTGAGACCGATTTTCTTGTCTTAAAATGTCGTAGAACGGAGTGATAAATAAAAACATAAGTATTACTATTTTTTGAATACCTTAAAGTTGTAAATTGATTGCATTAGTAATATAGTATAAAATTATGCACAAGTGAATATATTATTTATTAAAATTCTTTTTAAAAAGAGGTAAATATACTGGAAAAAGAATTTATCTTCAATCGAAAAATAAAAATACTAGAAGAGATAGGAAATCTAGATGATTATGTAGTTCTATTTTTAGATAATTTAGAGGTTCAAATAGTAAATAAGCATTATATAAAAGGACAAAAAAAGACGAATTTATTTTGAATATTAAATGACGTTCATTGTCAAGTATCCACAAGCCACTTCAGATAGTTTAAAACAGTAAACTTTTTTGTCCCATGAGTGCCCTATGTAAAATTAAATAATTATAATTAAATATTTTGCGTAATTTATTTTTGAAAGTTAAATATCACTATCTTTGGCTACATGTTAGTAAAAAAAGTCAGATATTTACGAAAAAAAGTGATATAATTTTGAGTGTTAAATTATTTTAGAAGGTGGACACTATGGAATATACTGACTTTGATTTTAAGATACCTCGCGAGGATTCGGATTACTTTGAAAACTCAAAGGCCATTACTGAACGGATGGAGGCAATGCTAGATTACGCACTAGCCAATAATAGACATCGAATTGTATTAAATACCAACTTACGAAAAGGATTGCCTTTAGAAAATATCAATAAAATTGCAGGACCGCTAATTGAGGCATGGGCGCAAGAAATTTTTGAAGATGTTTTAACTGAAGGTGAGAATCATTATAATTTAGTTAATGTCGAAGCTCAAACTAGACTAGGGTTAGCTGATGTGATTCTTCAATTTGAAAAAAGTGATACAGACAACAGAAGTATTACGGCTAATGTTGATGTAAAAGCTACTTCGGCAGATATTAAAAATTCTGGAAAAGGGCCGAATATCACTTCTTTTTCGCGGATAAGAACTGCTTACGTGGAAGATCCAAATTTTTATTTTATTGTATTAAGCATAAAACATCAAGTTATCTCAAAGCAAAATGATGAAACATTATTGATGGATGGAATAATGGAAATAACTGATTTTAATGCCTATGATTTTAAGTTTTTAGGCGATAATGATTTAAATTATAATCCTGCGCTTGGTACTGGGCAGTTTCAAATTAGGGATATCCACTATGTGACACAAGAATTTAGAACCACTTGGGATTTTTGTCAGATGCTTGATAGAAAATATTTAGCGAGCAGTCGTCGTGATATAAATCAATGGTATAGGGAGGCTGAACAACATAAATGGATAAAAGGAATGAAAAAATCGAGATAATTAACGGTGATGCAATGACCGAGATAAAAAAATTAAGTGATGATAGTGTCAACTTGATAATTGCAGATCCTCCTTACAACTTGTCAAAGGATTACATCTCTACTAAGGATAACATGGAGTTTAATGAGTATATTAATTTTTCTAAGGCTTGGTTATCTGAAGTAAAACGAGTATTGAAGCCAAATGGAACTATGTACATTTTTATGGGTTTTAGGTTTATATCATACTTATACTCCATAATGGAACAAGATTTGGACTTGCATTTCAACTCATGGATAACTTGGCATTATACTCAAGGCATCGGAAAAACAAAAGGATTTAGTCCTAGGCATGATGATATATTAATGTTCACAAAAACGGAAAAATTTCAATTCAATATTGATGATATAAGAGTACCCCAAAAGTTTTACAGGTCAAGAAACAATATGCGTGGTGCAAATCCTGGCAATGTATGGAAATATAGTCACGTTCATTACTCTAATCCTAATCGTCAACCGCATCCTACTCAGAAGCCTGAAGGATTAATAGAACGAATGATTTTGGCTAGTTCGAATGAAAACGATATAGTGTTAGACCCTTTTCTAGGTAGTGGTACAACCGCAAGAGTATGTCAACAGCTAAATAGGCGATGTATTGGGTTTGAAGTTGAAAAGGAATACACGGATATGACAAAAGAGCGGTTATCTAGTGTTTTTAATGGATTTGACTCAATTGATGAAAGATTACTTCGTGTTCCAAACGACTTAAATGACAGTAATATTCGTTTTGACTATCTTCAGAACCATTTAGATTGGTTTCTATCTAAACACTTGAATAGATTACCGGATTTCATTCTGGAGTATTTAGATAAATATGAGAAAAAAATAACCCTACCTGAAATTGAATTTATACAAGAGTTGACTTTCCCAGCTGACTCAGCAGGAAAAAAAGTTAAATCTAGGTTAAATAACATTTACTTGAATTCTACAAAGAAAATCCCAAAAGCAGAACAGAATGAGCTGTTTACTTAAATCGAATGCATTCTTTTGCAGAACCTTTCCAATTCAATTGTTACCTTAAAATTATATTGAAAATGTCGTCTCAAATAAAAAAGCCCCTTTTCAAAATAATTAGCAAGGGGCTTTTTAGTAGGAAACTATATCTTTTTTATGAAAATCAAACGTTTCATAAGTTGAAAAACGTTGATTTGACGACATTTCCGACTCATATTATGTTGGCTCTTTACCCACTTCATAGTAGTAGGTGGCTTACTCGTAATATCATAAACAATCTGGTTCACATGATCCATTTCATTCACGATTCTCACAGAAATCTTCTGCAACACCTCCAAGGAATTATAGCAAAATCAGCTATCATCACATCGATCAAAGTCACTGTACGAATCCTCACAGTATAATCGTACGTACGGGCATCACCCCTCACTTCAAATCGCATCAGAGTTACGCACGATTTCTAATTTTTTGGTATACGAATCAGTTGGACTTTAAAAAATAGACTTGACAATATGGAATTTTTAGAATATTCTAAAAACATAATGTAATTTATATTTTCTTAAATGAGATATTAGTCAATCAGAAACGTTGAATTTAAAACAAATTTCAAGAGTTTAGAAGATGAATTCAAAAAATATATAATTGTGGGAAGAATCTACAAAAAAGTACTTGAACTATCGAAGAAAAATGATTGTAACTATTTTGAGTTTTGTATTCGACATGATATTGATTTTTCTGAGGATGGTTCTTATCAATATTCAGAAAATGCCTATCGACTAATAAAAGAGTTAGAACCTTTTTTGATAGCTGAAAAACCAACTAATAGTTGGGTAACTGGATTGATTATTGCTCGAGAAGATGAAGCTACCTTATATAGATATCGTTTTGATGAGCATTCTTTAGCTAAATTATTGAAATATTCCAATGCAATGAATGACTGGTGTGGCCCAAAGCTACCAGAAGACTTAGTTCTTTTTCAAAATGAAAAGCCATGGTTAGGGTTTGTTGGTCATGAAGAAATGTCATTTTGGTTTTTAACTAAGTTTCAAGAAAAAGAAGTTGCAGAATTAGGTTTAGAACTATTTAATGGAGAAGAATAGCAAAGAGCAGTTACTTGAGCTTTCCATGGTTAATCGTATCATAATTAAATAAAAAGCTTTGGAATCCCCTATAAATAAGGATTTCAAAAGCTTTTTTTCTTATTCCCACTCAAAAATAAATTAGTTTTACACGATACGTAATAGTTGAGTTTACGCCATTTTAAGTGATTTGAGTTTGTTTAAAATGTACTCAATTTTAGTAGAGTGTTATCAAAGTGTTATCAATTTAATCATTGAATGCTAAGAAGATAGCTTATCTAAAGTTTGTTGTTGCTTCTCAAAAGCTTCTGTTACTTTTTTTCCAAACTGACCTTTAACAGCACCTTCTAATGTTTGAGAGGAAGAAGACAGTGCCTTGCTAGCACTTTCTATTGCTGTTTCACCTTGCTTTTTAGCTTCTTGTTTCATGGTATGAGATTTCTGTATCTTTGCTGAGCCAATTACTTGAACACGAATTTTTTCTAAATTCCTTTTTAACTCTTTCAATAATTTTTTAGCTAATTCTTCCAATAGAACAACTCCTTATTCTTTATTTGCTTTTTGGAGGTCATTTCGATAGTCTTGTTCAAGTTTTTCTTGTTGTTGATACAGCTGTTTTTTTGCTCTTGATAGCTCTTCGTGATAGTCATTTTCTATTTGCATAATTGATTGTTTGGCACGATCAAAAGGCTCGTTATCTACAGCTGACTGTTGAACAATTCGGTAAATATCTGACAACGTTTCTTGTATTAATTGTTCTCCTGTTCGTTGCGTATTTTTTAGTATATCTTCATCCTCTTCAAGTTCACGGCGTTTTCGCTGATAATCTGCTGTAATCTGTTCCTCTTTCATACGTTAGCTCCTTTTTAAGGCTTCAATTGTTGCGCTAGTTGTTGATCTGTTTGAACTATTTCGTCGATTTTACTTTTGATTTCTTTAGATAACGATTCGAATTTCTCATCTATCGTTCTTGCTTTATTGATTTTTTGCTGAAAAAATTCGGTTGGTTCACCAACTATTCGTTGTTCAGTAGCTCCTATCGCTGATAAGCTATCCTTCATTTCATTATCCGACAGTACTTCTATTTGAGAACGGGCTTCCCGTAATGTTTCTTGCCAGATATCTTCTGCATCTGTAATTGCCTGTTGATATACTTTTATAGCATTAGCCATCGCATTTTGATAAGCTGTTCGCCCTGTATTAACGGCTAGTAACGCCTGTTGGTCATCTAAATAAATTTTTTCATTTTTTGATAGTCCGCCACCACTGGCAGTTAGTTTGGTTTTTAGTTGATCTAACATAGTCAATTGAGTTAAAAATCCACGCATCAGAAAATGACTGGCTTGTATCATGGCTCCTTCAGAATTGCCCAAACTATCTGATATCTTTAGCTGTCCTGTTTTTTTATCGAATGTTCAACTATTTAATTTATGACTATTACCATCTACCCATATAATCGTTCCAAAATCATCACTATTTCCCCATTTAGAATTGAAATCATTCCATTTCGTCACATCGTCATTTTTTTGACGGTAATTTAAAAATAAGTGAGGGTTTTCTTTCATAAATTTTTCTTCGGCTGGTGTTAAGGAACGATATTGAAACCAGCCACTAAAAACTGTTGTTGGTATTTTAAAGTGAGCGCCTACTTTTAGCATATAAGCTGATTGGGAATAGCCAGATAACTGATTAATCGTCCAATCTGGGTGATCAGAAATAAGATCACCAACATACTTTAACGCCACATCATCTTGAGGAGAACCGTTTGGAGACATACCTTTTAAAGCAGCTTTAAAATCTCTTCCATCGTCAGGATACGTTCCAGCTGCTACAACTGTTACTTGAGATATATCTGGTGTACCGTTTACTATCGGTGCTACAGCCATTCCTTGAAAACCGTAGTCGCCGTTTTTAACCGAAAGTACTTTGAACTCTTGATTTCCTGCAGTCAATTCATTTCGCTCATTCTTTGTCAACTCATTGTTGGGCTTATCTGTATATTTGATTTTTTTATCTTTGTAATCAGGGTCTACTTGATAAACTTTATCATTTAAATCTCGTAACTCTTTTTCTGTTGCCATTATAAGTTCTCCTCTGTTTTATTGGAAAAGATAACTTTTATTTTATTATTCGTTACACCTTCTAACAGTTTGGGATCCACTGGATAAGATTCTAAGCGTTTAGCTTTATTATTTAAAGACATACTAGCATCAATGTCTGAAATCACACCATAACTGGTAGTTATAGTGATATCCACTGACGTATAACCAGTAAGGCTATTTTCATAATATTTTTCTGCAAACCTAATTTCAGTTACATCCGCAAAGGTATTTTTAATTTGTTTTGCAGTTATTGTTTCCATCTTTATCACTTGTTGTTCTTTTCTTTCCTTCTCATTTTGATTAAAAGTAAACAAACTAACACCTCCAATTAATATAAGTACAAGTAAAACTATAAACCATTTTTTCTTCTTCAAAGCCTCATGCTCCTTTAATTATCAAGACGTTAGTACGAGAACAAATATGTAAAAAGAATATTACTCTAAACTAATTATCCCAACTAAATTAAAAAGAGTCAATGTTTTAATTGTGATAAATAGTTATAAATGGATTTAAATGTTGAGGATTTTCGACCGATTCTTTCTAGGCTTTTTTAGTTGAAAATAACTGTGCTAAAAAAAATAAGTAGTTAGATAGCCAACTACTTGTTAAAATCTATCGTTCATCAGTATCAGTTCGGGCTAATACTGATGAACTTTAAAATCCCATTTTGCAGCTAGGATTTTAAATCAAAATGTTTTTCAGTTTCTCTTTGGTTTTAAGTTTGTGTGTTTCTTGAGCTAATGTTTTTAGTATTCGCTCATGCTCATAGAAGAGGTTATTGGGAATAGAATGATTTTGGGTTTTGTTTTTTAGTAAACTGAATGTTTCGTGCTAGTTCTTTAATTGTTGGATTGAATGATTTAGTTTATGTAGGTCTTGATAGGTGATCATTTTTACTGGGTGAGCCATGTTGAACCTCCTAATGATTCTATTTTTTCATTCATTGTTTTTGCTCTTAAACCTATTTTAGAGTTTATTGCTCTAAAAGTCAATAGAGTTTATAACTCTATCGTAAAATAATTAGAAAAGGAGACAAGTCATGCAGTATATAAAGCGGATAAGAGAATTACGTGAAGATAATGATTATACACAGAGAGAAGTTGCAGCGCTGTTGAGTGTTGGACAAAGAACTTATGCAGATTATGAATCTGGAAAAACGAGAATACCTCTAGATTCTATGATTGTATTAGCAAAATTTTATGAGGTTGACATGAATTATATTTGTGGGATTAGTCATGTGAAGAACTCATTTCCTAAAATGTAGTTAGTTTAAGGGAAAATGACTACTAGCATACTTAAGAGTTTATAACTCTAAATAAAGACTGAGTCTATAACTCTAGGATAGAATAATCAAAAAGAGGGATGGCTATGGATTATATTAAGCGAATAAGAGCATTACGTGAGGATAACGATTATACACAAAGAGAAGTTGCAGCGTTGTTAAGTGTGGGTCAGAGAACCTATGCTGATTATGAATATGGTAAGACGAGAATCCCTTTAGAGTCTATGATTAAACTTGCTAAATTTTATAATGTTGATATGAATTATATTTGTGGGGTTAGTGATGTGAAAGTCCATTTTCCTAATAAGAAGGGGAAATGAAATTGCAAATAAACATGATTAAATTATCTTTATCTTTATCTTCACGACAAGACAAGGTTTTAGATGTCATTGATAGTATTTTAGATATTGAGAAAAACAAAAACAATTAAAGACGATGAGTTTATAGAAGTTTGCATACGCAAGCTTCTTTTTTTACGTGTTTTACTTTTCCAACCGTAAGTCTCTCTGTCATGTTCCATTCTGCCCTTTCGAGTTCGGACAATGCAATTTAGCAATTTTTTTTGATTGCCTTCAAGGAATCAGGGCAAGCCTTCGAATACTTCGTCCTTTCCGTCAATCAAAAAAAATTGCTGTGTCAATTGCGCCGAAAGCGAAAGAGCAAAATGAACCATTCATTGAAAGTTGATACATAAACTTTGAACACTAAAAGAGAAGAGAAAATCGTCAGGATTGCATCCTAACAACCTGCGCCTCAGCTCGAAACAAAATGGATGGTCAAAAAGACAAAGAGAGGAAGAATAAGATGGAATTAGTAAAAGTAACAGAAGAACTGATGATGGAGCAAGACGGAAAAAGAGTTGGCGGAGATAGCGATCATTGGATATATCTCACTAATTTGAAAGCTTTAATGAAGGATTTTTGTTAGGGGTGTATTTACATTTTCCATTTGATGAGGAAGACTTGGCGCAAGCGTATCAAACGATTTGCGTGGGAAATGAGTTTGTAGATGAATTTGGTTATTCGTATGAAGAGTATTTTATTACTGATTATGATGTGCCATTTTCTATTGGAGAATATGATTTTCCTCAATCTTTAGCAGAAAGGTATGATAGTTTGGAAGAATATATGAGTTATCCAGATGAAGTAGTTCGAGTGATTGCAGAAAATAGAGGTGCTGAGGTAAATATTATTGAATTGGATGATACAGGGATGAGCGATCATGAGAAGTTGGGATATGCTTTGGTTGATTTGGGGTATTATGATATTCCTGAGTATTTGGTGAATTATATTGATTATGAGGCTATTGGGAGGGATTACGATTTTGGGACGAGTGGGGGAATTTATAAATAAGTATTATATTGAGCTATTATAAATAGAAAAAAACTGACTTAAAAAAGGGTCAGTTTTTTTGATAATATAAAAAAAGCGAGACAAAAGGTGACTTTAATTAACTTAATTTGTTGTTTTTAATGAATTATAAGGACTATTATTCTTCAATTTAATAGAGTATACTTTACTTAAAGGAAATAAAAATATTTATATGCAAATTGAAAATATAAAGTTTATTTTTGGGGTTATTAAAATTTCAAGTGTAATCTATTTTTAATTCAGAAAAAGTAAAATTAGACATATCTATATTCCATTGATTGTTAGGTTATTGAGAAAAATGTAAAATACTTTCATTATTAATTAGCATATTTGATAGGAGAATTATTTTGGATAATGTAGAAAAAACAGCAAAACCATTTTTACGATGGGTTGGAGGGAAAAAATGGCTTAAGAGTGCTTTGTTTGACATTACAAAAGATTTAGAATACGAAGATTATTATGAACCATTTTTGGGTGGAGGCTCTATTTTCTTGACTATGAAGCCTGAAAAAAATATTTATCTTTCAGATTTAAATGAAGATTTGATAAACACATATAAAATGGTTCAGAAATATCCTAAAGAAGTAGTTACCGAATTAAAAAAATATAAGAATGAAGAAAGTTTTTACTACAGTATAAGAGATGCTGAATATTCAGATGACATATTAAGAGCTGCAAGATTTATATATTTAAATAAAACATCATTTAATGGAATTTATAGAGTGAATAATTCTGGGAAGTACAATGTTCCATTTGGATACAGAGATTCATATAACGTTGAAGAAAGTAATATTTATAGTGTTGGTCAAAGTTTAAAAAATGTAAATTTGAGTCACGGTGATTTTTCAAAGTATCAAAGTCAGATAAAGTATAAAGATCTTATTATATTGGATCCACCGTATACGGTATCTCATAATGAAAACGGGTTTATAAAATATAATCAAAAATTGTTTTCTTTAGATGATCAATATAGACTAAAAAAATTTATTGATGTTCTTGATGATAGAGGTGCTTACTATATTCTAACAAATGCAGCCCATGAAACAATTCTTGAAATATTTGATCAAGGAAATGTTTCAAAGTAGGAATTATCAAGAGCTAGCTTAATTGGTGGAAAAAATGCCAAGCGAGGAAAAGTTAAAGAGTATGTATTTACCAACATCAAGAGAGGATGATATATATTGGATATTATTAATCAAATTGTGGATATAGGTACTTTAGGAGCCGTTAAGAAATTTAAAGTCAAAGCTTTTGATCAGATGAGTGTTGGTCATGATGATGTAGAGAAGTTTGTTGAAACAGGATGGAATGTTTATAAAAATAATAAAAAAACATCGCAGTTAAGAAAAGAAAGAGCATCAAAGACTATGTTTATTAATAAAGCATGGAAATTATTCTATGAATTTGGTTTTGATAAAATGAATAAAGAAGAATTGATTGTCGATGGGTATCCAACGGACATTGTAGCATTGGATGATGAAGTGGCTATTTTTGCATTCTGTCAATTTTCAGAAATTGCAGATAATAGAAGTAGCCTTATGGATGAATTAAAGAAAATAAATGATAGAAAAGAAAAACTAATAAAGTTTGTAAAGAAAAATTTTGGAGATAATAAAAGAAAATATTCGTTCATACTTATTACTAAGAACTATAAGGTATTGGATCAAGATGCTGCTTTTATGGATCAAAAAAGTATTGTCCATTTTGATGAGGAGAGCATAGAATATTATGAAGGATTATCAAAACATTTAGGTAAAACTTCGAGGTATCAACTATTAGGTTATTTATTTTCAGGAAGTAGGATACCAGAAATGAATAATAAAATACCTGCTATTGAAGGTAAGATTGGGGGGGGCATAAATACTATTCATTTTCTATAGAGCCTGAGAAACTTTTGAAAATTGGATATGTACTGCATAGGAATAATGCTAACAGACAAATGATGCCCACGTATCAAAGAATAATAAAAAAAAGTCGATTGAATTCTGTTCAGGAATTTGTTGAGAAAGGAGGTTTTTTCCCTAATTCAGTGATTATTAACATCGATCAAAAAAGTTTGAACTTTGATTATTCAGACAAGCAAGTTGCTGATGGTATCTCTAAGATAGGGATTCTACATCTTCCACAGTCGTATAGATCAGCTTATATAATTGATGGTCAACATAGATTGTATGGTTACGCAGATTCAAAGTATTCTAAAACGAATTCTATTCCTGTAGTTGCGTTTGTTAATTTGAGCAAACAGCAGCAAATTAAACTGTTTATGGAAATAAATGAAAATCAAAAAGCTGTACCAAAAAATTTAAGAACAACATTGAATGCTGATATACTTAGTACATCAGAGTTGTTAAACGAACGTAAGATAGCTTTGAAATCAAAACTTGCTCAGAGTCTTGCGGATGATTTCGATTCTGCGTTATACCAAAGAATAATAGTTGGAGAAAATTCTTCTACGGAGTATTGTTCAATCACTTTGGATACTATTCAGCAGTCTTTAGATGGGAGTGATTTTTTTGATCAATATGATAAGAATAATGATCTGAAAAAGGCTGGTTCTATTGATGTTGGGAGTAATGATGAAACTGCATCTATCATGTTGGAGTTGTTAAAAAAATATTTCTCATATTTCAAAAAAGAATTAAACGAAGAATGGGAAGATACTAATAAGACAACAGTGTTTTTGATTACAAATTCTGGAGTGTTTAGCTTAATAAAAATTATGAATGACATTATTAATTATGTTAATGATAAGGATATAAATTGCAAAGAAGCTAATGTGGAAGAGATAGTAGAAGTGATGAAACCCTACATGAGAATCTTAGTTGATTTTTATAAAAATATTTTACCTGAAGAGAGGGAAAAAATAAAAAAACGTTATGGTGCTGGTGGAAAAACTTTATATTGGCGAACATTACAGAAAGCTATAAATGAAGTATATGATGATTTTGCTCCAGAAGGAATGTTAAAATATTGGAAAGATAATGACATGAGATATAATGAAAGATCATACAGGATGATAAGAGATATTGAGTTGTCAATGAGAACAGATTTTAAAGTTAAGCTAGAGGAACATTATGGCGATAATTGGTTTAGATTGGGTCTACCTAAAAGAGTCTATGATGATCTGAATAAATTGTCATCTGATAAAAATTTTGAAAGAGCGCAGGGAGATGAAGTTGATCCTTGGGAAGAATGCTTAAATTTTATTCATTTGAGAGATATTTCAATGGAAAAAAGTAACTGGCAAGATCTTTTTTCTAAAAAATATACTCTTCCAGAAGAAAAAGGAAGATCAGGGAAAAAGACAGATAAAACTAAGTGGATGGATAAACTCAATAAGATAAGAAATCAAAATTTTCATGTTTACAGCGTAACAGAGGAAGAATATCAGTTTGTAGAGAAAATTTATAATTGGCTAGTTTCTGAATGATTGCGTGTAAAAAGAAATTGGGTCTTCTGTTTAAGAGTTGATTTTGATGCGTCTTTTTGGAAATTTTCTCGGATGTTGTAACAGTAGCTAGTTCATTTATAAAAATTTCTAGACACTTTCCTAAAAAGTGGAAGTGTCTTTTTATTATTTCAATATAAATTAATACCGATAATTACTTGGTACTAATTAAAATTATTTGTACAGTTGTATCATGATGTTAAAAAGGAGATGGCTAAATGCTTGATTATAAAGCTTATCTACAAAAAAATGATTCAATGTCTTTCGAAGAAGCATTGGAAATTTACAACTCTGTTCTTAATGTACTGGAATGCAAAGACGAGTATTTACATGAGCTATGGAAAGAAGTCATAGATTCAGCTTTAGCTTATTCTAATATGAGAACTAACTGGAATTATTTTTCAAGGGAAGAGAAACAGGAGAAGGATAAATTAAGAACTAGCTATCACAATACATTTATGATCAATCTAAAGGCATTCCATAAGCTAGCTGAGCAATTAGAACTAGATGCTAGTTGGATAGAAAAACTTAGCTCGTCAGAAGATAGAAAACGCTGGGGAGATTTTGCAGGGTATATCTTATGTTTTGAAAATATTAGAGCTAGATAAAGAAAATAATTTGAGAATGCTATAAAAAGTAGGTTCACAAAAAATAAACCCCTGTCAAGCTTTATCCTGACAGGGGTTTTTGGTAGGGAAAATGGTAGGGAACCATATCATTTTTAATGAAAATCAAGCATTTCATAAGTTGAAAAACGTTGATTTATCGGCATTCCCCATCCTTATTATGTTGGCTCTTTATTCCCACTCAAAAATTAATGAATATTAATAAGAGGGGAGTTATTAATTTTAAAGAGTTTTGAAGGTTTTTAAATTAATTTAAATGACCAGTTCTACCATCAAGTGTTATCAATATGTTATCAAGTATTGATTTATGGTATTTTGATATTTTGAAATTACTCTGTTAAAATATAGATAAATAAAAATTTCAATAAGGGAGGATGTAAAATGGAAAATTTTTTTTCTTCAACAAATCAAATAGTGTTGTTTTTAATTGTTTTTAGTTTGGTAGTTTTTTTATTAGCGTTTCTTACTGACAAATTTAATGGACTTTTCCTAGCTAGAAATCCTTTTGATACTGAAAGTTACAAAGCGACTCCGGAAAATGAAAATGAAAGAAGAGCTGGTAAATTATTTGTTAAATGGGCATATGGGCTAGTACCAATATTTATTCCTTGTCTTTTAATTCTTTATGATAATTTAATTGTTAAAATATTAGGCATAATTTTTATTATAGTTACTTTAGTTTATAGAAGAAATAAAAAATTATAATTCAACAATTTCATCTGCTATTTCTATTAAAGAATTATCATGAGTAGCAATGATGATAATTTTCTCTGATTTAATTTTTAATAAAAAATTTATGATTATTTGTTTTGAATGTAAATCAAGATGATTTGTAGGTTCATCTAATAATAAGATTTCGTTGTTCTTACTAAAAGACTGTATTAAATTAGATTTTTTTAATTCACCTTCTGAAAGTTGATTCAAAGGAATATCTATTTTTGATTTAAGGTCAAATTGATCTATAAAATAGTTTCCAATTTCATTTATAGTAATTTCAGATAAAAGTTCATCACTGACGTAAATATTTTTTTGCATAGTATAAGATAGAGTGTTTTCATAAAAATAGTCTCTGTCAATATTAGTGAAATCAATATCATTAATTCTATATTCACCATTTAGATTTGTGAATAATCCTGCAATGATATTTAGGATGGAACTCTTACCACATCCATTAGCTCCAATTAGACAATAAATTTTTCCTTTTTTAAATTTTTGAGAGAAGTTTGAAATTGTTGGTAAAAAATTTGTTGGATATGAAAAAAATATATTTTCTAGTTCTAAAGTTAAAATTTTATTAGGTGTATCACTTCCGTTACTCTGTTTTGCAAGTTCAAAAAAATTGTTTAATCGTGATACTGAAACTTTAGCTTCTGTATAAGTTGAGATGAATTTTGAAAAGTACTTTACTGATTCTAAAAGAATATTAAAATAAGATATCATAATTGAAAAATCTCCAATAGATAGTGTTCCTTTGATTACAGATTTACCTCCAATAATAAAAATTCCAACTTGCGCTAAAAGGAACAAAAGGTTATCACCTAAAATAAAATTAAACGAAAAAATTTTATATCTAATTAATGATTTTTGTAAATTTTTGTACCCTTGGTAAGTACTTTTTTTGATTCGATCTATTAGTCTATATAGACTGCTATATTTTATAATATTTATATTATTTTGAACAATGGAAAAGTATTTCGAGCTAGCATTTTTTGCATCCATTTGTTTAATATATAGTGACTTTTTTAACAAGCTTATATATAATATGTATATAGTGATTAATATTATGAGCATAAAGGTTAGTTGCTTGTTGAATGTAAACAGTAAAAGTAATGCTGATAAAAAGCTAAGACCTTTCAATATAATCATTCCATATGTCTCTAAAATGAAAACGGAAACATTTTGAGAATCTGTATATATCCTCTGACTAGCATCTTTGGTATCTAGAGAGTCAATTGTGAGAAATTCAACTGTATTCAAGTGAGACTCTATTGATAAAATAATATTATAAGCTATATTAGTAGAAATTTTTGACTCAATAATTTGTAAGTAAAAATTTAGAATTAACTGAATAGCGACAACTATTGTTAGTAATTTCACAAAACTGTAAATAACATCCATGCTCCCTGCTTTTAAAAGAGAGTCAATAAAATTTCCTGAAATTAATGGAATAACGTTTGTTAACAAAGCTAAAAAAACATTTACTACTATGAAACAAAAAAGTTTAATAGAATTTCCTTCTTTAAAATTCTTAATAAATTTTATGACTTCCATCTTAGTTCCCCCAGTCTTTGGATTCAATATTGTAATTTTAACATAAAAATTAGATTAGGAGTGAAAATTTATGAACATTACATCTGCATCATTTGATTTGACTTACAAGTGTAACTTGAAGTGTAAGCATTGTTTTAATTCTAGCGGAGATCTATCTCCTTGTTATCAGAACAAGGTTTTGAGTCATGCGGAAAAAGAAAGAGTTTTATTGGATATCGCCAAATTAAATGTAAGTTCAATTTGTTTGTGTGGTGGTGAAACTCTATTAGAATTTGAATTTATAAAAAACGTAGTCCCAAAAATAAAAGAAATTTCTCCAGTCACATCAATCAATATGGTTAGTAATGGCATTTTGTTTGACTCAAAGAAAGCTAAAGAATTAAAAAATGCTGGTATAAATTTAATTCAGTTTAGTCTAGATGGTTTTTCTGATGAGAGCTATGATTTTGTCAGAAATTCAAAAGGGAAATTAAGTAATGTAAAACAAGCTATAAAAATAGCTGTTGAAGAAGGATTTACTGTGGGAGTAGCTGTATTGCCACATAGAAAAAACATACATGAAATAGAACAAATTATAGATTTTTGTGAAGAGAGTAATATATTTGAAGTTAGATTTCAACCATTTATGCCTATAGGTAGAGGATTAGAAAATAAGGAGGAGATAACTTTATCTAAGAGTGAGTATGAAAATTTAAAAAAAATAATTGATACTAAAGAAAGAGCACTTAGACAAAAAGGAAGTAAATTTAAAATTGAATGGGGCGATCCTATGGATCATTTTTTTATGATACAAGAAGAGGAAGATTTACCATACTTAAATATAAATGCTTATGGTGAAATATTAGTATCACCATACTTACCTTTTGTCGTTTGGAGTTTGCGAAATAATACTTTAGATGAATATCTTGCTTCTAAAGATTTAAAGAAAATGTTAAATTTAGAAATTATAACTGAGACTCTAAGTGAACTAACTACTGTAGATTCATTGTCGTTACGAGATTTGGATTTGCCTCATGTTTATAAGGAAGAAAATATTTATTTGTATAATTTGATTTAAAAGGAGAAGTGTATGTATATTTTAAAAAAAGCTGAAGAAAATGATTTTTCTCTAATCAATAAACTTTTAAAAAAATTAGGTGGATATAAAGATAATAGATTTGGGTATTATGAAGCATTAGATTCGTATAATTATGAGCTAGAAAAAGTGTTTTCTCCGAGAGTTGTTAGACACATATTATTTTCAAAAGACAAAAATTGGATTATGGTTTTGTACAATAATAAAATAGTAGGTTTGTTATTAATAGCGAATCCAAATGTTCTATTAAATTCAACAGCATCTGTTTTGCTATTCGCGGGGTTTGATAAAGGCTATGAAAAAATAAATTGTGATTATAGTAATGTATTTGAATGGTTGTCTGAAAATTCTACTAAAATTAGTATTAGAGCAAACGAAGCTGGAAAACTCATACTGGATAAATATGTTAACGCAGAGTTTGAATTATCTTTGCCTTTAGAAAGTAATGAGTACTATTATGCTATATTTAATCAACGGGAGGAACCATATCATGAATAAGGAATATGTACCTATGTTAAAAAATAATAGTGTATTAGTGAGGGAAGATGATAAGATTGTGTTAAAGTCATGTTCTTTGGAAGATAACTATTTAGAGATTAATAATAATGCAGAGATTATTATTAATGAATTAGCCCAAAAAAATGATATTAAGAGTGTATATAAATCTATTCTTTCTAAATCTAATTCAAAGAATGATAAGTTGATAATTGAACAGGTTGACTTATTTTTATTTCAATTACAGTGTTTAAGAGAATATTTAGAAGACGATGAGACTGGTTATCTCTTGAAAAAATTTTTAAAGGCGGATAATTCTGTGATAGATCCATTTGGAGCGTTTACCAAAAAAGAAATTTCAGATGGAAAACTTCAATGTAAAATTAAAAATTTTTATTACAGAGAAAACAGTTTTATGGATGATTTATTTTATTCATCATTTACAGCTAATAAAATGTTTTCTGTAATTGAAAAAAATGATTCCAATATAAATATAACTATTTTGAAACATCTAGAGGAGATTAATAGTTTTGAATTAATAGCAATTTACTCTAATATCGATAATCCTGAACAGAACCTATTTGCAAGGATATATAATCCAGTTAATATTTATACTAATCTTTTCTTTAAGAAAAGTATAAAAAAAACAAGTAAGGTAGTCATTAAATCAGTTACTCATATACAAGCAAAAAAAGACTTTTATCCTTCATATTGTGGAACATTAAAATATGAAAACGAGAAAGAGAATTGTCATGTCTTTGTAGTTGAACTAAAATAGAATGGAGGTGTTACTGATGTATGATGCAAATGTAGGAGCTTCAATAAATAGCGTAAGTCAAGGAGGACAAGATGTATCACCAAGATATCTTGCTGTTTATTTGGCTGTAGGAGTAGTATTAATATTGACTTACGCAATAAATATTAATATTAATACAAATACTAATGCGGTAAATAATAATACAATAATTGGTTGGAGATAAGACTGCATGTTAGTATATGTTGTGTCTGATTTAATGATTTACAATTTATTTTTAGCTAATCAAACTGAATAGTAAATATGAATCTCTTAGTTAATTCAAGAGATTCATATTTTTTATATCTACTAACTTTCGGTAGCATTTGTATAGATATTAAATTTAATCTATTTAATAAAAAATCTAATTACCTATAAAAATTCATCGTTATCCTGATCAATTGAGAAATAATCATTCTTTTCCAAAATCGACATATCATTTGCACGAATCGCACGAAATCCTGTAGCATATTCATCAAATCTTTTTTCAATTTGTATTTCAGCTCGCTTTAATTCATCCTTTATTTTTGAATCAAATATAAGTTCAATTAATTCTATTTTTTCTTCTCTTGTAATGTCTAGCTTTCCTTTTAGAATTACATCTAGTTTTTCATCTTCAATCCCATCAGCAACCTTCTTTTTAAAATCAACCTTTCATAGATGGCGAAAGCTGGCAGAAGAATTATGTCATATTTCGTTCAAACGGAAGACAAAACAAGTGGGAGAGACAAGCTACACAAAAATCTATCAGTTTTCAGAAGCAGATATAGAAAAGTTTCATCAAGTTTCTACTCTTCGGAATCGGGGGCAACCAATCAAAGAAGCTATACTCTTTGTATTTAAGGAAGAAAAAAGAAAAATATCAGCAGAAGAGGAAAACAAACAGCTCTTTGACAAGTTAATAAAAGTAATTCGGACACTAGATGAAGACAGGCAAAAGCAAATTAAAGCTACTAGTTCACTAGAACGTCAATTGTTTTTACTAGTACAGAGAGCCAACAAACTAGACCAACGGATTGAAGCAGTAGAGACAGGGAAAATGGACAAGCCGTTTCAACGAAAGAAATCTTGACAGCTTTCCTGTTACACCTAGAGCGAGCCTCCAAGGCATAGCCCGACGGATGGAGCGTAGGAGAGATGGCAAGAGGGAGCTTCGCTTTCGAAGCGGAGACACAGTGTTCTCTAATAGCACTGTGTAAACTACCTGTAACTAGTGTGAAACCCTTGCTGTACGAGGCTTTATAGCCATAAAGTGCCTGCACGATTTTGGCACAAAATGGAGGTGGAAGTGACGAGAAGCAGAGAGTTTGTGACTGCTAAAATTGACTGGCTCCAGATTGTCTTTCATGGCTATGAAATTGAGAAAGTGTTAACAATGGCTTTACAAATTGACCTTTCCTGTTTTCTGATTGAGAATGGGCGAGTAAAACACAAACCGTATGACCTTTGTTATACGTACGGTTCGATTAAAGTATTTACAGAGGAAACGCCTAAAACAGGAAATTTGGAATGTTACTTAGTCCTAAGTGGGGAAGGCTGTACTATCTATGAACGCTTATTACAGGCAATGGGGCTAACTTGGCGTAAGTTCTTTCAGCGGTTGTTTCGTTATTTTGACGGTTTCTTTGAAGTGAAACGTTTGGACGTTGCTTTAGACGACCGCAACGAACAGCCATATTTTACAGTGAAGCAATTAATTGCCAAGACAGAGAAAAAAGAGTTTTATTCTCGAAATCGCAAACCAGATGTTTTCCAAAGTACGGCAATAGGGAATAAGAGAAGTTTCACTCTCTATATTGGCAGAAGGAAATCTGATGTGATGTTTCGTATCTATGACAAAGATTTGGAAACAGCCAAACAGAAACATTGTGCAGTAGAAGAAATAGGCTCATGGAAACGACTGGAAATCGAGCTGAAACGGCAGGTAGCCCACTCTATGGCAAAAGTAATCGCCTTTGATGACCGTTCTTTAGAAGAGCTGATACGGGGCGTAGTAAAAGATGAATTGACCTTTTACACGGATGATACATGGGAAAAGGTTTGGCGACCATGGGAACGTTATTTAGGGAACATTCAACCACTTCACCTTTCAAGAGTATATGAAGTCACAGGATTAACGAATACACAAGACTGGCTGATTCATGGTGGGGGATTGGCAGGAATCAAAGCATTTCGATTTTTAGCGGAACATGAAGCTTTAGGGCATTTAGAACAACTAGATAACTTGGTAGCAGAAACAGAGTATACACGGTCTTTAGCGAAAAAAATCGCTGACCATTTAATAGATATTGGACGAGAGGAACTAATAGAGATCGTCTATGACCAAACAAAAAAAGAGAACTTAGAAAAAAAGTCCAACGAGACCTCTTCCTAAGCTCCACTTAAAACTCGACACTTTAAGTATAGCACAGGAAGGGTAATCAATGGAAGGAAGATAGGAGAATTTAATTGATTACCATTACAAAAGAAGAATTGATTCAACTGGGATTTGGCACCAGTCAATCACAAACGATTATCCGATTAGCCAAGCATTACATGGTACAAGAAGGATTTGATTATTACAAAAGTCACCGACTAGGACGAGTTCCTGTTCACGCTGTGGAGCACATTTTAGGTATCACTTTGGAAATTGTAAAAGAGGTGGATGCCCATGGCGAATGTGTATAAAGATAAGAAAAAAGGCACCTATTATTATGTTGCCAGTCTGGGATTTGATGATGTCACAGGAAAAAGAATCCAAAAACTAAAACGAGGATTTGCCACTCGTAAAGAAGCAGTACAGGCCTATAATGAATTGATGAATGATTATGGGAAAATGGCATTTAAAACAAATAGTACCATGAGTTATGGGGAATATTTTGAAAGCATTTTTCTTCCATGGTATCAAGGCAGAGTGAAAGAACGGACGTATCAAAACCGCTTATCTTCTATGCAGATACATTTTAAGCCGTTTTATAAAAAGAAAGTGTCAGTGATTACGCCGATACTCATTCAAAAATGGCAGAATGAACTCATGAAAACTATGAGTAATGCATATGTAAGAAATATCTATGGTTTGTTTTCCATGAGTTTGGAACGGGCATACAAACTGGGGATGATTTCTCAAAACCCTGCAAAAACAGTGGGAAACGTGAAAAAAGTAAAGGCGGAAGTTGATTTTTGGACGAAAGCGGAATTCGAACAGCTTCTTTCTACTTTTGACCGAACAGACTATTATGAACATTTTTTGTTTATGGTGTTGTGGCTATTTTTTATGACGGGTATGCGTTTTGGAGAAGCCCAAGCGCTACAGTGGGAATCGGATATTCAATTTGAAGAAAAGACACTGTCAATTAGTAAATCAATGTTTTATAAAAATGCAAAAGAATGTTATGTTGTAGAAACAAAAACACGAGCAAGTAAGCGCCTTGTGGCACTGGATGACACAACGATTTCTTATTTAAGAGAATGGCAGGCTCTCCAACAAAAGAATATACAAGAAACAACCTACGTTCTTTCGTATAATGGACTCCCAACCAATAAACATACGGTACGACACATTATCCGCCGTCATGCGGAATTGGCAGGGATTCATCCGATACGGATCCATGGTTTGCGACATTCTCATGCCTCGTTACTGATTTCTATGGGAGAAAATCCTTTAATCATCAAAGATCGTTTAGGGCATGAGGATATTAAAACAACGTTAGGCACCTATGGACATTTATACCCAAATATGAATCGGGAGGTCGCAACAAAGCTTACCCATGTATTGACATGGCAACCAAATAAAGAACTAGAAGAAAAGAAAAAAGCCTTTCAAGGCAACCAATATATCAAGAAAGAGGGAATGGAATATGGCAGAATGGAAAATGAAAGATTTTGATTTAGTGGGACAATTGGGAAGAGAATTACTTTTGGTGGAGGTTGCACCTAAACCAAAATATGAAAAAAATGAAGTGACTGGAAGAAATGAGCGCACGGGAGAAATTGACGGATACACCTATGAACTTCTCATGAAGGATAAGAAATACAAGAGTATTCGGGTATCTATTCCAAGCTCTGAACCAATTATCACTCAAAGTGAGCTAGACAAAGCAGGAGAAACTTTTGTAACGTTGGAAGGGGTCAACTGTAATCCGTACGTACAAAATGGCTTTATCGCTCTTTCCTTTAAAGCGGAAGGAATCAGTATTAAGAAAAAACAACCTGCATAATCAGATAAGGGGTATTCCAATAAGGAGTACCTCTTTTTAGTTCAAACTCAATCCAACCAATAGCGCTTGATTTTTTGTAAAGAAATGATTTGTATTTCTTTATGAAAAATTGAGTTTAGCAAACGGAAGTGCGGTAGAAATCATTTGACGTAATTTAGCCCATTAAGTAAGATAAATGTATTAGTACTAAGACTGAGGGGGTTATGAATTTATGAAATTGTTGGAAATTAAACCATTATTGTTGGATATGAGAAAAAATGAGGTTACAAAAGAAAAGTTTTGTTTTACGTATAGTGAAGTTACATTTGAAGTTATTTTTTTTATTGATAGTACGCCATTTGAATTATTATTTGGAGTCGTAGATAAAAATTATAGTTTTGTGTTGAAGCTACGAACAGGATTTCAATTAGAGTCACTTCCTGATGAGGTATTTTATAAGTTATGCACCATACTTAATCTAAAACCAAGTAAAGAAGGTCTGACTTCTTATAAATTTTTGAAGTATTTTGCACAGAAAATCCCTCCTAAATACAGTAAATCTAATGTTCAACCACATGAAATTGCCCAGTATAAAAAAATTGATGTACCTGAGTCAGATAAAATATATTTTTGTGGATGGCAAACTTATAATACTAGAAAGGCACAAAATTTCGAAAAAACTAAACAATATTTGGGAGAATCAACTTATGAATTTTGTAAAAAACATAATGTAAGCTCTTGTTGGACAAACGTTCCTGAAAAAAGAAAGGACTATTTTTCCCCTCAAGAATATGTAAGTAAATGATATAGATTATTTTGAAATAAAATAAACTGTTATCAAATTGTTATCACAACAAAAATAAAAGCCTCGGAAATCCTATTAAATAAGGACTTCTAAGGCTTTTTCTCTCACTCCCACTCAACAGTAGCAGGTGGCTTACTCGTAATATCATAAACAATCCGATTCACATGATCCACTTCATTCACGATCCTCACAGAAATCTTCTGCAATACATCCCAAGGAATTCTCGCAAAGTCCGCCGTCATTCCATCAATCGAAGTCACTGCACGAATACCCACAGTATAATCATACGTACGACCATCACCCATCACACCCACACTACGGATGCCAGGTAACACAGTAAAGTACTGCCAAATATCACGATCTAAACCAGCGTTGGCGATCTCTTCACGTAAAATCGCATCAGAATCACGCACGATTTCTAATTTTTCTTCGGTAATTTCACCAAGAACACGAATCCCTAAACCAGGACCAGGGAATGGTTGGCGCCAAACTAGCGCTTCTGGCATACCTAATTCGATTCCTAATGCACGAACTTCATCTTTAAATAAAGTATTCAACGGTTCAATCAATTCAAATTGCATATCTTCCGGCAATCCGCCCACGTTATGGTGAGATTTGATTGTTTGCGCTGTCTCAGTTCCGCTTTCTACGATATCTGTATAAAGAGTTCCTTGAGCTAAGAAGTCGATTCCATCAAGTTTTGTCGCTTCATCATCGAAAAGATAAACGAATTCATTTCCAATGATTTTCCGTTTCTTCTCTGGATCAGAAACGCCAGCTAATTTATCTAAGAAGCGTTCTTTTGCATCTACTTTAATGATGTTTAAGCCGAATTTTCCGCCTAAACTATCCATTACTTGTTCTGCTTCACCTTTACGCAATAAACCATGATCCACAAAGATACAAGTTAATTGATTGCCAATGGCTTTTTGTAAAAGCACACCAACAACACTTGAATCCACGCCGCCTGAAAGGCCAAGAAGCACTTTTTTATCGCCGACTTGTTCACGGATTTTGTTGATTTCCATTTCGATGAAGTTGCCCATTGTCCAGTCGCCTTCGCAATGACAAATATCAAAAGTAAAGTGACGTAATAAGTCGTTGCCATATTCAGAATGACGAACTTCTGGATGGAATTGCACACCGTAAAGGTTGCGGTCTGTATCTTCAACTGCTGCAAACGGACAATCTGCGCTAGTTGCCACAGTTTCAAAGCTATCAGGGATGGCAGCGACTAGGTCACCATGACTCATCCAAGCGATTTGTTTTTCAGGTGTTCCTTTAAAAATAGGTGAATCAGGAATCAAAAGTGATAACTCTGACTTGCCGTATTCACGGTTGCCAGCAGGCTCAACTTTTCCGCCTAAATTATGCATCATTAGTTGCATACCGTAACAAATCCCTAGAATTGGAATGCCTAATTCATAAATTTCAGGATCGATACTAAACGCATTTTCATCATAAACACTATTTGGGCCACCAGAGAAAATAATTCCCTTTGGTGCCATGGCACGGATTTCATCCGCTGTGATTCGGTGGCTCAATAATTCTGAGAACACGCCAAATTCACGAATACGTCGAGTAATCAATTGGTTATATTGACTACCAAAGTCTAAAACAATAATTTTTTCGACAGTTGTCAAATCGGCAACATTGGTCACATTTATTACCCCTATCCATTTAGATTTATCTAAAAAGAGGTTGTAAAAAAAGCGTTTAGGTTCGAGCAATTGGACTAAATCATGTGGAATCCGTTTTTCGGATTGTATATGATTTAGGAAATTGCCGAAGAACCTGCTTTTTTTACACCGTTTATGGAGAATTTTCCGTTAGGAAAATTCTGACCCCTTTAGAATCAAGTTAAGTATTGCTTTGTGATCTAGCTTCACGAACTAGTGCTTCGGAAAAAAGATGAAAAAGGCTAGTGACAAAAAACGTCACAATCATTTTTCCCTATTTTTCTGTCAGCACTGAACGAGTTCGCTCAGCCTTTCTTTTAGTACTTCCGCATAAAGATCTCATCAATGATATGATTTTCAGTCTTATGAAGTATAATATCCGCTCTGCCTCGAGTTGGCAAGATATATTCTTCTAAGTTTTTCAAATTCACCGTTTTCCAAACTTCTTTTGCCATCGCAAAGGCATCTTCACGGTTTCCAATCGCATATTGATAATAGTAATTATCTGGATCAAGAAAGGCCGTATCGAGTAAGGCGCCAAAACGTTCAAGGTACCATTTTTCGATCAACTTCGGTTCTGCATCTACAAAGACCGAAAAGTCAAAGAAGTCGCTGACGTAAATTTGTTGATTGGCTGGCAATTGTAGAGTGTTGATTCCTTCAACGATCAGAATATCTGGTTGTTGGATCACTTCATATTCGCCTTCGATAATATCATATACACTATGAGAATAAAGCGGTGCTTTGATTTCTTCTTGGCTATTTTTGACTTGGTTTAAAAAGTCGATCAACTTTTCCATGTCATAGCTCTCTGGAAATCCTTTCCGATCCATAATGCCCTTTTCTTCCAATACTTTATTCGGATACAAAAAGCCGTCCGTTGTAATCAGTTGGACATTGCGGCGTTTAAAGGTTCTGGATAAAATCAGCTGCAGTAAGCGAGCGGTGGTACTTTTTCCAACAGCCACACTACCAGCGATCCCGATGATAAAAGGCGGAACAGGCACATATTCATGCAAAAACAGCCCTTTGCTAACAGTTAAAGACTCAAATTCTTTCATATATAGATGAATCAGATGGGTCAGCGGCACGTAAATGTCCTGCACATCCTGCAATGAAATTTGATCATTGAAGCCTTTAATATCTTCTAATTCTTCTTCTGTCAGAGGCGCTTTGCCGTTATGATAGAAGCCCTGCCATTCCTTCCGTGAAATGGGGTAATAATTCATTTTATCGTCCATCGGTTCCTCCACCAAAGCCAACATTTATTTCTGTGCTTATTATAGCATCTTTCATAAAACAACAAAACCCTACTGAGTGGTTAAAGTAGAGTTTTGTTGTGTATTCTTATTTATTCATAATCAAAGCACTTGTATCTTCAAAGTCATAATCTGACAAGTCTAGTTTGATAGGTGTATTCGTTTTAGGATCATATTTGGTGAGTTGATCATCGAACATAAAATAGTAATAACCACTATCCTGAGTGAAAAATGGAGGATTTATATGTTTTTCTTGTTCCAATTTTTCGTATTCAGGAAAATGAATGAACGATTCTGATTGATTTTTCAAGTTATAAACGGTCCATGTATAACTTTTTACATAGAGCTCATAGTGACGAATGATTAGGTTTTCGTTTGGCTCGTCTACATATATTTCCATTGGATAAGGATAAGTCAAAGTGAGATGCGCTTGATTTTTTGTTGCTAGATCATATACAAGTACACGATTTGCTTCTCCTGGTTCACCAGTTGCACTCATGCCAGTATTGGCTTCTGTAATATAAAGTTTATTTTGAAAATGAACCATTCTCATGTATGCACTTGTTTCATCACCTAAATCTGTTTCTTCGATCACTTCAAATTCCTTTGTCATTTTCACCAACATATTTTTACTTGATCCGTCATCGGGGTTAGTATAGCCACATAAAACGTAGAGATACTCTCCCAGAGGGATCAATTGATTGGTTAGGATACTTTCTTTTTTGCGGAGTTCCTTTTTCAACCGTAGTTTCAGGTTCTTATCATATTTATAAAATTCAGTTCGATCACTAAAACAGGCGGTAGTATAGAAAAATTCTCCATCTACATTTGAAGTATAGGCATCATTTCCTTCTGCTTTGACAAGATCAATTGATAAGTCACGACCAATTTTTGCTAAGAAAACTTCAAGTTTGGGATTTTCAGAGGTTTTTGTGTAGTAATGATTATCCATTGTCCAAAAATTATTGCGCCAAAAATTTAGATTTCCATCTGTTCGTTTAAGTTGTTCCACTTTTTCTAGTTTATCGTCTTTTTCAAGAAAGGTTGTGATGTTTTTTGAATCAATAATAGCTATATCGTACTCTTCTGTTTTTAGTGCAGTTGTCTTTTGGCATCCGCCAAGCATAAGTAAGAAAAATAGGGAGGTTAGCCCTATTTTTCTTAAAACATTTTTATTCATATTTATTTCTTCCTATAAATCAAAGTTGTTTTGTCTGTTTGGTGAAGTTTAAACGGATGTACAGCAGATGCATAGCGCCATGTGTCTAAGTCAACGTTAGCTGTGTCTTTATATGCTGCCCAAACTAGCTGAGAGCAATAGAAAGTACTTCTGGTACCTCTATTCAAAAAATTGTTATTGTATTTTTTTCCAACCTGTTTTTCAGCCCATAAGGCAGCTTTTTTATCTTGTGCAACTGACGTACTTTTTACGCCAACTTGCCATACTTGGCCGCCAAAACGAGAAGGCCAGTCACCGCTTTTAAATTGTACTCCGTCATTAGGGTTGGCTTCAACTGTTGTATACCAGCGACTAGCACCCATGATTCCCGCATGACCGTTATTAAAAAGGGGACTAGAAGCGTATGAATCTGTTATACAAATGACACCGTCGCGCCATGACCATGATCCTGCTCTAGCGCGTCCAACAGCCTTTGGATCTATTTCAACTGGAGCGTTATTTGCTTCATTTTTCATATCCTCTTCCCATTGTTCGCTTTCTGGAAAAATTGAATTCAAATCATTTAAAGTATTCACTTCTGAAGTTGTACTGATTTCAGAATCTTCAACTGCAAGGACTTGTGTAGCAGAAAAAATGTATGTAGAAAGTATAACGATACCAACAAATAACCAATTTCTTTTTTTCATATCTTAACCACCTATTATATTTTTTACTAATCGCGAATTAGTTGGATTTGATTATATAATAATGTGAATGTCATGTCAAATAAATTAGTTGTTTTAATTTGTTTTTTGTCTGAAATACAAATCTTTAAGATCTGTTTTTTAATTCTACTAAACATAAATAGAATTAAGAATTCTCATTTAAAGTGGAACTACACTAAAATAATTCTTTGCCTCGGCAAAACGGCCTTTTCAGTGGTATGATAAATAAAGAAAACGAGTTGAGAAAGGAAAATACGTAATGAAAAAAATCATTTTATTTGGAGATAGTATCACAGCCGGATACGGCGAGGAAGCCATCACGCCGATTTTACAAAATCTGATCACTGAAGATCTGGCGTCTCGACATTATGAAGAAGTGATGATCGTAAATGCTGGGATGCCGGGAGATACTACGCAAGACGCAATGAAACGTTTGGAAAAAGAAGTCTTAGCAGAACAAGCTGATATCGTAACGATCTTTTTTGGTGCCAATGACACGAATAGCGACAATCTAGTTTCTTTAGAAAAATACGCAGAAAATATCGAAACAATGATCACTGAAATCGGTAAAGAAAAAGTCGTGTTACTCACACCGCCATATGTAGATTGCGCTAGAAAACCAACGCGGGATGATGATCGGATTCGTGAATATGTAGAACGAGTAAAAGTGATCGGCGCTAAATATGAAATACCTGTCATCGATTTATACAAAGCAATGGTGGTTTACCCTGGCACAGATGAATTTTTACAAGCAGATGGACTACATTTTTCTAAAACGGGTTATGACTTACTCGCTGCCTTGATTGTTCGGGAAATAAAAGGTAGACTGATGACAAAAGAAAATAGTTAGGAAGAAGAAAATGAATAATCATTATTATACAGAAAATCCAGACTTAGCTCATGATTTAGAGCAGTGGTCATTTGAATTAAAAGGAAAGAAGTTTCAGTTTTTAACCGATAGTGGGGTGTTTTCTCGTAATACGGTGGACTTTGGTTCTCGTGTGTTAATTGATGCGTTTGAGTGGGAAGATCTTCCAGAAGGTAAGTTGTTGGATGTCGGCTGCGGTTATGGCCCAATTGGTTTAACGTTAGCTTCATTCAGTGGTAGAACGGTAGAAATGATCGATGTTAATCAGCGAGCGGTGGCTTTAGCGCAAGAAAATGCGAAGAAAAATCATGTTGAAAATGTCGATATCCATACATCAAATATCTACGCTGATACCCATGAACAGCAATACGCTGCAATCATTAGCAATCCACCGATCCGAGCTGGGAAAAAAGTAGTGCATGAAATTTTAAGTGAAGCGCATCCTAGACTACTTGTCGGCGGAACGTTGACTGTTGTGATCCAAAAGAAACAAGGTGCGCCAAGTGCTGAGAAAAAAATGGCTGAAGTTTTTGGAAATGTAGAAATCGTGACAAAAGACAAAGGTTACTATATTTTGAAAAGCGTGAAAGAAGTTTAATAAGAGTAGAAAAAAAGTGAGACAATTAACGAGTTGTTTCGCTTTTTTTTCTGATCAATTGGCTTTTTTCTTAATTATACTATAGAAGAAAGTGATTAAATACGCTTGCTTTTTAGTCAAATGATTCAAACATCTATATTTTCTATAGCAATATCTATATTTTGTTTATTCTTATCTTTTGGTGAAAGCGCTACAATTCTATTGTAGACAATTTGATGAAAGGAGTTGGGTAAATGAAGAAAAAGTCGAAGAGCGAACTTTTCTTTACAAATGTTTGGCGGTACAAAGCATTGATTATAATGGCGATTCCGGCAATGGTTTGGATGATTTTTTTCTTTTATATTCCAGTTTTGACCAACGTAGTAGCTTTTAAGGACTTTCATATTTCACCAGATGGATTTATTGCCAGTTTAAAAACGAGTCCTTGGGTGGGGTTAGATAATTTTAAGTTTTTATTTTCTTCTAATGATGCGTTTTTGATTACTAAAAATACAGTGTTGTACAACGTGACATTTATTGTCTTAAACCTTGTCATTTCTGTATTTTTTGCAATCGTGATGAGTGAATTGCGCAATAAGCGTTTGGTGAAGATCTATCAAACGATGTCTCTTTTGCCGTATTTTTTATCTTGGGTTATTATTGGCTATTTTGTTTATGCCTTTTTAAGTCCGGACAAAGGGATGTTCAATCAGTGGATCGCAGGTCGAGGAGGAACGCCAATCAATTGGTATAGTGAACCAAAATTTTGGCCCTTTATCTTAGTCTTTATTGGTACGTGGAAAGGGATCGGATACAATAGTATCATTTATTTTGCCTCTGTTATGGGGATCGATCCTACTTATTATGAGGCGGCGATGGTGGATGGTGCCAGCAAATGGCAACAAATCAAGAATGTAACGATTCCTCAGTTATTACCGCTTATGACAATTTTGACGATTTTAGCTGTGGGGAATATTTTTAGAGCAGATTTTGGGTTGTTCTATAATGTTCCGAGAAATTCTGGATCGTTGTATCAGGTCACATCTGTTTTGGATACCTATATTTTTAATGGGCTGACGGCTACAGGAGATATCGGGATGACAGCTGCGGCTGGTTTGTATCAGTCAACAGTCGGGTTTGTGTTATTGATGGTTACAAACGGGATCGTTCGTCGCTTTGACAATGATTCGGCATTATTCTAAGGAGGGATGAAAACATTGAAGAAAAAGCCAGTTTCAAAAGTAGCAATTCGTTCGTTTAATAAACCTGTCAATTTATTTTTTAATGTACTAATCGCTGTTTTCGCATTATCCTGTATTTTGCCGTTCTTATTCGTTGTGGCGATCTCGCTGACTAATGAAACAGCACTAGCCACTAATGGATATAGCTTTTGGCCTACGGAATTTAGTTTCTTCGGGTATACCTATTTGTTTGGTCAGATGCAAGATAAAATCTTTCAAGCGTTGTTTGTGACAGTAATAGTGACAGTGGTCGGAACCTTAATCAATAGTACTGCAACGTCGCTTTATGCTTATGTGATTTCAAGATCTAATTTTCCGTTTCGTCGTTTTTTCACTGTCTTTTGTTTGATTACGATGTTATTTTCTCCAGGGATGGTAGCCAATTACATCGTGATGACGAATTTGCTCCAGTTAAAAGATACAATTTGGGCATTGATTTTGCCAATGGCAGTCAGTCCGTTTAATATTATTGTGATGCGAACTTTTTTCAAACGGTCAGTTTCAGATTCGATCATTGAGTCTGCTCGAATCGATGGTGCTTCTGAGATACGGATTTTTATCCAAATCGTGTTGCCTTTGGCAGTTCCAGGTATTGCAACAATTAGTCTGTTTGCGGCTTTGGGTTATTGGAATGATTGGTTTAATGCACTCTTATATATTCAAAAAGATAGTTTAGTTCCACTGCAGTATTTGTTGATGAAGATTCAAAATAATATTCAATATCTAACTCAAAATGCTGGAGCAAGTAATCAATTATCTGGTGGAATGGCAGCGATACCAGGAGAATCTGCTCGTATGGCAATAGTAGTTATTTCAACATTACCAATTGCAATTAGTTATCCATTTTTCCAAAAGTATTTTGTTAAAGGATTGACGATTGGCGGAGTTAAGGAATAGAATATCTAGCTTTACAGTATCGTTTCATAGGTAATTAATTGGATAGGTCGTCTAATTTTCTTATGAACGACGCAATCTGTTTAGCTTTTAAAAATAGGAGGAACTTACAATGAAGACTTGGAAAAAAATAGTCGGTTTGAGTACAGCAGTTGTTCTATTAGGTGTTTTAACAGCATGTGGCGGAGGAAGTAAGGATAAGACGGCTGGAAGTAGTAAAAGTTCGGATGAAAATACGTTATTAATGTATCAAATCGGGGATAAACCTGATAATTATGATGAATTGATGGAAATAGCCAATAAGCAAATCGAAGAAAAAACGGGCGCCAAATTAAATATTCAGTATATCGGATGGGGCGATTATCAAAAAAAGATGAGTGTTATTGTCTCTTCAGGTGAAAATTATGATATTGCCTTTGCCGATAATTATGTACCGAATGCGCAAAAAGGTGCTTTTGCTGATTTGACTGAATTAGCGCCAAAGCTTGCTAAAGATGCGTATGATCAATTGGATGAAGCCTATATCAAAGGGAATCTAGTCGATGGGAAATTGTATGCATTTCCAGTTAATGCTAATGTGTATTCTCAGCAAGTGCTGACATTCAATAAGCAATATCTAGACAAATATGATCTATCGATCGATGATGTGGATTCGTATGAAGATATAGAGAGCATTTTAAAAACATTCCATAAAAAAGAACCAAATATTGCAGCATTTGCAATTGGTCAAGGGTTTAAAGTGCAAGGGGATTATGATTTTCCAATTGGTATAGAGTATCCGTTTGCAGTTGATCTAAATGGTGATACTGATAAAATTATTAATCAGTATGAAAGTAAAGACTTTATGGAATCCTTGAAAACGATGCATAAGTGGTATCAAGCAGGTTACATTCCTTCTGATGCTGCAACAAGTAATACAGAGTATCCTTTAGAAGGAAATACATGGTTCATCCGTCAAGAAACACAAGGTCCATACGATTATGGCGATACGATTTTAAGTAATGCTGCTGGACAAGAATTAGTATCGAAAGCATTCACAAAGCCATTAAAATCAACAGCTCAAGCACAAATGGCCAATTTTGTTGTCTCAAATACTTCAAAAAATAAGGAAAAAGCGGTAGAAGTTTTAGGGCAACTCAATAGTGACCCGGAATTGCTCAACGGATTAGTTTGGGGAATCGAAGGTGAAGCTTGGGAAAAAGTACCTGATAAAGAAGATAAGATCAAGATACTAGAAGGATATAAACCTAAAACGCATTTACCTGCTTGGAATACTGGTAATAACAAGATTTTATACACACAAGATACCATTACTGATGAAATGATCAAAGAACGGGATGAATCAATTGCCAAAGCAGAAGCGTCTCCGATATTAGGATTTAATTTTGTAACCTCAAATGTAAAAACGGAAATGAGTAACATAGCGAACGTTATGAGCCAATATTTGGATGGTTTAAATACAGGAACTGTTGATCCAGAAGAGACTGTTCCTAAAATGAAGGAAGCACTTGATAATGCTGGTTATGAAAAAGTTCTGACTGAAATGCAAAAACAATACGATGACTTTTTGAAAAAATAGAACAGATATACCAACGGGAGCCAAGTGATTCGATGATTCATCGTTTTTACTTGGTTCTTTTATAAAAAAATAATAGCTCATTTAAATGGCGTAGTATATTATGTAGTGTAGTTTTTTATTTGGAATATTCGTAATAGTTATTTATTATACTAAGAGAGAAGCAGAAAGGAAGAGGTAGATGGTTGGAAAAGCGTTAGAAACGTTATTCATTAAGATTTGGGTCATCGTGAAGTTGAATTTATTCTTTTGGCTATTCAGCTGTTGTGGTTTGATTGTAGCAGGTGTTGGACCCGCGCTTAAAACGGTGAATGAATTGTTTGTCAGTCATGAGTTTAACTATAAAGAAATCACGTTGAAGGAAGGGTGGAGCAGTTTTAAACAGAATTTTGTCAGAGGAAATATTCTGTTTTATACGCTGATCTTATTTTTGGCATTGCTCGTATATAATTTGTTTTTATCTGTTCAAATTCAAGGATTGTCCTTTTTGATGATTGATTTTCTTTTAGTTTTTGCCATGATTTATGCTACGGTCACATTTCAATATTCGTTATTATTAGATAGCTATTATGATATTGGCTTAAAGAACTTATTGAAATTAGCTTTTATTTCTACGTTATCTAATTTTACAAATTTATTGAAGATTGCGATTGGCATAAGTCTGATTTTATTTATCACATGGAAATTCAAAGGGTTGATTTTATTCGGTACGTTTTCTATGATTCAAATTTGGAGTTTTATGGCAACTAAGTCATGGCGCCAAACAATCGATCAAAGATTGGAACTTCATGCGTAAAAAGAGACCTTCTTCCATTAATGAAAAAACGTTGCTGAACCGATTGTTGAAAAACTATGCGTTGATTCTGGTTTCTTTGATTTTGATCGGTATGATCAGTATTGGGCTGAACACCTATTGGCAATCGATGGGAAGAGGGAAGATCACAGCCCAAGAAGCTGTTGATATGATCAGTCGATCAATCAATGATAAGAATTTACAGGGAAAAACAATGTTGAATGGTTTGACAGAAAACCAAGAGAAGATCAATAATTTGAATCATTATATGGATACTTCAATTTCAGATTATTTGAATTATTCTTACGATCAACAATTGGAAACGGGGAATTATCTATTTTTACCCAGCCAAGTGAAAAATTTTTATACAATGTATGATAATGTTGAATCGATCATCATGGTATTGAACAATTACGATGACTATTATCTTTCTACAGCGAAAGACAAGAACGGTAAAAAAATTAGTGGCACGCCTCGTTTAGACAATAAGTTTTATTTAGCGTATCCGATTACTAATCCAGTGACCTTAGAAGTATTAGGGAGTTTCTATGTTGAGTTTTCTCAAAAGGATATCGTAGACAGTCTGACTCATTTAACGACATTTGAAGGATTATCTGCGTATGTATTTTCAAGTACAGGTTACCAACTGCTGACTTATATAGAGGAAAAAGACACAGCAGATCAAACGTTAATTCAGCAAAAAATGAACGAAACTTCACTGTTACCGATCCAAAAATTATCAGAAAAAAATATAGTAGAACATTTGCAAACAACGAGTGGATTTGATATTTTAGTAACCGTTTCTAAAGAGATGATTCTGGCCCATGTCTTTTTTGATTTGCGGATTCTAATGCTGGGCGGTTTTGTTTTGATTTTACTACTTTTGTATTTATTGTATCGAACATTTACCAAATATTCTCAGCAAGTGGATATTATTATGGATTCAATGGCTCTCGTTTCTAAAGGAGAGTTGAATACGAGGATCGATGATCAGGAAACGCAATTTGAATTAAAAGAACTCTCAAAAGGCATCAATACGATGTTAGACAATATTGAACAGTATATTGCAGATATTTATAAACTAGAAATCAAACAGCAAGATGCTCATATGAGAGCACTCCAGTCTCAAATCAGCCCACATTTTTTGTATAACACATTAGAGTATATTCGTATGTATGCTTTAAGCGAAGGAAGTGAAGAATTAGCTGATGTGGTGTATGCGTTCTCAACTCTTTTACGAAACAATACGGATCAGGCTAAAACAACGACGTTAGAAAAAGAGCTGAGTTTTTGTGAAAAATATGTGTATTTGTATCAAATGAGGTATCCAGATCGAATCGCTTATCACTTTGAGATCGATGAAGCGTTGAAGGAACTGATTTTGCCTAAATTCTCCATTCAGCCATTGATTGAAAATTATTTTGTTCATGGTATCGATTTTTCTAGAAATGACAATGCGATTAGTGTAAAAGCCCACTTAGTAGATGGACAAGTGCAAATTTTGATACGTGATAATGGTAAAGGTATATCTTTACAAAAATTAACATTAATCCAAGAAAAACTTTGGAGCCAACAAATCGAGTTACATGATTCGATTGGGCTACAAAATGTGAATGAACGACTACGTGCTTACTTTGGTGTATCCTTTTTGATGACCATTAACCCCAATGAAACAAAAGGCATTGCGCTTGAGCTTTCTTTTAATGACCCTAGTTCTTAAAATTAAAATGAATCGATACAAACGTCTAAAATAGCCTTTGTATTATACAATCAACTGTGATGAGTAGTCATGGGAGCAAGGAGCGATAAAATGAAGTATAACGTTTTATTAGTGGATGATGAATATATGATCGTGAATGGTTTAAAAAAAATTATTTCTTGGGAAGCGGAAGGATTCACGATTAAAGGTACAGCGCAAAATGCAAAAGAAGCATTGATGATAATGGAGACCGAGGCGATTGATCTGGTGATTACAGATATCACTATGCCAGAAATGACCGGACTAGAATTTATTGAAGCTGCTCAAAAAGAGGCACGTCAATTTGAATTTATGATTCTTTCTGGTTATCAGAAATTTGATTTCCTAAAAGGAGGTCTGCAGTTAGGAGCAATCAATTATCTGATGAAACCTGTAGATAAATTAGAGCTTCTAAAAAGTGTCAAAAAGGCAAAAAAACGCTTGGATAATCGCAATCAACAGGAAACGAGAAATGACTTATATAGTGAAGTTCTATTGTCACAGTGGGTCAACGGTGAGATTGATAAGGATAGCTACGAAGAGCTAGATCAAGTAGTCAACACAACTGAAAAATCGGATTGGACCGTCCTGTTAATCGAAGTAACCCGAGAGAAAAAAGTCAAAGTCATCAATTGGCTGGAAGAACAACAGCAATCGTTGTTTTTTTCTCGAAATCTAGGGGATAAAAGTCTGTTGGTACATATTTTTAAAGGTGGTAAATATCAATTAAATCAGCTTTTGACGGCTAATCCTTTACAAGGCGACGAAGATGATAGTTGGCTGATAAGTGTTGGTGAGACTGTGAACGATTGGGAAGATGTTCCAGATAGTTACGAAAAAGCGAACCAAACATTACAGCGTTATAAGTTTTATGAAGCAAGTGGCAGTAATGTCTTATACTCCGTCTTTTCAGATGATTTCGATCTGTCAGCGGATATTATCAATTTTAACAAGACATTGATGGTGGGGGATTTTCCCACAATTGAAAAAACGATTGCTGAAATTTTTTCTAAAACACAAAAAATCGGTGCACGTCCAGAAGATGTTCGTCATATCACTTTTATGCTGTTTATGGATATTTATCGCCGGTTCAATCATTTAGATGAAGAGGAATATCAGCAAGTCTTAGATGATATCAATCATTCGTCGAACGTAGATAAGCTACATGAAATTCTATCGACAACAGTCAGACAAATTACTCGGGAAAAAATGACCTACGATTATTCAGAAAATGTCCAAAATGTTATCGATAAAATTCGCTCTGAATACACGAGTGAACTCACATTAAAATGTGTGGCGCAATCACTGCACCTTAATGTGATGTATTTAGGTCAGCTTTTTAAGAAAGAAACAAAGAAAAGCTTTTCTCAATACTTGAACCAGTATCGTATGAAAAAAGCACAAAATCTATTGTTGTATTCTGATGATAATGTTAATGAAATTGCTGACAAAATTGGCTTTAACAATAGCACTTACTTTTCACAAATTTTTAAAAAAATGAACGATTTAACACCAAAAGAATTTCGAGAAAAATATAAACATCAATATGATTCAGTTGAAGAATAGGTACGATGAAGCTATAGTCATCTAAAAAAGTTGAAATGAGCAATTGTAGAGGAAGTAAATAAGAATATCCAAAAAGAAATCACAATATAAAAATTTTTGTGATTTCTTTTTGTATGACTAATTCATCATAGTTATTGTTAAATACTAAATGGAAGTTGCCCTTTTCCATAATTTTTCGGTCTAGGCACAATACCTAAAGTAAAATCGACTGCGCCGCCTTTCATCAACGTTTCATGGTCAAAAAATAATTCTTCATGATAAGAACCGTTATAACGAATATGATCTACAAATTGTTGCTGCTCTTGGTTTGGGCTGGCAGAAATCGTCAAGGTTTCACCACTAGATAGATGGATAACAGCTTTATCAAATAAAGGCATACCAATCACATATTCACCTGAACCTGGACAAACGGGATAAAATCCCAACGAACTAAAAATATACCAACTAGCCATGCTGCCATTATCCTCATCACCAGGGAAACCAGTCGGGCTATCATCGAACTCTTGAATCATCAATTGTTTTAGTAATGGTTGAGCAAATTCTGGTTTTCCAAGATAGTTAAATAGATACGGAAAGTGGAAGCTTGGCTGATTTGAAATCGCCAGTTGTCCAAATTCTATCGCAGCCATTTCGCTCATTTCATGAATTTCAAACCCATATCCAGCAACATTATAAGAAGGTGCCTGATTGCACAAATCAATTAATTTCTCTTGAAATTTTGCATGCCCGCCGAAGGCTTCAATCAATCCTTTAAAATCATGGTAAACTGCAAAGCTACTTTGCCATGCACTTCCTTCCGCATAGTCGCCGCCCCATTGATGGCTGTTAAAGGGTTCTTTGAACGTACCATCCGGTTGTTTTGCGCGCATGAATCCTGTGTTAGGGTCGAAAATGGTTAAATAATTCTTTGCTTGTTTTTCATAGTGTTCAGCTGTAGCTTGTTCATTCAAGGTTTTAGCGACTTGGCTAATACAAAAGTCACTATAACAATAATCCAAGGTATGGTTCACTGACTCATGATAACTGGCTGGGACATAACCATATGTCAGATAATCTTTTGTTCCTTGTCGACCGTAATTAGGATTTTCACTTTGAATGGTTGCGCCTTTTATCATGGCATCTAAAAATTCAGGCATCAAATCTGGGCGGATTTTTTTAACTGCAGCATCAGCAATTACAGCGTCGATCAACGTTCCAGGCATCAAGCCCCGTTCGTCTGGCGAAAGCCATTTAGGCAAATAACCGCTTTCCCGATAACTATTCAAAAAACCTTCCAGCATCTCTGCATATTTATCCTGAGCGATCAATGAGTATAAAGGATAGACCGTTTTATACGTATCCCAAAAACCGTTATTGGTATATAAAAATCCTGGTTTTATTTCTTTTGCTAAAGTATCATAATGAATAATTTTTTCATTAGAATCTTTTTCGTAGAATGTTTGCGGGAATAAAAATGCGCGATACAGATTATGATAAAAGGTTGAACGGCGTTGCTGGTTTTTATCTTGAATATCGATTTTATCTAGATAGTGGGCCCATTGTTTTTCTGCATCTGTGAGATAATCCTCAGGTTGCCAGTGAGAGTCACGAGATAGATTTAATTTAGCCTGTTCCAAACTAATGAAAGAAGTGCCAAACTGAACAACTTGTTCTTCTATATTCCCGAATGAAAAAGTAATGCAATCATTTTCTCCTTCTTTTTCAACAGGTGTTTCAAAAATCAACGGCTGTTGAAAATGCATTGTAAAATAAAAAGAAAAATGATTATCTTCACAACCTGCGTAGTTTATTATAGAGCCGGAAATCGTATGAGCGTCTTCGATAGTAAGTTGGTATTTTCCCGGTAATGACAGTAACAATCCAGCATCTGCTTGTGAGTAATTCGTGGTTAAAACTCCACCATACATACTAGGAATTAGGCGAGTAGTCAATTGATACCGTTGTGCAGTGATTTCTAAATAACTAGGATTAAAAACGCTCTCATTTGGTCGGTAAGAAGACTGAGCATGGAATACGGTTGATTCTTTTAGCGTCCCGTTATAAGGCAACATCACTAAATAACTGAAATCTCCCATCCAAGGACTAGGCTGATGGGTCAAACGGAAACCCTGAAACACTCGATCACGAGGATTGAACCACCAACTTCCGTTGTCTCCGTTGGTCTGAGGTGCAAAGTAATTCATGCCAAAAGGTACACCGGTATAAGGTAAGCAATTACCATTTGAAAAAGAATGTTGATTATCGGTACCGTGTCTTGTGTCGATCAATGTTGAGTTCATCTATCAATTCTCCTTTGTTGAGTTTCGAATAATTTGTTTTATTGGAACTTGCTGATCTGTTGGTATCACTTTGTTTTCGATCCATTCAATCAACATTGTACCTGCAAGATTGCCCATCCCTTTGAAATCTTGAGCAATCGTTGTTAGTGACGGATCAATCAGTGAAGCAGCTTGAATGTTATCAAAGCCGATAACGGATAATTGATTTGGTATATCCAAATCAGAACGTTTGGCTTGATTTATTAGAGCAATTGCGACTAAATCATTTTCGCAGACAACTCCAGTGATTTCATTGTCCTGCAGATAATCAATGATCGCATCATCTAAAAAAGCTTTTTTATCTGTTAAAGCCGTATGGAAAGATAAGTGTTGCTCTTTTGTTGCGTGAATATAGCCTAAATAACGCTGTCTGACAGATTGAGGTAAAGTCGGTTCTCCAAAAATATAAGCAATTCGCTTATGACCTAAATCAGCCAAATAAGTTGTAGCCATTGCACCACCTGAAAAGTTATCTGATTGGACAGTGGGATAAGGTAGATCGTGTATTTTTTTATCTAAGATGATGACTGGAAATTGCTGGATCGATAGCTCAAATAAAGTATCTAAAAAGTCTTCAGTATTATGTGCGTAATAAATCATACCATCAAAGTCTTCGATGATATCAGCAGCTTGTTTATTGATCAAAAATTCAGCAGATGACATAATCACTTCGTAATGATGTTTGCTTGTTATTGGTGCCAGACCTTCGTTGAAATTGCCAAGAGAAAGATCGTTGACAAATGGAATTAAAAATAAGATGCGCGAAACGTGTCTCTTCTTTACTTTGCGCTTTTGCACATAACTTCCTTTTCCTTGAATACGATAAATCAATCCTTGATTTTCAAGCTCTGTCAAGGCTCGTTTAGACGTGATACGGCTGACATTATAGGTTTGAGATAGTTCCTTTTCTGTGGGAAGTTGTGCATTTTCTTGTAATTGTCCAGTTTTGATAGCGTGTAACAAATCATCTGTGATTTTTTTATATAAAGGTTTAGACATAGTTATTCTCCTAAATGTGAAATGATATATCATTAAGAAGAGTGTAACATAGAAAGAAAAAGAGTTCAATTCAAAAATGTTTAATAAAACAGTAGACAAAACGCTTTCATTAGCATATAATTTCGTTGTGAAATGATATATCAACTATTTTGGAGGTAATGATGACTTATAAAGAAATACCAAACTCAGTGCAAGATTTTATGGATAAAATTACACAACTCTGTGGAGATGAACATGCTGGATGGGCTGAAAATTTTAATGCGGCTTTTGCTAACACATTAACTACAACTGTAGAAAAACAAACAGATGGTACGACATTTTTATTAACAGGTGATATTCCAGCGATGTGGTTGAGAGATTCGACTGCCCAAGTTCGCCCATATTTAGTGATTGCAAAAGAAGACGAGGAGCTCAGAGATATGATCTGTGGCTTGGTTCAACGACAATTTTTCTATATCACGATCGATCCTTATGCTAATGCATTCAATGAAACACCAAACAGTGCGGGGCATCAAACAGATCATACAGCGATGGATCCGTGGATTTGGGAGAGAAAATATGAAATTGATTCATTATGCTATCCCGTTCAATTAGCCTATTTATTATTTAAAAATACCGGGTGCACGAAGCAATTTGACGAAAACTTTGTTGAAGGTGTGAAAAAGATTCTGACGGTATTTAAAACAGAGCAGGAACATCAAAATTCGCCTTATACATTTGAACGAGACACAACACGAGTGGAAGATACACTACCAAACAAAGGACGAGGAACTGAAGTTAGCAAAACAGGAATGACTTGGTCAGGTTTTCGTCCGAGCGACGATGCGTGCCGTTACGGTTATTTAGTCCCATCAAATATGTTTGCAGTGGTCATTTTAGACTATATTGAAGAAATCTTTACGGAAGTATTCGCAGATTCAGAAGTGGTAAAACAGGCTGCTTCTCTAAGAAAAGAAATCGATGCTGGAATTCAAAAATACGGAAAAACGGATAATCAAAGTGGAGAAACAGTGTACGCATACGAGGTAGATGGATTAGGGCACGCCAGCATTATGGATGATAGTAATATTCCTAACTTACTTTCAGCCCCTTATTTAGGGTATACAACAATCGACGATTCGATGTATCAAACAACGCGCAAGACGGTTTTAAGTAAAGAGAATCCTTATTTTTACGAGGGTAAATGTGCGAAAGGAATTGGTAGTTCTCATACTCCAGAAAATTATATTTGGCCGATTGCCCTTGCAATGGAAGGGATGACGACGAAAGACAAGACAGAAAAAGAAAGAATTTTGAATTCTTTAGTTGCAAATGATGGTGGTACTCATTTAATGCACGAAGGATTCGATGTAGATAATCCTGCAAACTATACGCGTGAATGGTTCTCATGGGCAAATATGATGTTTTGTGAGTTAGTGATGGATTATTTTGACATTCGAGTTGCGCGATAAAAATAAGGAAATGGAGCAGAAAATCATGAAAAAAAAAGTTTATATCATTTCGCATTCTCACTGGGATCGTGAGTGGTACATGCCGTATGAACAGCACCATATGCGTTTAGTCGAGTTAATGGATGATGTGTTGGATCTTGCAGAACATGACCCAGACTTTGATAGTTTTCACTTAGATGGTCAAACAATTATTTTAGATGATTATGTGCAAGTTAGACCAGAGCAGAAAGCTGCGCTTCAAAAAGCTATCACGGATGGAAAACTTCGAATTGGTCCATTTTACATTTTACAAGATGACTTTTTAATTAGTTCAGAATCGAATGTCAGAAACATGCTGATTGGAAAAAAAGAAAGCGAAAAGTGGGGGCCTGCGGTCAAGTTAGGTTATTTCCCTGACACCTTTGGTAATATGGGCCAAACACCGCAAATGATGAAGCAAGCAGGTTTAGAGGCAGCAGCTTTTGGTAGAGGGGTAAAACCAGTTGGCTTCAATAATGAAGTATTAGATGACGAAAATTATACATCCCAATATTCAGAAATGTGGTGGGAAGGACCAGATGGAAGTACAGTTTTAGGTTTGCTATTTGCGAATTGGTACAGTAATGGCAATGAGATCCCAGCAGAAAAAGAAGCAGCTTTACAATTTTGGACGCAGAAGTTAGCAGAAGTTGAAAAATTTGCTTCTACCGATCATTTATTGATGATGAATGGTGTAGATCATCAACCAGTCCAAAAAGATATTACAAAAGCAATCGCTTTGGCGAATGAACTGTTTCCAGGCTATGAATTCATTCACTCGAATTTTGATGAATACTTGACTCAGATGGGACAAGATTTACCAGAAAAAGTTGGAACAGTTCATGGTGAATTGACAAGTCAAGAGACGGATGGATGGTATACTCTAGCCAATACAGCTTCAGCAAGAGTTTATTTAAAACAATGGAACACGAAAGTAGAACGACAATTAGAAAATGTGACAGAACCACTTGCTGCAATGGCGTATGATCTAACGAAAGCGTATCCTCATGATCAGCTAGATTATGCTTGGAAAATGCTATTGCAAAATCATCCTCATGATAGTATTTGTGGGTGTTCTGTGGATGAAGTGCATCGTGAAATGATTCCGCGGTTTGAAAAAGCAAATGAAGTTGGAAAGTTTTTAGCTGAAGAAGCACTGATGCATTTGACTGAGGCTGTCAATACAGAAAAATGTTCAAAAAATAGTTATCCATTCGTGGTATTTAACACATCTGGCTATCAAAAATCAGAAATTGTAAAAATAAAAGTAGAAATTGCGAGAAAACCATTTAAAAATGGGATTCCACATGAATTGTGGAGGGAGCTTGCTGAAAGTGATACGCCGATATTTGAAGTGGTTGGCTCTGATGGGCAGATAATACCAGCTATGATTTCAAAACCTGAAGTTAGTTTTGGCTATGATTTACCAAAGGATCGTTTTAGAATACCGTACATGGCTAAATATGTTGAAGTCGAGATGGCAATAAATAATATACCCGCTTTTTCATGGGAGACTTTTGCATTACAAGAGGCAAAAACGCAAATAAAAGAATCCGCTTCAATGATTAAAGATACAGAAAAATATGTATTGGAAAACAACTGTTTGATTGTCACGATCAATGAAGACGGCACTATAAACGTACTAGATAAATCTTCAGATAGAGAATATAACAAGTTATTGACGATCGAAGATACAGGTGACATCGGAAACGAGTACATTTTTAAACAACCAGAAGGTGCGAAGCCGATGATGTCTAGTGATCTCCCAGCAGAAATTTCTATTGTTAAAAATGAATCATTTGTGGCACAAATCAGAATCATTCAACGCATTCTGATACCAGAAGCAGCAGAAGATTTATTGGAACAAGAACAAAAAGCTGTAATTGATTTCCGTTATCGAGTATCAGGTCGCTCATCAAAAATGAAAGAACTGACAATCGAAACACTATTAACAATGGAAAAAGACTCTGCACGTTTAGGATTTGAAACGACGTTCGATAATCAAATGAAAGATCATCGCCTACGAATGTTATTTCCAACAGGAATTAAAACAGATACACACGAAGCGGATAGTATTTATGAAGTAGTGACAAGACCTAATCAAGTCAGTAAAAGTTGGGAAAATCCGACCAATCCACAACATCAGCATGCATTTGTCAATATTCATGATGAAAAATCAGGAATGACCGTTTCAAATTTTGGTTTAAATGAATACGAAATTTTACCTGAAAATAATACAATCGCTTTAACGCTTTTAAGAGCTGTTGGAGAAATGGGAGACTGGGGTTACTTCCCAACACCAGAGGCACAATGTTTAGGTCAGCATACTTTTTGTTATGGTGTTGATTTTCATGGAGAAGCAGCAGCTCGCTACGCGACTTATCAACGAGCATATGCTGCCCAAATTCCTTTTAGCGTGAGACAAACAACAAGGCATGGCGGGCAATTAAAGATGAAAGATACTTATTTAACGGTTGAAGGGGATACTTTTGCTGTGACCGCAGTGAAAAACAGTGAAGATGATCACACACTTGTTGTCAGAGGATTTAATATGAGCAAAGATCAATGTAACCTGGAGGTAAGCAAAAATAATAGTGAAGAGCCCTATTTATTGAATTTACTAGAAGAAAGACAATCTGGAAAAGTAGTGCAAACACTGAATGCCTATGAAATTCGTACAATTGGGTTTGATCGATAAAAAGGAGCGTTGATTTTGATGGAGTATTATGGATCAATCGAAGCTGGCGGCACAAAATTTGTTTGTGCAGTAGCGGATGAAGCACTGAATATCGTTGAACGAGTTAGCTTGCCTACACAATTTCCAGAAGCAACATTAGATCAAGTTTTTGATTTTTTTGATGGGTACAAATTAAAATCTCTTGGGGTAGGTTCTTTTGGACCAATCGATATCAATCAGAAATCGAGTACGTATGGTCACGTTACATCTACACCTAAAGTAGGCTGGAGAAATGTGGATTTTTTAGGTGCATTAAAAGAGCGTTACGATATCCCGATAGCTTGGACGACGGACGTAAATGCGGCAGCTTATGGTGAGATGCATTTAGGCGCGGGAAAAGAAACTCAAAACTGTATTTATTTGACTGTAGGGACAGGCATTGGTGGTGGAGCTGTTGTGAATGGTCATGTTTTGCATGGCTTTAGCCATCCAGAAATGGGACATATTTCAGTTCAACGCTATCCGAATGATAGGATAGAAAGTTCTTGTCCTTATCATGATAACTGTTTAGAAGGGTTGGCTGCTGGACCTGCTCTAGAAAAAAGAACTGGAATGAAGGGGCAACAATTAGAGCCAGATCACGAAGTTTGGACGATCGAAGCTTTTTATATAGCGCAGGCCTTGATGAATTACAGTTTAACACTTTCGCCAGAGAAAATTATTTTAGGTGGCGGTGTGATGAAGCAAACGCATCTTCTTGCGAAAGTTCGCGAATCATTAAAAGAACAATTAGGCGATTATAGCACTCTGCCTAGGTTAGAGGAATATATCGTTGGTTGTGATTTAGGGGATAATAGCGGAACGATGGGCTGTTTATTATTAGCGAAAGAGCAAAAAAATAGAATGAAACAAACCAATGAGGTTGGAGCCGAAGTATCTAACTTTAAAAATTAAGGTTTGTTTCTCATTGTGTATATAGGTATAGATAGGTTGGGGCAGAAGCGTTTAACTTCGAGAAATAAAAGGGCGTTCTTCTGCTCCCACTATTTATTCGGTTTTCTTAAGGCAAGGATATTACTCGTAGAGTTATGTCCTGGCCTTTCGTATTTTTTATTAAATTATGCATAAGACCTATACTTTTTGATATAAATGCTATAGTTTCTTTATTTATAAGGAATAAAGAAAACGCTAACATTTTACATAAGAATGAATAATGCTGGAATTTAAGCAAAATGATTAAAGGAGGTTCATTCATTGAAAAGAAAAATGTGGAAAAGTGTATTTTATTGTTCAACTGCTATGCTTGCTCTTTCGATAGGAGCAAATCTGACGTTTATGCCAAATGCTTATGCAGAGCCATCTGAAACAAGGCGGGGTAATGATAAGGCCATTCCAATATTTGATAATGTACCAGAGTCTACCGCCCTATTTCCTGAAACGTTAGTCAATTGGCGCTTCGAATCTGACCCTGATGCACCGTTCAATGTTTCGAAAGTTCCTTTAGTTAAACGAGTGCATGGAGAAAAAATGAACCCAAATCAAAGTATCGATGCAAAGGTTTTATCAATCGCAATCGTAAACCAGCATACAAAAGGCACACCGTCACAAGGAGGAACAGATAAAGCTATTTACAATTTTACCAATTGGCAATATATCGATACATTAGTTGCATGGGCAGGTTCTTCTGGTGAAGGGATTATTGTTCCTCCGAGCGGAGATGTGACTGATTCGGCACATAGAAATGGTGTCCCAGTGGTTGGAACAGTATTTTTTCCGCCAGAAGCATACGGTGGCAAACGAGAATGGGTAGAACAATTTGTACAAAAAGATCAGCAGGGGAATTTTCCAATGGCGGATAAGTTACTTGAGATGTCTACAGCATACGGGTTTGATGGCTGGTTCATTAATCAAGAAACTAATGTGGATGCACAAACCGCAAGTAGTATGAAAGAACTTCTAAGCTACTTACAGACTCATAAACCGCAAAATCAGCAAATCATTTGGTATGATTCCATGGTGGCGAGTGGTTCTGTAAATTGGCAAGGAGCATTGAATAGCAAAAATCAAGATTATTTCCAAAATGAAGGGAAACGTGTCTCTGACAAGATGTTTATCGATTTTAGGTGGCAAGAACTCAAATCATCTAGGGAAAAAGCAATTCAATTAAAACGTGATCCATACGACCTTTTTGCTGGAATTGATGTGCAGGCCAATGGAATAAATAGTAGTCGCAAACCAAGTAGTGCTTTAGGAGAAAATGGTCAGCCGCTTATTTCTTTAGGACTTTATTGTCCTGATTGGACATTGCGAGATGGTGGGAAATACGATATTGACCGTTATTGGGAAAATGAAAAACTACTTTGGATAAATCCTCAAGGAGATCCTCGTGCGGTGAAAAGTCCGAATAATCAATGGCAAGGAGTGTCGCGCTACTATGTAGAAAAAACGCCCGTCACAAGTCTACCGTTTCTAACAAATTTCAACGTAGGAAATGGCGATGCTTTTTACAAAAATGGGACAAAAGTCAAAGAGGGAACCTTTAATAATCGAAGTGTTCAAGACGTTATGCCAACTTATCGCTGGGTCATTGACAATGAGACGGGTAACCAGTTAGAAGCTTCAATTAGTTATAAAGACGCTTTTAATGGTGGTTCTTCAATCCAATTATCCGGTCCTATGACAGCGGGGCAGCAAACCTTTATCAAACTATATGCTTCCAAGATCCAAGCGGATGCTTCAGAAGTAGCGACTATTGTGACGAAAGGTGCAGACGAAACATTCTTAGTTTTAGAGATAGAAGGAAACGACAAACCTTTGATCATAAACGGAACGCAACAGCCGTTAGAAAACGGCTGGGTCCAAACGACCTATTCCCTAAAATCAGCACAGGATCAAACGGTTACAGCGATTGGATTAAAGGTGAAGAATACTCAGACAAAATTTACTTCGATTTATTTAGGCCAATTACTTATGGGCGAAGAAGAAACGAAGCCTGTCAGTGAAATCACGAACCTTACGTTTGCTGGAAAAACAATTGTGGATGATCTGACTGAAAGTATTCGGATGAGTTGGGATGTAACAGGAGAAGATGCTGCTTCATACCGTATATATCGAAAAGTCGATGGTCAGCTGCAATTTGAAGGTGAAACATCAAATACTTCTTATACATTATTGAATCAAAAACGGATCGGAAATACAGCGAACTATCAAGTATTTCCAGTTGATGATCATGGTTTGGAGCAACAAAGAGGGGCCGAGGCGGTTTATACGTTTGAAGCATTGAAAAAGCCAGAAATAACAATCAATGCGAGCAAAACATTGATTTCAGTAGGTGAAAAGATTACATTGTCCGCCGATGTTTCAAAATCTACAAATAAAGTCAGTTGGGAAGTCTTAGGAGCGACACCGCAAGTCTCAGAAGGTAAAGAGATAACCTTGTTTTTTGATAAACCAGGTGTATATACAGTGAAAGCAACTGCGACAAATGCTTCAGGTGAAACAGAGAGCGTCAAAGAAAACTATCTCCATGTTTATGATCAAAATGCCGGAATTAAAATAGAAAACCTTTCTATTTTACCAGAAACGACTGCAACACAAGGTTCTGGCTATACAAATGATCGTGAAAGTTACCGTTTTGCTTTGGATGGGAATTTAAATACGAAATGGTGTGATAATAGTAGCGACAAGCCTTGGATGATCGCGGATCTTGGAGCGGTAAAAACAATTTCTGGTTTTGAGCTTTTTAATGCCGGTGCTGGAGGAGAAAGTTCAGATTGGAATACTAGAGACTACGATATTTCTGTAAGCCTTGATGGAAATAATTGGACAGACGTTGTTCAGCATCGAGGGAATACAGCAGATAGTAGTAAAGATGCGATTAGTTTGGTTGAAGCAAGGTATGTCAAACTTTCTCTGGAAAAAGCAGAACAAAATGGAAAAATAGCTAGAATTTACGATTGGCAGATTATTGGCGTCAATCAAACGGGAATTATCAACCCATAAATAAGGCGTTGAGCTAAACAAAAAAGACAGAGCGGATCGTTAGAAATTCGTTCTGCCTTTTTGTATTGGAAAGTGTGTTGAGGTTTAGAAACTAATAATTAGTCGTTAAATACTCATGAAGAAGCTGTTTCTCTTGCTCTGAGATAAACGCCCCATTTACTGCATTATGATTTAATTGCTCCATATCAGCATAAGTGATACCGTACCATTCATAAAGTTTCATATATTCATCAGTTAAACTTGTATTAGATACGGTACGATTGTCTGTGTTGATACAAACCTTGATGCCAGCGTCAAGAAATATTTTAAAGGGATAGTCTGCTAATTTAGTAACGGTTTTTGTTTGGAAATTACTTGTTGGACACATTTCAATCAAAATATTGTTATCTTTTAATAAGGAAAAATATTCAGGTGTGTCCTTTACTGCAATACCGTGTCCGATGCGTTTGGCACCTAAATGAATCGCATCGGCAACATTTTTTCCACAACCGCACTCACCTGCATGAAGGGTCAATGGCATATTCAGTTGGTTGACTAGTCCAAGAGTTTCTTCAAATGTGTAAGGAGGAAAATCAAGTTCATTTCCTGCTAAATCGAATCCAACAATGCCCGCGGTTTCGAACTCTTTAGCTAAATGAACGATTTTTTCAATATCTGAGATTTCTTCATGACGCATACCACATAAGAGTGCATTGCTTTTTACGCCGAATTTTTCTTGACCACATGTAAGACCTGCTAAAACAGCGGTTACGATTTTAGGCAAAGAAAGTCCTTTTTGGGTGTGAAGAGAGGGAGCGAAGCGAACTTCAATATAGCGGATATTTTCTTCAGCTGCTTGACTAATAATATCAAATGCAGCGGCTTTTAAGGCAGTTTCAGTTTGTAAACAGGACAAAACTAGATCAAAACGTTCTAAGTATTGATTCAAATTTTGGCAGTCAATAGGCGCAACGAGTAGATTTTTTAATTGCACGTCATCTGCAGGTAGAACAATACCTTGTGGCTCTGCAATTTTCCGTAATGTTTCTGGACGGATAGAACCGTCCAAGTGGCAATGTAGCTCTATCTTCGGTAATTTTTTGACATGCTCACGCTTCACACTATCAGCCTCTCTTTTCTTGTTTAATAATGGTTCTTGTGCGATAAGTATTTTGAAGACTTTAACATGCTGAGTGCAAGCTGTCAATAAAAGAAAAAGAGCTATAGGAGTGGGAGTATTTTTTGCTAAGCTATTTTATTTTATAAAATTCTGTTAAACTATAATCGTTCGATAAGCAATTTGAAAACGCTGACAAATATCGTAGGCTACGTTAGCAAAGGGAGAATGAAGTATGAAATTGACCATTAAAGAAATTGCGGATATGGCGGGTGTATCGGTGACGACCGTATCACAAATTATTAATGACAAAGGCAGTCGATTCAGTGAAAAAACGAGAAACAAAGTATTAACTGTTGTAGAAGAACATGATTACAAGCCAGATTATTTTGCATCAAATATCATTACGAGGCATTCGAAAACAATAGGCATGGTTGTACCGGATGTCACTGACTTTTTCTTTGCGAAAGTAATCGAAGGTGTGGAAACCTATTTGAATTCGTTGGGTTACATGATCTTACTCTGTAATTCCAAACATGACGAAGACAAAGCAACGCAGTACGTTACAGAACTTGTTCATCGCTCAGTTGACGGGATTATTTTTGCAACACCCAATATTTTACCCGCCAACCATATTTTACGAAATAAAAACAAAGGAAAAGTTCCTGTGATTCTTGTGGATCGTGGTATTAATCCTAGAGAAAGTGGTCGCTTGATTGTGAAAGAATATGAGGGTGCGTATCAAGCGGTGAATGCATTGATCGAACAAGGGCATAGACACATCGCAATGTTGAAAGAAAATGAGGGTTATTATCAACTGACCGAAAGGGTGACCGCTTATCAGCATGCATTAAAAGATAACGGGATCCCGGTAAGAGAAAATTATATGAGCAGCGGGGACTTAAATTTAGGCGGTGGCTACACAGCGGCTAAAAAGGTATTAAAAAATCCTGCCATTACAGCCATCTTTTGTGGGAACGATGAAATGGCAATGGGGGCTTATCAGGCAATTGAAGAGTCGGGTAAAAAAATTCCAGATGATATTTCTGTTATCGGATTTGACGGTTTGGAAATTTCGGAGTATTTGGTACCAGGTTTGACGACAGTTTACCAACCTAGTTTTGATATTGGATTTTACGCAGCGCAATTTTTAGTGGAAGCAATCAATGATCCAGAGAAAAAAATTCCGAATAAAATTTTTGATACAACATTTATTTTAAGAAATAGCACTAAATCGATTGACAATCAGCTAGATTTGATTTAATGTTCGTTTTATAAGCGTTTTCAAAATATGAAAGCGTTAGTAAACTGTTTTACTAAAAAGTTTTAACCTGAATGATTTTAGTGTATAATACATCCTTGGGGATTGATTCGGAGGAAAAAAGCATGAGAATGGTAGATTTAATCGAGAAAAAACGTGACGGGCAAGTCTTAACAGATGAAGAAATTCAATTCATTGTTTCTGGTTATACTAAAGGAGATATTCCAGATTATCAGATGAGTGCATTTTTGATGACTGTTTTTTACAAAGATATGACCGATGAAGAAATTACGACGCTGACATTGGCTATGGCCAATTCTGGTGAGATGATCGATCTTTCATCGATTCAAGGAATCAAAGTAGACAAACATTCTACTGGAGGTGTTGGTGATACAACGACCTTGATTTTAGCCCCCCTCGTTGCAAGTGTTGGCGCAAGTGTTGCAAAGATGTCTGGCAGAGGGCTTGGATACACAGGTGGTACGATTGATAAATTAGAAGCAATACCAGGATTTCATGTAGAAATACCAGATGAAGAATTTATTCGATTGGTAAATGAAAGTCATGTAGCGGTCGTTGGTCAATCCGGTGATTTAGCCCCAGCGGATAAAAAATTATATGCACTGCGTGATGTTACTGCAACAGTGAATTCGATTCCGTTGATTGCAAGTTCTATCATGAGTAAAAAAATAGCGTCCGGTGCTGATGCAATCGTGTTGGATGTTACAACGGGCGAAGGTGCCTTTATGAAGAATATTGATGAAGCTCGTCGTTTAGCTGAAACAATGGTTCGAATCGGTCGCTTAGCAAATCGTCAGACGATGGCGGTGATTTCAGATATGTCCCAGCCGCTAGGTGAAGCGATAGGAAATAGCCTAGAAGTTGTCGAAGCAATCGAAACACTTCAAGGTAAAGGACCAGAAGATTTAATGGAAATGTGCTATATACTAGGTAGCCAAATGGTTGTTTTAGCCAAAAAAGCTGACACATTAGAGGAAGCTAGAGCGATGTTAAAAGAGGCCTTAGAATCAGGTAAAGCATTAGCTAAATTCCGAGAAATGATCCGCAATCAAGGCGGAGATGATAGTATCATTGATCATCCTGAACGAATACTAACAGCAAAACATCAAATCAAATTGCCAGCACAAACATCAGGAGTTGTTCAAAAAATTGTAGCAAATGAAATTGGTATCGCAGCGATGTTGTTAGGTGCAGGACGAGCTACAAAAGAAGATTCGATCGATCACGCAGTCGGAATCAAGTTGCATAAAAAAGTTGGTATGCCAGTGAAGGTAGGCGAATCGTTACTAACAATTTATTCAAATTCAGATTCGATTGAAGACGTCAAAGAACTTTTATATAAAAATATCGAAATCGGCAGTTTTGGAACTGAACCTGAGCTGATTCATGATATAATAACAGCATAAAGGATGTGCAAAAAATAATGGAATTAAATCAAATGATTGACCACACTATTTTAAAAGCAGACGCAAAAGAAGAAGATGTTTTACGAATTATTGAAGAAGCAAAAAAATATAAATTCTTCTCAGTTTGTATCAATCCATGTTGGGTTGCTTTAGCAAAAGAACATTTAGCAGATACATCTGTTGATGTTTGTACGGTAATTGGTTTTCCTTTAGGTGCCAATACGTCTGAGGTAAAAGCTTATGAAGCGACAGATGCAATCAATAATGGTGCAACAGAAGTCGATATGGTCATTAATGTTGGTGCGCTGAAATCTAAGCAATACAAAAAAGTCCAAAAAGATATCCAAGCAGTGGTTGATGCGGCCAAAGGTAAAGCTTTAGTTAAAGTGATCATCGAGACCGCTCTACTTACAGATGAAGAAAAGATAAAAGTTTGTGAACTTGCTAAAGAAGCAGGGGCAGATTTTGTTAAAACGTCAACTGGTTTTTCAACAGGTGGCGCAACGATCGCAGACGTTAAATTGATGCGTGAAACAGTTGGCCCAAGCATGGGTGTAAAAGCTTCAGGCGGTATTCATAACGAAGCTGAAGCAAAAGCCATGATTGAAGCTGGCGCTACACGGATCGGAACAAGTGCCGGTGTTGCAATTATAGAAGGTACTACAGGGACAGGTTATTAATCTAAAGAAGAAAGTGGCAGACAAATGACAGCAAAACAAGAATGGTTAGCTATCGCAGATAATGCATTATCAAAAGCGTATGTACCTTATTCTCACTTTCCTGTTGGGGCATGTCTCGTGACCAAAGAAGGAAAAACGTTTCAAGGAGTCAATATCGAAAATGCTTCATACGGATTGACAAATTGTGCTGAACGAACAGCGATTTTTAAAGCTGTTTCAGAAGGTGAACGTGCTTTTCAGCATTTAGTGATTGCAGGAAATACACCAGAGCCAATATCTCCGTGTGGTGCATGCAGACAAGTGATGGCTGAATTTTGTGCGCCTGAAATGACAGTTACCTTGGTTGGCGAGCATGGTGTGATCAAAGAGACGACAGTCGGCGAGCTTTTACCATATGCTTTTACGGAAAAAGATTTGTAAGATCTAGTTACTTGAACTAAACCTTTCAACGAAATGTTGAATTGATGTGGATTGCTCTTGCGAGTACTCGTTGCACGAGAAACCTTTTTTACTATTATTATCTTGTTTCATTCAGTCTTCCGGCTGTTGAAAATATAAAACTATTATAGGGGGCTTTACAGAGATGAAAAAAGCAAAATTATTTGGTTTTGGCTTGACTGCATTGGCATTAACACTTGCGTTAGCGGCATGTGGCGGGAGTAAAAAAGATTCAACAGATGGAAAATCAGCAGGTGGAGACGCGGATCATAGCGTTGTTATCGTTACTGATATCGGCGGGGTAGATGACCGCTCATTCAACCAATCAGCTTGGGAAGGTTTACAAGCTTGGGGGAAAGAACACGATTTGAAAAAAGGAGCGGATGGATTTGATTATATTCAATCAAACGATGCTTCGGAATATGTAACAAATATTGATACAGCAGTTTCTAATGGATTTAAAACAGTTTTCGGTATTGGCTACCTGCTATCTGATTCTATCAGTACAGCAGCGGATGCAAATCCAGATACACAATTTGGTATCATTGATAGCGTTATTGAAGGCAAAGACAATGTTGTATCTGCAACATTTAAAGATCAAGAAGCTGCATACTTAGCTGGTGTAGCGGCAGCATATACAACAAAAACAGACACTGTAGGATTTATTGGTGGTGAAGAAGGCGCGGTTATCGACCGTTTTGAAGCTGGTTTCCATCAAGGTGTGATTGATACAGCAAAAGAATTGAAAAAAGACATAAAAGTTGAAGTTGAATATGCTGCTTCATTTGGTGATCCTGCCAAAGGAAAAGCACTAGCAGCATCAATGTACCAAAAAGGCGCTGATATTATCTATCACGCTGCAGGTGGTACAGGTCAAGGAGTTTTCCAAGAAGCAAAAGATTTAAATGAAACAGGTTCAAAAGATAAAGTTTGGGTTATCGGTGTAGATAGCGATCAAGATAAAGAGGGCGCGTACAAAACAAAAGACGGTAAAGAAGAGAACTTTACATTAACATCAACACTTAAAGGTGTAGGTGCTGCAGTGCAAGATATCTCAAACCGTGCTTTAGAAGATAAATTCCCTGGCGGTGAACATTTAGTTTATGGTTTGAAAGATGGTGGTGTTGATTTGACAAAAGGTTACTTGTCAGACGAAGCACAAATAGCTGTTGATACAGCAAAAGAAAAAATCATCGCAGGAGATATCAAAGTTCCAGAAGTACCAAAAGATGTAAAAGAGTAAAAATTTTAGCTTAGCGCTGCGACCAGCAGCGCTAAGACTTTATTATGCCTTTAAAGAAGGAAAAAGAATCATCCAATCATTCATTTTCTTTCTTTAAGTGCCTAAAAGCTACTTTATTTTTTAGAAGTATCGTATTAATAGATGATGTAAATGATTAAATTGTTAGGAAGTGAAGAATGTGGCTCAGGAAAACTATGTAATTGAAATGCGCAATATCACGAAGGAGTTTGGGACATTTAAGGCTAATGATAATATCAACTTAACTGTTCGACCAGGAGAAATTCATGCTTTGCTAGGTGAAAACGGCGCTGGAAAATCTACTTTAATGAATATTCTATCTGGTTTGTTAGAACCAACATCAGGTGAAATATTTATGAATGGCTCCAAAGTATCGATCAATGGCCCCACTGCAGCAAATCGTTTAGGAATTGGAATGGTCCATCAGCATTTTATGCTAGTCGATGCATTTACTGTAACTGAAAACATCATTCTAGGTAGTGAACCGACAAATGCGGGTGTATTGGATCGTAAAAAAGCAACAGCAGAAATCAAACGAGTTTCTGAACAATACGGTTTATCGGTCGTTCCAAGTGCGTATATTCGAGACATATCTGTTGGAGCGCAGCAACGAGTAGAAATCTTGAAAACGTTATATCGTGGAGCCGATGTCTTGATTTTTGATGAGCCTACAGCTGTTTTGACACCTCAAGAGATTGATGAATTGATGGAAATCATGCGCGGTCTTGTTCAAGAAGGTAAATCGATCATTTTGATTACGCATAAATTAGATGAAATCAAAAAAGTAGCTGACCGCTGCACGGTTATTCGCCGTGGTCAAAGTATTGATACAGTAAATGTCAAAGATGTTTCTTCACAACAATTAGCTGATATGATGGTTGGTCGTTCTGTATCGTTTAAAACAGAAAAGAAAGCAGCTGATCCTAAAGAAGTTGTTCTTTCAATCAAAGATTTAGTTGTAAAAGAAAGTCGTGGGTTGGAAGCTGTTAAAAGTCTTAGTTTAGATGTACGAGCAGGCGAAGTAGTTGGGATTGCAGGAATTGACGGCAATGGTCAAACAGAATTGATCCAAGCACTAACTGGATTACGTAAGGCAGAAAGTGGTTCAGTCGAACTTAGAGGAGAAACAATTACGAATAAAAAACCTCGTAAGATCACAGAAGCAGGTGTGGGTCACGTACCTGAAGACCGTCATAAATATGGACTGATTCTGGATATGACCTTAGCTGAAAATATTGCACTACAAACCTATTACAAGAAGCCCTTGAGTAAAAGCGGTGTCTTGAATTACAACCAAATTAATTCATATGCACGAAAATTAATAGAAGAATACGATGTACGAACAGTAAATGAATTGGTTCCTGCCAAAGCATTATCAGGAGGGAATCAACAAAAAGCCATTATCGCTAGAGAAATCGATCGTGATCCTGATTTATTGATAGTATCTCAACCAACACGCGGGTTAGATGTTGGTGCTATTGAATATATCCACAAACGTTTGATCGAACAACGAGATAAGGACAAGGCGGTATTAGTAGTTAGTTTTGAATTAGATGAAATTTTAAATGTTTCTGATCGCATTGCAGTGATCCATTCTGGAAAAATCGTCGGAATCGTAGATCCAAAAGAAACGACTGAAAATGAACTAGGATTACTAATGGCTGGTTATTCTTTAGAAGAAGCAAGAGCCGAATTAAGTCAAAAGGCAGGTGAGGCAGTTGAATAATCGATCAGAAAAATTACGGAATATTTTAGTTCCGATTTTATCCGTATTGATGGGCTTTATTCTTGGTGCAATTATTATGTTGATTTCAGGTCAGAACCCAGTTGCTGGGTATCAAGCGATGCTGATGACTGCTTTTCAAAGCCCCAAAAGTATTGGTGAAATTTTTGTAACGGCCGGACCTTTGATTTTTACAGCGCTAGGGTTTGCGGTAGCAAATTCAGCGGGATTCTTTAATATTGGGCTGTCAGGTCAAGCATTGTGTGGCTGGATAACAAGTATTTGGGTAGCACTCTCAATGCCCGATGCACCTCGCATGGTCGTTCTACCTTTAGCAGTTCTTGCTGGTGCGTTAGCGGGAGCCATGGCGGCTGCGATTCCTGGATTTTTACGCGCATTCTTTGGTACAAGTGAAGTCATCGTTACGATTATGTTGAATTATGTTTTTCTCTATACGAGTACGCACATTGTCAACAACGTAATGGCTAAAGATTTGATGACAAATAAAGGTGTTACAAAAGTAATTGGAGAAAATGCAAGTTTACGTACAGGCTTCTTGAAAGAATTGAGTAGCGGTTCGCGTTTGAATATTGGTATTTTCATGGCACTTATTTTCTTAGTTTTAATTTGGTTCCTTATGAAGAAAACGACCTTGGGGTATGAGATTCGCTCTGTTGGTTTGAACCCATTCGCATCAGAATACGCTGGAATGAGCAGCAGACGAACAATCGTGATGTCGATGGTTATCTCTGGAACATTAGCTGGTCTCGGTGGTGTCGTTCTTGGTCTTGGAACATTTGGGAACTTCTTTGTTCAAGGTTCTTCCTTGAGTATTGGGTTTGACGGAATGGCTATTTCTTTACTGGGAGCAGGTAGCTCGGTGGGAATATTATTATCAGCGCTTCTCTTTAGTGTATTGAAACTTGGTGGACAAGGAATGCCGCTTCGTGCAGGTGTTCCAATCGAATTAGTTGATGTCGTGATTGCCTCGATCATTTTCTTTGTTGCCATCAGTTATCTTATTCGCTTCTTGTTAGCAAAAGCTTCAGGGAATAAAAAAGAAGTCGCAATTGTTGAAGAATTAGACGGAAAAACAGATCCAACTAGTCAAGAAGGAGGAAAAATCTAATGGATATTGCATTAATCGCTGTATTGGCGCCGATTATTACACAAACTTTGGTTTATTCTACTCCTTTAGTTTTCACGGCTTTGGGTGGGACATTTTCTGAACGGAGTGGTATTGTAAATGTAGGGCTAGAAGGAATCATGGTGATGGGGGCCTTCAGCTCGGTTGTATTTAACTTGACCTTCGCTGATACATTTGGTGCAGCAACGCCTTGGCTTGCTTGTTTGGTCGGTGGCGTAGTTGGGATGTTATTTTCACTGCTCCATGCTGTTGCAACGATCAATTTAAGAGCAGATCACATCATCAGCGGAACGGTAGTCAATTTAATGGCGCCAGCTTTGGGGATTTTCTTGATCAAAGTGATTTATGGAAAAGGTCAAACAGATACAATCAAAGAATCGTTTGGTTACTATTCATTTCCTATCTTGAAAGATATCCCCATAATAGGAGACTTATTCTTCAAACAAACAACATTACCAGCGTTTGTGGCAATATTGGTGGCGATTCTTTCTTGGTTTGTATTGTTCAAGACTCGTTTTGGTTTACGCCTTCGCTCTGTAGGTGAAAATCCACAGGCAGCAGATACGCTTGGAATCAATGTTTATCTAATGCGTTATGCAGGTGTTTTGATCTCAGGATTTTTAGGTGGTATCGGAGGAGCGGTCTTTGCTCAAACGATTGCTGGACGTTTTGCGGTGACAACGATTGCCGGACAAGGATTTATTTCAATGGCGGCGATGATTTTCGGTAAATGGAATCCGCTAGGTGCAATGGGTGCAGCATTGTTCTTCGGTTTTGCACAAAATATCAGTATTGCCGGATCAAATTTACCGGTAATTTCATCAATACCAGCTGTTTACTTACAAGCGGCACCATATGTTTTGACCATTATCGTTTTAGTTGTTTTCTTAGGAAAAGCATCTGGACCAAAGGCAATTGGGAAAAATTATATCAAATCTAAATAATAGTAGTATAAAAGGGCGGGGCTATGGGACGAATTCTGAAGTCATGCCCTTTTTATAAATAATTATTAATTTGTTTCTACAGAATAAACGTGTAAAGTTTTTAAAAACAAAATCAAAGAAAGTAGGATGGTTATGTTTAAACGTGTACATTTAGTTGTGATGGATTCAGTCGGAATCGGAGAAGCACCAGACGCTGAAAAATTCGGCGATGTAGGCAGTGATACTTTAGGGCATATTGCCAAAGAAGCTGGATTGACTATCCCTAATTTAGAAAATCTTGGGCTAGGAACGATTGCCCCCCTTCATAATGTAGAAGCTGTAGCAAATCACAAAGGCTACGCAACAAAATTAGAAGAGATTTCTGTGGGGAAAGATACAATGACTGGTCATTGGGAAATCATGGGCTTGAATATTCAAAAACCTTTCCGAGTATTTCCTGATGGATTTCCAGAAGAACTACTAGCGCAAATCGAAGAATTTTCAGGACGAAAAATTGTCTGTAATAAACCATATAGCGGTACAGCAGTTATCGATGATTATGGAAAACATCAAATGGAAACAGGCGATTTAATCGTGTATACATCCGCTGATCCAGTCTTGCAGATTGCAGCGCACGAAGAGGTCATTCCTTTAGAAGAATTATACCGTATTTGTCAGTACGTTCGTGATATCACGAAAGATGAACCTTATATGATCGGTCGTATTATTGCTCGTCCGTATGTTGGTGAATCAGGTAACTTTACGAGAACAAGTAATCGCCATGATTATGCACTAGATCCGTTTGGTCAGACTGCTCTTGATTCATTGAAAGATAACGGCAAAGACGTTATCGCTGTTGGGAAAATCAATGATATTTTCAATGGGCAAGGCATAACAGATTCTGTGCGGACGAAAAGTAATATGGATGGTGTGGACCAACTGCTTAAAGTGATGAAACGTGATTTTGAAGGATTAAGTTTCACTAACTTAGTTGATTTTGACGCCTTATACGGTCACCGTCGCGATGTGGTTGGTTATGCTCATGCGATAGAAGCCTTTGATTTAAGACTTCCAGAAATTATCGACGCAATGAAAGAGGACGATTTACTACTAATCACAGCTGACCACGGAAATGATCCGACCTTCCCTGGAACTGATCACACGAGAGAATACGTTCCATTATTAGCTTACAGTAAAAAAATGACAGGGCAAGGGAGCTTGCCACAAGGATATTATGCAGATATTTCAGCGACCATTGCTGAAAACTTTGCTGTTCCAAAAATAGAAAATGGCGAAAGTTTTTTAAATAATCTGGTATAGGAGAGAAATGATGACAAAATTAGGTGAAATGTTAAAAGAGACAACAGCATTTTTAAAAGAAAAAGGTGTTGGAGAAGTTGATTTTGGTTTGATTTTAGGTTCTGGTTTAGGTGAGCTGGCGGATGAAGTAGAAGATGCCATTGCGATTCCTTTTTCAGAAGTTCCTCATTTTGCGGTTTCAACGGTTGTTGGACATGCAGGTAAGTTAGTTTATGGTACACTTTCTGGGAAAAAAGTATTAGCGATGCAAGGCCGTTTCCATTATTATGAAGGCCATTCAATGCAAAAAGTGACGTATCCAGTTCGTGTGATGGCTGCAATGGGGGCTCATTCGATTATCGTAACAAATGCTGCGGGCGGTGTAAACGAAAACTTCACACCAGGTAATTTGATGTTGATCACAGATCATATCAACTTTACTGGAGATAATCCATTGATTGGGGAAAATGATGAAGCGATGGGACCACGTTTCCCAGATATGAGTCATGCGTATACGCCAGCCTATTTTGAAGTAGCGAAAAAAGTAGCAAACGAACAAAATGTAGCTTTACAAGAAGGTGTTTATATGGGCTATTCCGGTCCAACATATGAAACACCTGCTGAAATTCGGATGTCTCGTGTGATGGGGGCCGATGCAGTTGGAATGTCAACTGTATCAGAAGTCATCGTTGCAGCACATAGTGGCTTGAAAGTCTTAGGTATTTCATGTATCACAAACTTAGCCGCTGGTATGCAAAGTAGCTTGAATCACGCAGAAGTTGTAGAAACAACAGAGCGAGTTAAATCTCAATTTAAAGAACTAATCAAAGCAACGTTAGCTGAACTATAAAAGTTTCATTATAAAGGAGAAAAAAGATGAGCGTTCATATCGAAGCAAAACAAGGCGAAATAGCAGATAAAATTTTATTGCCAGGCGATCCGTTACGTGCAAAATATATTGCCGAGACATTTTTAGAAAATCCAGTATGCTACAACCAAGTAAGAGGAATGTTAGGTTATACGGGTACGTATAAAGGCGAACGCGTTTCCGTTCAAGGAACAGGAATGGGGATGCCTTCTGCGACTATTTATGCACATGAATTGATCAATTCATACGATGTGAAAAAATTGATTCGTGTTGGTACGTGTGGATCGATCTCTGAAAAAGTTCATGTGAGAGATTTAGTGATCGCACAAGCAGCAGCAACACCGTCATCAATGATCCGTAATGATTTCCCTAAATATGATTTCCCTCAAATTGCTGATTTTGATTTACTATTGAAATCATACACAACTGCAAAAGAAAAAGGCTTTGTGACTCACGTGGGTAATGTCTTGTCTGATGATGTATTTTATAAAGATAGTATGGACGGCGTTTTTGAGTTAGGTAAATTAGGTGTCTTAGCAATCGAAATGGAAGCTGCAGCACTTTATTATTTAGCAGCAAAATTTGATGTTCAAGCTTTGGCGATCATGACGGTTAGTGATAGTCTAGTAACTGGTGAAGAAACAACTGCTGAAGAGCGTCAAACAACATTTAATGATATGATCGAAGTGGGATTGGAAACAGCAATCAATAGTTAAGAGTGAAGGAGATTGAGAGGGGAACCTTTTGATCTCCTTTATTGCAAAGCTGATGATGCGCAGTAGTTGACGAGCAAAGCAATAGAAGTTTCAGATGGATTGCTCTATCATAGAGTATGAAACGTAAGTTGAATGGAGGAAGAAAAATTGGATAATTTTAGATTTTATGTGCCAACAGATATTCGTTTTGGGAATGACCGTTTAAAAACAGAGCTGACAGATGTTCTAAATACGTACGGTAAAAATGTACTATTAGTATACGGCGGCGGCAGTATCAAGAAAAATGGATTGTATGATCAAGTAATCAGCCTACTTGAGAAAAACCAAAATAAAGTAGTGGAATTAAATGGTGTAGAACCAAATCCTCGTATTGAAACAGTTCGTCGTGGTGTAGCATTATGCCGTGAAAATGAAGTAGATGTAATTTTAGCTGTAGGTGGCGGCTCAACGATTGATTGTGCCAAAGTAGTAGCAGCTGGTTTTTATAGTCAAGAAGATCCATGGGACGTTATCGTAGGACGCAAAGGGTTTCAAGGTGAAGCTTTACCACTTGTTACGATCTTGACATTAGCAGCAACCGGCAGTGAAATGAATGCTGGAGCAGTGATCACAAATCTAGCGACAAACCAAAAATTAGGTGTTGGTGGTCCTTCAATGATGCCAAAAGTGTCGTTTTTAGATCCCACATTGACATTTACGGTACCGGCCTATCAAACTGCAGCAGGTTCAGCTGATATATTAAGTCATTTGTTTGAAAGTTACTTTAACATAACGAAAGGAACAGATGTACAAGATTTTGTTTCAGAGGGATTGATGCGTGCGGTCATTAAAAATTGTCCGATTGCGCTGAATACGCCAGATGATTACGATGCCCGTGCTAACTTGATGTGGTCAAGCAGCTTGGCATTGAATGGATTGACGAGAAATGGCAAGCACGGTGTTTGGTCCTGTCATGCGATGGAACATGAACTAAGTGCATTCTATGATATTACCCATGGAATCGGTCTAGCGATTTTAACTCCACGTTGGATGGATTATGTACTTTCTGAACAAACGGTGACTAAATTTGCTCAGTTTGCTCATAACGTGTGGGGAATCGTTGAAGAAGATCCAATGCTTGCAGCAAAAAAAGGAATTCAAGCGACGTATGATTTCTTTGTATCATGCGATATCCCAATGACGTTACCGTCTGTCGGGATCAACGAAGAGAAATTTGAAGAGATGGCCAAACAGGCTGTAGCCCATAGTACGATCAAGACGGATGCATTTGTTCCGCTAGCTGAATCAGATGTTGAAGCAATTTATCGGGACTGTTTGACTGAATCGACATTTGTATAAGCAACTTTTGCTATTTTTAAAGAGCCTTAACGATACGGTGACGAGAAAACAGTCAGCCGTGTACAATAATCTTCTAATCGAATGTTACGTATTCTGGTAGATAACCTTTTATCTTGTGATATGTACAAGCAAAACCACAATTTTTAGATGTTCGTAAAGAAAAGAAATTGGAAGCAGCTTCGAATTTTTAATTAGTAATATATAAGCTGAACAAAAAAACAATCGACCTATAAGCAGATCCCTATCATATTTGAGAGGAAATCGCTTGTAGGTCGATCGTTTATTAAAAACTTTTCTTCAAGTTAAACATGAAGAGGAAGTCAATGATTTTACTTATTTTATAAGTAGTATTTTTTAGCTACAGTTAGGTCATCGTTTAATTCATAAACAAGCGGCTGACCTGTTGGGATTTCAAGATCCATGATATCTTCATCTGAAATACCTTCGATATGTTTAGCTAACGCACGTAAAGAGTTACCGTGAGCGGCTACTAAAACCGTTTTGTTATCTAGTAATGCAGGTGCGATTTCGTCTTGCCAGAATGGCAATGCACGTTCTAGAGTAACTTTTAAGTTTTCTCCGCCTGGGATATCGCGTTGGTCTAACATTGCATAACGACGATCGTTTGCTGCAGAACCTTCATCAGTTGCTTCCATCAATGGAGGTAAAGTATCGTAAGAACGACGCCAAATGTGTACTTGGTCATCTCCGTATTTTTCAGCAGTTTCTTTTTTGTTTAAACCTTGTAATTTACCATAATGACGTTCGTTTAAGCGCCAAGATTTGATTTGAGGAACCCATAGTTGATCTGAGTTTTCTAAAAGTAAGTTACATGTTTTGATAGCGCGAGTTAATACAGAAGTATACGCTACATCAAATTCAATTCCAGCTTCTTTGATTTTGCGGCCGCCTTCGATCGCTTCTTCAACACCTTGTGGTGCTAAATCTACGTCAGCCCAACCGGTAAATTGATTCAATGCATTCCATTCACTAAGTCCATGACGAGAAAATACTAATTTTGGCATGTATAGCTCTCCTTTAAGTTGTAGTTTCTGAAACTTTCATTTCCTGTTCTATTGTACACCGTTTTAAAATAGATTTCCATTGTAAATTAGTAAAAAGAACAGGCAGCAACAGCTAACTTGAGTTAAGTAAACCAAAACAAATAAGAAGAGCGGAGCTAAAATGCTGGATTCTTGTAAATAAACAGTGTAACCATCACGTTATTACTCTTAAGAAAAATTAGCAACATCCGCTTCAGGTAAATTGATATATTTATAACAGGTGCCGACAGAAACATTGCATTTCGAAGAAATAAACTGGATTGTTTCTTTCTGTTCATGGTACAAGTGCCGGATTTTTATGACTGTTCGTTTGTCTATTTTTGGGCGACCGCCGATCTTACCTTTTTTTCGGGCATTGTTCAAACCAACTAAAGTACGTTCTTTAATAAGGTCGCACTCCATCGTTGCGAGTCCGTTCATTAACTTGAAATAAATTTCGCCCATGGGATGTCGAGTATCGATCTCTTCATATAAACTGACTAAATGAATCCCTGCCTCTTTGAACTTTTGGGTCAACTCCGTTAGTTGACGTGTGGAACGACCTAAGCGGTTTAAGCGGCAAATAACCAAAGTGTCACCTGCTTCTAAACTGTTTAAGACGATCTCAAGTTCAGAGATGATGTGTTTGTCAGTTGTGACGTCAAATGATTCTTGATAAACTTTGTCGCAACCAAAGTCAGATAAGATTTTGATTTGAGCATCTAAATCGTTGTCAGTAATTGTTGTGCGTGCATAACCAATTGTTTTCATTGTTCGTCCTTTCTAGTAAAAAAATTAAAATAGGATACTAAAAATGTAGCATACAAACGAACAAAATGATAGGTAATTTGTTATCTTTTTTTAATGTTATTCTTTTTTTTCAAATCTTTTTCCAATGATTGGTTATTTCGGAACATGAATGGTTTTAGGTCCCGTTTCTCCACCGACGATAACCGTTGAAACGATAGTGAGGAATAATCCATGTTCAACGACACCGACTAATTGATCTAAGTAGGCCCCTAAAGCGATCGGGTCCGTTATTTCTTCTAAGTGAAGATCAATGATGTAATGACCGCCATCAGTCACTAAGATTTCTTCAGTAGAAGTTGTACGTAAAACAGGCTCATAGCCTTTTTCTTCAAACAAACGAACGAGTTGCTGACTGCCATAAGGAATAACTTCCACAGGTAATGGAAATTTACCAAGTTTTTTAACCAACTTAGATTCATCAACGATCCAAATACATTTTTTTGAATACGTTGCGACGATTTTTTCAAATAATAAAGCAGCACCGCCACCTTTGATCCCTTGAAAATCTTCGCTGATTTCATCGGCACCATCAATCGTTAAATCGACGTGTGAAACTTCGTCGATGCTTTTTAATGGGATCCCTAACGCAAGTGCTTGTCGCTCAGTTTCTTTTGAGGTTGTTACACCAACGATAGATAATCCTTCTTCTTTCACACGTCGTCCAATTTCATCCACCATAAATTTTGCAGTAGATCCTGTACCAAGCCCTACGATCATACCATCTTTTACATATTTTGCAGCTTCGATTCCTGCCATTTGTTTAAGATTCATTTCGAACATCCTCTCTTTTTCAACTCTCACACAAATATAATACATGCAAGTAATTAAAAAAGATAGCTGATTGAATAGGTTTATTCAGATTTTTAATCCTAAACTTATTTAGCGAAATAGACATTAAAAGTATTGATTCCGTATGACGTTATTCCATCAGCAATTATTTCTGTTGATGGTCCATATAAATGGTACCCATTTTTTAACTGGATCGGTAATATCATTTTTCTTTTATCTTCTTCTCTGAGATTATTCACTTTCAATTTTAGATTAACGAAAAGCTCTAAACTTGCAGAGATTTTTGGTGTGTAATGTATTCTAAAGCCTTCTAAATTTTGTATAGTAGGTTTTTCAGAAGAAAAATTTTCTCCATCTGTCGTATATTCAATAACGGTATCAGTGATGGAATCAGTAATATTAGTAATATTAAACCATGAAATATCGGGGTAATCCATAGCTTTAAAGATTTTTCCTTGTGGTGTGGTTAAATGAAATTCAACCCAATTATCTTTTGAGTTATTCAAGAAACCGGCGCCATATTGAAAATAAATAGTATCTTTCATGGGCTCATCAATATACAAAAAAGATTTGTTGCTGATTTGTAAATCAGTTCCCCATCTAACGTAAGAATAACCATTTGAGGTGGGACTAGAATTATTTGTTAGATTACAATTTGCTTTAACTGAGCCGTCTTCGGTAGTGGCTGTGATAATTGCTACACCGGGACTTTTCCAACCGATTTCCCTTGTTTGGCTGACAATAGCAATCAACGGGTTGATGGTTGTCCGAATGATTTTTTGAGGTTGTGCATTTTCAGAGAAAGTTTTTGCAGTTAATGTTCCCTTTTGATATTTCTCAAGTACAAGAGAGTTCTGGCTGAGTTGGATTTCAGGTAAAGGAGTTATAGTAACAATTTTATATATAGTAATATTTTTTATCTAATAAGTGGGTTTTAAAAATATTTTTTTGAAGGGAATAAAGAGATTGACAAACCCATAGAGTCATGATATGCTATCAAAGGTGCTTTATCTACAGGTCTCTCGTTGGAGACGTGCTGACTGTCTATCGAAGCATATTTGATAATGAGTGCAGAGATTGCATTATTTTTTATCGCTAAAAAAGAACCACCTGGATGTGTGGAACTAGATGCGAAATGAGGAAGGAGGAAACAAGGAATGCCTACAATTAATCAATTAGTACGTAAACCTCGTAAATCAAAGGTGGAGAAATCTAATTCACCAGCGTTGAACAAAGGATATAATAGTTTTAAGAAATCTCAAACGAACGTAAACTCACCACAAAAGCGTGGGGTTTGTACTCGTGTGGGAACAATGACACCTAAAAAACCTAACTCGGCTTTACGTAAATATGCCCGTGTTCGTTTGTCTAACTTAATCGAAGTAACAGCTTATATCCCAGGGATCGGTCACAACTTACAAGAACATAGCGTGGTACTATTACGCGGTGGACGTGTAAAAGATTTACCAGGGGTACGTTATCATATCGTACGTGGTGCGCTTGATACAGCCGGTGTTACAGATCGTAAACAAAGCCGCTCTAAATATGGTACTAAAATGCCTAAAGCTGCTAAATAATTTGACAATCACTAAGGTCTTATATAATAAAGAATTTTCGGAAGGAGGAGTTACGGATGCCACGTAAAGGTCCTGTTACAAAACGCGATGTTTTACCAGATCCAATTTATAACTCAAAATTAGTAACTCGCTTGATCAACCGTGTAATGGTTGATGGGAAACGCGGGATTGCTGCTAATATCATCTATAATTCATTTGATATCATCAAAGAATCTACAGGTAATGATCCATTGGAAGTTTTCGAGCAAGCAATGAAAAACGTTATGCCTGTACTAGAAGTAAAAGCTCGCCGTGTTGGGGGTTCTAACTATCAAGTACCAGTTGAAGTTCGTCCAGAACGTCGTACAACTTTAGGGTTACGTTGGGTTGTTAATTATGCTCGCCTACGCGGTGAACATACAATGGAACAACGTCTAGCGAAAGAAATCATGGATGCTGCCAATAACACTGGTGCTTCTGTTAAAAAACGTGAAGACACACACAAAATGGCGGACGCTAACCGTGCGTTTGCACACTATCGTTGGTAAGATCCTCTTTGTATGTAAATTAACTTTACTACAGACAGTCACTTTACAATCGATTTAAATAAAGAGAGGAGAAACCTAGAATGCCAAGAGAATTTTCGTTAGAAAACACTCGTAATATCGGTATTATGGCGCACGTTGATGCAGGTAAAACAACAACAACAGAGCGTATTTTATACTATACTGGTAAAATTCACAAAATTGGTGAAACGCACGAAGGTGCATCACAAATGGACTGGATGGAACAAGAACAAGAACGTGGTATTACTATCACATCTGCTGCAACAACTGCAGAGTGGAAAGGGTACCGTGTAAATATCATCGATACACCAGGACACGTGGATTTCACAATTGAAGTTCAACGTTCACTACGAGTATTGGATGGTGCTGTAACCGTTCTTGACTCACAATCAGGTGTAGAACCTCAGACTGAAACAGTTTGGCGCCAAGCAACTGATTATAAAGTTCCACGTATTGTTTTCTGTAATAAAATGGATAAAATCGGTGCGGATTTCTTATACTCTGTAAACTCATTACATGATCGTTTACAAGCAAATGCTCATCCAATCCAATTACCAATTGGTTCAGAAGATAACTTTACAGGGATCATCGATTTAATTACGATGAAAGCTGAAATCTATACAAATGACTTAGGTACAGACATTCAAGAAACTGAAATTCCAGAAGAATATATGGAACAAGCAATTGAATGGCGTGAAAAATTAGTTGAAGCTGTTGCTGAAACTGATGAAGACCTAATGATGAAATATCTTGACGGTGAAGAAATTACTATTGAAGAATTAAAAGCGGGTATCCGCCAAGCAACGATCAACGTTGAATTCTTCCCAGTAATGTGTGGGTCTGCCTTTAAAAATAAAGGTGTTCAAATAATGCTTGATGCAGTACTTGATTACTTACCATCACCACTTGATATCGAAGCAATCAAAGGGATCGACGTTAAAACAGACGAAGAAACGACTCGTCCTGCAGATGACGAAGCACCTTTTGCTTCATTAGCCTTTAAAGTTATGACTGACCCATTCGTAGGTCGTCTAACATTCTTCCGTGTTTATTCTGGTGTCCTTGAAAGTGGTTCATATGTATTGAACGCTTCTAAAGACAAAAAAGAACGTATCGGTCGTATTTTACAAATGCATGCGAACACACGTAAAGAAATTGATAAAGTCTTTTCAGGCGATATCGCTGCCGCTGTTGGATTGAAAGATACAACAACGGGTGATACTTTATGTGCGATGGATGCGCCAGTTATTCTTGAATCAATCGAGTTCCCAGAACCGGTTATCCAAGTAGCTGTTGAACCTAAATCAAAAGCCGACCAAGATAAAATGGGGATCGCTTTGCAAAAACTTGCAGAAGAAGATCCATCATTCCGCGTTGAAACAAACGTTGAAACTGGTGAAACAGTTATCTCTGGTATGGGCGAATTGCACTTAGACGTATTAGTAGACCGTATGAGACGTGAGTTCAAGGTTGAAGCTAACGTTGGTGCGCCACAAGTATCATACCGTGAAACTTTCCGTGCGCCTTTAACTCAGGCAGAAGGTAAGTTTGTACGTCAGTCTGGTGGTAAAGGTCAATACGGACATGTCTGGGTTGAATTTACGCCAAACGAAGAGGGTAAAGGATTTGAATTTGAAAATGCCATCGTTGGTGGTGTGGTTCCTCGTGAATACATCCCTGCAGTCGAAAAAGGCTTGGCAGAATCTATGAACAACGGTGTTCTTGCTGGATATCCATTAGTTGATATCAAAGCAAAACTTTACGATGGTTCATACCATGATGTCGATTCAAATGAAACAGCCTTCCGTGTAGCTGCTTCTATGGCACTACGTGCGGCTTCTAAGAAAGCTAATCCAGTTATCTTAGAACCGATGATGAAAGTAACGATTACTGTACCAGAAGATTACTTAGGTGATATCATGGGACACGTTACAAGTCGTCGTGGACGTGTTGAAGGTATGGAAGCACACGGTAACTCACAAATCGTTAATGCGATGATACCTCTAGCTGAAATGTTCGGTTATGCTACAACGTTACGCTCAGCAACACAAGGTCGCGGTACATTTATGATGGTCTTTGACCACTATGAAGACGTACCAAAATCTGTACAAGAAGAAATCATCAAGAAAAATGGCGGAAACAACGCATAATAGTTAAGAAATAGGTCTTTACTTATTTATGACTAGGATTTTCTAACGATTTCGGTTAAACTAATTAAAGATGATCAGGTAGTAGTAAACTATCTATCAAATAAAATAAAATTCATATATTTTAGGAGGAACATTTAAAATGGCTAAAGAAAAATTTGACCGTTCTAAACCCCATGTAAACATTGGTACTATTGGACACGTTGACCATGGTAAAACTACATTAACTGCTGCAATTGCAACTGTGTTAGCTAAACACGGTGGCGGAGATGCTGCATCATACGCTGATATCGATAACGCTCCAGAAGAAAAAGAACGTGGTATCACAATCAACACTTCTCACATCGAATATGAAACTGATGTTCGTCACTATGCCCACGTGGATTGCCCAGGACACGCGGATTACGTTAAAAACATGATCACTGGTGCTGCACAAATGGATGGAGCTATCTTAGTAGTATCAGCTGCTGATGGTCCTATGCCTCAAACTCGTGAACACATCTTGTTATCACGTAACGTTGGTGTACCATACATCGTTGTTTTCTTAAACAAAATGGATATGGTAGATGACGAAGAATTATTAGAATTAGTAGAAATGGAAGTTCGTGATCTATTATCAGAATACGATTTCCCAGGTGACGACACTCCTGTTATCGCTGGTTCTGCTTTGAAAGCTCTAGAAGGCGACTCTTCATATGAAGAAAAAATCATGGAATTAATGACTGCAGTTGATGAGTATATCCCAACTCCAACTCGTGATACTGACAAACCATTCATGATGCCAGTCGAAGACGTATTCTCAATCACTGGACGTGGTACTGTTGCTACAGGCCGTGTTGAACGTGGAGAAGTTCGCGTTGGTGACGAAATCGAAATCGTTGGTATTAAAGAAGATACTGCTAAAACAACAGTTACTGGTGTTGAAATGTTCCGTAAATTGTTAGACTACGCTGAAGCTGGCGATAACATCGGTGCTTTATTACGTGGTGTAGCCCGTGAAGATATCGAACGTGGACAAGTATTGGCAAAACCTGCTTCAATCACTCCACACACAAAATTTAAAGCTGAAGTTTATGTTTTATCAAAAGAAGAAGGCGGACGTCACACTCCATTCTTCACTAACTACCGTCCTCAGTTCTACTTCCGTACAACTGACGTAACTGGTGTAGTTGAATTACCAGAAGGTACTGAAATGGTAATGCCTGGTGATAACGTTGCAATGGACGTTGAATTAATCCACCCAATCGCTATCGAAGACGGAACTCGTTTCTCTATTCGTGAAGGCGGACGTACTGTTGGTTCAGGCGTTGTTTCTGAAATCACTAAATAATTTAAATTTAACGATTTAATATAAAGCAATAAAACCGACGTAAAACATCGGCGTACTCGGACGTAAGTCGAAGGGATTTCCCTTCGACTTTTTTGCTGTTTTAAATGTTAGGAGGATTTAAGAGTTTTTTACATTTTTTGGATTAGGATCTTACTGTGGAATGATTCGTAAAATCTTGAGAGATATTCTGTTCACTTATCCTTGTACGAAGAATTGAGAATGTTCATAATGATAGTAATTTTTGGCGAAATCAAACGGATCGCCAGTATTTGTATAATATATTTCTTCGACTAATAGCATGGGGGAATCTTCTGGTAGTTCTAAATACTGGGAAATTTCCCCCTTTGTTTTATGCACACTTAAATATTTATCAGAAAAGCCTATATGAATATTTAAACCTTTTTCTAAATAGTGGAATATCGAGCCCTCTGCAATCGATTCATTCAAAAAAGTGACGACACTCATTTTGTAATAAGATTCTTCTACACACAATATTTGCCCACGAATCGATTGAACGCGCTTTACTAGATACACATCGTCATCAAGCGTGCAATGCAAATTATTTGCCACCTCTTCCGTTGCTTTGACAATTGTCACGTTAATTACTTTTGAGACCACATCAAAATAGGTCAAATCTCCTGAAAATCCTTGATTTTCTAACAAAGTGATATAGCCTTTGCGCTTTCTTCGGCGCACGAAAATACCGCTACCTTGAACTTGATAAATGACGCTACGTGATTCTAACACTCTTAATGTTTGTAAAATCGTATTTTTGCTAACCTGATATTCAGTGATTAATTCACTGACACTGGGTAATTTTGTCCCTTGAGGAAGATTTTCAGTTTGGATTTTAATTTCAATTTGTTGTGCGACTTCTTGATATTTCAGCATAAGTTCCTCCAATCAAAATTTTCTAATTTCAATAAATCAGTCAATTTTAAAAGCTTTTCTAGTTAAGTGTATCAGTAAAAGAATATTTGTAAATAAAAAATGTATTGACAAATTGTTCGGTTACAATTATATTATACCCATACAATAAAAAATGTAAATGTATAATATATAAAAAGGGAGTTTTTATATTGAGCGGAAAAATCAGGGATTATTCAAAATTAGCAAGTGATATTTTGACTATCGTAAAAGCGGATAATGTTGTGAATGTTGCTCGTTGTGCTACACGTCTTCGACTTGTATTGAAAGCGAGTACACCTGAGATGAAAGAGCAATTATCTCAATTAACAGGTGTAATTACTGCGGTTGAGTCTGGTGGTCAAATGCAAATTGTAATCGGTACTCATGTTGGAGAAGTTTACGATGCGTTTATTAAGCTAGGTGAGATGGAAAACCTATCAAGTGATGATGCGCGGAAAGGCTCCATTTTAAATCGTCTTGTTGCGACAATGTCAGCAGTTTTTGCCCCGTTCATTTATGTTTTAGCGGCAGCAGGAATTTTACAAGGTATTTTGATTTTAGTGAATTTGGCCTTTCCAATGTTTGCAGAAACAGGTACGTATCAAGTATTTAGTTTTATCTCTTGGGCTCCATTTACCTTTTTACCTATTTTTATTGCAGTGACAGCTTCTCGCCATTTTAAGTCAAATATGTATATAGCCATTGCCTGTTGTGCCGCATTAGTTTCGCCGACTTGGGCTGAGATGGCAGGTACGATTGCTTCAGGTCAAGCAATTACTTTTTTTAACATTCCTTTATCTGAAACAGTTTATACGTCTTCAGTGTTACCACCACTAATTTTGGTCTGGCTCTTATCTTATTTGGAGCATTTTATTGAAAAAAGAATTCCAAGTGTTGTTCGCTCGTTGTTTGTACCGTTGATCTGTCTAGTCATTATGGTGCCTTTAACTATTTTGATCATCGGACCGATTTCATCAGGTGCGGCAACAGCGATTGCGAATGGCTATAACTTCTTAGCGGAAAATGTGCCGTTTTTAGCAGCTGGAATTATTGGGAGTGTCTGGCAAGTCATTGTGATTTTTGGAGTTCATTGGGGTGTTACGCCGATGGTTTTAGCTAACTTTGATTTATATGGTCGTGACTCTTTCCAAGCATTTCAAACGATTGCTGTGATTGCGCAAGTCGGAGCTGCTTTAGCTGTTTTCTTAAAAACACGTAATAAAGAAATGAAAGGTGTTTCTTTATCAGCTTTCATTACTGGGATTTTTGGCATTACTGAGCCAGCTATTTACGGTGTCACTTTACGTTTGAAAAAACCGTTTATTTATGGTTGTATTTCTGGTGGTATCGGAGCCATTGTAGCTAGTTTCTTTAACCCGTACTACTATGCTTATGCAGGGTTACCGGGTGTCTTAACAACCGTTAATGCGATTAGTAAGGATAATCCAAGTTCGTTTATCGGGATTGTAGTGGGTTCATTGATTGCATTAGTAGGACCAGTTGTCCTAGCTCGGTTTTTTGGTACTGGTGAAACAAGAGCAGATGATCAAGAGTTAATCCAAGAACTAGCGACTGGAGAACCTCTGATGACAGTAGATGGACCAAAAAATCCTATTTTAGCACCATTAGCAGGGGACATTGTACCGTTGAGTCAAGTGCAAGATGAAGTGTTTGCTAGCGGTGTTATGGGCAATGGAGTTGCCATTGAACCAAGCGATAATAACGTTTATGCACCATTTTCGGGAACGGTTAGCGCTGTTTTTGATTCAAAACATGCTGTGGGCTTAACATCTAAGGACGGAGTAGAATTATTGATTCATGTTGGGTTGGATACAGTGAATATGCATGGTGAAGGCTTTCACTATTTTGTGAAACAGGATCAAGAAGTTCAAGCCGGAGAGCCGTTGTTAAGCTTTGACAGTGAAAAAATTCAAGCTGCAGGATATGTAGCGACAACGATTGTTGTAGTACCGAATAGTAATGAATTGAAAGACATGTTAATCACAGAAAAGACACATGTAGAACGAAACGATATAATTTTAAACTTTAACTAAACAGACTTAAACGATTGGAGGAATAAGAAAATGGTACAAAAAGATTTTTTATGGGGTGGAGCTTTAGCTGCCCATCAATTTGAAGGTGGTTGGAATGCTGGTGGTAAAGGCCCAAGCGTAATTGATGTAATGACTGCAGGAGAACATGGTGTTGCAAGGGAGATTACGGCAACAATTGAAGCGGATAAATTTTATCCAAATCAAGTTGCAATTGATTTTTATCATGAATATAAGAAAGATATTACGTTATTTGCAGAAATGGGTTTGAAGTGCTTACGCACCTCGATTGCGTGGACGCGAATTTTCCCTAAAGGTGATGAAGCTGAACCGAATGAAGAGGGATTGGAATTTTATGATGATGTTTTTGATGAATTGTTGAAAAATGGTATTGAGCCAGTCATCACACTATCCCATTTTGAAATGCCTTTACATTTAGCGCGTGAATACGGTGGTTTTCGCAATCGTCAAGTGATTGATTTTTTTGCTAAGTTTGCCAAAGTAGTGTTTGAACGGTACCGAGACAAAGTGAAATACTGGATGACTTTTAACGAAATCAATAATCAAATGGATGTTAATAATCCAATTTTCTTATGGACGAATTCAGGTGTTTTGGTTGAAGAAGGCGAAAATGCTAAAGAAGTGATGTATCAAGTCGCTCACAACGAACTGGTTGCCAGTGCTAAAGCTGTGATGATCGGGAAAGAAATTAATCCAGCGTTTCAAATTGGCTGTATGGTTTCTCACGTGCCTATCTATCCTTATTCATGTGATCCAGCCGATATTATGGCAGCTGAAGAAGCGAATCGTCAAAGGTTTTTCTTTGCTGATGTACATGTTCGCGGGAAATATCCAAACTACGCATTAAAAGAGTTCGAACGAGAAGGGTATAATATAGACATACGTTTAGAAGATTTAGCCGTTTTGAAAGCTGGAACAGTCGATTATGTTGGGTTTAGCTACTATATGTCGACAGTAGTAAAAGCGGACGCTAAAAATGATATCGACAATAACATCGTTAACGGTGGCCTGGCTAATGGTGTTGATAACCCGCATATCCAATCAACTGATTGGGGCTGGGCGATTGATCCGGAAGGACTACGCGTTACATTGAACCGTTTATATGATCGTTATCAAGTACCTCTGTTTATCGTAGAAAATGGATTTGGCGCTATTGACGAGTTGGAAAATGGGAAAGTTCATGACGAAACTAGAATTGAGTATTTAAGCAAACATATTGAAGCGTTAGAAAAAGCAGTTGATTATGATGGTGTAGAACTTTTAGGTTATACGCCTTGGGGAATTATTGATTTAGTTTCATTTACAACTGGCGAAATGAAAAAGCGCTATGGAATGATTTATGTAGATCGTGATAATGCAGGAAATGGTACAATGCAGCGCTATAAAAAAGATTCTTTTGCTTGGTATCGCCAAGTTATTGAAAATAATGGATTAAAATAGACAGTTTTAATCTATTATTATATGAGAGAGACACCTTGAATTTTCTTTTGTACTAGGTTTTGATGACATAGTATCAAAGAGAGTCGGGGTGTTTTTTTGAGTGACGATAAAAAGTATACCTAGGCAGTTTTAAAAGGAGTTCTATTCACTAATTAAGATATAAAAGTGTTTAATGTAAAAATAGTAGAAAATTATTTTTGAACGTCGAATGATTGAGGAGGTAGGAAAAAAAGTGTAGCCTTTAAAATATCTTTTTAAGAAAGGCAATTAAAAAAAATGTGATTTTTACGAAAAAAACCTTGCTATTACTATGTTTCTATAATATAATTACAAAGGTGCTATTTACAGAAGTGTAAAAGCATTGGTAAATCAAGCTTTTGATCTACCGGCTAGGAAACGAGAGGTTGCGACACGCCCGGGCGCTTTGCCACGAACGAGCGTGACGGAAAAATTTTCGTGGAGCTATGTCTACTTTCAAAATAGGCGAAGGAGGGAACAAGATGGCAAAACAAAAAATTCGTATCCGTTTAAAAGCGTATGAACACCGTATTTTAGATCAATCAGCGGATAAAATTGTGGAAACAGCAAAAAGAACTGGAGCTGACGTGTCAGGACCAATTCCATTACCAACAGAACGCTCGCTTTACACAGTTATTCGTGCGACTCATAAATACAAAGATTCACGCGAACAATTCGAAATGCGTACGCACAAACGTCTAATCGACATTGTGAACCCAACACCAAAAACAGTTGATGCTTTAATGAAGCTTGACTTACCATCTGGTGTGAATATTGAGATCAAACTATAAAATCAAGACAATGGAGGTGTACTCATGACCAAAGGAATCTTAGGGAAAAAAGTGGGAATGACACAAATCTTTACTGAGTCTGGTGAATTAATTCCAGTAACAGTAGTTGAAGCTACGCCAAACGTAGTTTTACAAGTAAAAACTGTTGCGACTGATGGATACGAAGCTATCCAAATCGGTTACCAAGACAAACGTGAAGTATTAGCGAACAAACCTGCGAAAGGTCATGTTGCAAAAGCAAACACGGCTCCTAAGCGCTTCATTAAGGAATTCAAAAATGTTGAGCTGGGAGAATATGAAGTAGGTACAGAAATTAAGGTAGATGTTTTCCAAGCAGGAGACATTATTGATGTTACAGGAACTTCGAAAGGTAAAGGATTCCAAGGCGTTATCAAACGTCACGGACAAAGCCGCGGACCAATGAGTCACGGATCTCGTTACCACCGTCGTCCTGGGTCAATGGGTCCAGTAGCGCCAAACCGTGTATTTAAAAATAAAAAACTTGCCGGCCGTATGGGTGGTAACCGCGTAACAATTCAAAATCTTGAAATTGTTAAAGTGGACGCTGAAAGAAATGTAATCATGATCAAAGGGAACATTCCTGGAGCGAAAAAATCATTAATCACAATCAAATCAGCTGTGAAAGCTAAATAAGCGTAGGGAAAGGAGGAACTAAGGAATGCCGAATGTAGCATTATTTAAACAAGATGGAACTCAAAATGGTGAAATCACTTTAAACGAAGAGATTTTCGGAATCGAACCAAATGAAACAGTTGTCTACGATGCAATCATCATGCAACGTGCTTCATTAAGACAAGGTACACACTCAGTAAAACATCGCGGAGAAGTTCGTGGCGGTGGCCGTAAACCATGGCGTCAAAAAGGAACTGGTCGTGCTCGTCAAGGTTCAATTCGTTCACCACAATGGCGTGGAGGTGGCGTAGTCTTCGGACCAACACCACGTTCTTACAGCTACAAACTTCCTAAAAAAGTTCGTCGTTTAGCAATGAAATCTGTATTGTCAGATAAAGTTGCTGAAAACAACTTGGTTGCTGTTGAAGCGTTAGGCTTTGATGCACCAAAAACAAAAGAATTTAAACAAGTTCTTACAAACTTATCTATTGATGCGAAAGTATTAGTTGTTTTAGAAACAGGAAATGATTTTGCAGCATTGTCTGCACGTAATCTACCAAACGTTTCTGTAGTAACTTCTGATAACGTAAGTGTTTTAGATATCGTTTCTAATACTAAAGTATTGGCAACACAAACTGCTCTTACTCAAATTGAGGAGGTGCTTGCATAATGAACTTACTAGACGTAATCAAACGCCCAGTGATCACTGAAAAATCCATGCTTGCTATGGACGAAAAGAAATACACTTTCGAAGTGGACACTCGCGCCAATAAAACTTTAGTAAAACAAGCTGTTGTAGCAGCATTTGATGTTAAAGTTAAAAACGTAAACATCATTAACGTGCGCCCTAAATTTAAACGTATGGGCAAACATGCTGGTTACACAAAAAAACGTCGCAAAGCTGTTGTGACATTAACTGATGATTCAAAAGAAATTCAAATTTTCGATGCTGCTGAATAAGCAGACCATGTTTAACTATTAAATGGGAGGGAAAAAGACGTGGCGATTAAAAAGTACAAACCTACCACAAATGGCCGTCGTAATATGACAGCATCTGATTTCGCTGAAATCACGACATCAACACCGGAAAAAACGTTGTTGGCGCCATTAAAAAACCATGCCGGTCGTAACAACAATGGTCGTATTACTGTTCGTCATCAAGGTGGCGGTCACAAACGCCAATACCGTATGATTGACTTCAAACGTAATAAAGATAACGTTGTAGCGGTTGTCAAAACTATCGAGTATGATCCAAATCGTTCTGCTAACATCGCGTTAGTACATTACGAAGATGGAGTTAAAGCATACATTTTAGCACCAAAAGGATTGGAAGTAGGCATGCGCCTTGTTTCCGGTACTGAATCAGATATTAAAATTGGGAACGCATTGCCATTGGAAAATATTCCAGTAGGTACTGTTGTCCACAACATTGAAATGAAACCTGGTAAAGGCGGTCAATTAATCCGTTCTGCTGGAACAAGTGCTCAAGTACTTGGTAAAGAAGGCAAATACGTATTAATCCGTTTGAACTCTGGTGAAGTTCGTATGATCTTAGCAACTTGCCGTGCAACTGTCGGTGCTGTTGGTAATGAACAACACGAATTAATCAACATTGGTAAAGCAGGCCGCTCTCGTTGGATGCGTAAACGCCCAACTGTACGTGGTAGCGTAATGAACCCGAACGATCACCCACACGGTGGTGGTGAAGGTAAACAACCGATTGGACGTAAAGCGCCAGTATCACCTTGGGGCCAACCAGCTATCGGCTTGAAAACTCGTAATAAAAAAGCTAAATCAGACAAACTTATCGTTCGTCGTCGTACTAAATAATTTTTTTGACCATGTGTCGTACATTTTGAGAGGAGGTTCACCATGGGTCGTAGTTTGAAAAAAGGACCTTTCGTCGATGAGCATCTAATGAAAAAAGTAGAAGCTCAAGAAGGTGCTGAAAAGAAAAAAGTAATTAGAACTTGGTCTCGCCGTTCTACAATTTTCCCACAATTTGTTGGGTTTACAATTGCTGTATATGATGGACGTAAACACGTTCCTGTATACATCCAAGAAGATATGGTAGGTCATAAATTAGGTGAATTTGCACCAACTAGAACTTATCGTGGCCACGGAGCCGACGATAAGAAAACTAGACGTTAATTTTGAGGGGAGGAAATGCAAATGTCAGAACAAATTACATCAGCTAAGGCAACTGCAAAAACAGTTCGCACTTCACCTCGTAAAGCCCGTTTAGTAATCGATCTTATCAGAGGTAAAAGCGTTGCGGATGCAATTTCTATCTTGAAATTCATGCCTAACAAATCTGCTGGAATCATTGAGAAAGTTTTAATGTCAGCAGTTGCTAACGCAGAAAATAACTTTGACTTAGACGTTGAAAACTTAGTAGTATCTGAAGCATTTGTCAACGAAGGACCAACAATGAAACGCTTCCGTCCTCGTGCAAAAGGTTCAGCATCACCAATTAACAAACGTACAAGTCATCTTACAGTAGTCGTATCAGAAAAATAATCTGTTTTTTTAAAACAGACGTCACTTAATAAGAGGAGGTCCATTTTTCTTAATGCTTTAGCATTTTGAAATAGTGGCTGCCGAATCTTAAAAGATTAAGAGGAGGGACAATCAGTGGGTCAAAAAGTACATCCAATAGGAATGCGTGTAGGCATCATCCGCGACTGGGATGCAAAATGGTATGCTGAAAAAGAGTATGCTGAGTTCTTACACGAAGATTTAAGAATCCGTAAATTTATCGCGACAAAACTTGCTGATGCCGCTGTGTCTACAATTGAGATCGAGCGCGCTGCAAATCGTGTGAATATTTCAATCCACACAGCTAAACCAGGTATGGTTATCGGTAAAGGCGGATCTGAAGTCGAAAACCTAAGAAAATCATTAAATTCATTAACTGGTAAAAGAGTTCATATCAACATCATTGAAATCAAAAAACCAGATTTAGATGCAAAATTAGTAGGCGAAGGAATTGCACGTCAATTAGAAAATCGTGTTGCTTTCCGTCGTGCTCAAAAACAAGCGATCCAACGCACTATGCGTTCAGGCGCTAAAGGAATCAAAACACAAGTATCAGGTCGTTTAAACGGGGCGGATATCGCTCGTTCAGAAGGTTACTCTGAAGGTACAGTTCCACTTCACACATTGCGTGCTGATATCGATTACGCATGGGAAGAAGCAGACACAACTTACGGAAAATTAGGAGTTAAAGTGTGGATTTACCGTGGAGAAATTCTTCCAACGAAAAAAAACGCTGAGAAAGGAGGGAAATAATCATGTTAGTACCTAAACGTGTAAAGCACCGTCGTGAATTTAGAGGTAAAATGCGTGGTGAAGCCAAAGGCGGAAAAGAAGTAGCATTTGGTGAATGGGGTTTACAAGCAACTGAATCTCACTGGATTACTAACCGCCAAATCGAAGCTGCCCGTATTGCTATGACTCGTTATATGAAACGTGGCGGGAAAGTATGGATTAAAATTTTCCCTCACAAATCATATACAAGTAAAGCCATCGGTGTTCGTATGGGTAAAGGTAAAGGGGCACCTGAAGGCTGGGTATCACCAGTTAAACGTGGTAAAATCATGTTTGAAATCGCAGGAGTACCTGAAGAAGTAGCTCGTGAAGCACTTCGCCTTGCATCCCACAAATTACCGGTGAAAACCAAAATTGTAAAACGTGAGGAAATGGGTGGTGAATCGAATGAAGGTTAAAGAAATCAGAGAATTAACCACTGCCGAAATGCTTGAAAAAGAAAAGCAATTCAAAGAAGAATTATTTAATCTTAGATTCCAACTAGCAACAGGTCAATTAGAAAACACTGCACGTATTCAAGAAGTACGTCAATCGATTGCACGCATCAAAACAGTATTGCGTGAACAAGCTAACTAATAGTGGAAGGAGGCCAAACGCGTATGACTGAAGAAAGAAATCAACGCAAAGTTTACCAAGGTCGTGTTGTTTCAGACAAGATGGATAAAACTATCACTGTTGTTGTAGAAACAAAGAAAAACCATCCTATTTATGGTAAACGTATGAAATATTCTAAGAAATACAAAGCTCATGATGAAAACAACACTGCAAAAGTTGGAGACATCGTAAGAATCATGGAAACTCGTCCATTATCAGCTACAAAACGTTTCCGTTTACTAGAGGTAGTCGAAGAAGCAGTTATTATCTAATAAAAACGAGATTTTCCTATATAGATTGAAACATAAAATCTGAAAGGGGGATACACATCGTGATCCAACAAGAAAGCCGATTAAAAGTCGCAGATAACTCAGGTGCTCGTGAAATCTTAACGATTAAAGTACTAGGTGGTTCTGGACGTAAAACTGCTAATATTGGTGACGTGATTGTTGCTACGGTTAAACATGCAACGCCAGGTGGGGTTGTCAAAAAAGGTGAAGTCGTAAAAGCCGTTATCGTTCGTACTAAATCAGGAGCTCGTCGTACAGACGGTTCATACATTAAATTTGATGAAAATGCTGCTGTAATCATTCGTGATGATAAGAGCCCGCGTGGAACTCGTATCTTCGGTCCTGTTGCACGTGAATTACGTGAAAACAACTTCATGAAGATCGTTTCTCTAGCACCAGAAGTATTATAATCAGGACACGTATCAAAGGAGGTGCGAAACAGTAATGTTTGTTAAAAAAGGCGATAAAGTGAAAATTATCACTGGTAAAGACAAAAATAAAGAAGGCGTTGTATTAGCAGCGTTTCCTAAAAAAGACAAAGTCATCGTTGAAGGTGTTAACATCATGAAAAAACACCAAAAACCAAATCAAGCAGCGCCGCAAGGCGGAATCCTAGAAGTCGAAGCGCCGATTCATGTTTCTAATGTAATGGTGATTGATGGAACAGGTGTAGCTGGTCGTGTAGGTTACAAAGAAGTCGATGGTAAAAAAGTCCGTGTTTCTAAAAAAACCGGTGAAGTCTTAGATAAATAGATTAAAAGGAAGGAGGGGCTTACTAAATGAACCGCCTGAAAGAAAAATATATTAAAGAAATTACTCCATCATTAGTGGAAAAATTTAATTATAGTTCAGTTATGCAAACACCAAAAGTTGATAAAATCGTTATTAACATGGGTGTGGGTGACGCTGTTTCAAACGCGAAAAACTTAGATAAAGCAGTTGAAGAACTAGCTTTGATCACAGGTCAAAAACCATTGATTACTAAAGCTAAGAAATCAATCGCTGGATTCCGTTTACGTGAAGGAATGCCAATCGGTGCGAAAGTTACTTTACGCGGAGAAAGAATGTACGAATTTTTAGATAAATTAGTATCTGTTTCTCTACCTCGTGTACGTGACTTCCACGGAGTAAGCAAAAAAGCTTTTGACGGACGTGGTAACTATACTTTAGGTGTTAAAGAACAATTAATCTTCCCAGAAGTTGATTATGATTTAGTAGATAAAGTACGCGGTATGGACATCGTTATTGTAACGACTGCAAACACAGATGAAGAATCTCGTGAATTGTTGGCACAATTAGGTATGCCATTCCAAAAATAATAAAAGGAGGCGAACTACGTGGCTAAAAAATCAATGATTGCTAAAAATAAACGCCCTGCAAAACATTCAACACAAGCGTATACTCGTTGTGAACGTTGCGGACGTCCACATTCAGTTTATCGTAAATTTCATCTTTGCCGTATTTGCTTCCGCGAACTTGCCTATAAAGGTCAAATTCCCGGCGTGAAGAAAGCTAGCTGGTAAACAAGTAAACTCGCATAAAGGAGGTAAATAGTTCAATGGTCATGACAGATCCAATTGCAGATTTTCTAACGCGCATTCGTAATGCAAACATGGTTAAACATGAAAGCTTAGAAGTGCCTGCGTCAAAAATCAAACGTGATATCGCAGAAATCCTTAAACGTGAAGGTTTCGTACGCGATGTAGAATATATCGAAGATGACAAACAAGGCGTGATTCGTGTTTTCCTTAAATACGGTAAAAACGAAGAACGTGTTATCACAAACTTAAAACGTATCTCTAAACCAGGCTTACGTGCTTATGTCAAATCTGACGAAGTACCTAAAGTATTGAATGGTCTAGGAATCGCGATTATCTCTACTTCTGAAGGTGTTGTAACTGATAAAGAAGCAAGAGCTAAAAACATCGGCGGCGAAGTAATCGCCTACGTATGGTAATTTAAAAAAACACACAAGGAGGTGTCTCTAAGTGAGCCGTATTGGTAATAAAATCGTTGTACTTCCTGCTGGCGTCGAAGTCAAACAAGAAGGAAACAACATTACTGTAAAAGGACCTAAAGGTGAATTAACGCGTGAATTTTCTGCTGATATCACAATGAATATCGAAGGAAATGAAGTAACATTCACTCGTCCAAATGATAGCAAAGACATGAAAACAATCCACGGAACAACTCGTGCGAACTTCAACAACATGGTTGTTGGTGTAAGTACAGGCTTTGAAAAAGGTCTTGAACTTATCGGGGTTGGGTACCGTGCTCAAATGCAAGGGACTACATTAGTTCTTAACGTTGGGTATTCTCATCCAGTAGAAATCACACCACCAGCTGGTGTAACTGTAGAAGTACCTTCGAATACACAAGTAGTTGTAAAAGGCGCTAACAAAGAACACGTTGGTGAATTAGCAGCAAATATTCGTGGTACTCGTCCTCCAGAACCTTATAAAGGCAAAGGAATCCGTTATGTTGGCGAATTCGTACGTCGTAAAGAAGGTAAAACTGGTAAATAATAGCAGCTTGAGAGTTATTTTTCAACTCAGATTGAAAAATAACGATCCGTTGTTTATCGCAGCTTAATAGCTAGCAAATACAAAGAGGTGACAATTGTGATTACAAAACCAGATAAAAACAAAACACGCCAAAAGAGACATCGCCGTGTACGTAACAAAATCTCTGGTACTGCTGAGTGCCCACGCTTGAACGTATTCCGTTCTAACAAAAACATCTACGCGCAAATCATTGATGACGTAGCGGGTGTAACGCTAGCAAGTGCCTCTGCCTTAGATAAAGAAATTTCAGGTGGAAACAAAACAGAAACAGCCGCAGCTGTTGGTAAATTAATCGCTGAACGTGCCGCTGAAAAAGGCGTTAAAGTAGTAGTCTTTGACCGTGGTGGATACCTTTACCATGGCCGCGTGCAAGCTTTAGCTGAAGCAGCGCGTGAAAATGGACTAGAATTTTAGGAGAAGGAGGAACACCATTCATGGTTTATATTGATCCAAAACACTTGGAATTAGAAGACCGCGTGGTTTCTATCAACCGTGTAACTAAAGTTGTTAAAGGTGGACGTCGTCTACGTTTTGCAGCACTAGTTGTTGTGGGAGATAAAAACGGTCACGTTGGCTTTGGGACTGGTAAAGCACAAGAAGTGCCAGAAGCAATCCGTAAAGCAATCGAAGACGCGAAGAAAAACTTAGTTGAAGTGCCTATGGTTGGTTCTAGTATCCCTCACGAAGTGATCGGGGTATTCGGTGGTGGCCGTATCCTTATGAAACCTGCAGTAGAAGGTTCTGGGGTAGCCGCTGGTGGACCAGTTCGTGCCGTATTAGAATTAGCTGGTGTAGCAGATATTACATCAAAATCATTAGGTTCCAACACACCAATCAACGTTGTTCGCGCAACAGTTGAAGGGTTAAAACAATTAAAACGTGCCGAAGAAGTGGCAGCACTTCGTGGTAAATCTGTAGAAGAAATCTTAGGATAAGGAGGACAAAAGAATGGCTGAATTAAAAGTTACATTAAAACGCAGCGTTATCGGACGTCCTCAAAACCAAAAAGATACAGTAAAAGCATTAGGTTTAGGAAAAGTAAACAGCTCTGTTGTCAAACCTGCTAACGAAGCAATCAAAGGTATGATCAACACTGTGTCACATTTAGTGGACGTTGAAGAAGTTTAATTTACAATAGTACATTGTTAAGGAGGTGCCAAACCAATGAAACTTCATGAATTGAAACCTGCTGAAGGTTCACGCCAAGTACGTAACCGTGTTGGACGTGGTACTTCATCTGGTAATGGTAAAACATCCGGCCGTGGACAAAAAGGGCAAAAAGCTCGTTCAGGCGGTGGTGTAAGACTAGGATTTGAAGGGGGTCAAACTCCATTATTCCGTCGTTTACCAAAACGCGGCTTCACGAATATCAACCGTAAAGATTATGCAGTCATCAACTTAGATGTCTTAAATCGTTTCGAAGATGGAACTGAAGTAACACCTGCAGGCTTGATCGAAGCTGGAATCGTGAAAAACGAAAAAGCTGGAATCAAAGTTCTTGCCAATGGTGAATTAACAACTAAAAAATTAACTGTGAAAGCAGCTAAATTCTCTAAAGCAGCAGAAGAAGCAATTGTTGCAGCTGGTGGATCAATCGAGGTGATCTAATGTTTAAACTATTAAAAGATGCTTTTAAAGTCAAAGACATTAGATCAAAAATTTTGTTTACTGTATTCATTCTTTTTGTATTTCGTTTAGGTGCACATATAACTGTACCTGGCGTGAATGCAAAAGGTTTGCAAGACTTAAGCAATTTACCATTTTTAAACATGTTGAATATGGTCAGCGGTAGTGCGATGCAAAACTTCTCTATCTTCTCGATGGGGGTTTCGCCTTATATTACAGCATCGATCATCATCCAATTATTACAAATGGATATTGTACCAAAATTCGTAGAATGGTCGAAGCAAGGTGAAGTTGGACGTAAGAAATTGAATCAAGCAACAAGATATCTAACGATCGTTTTAGGTATTGCCCAATCTATTGGGATAACTGCTGGATTTCAACAATTAAGTTCAGTTGGGATTGTAGAAAATCCTAACGTAAACACGTATGTGATGATTTCTGTTATTTTAACGGGTGGAACAATGTTTGTAACATGGTTAGGAGAACAAATTACTGAAAAAGGAATCGGTAATGGTGTTTCAATGATTATCTTCGCCGGGATTATTTCTCGTGTACCAGAAGGGATCAAAGAAATCATTGACGATTACTTTATCAATATTGAGCCTTCTAGAATTTGGCAATCTGCTATTTTTATTGCAATTTTAATCATTGCGATTTTAGTTATTGTTACAGTAGTAACATTTTTCCAGCAAGCAGAACGTAAAATTCCAATCCAATATACTAAACGTGTTTCAGGTGCGCCAACTAGCAGTTATTTACCATTAAAAGTAAATGCTGCAGGGGTTATCCCAGTTATCTTCGCTAGTTCGTTGATTGCGACGCCGAATGCTGTTTTACAAGCCTTCTCTAAGAGTTATTCTGGTGAAGGTTGGTATGATATAATGACACAAATTTTTAGTTACAATACCGTTCCAGGTGCGATTATTTATACTGTACTGATCGTCGCTTTCACATTCTTCTATGCATTTGTTCAAGTAAACCCTGAGAAATTAGCGGAAAACTTACAAAAACAAGGAAGTTATATTCCAAGCGTACGACCAGGTAAAGGGACAGAAGAATATATTTCTGGAATGTTAATGAGACTAAGTGTTGTCGGTTCGATATTCCTAGGTTTAGTTGCGTTACTTCCGATCATTGCACAAATGATCTGGAAATTACCGCAGTCTATCGGCCTTGGAGGAACGAGCTTACTGATTGTGATAGGTGTTGCTTTAGAAACAGCGAAACAATTAGAAGGTTTAATGTTGAAACGTCAATATGTTGGCTTTATCAATAAGTAAGAATAGTGTGTTGAGGATTATCCTCAGCACCATTCTCTCATTGGGCTAGCTTCAAAAGCCAGCCTTTAAAATTAGGAGGAAATGAAATGAACCTCATTTTAATGGGATTGCCTGGGGCAGGCAAAGGGACTCAAGCAGAACAGATCGTGGATACTTATGGTATTCCGCATATTTCTACAGGAGATATGTTCCGTGCTGCGATGAAAAACGAAACTGCTCTTGGCTTAGAAGCGAAATCTTATATCGATAAAGGTGCTTTGGTTCCAGACGATGTAACGAATGGAATTGTCAAAGAACGTTTGGCAGAACCTGATACTGATAAAGGTTTTTTATTAGATGGTTTTCCACGTACTTTGGATCAAGCAGAAGCATTAGATAAAATGTTAAAAGAATTAAATAAAAAAATTGATGCTGTCATCGACATCCATGTCGAAGAAGATATCTTGGTTGAACGCTTAGCTGGTCGGTTTATCTGCCGAACGTGCGGAGCAACTTATCATAAAATCTTCAATCCTCCTACTGTAGAAGGAACATGTGATCGTTGCGGCGGACATGAATTTTATCAAAGAGAAGATGATAAGCCTGAAACGGTCAAAAACCGTCTGGCAGTCAACATCAAAAGCAGTGCGCCGATTTTAGACTTTTACAAGGCTAAAAATGTATTGCATACAATAGATGGGAACCGCGAGATCGATACTGTTTTTTCTGAAGTGAAAGAAATCATTGAAAAAAAATAGTTATCTGATTTGCTGCATACTTACCATTTGTGTTTGATTCAGATTCTCTTGCCAAATCGAATAGTTTATGATAGAATATATCAGTCCGACTTCTACCTTTTTGTAGAAGCTTAATTGAAAATTCTAGGTGGGGGCTGAAGTTTCCGCCATTTTATCGTGTGAAAATGCGAAACAAGTACAAGGAGGTACTGTGCGTGGCTAAAGAAGATATGATTGAAGTCGAAGGTACAGTCGTCGAAACTTTGCCGAATGCAATGTTTAAAGTTGAACTAGAAAATGGACACCAAGTTCTTGCTACTGTTTCCGGTAAGATCCGTATGCACTATATTCGAATTTTACCTGGAGATAAAGTAACTGTAGAGTTATCTCCATATGATTTAACTCGTGGTCGAATCACTTATCGCTTTAAATAATTGTACTCCGTAAAATTCAAGGAGGTATTATCATGAAAGTAAGACCATCAGTAAAACCAATGTGTGAACATTGTAAAGTAATTCGCCGTAAAGGACGTGTTATGGTCATTTGCCCAGCAAATCCAAAACATAAACAACGTCAAGGATAATAGGAGGTGTAACGTAGAATGGCTCGTATTGCAGGAGTAGACATCCCTCGTGATAAACGTGTAGTAATTTCTCTTACTTATATTTTTGGTATTGGTAATACTACCGCTAAAAAAGTTTTAGCAAACGTTGGTGTATCTGAAGATATTCGTGTTCGCGATTTAACAAACGAACAAACAGATGCTATCCGTGCGGAAATTGATAAGTTAAAAATTGAAGGTGATCTTCGTCGTGAAGTCAACCTGAACATCAAACGCTTGATGGAAATCGGTTCATACCGTGGAATCCGTCACCGTCGTGGATTACCAACTCGTGGACAAAACACGAAAAACAATGCACGTACTCGTAAAGGCCCAGCTCGTACTGTAGCAGGCAAGAAAAAATAATTCCTAAGTGAAGGAGGTTAGATCTTCATGGCAGCAAAGAAAGTTAGTCGTAAACGCCGTGTGAAAAAGAATATAGAAACTGGGATTGCACATATCCATTCTACATTCAATAATACAATTGTAATGATCACTGACAGTCATGGTAATGCATTAGCATGGTCATCAGCAGGATCATTAGGTTTTAAAGGAAGCAAAAAATCAACACCGTTTGCAGCTCAAATGGCCGCAGAAGCTGCAACTAAAGCAGCACAAGAACACGGACTTAAAACTGTTGATGTAACAGTTAAAGGACCAGGTTCTGGACGTGAAGCAGCGATTCGTTCATTGCAAGCAACAGGTTTAGAAGTGACTGCAATTCGTGACGTGACTCCAGTTCCTCATAATGGATGCCGCCCTCCAAAACGCCGTCGTGTTTAATGAGTGCCACTCATTCTGAGTTTGAATTAAGAACGTCATTGAACAAGACACTTTTCGTTTTGAAAGGGGTATAGATAAGAATGATTGAATTTGAAAAACCAAGAATCGAAAAAATTGATGAGAATAGAGATTATGGCAAGTTCGTCGTTGAACCACTGGAAAGAGGTTACGGGACTACTTTAGGCAATTCTCTACGTCGTATTTTATTATCTTCTTTACCAGGAGCCGCTATTACCAATATTCAAATCGATGGTGTGTTGCATGAATTCTCTACCATTAAAGGTGTAAGAGAAGACGTAACTCAAATTATCTTGAATATCAAAGGGTTAGCATTAAAGCTTTATGCAGAAGAAGAAAAAACCCTTGAGATCGATATTACAGGACCTGCTACAGTAACTGCTGGCGATATTATCGTTGACAGCGATGTTGAGATCTTGAATAAAGATTTAATTATCTGTAGTGTCTCTGAAGGAGCTACTTTCCATGCTCGCTTAACAGTGAAACCTGGTCGTGGCTATGTTCAAGCAGACGAGAACAAAAAGGAAGATATGCCAATTGGTGTTCTCCCTGTTGATTCCATCTATACACCAGTTCGCCGTGTGAACTACCAAGTAGAAAACACTCGTGTTGGTCGTCGTGATGACTTCGACAAATTAACAATGGAAATATGGACTGATGGTTCAATCATTCCTCAAGAAGCCCTTAGCTTAGCTGCTAAGATTATGACGGAGCATTTAGACATCTTTGTTAATCTTACTGATGAAGCGAAAAACGCTGAAATCATGGTTGAAAAAGAAGAAACACAAAAAGAAAAAATGCTAGAAATGACCATCGAAGAACTAGACTTGTCTGTTCGTTCATACAATTGTTTAAAACGTGCAGGTATTAACACTGTACAAGAACTTACAAATAAATCTGAACCAGAAATGATCAAAGTACGTAATTTAGGTCGTAAATCTCTTGAAGAGGTTAAACTAAAACTACATGATTTAGGTTTAGGCTTACGTAAAGACGATTAATACTTTTTACGAAGGAGGAAAACCAACGTGGGTTATCGTAAATTAGGACGCACATCAAGCCAACGTAAGGCAATGTTGCGTGATTTAACTACTGATTTAATTATCAATGAACGTATCGTTACGACTGAAGCTCGTGCGAAAGAAGTTCGTTCTACAACAGAAAAAATGATTACTTTAGGCAAACGTGGAGATCTTCATGCACGTCGTCAAGCAGCTACTTTTGTACGTAATGAAGTCGCTAGTGTACGTGAAGAAAATGAAGCAATCGTTGTTGAATCAGCTTTACAAAAGTTATTCAATGATCTTGCACCTCGTTATGCTGAACGCCAAGGTGGTTACACTCGTATCTTGAAGACAGAACCAAGACGCGGAGATGCAGCACCAATGGTCATTATCGAATTTGTTAAATAATCAAACTATACCGTCACTTTATAGATGATTCTTTTAGAGTGTTATGATGTTGGAGGCGACTCCTAGTCTAGCTCAACGCTTTCCCTACCGAACTTGTTTGGTAGGGAAGCACTCATCATATAATAAGGTGTATTTTTTTGTCCTAAGAATTTTTCTTAGGGCTTTTTTGTTTTGATAGGTTATTGCATCTGAGAGTGCTTTTTAGTATGCTTTCATTAATCAGAATATTCAGATATTGCTAATGACTATTTTTAATATTGAAGATGTTGCGTGATGTATTATTAACTTTATAGAAATGAGGGAATAAAATGATCAAATTAAAAGCATTAGTTCAAAAGTATAAAGAAGAAATGATCGATTTTAGGAGAGATCTGCATCAACATCCGGAATTACAATTTGAAGAATTCAGAACAACGGAAAAAATTGCTGAAGCGTTAGATAAAATCGGTATTCCTTATCGTAAGACTGAACCTACAGGAATCATTGCAGAACTTACTGGGGCTATGAAGGGAAAGACAGTTGCTTTACGTGCAGATATGGATGCTTTACCTGTTCAAGAACTGAATGACAGCATCTCTTACAAATCATTAGAAGAAGGGAAAATGCACGCATGCGGTCATGATGCTCACACAGCTATGCTATTGACTGCTGCCAAAGCGTTAAAAGAAGTTCAAGCAGAGATCAAAGGAACCGTTCGTTTCATTTTTCAACCATCTGAAGAAAATGCTCAGGGGGCCAAAGCAATGGTTGCACAAGGAGCGGTAGAAGGGGTAGATGATGTTTTCGGAATTCATATTTGGTCACAGATGCTTTCTGGGACAGCATCTTGTGTTGTAGGCTCATCATTTGCTTCAGCAGATATTTTTTCGATTGAGTTTAAAGGACGAGGTGGACATGGTGCAATGCCAGATGCTTGTATAGATGCAGCAGTGATCGCTTCTTCATTTGTTATGAATGTACAGTCAGTCGTTTCTAGAGAAACCAATCCGTTAGATCCAGTTGTAGTGACAGTAGGTAAAATGGATGTCGGGACACGTTTCAATGTGATTGCTGAAAATGCTGGTTTAGAAGGGACTGTACGTTGTTTTAGTATTGAGACGCGTAATCGTGTAGAAAAGGCATTAAAACGTTATGCGGAGCAAACAGCTACAATGTATGGCGGTACTGCGGTGCTTGATTATAATTATGGGACAATACCTGTGATCAATGATGAAGAAGATGCTTTATTTGCGCAGTCGATCATCAAAGAAAATTTTGGTGAATCAGCGTTGATCCAAGAACCGCCAACAACTGGAGGAGAAGACTTCAGTTACTTTACAGAGAACACATCTGGTTGCTTTGCTTTGGTCGGCTGTGGAAATCCAAAAAAAGATACACAGTGGGCCCATCATCATGGCCGTTTCAATGTAGATGAGGATGCAATGGAAATCGGTGCAGAGCTATATGCTCAGTATGCTTTTGACTATTTAAATAAATAATAAGTGCCACAGAGATAGTAAAAAAATGAAAGAAAACTTATTTGGTTTCCTTTCGTTTTTTTACTATTCTAAATAATTTATTGGATTATAAAAAAAGTTTCTGTCTTGACAGATAAGAATACACATAAATGAACTTATTTTGTTATAATAGAGAATAGTGCAAAGATAAGAATAGATGATTGAAAAAACACTGATTTTTTGTTAGTGTTAGGAAGACTAAATAATTGAGGGAGTACGCGATGCAACCGATAATTGAATTAAAAAATATCAACTTTAACTATCAACCAGAAGATGCTTCTCCCGCTTTGAAAGATGTATCTTTTTCCATCGAACAAGGTGAGTGGATTGCGATTATTGGACATAATGGGTCAGGGAAATCAACGCTGGCTAAAACAATCAACGGCTTGTTGCTACCAGCATCAGGTAGTATTTCGGTAGGTGGAAAAGAACTAAATGAAACTAATGTTTGGGATATTCGTAAGATGGTCGGAATGGTTTTTCAAAATCCTGATAATCAGTTTGTTGGCTCAACCGTAGAAGATGATGTCGCATTTGGCTTAGAGAACCAAGGGATTCCACGAGATGAAATGCTTATGAGAGTCAAAGACGCATTAGAGAAAGTCCGAATGAGTCCGTTTGCTACACGTGAACCAGCTCGTTTGTCTGGTGGACAAAAACAAAGGGTAGCGATTGCAGGAGTGGTCGCTTTACGTCCAGATATTATTATTTTAGATGAAGCTACGAGTATGCTTGATCCTGAAGGACGGGAAGAGGTCATTACAACAATCAAAAAAATCAAAGAAGAAAGTAACTTGACAGTTATTTCAATTACTCATGATATTGATGAAGCGGCGAATGCAAATCGAATCTTAGTAATGAAACAAGGGGAACTGGTTAGTGAAGGGACACCAGAGAAAATATTCTCAGCGGGGACTGAATTAATCCAGATGGGCTTAGATTTACCTTTTCCTGAAAAGCTAAAAATTGCTTTAAAAGAACGTGGCATTGATGTGCCAGATGAATATTTGACTGAAGAAAGGATGGTGGATTGGTTATGGACATCCGTTTTGAACAAGTAGATTTTACGTACCAACCCAATACACCATTTGAACAACGGGCATTATTTGATTTAAATTTGACGATAGAAGATGGTTCTTATACAGCGATTGTAGGGCATACTGGTAGTGGCAAGTCCACGTTGTTGCAGCACTTGAATGCGTTAGTAAAACCAACAAAAGGAACTGTAACGATCGGGGAGCGAAAAATCGTTCCTGAAACCAACAATAAAAATTTAAAGCCGATCCGTAAAAAAGTCGGTATTGTATTTCAATTTCCTGAAGCTCAATTATTTGAGGAAACAGTAGCAAAAGATATTGCATTTGGTCCAAAGAATTTTGGTATAGCAGGAGAAGAAGCAGATAGATTAGCTGCTGAAATGCTTGGTTTAGTTGGATTAGAGGCTAGTTATTTAGAACGTTCTCCTTTTGAATTATCTGGTGGACAAATGCGTCGTGTAGCGATTGCTGGTGTTTTGGCGATGGAACCGGAAGTATTGGTTTTGGATGAACCTACAGCAGGACTTGATCCACAAGGACGCAAAGAAATGATGGAGATGTTTCAACGTCTGCACGAAGAGCGTGGGATGACGATCGTTTTAGTCACACACTTAATGGATGATGTGGCTAATTATGCTGATCATGTACTTGTACTAGAAAAAGGTAAAATCGTAAAATCTGGAACACCGCAAGATGTATTTCAAGATATTGATTGGTTGAAAGAAAAACAATTAGGCGTTCCAACCGCGGCGATGTTTGCCGAGAAGCTGATGGCTAAAGGGATTTCCTTTGAAGAATTACCATTAACGGCAGATAGGTTAGCAGATGACCTATTAAAAGGCTTAAAAAAGGCAGGTGAGGACCTGTGATGAACAAATTGATTTTTGGACGTTATATTCCAGGAGATTCATTTATTCATACAATGGACCCAAGAGCGAAGTTAATTGCGAGTTTTTATTTTATCGGGATTATCTTTTTAGCGAATAATTGGCAAACATATGGCGTGTTAGCTATTTTTACATTATTTGCTATTTTTCTCTCTAAAGTAAATATTCGTTTCTTTATTCGTGGGATCAGGCCGCTGATTTGGCTGATTTTATTCACAGTTGCTTTACAGATGTTATTTACTCAAGGTGGAGAAGTTTACTTTAGTTGGGGAATTTTTACGATCACTGAGTTTGGGGTCATCAATGGTTTGTTTATTTTTTGTCGTTTTGTGTTGATTATTTTCATGTCCACACTATTGACGTTGACAACACCGCCGCTCGATCTATCAGATGCGATCGAATATCTGTTACGTCCACTAAAAGTTGTTCGTTTCCCTGTCCACGAAGTTTCATTAATGTTATCGATCGCTTTGCGTTTTGTCCCAACATTGATGGATGAAACGGAAAAAATCATGAATGCTCAACGTGCTCGTGGGGTAGATTTTGGTGAAGGGAACTTGATTCAGAAAATGAAAGCTGTAGTCCCACTGTTGATTCCGTTGTTTGTTAGTAGTTTTAATCGAGCAGAAGATTTAGCAATTGCGATGGAAGCTCGTGGTTACCAAGGTGGCGACGGACGAACAAAATATCGAATTCTTCATTGGCATATGAAAGATACGGTCGTGATGCTTGCATTTGCCGTATTAACAGTCGTGTTGATTTTTATAAGAAGTTAGAAGTAAAGGTGGAAAAGAAATGCCACGCTATAAAGCAATAATTGCGTATGATGGAACGAATTTCAATGGATTTCAAGCTCAGCCAAATGGACGAACGGTACAAGAAGAAGTTGAAAAAACACTGAAAAAAATGAATAATGGTAAAACAATCACGATTTTTGGTTCAGGTCGGACGGATGCGGGTGTTCATGCAAAAGGACAGGTTATTCATTTTGACTACCCACAGGAGAAAGAACTTGAGAAAATGCGTTATGCATTAGATACTCAAACACCTGAAGATATTGCTGTAAAAAAGGTGGAAATCGTTTCAGATGATTTTCATGCTCGTTATCATGTGGTTGAAAAGACCTATCAATTTCGAGTAGATATCGGGAAACCAAGAAGTCCCTTTAAACGTTTTTATGCTAGTTATTTTCCTTATGAAGTAGATACGGAAAAAATTCAGAACGCATTAACGGACCTAGTTGGAACACATGATTTTACGTCGTTTTGTGCTTCTGGAACTGAGATCGATGATAAGGTTCGAACAATTCATGAAGCAAGTCTTGTAGTGAATGAAGAGCAAGATGAATTGATTTTTACCTTTCGTGGAGATGGTTTTTTGTACAAGATGATTCGAATTTTAGTAGGAACTTTGCTCAAAATGGGAAATGGACGAATGGATGAAACGCTGATTCCCGAAATTATCAAAGCGAAAGATCGTAATTTAGCAGGTCCGACCGCTCATCCAGAAGGATTGTATTTGGTCGAAGTGAAATATGAATAATAGAAAAAAGAGCGTGGGGCAAAACGAAAGACCAGTTTTGTTTCACGCTCTAAATCTGACTAAATGGCGAGAAAAAAGCAGCTCCTTCTTATTTTCGGAGCTAAATGATTTTATCTCGGCCGTATTTGCTAATTATGAGTCAGAGTGAAAAATTATTGATTGTCGTTTTCTGCAAGTAATTGTGCCGCTTGCGCTCTGGACACTCGTTCGGAAATTTTCAAGAATGGAAGATAGAAAAATAGGGTTACTATCAGAATGATTATTTGTAAAAACGCGACTTTCCAATCACCAGAACTAGCAAGAAAACCGCTAATAATCGGTGGTGTTGTCCAAGGGACTAATACAGAGAGTGGTTTAACAAAGCCAATTGCCGTAGCAAAATACCCAATTAAAGCACCGATTACTGGACTAAAAATAAAAGGAATCATCATTGGAATATTAAAGACAATGGGTAACCCAAAAATAATTGGTTCATTTATTTCAAAAATACTTGGTGCAACAGATAAGCTAACCACATCCTTGTAGGGTTTATATTTAACAAATAAAATGACTGCAAGGATCAACGCCATAGTACCACCTGTTCCGCCCATTTGACTATAAACGGTAATAAACGAACTATTGATAATATGAGGGGCTTCTTTTCCTTCGTTGATAGCCGCCATATTTTCATTCATATTGACTAATAAAAGTGGATCAAGTAACGAACCATTGATGACTGTTTGATGAATTCCTAAGGTAAATAAGAAATTGCCTGTAGTGTAAATCAGTAAAAATCCTAAAAGTGACGTGTTGACTTTTCTTAGAGGTTCTTGAATTAAAGTTGAGATCAATGTAATAAGGTCAGTATCAAAAAGAACAATTAAAATCGTTGAAATGACAGCGAACAAACTGAGTGTGATAAGTGAGGGAAGCAATGAACTGAAACTACGACCAACAGCTGGTGGTACTTGATCACCTAAATTGATCTGTAATTTTTTGATAGAAGAGATTCTCATATATAACTCAGTTGCAAGCAAACCGATAATAATTCCAGAAAACATTCCTTGTGTGCCTAAATTACCATAAGTTAGAATTCCGTCAATAGTGACAGCTGTTTCTGAACCGATCGGGGTTACAGTGTAAGTCATCGCCATCATGATAACTAAGGTAGATGTAGCGACAGCAGTGGCAGAAATTGGGTTATTAAAGTTTTTATTTTTTGCGAGATAATAGGCAATCATTGGTGCAATCAATAATCCAGCAATATTTAATGTGCCATTAGTGATCACATTTCCAAAAGTTTGTAACTTAGATAAAGTATCGTCTTTAAAAGCAAAAGGAAACAAAACATTATTTACTAAAACTGCTAAACCAGCTAAGATAAACATCGGCATAATGGTGGTAAAGGCATCTCGCAAAGAACGAAGATGCACTTGATTTCCAATTTTGATAGAGACTTCTGTGAATTTATCTAAAAAACTTCTTTTGTTTCTGTCCATAACGACTACTCCCCTTTACTGTAAATGATCTCCCCATTAGTAGCTATCACTTGTTTAAACCAATCGTAACTTTTTTTAGGTACACGTTTCATATCTAGTAAATCATGGTTTGTCCGATTGACATAGACGAGTCCGTATCGCTTGCGCATATCCCCTTGAGAACTTAAGATATCGATCAAGCCCCAGCCAAGATAACCAATAACGTCTACGCCATCAATAATCATAGCATCATACATTGCTTTTAAGTGGTCATGATGATAGTCGATTCGGTAATCGTCTTGGATTGGATTTATGCCATCCCATTCTTCTTGAACCCCGATCCCATTTTCGATAGGAAAGACAGGTAAACGATAGCGTTGGTACATTTTATTTAAAACATCTCTAAAGCCAAGTGGATCGATCTGCCAATTCCATTCGGTGGTACTGATGTTAGGATTATCTTCTTTAGCATAATCAAGGAAAAAGTTTGGAGGGGTTCCAATTGGAATTTTATCCCCATTAAGAGTCGTTGATGCATAATAACTGAAACTTAAAAAATCATTTTTTTGCTTTCCAATATCTTCTAACTCACCAGGCAGAATCCCCATATCGACTTGATTATTTTTTACAAAGGTCATCATTTCATGAGAATATACACCTTTAGTATAGGCATCAAGCAACGTGTAATTGACAAATTCATCCCATTTTCTAGCAGCTAAAATATCTTTTGGATTGCTTGTAGCAGGATAGACTTCGGAGTAAGCTAGCATGCCGCCAATTTTAGCATCCGTTGTTTCATGAATGTAATTAGCAATTCGAGCATGCGCGGTCATTACGTTGTGTAGAATTTTATAAAGATCATCAATCGTTCGTTCTCCTTTTACGTAACCGCTAATTTTGAATGCTTCTGAAACATGGTACAAATTTTGTTCATTAAAGACGATCCAATACTTAACTTTGTTGGCAAAGCGGTCGATCATTTCTTTTCCATAACGAACAAAAGCATGCAATACCTCTTTACTCATTAAGCCGTTGTATTTTTCTGCTAGATGTAAGGGCATATCAAAATGATACAAACAAATCATAGGTTCAATACCACGAGCCAATAAGCCATCGATTAAACGTTCATAATAAGCAATGCCTTCTTCGTTGAACGCACCATCACCATCTTTGACCACACGGCTCCATGAAATCTGAAAACGATACATATTCATGCCTAAATCTTTGATGTAATCTAAGTCTTCATCAAAATGGTGGAAGTTATCGTTGGCATAATGCCAGTCACTGGCAAATTCAGATGCTTCACGGATATCATAAACGGATAAGCTTTTTCCGCCTTCATTCCATCCTCCTTCCGTTTGCATACTTGAAACAGAGTTTCCCCAAAAAAAATTCTTAGTAGGTTTCATAATGATTCTCCTATTTTGATTTTATAGTAAACGTTTACAAACAGAGTTTACAACATAAAAATTTAAATGTAAAGTCATTTATTATAAAATGAACAACATTTAAAGGAGTTGATAATGCATATAATCCGTTTTATAATAAATGAAAGAAAAATGAATGTGAGGATTTGTCATGTCAAGATACAAAGAAGTTGCAGATGATATTCGTGCAAAAATCATTAGTGGTTTTTATAACAGCGAAAAGTCAATGCCGGAGCAAGTAGTGTTGGCCAAAGAATATAAAACAAGTCGAATGACGATACAAAAAGCATTGGAGATTTTGAGAATCGAAGGCTTAGTATATAGTCGTCGCGGTTCCGGAACATTCGTGAGGAAAAATGCTCGCACATTGTCAGAACTTGATAGTAAAGCGGATATCTATAATGGCGTGACCAAACATTTAGGTTTAAAAGGAAAAATAACGAGTAAAATTATTTCCTTTTCAATTCGTTTTCCTAATGAAATGGAATGCGAAAAACTAATGATTGATCCCTCAAAACCAGTTTATGATATTATTCGTCTACGTTATTTTAAAGGAGAACCTTTGCTGTTGGAGTATACGATCATGCCAATTAAAGTTATCACAGGTATCACAGAAAAAGTATTGTATCACTCGATATATAGTCATATTGAAGACGTATTAGGTTTGGGCATTGGGGTTGCTAATCGTAGAATTCATGCAGATCGACCAAATGAAAATGATAAAAAATATTTGGAATGTGAAGAAATTGACCCAATCTTGGAAGTTGATCAAGTCGTATTTTTAGATTCAGGTGTTCCGTTTGAATATTCGCAAACACGCCATAGATACGATAAAGGTGATATCGTTGTCGTGAATTTAAATGCAAAACGAGAATAAAAGTTAGAATGTAATTTAATGAAATAGCTGATAGCGTAATTCCAACTATTTTCATTGAGATTAGAGACTGGTTTTTATCGACAACCTACTGGAGTATCTAGTACAAATCAGCTAGCTGTTCTTCATCGTAGAACAAATCTCAGAAGTAACGCGATAGTTCTAATTATTTTTTCTAGGTAATAAAGAGAGCTGATCTCAAATAGTTAGCCGCTCATACCTAAGAATTGTCTATAGTTGAAGTGAAATATGGATAAAGAATATTAAATAAACAAATTTTACTAAATAGAACTGAGATACAGGGACAAAAATCTGTGTTTTAGTCCTTTTTTTATAACAAAATTTATGAAAAAAGAATAAAAGAATGATATTGTTTGTAAATGAGGATATTTAAGAGTAGAATACATGTTATATAAAGGCTTTTTGTTGACAAAATGAAATAAACATATAAATAAAAGATTTATTCTATTTTTGTGTAAGGTTAATACTTTAGATTTTAGTTATTTTTAACTCATAATTAGTTGTTTCTAGGATGGAATTAGGTTTTAGTCTGTTTTTTTAATATAAATCAAAAACTCTTTAAATAATGTTGATCAAGTATTTTTGGATATCCTTTTTTGTAAGCGGATTATATAAAGTGTATATAATTTTTTTAGTTATTTTACTGTATGTAGGAATGGTATTGATGAGTAACGGGCTATATCGGCTTCAAGGAACCAAAGATGAATCCATCGTGGTCATGAATCTATTTAAAGGCGGATTACGTTTAATTTTAAATTTGGTGGTACTATCTATGGAATAGTTGCTAGTAAAGATTCGTCTGGGTTCTATGCAAGTGCGACGGGGGTATTATTTGCGTTCACTTATCTTTATACAGCAATCAACGCTATTCCAGCAGGAATATTATGTTTTTATGGATATGGTGGCAATGCATTATATGGAATAATTTGGTTTCTCTGGGGAATTCTATGGTTTACAGGATTTCTTGAAAATACACTGGGAAAAAATTTAGGGAAATTTGTAGGTTATCTATTAGTCGGTGAAGGAATTGTTACAGCTTGGATTCCAGGATTCCTGATGCTGCTTGATTTATGGCCTAAATAAAAAGAAGAGGGGAGCACTTAATATGCAGTTGACAACAAGAGAACAAAAAAAATGATGATCAGTTTAGCGGCCATGATTGCCCAAAGAAGAAAAGACAAAAAAATTAAATTAAACCCTCCTGAAAGTGTGGCACTAATTACCGATTTAGTTTTAGAGGGAGCACGTGAGGGAAAAACAGTCTCGGAATTAATGAATGAGGGAAGAAATCTTTTAATAAAAAATGATGTTATGGAAGGTATTTCTGAAATGATTCTGATGATCCAATAGACGCTTCGTATCTAGGTGCAAATGTCCCTGGAATCGAATTATCACAAATTAATCATGAGACACAGATTTTTAGACTTTTTATGTCATAGGGAGAAAATAATAGATGAAAAAAAAGTAATAATTGATGTCGATGGACCTGTTGGATCAAGAAAAACGCTACTTATTGAACGCTTAGTGAGACAAATGAATGAGGAGTTGAATGTTGCTGTAATCACAAATGATATCTATACAAAAGAAGATGTGAAATTTTTGTGTGATAACTCTGTACTAAGTGAAGATCGTATTATAGGTGTAAAAACAGGAAGTTGTCCGCATACTGCAATCCGCGAAGATGCATATTTGTAATCTTGCTGTTGATTTTCGTAAGAAAAAAGGCTGGGATGATGCATTAGATGTGTGGGGTGTTCATGGTGTCGGAGGATTTACTGGAACTATTTTGATTGGTATTTTTGGAACCGGCGCTTCATTGGTAACATCCGAGGGCTTAAAGGCACTACTTGTTCAAATTTTAGGGGTCTGTTTCGTTGCCGCTTATGCATTCATTGTGACTAGACTTATTTTGATTGCTGCATCAAAAGTAACCAGAATAGAAACAACAAAAGAAGAACAAGAAAAAGGATTGGACGTAGCATTTTTTCATGAGACTACTTATGATGAGTAAGCTTCATATTATCTAGTTAGTCGAGAGTGAGACAAAAGTATTTTTAACTTTTGCCTCACTCTTTTTTTATACAATCTGGATCCTTTTTTATAAAGTATTTCTTCCTACTAAAAAAATCAGAATAATATACAATATTGGGTGAAATAAAGGGTATCTCATACTAGTTCAGTGCTGATTCTTTATTCTGTGATACTATTTTTTTTATCAACAACCTGCTGGACTGTGCGGTACAGGTCAGCTAGATTTTCTTCGTTATAAGACAAATCCCAGAAATAAAGCGGTAATTCTGGATATTTTTTTCTAGGTAATAAAGAAGAACTAACGACCAAATCATATTGTTCATTCAATTCTTCTTGATAATGAGAGACATCAACAAAATCTAAATCATTTAAAAACTGATAAATCCTTCTGACCAAAAGAAAATTATGTTCAAAAGCAATACCGATTTTTAAATGCTCAGAATGCTTTGGTTTATCATAAATAGGAAGTAATACAGCTTTGAACATGGTAACGACCGACGCTTTAATTGTATAAATAAATTTATACTCTTTTTCTTTTGCTTTTTCATCAAAAAAAGCTTGAATTTTTATTTCCAGAAGTTCGTCTAGTTTTTTCCTTTTACGCGGTAATTCTATCAATTTTTGAAGATTTGGAAGAGGTTGGCGCAAGACATAAAAAGCAAAGGTAATGTTCAGCAAATTTCCAATCACATTTGGTTTATCGAGCAATTCCGGTTCTTTTTTAAAGACATTGAGCTTAGCATACGCTAAAAATTCTTGGACTAATTCATAGACAGGATTCGGTCTAGAAGAAAAGTCATGGAGCGTTTGAATTAATGAAGGATCATCATCTAACGTATAAAAAGGTGAATAGTGAGCTAAGAAAAAGATGAAGCTACTTTCTCCTTTACTATACTTAGAAGGTAATGCTTGAATTGGACTAAGCTCTTTGTTCAGTCGTTCAAAATCATAGTACGGATTATTCATCATTAAGAAGTTATAACGTTCATCATAAAGAACAAAAAATTTTTTCCGAGTACGGCAAAGAAAGATTGCTGCAAAATACGTCAGCTCTTTGGCACCCAAATAGGTTCTGGACAATGGGAAATATTCAGAAAATGCATGGACAAGTTTTTCAGCGTCTTCAAGGGCAACGCTTTTAAAAGGCCAAACGGTTCCTCGTGTTCCTAGCCATAAAATATCAAAAAGCGCGATCCTGACAGCGCGCTCGTCACCAGACAAGTTTGCTTCAGTATATGTAAAGCGTAAATTAAATTGTTTTACATGTTTTTTTAAGGGTAGGATCTTTCTGGAAACTGTTGAGCGACTCACGTAATAACGTTGACAAAAATCATCTATACTTGGAGAATCATGATTTAAAAAATAAAGAATAAATTGAAACGGAACCGATTTTTTTAGTAGATAATACCGATATTCATCAATCATTACCAGCATTTTTGTACTGTCGATCTTTCCTGCTTTTTGCAAAATTGATGGGTGAGTAGAAATCACTTTAACTAAATCATTATTGATTTCATTTATGATAATAAATGTCTGCTGATAATTTAAAAAGAGTTCTTCAGATAACTGGGTAATAGAGATATCTGGTTGATTGATTTGTGTAATACGCTTGAATACTTTAAACTTTGTAAGCATTCCTGAATCCATCATCAATTCCTCATATAACATTTTAATCACTTCCTTGCCCCTATTCTACTGTACTTTATGGACACTTGTCAGCTAAGACGATAGTCGATGAATATTTAGTGATGCATACTTAACAAAAAGATATTTTTTTGTGAAATTGAACAAAGGATAAAAGAGCGTAAACATTATTTCTTATTTGGATTAAAAAAATAAAATCATGAACTTATTTAAAAAAAAGGAGTGAGACAAAAGTAAAATCTACTTTTATCTCACTCCTCAAATATGAATGATGGAAGCACAAGCAACCACCTCTGTCCGAGCCTATGGCGATTAGCTAGGAACAGCTTCTTTTTTGACCTTCGTCCAAATCAAACCAATCACAAAGCCAATTATTGCAGGGACGACCCATCCCATACCAATCGTAAATAAAGGCAAATAATGTTCAGCAGCCTTTAAAATAGTTGTAACGAGACCATTTGATTTGATGAACTCAGGTGAGCTGTTTAAAGCATCAAGTAAGGCTGCAAATAATGTCACATAAGTCGTCATTTGATAGACTTCCTTGCGATGATGAAAGAGTGGGCTGATGATGACTAGAATCATCAAGGTCATCGCTAAAGGATAGAGAAACATTAAGACAGGAATTGAAAATTGAATAATATTCGTTAAGCCAACATTGGCAAACAGACAAGGTAAAATACTGGCTGCTGCAATGTAAAAACCATAAGAACGTTTGGGAAAAAGCTCACTGAACGTTTCAGAACAAGCCGTGATTAACCCAATTGCTGTTTTCAAACAGGCTAAAATAACAATAAATGCCAGTAAAATACTACCTAAATTACCTAAATAGTAGTTTGCGATTTGAGCTAAAGCAATTCCACCATTTTCACTAAGAGGAAATTTACCCAAACTCATTGTCCCCATGTAAGATAACAAGGTATAGATGATACCCATTAAAATAATACTGATCGCACCAGATTTGATGGTATCTTTCGCAATATCATTTGGTTTTTCTACACCCATTCCTCGAATCGTCGAAACAATGATGATCCCAAATGCTAGAGAAGCTAGTGCATCTAATGTATTGTAACCTTCAGTAAAGCCCTTAAAAAAAGGATTGGCTGCATAAGTCTCAGTCACTGGGGCAGATGAGATAGACCCGAGTGGTGTAAGAAAAGCCAGTAGAATCAAAATTGCTAACAAAAATAGAAATAATGGATTTAAAAATTTTCCTACATAACCTAATAATTTAGTAGGTTTACGTGAAAAAGCCCAAGCAACCAAAAAGAACAGCGCTGAAAAAATTGCTAAAATCAAGGTATACTGATCACTTGGGATAAAAGGAGCTAAACCAATCTCAAAAGACGTTGTTGCCAGACGAGGTAAGGCAAAAAAAGGACCAATCGTCAGATATAACAATACTGTAAATAAAACTGCATAACGTCGATTAATACGAGTTGCCAAATCAAAAACACCATTACTTTTGGAAATACCGATAGCGATCACACCTAAAAAGGGTAAACCAATACCTGTAATCAAAAAGCCGAGATTAGCCAGAAAAATACTAGCTCCAGCCTCTTGTCCCATATGAACAGGAAAAATCAGATTCCCTGCTCCAAAAAATAAACCAAATAGCATGGAACCTACATAAAGGTAATCACGCCATGATAATTTCTTTGTCACACTTCAACACTCCTTAAATTTTGTCCTTAATAAAAATAACAGAATAAGAAGACTACAGCAAGCGAATTTTCAGAAAAAATGAAAGGTTTTTTGAAAATATTGAAAATCACTGAGATTGATTAGTGAAAAAGGCAAATTGATAATCATCACAAAATGCACCATTGATAAAAAATTCATCTTTGAATAACGCTTCTTGAATAAACCCATTTTTACGGTAAAACTGAATCGCCTTCGTGTTTGGCCCCATGACGCGCAAAGAAATTTTATGAATCCCTTCTGTCACTGCAACTTCCTTTAAATAATCTAATAATTGCCGCCCAATACCGAATGACTGACTATTCGGATGAACGCCGATACCAAACATCCATTGTTTTTTATGAGAGAGCAGAGGCGTTGGATGATGAACATCAACAAAACCATGAACAGTATCTCCTTCTACTGCGACAAAAATGATTCGTCCGTCGATTTTCTCTTTATATTCATCAACAGATTTATAATAATGAAGTACTGGAGAATTTTCATTTGTCCAAATCGTATTTTCAATCTCAAGTAATGCAGGAAGATCACGTTCTTCCATTGAGCGAATCCTGATTTTCTTTTCCATTATATCCCATCTTTCTTAAATCTAATTTAGTGAACTTTTTAGTTTGTGTGTAAGAGCGATCAAAATAGCTTAAAAGAAGTACCACATTGATCTGCTAAATTAAAATACACAGACAAAAATTGATTGTGTATCCTAACAAACCCTGACAGTCTCTTTTGTTATGGTATCATAGAGAAGACTAAAATGAAAAATACTTTAGTGTTCCTAAAGTAAAGAGGCTCTATTTGTAGTATCATAATCAAGTATAAAGACGCTTAAAAAATGAAGGGATGGAAAAAAATGACCACATTTTATTTTGTTAGACACGGTAAAACTGAGTTGAATTTAAGTTTACGATTTCAAGGAGGAGACATTGATTCACCCTTGTTGCCGATAGGAATCGAACAAGCGATTCAAGCCGGACGTTATCTTTGTGATCTATCATTTGATGCAGCTTTTGTTAGTACTCAAAAAAGAGCAATGGACACAGCAAATTACATCCTAAAAGAAAATAATTTTTTGGATGGTTTAACGCTTAAGTATTATGACAACTTAAGAGAAATTAAATTTGGCAAACGTGAAGGTGCTGAAATCGATCATACAGATGAGCAAACGAGTCATTTGCGCCAACGGCCAGACTTATATGATCCAGTAGCTTTTGGCGGTGAGACCATCGATTCTTTAGTGGCACGTTCAACTCAGACGATAGAAAAGATTAGTGAAGAATATCCGGATGGAAAAATATTGATCGTAGCGCATGGGGTTTTATTAATTACGCTGATCAATTCACTAGTGGGAAAAGAAAAAGCTAAATGGCGTGAAGGTGGACCGCTGGCCAATACAAGTATTACGATTTTACAAAAAGAATACAAGCAAAAAAACTATACAATAAAATCGTTTAATGATATATCGTATCAAACAAAAAATGAAGAAGCATAAAAAATTATTTAATGAGCGTAGGTGGGAATTTTATGAAAAAAATGGCAGTTTATTGCGGCGCAAGTTTAGGAAACAAGACGATTTATCAGGAGCAAACAAAAGAATTAGGCCAATGGATGAGTCAAAATGGTTATGACCTTGTTTACGGTGGAGGGAATGTCGGCTTAATGGGAATTTTGGCTGATACGGTTATTGAAAAGGGCGGAAAAGTGATCGGTATAATGCCGTCGTTTTTATTAGAGCGAGAGTTAGCACATCAACATATCACTGAGATGCATGAAGTAAGGGATATGCATGAACGCAAACGTAAGATGATCGATTTAGCAGACTGTTACTTAGCATTACCTGGTGGACCGGGAACGCTAGAGGAAATATCAGAAGTTGTTTCATGGGGGCGAGTTGGGGAACACCAAAATCCGTGTATCTTTTTTAATGTCGATGGGTATTATGATTTATTAGCGGATTTCTTTGATAAAATGGTCGCAGATGGATTTTTAACACAGACTGATCGAGAGAAGGTTTTCTTTTCGAATTCGTTAGAGGAAATTCAACAATTTATTGATACGTATACACCACCAACGATTAGAAAATATAAATAAACAAAGGGTGTGAGACAAAAGCCAAAATCACTTTTGTTTCACACCCTAAATACAAATAAACAGTTAAAACAAAAGTAATTCTTCTGGAGATATGCTTCTGTCCTAGTCACTGTTACTTATGATTTTGACAAAATACGGTGTAAAAATTCTTTCGTCCGTTCTTCTTTTGGATGAACAAAGATATCATCAGATGTACCTTCTTCAGCAATCACACCTTTATCCATAAAAATTACACGGTCAGAAACTTCTTTTGCAAATTCCATTTCATGCGTTACGATGACCATGGTAAGTCCTGTATTCGCTAAATCTTTCATTGTCTTTAATACCTCACCGACCATTTCAGGATCAAGTGCCGAGGTTGGTTCATCAAAAAGCATTACATCAGGATTCATTGAAAGGGCACGAGCGATTGCGACACGTTGTTTTTGTCCACCAGAAAGTTGCGATGGCTTCGCATCGATGAAACGTTCCATCCCAACTTTTTCAAGATTTTCTAAAGCAATTTTTCGTGCCTCTTCTTTCCCGCGTTTTAAAACAGTAAGTTGTCCAGATGTACAATTTTCTAAAACATTCATATTATTAAACAGATTGAACGATTGGAAGACCATGCCTAAATTAGTTCGATATTTCGGCAAGTTATAGCCACGTTCTAAAACATTCTCACCTTTATAGATAATTTTACCGCCAGTTGGCTTTTCCAGTAAGTTGATGCAACGTAAAAGAGTCGATTTACCCGAACCAGAAGAGCCGATGATCGTCACGACTTCTCCTTTATTTACCGTCACGTTGATATCTTTTAACACTTCATTTTCACCAAAGCTTTTTCTTAAATGTTCGACTTCAATAATTTGGTTCATCATCATCACCTCTTAGCTTTCTTTTATATTATCTGTTTCTTCTAGTTTCACATAAGCAGAAGGACCGTCCATTTTCTTCTCAACGACACGTAAAATACGCGTAATCGCATACGTCATGATCAAATACATGACTCCAACGATCGTAAATGTTTGAAAGAATTGGAAGTTCGCGCCAGATGCGGAATTTCCCTGGAAGAATAAATCAGCTACACCGATAACACTTAATACAGCAGTATCTTTAATATTGATGACAAATTCATTTCCGGTCGCTGGTAAAATATTACGTAATACTTGAGGAACAACGACTTTACGCATTGTTTGACCATGTGTCATCCCGATTGCTTGGGCCGCTTCAAATTGTCCTTGGTCGACAGCAAAAATTCCGCCACGAACGATTTCAGACATATAAGCCCCTGTATTGATTGAAACAATAAACAATGCAGCAACTGTCCGATCCAGAGAAATTCCAAAAGCCAAAGCCAAACCATAGAAGATAACCATCGCTTGTACCATCATTGGCGTACCACGGAATACTTCAATATAAATAGAAAGCAAGCCATTACCCAATTTCTGGAAGAAGCGTGTTACTTTATTTTCAGATTCTGGAATCGTACGGACAACACCAATCAACAGTCCTAAGGTTGTTCCCACAACCGTTCCGATCAATGCGATAAATAAAGTTAAACCTGCACCACGGATAAACATCCCGCCGTATTGATTCCAAATAGTTTTGTAATCATTTAAAAGACCCGATTTTTCATTGTCGCTTGTTTCAGCAGCTGGTTGATCTTTGACTGCTTGATCCATGATTTTTGTTCGCTCTTCTGAAGAAATACCAGATAAAATCTGATTGACTTTGCTGATTTCGGGGTCAGCTTTTCGCATTCCGACTGCGATTTGAACATCTTCAGCATTTGTTTGGAAGCCATTTTCCTTAGAAAATTCAAGCATTTCCAAGTCTTTGTTGACACTTGTTGCAGTTACACCTTCAGGACGTTCACTGACATAACCGTCGATCATGCCAGATGCTAAGGCCGTTCTCATTGCAGAAAAATTATCCATTGCTTGCTGTTTATTCACACCAGGAATTTGGTCGATTACACTATAATGGAACGTATTTAACTGTGCTGTGATTTTCGCACCAGATAAATCTTTTAAATTTTTAGCCTCTGCAAACTGTCCATTTTTTTGAACGACAACTACCAATTGTGATTCATAGTAAGGGTCAGTAAAATCAATTTCTTTTCGGCGCTCTGCGGTTGGACTCATACCAGCAATGATGGCATCGATTTTTCCAGATTGTAGAGCAGGTGCTAAGCCATCCCATTTTGTTTGAACGATAACGAGTTTTTTATCCAGTCCATCCGCAATTTTTTTGGCGATTTGGACATCATATCCTCCTGCATAAGAAGAATTTCCTTGAATGGGGACAGCGCCATTTGCGTCTGTTTTTTGTGACCAGTTAAATGGGGCATAACCTGCCTCCATACCGACACGGAATTCACCATTTGCGCCTGTTCCTTCTGCTTGGCTCAACAATGGAGCGCAGAAAATACTAAATATAACTGCAAACAGTAAGCCAAGTGAAAATGATTTTTTGTTCATATTATTCTTCCTTTCTTTTAAATCACTGAATTTGTGCTACTATAATTTGGTTTAAAGAGCTTTGAAGAAGAGCGTTGAATTGCTCTTCTTCGCACAAAAAAGCAACCATACAAATATGCATGGTTGCCTACTATCGTCAGGTACTCTCAACAAAAACATAGCGCAACTTAGCATCACTACTAAGACAGTCCACAAGTTTTTCACTTGCGGCCCAACACATAACAGGGAGGCTATTATGTATTTCGGCGATTTTTCCTAGACTTATTTCGACGTGTCCTCTCACTCCATAAGCTTAATAAAAAACGCAACCTCTACCTCGATTTGAGGTACTATTTAATTATCAGATTCAAGTTCATAGTGTACGTTATTTGACTAAAAAAGTCAATATTTGGCTTAGTTAGATTAAGCATTTTCTAACGCTAAGTGAGACAGAGGACAGGGGCGAGTTTTTTTTAAAAAACTGAATATTGTTGTAAAAGAAACAAAAAATCATTATACTAGAATAAATGATTCAATGGTAAAGGGAGATAGGCTATGAATAAAAAAGAACAGACAACAATGGAATTCAGAACGTTATTTAATAAGCTATCTTGGTTGAATAAACAAAAAATGGAACAAGCGCTTAAAGAATATAAACCTTCCGAAGTTCATTGTATCGAATCAATTGGCAAAACGACAGATCCCAATGTGACCCAACTTGCGGAATCCTTGTATATGACAAGAGGTGCTATCAGCAAGATAACGAAAAAGCTTCTAAAAAAAGACTTGATTGAGCGTTATCAAAAACCTGAAAATAAAAAAGAAATCTATTTTCGGCTTACGCAGCAAGGTCAGCAGGTTTTTGATCTTCATGAAAAACTTCATGAAGAGTTTCAAGAACGTGATAAAGTGGTTTTTGAAGATGTTACACAAGAACAATTTGATGACATGCTTCGTTTTATAGGAAAATATAGTGAACACTTAGACGAAGAAATGAGGAAACAAGGAATCAATATCAAGTCAGAATAAAAATAATAGTATTCAAAGAGGATGAGATAAAAGCGATTTTTACTTTTGTCTCATCTTTTTTTGTTGACATGGAAACAAATTAAAGGTAAAGTGTATATGTTTCCGAGGAAACTAAAAAGTTTAAGGAGAACTATTCATGTCAAAGTTAAAATCACAAAATAAAATAGCAGCGGGACCATCCACAGATAAACATGCGTTACTCTTTGGTCTAATCTCTGTATTTCTAATCGGAATAGGGTTTAGCATCATAACTCCTGTCATCCCGTTTTTAGTCCAACCATATATCATCAATCCAAATAATCAAGCAATTGTCGTTACACTTTTGATTTCAGTATATGCCTTTTGTATGTTCTTTTCAGCTCCAATTCTTGGCGCATTGAGCGATAGATTTGGGCGACGACCGTTGCTGTTATTCAGTCTTTTAGGAGCTGCAATCGGATTCTTGGTTTTTGGGATCGGCGGTTCTTTATGGGTGTTATTTGCTGGCCGGATCATTGAAGGAATAACAGGAGGAAGCATCAGTACGATTTTTGCTTACTTTGCCGATATCACACCCAAAGAACAGCGAACCAAATACTTTGGCTGGGCCAGTGCGATCACGGGTGTCGGTTCTGTTATGGGGCCTGCATTAGGTGGGGGATTAGCAGCAAAATTTGGTTATGCTGCGCCATTGTATTTTGGTGCAATCATCACGTTATTGAATGTGGTTTATGGCTACTTTTTTATGCCGGAAAGTCTTCATAAGGATAATCGTTTAAAAGAAATTACCCCATCAAGATTAAATCCATTTATCCAACTATTTAATGTATTATCGATGAAGAATTTAAATCGTTTGCTTATTTCAGCTTTCTTACTTTGGATTCCAAGCGGTTCATTACAAGCTATTTTGTCCCAATTTACAATCGATACATTTCATTGGAAACCTGCTCTGATCGGTCTGGTATTTTCAATTATGGGGATTCAGGATATTATTTCTCAAGGATTTATTATGCCAGGGCTTTTACGTAAACTAAGTGATAAACAAATCGTTATTTTAGGAATGAGTTCTGAAATTATTGGATATGGGTTGATCGGTGCCTCCGCAATTTTTTCTTTCTATCTATTTTTCATCGTCGGGATGTTTATCTTCGGTTTTGGTGATTCAGTCTTTGGTCCAGCGTTCAATGGAATGGTCTCAAAATCTGCTGATTCGAGTGAGCAAGGCCGCGTCCAAGGTGGGAGCCAATCGATTCAGTCATTAGCAAGAATCATTGGTCCAATAATCGGGGGACAGCTTTATGTAATGCTAGGAGCTGCTGCACCTGCTTTTATGGGGATAATTCTGCTAATGGCTGCAATAGCTGTTTTAGTTAAGAAAAAGGCAGCCGTATAAATTTAACTATTAAGTAGACCTACTTTTTCCTTGTGGTAAACTAATAGAGAGTTAGGCTCGATCGAAAAAGGAGTTTTGAAGAAAGTAGGGAGGAGTTGGTATTATAAAATTTAAAAAGATAACAAAAACAGCGGTATTATTGCCGTTTTTGATTTTTGCAGCAACATTTATTTATGGACTCTTAAAAGTTGATTTTTCAGGAAACACACCGAACCAGCCTTATGGATTGATTTATTCGTTTGTTGTACTACCATTTGTTTTTATCGGTTACATCGCTGCTTTTGTAGTAATGGAAGAAAACAAGGTGTCTATACAAATCATATAAAAGAAACCTTAGATATTCTAGACTTAAACATCACTGTTATTAAAAATTGCTTAAAAAGGAAGAATCTGTCAGGTCTTCTCAGGTCTACTTGATTATTCAGTTCATCCTTATCCTCATTGTCCATCGGAAGATAAAGTGGCCATTAGAATGTTTAAATAACTCTATTAAAGTGTTGAAAAGAAATGCTTATGGGTTTCTTAACTTTTACAATTTCATGTTGAAAATTTCTTTATGCTTTGGATTTTTTTTTACCATTCAATTCTGAATTTCTAACAAATATTCTGTGTGTAACTTTTCCGTCTTAAATTATCCACTAAAAACGTCCTGAAACACCATTTTGACCCTCTTGAATTTGATATAATTTAGCATTATCTAAATCTGTTACTTCAGCTAAACCAGTATAATTATCAATATAGAATGTTTAGACTTGAAATTTACGCGAAGAAAATGATCCTACCACAAAAATCAATCGTTTTTTTCATCAATGCTTCTTTTCTAAAATCGAATGAAGAACAATAAAAAGAGACTAGAATAAACAATTATTTACGAAAAAATTGCTTCTGGGTTCAATTTTTATACGAACTTAGGGTGTGAAACAAAAATGAATTTTATTTTTGTCTCACACCCTAAATACGAATATACGCTGGGGGCATATGTCCCCTTTTTTGGGAGATAAGCTGAAAATAATCTATTTATCTTTTTATGACACGATCTGTTTTGTCTATAGATTGACCCAGCAATCTGTATAGGCTGAATGGAGAACTATGGTAGTATTCCAGTCCAGTAACACCAGATCGTAAGCACCAATTAGTAAACGCTATTTACAAAATAATTGATTTAAAAGGAGAAACTAGTGCTTACTGCTTAGATATACTAGCTATAAATATATTTTGAGTACCTTTGTCTGTTTAATTAAAAAATCGACGTGTGAGAAATTTTTCAATTTCTACAACAATAAACACGGCGATACCTGACAATAACGCTAATCGAATGTATGACCAGCTAATGGCAGTCGTTCCAAGTGCAATATGCATTGGTGTAGTGAAAATCAACAATAGTTGTAGTAATAATAGAATCAGTAATGACAACCACAACACTTTATTCGAAAGAATGCTTTTATTGATCGAGAAGCGATGAATCTCGCGACAATTGATCATGTAAAATACTTGCCCTAAAACGAGGGTAGTAATCAGTGTTGTTTGCATTGCCTCTGTACTAGAACCTTGATTAGCTAAATAACCGTTAATTAAAAACCCTAGTGAAGCTAACAAGATGGACACATAGAAAATACGGAAGACAGCATAGCGACTCAAGATATTTTCTTTCGGATCACGCGGGGAGCGGGTCATGCCATTTTTTTCTAAAGGTTCGAAACCTAAGGCAAAAGACAAGGTAATAGTTGTTACCATGTTTAACCAAAGAATTTGAACAGAAGTCAACGGTAAAGGTGTGTCCATCAATAATGATACGACAACCAGTAAACCTTGAGCAAAGGCTGTTGGCAATGAAAAATAAATTGTTTTCTTTAAATTGTCATACACTCTGCGTCCTTCTTTGACCGCGCTAGTGATTGTTGCAAAATTATCATCGGCTAAAACCATGTCAGCTGCGTCTTTTGTTACTTGAGTTCCTTTGATTCCCATGGCGATTCCGATATCGGCTTGTTTTAACGCTGGAGCATCATTGACACCATCCCCTGTCATTCCAACAATCAAACCATTTTTTTGAATCGCTTCGACTAATCGTAGCTTATGTTCAGGTGTGGTTCGTGCATAAACATCTGTTTCTAAAACCACGTCAGCTAATTCTTCATCAGATAATTGTTCAATATCTTTTCCGACTAGCGCTTGTGCGTAGTTTTCAATACCGATTTCTTTAGCAATTGCCATCGCAGTATCTTTATGGTCACCTGTAATCATTTTTACAGAAATTCCAGCTGTTCGACTGATCCTTACAGCATCAATCGCTTCTTTTTTAGGCGGATCCATGATGCCGAAAAGTCCAATGAGTGTCATTTCTTCTAGTAGATCACTATGCGTAAGAGTCTCTTTGTCATTTGCTACTTCTTTAAAAGCGGTAGCTAAAATCCTTTGACCTTGTTTGGCATGGATGCTGATTTGATTGAGCCAGTAGTTTTCATCAAAAGGAACATTGACCGAATTATCTAATTGATACTGAACCATTTTCAGTAATACATCTGGTGCACCTTTTAAATAGATAAAACGTTTTTCTTCAATCTCGACAAGCGTAGCCATATATTTGTAAGCAGAGTCAAAAGGAATCTTATTGATATCATGCTCATCTTCCACAAGTGCCATATGATTTGCCCAATCTAACAAAGCGCCCTCAGTAGGATTTCCGATTACTTCACGTTGCCCATTTTTGTAGGAAATTTTTGTATCGTTACAATACAAGGCAGATTCAATCATCTTTCTCAAAGAAAAATCTTTTTCCGCTTTGTTCAGGTAGGCAGCATCACTACTACTTTCTTCCACATTGATACTTTCCGTAGAAGTAATCACAGCGACGACTTCCATTTCATTTTTTGTCAAAGTACCTGTTTTATCCGAACAGATTACAGCCATACTTCCTAGCGTTTCAACGGCAGGCATTTTTTTGATGATTGCTTTTTGTTTGGCCATTCGTGTAACACCAACAGATAGAATAATCGATAGGACAGCCGGTAAACCTTCAGGGACCGCAGAAACAGCTAAAGCAATCATTGAAGAGAGCAGCTCTTGGCCGGATAGATCTCTAAAGAATAAACTAAAAACGACTAGAAAAACGATTAAAGCAGTTAGAATGAAAAAGATTTGTTTATTCAAAAGAGTCATTTTTTTAATTAAAGGCGTTTCATTATCACCAACGTTTTTAAGATGTTGACTGATTTTTCCGATTTCAGTGTTATCTCCGATTGTGACAACGATCCCTTTTCCTGACCCACTGTTGACTAAAGTACCAGAGTAAACCATATTTGTTCGATCACCAAGATCGACTTCTTCTTTGATCGGGGCACTCGTTTTTTCGACAGGTGTTGATTCACCAGTCAAAATCGCTTCTTCAACAACTAAATTATACGATTCGATCACTCTAAGGTCAGCCGGAATAATGTCACCCGGATTTAAATAGACAATATCACCAGGTACTAAGGTTTCAGCTGGGACAGTCTCTTTTACATTGTCACTTAAAATAATCGCTTCAGTGCCCATCATAGAGTTTAAACTATCTAACGAGTTTGAAGCTTTCGCTTCTTGAACAAAACCAATAATCGAATTAATGATGACCACCAGTAAAATGATGGACATGTCAATATAGTCTCCGCTGATTCCTTTGAGTATCGCTGAAACAATCAATACGTAGATCAGTAAATCATGAAAGTGACTAAAGAATTTTTTGAGATTACTATCTTGCTCTTCCGTCGAGAGCGCATTACTTCCCTCTGAAGCATGACGCTTCTGTCTTTCTTTTGGGCTAAGTCCATGCAACGTTGTTTGTAAGGTTTTTGTCAGTTCTTCTGTAGATATTCCATACCATTTCATAAAAAACCTCCTTTTTATATTGTTTATATTTATTAGTTATCAGTATCTTATTGAAATTTTAACAAAAAATATCGAAATATGCATTGAATATGATAGTTACACCTGAATATATGAATCAAATAATAGCGTTACTTGCTAGATCACTAAGAATAAGTCCTTTAAACACAATAAGAAAGTTAGAGATGAGAAAAATATCGCCTTTTTTTAATTTAAAAAAAGGCGGAAAAAACAATAGAATCAAACGATATGGAATCACTTTACAACAATCTGAAAAAAGAAAAGAAGACTATATGTTTACTGGTCAAATTGTCATACGACTACCTGAATTAGTCACTCACTGCCCAACAGAGGCCGATCAATTTGTTTGGTTTTCTGGTGGTATTTTATTTTGGCTGATTCATTGGAGATTATAGCGTAAAGTGCATGGAAAACGTGGAATCAGTAAATTAGAACAAAAAATCATCCGTACTCTAGGAGACTACGAAGCTAGTTTTAAGAATGAATATTGTGTTTTGATTCGGAAAGCAGATTATTAAATATAGGAGTACTTGATAATCATTTTTTATACTAACAAAAGCGTGATAAAACCTTAGCAAGTTTTATCACGCTTTTTAATTCTTAATTCTTAAGTCTGCTGAAATTGACTATTATACAACGATGCATACAACGAAGGTTTCGCCAGTAATTCTTGGTGATTGCCTTTTTCTACAATATCGCCATCTTTCATCACTAAAATCAAATCAGCATTTTCAATCGTAGACAAACGGTGCGCAATCACAAAACTTGTTCGATTATTCGTCACCTCATCCATCGCTTTTTGAATGTGCGCTTCGGTTCTAGTATCCACGCTAGACGTTGCTTCATCCAAAATAACCACAGGCGGATTCGCTAAAATGATCCGAGCAATTGTTAATAGTTGTTGCTGTCCTTGTGACAGTGAGCCGTTCTCACTAGAAATAATAGAATCATAACCATTCGGTAAAGTCCGAATAAAGTGATCGCATTGTGCAATTTTAGCAGCTTCGATGACCTCTTCTCGTGTCGCATCCATTCGCCCATACGCAATATTTTCTGCAATCGTTCCTTCAAACAACCATGTATTTTGTAAAACCATTCCAAACATTGCACGTAAATTAGATCTCGAAAGATCGGTAATATCAACGCCATCAAAGGTGATACGGCCGCCATTTAGTTCATAAAAACGCATCAGTAAGTTCACTAATGTCGTTTTACCAGCGCCAGTTGGCCCAACGATCGCCACCATTTGTTTTGGTTTCACCGTAAAATAAACCTGTTTCATCAACATTTTTTCTTCTGAATAACCAAACTGAACGTTATCAAAAGCAATGGCACCAGTTGGTTGATCGATGATTTGTAAATCCGCTTTTTCTGGGACATCATCTTCGGCATCTAAAATCTCAAAGATCCGATCAACCGCTGCTAGCGCTGCTTGAATCGAGTTAATGACATAAGAAGCTGTAGAAATCGGTTCAGAAACTTGATTAATATATTGTAAGTAAGCCTGAAGCAATCCAATCGTGATTCCACCTTGTAAAACTAGGAATGCGCCAATGATCGCACTGACGATAAACGCCAATTGATTGATCAAACGGATCGCTGGATAAATCGCAAAATTCATAAATTGAGCACTTAAAAAAGCATTGTAATGCTTTTGATTCGTTTCTGAAATAACATTTTTTGCATGATCTTGTTGATTGAATGTTTTTGTCACTAAATTACCAGATAAAAACTCTTCTGTTTTATTATTTAAAATCCCAAGTTCTGCCTGACTTGCTTCGGCGAGTTTCTTATTTTTATTCGAAATTTTACCCGTTAAAAATGAGCTTCCAGCAATCAATAAAACCACGATTAAGGTTAATTTGACATCGATGTAAAATAACATGATTCCAGCAAAAATAATTGTTGAGATCGATGTAAAAAATTGATTGATTCCTGTCAAAAAAACTTGTGATAATTGATTTAGACTGGTTGTTGTTCGACTTAAAATATCCCCAACTTGATGTTGATCAAAAAACGACATCGGTAAAGATTTGAATTTTTTTGAGACTTCTTTTCGGACTCTAAGTGTGATTCGTTCGCTCAAAGATGCCATGACACGTTCTTGAATATAAGACATTACGCTACTAAGAATCGAGAATACGATCAGAATCAAAACAGGGACTAATAAAGCCTCTTCGACCATTGGAAACGAGATATGACCGACGCCGTGTCTTTTGATCAGTGTCAGCAAATCATCAATGGCGAGTCCCATGATAAATGGCATAGCAATGACTAAGGCATTTCCAATCAAACTGCATAGAATCAAGCCAAAAAATATCGGACGTTCAGGTCGGATCAATTGAAAGAATCGTTTTAGTGTTTGTTTGTTTACTTTTTCCATCATGACTTCGCTCCTTCCGTGATGATCCCTTGTGAGTGGGCAAATTCTTGATACGTTTTGTTATGTTGTAAAAGTTGGCTGTGGGTTCCTTGACCTACGATTTTTCCTTCGTCTAGGACAATGATGTTATCTGCTTGTTGGATCGTGCTTAATCTTTGGGCAACGATCAGCAAAGTTTTGTCTGCCATTTCTTCTTTTAAAGCGAGTCTTAATGCGGCATCTGTTTGATAATCAAGCGCTGAAAAGCTATCGTCAAAGATATAAATATCTGCCGGTTTGATCAAGGCTCGAGCGATACACAAACGTTGTCTTTGTCCCCCAGAGAAGTTCGTTCCGCCTTGTGCTACGAATGAATCGTACCCGTCTTCCAATGTAGCGAGATAAGCAGAAAGTTGAGAGATTTTAGCTGCTCGATCCATATCTGCTTTTGTGGCTTCAGGATAACCCATCAATAAGTTGCTCTTGATGGTTCCACTAAATAGAAAAGCTTTTTGAGGAACATAACTGATTTTAGAACGTAATTCTTCTTGTGTGACAGTTCTAATATCCACACCATCGAATAAAATCGCACCTTCAGATACATCGCTAAGTCGTAATAATAATTTAGCCACGGTACTTTTACCAGAGCCTGTTCCGCCAACGATCGCGGTTGTTTTTCCTTTTGAAATACTGAAATGAATATCCTCTAAAACAGGTTCATCTGCTTGATCATAACTGAATGTCACGTGATTTAAATCGATCAAGGCATCATGTGGTCCAGTTTCCTCAAGTAAAACAGGTTGTTTCGTATCAAGAATTTGATCTTGTGTATTCAAAATTTCTTCGATTCTTTTTACTGAAGCAAGCGATCTAGGCAACATAACTAAAACCATTGCTGCAATCATCAAGTAAGCAAGTGTCAGCAAAGAATATTCCACAACGGCTGAAACAGTTCCGATTTGCAAAGTCCCAAGCGCAACTAAATTTCCGCCAAACCATAGAATAGAAGAGAAAACGATTCCCATCAGCAAAAAGGCGACAGGTGTAATGAAAGCAAAAATACTATTTACTCGAATCATGCCATTTGCATAATCAGAAAATGTTTTATTTGTTCGTTCTTCTTCATACTCTTGATTGTTAAACGCTCGAATCATATTGATCCCCGTGAAAAACTCTCGTAAGGTCACAATGATCTTATCCATTTTAGGTTGGATCAATAAGGAAAGTGGTGTTCCTTTTTTCATTAAGAGATAAACGATCAATCCAAAAGCTGTGATCGCAATTAATGGAACTAAAGCTAATGTTGCCGAGTAAGTGAATGTCATATATAGGGAAAAGACAGCAATGATCGGAGCTGGTAAAATTAGTTGTAGAAACAATACGATCATTTGTTGAATATTATCAACATCATTCGTCATTCGTGTCAGCAATGAACCTGTTCCAAAACGATCTGCATCTTTAATAGAAAATGTTTGGAGCTTGTCGAAAAACATCGCTCGTGTTTCAAAACCAAATTTAGCTGCTACTTTAGCGGATAGATAACTTCCAGCAATTGCTGAGAGCGCACCAAATAAAGCCATTGCGAGCATTTTAAGCCCAATGATTTTGATGGATTGCTCGTTGCCGCTCGCAATCCCCACGTCGATCAACTGTGCGACCAATAACGGTACACCAAGTGTTCCGATAATTTGTAAACACAAACAAATAACGGTAGCAAAAATAAGTGTTCTATTCTTTTTAATGAAAAACTGAATGATTTTCATATAAATTCCTCCTTTTCAAGACTCAAAGTGAATTCTACACCTTCAAGTTACTTGAATGTCAATGTTTTTTGTTTATAATGAAACTAAGAGGTGATTTTATGGAAAAAGAGAAGTTATTGACGGTGGGCCAAGTAGCTGAAATTATGAAATTACCAAAATCGAAGATCCGTTATTGGGATAATATGAATCTGCTGACCTCTTCTAGAAATAGAGAAAACGGCTATCGAATGTTTGATATGGAGGATATTTTGACAATCAGTGATATTGATTTTTATCGCAGACTGGACATTCCCATTAATAAAATGACGAACCTCTATCGAAAATCACCAGAGGAATTATGGACTATATTAGATGAGACAGAGACTAGAGTTGCTGCAGAATTAGCTGAACTTGAGAAAAAGCAACAAGGAATCAAGCACAGAAAAGGCCAGTTATTAAGCTTGATTGAGTTAAAAGAAAAAAAATTTATTGACGAGCCATTAGATGTAGAACGAATTATCCCAATTGATTTAAAAGATCCCAATGAATTGCAGACATACATTGATAATCCTTCAAGTCTAGTGGTGTATATCGATCCTAAAAATGAAAAAGAAATCATCTATGGTTTCGCTGTTACCACAAAAGAATTTGTAGAAGAAGCTTCAATTTGGCAACAGTCAGAGCAAATCAGCTATTCATACAAACAATTCCTACTTACGATCAAGTCAGATGATCCTTTAGAAAATAATTTTCGATCAATGAAGGAAAAATTGGAAAAACAAGGCTATCAAACAGGTACGATGGTCGGCCGCTATATCATGACGGCAGAAGATAAAGAAGGATTTTATAGAGATCACTATAAAGCATGGATCGAAGTCAAGAGGTAAAGTCGGGCATAACTATCGTAATCTTTTTGAGAAGGTGCTATGATGTAGCCAATCAAAAAAGGATGATCGATCAATGGAAAAGTTACAAACAATTCAAGACGTAGTAACCCTTATCAATAAAAATCATCTTGCTTTCTTATATGTATCGCAAGAGAATTGTTCGGTGTGCCATGCGCTTAGACCGAAATTGACCGAGCTGTTAAAAAGGTATCCTAAAATCGAACTAAGAGAAGTTGAAGCAGATAAAGTCAAAGAAATTTCCGCTGAATATTTGATTTTTTCAGCGCCTACTTTGCTTTTTTTCGTTGAGGGAAAAGAATACATTCGAGAAGGAAAATTTGTGCAGTTAAAAAAATTAGCTGAGGCTATCGAGCAGATTTATCAGTTTGAAGAAAGCCATGTGTAATGTGTGAGGGCGTCTGTCACCAAAATGTAAGCGTACTATTGACAAAGAAAATAAGACGTTGTATACTTTGGTCAACGGATCGTTACTGGTTAAGCAGGCGTGACCTCACACATTACTTTTTTTGGTGATGTTTGATAGGGTCAGGTCTTTTTTCGTTTTTTAAGTCAAGAACAGGAGATAATTTCAATGAAAATACTGAAAGTTTTTAACAATAATGTTTCTTTGGTTTTAAATGATGACAACATCGAAGAAATTATTATGGGCAAAGGCGTCGGCTTCAACAAGCGTGCAGGTGATGCAATCGATGCAGTCCTGATTGAAAAAAGATTTGTTCTTGAAGGTAACAATTCCGTTAGTAATTTAGATAATCTGCTTTCTCGAATTGATATTGAAGATATTGAACTGGCCAGTGATATTATTCAATTAGGTGAAGCAGAATTAGAACAGTCCATTGATGATGCCATTTTACTGACATTGTCCGATCATATCGGGTTTGTCTTGAATCGAGCAGCAGAAGGATTACAAATGCGCTCGCCATTAGAATGGGATATCAAACAGATTTATACGAAAGAATATGCGTTTGCACTAAAAGCCGTTCAGATGATGCGAGAGAAAACAGGTATTGAAATTCCAGATCAAGAAGCAGCTTTTATTACCCTTCATTTTGTAAATGCCTATAATTCTACTAGCAATATGAACGAAACGATGCTGACGACCAAAATCATTCAAAGCATTATTGATATTATTAAATATCATTATGGGAAAGAATATGATGAAACGTCTTATGATTTTACTCGTTTCATTACCCATATTCGTTACTTTGTCAAAAGACAGTTGGATAAAGAAGTATCCTCAAATGAGGATTCATCTTTGATCAATTTGATCGCTGTCAACTATAAACAAGATTATCAGTGTGCAGTCAAGATCAAAACATTTTTGGAACAACAATACGATTGGACGATTTCAAATGATGAATTGATGTACTTGACACTTCACTTAAATCGCTTGTCAAGCAATCAATAGGATCGTTACTGGTGGAGCAGGCGTGACCTAAGAAAAACACTTAGTTTATAAGTGTTTCTTAGGTCACTTTTTTTATAAAAAAAATGAATCAAAGAGAGGAACTATCATCATGCGTTATGAAGAAGAAAGTAAAAAAATCATCGAACTTGTCGGTGGCAAGTCGAACATCAATAGTTTAGTTCATTGTGCGACGCGTTTAAGATTCAGTTTGAAAAACACTAAAAAAGCGGACAAAGAAGCGTTAGAAAAACTACCGTATGTAATGTCAGTGGTCAATAGTGGTGGGCAATACCAAGTAGTGATCGGCAGTAAAGTACCCGATTATTACGCGGCGATTCAATCGCTTGCTGATTTAAACGAAGATGCACCAAAGACTGAAAAAAAACTAAGTTTCAATTATGTGTTTGAAGTGATTTCTGGCGCTTTTTCACCATTGATTCCAGCAATGGCCGGATCTGGCATGATCAAAGCCATCCTGACGATTTTAGTTGAAATGAAATTATTAGCAGACACTAGTTCAACGTATCTAGTATTGAGTGCCGCTAGCAATGCGATTTTTTACTTTTTACCTGTTTTTCTAGGAATCACGTTGACCAAAAAAATCGGTGGCAACATGTATGTAGGTGGAGTGATCGGTGCAGCATTACTGGAACCGTCGTTCACGGGCATGATCGGTCAAGAAAAGCTTGATTTTTTAGGTATCAATTTAAATGTTGTCGATTATGCAACAACGATTTTCCCGATTTTTGTAGCGATCTTCATCTACTCGTTCGTGGATAAAATCTTACGGAAAATTATATTTAGAGACCTTCAATTATTTGCAGTGCCAATGTTTAGTTTGATGATCATGGTTCCGTTGACAGCCTTACTTTTCGGTCCATTTGGAACAGTCATCGGTGATGCGTTATCCCAAGGTGTTATGTGGTTGATCGGTAAAAGTGCGTTGCTTTCAGGAATCGTATTAGGTGGCGGAATGCCATTTATGGTTATGTTTGGTTTACATTGGGGATTTTCACCAATCACACTCGAAAACTTGACCGTTATGGGTGGTGACCCAATTGAAGGGATGGCTGTTGCAGCTGTTTTTGCTCAAATCGGGATCGCAATCGGTTTTTATTTGAAAGCTAAAAAACATTCTAAAATGAAAGCTTTAGCTGGACCGTTAGCATTGACTGGTTTATTTGCTGGAGTAACAGAACCAATCGTTTATGGGTTGATTTTAAGATACAAACGGTTATTGCCGATCGTAGCGATTTCAGGAGCTATTGGTGGTGCGATTTGTGGCGTGACAGGCGTTACGATGAATGCTTATGTATTCCATAATATTTTCTCTATTCCAGTTTATACACCAAAAGTCGGTTATTTTATTGGAGTGGGTGCTGCTTTGATCACAGGTGCCGTATTGACGTATTTCTTCGGTGTTAAAGAAGATGAAATGACCGATTTTTTACCTGAAACAGACCAGGGAGAAGATGATTTTCAAGAAGAACCTGTTAAAGAACAAGTAGCGACTGAAACGACGGTTTATGCACCGCTTGAAGGGACAGTGATTCCGTTGAAAGAAGTAGAGGACGATGTTTTCTCTAGTGAAATTGCAGGAAAAGGGGTTGCGATTATCCCGACTGATAATAAAGTGATTGCACCATTCGATGGAACCGTCGTTGCAATTTTCCCCTCAAAACATGCGATTGGCTTAAAATCAAATGGAGGAAGTGAATTATTGATCCATATCGGAATCAATACGGTTAATTTGAATGGTAAATATTTTGAGACAAAAGTTGAAATGGGTGATGCGATCACACGTGGGCAAACGTTATTAGTCTTTGATCGCGAAAAAATCGAACAAGAAGGCTATGCGATGACATCACCAGTGATTTTAACAGATAGTCAAAGTATGGAAACAATGAACATTGTCAATACCACTGAATCAGTAACACCCGCAACCCAATTATTTGTTGTAGGCTCAAAGAAGGAGGAAATAGATAAATGAGAAACGATTTCTTATGGGGCGGCGCGGTAGCTGCTCATCAAGTGGAAGGCGGCTTTGATCGAGGTGGCAAAGGCGTGAGTATTGCAGATGTCATGACCGCGGGCTCAAAAGATCATGCTAGAGAAATTACAGATGGTATTATAGAAGGAAAATTTTATCCTAACCATGAAGCCATTGATTTTTATGGACATTATAAAGAAGATATTCAGTTATTCGCTGAAATGGGTTTTAAATGCCTAAGAACAAGTATTGCCTGGACGAGAATTTTTCCAAACGGTGATGAACAAGAACCAAATGAAGCTGGACTAGCGTTTTATGACGATTTATTTGATGAGTTATTGAAACATGGCATCGAGCCTGTCATTACATTATCTCACTTTGAAATGCCATATCATTTGGTCAAACACTATGGCGGTTGGCGAAGTCGTAAACTGATCGAATTTTTCACTACATTTGCTACGATCGTGATGGAGCGCTATAAAGACAAGGTAAAATACTGGATGACCTTTAATGAAATCAATAATCAACGCATTTTGGAAAATCCAATTTATTCATTTACCAACTCAGGCATTCTTTACCAAGAAGACGAAGATAAGTTAAAGACGATGTATCAAGCAGCCCATTATCAATTTGTTGCGGGGGCAATAACAGTTGTTGAAGGAAAGAAAATCAATTCTGATTTCCAAATTGGTTGTATGTTGGCGGCAACACCAAATTATCCACTGACGAGTGATCCAAATGATATTATCGCGGCCCAACAAGAAGATGAAAAACAGTTATTTTTTACAGATGTCCAAGTAAGAGGGAATTATCCACGTTGGGCAATCAAGGAATGGGAAAGAAACGGCTATGAACTGGATATTACGGATGAAGATTTACAGAAACTAAAAGCTGGAACAGTGGATTATATTGGTATCAGCTACTATTTAAGTAATACGATTTCAACACGCCCAGAAGCAGTTCGATTGGAAGATGATTTACTTGGGGATAGTTCCCTTGTTGAAAATCCTTATGTCAGTATGACAGAATGGGGTTGGTCGATCGATCCGACTGGATTACGTCATTATCTAAATCTTTTAAGTAATCGTTATGAACGCCCGATCTTTATCGTAGAAAATGGTTTTGGTTACGCAGATACTTTAATCGAAGACAAGGTGCACGATGTAGAAAGAATCGATTTTCTCAGCCAGCATATCAAAGAAATGAAAAAAGCCGTCGAACTGGATGGAGTAGATGTTTTAGGCTATACGGTTTGGGGCTGTATCGATCCTATTTCGTTTACCACAGGCGAAATGCGCAAGCGTTATGGTTTTATATATGTAGATCGTGACAATCAAGGCAATGGTTCACTAAATCGGATAAAAAAAGATTCGTTTCAGTGGTATAAACACTTGATCGCAACAAATGGAGTGGAAATCTGAACGATATTCTAGATGCTAGTGAGAACTAGCTGGAAAAATAAATAATGCCAATATGAAGTGTAGAAGGAATTTCTTCTACACTTTTTTCGATTTGATTAAAAAAATAGAGTGGAATTATATAAAAAATATTTATTTTAAGTATGCTGGAAATTAGTTGATTTTTTTCAATCAAAAATTTTAATTCATTTGAGTAAATTAGTTTAGCATGTTATTGATTTCAGGCGATTACTAATTAGAGATAGTAATGACATGTTGAGAGAAACGAGTGAAAAACGATTGAATACAATCAATAAAGCATCTTTTCCTCGGTTTTTAAATCCGGATAAAAGAAGTTGAACTAATCATAAAAGTATAACGTGTTATTTATCTGCAACTTGAAATCGTTGATATTTTTTCGGTATATTAAAAAAAAATGATAAATATATTATATGCGAACGTTTTAATATGTGTTTTTTGTGAATAATTATATATATATTATATATAATGTTTGTTCTTTTATTATTTTGCTATATCATTATAAATAACTTAGGTTGATCGTAGGATAGTGGAAGGATAAGAGAGTATCCCTGTATTCTTCCACTATTTCGAGGTACATAATTGAGAGGAGAACTTCATGAACAAAAAATATGTAAATTTATTATTGATATTAATACTAACGGTAGGGACAAATCTGTCAAGTTTGTCAGTTGCTTTTGCTAAAGAGTCTACAAGAGAGTCTGGTAGGTCTGGAGACAAATACGTCACGGATAGTTGGCTTGAAAATAGTAGAAGTGAAGTGATTGATGGAAATAAACTAGAAATAAAAGAAATATACACTTTAAATTACGAGTGGGCAATTCCTGATAACACCTTTAAAAAAGGAGATGTATTAGAATTCTATATTCCGAAAGAATTTGTCGTTCATGATATTTCCAGTTTTCCTTTGAAAGAAAATGGAGAGGAGATTGGTATTGTAAAAATTAAAGGAAACGCAACGGAAGGATTTTATTTTGAATTAACATTTACCACTGATTATGTAGAAACACACTCCAATATCAATGGGAATTTTTCTATTTCAGTTGCGTTGAATGAACGATATGTTTCTGATGGTGAGAATATCGATATAAAGTATCCAGATAAAATAATCTCTACAGAAATCATCCCTGATGACAGTGAATCTGTTGGAGAAGGTGGTAATGGTAACGTCGGAGGAGATGGGACTGGAGCTGGAAAACCAGAAAATAATGAAAAAGTAGGTAGATTAGATACAAGGGATCTTTACAATCCGAATACGCAACAGTTTGATACACCAACACGTGTATTTTCTTGGAATGTTGGACTGGGAAGAAACACGCTATTAGGAAAGGCCAATTCATTTGATGAAATTGACTCTATAGTTTTGGAAGATACGTTAGAAAACCAAAAATTAATCGGGATGAATGAGTTCGATGGTAACTGGCCTGACGCGTTTGCTTGGAAAAGAGGCTTTTTTGATACTATCGGTTTCGAATACGGAGGCGTTTCTAAAGAAAATATGGGTCTTATCTATAAAGATGGTCAAGACTTTGCTAGTTCTTTTAAAATGAATGTTTTGCCACAAATTTTAGTATGGGAAGACTTGGCTGAGAGCAAAAATGCCAAAACGGAAGAATTTAGTTTAGAGTATTATTCGGTTCCGATTGATTCAGAAAATATTATTACCGATCAAGAATTTAATAACAATTTAAAAATTACAATAAACTATAAAAATGGTGAATCAAATAATTGGGTGCTGGAAGAAAGTGTTATTTGGAATGTTGCTGATGGAAATGCTTCCGGGAAAACAGCAGCTGTAGAGTTTGAAAAAATAGATGGAACCACAAATAATCCATTGGACGGAGCACAGTTTGACTTGTATAAGGTCAATAATCAAGGAAATGAAGTGAAAGTCAAAAGTGGGATACAATCCAATGGAAATGGTAAAGTAAGCGTCACAGGGCTAACAACTGGAAATTACTATTTTATTGAAACAAAGGCTCCAAATGGGTATCTACAATCAGAAGAGAAACTGAACTTCACGGTAGAGACCACAGATTTGTATGACAATGCTGCGCAACCTATTTATAAACAGATTGGCTCATACAAAAACTATGAAATAAGCTCGAAAACCAGTATAAATGTCACGAAAGCATGGAACGACAAAGAAGACCAAGACGGCCTGCGTCCACAAAGTATTCAAGTACAATTATATGCAGACGGGGAAAAATCAGGAAATGAAGTAACCTTAAATGCCGGAAATAATTGGACTCATACGTGGCAAGAATTAGATGAAAAAAATAACGGAAAAACAATCGAATATACCGTTCAAGAAGTAACCAAAGTAAACGGTTATGACACGACGATCACAGCAGAAACTATTGGAAACATCACTATTACCAATAACCATACACCAGAAGTAACAGAAGTTTCAGGGACTAAAACATGGAACGATAAAAATGATCAAGACGGGATTCGACCAACGAACGTAACGGTTAATCTATTGGCGAATGGCGTAAAAGTAGACGAACAAACAGTTGGAGAAAAGGAACAATGGGCCTATCAATTCACCAACTTACCTAAATATGAAAATGGCCAAGAAATCACTTATACAGTGACCGAAAATACCGTTCCCGAGTATTCAACAGAGATTAACGGGTTTGATCTTACAAATCATTATACGCCAGGAGTAACCAGTGCCACGGTCACGAAAGCATGGGACGACAAAGAAGACCAAGATGGCCTGCGTCCACAAAGTATTCAAGTACAATTATATGCGGATGGGGAAAAATCAGGAGACGAAGTAACCTTAAATGCCGGAAATAACTGGACCCATACGTGGCAAGAATTAGATGAAAAAAATAACGGAAAAACAATCGAATACACCGTTCAAGAAGTAACGAAAGTAAACGGTTATGACACGACGATCACAACCAATACTATTGGAAACATCACTATTACCAATAACCATACACCAGAAGTAACAGAAGTTTCAGGGACTAAAACATGGAACGATAAAAATGATCAAGATGGGATTCGACCAACGAACGTAACGGTTAATCTATTGGCGAATGGCGTAAAAGTAGACGAGCAAACAGTTGGAGAAAAAGAAAAATGGGCCTATCAATTCACCAACTTACCTAAATATGAAAATGGCCAAGAAATCACTTATACAGTGACCGAAAATACCGTTCCCGAGTATTCAACAGAAATTAACGGGTTTGATCTTACAAATCATTATACACCAGGAGTAACCAGTGCCACGGTCACCAAAGCATGGGACGACAAAGAGGATCAAGATGGCCTGCGTCCACAAAGTATTCAAGTACAATTATATGCAGATGGGGAAAAATCAGGAGACGAAGTAACCTTAAATGCCGGAAATAATTGGACTCATACGTGGCAAGAATTAGATGAAAAAAATAACGGAAAAACAATCGAATATACCGTTCAAGAAGTAACCAAAGTAAACGGTTATGACACGACGATCACAGCAGAAACTATTGGAAACATCATCATCACCAATAGCCATACACCAGAAGTAACAGAAGTTTCTGGGACTAAAACATGGAACGATAAAAATGACCAAGATGGGATTCGACCAACGAACGTAACAGTTAATCTATTGGCGAATGGCGTAAAAGTAGACGAACAAACAGTTGGAGAAAAGGAACAATGGGCCTATCAATTCACCAACTTACCTAAATATGAAAATGGCCAAGAAATCACTTATACAGTGACCGAAAATAAAGTTCCCGAGTATTCAACAGAGATTAACGGGTTTGATCTTACAAATCATTATACGCCAGGAGTAACCAGCGCTACGGTCACGAAAGCATGGGACGATAAAGAGGATCAAGATGGCCTGCGTCCACAAAGTATTCAAGTACAATTATATGCGGATGGGGAAAAATCAGGAAACGAAGTAACCTTAAATGCCGGAAATAACTGGACCCATACGTGGCAAGAATTAGATGAAAAAAACAACGGAAAAACAATCGAATATACCGTTCAAGAAGTAACCAAAGTAAACGGTTATGACACGACGATCACAGCAGAAACTATTGGAAACATCATCATCACCAATAGCCATACACCAAAGGAAAAAGAAACAACAAATCCCAATAATAATTCAGATGATGCACCAAAAGGTTTGATTGCCAAATTAGGTGAAAAAGGCTCAAAAACTATTATTCTGATTGGGTTGATTTTGATAATAATAGTGGCAAGTGTCTACATCGAAAGAAGAGCTAAAAAAATATAGATACTTGGTATTAAGATTTCGATTTATAGTGAAACTAAACGTTAAAAACCCAAACAAACTGCGTAAGTAGCCGATTTTAAATAAGCTACTTACGCAGTTTTTTATGAGGTAAATAGAGAAACAAAATTTAGAATAAGAAACCCAGACTATACGATTTTAACGTACTCTCGCTTTTTCTCGGAAAAAAGCATAAAATGAAATGGAACAATAGAGAATGGGGAATTAATAAATGAAGAAAAAAATCGGGTTTATTTTGTTCAGTATACTAGTAATAGTGTTGCTGATCATCTATTTTGGTAAGGGTAAAGTCCAGGTAGAAGAAACGCTATTTAAAAAAGAGGCTATTGAATTTTGGGTAATCAGTGATCCTCATTATATTGATAAAAGTTTAACGGATTCAGGTTCAGCTTTTAAAAAAATTAAAGAAACAGCAGCAGGCAAAGAACTGGATTATCAAAAAGAAAGCTTTCAAGCCTTTATCAACAAAGCCATTGAGAAAAAGCCTGATATGCTGATCATTACAGGTGACCTAACATTAAATGGTGAAAAAGTCAGTGCAGAAAAATTGACTGAATTATTAAAACAATTAACTACCAAAGGTATAAACGTCTTTGTGATTCCAGGAAACCACGATGTCAATGATGGCTGGGCTAGGAAATTTGTTGAGGATAAGCAAGAAAAAACAGAAGCCATTTCGATTGCTGACTTTAAAGAAATTTTTGCCGATTTTGGCTATGGCAATGCGACGAACTACGATAAAAATTCATTGAGTTATTCAGTAGCGGTTAATCAACAGTATAATTTTCTTTTTCTCGATTCCAACATTTATCCTGAAGACAAAGAACCTCGATCAAGACCTAACACAGGCGGAACGATTCGAGGAAAGACAATGAGATGGATCAAAACACAATTAGACATAGCGAAGCAAGAAAATAAAAAAACATTGGTTTTTATGCATCACAATATTTATGCACATAACAAACTATTATCAAGTGGATTTGTCCTTAATAATGCGGACGAATTCAAGCAAGTCTTGGCGGATTATCAAGTGCCGATTGTTTTTTCAGGCCATATTCACGCGCAAGATATCATGACCGAAACAATCAATAATCAAAAAATAACCGAAATCGTATCTAGCTCCTTTTCGATTGCTCCCCAAGGGTACGGTATAGTGAAACTAGACGGTGATTCATTTGATTACCAAAAAAAAGAAAACAACGCTGCCATTTCTAAAATAGAAAATTATCCGCAATATATCAAAGAACTGTTTATTGACGACGGGAAAAGACTCGGCTATTCTCAATTGATCGATGCTGGATTGTCAGATAGCGAAAAACTAGACACAGCAGCTGAATTTGTTGGACAAGTAAACTATCGCTTTTTCTCAGGTAATGATTTTATCACGGATGAAGAGGTGGCAAAAATCAAAGCAGAATCTGGCTATCAGATCATCGCTGAAAATAGTAAATTTTTAAAAGAATATATCGATTCGATCATTCAAGATAAAAATCAAGACGATAATCGGTTGAAAATACAATTTTGATTACATTATTACTAATAAAGTTTCCTGGATTCTAAATGAATGTGGGAAGCTTTTTTATTGATAGCTTTTGGTTATCATACTAGTGAATAAAGTATTATCCGTTTCGTGTATTTTGTACTATCATTGTAAAATAAAGAAAACGTTAAAAAAATAAAGGAGCGAAAAACATGGAATTGATTTCAAGTGAAAAAGGTTTTGAATTGGTGCACAAAAATGGCAACTGGGTATTAAAAAAAGATATTGGTTTTTCTCCAGTGGAACTGTTAGTAGCATCGATTAGTGCATGTGGAGCTTATGTTTATGAAAAAATATTAACTAACTCTAACATCGACTTCACGATTGAAAAGGTAGATGTCTCGTACGAGCGTGCAGAAGATAAACAAGCCAAACCATTAAGTCGTGTTGCAATCACTTTTTCAATCAAGGTTTCTGAGGATGAACAAGGAAAAGCAGAACGAGCATTAAAATTGATAGGAAAAAATTGTCCAGTCATACAATCATTAGATCCAGAAATAGCTGTTGTTGAAGAGTTGATTTTTATTTAAAGGAGTAGCTATGCTTAGATGTTATCTAACTTAATAAGCTAGTTTCGATAGAGAAATAGGAGGAACAAAATGAAAAAGTTCGCCATTAGCGCACTGGTGCTTTTATTTTTTCTGGCCGGCTGTAATTCCGCTGAGAACACAGAGTCAAATGAATCGAAAAAGGCAGTTGTTCATTTTACCGAGCCAGCAGAATTGCTAACGCTAGATACGACACAAGAAGAGGATTTTACTAGTTTCAATGCTCAAAATCAAGTTCTTGAAGGCCTTTACCAATTAAATGAAAAAGATGAAGCAGCCCCAGCTGTAGCGAAAGAATTACCAGCAATCAGTGACGACAAAAAAACGTATACGATTTCTTTAAGAGAAAATGCAAAATGGTCAAATGGAGAACCCGTCACAGCAGACGACTTTCTTTATGCTTGGAGACGAGCAGTCACGCCAGAAACGGCACCTTCTTACGCTAGTTTGTTTGTTTCTTCTATACAAAATGCGGAGGCCATTTATCAAGGGAAAATGAAGCCTGATCAATTAGGAGTAGAAGCGCCAGATGAACATACGCTAGTAATTCACTTGATTAAGCCAATCCCCTATTTTACATCGTTACTGACCTTTGAAACGTTTTTCCCAATCAAACAAGCATTCGCGGAAAAACAAGGTAGTAACTACGGAACTTCAAGTAAAACAACTCTATATAATGGACCGTTTATTCTAGAAGGTTGGGAACAAAATTCTGATACTTGGCAGTATGTGAAAAATCCAGAGTATTGGGATAAAAAGAATGTTACAGTCGATGAAATTCAAACGACCGTTGTAAAATCAACAAGTACAGCTGTTAATTTATATCAAACCGACGAACTAGATCGTGTTGTTTTAGATGGAGAATTCTCTAAACAATATAAAAACGATCCTGATTTTCAAAATCAAAATGACACAAAAATGGGCTATCTCCGTTTCAATCAAGATCAAGGTAAACTATTAGAAAATGTCAATTTACGAAAGGCGATCTCGTTGGCCATCGACAGAGAGATATTTGTAAAGAATGTCTTAGGAGACGGATCTATTGCAGCTGAAGGATTTGTTCCCCAAAATTTTGTTCAAAATACCAAAACAGGCGAAGATTTTCGTAAAGAGAATGGTGTGCAGCAAACATTTGATAAAGACGCCGCACAAGAAGCTTATGCAAAAGCAAAAGAAGAACTGAATAAAGATGAGATCACATTGGTTTATCTGACAAAGGATACAGATACGGAGAAAAAGACAGCTGAATACTTAGCGAGTCAAATAGCTGAAGTACTTCCAGGTATCAATTTTGAAATTACTACATTGCCAAGTAATAACTTACAAGAACGTTATTTATCTGGAGATTATGACATTGCTTTTGGTCAATGGATGCCTGATTTCAAAGATGCCATTACATTTTTAGACATGTTTGCTTCCACTTCTGGCTTGAACCATGTCAACTATAAGAATCCATCATATGATCGCTTGATCCAAGCTGCATCTAGTACAGACGCTGCAGATGAAGAAAAAAGATGGACAGATCTCCTACAGGCAGAACAACTTTTATTAGCAGAAGATTACACGATTGCACCGATCTATCAACAACAAACGGCTTTATTGCAAAAGAAAAATATTCATGATGTCGTAAAACATAGTTTTGGTTCACCGTACAGTTTTAAATATATTAAAGTAGAAGAAATAAAATAACTAGAAGAGATTGGGACAGAAGCGTTTATTTCTGAAGGCATTACTTTTGCTCCCATCATTTATTTGGATTCCTTAAGGCTAGGATATAACTCGTAGAGTTGTATCTTAGCCTTATTTTTTGTAAAAAAATGTCTACTTTCACTTGACACATGATTGTTTGTTCATGTATTATAAACATAAGATATATGAATGGTTGTTCATTTAAAAAGTTTTTTCGGAAAAATAACCGTAAAGGAGGAAATATAAAATGGATACAACAAAAGTACATGACCACGATCACACAAGCTGTAGTGGACACAATCACGATCACGGCAAATCACCAGTTATCTTATATTTTATAGGTTTTGCTATTTTTATTAGTGCCTTTTTTTTAAACAAAGGTTCGTTAGGACAAAATATTCTTTTTACAAGTGCAATGTTATTATCAGGCTATCACATAATTTTAGAAGGTATTGTTGATACGATCAGTGAATCTAAAGAGCAAAGAAAATTTGTTCCAAACGTCCATATTTTAATGACGTTGGCTGCATTTGGTGCAACGATCATTGGGAATTATGAAGAAGGCGCTTTGTTGATCCTTATTTTTGCAGCAGCCCATTTTCTTGAAGAATATGCAGAAGGCCGCAGTAAAAGAGAAATTACTAATTTACTTAAAATGAATCCAACAGAAGCTCGTTTGATCCAAGCTGATGGTAATGTGAAAATAGTTGATGTTGCTACATTGAAAATTGGGGATAAACTACAAGTGTTGAATGGAGATCAAATTGCAACCGATGGTATTATTCTGTCTGGGCAGACGTCGATCGATGAGTCCTCTATCAATGGTGAAAGTATCCCTAGAGAAAAAACAGTCGGTGATGAAGTGTTTGGTAGTACCATCAATGGCAGTGGCACGTTTACTATGGAAGTGACAAAAGACACTAGTGACACAGTATTTGCGAAAATTCTTCAATTGGTCAATCAGTCGCAATCCAACTTGTCAAAAACAGCTACAAAGATTCAAAAACTAGAACCTTATTATGTGACGATCGTCTTGATTGTTGTGCCGATTTTTATCGCAGCAGGACCGTTTTTGTTTAACTGGTCATGGGATGAGAGTTTTTATCGCGGCATGGTATTTTTGATTTCTGCCTCACCATGTGCACTGGCAGCTAGTGCTGTACCAGCAACCTTATCAGGAATTTCTAATTTAGCGAAAAGAGGTGTTTTATTTAAAGGTGGCTCTTATCTAGCCAACTTGGCAACGATTAAATCAGTTGCTTTTGATAAAACTGGCACGCTGACGAAAGGCAAACCCTCCGTAACTGATTTTTATTTCTTAACAGATAATACACAATTAACAGAGCAAACGTGTATCGATTTAATTGTTGCGATGGAAAAAACAGCCAACCATCCTTTAGCTAATGCAATCTTAGCCAAATTTAACCCTACAATAGAATTGACACTAACGGTGGAAAACGAAATAGGTAAAGGGTTAGTAACAGAATATCTTGGAAGTACCTATCAAATCGGTAAACCAGAAATGTTTAGTCAAGTCAATGCTCAAATCAATGCGCATAATGAACAATACGCAAAAGAAGGCAAAACTGTTGTTTATTTTGCTGAAAATAACGAAGTGATTGGGTTGATCGCTATGATGGATGTACCAAATGAAAATGCAAAAAATGTGATCAGCTATCTAAAATCACAAGGTATCCACACAACAATGATCACCGGAGATGCAGAATTAACAGGGCAAGCAGTGGGACGTCAAATCGGGATAGACGAAGTTGTTGGGAATGTCTTGCCGGAAAATAAAGCAGCAATCATCAAAGAACAACAAGAGCGTTTCGGTAATGTAGCGATGCTAGGTGATGGCGTCAACGATGCTCCTGCTTTAGTAACGGCAGATATCGGTGTCGCAATGGGAGATGGAACGGACATCGCGATCGATGTAGCAGATGCTGTATTGATGAAAAATGATTTGACCAAATTCAGCTATGCACATAAGATTTCTAAGCGTTTGGATCGAGTTGTTTGGCAAAATATCATTTTTTCAATGTTTATCGTAGTTCTATTGATCACGTTGAATATTTTAGGGAAAATGGACATTACGATTGGTGTTATCGCACATGAAGGAAGTACATTACTAGTTATTTTGAACGGATTACGCTTATTGATTCCGTCAAAGCAATAGAAGTATAGGGTGGGACAGAATATTTCCGAACAGGTTGATTCTGTCCCACCGTTTATTTGTATTAAGGGGTGAAACAAAAATGGATTTTACGCTTGTTACACTCGCTATAGTAGCAATCTAGTTATAAAATAAATGTCAAATAACAACCCAAGTATTTTGCACTATCAAAAACTAATAATTGAATAGTAAAAAGCGTCGGAGTATAATTAGATTAGAAAATACGTTAGTAGATTGTGAACGAAACAGAGATTTTATGTGAAAAAATAATGAATAATAGAAGAGAATAATTAATTTTATTTTTTCACTGTACTTAAATTAATAACATGTATATTAATATAAGTACTAATGGAAAAAAAGATTTTATCTACTTTTTTATTAAAAATAGAAAGATTAAAAAAGCGTGTGTTTTCATTTATTTTTTTAAAATTCTATTTTATTCTAATTAGTCTTAGAGTTGCGAATTCGATAAAACTCAATGTTAATGCTATTTATAGCGAAAGAATGAAGAGGGATTAGTAATTTGAACTGCGTGACAGCGTATAATTCTAATATCTAAATTAGTTTCTTTTTTTTTATAAGAAATAAAATTCAATGCGTTTTGTATTCGTATTTTTATAATAAAAAAACATGATTTTCATTTACTATAGACGTTTTTTGTTGAAAAAAATACTGGAGTATGATTTTTAATTTCACAAAAGTAAAAATAAAGCGCTAATTCAGTTTGTTTGTTTGGCCTTTATCTGATAAAATAGAAAAAGGTAGGTATGTTTTTGTAGGGTTTTAGAGAATCGTTTTTATCAGATTGAGGTAAGTAGTTGATTGTCATTAAAATATGATTAGTTAGATAAACTATATTGATAACTATGGGAAACGATACTTTAAGAGTGAAGTTGATTATTTTTGCAAAAAAGATTACGGCACTTGTCACTATAGTTACATATATCAATTCACATAATGTACTTAGTATTTAAAATTAACACGTTAAAAAATAATCAATAACAAGAGATATCCCATTTTTGTAGAAGGAAGTGAGCATATGCTAAAAATTTTTGGCAAAGGTAAAAAAAGAAAAAAATATGATGATTACGATGAATATGATGACGAAGATTACGACGACGATGAGTATGATGATGATGACGAATACGATGACGACGATGAGTATGACGATGATGACGAATACGATGACGACGATGAGTATGACGATGATGACGAATACGATGAAGATTATGATGATGATGATGAATACGACGATGAAGATTATGAAGATGACGACGATGAGTATGATGAAGATGAAGATGAACGTCCATTATTCTCGCTGAAAAAGAAAAAACAGTCACCAGCGTCTAAAAAACCTAAATCAAAGAAAAAAAGACCGCCAGTTCATGAAGTAATCGACGATGAAGAGTTAGAAGAACTTCAAGAAGAAATTGAACAACTTGAAAGTGAACTTCGAGAGCTAAAAACTGAACTACGTAAGAGTAAAAGAGAAAATTCTCAATTACAGAATGAAGTAGAAGCTGCACATCAAACAAACGAATCATTAGAAAACGAATTATCGATGGTGCAAGCTGTGCCAAAAGATTACGACGCTCGGATGGCAGAACTTGAACAAGTAAAAAGTAAATACAATAGTTTATTGCGTGAAAGCAATCGTCAGATCGACGAAACAGACTTAAACCGAAAGAAAGCAGAGCGCTTTGCAAATAAAATCAGACAATACGAACAAGAGCTTTTGGCAAAACAAGAAGAAATCGATAAACTTTCAGAAGATCGTATCGTGATCATGGCTTCAGATACACCAACAGATACAGGGGCCTATGAAGAATTGGCAAAAGTTCGTCAAGAATTAGAAATGACGAAACGTCAACTTGCTCAAAAATCAATCGATATCGATCAACAGTTGTCTAAAGAAGACATTGGCGAAGTTTTATTGGATGCTAAAAGACAAGCAAAAGAAATCATAAACCAAGCAAATCAACGTGCGCAACTGATCAATGAAGAAACGAAGAAGAAAGCGAATGTCTTAAAACGCTTAGAACGCGCAGAACACGAATACCAAAACTACTACAAACGCATCAAAGATGTTAAGGAAGAATCAGAACAAGCATTCAACCAAATCATCAGCTTGGTGAAAGATGATCCATATGAATAAGAAAGGGAGGACACAGAGTGAAAAAAAGAAATCTAAACAGTAAAAAATTACGTTTATTGAGTGTAGGGTTGCTTACTTCAAGTGCTGTCCTTTCTGTTACCGATGTAAAACCAATAGTTGCTAAAGAAATTGATGATCAGGCAACTTCAAGTTCTGAAGAACATGAAGATGTAGCAATTTTATCTTCAACTAAGGAACATGAATCAACAGAAAGTACAGTAGAAGAGACAGAGTCTAGTTCCTCTACCGAAAATAGCACAACTTCTTCAACGGAGGATTCGACTGAAGAAGTTAGTAGTGAGTCGTCCAGTGAATCAGATGACACTAGCTCCACAACGGATACATCAACAACGGATACAACGACAAATACGACAGATACAACATCAAATACGACGGATACAACAACTCCGCCAAAGCCGAAACCGAAGCCAACACCGAAGCCAAAGCCAACACCAACACCGAAGCCAACACCTAGCAAACCAAAACCGCCAGTTCAAGGGCCTGTCCAACAGCCGAGTGTTACAACTCCGCAAACAAACAGACCAAGTGCGGGTTCTACTGTTGGAACGGTCACTGGAAGCAATACGAATGGAAATTCAGCTAGTGGATCCGATCAGGTATTTCATATCAGTCCTAATTTGACAACGAAAAGTTTTGTTAAAGTAATTGGTGAGGATGCCCGCTCAATTGCTGGTGAGAATAACTTGTATGCATCTGTAATGATCGCACAAGCAATCTTAGAAAGTGCATCTGGTAACAGCGCACTAGCTTCTGCACCAAATTATAATTTGTTTGGTATCAAAGGTAGCTATGAAGGAGCAAGTGCTAATTTCCTAACGAGTGAAGATAATGGTTCTGGTGGTATGTTTACGGTTCGTTCCGATTTTAGAAAGTATCCATCTTACAAAGAATCTCTTGGCGATTATGTGAAGTTACTTCGTGGTGGAACTGATTCTAGTAGTGGCTTTTATAGTGGTACTTGGAAAAGTAACACAAAATCACATAAAGATGCGACGAAGTTTTTAACAGGGCGTTATGCGACAGATACAAGCTATAATTCAAAATTGAATGGTTTGATCGATGCGTATGATTTAACGCAATATGATACGTTAAAAGACAAGAAGAAGACAAAAAAAGCTAAAAAAATCACATTAAATACATCATTTGATAAGTTAGAGAAGAAAAACGATCAAAAAGATGAAAATATCGAATACCTTACGCACATTGTGAAAAAAGGTGAATCACTTAAATCAATTAGCGACCTATACAATATTTCTACATTAGCTGTTTTGGAAAAAAATCAATTAGATCGACGTATGTTGTTCATTGGTCAAAAATTAAGTATTCCTAAACAAGAAGAAAAAAGTACGACTGTAGTAAAAGAAGATGCTGTAGACCGTTCATTGGATATGGTTCAAAAAATATCCAATACATTTAATGATCAAGAAACCGGTCAATCCACCAACAAAAAAGAAGCAAAAATAGCATCCTCAACTAAAAAAGAAACAAAAGCGACGAAAGAAACAAGCGATACAACAAGTAAAAAAGAAACAAAAGATTACCAAGTAAGTGCAACTCGCAAGAAAACAAAAGAAATATATGAAGTGAAAAAAGGAGATACTTTAGCGAGTATTTCTAAAAAGACTGGTGTCTCTGTGTGGTCGTTAAAAGAGTGGAACGATTTAGAACAGTACTTTTTAACTGAAGGACAACAGCTTATCTTAGCGCCAGTTTATGACCTTGAATCGTAAAAAAAAGAAGGGAGAACGGTTTAAATGAATGATTATTTCGATGTTTTTTTTCATCAACAAGCAATCCCATTAAACATGGGGACCGTTCTCTATCAAAAAGATAACACGGACAAAATCGTTGAGGCGTGTGAGACACTCTATGAACACTCAACAGGAGATTTTCTTACTTTTCGGGAGAATAATGAAGTTTCTCGAAAAGTTACTTCTTCGCCTATCAAAAAGCATGTGGAAATTCAGTTTTTTCAGGCCCAATTAAATTGGGATGTTTTATTGGAAGAATTGGAAGAACTTTTCCCGCAATTTGTATGGACAAAGATAGTTGAAGAAGTCGATGGTATTTTTAGTACATATTTCTGTGAATTGATCCCTGTATCTTTTGGCACAGAGGAAGAACCGATTCAATTCGTCGTTTCGACTAGTTTAGAACAGATGGGGTATTCAAAAGATGAATCTGTCAGCAATATCTTAGAGGCAAAACTTCTTTCGGTCTTTCAAGATGAAGAAGAGGTACCCTTTTCTGGTGAAACACTTAGCTTTCCAGTAGAAGTATCTATAGGAAAAAATAGTGAAAAAAAGGCAGCTTTTACAGACTCATTATTAGATGAAGATGAAAGCGATGATGAGAATAAGGACGAGGAAAGACTCGAAATTGAGCCAAATGATGAAATTGAACTAATGGATTTAGCTCGCTCAGAAGAAAGTGAAGTCCTTTTTTTAAAAGAGAGTTTAAAGCGAGAGAAAGCGTCAAAGGAACGTGTGCGGGTAGCAAAAGAAAAATTGGAGTACGAGCTGCTCGCCATAGAAAACACCTTACTCGTTAGTGGCTTAAAACGATTTAAGAAGCATCAGAAAACGTCGATTGATGAAGAAGACTGGTACAAACGTGTCCGTATTGATTTGATCCATTATGATGATCTTTATAAAAAAGCAAAATTTATTGAACAGTCTTGGCGGTTAAATCGACAATTGGTAACGACCACTGAAAAAATGACTGTAACCAAAGATCAATGGATCTATGAACGAGCACGTGTTGAAAAAATCAAGAACAGTGTATCAGAAATGGATTTACGTTCAATGATGGAACAATGTCATTTGATTAATGAACGAGTAAAAATTCGCCCAGGCTTCTTCTTCTTGAAACCTAGAGTAAAATTATATCAAATCGATTATGAACAATTAGAAAAAATTAGTGCATTCTTTGATATTATTCAAACCGAAAATCGACTGTTAGAATCAGTGATCGAGCAAAAAGAACTTAACGCATAAGCTTCAATTAAGAAACAGAAACACTAGGAAACTAGATGTGTTTCTGTTTTTTTGTGTGGATAAATGAGAAAAAACGCCAGATATATAAACACTATTCTGTTGAAAATAAACAATTTTTTTTCAAAAAAGTCAGTTATCAGAGGAAAAATTAGGTGGAAATTTTGTAACAATTCTACTTTTTTGTAATATTACAATTGTTATTAATATAGTTGGAAGAAAAATTTCAGAAAATATCATGATTTTTTTACTCGCCAAATTAAGTACAAACATAGTGCGAACGCATGTTTCTTTGATCGTATTTTACAGACTGTTACCCAATGAAAATACTCGTAACGAATTGTCACTATATATTCACCTATGAAATATTTTTAGATGTTAAAGTATGCAAAGTCGATAAATAAACGACGAAAATATTTTTTACAAAGGAGAAACAACATGAAATCACTTAAAACGATTTTATTAGCAACAACTTTGACTGCAGGATTTGGAATTTTTATGGGAACAACTGACGCGCACGCTGATAGCTTATATACAGTAAAATCTGGTGATACATTATCTACTATCGCTCATCAATTTAACGGAGACGATAGCTTGATTGATTTAATTGCAAAAGACAACAATATTACGAATATAAATATGATTTTTGAGGGAGAAAAGCTAACGATCCGTACAGCTGAAGAAGCAGCTCAACAAGAAGTAAAAGCTACTCCTACACAAGAAGCGCCAGTACAAGCTGAAACGATTGTAGAAGAAACAACAGTTGCACCAACAACAGCTGCGACGACCTCTTCTGCAAAAGAGTGGATTGCACAAAAAGAATCTAGCGGTTCATACAGCGCAACAAATGGTAAGTATATCGGTAGATATCAGTTAGATGCTTCTTACTTAAATGGAGACTACTCTGAAGCAAATCAAGAAAGTGTAGCGGATAGCTACGTAGCGGGTCGTTATGGATCATGGGAAGCAGCGCAAGCGTTCTGGATGGCTAATGGCTGGTATTAAGAAAAAATAGACAAGCATCAATAAACTAGATATTTTTAAAAGAAGTTGGAACAGAAGCATTTATTCTGAGTCCTTAAGGCTAGGATATAACTCGTAGAGTTATGTTCTAGCCTTTTTTAATTTAACAATCTGAATAATAATAGAAGACTTTACCTGAGAAATGAGTATAATTTATAGTAGAGGAACCTTATTCAAGAAAGGAGGAAATGAAATGCCTAAATACTACAAAAACCTTAAAACAGGAGCAGTGATCACTTCAGCAGAATATCAAGAAAAAATCATGAATAATATGACAGAAACAAGCGCTGAGTTGGGAACGATGGGTGTGGGATCCTATAGTAATTTCGTCAATGATGTATTTGAAGGTGAACTAGACAATTACAGTCAGTATGTTCCGTATGATCCAGAACAAAAAGAGTAGGAGAAATTAAATGAAAAAGCAAACGTTACTGAACAGTATGTTTAGGGTATTTAGATTCATTTTTGTTATTATCTTAGGTTATTTAGTTTATACATCATTATTCTCAGAAATTTTAACAAGGAAAATCCACATTTTTCTTTATGTTTTTTTGTGGTTGTTTAGTTCCTACTTGATAATTCCTTTTATTAATAAATTCCTGACAGGACGCTATTTGCCAGACTACTTTATTGGTCGTTCTAGAACAAGTGATGGGTTACTTGGAGATCCTATCAATTTGGCTTTTACAGGCTCTAAAATTGAATTAGAAACACTTTTTTTAAGCTCTGGCTGGACGAAAGCTGAATCATTGTCATTACGCTCTAGTATATATATGGTCGCTGCAAGTGTATTTGGGAAGTCCTATCCCAGTGCGCCAGTCAGTTCCCTATTTTTGTTTAATAAGAAACAGGATATTGCGTTTGAAAAGGAAATCGAAAATAACCCAAGAAGAAGACATCATGTCCGCTTTTGGAAGACACCTGATAACTGGTATTTACCTGGAGGAAGAGAAGCAGATTGGCTGGGCGGTGCAACTTATGATAAAAAAGTTGGATTTTCATTTTTTACAGGCCAAGTCACACACAAAATCAATTCAGATGTTGATCAAGAACGAGATTTTGTTTTAGAATCGTTTAAACAATCGACTGAATCTGTTTCAATTGAACTAGTGGAACATTTTACAACTAGTTATCATGGTCGTAATGGCGGTGGGGACGAAATTTATACGGATGGTGCATTGCCTTTTATCAAAATGAGCAAATAAAAAAGTGGAAGAAAAGTGTAAGAATTTTTCTTCCACTTTTTGTATCGCTTTTATGTTCAAAATGATATTGATTTAAATATTATCTTAGTTATAAGGTAGAATGGAAAGTAAGTTGAAGACTAGGATCGATCTCATAGGAACAAACTGCTAATAAGTAATTTTCCATGGAAATTTTTTTCGTTATGAGGAAAAAATAAAAGGGAGTAAAAAAAGTGATTGATAGCAAAATAAGAATAACTATAAAAAAATCAAATTTAAAAAGCATTTCTGTTAATTATTTTGCAGAAATGCTTGTTTTTTGAATAATATATAAAGTATGTAGTCAATATAGAAATAAACGGATGGGTATTAATAAAAAAATTTTGCTCGGTTGAAACAGAAAAGAGAACTGAAAAGAAATATAGTTTTTTTTCTTTTTTAGTAGAAAAGCCAACATTAGTTGGAATATTTAGGTTGAATACTGTAACATTATAATCAATAACAGTTGTGATTATAAGATGCTTTTCGGTACAAGTTATTTTAGTTTAGCAGTTATGAATAAGCAACCAAAAAAAAAAACGATAACAGTGGGTGATAAATGGAAAATAATTAGGTGAACTAACTGTTGGTTATAGAGGAATTAAAAAAGGAGCAGTAAAAACCTATTTATGAGATATAAGGAGTAGCGATTTAATCATAAAAAACATAATGGAGAGAAAAATGAAAAAAGTGATGAATAGACATAACTAAATTAAATAGGTCTATTGTTAGAGAGAAATTTAGTGGGATTATTTCTTGTTCTTTGTAGGAACAAGAAATGAGAAAATGAAATTTTGATGAATAAAAAATGTTGGTTTTATAAACAGACTTATTCACTCAACACATAGTATTGTACTATTTAAGTAGGTTCTATGTCAATAGGTGTTGGTGTAATTACTTTTATAAAAAAAAATCTTACTCTCTTGTGTTATTAAAAAACATTCATAATTTTATTCTGCTATAGATATAAGAACGGTTTATAAAAAAACATAAGCTGTTACTTTGATATTTTATGAATAAATAATTCTCCCCTGAAAATTGGGAATGCGTATAATTAGTTGGAAAAGTACTTGAAAATCAACGATTCAGTTCGTTCACTCCAACGCCGTCAAATACGCCGTCACAAATCGAAAAATGAGAGAGGAATTTTATTATGGCAAAAAGAGGAGAAAATATATATAAGAGAAAAGATGGTCGTTGGGAAGGTCGTTATATAAAGGAACGAAAAATAGATGGTAAAATTCATTATGGGTACATATATTCCAGAAAATATTTAGAGGTCAAACAGAAGCTAATGTTGTTAAAAGCCGATTCTCTAAGGGAACCCGAGTTTCACTCGACGTATACTGGAACATTGGCTGAATGGCTAAACGTTTGGCTAGATACGATTGTTAAGCCTAAAGTTAAATTAAGTACTTATAATAGCTATAAAAGTAAAGTCCAATTGCACGTTTTACCCAATATTGGAGAGATCCGTCTGCGTGAATTAATGCCAGCAGATATTGATCAGTGGATTTTACAATTAAGCTTGTCGTTATCACCAAGTTCTGTTCATGCGGTTCATCGTGTTTTGAAAACTGGATTAGCACAAGCTGTCCGACAAGATTTGTTAAAAAAAGATCCCACACTAAATATTGATTTACCTAAATTAGAAAAGCAAAGAATTCGTGCTTTTTCTATAGAACAACAAAAGAAAATCAAAGAAGCCGCTCGTTTAGACGAAAAATATTTACCCATTATTCTAGCGTTAGAAACAGGCATGCGAATAGGTGAAATCAGTGCGTTACGATGGAGCGATATCGATTTTTTTGAAAAAACAATCCATATTCAGCGAACGCTACAACGTTTACAGGTGGATGCAGGAAAAACAGCTCTTGTTGAAGGATCTCCAAAAACATTTCAATCTAAGCGGATATTACCTTTGTCAACCCAACTTGAAATCTATTTAAGCAAGATCAAACAACATTCAGCAAGTGTGTATGTTGTTGGTCTAGCAAATTCTTGCACAGAACCAAGAACCATTACGTATCGGTTTAAAAAACTTCTGGTACAACTTCAAATAACAGAATTACCCTTCCATGCGTTGCGGCATACATTTGCAACTCGTTGTTTAGAAATGGGTGTAAATATTGCTACAATAAGTTCAATGCTCGGACATACATCAACCAAAATGACGTTAGATGTCTACACAAATTCATTTATGAAAGATGAGCGGCAAGCGATTGAAAAAATTTCTATTATTTAACCTAATAATTCTTTAAAAAAAACACAATAATAATGATTAAAAACCACTTGATGATCTTAAGTGGTTTTTTATTTTTGTATTTTATTACTTATAATACTGATTTATGACCGTCAACTGAGCCGTCAAGCCGAGTAAGAGAGGCATCAAATCGATAACAAAAAAACTTTTCTTGTTCCTACAAAAAAGAAGAAATGGGAGTGGAATTGGATGCGCCTTAATCTAATATGCTATGTACTTTATTATATGGATTTTTTTGGCTGTGTCCATTATTTTACTTTGCGTGAGTACTAATTCTAAATTAGTATTAAAAAAAATTATTATTATGGAGGTAATGATTCATGAAGAGCAACAAAAATATCAGAAAAGACGATTTAAGTCCTGAAAGCAACACAAAGAAAATTTACAAGATGTATAAGAGAAAAAAACAGTGGGTGGTAGCCCCTGTGGTACTGTTAATGTCACTTAATGCACTTAGCCCGGTGGCTGTATTTGCAGTAACAGATACTGAGCAAGCAGACGTTGAAACAGCGCAAATGAGAGTCGTAGATGACGAATTACAGAAATTGATAAGCCAAGCGATTACAAGTATTGGAGAATTGACTTCTTTAACAACAGAAGAAAAAGCACCGCATATTGAAGCAGTAAACAAGGCAGAAAATAAAATTCAGTTAAACGATGCTTTAGTAAAAGTATATCAAGCTGATATTGCCAAAGAAGTTAGTAAACTTTCAGAAGGATATACGAAACAAATTGATGCTTTTAGTTTTTTAGAAGAAACTGAGAAAACTGATTTTAAAGGTGAAATCACATTAGCACTTGGATTAACAAGACTAGAGGGAAATTTTAATACAGACCTGGATAATAACTCTGAAAAATATGGTCAAGCAAAAGCAGCTTTTAAATCTGCATTAGAAGCTAATAAAGCGGAAGCAGACAAAGTTGTAGCCACTGCAAAAGCTAAAAATGACGCTCGAGCTGATTTTCCAAAATATAAGGATGAGCAAAAAGCAATCATTCAGGGGATGAAATATATCTCAGATATAGAAAAAGCTAATTATATCGCTAAAATTACAGATGCTAAGTCAACACAAGATGTACAAAGAGTGATGGATGCTGCAACTAGTGCAGATCAAGAGATTTTAGCAGAATTAGTTTCAGATAAAATTACCAAAATAAATAATAAATTGGATACTTCTTCTCTACTAGATTCTATAAAAAACACGTTTAATGGGCGTATTAAGATCATTGATTCGAAAATACAAAAAACAGATGAAGACTTAGTAACCTTAGCCACTATTGATTCTGAAGTAGATAAAGCGATCGACAATCAAAAAGTTGCTGATTTAGATGGATTAAAAATCAAAGTAAAAACTCAAATTAGTTCAGCTGCAGGTACTATAGTCACAGCTGCAGATGTAAAACGATTCCATAATAAAGTAGATTCAGCTAAGACCGAAGAAGCTGTTAAAGCTGTTGAAAAGGATTGGGAGCAATTCTTAGAAGTTGAGAAAATCAAACAATTAGATTTGGTTGCCGCACAGAATGCGGCAAAATCAGCAATCAACGCTTTAGGTTTCGAATCTAAGATGACGGCGCCTAACTACGCAAGACATATTGACTTAAGTAATACAGCAGAGGAGATTGCTGAAATTTTAGCTGAAGCACAAGCTGCTAGAAAAAAAGAAATAGCAAATTTAATTGTTGCAAAAGAGGCAGCAGTCAAAGTGATCCAAGCACTTACAAATCTTTTACAAACTGAGAAAGACCAACTCATTGCGCATATCAACGATGCAATAAATTCAAAAACTGTGAAAGATGGATTAGCAAAGGCTAAAACAGCGGATCAATCTAAGAAAGTACAGAATGAAAAGGATAATGCAACTAAAAAAATTAAGGCATTAGCAGCTCTAGATTCGAGCGAAATAAATGGTTATATAATAAGGATCCATTCAGCCAATACTACTACAGTAGAAGAAATCGAAGAAATCGTATCAGAGGCTATTTATGAAAATGATCTCAAAAAAATTCAAGAAGCTGATTTGGAATCGGCGCAATCCATTGCAAAAGAAGCACTTAAGAATCTAGCAGATTTAACGCCAGCACAAACAAATTCTGCGTTAAAATCTATTAATGATGCAAAAACACCAAGTGATGTTAAAAAAGCACTAAAAGTTGCTTCTAGCTTAAACAAACTCAATAAAGCTGCAAAAAAAGAAGCTGCAAAACTAACAAAAGCAAAAGATGAAGCCAAAGAAAAAATTGATGCAATGGACTATCTTTCAGCTTCGGCAAAAGAAAGATATAAAGCTGAAATCAATGCTCAAACAAGCATTTCTGATATTGAAGTTATTGAAGGTAAAGCTAAAGAGGCGGACGATGCTATAAGAGATGCACAAACTAAGATTCAAAGTAAAAAAGTAGCGTTAGTAAATGCAATTAATGGTGCAAATGAATTAACCTTAACAGAAAAGAAACAGTTCTCAGATCAAGTTTATAAATGTACAACTAAGAATGAAATTAATATTATTGGTAGTAAAGTCAAGCAATTAATCAATGATCGTAAGGTTGCAGTAGCTAAAGATTCAGACGCTAAAAAAGAAGCAATTAGGGTTGCAATTGATGGATTAGAAGGATTAACTGATTCTCAAAAAGCTAGCTATAAAGATGAACTAGACGGCTTAACAGAAGGAGAAGACATGGTAGCACTTTATGAATCAGCGAAAGCAGAAGCCATCAAAATATATGATAAAGAATTAACGAATGGAATTGATTCTTTAATCGCTTCTGGTTCGTATGTGCAAGCGCAAGAAAAAATCAGCCAATTAAAATCTGATAGTACACATAAACAATACCAAGAAAAACTAAATGACAGTATTGCTTTATCAGAAGCAAAAGCTGATGCAAACAAACAAATCGATGCATTAGAAAATATGACTGCTGCAGAAAAAACAGCAGCCAAAGAAAAAATTTCTAAATTAACAACAAAAGCAGCGGTTGAAAAAGAAGTTAAAGCATTAGTAAAAGCTGACGACCTTATTCACGATCAACCGTTGATTGAATTAGCAGAAGCACAAATCAATGGAAAAGAATTTGATAAAGCAGCCAAAACAATTGATAAAATCCGTGATGCTGATACAAAAGCTAAATTACAAAAACAGCTAGAAAACGCTCAAAAAGTAGTACCAGCTGTTAAAGGAACAGCACACGTCAGCAAAATCGGTTGGCAACCAACTGTTAGTACAAATGAAATTATTGGTACAGTAGGTAGAAAATTAGCCCTTGAAGGAATTAAATTGAATTTAGAAGAGCTAAATGTATCAACTTCAGTTAAGGGAATTGACGGTGGCATTCAATACCGTGTACATGTCAGCAAATTTGGTTGGCAAGATTACCAAGCAAATGGTGCATTGGCTGGAACAACTGGTAAATCATTACAAATGGAAGCCGTTCAAATTCGTTTAGTAGAAAAAAAATAATTGTGGATGAGTCTCATGTATTCTTTTGAGATGTACATTTAAGAATTGATCGTCATAACAGGAAAATGACACAATAATCAGAGGTACTTCTGATTATTGTGTTTTTTATTTTATATCTATCAAAGATATCATAATGATGTATTATTTTTGTGTACTAAAAACTGTTCTATGTTCAAATTCCTGTTATATAATATATCGATTTTCCTTATAAAATCAAGGTTTTTTGAGCAAATATATGTAATAATATAAACTGAAATGTTAGACTAAGTGTGTTGTTAGAATTATCAGAATTTTCAGCGTTCATATTGAAAGCCCTTTTATAGAAAGGAGGAATAAAATGTATTATGTTATTATGCCCTCTCGTGATATTCGTCGAAATTTAGCGACGGAGCAGTATCTGTTAAATCAGCGAACATTTGATACGCCACTTGTTTTATTTTATATTCAAACACCATGTGTCATCGTTGGACGTAACCAGAATGTACGAGCTGAAGTTGATTTAAGTTATGCTTTGAGGCACGAAATCACGATTACCAGAAGATTATCAGGTGGTGGAGCAGTATATGATGATTTGGGGAATTTAAGTTTTAGTTTTGTTGTGAATGCAGAGCATGAAACTTTTGGAGACTTTAAGTTATTCACGCAGCCGATCCTTGATGCTTTACATGAAATGGGCGCAACGGGTGCAGAAATTAGCGGCCGAAACGATTTACTGATCGATGGGAAAAAATTCTCAGGCAATGCGATGTATACGAAAAATAAAAAAATGTATTCTCATGGTACATTGATGCTAGATGTCAATTTAGAAGAAGTAAATCGAGTATTGACCGTTTCTGAGAAAAAACTAGCCTCAAAAGGGACGAAGTCTGTCAGAAGCCGTGTGACAAATCTCAAGCCTTATCTAAAAAAGGAATTCCAAGAAATCTCCACTGAAGCATTTAGAGACCGCTTATTGTTGCATCTATTTAACGCTAAAACAATGGAAGAAATCAAATCACAGGAATATCAGCTAACGCAAAAAGACGAGCAAGCAATCGATCAATTAGTGGCAGACATCTATGGAAATGATGCTTGGATATTTGGTGAAGAACCTAAATATACGATAAAAAGAGAAGAGAAATTTAAAGGTGGATTAATTGAAGCCAATATTTCTGTGGAAAAAGGGCGGATCTCAGCAGTCACGATTTATGGTGACTATTTTAGCAAAAAAGAGACGAAAGAAATCGAGAATTTATTGATTGGATGCCAATATGAGCAAAAAGCAATCAAGCAAGTGTTGGCTGAAATCACAGTCGAGGATTATTTTAACAATGTTTCTAAAGCTGAATTTATTCAGTTGTTGGTTGATTAAGTTGGAGGAAATAACATGATCACATTTGAAAAAGTTTCAAAAAGTTATAGGCACAATAAAGCGGTCGTTACAGCATTGAATCATGTTGATCTACAAATAAAAGAGCATGAATTATTTGGTGTGATCGGTGAAAGTGGTTCTGGAAAATCGACCCTATTAAGAATGATCAATACCTTAGAACAACCAACTCAAGGTAAAGTCAAAGTTGCTGGAGTCGATTTGATGCAGTTGAGCGAAGCCGAACAACGGCAAAATCGCAAACAAATCGGTATGGTTTTCCAACAATTTAACTTGCTGGGGAATCAAACGGTAAACGAAAATATCGCACTTCCTTTACGCATAAATGGAGCTTATAATAGCCAGCAGGTTCAAGAAGTCCTAGAATTTGTACGTTTAACAGATAAGGGAGAGCATTATCCTAAACAACTTAGCGGTGGCGAAAAACAACGTGTGGGGATTGCTCGAGCATTGATTACACGCCCGAAAATTTTACTTTGTGATGAACCAACTTCTGCCTTAGACGGACAAAATGCGTACGATATCATGGCATTATTACGAAGAATCAATCAAACATTTGGTACGACGATGGTTATTGTGAGTCATGAATTAAATTTGATCAAGCAATTGTGTAATCGAACAGCAATTTTAGAAAAAGGCAAAGTCTTGGAAACGATAGCTATTCAAAAAGAAGAACAACAACAATTTAGCACCTACTATGAGAGAGTACAGGAGAGTTTAGGATGATCACAGTGTATATAGATAAAATCAGTTATTACCTTCCTGAATTGTCCAAAGCATTGTCGGAAAGTGGCATAATGATTCTGATTTCGCTCGTTGCGGCAGTAGTGCTTGGTTTACCACTTGGAACCTTCGTCTACTTAACAAAAAAAATGCCGACTAATTCTAATTATTGGATAGGGATTTTCTTGAATGGCTATATTAATATTATTCGTTCATTTCCCTTCTTATTGTTTGTAGTGGCATTGATTCCATTTACCCGATTTATACTAGGAACAGCCTTTGGTACTTATGCAGCAGCTTTACCGCTAAGTTTTGTAGCAGTCGCAATATATGCCAGGCTTGTGGAGCAAGTACTCTTAGAAATGCCTAATGATATTTTAGAACTTGCACGATCTTTAGGCAGTACCAAGTTTCAGTTGATTTTTCGTTTTTTGTATGTTGAAGCGCGATCGGGTTTAGTTTTAGCATTGACATCGGTAATTATTAGTATGGTCTCTTATTCAACCGTGATGGGCGTGATCGGTGGTGGTGGGATTGGTGACTTTGCAATACGTTACGGGTATCAGCGTTATGAATACGCAGTAATGTATACAGCAATCGTTATCATGATCATATTTGTTAGTTTTATCCAAATCAGCGGTAGTTGGTTTGCTAAAAGAATAAATAAAAAATAATCGTTAGGAGCAAAACCATGAAAAAAAAAGCATTGATCAGTTTTTTTGTTTTAGCAGGAGTCGCAATTGTAGGATGCACAGGTCAGAAAAAAGCAGCCGATACGGAGAAAAAAGAAGATAAAGTCATCAAAGTTGCATCACATATTTCGTCAACGGTTGATATAGTCGAGTTGGCAGGAAAAAATATCGAAGACGGATATAAAGTAGAATTGGTTCAAGTCAACGACAATATTCAATATAATGAATTACTAAATGCTAAAGAAATCGATGCAAACCTTGCCCAACATGAGCCATTCATGCAAAAATTCAATAAAGAAAAAGATGGTCATTTAGTAGCAGTGCAAAAAATTTATAATGCTAAAGTCGGGTTTTATTCTAAAGAATACAAAGACATCAAAGAGCTTCCAGAAGGAGCCAAAATCGCATTACCAAGTGACGTTTCCAATGAAGGACGTGCACTGGCAATTTTAGATGATGCTGGTTTGATTAAATTAAAAGAAGGCGTTGGGTTTGATGGAACAATCAAAGATATCGTGGAAAATCCGAAAAATTTCGATTGGGTCTCTGTTGATTTATTAAACTTAGCCGAAGCATATAATGAAAAAGACATTGCAATGGTCTACAATTATCCAACCTATATTGCTAAAATTGGTTTGACACCAAAGGATGCGATTCTTTTGGAAAATAAAGTAGATGATCGTTTCGCAATCAGTTTAGTTGCTAGAGAAGATAACAAGGACTCAGATAAAATCAACGCCCTAAAAAAAGCGATGACAAGCGATAAAGTTCGAGAATTACTTGAAACAAAATATGGTGAAACGTCAACACCTGCGTTTTAAAAAATAGAAAATCAGAGCGTACAAGTCATTTTCAGTGAGTGATTGAAAAGGATTGTGCGTTCTGATTTTTTTATCGTTAGTCTAGTGATTTGAGTTATCCCATAATATTATTATTTTTAGATGTTCGCTCAATTGCTCTAGCGTAATGATCCATCGTTGTTTGATGCTGGTCTAAAGCAGTAAGGTCATGTTCAATATGTCCTAAACGAGCATTCAATTCTTCGATCTTTACCAAGGTTTTCTGTAAAACTTCTAACATACGTTCATCTGTATTCATCTTTATTCTCCTTCAATAGTAGTGATTAGTTCATTTCTTTTTAGTTTATTATTTTGCCGGAATTACCGTCTGATCTGTTGTTTTTGATTGATAAAACAAAGCATAAAGAATGATACAGATCACAGGAATAATACTTGCGACTAAATATAATCCTGAAAATGACGTGAAATTACGCAATTCTCCTAAAAGATATGGTCCGACACCAAGCCCAAGATCTAAACCAATAAAGTAAGTCGACAATGCAATCCCGATACGGTGACTGTTTGGACTGACTTTTAAACAAATGGCTTGCCCATTAGACATGAACGTACCATAGCCCAAACCGATTAGACCACCTGAAACCAACAACATCCAACTACTAGTCGTCACACTCAGTAAAAGTAAACCAGCCGTTAGAAAAATAAAACTAGGATACATTACAGCATTTTCACCACGAGCATCAAAAATTCGACCAGATAACGGACGAGTCGCTGTAATCACTAAAGCATAGACCACAAAGAAAAAGGAACTTGCACTGACAAGATCGATTGCTTTGGCATAGGAAGATAGAAAAGATAAAACACTAGAATAAGAAAGACCCATCAAAAATGCAATAAATGAAATAAACAATACTTTTTTTTCAATAAAACTATCAATACTAAAACGAGCTAAGCTTGCTCTGTGTTCTGAACTTAATTGAATATTTTTAACAGGGAAGATAAAACACGCAATTGTAGTAAATAAAATAAGGACGATCGAAAATAGGATAATAAAATAAAAACTCATAGTATTTAATAATACCATTCCAATAAAAGGACCAATGGCTGCAGCTAAACTGGTACTTAATCCATAATAATTGATTCCTTCGCCATGTTTTGATTTAGGAATGTAAGCTGTCACGATTGCATTTGTTGCAGTTGAGACCGCTCCATACCCAAAACCATTTAGCAAGCGGACCAGGTAAAGAATCCCGATACTTGGAATGTACAAATAAGCAATCGTGGTAACAAGATAAAACAAAGCTCCGTATCTTAGTACGGTCTTTCTCCCAATTAGTTCTAACATCTTACCCATAAACAATCGTGCAAATAATGTGCCGATAATATAAATACCAGAGGCAAGTCCAGCTTGCCCTAATGTTGCATGAAGCGTATCTTGAGCGATTACAGCAATGATCACCATTAGCAAATAATACACTAAATACACCACAAAATTGATCAAAGTAATACTGATAAAGCCTTTGTTGAATAATTTTTCTTCTGAATGTTCCGACATCGTTGAATGATCCTTCTTTCTTATTATGATAGGGTTGAACTGGAAATTACAATTTTTTTCTGAAAGCTAGTTATACTGAGTACTATACAAAAAAATGAGTAAAAAAAAATGTGGATTTGTATTGAAAAAAAGTGACTAACAAAAAAACACAACAAAAGTCATATACATTTGTTGTTGCTTTTCAATGTGTTATCATCTTAAATAAGGGTAGCGATTTTTTTACAGAAAATTTTCAAAAAATGGTGAGGAGTTACTAAATGGACAGTCATGTGTTACAAGAATACTTAGATGCACATTCATTTCCAATAGTAGTTAAGAAAAAAAAGACGTATCTTACTTATGAAGGACTGCAAGATCGGTATGCGTATATTTTGAAAAGCGGCATCATCAAAACCAGCGTTATTTCGCCAGATGGTCGAGAGTTCAATCTCAGATATATCAATAGTTTGGAAATCGTGTCTTTATTAAGAGATGAATATTCTCAGTTTATCGATGCCCCGTTTAATATTCGGATCGAGTCAGTGCAAGCAGAATTGTATCAGATCGATCGTGTTCAGTTTTGGAAGGATATTAATCAAAGCAAAGAATTACAGATGTACGTGAAAGATTATTATCGTGTTCGTTTGATGTATTCGATGAAAAAGATGCAGCAGATGTTAATGAATGGAAAATTTGGTGCAGTTTGTACTCAGGTTTATGAATTATATGATACGTTTGGTGTCACTGTGGACGATGGATTGTTAATTGATTTTGTGGTGACGAATGAAGAGATCGCTCATTTTTGTGGGATCACTTCTGCCAGTAGTGTGAATCGGATGATGCAGCAGTTGAAGGATTTAGGGGCTATCAAGATCAAGGATCGGAAGATAGTGATCATAGATATGGAGATTTTGAAGGATAATATTATCCTGTGAGCAGTTCAATAGGCGCTTCATTAGGGTGTGTAAGACAATACTAAATCGGTTCATGGCAATGAGCCTTAGGAAAAATATTTATAAATAATAATAGGGAAAGAGGTTGGGACAGAAGCGTTTTTCGGATCCCTAGCCTCTTTTTTTTAACAAAATCCATTTGGAAATAATTGTCTATTTAAAACTTATAGAGAAGTCTTTATTGAGGTAGACGTTTGATTTTGGATAATCGTAGCTAATTGCTTTTGTGAATCGGCTATCAGTAACTCAAACTCTTTATTGAACGTCTCAAATAATTTTGCGCTAGCATAATATTGTTTGACTAACCGTTTTTTATTGATTGGCGTAGTTGGATTGGTAAAATACTTTTCTAGAACTTCCAACGGCTCTTTCCAAGATTCTAAACGATCGAGTGAATCACGAAGGTTTAGAATCTCTTGATACGGGACAGTTTTGATACAGATTGCAGAATTTTCCATGGTAATGCTCCTTTTCTCTGTTTGATTTTTGATGTAGAGCAAAAGAAAAAGAGGAAAGCTGTACGTCTCTATTGTTGAAATATGTCAGTAAGGAGTGGATTTCTTTAAGCATTCAGAGAAAAATTTCAAAAGTGTCTAGAAATTCTTACAAGAATTAGGTACAATAAAGAAGCTGGTACTACGGTACTGGCAAATGGGCAACTTGGATAGAGAGGGATTGCTTTCTATTCAGGGCTTCATTGAACGGTTGGCGCCGATCAATGAAGTGCCTATTTTTCTTTGTCTCAAATCTAACAGGATAGAAATTAAAAAAGACGATCTACAGGTGACCTGTAATCGTCTACAAATAGGCAAGAGAAAGAGACTATGAACTATGTCGTGACTATAGAAGTGCACAACACAAAATAGATCGATCCTTACGCTATTGGCAAAGTTGTTTTACAGGGATTGCTGTTTAAACAAGTCTTCTGGTTTGGTTGGCGCCAGACCACGAAGAGCCAATTTATTTATTTTTAATGTTAGTTATTTCTATCCTATGCATTTCATTATACATAAAGAGTGGCCTATTCACAACGAATTTTTTTGTGGAAAGAGATTAAATAACACGAAAATCAGGCTCCTTATATATAAGAGAAAATAACAAAACTTTTTTTGAACTAGTTGAATATTTCAATTGAGCTTTCTGTTTTGTTTATGTTGTTACTGTTCATTTTATTAATTATTTATCTTGTTTTCTACAATCAAAAAAATTAATTGAACTATTTTAAATTTTAGATAGTTCTTTTTTTTATAAGTGATATAATGTATTTAAAACACTAAGATAAATAATTAAGGAGTTTAAGTATGTATGTAGCACATGTAAGGAAATCAGATGAAGAAAAGCAATTATTAAAGAATCATCTAGTAGAATGTGCCGAACTAAGCGCAGATTGGGGCGAAAAAATCGGGCTAAGAAAAACGAGCTATTTAGCTGGTTTACTTCATGATTTAGGAAAGTTTTCTAGTGAATTCCAAGAGTATTTGAAAAAAGCTGTGGATGATCCGAAAAGCGTAACACGCGGTAGCGTCGATCATTCAACGGCTGGTGGTAAGCTTCTTTTTGATTATTGCCACAAAAATAGTCGTGATCCATTTTCATATATCCTAGCCGAACTGGTAGGCAATGCGATTATTTCTCATCATAGTAGCCGAGGGCTGCAAGACTTTTTTACCGCAGAAGGAGAAGCGACTTCTGATTATCTTAGACGAGTCGATGAAATCGAGGTTGTCGATTATGAACAAATCAAAAGTTGTTTTTTCCAAGAAGTGGTCTCAGAAGAACAGTTTCAGAGATTATTGTTGGAAGCAACACAAGAAGTGAAAAGGCTTTATCAAACGGATGGAAAGAGCAGAGTCAAACAAAATGATACATTTTTTCTTTTGAAATTTATCTATAGTTGCCTTTTGGATGCGGACAGAACAAATACGATGCTATTTGAAGAAAATAAACAATTTAAACAGCATGAAAATGATGCCTTGCTTCAATCCTATAGTCGAAGCCTAGAAGAATATATTTCAACATTTACCGCTGACACGCCAATCAATCAACTTCGTAGTCAGATGTCTGAGCAGTGTAAAGTCTTTGCTGAAAGAAAGAGCGGAATTTATACTCTTTCGATTCCAACAGGAGGCGGTAAAACGTTAGCTAGTTTACGATTTGCATTGAATCATGCTATCAAACATGGCAAGGAGCGCATTATTTATGTTGTGCCATTTACAACAATTATTGAACAAAACGCTGCGACAATTCGAGAGATTTTAAAGGATGAGATCAATATACTAGAACATCATTCCAATGTTTTTACGGATCAGGAAGAAACCAAAGAAAGACAGTCAGAAGAGTCAGAAGCAGAAAAAGAAGCGTTGGAGCAAAAACAAGCGTTAATGAAAGACAATTGGGAAAGCCCAATAATCTTTACTACAATGGTGCAATTTCTAAATACTATATATAGTCGAGGAACTCGAAATCCACGCCGTTTTCATAACGTAATGAATGCAGTGATTATTTTTGATGAAGCACAAGGCGTTCCCACAAACTGCACGCATTTATTTAATGAGAGCTTGAACTTTTTAAAAAATTACGGCACAACGACAAGTGTTTTGTGTACAGCAACTCAGCCATCTCTAGAAAATGTAGGCAGAGCATTAGCGAAAGAATCTGATGGTGAAATGGTCTCCAATTTGTCAGAAGTGGAATCAAAGTTTAAACGAGTAGAAGTGATTGATCGGACAACGGAAGAATCATGGACGCTTGAAGCGTTAGCAGCGTTTAGCCAAGAAATTTTAGCCGAAAAGAATAACCTGCTGATTATTTTAAATACAAAAAAAGCTGTTCGAAGTCTATATCAATATTTGGAGAATCAGCAACTAGATACTATTGAATTGTATCATTTGAGCACCTCAATGTGCGCCAAGCATCGGAAAAATTTGTTGGACGAGTTACGTGAAAAACTAAAAAGTCGTGATACAAAACTGATCTGTATCACGACACAGTTAATTGAAGCTGGCGTGGATATCAGTTTTCAATCGGTTATTCGTTCAGTAGCAGGTTTAGATTCAGTTGCTCAAGCAGCAGGACGTTGTAATCGACATGGAGAAACCAAACAACAACCCGTCTACCTAGTCAATCTTTCAGCAGATCTTGAAAATCTGACTCATTTACCAGAGATCAAACAAGGCCAAGAAATTACGCTAGCTATTCTTACAGAAAAAAGTGAAGTTGCGCAAAAGGAACTACTTTCTCATTCGGTTCAAAAACGCTACTTTGATCAATATTACGCTCGTTTTAAGAATGAATTAAATTATCCCGTAAAAAAGACATCACTCAATCTATTTAGTTTATTAGGTGAAGGCACTAATGCACTTGAACATTATAAACGAACACATGGATCTGCTCCTGTTTTGGCTTTTAGAAGTAGTCCTAAAACGGTAGGGAAATATTTTCAAGTCATTGATAGTCCAACAACTTCAGTACTTGTTCCATATGGAAAAGGGAACGAGCTGATCGCTGATTTGAATGGGGAGTTGAGACCAGAAGAGTATTCACCGACATTAAAAAAAGCGCAACAATATATAGTCAATGTCTTTCAGCATGAACTGATGGAACTTCAAAAAAATGGGGGGATTTATCCGTTATTGAATGGCGATATTTTAGCCCTTACGAGTAATGCATACGATTTGAAATTTGGTATAGATATAGAAGCTGAAGCTGCGAGCAGTTATTTAGGAGTTTAGTATTATCTAGCTGCATGGGCTAGTCTCTCGGGAAAAAGATAAAAATGGAGTGAGGTAAAGAACACCTCAGCCAATTTATCCTATTTTCCAGTCGAGACTGAATGAGCCCATTCCGCTTTTAAATTAAGGAGGACTCAACGATGAAATATAAAAATCAAATCTCATTTAGAGTTGAAGGCGAATATGCTCTTTTTACGGATCCTTTGACAAAAATGGGTGGTGAAAAAATGACCTATCAAATTCCCACTTACCAAGCACTAAAAGGAATCACAGAAAGCATCTACTGGAAACCATCAATTGTTTATTATATTGATGAAGTTCGCATAATGAAATCAATTCAAATGGAATCTAAAGGTATGCGGCCGATGAAATACAACGACAGCAGTGCCAGTGATCTGGCGTATTATACGTATTTGAAAAAGCCTGTTTATGAAGTGAAAGTGCATTTTGAATTTAATCAACATCGTCCTGATTTAAAAGGCGATTGGAATGAAGACAAACATTATCAAATTTTAAAGCGTTCAATCAAAGCAGGTGGACGCAGAGATATTTTTTTAGGAACCAGAGAATGTCAGGGATATGTGGAACCTGTTGATTTTGGTACAGCCAATGGTGATTATGATGACTACGAGGGGGAGCTGCATTTTGGCACAATGGTGCATGGATTATCTTATCCAGATGAGACAGGAAAAGAGGAATTAGCTGTTCGTTTGTGGCGGCCGATCATGAAAAAAGGCATTATTAAGTTTCAACGCCCAGAAGAATGTACCTTAGTTCGACCACTTAGAGCGATGCAAGCAAAAATAGTTGAACCTTCAGAAATAGAGTCTGTCGATCAGTTATTTGAAACCTTGGAACAGGAGGCTGAATGATGAGTTGGTTGAATGACTTATACGAAACGTATGAAGAAAATGTAGAGCAAGTAGGAAAAGTTCAACGAACATCTTATGGAAAAGAAATTGTTCTTTTACCAATTGCACATGCTTACCAAAACGCTCAAATCGAAGTAACAATAACGCCAGAAGGTGAATTTTATACGGCAAGTGTCGTGCCGAAAGATGAGGCACAAACAATGATTCCAGTAACAATCGAGTCTGCTGGAAGGTCAGGGTCAACTTCTGCACCACATTTAATCCATGACAACTTAGTTTATGTTGCTGGGGATTTTGAAGAATATGGTGGTATTTATAAAAAGAATAAAGCTGGGAAAAATTCTTATCAGATGTATTTAGAAAACTTAAAGGCATGGTGTGAATCCGATTATTCTCAGCCGGTCGTTAAAAGTGTTTTAAGCTATTTAGAAAAAGGCAGACTAATTGAAGATTTAGTACAAGCGAAGGTAATGGTTGAGAAAAATCATCAACTCATTCCCAAATGGTCAAAGGAGCTAGAAGCAGAACTTGGAGAGAAACCAGCTTTATTTAGTGTAGTAGTTGGAGAACAAGCAACTTCTTTTGTTCGATTTGCTGTTCAAGAACATGGGACAGGTAAACGACCGCTATGGGGCGATTCAGAAATCATTGACTCATTTGTCGCTTATTATACAAAAGAACTGACAAATGAAGGGCTGGATTATGTGACAGGAGAAATGTTGCCACTGACAGAAAATCATCCTTCAAAGGTACGTTATGGCGGAGATATGGCAAAAATAATTTCTGGTAATGATTCAGTAAATTTCACGTATAAAGGTCGTTTTACAGATAAAAATCAAGTTGCTTCTATTAGTTATGAAGTCTCTCAAAAAGGACATAACGCATTAAAATGGTTGATTGGTAAACAAGCATTTATTTTAGATGGGCGAGCCTTTTTAACTTGGGGGAGAAAAGAAACCGATGTTCCTAATCCAGAAGAATCAAGTGCTGATTTTCTTGATTTTGACGCTATTTTTGCCAAAGATGAAGAAGCAGAAATTTTACTAAGTCCAGACACGACCCATCAGCAATTTTCTGAGTTATTTAAAAAAGCCTTGAATGGTTATAGCGTGAAGCTTGCTTATCATGAGCCAATTTACATCATGATTTTAGATGCAGCTACTCCAGGCAGAATGGGAATTCTTTATTATCGCTCGATTGAAAAAGAACAGTACTTTGCTCGAATTGAAGACTGGCATCAAACTTGTTTCTGGCGTCATACTTATGGCAGCAAAAATAAGCACCGTTACACTTTTTGGGGAGCGCCATCTTTGAGGGATATCGCTGAAGCTGCCTATGGTTTGCGAGCGAGTGATACGCTGATAAAAAATACAATTCATGAGCTATTTCCTTGTGTTGTAGATGGAAAAAGGATTCCGATAAATCTAGTTCGAACTCTCTTGCAAAGAGCGTCAAATCCAGTAAGCATGGAAAAGTGGGAATGGGAAAAAACGTTAAGTATTGCTTGTGCTGTAATGAAAAAGCACTTTAATTTTAAAGAGGAGGAAAAAAATGTGGCATTAGATAAAAATGAAACGGATCGCAGTTATTTGTTTGGGAGAATGTTAGCAGTGGCAGACGTTTTAGAAGAATATGCTTTGTATAAAGCAGGAATCAATAGAAGTACCAATGCTATTCGTTACATGAATGCATTTAGTAACCATCCATTAAAAACATGGAAAATCATTCAAGAAAATTTGATTCCGTATCAAGCAAGGTTAAGAGGTAAAGGAAGCTATTACCAAAAATTATTAGATGAAATTGGTGCGTCTTTTGAGTTTGAACATTTTACAGATAAGGCTTTAGACGGAAAATATTTATTAGGCTACTATAGTCAACGAGCAGATTTGAAGAAAAAAACAGAAGAGAAAACGGAGGAATAAGTCATGACAGTTTTAACACACAAAATCGATTTTAAAGTAATCACATCAGTAACTAACGCCAATCCAAACGGGGACCCATTAAATGGCAATCGACCACGTCAAAATTTTGATGGTTTTGGTGAGATATCAGATGTCGCAATCAAACGTAAAATTCGTAATCGACTACAAGACTTAGGGGAACACATTTTTGTTCAGTCTGATGATCGTGCGGATGATGGGTTTAAAAGTTTAAAAGATCGGGCAGATGCAGTTGAAGAACTAGAAGCAATCAATAAAGATAAGAAAAAAGATGCCGATCGTTACGCACAAGTCGCTTGTAAGACCTTTATGGATACTAGAAGTTTTGGCCAAGTCTTTGCGTTTAAAGGTTCTGATTTGTCGGTTGGTGTTCGTGGTCCTGTTTCGATACAGACGGCTGTAAGTATAGAACCGATCGATATCAACACGATGCAAATCACCAAAAGTGTGAATTCCGTTACTGGAGATAAAAAAGGTTCTGATACCATGGGCACCAAACACTTTGTAGATTTCGGTGTATATGTCTTCAATGGCAGCATCAACGTTCAACTAGCAGAAAAAACGGGCTTCACCACGGATGATGCAGAAAAAATCAAAGAAGCTCTAACCACTTTATTCGAAAATGACGCATCATCTGCTCGCCCCGATGGTAGTATGGCTGTCGAAAAAGTTTACTGGTGGGAACATCCAAGCAAGATGGGCAAAGCTTCTTCAGCAAAAGTTCACCGTTCAGTTAAAATTGAAAAAATTCCTGAAGTTGATCGCGCGAAATCATTTGATGATTACAGAGTAACGGTGGAACCACTAGAAGGAATCGAGCTCACCGTCATCGAAGGTCTGTGATATGTATGAGGAACAAGATTATTTAATGATTTCAGGTATCCAGCATTTTCTTTTTTGCCGTCGCCAATGGGCATTGATCCATATTGAACAACAATGGCAAGAAAATGTTTTAACGCTAGAAGGACAATATTTACACGAAAAAGCAGATCAGCCGACGATTAGAGAAAAGCGCAAAGATCGCTTGATTGTTCGCGCATTGCCTATCCATTCGCCAACTCTAGGAATTACTGGAATCTGTGATGTAGTTGAATTTGTTCAAGACTCAAATGGTGTATCTTTAAACGGAGAATCAGGCACTTTTTCACCTATTCCAATCGAGTACAAACATGGCAAACCGAAACAGGAACATAGCGATATCTTACAATTAACGGCTCAAGCTGTTTGCTTAGAAGAAATGCTAGTCTGTGACGTTCCTAAAGGATATTTATATTATCATGAAACAAAACGTAGAGAAGAAATTGCGATTACACCAGCTTTACGTGAAGAACTACAAAAAAATGTTGAAGAAATGCATCAATATTGGCAAAGACGATACACACCCAAAGTAAAAACAGGCAATTTCTGTAAAAAATGTTCTCTACAAAATATCTGTTTACCTAAGCTGATGAATGTTCAAACCGTCAAAGGCTATTTAGATCGGAGGTTATGTGAATGAGAAAGTTATTGAATACGTTATTTGTCACAACGCCTGAAACGTATTTAGCTTTAGATGGAGAAAATATTGTCATTTTAAAAGCAGAGACAAAGCTAGGAAGAGTCCCTCTTCATAATTTAGAAGCAATCGTAACAACTGGTTATTTAGGGGCAAGTCCAGCATTGATGCGTAAATGTGCTGAAAAAAATATTGGGCTGACATTTTTAACAACGACAGGAAAGTTTGGCAGCCGAGTCACAGGTGGAACGACTGGAAATGTAACCTTACGAAAAAAACAATATCGTATATCTGACAACGAAGAAGCAAGTTTGGCGATTGCAAAGCATTTTATTATTGGTAAATTATATAATCAGCGCTGGATGTTAGAGCGAGTAACGAGAGATAATCCGATGCGGATAGATGTTGAACGATTTAAACAGATTTCTGGTGAACTAAAAAAATATATTGGTGATATTCGCCATGTGGGAGATCTAGAATCACTAAGAGGGATCGAAGGACAAGCAGCAAACCGTTATTTTCTATTGTTTGATCAAATGATTTTACAGCAAAAAGTTGATTTTGGTTTTTATGGTAGGAATCGCAGACCACCTTTAGATAATGTAAATGCTATGCTTTCTTTAGCGTATACTCTGCTGGCACAAGAATGTGCAGCCGCTTTAGAGACGGTCGGACTTGATCCCTATGTTGGGTTTATGCATCAAGACCGCCCAGGACGGACTTCTTTATCATTAGATTTAATGGAGGAACTAAGAGGTATTTATGCGGATCGTTTTGTATTAACGTTGATTAACAAGAAAATGATCACTGGAAAAGATTTTCTTAAAAAAGAAAGCGGTGCTGTTATTTTGACGGATGAAGGCAGACGAAGATTCTTTCAGCATTGGCAAGAAAAGAAGCAAGAAAACATTCAGCATCCATTTTTAGGAGAAAAAATCAATTGGGGGTTAGTCCCTTATGTTCAAGCTTTGCTTTTAAGTCGTTTTTTAAGAGATGATTTAGATGGCTATCCCCCATTTTTATGGAAGTGATGATTGTTTTAAGTTGGTAAGTAGTTACTATAATGGAGTAAGAAAAGGAGTTTTTAGAATGAATGAGGAACTTGGCAAAATTTTTGGAACATCAGATAAAGAAATAATCACAGAACAATTAACAATAAAGGATAATTTGTTGAAATTCAAAGATATGACGATGCAACTAAGCAATATTTCGCAAATTTATGATGGTAAATTAAAATTTAAAATCTCTAAATGGATCATTATTCTTTTGCTAATTTCATTTATTGGATTATTTAGCGAAAATTTTAAAACGATTGGAATAGTGGGCTTACTTATTTCTGGTGGGTATATTTTCTTCGTTTATCAGAAATACATGGAAAATAGAATTTATTTATTCTTTATTTTGAATTCAGGGCAGACATATCGCTTGATGTTCAAAGATAAAACATTTTTAGATCAAGTGAAATCAGTGATTGAAGCGGCATTTAATAGTAAACACGGTGACTATACTATAAATGTAGCAGAACAAAAAATCTTGAATGGGGATCAGCAGGTGTTTAATGGAAGCCATAGTAATGTGAATTTTGGGGTTCAACAAGATCATTCTCAAACGAATCATATTACAGAAAGTTTTAATCAAACAGATGATCATTCATTTAAGGTAGGCCGAGATATGACAAATAGTTCCATTCAATCAGCTACTTCAAAAAGTAAGATGGATACATCTGTACAAAATGAAACGATGGAAACCTATGACTGGCCAGTAATAGAAGATTCATTAGAAAAAATTATAGCAACAATTAAAATCGACAGCCCAGTAAAACAAGCAAGTCAAGAAGCTTTGCTGGCAGCTAAAGAAGAAAATACCAGTAAATTTGAAGCAGTAATTAGAGCGCATAAAACTGAATTTCTTTCTGATCTTTTTCAAAATACGGTAAGTGGCGTGTTGGCACAAGTGATTACAAAACTTTGTGGACTAGCTTAAATTAGGAAAGTAGTGACGTTAAATGTTGATATTGATTACCTATGATGTAGCGACCAGTTCGAAAAATGGTCCTCGTCGTTTGAGAAAAGTAGCAAAGAAATGCCAAGACTACGGACAACGGGTTCAAAACTCTGTTTTTGAATGTGTTGTTGATGCAACTGAGTTAGTGAAATTAAAAAACGAATTGATTGATTTAATTGATGAAGAGTTAGATAGTTTGCGTATATATCGATTAGGCAATAATTATCAAAATAAAGTAGAGCACATAGGTGCAAAGGAAAGCTTTGATGTAGAAGCACCATTGATATTTTAAAAGAGTAAATATAATTTGGTGCGAATCCTAAGTGCACATGAAATTACTGGGAGATTCGCACCATAATTTAACTGTTTTTCAGCAAAGAAAGGCTCTTTTCTCATTTAAATTTAATTTTAAAATTATTATTTTGTGGAATAACAAAAATATGTTATATATTTTTGCCATTTTCACGGTCTAGCTCTGTATAGAGCTAGTGGATTGAAATTTCTCTCTTGCCACTATTGACACTGAGCAAGAAGTCTAGCTCTGTATAGAGCTAGTGGATTGAAATCAATATGATTATATTTTGATTTCTAACTTAATAACGTCTAGCTCTGTATAGAGCTAGTGGATTGAAATTTAGAGGTTATCACTATCAAACAATTGGCAAAGAGTCTAGCTCTGTATAGAGCTAGTGGATTGAAATATTTTATGTTAGTTGACAACTATATGAAAACTAAGTCTAGCTCTGTATAGAGCTAGTGGATTGAAATGATACATTTCTAACTCTATTCACTTGACATATAACGTCTAGCTCTGTATAGAGCTAGTGGATTGAAATAAATCACTGTGCGCATGTATATAACCAAAATTGGAAGTCTAGCTCTGTATAGAGCTAGTGGATTGAAATAAAAGTCTGTTCACGAAGCGCCTTAGAAACACGAGTCTAGCTCTGTATAGAGCTAGTGGATTGAAATTTGTAGAAAGGGTGTGAGTTGAAAATGTCAGATAAGTCTAGCTCTGTATAGAGCTAGTGGATTGAAATTGTTTCTTTTACATCTAAAACATAAAACCAATAATGTCTAGCTCTGTATAGAGCTAGTGGATTGAAATACAACTAGCACAAATGTTTTAATTAAAATAATAGGTCTAGCTCTGTATAGAGCTAGTGGATTGAAATTAGTGATGGTTTGTATTTACCATCTCCAATGCGTATGTCTAGCTCTGTATAGAGCTAGTGGATTGAAATAATACGATTATATTCTAATAAATAATTTAATTACTGTCTAGCTCTGTATAGAGCTAGTGGATTGAAATCGTACCAACTATATTTTACACCAATGTTTTTTAAGTCTAGCTCTGTATAGAGCTAGTGGATTGAAATAATATGGTGGAACTTACAGATACTTTTTTAAAGTTGTCTAGCTCTGTATAGAGCTAGTGGATTGAAATAATCTGTACGTTTCTTCACCCACTATAGAAATATTGTCTAGCTCTGTATAGAGCTAGTGGATTGAAATCACGTGTCAAAGTAGAAAATAGAGGTAGTGATTTTGTCTAGCTCTGTATAGAGCTAATGGATTGAAATACAAGAGAGTACTTACCAAGATTATTAGAATCTGAATAATATCTAATAAAGTGGACAGAAAATATAAATCATTCATAATAAAGAGTCAAGAAACATCATGAGAAAATTTATGGTGTTTTTCTTTTTTATCAAACGTCGACTATCAAAACTTAAAAGTATCAATCGAATAAAATCAGGCAATAGGAATCAGGATACTAAGCTATCAAAAGATACGATCATAATTTAAACAATAATAGGGCTGGCACAAAAAAAAGTGTGTCAGTTTTTCTAAAATGTGCGATTCCCAAAAAGGATCGGTAGGAGGAGTCAGAGCAGAAAGTACCTAAACTTATAACTAAGTCTTTCTACGCTAAAACTTCATTAAGAATAGTAGAAACTAAAAATGAGCGAGTGTTGTAGAACAAAATTCACTGCTGATAAAAGTGAGAGCAATAACAACTTAGCTTATAACTTATAAATATTGGACATAGTTGTTTTATTCACTTAAGATAAATTTATACATTTAGAGAGGAGTATGTTAAGGTATGAAAAAAAAATTAAAAATGTTTAGTAAAATTTGTAGTGTATTATTTTTGTTGGTAATTTTAGTTTCTTGTAATAGTAGAAAAATAGATAGAACTATGCAATCAATTAAAAAAGATGAAAGTGAGAGTGAATATTTATATATTTTTTTAGGTGATTGGCAAAGTATTGATTCTGATATTGAATATAATTTAAAAATTAGGTCGATTGATAAAATGAGTGTAGAAATTAGTTTTACAAAAAAAGAAGATTCTGATCATTATGTTGATTATAAAGTACAGAAATCAACCGATGATAAACTGTTTTTAGCTGATAATTCCGGATCTCAACTAGTAAAATTATTTTTAAAAGAAAATGTTTTAACATACGTAGTAAGTTCAGCTAGTCTTTCGGACGAAGGCACAGGTAAGCCAATTCTTTTCGAGAAAAAATAAAACGTTTATAAAACGTGTTCTTTTATGTTATTCTATTTGTAAATTATATTTTATAAGGAGATGTTATATTTGAAAAAGAATAAGTTTTTAAAACTGTTAGGGGTTATTTGCTTTATTACTATTATGTTTTTTAGTTTTGAAAATGGATATGCTGAAAAAAATTCTAAACTCGAAATTTTAACACCAACGGTATCAGCTGATGTTTATGAATATGCTGACAAAGATTTTGGAAATGTACTCAACTCCATACTTTTCTTTGAACAAAATGGAACTAGTATAGATGAATATCGATTAGGAAATCCATTCACAATGTTTGATCAAGAAATTTCAAGTGAGAGGACATTCTATTTTCCTGTTTTTTTAGACAATGATATTCAATATTTATATTCTATTCGTAAAGACACGTCTGGAAGATACGTCTCTTCTATTTCTAGGTTTTTATCAGAAGAACTTAATGAAATAAAAGATACTTCAAATGATGCTGAAATAGCTCTTTTTACAAAAAATGAGGATGTTTTTGTGAAAAAAAATGATCAGGTGATAAAAATTTATGAAACACCCAAAGAAAATATGAGCGCGGTTAGATTTTCTAGCAAGTCTTTAGATCAAGAAGATCTAGTAACTGATAATGAAAATACGGATATTATTGATGTCATGGAAAAAATTGATTATCAGCTTCAAACCAAACTTTCTCAGCAGAGTTTATCACGTTCCACGGTTAGTACAGGATCTAATTATGCGATGATAAATTGGTCAATAAAAGAAACACAAAGTACTTTACCTTGGTGTGCTGCATACGTTACAGCTGCAATTTTGTCCAATAAAGTCGATTCTCGTCCAGCTCGTGCACAAGATGCTATGAACCATGCATATCCTAATCAAAGTCAAGCGTATAAGGAAAAACAGGGTCTTAGTAGAGATCAAGCCGTAGCATATGGTAAATCAAGAGGAACTAATCCTATTCAAGTAAATAATACAGTTACACATAGTGTAGTAGAGAGTAATTTAAGAAGAGGTAATGCTATTTATGCTGGTGGAGCAGGACATGGTCAATCACTAAAAAGCAGACATGCGTTTGCTATATACGGATGGGTAACTGCCCAAGATAACTCCTATAGAAGTTATTATATGTGGAATCCTTGGTGGGATTATCCAATGGTTGTACAAGCAAATACGATGCCCATAACTATTCCAGTTCCTGGAGGTGGATATGTTTGGGATGTGAGTATTTACAATTGGTAATTAGTTCTGATTCAAAATGGACACTAGTATACCATTTATCTAGAGAAAAAATATGCAATTAAAAAAAATTACGCAGTTGCTGCTGTCTTTTAGGGGTTGTATATATGAATGTATGTACTAAATCTATGAACAGAGAAGACTGTTGCCAGCATTAGAAATAATCCAATAGATTTTAATCTTTAGCATGTTTCCTATTACTTTAATTAAGTTGATTGCGTATTTTCTAAAAAACGAAAAAAAGAAATGACTGCTTCATAATTTTGGAAGCAGTCATTTTTTGTACACTTGTAGTAGTGATAGCCAAACGTTTTCCGTAGGTGTGGGTTCCGATATCGTCTCTTTCCAAACCAGATGCCACTTTTTGAAATATTCAGTTTTAAATACGGATAAGTCAATAATTATCTCAAAAGAAAGCGACTTGAAATTTATAGAACAGGTGCAAAGAAATTAAACGAGAAATGATTCCCGAAAAGGATAGGAGATAATAATAATGAAGAAGTTAGAAAAAATAGTTTTAGGCTTAATTTTATTCTTACCAGTGAGTACTTCAATATATTTTGGGAAAAATTGGCAAGAGTCCTTATTATTGCTATTAGCTTCTGTTGCATTTATTTTGTTAATAAATATAGAAAAGTATGAAATATTAAAGCTAAGTAAAGATGGTATAGAAATAAAAACTAAGATAATGAAACTCGATTTATACTTGGGTGAGCTGAAAAAAAATGTTGTTAATCTACTGAATATTCAAATGGACGTAGTTAATAGACTAGGAAATGATGCATACGGTAGTTATCTTGATATTAAAGAGATAATTAAGACCATAGAACAAGGTCAATTAGAAGATCCAACGATAGAAAAAAAAGTTAAAGCTATGCGCAAAAAACTAATCTATTCAATGATCAGACAGCTAGAATTGCAATATTTGGATATTAGGCGCTCTAATGATCCTTGTGGTGACAATGCCAAAGAAACTTGGTTAGTTTTAATGAAGAAATTAATACCAACTTATTCTGAAAATGAATTTGAATATTTTAGTTATTCTGAAGATTTTGAAGCTCCTCCAAAAGAAACAATAGTTAAAGCAGTCGATGAATTTGTTACAAAAATGATTAGCTACTATCCAGAAGAAAAGGAAAGTTATATTAATTGGAAAAAGAAAACAATGGAAATAATTAATTTTAGCTTTACAGTCTAAAAAAATGTGATACGAGTTTTATTCCCAAAAAGGATCGATCAGTAGGAGGAATGTGTATGTTGTTGAGTAAGTGTTTAAACATAATAGCAGGCATTATTATGTATTTTTGACGGTTGGTTTAATATTCAATTTAGCTATGTATGAAGTGATTGGTACTAAGCTGTATACTTTAGAAGCAGCTGTTATTTTAGTTGTATGTATCGGTTTGTCTGCTACACTGTCGAATTTTTCAGATAAGTATGAGCTGGATAAATTTCATGATTATTGTGATAAGAATGACATTCCTCACACTCTAGACAACTATAATATTTATCAGTTAAAAAATGGTAATCTCAAAAAGAATTAGTTAGGAGAAAAGAATCAGTAACTAGAAGATGAAGAAATGGGGTACATCGATGCAATATAAAAAAAGTAAATTAGACTATTTGAGAAAACTATTCGAAGTTTTTGTGACCTTAGTAGCTATCTTGAATTTACTTGAAAGACAATACAAACCTATTGCTACAAATAAAATTTTATGGATTATTTTTATTTTAATACTTTTAATCTATTGTATTTCTTTGTTCACTAAAAAGTTTTGGTTAAAAGTAATATCTTTAGTATTTTTTTATTAAGTTTTTCTACAGTAAGCTTATTAGCTAATTTTGATGATAACCTTATGTCTATTGTTATGGTTTTTTTGAATATAATTGTTCTCTTATCTACTACAATAATAGGCGATGATGAATTGTTTCACTTTTTTATATTAACTAATAAAAAAAAATATTGTTATACTTTTAGTATGGTTGCTGTAATTGTCCTTCCTGTAACTTTTTATCTACTTCCGTACATAGAAGAATATAATAAAAATAAACCTAATCAAGTATCAACTATGCTGTCTGTGAATGCTTTATTACCTTTAGGAATTTTAATCATGACTTACTTCTTGATACAAACAATTTCATTTTTTAGAAATTGCGTTACTAAAAGTAACTAGAAAAATTTACAGAACTAAAGAATATACAGGAGAAAGTATTCTCAAAAAGGATCAGTAGGAGGAACGCATGAGAAAACAGCTTAAGAACAATACAGTAGGAATAACAGCATTCTTTTTAACAGGAATATTTCTTTCTATATTTATTGGAATAGGTGAGACGCTGCCATGTGAAAATATATATTTTAAAGTAACACTGAATATCATAAAAAATCTTACTAGTTACGTTTTTGCACCATTTTTTATTGGAATAATACTATTATTGCTTCCTGAAATTTGGAAGATCAACGAAAAGTTTGATAGTGATCAGTAACTGGCAACATGCTCCAGAATCAATAATGATTGAAGTTGTATTATAAAAAAGGATTAATAAAGGTGGGTTATAAATGATGGTGAATAATATAATAAAAGTTCTATTCATAATTTTTGTTGTGATATTACCTTTTATTAGCTATAGAAATCTTAAAATAGAAGCTACTGGAAAAAAGAATAATGCTTACTACTTTTGGAAGATATTGTTTATTGTTAGTATTATTATTCTTGTCTCTTTAATACTACCTACTTTAATTTATTTTATTATTAGCAGATAAAAAAGAATATCAAAAACGATCAATACAAGAAATGAGGACCTTTAAGTATGAAGAGTAACATTCAGCAAGAAGAGCGAATTATAAATTTAACAAATTTTTTATGGGAACAAATTATCGTAGTTAATTGTAACCTTGATATAATTTTACTTTTGTCAAAAATGAAGAAGAAGTACCCAGAAGCAATGGCATTATCTCCAGCATATAATCCTGTCTATCTATCATAACAAGATTATATGATAAAAACGGGAAGCGTACGATCATTTCCTTATTGGAATGGTGCGAAAAAAATCCTGAAACTATTGTCGCTATTCAAAATAAAGTTGGAAATAAACAATTAACTCTTAACCATTTTAAGTCTGTGTTAGTGGAAGGAAGAAAAGAATATAATTCAATGCTACCAAAACTTTTAAACTTAACAAAATTGAGGGATAAAGTAATTTCGCATAACGATTCCAAAAGTTTGGATTCGCTAGATAAAGTTATAAATGAAAATCCAATATATTTCTCAGATGTAAGATATTTAATTGATTTTGCTTCGGAGTTCACCAAATGTATAATTACCTATTTAACTACTGTCGTAAGGAATCAACATGCAAAAAATATAGGTGATTTAGAAATCACACTTAAACAAGTGGATAATGTTCTCAAAAAGAATGAATAATAGACTACTAAATTTAAAAGGGGTAAATTATGGGGAAAAATATTGAAGTTGTTAAGAAAATTGAATCCATAGATTTATATAAAATGATTTACAAAAAAGCGTGTAATTCTTTTTGGGAAATTAGACCAACATTTCTTTTTCTGACAGGTTTATTTTTAATAGCCATAGTGATTGCTCAAGCTCTAAGCAATTTTCTATTTAATTACACAGGAACGATTGAAGTAGAAGGTTTGTTCAAATTATCTTTATTTGTATTAGTACTCTGCGGTCCCGGCATAATTGTTATTGTTAAAAACAATAAATGTAACAGGAACAATAGTAAATATGTAAGCTATTTGAAAAAAATTAAAGAAGATAGAAATTTAGATAGTAATGACCTTGATTCTCTCATAGAAGATATTCAAAATTTAAAAATAAAATATAGAGATGAGAGGAATTATATCGCTAATATTTTATTTAAAATAGGAAATTTCTTCGTTTTCCCATTAACAGCTGCAATTTTTACAGGACTTATTAATGACGTATATACTGCAGTAATTATTCTAAGCTTTTTAAGTACTCCAGTAATATCAATGTGTTTATCTTTTTGGTCTGATTTTGATTCTTTTAAAAACTTTAAAAATCTTGGAATCAAGAACTATTATCTTGTTTCAGTAGTTGAAAGAGAGTTAGAATACATGAAAAAAATATAGGTGGTAGTAAATTCTCAAAAAGGATAATTTGTAGTGTCAACAGTTTAGGGGGTGTAGTGTCAAATCCTCGTCTAACTCTATATAGAGCTAGTAAATTAAAATACTAATATAAGCTTTCATACTAACCGTTTCTAACAAGTCTAGTTCTATTCAGAACTAATACAAGCAGTTTAGTTTTGCTAAATCAGTATCCTTAAATAGCAATCAACTATATTTAAAACGTATCCTATAAAAGATATACCACTCAAATATAGCTAATTAATCTATCATAGTTCATAAAAATAACAGTAAATAATTCATATTATTCGTTTTATTTTAAGAAATTCGATACAATATAAGTTAGAATCAAGTAAAGTTTTACTGGAGGAGATACTAATGAATAACGTTATGGAGCAACTAAGAAAATATGCACTGTTACGTGGAATTGTGTATATGATTTTTGGATTATTGATTTTGTTTAATCCAAGAAGTGTATTTCAAGTAGCTGTCTATTTTATATCAGCGTATATTGCGATTATGGGTTTATTAAATCTTTATGATGGGTTTAAAGTGAAAAAGGCAACAGGTACCTACGGCATGAGTTTCCTAGGTGGAATTGTGTTATTAGTGATTGCAGGGATCGTACTTGTGTTTGCAAAAGGAATTGTAAGTATTTTACCGATTTTCTTAGGTTTAATAATTGTAATTGTTGGAGTCATTCGTGCAATTCAAGCTGTGAATATACGTGCATATGTAAATGTCAGCTGGTTACCAATGTTGATTTACAGTGTGATTTTAATTATTGCTGGATTAGTTTTAACGTTTAATCCATTCAGCAGTTTATTGGTACTTTTCCAATTATTTGGTGGTATTCTTATTTTTATGGGAATTGGCGAATTTGTTTCGTTCTTCCAGTTACGCAAAATCAATTAAGAGTTGATCGTATAAAAGTTAAACTATAGCTAAAATCGGGTTCTACGTCAAATTGTGTTGGTAAGCCAAATAACTGAATAGAAATCTAGGTCTGGTAAGGATAGAACATTCTTATCAGGCTTTTTTATTGTTGTGAAAAAATAAGACCTTGAATAATATAAATACGTGAACGAAAATGATAAAAGTTTCGATAGCCATAGGCTACCCGTTTGATTACCTTAAGTTTATTGTTTAACCCTTCAGTGACACCATTAGAATAAGGGAAGCGAAAAGAATTTTTAATGCCTTCTTTATATTTGTTAAAGAAGAGTAATTTCTTTTTGAACCAGTGTGGTAGCTGATTATCTAGCTGTTGAAGATACTCAAAAAAGAGTGTATGTTCCCGATGAGAAAAAGCATATTTTAAGTATTGAACCGTATCATAGCCTGTCCGTAGGACAGCATCATAGTGCAACAGTTCATCGACAATATCCTGTTGACTTAATGGTCGTTTAAATAAGGGCTGGTATGCTCGACAGTTTATATCTAATTTATCGGAATCTTTCAATAGTAGCTTCCAATAGCGTTTTAAGCGACGGTATTGTTTTGGTTTAGAACTTTTTAAGCGGTTCATCGTTTGAATTCGCAATTGGTTCAACGTACGATTCATTTGTTGGACGATATGAAAGCGATCCGTCACTAATTGAGCATTAGGAAAGACCGTTCGAAGAAGTTGATGGTAACTAGCGTTCATATCTGTTACGAGATACGCTACATGTAGCCGAGCTTCACGTGTAAAGCGCATGAAATGAGCGGTCAATTTGTGTAGTCGTCTATCTTCCAACACTTCTAACAACTGATTCCGTTGTCCATCCACACAAATAAAGCTCATACTTCCTTGGCAAGATTTCATGGATTTAAATTCATCAATACATAAAATTTTAGGGAGGAAGTTCCAGTTTGTTCGATAATTTTGTGATAGTCTATCCATCATTCTAAGGACTGTTATGTCTGAAACAAAGTGCTTTTGAGCAATCATTTTTCTTGAAACATTCTTTTTCAAGTCAAGCATAATTTGGTATTGAAGCTGTTTAGATAAGTGATGATGTTCTTCAATCAGCTCTGTATGAGCGTGAAAAGTAGTACCACATTCATGACAAAGAAAGCGTGTCCGTTTTAGCTCTAATAGAGTGAAACGTTCATTAAAAACAGGCAATTGAGCTGTTGTTGTATGACTGCCATTTTTGATGATTTGTCCATGATCGAGGCTTCCACATTTCTCGCAATGGGTAGGTGAATAGGTCAGCTTGGCTTTAATCACTTGAGCTTGCACTCCTTTTACTGTTCTTTGTTCCAACCAATTTTTTTCAAACCAGAGGTTTTTGTCTGTAAGTCCGAGCAATAATCTGGTATTCTTATCCATAGGGAACAACCTTTCTGATGATTTGTGGTTTTTGTCGATTTCATTTTATCAGTTAGTTGTTCCTTTTTTGTGTTTAAATGCTTAAAAAAGTGCTGGTAGAAAGTCTTTTTTGATTTCCACCAACACAATATATTATAGAACCTAAAATCGGATCTAACGATTTTAGCTATAGTTTTTTTGTAAGCAGAAAAAAATTTAAGACAAATGCATTCATTTCTATGTATCGACAGACATAGAATATTCTCTCAAAAGTAGCTGCCTATTTGTTTAGATAGAAGAACATTCTATAGTCTAAAATAAGTAAAGTTTTTTGCTCTCAAAATGAAAAAGAAACTTGCAAAAAAAATAATGAAATGGTACTCTTAAATCCTAATTGAGAATGATTTTCAATTTCAATTAATACGAAGTTTTATTCTACAGAGCTACCAAATATATAATGACAAAAGAATAGGAGTAAAATGATGGATATTGAATCAATCGAACAAGTCATTAGAGAGCGCCGAACCATTCGAACATTATCGGATCAAGCGATTTCTATGGAAGTTATAGATGAACTATTAAGAATCGCCAGTTATGCCCCGTATCATTCGAAAGAAGAGCCTTGGGATATAATTATCGTTAAGGCTACAGCAGATCGTCAGTTATTTGTAGAAAAAATTATGGAAAGCTATGATAGATTAAACATTTGGGCACGTTACGATCAGAAAAATCTAGCAACCGCTAAAAAAAGAACACAAGAGTATTTCCTGGATGTCCCTGTGACATTGATTGTGACAGCGCCAATACATGAAAGTGAAAAATTGAACTTGGAAGCAATTGGTGCCGTTTCAGCCTTTATCCAAAATTTTCAATTAGCGGCTTGGCCTAAAAAAATTGGTGTCACTTGGCGGACGATCCCAGTGATTTTTGACGAAGTATTCAAACAAGCAGTTGGTGTAGAAGCAAATCGACAAATCATCGGCTTACTTGATATCAGCGCAGTAGAGGAAAAGGTGAAACTACCGACAAGTCGCAGAAAACCGGTGGAACAATGGACAACACAATTGTCTGAGAAAGTAGCAAAGATGAGTGAAAACAATGGGTAGCTCAGATATACAGGAGGCGTATTTTTTTGCAGGTAATCAAGGTAAGTGATGCAAAATCCAAGACTAAAAATCAAAATCTTTTTCCGTGGATTCTATTATTATTAGTACTATTGATCTTTTTTTCGATTCTCTATTCATTGATTAATGGACAAGCGAATATTTCGATGGAAGATGTATTTCAGATACTTTTAACTAAGTTATCTGGCGGACGACTTGGATCCCTTGATGGAATCACCAGTAACTCTGCAGTAAACATTATTTGGTTTGTTCGGACACCAAGAGTGATCCTAGCTGTTTTTGTGGGAATGGGGTTGGCAATAACAGGTGCTGTAATGCAGGCTGTTGTTCAAAATCCTTTAGCTGATCCGTATATTCTAGGTATTTCTTCTGGCGCTTCATTGGGAGCGACCTTTGCCATTTTAGTTGGATTTGGTACGGGAAGTATTTTTGCACAATTTGGCTTGGCTTTTGGTGCCTTTGTTGGTGCGATGGCAGCAGCTTTTGGTGTGCTTATTTTATCAGGAATCGGTGGTCGTATGACGTCGGTCAAGTTGGTTTTATCTGGTTCAGTGATTGGCGCGTTGTGTAGCTCTATTTCAAGCTTTATTGTATATCTTGCGAACAACGCTGAAGGTATGAAGACCGTGACATTTTGGGCAATGGGGAGTTTGGCTTCTGCGAGTTGGAATAAGTTGGCTGTTTTATCGATCACGGTTATTGTGATCACAGGTTTCTTCTTATTTCAACATCGTATTTTGAATGTCATGTTGTTAGGCGATGAAGCGGCAGTTACGCTGGGTGTTCCTTTGAGCAAATACCGTCAGTTGTATTTACTTTTAGCTGCTCTTTTGACGGGTGTGATTGTAGCCTATTCTGGTATGATCGGTTTCGTGGGATTGATTATTCCTCATATCGTACGTGGATTTATCGGGTCAAATCATAAACAGCTGCTACCGATCGTGGCATTGTCGGGTTCTCTTTTTATGATTTGGGCTGATTTACTGTCACGAATCATGATTCCAAGTGTTGAACTGCCGATTGGAATTATTACATCAGTGATCGGTGCACCGTTATTCATCTACATTATTGTCAAAAAAGGCTACAATTTCGGAGGCTAACAATGGAATTAACTGTAAAAGACTTAGAAATATTGATTGGGCAAGAATCGATCGTTAAAAGCATCTCTTTTCAAACGCAAAAGAAACAATTTGTGGGGATCATCGGAGCGAATGGCTGTGGTAAATCAACGATGTTAAAAGGAATCTATAAAGGAATTAAGCCAAAAGCGGGTCGTGTGTTTTTAGATGAATTGGATCTTTTAGCTGTTTCTGAAAAAAAAGTAGCTCAAAAATTAGGCGTAGTGAATCAATTCAATGAATTGAATTTTGATTTAAGCGTTTTTCAAATGGTTTTATTAGGTCGAACACCGCATAAAAAATTATTAGAATCGGATACACAAGAAGATATTGAGATTGTGATGGATGCGTTGGCTAAGACGAATTTGACCAGCTATTCTGATCGAAGTTTCTTGTCATTATCTGGTGGTGAAAAGCAACGTGTGATTTTAGCTCGAACGATTGCACAGCAACCTAGCTATATGATACTGGATGAGCCGACCAATCATTTGGATATTCGCTATCAACTAGAAATATTAAGTTGTGTGAAAAATCTTGGAATTGGTGTTTTAGCCGCACTTCATGATTTAGAATTAGCCGCACATTATTGTGATTATATTTATGCGATGAAAGCGGGAAAAATAATTGCTGAAGGAAAACCAGAAGACTTATTTACAGCTGAATTGATCGAAGAAATATATAGCGTCAAATGTACGATTTATCAAAATCCCGTGACGCATCGTATAGGGTTTGCCTATTCGTTGGACTAGTGATTATATTTAAATTTATATGTAGAGGAAGCGAAAAAAATGAAAAAAGCACTTATTCTTAGTTTATTAGGTTTTACAATGTTGACAGCTTGTAGTCCAAAAGAACAAAAAACTGTTGAAACTCCAAAAAGTGAAGGGTATCCTATAACGATTCAGAACTTTTCCAAAGCAGAAGGCGCAGAAAGTTGGCAAAAGAAAGATCAAACGTTTGATAAAGCACCTGAAAGAGTTTTAGCGAACACACAGCCTGCCGCAGAACTTTTATTACATTTAGGATTAAAAGATAAAATTGTCGGTGTAGGTGCTGTTTTCGGTGAGCCAGATAAATCAGTCGAAAAAGAGTTTAATGAATTGAATCATTTATCAACGGACTATATTGGCAAAGAAGTGGCTTTAAGCGTTGATCCAGATTTAGTATACGGGCGAGGTGGATTATTTGATAATCAAGATTGGGGTGTAGGTACCGTTGATACACTTAATGACATGGGAATAAAAACCTTCGTATTGAACTCTTCTGTAACGAACGGTACGTTTGACTCGATTTATGATGATATTGATAATTTAGGCAAAGTCTTCAATGTAACGAATAAAGCGGATGAATTCAAATCTGAGTTGAAAGAACGTCAATCAACCTTAGATAAAAAATTAACTAAAATCAAAGACGATCAAACCTTTGCCTATCTTCATACAACAGATCCAGCCGAATTATATGTTTATCCTGCTCACAACGAAACATTTTTCAACGATATTTTTAAAATGGTAAAATTGGATAATGTCTTTAAAGAGGAAAAAGGCGAAGTCAGCGTGGAAAAATTGATTGAAACAGATCCTGATGTCTTGATCGTGGCCGATTGGCAAACGATGAAAGGCGGAATCTCCGGTGAAAAAATGATTGATTCTGTACTGAAAAATAAAAAACTTTCTAGTATGAAAGCAGTTAAAAATAAACAAATTTATGCGGTTGATTACAATTATATGTTTGGCTATGGCTATCAATCATTAGAAGGAATAGAAAAATTAGCGGATCAAATGTATCCAGAGAAATAAAGCAGCTACTTCCATACTTAGCGATTAGCATACAAAATGAGTCTCACGATGTGTTAATCAATAGTACAGTTTTTGATAATGTAATAACATAAAGTTGGTATACCGCTGCACTATTCTAGATAAACCAATTTTTTGTCTAAAATAGTGTGAAGAGTTGAAATTCGCTGCAATCAAAAGTATAAGGTTATGAACTATTCAATGTGGTCGTAATAACCACAACAAATGCGATAAAATTTTCAGAGAGTCAAACGTTTTGGGAACATTGCAAGTAGTTCTTTTGAAAGGGACAGTTACACAAAGGGGCGGAACTAAACCACATTAGCAGATTATTATGTTGAATATGAAGGAAAGAACAACGATTCATTAAAGTGCTTCTAGTTTAGAACGCGTTGCTTCTACTCACATCATTTATTCTGATTTCTTAAGGCTAGGACATAACTCCACGAGTTATATCTTAGCTTCTTTTTTTAGTGGCTAATCATCGTGTCCCAAAAAAAATGATATATAAAGTATAAGAAAAGTATAATTTTGTATAATTATGAATGATTTATATGAATAGTATAATAAAATGATATTTTGTCATGATGTTTTTTGAATGAAATAATTATAGATAGAATTTAGAATATAAACCCGAAAAGACACAAAAATAAGCTATTTTAAGCAAAATAGCTCTCTTGTGAGTTCATTGAAATTTATAAATAGACGTAAATGAGAGAAAGATTTATGTCTTGGAATTTTATATACTAAGTAAAATATTGTGATTTCTTTATTAATTATAGATAAAAAAAATGGAAAATACAATAGTTTTTTTATATGTTTCATAAAAAACGTCGATAACCCTTTATTAACAAGACTTTGCTTTACTTATTTTAATGCCGTCAAATAAGCCGTCAAGAAAGGAAGAATCACATGGCACGTAAAGGTGAAAATATCTATAAACGAAAAGATGGTCGTTGGGAAGGCCGTTATAAAAAAGGACGTAAAGAAAATGGTCAATTAAAATATGGCTATCTTTATGGAAAAACATATACTGAAGTGAAAAATCGCTTATATTCTTATAAATTGAAGTACCAAACCATTGTTCAACTCCGTGGAGAAAGTACGTGTACTTATGAGGAATGGGCTCTTCAATGGTTGACGCAACACCAACATTGCCTAAAAAGTGCTACTTACAGCACGTATCTTTATAAATTGACAAAATATGTGTTTCCAACGATCGGACTGATTTCGTTAAATGAACTAACGAGCGAACAGCTACAAAAACTGATCGATCAGTGGCAATATCAGGGTTTGAAGCCGACCACCATTCATGTATTGTATCAGATCATCAAAAAATCATTAAATGAGGCCTATGAACAAGAACGGATCATCCAAACCCCCTGTCAGCGAATTCGATTGCCCAAAAAGCAAAAAGTCCACGCAAAAGCATTAACCAGAGCTCAACAAACTAAATTAGAAACAAATGTCAAAGCATTACCGCTGTATAAAGGATTACCCGTTTTGTTAGCGCTGAATGCAGGACTTCGTATTGGAGAAATCGCTGCATTACGCTGGGAGGATATTGATTTAGATCGCCGAACGATTCATGTCCACCAAACGTTTCAACGCGTGCCTATCATAGGAGGAGGGGAACGCACACAATTGATTTTTGATCGTTCAAAAACGGACTGTTCCGACAGAATAGTCCCGATAAGTCATACATTGTATAAATACTTAAAAAAATGGAAGAGAAAAACCACAAGTAGATATGTCTGTTCGAATAAAAGTACCCCGTGTGAGCCAAGACTATTGACCTATTATTTCCACAAAATTCGAAAGAAATGTGGGATTATTTCCGTGCATTTTCATCAATTAAGGCATACTTTTGCGACGCGATGTATTGAGACCAACGGGGATGTCGCTTCCGTAAGCAAATTATTAGGACATAGTTCCACCCAGACGACATTGGATGTTTATACAGACTCGTTGATTGAAAGTCGACAACGAGTGATTGCACAGATGGATCAAGCAAAATAAAAAAATACAGTTGAAAGAGTAAATAAAAAAACAGTCGTTTTTATTTATGGCTTTTTGCCATACTCTTTTTTGGTAGCGTTTTCTATATTTGGTGTTTTATAAAAAATATGAACTATTTAGTATTGTTTTTTTTTAAAACAGATGCTTTTTTATTTTTCTTTTTCTTTTTAAGCCGTCATTTATAGTCAAAAAAGCAGTTGAATAACTTACCTAACTTGATTTTACAGTTGATTACTTAGTATATAAAATTCCAAGAAACAATTGAGATAATTTTTTTATAGAATTTTGATAAAAAAAGATAGAATATTATTGTTTAATAAATGGAAAAGGAGTGAATGATGTGTCAAAAATTGGCATTTTATCAGATCAAAAAGAGTTAGAACAAAAATTGACACAGTTATTTCCAGAAGAACGTTATCAATTAGTTTCATTCAATGATAAAAAACAATTTTATCATGTAGATGGATTGATTGTTAATTTAAACAACGATAACCGACTGGCTGAAACTATTAACTGGTTATTACATTCGAAATTGAATCCTAGTGTATTTATATGGATATTGATCCCTGAATTGTTAGAACAAGAGCAAGATATTTTATTTAAATTAGGAGCAAATGATATATTCACTTCTTATGAGAAATTAAAAAAACGCTCGTATGTAATTAAGAATACACTCTCTCGCGTTCAACAGCAAGAAACAAAGCTTACTCTTGGAAAAAACTATTCTTCTTTTCTCAGTACAACGAATCAATCTGTCCTTATAAATGGAAAAGAAAAACAACTGACTCGAAATGAATATAAAATTATTCATCTGCTATTTAGTCATTTTGATGAAACGTTGAGTTATGAAGATATCTTTAAAAAGATCTGGCCTAAAATAGACTACGATAAAGAGGATTCGAATTTTAGGATTTCGAATGTTATTTTTCATTTGCGAGCGAAAATAGAAGAAAGTAATGAATTTATAATTAAAACTACAAGAAGTAAAGGCTATAGGTTGACGGAAAAATAGCGATATCTTTAAGCTAGTTAAAAAATTCGTTACAGTATAGTTGAAATTTCAATTTATTAATTTAATCAAGATACTGAAGGAGTTCATATGAAAAAAAAAATAGTAAATAGTATATTATCGCTTTTTTTTATAGCATTTATAATTTGGCAATCTCCAAATGTTGCTTATGCAACAGATACTGGAATGGCTTATACATATAGGATAGAAAAACCTGATAATCAATTAGACGCAGAAATTGGATACTTCGATTTAATGATGACTCCAAAACAAGAGCAAAAATTAAAAATTAATATTACTAGTTTGTCTGATAAAGAGCAAACAATTGAAACAACATTAGATTCAGCAAAAACGAACAGTAACGGGGTCATAGAATACAATCAAAAAAATATCGATAAAGATGAGTCAATGACTATAGATTTTAACAATATCGTTACTACCGAAAAAGAAATAGTATTGAAGCCAAAAGAAACAAAAACGTTAGAAGTATCAATTAAGATGCCTGAAATTGCTTATGACGGAGTGATTGCAGGTGGGCTGACATTAAAAGCGAAAGACGATGATACGACTGAAAAACAAGCAAATGGATCTCGAGTGAAGAATGAATATGCTTATGTAATAGCGATTTTATTAAGAGAAAACAAAAATGAAGTTAAACCCGATTTAGCGTACCGAAAGACATATGCAGCAGACCGAAATTATAATAATACTATTTTTACTCGGATAGCAAATAGTGTCCCTATATATGAAGCAAACATGACATTGGAAGCTCAAATATCTAAATCAGGTAGTAAAGAAATTCTGTATGAAGCGCGACAAACAGGAATTGAAATGGCACCGAATAGCTATTTTGATTTTCCGATATCAATGAATAATGAGGATATGGTACCAGGAAAGTACGTAGCTAGAGTAAATGCTCTGATCGGTAGTCAATCTTGGAATTGGGAAGAAGAATTTGAAATCACAAAAAAAGATGCAGATAAATACAATGAAAAAAATTCAGCATTAACACAAGAGAGCGTTGACTGGAAGTTGATCCTAGCGATCGTTACAGGTTTTATAGTTATTGTTGGTATCGTTACAGCTGTTTATTATTTTTTTGTGAAAAAGAAAAAAAGAGCGAATAAAGCGCAAAAGAAAAAAAAGGTGAACAACGTTCAAAAGAAAAAAAGAAAGTCGAAGTCTGACGTATGAAGATTTCTCAAATGATTCAAGTAACATTAATTACTACAGCGTTAATATTATTCTTTTTATGGATTCTTAGCATAGTATTAGTGATTTTGAAAAAAAAAAAATTGAACATTTTTTTACAAAAGAAGAAGAAAAATAAAAAAAGATTTAAGAAAAGAAGAGCTCAGTTAGAAAGAAAAGTGAGAAAGCAACGGAATCAAGTAATTTTATTATCTATTTTAGAGATAGTTGTATTATCTGGATTATTTGGTTTTATTTATTATCAAACAATTAATGTTGCATCTTTAGATTCCGATTCGATTGTTCGAGGGTATTTTTTAGTGGATGACTTTTCTAAAGAAATAGAAAAAGCTTCTGTTTCTGAAGATGAAGAGTCAAGCAAACAAAATATCAAGTACTTAGCTTTATCAATGGCCACTTATTCAAATAAGCAAGCAGATACTTCGAATACGAAGGAAGGGCAGAGATTGATCAATAAGTATTATAGCATGGTTGGGCAATTAGGGATGAATGCAACAAGAGATATGAATTCTTTTTACGGCAATAAAAATAACGTATTAGAATCCTATAAAGCTGAATTAGCAAGAGTTAAAGATAGTGAGAACAAAGCGTTTGAATTTTATAAAATCAATGCAAATTCTTTAGAAAACGGTGCAAAAGAGAAGGACTAGAAATGAAGTTGATGATTCGAGTCGTATCTATTTTAACAATCTCTATTCTTATTTTTCTTTGTTTATTTAATATTAAATTTTCAGTAAAAAGAGTTGGAGAGTATTCAATGAGTCCATCGTTGAGTCTTAATGATATTGTTCTTTTTGAAAAAGGAGATCATGAGTTAAAAAGATTCGACATTGTTTTGCTGAAACAAAATTCTACCTATTCAATTCGAAGAGTTATTGGATTGCCTGGAGAAAATATACGGTATAAAAATGACATCCTATATGTAGATGGGAAAGAACAAACAGAGCTATTTATTCGTAAAGAAATTGGTGAAAGCGAATTGGCGGGAGGTTTTTTTACAGAAGATTTTACGCTATATGATCTTAGTAACAAAATGGAAATCCCGAACAATCAGTATTTAGTTCTAAACGATAATCGTTTTTTTAAAAATGATAGCCGCAGATATGGTCTAATAGAGAGTTCTGATATCAAAGGGGTATTAAAAAGTAATTTTTCAATTATTTAGAAAAGTAAAGGGGTGTTAAATTTGATAAAAAAAGTAGTATTACTATGTATTTTATGTATCGCCATTTTTATTCCTACTGTTGCCACTGCTGATAATGGTGGACAAGCAGATGTTGATGGGAAAATTATTTTCTATGATACTAGCAGTACCAGTAGTACCGACAGCAAGGCATCAAGTGATTCAAATTCAAGTACGCCGCACAAGAAACCACAGGGACTTTTTCCTAATACAGGTGAAAAAGCCAGCCGATTCATTATACTCTTAGGTGTTTTAATTCTTGGTATAGGTATTTTATTTGTATGGTTTTTGAAAAAAAGGAGGTCTAATAATGAGGAATAAAATTCAATCTGTTCTTTTCTTATTAGTTCTTCTTACAATCAATTCAGTCCCAGCTTTTGCTGCTGAGGAAAATGGCAGAGTTTCAGTTGAGGACTCGGGTACTTCTGGTATTATTGATCCTGAAAATCCTCAAAATATTGTAAATCCAGGACAAGGACCATCAACTACTGGGGCATTGCGAATTGATTATATTTCTTCTTTGAATTTTGGTTCTGAGGATTTGAATGCTAAAGATAGAAAATTTAATTCATTAGCTCAATTATTTTTAGATGATACTTCAGCACGTGGATACTACATTCAAGTATCTGATTTTCGTCCAGATGATGGTTGGCAATTACAGTTGACTCAAAAAAATCAATTCCATAATTCAATTATTCAAGATCTTAGTAACCAAGAATTAAAAGGTGCTGTATTATCTTTTGATAATGGATGGGCGAATACTAATGGAACAGGTCAAACACCTTTGGTTACAAGAGATTCTGTTTCTGTAGATGCATTTAATACAGCCTATACCATTGCTTCCGCTGGTAAGAATGAGGGAAAAGGTTCTTGGACAATCGCATTTGGCGCTTCTAAAGAAAATAAGCAAGGCCAAAAACCTACGCTTACGCCTTTAAAAGATGCGAAGGGAAATCAATTAATAAACGAAGCGTATAACAAGCCGCAATTTAAAAATTCGGCCATCTCTTTAACTATTCCTAAAGAGACAAAAATTTATCCTGTTGAATATTCAACAACTTTAACATGGACATTGCTTGCAGGTCCAACTTAATATCGGCATCAGAGAATCTCTCTTTTGTATAAATAACTTTTTTCCAAGGAGGAAAACAAAATGAAATTAAGAAGTTTAAGCTCTATCACATTATTATCTGCATTGGCACTGGGTCTTGTAGCACCAAGCGCTGTTAATGCTGCAGAATCAAATGGTCACGTAAAAGTTGAAGTAGGGGAAGCAAAACCTGAAGATCCAATCGTTGATCCAGAAAATCCAGATCAAGGACCAGATATTGATCCAAGTACACCAGGAGTAAAACCAGGAGAAACTGGACCATTAGCGATCACAAATACAACAGATCTAGAATTTGGAACGATTAAAACAGGTAATGCTCAGCTTAAAAATAATGCGGCGGCAATTACACTTTTAGATAGCGAAGGAAAACCTTCTGATAAAAAACGTGGTGCATTAGTTTCTTGGTCTGATATCCGAGGTACAAACGAAGGCTATACAATCACTGCAGCGATGACAAAACAATTCGCGCTTGCTGATGGTTCTAAAAAATTAGGTGGTGCAACAATTAGTTATACTAATTCGTTGATTGAAACAAAATCAATCAATAAAGACATCGCTCCTGCATTTGATTCTTCAGCATTCACATTAGGTGAAGATGGAAGTGCAGTAACTGTAGTAAATGCAGCTAAAGGTAAAGGTGCAGGTACGTATGTAATGGAATTCGGCCAAAGTGCTGATTACGATGCATCGAATGCTGTAATTGGAACAAGCGTTACGCCAGCTGGAACTGACACAACTGGTTCATCCGTTACACTAACTGTTCCTCAAGCAACAGTAGCGTCAATGACATTAGGTGACTATACTTCAACTGTGACATGGACAATTGCAGCTACACCAGCTACACCGACTGAGCCAGAAGCTACACCAGGTGCTTAATTTAATCACTATTTATAGATGATTTTAAGCTTGGGAGAGAAGGCGGTGCTTATGCTCCTGCCGTTTATTCGAATTCCTTAAGGCTAGGATATAACTCGAAGAGTTATGTCCTAGCCTCTTTAAAGAATAGGAAGTAAGTTGTCGGATAAATAAGTAGTATTTTTAATGGTTCATGTTATTTAAGTGTAGTAAAAATATAGAAGACAAAGAAATAGAACAAGAATATTATTCATAGTAATTTTTGAAAGTCAACTATATTCAATTAACTTCCTACGACTTTTTGTATAAATAAATTAGGAGGGAAGAATTAAATGAAAAAAATAAAAAAAATAGTAATAGCTACAGTGTTTATTTGTATGAGCTTATCTATTTTGTTTACTTATGTAACAACTAGTAAAATAAAAGCAGATCAGGAATCAGCTGAAACTGTATCTGGTTCGATTAGTCCGAGCGCTGGATCACTAGAAAATGATAAAATTACTGGCGCAATGACGAAAACGACTTATCAAAGTAAATTTTCTACATTAAATGCAACACAAAATGATGCATGGAATAAAAAATACAATTTTAGGCCAGAAACTAATGTTAAAAGTGTCGGGACATGGGCAGATTTTAGGGCAGCGTTTCAAGACAATACCGTTTCTAAAATTATATTGACCGCCAATATCACATATAATACGGCTATTGGACTAAATAGAACAGAATCATTAGAATTAGATGGAAATAACTATACATTGACTATGACCAATGGTTCTTTGAATTTTGATACTTTAAGAAGTTTGGACGTATTTACTAAAAACTTTTCAGATGTTCCTGTTTTTCATATGCATGATATTAGTATTATCAACAACTCTTCTGTAGGTGCTTTAGAAGGTAATTTATCAACTGCTTGGTCTTTTATTAATGGGAATGGAGAATGGGGACCGGGCGCTGGTTATGGTGTACAAAGAGGATTATGGCGCTATCGAGTAGGAAATGTAACCACTCCTTATGATTCAAGTAGACCTACATCAAATCAACGAGTAGGTGGACGATTAATTGGTGGAAATCGTGCTCAAATTAGTATGTGGGGATATAATCAAATTGTCACTGGAGCTGAAAATTTTTATGCAGGTGGGATAGATATTGATCCGCATACGTATTATAGAGGTGAAATAGCAGCCTACAACTATTCAACGATCTGGTTTATCGATAATACGTTAAAAGCAAGTGATCCAAATTCTACTGGTAGCAGAAAATTTGAAGTTGGACAAGGTTCATTCGTTTATTTACACAATACGAATACTGGAACAGGATATCCTGCGATTTATGAATTTTTTGATGAGATAAATGTTGGAGAAAGTGCGACATTTAATGCAAATGTTGCTGGTTCAGCTGTAAGTTTTAACGTAGATAATGCGAAATTTATAGCACAAAACAATTCTACTGTGAATTTACTTTCAAGAAGTACTAATTCTCCAACTATTGCTTTAGGTTCGTCAAATAGTACAAACGGAGGAACAAATTCTACTCCTAACAATATTTCAGTTGAATTTAATAAAGACAGTAATGTCAATATTGTCGGAAATAATTCTAGAAATACTAGTGGTTATTCAGGTGTTATTGGCTATTACGCCCCTAATCGTAGTAGTTCAAATGCAACTGTTACTATTAATAATCCTGACAGTTTTGACATAACAAATTTAGCATCTGCTGGAGCGTTAGGGTTTAATACGAGTGGTACGTTTAATTTTAATGTTAATTCATCTGATATTTCGTTATGGAAGACAGCAACAGCTACAACAGCTGCGCCAGATTTGACGTATCCAAATGTAGAGACATTTAGTATTAATAGTAACTCAAATGCTGCTAAAGCAACTAGTTCCAATAGTGGGTTACAAAATACATTCGTACGAAATCAATATCGACGTATCAATGGTTTAAATTCTGTTCCTGAAATTCAATGGGATTATGTGACCACAGCAGATTATAGTCAAAAAGCAAAAGTCTTATTAGGTCAAGTAGCTGCCGGTGGGTCTAATCCATTTGATCCTAATGGGGATGCGATAATGAATAATGTATACGCAGATGCAAATCGAATAGCACAAATTGCATTTACGGATACATTAGGAAATACGTATACAGGGTACAGTGGCTCAGATAATTATGTAACGTGGACAAAAGAAAATCATAAGATACCAGGATTCCAAATTGGCAATGATGATGTAACTGGGATTGCTTCTAAAATCGACAATGGCAATGGCCAAATGATTCCTTACAGAACTGCAGATGAATCAAGCACTAAAGTACTTCTAGTGTCACCGCCAGATCCAATCCAGTTAACGAAAGGGAAAATAACAGATGTTGACTCTGAATTAACTGCTTCTGGGATTCAAGAAAATGCTAATGTTTACATTCAAGTCAATGATGGGGCTATTCAAGAAGCAGGAAAAGCTGATGCTTCTGGGAATTGGCATTTTGATTTAGCAAATAAATATAAAATTGGGGACAAAGTTCGTATTTATTTGGAGAATACATCAGAATTACCAGCTGATTTCAATACAGTAGGGCTAGAAAATACTCGCATAGGGAATAGTAATCGAAATCCAATCAATAAAACAACATACAGAGATGCTGAATTTGCCCCTGCAACTGTTTATGTTGTAGAAAAAGGTGTGATTACTCAAGCGACTGTAGCGAAAAGTTTTTCATCAGATACGGATAAAATAGGAGTAGGAAGCACACTTACCTTTACAATAAACGTTTCGAATGATGAAATAGCCGGTAGTGGTATTAATTGGAAGGATGTTAATCTGACAGATATTGTGGATGAAGGATTAGATTATGATCCAGCAACAGCAGATGTCAAGGTCAATGGCACTTCAGTTAGCAATGCCACCTATGAAAAAGTTTCTCGTAAATTAACAGTACCTCTAGGAACGATTCTACCAAAAACGGCTTCTGGTGAAAATATTGCTACGATTACATTCAAAGCGAAAGTTAATAGAACGAATCTTTTAACTACGATTAGTAATACAGCAAAGGCCACTGGAAAAGATGATGTAGGGAGTATCTTTGAGAAAGAGTCAAATACTGTTACAACAGATGTTATTTTAGACACGTCATTGACGATCAATTTTGTTGATCTAGATGACAATCAACTGCATGCTCCTATTGTTATAGAAGCTCCAGTAGGAACAGCAATAGACCTAAATAAAAATAGTGACGTTCAAAAGGTAATCAATGATTTAACTACCTCGAACCATCAATTAATTAAATCACCTGATATGACAACGATCACTATTTCGGGAAAAGGGGATACAGCAACCTATACATTTGATGGGGTGCTAAAAATAACCTCGACGCCACAAACAATCGATTTTGGTTCCTTAAAGGTATCGAGTGATGTGCAAACCGTTGATAATCCAACTATAGATAATGACTTAACAGTATTAGACACAAGGTCTTCTAAAACGACTGGCTGGGTTTTATCTGCAAAGGTGACAAAATCAATGACGAATGATACCACGAACATGATTATGCCAAACGCCTTGAAATATAATAACAACAATGGTGAAAATTCAATAATGTTGAGCGAATCAGATTCTATTATTGAAAATGGAACAAAAAAAGGCAGTGTGAATATTTCTTCAGAATGGGGAGAAACAGATAAGTCAAATGGTGTGAAGCTAATTTATAATCCAGCATCAATGAGTACGGGAAATACTCTTGGGGATTATGTAGGAACGATCCAATGGACTTTATCAGAAGTGCCGAAACTATAATATGAAATGACGTATTGAATTAGTTGGAAAAAATGGATATAGTCAAAAAAATTTAAACAGTTACACTAATTCATCAAGAGATTGGGACAGAAGTGTTGCTTCTGCTCCCACCTTTTATTCAGATTCCTTAAGGCCAGGAGATAACTCTACGAGTTATCTCCTGGCCTTATTTGGTTTAATCAGAGTAGTACAAAGTAGAAAGAAATTCTTGATAGGTAAGAGTTAAAAAAGAAATAATTTTTAAAGAAAGTACATCTGGTGAAGAACACAGTGTATTTAATAACTTGGAAATAAGTAAGTTACGTTAGATTTTTTTAAATGAATTTTCTACTCAAATATTGAGTTCTAATTATAGAATATTTTTGGTTACGAGTTGTCCGGTGAGGTATAGTTTACTTTTCTTACTGTGTTATCTTTCTTTTCAAATTGCGCAGATTAATGACTCGAATTTATATTATATTGAAAAAAACAGCTAGTTACTCAGGTGTATTCGTCTATTGTGGCAAATAGTTACAAACTATGAGACTAATGTCTTCTTTTGGAAATATATATTTTTTATCAGTTTAGAATTGCTATTTCTCTATAGCCTACAATTTTTTTGACTCATTTTTAAAATACTATTGACTTTAAATGGAACTATATGTTGAATTTTATTTTCAAATAATTATTAAAATAATAGGTAAAGAAAGGATCTTTTTATGAGAAAAATTTGTTTAGGTATGTTAATGTTTGGCGTTTTAACATTGGGGATTTCATTAAGTATGGAATCTAGCTATGCAGAAAATATAAGTAATGAGGAAATAATAAATGAAATTACGAAAGAAAGACCAGAATATGCGATAGAAGAAATTGCTGATGTAAAAAGAGTATTATCTCAAGAAAATAAAGACTTAATTAGTTCATTTGAAATTAAGTCCACAGCCAATAAAGAATATGTAGCAACACTCATTGAAAATTTGGAAATAAGAGATGATATTACTGATGAAGAATTCAATTCATATATCACAGATTCTATAGAACAAAAGCAAACTATGGACTCGGAGATGGAAAAAGAATTGCAGGATAAAGTATCGCAGTTTAACAAGGAAAATAATGATGATAATCCTAGAATACAATCTCGTTTAAGCCCTGTAGAGGCAGCCGAAAGAGCTTATCAAGCAGGAGTTTTATTGGTGTTGAATAGGGGAGCCCGAATGACTGCAACTTATATGCAACACGCAAGAGTGCCTAGTCCGCTGTCACCCGCTCCTCGTACTTATGTATCTAGAAATGATGCATGAGCAAACCAAGTAGGTTCAGAAATTATAAGACATACCTATAGTGATTTTAAACGGAATGGTCTTGGTAAAAAAACATATACACAAGGTGGTTCTCATGCATTTACATCAGGAGACTTATACACAGCTCTGCATAAGGTTAGTTATACTGTTAATTATGTTCAACGTTCTAATGGGGGATATGCATATACTGTAACTGTTAGTGATGTATTTGATTTCGCTTGGGGGAATTATAATAACATTGCTGTTGGTTTTGGTAATAATTACTGTGTTGCAATGCAAACATTACGTTTGATTAAACCATTTAACATTAGTATTGTTTATTCTGGATAAAGGCTATATAATATAATCATGAAAAAATTTATACTACCATTTATTCTATTCATAACAATATGTGTTTTGTATGTCTTTAAAGATAGTATTATTAATTTTTATTATTCAGTAGTTCCCCCAAATACTATCGAGATAGGTGCTACTAGTACGGGGCATACTATTAAGATATCTGATAAGGTACACTTGGATAGAACTTCAGCAAAGTCTGATGTTCTAATAATTGAGGGCAATACCTCTGAAATGTATCATGGATACTTTAATAAATTAAATTTTGATTCGAGTTATGCGCTTCTTTTAGAAGAAAATACAAATGAATATTATTCGATAAACTTACAAACATTGACTGTAAAAAAATATTCCTATGATGATTATAGTAAGATCGAAAATAAAGATGCCAAATTCGAAATATTAAAAAAACACTATGATTTTCCATGGAAGACATAGCTTAGTAATTTTACTTTGTTAGCATACATCTTATTAATACAATCTAAAAATTGCTGTAGGATAGAGGTACTCTCTATCCTATTTTCTTTGTATAATAAATTACCTTTAAAATTAAGTCGCTAGAATCAGGATATTAGGTTACCAAAATTTACTATTACGAGTTCTATCGATTTATCCTCTGTATACATTTTAAGTATCTTCCGTCCTGACGTCCATCATTTTTCATAGACTCTTTCTCCTTTAGCAGAGGGGTCAAATTTTTTCTATGAATAAAAAAACTCAGTCTATAGTTAAAAAAAGATCATTTAAAATAATTGTCTGTTTATTCGACAACTATTTTTAAATGCTCTTTTTTTTTTCAGATATACTAAAAGTATAGAGGATGGATAAAGAAGCTTAAATACTGATAGTAGAGTATTTTTAGGTATCCATAGCTTATATAATTCAAATTCAATCATAAATGATTTTTTTTGTCTGTTTTTTTGTAAAAAAAAAAAAAGAAAATGAGTTGAAAATATGTTATTCTACTAAAATAAATAAATAACGGATAAAAATGTATATATTGTTTTTTAATTAAAAAAATCAAAATAAACACCTATTATTCAATGTTTTTCCGAAGTGATCTTTATTCTTTTTCGGTTAAATAACGTTAATTATTTTTTTATTTGCGTTTTTTAGGTATTGTTCACTCAATAAAAATGCCTTTTTAAATGGTCCGACCTAATTCTTATTTTTACAAAAATCAAGAAATGTCTATAATACTAGTCTACCAAACAGAGAGGGAGTGGATGGTTGTTAAAGCTAAGGAGATTTAGAGAAAAAACGAATGATTTATTGCTCTAGCGATTGCGCTCATCCCCGAAATATTACTTGCCGTTTAACCAATTGATTGAAGATTTAAGTACATCTTAGGGGGATTAGTCCGGTACGTAACATAAATTCAACGATAGATTTAATTCTTAGATAGTGAATAAGCGTTAATTTTGCTACGGAAACAAAAATTCAGACTAAAATATCACATAGTAAAGATGAAGAACAAAGTACATTAAAGTATATTTTATTACTTAAATAAAGTAATGTTTGCTTTGATCATGCAGACCAAGTACTTAAGAATGAAACAACTATTAATAAAATGAGCAATCATGTGGACTAATAGACATATGTGATTAGTTGCACGATTTATTAATTCAAGGATGTTACCTCAAATTGAGGTTTGAAATAAAGAAAAATAGTTTTGCCCGATTAATCGATCTAAAGGGACTCGCAGATAAGAGTAATGAACGGTACCATTCCTTTTTTTTCGATACGTAAGTGTAACATCGCACCAAAAAATAACGTATAAAACTGGAGGAAACACAAATTGAAAAAGAAACACTTAGCAAATGTGTTAGTACTATCAACGCTAGTATTATCAAATGTCGCAACACCGTTGTTAGCATTCGCAGAGACAACGAATGAACCAAGAACAGTCAATGAGGAGAAAGGGCAAAATTCTTCTAGTCGAGCAACGATTGTACAAACAAGTAAATGGGGAACTAGCCCGGTAACTATAGACAGTGATGGGGTTTTAGTAGTCAAAACTGGAACAATCAACTTTAGTTCTGGGGAGTATGTTGATAATAATTCTTTAATAAAAAAAACTAGTGTAAAAAAAATCATATTTGAAGGGAAAGTTTTATTTCCAAAATATAGTGCTACCCTTTTTAGTGGATCTACTTCAGGCTTATTCACACAGCTTAATTCGGTTGATTTTACCGGTGCTGATATGAGTAATGTCGAAAGAATTGATCAACTATTTAGTGGGTCTAAGGTGACTGAATTAATTGGATTTGAGGACTTAGATTTCCCCAAATTAACCGATGCAAGTTCTCTGTTTTACCAAAGTCCATCCATAGAAACTATAAATTTGAAATGGACTGCGCCTAATTTATACAATATGAGTAGGATGTTTATGGGTACTAGCTCTCTAAAAAATATTAATATCAATCAGTTGGATACTTCTAAGGTAACAAATATGGGAAGTTTATTTAGTGGCACTTCAGTGACAGAGCTCGATTTGTCTTCATTTGATATGTCAAACTTGAATAATACTGGTACTCGAGGCATGTTTAGCGGTCTAACAAAATTGGAAAAACTAACTTTAGGACCGAAAGTTGATTTCAAATACAATAAGACTACAAATAATCCCGACTTGCCTGCTATCCCTACTACTAGTATTTATACAGGAAGATGGATTAATGAGGACAATCGTTCGAAGGTATTCAACTCAAGCGAAGACTTTATGGAAAAATATAATGGTGCTAAGGATGCTGGGACATACGTTTGGGAGGAGAAAATAGGGCAAGTGACAGTCAATTATATTGATGAGAGCGGTATGTCGTTGGCGTCAAGTGACACGTTGATTGGACTTAAAATAGATGAAGTTTACACCACAACACCAAAAGTGATTCCAGGCTATCAAGTCAAAGAAATTCAAGGGAATGCCGATGGCGTCTTTACAAGGACCGATCAAACCGTTACCTATGTGTACGAGCGGATTGCCGGGGCGCCAGTCACAGTGAACTATAAAGATACTGAAGGTGCTTTACTGGATAGTGAGACGTTGAACGGTCTGTGGGGAGATGCTTGGACGGCAAGCTCGAAAAACATCCCAGGTTATGAAGTGATCGATACCCCAGAGAAAGAGACGGGCGTTTTTGGAGATAATCCGCAAACTCTTGACTATGTGTATAGAAAATTATTGCCCGGAGAAGTATTAGTTGAGTACCTGGACGAAGACGGTAACGCTATTACAGATGCCAAAGTTTTAACTGGCTTACATGGTACAGCTTATGAAACATCGGCACCAACTATTGAAGGGTTTGAATTAAAAACAACGCCAAACAATGCTAATGGGACCTTTGATCAAGACAAAATCCAAAAAGTTACTTATGTATACACACGTCTTGACGGAGCACCGGTCACTGTGACCTATGAAGATGAAGCTGGCAAAGAATTAGCCAAGTCGGATACCTTAAACGGCAAATTCGGCACCATTTTTGAAACTAATTCCAAAGCAATTGAAGGCTATCGTTTAACTAAAACACCTGAAAATCAAAGTGGTGAATTCACGATGAACCCCCAAACGGTGACATATGTCTACACTGCACAAGAAGCAGGCACGATCACAGTCAACTACGTGGATCAAGAAGGCGGTTTGCTTGATTCAGTAACGTTAGACGGTAAGTTTAATGAGCCCTATAGCACAGAAGAAAAAGCCTTTACTGGGTATGAATTCACAGGATTAGGAAAAGATAGCGCGCCAGTTAGCGGCAAGTTCACGATGAGCCCCCAAACTATTACGTATCAATACCAAGCCAAAGAAGCAGCACCAGTCACGGTGAAATATGTGGATACAGCTGGGAATGAGTTAGCATCAGATACCTTAACAGGCTTATTTGGTAAAGGCTACACAACAGAAGCGAAAGAATTTCCATACTATACCTTAAAGACAACACCAAATAATGCCAATGGTACTTTCTCAATGGATGCTCAAACCGTCACGTATGTGTATGAAGCTGGACGCGGTGAACCCATCACTGTTAAATATATCAATCAAGAAGGCAATGAGATCGCAGCTGCGAAAACATTGAATGGTAAAGTCGGTCAGAGCTTTAATGAGACAGCGAAAAAACCAAGTGGCTATGATTTGATCGGTGATGAAGTGCGCACCTTTACAATTACAGATGAGCCTCAAACAGTTGTGTTTGAATATGTTGGAAAAGCTGCGTCGAAATTAACGATTCAATATGTAGATGAAGCAACAGGGGAACAAATCGCCCAAGCAACTGGAATTACTGGTGGGAAAACAGGGGATGCGTACAACGCAGAAGTGAAAGTGATCCCTGGGTATACCTTAGTGGATGATTCAAAAGCGACTGGTTTCCGTCCGCAAAGTGCGACAACGTATCAAATTACCTACAAGAAAAATGAGGCCATTTCCTTCGATCTAAACTACGTGGGAGTGAATCAGCAAAAAGTGATTGGCTTTTTACCAACGGGTGTGACAACGAGCCAATTAAACTTATATGTGAAAAAAGCAGGCGAGAACGAATGGAAAGATAGTGGTTATACAGGTACAGCCGATGAAGAGACAGGATACTTTGCGATCGAGTCGCGTTTAGTCAAAGGTGGCCAAGGCTTCTTACTAGAGAACCAAGATCAAGTCAAAGTAGTCTTTACCGGCAATGATGGCAACACATATGAAGGTGTGAAAGTCGTGCAACCTTATACAGCACCAGAAGTTAATGAGTATACAGCAGGTGAAGAGTTCGCGACAGGGAATGTGCCCAACGGTGCAAACTATGTGCGTTTGGCAATTAACAATGTGCTAACACGAACGGTAGCGACGACACCGACTCCAGGAACAAGCTTACCAGGAAACATTGATGCAAAAACAGGGGACTTCAAAGTGTATGCGAAAAATTACTCTGATACTGGAAAAGTTGAAAATCCAGGTAATAAGATTATCGATACTAAAGCAGGCGATACGTTAACGTTGGATTATGGAGTACAAATATATGGGGCACAAAATAATCCAAGTACAACAATCATTGCTAATGATTAAGTAAATTAGAATTTAGGGATCAAATAGTTCAAACAGACTTAAGTAATAGATAGAAGGGGAGATTTTTCCTTTCCCCTTCTCTTGTGTTGCTTAAAAGTAAAGGGGATGGAGAAATTAAATGAAAATCAACTACCTAAGTGGTGTCTTTTATTGCTCACTTTGTTCGTTTTAAGTGCTTGTCAAAAAGAAGAATCACAGAATATGAAGTTTTTCAGATAAAAAAATTTCATATCTATGATCCACTTCCTCAAAAGACATGCCTATGCTCGGGCCTTTTTTAGCTGATAAAAAGTAGTTTATTAAATATGTCGTATGAAAGGACACCTTTAGTAAAGAGTACCCAACTACTTTCTTTTATACTTTTGGTCTATGTTACATCATTAAAGGTTAGTGTAACAACATTGGGTCCTCTGATATTCGATAGAATTTTATCCATATTTAGTAGTATACCCTCTAGTAAAAAGTAAGTCTTAATCAGATAGGGTAGATGCCGATGGAGTAGACAAAAAATAGTAAATAGTTAAAGCTATCAAAAGAAATTATTTTTATTACATTAGGATGGAGCAAATACAAAGTCCTATGAAATTAATGTAAAGAGACGAAATTAGACAGAAAAGGTAGTAGCTTTATCTATGACGTTGATAAGACAGTCTACTTTACTTAAAACGCAAGTGTAATACTGTATTAGAGTAAGCAATTTCAGGAGGAAAAGAAAGTTGAATAAGAAAAAAATGATCCATGGATTACTAGTATTAGTGATGGTGTTCTCTAATTTGATTGTGCCTACAATTGCCTTAGCTGAGCAGAATAAATCGACTGCTGAAGAAGAAGCAACAAGAAAAAGTGAGACTGAAGAAAAGTCTGTAGATGTCAATAAAGAAAAGACTATTTCTGATTCATCTGAAGATTTAACTGTAACTAAGTCTTCTCGAGCGGAAGAGGCTAATCTTACAGCAACTCAAATATATCCTGATACGGCGCCAATGCACATTGCAAAAAATAGTGACAATGGTAATTGGAATCCAACAGAAGCTGAAATGAAAGAATGGGTAAGTGATGTTCAACTAAATGGGAAAAGTGTCGGAGATGATTATACCGTTGTTTTTACAGCAAATGATTTAGGAATTAATACAAAAAAAGTAGGTAACGATTATTTTCGAATTACGGTGGAATCAGGTGGGGCCTCAATGGTAACACGTTTCTACTTTACAATCGTTGATCAGAAGATGACTGCGACACAAGTATACACAAAAGCGGCACCAATGCAAATCGCGGAAAATAGTGATAAAGGTAATTGGAATCCGACAGAAGCTGAAATGAAAGAATGGGTAAGTGACGTTCAAGTAAATGGAGAGAGTATCGGGGATGACTATAACATTGCATTTACAGAAGAAGTGTCAGGAATTAATACAACAAAGCTAGATACAAATGAGTACACGATTATGATTAGTTCAAACGAAGTTAGAGGTTTGTCTTACGAAACAAGTTTTAATTATAAAATTGTTAATAAAGAATTAAGTGGGACGCAAGTATATCCTGCTGATTCACGATTGCTCATTACCAAAGATAGCTATGGTGGTAATTGGAACCCGACAGAAGCTGAAATGAAAGAATGGGTAAGCGATGTTCAATTAGACGGTGAAAGTCTGGGAGACAACTATACTGTGGTATTTACAGTAAATAAAACAGGGATTAACACAACAAAGTTAGGATCAGATTATTATAGAATCACTGTTAGTACACCAGAAGTCAGAGGTTTATCTTATGAAACAAGAATCAATTTTACGATTGTTGATAAAACGTTAAGTGCTACATCTGTATATCCAGATAGTTCACCAATGAGTATTACTAAAGATAGTCATGGTGGTAATTGGAGTCCAACTCCCGCCGAAATGAACGCTTGGGTAACTGCTGTTCAATTAGATGGAGAGAGTGTCGGCAATGACTACACTGTTGGATTTACGACAAATACATCAGGAATTGATACGACAAAGATAGGTGCAAATCATGTTAGCCTTACTGTAAAATCGGGAAAATATTCCACAGAAACTGAATTTTATTACAATGTAGAAAAAGGTCTAACGGCAACACCAGCTGATCCCATGTATAGTACTGGGGATCAACAACCAACCAATATGAATGATTGGGTAACGAATGTTCTTTATAATGATAATCCTGTAGGAGATGACTACACAGTAGAACTAAAAACAGAATGGGATAGTAGCAAATCTGGAACCTATGATTATATTGTAGTCGTTAAATCACAAGGAAGTGAGACCGAGGTAACTATTCCAGTATCATTTTCGGATAAAGAGTTGACTGTGACACAGGTATATCCAAATAATGCCCCAATGCAAATTGAACAGAATCGTTATGATGGTAAGTGGGATCCAACCCCCGCTGAAATGAAGGAATGGGTAAGCGATGTTCAGCTAGATGGAGAGAGTGTCGGAGATGACTACACGGTTGAATTTACAGTTCAAAAAATTGGAATCAACACAACAATACTAGGCCCAGATTACTATAGAATTACTGTTAAATCAGGAAATTACTCAATGGTAACTAGATTTTATTTCAATGTTTACGAAAAAGAAAAAGCGCCTATTGCATTTGATCTAAACTATGTCGGGGTGAATCAGCAAAAAGTTGTTGGCTTTTTACCAACGGGTGTTACTACGGATCAATTAAACTTATATCTGAAAAAATCAGGTGAAGAAACATGGCAAGATACAGGCTATTCAGGAACAGCTGACAATGAAACAGGTTATTTTGCAATTGAATCACGTTTTGTCAAAGGCGAAAAAACGTTCTTGTTAGAGAACCAAGATCAAGTCAAAGTCGTGTTCACTGGAAGTGATGGCAATGTGTATGAAGGAATTAAAGTAGTTCAGCCTTATACAGCGCCAAGTGTTGATTCGTATACAGCAGGTGATGATTATACTACAGGAACTGTTCCGAATGGTGCGAACTATGTACGTTTAGCGATAAATGACATTCAAACACGTACGGTGGCGATTACGCCAACACCAACTACGAGTTTACCAGGGAATATTGACGCAAAAACAGGAGATTTCAAGATTTATGCGAAAAATTATTCTAGCACGGGTAAAGTTGATAATCCAGACAATAAGATTATCGATACTAAAGTCGGAGATACCTTAACTCTTGATTACGGCGTACAAATTTATGGCGTACAAAATAACCCAAGTACAACAATTATTGCTAAATAATTAAATCGATCAACGCACAAAAAAACAGTTGAATCAAACATATTAAGTAACAGATCGAGGCTAAGATATAATTCGTAGAGTTATATCTTAGCCTTAAGGAATCTGTATAAACGGTGAGAGCAGGAGCAACTCCTTCGGAAATAGGTTGGAATTCACAAAAATTTAAAGAGTAATTTTCGTAAATTCCCTCTTATTTCTCGGAGTTAAATGCTTCTGGCTTAACCTCACTTGTGTTGCTTAAAAATGAAAGGAAAGTAGAAAATTAAATGAAAATGAAACTACTTAGCTGTCTGTTGTTAGTAACTCTTTTTTTCATGAGTGCTTGTCAAAAAAGAGAAGATCAAAGTCTAGTGACAATTGATGGAGAAAATATCACGGTTCAAGATTTCATCCAAGAGAACAGTCACAATCTACAATTACGTGCGCAATTAATTGAACAAATTATTGATAAAGTTGCGCTAGATACATATGGAAAAGATGTTAATACTAAAGATATCGAATATACATATGAAGAAACAAAACACAGCTATGGTGAAAGCTTTGCTCAGGTTTTAGTACAAGAAGGGCTAACAGAAACGACATTGAAAAACAAGATAAAAGCTGAATTAGCGCTGAATGAAGCCGTGAAAGCTATGACCAACATTTCTCAGGCAGAACGTGAACAAGCGTGGCAAACATATCATCCAACGGTAAAAGCGCAAATTGCTGTGTTTGAATCGAAAGAGCAAGCGGAAAAAGCAATTGCAGCGAGTAAGAATCAGCCTAATATTAGTTCTTATGCAAAGCAAAGTGCAGCGCTTGTCGATGGTGCAGATGCTGAAGGAATCCTATCTTTTGATTCTGAATCGGAAGCTCTTCCTGAAAACGTGAAGCAATCTGCTTTCGAATTGAAAAAGGATGAACGCTCAGCAGTTCTTACAGGAGTTGTGCAAAATGGACTAGTAAATCAGACTCAGTATTATGTGATTCAAATGCTGACACCCAGCGATCCAAACAAGAAGCTGGAGGATTATCAAACAGAATTGGATCAATCTATTTTAGATAAAAAAGTGAAAGATGAGGTTGTTCGTTCTGAAGTGATACAAAAATTGTTGTCACAAGCTGACGTCAAGATTGTAGATGAGGATTTTGCGGGTATATTGGACAACTATCATTTGGAACAACAACAGTCACAAAAGTGGTGGGAAAAAATAACATCAATATGGAAGTAATTAGAGGGAGGAAGCCATGAAAGAAACAAAGGAAATCGATTTGTATTCACTTATCGTTATCGTGAAAAAGAGTATCTGGATAATTCTAGTGTCGATGTTCCTTTTTACAAGTGTTGCAGCAGTTTATACTTTTTTTATAGTGACCCCCATGTATAAGAGTGATGCTCAGATGTTAGTGAAATTACCTTCAACAGAAGATGGAGAAGCGCTAACAGTGAATGATATCAATGTCAATTTAATGTTTATCAATACCTATAAAGATTTTGCGAAAAAAGGGAATTTGATTTCCCATGAAGTACATGAGCGATTGAAAGACACACCGATGAGGACTCTTACTGAAAAAGAACTGAGTAATATGGTGACATTGAGCAATACTTCCAATTCTCAAATGTTGACACTAAAAGCTGAAGCTCAAAACCCATACGTTGCTGCTAAAATAGCTAATTTAACTGCAGAAGTATTTAAAGAAAAAGCAGACGAAGTTATGGGGGTCGATAAGTTGACGGTGATTGCAGAGGCAACGCCGGATACGAAGCCGAGTTCTCCAAATAGTAAATTGCATCTGGTGGCAGGTCTGCTTTTAGGCTTCGTTTTTGGCACGGTTCTCGCTTTAGCTATCGAATTTTTTGATGATACGGTTAAATGTGAATTAGATATTGAGTCGATGGATCTATTAGTTTTAGCTCAAATTGCGGAAATGGATGCTAGTCAAGGGTTTAAAGCAATGGAAGTAATAGTGAACAAGCTGTAAGGTTAAAAAAAGCGCGAAGCAGGCGTAACTAAAAGAGATCTAAATGACCGATTTTGAATAGAAGGAGAACATAAATGGCTAGAAAAACAAAAATGGATAAATTTGAAAAACGGATTAGTCAAAATCCTAAGATAGTCAATTTAGTGACCTATCATGATGATTTTTCACCCTATACGGAACAATATCGTACGTTGGGGACCAATCTAGAGACACTCTGCGAAAAAGCGACTATCAAAGATATTGTCATAACTTCTTCTTTAAAAGGAGAGGGAAAGACTACGACAAGCTCTAATTTAGCGATCATCATGGCCAAAGCTGGTTTTAAAACGTTATTGGTGGATACCGATCTACGCAAACCCAAGGTTAATCAGACTTTTGGACTTAGTAGAACCCCTGGATTAACCAACCTATTAACAACATCTAAGTCAGATGTAGAACAGATAATCGTCTCATTGTCAGAAGTCAAAAATTTATCGATTTTATGTAGCGGATTTATTCCAAATAATCCAACTGAACTACTCAATTCAAATCGAATGAGTGAGTTGATTGCAAAATTCCGAGAAGAATATGATTTTGTGATTTATGATGTACCACCAGTTTTGATGGTGACGGATGCCTTGATTGTTTCTAAAAAAGTAGATGGTACATTGATCATTGTTCGTGAACAGATTTCTGAGAAAAGAGCGGTTAGAAGAACCAAACAATTATTGGATTTAGCCGATGCGAATATTTTAGGCGCGGTTTATAACGGAGGTCATGCAGAAAATGGCGATTATTACTATTATCAATATGGTTATTAGATAAGGAGGAACAACATGTTTTTTAGTAGACAAATCAAAATACTTATCCTTATTGTAGCGGATTTTAGTTTCATAGTGATAGCCAACCTATTTGCTTACTTATTTCTCGCTCCGTATGTGTCTGTCCATGGTGCATTTTTTAAAATAGTTTTACTCTTATCAATTAGTTTGTACTTAGCTTTTGGTTATGCATTTCATTTATTTATTCGAGTAAATCGATATACCGGTCTAAAAGAATTAGTGGATATCACGTTGACTTTTGGCTTAGCCACCATCATCAGCATAACCATTTTTGAATACATAAATTATGAATACAGTCGACGATTTGTTTTTTTAGTTTTTATGATTTCGATGATTGGAATTATGAGTAGTCGACTCATTTGGCGGTTCTTGATTGAAAAAAAAGAAACCTACGCTCGGCGCTATTGTGGAGAATATAAAAGAACGTTGATCATCGGGGCAGGAAGCGCAGGTAAATTATTACTTCATAGCTTTAAACAGTCTACGAACAGTACGGATATTAAAGTGGTCGGGTTGATTGATGATCATCCGGATAAGCAGCAGGTTTGGCTCAATGGGGTCAAAGTGCTGGGAACGACTAAAGCGTTGGAGAAAATTATTTCCGAGTACCACATAGAGATGATCACCCTAGCAATTCCCTCTTTAAAACCGCCACAGCTTAATGCACTTTTACATGAGCTAGCCGCTTTACCTGTTGAGGTCAACAGTATGCCTGCGATTGAGGAAGTAGCACGGGGAAATTTGACGGTCTCGAAAATGAAAAAAATTGACATAGCCGATCTTCTTGGTCGGGAAGAAGTGCAGTTGGAATTGCAACGATTGCAGGAACAATTACATAATAAATGTATTTTAGTTACAGGCGCTGGTGGCTCAATTGGCTCCGAAATATGTCGACAAATCATCCGATTTCAACCAAAACAACTCATCTTATTAGGGCATGGAGAAAATTCGATCTATCAAATTAATAGTGAATTGCGTGTACATATAAAAGAAAACGCACTGCCCATTTTAACTCCTGTGATTGCCGATGTTCAGAATCGTGAACAAATGTTTGAGGTGATGGAAAAGTATCAGCCAGATTTAGTTTATCATGCGGCAGCACACAAACATGTTCCTTTGATGGAAAAAAATCCAACAGAAGCACTTCGTAATAATGTATATGGGACGTTAAATGTTGCCGAAGCAGCGAAATACCATAATGTTCAAACATTTGTCATGATTTCAACCGATAAGGCTGTGAAGCCGACAAATGTCATGGGCGCTAGTAAGAGAATCGCAGAAATGATCGTGACAGGCTTATATGAAGAAGGTAAAACTCGTTTTTCTGTCGTTCGCTTTGGAAATGTTTTGGGGTCCAGAGGAAGTGTTATTCCTGTCTTTCAAGAACAAATTGAGCAAGGAGAAGCGATCACTATAACGGATTTTCGAATGACTCGTTACTTTATGACTATTCCAGAAGCAAGCAAACTCGTGTTACAGTCTGGATCTTTGGCTCGGGGCGGAGAAGTTTTTATTCTAGATATGGGAGAGCCGGTAAAAATTGTGGAACTTGCACGTAAGATGATTCAGTTAAGCGGCTATACGCAAGAACAAATTGCGATTCAAGAAACAGGGATTCGCCCTGGCGAAAAACTCTACGAAGAATTACTAGTGGACAAAGAGCGCAACATGGAACAAGTATTTGAAAAGATTTTTATAGGAAATGTCTGTGGATTTTCATTGGCAGAAATCCGTACTTTTTTAGAAAATATTCAAGCATTGAATGGTGATCAATTGATACAAAAAATGGTTGAATTTGCGAATTTATCGAGTCAATAAAGCAAAATGAGGTGAGTAATTGAAAGAGCTTGTGATTGTCGGTGCTGGTGGATTAGGTAAGGAAGTGGCATTCCTAGTACGTCACATTGAAGAGTATCAAATCGTTGGATTTGTCGATGAGAGTTCAGCCAAACAAGGGCAAACAATCGTTGGATTTCCTGTGATTGGAAATTTATCATATTTACAAAAGTGGCAACGTCCTTTAGCGGTGGCAGTAGCAATTGCGGATGGAAAGCAGCGGCAAAGAATAGTTGAACGATTGCGAAAAAATCCATTTTTATCGTTTCCTACTATTAAGGATTCAAGTGTCCTGACAGGTTTTAATGTGAAGATGGGGGAAGGCAATATTGTGATGCCTCATGTGACAATGACTGGTGATATTGAAATTAAAGATTTTAATGTGATCAATTTAAACTGTGCTATTGGTCATGATGTTCAGCTAGGTTCGTACAATATGCTTTTTCCTAATTGTTTATTAGCTGGGTATGTACAACTAAGAAATCATATAGCTTTAGGAATGGGAACCCAAATCATTCAGAATATTCGAATTGCCAGCCACGTAACTACAGGCGCTGGAACAGTCGTGATTCGTGATCTTGAAGTGAACAGCAAAGCAGTCGGTGTTCCAGCAAGATTGCTCCATAAGTCAAAGAGACCTCAGCCACTTCCAGATTTATTGGAAAAAGAAAAACATACATTTCAACAAACAACTATCGGAATAATTGAGGAGAAGCTATGAAAGTCTGGATTTTTAATGTAGGAGAGCCATTGCCTCTTCCGCAAAGCAAAACACGTTTAAGGAGAATGGGGAATTTTGCGCTGTATGCTTCAGCACAAGGTATAGATATGCATTTATTTTCAGTCTCATTTGATCATTATCAGAAAATTCAAAGAACGACTGAAGAGCATGTGAAATATGAGATAAATGATCATTTTCAATTATCTGTGGTGAAAGTGAAAGGTTATCAAAAAAATGTGTCTCTTGCTCGGATTCTATATCATCGTGAAGCGGCTAAAAAATTCGTTCAAGCAATCCAGCAAGAAAAAGAAAGACCAGATATTGTAGTTCTTGGAAGCACTCCTTTAGAGGTACTCTGTGAAGTCTCTAAAGTGTTAAGAGAGTGGCAGATTCCTTACGTGATTGACATTAGAGATTTGTGGCCAGCTATTTTTTCAGAGGTGATGCCAAAACCACTTAAGCCAATAGGAGAAGTGCATCGTTGGTTAGTTGAGAAGAAAGTACGAAGTGTCTATCAAGGAGCCGCTGGGTTAGTAGCGCTGTCTCAAGGTTTTTTAGATTATGGTTTGAGCTTAGCCAAGCGTAAACAGACTAGTCAAGATCAAGTGGTGAGGATGGGGTATCCAGAATACGCCAAATTGCAAGACAATCAAACCATTTTTCAAAAGCACTGGACGCCAATGGGCTTAGAAACAGAAGAGTTTATTGTGGCGTTTACAGGGAACTTTGGCCGACAATTCGATTTTACACCGATCATACAAGCTGCCAAAAAGTTAGCGCACATGAAGCAAGTTAAATTTGTCTTGTGCGGAGGTGGTGAAAATTTAGAAAGGTTGAAGAAAGAGGCACCTGAAAATGTTATTTTTCCTGGCTGGGTGGAACAAACAGAAGTTTTTTCTTTACTTCAAGCGTCATCTTTAGGAATTGCCCCTTATCGCAATAGCATGAATTTTCGCCTGAATACGCCAACAAAATTTGGTGAATACTTGTATTTTTCATTGCCAATCTTAACAGCTGTTGAAGGGGAGATGGAAAAATTCGTGACCGATCATCAGTGTGGCCGTTATTATCAAGATTCGACTCAATTGGCGCGTGAAATTGAAGGCTATTTTACCAATTATACACAATTGGAACAAGAGAAAAAGGCTGCTGCTAAGGCCTATCAGTTATTTTTTAATGGGCAAAAAACGAATGAACAGTTCCTAGAAGGTTTAAAGGGAATTGTCAATCTAGGTTCAGAAAATAGTATGAATAAAAATTAATAGGAGTGAAATAAATGTCGTCATACAAAAATTTAATTGAAAATGAAACGGCAATTTCAATTATTGGATTAGGCTATGTAGGGATGCCTCTTGCTGTCGCATTCTCAAAAAAGTTACATGTTATTGGATTTGATACAAATCAAGAGAAAGTGGCACAGTATCTTTCCGGAATAGACCCTACAAAAGAAGTTGGAGCAGCAGCCATTGCTGCTGCATCCATTCATTTTACTAACGATGAAAAAGATATAAAAAAGGCCTCATTTCATATTGTTGCAGTGCCAACTCCTGTTACAGTAGATAAAAATCCAGACTTGACTCCAATTAAATCAGCTTGCGAGCTTTTAGGATGTGCCATAAAAAAAGGTGATATCGTAGTTTTTGAATCGACCGTTTACCCAGGAGCGACAGAAGATATCTGTATTCCCATTCTAGAAACCAAATCTAATTTAATCTGTGGTAAGGATTTCTTTGTGGGGTATTCACCAGAGCGAATTAATCCAGGGGATAAAGTTCATACGTTGGACTCGATTGTAAAAATTGTTTCTGGTTGTGATGATGAAACATTAGATACGATTGCTAATGTTTACGAATTAGTGATTGCTGCTGGAGTTCATCGTGCTCCGTCAATCAAGGTCGCCGAAGCTGCGAAAGTAGTAGAAAATAGTCAAAGAGATATCAATATTGCTTTTATGAATGAATTGGCGATGGTCTTTGACAAAATGAGTATTGATACAAATGATGTACTGGCAGCAATGGCCACAAAATGGAATGCATTAACTTTTTATCCTGGCTTAGTTGGCGGACATTGTATTGGAGTGGATCCTTATTATTTCATTTCAGAAGCTGAAAAATTAGGGTATCATAGTCAAATTATTGCTGCTGGAAGAAAAGTGAATGATGGGATGGGAGAATTTATTGCAGAGGCTGCGATCAAAGGCTTGATTCAAAAGGACTGTTCCGTAAAAAAAGCCCGTATCGGGGTTTTAGGATTGACCTTTAAAGAAAACTGTCCAGATATCCGTAACACGAAAGTAGTCGACATCATCACCCATTTACAAAGCTATGGGGTGGAACAAATCTTGGTTTCAGATTGTTGGGCTGATCAAGCAGAAGTCTCTAGAGAATATGGAATCACGCTAACACCAGAAACAGAAGTAAGAGAGTTAGATTGTCTTATTGTGGCGATCGGACATGATGTATATCGTGAATTCCAGTCAAAAGATCTGCAACAATTTTTTGCAGAACCATCAGGCGTATTAGTCGATGTAAAAGGAATCTATAAAGAAAATCAAGGTGATTTCCATTATTGGAATTTATAAAAATCATTCGGTCGTATTTCATTCAGACAGTTAGGAACTTAGCCAAACAGTTTTGGAGCAGTTCCTTGTGTAAAGCTTGTTTGATAAAACGATGTCTATCCATGAAGAGTTTGAATCAAGCGGATGAGATGAACGGATGAATATTTTCTGATAAAAAAATTTTGAAATCAGTGTAGACAGAAATGCCTAGCTAGTTATGAGGAGCAGCTTAAATGTTAAAAAAATGTATAACGATAATGATCCATGTGTTTATCATTATCGGATTCAATATTAGTTATTGCTATGCTATTTGTCCTCTGTTTGACTACATGGGTTTTTCAGCTGTATTTTCGTTAAATAAAGTAGTGATCATTAGCTTTTTAACGTTCATTTTTTTGATTTTGGGTGTTACTATCCGTAATCCTTTTATGTCTTTAGTTTGGTGGATCTTTTTTTACATGTTTTTTGTGGGAGAGTCGATTTATTATCAATATACCGTTGAGGGAAATTTTAAAATTCTAATAGGTATTTCTCTGCTCTTGATTTTACTGCCCCTTGGTTCAGTTGGACAAATAAAGTTAATCCCTCACCGAATTAAAGGGGATAGTTTAAAGTTACTTGTGATCCTCTCGATTCTCATGTTCATTCCGATTTTCTTAGCTTCGTTTAAGTACATAAATTTCAAAAATCTATTGTTTATTGATGTCTATGATACACGAGCAGTCTTTAAAGCAAATAAGGTACCGATTGTAGGCTACTTGATTATCCCTTTGTCTCGTATTTTTATTCCCTATATCATCGTAAAATCAATGGAGTTAAAAAAATACAGATATGTTATTTTGGGAATCGTCCTTATTTTATTCATCTATCTTTGTGGTGCAGTAAAAAGTGTTTTTATGGGATTATTGGCAGTTTTTCTATTTTATGCAGGCGACTATTGGTTTAAGCAAAAAATCTGGACAGCGATGATGGCTGTCGTGGGTTGGTTTGGATTCATTATCTATTATTTTACAGATAATATTACGATCATTGATATGTTTACACGTCGTGTCTTTTTTGTCCCCGCATATCTAAATAATCTCTATGTCCAATATTTCACAGATAATTATACCTATTACTCTCATTCCCCACTTGGATTAGGCTTAACTGAAGACATGCTGGGAGGAACTCCGTTGTCTATTTTTTTAGGAAATGCTGTGATGGGTAAAGATATCAATGCGAATGCAGGTATTATCACTGAAGGGTATGTGGGTTTTGGTATGTTTGGCGTGGTCATGATTGTCTTGTTTATTGTCCTGCTTTTTGCGTATCTCAATAGTTTGGACGTTCAACCCCAATTCTTTGGTATTGTTTTCGTCTATATTTATTTGACGAATACCGCCTTTTTGTCTGTTTTCTTAGTAACGCATGGCTTGTTTGTTTTCATTTTATTTGCTTATTTCTATCTCAGTAAATACACAAACGAACCAGCGTGTTTAGATTCAAAGTAGTGATTGGAGAAATATTGGATACTGGAAAGGAGAAAAAATAGTGCAAAAGAAAATTTTATTATCCTCGCCACATATGAGTGAAGAGGGGTATGAGCAAGACTATGTGAAACAAGCCTTTGAAACAAACTGGATTGCGCCTTTAGGTGAAAATGTCGATGGGTTTGAAAAAGAATTGGCAAAAGAAATAAATATAGATTATGCGGTGGCACTTTCATCAGGAACTGCAGCGATACAGATGGCATTAAAAGCCGCAGAGGTGGGAGTCGGAGATATTGTGTTATGCCAGAGTCTTACCTTTGTGGCAAGTGTAAACCCCATTATTTATCAAGGGGCAACACCCGTTTTTATTGATAGTGATTGGGATAGTTGGAATATGGATCCATCCCTTTTAAGAAGAGCTTTAGAAAAGTATCCTTGTGTGAAAGCCGTCGTGGTCGTTCATTTATATGGCTTACCCGCAAAAATGCAAGAAATTGCGGCACTGTGTCAAGAGTTTGATGTTGTATTGATTGAAGATGCTGCGGAATCTTTAAGTAGCTACTATAAAGAACAAGCAACTGGAACGCTTGGTGATTACGGTATCTATTCATTTAATGGCAATAAAATTATAACAACTTCTGGTGGAGGAATGCTCGTAGGTCATGATAAAGAGCGAATGGAAAAAGTTCGCTTTTGGGCGACTCAAGCTAGAGATGAAGCACGTCATTATCAGCATAGTGAAGTAGGACACAATTATCGCCTAAGTAATGTCCTTGCAGGCATTGGTCGTGGTCAATTGAAAGTGTTAAGTGCGCGAGTGGAAAAGAAAAAAGCCATTTATGCCTTTTATAAAGAACAGTTACAAGGCTATTCAGAAATAACTTTTATGCCTGAGAATGAATGGGCAGATGCTAATTATTGGTTGAGCTGTTTTTATTTTAACGATGGAAAGTCTCCGTTCCCTTTAATTGAAGCATTAGAGCAAGAAGGAATCGAAGCACGACCGATATGGAAACCAATGCATTTACAACCAGTTTTTTCTGGGTATGAAGTATTTGGCGGTGAGGTGTCAGAAGCACTATTTCGCTCGGGTGTATGCCTTCCTTCAGATACAAAATCAACAGAGGCGGATTTGAACCGAGTCGTGACAAGTATTAAAAAATTTTTAGATAACTAAAGAATTATATATGTTTTAATTCTCGCTGTATTACAGAGAAAGAAGCCATGGAAAGGAGAATTTTTTGTGAGTGTTTCACCGATAGTCAGTATTATTGTTCCTATTTATAAAACACCTAAAGTTTATCTGATTGAATGTCTCACTAGTTTAGTTGAACAAACAGCTGATCCATTATCCTTTGAGATCTTGTTAATTGATGACAATGATTATCAGGATGAAGCAGGGGAAATCTGTGAACAATTTGCAGCTAGGTACACCAATTGTTTTGCTTATCATCAGGAAAATGGTGGTGTTTCAACTGCTCGAAATTTAGGAATTAAAAAAGCAAAAGGTGAATTCTTATGTTTTCTTGATGCAGATGATTGGTTGGAACTAGAGGCTATTGAGAGCATGTGTGCCACGATCAATCAAAATCCAACACTCGATTGTCTTTTATTTTCGATGATGATTCATTTTCCCAACAGACAAATTGAAAATAAATTTTGGGACAAGCCTAATGAGCTGTTCACAAAAAAACAACGGCAAAGCTTACAACTGCAATTATATGGGAAAGGCTTTACCGACTATTACCCACAATTTTTAGCATCAGGAAATCATGGGAAATTGTATCGGCGATCGGTAGTGATCGAACATGAATTGTTCTTTAATGAACAGCTGATACGAATGGAAGATAACCTTTTTAACCTATATTTTATCGAGTATGCCAAAAAAATCATGTTCATTGATACGGTAGTTCATCATTATCGAAAGAACGGTGATAGTGTAACGAATCGATATAATCCGAATATTATTGAGGAATTTGAAAAGGCGTATCGAGAAATCGAACTGTTTCATCAAAAATTTGACAAACCAAGCATCTATGAAGAGGCTTTGATCATTAAACGATTAATTGGCATTCATATTTATTATGACTTTTTTTGGAAGATGACTAAAACATCAGCGAACAAAAAACAACTGAAGCAATTATTACAGTCAAAACCCTATCAAACTTGCTTGAAAAAAGTGAACTATGTTTATCTAAAACCTAAAGAAAAAGTCTATATATCTGTTTTGAAAATGAAAAACTACACGGTGCTATCGATATTACATAGGCTAGAAGCATTTTGGATCAAACTAACAGGTAAAACCGTTTATAAAAATCATTGATGAATAGACTGGCTCTGGATCCGTCCTATATTTTAGTTTCTGAGAATTTTAGAAAAGATGTTGCTCAGACTATGGTAAATAAGGGCAAGCAGTGAATGAGCAGAGCAATAAGAAAATATGGGATAAGGAAAAATAATGAAAGGAATCCGTTAGATGATAGCAAAATTACAGAAATATAAAGGTATTATGCAGGATATTCTACTAAATTTACTTTCAGTGATGCTAGTGATGACGGTGATTCAACTCTTTGTTTTCCCTTACCTTTCAAGGCAATTATCAGATGAAATGTTTGGGCAAATCATTACAATGTATGGAATGAATAATATGATCATTTTATTTTTTGGGAATACTTTGGGCAATATTCGAATGCTCAAACAACATGATAACGTGAATTTTACTCTGTTGAGTCAATTAAATATGGTTGCTTCACTGATCATTATAGCTGGATTAAGTGTCTATTACGGATCTGCTTTTTCACAGATGACAGTTTTCTTATTTATTTTATTTACTGGTTTGGCAAATCTAAGGGCTTATACAACGGTCCATTATCGAATTTCTCTCACCTACAATAAAATTTTATGTCTAAACTTTTGCTTGGTTTTCGGTTATTTACTTGGCTTTATGATTTTTTATTTAACGTCAAGCTGGGTCTGGATTTTTCTAGCTGGAGAAATTTGTGGGCTTCTCTATCAGTTGTATTCTAAAAATAGGTTGCTTATTGAATGCTTTACGACTTTTTCCAAAAAAATAGATGCTAACGTTTGGCGCGAATTTTTTTCATTAAGCACAGCTAATGGACTTGCAAATGTTGCAAATTATCTGGATCGTTTTATTATCACACCACTACTAGGAGCAGCTAGTATGGGGATCTATTATGCCGCTTCCTCTCTTTCAAAAATCTTGACAATGGTGATTACACCAATGTCGAGCGTGCTTCTTTCTTATACGACCAACCAAACAACTGGATATGCCAGAAAAAAATTGTTGACTTTATATGGAATTATGCTAGGAATCGTGGTTCCAAGTTACTTTGTCTTGACGACCGTATCCAGTTTTTTAGTCGGAATATTATATCCTAATTATGCGCAAGGAGCAAAACCGTTAATTCCTATTGTAACGATTGGTATCTTATTAAACGTGATTTATAGCGTGTTGCATCCATTTATTTTAAAAAAATATTCTATCCATTACCAATTGGCGATTCAACTTGTTTATTTATTCTTTTATGGGGGGCTATCGATTGTACTAAGTCAGCGTAATGGCTTAATTGGTTTTACTTGGGCGTTTTCGATTGCATCAATTGTTAAACTACTTATTCAGCTGATTATCGTGTTATTCAAAAAAGAAAGTGATGGAACGATTTGGGAGCCAGTACTTTCACCAATACGCGAGCAAGAAAAAAACTGATAGTTATTATTTAATAGAAAGAGGTTACAATTTTGAACATAATTCATGTGAATTCTGGTTACAACAATACTATTTATAAATCAATTGTGGACAATCTGGCTCAATTAGATGTGGGGCAACGAGTCTATATGTATACACCTTTTAGTCAAGCTGATACTAAGTATGATGAGTATGTGGATGTGCGGCAAGTCTATCACAAGTGGGATCGCTACTTTTTCCATGCGAAACATGGGAAAGCATTGAATGACTTTATGGTTTATTTAGAAGAAAAAACACCTGATATTATTCACGCTCATACCTTATTTTCCAATGGCTACATAGCGTATAAGGCTTATCAGAAAAAAAAGATTCCATACCTTGTTGCGGTTAGAGGGACAGATATCAATATTTTTTTTAAATACATGGTTCATTTACGAAAATTGGGGCTTGATATATTGCTTCACGCTTCAAAAATCGTCTTTCTCTCACCAACACTCAAAAAAAATCTTTTTGAAAATTACGTATCAGAAGCTTTAAGCGCACGGTTAGAAGCAAAATCAATAGTAATAACAAACGGGATCGATCCTATTTATTTTGACGAAAGATCTGTACCTAAGCAACTGAAAACAGGTGGTAAAATTACCGTTTTGACGGCAGCCTGGATTAATAAAAATAAAAATCAACTGACAGTTTGCAAGGCCTTAGAACAGCTACGAGTGAATGAGGGACTGGAGTTTGAATATCGTATTGTAGGTGGGGTTTCTAAAGAGAAGACGCAAAAACGTTTGCTAAAGCAATTAAAATCCTTTGATTTTGTCAAAATCATTCCAAGAAAGGATAAGTATGGATTGCTTCAAGAAATTCAAGCAGCAGATATTTCGATCATGGTTTCTTACCAAGAAACATTTGGCTTATTTTATATAGAATCGGTGCTTCAAAATACTCCGATCATTTACACTAAAAATCAAGGAATTGATGGACTTTTTGAAGATGGACTTGTTGGTTATGCGGCGAATCCTCATTCAACGCTTGATGTTGCAAATAAAATATCTGAAGTGTTGGCGCACTACGATGCGCTATCGCTAAACACGAAAAATCAGGCTGATCAATTTACTTGGTCGGCAGTCGCAGCTACTTATAAAGAGCTTTACGAGTCTGTTCTTGCAACTAAAATAGATGAGTAGCTGCCACCCGATGAACTAAATGTAGATGGAGGATTAGGATATAAGATACAGCGTAAAAGAAACGCAAAATACAAAGGAGTTTTTGGTGATGTCATATAGGCGTAAAGATTCAAGAAAGAAGCAGAAAAAGAAAGTCAATTACAAAAAGATTTCGGTAATACTATCAGCTTTATTTATGGTTGTGACGGTTAGCAGCGGTCTTTTTTATAGCAAAAAAAGAAATCAGACGGTTCTTTCTTCTAATCAGGTAACACAGAAACTAGAAAAATCAGATACATCGGTTTCATCGTTATTTAAGGATGAAAAACAAATTTTTCTAAAACCTGATGTGACAATGGCAGAGTTGAGCCAGCAACGAGTGAAAGTAGATAAGATCGAAAATAGTACTGAAAAAGAACAGCAAGTTCAGCTGTTAGAGGAAGCAAGCGATAAATGTTATATTTTAGCAGCTCTTACAAATTTGTATCAAGATGCCGTTTCCGCTAATGGAACGATTAATGAACATGCACAATTAAAATCTGGTGTCTCTGCTGAAAATACGAAGACGCTCAAAAAGATGGTCGAAAGTAAACAAAAGCAAGATGAATTTTATCAACAAGCTTGGGTATTGCTGGCTAATAAATAGAGCTTTCGGTAAAGGCAAAAAAGTGTTTGGATAAACAACAAATGGCAGACAGATGTAAAACAGTAGCTATTTAGTTTAAAAATTTGAAGACTTCACTTGATATAATATTTAGCACTTTTAAGGACTGAATACTCGTATCCTAGTTTCAAAGAAATTCTAATATACGATTAGAAAAGGAGAGTAACGCGAATGATTGATTTGCATTGCCATATTCTACCCGGAATAGATGATGGCCCAAAAACAATGGAAGAGTCACTTGAAATGGCAAAAAAAGCAGTAGAAGATGGGATTTTTCAAATAGTTTGTACGCCACATTACACTTTACGATATCCTAATACGCGTTCAATAATCGTGCCTCAGGTGCAACAGCTACAGCATGAATTAGACAAACAGAATCTTCCAGTAACCTTATTTGCAGGGCAAGAGGTACATTTAACGGGTAAACTGATGCATCAGATAGAAACAAATAAAATTCAATTGATCGACCCCCAAAATCATTACTTTCTATTAGAATTTCCTAGACATGAAGTCCCATTTTATGCGTTGACGTTGATTGAAAAAGTGATCAGGCAAGGAATGACCCCCATTATTGTTCATCCCGAATGTAATCTTGGTTTCATTAGAGATCCCAATAAGCTGATTCCCTTTATTGAATTGGGCGCATTGACACAGCTAACAGCACCAAGCATTTTAGGCGTTTATGGGAAAGGGATTCAAAAAATAGCTCGTAAAATGCTGGATCACAACTTGATCCATACGCTTGCTTCAGATGCTCATCGTCGGCAAGATCGGGATTTTTATTTGAAAGAATCCTATGCATTTATTGAACAAACTATAGGAGCGATAAAAGTACAAGAATTGCAAACTAATGCGGAAAAGGTTTTAAAGGGCGAACAGATTGTGGTAAAAGGTCATCGTCCAATTTCACGCAAGAAGTTTTGGCTATTTGACTAGATACTGAATAGGAGATACTTGATATGAAAAGAAAGAAAAGAGATGGGCGAAAAAAAAGAAAATGGTGGGTAACAGTTTTGTGGTATTTACTTTTTCTTCTTCTTATTATTGTAATTGGCGCTGCAGCATGCCTTGGCAAAGTTTATTTAGATGTTAAAAAGACATCAAAAACAATCCATAACGATGTGCCAATTGAAATGCGAGTAGCTTCATCATTCGATCACGGTGAAGATGAAATTGTAAATGGTAAGCCGTTTTCAGTCTTGATTATGGGCATAGATACAGGAGATTTCGGTCGGACAGAAGTTGGACGTTCAGATACAATGATGGTAGCAACAGTGAATCAACAAAAGAAAGAGACATTACTTATGAGCATTCCGCGTGATACCTATACAGAAATTATAGGTAAAGATTTTCCAGATAAAATTAATCATGCCTATGCTTTTGGTGGTCCAGCAATGGCTATGAACACTACTGAAAATCTCTTGGACATTCCAATAAATTATTATATTTGGATGAATATGAAAGGAATATCAGATTTAGTTGATGTATTAAATGGAGTAACTGTCATGAATCCAACTGCATTTTCTTATGCTGGCTTTGATTATCCTGTAGGCGAGTTAGAAATGGGTGGAGTCGAGGCCTTACAATATACACGGATGAGAAAAGAAGATCCTCATGGAGATTACGGCCGTCAAGAGCGACAACGAATTGTTTTGGAGGCAATAAGCAAGAAACTGTTAAATATATCCAACGTGACCAAGTACCAATCTATTTTGAATGTACTAGGTGAAAATATGCAAACTAATCTGACTTTGGAAGAAATGAGAGATATTGAGCAAAATTATCACTCTGCATTAGTAAATATTGAAGGCGACTTTATGCAAGGAGAAGGAGCGATGATTGATGGTGGTTCCTATCAGTTGATCCCAGAAGCCGAACTTTCACGTGTTCAAAAGAAGCTCACGAAAAATTTACAAAAATAACGCCACAAGAATGCTGTCGTCCAAAATAGAATGAATCTTGTGGAGCAAAGAAGTTGAAATTCATTCCTTCTAATTTAGTTCAAACGATTAAAGCAGAAGTAACGAACATCATAAAAAATAGCTGAAAAAGAAAAAAGGAGTGAAAAAAATGATCAAGACTAACTGGTATCGCAGGGTTTTAAAACGCTTTTTGGATGTGATTTTTTCAGGAATCGCTCTTGTAGTACTCAGCCCATTGCTTCTTTTAATATACCTATCAATCTGGGGAACAGGCGGAGGTCCAGTGCTATTTTGCCAAGCTCGGCCAGGAAAAGACGGAAAAGTATTTAAAATGTACAAGTTTCGAACCATGCTCCATACAACGGATGAAAAAGGAGAACTACTTCCAGACGATTTACGATTAACACGATTTGGTTCATTTTTGAGATCAACTAGCTTGGACGAATTACCCGAGCTGGTGAACATTTTTAAAGGAGACATGTCGATCGTAGGCCCTAGACCCTTGTTAGTGAAATACTTACCTTTGTATACTTTGGAACAACAGAAAAGACACTTGGTAAAACCAGGATTAACGGGACTAGCGCAAATTAGTGGTCGTAATCTTATAAGCTGGGAAGAAAGATTGAAACTAGATGTCCATTATGTGACCCATATGTCTTTCTTTCATGATTTAAAAATTATCGGCTTGACAGTTGTGAAAACGATAACCAGAGAAGGTATTAGTGCACATAATCATTCAACGATTGAAGAATTTCAAGGATGTAAGGAAAAAGATTGAACACAAATCAAGTAGTCTTTGGGCAGACTATCATAGCCTGTTGGAAAAAGGATGAACTATTTTTCCATGATTTATCAGCAGGTGTTGGCTATCTAATAAAAAAACAAGAACTCGTTGGAAAAAATTTAAAAAGGTATACTAATTCAACAAGGACCTAGAGAGAAATTTCTCTAGGTCCTTGTTTAGTTTAGTAAAGGAGAACAAATTCTAATGTAAGACCATTCTTTTACTCATCAACTAAAAATTTTTTCCTAAATAGAGTTAATTTTGATTGATCGAAGTCCAATGCTTTTTCTAAATAAGAATCAAAATCCTGATATTCATTTTTGATTGTTAAAAAAGTATGCTCTAAATAACTACTATTGACTTGCAAAAGAGGGGTAATTTCCTGAATGTTTTCATCAGAGAATCCATATGCTTTTTTTAATTGATCTAAAAGTCCTTGATTGAATTGTTTGAGCTCCTGATTGCTGTCTATATAATTAGATAAAATATCTTTTTCAGATACGCCTAATATTTTTAAAATAAGGGCTGCACCATACCCTGTTCTATCTTTACCAAAAGTACAGTGAAAGACAAGCGGAGTTCCTTCATCACTTAAAATTAATTCTAAAAATTTGCTGTATCCTTTATTGGCAGTTTCAGACGTAACAAAACTTGCATAGATTGTATCCATAAGCTTGTTTATTTGATTGGCATTATTCATTATGGTAGTTATATCTGGACTTAAATCGTTGGAATTATCAAGAACATCAATAGATACGTATGTTGCATTAGGAATAGGATCGTCAGGATTTTGCTCTCTTTCAGATTTGTTTCTGAAATCAACAATTGTTTTAATGTCTAGCTGGATTAAATCATCCATTTCTTCTTTTGATAATCCACTCAATTGGGAACTCCTAAAAATTTTTCCTGTTTTTATAATCTGATTATTATAACCAGTAAGTCCACCTAAATCTCTAAAGTTTGCAATCAAAATTCCCACTCCATTTCATTAAATTTGCATTATATATTATAATTGTATGACATAGATAGAGGTGTGTAAAATGAAAAGAGAGATAAAAGGTATTCTGGTATTTTTACCTATAATTATTGTATTGTCTTTTTTAGTCATACTTGCTGACAAAACCGGGAAATTAGGTGTTTTTGGGACACTTATTACCTTGCTAATAAATACCGATAATTATGAGTTGAATTACAATGAAGAAGTAAGTCGAAAGTTGAAATTAAAAATAAATTATATTAAAAATATGTTATTATGCTTTTTCTGTAGTTGTTATATAACCTATATTGTTAATGAGCTTATTCTTGATGAGTCAATAAAATCATTTACTGTCTGGATACTTCCTGGTACCTTTTTTATTATTATTTGGTTATATACACGAGTGGTTATTCCTAAAATCATTCACCATTTCAATCATAAAGAAGGGTAGAATCTGGAGTAAATCGTTCTTTAGGATGAAAAAGTAAAAATATTTTCGCCGAAACACATTAGAATACAAATTGTATTTATATAATTTGGGATGTTCAAGTATTGTATATAGAAGTTATTTTGCTATGTAAGCTGCCACCTAAATTCATATAGGGTGCAACTTTTAAAAGGCAGATCAGAGGTTGACATTGTCGATAGTTCGTTTTTTTTATTCATATCCTCCGCTAGATCTCACACTGTAGCTAGATAAAAAATTATAGTTTCAAAAAGGATGATAATTAAAAATTTTTAAAATCTCTCTATGCAGGGATTTTTATTTTAGAAAGAAAATACTCAAACTTATACTTAAATCTATACACCTATAATTACCGTTTATGGTACAATTAAGTGAGGTGATTTCATGAAATATACATATGGTTATGCGAGAGTGTCCACTCAATCGCAAGAACTGAACCGTCAGCTGGATATTCTGGAAAAATATTCATGTGATAAAATTTATACAGAGAAAATGACAGGAACGAAAGCAAGTCGACCAGAGTTGAATAAATTGAAAGAAAATGTTCGAGAAGGGGATACAATTATTGTTGAAAGCTGGAGCAGATTAGGACGTAGTACAAGAGATCTCATTGACTTAGTAGAATTCTTCTCTGAAAAAAAAGTGAATGTGATTGGCGCAAAAGAAAAATTTGATACGTCGACCCCTCAAGGTAAATTAATGTTGACGGTATTTCAAGCTTTTGCAGAATTTGAACGAGATCTAATTGTTCAGCGAACAAAAGAAGGCTTAAAAAGTGCCAGAGCAAGAGGTCGTGTGGGCGGACGTCCAAAAAAATCAGATAAAAAAATTCAACAGGCGTTGAAACTGTACGATTCAAGACAATATTCGCTGAAAGAAATCAAAGAAATGTCAGGTGTGAGTCCCACAACGCTATATAGATACTTGGAAATACGTAAAAAAGGTCAGTAGAGAACGATTCTAAGGGGATTTCAATTTTAGCTGTGAATAGGTTCTGGTGGAATGTGATAGGAGGAAAACGATGTTAGAGAATAAATTAGGTATTACCGACCAAGTTGAATTGGCAAGAGTTGAAGAAAGAATAAGTAAATCAAAGGCAAAAGCATTATATGATTCTGGCGATATTGAAAAGTTAGAGGTAGGTACATTCAAAGGATTATCTGCCATTCACTACTATTTATTTGCAGATATCTATGCTTTTGCTGGTCGAGTCAGAACAGTCAATATTTCAAAAGGAAACTTTCGATTTTCTCCAGTGATGTATTTAGAAGTTTCTTTAACCCATATAGATCAGATGCCACAATCCACTCTTGATGAAATTATAGCGAAATATGTAGAGATGAATGTTGCACACCCATTTAGAGAAGGGAATGGTCGCAGTACAAGAATCTGGTTAGATTTAATACTGAAGAAAGAGCTTAAAAAGGTAGTGGATTGGAACTTGATTAATAAAGAAGATTACTTATCCGCAATGGAACGAAGTCCTGTAAATGATTTAGAGATCCGTCACTTAATTAAAGGAGCGTTAACTTCTTCAGTGAATGATCGAGAAATCTATATGAAAGGAATTGATGTCAGCTACTACTATGAAGGGTATACAGAATATAACACTGACGACTTATAGCGGATGATATTGAGTTGAATTTAACAATATAGAAAAGGGTGTGGAGTTATAAATGTTTTCTGAGCTGACTAAGCGAGATGTACTAGACATACTAGATGAAGCTTTTGAATCAGGAGAATTTTACTATCACGGGAGATTAGATGAGATAGATTTTTTAAGCAGAATTTTCAATTTAGATGCACTTCCTTCTTTTGATTCGAGATATCCAACTATGACTGGAGATATATTCCAACATACTAAAATGAATGATGATTGGGAAAGCAATTGGGTATTTTATGATCAGCGACTAAACGTCAGAGGAGATGATGCGATATTCATAAAATTTATTGAAGAAGTTTTCCACCCAGTTGTTATTGATAAAAATTCAGAGTGGAAAAAATATATTGAAGCTATTAATAAAGTTTTTACTTTTGATTCTGTTCAATTAGCTGCTACGGAGCAAATGAGTGGTAGACCAGTTTTTAAAATAATACCCCTTAAAGGTTCAAGAATTGTCAAAGAGTATGATAATCAAATAAAAGTCAAATTCAGTTCAGAATACATTGATTCGCAGGCTAGTATAATGTTAGAAAATATAGAATCAAACCCAAATGTTGCGATAGGAAAATCTAAGGAACTCTTAGAGTCGTGCGCAAAAACGATTTTAGATGAGTTAAGAGTTGATTACGATGGAAAGTTGGAAATGATGCCATTAATGAAATTAGTTTTAAAAGAACTGGGATTATCAGCAAATAGTCAAAATAAAGAAACAGAAGCTGGTAAAATTGCTTCTAAAATCTTAGGTAATTTGGCAAGTATAACACAAAATATGGCAGAATTAAGAAATTCATTTGGTGACGGTCACGGGAAAAGTAAAACTTTTGTTTCATTGCCACCAAGATATGCAAGATTAGCTGTAGGGACGGGAACAACATTTGTATATTTCTTGTGGGAAACTTATCAGGATAGAAAAGAAACGTTTTGATACTTTTAACCAAAAAAGATTAATAATGTGGAGGAAAATATGTATGTCAAAAAAACATGAATTAGGAGATTACCTTTATAAAGACGGCAACATATACAAGATCATACCTAATTGGGGTTCTTTAGATTCATTAGGTAATCTTACCTCAGTATTTCTGGAGGAGTCAACTAATCAAATGTTTACAAGCACTTACGCAATAGATAAGTATGATTTTAGTTATATTCCTGCTACAAAAGAACAAATAGAAAAAATTGATTTTATTGAACAACGGTTGTCAAATATTCTCAAAAAGGATTGTAAAGGAGAATAAAGTATGTCAATGAAAAAAATAAAAGTGATAAAGGTAATACGATTGCTATTACTTTCCTTCTATATTTACTATATGTTTAACAGTTCTGAATTTAATACTAGTCATCGTAACAGCTATATACTAGTCAATACGATGTTGTTTTTATGCGGATTGGGATTGACTCTTACTCTGCCAAAAGAATATCAGAGTGGCAATACATTTCTAAAAAGGAAATATATGTGGTTTGAAGTTGGTTTAGAAATAGTTGTCATGTTTGGTCTTTCATGGCTATTGTGTCAATTTTAATAAAAAATAGTTTTTTAATTTCAAAATTTGGATAAAACACAAAATTTCCTAAAAAGGATGGTATGAATGCAACATTTAGCAAATTCAAAACTAAGGAAAAAGCACTAGCCTATTTAGAAGCAGAAGAATACGAAATGGAAGAAGCTTTCGATTCAGATGGTTACGTTCAATACTCACAAGATTTACATACAGCTTATTTAATAAATTCAAGAAACATTGAGACAAAAGACTAAACGGGATACCCAAAAAGGATCAAAAATAAACCAAATGCATGAAATGTTAACACTTTGCTTTTTTTGTAAAAACGTCAACATGTCCAGACTCTCAAAGAAAATCAGTAGGCAGAGTAACATAAAACGAAAAGAAGTGATAGTCGATTCAAGGACTTTCTATAATAAAAGAATATGATTCAACGAAAGTAGAATCAGCTCGGAGAGTCCGGGTAAAGCTTCAGAACAACATAAAAAGGAGATAGCTGTTGAGCTTCCTCCTTCTCTATACTATTATAATTTGAAATTGATATTGCCAAAATTGGATGATTCACCAGCTGACGTATCATATATATCAGACGAATAACCGATCTTAAATTTCATAGGTACAATTGAAAGATTGGTGAGTTGGAATGTCTCCGTCCCTTTACCTTCATCGAAATCCATAGTATCTACAAACGTTAAATCTGTATATGTTTCATGGACATAGTTGTCTTTGTTGTCTAGCATATAGTCAACTGTGTAAGTGTCCTGATTAGGATGCGTGTAATAAGTTTTTAACGAATAAAAATCGTTGTTTGGATTATCTGCTTTAAACTTAAAGATCATCATTGTCGTATAAGAATTCTGGTCTAATTTATAACAAAAGGTGGGTATTTTAAATTCAATCTGTTCTCCAGGATCTAATTCAATTTCACGGATTATTTTAGATGTTCGAGGAGTTTTACCAAAAACCTCCTGTGTTAAGTTGTTTGTTTCTTCTGCAGTAACTGAACTAGCTCCTACAAACAAGCCAAAGACTGATAGACATGCAACCAAAAATAATTTCTTTTTCATATTAAACACTCCTTTAATTAGTAATTTAATCCTAACATAAAGATTCTTTAATAGCAATTTAAAAATAAATCTTCGTACTAAAAAAAAAATTAAAGTTTCAAATTAAAATAAATGATTTTAAGCTATTTTAACATTAAAATTTTTTTTCAGTAAATAAATTACTTTAAAAAAATTAAATAATGAAGCTATTAAAAGATAAGAAAATTTTTTTACTAAGACATGGGGAAACAGAGTATAACAAACTAGGTAAGTATCAAGGCATTCTCGATTCTCCACTAACAGAGGTAGGTGTAAGACAGGTAAGGGAAAATGCTATGTTGCTTAAGCGCAAGTTGGATATCGAAAAAGAATAAAATTCTATAAAATTTTATTCAAGCCCTTTAGGACGAGCAAAAGCAAGTGCTGAAATTATTAGGACTGAGTTAGGACTAACAAATGCTAATATTACATTTGATAATGACTTAGAGGAAGTAAACATAGGTTCTTGGAATGGTAAAAATGTTCAAGAGGTAAGAAACAATGAGCCCGATGTGGATGCGTTCAATTGGTACTTTTGTTCACCCGATGGAGAAAACTATACAGAAGTAATAAAAAGATGCAAAAGTTGGATTAATACTGTTGAGCAAGCAAAAGAAGAAACGATTATTGTTATGTCTCATGGCTTATTAGGGAGAGTATTGAGAGGGTGCCTAGTAGGTTTGGACTATAAAGAATCAATATATTTAGATGTTCCACAGAAAGGTTTTTTTGAAATTCATAATCATAGAATGTCCTATATTACAGATGATTTTGAAGTTCAATAAAAATCCTTTGTTTTCTCAAAAAGGATGGATCAAATAGTTAGGTGAGGATGTTTTTATGGAAAAGTTTATAAGTAAATTACTAAAATATAAATATTTCTTTTTTGGGTGGATTGTAAGTGTTCTCAGTTTGATTTTAAGTATGGGGTTTAATATTAGATGGAACTTTTTAAACTTGATATCGATGTTAGCATACTTAGTTCAATTAATTGTTATAGGTTACAACGCCATTAAGTCGGGGGAAATTAGAATAAGAGATATTCTTTACCCTGTTCTTATAGTCGGTAGTTTATATGGGTTATACATTCTTGTTAGTTATTTGACTTATAAGTTCAGTTTATAGTGTCCCAAAAAGGGTGAGAAGGAGTAGTTGACATGGAAAATTTAATTGAAGCAATTGTAAATTTTTATGATTCCGTTTTTTTTGCATTGTTTAGTAAAAAGAAAAAGTAATTTGTGTCAAAAAAGATAAAATTAAAGTTGAAGAGCCGAATAAGCTATAAAAAACTATAGCTTATCCAACTCTTTTTTTACAACATCCGTACTAAATGAATATTCAGGAGTCATACTACGGTAAGGTGTTCTAGCAAGAAATTCCATTTCAGAAGGCTGTAATTTTGAATCCAAATCAATATTTTCTGGATAAGATTTTAACAGCTGAATCATATTGTTATTGATACTAATAACAGAACGATTGAAAGCATATGAAATTTCTATTCTACCAGCTTTTAGAAAATATTTTTTTATTTGATAAGATTTATCAGTGCTGTAACCAAAAACATGTTCAATGCCTTCCTTAATATAAGTAGGAAGGTGTTGTTTGTTTTTTGCATTAATATCAGCTAGAACAATCGGAGAAAAAGATAAGTCATTAACCAATACTAAAATTTTCTTCCTATCTAAAGTGAAGTAATTAGCATGCCAAGAAAAGAAAGAACGTTCATTCGAACTTGACGTATTTGTTGATACTGAAAAATCGTTAAATAATGGTAATGCTTTCTTAGTGGGTACAATAATCATGAGTATGCTCCTTACAATATAATAATAACTATATTATAGCATACAAAAAGTGGCGTATTGATTTAAATTCAATACATGTTTTATAAGGTGAATTTATTTATGCTATTTTTTTATTTTAAAACAATCGTTTTAAAGGTAAGAAGAATTATTTTTTAACTATCATTTTGATATGTACTTATAAGGATCAGAAATGGTATAATTGAAGGAATGAATTTAAATAAAGGAGTAAACGAATGATGAAAGAAAATTTAAAGGTTGCAAAGCAAGAAATGAAGGAAAAAACGAGACCCTATCAAACGTATGGGTATTATTTAGCTATACCTATAGTCTATATAGTGATATTTGTACTGTCTTTCCTAGATGTTAATCTGAGTAACGTCGGAATGATTCTTTTTGTCTTTACTATTCTTGCAAATATTGGCGCAAGTAAACTAAAATTGATATCTAAAAGAAAGTATGTTGCACCAATACTAATTTATGTAGTCAATGCTTTAGGAATAGTATTTTTAGTTCCAATATTTGTAGAAATTGCCAGTGGTGGAACAGGAGATGCTACTTTAGGGCCAATTGGCTTGATTGTCTTCCCAATTGAAATTATAGCAATTATTTTCTTTTTTATTACTGCAAACGACATAAAAAAAGCCTATCCTATGATGGCACAAGATTCAAAAGATGCACGTGAAGCGTATTTAACTTTGAAAAAGAATAGATAAATTAAAGTTAAGACTATGAATCTGAATCCAAAAACTACTATTCAGATTTGAATAGCTTCTAAAGTAAAAAATTTGAGTGGTCCACAAAGTTATGCTAGATAAGAGTTTAGGGTAGAGATTTTTCTCTATCCTATTTTATTACTTAAAAATGCTCGTTCATAAAATATCTAAGACAAATAATATGCTGAATCCTATTTACTTAACCAGATGACCGTTAAAAATAGTTGCTCAGTAGATTCTTTTATCAATTATTTTTAATATTTTAGATAAAAATGAGAATATATAGATATGTTATTGTGATAAAATTAAGTTTCTTATAGTTCTTAGGATAAGGTAGGTGGGAATTAAGAATGAAAAATTATATTCTTTTATTAACAGTAGGGGTTCTGTTGGCTTCGAATGCTCCTAGAGATGAAACAGGAGAGCAAAGCAATAGTCTTTTATTTACTTTAGGCATGTTAGTACATTCAAGTTTATTTATTTTCACACGTAAAAAAAATATCTAAAATAATAGTATCGTGTCTAATTCAGCAATGGATATCTATAATTACTAATTAAATGAATTCTGTTCATTGCAATACTAGCACATAATTTAATTATTTGAACTGTATAAAAATAAGTTTTTTGTTTATTCAAAAAAATTAATAGAACGAGGCTAGAACATCACTCTACGAGTCACCCTAGCCTTAAGGAATCCGAATAACCGGTGGGAGTAAAAGCAACGCCTTCGGGCATAGGTTGACATTCACAAAAAATTAAAGAACAATTTTCGTGAATTCTCTCTTATTTCTCGAAGTTAAATGCTTCTGTCCCAACCTCTAGTAAATAAAAAACAAGAAGGAGAAACAAATGAACAAAAAGATAATCCCTCTACTACTAACATTATTCTTAGTTAGCGCATGTAAACCGGATGAACCTAGGAATAAAAACAATGCAGCATCTACAGAAAAATCGGAAGCACCTATAGAAGCTTCGACAGCTTCGACAGGTGCGACTGCTGTGACAGCTAATTCATCAAAAGAAAGTGATGCTCCAGTAGAGACTGTTTTAGGAGAATTTTCTAAAAATAATCATACTTATTCTTTTGATGTTGTAACTGGTGCAACGAATGGTGCGTATGAGGGAACAGCTTATACTGGAAAAGAAAAACAAGAAAAAATGTATTGGTCAGGCCGACCAGAACTTGGCGAAATTATCGGCGATTATTATCATGAAGAATATGAATTTGATGGTGGATATGTCGCTAGTTTGGATGTAGTAAAGAAAGATGATCAATTGATTGCCATTGAGTTTGATGAAAAAGGACCAGACAATTATTATTCTGCTGATTGGGCAGGTGAAACAAAAAGATTATCAGGGTACGCAGATTTTCAAGCAGCAAACAATCGAACAGATATTACGTTAGTAACCATTGTTAATGCGATGACTTTTCTTGAACATCAAATGTTGGAACAAAATTCTTTAACAGGAGATTTTTATTCTGTTAGAGGGTCGTCTAACAGCGTTAGAAATGGATACATTCCTGCTGCAAACAAACTATCAGAGAGAATAGCAAATGAGTCAAAGGAAAAATATTACGGATTGACGAAGGAATTGGGCGAAGGATTATATGGACGTTTAATTATTATTAAAGAGAAGAACACAAATAAAATAATAGACGCCAAATATGACGAGTATTTCGCAGACACACCAGAAGAAATCAACGATGCCGACTTAAAACAATACTCTCGTCAAAGTAAATACCAATCACGTACGTATTCTGAAGAAAGTAATCAAAATTTCAAAAAGCTAGCGGATGAATTGCAAAAAGAAATTCTTAACAAACAAACTCTAAAAATCGATACAACAGATAGTTCACTACAAAAAAATTATTCTCAATTTATTGATGATATGAATAAAATGCTTACAAAATAGATTGAGCTCTTTAAAAATTGAAGACTAATAGAAATAAAACAGAGAAAGGGTGAGTTTCTACCTACTTTTTCTGTTTTATTTAGATTCATAGTAGCGATTAAAAACAATTAGAAATCTTTTTGAGTGATCTGAATAAAACTTTAATAAATAATAGATCTACAACTCATATTTGTTTTTATTCTATTTGTATGAGGCGTTTAATACCTCATATAGATTTTTGTTGTAACATTTAGATAAAACTATGTAGGGGAAATAGTGATCTACTGCAATGATAATACTTGTCCAATATAAACAGTTGAATCAGTTAAACTATTTTTTGTCATTAAATCTTGAAGAGACAGGTTGTTTTTCTCAGCAATCGCAGACAGTGTATCGCCAGACTGAACGGTATAAGTAGTTGCTGCATGGGCCGTTGTAGGTTCTGTAGCATCCTCATTATTCTCTGATGAAGGAGTTGTTTGTACTGCTTGTTTAGAACTTTCTATAGTCGAACTGGTATCGTTTGAGCTACTTATTTTAGTAGAACTTTCACTAATAGAATCATTTTGTTTTGTGCTATCTGTTGAAGTTGCACTATTGTTAGCCTCTTTTTCTTTATCAAGTAAACTGACTTGCTTTTCGATATTCTCCAATCGTGTTTCTTGTTTAGAAGTTGCTTGGACATTTAAAAATAACAACAGAGCTAATACAAAGGTGTTTATTATTAATAATAAAATAACGATTAAGGTTGTTTTGTTTGATGCTGATGTTGGACGTTGTTGTTTTCGACGTGAGTATTCTTCTTCCAAAAAATCTCGCTCCTTTCATACTAAATTTATAATAAAAACACTATACTATAAGGTGATATTAGTATAGCACAATGTTAGACAACACTCAAAGAGGAAAATAAAAATTGGCTGTACTATCAATTTTTTATTTTGAGAAAAAGAAAATAAAAAAACATGTGAATTAAAAAGTAATTCTATTTATGAACAAATAATTTTTTAACATGTTTTGAGTAATTGTTTTTTAAAACAATTATATAGATAAATAGTAGTACAAATCTTTTTTTTAAGCTTATAATAGAGAAAGATAATAAAAATGGAGGTAAATAGGATGGAGCATAAACAATTAGATCAATTTCCAGAAAATTTTTTATGGGGCAGCGCATCAGCTGCCTATCAAGTTGAAGGGGCTTGGAATGAAGAGGGGAAAGGGGTTTCTGTCTGGGATGAATTTGTCCGAATTCCCGGCAAGACATTCAAAGGAACGAATGGCGATGTAGCAGTTGATCATTATCACCGTTATAAAGAAGACGTTGCTTTAATGAAAGAACAAGGATTGAAAGCGTACCGTTTTTCAATAGCGTGGACGCGCATTTTTCCTAATGGTCGTGGTGAGATCAATCAGGCGGGCTTACAATTTTATATTGATTTAGTGGATGAACTCATCAAGAATCAAATTGAACCGTTAGTAACGCTTTATCATTGGGACTTACCTCAAGCACTTCAAGACGAGTATCAGGGATGGGAATCGCGAAAAATTGTTGAAGATTTTACAAATTATGCACAAGTACTATTTGAAGCATTCCGAGGGAAAGTGAAATACTGGATCAGCTTGAATGAACAAAATATCTTTATCAGTCATGGCTACTTGATGGCATCTCATCCGCCAGCTGTGAGCGATCCTAAACGAATGTACCAAGCGAATCACTATGCTAACCTTGCCAATGCATCGGTCATAAAAAAATTTCATGAACTAAATATGCCAGGCTCTATTGGACCAAGTTTTGCATACGGTCCTAATTACTCACTTAATAGTGATCCCAAAAATATTTTAGCAGCGGAAGATTCAGAGGATTTAAATGCTCATTTTTGGATGGATGTTTATTTATTCGGAAAATACCCGATTTCAGCGTTAAAAATGCTAAAAGAACAAGGGTTAGCCCCGACCATGGAGGATGGTGACGAAGAACTTTTAGCAGCAGGCAAACCTGATTTTCTTGGAATCAATTATTATCAAACCAATACAGTTGTTTTTAATCCACTAGATGGTGTCGGCTTAGGAAAAATGAATACGACAGGAGAAAAAGGTTCATCAGAAGAATCTGGACTTCCTGGAGTCTTTAAACGTGTAGAAAATCCCTTTGTTGAACGGACAAATTGGGATTGGGAAATTGATCCAGAAGGGCTGCGTATCGGTCTTAGAAGAATTACCAGTCGTTATCGAATTCCTGTCTTGATTACAGAAAACGGACTTGGAGAGTATGATAAAATAACGAAGGATAACGAAATTCACGATGATTATCGTATCAACTATTTAAATGATCATGTTCATGCAATCAGAGAAGCAATAACGGATGGTGTTCAGGTATTAGGCTATTGTACATGGTCGTATACCGATTTACTTAGTTGGTTGAATGGGTATCAAAAACGTTATGGATTTGTTTATGTTGATCAAGATGAAAATCAAGATGGCAGTCTAAAACGTTATAAAAAGGATAGTTTCTACTGGTACCAAAAAGTCATTCAGGAAAATGGACGCAATGTGTAAAATTTTGATTCAAAATAAATATATGTAGAAAACTAAAAAATCGTTTAATGGTCTGGATTGTTGACATTAAGCGATTTTTTTAGGTCCTATCATATGCACTTTTTCTAAACGCTTGCTATAATAAACCCGTATTGTTTATATGAAACTAATTATTTATAGAACTTGAATAAGTTAAAAAATGAAGGAGGATATCCCAATGGAAAGATTCGATGTGATCATTATTGGCAGTGGTCCAGGTGGAATGGCTGCGGCGTATGATTTAGTGGCAGAAGGAAAAAAAGTTGCTGTGGTAGAAGCTGATTTGTGGGGAGGAACATGTCCCAACCGAGGTTGTGATCCTAAAAAAGTTCTTTATGGTGCTGTTGAAGCTAGAGACAACGTGGTGCAACTAAAAAATAAAGGCTTTGATGCGCGACCTGAAATCAATTGGCGTGATTTAATGGCGTTCAAAGAAACCTTTACTCAGCCTGTACCGATTGAACAAAAATCGGGATTAATAAGTTCAGGGATTCAAACAATCACAGGATTTGCCTCTTTCAAAGACAAGCATACGATCACCGTAGAAAATAAAGAGTATCGATCGGATGCATTTATCATAGCTACCGGACAACGACCAGCTATTTTAGATATTCCTGGAAAAGAAAATTTTGATACGAGTACTGATTTTTTAAATATGAAAGAGTTACCTAAAAAAATTGCTTTTGTCGGCGGTGGTTATATTTCTCTTGAACTTGCCAATATTGCTGCAAGTTGTGGGAGTGAAGTTCATTTACTCCATCATAATGATCGGCCTTTAAAAGGGTTTGATGAAGCGCTGACTAAAGAGTTGATTGAAAATCTTTCACTTCGAGGGATTCATTTTCATTTTAACGAATCGGCTGAAGGTCTTACTAAAAAAAGTGAGCAAATTGAAATTACTTTAACAAGTCAAGGAACGTTATTCGTTGATCGTGTCTTTTGTGCAACGGGTCGTATTCCGAATGTTGAGGGCTTAGATTTGGAAAAAATTGGAGTCGATTATACGCATAAAGGAATCAGAGTAAATGAGTTTTTGCAAACCGCGGTCGAATCAATCTACGCATTAGGTGATTGCCTAGAAAAAAATGAGCCTAAATTAACACCAGTTTCCAGTTTTGAAGGTCGATACTTGGCTAAAATCCTTAGCGGAAAAACAGAAGAAACCATTAAATATCCGGCCTTACCGACTATTATTTTTAGTTCACCTAAACTGGCACAAGTTGGTTTAACAGAGCTTGTCACTTTGGAAAATGGAAGCTATCAGGTTGAAGCGTTAGATTTATCTCAATGGTTTACTTATAAGCATCTTAATGAGCCTCTAGTAAAAGCCAAGATCGTTACAGAAAAAGAAACAGGATTATTAGTTGGAGCAACAGTCTTAGGCAATAAAGCAGACCAGTTGATCAATTTGTTTACTCTGATGGTCAACCAAAAATTACCAGCTGATAAAGTGAACGAAATGATTATGCTTTATCCAACAGTCTCAAGTGATTTGAGTTATCTTTACTAAAAACAAGAGGCCAGGACATATCTCGCAGAGTGATGTCCTAGCCTCTTGTTTAATTATTTATACGACAAAAAATTAACAGTTGACTTGTAGTTAAGTGTGAGCAATAATAGGATAATTAATTAACCAGTAAAGCAATGTAAATACAAAAAAATAATTGATAAATAGAATTTATCGATGACATGAAAATAAAGCATTAGATATTATGGACGTTTCTTCTTAAACTATAGATAGTGAAAAGATGAGCAAAGTCAATTTTAAATAGCTAGGAGAATGGCAATGGAGACAACGAAAAAAAACTACACCCCTTTGATCGGTTCTTTATATACGAATTTTATATTTCAAGGTATGGCGGCAATTATTTTATCTCAAAATCTTAATGCTTTGATGGATAGTTGGCAAGCAACTGTCCAGCAAGTGACATTGGTTATTAGTGGTATTGGTTTAGGACGCGTGCTGATTTTATATTTTGCTGGGTATTCTTCAGATAAATTTGGACGTAAGAAAACAGTACAGTTGGGAATTATTAGTTACTTGATCTTTTTCCTAGGAATTTTAATCAGTCAAAATTATTTACAAGGGCTCTTTTTCGCTTTGTTTGCAGGATTTAGTAATGCTTTTTTAGATACAAGTACCTATCCTACATTGATGGAAGCTTATCCTGACGAAAAAGATAATAGTTCTCTTAGTGTTTTGAATAAAGCGTTTATTTCTTTAGGGCAATTTATTTTACCTTTGCTAACACGTTTTATGTTGAATCATGGAATCTACTTTGGCCTTGTTTTTATCGGTTGCGCTTTAGGCTTATTTCTTAATCTGCTCTACATTTCGAAACTTGGGTTTCCAGAAAGAGCAGAGATACAAGAAGATGCACCACAAGTTAAAGAAGAAATGACGAAGAAAAGAAAGCAACCACTATTTAAAGTTGAAGGGCTGGCATTGTTGGTTTTCAGTTTTACGTGTGTATCGACGTTCAATATTTTTATTTTGTGGGTTCCCTCTTTTGCAGAGTCATTGCATCTTATGAATCACTCCAATAGTTTGGTGTTGGTCAGTGCTTATAGTATCGGTTCATTTGCATCAGTATTTTTAACGTCATTGATCGTAAAACGGGGTGTTGCACCGACATTGTTACTTATTTGGTGTACGTTGATTTCATTATTTTTACTGATTGGAATGACATTATTTCCAAGTGTGCCGATGTTTTTGATTGGCTCGATCGGTATCGGTGTTTTTGCAGCAGGTGGAATCTGGCAATTGGGATTAGCAGTACTGTTAGAGTTATTTTCAAAAGGGAAAGGGCGGATAACCAGTTACTATTCGATTGCAACGTCGGTGTCTGTAATGATTATACCGTATATTACAGGCCAACTAGAAAAAATCGATGTTTCACTGATTTTTGGATTGAATATCATGTTGACCGCGCTTGGTGTTATTGCGGCAGTAATCATTCGTTACCGATATAAAAAAATAATGAATGAATGGCACGCAATCGATACAGAAGTAGCTGAGCTAAAAGGAATCGTTGAATAAAAAAAGGTTAGTTAAAATTAGATCCAGGTAGAAGTTGAGACAGAAGCGTTTATTCGAATTCCTTAAGGCTAGAATATAGCTCGTAGAGTTATGTCCTAGCCTTTATCTTTTATTTAGGAAAAAAATTTTTTCAATCTATGCCTAGTAAAGTTTATTTTCTTGACGAAAAACGCTCAACTAGCTACTATTTAATTAAGACAGATAACTGGAGAGGAAGTAGTAAAATGAGTATTTATGATTATCAAGTAAAAACGACAAATGATGAAACCGTTTCATTAGAAAAGTATCGAGGAAAAGTACTCCTGATCGTAAATACAGCGACAGGTTGCGGTTTTACACCTCAGTATGAAGGATTAGAAGCCTTATATAAAAAGTATCGTGAACAAGGCTTAGAAATTTTAGACTTTCCTTGTAATCAATTTGGACATCAAGCGCCTGGAACCAATCAAGAAATCAGTGATTTTTGTCAGTTGACGTATCAAACGACGTTTCAGACGTTCGGGAAAATCGATGTGAATGGGGAAAATGCTGATCCGTTGTATGATTTTTTGAAAGGTGAAAAAGGCGGACTTTTAGGGGGCGCGATCAAATGGAACTTTACTAAGTTTTTAGTCGATCGTGATGGTAATGTAGTAAAACGTTTTGCGCCCACTGTTGAGCCAGAAAAAATTGCTGGGGATATTGAGAAATTTTTGTAAGAAATAATTTTTTTGTTCTTGATATCAATAATCATCTCATGGTATAATGAATTTGCTATGCAAGAACATAAAGAGTAAGCCCCTGGAGAATGGTACTCTCCAGGGGCTTTTTTTGGCTAATGTCGCCATATCTACTGTTACTTCTTATATTTTTTATTCAGCCAATACTCAAATAACGAGACTAAAATTCCAACAAGAAGCGGACAGATTAACGCTACGAACATAAAGAGGACACCTCCATCCAGTCGCAAGACTGTAAGATAGGCGACAAAGTAAAATACGCAAAGTTAAGAGTGAATATTTTTTTGCGGATGTTTTAAATTGGAATGAAAGCCCTTACTAGTGTAAAGATGGTATAAAGACCTAATACAAACTTTAACACTATCTTTATATGAAATTTGATATCCTAAATCCATCAAGTGAAGGAGAGGAATTTCGATGACGATTATTACTGGAATTATCGCAGGAACACTGCTTATTTATCTATTTTACCAACTATTTTGGGGGGATCAACAGTGAGTGCAATTATTATCCAACAAGCTATTTTTTTCATCGTCTTACTCGGTTTAGCCGTTCCGCTCGGTTTTTATATCCATAAAGTGATGACTAATCAAAAAACGTTTATGACAAAAATCGTTAGCCCAATCGAAACGAAGATCTATCAATTTTTAGGAGCATCAGCGCAAAAAGAGATGACTGCTAAACAGTATGCCTTGAGCATTTTATTTTTTAGTTTCTTTTCGTTCATTCTTTTGATGGCAATGCTTTTAGGGCAAGGATTTCTACCATTGAATCCAGAAAAACTTCCTGGGACTAGCTTTTCATTAGCCTTTAACACAGCAGCAAGTTTTGTTACTAATACAAACTGGCAAGCCTATGCTGGAGAAGATATGCTATCGATCTTTACACAAGCCTTTGGACTAACCGTGCAAAACTTTGTTTCAGCAGCTGTCGGGATTGCGGTATTGTTTGTTTTACTTCGTGGATTCACAAATCGGACAACAAAACAAATCGGCAATTTTTGGCAAGATTTAACGAAAATTATTCTCTATATTTTATTACCGATTTCTTTTGTCGTTTCCTTATTATTGATTTCTCAAGGCGTGGTTCAAACATTCGCCAGTTCAGTTGAAACAACTAGTTTGGAATTAGGACAAAAAATCTTTTTGCCATTGGGAACAGTGGCCAGTCAAGTCGCAATCAAACAATTAGGTACAAATGGCGGTGGCTATTTTGGCGCAAACTCTGCACATCCGTTTGAAAATCCTAATTTGATCAGTAACTTTATCGAAAATAGTGCAATCCTCTTAATTCCAGCAGCCTTGATCGTGGCCTTTGGTCTATTTGTGAAAAATTGGAAACAAGGCAGAACGATCATGATCGTGTCACTTGGCTTTTTAATCGCAGCATTGATCGGTGTAACGTTAAGTGAATATTACGGACCACAGTTCAATCATGTGATCGGTCAAATGAACATGGAAGGAAAAGAAACGCGATTTGGTATTGGTTGGTCCAGTCTTTGGGCTGTTAGTACGACTGCTGCTTCTAATGGTTCCATCAATGCAATGCTTGATAGCTTTACACCACTCGGCGGATTGATCCCAATGTTCTTGATGCAGTTGGGCGAAATCATCTTTGGCGGTGCAGGTAGTGGTCTTTACGGAATGATCGTTTTCATCTTACTAGCTATTTTTATTGCTGGTTTGCTAGTCGGAAGAACACCAGAATATTTAGGTAAAAAAATTGAACCTTTCGATATGAAAATGGCCTGTCTAGTCATCTTAACACCGCTGCTATTGACTTTGATCGGCACAATGTTGTTCATTTTGAATCCTCAAGCCATGTCTTGGTTGACCAATCAAGGACCGCACGGATTTTCTGAAATTCTCTATGCTTTTTCTTCATTAGCAAATAACAACGGAAGTGCTTTTGCAGGATTAACTACGGACACGACATTCTTGAATATACTGGGCGGAATCATCATGATTCTTTCTCGCTTTATTCCGATGTTAGCTGTGATTTACCTTGCTTCCAATTTAGGGAAAAAGAAAATCGTAGCAACTGGATCTGGAACACTTTCAACGACAAATGCAACATTTGTAACGATGCTGATCATTGTGATTTTAGTGATTGGCGCGTTAAGCTTCTTGCCATCTATGGCATTAGGACCAATCGCAGAACACTTTATGACAAAATAAAGTAAAGAAGGGGAACAAAGTGAAAAATACACAAAATAAATATGCTGTTTATATAGATGCGTTCAACTCATCCTTTAAAAAACTTGCACCAATGATTCAACTAAAAAATCCAGTCATGTTAGTGGTTTATCTAGGAGCGATTTTAACAACGATTCTTTATTTTCTAACATTTGTAGGTTACACAGATGCAGAACCGTTCTTTATTTTAGCAATCGCGGTCATTTTGTGGGTAACGATTTTATTCGCTAACTTTGCCGAAGCCATTGCCGAAGGTCGTGGGAAAGCGCAAGCAGAAAGCTTAAAACAAGCGAAGAAAGATGTTGTCGCGCACAAGGTAGCTTCAATAGAAGAAGCAAATATAAAAAAATTCACGGAAATAAAATCATCAGAATTAAAAAAAGGGGATCTTGTTTATGTAGCAGCTAATGAACAAATTCCAATGGACGGGGATGTAATCGACGGTGCGGCTTCGGTGGACGAAAGTGCCATCACAGGAGAATCTGCACCAGTGATTCGGGAATCTGGTGGTGACCGTAGTGCTGTAACTGGCGGAACAACGGTTGTTTCTGACTATCTAGTCATCCAAGTGACTGCTGAAAATGGGGAATCTTTCTTAGATAAAATGATTTCCATGGTAGAAGGAACGGAACGGAAAAAAACACCAAATGAAATTGGGTTACAAATTATTTTGATTATGCTAACAATCATTTTCTTAGTTGTTTCAGCAACTTTATTGCCTTTTACCAAATTTTCAAGTGAACTTGTCGGTAACGGCTCTGCATTAGCTTTAACAACGATTATTGCATTATTAGTTTGTCTAGCACCAACGACGATCGGCGCATTAGTTTCTTCTATCGGGATAGCTGGAATGAGTCGTTTAAACAAAGAAAACGTGATTGCAATGAGTGGACGCGCAATTGAAGCTGCTGGTGATGTAGATATTTTGTTATTAGACAAAACAGGAACGATCACGTTAGGCAATCGCCGAGCAAGTGAATTTATCCCGGTTGTAGGTATAAGCGAATATGACTTAGCAGATGCTGCTCAACTCTCTTCTTTAGCAGATGAAACAGCAGAAGGTCGTAGTATCGTTATTTTGGCTAAAGAAAAATTTGATATCCGCGGCCGTGAATTAAATCATATGGAAGTCGAATTTATCGAATTTACCGCAAAAACTCGAATGAGTGGCATCAATTACCAAGGAGACGAAATTCGCAAAGGCGCAGCCGACACGATGAAAAAATATGTGGAGGAAATGGGAAATCTTTATCCGGAAGAATGTGATACGATCGTTCAACGTGTTGCCAATGAAGGGGGAACACCACTCGTTGTCGTCAAAAACAATCAAGTATTCGGTGTGATTTACTTAAAAGATATCGTCAAAAATGGCGTGAAAGAAAAATTTGAAGATATGCGTAAAATGGGCATCAAAACGATCATGATCACAGGAGATAATCCGATGACCGCAGCCGCAATTGCTGCTGAAGCGGGCGTTGATGATTTCTTGGCAGAAGCAACGCCAGAAAATAAAATGAGCTTGATTCGTGACTATCAAGAAAAAGGACACTTAGTTGCAATGACAGGTGATGGGACAAATGATGCTCCAGCATTAGCACAAGCAGATGTTGCTGTAGCAATGAATACTGGCACACAAGCAGCGAAAGAAGCAGGAAATATGATCGATTTAGATTCTAGCCCAACCAAATTGATCAGTATCGTCAAAATAGGGAAACAATTATTGATGACCCGCGGCGCTTTGACGACATTTAGTATCGCCAATGATATTGCCAAATATTTTGCGATCATTCCAGTCTTGTTTTTCAGTATCTATCCAGCATTAGATGCGTTGAACATCATGAAGCTAACTAGCCCAACTACTGCGATTTTATCTGCGATCATCTATAATGCTGTTATCATCGTAGCATTGATTCCGTTGGCGTTAAAAGGTGTTTCGTACAAAGAAAAACCAGCTAGCAAAATCTTGAGCCACAATTTACTTGTCTATGGATTAGGCGGTGTTATAGCACCTTTTATCGCCATCAAGTTGATCGATATTATTTTGACTTTTGTGCTGTATTAAGCTTGTACTTTGGCACACAGTGAATAGAATGAACGGTGTGCCAAAGTACAAGCTGTAGCGAAGCGGAACAGTGTTACCATATTATATTTAGGTTCATAGGCTAGCCTTTCGGAAAAAAGATAAAAATAGATTATGGAAAAGAGCGCCATTCTCGATTTTTCCTATTTTTCTGTCAAGGTTGAACGAGCCTATTCACCTTTAAATTTAAGGAGAAAATACAATGCAAAAAATAATGATCACTTCATTGAAAAGTATTTTATTATTTACCATAATCTGTGGTGTCATCTACACTGCAGCAGTTACGGCTGTCGGACAAGTTTTATTTCCAAATCAAGCAAATGGCAGTCTGATCAAAGAAGAGAACGCAGGAAAAACAAGTATCATAGGATCAAAATTGATGGGACAGTCCTTTACAGAAGAAAAATATCTACATGGACGCTCCGATCAAGTCAGCCAATTGTCACCTGTTTCCAAGGAACAAAAAATGCGTGTGGAAAAACGTGTACAAGAAGCGGACAAAAAGCAAGTTCCCATTGATTTAGTCACAGCATCAGCAAGCGGTGTCGATCCTGAAATTTCAATAGAAGCAGCAATGACGCAAGTTGATCGAATCGCTACCGCTAGAAATATGAAAAATAGCCAAGTCCGTGCTATAATCAAACAAAATATCACTGGCGTTAAAATAGGGACTATTGATTCGAAACGTGTGAATGTTTTAGGCGTCAATCAATCTTTGGATGAGTCTGAATAAACAGTTGGATCAGAAGGAACATTTTCTTAGTTTATCTGAGTGAAGCACTCCTGGTTCAACCTTTGAATAAAGGGTGGAATAACAAGTGGAAGATGAACGGTTGGATCCAGAACAGCTATTAGAAAAATGGAAGAAAAACGAACAAAGCCTGAGGTCTGGTCGACTGAAGGTTTTCTTCGGTTATGCGGCAGGTGTCGGGAAAACGTACGCCATGTTAAAAGAAGCCCACGAACAACTTGCAGAAGGCAAATCAGTCTTACTTGGTTACGTAGAACCTCATGCTCGTCCAGAAACTGAAGCATTGGTGGCGGGATTACCTACGATGCAAACCAAAAAATACGACTACAAAGGCATCACGATCAATGAATTTGATGTGGACGAAGCTCTACAAGCTAAACCAGATATTATTTTGGTAGATGAATTAGCCCACACAAATGCAATCGGAGCTAGAAATAGAAAAAGATACCAAGATATTGAAGAACTACTAAAAGCAGGTATTGATGTCTATACAACAGTCAATGTGCAGCATATTGAAAGTTTGAACGACATCGTGGAACAAGTGACAGGGGTCCATATTTCTGAAACAGTACCAGATACATTTTTTGAAACGAGCTCATTGAAAGTAGTCGATATCGAGACTGAAGAGTTATTGGAGCGACTAAAACAAGGAAAAATCTATCATTCAGAAAATGCTAAAAAAGCCATGGCCAACTTTTTTAAAACAGATAATCTAACATTATTACGAGGCTTGGCGATTCGAAAAGCATCAGATCATATCAATACAAGCAATCAGCAGGAAACCCAAAAAAGTACCGGTATCCATTCGAAATTACTGACGATCATTGATGAAAAAAATCCAGACATGACCAAAAAATGTCTACGCTGGACAGCTCGTTTAGCGCAAGTTTTAGGCACGGAATGGATCGCTTTAGAGATTTTAGAGGATATGTCTGAGCATTCAGAATCGGATAATTCAAAACTTGCAGCCAAACTTGGTGGTGAAGTCGTCACCTTAGAAAGTGATAACCAGCGGGATACAATTGTGCAGTATGTGAAAATGCGGGGCGTTACTGATTTGGTAATGGGTAAAGCAATCAAACGTTCTCGTTTTATTCGCCTGTACCGACCTGATTTGGAAGACGAACTAGTCGCGTTTATTCCAGATGTAGATATTCACTTAGTTCCATATCAATCCAATAAGTATTTACTAAATAAGTACGCCGTTAAGAAAAAGACTTTACATAGTATATTTACTTGGAAAGATTTTTATATGACCTTGGGGTTGCTTGCGGTGGCAACGTTACTTTCTGAATTAGGCTCTTATTATCATATCGGTGATCAGAACTTAATTTTGATCTATATTCTTTTTGTTCTGCTAGTGGCACGGATCACAACAGGTTATTTGTGGGCAGCGTTGGCCTCGATTGCTAGTGTTTTGATGTTTAATTGGTTTTTCGTTGACCCTCTTTTTTCTTTAACTGTTTATAAACAAGGATATCCAGTCACCTTGATTTTTATGCTTTTAGTTGCTTTATTGGTCAGCAATTTAATGATGCAAATCAAAAAACAAGCTTTTTATGCCATGAAACGTGAACATCAATTAGAGATTTTGTATGAACTGAATAAAAAATATCTAGTCACTCATGATCAAAAAGAAATCTTAGCCACAACAGCCGAATATTTATCGAATATGCTCGATAGAGAAGTCGTTTTGTATGGGGAGCAAGAACTGAAAAATCCAGAAGGGGCGCCAATTAAAGGGCCTTTAAGAAGTTTGGAAGAGTTAGCTGTTGCCAATTGGGTATTCATGAATCAAAAAGAAGCCGGTTACGGTACAGACACATTGATGGGGGCTAAAGCGCTCTATTTACCGGTTTTATCAAATGGTGTCACATTAGCGGTGATTGGGATCGAAAAAAGCAAAGAAATTCCGATTACTGATGAAATCATCAGCTTTTTAGAATTGGTTTCTACTCAACTCTCTCTAGCGATCGAACAAAATAAACTGACTTCTGAGCGGCAGCAAATTTTATTTGAAAGTGAAAAAGAACGAATGCGCGGGAACTTATTACGAGCAATCTCTCATGATCTGCGTACGCCGCTTACAGGAATCTCAGGATCTGTTGAAACTATTTTAAATGATAATGATACAGCCAAACTCCCAGAAGAAACCAAACGTAAACTACTTGTGGGAATCAAAGATGATGCGGATTGGCTGATCCGCATGGTAGAAAATCTATTATCGATCACTCGGATCAATGAAGAAACAATGAAAGTCGCAAAAAGCAAAGAAGCTGCAGAAGAAGTTGTGGCCTCAGCGATTCAACGCATTAGAAAAAGCTATCCAACTAGTGAAATCAATGTTTCACTACCAGACGAATTTGTTTTAGTGCCAATGGATTCTATCTTGATTGAGCAAGTTTTGTTTAACTTGATGGAAAATGCCATAAGACATTCAAACAGTGAGTCTCCAATTGTTGTGACAGTTTCTTTAACTGAAAAAGAAATCGCGTTTGAAATAGCCGATCAAGGGAAAGGGTTGACAAAAGAGCAACTCAAATTATTGTTTAGTGGGCTGACCAAACAAAGTACACCAGTGGATTCTAAGAGCGGAATGGGAATTGGTTTATCGATTGTCAAAACGATCATCATAGCGCACGACGGAACGCTTACTGCTGAAAACAGACCACAAGGCGGTGCAATTTTTACATTCACTTTACCACTAGAGCGAAAGGAGCAAAATTAATGGCGACGATTTTGATTATTGAAGACGATGATGTAATCGCTGAATTTATGGGTGCTGTTTTAGAAAAAGAAAAGCATACGATCCATTTAGCACATTCAGCTTTGGAAGGATTGTCGACTTTTCGGATGTGGTCGGTAGACCTGATTTTACTTGATTTAGGGTTGCCGGATCAAGATGGAATAGAAGTGTTAAAGAAAATTCGTGAAATGTCTCCTGTACCGATCATCATTATTTCAGCTCGTGATCATGAAAATAATAAGGTTGAAGCGCTGGATATAGGAGCAGACGATTACATTACGAAACCCTTTGGAACACCAGAATTACTCGCTAGAATCAGAACGGCGTTAAGACATGCCTCAAGTAATTCTGATCCCAAACTAGAAGTGAAACAAATCAATAATGGTGACTTGTGCATCGACATTGAACACCACACTGTCAGCAAAAAAGGAAAAGTGATCCATCTGACGCCAAACGAATACAAGATCATTCAGGTTCTGGGTGAAAATATTGGAAAAGTACTGACGCACACCTCTATTTCTCAGAAAGTTTGGGGACCGTATAGTAATGAAAGCCAGACCCTTAGAGTAAACATGTCTAATATTCGCAAAAAAATCGAAGATAATCCCGTTGAACCAGAGTATATTTTGACTGAAATTGGGATTGGTTATCGAATGTTAGAAAAATAGTATGAAAAAAGCCCAAAGCAAAACTGATCGTTATTGTTGTTATGGGCTTTTTTATTGAACATCCAGTCATCTATTGTGGGCATCACTTCTCAAAGGATGGTAAAATAAAGAATAGAACAAGTAGATGAAGGAGGGCTGAAAGTGAATATTGTAACAGCTATTGATTCTATGAAAGGCTCTTTATCAAGTATTGAAGCAAATCAAATCATTGCAAAAGTGTTTACTGAACAAGGACACATTGTCAAAGAAGTAGCGATTGCAGATGGCGGTGAAGGAACCGTAGCGGCAATTGTAAAAAATGGTGATGGTCAGAAAATTGAAACAAAAGTCCATGCTTTAAACGGGGAGCTAGTAAAAGTTCAATTTGGCTGGTTCCGCTCTGAAAAAATAGCTGTGATCGAATCTGCTGCAGCATCTGGTATTCAATATTTAGATGGAACAACAGCAACTCATCCACTGAATACCTCATCTTACGGCACAGGAGAATTGATCTTAGCAGCAATCGATCAAGGCGCACAAGAAATCGTAATAGGCTTGGGTGGAACAGGAACCGTTGATGGTGGGATTGGGCTGTTAAGGGCTTTAGGTGTCGAATTTTTTGACAAAAAAAATCAGTTATTGCCAGCTAAGGGAAGTAGTTTAGAAAAAGTTGCTTATTTCTCATCAGAACACTTAGATCCACGTTTGTCAGGAATCTCTTTTCATATTGCTTCTGATGTGACTAGTCCATTGCTAGGTGAAACAGGTGCTGTCTATATGTTTGGACGACAAAAAGGCTTAGCCGAAAATGAATTGGATAAGTATGAGTGTGGCATGAAGAACTATCAGAAAAGAATGTGTGAAATGAACGAGTCAGTAGCAGGAGATGGTGCTGCAGGAGGTCTTGGTTTTGCTATCAGAGTATTTTTAAAGGGAAACGTTCACTCAGGATTTCAGTTTATTTCAAAACAGACGGATTTAGAAGAAGCGATTAAACATGCTGATTTAGTGATTACGGGTGAAGGAAAAATGGACGATCAAAGTCTCCAAGGGAAAGTCCCAGTTGGAATTGGCGGCATTGCCAAAAAATATCAGGTACCAGTTATTGCGTTTGTCGGAAGTTTTAATGGAGATCAAAAGCTTTTTTATGAAAAAGGAATTTCTGTGATCATTCCAATTGTTGATAGAATCAAAACGTTAGAAGAAGCGATGAATGAAGCAAAAATAAACTTACAAATGGCAGCAAGTCGAACCTTGGATTTATTGACATTAATAAAAAAATAATCCTTCAACCTGTGTTATCAGAAGGACAAAAAAACAACACTTATTAGTATGAATAGCTATTAGGTGTTGTTTTTTTATCTCCTACTTAAGTCTAGAAAATATAGGTCTTAAGTACCATGACAAGAATGACGAGTTCCTTCAGAATGGTAAGAGAAGTAAGGAGATGTAAAATGAAAAAAGAGGAATAAGGGTAGACAATTATTACGTAATAAAAAAAGAGAGAGAATTAGTGGAGGGGAAATAATGTCTGTAATTGAAGCAAGAAATATAAAAAAAAGTTACGGCCGTAATGAATCAAAATTTGATGCATTAAAAGGCGTAGATCTAAAAATCGAAGAAGGTGAATCCGTTGCGATCATCGGAAAAAGCGGATCAGGAAAATCAACCTTTATGCATATTTTAGCACTATTAGATAAACCAACTTCAGGAGAAATCTTATTAAATAACCAAGATGTAACGAGTATCGGCAAAAAAGAATTGGACAAAACACGAAACAAACAATTCGGTTTTGTGTTTCAACAATTTTTTATGAATTCTAAAGATACGGTTTTAAATAATGTGATGTTACCGCTAAAAATCGGTGGCATTTCAAATGGTAAACGCAAAGAAATGGCGCTTGAAGCACTGAAAGCTGTTGAATTAGACGATAAAATCAACAATAAAGCCAACAACTTATCTGGTGGTCAAAAACAGCGCGTGTGTATTGCGCGTGCTTTGGTCAATAATCCTAAGATCATTTTTGCAGACGAACCGACAGGAAACTTAGATTCCACAACGGGTGATAAGATCGAGCAGTTATTATTTGATTTGAACAAAGAAAAAGGGATCACACTGATTATTGTCACTCATGATCCAGAACTTGCGGCACGCTGTGATCGCCAAATCCATGTGCGTGACGGATTAATTGTGGGAGGGAACGAGTAGATGAAATTTAGTGATATTTTAAAATCAGCCAGTTCAAATTTAATGCGCAATAAAGGGCGGACGGTTTTAACGATCGTAGCCATTTTTATAGGGGCATTTACCATTTCACTTACAACAGGTGTGAATATTGGTGTCAATGATTATATCGATAAACAAGTAGGAAGCGTCGGTGGTCAAAATCAAATCATGATCCAGCCCAAAATGACTGGGGGACCTAGTGAAGACGGTGAACCACAAAAATATGATGAGAATAAAAAGACAAGTTCAATACAACAACAAGAAGCTTTAGATAGTAAAGATCTTGAGAAAATAAAAAAAATCAAAGGAATCAAAAATGCAGAAGCATTGAAATCCGTTTCGACAAGTTATATTTCAGGAAAGAACAATGAAAAATACGTTTTTTCAGGAATGCCGATGCTAGAAGAATTGAGTGTAGATCTTGAAGCAGGTAAGGCAGTAGATCAAAATAGTTCAGAATTTCAACTCAATTTAGCGCCAGAATATGTGAAATCTTTAGGCTATAAATCAAGTGAAGATGCGATTGGTAAAACAGTCAAAATTGCAGCGTCTTCTGCAGCTACTGGAGAAGAAAAAGTAGTGGAAGCTACTATTACGGGCGTACGTAATACAAGCTTGATCCAAGGTGGAATGTCTTTATTGAACCGTTCCCTTGTTGATGAAATTTCAAAAATCAACGAAGAAGGCTTACCAGAAGCGATGACAGGACAATATGGACTGATCATAGGTGAAATGAGCAAAGACGTAACAAAAACAGAAATCGCCGATGTGAAAGAACGTTTAGATAAAGCAGGCTATATGGGTCAAACTGTTGAAGACCAAATCGGCATGATCAGAAATGTGATCAATGCAATCACAGGTGTCTTAACAATGTTCGGAGCAATTGCATTATTAGCCGCAAGTTTTGGAATCATCAACACGTTATACATGTCAGTTCAAGAACGTACAAGAGAAATCGGTTTGATGAAAGCAATGGGGTTAAGCAGTGGGAAAGTCTTTACGATTTTCAGTGTGGAAGCGGCATTGATTGGATTTTTAGGCTCTCTCTTAGGTATCTTAGGAGCAGTCGGTGCAGGTGCGTTGATCAATCAAATCGCAGCTGATTCATTCTTGAAATCATTGTCAGGCTTTACCTTGATCCAATTTTCAGCTTCTTCATCTGCCGTGATCATTTTGGTAATTATGGGAATTGCATTCCTTGCAGGAACATTACCAGCACGTAGAGCAGCGAAACTCGATCCAATTGAATCATTACGTTATGAATAAGAAGATATAATTGGATTAGCTTTTAAATAGAAAAATAATTATAAAAACCGGTACGATTTTAGGTAAATGTAGTGATCCAAAAATGTTAGACATTGAGGCTAGAACATAACTCTACGAGTTATATCCTAGCTTCTTTTTGCTTTGTTGAAATGTATTGTTAAGCTGTTTGTTGTGCTGTTTTTCAAGATCGAACAGGGATTTTCCAGTTCAATTTCTTTTTCATACGCTCATTATTGTAATAGTAACGATTCTCTTCACTACGATTATTTAACCCTTTTTGAATTTTAAGGGTGGTGTTTCCCCCACACTTTTATTATCAGCGATGTACACTTCTAGTTCATCTGATTTTTTTTTATATATACTTATCTTTGTCTCTTTATTTTTCGAAATAATTATTAACTCAGAAGAACTTTCTCGTTCGATCGACATATTTTTGTAATCCTCATAACCCAATTCTTTCAAATTTAAATCATATAGCATAGCTTCATTTTTAGATATAGTCATTTTTTTATCTTGCTCTGAATCTAACACCCATACACCAGAAAATGTATTATTTTCACTACTATTATTAGTAGTGAGTCCACAAGAAGCTAGTATAGAACAAGTTAAAACCACTATAATTGATAATTTTTTTTTCATACTTCCTCTTTTCTGCAATTTAGAGTATTTTTCCATCTATATCCTATTCAAACTAATTATTGTAGAAAAAGACACTCATTCTAACAAGCGTTTTTTTATTTGTCCATAAACTATTTTCTACCAATTCGTTATGGACCTTCTCCAAGTATAAGTACGATCTGAGTTAGCAATATATTTTATAGGTTTATTAGTAGGAGCTTCAATTAATTCTACATACGTTCTCCAAGGATTCCAAATTACAAATACATTTTTTCTCCCATTTGCTGTATCTGACATATAAGTTCCTGTTATATCTATTGCATGCCAAGTATGGACCTGTGATTCCCAAACTCCTAACACTCCGTTACTTTTTCTAAGCTGAGTTATAGTTTCACTCCAAGTGGTTGGTCGAGATAAAAGCTTTGGATAAACCCCTCTGGTATTTGCATACTTAACCATCTCATCATCAGTAAAACCAACATTTTTACCTCTTTTACCCCATTTACCTATATCAGAAGCTTTTGTGGGGCGTGCATCATTTTTATTATTTAATATCATTGCTGCGGCATAAGCGATACACCATTTATCGTCACCTTGAGTTTCTGATATTTTCCAATTAATTCTTGTTCCAAATTTATCAACTGTAGTAGAACGTAACTTTATGCCATCAACATTGTACTCTAAGCTCTCATTTAAATTAATGATCTCCAAATCTGAATTCTTTACTTTTTCTAATAAGACGTTCTCTGGATCTGTTTGATTTCCTTCTGATAAAGCTTCTGGGCTAGACCACAACAAGGTGATTTCTCCATCGTTTTCATAATAAATATCTCCATTTTCAGAAGCAATTAAAGATATCCCTTTTGAAAAATCCTTCCTTTTCAAAAAATTCAATTCATCAACTAACATTTTCGACAACTTAGTTGTATACTTCCCATTCTCATCTTTCAAAAAAATGTGTAAACAACTGACTCATTTTTTAAGACTGGAAACACAATGGAATTACTAGAAGTATTTTCGTCCAATAAAGAAAATGGAACGCCTAATACATAATCTTTTAAGGTATCTGAGGTCCCTTCAATTTCTAACATACCGTTTAGATATACTGCCAAATTATTTTCAAGATAAGTTTTAATGTTCTCACTAACCACTTCTGTTTTTACTGGAAAATTATTTTCCTCAGTTGCAAAAGCGTCATTAAAAGTACCTCCACAAACACCCAAAATAATGATTCCTAAAAAAACAACCATATTAGACCTTTTCATCGAATTCCTCCTTTTATAATTAAAATAAAAATTATATTAATCAGAATACCATTTATTTTTTACAACATCAATATATCTAAGTATTTCTTAAGTTGGTTAATATATATAATTAAAATGGTTTAAAGAAATAAATAAGTTACTAAATAATTAATTTGAATATTCTTGGCACATTCTAGTGACGAAAACAAAATTAAAAATATTACGAAATTAGGACGAAAGAAATAAAATAGTTAGTTTTAATTTTAAGTAGTGACTTATATATATAAAGGTTCATGGTCCAAAAACAGATCAATATAAGAGATTATTAGTATTTGTTGCGATGCATTCTTAGATGTAGTTGCCTCTATTTTCCATTGATTATAGGTCAAAAAAGTAAGTTTGAAACGCTACTATATTTTTTAAGTGAAAAGTAAGTATGATTTTGAGGGACATAGTCAAAGTCATATCTGCTTTCTTATTAACAAGCATATTTTTTACCTAAATAAAAAATAAGGAGTATACTGAGTTCACATTTTATTTAATAGACGGAGGAATCATAAATATGAAAGCAGTAGTCATCAATCAATACGGAAGCAAAGATGAATTAACCGAACAAGACGTAACATTACCTGGATTAAAAGAACATCAAGTACTGGTTAAAGAACATGCAACATCAATCAATCCGATTGACTGGAAATTAAGAGAAGGCTATTTAAAACAAATGTTTGACTGGCCATTTCCGATTATTTTAGGCTGGGATGTTGCGGGTGTTATCACAGAAGTTGGTAGCGGTGTAACGGATTGGAAAGTTGGAGACAAGGTTTTTGCTCGTCCAGAAACAACACGTTTTGGAACGTATGCAGAGGAAACGATCGTTGATGATAACTTATTAGCGAAAATCCCTGAAAATGTGACTTTTGAAGAAGCCGCGGCTGTTCCTTTAGCTGGGTTGACTGCTTTACAAGCACTTTTTGATCATGGGAAACTTCAAAAAGGCGAAAAAGTCTTGATCCATGCTGGAGCTGGTGGTGTTGGAACGTATGCGATTCAATTAGCTAAACAAGCGGGTGCGTATGTTATTACGACTGCTAGTGAAAAAAATCATGAGTTACTAGAAAAATTGGGTGCAGATGAAGTGATTGATTATCGTACGACTAACTTTGCAGAAGTTTTAACAGACATTGATTTAGTCTTTGATACGATGGGTGGAGATATTCAAAAATCTAGTTTTTCTGTTCTAAAACCAAATACAGGACGCTTGATCTCGATCGTTGGTATTGCAGATGAAGAGTTGGCAAAAGAAAAAAATATTAAAGCTGAAAGTATCTGGCTTCAAACAAATGGCAAACAATTACAAGAAATTGCCGATTTAATGGCTTCTGGAAAAGTGATTTCAATCGTCGGAGAAGTGTTTCCTTTCTCTAGAAAAGGTATTTATGATGCCCACGCATTGAGTGAAACTCACCATGCTGTAGGTAAAATCGTCATCAAAATGGCAGACTAAAGAAATAGACTATCCTCATCAAATTCACTTGTTGAGGATAGTCTATTTGTTTGTTTTCTCTGCTCTAAAGTGAATCAGTTCTATTAATCCAGGTAATTCTCGTTGGATGTAGTCTTTATTTAAAACATACGTTTTAATTGTCCCCATTTTGATTTCTTGAATCAGCTGTGCATCCTTAAGCAATTTTATATGGTGAGATAAGGTGGATTTTACAATATTATATTTTTCTGAGGTTATCCGTTTTTCACCATCAAGTAATAAGCAAGTAAGGATATTCAAACGAATGGGATCACTGACTGCTTGCAACGCTTGAAGAACAGGATCGTTGTTGTTATCGGTCATTTTATTTTTCATAAACAAATTATAACATAAACATTCTACTTTACATATTGCTTAGGGCGTGATATATTTTTGATGTTCGAAAACAATCGAACGAAAGAGGGAAATGAGGGATATAATGGAAAACACATATAAAGAAAATAATTTTGACACGATCATGAAAGGGAGAAGATCCATTCGCAATTACGATCCAACAGTTAAAATCAGCCGTGAAGAAATGGAGCAAATCATTGACGACACAGTTAAAGCACCTTCTTCTGTGAATATGCAGCCATGGCGTTTTACAGTTGTTGAAAGTGAAGAAGGAAAAGAAGCCATTGCGCCTCTTGTTCGTTTTAATAAAGTGCAAAATGAAACATCCGCTGCAATGATCGTGATCTTTGGAGATTTAAACAGCTTTGAGCATGCAGAAAAAATCTATGGTACAGCAGTGGAACAAAATTTAATGCCGCAAGAAGTCAAAGAACGTCAATTAGAAGTATTGAGTCCTTTGTTTGAACAAATGTCGACAGAAGATAAAAAAGAAATGGCCATTATCGATGGTGCATTAGCTGCGATGAACTTAATGCTAGTAGCAAGAGCATATGGTTATGATACAAATCCTATCGGTGGTTTTGAACGTGAAAAAATTGCTGAAGCGCTAGATATGGATAAAGAACGTTATTATCCTGTAATGATTATTTCAATTGGGAAAGCAAATGAAGCAGGTTATCCTTCATATCGACTACCAGCAACTGATATTACAACGTGGAAATAGGAGACGAAATCGATGCATACTATTCCGTTAGTTTTAGCTGTTATCGTTGCAGTTGAACATTATTACATTTTATATTTAGAAATGTTCCAAACAACATCACCTGCAGCACAACGTAGTTTTGGGTTGGATAAAGAATTTTTAGAGGATAAAAGAGTGCAAGCTTTGTTCAAGAATCAAGGGTTATATAATGGTTTTTTAGCTACAGGAATTTTATGGGGCTCATTTTTTGCTGTTAATAGCTGGAGTGTGGTCATGTTCTTCATTATCTGTGTAGTCGTTGCGGCCGTATATGGCGGATTGACGTCTTCAAAATCAATTCTGATAAAGCAAGGTATTCCAGCAATTATTACATTAGTAGCACTTTTGATATTTAAATGATCTGAAATAAGTTTGAGACAAGAACCCCTTTGTCTTAGGCTTTTTCTTTTATTTTAAAAAAACTTATAAAAAGTAAGTCAAAACTCTTTACTTACTTTTAGTAAGACGATATACTATGAAAGTAATCTAAAAACTAATTCGAATCGAAAAGGAGCAATACACATGACAGAATTTACTCAAGCATTAAAAAAACGCCGTTCAATCTACGCTTTAGGAGATAATCTACCACAATCACAAGAAGAAATCACAGCATTAGTCAAAGAAGTTGTTAGAGAAAGTCCAACTTCATTTAACTCTCAAACACAACGTGTGGTTTTCTTATTCGGTGATGCACATAAAAAATTATGGGCAATGACAGAAGAAGCATTGAAACCTTTAACACCTGCAGATGCTTTCCCAAATACACAAGCTAAATTGCAAAGCTTTGCAGCTGGAACTGGAACATTACTCTTCTTTGAAGATATGGATATTGTAAAAAATTTACAAGAACAATTTGAATTGTACGCTGATAACTTCCCAGTGTGGTCAGAACAAGCAAGTGGGTTGACTCAAGCAAATGTCTGGACTGCATTAGCACAAGAAAATATCGGTGCTAATTTACAACATTACAACCCCGTAATCGATGAAGCTGTAGCAAAAGAATGGTCAATTCCAAGTCCATGGAAATTAAGAGCGCAACTTGTCTTCGGTTCGATCGAAGCTCCAGCTGGCGAAAAAGAATACATGGAAGATAGCGCACGTTTCCTAGAATTTAACTAATTAAAGCAAATGGAGGAGAGAAGCATGGTGGTCACATTACCTAAAGAACTAATCGTAAAACAAGTAAAATTAAAAGTAAAAAATCTGGAAAAAATGACAGATTTTTATACGAAAATGATTGGTCTTGTGTTATTAAAAAAAGAAGACAATACGGTTTTCTTAGGTGCACAGGATTCTTCAGAAGCAATCGTGATTTTAGAAGAACTTGTTGATCCTGTAGTAACAGACAAGACAACAGGTTTGTACCACACCGCTTTTCTCTTACCTTCGCGTAAAGATTTAGGCAATAGCTTACTATGGCTATTGCAAAATAATATTGAGCTGGGTGCTGCTGATCATGGTTACAGTGAAGCAATCTATTTAAATGATCCAGAAGGAAATGGCATCGAAATCTATCGGGATAAGCCTATGAGTGAATGGGATATTCGGGCTGGTGGAGAAATCATTGGTGTCACTGAAGAGCTGGATGGAGATGCTGTCGTCGCACAAGCCGATAGAAAATGGTTAGGTATGGCACCTGGATCAAGAATTGGACATGTTCATTTACAGGTCGCAGATTTAGAGGAGACGGAGACGTTTTATGAACAGCTTGGTTTTTCTTTAAAATCAAATTTTGGCAGACGCGCTAAATTCTTCGCTGCAGGTGAGTATCATCATCATATCGGGACGAACACTTGGAATGGAGAACATGTGCCGCTAATTGGCGAAAATCAATTAGGTCTAGCTTGGTATACATTCCAGTTGCCATCTGGGAAAGCATTTGAGCTTTTCATCAAACAACTTGATGAAATGGCTGTTGAGTATGTGAATGAAAATGAGCAAATCACGATTCAAGACCCAAATGGAATGCAGATTAAGTTTGAATATTAGTGGAAAGGCGTCGCTTCTGCCCCCCCATCGTTTATTCAGATTCCTTAAGGCTAGAAGATAACTCGTAGAGTTATCTTCTAGCCTCTTTTTTTGTAAATTAGTAAGTAGCTAAGATTAGGGATAAAAGATGAATAATATCTAATAAAGTAGACAGAACAAATGGATAATTTAGATAAAAAATTATGAAAAATTTTCCTGTGTTTTTAACTTTTTCCCAAACATTGGGTTTAAGTATAGAGTAGAATGATAACTTTTTGTATCAAAATTAGTAAGTAATCAAAAGTGATCTTGTGTAGTTGAAACGAGATTACTATTTTGTTGTAGTTAAATGTGTAAATGATCAGAATCTGATGTAAGGAAATGGAACCAAAATACGTTTCCAAAAATCAGTCATTCATGTAGAGATAAAAATAATCTAGCAGAAGCATTTATAACGCTCTTTCCAACGCTTTTAGCTAACTAAATAACCAACCAATAACAATATTTTTTTACTTTATATAGGCTACGGTTATTGTTAAACGTATCTGCTATAGTATATCTTTTAGGACAATTGTATTCATAATAATGAGAGTTCAGCTTTTAATGCAATATAGCTTGTGAAATCCAACGATGATATCTAAATGATATAAATTAGATATATAATATCTAAAAAAATATAAAATATATAAAAATCTGACAAATAGTGTATACTATTAGTAGAAGGTTTGGTAAAGATACATTAAAAAAAGGAGTTTAAGATGAAAAAGAATAAAAAAATAGTAATTTTATCAATTGGAATTATAGTGGCTTTCTTGCTGGGGTACACTACAAAAACAGAAGCAGCTTCCCTATATACAATTAATGGGAAAGTTTTTCAAGATGTTAATCAAAATGGAAAAATGGATCTAGAGAAATTTGAAATTGGATTAAAAAATCAAAAAGTAATGCTTTTCCAAGATATGAATGATGCTCAAAATGGGAACAATCCAATCAAAACATCAACGACAAATTTTGCTGGAGATTATAATTTCAGTTTACTGAAAAAAGGAACTTATTACGTTAAATATAATGTAAATAATGATCGATATAGTACTCATGAGTCACCAGATAACCTTGTTGATTCAGAAGGGAAACAAATTTCGAATATTTATCCTGTGACTGTTAATGCAGGGAAATTCATAACAAAAAGAGACTTACCTTTAATCAAAAAAGTCTCGATGTCTGTGACGCCATTCAATGACGTCAATTTTAATGGTGTGAAAGAAGCTGACGAAGAAATTCTTAATGGTAAGACGGTGTTGATCTTAAACCTTAAACAATTTTCTAAAGCGATTCAAGAGGGAATGTTGAATAACATTGATATTTCCAATATTGTTGGATCTGCTCTTTCAGATGGAAATGTAGATCTGGCTGACGGTGTACATTTAAGAACTGTTAGGAAAGACCAAGCAATTAGGATGGATTCTCTTGAAACAGGTGCTTATGTAATTGTTCGATCGCCTTTTGATCTTAACGTAGGGGATATTCTTAATAACCGTAAACGTTTAGAAGCTATTGTGGAAATTTTGATAAACGGTAATATTCAGGGATTGTTAGATCATCCAGAATTATTTGGAACAGGTGATATTGATACAAATCGTGATAATAGAGGTTTATACTTCTTTGCAGATACTCTGGCAAAAATAGCTGCATTATCTAATAACGTTGACTACGATTCTGTCCTTGAAGAAAATCAATCTAAAAAAATGACACAAACAATCAATCAATTACAATCAATCTCAGACATACTAAATTCTTTACCCGCATATAAATTAGGTGTGGTTAATTATTATGGTGATATGTTTGATATTACAGGATTTAAACTTAAAAAAACGAACGATTTTTACTTTGGCATAAAAAACTTTGCAACTTTGTCAGGTATCGCTTTTTCAGATACGAACAACGATGGTAATTTAAATAGTCTTGAGTTATCAGGATTTACATCTACTATTTTTGCTTATGATGAAAATGGAACTATTTTAAATCAATCGAATACATCAGGTTCATCTAGAAATTATAAGTTGGATCGTTTGCCATTCGATACTGATATTTATTTAGCAGTTGAAACGGATCGACCAGTTTATCCGCTATTAGATGATAACGATGTGCCAGAAGCTTTAAAAGGTAAAAAAATTATTTCTAAAAATATTATTTCTAAATATGATCGTAATACAATTATTGATCAAAATATTGCTGGTATGGGAAGTTCTTCAAGTGCTGTTTCAGTCTCTTTGGAATCAATTGATCCAGAAACTAAAACAGCGGCGCTACAATTTAGGAATACTGATAAATCAAATAAAGTTACAGTTTTCTATTCTCTAAATAATGAGGAACAAATTAGCTTAACACTAAATAAGGCCCCTATTTTTGGAAGCAGTAAGCCAGTTAAGCAAAACATAGCAAATGTTTTAATTAATGAAGAAAATATTCTGAAAACATATTTTAATTCTGGTGTTTATAAAGTCTATTTACCAGATTTAATATTCTAGAATCGCAAAAAAATATCTTGTTCTTTCATCAAACCTTCTACATGTGAATCTGGGACAAAAGCGTTTAACTCCGAGAAATAAGAGGAATGAATTGCTTCTATTCCCACCGTTTATTCGGATTCCTCAAGCCTAGGACATAACTCGCAACGTTATGTTCTAGGCTCATTTTATTTGTATATTCTGAAAAACACCTGATATAGTTGTGATTTTGTAGCGTTCTCAGTGAGGAATTAAACCGGACCGTACTTATTTTCTTAAACGATTATCTCTGTCTATTTACATAAAAGATTTACGTGATCATTAAGTAATTTTACATAGCTAAAATACAATTCAATGAAGAGGTAGATTCGAAATAGAAAAAATGAATAAATGGCACAAAGCTTTGTGCCAAAGTTGTATCTACTATTGATTGTCGAAATGCTTGAATGCGATTACAATTATAGTATGAAAAAGTTATTATAAGGAGGAACAGAGAATGGAGAACACTCGTCAAAAAGTGGGCATTAAAGTCAGAGTGCAAAAGTTAGGGACCAGTCTTTCAAGTATGGTGATGCCAAATATCGGCGCGTTTATAGCATGGGGGGTATTGACTGCCTTCTTCTTAGAGACAGGTTGGACACCTAATAAGCATTTAGCTTTGATGATTGGTCCGATGTTGACTTATTTACTACCATTATTAATTGGTTATAGTGGAGGCTCATTGATTTACGGACAACGGGGGGCAGTTGTTGGTGCGATTGCTACGATGGGAGTTATCGTGGGCGCAGATGTACCGATGTTCATAGGCGCTATGATCATGGGTCCTATAGGTGGTTGGACCATTAAGAAATTTGATGATATCTTTGCTGACAAAATCAAAACAGGTTTTGAAATGTTAGTAAACAATTTTTCATCTGGATTATTAGGTTTTGGTTTAGCCATTTTAGGGAATTATGCAATTGGTCCAATCGTTAGTTATCTAACTGAATTAATGGGACAAGGTGTAGAAGCAATTATTAACATGCATTTATTGCCGTTAGCAAACATCTTAATTGAACCAGCGAAAATTTTATTTTTAAATAATGCGATTAATCACGGAATTTTAACACCGTTGGGCGCTGAACAAGCAGCTACTGCTGGTAAGTCAATTCTGTTCTTATTAGAAACAAACCCTGGTCCTGGTCTGGGTGTTTTATTGGCCTTTACGATTTTTGGTAAAGGGGCAGCTAAATCTTCCGCTCCAGGTGCAATGATCATACAATTCTTAGGCGGGATTCATGAAATTTACTTCCCGTATGTAATGATGAAACCTTTATTATTCTTGGCAGTAATAGCTGGTGGAGTATCTGGGACTTTTGTCTTCACACTATTAGGTGCAGGGTTACAAGCGGCAGCTTCACCGGGTTCGATTCTAGCAATCTTGGCTTTGACACCTCAAGGCGCATATTTTGCGAATATTGCCGGAATAGTAGTTGCTACAATTGTGTCTTTCCTAGTTGCCAGTATTATTATTAAAGCGGATAAAAAAGAAGAAGATCTATTAGCAAGTCAAGCAGCTGTAGCGGAGGCAAAAGCCACAGCGAAAAACCAAACAGGTCATTCATCAACAGTTGAAACTAAAACAGATGATCTAGGTAATATCAATAAAATTATATTTGCGTGTGATGCTGGAATGGGTTCTTCAGCAATGGGGGCTTCAATTTTGCGGAATAAAGCGAAGAAAGCCGGTTTGAAACTTCCCGTTTCTAATTCTGCAATTAACAATTTAAATGATGATTCTAACGCATTAATCGTAACGCAAGAAGAATTACATGATCGGGCAAAACAAAAGGCACCTAGTGCAATCTTTGTTTCTGTAGAAAATTTTATGAACTCACCTCGCTATGATGAGATCATTGATGGTTTAACGGATACGGAAAAAACAGAATCAGCAATAGTTTCAGATGTTAGTGATGATAAAGCATCTGAGTTGGTTGATTATCATAACGTGAATCATTTGATTGTAGCTTATCAAGATAATAAAGGTTCTGCTTATATGGCTTCAACTATCCTTAAAAAGCTGTTGAAGGATAAAAGCCTAGATTATCCAGTAACAGTAGTTTCAATCGGAGAGTTAGAAGATGAAATGAAGTCAATGATCATTACTCTAGATAAAGATACAGCCGCAGCTGAAAAACAAGCACCAAGTGCGGTCCATCTTTCCGTAAAAGACTTAGTTGTGTCAGAAAAATATGATGAATTAATCGAACATTTATCAAAAAGGTAGTTTTTTTCTCCGAACCGTATTAAGCTAGAAAAATAAATGCATACTTTCTAAGTTGATTTTTAAAAAGGGAGACTAAGCTGACAAGTGTAACGTTTTTACACAAGCTTGGTCCTACCCTTTTATCTGCTTAGTTAGCGTGAGGGGTGAGGAAAAAAGTGTATTTTTCGGTTCGAGAAAAAAAAATTCTGGCGTTGTTGTTGGAATATCCTAATGGCGTAGCTCTAACTGAATTACAAGATCTATTGCAAGTTTCAAAACGGACGATTTATCGTGAAATTGCCAGTCTTGAAAAAACGATACAAGCGTTAGATGTAAAAATTATTAAACCGCGTGGTGCTGGTTATCGAATCGTAGGTGATTCGAAAGATTTAAATAAACTATTAAAAAATTTAGATAATAGTGAAAAAGATTGGTTTACCGACAATGTAATGCGACAAAGTGCGATAGTTTGTTCTTTATTACTGGAAGATGAAGAAGAAACTATTGAAGCGTTATCCTATGACTTTGCGGTAAGCACAACAACGATTACAAACGATTTGCAAACAATTGAAATAAGCTTGGCTAGCTATCGATTGGAGTTGATTCGTCTAAAAGGTCGTGGCATTCGTATCGTTGGACGGGAGAACGAGCGGCGTCAATTGTTAAGTAATCTAATTTATAACGGAATCAGCGAATATGATTTTTTTAATTTTTTGGACCATTCGGATCAGACGACTGAAAATTATTTTTTTACTTTGTTGTCGACAGAAAGTTTGCATCAAGCAGAAAGTATTTTTGACACCGTTAATGCGAGTTTATTTGAACGAGTGGCTGATAATCAAATGCAGCGGATCTTGATCATTTTGGCCTTATCAATCGATCGTATTAAAATTGGTCATATTATTGAAAGTGATATCAAAGAAAATCCCAAACCAGAAAGCATGCAGCTGGCCAGTCAAATAATGGTGAAAGTTGCTACAGAAGTAGAAAAAAATATTACCAGTCAAGAAGTTCGTTTTCTAGCTCATCAGTTAGAAGGCGTCAATTATAAAAAACCACATAATATCTTTATTGATAGTTTTGATGTAGAACTTTCCTATAAAACGCGGGAGTTGATTCGATTAGTCGCTGAAGATACTGGTTATTCCTTTTATAAAGATGAGCAATTGTTTATCGATTTACTGGCGCATATGACAGCGGCTCTAAAACGAAGTTTAACTGTGATTCAAGGTAATAATAATACCGTACTAAGAAAAGTAATGGATAAATATAAAAATTTGACTGTAGTAGTAACTGAAAAACTAGCGCAAATCTTTACTCAACATAATTTTACCTTTGATGAACTAGGATATGTAGTGATCCATTTTGCCACGTCTTTAGAAAGGTATCCTTCAGGTAAAAAACTAAGTACTTTGGTTTTATGCTCCAGCGGCGTTGGTACATCTAGAATTTTAGAAAGCCGTTTAAATAAATACGTACCAGAAATTCAAAAAGTTCGTGCTGCCAAGATTTCAGAGATGAATCATTTAAATTTTAATGACTATGATTTGATACTATCTACAGTCTTTTTACCAGGTTTTGAATTATCTTATAAGGTGATTTCACCATTATTATTGGATGATGAAATTCGTGAGATCAAAGATTATATCAGAGACATTCAACCAGAAGAAGTGCTTAAATTAAAGTCAAATGACCTCTTGGAAAGTAGCGAAACCTTTGATGAAATATATGAAACGATGCGTGTTGCGAATAATTTATTAAGAGCCTTCGACGTAAAACAAATCAAAGGGCAAGAAACGATTGAGGCGACTTTAGCCGAACTTATTGAAAGCCTGTCAGGAACAATTGTAAAGGATGCAAAACAGGTTACATCACGTGTGATCGAGCGTTATTTAGTGGCACCGATCGGCATTCCCAATACAAATTTTGCACTGTTTCATACAGTGACCGCTAATGTTATAGAACCCTACTTTGCAATTTATGATTTGGATTGCTCATATCTAATTCAAGGAATGGATAAGAAAAGTATTGAGCTGACGCGGATATTGTTATTATTGGCGCCAGATCCGATACCAACGAGTCAAGTAAATTTATTGGGAAAAATCAGCAGTTCCATAATTGAGAGCGATTTGAATACGGAAATTTATAAATATGGGAATAAAGAAATTATTTATCAGTTATTGAGTTCTTTATTCGTCAAAGAAATTAGAGAAAATTAATTCAGCGATTAGGAGGAAAAAATATGGAATTACAAAAAAATATGGTTTTAGTTGATCAAGCGTATCAAACTAAAGAAGAGGCGATTCGATCAACGGGTCAGTTGTTAGTCGATGCTGGGTGTGTCGAACCTGACTACATAGAAGCGATGATTGAACGAAATAAATTAGTTTCAGTCTATATGGGTAATTTTATTGCCATTCCTCATGGGACAGACGATGCGAAAAAATTTGTGAAGAAAAGCGGTATTTCCGTAGTACAAGTTCCTAGTGGTGTTCAATTTGGTAAAGATGATACAGACGATGTGGCCATGCTTTTATTTGGGATTGCCGGAGTTGAAAATGAACATTTAGAGATCTTGCAAAAAATCGCATTATTCTGTTCGGATGTGGAAAATGTTGTGAAATTAGCAGATGCAAAGACAAGTGAAGAGATTATCAGATTATTACAGGAGGTTAAATAACTATGCGCGCAACACATTTTGGTGCCGGTAATATTGGTAGAGGATTTATTGGTGAAATTTTAGCAAGTAATGACTTCTCAATTGATTTTGTAGATATCAATGAAACTATCATTAACTCATTACATGAAAATAGAGCCTATGATATCGAGCTAGCAGATGCTAGCAAAAAACGTATCCATGTTGAAAATGTTGATGGGATAAACAATAAAGACAATCCCGAAGCAGTAATCGATTCAGTCTTTAAAGCAGATATCGTCACCACAGCGATCGGTCCAACTATTTTACCTTTTATCGCAGAATTAATTGCTAAGGGAATTCAAAAACGCCGCAAGGAAACTATTGAAACTCCGTTAGATGTGATAGCTTGTGAGAATATGATCGGCGGTAGTCAATTTTTATTCAGCAAAGTTAAAGAGTTTTTGGATGCGGAAGATCTAGCGTATGTCGAAAAATATATTGGTTTTCCAAATGCTGCTGTTGATCGTATCGTACCAATACAACACCATGAAGATCCTTTGTTTGTCTCGGTTGAACCATTTAGTGAGTGGGTTATTGATGAAACTCAAATTAAAAACAAAGCCGTTCATTTAGCTGGTGTAGAATATGTAGAAGATCTAGAACCCTATATTGAACGTAAACTTTTCTCTGTCAACACAGGACATGCTACTGTAGCGTATGTGGGTGCCTATAAAAACTACAAAACGATAGGTGAATCGATTGAAGATCCCGAAGTTTTAGCAAAATTAAGAGCTGTTCTTGGTGAGACAGGTAGCTTGTTGATCAACAAGTGGGGCTTTGATCCAGTAGATCATCAAGCATATATCAATAAAATTGTTGGGCGTTTTGAAAATCCATACATTTCTGACGGCGTTGATCGCGTGGCGCGGACACCGATTCGCAAACTAGGTTATGATGAAAGATTTATTCGACCGATTCGTGAACTAAAAGATCGAAATTTAACGTACACTAATTTGATGGATGTCGTGGCAATGATTTTAAGTTACAATGATCCAGCAGATACAGAAAGTGTAAAACTACAAAATTTATTAAAAGAAAAAGACGTAGTTGAAGTAGTCAAAGAGGTGACGGGTCTAACGGATAATGAATTGATTACTGAAATCGCAAATAGTTATCAGAAATAATCGATTTAGTGAGAGGCGAATAAAATCGCCTCTTTTTTTGTCTTGGAGATTAAATTCTTTTATCAATAAAACCGATATAGAATAGCTATACCTACGGCTTAAAACGACGGTGGTTTTTCCCAGTAATTGAAATATAAAATAGTATATTTAGATATTTTAATCTAGATGATTTATAAAAAGTAGCAAAATTTATATTTTGTTTACAATTTGTTTATATTTAAAAGGTATACTAGTATTATACTAATTAATGGAGGTTATTTCATGAAAAAAAATATTCTATTCGTCGGATTCATTGCACTTTCTTCGTCACTTTTATTAAGTGTGGGGCAACCCCACTCAGCATTTGCAACTAGTTCTGATTCTAGCAACTATAGTTCGCAACAAAAGGACTCTAATGAAATTTTAGGATCAACCAATTGGCAAGGTACGATTGTAACTGATGAACAAGGGAACGATGTGACCCTTCAAAATAGTAATTTTATTGGACTAGCCAAATATGATACAAAAAGCAATCACTATGAATTTTTTGATGCTGCAACAGGCCAAACACGAAATGATCGAGGAACATTTTTTATTACGCAAGATGGAAAGAAAAGAATTCTTTTTTCTGAATTAGGCTATAATGTTGCGGTAGATATGGTTGAATTAAATAACCATTTATTTACATACAGTAGAACTGGAAAACAAGCAGATGGCTCAGATGGAAAGGTAACAGTAGAACATGTGCCTTATGCAGGAACATTAGAGTTTACAACAACTTTACCTGAATTATCAACGCAAACAGGACCCATTGATCGTTCAAAAGAAGGTAGATCCATTTTATCTGAACATTTCTGGGAAGGAACAGTTGCATTAGATAAACAAGGAAATGACGTCTCTGCTTATAATCAAAGTTATTTAGGCTTAGCACGCTATGATGATAAAACAGGACGTTACGAATTTTTTGATAAAACTACAGGACAAACAAGAGGCGATTATGGCTATTTCGACGTCGTACGAGACAATAAAGTACGTGCATCACTCTCTTTAGGAATGAACTATGGGGCACAATTAGAATTAACAGAAATTAATGCACAACGGTTCACTTACACAAGACAAGGAAAAGATGCTCAAGGAAATGATATTCCAATTACAGTTGAACATGAACGTTACACAGGTGAATTCCCACTAGATTTTACTTTTGGGAAAGAGGAGCCTAGTGTCAATAAAACGGTCATTGATGTCACTCAATTTACTACTCGTAAAAATAAAAATCCATTATTGAACCCAGTCGTGAAAGAGGCCATTGAAAAAAATACGTACACACTTTCTGGCTTGTCTAGTTCGATGACAGCCGATGAAGTAGCAAAAGTTTTGGATGATGAACAACTGTCATACTCAAGAAGAATTTATGGGAATGCCCAACAAGTTCAGCGTTTTATTAGTACCAATAACCTATTTGAATACGTTTATTATGCAGGACCTACAAGCAATACCATGGACATCAAGTTCGATAATTTAAGAGAAAATGATTTCAAAAAAATGTATCCTGCGGCTAGAAAAGTTGGAGATAGTTATCTAATTAATGAAAATGTCTGGATATCTTTTGCAAGAAATAAACAAGTGGTTACCTTCAAAAACTTTTAGAAGTTAAAGTTCTCTAAATGTATTTAGGACGAGCCATAATCCTAAAATAGTTCAGTTTATAGAAAAACAAAAAAAGAGTATTTCAGTGCTCTTTTTTTGTTCCGTAAAATAACTCTTCAAAAAAAGCTAGAAAACAAATAGATAAAATAGAATTACGGCTCCTTAATGAAGTAAAAAATTTCTTGTACATCTACAAATTAATGGATCAAACAATCTACTCAAACTTTATTGAGTTCTATTTGAAGAGTTACAATTATAATTGAAGTCGATTTGTTCAGAAGTATTCTCTAAATCAGATTGTTGTCATTAATGACCTTTAGGAAAAATCAAATCTGTGGTAAAGTAGAGTAATTGTTTAATAGAAAGGTTGTTTTTTAATGTTTGTTGCAGTGTTATTTTTAGAAGGGATCCTTACGTTTATTTCGCCATGTATTTTACCATTACTTCCTGTTTACAGTACTTATTTTTTAGGAAGTTCTACAAGTGAAAAGTCGAAATATCAAGACTTACTAAGAATTTGTTCATTTATTTTAGGTTTTACTCTTATATTTATCATGATGGGTGTATTTGCTAGTATAATCAATCAATATTTAATTAGCTATCGTTCGCAGATTCAATTTGTTACAGGTGTAATCGTGATAATTACAGGGTTAAAAATGAGTCAATTGATCAAACTACCTTTTCATATGAAAGGGTTCGGAAAAATTCAATATTCTGGAAATTTTACTTCCTATTTTTCGTTATTTTTATTTGGAATGATTTTCGCTTTAGGATGGTCGCCTTGTTTAGGTACATTTTTAGGAACAGCATTGTTAATTGCGTCTCAACAAGGAAGCATGTTGTCAGGTGGTTTTTTATTAGGTGTGTATTCTTTAGGGTTGGGACTTCCCTTTATTATTTGTACCCTTTTTATAGACTCATTCAAAAAGACGTTTTCATTGATTAAAAGAAATTATCAGAGAGTTAATTTACTATCGGGACTCTTATTAGTCATAGTTGGACTATTCATGATGACTGGCTGGATTAATTATTTGCAATTATTTGTGTCAAGATAGTCTTTACTAAAAAACAAAAACGAAGGAGAAGAACATGAAAAATAGAAAGACGATATCATTACTATTACTTTTGATTTTTGTTATGATAGGAAGTTTTTTTGCCTATCAATATCTAAGTGATAAAGAACAAGCCATTCCGGATTTACCTATAGAGAATGTTGAGACACCAACTGCTAAGATTACAGAGGAAGCCTTTAATATAAGTTTTAAAGATTCTGAACAACAAGTGAAAAAATTATCTGATTTCAAAGGAAAACCAATCGTTTTAAATTTTTGGGCAAGCTGGTGTCCTCCATGTAGGGAAGAAATGCCTATTTTTCAAGAAACGGTGAATCAGGGGGCAGATGTACAGTTTATTTTAGTCAACCAAACAGATGGATATAGAGAAACAAAAGAAAAAGCGCAGCAATTCATGACAGAAGAAAATCTGACAATGCCTATCTATTTTGATGAAACTAGTGATAGCATGGTAAAGTATGGATTAACAGCTTTACCGACGACGATATTTATTGACGCTGAAGGAAGGATTGTTCAAAAAGTCTATGGTGGATTGACTGAAACATCATTTAATCAATACCTGAAAGAAATCCTGTAAAATATTTGTTGTTTAAAAGGAGGTAGAATTGGTGAGAAAGATTGGAAAGACCAAAGTATTACTTATTGGTAATGTTATCATTTGGGGAATTGTATTGTTCTTTTTTATTCAGTCTATTATTTTTCAGAAGTCCTTTTTAAAAGCGAATGAACAACTAGTCCATGAATTTACAAGTTATCAAACATATAATGAGTATCTTTCACGAAAAGAGTATCTTTCTAAAAAAATGACACCTTCTGTTTTGAGTCAAGTTTGTCCGATTATTCAAGTTGATAATCAAAAAAAGGAAAAACAGTTACGAGTAACGGATATGAAAACAACGAATTATTCTTTTGAAGATTCAAAGATTACAATACTTGTTTCATTTAAATTGGGACTGTCTACTACTAAAAATGAATTAACAATGCGACAAATATACACAAAAAAAGAAGGAAAATGGTTAATGAGCCATTACAATTATATTTAACGATAGGTTGATGAAAATTAAGGAGTTAGTGAATGAAGAAAAAAACAGTACTTATTTCAATAGCGACAGTCGTAATCGTTTGTTTATTAATTGGGTCAATTGCAATAATTGTCAAAAAAAATCAAAAAAAAGCAGAAAAAGAATTTAAAGCCTATAATGAAACTTTAGTCTATGATATTTATAACTTTTCTCCTGAAATTACGAATAATGAAAAAAGAGCCTCTTTAAAAACACGAATGGATGCACAATTGATGGATCAAATGTGCCCACCTTTACCTGAATTAAATCGAGATCCCAGTTTACCAGTAAATACTCTATTAAACGTTAAAACAGAAACAATGACAAATAAAAAAGAGGAAATAGTAGCGAACACTCGTTTTGTTATAAAAACGCCAAATGGAAAAGAATATCCTCAAAAAGTGCGAGCGGAATATAAAAAGAATGATAATAAGTGGATATTGATGAAAATTCAACCTATTAATTAACATTATTGGTATTAAATAGTAGAGCGAACAAAAATTCTGTGTCATCAATCGCGTTATTCAAAATACGAGTTTAGAGTAGAGAGTATCTTTACTCTTTTTTTTGCATACTTTAAAAGTATAAGTATAGACATTTATAATTTTTACCTTTATAATAATAGTGAATAAGATGGTTGGAAAACCAGTTGATGAAAGTAGGAATAGTCATGGAAAGAACATTTAAAGAAGACTTTTGGTGGGGAGCTGCTACATCAGGTCCACAAAGTGAAGGACGTTTTAATAAAAAACATGCGAATATGTTTGATCATTGGTATGAGATCGAACCAACCGATTTTTATGATCAAGTAGGCCCAGATGTGACGTCAAATTTTTATAATAGTTTTAAAGAAGATATTGCGATGATGAAAGAAATTGGATTGAATAGTGTTCGAACATCGATTCAATGGACGCGTTTGATAGATGATTTTGAAACAGGCACCATAGATGAAGAGGGAGCTCGTTTTTATAATGCAGTGATTGATGAATTCATTGCAGCTGGGATTCGTCCTGTTATGAATTTACACCACTTTGACTTGCCAGTGGAGCTATATCATAAATATGGCGGCTGGGAATCAAAACATGTGGTTGATTTGTATGTGAAATTTGCTGAAAAATGTTTTGAATTATTTGGTGATAGGGTGAAAGACTGGTTTACACACAATGAACCTATCGTTGTTGTTGAAGGTGAATATTTACACCAATTCCATTATCCGAAAATCGTAGATGGTAAAAAAGCAGTGCAAGTGGCGTATAATTTAAATTTAGCTTCTGCAAAAGCGATCCAAGCGTATAGAAAATTAGGACTGCAAAACGAAGGTGGAAGAATCGGGATCATATTAAATTTAACACCAACATATCCAGCTTCTGATAATCCAGAAGATTTAGCAGCAGCAAACATTGCGGAACTTTTTAATAATCGTATGTTTTTAGATACAGCTGTTCACGGGGAATTTCCACAAGAGTTAGTTGATTTATTTATCAAAGATGGCGTTCTTTGGGAAAGTACATCAGAAGAATTGGCTTTGATTAAAGAGAATACGATTGATGTTTTAGGTGTTAATTTCTATCATCCAAATCGTGTAAAAGCCCCAGATGTTGCACCAAACAGTGTAGGTGCATGGTTACCAAATCGTTATTTTGATGAGTATAATATGCCTGGACGTCGAATGAATATCGATCGAGGCTGGGAAATTTATCCGAAAGCATTATATGATATTGCGATCAACATTCGTGATAACTACAATAATATTCCGTGGTTTGTCTCTGAAAATGGTATGGGAATTTCTGGTGAGGAACGATTTATGAATGAGGCGGGTGTTGTTGAAGACGACTACCGTATTGATTTTATTCGAGAACATTTACAATGGATTCATCAAGGAATGGAAGAAGGGTCTAATTGTTTTGGCTACCATTTGTGGACGCCAATCGATTGTTGGTCATGGGCAAATGCGTATAAGAACCGCTATGGGTTTATCTCTACAAATATCCACACACAAATCAAGACGATCAAGAAATCTGGTCATTGGTTCAAAACGGTGGCTCAAACAAATAGATTAACAGATCAATAAATGAAGAATACGGTTGGGACAGAAGGAATTGCTTCTGTTCCAACCGTTTATTTGGATTCCTAATCTCATTTTTTTCTTTTTTCGATCTATGCATAATCAACATTTAAAATCGAATAACTTCTTTGATCATAACGATTTCTACTACAAGAAAATTCAATGGGTCGTCCATTTTTTGAATAAACAACTTGCTGTACTTCAAGAACAGGATCCTCTTTTTTGCATTTTAAATAGTGCTGATCATATTCATCGGATTTATCCGCTTGAATATTTCGGTAAGCCCCTGCAAAATCGAGAGATAACTGTTCTTTAATATACGTATAAATAGAGTTTTTCAAGATATCCGTTGTTAGACCAGGCACTAAATCACAAGGCATATAAGTATGTTCTAAAATGAAAGGTTCATCTTCAAGAATTCTAAGTCGGATGATCTTATAGACAGGCTGTTCTTCAGAAATAGCTAGACGTTCTTGAACTTCATTTGAAGGGAATTCGACTTCAAATAAAATGACTTGGCTTTTCAATTTTTTATGACGATCATGCATTTGTTTGCTAAGACCATCATATTCATTGGCAGGCGAAGTATCTTTATCCCAAAAAGAACGATTCAATACTTTAGTGCCAGAACCACGCTGAGAGTATAAAAGACCTTCCATGACTAAAATACCGATTGCTTTTTTTACGGTCATTCGGCTCACATTAAATTCTTTTACTAAATCCGTTTGGTTAGGGATCAAGGTATCTGTTTTGTATACATTATTTTTTATTCGTTCACGCAATGTATCTGCGATTTCTTCATATTTTGGCTTCATATCGTTACAACCTCCTCTCCTGTATTGTAACTGATTATGAATGTATAGACAATTAAGAGTTTGAGACAAAAACATAAGTTCCAAAGGAGGTACTTTTGCTCTCGATGTTTATTAGAAAAAGAAAGTGCAATTAAATCGCACTTTCTTTTTCTTTATCTAATAGACGCAGGAATGGATACCAAAGTAGACCAACAATCAATAGATCCACAAGTTGTAATATACCACCTAAGATGGAATTTGTAGCCAACATGCCGCTAAAGAAAATTGGAACAGTCCAAGGAACTGATACACCAGTTGGAGGTGGCACAATACCTGCGGCCATTACAAGATAATTAAGCACCGTAACGATCAGTGGCGCGACTACCCACGGAATTAGGATGGTCGCATTTAAAACGATCGGCAAACCAAAAATCACGGGTTCATTTACGTTAAAAATTCCTGGTGCTAAACTTAAACGGCCAATATCACGGTATTGTTTTTTCTTCATGATGAACGCCATGATCAAAATAACCGCTAAGGTCATACCAGAACCGCCTAGTCCGACAGTAAAAGTTTCCATAAATGGTTTTGTAATAATATGTGGTAATTTTTCCCCAGCTTTATACGCATCCAGATTCTCTAACATTAATGTATTCCAAATAGGATCCATCACGGAATTAACGATAATTTGACCATGTAATCCGAAGAACCATAGAAACTGAACAAAGAATAGAGCAATCAACGTGGCTGGTAAACTACTACCTAAACCAACTAGTGGTTTTTGAATCAATTCATAAATAACATCATGAAGGTTGGTGTTAAATAAACCGGTTACAATCGCGTTGATAAATAGGAAAACAGATAACGTTAAAATAGCAGGAATCAATGCTGCAAATGATTTAGCAACTGCAGGCGGTACACCATCTGGCATTTTGATTTGCCAGCCTTTTTTGGTTACTCTACAATAAATTTCACCAGCAAGAAAGGCTGCGATCATACCAATGAACATACCTTTAGCACCTAAACGATCTAAAGATAATACGCCAGATACTTCTGTACCATCTTCAAGGGTCATCATAAAAGGAGTTAATAGGAGAAAACTAGCAAATGAAACAGCGCCGCCGAAAATCCCTTCAACATCATATGATTTAGACAAATAATAGCCAATACCAAACGTAACGAAGACGGCCATGATGCTCATTGTAGCATTTTGACCGTTACCAAATAATGAGGATAATGTTCCTTTTGTCGCATCGCTGAAAAAAGGCAAGTTATTGATAACAACAATGATCGATCCGAACATTGTTAATGGAAAAGACAACATAAATGCATCTCTCAGAACAGAGAGATATCGATTTTGTCCAAGTTTATTTGCAAGCGGCATGATCTTTTCCCCAAGAGAATCCATAAAACCATTCATACTAATCAGTCCTTTATAGTCTATTTGTAATCGATTACAAAAACAATATACCATTATATTTATTAAATGTCTATACTTTTGTTTTTAATGATCGTGTATAATTGGAATGGAATAAAAAAATAGGCTAAGACATAACTCTACGAGTCATATCCTAGCCTTAAAAGATCCGAATAAATAGTAGGAGCAGAAGCAACTTTTTTTGATTTATTTAAATAAAATAGGCGTATTTAAAAGTCTAAATACTGGCGCCGCCACCTCCGGAAGAACCTCCGCCTCCTGAGAAGCCACCACCACCGCCGAAGCTGCCGCCTCCGCTTGAAGAGCCACCGCCAAAACCTCCGCCGCCCCAATACCAAGGACCACTTCCACGTCCTCCGCGACCACCACGCCCTCCTCTAGAAAGTAGAAAAGGTATGAGAATCAAAAGGAGGAAAAATATACTAAAAAATCCTTCTCCATCAGAACTATCCTCTGATGCAACTTGATCTATTTCGTCATCTGACAAGGTATTTTTATCAGCAGGGTAGTCATAATGTTTGTCGATCAGGGTAGTTACTGCGTTAAATGTATATTGCAAACCTTTGTTGATAGAAGCGTCATTAGTTGATTTCAACTCATCCTTGGCGTGTTGTAGAATATTTCCAGCAACGCTATCAGTGATGACATCTTCTAGACCATAACCGACTTCAATTCGAACATTTCGTTCGCCACCGTTTACTGCATAAAGTATCAAAACCCCATTATCTTCTTTTGGATTTCCGATTTTCCATTTCTGAAAAAGGTCAGGCGCATAACTATCGATACTGTCACCGTTAGTTGAATCGATCACAGCTAAAACAACTTGAGGTGCTTCTGATTTTTGTTTATAACTCTCTCCTTTTCGATCAACTAAATTTTTAGTTGTTTCATCAAGGATTCCTGGTTGATCTAGATAGAAGCGATCAGGTGAGTTAGGCAATGATTCAGCAAATGCTGGTGCTTGAAAACTTATAAAAAAGGTGACAAGGAAAAATAATAAGCTAGGTAATAAACCTCGTCTAAAAAATTTCATCGTTCATCACTTCCCACTAGAGGTACTAGTAGAATTATCAAAATTCACAGAAGGAACAGTGCTGGCTGTTGGATCAGCTTTAAAGTAATCCTTCTTACCTAGACCCATCATATTTGCAAAGATATTTTTAGGGAATGAAACGACTTGTTCATTGTATTCTTTTACAACTTCATTGTAACGTTTGCGTTCAACTGAAATCCGATTCTCCGTTCCTTCTAATTGAGTCATTAAAGTTTGGACATTGTCATTTGATTTTAATTCTGGGTAATTTTCATTGATGACATTGATTAATGTACCTACAGATTGATCTAATTCTTGGCTGGCTTTGATTTTATCTGAATCATTGTTAGCCGAACCATATGCTTCACGGGCTTTAGCGATATCACCAAAGACTTTTTGTTCTTGTTGCATGCTACCTTTGACACTGTTGACTAGGTTAGGCACGAGATCTGCTCTACGTTGCATCACATTTTCAACTTGACTCCATTGCGATTCAACAGATTGCTCTTTTTTTGCCAATCCATTGTATTGGCTGATTCCAAAAACGCCGATTAAAACAACGACGATCAAAGCGATCAAGCCAATTTTAGTTTTACTGTTTTTCATAATCTTTTCCTCCTAAAATTTAAAAGCTGAACGAGCTTGTTTGATCTCAACAAAAAATGTAGGAATAAATTTATGCTGCTTTTTGTTGTACGCAAATTTTATTTTTTCCGAGAGACAAGCGTATGAAGCTAGCTCATTCAACCTGATGTAATGTTATTGTAATCCTTCTGTAATATTTTAGCATCCATCTTAAGACCTATTTTTTATGATTAAATCGATTTATCGTGATTAATTATAGAGTGTTTTGATAAATAATCCAAAGAAACTGATTTTCTTTTTCTCCTCACCAAACAGATGATTTGTCACGGTTTATATTTTGTATTAGGGTAAGGGAATAAAATGATGAGTCATTTTTTATTGATAGTAACTACAAGGGAGGAATCAATATGACAGAAAAAGTTGAAAATCCGTTGACAAAGTTTCACAACGGTAAGTTTGAAAAACAATCGCAAGAAGCACCAGCACTGCAACAAAAAATGACACCAGTACCCGATTGTGGAGAATCTTCCTATAAAGGATCCGGAAAACTTGAAGGGCGCAAAGCTTTGATCACAGGCGGTGATTCAGGGATCGGTCGTGCAGCAGCGATTGCTTATGCTAGAGAAGGAGCGGATGTGGCAATTAATTACTTGCCTTTTGAAGAAGCCGATGCGAAAGAAGTTAAGGCGTTGATTGAAGCAGAAGGGCGTAAAGCGGTTTTATTACCCGGAGATTTAAAAGAGGAACCATTTACACGAAAACTTATTCATGACGCGGCTAAAGCATTAGGCGGCTTAGATATTTTAGTTCTAAATGCGGGAATGCAGCAAGCCGTGGAGAATATTAAAGAGTTATCTACGCAACAAATTGTAGATACTTATACGACAAATATTATATCAATGTACTGGGCAGTACAAGAAGCATTAGACTACTTACCAAAAGGTGGTAGTATTGTTACAACGACGTCTATTCAAAGTGCAGAGCCAAGTGCAAATTTATTAGATTATGCAGCGACAAAGGGCGCAATTACATCATTCAGTAAAGGATTATCAGCACAATTAGCGCCTTCAGGTATTCGTGTGAATACTGTTGCTCCAGGTCCAATTTGGACGGCGTTACAAATTTGCGGCGGACAACCAGCCGATAAAATACCGGAATTTGGGCAACAAGAATCGATTGGACGAGCTGGACAACCGGCCGAATTAGCCGCTGTTTATGTATTTTTAGCATCTAACGAGGCTAGTTATGTTACTGGGCAAGTTTATTCGATCACGGGAGGCAGTTTCTTTGCTTAAATGAATCGTCATTAGCTAAGAAAACGAAATAAATAAGGCCGTCTTTGCTTAGAGGACGTTATCTAGAGGATAAGTGATGCTAATTGCGATTTTTTGGTCTAAAAGAAGTTGGATGAAGCAGCTGATTATTAGAAAAGTTGCTGTCTAAAAGCTCCTTACTGTAAAAAGATAGGTAAACCCAAGAAAACAAAAATCAACAGAGTAGAACTAGTATTTAGATAGATGTAATAAAAAAGCTGTAAAGCGAGTAGTAAAATAACGCTTACAGCTCTTTTGTTTTGATGTCATTTCAAATTTTGGAAGCGTTTACTTCGAAAGGGGGTGTTTATGAATGTTTGGAATATATTTGTTATATTATATTTTTTTATTTCAAGATTAGAATGAAGAGTTATGGATAAGCGAGCTCGTTTCTAATGATTTATTTTCTCGTAAATCGCTTTAAAAATTAGATTTTTTGTATAAATAAAGAAAAATAGAAATGCTTAGGATTTTAAATATATCGAAAAAATATTTTATCTTAAAATACTATTGTTTTTTTATTTTTTGTCTATTAATTAGACGGATATTTAAAAGATATATAGTTGTTCGCATGATAAAATTATTTTTTAAAAAATTTTTGGAGGAATGAGAATGACGATTTTAGTAAGAAAAAAAATGAGGTACTTTTGTAATTTAGCATTAACAATTATTCTTTTTACATCTACCTTAACAAATTTTTTGCCTTTTATAGAGGCGATGGGCGCAGAAAGATATGATGGAGATCAGTATATTACTCAATCAAAACTAACGAAGCAAGATGGTACACCGATTTATGATGGCGACACGATGAAAATTGAAGAAGTTTACTATTTAACCTATGATTGGGAAGTTCCAGATAATACATTTTATGAAAATGATGTGTTAACGTTCTCAATTCCTAAAGAATTTAAAATTGTGAATCAGTTTAATTTTCCATTATTTGACATGGATGGAGAAGAAGTTGCTTTGGCAAGTGTACTGGGAAATGATTCAGAAGGATATTACATTAATATGAAATTTACAACCGATTATGTAGAAACCCATTCATCTGTATCAGGTTCATTTAAGATGTCTTACAAATTAAATCAGACATATGTTAAAGGGGATGAGACAATTAAGTTGCCTTTACCAGGAGGTGATATTACTGTTAACGTTCCAGAGTATAATTCGCCTGGAGGAGGAGGAGGTATTGGTTCTGGGGATTCTCAAAAATTGACTAAATCAGGAAAAGTTATGGATACAATTAAATATAATCCTCAGACCGGTAAATACGATTTACCTCAAAGAGTTGTTGAGTGGGAAGTTAATATTGGCTTAGGAAAGTTAATGGATGCTATAGGTGAAAATAATGTTGACCAGGTTGATCGTGTCGTAATAGAAGATTCACCGAAGGATCAGCAGATTGTCTCGATGACGATGTATCAAGAGAACTGGTCAGATGATGATTGGGGATGGGAAAAGGCCTTCTTCAAAACCATTGATTTTGATTATGAAACAATCAAAGAAAACACTGTTGAATTAAGGATGGATCCTACAAACACGTATTACAATTCATTTAGCTACAATATATGGCCTTATATTCAACAAGAACTTGCTTATGCGAAAAAGAATGATTCGGTATTGGATGAAGTAGCTATCGATTACGATACTGAACCATTGGAGTTAATAACCGAAAACACCAAATTACACAATGATGCAACTGTAAAAATTTATTACAAAGATGGTTCTGAAGGTGAGAAATGGACCTTAAGTGAATCGGTTGATTGGAACGTAGCAGAAGGTGAGATTAATGGGAAAGTTTCGGATGTTTCTTTTAAAAAAGTAGATGGTGATACAGGTGAAAAGCTTCAGGGAGCTACATTTGATCTGTATAAAAAAGGGCTTGACGGATTATTTACATTGAAAAAAGCTAATATAACATCTGATGCAAACGGATTAGTTACTGCGAACAAGTTAACAACAGGCGACTATTATTTTGAGGAAACGAAGTCTCCAGAAGGATATCAAGATCCTGAAAATCCTAAATTAGAATTTAAAATTGAAACTAAAGATTTAGGTGGTTCACAAAATATCAAAGATCTTGGCGAAGTGAAAAACTTTCAAGAGAATTCTAAAATTAATATTTCTGTTGAAAAAAAGTGGGATGATGGAAAAAACCAAGATGGCATTCGTCCTAAAAATATCGAGGTTCAATTATACGGGAACAATCAACCAGTAGGGAATCCTGTGACGCTAGATGAACAAAATAATTGGCGCTATACATGGAATGAGCTTAACGAAAAAGAGAACGAAACCATTATTCGATACGAGGTCAGGGAAATTTCAAAAGTTCCTGGCTATGAAGTAGAAATAAATGGGAATGGTACTAACTCAGTTGTTATTACAAATAAACATACACCAGAAGTAATAGATATAAAAGGAAAAAAGACGTGGAATGATAATAACGACAAACAAGGGAATCGTCCCAACGAGATTGTTGTTGAACTATATGCAAATAATCAATTAGTTGATTCACAAAACACAACTGCTCAAAAAAATTGGTCTTACGAATTTACGAATTTAGCGAAAAATGAAAATGGAAAAGCCATCGAATATACTGTTAAAGAACAAGCAGTAACCGATTATCAACCAGAATATAATGGTTACGATATTACAAACAATTATACTCCTGAATTGACAGAATTTTCTGTCAAAAAAACATGGGATGATAAAGATAATCAAGATGGTATTCGTCCTCAAACGATCCAAGTACAGCTAAAGGGAAATGGAAAATCTATCGGTAATCCAGTCACTTTAAGTGAAGAGAACGATTGGAGCTACACCTGGGAAAAATTAGAAAAGAGAGAAAATGGAAAAGAGATTAATTATACGGTAGAAGAAGTAAGTAATCTTGGAAAATATACTGTAGAAATGACAAAAGATGGCAATTATGAAGCGGTTTTAACAAATCATTATACGCCGGAAGTAATAGAAGTTAGAGGGCAGAAAACGTGGGATGATAATCAAGATGAAAAGGGAAATCGACCGTCTAAAATTGTAGTAGAATTATACGGAGATGGAAAGCTTGTTGATAAACAAGAAACGAATGCATCGAAAAATTGGTCATATGCCTTTACCAATCTGCCTAAAAATGACCAAGGAAATTTAATTCATTACGAAGTCAAAGAGCAAAAGGTAGAGGATTATGAGGTATCTTATTCAGGTTTTGATATGACGAATACGTATCGTCCAGACCTTGTTGCGGTTAATGTGCAAAAAACATGGGATGATAAAAACAACCAAGATGGCATTCGTCCTCAGACGATTCAAGTACAGCTGAAGGGAAATGGAAAATCCATAGGTGATCCAGTCACTTTAAATGAGAAGAACGAATGGAGTCATACTTGGGAAGGGTTAGAAAAACGTGAGAATGAACAAAAAATTAATTATACGGTAGAAGAAGTAAGTGATCTTGGGAAATACACTGTAGAGATGACAAAAGCTGGCGATTACGAAGTTGTTTTGACAAATCATTATACGCCGGAAGTAACAGAAGTTAGAGGGCAGAAAATTTGGGATGATAATCAAGATGAAAAGGGAAATCGACCGAACAAAATTGTAGTAGAATTATATGGGGATGGTAAACTTGTTGATAAGCAAGAGACGAATGCACTAAAAAATTGGTCATATTCTTTTACTAATCTACCCAAAAATAACCAAGGAAAATTGATTCATTATGAAGTGAAAGAGCAAGACGTTGAGGATTATGAAGTGTCTTATTCAGGGTTTGATATGACAAATAAATATAATCCAGTGCCTGCCAACGTCAGCGTACAAAAGAAATGGAACGATAAAGACAATCAAGATGGGATTCGTCCTGAAGAAATTCAAGTACAATTAAAGGAAAATGGAAAATCCATAGGTGATCCAGTCACTTTAAATGAAAAGAACGAGTGGAGTCACACATGGGAAGGGCTAGAAAAACGTGAAAATGGACAAAGAATTAACTACACGGTTGAAGAAGTCAGCGATACTGGAAAATACAAGGTTGAAGTAACTAAGGAAAATGAGTATCAAATTGTCTTGACCAATAACTATAAACCAGAAGAAACGGAAATCCGAGGGAATAAAATTTGGGAAGACAAAGACGACCAAGATGGGATGCGTCCAGCAGAAATTAAAGTACACCTGATAGCAAATGGCAGACTAGAGCCTGTAGCGACAAAAACTGTTAAGCCAGATAAAAACGGCGATTGGTCATATGAATTTACAAACTTGCCTAAAAAAGAAAAAGGGAAAGACATTGTTTATACAATAAAAGAAGAAGCAGTTCCTGATTACCAATTTTCTGCAGAAGAGCCAAAAAATGACAATGAGTTAAACATAGTCAATACGCATCACGTTCGAAAAACCTTCATTGACGTTACAAAAGAGTGGCGAGATAATGAGGATCAGGATGGTTTAAGACCACAATCAATTTATGTTCAACTTTTAGCAGATGGTGAAAAAGTTGGTGAACCAGTTGAATTAAATGATGGAAATCATTGGAAATACACATGGAAAGACTTGGACGAACGAAAATCTGGAAAAGTGATTGACTATTCTATAGAGGAAATTACAATAGACTCAGCGTATGAATCTTCAATAGAGAAAAAAGATGATCAATCATTTACGATCGTAAATACGCATGTACCAGAAGAAACAGAGATTCATGGAACAAAAACCTGGGATGATAATGACGATGAAGAGGGACAAAGACCAGACCAAATTGTGGTCCGTTTATATGGTGATGGACATGAAGTCGCTAAAAAAACTGTGACAAAAGAGGACAATTGGGCATATAGCTTTACAAACCTACCTAAAAATAATAAAGGACGAGAAATTAGCTATACGGTCCGTGAAGATGCTGTTCAAGATTATACGCCAGAAGTAAATGGAACGGACATTGTAAATAAATATACACCTGGTGAGACGGATATATCGGTTGTGAAAAAATGGATAGATGGTAACAACCAAGATGGTATAAGACCAGAAAAAATCTTGGTTCAACTTCAAGCTGATGGCCTGCCTATTGGTGAGCCAGTTTCGCTGAGTGAACAAAATAATTGGATCCATAAATGGGAAGGATTAGTTGCAAGAGCTTATGGGAAGGACATTCAATATACTGTTGTAGAGATAGATGTCCCAGAAAACTATCACGTAGAAATTGATGATACGAATAAAGAGGAAATCATCATTTCTAATATACATGTTCCCGAAACAATAAAAATTTCTGGAAACAAATATTGGGTAGATGATCAGAATAAGTACAATGAGAGACCAGATTCTATTACTGTAAATTTAATGGCGAATGGTGAAAAGATTGCGTCGAAAGAGGTTACAAAAAATGACAATTGGCAGTATGAATTTTCTGATTTACCAAAATATGAAAACGGAAAAGAAATTGTCTATACTGTGAACGAAAATGATGTGCCGAATTATACATCAAAAATCGAAGGATTTGATATTACCAACACGTATACGCCAAAAGATAAGATACCAGAAACACCTTCAGATAATGGACCATCAAGGCATGGAACACCTTTGGTTGGTGGGACTGTGAAGGGGAGAACACTTCCTCGTACTGGGAGTAAAACAACTCAATTTTCTAATATACTTGGGGTGATTTTAATCATTATGATGCTAACCTTTGCTGGTTGGTTTACACTATGTAAAAATAGTTAGAAGGTTTTAAAGGTAGAAAAACTGTGTAATTAGCTTATTTTAAATGCGCTTGGGACGTAAGTCCCAAGCTCTATTTTATCTAAGAATAATAAGTAGTAATGGGTAAAAAATAAGCTAGCTCTGTTCAATTTTGGTAAATTAGCGTAAAATTCATTTTATAATATTGATTCAGTTGATTTTCGCTTTATCTATTATCAAGGAAGGTGTTTTTAGTTATGGATGAAAAAGAAAAATTTGAATTGATTTTTGATATAGGAAAAGCAATGCTTGAAAATGGAACAGAAGTTTCACGCATCGAATCCACTATCGATCATCTTGCCAATTCACTAGAGTTAGAGGGTTTTAATGGATTTGTGTCTATTGATAGAATTTTTTTGACCTGTTCTACTTTAAATAAACCCGATAATGCTCGAGTGAGTTATGTTCCTATATCGCCTATTTCTTTAGGGAAAATTGATCGTCTGAATACTTTATCTAGAAATCTTTCAGAAAAAATTATTACACCTTATGATGCAAAACAACAATTGGAAGAAATTAAAGTCGAGCGTTTTTCCTCTACAGTACAGAAATTTTTTGCTTATATTATAGGCAGTGCTGGTTTTTGTTATATATTGGGTGGAACGCTACTAGATGCATTGAGTGCGTTACTTTTAGGGGCTGTTATGGGAGCTTATACTCTTTTTGTGCTAGATAAAATAAAATTTTCTCATATCCTAAAAAATGTGACCAGTAGCTTTCTTGTTAGTTTGACGGCATGTTTAGTGGTGAAAGTTTTTCCTCATTTAAATTTAGTGAGCTTAATCTCAGGTGGTATTATCTCTCTTTTACCTGGTGTCGCTATTTCTAACGGGATACGCTATCTTTTCGATGGGAATTATAGTTCTGGATGGAGTCAAATATTGAACTCTCTCATCACTGCATTATGTGTTTCGATTGGTGTTGGAATTGCTTTAAAATTATTTAGTTAGGTAAGGAGGAGTGGGCATTGATTATATCTAAAATACTATTGGAATTATTTTTTAGTTTTTTAGGAACGTTATCATTTGCAATTCTATTTGACGTACCTAAGAAGTACTATCTAACGTGTGGAACGATTGGAGCCACAGGTTGGATTATCTACTATATAATTGATACATATACAGGACAGAATATACTCGCTACGTTTGTTTCATCTTTAATCCTGATTTGTTTATCTAGAGAAGCTGCATATAGTAAAAAAGCACCGGTCACTGTCTTTTTGATTTGTGGTATTTTTTGCTTAGTTCCAGGTGTGGGCTTATACAATTTCACGTATGAATTTTTCGTATCCAATACATCCAATTTGAGTAAATCAATGATTTATGTTGTAAAAGTTGCGATTGCTATTTCATTGGGAATCAGTGTAGGCTATGAACTACCCGCAGTCTTTTTTGGGGGCTATCGAGCGCAGAAAAAGAAACGTGGTGGTCTTTCCAGTGAATAACGCTGTAAAAAATAGTGGTGCAAAAGCATAGAATCTAGTAACGCAGATTAGTCAAACCAATGATGAGAGTTATTTCTGATTATTGACTCACTTGATTATCTAGAAATTATTTGAGAGTGTAAAATAAACTGTGTAAGTAGCTAATTCTAGATAAGTTACTTATACAGTTTTTCTCTTCGTGTAAAGAAAATTCAGATAAAATAAAAATGAAAGGATGCGAGAATATGGCAAGACAGAAAAGAGATTCTAAAACCGTCGAACTAGCGAAAACTATTCTAGAAAACTACAATCCTGAAAATGTCGATGACATGCAAGAAGCGCTAAAAGATATTTTTGGTCCCTTATTTGAACAAATGCTTCAAGGCGAAATGACCCATCATTTAGGCTACGATATTCACTCAAAACAGGAGAAAGAAACGAACAATCGAAGAAATGGATTCGGCTCTAAGAAAGTAAAAACAAGCTTTGGAGAAGTCCCTATTGATGTACCTAGAGACAGAGAAGCCACGTTTGAACCAGAACTTATTAAGAAACGTGAACGGGATGTTTCAGCTATCGAATCAAAGGTTTTGTCCATGTATGCCAGAGGCATGTCTCAAAGAGACATCGCTCATACCATTGATGATATTTATGGGTTCTCCATTTCTCACGAAATGATTTCTACAATCACCGATTCTGTTCTTCCAGAACTGGAGGAATGGCAAAATCGCCCTTTGGCGAAGTGTTATGCCTTTGTTTTTGTGGATTGTATGTATGTGACGTTAAGAGAAAATTATGAAGTCAAAGAATACGCTGTTTATACAATTCTTGGCTATGATTTAAAAGGAAAAAAAGATATTTTAGGGTTGTGGTTGAATGAAACCGAGAGTAAAAACCGCTGGATGCAGATTTTTGATGAATTGAAATCTCGCGGTGTACAGGACATTTTCTTTATGTCTATGGATGGTGTTTCTGGTCTTGAAGATGGAGCAAAATCTATTTTTCCAAAGGTGATCGTTCAACGCTGTATCGTCCATTTAGTGCGTAATGCGCTTCGGTATGTTCCTTATAAAGACTACAAGGAATTTTCTCGGGAAATGAAAAAGTTTTATGGTGCTCCTTCGTTAAAAGCTTGTCAGAGTGCTTTTGATGCCTTTCAAAAACGGTGGTCACACTACTCAGGTGCTGTAGAGGTTTGGAAACGTAATTTTTCTCATGTGGAACAACTTTATGATTATGGTAGCGCAGTGCGTAAAATTATGTACACAACAAATGCCATTGAAAGTATTCATTCTAGCTTTAGAAAAGTAACTAAAAAAGGCGCATTTCCAAATGAAACCGCCCTTTTAAAGCTTCTTTATCTACGAGTAAAAGAATTAGAAAAGAAATGGAAAGCTGGTTTTATTCCCAATTGGCCAATGGTCTTAAATCAATTAATGGCGAATGAACAGTTTTCTGAGCGCATCAACACTTATAGCTTATATATTTCCTAGTCACTGTTGCATCAAAAAAGAACATCAAATTTTCCTTTTTTGGTAAGGTTTTTTTCTTATACCCTTTTAACCGAAGGTTATTTAGGAATGGTTTAATGTTCTTTTTCGTTCTTAAATTTGTCAGTTACACACTTTAGTTGACAAACCCAATTATTTAGCTGTTTTTACTTCACTATCTTACTCAAACTTTTTTCAGTAGTAACCATTAATGATCTAAAATATCTTGATAAGTGATTGTTTTTGATTCCTGTGATTTATCTATGTCTACATGCTTATACTTTAAATTTACTTTGAATCCCAACTAGATAGATGAACAAAAAACGATCATACCCGTAATTAAAAGAAAAGGTAAACTAAATTGTAGAAACACAATTTAGTTTACCTTTCTTAATATCAAAACCTCTTACAATTCTTCACCATTACTCTTAATCACTTGCTGGTACCAATCAAATGACTTCTTCTTAGACCGTTCCAACGACCCTTGTCCTTCATTATCCTTATCCACATAGATAAAACCATACCGTTTCTTCATCTCACCAGTCCCCGCAGAAACCAAATCAATAAAGCCCCAAGGTGTATACCCGATCAACGGAATCCCATCAAACTCAACCGCTTCTTTCATCATGTCAATATGGGCTTTCAAATAATCGATCCGATATTGGTCATTGATCGTACCGTCTGGTTCAAGTTCATCGATCGCACCAAAGCCATTTTCCACAATAAACAACGGCAATTCATAACGCTCATTAAACCAGTTCATCGCATAACGCAAGCCCAACGGATCGATTTGCCAACCCCAGTCCGAAGCGTCTACATACGGATTCTTGACTAAATCTTTTGACTCATCATAATCAAAAGCAGGCCCTTTGTCATGATCTTTTATGGCAAACGACATATAGTAACTAAAACCGATATAATCCACACAACCATGCGTTAAATCAGTCAAATCCTGTTCCGTAATATCTAAATCAAACCCTTTACGAGCCAAATAGTTTTCCATAAAACTTGGATAATGACCGCGAACATGGACATCGGTAAACCAATACCGTTTTTGCATCGCACTGACAGACATCATCATATCTTTAGGATCACAAGAATACGGATAAATTGGACACATCGCAATCATACAACCAATTTGAAAAGCAGGATTGATTTCATGTCCGATTTTAACCGCTTGGGCACTGGCAACTAATTCATAGTGAGCCGCTTGATACATGATCTTCTCACGATCTTCCCCTTCTTGGTACTTGATACCAGAGTTGGTAAATGGGGCAAAGTCTTCTGCGTAATTCGCTTGATTATTGATTTCATTGAAGGTCATCCAATAAGTGACCTTATCTTTATAACGTTCAAAACAAACACGGGCAAATTTCGCAAAGAAATCGATCATTTTACGATTGCGCCAGCCGCCATATTCAGTGACTAGATGGTAAGGCATTTCAAAATGAGATAAAGTGATTACGGGTTCGATCCCATATTTTAAACATTCATCGAACAAATCATCATAAAACTGTAATCCTTCTTCATTTGGTTCTGCTTCATCGCCATTCGGGAAAATTCGAGTCCAGGCAATGGAGGTCCGGAAACAATTTAAGCCAAGATCAGCAAACAATTTTACATCTTCTTTATAATGATGATAAAAATCGATGGCTTCGTGATTCGGGTAATTTTCACCTGGTAACACACCATCCGTGATCCTTCTAGGAACACCATGGGCACCTACAGTCATAACGTCAGCAACGCTAACTCCTTTACCACCTTGATCCCAACCGCCTTCTAATTGATGAGCCGCCACAGCGCCGCCCCATAGGAAATTTTCTCTTAAAATTGACATATAATCTTCTCCTTACAACAGTTACTATTTTTTTGGGAATAGAGAATTCTTTGGTTAAATACAACTAAATGCTTAACTATCCCATCACAGCTAGGAGGAATTATTTGAACGGATCAGCTGTGTAGGGATGTTTAAGTCATTTTAAAACGAATTTTTAAGCCTCAGCTTCGATTTTTTCTAATACTTCTTCTGTAACAGGTTGATTTGTTTCTTGTGCATAGTTGATGGCATCCATTTTTCTAGCGAAAGGAAGGTAAATAAAGAATCCTAATGTTAAAACAAATACTTGGAGTAACGCTGCTTGCCAACCGCCAACTAATAATCCAGAGATGATCGGAGGTGTTGTCCAAGGTACTTGAACCGCTGTAAATAAAGGAACTAAGCCAGTATATAAAGCAAAGTAAGTAATGACCGAAGAGACAACAGGCGTCAAGATAAATGGAATCGCCATGATCGGGTTCATTACGATCGGAGTAGCAAAGGTAATTGGTTCATTGATATTGAACACTGCAGGTCCAATTGATAGACGACCCAATTGCTTGAATTGTGCTGATCTTGCAAAGAACACCATATAAACTACTAATCCAAGCGTCATACCAGCCCCTGTTACGGTTAAAAATTGATCTAAGAATTGCTGCGTAACGATGTGACCGCCGTTTGCTACGGTTAGCTGTTTACCAGAATTGATAATGTCTGTATTTTCTAAAGAGTTCGCTTGTAAAATCGGTCCCATGATCCCACCGACGATCGTTGAACCGTGAACGCCGAAGAACCAGAATAAAGGAACTAAGAAACCAAGTACTAATGCACCGCCTAAAGAATCAGTCACACCTTGAAGTGGAGATTGTAAGACGTCGTAAATGAAGTCAAAGAATGTTGTTTTAAAGACTTTATCAAAGAAAATATAAACAAACATTGCGCCAGTGATCAAAGCCGCAGCTGGAATCAAGGCAGTAAATGAGTTTGCTACGTTTTCAGGAACTGCTTCAGGTAATTTGATCCGAATATCATGACGTAAAAACCAGCTGTAAACCCAACCGACGATCAATCCAACGATAATCGCTGTGATCATTCCTTTGCCCGCTGTCCAGTCTTTGTTGATGATGTTGCCAATCGTGATCCCGCTGTCTACATCTGTGACTTCAGGCGACATGAATAAAATAAAGACAACAAGAGAAATCATTCCAGCAGGTAACCCTTCAAAGCCTTCTGTCTTTACATATGAGTAGGCGATCCCAATAACGGCAAAGACTGACATGATGGCAAAAGATGCACCGTAAGCCTGATTAAAATAGATAACTAAACCACTATCGGTGATCCATTTAGCAACTGATTCGATTGGTAGGTTGGCTAATAATAAGAAAATCGATCCGACAATTGTAAATGGCATAGTATATAACATACCATTTCTTAAAGCTGTAATTGCTTTAGTATTAACGAATTTTAAAACGGGTGGTAGAACTTTTTCATTGATCCATTCATTCATTCTAAACCTCTCCTTTGTTTAACTAAAGTAATAGAAAATAATTGCGTAGCGTCGTATTTCAATAAAGCGGCCGTTTTTATTTGAATAAATTGAATACGTTTACATATTTACTATAAAGCAGATGTAAACGTTTTAAAATGGTTTTGGTACACTCAGAAACATGTACCGAGTAAAAAAACAAATCAATCAAATATACGCTCTAAAAATAAATTAAAAAACAATTTATTTTTAGGGCGTATGTTTATTTACGAATAGCGGGTATTTTTAATGTAATTTTTTTATGCTCAAAATCGAGTAGTTGAATAATGGTTGTTCCGCAGATACTATAGTCCTTGGATTGATAAAGCTCACCGTAACTTGCAGCGATAAACTGATCGATATCCGCCAACGTCTCCCAAGCTCCTATGAAAATAGTATAATCACCAGCGTCTACTGTAAAGGTGCGACTTCCTTCACGATCTTCAACAAGATATCTGTAAGTACCATTCCGCTCATCAGGATCATTGATGATGATTGCGCGAATATTTTTTTTATCATTAGGCAAAAGTTCTAATTTTTGATTATTCACTTCAGCAAAATCTTCAGGTGTTTTAGGAATAGCAAATTTGTATAGTTTTCCAGTAATTACTTCGTTTTCTAAAAATTCGATACTAAAAGACATGAAACCTCACACTCCTTCTTTATAATAGTCTAGATATCGGTTCATTCCTCAATGATATTTCGTTTTTAACACACAGCAGACTTTCTGTAAAAACCATAGCAACTCTTTCATTTTTTGTCAAAACTTCGATCGTTTGATCAGCTTTAACTAATTTAGTCAGGTATGTCCTTTTGTTGTTCAGCTGTTTTAGAAAATTCTTTACTGGCTTGATGAGCAAGTAGTTCTATGAGCGCGATAACTGGAATTTGCGTGGTGATATTAATAGACGGATCAGTATAGATCGATCGTTCATCAGGCATATAATAAGAAATGTTGTAATCAGCTAAACGAGCGATCGTTGAATGTTCATCATTGGTGATACTTAGAATTTTAGCACCCGATCGTCTAAAATCTGTCACTTGTTTGATTAACTCAGATGTTTCTCCAGAAACGGATAAAATGAGAGCTAATGTATTTTCAAATCCTCTTTGGGGGATGGGCGTAAATGGATCACTGATGCTATAAGTATTGATACCCATATTTGCAAAATAGCGACTACCATAAGTCCCTAAAATTCCACTTGTTCCGATACCGGAAAAAACAATATGGCGTGCGGATATGATCATTGTGATCGCAGGTTTCAATGTTTCATAGTAAGTTTGCTGATTCAGGCGTTTTAAAAAAGAATCAACATGAACTGTTGCAGCATAATACTGTTCAAATGACTGATGCTTATCTTGCTCTTCTTTTTTTAAAGCATATTTCAATTCTGAAAAACCATCGAATCCCATTTTTGAACAAAAACGTAAAATGGTGGAGGTAGAAACATGACAATTTACAGAAAGTTGGCGAATCGTCAACTTTGGAATAGTGTCCATATTTTCTAAGATATAGTGATAAACAAGCATTTCCAGCTCATTTAGTGATTGGACTTTTTCTAAATCAAACAAAAAGATCCCTCCTTGGTAGCTCAAACTCAGATGTATTCAATTTATATTGTACAGGAAAGAGATTCTTTTCGCTTATATTTCAATTTATGACAGTTTAAATTTTGGTTGTCGCATCATGCGACAGAAAACGCATATTTCTGCTGTTTAATTTTGTTAAAATAAATTTATCAAAGAAAGGGAGGCAATACTATGTACAGAAGTAATGGAAATTATGAAGCTTTTGCTAAACCTAAAAAACCAAAAAAAGCGGATGAAGTCTCAGCTTATTTGATCGGATCAGGATTAGCATCACTATCTGCAGCAGCATTTTTAATTAGAGATGGTCAAGTAAAAGGTGAAAAAATCCACATCTTGGAAGAACTACCAATTACGGGAGGTTCATTAGACGGCGTCTACAAGCAAGAATATGGCTTTGTTACAAGAGGCGGCCGAGAAATGGAAAGTCATTTTGAATGTTTATGGGACTTATACCGTTCAATTCCATCATTAGAGATCGAAGACGCATCTGTTTTAGATGAATTTTACTGGTTAAATAAAGAAGATCCAAATTCATCTCACTGCAGACTGATCCATAACCAAGGAGAACGTTTTCCGACTGATGGGGAACTAACACTAAGTGAAACGGCAACGAAAGAAATTCTTGCACTTTGTTTAATGAAAGAAGATCAATTACAAGATAAAAAAATTACCGATGTCTTTACAAACGAATTTTTTGAGTCGAATTTTTGGACGTATTGGTGCACGATGTTTGCCTTTGAAACTTGGCACTCAGCAATGGAGATGCGTAGATATTTGATGCGATTCATTCATCATATCGATGCGTTGGCAGATTTTTCTTCTTTAAAATTTACTAAGTACAATCAATATGAATCCCTTGTCTTGCCACTGCTTACTTATTTGAAAGATAACGGAGTGCATTTCCAATACGATACAAAAGTAGAAAATGTCATCATTGACACAAAAAACAATGAAAAAGTAGCGCAACGCATCCTTGTAACATGTGAAGGAAAAGAACAAACGATTGAATTAAGTGAAAATGATTTAGTCTTTGTAACGAATGGTTCTATTACAGAAAGTTCGACGTATGGTAATAATGATACACCAGCGCCTCCAACACATGAGCTAGGAGGAAGTTGGACGCTATGGAAGAGACTTGCACAACAAGATCCAGCCTTTGGTCATCCAGAGAAATTCTGTGAAAATTTACCTTCAGAAAGCTGGTTTGTTTCGGCGACAATTACAACCCTAGATGAAAAAATTGCTCCTTATATTGAAAAAATCAGTAAAAGAGATCCCTATGCAGGCAAAGTAGTGACAGGCGGGATCGTTCATGCGAAGGATTCAAATTGGAAAATGAGTTATACATTAAACAGACAACCTCATTTCAAGAGTCAGCCAAAAGATCAGTTAGTCGTTTGGGTTTATGCATTGTTATCTGACAAACCAGGAGATTATATTAAAAAGTCAATTACAGAATGTACAGGAAATGAAATTGCACAAGAATGGTTATACCAAATGGGTGTACCAGTAAACGAAATTGCGGATTTAGCAATTAATTCTTGTAATACAGTTCCTTGTTATATGCCATATATTACATCGTACTTTATGCCTAGAGCAAATGGTGACCGTCCATTGGTGATTCCAGAAGGATCTAAAAATTTAGCCTTTATTGGTAACTTTGCTGAAACTGAAAGAGATACTGTTTTTACAACAGAATATTCAGTCAGAACTGCGATGGAAGCTGTTTATAAATTGTTAGAGGTTGATCGAGGTGTTCCAGAAGTATTTGCGTCATCTTATGATATCAGAATGCTCTTAAAAGCTTCTTACTACTTAAATGACAAAAAAGGAATCAAAGAGCTAAAAGTACCATTACTAGCTGGATTGATCGAAAAGCACGAACTGAAAAAAATAGAGGGTACATTCATAGAAGAATTACTACAAGAGTCAGAATTACTATAAATTAACAAGAGTTTATATAGAAAAATAGGATAGATAGCTCGAGGAGGGCGTTAAATATGTATCATTCTAATGGGAATTATCAAGCATTTGCACATCCTAAAAAACCAGAAGGTGTTGAAGGAAAATCAGCGTATTTAGTTGGATCTGGTTTAGCATCGCTAGCAGCTGCTGTCTTTTTGATTCGTGACGGACAAATGCCTGGTGAAAATATTCATATCTTAGAAGAGTTATCGTTACCTGGAGGAAGTCTTGACGCTGCAGTACAACCAGAAAATGGATTTGTGATGCGCGGTGGCCGAGAAATGGAAGAACATTTTGAAACATTGTGGGATTTATTCCGCTCTATTCCATCTTTAGATACTGAAAATGCTACAGTTTTAGATGAATTTTTCTGGATAGCGAAAGAAGATCCAAGTTTTTCTCATGCTCGTGTGATTGAAAACAAAGGAACGAGAATGGCTACAGATGGACAACTTACTTTATCGAAAAAAGACATCAAAGAGGTTTTAGCATTAGTCTTAATGACTGAAGAAGAGTTAAATGATAAAAAAATTAACGAGGTATTCAGTCCAGAATTTTTTGAATCAAACTTTTGGTTATACTGGGCATCAATGTTTGCTTTTGAACCATGGGCTTCAGCGATGGAAATGCGTCGCTATCTATTAAGATTTGTGCATCATGTAGGAGCATTAGCGGACATGTCATCGTTAAGATTTACTAAATATAATCAATATGAATCGTTAGTAAAACCATTGATTCACTATCTACAAGAACATAATGTTCAATTTCAATACAATACTGTCGTCACAAATGTGGTTGTAAAAAAAGAAGAAGATAAAAAAATAGCTACTTTATTAGAGTTAGTTGTTGATGGCGTTGAACAAAATTTTTATTTGACTGAAGATGATTTAGTTTTTGTAACGAATGGCTCTATTACAGAAAGTACTACGTACGGAAGTAATCTAGCTCCAGCTAATCCTAAGCATGAATTAGGCGCTTCGTGGGTATTATGGAAAGCTTTGGCTGAACAAGACACGGATTTTGGTAGACCAGAAAAATTCTGTGAGAACATTCCAGAAGCAAACTGGGTGATTTCAGGAACCATTACGCTTACAGATGATCGTGTCTTACCATATATTGAAAATATAAGTAAGAAAAATCCTCATAGTGGATCAATTGTAACAAGTGGACCTGTCACAATTAAAGATTCCAGCTGGTTTTATGGTTATTCGATTAGTCGACAACCTGTTTTCAAAGCACAAAAACCAAATGAAACCATCGTTTGGGTATATGGTCTTTTCTCAGACAAAAAAGGCGATTTTGTGAAGAAGAACATTACGGAATGTTCAGGAATCGAATTGTGCGAAGAATGGCTTTATCACATTGGTGTTCCAACGGCTGAGATTCATGATATTGCGGCAAATGCTGCGAATACAGTACCAAGCCATATGCCGTATATCACATCTTACTTTATGCCAAGAGCTGTGGGTGACCGTCCATTAGTCGTACCAAAAGGATCACAAAATTTGGCCTTTATTGGTAATTTTGCAGAAACGGATCGCGATACTGTTTTTACTACAGAATATTCGGTTAGAACGGCGATGGAAGCTGTTTATACATTGTTAAATATTGACCGTGGTGTTCCAGAAGTGTTTGCTTCCTCTTTCGATGCACGGACTGTTTTAGAAACACTTTACTATCTGAATGATCAAAAAGGACTGGCTGAAATGGATATGCCTTTAGTAGATCGAATTGTTGAAAAAGAAGCGTTGAAGAAAATTAGAGGAAGCTATATTGAAGAGTTATTAAAAGATGCGAATTTAATTTAAAAAAACGATTTTTACAAATGAGTAAGAAAAAAGAATGAGCACTCACTACTGTTGATACATGATTGCTCGTATCTTCCCCAAAACTGTAATAAACTCATTCTTATTTTCTTGCTACTTAAAAGAGGCTAAGGTATACCTCTACGCGTTATATTCTAGCTTTAAGGAATCCGACTAAACGGTTTGAGCAACATCACTAGGACATAAAAGTATCGCTAACTGAGCAAATTCTTGCCATTTTAGCGATACTTTTTTTAGTGAACAGTTTAGTTGACTAGAAAAATAAAACTAGTACAATAAACAGTTCAGAGTATTAAAAGGATATGAAAATGTGTAAACAACTTAGGAGGAGATTTTATGATTAGAGAAGTTATCTTATATATCGCAGCAAGTGTTGATGGGTATATCGCAGAAGCGGATGGTAGCATCGACTTTTTAGGTGGCGGTATTGAAGCTGTGGAAGAAGATACTAGTTATCAAGAATTGATGAAAAAAATTGATACAGTCGTGATGGGACGAACGACATATGATCAAGTGGTGAATGAGTTATCACCAGATCAATATCCTTATGAAGAGCAGTCATCTTATATTGTTACCAGCCATCCAGAGGAAAACACTGAAAAACTGATCTTTACAAGTCAAACGCCTGTTGAGTTAATACAAGACTTAAAAGAGCAAAATGGAGAAGCCATTTGGGTCGTTGGTGGAGCTAGTATTATCGCACCATTGGTCGAAGCGAAGTTGATTGATACGTATATTCTTACGACCATACCAACAATTTTAGGTAAGGGAATTCGTCTATTTAATGAATTCGAGGGACCCGTGAATTTAAAATTTAAGCAAGTATATGAAAAAAATGATATGGTATATACAACGTATTCTAACAGGTGAATAACCACTTAGGGAGATTTATACGCCTATTTCTTCATTAGGATTACAGAGGCTGGGACATAACTCTACGAATTATATCCCAGCCTTAAGAAATCCGAATAAACAGCGAAAAAAGCAACTCCTTTGAAAATTAACAAAAAGTTTCTCCCTCATTTGGAGGAATCAAACGATGCGTGAGTCAAAAGAATGAAAATCAATCAACAGCTTCAACAAATAAAAATAGTCTGATTTGACAAAATGGAAGCGGTTTGATATTCTTTATTTTAACTTGAATGTGGAGGTGGTAATAATGTCAGACGATTCAGACGAGAGCGATTCGACACTGAATTTTAATGTTCCCTATTATTTAAAAGAATAACTTTACCTAAGTGCGTTGTCATTCAAAATGATAAGGTGCCTATTTAGCGTATCAAAATTCAATTAAATTGTGAGGAATGTGAAATGTATAAATCAGATTATCTATTGACAGCATCCGAAATCCAAAAAAAATATAGATTAGAGGATTTAGGGCAAGGCTTAAGTAAACAAACGGCAGCCCAACGTTTAAAAGAAAATGGACCGAATAAACTAAAGAGTGAAAGAACACCTAAATGGAAATTACTAATCAGACAATTTAACAACATGATTATTTATATCTTACTTCTGTCAGCCTTGTTGACTTTTTTTATGGGACATTACTCAGACTCTGTGATTATCGGTATTGTAGTGATTATCAATGCTCTGATCGGTTACTACCAAGAGTCTAATGCGTCTGATGCACTAGAAAGAATTAAAGAGCTGCTCTCCTCTGAGACAACTGTTTATAGAGATGGATTAAGAATAGATATACCAACCGAAGAATTAGTTGTAGGAGATGTTGTATTTTTAGAAGCAGGAGACAATATACCAGCTGATTTAAGAATTGTTGATACTGATAATTTAAGAATACAAGAATCTGCTTTAACAGGAGAAGCAGATTCCGTAGAAAAAACTGCCGAACCATTAGTGGATGAAAAAACGCCTTTGGCTGAACGTCTCAATATAGCATTTGCTTCAACCTCTGTAACCAATGGAAGTGGATTAGGTATAGTTATTGCGACTGGAGAAAATACGGAAATTGGTAAAATTTCAAAAGAAGTGAATGAGGTAAAAGAACGAAAAACACCTCTAATGCAAGAGATTGATCGATTGGGTAAGGGAATTACTTATGTGATAATGGGGGCAGCTATTTTTCTATTTATCTTCAGTTTGCTTGTTGAAACATATTCACTATCAGTATTATCGTTGGCAGTTGTTACAATGATCGTTGGTTCAATTCCAGAAGGGCTGCCCGGTACAACCTCCGTTGTTTTAGCGATGGGAGTTAGCGATATGGCTAAAAATAAACACACAATCGTGAAGACTTTGCCTGCAGTAGAGACACTTGGATCAGTGGATGTTATAGCTACTGATAAAACAGGAACCTTGACGAAAAATGAAATGACGGTCACAGACATCATAATTGATGATACAACTTATCAAGTTTCAGGTAACGGGTATGAACCAAAAGGGGATATTATGGAATCAGGTCATCGCTCGGAATTAACACACTTGTTAAAACTGTTTTTAGAAGCAGGATTTGAGGCAAATGATACTGTTTTAACGTGTGATGATGGGATCTGGGGAATCAACGGGGAACCTACCGATGGATCGTTTTTAACTTTATATCACAAAGTATTTCCAATCGAACAGCGTCCAGATTACAAAGAACTTGATATGCTCCCTTTTGATTCGGATTATCGTTATATGGCAAAATTAGTAGAAAATAAGCAAAAAGAACGTATCCTTTTCATTAAAGGATCTCCAGACAAATTATTTCCTATGGCACAAGCTGTAGAGAACGACTTTCCGTTAGAGAAGTGGAATCAGCGAGTTAAAGCATTATCCGAGCAAGGGAAGCGAGTAGTCGCTGTTGGGTATAAAAAAGTTTCATCTACTACAGATGAAGTAACGCACGACTTATTGAAGGATGGGATTCAGTTGATCGGCCTAGCCGGAATTATCGACCCGCCTCGTGAAGAAGTTATTGATTCTTTAGCAGATATGAGAAAAGCAGAGATTGATGTGAAAATGATTACAGGAGATCATCCATTAACTGCCAAAACTATAGGTGAACGTTTAGGTTTAGCCCCAGTAATCAATGTTATTACAGGACCAGAGATAGATGAGTTATCATTTGAACAATTAAAAAAAGTAGTCTTAAATCACCAAGTTTTTGCTCGCACAACGCCTACAAATAAATTAGAAATTGTGGAAGCTCTGCAGGCAAATGGAAGAGTAACTGCGATGACCGGTGATGGTGTTAATGATGCGCCTGCGTTAAAAAGAGCAGATATAGGTGTTGCAATGGGAATTAAAGGAACGGATGTCGCAAAAGATTCTGCTGATATGATTTTAACAAACGATAATTTTTCAACAATATCTGTTGCGATTCGGGAAGGACGCCGAATTTACGACAATATCAAAAAAAGTATTTTGTTTCTGTTACCTACATCTTTTGCGGAAGGTTTAATTATTGCCTTTACTATTATGATGCAAAAGGAGATGCCTTTACAACCCACTCAATTACTATGGATTAATATGGTTTCAGCAATTACGATTCAATTTTCGTTTATATTTGAACCTGCTGAAGAGGGGATTATGAGTAGAAAACCACGAAAAACTGGTGGGACTTTGCTAAATCGCCATGATATTATTCAAATGGCCTATGTCTCGATATTAATCGCTTTGATCAGTTTATTGTCATATGATTGGCTAATCAATGAAGGAGCCAATCAGGCCACTGCAAGTACTATGATGGTGAACATCATTGTGATGTGTAAAATCTTCTATTTATTTAACATTCGAACAGCTAAACTAATTTTTTCAAAAGATTTTTTAAGCAATCCAATGGTTTTTAAAATTATTGGAGTAATGCTATTTTTCCAAGTTATTTTAACTTACGTTCCTTTTATGCAAGTCGTTTTTCAAACAGAAGGACTTACAGTTTTAGAATGGGGAATCACTATATTGGCTGGAATATGTGTTTTACTCGTTACGGAGATTGATAAAATGTTTCGGATTCAGAAGAAAAAATCTAAATAAGTGACTAAAATCTAGGGATTATTGGTTTATTAAATAGGATACAAAAAATGAATTTAAGTTACTTATTCAAATAATTTTTTTGAGTGAGACATAACGCTTTGAGTCATATTCCATTCACCTGGAACTCCTATAAATGGTGGGATCAGAAGCAATCCTTTCGAAAATAAGCTGAAATTCATGAGAATTGCTCGTCAAATTTCATGAATTCATTCTTATTTTTTCGGGATTAGACACTTCTGTCCCATCCTTTTTTATGAAAGACTATTAGTGAAATTTGTCAGAAAAATTTAAGAATAAAGACATGTAGGTCATTTCATCGAGTTAGATAAAGAAGTTTTGTATATTGAGAGAACGAAGCAATCTTCTGTTGATATGAAACGAAGGCAAGTTGTGTACTCTGTTCCTTTTTATGTAAGTGAAGCAAGATGTAAAAGTACTGCTGCCAAACCAACGTTGAATAGAAATATTCAATTTCAAAAAGCGTAATAAATGAAGGGAGTATCACATACATGCTAATGAATTCTTTTTTTAGTATATACAAAAAAGTATATACCTAGTATAATGAAGAAAAAAGTTAGGAAAGGAGATTCTTACCATCAAAAATTTGGTAGCGTATAAATTATTGATAGCGCTAGCATATGCCTTTTTGTCTTCACTGGCTTTAAATATTTTTTGGCTGCCGGGAAATATTTATGCTAACGGCATCACAGGGTTGTCTCAATTGATTTCGACTGTTTTAAAAACGACACAAGGTGTGTCAGTGTCGATACCATTGTTGGTTTTGTTCTTCAATATACCATTACTTGTCCTCTCTTGGTTTAAAATCGATCGTGAATTTACTGTTTATACAATTTTTGCTGTTTTTATGACCTCATTATTTATGCGTTTGATCCCAGTTGTTCCGCTAACGACCGATCCTGTAATTTGTGCAGTGTTCGGTGGTGTATTGCACGGGATATCTGTTGGCATTACATTGAAAAGTGATTTCTCAACAGGCGGACTAGATATCATCGGGATCGTTGTTAGAAAATTGACAGGAAAAAGTATCGGAACTGTTTTTATTGTTTTTAATTTATGTGTACAATTTGCCGCAGGTTTTCTTTATGGTTGGCAATTTGCATTTTATAGCGCATTATCTGTATTTATTAGTGGTCGTATGGTTGATTATGTCAATACAAAACAGCAGAAAGTTCAGGTCATGATTGTGACGGATCAAGCTGAATATGTTATTGACGAATTGCATCATATCTTAAAAAGAGGCATCACCGTCATCAATGACGTAGAAGGAGCTTTTGATCACCAGCAAAAGAAATTATTAGTGGTTGTTGTAGCTAAAAAAGAGTTGAAACAATTGAACGCAGCCATTAGTGAAGCTGACGCGTGTGCCTTTGTTAGCGTCTCTCCAGGTGTATCCACAAATACTGCTTTTTATGAATGGTAAATCAATGCGAAGATAGTTCTTGAAACGACTTTCGATTATAATGAAGTTAAGGATATATGATTAGACAGGAGAATGAATATGGCAAAAAAACAAAGTGTCTTTCAAGAAGTTGCGAAGCAAATTCAAGGGAAAATCGATAAAGGACTTTATATTAGTTCACAGCGTTTACCTTCTGAATATGATTTAGCGAAAGAATTTGGCGTCAGTCGTTTAACGGTCAGAAAAGCAATCGATGAGCTGATATCTAGAAACATTTTAGTGAAACAAAAAGGAAAAGGAACCTATGTGATGACCCAGCAAAAAGTTCAAAGTGGACGTGCTGGACTACAAGGGTTTACAGAGGCAGCTAAATCTTATGGAAAAACATCAAAGACAGAAGTGATCAGCTTTGAACCTCTGGCAGATGTACCAGATGAAGTGACAAGGGCTTTACAATTGAATGGTCAAGAAGAAGTGTACCATTTAGTTCGTTTACGTTCATTTGATAACGAACCAATGACAGTAGAGGATCTTTATATTCGATCGATTTATTTACCGGAAGTGACAGAAAAACAATTAGAAGGTTCACTTTTTACCTTGATTGAAAAACAAATCGAAATCGCCTATTCACATCAAGAAGTCGAAGCGATTTTAGTAACAGAAGAGTTAAGTCCTCTGCTTAAAGTTAATATAGGAGAACCACTTTTAATGGTTCATTCCATTACGTATTCTGTCACAGCTACACCTATTTTATATGATACATCATATTATCGTGCGGATCGTTACACCTTTAAAAATACGCTGCACCGCACGATCAATTAGCATGCCAATAAAAAAAGTCAGGTGAATCAAATGGATATGATCAGAGCGCGCATTCAAGACGCAATCAAAAAAAATCAACAACATTTTTTACAAGAGTTAAACCAAATCATGGAAATCCCCAGTGTCAAAGGTAAGGCAAAAGTGAACGCTCCTTTTGGGATAGAACCAAAAAAAGCCTTAGAAAAAACGTTAGCTTTAGCTGAAAGTTATGGTTTTCAAACAACAATGGTTAAAGATGCAGTTGGCTTTGCACAATATGGAAATGAACAAGAATACATTGGGGTTGTCGGACATTTAGATGTAGTTCCTGCTGGTAATGGCTGGGATTTTCCGCCGTTTCATTTAAGCGAAAAAGACGGTCGGTTATTTGGCAGAGGGATTTTGGATAATAAAGGCCCAGCGTTTGCATGTTTATATGGATTGAAATTACTAAAAGAATTAGATATTCCTTTAGACAAAACAATTCGTATTATTTTTGGAACCGACGAAGAAAGTGGTTCAGCTGATTTGCCATTATACTTAGCAAAAGAGTGTCCACCGACTTTTGGATTTACGCCAGACTGCAAATATCCAGTGGTATATGGTGAGCGTGGGATCGTCAATATTGAACTAACAACACCATTTTCAGAAATAGATTTGTCCGTTCTTGGTTCAATCAAAGGCGATCAAGCTAAAGACCATGTACCCGACGAATTATCAATAGAATTAAAAAATGGTCATCAAGTTGAAGTAACTGGCAAACGAGCACCCACGAATGCACCAGAATTAGGTGAAAATGCAATTACGTTGTTAGCAAAAAATCTGATGAGTGAAGCAAATTTAAGTGAATCACTCAAAGCGTATTTTAAATGGATAGTTGATTGTTTACATGAGAAACATTTTGGGGAAGGATTGAATCTAGCTTTAGCTGATGATGATTCAGGTAAACTCATCCTTACACCTTATGAATTGCATAAAAAAGCAGATGGAATGTCATTATCCATTGCAATTCGCTATCCGGTGACATTTCAAGAGGAAGAAATCCTTACACGAGTTAAAGATGTTTTACTAGAGGATACACAATTAGCTGTTATAAGAAGTATGAAAGGGACTAATTTTCCAAAAGATGATCCGAACGTTCTTGCTTTAGCAGATGTTTATGAAGAGGTTACCGGTTTAGATGGTACACCTGTTACGACAACTGGTGCAACTTATGCTCGAGCAATGCCGAATATCGTCGCCTTTGGCCCGTCATTTCCAGGGCAAAAAGGGATCGCTCACAATAAAAATGAATATATGGATTTAAAAGATTTACTGTTAAACCTAGAAATTTATACCTTAGCACTTTATAAACTAGCCATAGAAAAATAAAGATGAAACTAAAAATAGCCAGTCTCTTATTTGCTTCAATGAGATTGGCTATTTTTAGTTATACATGCTGATTACATTGCTATCGATAAAGCAATCAAATCAATAAGTAAATGAGCAAGCCATGATCCCCAAATACTCCTGCCAGTTTTCAAGTAGACGCTATTTAAAATCAAACGGGCCACGCCTTGTAGAAGTAAAACGTGGGTCATCGTAGAAAACCAAGAGCCATCCCAGTATGATGGAATGTGTATTAGACCAAAAATTAGAGCACTTACTAAACTACTAACTGTTAGTGAAAGCCCCTTGCTTTGAGCAGCCTCAAGTACACCAATGCCTAATAATTCTTCTCCCATCAACATAAAGGGGATCATAAAAATAATAGTACCTAAGTGGCCAGATGCAGGATTTGCAACCCAATTAAATCCTAATTTCTTCGATAATAGACCAATCAATATACTTACAATAAAATAACTTATAACGGCGACAGGAATCACCCATAATTTACGTGGCGCGTGAAATGCTACTTTGCTATTTTTTCCAAAAGCTAACATCCAAGCAAGGGCACTCCCAAGAAAAAGTCCCCACCAGGCCCAAGAAAAAGTCACTAATCCCCAAAAGCCAACAAGCATCAATACGGCACCGCCAAAAAGTTTCGTATTTGAACTGTGTAACGTTTCGTTTGTGTTCATATAAAATTCCTCCTTCTGAACTATCATGAATGACATATATATTTTAATTAAGTATACTTTTCAAAAAAAAAATAAGAAAAAGATACGCTTATCAACTCAGATATATCGTTTCAATAATTGTAGTTTACAACAGGTGTTTAGAAAGCAATAAAAAAGGCCCTTATTTGCTACCAAGCGAAGCGTTTTAGTAGTTGTAAAGCGATATTCTTGATACTATAAAATAAATATGAAAAGTAGAGATAACGAATGAGAGCTGACGGAAAATTCGTTCGTTAACTGCGAAAAAAGGGATTTTGCAAAGCTAAATGTATGAAATAAAATGAATGGAGGAATAATAATGTTAATTACAACAACAGAAAAAATCCCGGGAAAAGAGTACGAGATATTAGGAGAGGTTTTTGGGTTGACGACTCATTCTAAAAATATTTTTAAAAATATTGGGGCGAATTTAAAAAATATCGTAGGCGGCGAAATTCAAGCGTATACTGAAATGCTAGAAGAATCCAGAGAGACTGCCATTGAAAGGTTAAAAAGCAATGCTGAAAAATTAGGTGCAGATGCAGTCGTGATGATGCGTTTTGATTCTGGATCGATTGGGACCGATATGCAATCTGTAGCCGCTTATGGTACAGCAGTAAAATTTAAAACAACTGACAATTAAATGAAAGATTGACTGATAAAAAGTAGAATAAGATAGAATCGTTTCGTACGTTCATCTCATCCTACTTTTTTACTAGTAAATTTTATTTTAGTATATACTAAAATGTATATATCGTGTATAATGCAATTATAAAAGTTTGAAAACGCTATTTTAAAGGATGTGGATGTAGATGTCATGGGGAATAATCGCTACTTGGCGTATGGCACATGATGGTGTGGTAAAAGCGAGTGAGTTACTGACAAACAATGGGCAAGCAGGAGATGCAATTGAAACGACCATTCAGACTGTGGAAGATTATCCATATTATAAATCAGTTGGTTTTGGTGGTTTACCTAATGCTGAGGGGATTTTAGAACTGGATGCAGCTTATATGGATGGCGATACATTCAAAATTGGCGCAGTTGCCGGGATCACAGATACCAAAAATCCGATCTCAGTTGCCCGAAAATTAAGTGATGAAAAGTTTAATAGTTTTAGAGTAGGAAATGGTGCAACAAAATATGCGATGTTAAATGGTTTTGAGCGAAAAAATATGCTGACTGAACGAGCGCATCGCATTTGGGAAAAAAGAGTGGAAGAAATCGCTAAAAATAATTTAAGTCCTTACGATGGCCACGATACGATCGGTGCGATTTCGCTGGATACAAAAGGTAGTATGGCTGCTGGAACATCAAGTTCTGGTTTATTTATGAAAAAACCAGGTCGTGTAGGAGACTCACCGCTATCTGGTTCAGGTTTTTATGTAGACAGTGAGATCGGTGGCGCAACAGCTACGGGATTAGGTGAAGATTTGATGAAAGGCTGTTTAGCTTATGAAATTGTTCGTTTGATGGGAGAAGGTAAAACCCCACAAGAAGCTTGTGATCAAGCTGTCTATACATTTCATGATAAATTAGCAAAACGCTACGGCAAAGCTGGCGCATTCTCATTGGTTGCCATGAATAATAGTGGACAATGGGGGGTTGCGACCAATGTTGAATTTACATTCAGTGTAGTCAATGACCGAGAAAAACCAGCAATCTATCTAGCAAACATGGGTGAAAATCATCAAACGATTATTGAACCAATCACGCAAGAATGGTTGGATGCATACGAAAAAAGAATCAAAGCACCTATTGATTAATAAAAAATGAAGGAGAGAAGAATATGAGTAAAAAGAAAATTTATCTATTTTGTGATGCAGGGATGTCCACAAGTATTATGGTCAATAAAATGATGGAAGTAGTGGAAAAGCATCAAATGCCTTTAGAGATCACAGCATTTCCAGTTGCAAGAGCACAAGAAGTAGTGGATCAGGAAAAACCAGTCGCAATTTTATTAGGTCCTCAAGTTCGCTTTTTACTAGAAAAAACAAAAGAGCAATTTACACCACAAGGAATTCCGGTGGCCGCGATCACACCAGAAATCTATGGCATGATGGATGGTGAAAAAGCATTAAAAGAAGCGTTGAAATTAATTAAATCAAACAAAAAATAACGAAGACTGGAGCGCACTTATATGAAAAAGTTTTTGGACTGGTTAGAACGTATCTTGACGCCGATGGCCAAGGTTATCGGAGAAAACAAATATCTTGTTGCGATTCGTGATGGCTTTTTATTATCTACGCCATTATTGATCGTAGGATCGCTTTTTCTTTTGATTGCAAACTTTCCACTACCTCAATGGGATCAGTGGATGTCAGCAATTTTAGGAGCTGACTGGGCGCAGCATATGGCTGTTCCAGCCAATGCAAGTTTTGATGTGATGACAATTTTAGCGGTGGTCGGTATTTCCTATAGTTTAGGACGACAATTTAAAGTAGATGCGATGCAAGCGGGGATTATTGCATTGGTGTCATTTTTCATTGTAACGCCTTATTACACTGAGTACACGCCAGAAGGCACAGAACAACTAATTGAAGTTGCCAGTCTTCCACTAAAATGGATGGGTTCTAACGGATTATTTTTGGGAATGATCGTAGCATTGATTTCCACAAGGATCTTTGTTTGGGTTTTAAGTAAAGGCTGGACGATAAAAATGCCAGAAGGTGTGCCGCCAACTGTGGTGAAATCTTTTGAAGCCTTGATTCCAAGTTTTATTGTAGTCATGATTTTTTTCGTGGCAGATTGGTTCGTTAGTTTAACCTCATATGGAAGCTTACAAGCAATTATTTTTGATTTTTTACAAACGCCTTTATTAGCTTTAGGAAATACACTCGGAGCGATGATCATTGCTTATGTATTCTTGCATTTTTTCTGGTTCTTTGGAATCAACGGAAGCAGTGTCGTTGGTGCAGTCTTTAATCCAGTTTTGAGAGCATTATCAGTTGAAAATTTGGATGCGTACAAACATGGACAAGAAATTCCAAACATCATCACAGGACAATTTCAAGACATGTTCGCCACATTTGGCGGTGCTGGTTCTACACTATCATTGATCGTAGTAATGGTCATATTTTGTAAGAGTCAACGGATCAAAAAACTATCACAATTGTCTTTAGTACCTGGGATTTTTGGAATCAATGAACCGATTATTTTTGGATTACCGATCGTTTTGAATCCATTGATATTAATTCCCTTTGTTTTAGTGCCGACAATCAATATTATTATTGCCTATTTTGCTATGAACTGGGGATTAGTTCCATTGACAAACGGGATCCAATTGCCATGGACGACACCGATCATATTCTCTGGATTTTTGGTAAGTGGCTGGCAAGGTGCTGCTTTACAAGCGATACTATTTGTTTTAGGAATGTTCATTTATTATCCCTTTATCAAAGTGATGGATGATCAATATTTACGCGAAGAAGCGCAAGCAGTTGAGATTAAAGAAGAAGAAGATATTGACTTCGACGATTTTGACTTTGATGATATTTAGAAAGAAGGTTCTTTGATGAAAAGAATTATACTGGTATTAAACCATGTGCAAGCCGGAATGGGTAGTGATGAAAACGCGCATCTTGCTCCTGGAGGAAAGAAAACAACTATGGGGCCAGGACAAACCTTAAGCCCCTATTTTGAAGAAAATGATGCTCAAATCGTAGCGACGCTTTATTGCGGAGATCAGTACTATTTAGACAATCAAGAAGAAGTGACGAAAAAATTTGTTGGTTTTGCTAAAAAATTTGAAGCAGATGCTGTTCTTTGTGGTCCGGCCATGCAGTATCCGAACTTTGGTGAAATGGCAGCTAAATTAGCAATCTCCTTTAATCAATATGGCATTCCAGCAGTTGCAGCAATGTCTGTTGAAAATCCAGCAACAGCTAGCTATAAAAATCAAGTAGCCATTGTAAAAATGCCGAAAAAAGGTGGGATCGGTTTAAATGATTCTTTTAAAAATATGGCGTTATTAACAGCAAAAAAAGCACATGGAGAAAAGACAGAAACCGAAGAAGAAACGATTTGTTTTTAATGCATACAAGATATCAAACCATTTCAAAATAGATCGATCTCGATATGAAATAACCCTGATAAGTGAATAAAAAGAGAATGAGGCTAGGGTATAACTCCCTAGCCTTAAGGAACCCGAATATACGTTGGGAGCACAAGCAGCTCCGTCTGATTTCTCGGAGTTAAATACTTCTGTCCCAACCTTATTCATCGATAAGCTTAGTTTCTAATTTTCGTCTATTCTTCATTATAAATAGGAAAGTAAGTGGAAATAATGATCAGTCACATAACCTTTATCGTTCAAAATTTAGATAAAGCTACTTTATTTTTTGAAGAAATATTTACTGCAAAAGAAGTCTATTCAAGTGGTGTAAATACGTTTTCGTTAGCGCAAGAAAAATTTTTCTTGATTGACGATCTTTGGATAGCCATTATGCAAGGAGATTCATTGCCAATAAAGACATACAACCACGTTGCCTTTAAAATTGAAGAAAGTGAGTATGACAATTATTTAGAAAAAATCAATGCTTTGGGATTGGAAATAAAAGAAGGACGCCAGCGAGTAGCAGGGGAAGCAAATTCTATTTACTTCTACGATTTCGATCATCATCTATTTGAACTTCATACTGGCAGTTTAGAAGAACGATTAAAACGCTATCAATAAAGGAACCACTAAAGTCCATTTGAATTTTGCACAATTCAAAGGAACATGCTACAATAAAACCAAGAAATGATGAAGGTGGTGAATAAGTACAATGGTCAACATGTCAAAAATAACAGCAAGCTTTTCTTATATAATAGCGTACCTAGCTTTTTGTCATGTTATTATTTCCAATTTTTTATCTCAAGGGACAAGTGTATCCAAAAATAGATAAAAAATTAAATAAAACAGACCATTCAGACTTATTTACTTAAACGAAATCAATCATAAAATAACGAACATAGTGATTTTTACGCACAGAAGTCAGTGGAAATCTCTAGCTAATAGTAAATGATGAAGGTTGAACGGAGAAGATGGTTCAGCTTTTTTGTGTATCCAAAAAATCAGCTAAAACTAATTTTAAAACAAAATGATATTTACAAGGTGATCTGTCTGAATGGCAGAAAGAGGAAAGTATGGTAGTACAATTACAAAGAATAACTAAAAATTATGGAACAGACCCACTTTTTGAAGAAGTAAATTTACAAATAAACAAAGGGGAAAAAATAGGGCTGATTGGTACGAACGGTTCGGGAAAATCGACCATTTTAAAAATCATTACAGGAATCGAAACCGTTGATTCAGGAACGGTCAGCAGCAAAAAAATAGCCGTATTGGATACTTAGCTCAGATACCAGAATTGGGCGAGCAGATGGTCAAGGACTATTTGCTCGAAACATTCACAGTACTGAATTCGATTCAAAGTCAATTAACGCGGTTGGAGGAACAGATGATGATGCCAGAATGTGACTTAGAAAAAATAATGAGTCGTTATGGTCAAAAACAAGAAGAATTTCAACAAGCTGGCGGTTATAAAATGGACAATCGGCTAGAAATGATTGCTAATGGTTTGATGATTAATGAATTGTTACCTAAAAAGCTTTCAGAATTAAGCGGCGGTGAACAGACGATCGTTTGTTTAGCGAGGATTTTACTACAGGAAAATGATCTTGTATTGCTAGATGAGCCAACCAATCATCTTGATGCTAAAAGAATAGCTTGGCTGGAAGGCTACTTGACTCACGAGAAAACAGCGTATCTGATTGTTTCACATGATCGGTTATTTTTAGACCATACAGTGGAAAAAATTGTAGAATTAGAGGATGGTCGTATACAAGAATACAAAGGGAATTACTCTGCATATAAACACCAAAAAGAAGAACAACTTGAAAAGCTTAGAAAAGATTTTGCGGAGCAACAAAAAGAAGTTCAAAAATTGAAACTAGCAATTCGTCGTTTTCGACAATGGGGAAACGAAGGGGATAATGAAAAATTCTTCAAAAAGGCCAAGCAACTCGAGAGACGTTTAGAAAAAATTCAAAAAATTCCAAAACCTAAAAATGAAACAGCCAAATTAGGTAAAAAATTTAAAGAAACGAACCGCTCGGGTAAAGAAGTTCTTCAGTTTAAGGAAGTCAGTAAAAGCTACGCAAATCAACTGTTATTTGATCAGGCAGAAGTTTCATTATTTTGGAAAGAACACGCAGCGATCATAGGAGAAAATGGTGTAGGAAAGAGTACTTTTCTGAAACTTGCGCTAGCATTAGAAACGGTTGATAGCGGTGAAATCAAAAGAGGAACGAACCTCCAAGTAGGCTATTTACCACAAGTCATTACTTATGATGATCCTAAACAAACTATAGTACAAACGTTCAGTGAAGCCTGTTCTCTAAGTGAACAAGAAAGCCGTCGTGCGTTAGCTAAGTACTCTTTTTATAGTGAAGATGTCATGAAACAAGTTCGTTTTTTAAGTGGTGGTGAAAAAATTCGTTTGGAATTAGCCAAACTGATGCACAATGAGGTGAATTTTTTAGTGTTAGATGAACCGACTAATCATTTAGACATCGAAACAAGAGAAGAGATAGAAGAAATACTAGAATCATTTGAAGGGACAATGCTAATTGTTTCGCATGATCGTTTCTTGCTACAAAAAATGTTTACCACATTTTTAATTGTGAACCAACAAAAAATCAGAAAAAAAACAGGAACTTATTTAGAAATACATACTTCTAAATAAGTAAAAAGAATCAAAATAAGAAAAACGAGATTGGGACAAAGGCGTTTAGCTTCGAGAAATTTCAGCTTTTCGGAACCTTCAAATTTTAGTGTCTAGTACTTAGAATTCGATGTGCTTGAAGCGGAGCATAATAGCTGCTTTTACATCACCGTTTATTCGTGTTTAGGGTGTGAAACAAAAGTGAATTTTACTTTTGTGGCACACCTGTTTTTTGATTTGGAGCTGCTTTGTATAAATAAACAGAGGTGAATTCATAAAAATATCAAAAAATAAAGAAAAAAATTTGTTTCTTAAAGGAAAATTAACAATTGTAGAATGATAAACAAATCAGCTTAAACAGTGCTGTGAATATATTTATACGAAAAATATATATTTTACATTAAACAAAAATGATATATTTCTGAAAAACATACGTTATTAAATTGATATTCAGTATAAATTGCAATACAATGATAAAGGCACAAGAGATATCATTATGATAATTTATATAAAAAAGTAGAGGAGGACAGTCATGAAAAGAAATATTCATTTACTATTTATTAGCCTTATCATTTTAATGATTTTTCCGATTGATTGGTCCTACGCTATAGAAATAGAGCAATCTGCTAATGAACCTGTATTAACTACTGAATCAGGGGAAGAAAGCCCAATGCCAGATTCGTCTGCGATGTCTATCGACGATTCTTCATCTAGCCAGGAATCAACGGGGGAAGAGAAATCAATAGAGAATGAAAATACAACAGAAAGCGACAGTATAACTAATTCAACAGATGAAAATAAGTCTGAAATAGTTAGTAAAAGTGCTTTAAAAGCTGCGTTTGAGCAAGATGCGGATGGTTTTTGGCTAGTCGATTCAGCTGCTACTTTAACAGAATATTTAAAAGACAGCCAAAAATTGAAATTTCGTTTAACCAATGATATCGACTTGGGATCAGCAGGATACCAACTCACAGATGGCATGATTATCGATGGCGCAAATCATGTTATTACATACAATAAAGGAGGTTCTGCCTCCAGAGGTTTTTATGCAAATCAAGCAAACGCGGTGATCGAGATTCGCAATACACAATTTGGTAATACTGATGGCTCGGGAGCTGTTGGCTACTATGGTTTTTTATCTGGAGGATCTGCTGCAAATATGACCTTTATCTTTGATAGTGTGGATTACTACTCTACAAATGGGCAAATGATTTATAACACAAACGGATCGGTGCTCATGCGGGGGCAAAATACGATCGATCAAAGAGGAACGAGTGCATATTCTCAGGAATGGGCAGAAATCAACTATGTAGAAATCCAAAGTGGTCATACTTCAATCAAACATTCGTCCAATCAAACGAGTGCATTTATTTGGTCAACGAGTACTTCTTCAGCAAACCCTCATGCAGGAACCTCCCAAATTGTAGTCAAAGAAGATGCCCAACTTGATATTCAAACAAATAGTAATATGACATATGGTACATTAGCGCCAAGTTATATTGTTGAAAAAAATGCTGTTTTCAATTTGGATAAGGTGACCCTTGCTACTGGAGGCACAAGAAATCAATTTTTTGCTTCTTCACAAACGCAGCCAGTTGTATTTGATTTTCAAGAGAATGCGCAAGCAACGCTTAAATTACCGTTACCAATCAATCTTAACAGGTCAGGAGGCGGACTGACGGTCGATGAAAACGCCGATGTTTCAATCGATGTCGAAAGTGGTTCCATTTTTACAACAGCATCTTCCAGTTCATTTTCAATCAATATGAACAAACCAAAGCAAGTTGCTTTTTCTAGTACTAGCCCTGGGACAATTGGATTAAGTGGTGGAAACGGTGTGAATAACTTGTCTTTTACAAGTAACTATTTACAAAAAATACAGACTTTTTCAACTAAAACAGATAGCACGCCAACACAAGAAATGTTTAAAAAAGCATCTGATCTAAATGTTCAAGGTAACAATTTTACAAATATTCCAGGCTCTCCAGATCCTTTTTCGACGCAAGAAATGTTAGATTTAAAAAATTCACAGAAAATTGTTTTTAGTGAGTTTATGGAAGTTCCAGATCAATTAGGATTACTTGCTGCTAATCAAACAGATACGTCTGTTTCCTTACATGGTTCATCGGTCAATAATGGAAGTCCAGCATCACAAGTCAAATTTTTCTTGTTTACTAAAGAAGCGGACACCAATGATTTAACGAAAGCCAAACATATTGTGACGCTAAACAATTTTGACGATCAACAAAACACAGCACTGGATTCAATGTATAACGTAACGATAAAGGATTTGAATCCAAATACAAATTATTGGGCACAAATGGTTGTCATCAATCAAGCAGGAGAAAGTGATTTTTCCACTGCAGCTAAGTTTGCTACAAATCCTCAGCTAAAAAAAATCACAGCAGATGTCACAACAACATCTGCAATCATCAATGGTGAATTAGCGAGTGATACAGGTACGTGGACAGACTTTACCAACGGAGAAGCAGCTGCAGTCCCAAATCAAACTGCTAATTATGGTGGTCAGTATCAACAAGTTAAAGTGGAATATAGCAAAAACAAAGATTTTCCAGCAAATGAAACAATGGCACAAATTGCAACTCTTTCAGGTGATAAGAATCAAAATTTTACAACGAAATTAAAAGGACTTGATGGAGATGTTACGTATTATGTTCGCGTGAGCGTTACTGGGGTTTCAGGAGAAGCAGTCATTTTAGCGATGACTCCTCTAACTGAATTTCAAACTGTAACGGAAATCATTAAAGTAGAAGTTCCTATCGAAATGGCTTTTCAGACCCAAAATAAAAATCTGGGAACTGTAAAAGAAGGCCAAATTTATTCAGATAACTACCAAGTTATAAACAAAGGAAATACGCCGACAAAGCTCTCCATCACAAATCTAACGAAGGATAACGCAGTAGCTGATCAATTGTTATTGTTAAATAGCCTGTCTGGAAATCAAGGACAAGATGAGTTAGCTTTGCAACTGCTTGTAGATAACAACCAATCAGATCCGCTTTTTTTAACAAGTGATGTATCAAATAATCCTTTATCGATCGGTGATTTAAAGGTAAATGAACAAAAACATTTGAGTCTCACGGGAAAGTACTTTAATCCAAGGAAACAAGCAGTATTTCCATCATATAAAATGACATTAAAAGTTGAAAAAAATGAAGAATAAGAGGGATTTTATGGATAAAACAACCCAAACTAACGAAGAAAAAAAGAAAAAGAAACGACTGCTGATTTTACTACTATTGTTCTTGATCGCTGCATCGGCAGGGGGGTTGTATTATTATTTTTCGACTAAAACAGAACCTGTTCAAGTGATTTCCGGAGACTACTTACCAGAAGCAAAAGGTGCTAAAAAAATGAGTGATAAAGAAGTTAAAGAAGCTGAACAAAAAGCTGTTGACGAGAGTAAATTTAATATGGTCATCAAGTCAGAGGCTGTATTTGAAAACGGCGACAGTGAAGGCAACTTATACATTCAAAATCCAATAGAGAATGGTTATCCTATCAATGTGATAATTCGTTTGGATAGTGATAATGAACAAGTTTATTCCTCCGGAGCAATTCAACCGGGTTATGAAATAAATGGCGCAAAATTAGATAAGAAATTGACTCAAGGAGAGTACCCAGCAACGGCTACGTTTGATATCTATGATTCAAAAACAAACCAAAAACGTGGTCAAGTTCAAGCTGGAATAACCATTCGCGTCAACAACTAATATCGTTATTAACAGAATTTCTGTTAAAAATAAATCATTTTACACATAGAAGGAGAAACAACATGAAAAAAACAAATTTTTTACTTACTGCAATGATGCTAGGTATAAGTCTATCTGGTTTAACACAATTCGCTTCTGCTGAAACAATCGACGGGGAAAACTCGGCAGATGTTATTATCAACGGAACGATCGGTAAATTAGATAATACAGATCCTGATACAAATATTCCAGAAGGTTCGGATGAATGGATCAATGTAACTGTTGATACAGCAACAGCATTCCATACAACCACAGCAAGTGCACACAAAAACATTGCGTCTGCTGACTATAGCATTGTGAATAATTCAGGTCGTGGTGTCGCTGTAACATTAAACAAAATGAATGGAACGCCTAAGTATGTTGATACTTTAACAATCAATGCAAAAGGAAACAATTTAGTTGCAACACCTGCTGCGACCAATTTAGTTGAAAGCAATGCACTAGTTGATTTAACAAATGCGCCAGTTTGGATGCGTTTAGCCAATAAAGATGGACGTTTGAACATTGATACTGATGCTGCTTCAGCATATGCTAATTCTGCAAAATTCAATTATACTGGTACAACAGTCGCTTCTTTACCAGCAGATGTTGCTCAAAATACGACTGCTGAAAACTATACATTGACATTGAAATTCACATCGATCCAAAAAGATGGTACAACAATTGGCGTAACACCATAATTTAATAAAAGGCTGTGATAAACAATGAAGCAATTAAGTTGTCACATCATCACATTGATTTTTTTGGTGAGTGCTATCGGTTTTTACCAAGATCATGCTTATGCAGCCACTAATGTAGAAATTCATGGGCAAATTGGCGGAAATGAGACCGATACACAACCATCAAAAGAACAAGAATTAAAACCAGATACAAAATTGGCACAACCAAAACAAAATCACATAGAACTAAAAAAGTTTCCGAATAATGGTAGTGAGATCGATAGGCTAGCGCCAATCGGAGGAATCATTCTACTGATTTATCTATTGCTTAATAGATGGAAAGCACATCATAACAAAAATTTAGGCTAGAATAGTTATTCCCTAAAACATTCACTTAATAATAGGAGGTCGAGACAAAAGCATTTATTTTCGAAAAATATGCTTTTGTCTCGCCGTTTATTGGAGCACTTTTAAATAGATTTTTTATTCTCAGAAATATTGACAGCGTTTTCTTGTATGCTATAATTATAGATAACGGAATGTAACTGATTTTCAGGCATAACCATAATAGAGTAAAGATGACGATTCATTTGTCGTATTTGCTTTATTATGGTTTTAATCGTTTCAGGAAAAAATGAAGAGATCAAGTGCCAAGGACCTTTTCATTCATAGGGCTAAACAACAGTAAAAAATAGTGAGGAGAAATGACCAATGAGCAAATCTGTATTTCCAGAAAATTTTTTATGGGGTGGCGCGACTGCTGCAAATCAATATGAAGGCGGCTATCTTTCTGGTGGCAAAGAACTAAGTACTCTTGATGCAATTACAGGGGGCAGTCATACAACGCCAAGAATGATTACTTACAAAACCAAAGAAGGTAAGATTGAAACCTCTTCTAGAGGAGAGGCTTTACCAGAAGGGGCAAAAGGATATGTCGATCCTAACCGATATTACCCAAGTCATGTAGCAACCGATTTTTACCATCACTATAAAGAAGATATTGCTTTATTTGCAGAAATGGGTTTTAAATGTTTTAGACTTTCAATTGCTTGGTCTAGAATTTGTCCAAAAGGAACAATGGAAATCAATGAAGAAGGCTTGGCTTTTTATGATAAAGTTTTTGATGAATTATTAAGTTACGGAATTGAACCGATCGTGACTATCAATCACTTTGACATTCCAATGTATTTAGCGGATGAATTAGATGGTTGGTCAAATCGAAAAGTAATTGATTATTTCTTGTTTTTCTGTGAAACATTATTTAAGCGTTACAAAGATAAAGTCAAATACTGGATGACGTTTAACGAAATCAATTTTTTACGTAGTTGGACACAAATCGGTATTCATCAAAATGATAAACAAGCGAAATATCAAGCAGCGCATCATTTATTTGTTGCAAGTGCTAAGGCTGTAAAATTAGGACATGAGATCGATCCTGATTTTAAAATAGGAATGATGGTCGCATATATTCCAAGTTATCCAATGAGTTGTAATCCAGATGATGTGATGGAAGCGATTAAATTTAATCGGGAGCAAGAATTTTACATCGATGTACAAGTTAAAGGGTATTATCCAGCACACAAATTAAAAGAATTTGAACGAGAAAATATTAAGATCAAAAAAGAAGCAGGAGACGATGAAATCATCAAAGAAGGGACGGTTGACTATATTGGTTTTAGTTACTATATGTCGACTGTTTCAGCTTCGAATCCCGATGAAGTGAAATTTGTAGGCGGAAATCAAATGCCAGCAGTCAAAAATCCCTATTTAAAAGAATCAGATTGGGGCTGGGCTGTAGATCCTTTAGGTTTACGAATTTCTTTATGTAAATTGTATGACCGTTACAATATTCCATTATTCGTTGTAGAAAATGGATTTGGTGCAGTAGACAAAATTGAAGCGGATGGTACGATCCAGGATGATTATCGCATTGATTATTTTAGTAAGCATATCTCTGCCATGCAAGATGCGATTGAATTAGATGGTGTTGACTTAATTGGCTATACACCATGGGGCTGTATTGATTTAGTAAGTGCTGGAACAGGTGAAATGAAAAAACGCTATGGTTTTATTTATGTTGATATGGATGATGAGGGGAATGGAACATTGGACCGTTCTAGAAAACAATCATTTTATTGGTATAAACAAATAATTGCTGCAAATGGGATGCAAAAAGAATAAAAATAGGCGGTTGAGGCAAATGTGAAAAACACTCTTGTCTCACCCTTTTTTTATAAATTTTCAAAAAAAGAGTGTAAAATGTTGTAGTAAAAAGGAACAGTGTTATACTGCTAGTGAGACGAATTTTCTGATTTCAAAATGAGTCAGATGTTTGAAAAAGCTGCAGGAGGAATAGTAATAAGATGGAAAGAGTGTCGATAAAAGAATTAAAAAAATTAATAGAATTAACAGTCAATGAACCCGTTTCAATTATTGATGTTCGAGAAGTAGAGGAATTTGCAGCAGGTCATATCGCCAATGCAAAGAACTATCCATTATCCACATTACCAGAGGCTATGACAGAGATCGATCGTGATCAGCCGCATTATGTGATCTGTCAACATGGTGTACGCTCAGAGCATGCATGCTCTTTTCTTGAGAATTATGGATACAATGTAGTTTCAGTTTCACAAGGTATGTCTGTTTGGGACGGAAAAGAAAATAGTTATCAATAAAAATAGAGTAGGAATAGCGGTTAGTGATAGAAAGATAGAGAAAATTTTCCCTTTGACAAATGTAAAAAAAGGAGTTATTATTAGTATAAATAACGACTACGAATGTAGTTCTTACGGAAGTTATGATGAACGCATTAAAAAGGAGACTTTTTATGTCTGAAAAGAAAAAAATACTAACTATTACTGACGCAGAATGGGAAGTTATGCGTGTTGCCTGGGCAACTAAAGAAACAACAAGTAAAGAAGTGACAGATATTCTTAATGAGAAGACTGAGTGGAAAAGCACCACCGTCAAAACGTTACTCAGCCGCTTAGTCGATAAAGGCATGCTAGGAACAACACGAAAAGGCAACAAATTTATCTATTTTCCACTAGTCGAAGAACGCAAAAGTATTGAGGTACTTTCAAAAGAGATCTTGACCAAAGTTTGCAGTAAAAAAGTGGGGAATGTTCTTGAATCGATAATCAATGAGAGTCAACTGAGCTTTGAGGACATTGATGCATTAGAGTCACTATTAAAAGAAAAACGAAAATCAGCTGTAGAGAGTGTTCCCTGTAATTGTATCAAAGGACAATGTCAGTGTCACATCGCGCGTTAAACTAATAAAACTAAATCAACTAAGGAAGTGTTTACGTATGGAAAAAACAGTAACGATCATCGGTATGAAATGCGATGGTTGCGTAAATATCGTCAAGGAAAGTGTTGGAAAAATTGCAGGCGTTCAAACGGTTAGTGTAGACTTAGAGAACAAATCTGCTTTGATAAGAAGTAATAGAGAAATCTCAAATGATGAGCTGCAACATTCATTATCAGAGACAAAATTTACTGTTGCGTAAAAAAGAGCTGAAGAAGCGTTAAGTTCCTGGAAACAAGGAACTTAACGCTTCTTTTATTTTTTGTATACTGAATAATTAGCTACTTGATTTATCTGTAAAAAATGTTTACGCTTACATCTTTGCAGATAAATGTTGCAATAATCTCCACTAATCAAGGAATCATTTCAACGATATAATGAAATCAGACAAGGAGAGAAGCGAATGAAAGACCGAACAATGCAAATTTTGAAACGACTTATTTGGTCAGATTATCCTGTGACACTTGGAGAATTAAGCGAAGATTTTCAAATCAGTGATCGAACAATCAGATATGAAATGAAAGAGATCAATGAATTTTTGGTCAGTCGAAAATTACCAAAAATAAAAACAATCAGAAATAAAGGCATGCTTTTAACACTTGATCAAAATGAAAAAAAGAAAGTAGAGCTCTCTATTGATGAGAAAGATGAATTCGATTACTTAAATCGAGAAGAACGGATTTTTGACTTGATTTTAGCTTTTTCTTTGTCTGAGCAGCCAGTGTTTTTGTATCAAAAAGAGACAGAGTATCAAATTTCAAAAAGTACGATGGACGAAGATATGCGCAGGGTTAGAACTATTCTTCTAAAGTACGGCATTGAAGTGTTGAGTATACCAAAACAAGGGATCATTTTAAAAGGATCCGAGCGGACAATTCGAACCATGATTTATGATGTAATCAACCAATCAATTGATAGCTTACGGTTTCTTGATGGAAATGAAGCAGGTCTGATTGTTTCAAAAAGACATTTCTTTCGTTACATTCCTAAGAAGATACTGAAAGAGATTGATTATGTGTACCGCCAAACGATCTCCTCACGAGAAGACATTTATCGAAATCAATTGGTCATGTTTACCGCTGTTTGGCTAAGTCGTTATCTAAAACAAGAATTGATTGCTAATTCTTCATGGGAAATTTCTGATACGGCTCAAAATAAATTGCGTTCTTTCGTCGTGCAACTTTGTCGAACTCTTGCGGTCAGACCACCAGCATTTGAACTAAATTATATCACCTTTATGCTGGAAACATTTAATACAGGGAGTGTAAGTAACTCGGTCGAATGGGTGCAGGCACAATTGTTATCGATTCAATTAATTCAATTTGTGGAACAAACAACAAAAATCCCTTTTTCAAAAAAAGAAGAGTCGTTACACGAAGGGTTATATCGACATATGGCAGGTCTTATCAGTCGAGTAAAGAGTGAAATTCAAATTTTGAACCCATTAAAAGAAAATGTAAAACGTTATTATGGAATGATCTATTATGCGATCGAAACATTTGCACCGATCATTGAGGCAGTCACTAAAAATAAACTCACAGAGGATGAAATAGCCTTTTTGACCATTCACTTTTCGACTTCTGTAAGTGCAATTAATCAAGAACTGAAATATACGTATAAGGCAGTTGTTGTTTGTAATCATGGAACAGCTACCGGTCGGTTATTGGCAGAACATTTAAAAGAGTTATTCAATATTGATGTGGTTGCTGTTTTAAGTACAGGAGAAATAGACTTAATCAAAAAATTAGATGTCGATTTGATTTTTTCTACACTTAATTTAGTCTATCTTGAAAAGCCTATCTTAGTAGTAGATCCGATCATCAAAGTTGAAAGCCGTAAAAATATTCAAGCCTTTTTAGAACAAAATAAGCAATTTAAACGCTTAGTGAATAATCAAAGCGATGCTACTGAGTTTTTTTTCACAGTTCTCGATTTGATCGAAGAAAGTGGTGGAAGCATTTCTAGAAGTGTGTATCAAAGCTTGGAAATGGCCTTTGGTAAGAATCATTTAAAGATAAATAAAAGGGAGTTGCAGCCGATGCTAAAGGATGTCTTAAAGAAGAGCGATATCTTGTTATTAGAAAAATGTCCAAATTGGGAGAGTGCGATTCAACGAGTCGCCTGTCCATTATTAAAAGAAAACTGTATCGAAGAATCCTATGTAAATGCGATGATCGACTCTGTTAAAGAGTTTGGTCCATATATTGTGATGGGCAAGCACTTAGCGTTGGCTCATGCAAGACCTGAAGATGGGGTGAATAACTTAGGCATCAGTGTCGCAACATTAGCACAACCAGTTGTCTTTGGCAATGAAGAAAATGATCCGGTAAAAATTATTTTTTGTTTGGCAGCAGTAGATTCGTTTTCTCACTTGAATATCATGAAAAGTTTGATTGATTTGATCAATGATGAAACAAAAATAAATCGTTTAACGAACTGTACGAATGTATCTGAATTTGAAAAGATTTTATACGATGAAGAGTCAAAAGAAACAAAATAATAAAAACGACAGGAGCGAAACATTATGAACAAACTAACTATTTTATTTGTTTGTGGCGCAGGATTAGGGAGTAGTTTTGCAGCACAAATGGCGGCAGAAGATGTATTGAATCAAAAAGGGGTAGAAGCAAAATTAGAACATACAGATATCTCATCGGCTGTTTCCATGAATCCGGATATCATTATTACAGCTCAAAATTTCCAAACACAATTTGAGAAATTTAGTATAGATGAAGAAAAAACAGCAATGATCTATCTGAAAAATATTGTTTCTAAAACTGAAATAGATGAAAAAATCACACCAGTGTTACAAGCAAAAGGCATCATTTAGCAAAAAAATAGAATGGAGGAGCTTTTCATGGGGGTAATTAATTTTATCATTGAAAATATTTTGACTCAGGCATCGATCACGATCAGCTTGATTGCGATGTTAGGATTGATTCTGCAAAAAAAATCGATTGGACAGGTCTTATCTGGATCATTAAAGACGTTGTTAGGATTTCAAGTACTAAGTGCGGGTTCTAGTATTATTGTTGGAAGTTTGACTTATTTCGGAGAGATTTTTACTGAAGGTTTTCATATGCAAGGAATTATTCCTTCCATTGAGGCAATCAATGGTCAGGCAATGAATGAGCTTGGATTAGGGCGTGATATAGCTTTAACGTTTTTGGCCATCTTTATTTTTAATATTCTAATTGCTCGTTTTACAAAATGGAAATATATTTTCTTAACAGGTCAAGCTATTTTATGGATGGCGACGATGACAACCGTTTTTGGCTATTTTTCTGGACTTCGCGGAATCGTGTTGATAGTTGTTGGTGGATTTATCGGAGGGGTCTTTGCTGTAGCAATGCCGGCGATCGCACAGCCGTTTATCAGAAAAATAACGGGATCAAATGATATCGCTTTAGGTCATTTTTGTACGTTAGGGTATTTATTTGAAGCAGGTGTTGCTTGGCTTTTTGGTGAACGAGGCGAAAATAAAAAATCTGTGGAAGATCTTAAATTACCGAAATCTTTTGAATTTCTTCAAGATACCTATTTATCTGTGATGGTCGTAATGGTCCCTTTATACATTGTGACAGTATTATTTGCAGGAGAAGAATTTGGCTCAACCTTATCGGGTAATCAAAATTATGTAATGTTTGCCTTTTTACAAGCGATTCAGTTTGTTGTTGGAGTGTATGTTTTGTTAGCTGGAGTACGCTTGTTACTTGGAGAGATCGTTCCGGCCTTTAGAGGGATCGCAATGAAACTAGTACCAAATGCTATTCCAGCGTTAGATTGTCCTGTATTTTTTCCGTACAGTCCCAATGCAGTGATCTTAGGCTTTATCACAACAACGATTGGCGCTGTTTTAGCCATGTTCATTTTGCCGACATTTGGTTTAGCAATGATTTTGCCAGGGATGCTGACTAATTTCTTTGCAGGAGGGACAGCTGGTATTTTTGGAAATGCAGTCGGTGGTAGACGTGGTGCAATCATCGGTGGAGTCGCCCATGGCTTTTTCATTACATTGCTGCCAGCACTATTAGTGACGATATTTAACAGCATGGGATTTATCAATGCCACAGCAACTGATGTGGACACTGTTGCAGCAGCTTTATTATATGCTTGGATCATTAGCCCGATCATGAAAGCTTTCTAGAGAAGGAGTGAAAATATGTTTGATTTTCTAAAAAAGAAAACAAGTGTCATAAAAACAGAACTTGAAGAACAGCTGACGGAACAGCAAAAAAATGACATCCGTCAAAAAATTGATCAAATGACAGTAGCAATCAATGGATCAGAGTTACCAGAGGCATTACTAGCTGAAAAATACGAAGAAATGGGCTTATTATTAGTTCAACTAAATGAAATTGATCAAGCCATCGCTTCGTTAGAAAAAAGCCAGTCTTTTAAAAATAGTATTGGCTCAGGATATAAAAAATTAATGAGTTTGTACAATCAAAAACGGGCAGAGGCTGCAAAAAATGGGGATGATGCTGGAATTGATCAATGGATGAATAAGATGGATGATATGAGACAAATTGCTAAAAAGGTTACGATCAGCGGTCAGTAAAATTGATAGATAGGGGAGAACAAAATGTATACAACATTGAAAGAAGTCACAAAAATAGCGGAAGAACTGAATTTTACGGTGGGGGCTTTTAATGCTCACAATTTAGAAATGCTTCCAGAAATGATTCGAGCAGCTAAAGAAATGGGGGCGCCGATCATTATCCAAACCAGTGTAGATACAGCCAAATATATTGGGTATGATGTCTTGGTTTCTGTCGTCAAAACCATGGCTGAAAAAGAAATGGTGGATGCCGTACTTCATTTAGATCATGCAAGAAATTTTGACGATATTAAAGATGCGATCGACCTTGGATACACTTCGGTCATGTATGACGGTTCTCATTTGCCATTTAAAGAAAATATTTTAAAAACAAAAGCAGTCGTTGAATATGCTCATCAAAAAGGAGTTTCAGTTGAAGGTGAATTAGGAACAATTGGAGGGACTGAAGAGGGGATTCATGTAGCAGAAGATGACAAAGTCTATACAAAACCAGAAGATGCACTTGCTTTTGTAGAAGCGACAGGAATTGATGCTTTGGCTATTGCGATTGGAACGAATCACGGTCAATTTAAATCCAAAACAGAAGTCAATTTACCGTTATTAAAAGAAATCCATGCCACTGTTGATATTCCCCTTGTGATCCATGGAGGAACAGGCGTCAAAGAAGAGGACTACCCAGAACTTATCAACAATGGTATTCGTAAGTTCAACGTTGGTACAGAGCTTTTAGTTCAGTGGACTAAAACTGCCAAGGACTCATTTGAAGAGACTGCAATCAATAAATCATTACGTTACAATGTCATGCCAGCCAATGAAGTATGTCATGATATTGTCAAACATAAAATAGGCTTATTTATGAATCTAGAAAGTCCCGTCCATTTAGGGTAGTCAGATGAAGAAATTTTTGATTTTACTTGCAGGCAGCCCAGCAACAGGAAAAACGTATTTGATTCAGAAAATCCGTGAACAAATTCCGACTCTATTTCTGATCACACCAGATGAAGGCAAGGAATTATTTGCTGATTCAGTCGGTTTTGATACGCTTGTTGAAAAAGAGCAGTTAGAAAAGAAGGTTTGGCAGTTTTATTATGGCGTTTTGACATTGTATATGGATGCTGGAAAACAGGTGATCGTATCAGAGTATCCATTCAGTGATAAACAAAAAAATAAATTAGCACAGTTAGCTTATACGCATAATTATGAAATAATCACGATACGATTGGTTGCAGATTTCGAAGTGTTATGGGAAAGAAGAAAAGTGCGGGATATAGAACCAGATCGGCACCTTAGTCACATAATGACACATTATCATTTTTCTGATCGATTAGATGACCGCAGTAAAGCAGATGATCTCATTACCAAAGATAAATTCAAGAAAATAATTCAAACAAGAAAATATGATCAATTTGAATTAGGAGAAATTCATGAGTTTGATGTGACAGATTTTGAAAAAGTCGAGTATAGTGGATTGATCCAATACTTGAAAAATAAGATTGAGAATGAGCACTGAACAAAATAAAAATCAAAAACAGAGACCTCAGTGAAAAAATCAGTAGAAGTCTCTGTTTTTGATTGGTAATATAAATGATTTATTTGTTATCTTTGCGACAAACCATCAAATAATTCATCAGCATGACACCATTACGATAACGGACTTTTTGTTGTACTAACTCAAATCCAAGAGATTCAAAAAATGGTTTAGCTGTAATCGATGAATATACAGTAATTTCTTTTACACCAGCTTTAAATGCATGGTCCATTAAATCTGTGGCAATCATTTTTCCGATACCATAGCCGATCCATTTTTTATCTACATACAGGTAATCAAGCTCACCCGTATCTGTAATATTACCAAAACCAATGACTTCCATTCTATTTAAAGCAACTCTTGCGTAACTAGAAGAAAGGTTTCTATGCCATTTGACATAATCAGGTTCTGGCTGAATCCATTGTTCAATTTGTTGTTGCGTATAATCTTTTTTATTGATTGCTTGAACCGTACCATTAAATATGGTAAGTATGCTTTCTAAATCAGATTGTTGATAATCTCTCAAACTGAATACATTCATTTGTTGTTCACTCCTATTCACTATGTTTAGTTTAATCACATAATGGAAATATGTCAAAGCATAATTTGCAAGATCATGCATTTTTTAGCAAAATAATTACTTTATCAGACATGGAAGTATATCAATTCTTAATAAGCAAGTATTGAGAGGAGAGGTCATTGTTTTTTATTGCTCTCTAATTGTTTGGATATTATGATAGTCTTTTTTAGTCAATTTATTATCTTTATTTGTATAGTAGTAAACTTTATCTTTTGTTTTTATTTCTAAAATTGGTTTTTTATCGGTTAAAACAAGTAAATAAGCAGGTTTATTATCAACCTGAAATTCGCCAGTTAAATAATTTTCAGTAGCAGTACCATAAATACGGATTCTATCTTTAGGTAGACGATCGATCAGTTCGACAGATTCAATATCTTTCCAATCGATTTTTCTTGATTGACTTAATGGCGCGGATAAAGAAATGCCATTATGCGTAGTCGTTAATTCGAACGGATTAGCAGAGAAATCACTGAGCAACATCGGAATACTTGCTGCAATTAAAGCAAGCAAAACAAAGATACCAGTCACGCTCATAACTAGTTTTCCACCAAGTGTACCTAAGTTCATTGAGATATTCATTCCCACACGATCAGGCACGATGACTCTCTTATCATTTGGATTGATATAGATGCCGTACTTCCAATATTGATCTTCGTCACTATAGCGATATTCTTTGGCCTGAGCAATTAATTGATCTTGTTTCGTTCTGGCTGAAAATAAATAGTAAAAAGTGAATACTACAAAGACGAGAATCAAAACCGCATAACCGATTAAAAAGAGCATCATTTGTTCATAAGGCACCATAACCGAACAAGTGGACATAAAGGCTAAAGGACTCAATACTAATGCTGAAACAGCCATTAAAACAGACCAATGATGACGCATTTGGTCATTGACTTGCTGATTGATCGTTTCGTCGCTTGTCAACGGTTTTACTGGGAAACGTGCAATAAAATAATAGAAAAGAAGAAACATACCTGCCAAAAGAAGAGAAATAAGGCAAATAATCCAGTTTCCATTGGATAAACCAATTGTTTTAAACGTATACACACAACCTGAAAGTGTGATCAGTATACTTGGTAAAAACCACCAAACGGAAATTAATTTACGATTTTTATTTGCCACTAATTTTGTATCAACTAAAATTGGGCTAGTAGGTAAAATCCAATTATTTTGGACTTTAACAGTTGTCATTTTCCGAATATAGATAACTTGTAAGTAAAAAGAAGTTCCAATAAAGCCGATCGTCATGACTAGAAAATAGAGTAAAGTCAAAGAATCATAAGGAATGACTATGATAGGAAGGGCTAAAATAGAGAATAGAAATGCCCACTGTACTAATCTTTTTTTGTACGTCTTAGTAACGAATAAAACTTGTTCGTCTTTAAGTTTATTTTTTGGCAAAGTCGTTTCTAAAATAATATTTTTATGCGGATTTGCAGGAATTCTTCCGGCAAAAGCCATTATAAAGTTGACACCAACAAGTAATAAATAATGAAAAAAATTCATTTTCAACACACCTTTTACTGTTCAAATTTTTGGTAGATCTGTTTAACTTCTTTTTGAATCATATTTTCTGAGAGCTGATGGATAGAAGCCTCTGCTAATAACAGTTCTAACTCCTTTAAAAAACGTTCCTGAAAAGAAAGACTCAGCGATTGTTTCTCAGCAACCTTCGTTCCATTTCGGCGATCAGTTAGAATGTAGCCATCATTTTTCAATAATGTGTAAGCCTTTGAAACGGTCATCATATTTACGCCAATTTCATCTGCCATTTGTCGAACGGAAGGAAGACTCTCGCCAGGTTTCAGTTTCTTTGTAGCGATCCCTAAAATAAGTTGATTACAAATCTGTTGATAAATTGGCATTTGACTTTGAGTATTTATTTCCAATAACATGTGTTCACCTCTTTTTGCTCTTTGTATTACATATAATAATACAGGTGATGCAAAAAAGCAATTTTATTTTAATAAAAACTTGAGAGATTGAAAATTCAGGCATATAATGGGAAGAGAAAACTATCAGTGAAAGGATGAATCAATATGTCAGTAATCGAACCTGCAGTAACACAAAAATTTCACAACACATTTGTGGAAAATAACAAACAAAATGCTTTACAGCGTGGAGTTGTCAAAAATGGGATTACAGCTTCGGCCCAAAATCAAAGTGCTGAAGTAAATAATGTTCCAGTATTTTCAGTGGATATTGCAACTGGAAAAGTAGCTAATCAAAAACAAAGTGGACGTTGCTGGATGTTTGCAGCATTGAATACATTTAGACACAAAATGGTCAATAGCTTTAATTTAAAAGATTTTGAACTTTCTCAAAACTATACATTTTTCTGGGATAAATTTGAAAAATCGAATTATTTCTATGAAAATATCATTGCGACTGCTGATCAAGAACTAGACAGCCGAAAAGTTGCTTTTTTATTGGCAACACCACAACAAGATGGTGGACAATGGGATATGATCGTTTCCCTGTTCCAAAAATATGGGGTTGTGCCTAAAACGGCTATGCCTGAAAGTAGTAATAGCTCAAATTCGCGAGACTTAAATACTTATTTAAATAAAAAATTAAGAAAAGATGCAACGATTTTACGTGAATTGATCGCTAGTGGTAAAACAGCGAATGATATCCAATCAGCCAAAGAAACGATGCTTGGAGAAGTCTATAATTTTTTAGCGATTTCATTAGGAACACCGCCGGAAAAAATTGATTTTGAATACCGTGACGAAGAAAAAAACTATCACTTGGATCGAGGCTTAACACCACAATCATTTTATGAAAAATATGTTGGCGTGAATCTAGATGATTATGTAAGTGTGATCAATGCGCCAACTGCGGACAAACCTTACGATCAAACCTATACTGTAGAAATGCTAGGAAATGTTGTAGGCGGCAAAGAAGTAAAATATATCAATTTGGATATGACGACATTCAAGAAATTAGCTATAGCTCAATTAGAACAAGGAGAATCTGTTTGGTTTGGTTGTGATGTGGGTCAATCTTCTACAAGAGATAGTGGGATCATGTCGTTAGATGCTTATGATATGAATGATTTATTCGATATTGATTTTACAATGACCAAAGCCCAACGATTAGATTTCGGTGAAAGCCTAATGACACATGCGATGGTCTTAACTGGAGTGGATATGATCGATGGTGTTTCTACTAAATGGAAAGTAGAAAATAGCTGGGGTGAAAAAGTCGGCGATAAAGGATTCTTTGTGATGAGTGATGCTTGGATGGATGAATATACGTATCAAATCGTTGTTCGTAAAGATCTTTTGTCGAAAGAATTACAAGAAGTATGGAAACAAGAACCCACTGTTTTAGCACCTTGGGATCCAATGGGCGCTTTGGCGTAGTCATAAACCACGACTATTTATAAGCACAAAAAAATCTTATTTTTGCAGTTCTGTACTTTCTGATGTTGGTGAGAAATCACTGGCATCTTTTTTTGTAAAATAATAGAAAAAGATATTCTGTTTTCCTTAGAATTAAATCGACTGAAACCTAATAAAAGAAGAACGTAAGGTGTTTTATAAAAAATCTTATCAATTGAATTTTAGCCTTCTAAGCTTAATTATCACTTTGTAAGCTTCGTAAAGTCTATAATTTTAAACATAGAATTTCTTTATACTTACTCATTTTTTCAGAAAAACAAAAAAGAACGCAGAAGAGTTTCTCCTACGCTTTATTTTATGATGATTCAATTTAATTTACTTGGATTTCTTCACCAACAGTAGTTGAAAAATAACCTCTTTTAACAATGAGATGAGATTTTCATTACGCCAAGTATGTGAAGATTTTCAAAAAGATTTTAGTGTGTTATAATTTGTGTGGACAAAAGAAAGACGTTGATATTACTACCGCCTAAAGTAAGTAATATCAACGTTGACCGATTCACTAGGAATCTTTTTTTGATAATATCAGTGTATCATATGTTGAATATATTTACAAAATCATGGAGCAACATTTTTCAGAATTATTTAAATAAATTGCATTTTTTTTAATATAACACGATTATTGGAGATCGACTAGAATAAATAGCAATAAAAATGATTGGATTGATAGACAATATAGTTACTATTGTAGCCTAAAAAGTGTTTTTAATAATTTTTTGAATTTATTAAATTTTATTTAATAAATACCAAAGAAATTAGCTGTTGCCAATTTTATCATTATGGAGTAGAATGATAAATAGTTTCAACAGATTGAAATAATTAATTAAATCAAAATAACTTTTGATAACTAGCGCCGGCTGCTTATCAGTAAAAGTGTGAGTCGACAATTCTTAGGCCATAGATAGAATTGTTGATTGACGCTTTTTTTATTTGTTGTTTTGAACACTTGTTGAGAAGCACAAGATGAAACGATGCTATCTAGCTTCATGGGAGAGAGTAAAAAAAGATAAAACTAGGAGGATTTTTATGAACAAGGATTGGTTTAAATTAATGATTGGAGCATTTTTTGAAGTATTATGGGTGATTGGGCTGAAACATAGTAATACATGGTGGGAAATGTTATTGACTTTTATTTTTATTTGCATTAGTTTTTACGCATTGATAAAAGCAGGAGAAACTTTACCAGTTGGAACAGCTTATGCGGTATTTGTTGGGCTAGGAACAGCAGGTACAGTGATTACAGGTATATTATTTTTTGGTGAAGAATTTAAGCTAGCTAAAATTCTACTGATCGGAGTGTTACTAACTGGCGTTATGGGATTGAAATTTGTAACAGGTGAGAAAGGAGCGGGTCAAAAATGAATTGGGTCCTTTTAATTGTTGCTGGAATGTTTGAAATGCTAGGTGTTGGAACTATCAATCGCTTTAACCAAAACAAAGATAAAAATGCATTACTTTTATTGTTTCTGACTTTTGGCAGTAGTTTCCTTTTTCTTTATTTGGCAATGAGGGAGTTGCCGATGGGCATTTCTTATGCGATTTGGACAGGAATTGGCGCAGCAGGAGGAGCTATTTTAGGGATGGTTTTTTATGGTGAGTCCAAGGATTGGCGTAGAATTGTGTTTATCGGGATCATTTTAGTATCCGTTATGGGGTTAAAATTGATTGAATGATTTAGGTAAATTGGAGATCTCGAGGCACAGGTATCATAAAGAACAAAAGAAAAAATTTAAACAAAAATCTATCAATTCCCGCAAACTGCTTGTATTAGGAATTGAACGATCTGTTTCTTTGTCTTGATTGAATAGGCTAAATAATAAACATGATTCTCCTACTTATCTAAAAAATAGAAGACTGAAAATCTTTTTTTATAATTTTCGGTCTTCTATTTTATGGTTTTGGAGACTTAAACTCCAAGTTTTTTTCCTTTTGTAGTATGTATGACCTATATTAAATAAGTTAGATAGATGCTGTACATTCATAAGATTAATTGATTGTTCTTAGTTTTTCCTTGCATTTTTATGTGCAGATCCTGTGTGTTAGTTTACTTTTCTGATTTTATTTTGCTTTTTGATATGGTTATACACTGTGGGGACTGAGACATTACATTTCTTCGCAATTTCAGGAACAGATAAATCTGAATTAGTATACAGGTTTAAGGCTTCGTTTACCTCTTTTGTTCGTGGTGGACGTCCCAGCTGCTTACCGTTTTCTCTGGCTGCATCAAGACCAGCCATAACCCTTTCGCGAATCAATTCCGCTTCCATTTCGGCAAAGGCACCCATAACGGTGAAAAAAAAGCGTCCCATTGCAGTTGTTGTATCAATATTGTTTTGAATACTGACAAAGTGAATATTTCTCCGATCAAATTCTTCTAATAAACTCAGGAGTTGCTTCGTTCCTCTAGCTAACCGATCAAGCTTGAATATAACCAGTGTATCACCTGATTTTAAGCAAGACAATACTTTGTTTAGCTCGCTTCTGGATGTCTTTCGACCACTTTCACGTTCTTTGTAAATGAAATCTACGCCATATCGTTCAAGCGCTTTTTGTTGAGAATCAAATTTTTGCTGATGCGTACTGACACGCATATAGCCGATCACTGCCATTGATAAACACCTCTAAATGATTGATGGTTGGATTGTTGTGTTGCTAGTGAAACGTATAAAGTTGTAGACTCATTCAACGGTTGAAACAGCTGAATGAAAGTTACTAAAACATCATGACCACCGCCTTTTAGATCAATAATACAAAGAGTAAAAAAAAAATTTCAAATACCATTGACTTTCAGTTTCCTCTATAATAAACTAATGATTTTTATAGAGCTTAAACGCCTGTAATTTTTTTAGAGGAAACAATATAGAAATACGTTATGAAGGGATTTATCCACTCAAACGTATTTCTTTTTTGCGTTTTAGTTGATTTTCTCAATATCATTAGTTTTTTGGACTGTGCAAATGGCTTGAATCCCATAATGAAAAGCTTATTCTATAGAGCTTATATTAGTTGATTTTTTTAATTATTAAATGGAGGAATCATTGTTTTGTGAAGTTCAAGGCAAAGTGAGGGTTTAAAAAAATGGCGGAAGAGCGAAAGAAGAAACAACCAAATAAAAGAAAAAGACCTGCAAAATCATCATCGAAACAGGCAGTAAATGGGAGCAAAAAATCTAATCGTTCGAAACCAACAGCCAAGTCAGAAAGCAGGAAACCGCAATCTGGAAAAAAGAAAAAAAAGCAGGTTTCTGCTTCTAAAAGAAAAAAAACCGTCACGCATCATAAGCCTAAAAAGCCTATTTATACAGTGTTATTTAATATTATTTTTTATTGCTGTATTTTGTTCATGGTTGTTGGATCGATCATTTTTGCAACTACCAAAAATGCGGATAAAAGTATTTTTGGTTATCGATTTTTGGGTGTACTAACGGATTCAATGGTGCCCAGAGACCCAGAAAAGCAAAAAGGGGGATTTCATTCTGGAGACGTGATCATCATAAAAAATATTGCGGGGAATAAGGCTGAAGTAGGTGATATTATCACATTTCGACCAAGTATCAAAAGCCAGGCCTTTTTGACCCATAGAGTGAAAGAAAAGCTAGATCATTTAGGCGATACAAAAGGCACTTATTATATCACACAAGGTGATGCTAACTTGGCGGAAGATGTTCCGGTCAATGAAAAACAAGTGGTCGGGAAAAAAATCGTAGTGATTCCTAAAATCGGTGCATTTCTAAGTTTTGTACGTGAAAATACGCTGGTCTCGATTATCTTTTTAATCTCAGTTTTCGGTTTTATTACGATCATCAGATACTATATTTTAAATAAATAAAGATATTTACTTTCTAATAAGAAGTGAAAGAGGCTATCTATCACCCTTGTTAAAAAGTTAATAATAAAAAAAATTAGGAGGAACAGAAGAAATGAATAAAAACAGAAAGAAAAAAGTCCTTGCGTTGGCAAGTGCCTTCGCACTTGCAGCAATAGCTGCGGCAACATTTGCTTGGTTTGCGAGTGAAGACCAAAAAACCAACCATTTTGAAGGTCAGATTGCAACAGGAAAAGACATTGAAGTAGTGGAAACATTTGAACCACCAACCGAATGGGATCCAGGTTCAGAAGTAAACAAAGATGTAGCAATTCAAAATATCGGTGAATACAAAACATTGACTCGTGTCTCTTTAGCGGAATCACTGAAACTCTTGAAAGACTATCAAGCAAAACCGACAACTGGTGCTGAACTTGAAGGGAAGACAAGTAAAGACGTTTATGTATTACCAGGTACAGATGCTCCAGCTGGCTTCACAGACTCTACTTTTGACAGTACTGGTGCACCAAAAATCACTATAGCAGCAGGAGATTTCGCTGGAACTTATACATTGAAAGTCAAAGAAAAAGCTGAAACAGTTGGAACAAAAACGACGTATACGTATCGTTACGCTTTTGAAAAAGGCGGTTCTTTATATTATGCAAGTGGAATTGATGGATTTGTTCGTAATGCAACAAATCAAATTAGCGTAAAATCAGGAACACCAGCACTTAGCTACGTTTCACTAGAATATAAAGCTGCTGAAGAAAAACAATGGACACAAGCGCCTGTTTATGCGCCAACATTCACACAAGATGGCACCTTGATTTGGAATGCACCAGCTGCAACAGGATCAGGAAATATCCAAATTTCATTCAACAATATCACAACCGATCCAAAAGTTGCGGATAAATGGTATTTCAATGCTGCTGATGGTTATTTCTATTATACAAGTGTACTAGATCCAGGTGCGAATACATCACAGTTGATGGATGCAGTGAAATTACTAGGTTCAGCTGGAAATGAATACAGCAAATTGAGCTATGACCTAACGGTAAAAGGGCAAGGAATTGCGGCTTATAAGGACGCTGTCGATGATTGGTTGCCAGCAGGTGTCAATGATGCTTTAGCTACAGCATTAAAAGCGTTAGTACCTGCTAAATAAATGAAAACAGCTATCTATTTTGAGGGGGAAAAAGGATGAAAAAAAAATACAGGGGAGAAAAGTGGATACTCGCAGGCGTAATCTTACTGATTAGTCTATCACTTACCTTAAAACCTGTTGAAGTAAATTCTGAGTCCAATCTTCCTCCTGGAATAGTGGCCGGTGATGATCAAGGCATCAAAATAAAAAATGATGGTCAATATCTCGTTGACATCCGAGATGTAGCGCCAGGGAAAAAATGGTCTACAAAAATTACGATCATCAATATTGAAAAAGATATTCCCTATCTCCTAACAATGAACATAAGTAAATCGACACTGGTCAAAGGATCATTAGACTTGTCTAAAGCGATTCAGATGACATTGATTTACGAAGGGAAAGAAGTCTATAAAGGATCTTTATCCGGTGTAAACAAAACGTTAAACCTTCAAGATAAATCAACGCCATTAAATCTGGGCACGTTTAAAGGTGGCGATTCCAAAATGTTGGAAGCACACTTTGAGTTGGATGGAAAATCATATACTAATAGAGATTTTTTTGAAAAAAATGTTGTAGAGAATATTTGGTACTTCAAAGCGATAAAAACGATTTTACCTGATACTTCAGAATCAGATCAACCAGAAAAAACTTTTTTAGAAAACCTAACAAGTAAACTAAGACTGCCAAATACAGGAGAAGAATGGCGTAATGCTTTGATTTTTTCGTGTATAGGCTTGTTCTTGATATTAATTTCTTTATTGATAGTTAAACATAAAAAACAGGAAAAAAAACCTTGTAGAAAGAAAATAAAACATCAATAAATGCAAAATTAGCAACTGGATTTCTTAGAACGATCAAGCTATAGGAGGCAGTGAAGTGTGAAAAAGAATAAACAAAATTCTGTCAAAAGAAACAAACAAAGAAAAAAGAAACAAGCAAAAGTAAACACGAAACTGATTATTGCAGTCTGTACATTTCTCTTTTCTGGTTTGATGGTTCTAGGAAGTACATACGCGTGGTTCGTTTCAGAAGATAGTGAGGTCAACCATTTTGTGGGAACCAGATTATCAGCCGAAATCGTAGAAGAATTTGAACCTGAGGTTGAATGGCAGCCAGGCTTAACGACAAAAAAAATCATCCAAGTCAAAAATACTGGAAATATACCTGCATTTGTTCGAATCAATTTATATGAATACTTACTAACATTCAAAATCGATACCACAGATCAAACGGGCAATGGTAACTTAGCAATTTCTAAAAACGAGGTGTCACCAACCGTTGATCAAAAAAACACAGAATCATGGAAACCAGCGGCTAAAGTTGGCGGAACTTATTTGTATGAAGGCAAAAACCTTATTGCTGAAAACGCAATTGTCCCGAGTCAACTTACGGGTACAGAAATGTATAAGTTCAGAGATAGTACTAGAAATAAAACAGCATTACGTTGGTTTCAGTTAGGCTTTCCCGATAACGTTTATGCTTCAACGCCTCCAATCGGAACGAAGCAGTATTGGTTATATAAAGATGGGTATTTTTACTACTCTGAATTGCTTCAGCCCAATGAAATAAGTGCAGCAGTAATGAAAAATATTCGATTAAGCCCTGATGCTCCCAACAAATTTAAAGGCTCTCTCTATCAATTGAACCCAGTAATGGATGCACATGATGGGACAAAAGGACTTTTAAGTATGTGGAATATTGGTACCTCTGGAGAGATATACAACATGTATCATGAGCGTTTAAGTGACTAAAAGGAGTGAAAAGATTGTGAAGAAAACGCAGACTTCAAAAAAGTATCCAACTGCTAAACGGCTCTTTTTATTTACAAGCTTCTTAGTGATTCTTGTCAGTCTTTCCTATGGATTATACCAAACATATGCAGCTTTGACGGATAGTGACCAAATGCAGAACGAATTTAGGCTTGGTGACTTTCAAACTTCAATAGAAGAAGAGTTTGATCCGCCAATGTCATTTGAACCTGAAAAAGAGTATTTAAAAAAAGTATCGATAAAAAATACAGGCGAGCAGGAAAGTTTTATTCGCGTCTTGGCATTACCCGTACTTACAAAAAAGCAGCCAGGTGGTTCACTCACATTATTGCCTGCAACTGTTGATGGAACAGCTCCTGTCCTAAGTATTGATTATAATTTAAATGACTGGATCAACGGTAAAGATGGTTATTTTTATTATAAAAAGAAACTAACAAAAGGTGAAAGTACACCAAATTTGTTTACCAAAGTGAAAATGAACCAAGCAAATATCACCGAAGAATATGTAGGTGCCCGGTTATCATTTGAAGTCAAAGCAGAAGGAGTCAGCACGACAAAGTTCGCTTATAGAGATGCTTGGTGGAATGGAGAAATACCCATAAATAATCCAGCTTTAGAGATAGATGATCAATTAAAAAATCAAACCATCAATGAATAGATTCAAAATTATAAAGACAGGAAAGAGGGCGCCGCTTTGAAAAAAAAGAAAAAAGGGCAATTGATATTTTTTAAATGGTTTATGCTGATTTTTTGCTTGATTGGTTCTGTTTATGCGGCACAATCCTCATTGTCGTATACGAATGCTCCTGTCAAAGCGGCTAAAAAAACAGAATTACAGCCGGGACAAATAGAATTAAGCAAAACAGCCGAACCAGTTGCTGGTATGGTCAATCAATGGGATATCACGCTTCGTATCGAGGGTCGTAATCAATTTCCACCACCTCCAACAGATATCGTGTTGATCATCGATACATCAGGAAGTATGAAAGACAATGACCGCATGATCAAAGCAAAAACTGCGGCTGAAAAGTTTGTAAATATGGTTTTACGTAAAGAGTATGATAATAGAATCGCACTTATTACGTATAGTTCGGAAGTCACAAACTATACATTTAATGACAGTGGCTGGAGTGAACAATTTGTCGATGCTGCGCACAAAGGGTTGTTGACTGATAAAATCAAAGAACTAGAACCCATTGTGAACGGCGGGACCTTTACCCAAGCCGGCATAAAATCTGCAACAGAGGTTATGGCAAAGGCAACAGGAAAAAAAAGAAATATTGTGTTGATATCAGATGGGGTTCCAACCTATAGTTATCCACCTACGGAGCCATATAATCAGCTGATCGGTATGGATAAATTTGATTACAGACAAGATGACTATACCTACTATGAAAGTGTCAAAACAATTCCAAAAGAAAAATTCAATTACAACAAAACATATGGAAATGGTGCACGCTATCGAATCGGTGCATTTGCTCCTGAGTATGAACAAATGCCAGCCAATTCTAAAAATCGATTAATGGCTAATCATGCACACAGTGCAATTGCTGAGGCAACGATTGCTAAAAACGAAAAAATGTCGAATGGTGAGTATGTGGTGACGGATTTTTATACGATCGGTGTGGATATGGATTCCACGTCTCAAGATGATGAAGTTGTTACAGGAAATCAAACAATGAAAGAAATTGCTACTTCTGAGGATAAAAGTTTTGCTGCAACAGCTGATAATTTAGAAGATATTCTTAGCGGTATTGCTGGAGAAATCGTAGGGGCAATCAAATCAGGATTTGTTGTCGATCCTATGGGGCTAGGTTTTGAAATGGAAGGGGAAGTCGACGCTACTCAAGGTACTACTGAGATTAAAGAAGTTCTTGGTCGACCCACGATCAATTGGAACGTAGGAACGCTCAAGACGTCTGTTTCTAGTGAGCCTGATGAAGATGTTATGTTTGCTGAGATTAAGTATCGTGTTAATGCTGTAAATGATATTTTACAACCCAATATCATTGATTCCAATGGATTGGCTGCAACAAATGGAAAAACAACGATCGTTTATAAGGACTATAACGATCAGGTAAAACAAACAGAATTCATTGTACCTAAAGTCAAACCAATCATCGTTAGTTTGCAAAAAAAATTGCACAATGAAAAAGGTGAGGAAATAGCTGATCGAACAGAACTGTTTGATTTTAGCTATGGTAAAGATCAATATACAACAAATGATCACTTTTCTCTTTACTCAAATGAGCTCAAAAAAATAGTGCATCCATGGAAAGCAGATCAGGATTATGCAGTAGAAGAAGTACTAAAAGCCAATCAAGAATATGAAACGACGATCGAAATCAATGGTTTAGCGACTACCGGGATAAAAAGCAACTTTAAATTTGCAGCTACTGCTGCGGCCTATGCACACCAGCAAATCATTGTTACAAATAAGAAAATTCCAGAAACGAAAAAAATTATTTTAAATATCCGTCAAAGTGTGCTTAAACCAAATTCTGAGTTAGTCGTTCCTTCAAAAGGATTTTATAGATCTGTGATTGATGAAACACAGCAAAATATAAATCTAATTTCTGAAAGTACAACCAAAGATTCAGCAACTGATGTATCAAAAGAACTTTTTACAAAATATGAAATTACATTAGCAAAACAACAAAAGCAGCTTAAAATCAAAGATCTGATTCCAGAATATTATACATTTTTTGGCTATATTGCAACTACGACAAATTCAGCTTTAAATGTAACGCACCTTTCTAGTAACACGTCAGCTTTAGTCAAGAACAATGAAGCTCTTTTAGATTATCAAAAGGATAATGAGTATTGGGTAACGATGTTCATCACACCCTATATTGGGGAAGATAGTGATGGAGAACCTGTTGTTTCACCTAGACCATATAGCTGGGATTACAAAGTAAACCAGTTTGGTTCATAATTTTTATAAAAAAAACAAATAATTTTTAATAAATACCATTCGTTTTTAAGATTTTTTTGAATTCTTTTACAGTTACTTGCTGCTCTAACGTTTCTAAAATAGCAAGGTAGTTTTTGATAGTAGAATTAGCTGGCTGTTTATGGATCACTGCTTGGGCAATTTCATAATTTAAGCTTGCGATGATCGTTTCAAATAGTCGGTAATTAGTTTGGGCTGTTTCTTTGGCCAAAGTTGAAAAAAGTACAGTATTTTCATAGTCTTGGCTATTTAAACATAAACAAGAAAGATTTAGATAGATGCGTAGCTTGATGTCTTGATATTGCTCTAGAGTACCTAGAACGTCGATTTTTTTTCCGACTAAGGTTCCTAAAGCGATGGCCTCTGAGAGCTCAAAACAGTATAAAGAATTATTTAAAAGCTTTAATTCATAGAGATACCATTTGTCGATACCAATCAAGTATTGTTTGATTGGAAGCATCAACTGTTTCATAGTACTAATGGTATTAGACTCGGTCTTATCGGAGTTTAAATAAAGCATTGCTTGTGTGATCAAATTTAAGTGAGCGTATTTTTTATTGTCTGTTGTTTTATACAACTGTTTAGATCTTTCTGTAAGTGAAATGAGCTTCTCCTTATCTTTTTTAAAAACTGCCTGGCTTAATTGGTGGTATAAATGATTCTCGGTTGGAAATGATTCAGGATCCAGTAAAAATAGAAATTCATCTACCGAAATAAACAATTTTTCCAAAATCATTAGAAATTTGTCAAAAGATGGCATATTGGCATTTGTTTCAATCAAATAATAGGTTTGCCTAGTCATGATACCCTCGTAAATATCTTTTTGACTAAGTCCTTTTTCTTGCCGGATCTTCTTTAATAATGTTCCATAATGGTTCAAAAATGATGCTCCTCTCTAGTGGTAAAAAATACTTTGCCTTGCGAATAAATTTGTAATGCTTATGTTATTATAACAAAAACATTAAATGAATATCTAATAATAATATAAATTTTCGAATTAAATTAATTTGAAAAATTGAGAGGAGTTGAGCATTATGATCACATTATTTATTTGGTTCATCACTTATTAAAATTAGTATTCAAAAACGTCAAAAATCAAACTTGTTGGGGGAACTTTATTTTATGAAACAGAAAATCAGCTATTTATTTTTTTCATTCGCTTTAATTTTATTAACTTTGGGCGTCTTAGGTGCCAAGCAAGCTGAAGCAACTCAAAGTAATGGATCGTGGTCAATAGGGTCTGCTATAAACAATCAGACAGGAACTACGTATACAGATGGTTACATATCAAATACTCAAAATGATCTTTCAGAGAGTACGAATGCAACTTCTCGATTTTTTGCTCCAGTATCATGTGGTGGTATACAAGTAATCAAATATGATGAACGTACGAATGCGAGATTGTCAGGTGCACAATTCACAATTTATGACAGCTGGAATCGACCTGTCCAAGTCATTCAAACAAACAACAATGGTATCGCTGAAACACGGTCATTGCGTCTCGGCAATTATTCTATACGCGAAACAAAAGCTCCATCTGGCTATCAATTGGAGACAAGCGCGATGCGTTTTAGCCTTCTTAGGTCAGGGCAATTTATTTGTATAACGAAAAGTAACAAGCCGTTACCAGTTCAAAAAGGTTGTCTTAAAATCATTAAAACCAATGAAAAAAATCAAGTTTTAGCCGGTGCTGTGTTTGATGTTTATAACGCAAATAATCAATATATGGGAAGAATCACGACCAATGCTAACGGGATCGCAACTTTGGGAAATCTTCCTTATGGAACATACAAATTGATCGAAGTGAAAGCACCTAATGGTTATCAACTAGATACAACGCCGAAATACGTCACTATTTCTGCAAGCTCACCAAGTGGAATTGCTAGCATCAATATAGTAAATAAGAAAGAAATCACGACAGGAGAACTTGAAATAATCAAAAAGGATGAAACTGGCAAAGCCTTGGCTGGAGCAGAGTTCATCGTTTTAAATAGCAACACGACACTAGTTGGACAAGTGACAACGAATGCCAATGGAGTAGCAGTAGTAAAAGACTTACCATATGGCATCTATAAAATTATGGAAATAAAAGCACCAGACGGCTATGAATTAGATACAACACCAAAATATGTCACAGTTTCTAAAACCGATCCGAACGGTAAGGTTAGTATCACCATTTTAAACAAGAAAAAAATCACAACAGGTGCACTTAAAGTAATCAAAAAAGATGAAACAGGTAAGTTATTAGTCGGCGCCGAATTCGACGTTCGTGATGCAAACAACAAGGTCGTTGGGAAAATCACAACAGATGCCAATGGAGTAGCAACATTGAAAGACTTGCCATACGGCACCTACAAACTAATTGAAACCAAAGCCCCAGAAGGCTATGAATTAAATGCAACACCGAAGACGATCACGATCTCTAAAGATGATCTAAACGGTGTAGTGAGTATAACTATTGTGAATAAAAAAGAAAAAATAACTGGAAATCTTGAAGTAGTGAAAAAAGATGAAAACGGAGCTGTCTTAGCTGGAGCTGAATTTGATGTTTATAGCGCAACGGATGAGTTGGTTGGAAAAATCACAACAGATGCCAATGGAATCGGTCAATTAAACGACCTACCATATGGCACGTATAAATTGATTGAAACTAAAGCGCCAGAAGGCTATGAGTTAGATACGACACCAAAATTTATCACACTATCTAAAACGGATCCAAATGGTAAAGCATCTATTGATATAGTCAATAAAAAAATAGAATTACCGGTTACGGGTTCTTTAAAAATCACTAAATATGTGAAAGACTCAGACCCCACTGTGTATTTAGCAGGTGCTGTTTTTGAAGTCTATGATACTAATACACAACTCTTAGGAACTTACACGACAAATGCTAATGGAGAAATTCTTTTAAATGATTTAGAGCCAGGAAAATATTACGTGGTTGAAATCGAAGCACCACCAGGCTATGAACAAGACTCGACTTTTTATGAAGTATCAGTTGAATCAGGGAAAATAGCTGAAGTGAGACATGCGAATATCAAAAAAGAAAATTTGGGTGCTTTGAAAATCACAAAATTTGCCAAAGATGAAGATGGTTTCGAAACAGATACCGTCTTACCAAATGCAGAATTTGAAGTAAAGGATTCAACTGGAACGATTCATAGAGGCGTCACGGATACCCAAGGTGAGCTTTTCTTCCCGGATTTACCAGAGGGAGAAGTAACAATCACTGAAACAAAGGCGCCAGACGGCTATGAAATCGATACAACGACTCAAAATAAATCGATTGCTGCAGGAGAAATTACAGAAGCAACTTTTTATAATAAACCGAAACAAGAACAAGGTCGGGCCTTAGTTTATCTTTCAAGTAATGATGCAAAACAAGGACTAAAAGGCTTGGAATACAATATCACGTGTATTAAAGGTGGGACATTTGAAACCACTGTTGTATCTAATACATTTGGGCAAATGAGTATTTACTTGCCGCCTGGTGAATATGAAATCGAACCAGTTGTAAAAAGTTATACTTTCACCCCTAAACCAACAAGCTTCAAAATCGAAGCAAATAAATTCACTATCATCAGACTAGTAATTTAAGCTGGATCAGTGAATGCAAAAGTGTTTTAAGATAGATTGTTTCAACAACAATCTATTTTAAATAGATGGTAATAAAGGTGCACATTTTATTATCGAAAACAAAATTAGGAGGAAAACACACTATGAACAAACAAGCTGAGAAAAAAGTTGGGAAATCCTTTGAAGAATTAACACCAGAAGAAATGAATAAAGTACAAGGAAGCTTCGGCTGGAGTTGGTCTTCATCATCTTCATCATCATCATCATCAAGTAGCTGTTACTCTACAAGATGTAGCTATAGCTGCTGCTCTTCAAGATGTTGCGGATGGTAATCTAAAATAAGCGAGTTGCTAGACGAGTTCATCTTGATGGGTGACTTGTCTAGCACTTGTTTTTAACCAAAGAAATTTTACATAAATAAAAGTATAAAGGAGTTTAGCATGAGTCTCAAAAATTTGGCAAAAGCAACATCGATTCGACAACGGTATGATGTTCTAACAGAATATTACTTAAAAAATCATATGACTTATTCTGAGGATAAACTTAAAAATTATAAAAAGTGGCGCAAGCGTCCTACAACTGTGACAAGTGAACGTTTTAAGGAGATTTTAGATTCATTAGAGTTGACAGAAGAAGGATTTGATTTAGCGATAAAAGAGCTGACACTGGAAGAAAAAGAATATATTTCAGAGGCTATTTATAACGAATCATGGGTAAAAACGACGAAGCTGATTTTTGCTCAAGAGGATCGTTTAGTTGAAGATGTTTTAGACGAGAATAAAGCAAATTTTACTTACTCATTACGATTGCATATTGATTATTTTGAAAAACAATTACAGCGAATAATAGCAGATTTTCCAACTATTCAAGTTCAAGCAACTGCAATGACAGACTATATAGGTGAAGTGATCAATCGATTTATGGATATAGGCTTACGGACTTTTGTATATGATCTACATGCAGAAAAAGAGAAGATGTCTATATCAGAATCAATGGATGAAAAAGCAGGGTTCCAACAATACTTGATCGCACGTTTTAATACACAAGAAAAATTACTTGAATTTTTTGATCACTATCCTGTACTGACAAGGCTTTACGCAGAAACGATTGAATTTCAACTTATTAATTTTCGAGAATTGTTGGAAGCTGTTACCGAGAGTGAACTAGAACTGAACCAAGTATTTCAAGTAGAAAAGCCAATTTGTCTAACAGGTTTAAAAATGGGTGCAGGTGATTCTCATGATCAAGGAAAATCGGTGGCAATCCTAACCTTTAGTGACAAAATCGATGTTGTTTTTAAACCTAAAAATTTGATGATCGGTAAATGTTTTGATTACTTTGTTCAAGAGATCAATAAAATGGCGCCAGAATTTGATTTTTATTTAACCACTAAAATAGTTAAGGAAAAGTATACGTTTGAAGAACGCTTGATTTATTCTGAATGTTTATCGCAAGATGAAGTTACGCATTATTATCGGCAATTTGGACAGACTGTAGCTTTAGTTTATTTACTCAATGGTAATGATTTTCACTTAGAAAATGTGCTGGCTTTTGGTAAATATCCTGTTTTGATTGATCTTGAAACAATCATTCAAAATCATTTTCCTATGCCAGATAGCGAAAATGCAATCGTTAAAGTTATGCAGGAAAATGGTGAGTCCGTAGTTATGAGCGGTCTCGTTCCAATCTACTTATTCGAAGAACGAGCTGAAGCAGATGTCGAAGGTGCTAACAAAGGAATTCAACTGAGTGCTTTAAGTGGTGGTGAGCAAAAATTACCGTATAAAGTGTTGAAATTGATTAATTTTGATTCAGTCAATATGCAGTTTATGTACCAAGAACATATTACAGATGCAGCTGAAAATATTCCTTTATTTAATGGCGAAAAGGTTGATTTTGTTCCGTATATTGAAACAATCATTGCTGGATTTAAAGAATTTTCAGCATTCGCAATGAAAAACAAAGAGACTTTGGCCTTTTTAGCAGAAAAAACATTTTCAAATTGTTTAGTTCGCAATGTGATCAAAACCACTCAAAGTTATGGTGATTTGCTGGATTATTCAACACATCCTACTTGTATGGTCGATTATATCGAACGGGAGAAACTATTTGAAAATCTATGGATGCATGGTTATTCAAATTCAAAACCTGTACCGTATGAAGTACGGGATATGTTGCAACATGATGTACCGATATTCTTTAATCCAACTAGTACAAAAAATCTAATGGCTAGCCAAGATGAAATCATCAAGAATATGTATCAAGAAAAAGCGATTGATCTTGAAGTATTAAGGTTGAAAAATTATTCAGAAGCAGAAGAAAAACAGCAGCTGGATTACTTAAAAACATCATTTGGCTTATATCACTCGACAGACCTGCAAGAAAAAATAATTCCATTGAAAGAACAAGTACATCAAGCAAACTTTTTAGATGGTGCAGCGGCTGTAGGGGAATCTATACTTACAGCAGCATTTTTAGGGGAAGAATCAATTGCTTGGAAAGATATTGAAGAAACATCCCCTGATAATTATATTGTCAATGTTATGAATGAAAATTTTTATGACGGAATTACTGGAATGTATCTATATTTTAGCGAACTGTATCATGTTACTAAGGATAGAAAATTCCAAGAACCGTACAAGTTGGCAGAAGCGCTGGTGCTCAAACTTGAAGCTGATTATGTGGATAGTATTTCGGCCTTTTATGGTTCTTTCGCTGCGGTATATCCATTGTTGTATACCTATAAATACAATCACGATCCTAAATTATTAAAAACAGCTGAATCAATCGCTTTGAAATACATGGAAAGGTATGAAAAGGAACGTGTGGAGAGCTATGACTGGAATGGCGGTACAGCTTCGATCATAAAAGTCTTTGTTCATTTATATCAAATAACGAATAAAGCGAGTTACTTTATATTTGCGAAACAGTTACTTTTAGATTTAGACCTTGCTAAAATTACTCAGGGCGGTTTTGCTCATGGGTATTCTGGTGTGATTCATGCAGCTAACAGCTTGTTAAAAATCGAAGAAAATCCTGAAATCGAGTTATTAATCAAAAAGTGTTTAGTCAAAGAAAGAACAACGTTTGATCCTGTTCAAAAAGGCTGGTTGGATCTTCGACCAATACCACCAATGGTCAACGATTTATGGTGTTATGGATCAACTGGAATCGGTTTAGCTTATTTAGATTTGTTAAATAGTGATTTTGAAGATGCTCGTTTGTCTGAAGAAATTCAAATTGCAGCACAACGATTGATCATACAAGAGAAAAGAGATGATTGTTTGTGTCATGGAAACTTTGGGGATCTGGCGTTTTTAATCGAGTATAGCAAAACGTCACTAGCTTCAAAACAGCAAAAAGAGCAGATCAAAGCGAAAGTACAAAAAGCAAATCAGAAAGTCACTGATGAACAGTATACGTTTGAGGGCTTGCCAACTATTCCAAAATATGGCTTGTTTACAGGCTTGGCAGGAATTGGCCATCAACTTTTAAGAATCCATGCGGCAGATCAGACGGCGGACATATTAACGTTAGAACTACCAGAAAGATAAGGGGGGAGCATATTGACGAAAAAAGTACCATTTACTGAACAAAGTGAGCATAGTGAATGTGGCTTGGCTTGTACAGCGATGGTTTTGAACTATTATGATGATAATGTGACGTTAAGTCATCTCCGTGATGTCTATGGCGTTCCAAAAGGTGGAAATACGCTGACAAATCTAAATCAAATCTTATCGGATCGAGGAATTGAAACAAAGGCAATTCGAGTATTAGATTTAGAAATTTTAGAGGAACAAACAACACCGACGATTTGTTTTTGGGAAGAGCGCCATTATGTTGTATTAGAAAAACTAACTGCAAAAGAAGCGACGATCTTAGATCCGGCAAGTGGACGGAAAAAAATCAAACGCTCCGAATTTCAAGATAGTTTCTCTAATATTGCCTTGATTTTGACCGATGTCGATGTCACGATCACACAACGGAAAAAGCAAAAAAATGCAACTTGGACAATTTTAAAAGATATTTTAAGTGATCAAAAAGCAAAAGTTGTATTGTTTATCGTATTAACACTCTTGATTCAAATGGTGACGATCGCAATTCCAAGATTAACACAAACAATCATCGATAACTCCAATGTTGCAGTCTCTAATATCTTTCAAATCGGTACAACGATTGCAATTCTCTTTATTGCATATTATCTACTGCAGGTGGCTAGAGGTCTGGTTTTGATCGTGTTAGAGAATCTATTTGATTTAACTTTGATGAAAGCATTTATGAAAAAAATCATTCATTTACCTTTGCGATTCTTTGTTAATCGTTCAACTGGAGATTTGATTTTTCGTGCCAATCTTAGTGTGATCATTCAGCAAATCATGAGTCAACGGATGCTGACGATTTCAGTTGATTTTTTATTTGTGTTCGTCTATTTGATTTTAATGGTTAATTTATCTTTGAATTTGACGTTGATCGCTATTTTTGGTGCTTTTATGATGGGGGCGATTTCTGTCGTCAACTCTAAAAGAGTCCAAAGCATTACGAATAAAGAATTGATTGCTCAATCTAAAGTACAACGGATTTTAGTAGAATTATTTGAAGGGATGGAAACTGTTAAATCATCTGGTTCTGAAAACCAATTTTATACAAAATGGCGGAATGAATTCAAAAACCAAATCATGTTGCGAGCGGAGAAAAATCGCTTTTCTACTTGGGTTAGGACGATCCAAACCTCAATCCAGTTTATTTTGCCGATCGTATTGATTTACGTTGGATTATTCCAAGTGACGAAAGGTCAATTGACACTGGGAGAACTAATCAGTTTTAATGCATTATCAGGAGCTTTTATTGCACCGATCGTTACCGTTTTTGATTCTTATACAGAGTTCTTACTTTTACGTTCTTATTTTGGTAAGTTAAATGAAATCTTAGAAGCTAAAGATAATCCTCGCCTAGCGATTGAAGGGGAAAAAATAATAGCAATTGATTCAGTGGCCGTTGAGGATGTTTCGTTTAAATACAGTTACTTTGAAGAAGACATCTTACATTCTGTTTCCTTCCAAATTGAACGAGGAGATAAAGTAGCAATTGTTGGAAAAAGTGGTTCAGGAAAAAGTACATTATTAAAATTATTAGCAGGCTTATATGATACGTCTTCAGGTCAGATTAAATTTAATGATATCGATCTAAAGAAAATCGATGAAGACTCATTAAAAAAATGTATTAGTATTGTTAACCAAAAGCCGACGATTTTTAATGCTTCTTTGTACGATAATATTGTGTTGAACCAGACAGAAGCGAAAGATGAACGAGTCGAACAAGCAATTTTTGATTCAAGAGTAGACGAAATCATCATGAATTTGCCTTTGGGTCTAGAAACACAGATTTCAGAAGGCGGAATGAATTTATCTGGTGGTCAAATGCAGCGAATTTCTATTGCTCGAGCGTTAGTAAAAGAAACCAGTTTATTACTAATGGATGAACCGACAAGTTCACTCGATAATATTTCAGAAAACTTTATTATGAATCGCTTAAAGACCTACGATTTTACATGTATTATTGTGGCTCATCGTTTAAATACGATCAAACATTTCGATAGGATTTTAGTGATGGATCAAGGGAAAATCGTCGAAGAAGGAACGCATCAAGAGTTATTGGCATTAGAAGGCTATTACCATTCTATCTATTTTGATCCAATGAATATCACATAGAAGCAGCGGTTGGGATATACGCAGAGCAAAGGGGAGAATAACATGGCAGTTATTGGTTATATGCGTGTCAGTACACATTATCAAAAATTTGATTCGCAACAACAAGCATTGGAAGAGTATGGTGTTGATACAATTTTCAAAGAATATGAAAGTGGACGTAAAAGTTTCCGCAATGAGTTGAATAAAGCTTTGACAATTTTGAAACCAGGTGATACATTTGTTATTTTTAAACTCGATCGATTAGCTAGAGGAACCAAGCAACTTTTGGGTTTATTAGAAGAATTCGATCGAAGGAACATTCATTTTGTCAGCATTGAAAATAATATCGATACCTCAACACCAATGGGTCGCTTCTTTTTTACGATTATGGGTGCATTCGCTGAAATGGAAGCAGAACTGATTCGTGAGCGAGTGTTAGCAGGACTAAGCGCAGCTAAAAAGAATGGTGTTGTTTTGGGACGTCCACCGCTTGTTGATCAAGTTAATGAGGCACTCGAACTATATCACAATACCAATATTTCAACAGAAGAAATTTCGAAACGCTGCGGTATTGCTACTTCGACGATTTATCATCATCTAAGAAAATCTGGTGTTTATCGGACGAAAAAGGTAGCAGATTTATCAGTAAGCGATAAAGTCTTAGTTAGTAGCGGGGAAAATAAATAGGAAAAAGAGACTGAAAATAACTCATAGAGTTTTATCCAGTCTCTTCTTTCATTACTTACTGTAAAATTCCAGCATATCTTGTAGCAAATTCATTATTATAAGATACCCCATTTACATTGGAACCAACATCCCAGTTAGCAGACCAAGTCATCAATCCTTTGAGTGGGTTACCATCTTTAGCTAATTGATCCAATGCTTTATAGACAGTTGTTTGATCACTCACATAACCACTACCAGCCCCGTCAACATTTGCAGGGAGTCCTAAAACAAGCTTGTCATTTGGAATCTTCAAGAATGAACGCGTACCATGGATCAAGGAATCAGACATATAGTAGAGGAACTCATATTTCATCGCATCGTTGCTTTGGGGAATCCATTTATTGACCTCATCTACCCAAACACCATCGCCGCCTTGATTATACAATTGTGGTGCGATATAGTCATAATAACCATTCAAAGAAGTAATGTATTTTTCATAAGCACCACCTGGTTTTAAATAAGGAAATTCAGGTGCCATCGTGATGATAAAATTTTTACCTTGCGCTCGGTAATGTTCTTTGACTTTTTTCAAAGCAGTTGGGATCACGGTTTGATTATCCCCTGCAGTAATTGCTGATTGCTCTAAATCAATGTCCAGTCCATCAAAACCATATGTTTCTACTTGACGAATAATCTCGTCCGTAAAAGCTTGTTCATCCCCTGTTTTTAATTGGATATGAGCATCTGCACCGCCAAGTGCAAGTAAAACTGCCCGACCTTGACCGTTGAGTGTCGCCACGTCTTGTCTAAATGCAGCATCTGTTTTGTTATAGGGAGCGAATGTTGGGATACGGCTGATGCCATCACTTTTCATAAATGATACAGGAACTACATTATATGCCTGGTTTACTTCTGTTAAAGAAATATTCGCAGATGTTCCTTGTTCATAACCATCTCTACCTTTAGAAGCCCAGTTATGCCAATAGCCGACAAGAACTTTTTTATTCGCTATACTGACCATTTCATTAGTAGCATCTGAAGCTTGAACAGGTGTTTCTGCATAAAAATTAGCAGCAGCAATACCTGAGAATAATAGAAAAGCTGAAATAAATTGTTTGATTTTCATATACACTGCTCCATTCATTTCATTGATAGATTATTTTACATTAACATCGATTGCTTGATAAAAAGCGTTTGTCGTATCATAAACATTCCACACAGCATAAATTACATGATACCCTTTACGATCACTTGGAACGGTGATCGTGTGTTTGACAGAAGTTTCAGGAATAGTCGCTTTGTCATCGACTTGTCCAATCAAATCAAAATTTTTGATATCTAAAGGCTGATTTGGATTCCAACCTTGTTTTGTCATATAGTAATCCCAAGTAGACGTTCTATGGCGAGCAGTTAATGTCCAATTGATTGCAAGAGGACCTGTTATAATATCAGATTTATGCCAACGATCAGCATTTTGAACATCTAATGGCTCAAAACCACTAACACCTGCACTAGCTAATTTTCCTGGAATAAAGGTATTTTTAGTTGCTTCGATACTTTGAGGTTCCCATTCGGCACGACCAACATTTTTATTTAATTTTCCACCTTGCGCACTACCAAAGTATGCGCGGCTACCTGGGGATGAAACATAGCCATGAGCATCTGTGACAGTAGCTGAAACAGATAAACCTCCTACTAATATACCGAGTGTTAGGACCGCTGAGAGCATTGTTTTTTTCATTGTATTTCCTCCTAATAATATTTTTATAGCGCTTACATATTTTAATGTAACATGTCATTTTATATTATTCAAATAATACGAAAATAAATTTTTATGTAATATAAAATAAAGGAATATGTGAAAAAAGTTCTATCAAAGAGAAGCATTTTTTCTATGATGATTGATTGAAAATAAAATAAGCCCGTTGGAATTTGCTGAAGGCATTTTCCCAACGGGTGATTTTATTATGATTATTTATTTATCGTTTCTCATTCAAAGCCTGCTATGCTTTTGAATCAACTAATGTTTTTTCATCATTTGCAATCACCGCTAATAAATTTTCATTGTCATTAAAGGTAGCGAAAACTTTGGCACTATTAAAATCAGGTGCTTTTAGATCTGGTGACTTCATAAAATCATTAAAAGCGACTTCATAAGCCAAGAGATCCAGCATATATAACGATTGATGGATTTTATTTAAGGCCATTCCTTCAGAAGCTAGATTAAAAGCTGTTTGGTAATCTTTTATCAACGAATAAAATTTAGCAGTATTAAAGAATATTTTAGTTGCTTCAATTGGTATTTTAATCGTTATTTTTTTTAGCATATTGATCGACTTTTCATAATAGACTTGCGCTTTATCCAACTCATTAGCCATTTCGTAAACGATCCCTAAACTATTGACAGAAAGGATCGCATAAACAGAGTTTGAATCGCCAAGCTCATCAGCTCTGTAAAAATGAAACAGACTATCCGTTGTATTATTGTAACCTAATAAATTTGTAATTCCCATAAAATAAAACCAGCGAACTTCTAATTCTCTATTTTGAATATCAGAAGCGTTTATCGATGTGGATTGTAAAAGTGAATGAGCTTCTTTATGTTTAAACGTATTACATAATTCTTCAACCTGATCTAATAAAGTAGTCAGCTTTTTTTCGTCATTATCATCTAATACACTCTCAAGGCTGAGGTTTAATCTTTTACATATTGCATCAAGAATCTCTAGGCTATCGCAAATATTTTTATTTTCAATATTACTAACGGTTCCTTGTGTACAAATTCCAGCGGCCAACGTTACTTGTGATAATTTTTTTTGTTTTCTCACTGTGCGGATGATATCACCTTTGATTCTCATATTTTTCCCCTCTATGTTTAAGTGTTATGATTCTATTTTTATATAATAGTATGGTATTATCCATTTAGAATCAACTATTATTTTTGGAGGGATAGACATGGAAACGGTTTCTGATTTATTGAATGAATTGCTTGGCTATGGAAATACAGGCCACGTATAGTTTGAAAAAGTTAGTTATTGAAAGTTTTTTCTAACAAAAAGGCAATATGTAAAAGCTTTTTAGAGCAGATGGATTTTTCATTTCTGTTCTAAAAAGTTTTTTGTTATATCTTAAAAATATATTTATGATATAATTTTTTAATTTTTTCTAAATATATTTTCTTGATAATTATAATAGATGGTATGCAAGTTGAATCAGATTTTATAGATTCGTTTTTTTTATCATCGGTTTTAGCATACTATGGTATAATTTATCTAGCTATAGTAGCTTAAAAAGGAGGAGATCCAGTGGCAAAAAAATTTACGACCCCATATGAAGTAGCCTACTATGATGGCGATATTACCAGAAAGATGACGATTCCGTCAATGTTAGCCGTTGTGATCAAAACATCTGAAGAACAAAGTGACGTCTTAGAGAGAGGTTCTGATTTTGTTGCTTCGTTTGGCCTTGGTTGGGTCATTACTAATTATGAAATCCATATTACACGTTTACCTAAAGTGGGAGAAAAACTCGCTGTGACAACGCAAGCAATGGCGTATAATAAATACTTTTGTTATCGAAACTTTTGGATTCATGATGAAAAAGGAAATGAATGTGTCTTGATCAAGTCTACTTTTGTCTTGATGGATAAAGAAAACCGCAAAATGAGTAGTGTATTACCTGAAATTATCGATCCATTTGAAAGTGAGAAAATCAAAAAAATATACCGTGGTGAAAAAATCGAAAAAGTGGAAGACGGAGAGTTTCTTCCATATCGTGTACGTTATTTTGACATCGACGGAAATCAACATGTAAATAATGCGATTTATTTTAATTGGTTGCTCGATGTCTTAGGCTATGATTTTTTGAGTACGCATGAGCCAACATTTATCAACGTAAAATTTGATAAGGAAGTAGAATATGGTCAAGTTGTGGAAAGTCATTATGAAATACTTGATGCAGCGCAAGAAAAAACGACACGCCATGAAATCCGAATTGAGGGTCAAGTTTATTGCGAAGCAAACATGAAATGGAAAAAAAGCCACTAACATTCTAGGAACGAGTTATCTTGAAGGCTGAGACAAATTTTTGTTTAGTCTTGGTCTTTTTTAGTATAAAATAAATAAGAGAATAATTATGTTGATTATGCGAAAATAAGACTTTTTTTAATGGGAATAGAAAGGGGGGAGAAGATGATTCGTTTAGGATTGACTTCTTTTAGTGAACATGATAGATTAACCGGAAAAAAACGTTCTACATTATATGAATACGCTGGCTATTTACCGCTAGTCGAGATGGATACAGCATATTACGGTATTCCAAAGCAAGACTCTGTAAGAGAATGGACAAAATCTGTATCTGAGAACTTTCGTTTTGTGATGAAAGTATACAGCGGCATTAGTTGTCAAGGCGAATGGCAAGAGTATTATCAAAATGAAGAAGAGATGGTGGAAGCATTTCTGACAAGTATGGCTCCAATGATCGAAAGTGGCAAACTTTTTGCCTTTTTGATTCAATTCTCTGGAACGTTCAGTTGTACGAAAGAAAATGTTCAGTATTTAGAAAAGATTCGTCATTGGTTTTCAGGATTTCCGATTGCGATAGAATTACGAAATGGTTCATGGTACACAGCGAAATACATTAAACAGACCCTATCATTTATGAAAAATAATGAATTTTCATTAGTGGCTGTTGATGAACCGCAAATCCCCACAAACCCAGTTCCTTTTTTTCCCTATGTCACAAATGATCAGTTTAGTTTATTCCGTTTTCACGGACGTAATGCTGCAGGTTGGATGGCAAATGATAAAGATTGGCGTAAAAAACGTACGTTATACCGATATAATGCAGATGAAATTGCTGATCTAAGCGAAGCTGTAGAAAAAGTCGCTCGGGAGACGAAAGAAGTAGGTGTAATCTTCAATAACAATTCTGGCGGGGACGCGGCAGGCAATTTATTAGAAATGAAAGCTGCTTTGAAACTGGAGTATAAGAATTTAAACCCAAAACAAATGGGCTTATTTTAAATAGCACAAAGAGTTGTTAAAGAAAGGAATGCCATGATTAAAGCTATTTTCTTTGATATCGATGGTACATTGATGAACAAAAATACAAAAATATTGGCATCGATAAAACAAGCAATCATAAAGGCACAAGCACAAGGAATCCTATGCGCAGTAGCAACAGGTAGAGGACCAGTTCACTTAAGCCGGCAAATAGATGAATTGAATTTCGATATTTTTGTTACGTACAATGGTCAATTCGTTTATACAAAAGAAAAAACAATTCGAGCTGAACACTTTACGGATGAAGTATTAAAGAGAATTGTGTCATTTTCAGATTCTTATCATCGACAAATCATGTTTGGATCAAGAAATAATATAGAAGGTAGTTCACTGATGCGTTTCGGTCAAAAGAAATGGGCGAAAAAAATAGTTCGTTTTCTACCTAAGTATTTTCCGGTAAAGTTTGCAAACAATCTGATCAGTCGTTTTTCAATTCATAGAAAGCCGCAACGTTATCATGACCTGGACATTTTAAACGAACAATTACCCGATTGCCAACTGACAAGATCCAATCCCTACACACTTGATATTCTTCCAAAAGGTGGTTCAAAGCTTGTAGGCATTCAGAAATGTGCTGAATATTTTGGTTTTACATTAGATGAAGTAATGGCATTTGGAGATAGCTGGAATGATTTAGAAATGCTTAGTGGTATCGGTTTTGGTGTTGCAATGGGCAATGCAGAAGATGAGGTCAAAAACGTTGCGAAGTATGTGACCAGCACAAATGATGAAGACGGGATTTATAATGCTTTAGTGCATTATGATGTTATTTAGTTGATGGGCTAGCTCATTGAAAAAAAGGAAATAAACATCAAGAAAATATCACAAACCTTTTTTCCATTCGAGACTGAACGAATCCACCACGTTATTAAATGCTATTTTTCAACAAGCTCTTTCAATTTTTAAGTTTAGGAGAAACCCAATGAAGATCGATAATCCATTTGAAAAAACTGAAGCATTTCATGAGAAATTTGATAACAGAAAACCCAAAATACCAACCCCCTTTTCTGCCAGACAAGCGTCGGATAGAGCAGGTTTTAAAGTGGAAGAACTAGTTGAATTTTTATACGGGTCAGCCAATAATGATCCTGCAGTATTCAAGGAATTAGTAAATCAATTAAAAATATCTGTCGACCAAGCAGAAGCAAAGGTACTTAGTAAGCAAAATAAAGTAACAGATCCTCTAGTAGAACAAGTGGATGCACTGATTGATCTGCTCTATTTCACCTATGGGTCATTTTCATTATTAGGTGTTGACCCGACAGAAATTTTTTCTATTGTCCATGAAGCGAACATGGGGAAAATATTTCCAGATGGAAAACCTCGTTATCATCCTGTGACACATAAAGTATTGAAACCAGATAATTGGGAAACTGATTTTGCACCAGAACCCAAAATTAAGGTTGAACTGGAGCGCCAACGTAAAGCATTAAAGGACAGAAAATGAGATTGACATAGATCCTATGCTGTATCTACCTTCAGTTTCATACTCAAAAATAGTGTTTACCAAAACTGATTTTTAGTTTTGGTAAACACTATTTTTTTAGTAGAATATAAAAAATATTTATGTGTTTTTCTCATTATTTTTGAATATTGATGAATAAAATGATAAAAATTACATTTTTTATATGATAACATACATATAGTAGATTTAAAAAAACATAATATTGGTATAAGATTACGAAGTAGGATAATTGTTATTAAATGATTATTTTAAGGGTATATCATTTGTGAAAAAAAACACATGTCGTTCTCCTGCAGTGTTAAAAAGAAAGGTGGTGCTAAATGAGCGTTGTTTATTTTATTTCGATGTTTTCAATTAGTATTTATTACGTCTATATCACACTGATCAAAAGTGCAAAAGAAGTTTATATTGAAACCATTTTTAGACCAGAATATACCGTGTACTATGCAGTAATTATTCCTTGTTTTAATGAAGAACAAGTTATTAAAGAAACGCTTCGTTCATTATTGCGTTTTCCCATGGAAAATCTAGCAATTTATATTGTTGACGATGATTCTTCTGACGATACGCTAAAGGTCATAAATGACTTTTCTGATTTTAGAATTAAGCTAATTAAGAAAAAAAAACCGAATGCTCAAAAAGGCAAAGGGCATTCATTGAATGTTGCGTATAGAAAAATTCTTGAAGATTATCAACAAATTGAGTCTGATCGGGTCATTGTTACGGTTTTGGATGCTGACGGATTCTTATGTGCAGATGCATTTACTATCGCAGATCGAATTTTCACTCATTCTGACATTCATGGCATACAAGCGCGTGTTCGAATCATCAATAATTATAAAAAAGGAAACTGGTTGACATTGCTACAAGATATTGAATTTTATGAAGTTATTGGAAATATTCAGAAGCTTAGAATGAAGTCAAAAACAGTTGGACTCGGTGGGAATGGTCAATTTACTCGACTGTCTGTACTGAAAAAATTTGAGGATACTCCTTGGAGTGACTGTTTACTTGAAGATTATGATTTGACGATCCGTTTATTGCTGAATAATGAACAAATTGTTTATACAGATCAACTCATCATCTATCAGCAAGGAGTGACAAATTATAAACGGTATATCAAACAGCGAAGCCGCTGGATTCAAGGTAGTATTCAATGCCATTCCTATATGCTTAAATTGCTGAAAACAAATTCACTATCGAAAATCGGCAAACTAGAGATGTTCTATTTTTTGTTGCAACCTTACTATAATTTGATCAATAGTATGATTCTTTTAATCTCGATAAGACTGTTGGTTTACTCATTATTAGAAGAGGTAACGCTAAAATCAGTAATAACGTTACTGTTAATGGCGATTATTACGGTTTATCCAGGTCTAACTTTTTCTAAAAGATATATCAAAGAGACAACAGGGATTGAAACGATCGAAAATTCACCTAAAATTAGAAGCTATTTAGGTGGACTATTGATGTATCTGTATATTTTTTTGACTATTCCAAGTATTCTAGTAGCGTTTGTCAGACAGCTGGCAGGAAAAAAGACCTGGATAAAAACGAAAAGAGAAGAGAATGTCTACAATGAATGAAATCAACCATTTTCTTGATACTCGATTATTTTCAACAATACCACTTATGGTCATTGTAATCAGCATTATTTTCGGTAAAATCGTATGGTTTTTTCTAGTTGAAGTAAAGAGGAGGGAAAAGATGAAACATTATATGATCGTTTTTGGTACCAGACCTGAATTAATAAAAATATTTCCATTAATCAAAGAGTGTCAGAATCATGCGAAACAAATCAAATTAACAATCGTAAATACTGGACAACAAAAAGAGATGGTCGACATCCTTTTAAAGGAATGGAACATTCAAACGAACTACGATCTAGAGATTATGAAGCAACAACAAACATTAACAGAGTTGACGATCAATTTGATGAGTGCTTTAGAACCTGTATTGAAGATGGAAAATCCTGATGTAGTGATTGTTCATGGCGATACAACGACTGCTTTTATCGCCAGCTTGATGGCATTTTATCAGCAAAAAAAGATAGCGCACGTTGAGGCAGGACTTAGAACTAGTAATAAAAATGCACCCTTTCCAGAAGAAATGAATCGACAATTGGTCGATCGTGTAGCAGATTACTATTTTGTTCCAACACAGAGTAACAGAGAGAATTTAGAAAAAGAAGGCATTGACTCCGTGATTGAAGTTACAGGAAATACAGGTATTGATACGTTGCATTATCTTGATTTAAAACGAACGATTGGGACAGAACAGCGCCAAATACTTGTTACTTTGCATCGACGAGAATTAGGTGAGGAGCAGTTAGTGAAAATCTGTAAAGCCCTTGTGGCAATTGCTAAAGAATATCCAGATATTATCATAAAATATCCTGTACATCTAAATCCTAAAATAAAAAATATAGTGTGTTCACTCTTATCTAATCAACCCAATATTGATTTAACGAATCCTTTAAATTATTTGGCGTTTCAGCAAGAAATGATGAATAGTTTTTTGGTTATTACAGACTCTGGCGGAATTCAAGAAGAAGCACCGTATTACAAAGTTCCAGTTTTGGTGATCAGAGAAGTGACGGAACGGCAAGAAGCAGTTCTAGCAGGGGGATTAAAACTTATCGGCACAGATGAACGAAAACTGTATAAAAATGTTGTTGCTCTTTTAAATAATGCTGACGAATATGAATCTATGCGGGCTGCTAAATGTACACGTACATACGGAGACGGAAAAGCAGCAAAGAGGATCATTCGTCGGTTGTTGCAAGAAGTATAGCTCGAATAACAAATAACAAAACATTATAGAAAAGGAGACGAATTAATGAAAAAAAAAAGTTGTTCTATCCATCATTTTCTGCCTAATTATTAGTATTTTATGGCCATCCTATTCATATGCTAATATGGATTTTGGAGATTTGTATGTTTCTGAACCGGTCATAACAAGAGGCGACACAGTTATTGATGAGGAAACTACGATCAGTTATCATCAGAATATTTCGTTAGGATACAACTATACTATTCCAGATACGATCTCAATTACTTCTGGTGACACGATGAACTTAAGAGTTCCAGAAAACACGTTGATTGCTAGCGATTTTTCTTATGATATCACTGCAGCGGATGGTTCATTGATCATGACAATTAGTGGGGATTCGCAATCAAATACTGTGACAGCCATTTTTGGTCCATTTTATGAATTGCACAATGTAGATCGTCAAGGAGAGATCCTCTTTTATGCTCGTGGAACAGCAATGATAGAAAACGAAGCGTGGGTAATGAACAAAGTTGGATGGAATAGTTCAGATAATACTTCAGCTATTTGGAATATTATTATTAACCCTGACTCAAAATATATTACCAATGCTCTATTGACGGATATTCTCGGAGATGATCAGGAATTTACGGATGGATTTTTACTTCAGGCTGAAATTGGAACATATGACAAGCAAACCCAATATTTTTACCCGCAGTCGACTATTGATCCAGCAAAGATCAGCTCTACAAATAGTGGTTTCATTGTTGATTTAGGAACACTGAATAATGCTGTTAGTTTGACGTATAAATCGAATAAACTGGCCAATCCGAATATCCCGTATAGAAATAAAGCGATATTAGAAGCGGATGGTGAAGGAAATCCAATCGTTATTGAGGCTGAAACACCAGGACTTGGTGGTGGTGGAAGTGGTTCAGGAGATCAATCAGAACCGAATCCACAAGAATCAACTTCTGAAACAACATCAACTAATTCCAGCACAACTGAAAGTCTTACAACGTCCGACAGTAGTACCAAAAACGGTGAAGAATCGACAACCGATACCACGTCTTACTCCAGCACATCAGAAGTGAAAGATACGATACCACCAGTAGATTCCAGCAGCACTAAACAAGAAAAGCCCAGTCTAGAAACATCACGAACATCTACCTCAAGCACCAATAATAGAATTAAAAAAAATGCAACAAAACTTCCAAGGACTGGTTACCAGAAATCAATGATAAGACTGTTAGGGTACGTGCTACTTTTTGTCAGTCTATCATTCTTTCTAATTAGAGTAAAAAAGCAAAATAATTAATTGAAAAAGACAAGAGATTGAGACAGAAGCATTTAACCTCTTTTATGTAAGAAGGTGTTGCTTTTGTTCCCACCGTTTATTCGGATTCCTCAAGGCTAGGATATTTTTATTATATAAAATTTTTTCATACGGATTAACAGTATTTTTGTCTTCTATTACATGATAAAAGGTTTAAATTCTATTCTTTTTAATCTTTTTATGAGAATTGAAAAATGTCATCATATACGACGCTATTTCTAAGTTATTTTTGAAATTAATAAGTAAAAATTAAAACCGTAAAAGAGAAACAAGGTTTGTGTCCAAAGGAGCAGACAATAATGCATATATTGCGCTAAATAACTTTATTTTTCCCATTTTTGACAATTTCAGTAGGGGACTATTTAAAAGATAGGCTTTACTGCTAAAAGTAAAACAATAAGCAATGTTATCCTCTAATCTGTTTTTATCGTTTTGGAAACCAATGAAGTTGATTTATACAATCAAAGGTGATGGATTAGCTTACGTCATTTCCGTTCTTCTTTTAGCAACAATTGTCTTTACCTTGACCATTACGTTTATGAACAACTCATTGCTAAACTTTGTATTTGTCATTGTTTTCACAGCAATTTTCTTTACAGTACCCTTGATTATTTATAAAAATAGAAAAGAAAGCTGGAAAAATAATCCAGCGAATACAAAAGGAATGAATCAATCAAACTAAGTGAGAGGTTGGCGCTAGCATTCAATACTTGTAAGATAAAATGAATGCAAAAACGTCCAATCCAAACTATTGGAGGAGTTGAAAAAATGGCTACAGCAAATCAAACAATGACTACGAATGTATCCAGTCGTTTTTCTGGTTCTGGTGCGGCTTGGCTTTATTCATATAATGCATTTGGTAAATTCACAGGATTCCAAATTGGTTTGTTTTCTTGGTTTCTAGGTTGTCTAACATTATCAGCAGAAGCAATTGCTTTACTAAGAACGTTGAAAAATATTTTTCCAATTATGGGTAGTGAAACAGTGAAAATTCTTTTCCCTGCAAGTTTAATTATTATCTTGGCAGTGATCAATATGTTTGGGACGTCTCTTGTGAAGTTGATCAATAGTATTTCTTCTGCGTTCAAAGTATTCATTATCCTATTTTTTATTGTTCTAGGTGCCTTTTTTATTAAAAGTACAAACTTTTCTCCAATTGTTCCTAGCACAGTAACAGATACACACAGTTTTGTGAGTCATTTTGGCTCTGCATTCAGTGTTGTTTTCTATATGTTTAGCGGATTTTCTTTTATCCCTGTTGCAGCTGCACAGATGAAAAATCCTGAAAAGAATATTCCGAAAGCGTTGATTTACGTCATGATCAGTGTCACTGTATTGTATACACTGGTTCAAACTGTTGTTATTGGAATTTTAGGAAAGAACATTGTAAACTATGACATACCGATTGCTGAAGCAATGAAAATAGGTGTAGGAGAATGGGCGTATGCAATGATCATCATGGGGATGTTGATTTCAATTTTTGGTGTTGCGTTTGCTGTATCTTTTAGTACATCTGCACTTGCGTCTTCTTTAGCTGAGGAACATAATTTATTACCTCCATCTATTGGCAAAAAAAATAAATATGGTGATCCTTTTGTTGCGGTGATCATGACGTCTATTATTAGTATTGCTATGACACAATTCAGCTACATTTTCTTGGTTTCATGTATTGTTTTAGTGTCATTTATCCAATACGTACCATCAATTCTTGCAGTAATAAAATTCAAAAAAAATAACCAATTTCCGACGAATGGTTTTAGTTTAAAAGGTGGCTATACCGTGCCGGTTTTAGCATTAGGAATCTCTATGTATTTATTAACTAACTTTAATCTACACGTCGTCTTGGTAATGGTTCTAGTCTTTGTGTTAGGAGTAATTATTTACTTTACTAAAATCAAAGAAAAATAAACTAAACTAGCGCAGTGAGTGATTTAGGAGGGGAACTATGGATAAAAAAGAAGAGCAAAGAATAGAAAAACTAGGCGCTTTTGAAGTCAATGAGCAGTTGCTTGCATTAGCACAAAAAGATGAAAAAAATAGTTTCTTTCTGAATGCCGGTAAAGGAAATCCTAATTGGATCAACACACAAGCTCGACTTGCATTTTGTCAGCTAGTAGAATTTGGTTTTTTAGAATCTCAGCGGACGCTAATGCATGGAGATATGGCTGGTAGTATAGAAACCGAAGGAATCTATGATCGATTTTTAACTTTTTTAAATACGAAAGGTGAAGAACAAGTTGTGTTCTTTCGTAGCGGTCTACACTACCTTGATCAAAACTTAGAACTCAGCATGAATGATGTAGTGGCAGAACTAGTAAACGGTGCAATTGGAAATAATTATCCAACACCAAATCGTGTGTTATCAAATAGTGAAACAATCTTAGCCCATTATTTAGAAGAAATTTTATTTAATAATCAGCCTCTATCTAGAGAAACACAAGTATTTCCAACAGAGGGTGGTACGGCAGCGATGGTATATATTTTTCATTCGCTAAAAGAAAATCAATTGATTCATCCTGGTGATAAAATAGCTATCAGTAGTCCGATTTTTACTCCCTATCTTCAAATTCCTGAATTAAATGATTATGAAATGGTGGAGATCGATTTGAGTGCTACAGAAGCAAACCATTGGGAAGTCTCTCTTACAGAATTAGATAAACTAAAGAACCCTGATATTAAAGCTTTTTTCATCGTTAATCCAAGTAATCCTGGATCAAAGGCATTAGGCGAAAAAGAACGGGAAAAAATGAAAGAAGTAGTAGCTGATCATCCAGATTTAATGATTATTACTGATGATGTATATGGCTCTTTTGTAGAAGATTTTCAATCTATTTATGCTACTGTGCCACACAATACTTTGCTGGTCTACTCTTATTCTAAATTATTTGGTGCGACAGGTTGGCGCTTAGGGATGATCGCATTAAACGAAGAAACAATCTTTGATCAGTTGATTCAACGGTTACCAAAAGTTTGGAAGCCAGCAGTAGAGAAACGATACGCTTCAGTTGTTTTAGAGTCCAAAAAGATGAAGTTTATTGACCGACTTGTTGCAGATAGTCGTTCGATTGGGTTGTATCATACCTCAGGTTTGTCAACGCCGCAACAGGTGATGGAAGTCCTGTTTAGCTTAACGCATTTAATTTGTATTAAAGAAAAGGATACGTACATCGATGAATCAAAAAAGCTGATCAGTCAAAGATATGATTTGCTTCATGATACCCTGAATTATCCCAAGGATTCTAGCCATTTGAATGCAAAATATTATTCTCTGATTGATATTTATGAGCTAGCTGAACATCTTTATGGAAATTCTTTTAAAGATTATTTGAAGGACCAATTCGAAGAGATCGATTTTTTACTTAACTTGGCAGAAAAAAATAGCGTAGTATTGATGGATGGTATCGGTTTTGGAACCAAACCAAGTGAAGTAAGAGTATCTAGTGCAAATTTGCCAACAAAAAGCTATAAAGTCATCGGAGAACAAATCCTAGAACTATTAGAGAGGTATCATCAAGAATATATAAAAAAATAAACTAAAAGGAGCAAAACCAGATGTCAACGAAACGTGAAGGATCAATAGAAAACCGTAATTCATTTGAAGAACAAAAAAATAAGGAAATTTTTGAAGCAACTATTGATAAGAATAAAGAAAAAGTTGCTGAAAAGAAAGAAAGCAAAGAAGAAAAAAGAAACGAAAGAGAACATAAATAAACAACTTTTTGAAAGTTTCTAAAAGCCAAATGAACGTTGTAACAGGTCACTTTATTAGGTGATTTACGAAAGAATGTGGAGCTTGGGACATAAGTCCTAACGAAAAATCCAGATACCAATCAACTTAATTGGCATCTGGATTATTTTTTTGTACAAAAATAAGAACACCTTTGCTAAAATAAAAGTAACTACTCAAATAAATTAGTGAGGTGTTCTTATGTTTAAAAATTATACCACAAATCAAGTCATTCTTCCTCTAGATTTTAGTTTTCAGTTAGAAAAAAATGATATCGCATTTGTTATTGATCAATTAGTGGAAAGTATCCCCGAGGCACGTTTTCTTCCTTTTCATCATCAAATGGGCCCTTCTTCTTATCATCCAAAAATGATGATGAAGATGATTTTATGTGCCTATACACAATCCGTGTTTTCTGGTCGAAAGATTGAAGCTCTAACGAAAGATAGTATCCGGATGATGTGGCTCACTCAAAGTTATCAGCCTAGCTATCGAACGATCAATCGTTTCCGTGTGAATCCCTTAGTGAACGCACTCCTTCGGGAGTGCTTCGTCCAATTCCGTAGTCAATTAGTCAAGGAACAATTAATCGATGAAGAAGCTATTTTTATCGATGGCACAAAGATTGAAGCCAACGCAAATAAATATACCTTTGTTTGGAGAAAATCCATTGATAACTTTGACAAAAAACTCACCGAAAAATCAACCTTTCTTTATGATGAACTATTGAAAAATACAATTATTCCTGAAATTGAGCGCGAGTCCGAAAAAGAATTATCTGTCACTGAATTAGGCAAGATTGAAGAAAATCTCGCGCATGTTGTAGAAAAGTTTACAGATAAAATCGAACAAGCAAAGGATGGAATTACGCGCAAATCAATTCGTTCTAAACGAAAAGTTCCAAAAAAATTAAGGAAACTTTTCAAAGACTTTAAAGAGCGAAAACTCGCTTATCAAAAACATAGACAGATTTTAGGACAACGAAACAGCTATTCTAGAACAGATCCAGATGCCACTTTTATGCGCATGAAAGATGATCATATGAAAAATGGTCAGTTGAAAGCAGGTTATAATCTTCAAATCGCCACGAACAGTCAGTATATTTTAGGCTATGATCTTTTCTCAAATCCAACAGATACACGAACATTGCGCCCTTTTTTAACCACTTTAAAAGAGTGTTTCTTTGATCTGCCAAACTATATTGTCGCAGATGCCGGCTATGGAGGAGAAGAAAACTATCAAGCGGTTTTAGAGGATCACGAGCGAACACCACTCATCACTTATGCCATGTACCATAAAGAACAGAAGAAAAAGTTTAAACAAAATCCGTTCCTTCCAGCAAACTGGCCGTACCAAGAATTAGAGGATACGTTTCTTTGTCCAAACGGACGAAAAATGAATTTTCGAAACTATTCTATTCGTACAGATAAATATGGCTTTAAACGTTATTTAAAACGGTATGAATGTGAAGACTGCTCGAATTGTCCTCTTCGAAGCCAGTGTACAAAAGCGAAGAGTGACAAGAATCGTGAGATTCAAAAGAACATGAATTGGGAATACTTTAAAGCAAGAATTCAACAGCTGCTTTCAGAAGAAGAAACAGGTAAACTCTATCGTCAACGAAAAATTGACGTCGAACCTGCTTTCGGACATTTGAAGGCTTGTTTAGGGTTCACTCGGTTCTCTGTTCGAGGGAAACAACAGGCACACAATGAAATTGGGCTTGCGCTAATGGCTGTAAATTTGAGAAAATATAGGCTAAGTAAGCTATCAAACAAGAATAATTCTCCCAAGAAACTAAAAAACAGAAGACTAAAAATCATTTTTATGATTTTCGGTCTTCTGTTTTATTTGTCTTAAGACTTATGTCCCAAGGTCCACATTTTTATTTTTTGAAGTGAGTAGAACATAATTCTTTGAGCCATATCTTACTCACATGAAATCCGTATAAATGGTGGATTTAGAGACGGCTGTCCCATCCTCTTATTTATTTTTCCTATAATTATTCTTCAAAAAAAGTTTGATATAATGCCTGAATCGCTTTTTTCTCTTGATCTTCACGAATTCCAAACATAATGCTGACTTCAGAAGATCCTTGGTTGATCATCTCTAAGTTGATCTTATTAAAAGCTAAAGCGGCTGTACTGTCAGCCATGACCCCGATTCTCTGGCGCATGCCTTCACCTACGACCATCAGCATCGACAAGCCATGAGTAATCCGCAATTCATCAGGTTCAAGTTCTTGTTCTAACCGTGTCATTAATTCTTCTTCGATTTCAATCGTTAATTGACCTTCTCTTAAAATAATTGAAATATCGTCGATTCCAGAAGGCATATGCTCATAACTAAGGCCTAAATCTTCAAGAATTTGCAGTAAACGACGACCAAAACCTAACTCTCTATTCATCAAATACTTACTAATGTAAATACTGGCAAACCCTTGATCACTGGCAATCCCCACAACTGGGTCATGTTTGACCGTTCTAGAAGTTGTGATCAATGTTCCAGGATGTTCAGGATTATTAGTATTTTTTATAACAACAGGGATATTGGCACGATAAGCAGGCATCAGAGCTTCATCATGCAACACAGCAAAACCGGCATACGCTAATTCCCGCATTTCTCGATACGTCAATTCTTTGATTGTTTTTGGATCGCGGATGATCCCAGGATGAGCTACGAAAATACCGTTGACATCAGTAAAGTTTTCATAAATAGTAGCTTTTACACCAGCAGCAACGATTGAACCTGTGATATCTGATCCTCCTCTAGAAAATGTACAGATATCGCCTACTTCTGTAAAACCAAAAAAACCAGGAATCACTAAAATTTCTTCTGTTGAACTAAATTGATTGATCTTACTCAATGAAGAAGCTAAAATCCGAGCATTTAAAGGTTCGTCTGAAACGATGATACCAAGGTCTAAAGGATTTTTGTACCGAGCATTCAAGCCTCGTTGCTGAAAAAATGCAGCAACAAGCTTGGCATTGTTGTCTTCACCGCTCGCTAAAAAAGTGTCAAAAAGATGTGGATTGTCTTCTTTGTTCAATGTCGCCAACTGCTGAATCGCATGTTGGATATCTGTTAAAACATCTTTATTGAGATTTAGCTCATCTAAAATTGCCTCATAGCGGGCAACGATTTTTCCGATAATTTCAGTAGTATCTTCATTATTTATATACGCATGATAATAAGCAATAAGCATATCGGTCACTTTGATGTCTTCAGAAGAACGTTTACCAGGAGCTGAAACAACGATGAACTTTCGTGAAACGTCTTCTTTTACGATTTGTAGCACTTTCTCTAATTGTGTTGCAGAAGCAAGTGAGCTTCCCCCAAATTTTGTGACTTTCACTTTTTTCACTCCTAATTTTAATAGATTTTTCATTATAATAGTAAAAGAATACCGAAATATCATTTGAAAAGCAACCGCAAAATAGACAAATATTTAATCTTTTACATTCTTTCTCAACAAATTTCTTCATTTTTTTTGAAACTTTTGTTAGACTGGTAGAGCTGGATAAGAATAGTAGAAAAAGGAGCTCCAAAATGATACAACGATATGAAGGAATTGTTTTTGATATGGATGGTGTGTTGGTTGATAGTGAAGCGTTCTATTATCAACGGAGAAAAGCATTTCTAAAAGAATATGATCTATCCATCGAACAAATACCGATTCCTGAATTTGTAGGTGCAGACATGCGAAGCCTGTGGGCAATGATACTTGAAGTGAATGATACAAGTTATGATGAATCGTTCCTAAATGAAAAATATTTGCAATATAAATTAGACCATCCAATCAATTATGGTAGTATGATCGATCCAGATGCTAAACGAGTCTTGCAATTTCTTAAAAGAAAAGGGTATAAGATCGGTTTGGCCTCTTCATCAATGATGGATGCGATTCAAGAGGTACTAAAAGCAGGACAATTGGCTAGTTACTTTGATGTAGTAGTCAGCGGAACTCAATTTAAAAAAAGTAAACCTGCACCTGAGATTTATGAATATACTGCCAGTGAATTAGGAATTGCACCTGAAAATTGTCTCGCACTTGAAGATTCTGAAAAAGGCATACGCTCGGCGCATGATGCTGGTATGACTGTCTGGGCTATCAAAGATACTCGGTTTGGTATGGAACAACAACTGGCCGATGTACAATTGAATACATTGAGCGATATATGCAAAAAGCTGCAAGAAGTACAAGTTAGCGTTTAAACTTGTCAGGGATCAAGACAGAAGTGCCACAATAGGACAAAGTCAAAACATTTATTAAGAAATTACAATTAATTAGTGCTTGATAGAGTGGATTGTGGTATAATTTTCTGTAGGTGTTTTTAAGGATTTTTTGTAGATAAGAGACTAGTACAATTGCAGATAGAAGTGGATTTGTTATTTATTGGCGATTGTATAATCATATATGGATAAATAAACGGAGGAACCATGAATGAAGAATAATCTGATCATTATCGTAGTTTTAGCTATAATAATCATCGCAGCAGTTTTGTATTTAGTTGGTTATTTTATGAGAAAGAAAAATCAAATGAAACTCGATGATCTGGAAAAGAGGAAAGAAACGCTGTTCGACTTGCCAGTGATTGAAGAGGTCGATGATGTCAAAAAGATGCATATGGTCGGTCAAAGTCAGAACACATTTAGAGAATGGAATCAACGTTGGACTGAGATTTCTACTCGTTCTTTTGCAGAGCTGGAAAGTCAGATTTTTGAAGTCGAAAATTTAAATGAAACCTTCCGTTTTATGAAAGCGAAAAAAGCAGTTGCTGAAGCAGATCAGACCATGACTGAGATGGAGTCAGAAGTTGAAATTATCCGTAATGGGCTGAAAGAATTACGTGAGAGTGAAGAACGTAATTCGCTTGAAGTGCAAAAAGCTTTAGACGTTTATGAAGAAATCAGTAAATTACTTCATAATGAAAAATCAGAATTTGGTTCTGCATATCCTGAATTACAAAAACAAATCAAAAATATCGAAATCGAATTTACTCAGTTTGTCACTCTGAATACTTCTGGAGATCCAATCGAAGCACGTGAAGTCTTAGAAAATGCTGAACGTCACACGTATGAATTAGACGATGTGATGAAACGTATTCCGCCACTTTATGATGAGCTGAACCGGACATTCCCAGATCAATTAAAAGAGATCGAAGAAGGATATAAACGTCTGCTTAAAGATCATTACGTTTTCCCTGAAAAGAATTTTGAAGATGAATTAAGACGTGTTCAAAAGCGCGTGAAAAATTCAACAGTCGATTTAGAGAAGACCGAAGTAGATGCAGTAGAAGTAGCCAATCGTGATACAGCGAATGCAATCGATGCTTTATATGAAATCATGGAACGTGAGATCAATGCTAAGAAATATGTGATGACGAATCATAAAGTTGTTGGTGATTATATTGCACATGCATTAAAGAATAATCGTCAATTGATGATTGAGTTGGATCACACTTCTCAAAGTTACACACTGAACCATAACGAATTAGGACGTTCAAGAGGTTTCCAAACAGAGATCGAAGAAATAATTCGTCGTTATGAAGATTTCGAACCAAAAATGAAAGAACATACGATTCCTTATTCTGAAGTTCAAGCATTCTTCAAAGATTGCTATAAGATATTAGATGATATCGAAAATCAGCAAGTTGAGATCGATGACTCCCTAAAAGAATTACGTAAAGGCGAAAAAGCTGCTCAAGAAAAAGTTGATCAATATGATTTCAGACTACGTAATATCAAACGCCATGTTGAAAAACAACGTTTACCTGGATTACCAGCTGATTATTTAGAATTCTTCTTTGTAGCAACAGATCGTATTGAAGAATTAAGCAAGGCATTGAATCGAATCCGTATCAATATGGAAGAAATCAAAAAATTGTCTGATCTTTGTAACGAAGATTTAGAATTATTAGATAAGAAAACGAATGATTTAGTCAACTCCGCAGCATTGACAGAACAAATGATGCAATATGCGAACCGTTACCGTCATACGCATGAAGCAATTCGCGTAGCGATGGAAAGAAGTTTAGAACTATTTTCAAAAGAATACAGATATCAAGATGCTCTAGATGAAATTGGTACTGCGCTTGAACGTGTGGAACCAGGTGCGTTTAGAAGAATCGAAGATTTCTACTTCAAAAATAGTAATGTGATATAAAGAATTAAGGGTGAGACAAGCGTCTCACTCTTTTATTTTGATTTATTCTGTCTGTGTGGTTGAACTACAAAAATAGAAAGTATATAATAGGAAAGAATTTCAAAAGAAGAAGGTTTATTAAATGATATATTTCGATAACAGTGCGACAACTCCGATTTATCCTCAAGCTTTAGATACTTATATAAAAGTTAGTCAACGGATCATTGGAAATCCCTCTAGCTTACATGACTTAGGCAATCAAGCGAATCGTCTAATCGAACAAGCACGTAAACAAATAGCTGATTTGATTCAAATGAAGCCAAATGAGATTTACTTTACGAGTGGTGGAACGGAAGGGGATAATTGGGTTTTAAAAGGAACGGCTTTAGAAAAAAAATCTTTTGGCCGTCATATTATTATTTCAAATATTGAACATCCAGCAGTTTCTGAAACAGCAAGGCAACTTTCAGAAAATGGATTCGAACTCTCAATCGCTCCTGTTGATGAACGTGGATTTGTTATAGTGGACGAATTGGCTAAATTAATTCGCAAAGATACCATACTTGTTTCAATCATGGCAGTGAATAATGAAATAGGCTCGATTCAGCCAATTCAAGCGATCAGTGACTGTTTAGTAGATTATCCAACGATTCATTTTCATGTGGATGGGGTCCAAGCAATCAGTAAAGTCAGACAGGAAGAATGGCTAACCCCTCGAGTGGATTTCGCTACGTTTTCTGCTCATAAGTTTCATGGACCAAGAGGTGTAGGGTTCATTTATTGGAAACATGGGCGTAAACTCGCACCGTTACTAAATGGTGGTGGTCAAGAAAAAGAGCAACGAAGTGGCACTCAAAATGTTGCGGGAATTGTTTCTATGGCTAAAGCTTTACGTTTATATAAAGATAAAAAGGCTGAAAAACCAGAACATACTGCAACTATTCGCCGCTATTTGATCGAAGCGTTGCAAGAATATAAAAATGTGACTGTTTTTTCAAAAGAGACAGAAGACTTTGCACCTCATATTTTATGTTTTGCTTTAAAAGGAATTAGAGGAGAAGTACTTGTACATGCATTAGAAGAAAAACAAATATATACCTCAACGACTAGCGCTTGCTCTAGCCGCAAAAAAATGGCCAGTAGTACATTACATGCGATGAAAGTACCTGACTCTTTAGCCACATCAGCTATTCGTGTTAGTTTGGATGAAAGCAATACGATTGCTGAGGCGGAACAGTTTATGATCATTTTTAATCAACTATATAAAAAATTTCTGGTCTTAAATGGTTAATTAGTGCACCATTTATTAGTCGAAAGTCTATTTAAATGAACTATTTTAATTTAACAAACGCTATGTTATAGTGAGTCAAGTAATCGTAATAAAGTAAGTGATCTTAATAGTGTTACAAGAAAATCAAGCTTCACAGAAAAGGATTGAAAATTTTTGAAATATACTGAAATAATGGTCCGTTACGGCGAACTTTCAACTAAAGGAAAAAACAGAAAATTATTTACGTCTCAGTTAGCTTATAATGTCAAAAGGACTCTTGGTGAATTTCCAGCAGTAAAGGTCCATGCTGACCGAGATCGGATGCATTTATTGCTGAACGGAGAAAATAGCACACGTATCATACCAAAATTAGAAAAAGTATTTGGCATTCAAAATTTTTCACCCAGTATTCGAGTAGAAAAAAATATGCCCGATATTCGCGAAATGGTACAAACGATTATTAAAGCTGTCTATCAGTCAGGACAAACCTTTAAAATTACAGCAAAACGTTCTGATCACTCATTTGAATTAGATTCAAACGAATTAAACCGAGAACTAGGTGGAGCTGTTATGGAGGTCTTTCCAGAAATCGGTGTACAAATGAAAAAACCTGATATCAATATTCGGATTGAAATTCGAAAAGAAGGGGCTTACCTTTCCTATGAAACGATACGTGGTGCTGGTGGATTACCGGTTGGTGTTAGTGGCCGTGGAATGTTGATGCTATCTGGCGGAATCGATTCACCCGTAGCAGGTTACTTGTCAATGAAACGTGGTGTGGAAGTGGAAGCTGTGCATTTTGCTAGCCCGCCCTATACAAGCGAACAAGCTCTTCAAAAAGCGAAAGATTTAGCAGCTAAAATCGCGCCATACGCTGGTAGCATCCAATTTATCGAGGTACCGTTCACTGAAATTCAAGAAGAGATCAAACGAGTGGTACCTGAGGGCTATCTAATGACGGTTACACGTCGTATGATGTTGCGTTTGACTGATGCAATACGCGTTGCAAGAAAAGGTTTAGTGATCATCAATGGAGAATCTTTAGGACAAGTTGCATCTCAGACATTGCAAAGCATGGTAGCAATCAACGAAGTAACGACGACACCAATCATTCGTCCAGTCGTATCAATGGATAAAGGAGAAATCATCGAAATCGCTGAAAAAATCGATACCTTTGAGTTAGCAATCCAACCTTTTGAAGATTGTTGCACAATTTTTGCGCCACCACAACCAAAAACAAGACCAAAATTAGATAAAGCACAAGCGTATGAAGCAAGACTTGACATAGAAGGATTAATAGAACGATCGATGGCTGGTTTAAAAGTTAGTGAAATAACTGAACGAAGCGAACTAAAAGAAGAATTTTCTGATTTACTATAAAGGTAGAAATAAGGCTAGGATATAACTCTACGAGTCATATCCTAGCCTTAAGTAATCTGAATAAATAGTGAGAGCAGAAGCAATTCCTTCGGAAATAAGAGAGTTAAATGCTTCTGTCACAACCGTATTTTGATGAGTTTTTTCTAATACCTGCTACATTTTTCACAAACAAGTTGCTCATGATCCTTGAGCATGCTAAACTATATGTATGTGAAATAAGTAACAAGGAGGTTGGAAAATGAAAGAATTACATAAAGAAAAAACAATGCCTAAAGCTACAGCTAAGCGACTGCCACTGTACTTACGTTATTTAAAAATGCTAGGAGATTCAGGTGTTACACGGATTAAATCCAGAGAATTTAGTGACGTTGTTCAAGTCCCACCGGCAACGATTCGTCGAGATTTTTCCCATTTAGGTGAATTAGGACGTAGCGGTTATGGATATGATGTGTCTTATTTGATCGACGTTTTCAGCCAAATTTTAAACACGCAAGAAGAAAAGCGGATTGCATTAATCGGTTGTGGTAATTTAGGCAAGGCGTTGGTTAAAAATAATTTTCGGAGAAATGAGAATTTGAATATTGTTTGCGCATTTGATACGGAACAAGCACTTGTAGGCTTATCGGTTGATGATATCATGATCCAGCCGATGGAAAGCTTGGCAGAAGAAGTCGAAAAGACCGGTGTAACGGTTGCGATTTCCACTGTACCTAGTCAATTTGCGCAAGAAGCAATCAATAAAATCGTTGATGCTGGTATTACAGCGATCCTGAATTTTGCCCCAGATAGGGTAACGGTACCCAAAAATGTGAATGTTCAATACATTGATTTAACAACAGAGCTACAAACGTTGATTTATTTTGATGAAACTTTTTCGAATAAAAAAATATAGAAAGCAAGAATTTTGTCATCTGCTCCTCCTTCCTCTATACTAAATAGAGAGAAGAGGTTAAATTGTAGTGTTTTATGAGCTGGGAACCTGTTGCGTGTTATCTAGCTGCGTGAGTCTACTACACGTTTAAATTAGAGGAGGAATAAGAAATGAAAGTAACAAAAAAAGGCGAAGAAGTAGAAATTATCGGTGTACAACCTGAAGTAGGCGTAAAAGCGCCAGATTTTTCATTAAAAAACTTAAGTGATGAAGTAATAAAGTTATCAGATTTTACTGGTACGCCAGTCTTGATCAGTGTTGTACCTGATATCGATACTCGAATCTGTTCACTGCAAACGAAGCGTTTTAATCAAGAAGCTGGGAAAGTTGAAGGCGTAAAATTCATTACGATTTCGAATAACACAAAAGAAGAACAAGAAAATTGGTGTGCAGCTGAGGGTGTTGATATGGAAATTCTACATGATACAGAAGGAACATTTGGACAAGCGTATGGCTTATTCATTCCTGCGATGGGACGTCTAGCTCGTAGTATTTTTGTGATCAACAAGGAAGGCAAGATTGTGTATGAAGCAATCTCTACAGAAATTTCGGAAGAACCAGACTATGCTGCGGCTTTAGAACAGGCAAAAACAGCTCGCTAATTTTTTTGAAATTGACTTCTATTCAACTTCAATGTAAAATAAACCAAAGACCATGATCAAGAGGAGTACTACTGGTATCGTTCTAGAGAGAAAATCACTTGGTGGAAGATTTTCACATAACCAGTAAGAAGGTAGCTTGGGAGTCAATGATTTGAATGGAGTAGAATGATTCGAGTAGTGATCGTTACCTCACGAATGAGCGGTGTTTGGAGAGCCAGACACAATTTAGGTGGTACCGCGTATAACTTATATACGCCCTAAAATACGAGAGTATTTTAGGGCTTTTTGTATGTTCATCACAGATTATGAACCAATGCCAATCCAGTATAGAAAGAAGGAATCTACATGTCAGAAGAAAAAAATCTACCGACCAAATATCAACCCACAAAAGTAGAGCAAGGTCGCTATCAAAAATGGCTAGACCAAGATCTATTCAAACCAAACGGCAATAAAGAAGCCAAACCGTATTCAATCGTTATCCCGCCACCAAACGTTACGGGTAAACTCCATTTAGGCCATGCTTGGGATACGACGCTACAAGATATGATCATCCGCCAAAAAAGAATGCAAGGCTTTGACACATTATGGCTTCCAGGAATGGATCACGCAGGTATCGCAACACAAGCAAAAGTAGAAGAAAAATTAGCAGAACAGGATATTTCCCGGTACGATTTAGGCCGTGAAAAGTTTGTCGAACAAGTCTGGGATTGGAAAGAAGAATATGCCTCTCATATCCGCGAACAATGGGCGAAAATGGGGCTATCTTTAGATTATAGTCGTGAACGTTTTACTTTAGACGAAGGGTTGTCTGAAGCTGTTCGCAAAGTCTTCGTTTCTTTATACGAAAAAGACCTGATTTATCGTGGCGAATACATCATTAACTGGGATCCAAAAGCAAAAACAGCCCTTTCTGATATCGAAGTTATCCACAAAGATATTGAAGGGGCATTTTACCATATGAGTTATCCACTAACTGATGGAACTGGCGTTGTGGAAATCGCAACGACTCGTCCTGAAACAATGTTAGGAGATACAGCAATCGCGGTTCATCCAGATGATGAACGTTACCAAGCATTGATTGGAAAAACTGTTACATTACCATTGATGGACAAAGAAATCCCGATCATTGCCGATGAATATGTAGATATGGAATTTGGAACAGGTGTAGTAAAAATCACGCCAGCTCATGATCCAAATGACTTTGAAGTTGGTAATCGTCACGATTTACCTCGTGTAAACGTGATGAATGAAGATGGATCTATGAATGATTTAGCAGGAAAATATGCTGGCATGGATCGTTTCGCTGCACGTAAACTAATCGTATCTGATTTAAAAGAAATGGGTCACCTGATTAAAATCGAAACAATGAATCATAGTGTTGGTCATTCAGAACGCACAGGCGTTGTTGTTGAACCTCGTTTGTCTACACAGTGGTTCGTAAAAATGGCACCACTCGCTGAAAAAGCCATCAAAAATCAAGAAACAGACGATGCAGTAGAATTTTATCCACCGCGCTTTAACCAAACATTCTTACGTTGGATGGAAAATGTCCACGATTGGGTCATCTCACGTCAATTATGGTGGGGGCACCAAATTCCTGCATGGTATCATAAAGAAACTGGCGAAATGTATGTTGGCATGGAAGCACCAGCTGACGCAGAAAATTGGACACAAGATTCAGACGTATTGGATACATGGTTCAGTTCAGCATTATGGCCATTTTCAACAATGGGCTGGCCAGATGAAGAAGCAGCTGATTATCAGCGTTATTTCCCAACAAGTACATTAGTAACAGGTTACGATATTATCTTTTTCTGGGTTAGCCGTATGATGTTCCAAAGTTTAGAATTTACCGGACAAGCGCCGTTTAAAAATGTTTTGATGCATGGATTGATCAGAGCAGAAGATGGACGTAAAATGAGTAAATCGCTAGGCAACGGGATCGATCCAATGGAAGTCATCGATAAATATGGGGCCGATGCGTTACGCTGGTTTATGTCAAATGGTTCATCACCAGGGCAAGATATGCGTTTTAGTTATGAAAAAATGGATGCATCTTGGAACTTTATCAATAAAATCTGGAATGCCAGCCGTTTTGTGATCATGAATGTTGAAGGAATGTCTTATGAAGATATTGACTTTAGTGGAGAGAAGACCGTCGCAGATCGCTGGATCTTAACGCGTCTAAATGAAACAGTTGCTCGTGTTACTGACTTATTTGACCGCTTTGAATTTGGTGAAGCAGGCCGCCAGTTGTATAACTTTATCTGGGATGATTTTTGTGATTGGTATATCGAAATGAGTAAAGAGATCCTTTACGGAGAAGATGAATCTGCAAAACAAACAACACGCAGTATTTTGGTGCATACACTAGACCAAATTTTACGTCTATTGCACCCGATCATGCCATTTGTGACAGAAGAAATCTGGGAAAATATTCCGCATGAAGGTATCTCTCTAGTTGTTGCAGAGTATCCTGTAGCTCACGAAGAATTTTCGGATGAAACAGCTGCTCGTGGTATGGAGGTTTTAAAAGAAGTGATTCGTGCGGTGCGTAATATTCGTGCAGAAGTGAATACACCACTGTCCAAACCAATCACATTATTAATCAAAACAAGTGATGAAGCAGTTGATAAATTCTTGATTGAAAACACAAATTACATCGAGCGTTTCTGTAATCCAGACGAGTTGACGATCGCAAGTGATATTACTGCGCCAGAATTAGCGATGTCAGCCGTTCTAACTGGAGCTGAGCTGTACTTGCCATTAGCTGGTTTGATCAATGTGGAAGAAGAAATTGCCCGTTTAGAAAAAGAATTAGATAAATGGACACAAGAAGTCAAACGTGTTCAAGGAAAATTAGCGAATGAACGTTTCGTTTCAAATGCGCCGGATGACGTTGTGGCAGCTGAAAAAGCGAAAGAAAAAGATTATTTAGAGAAACAAGTGGTTGTGAAAGAACGAATTGCACAACTTCGTACAGTAAATTAATGATAAAAAGAGTAAGACGATCATCAGAAATAATCTGATGATCGTCTCACTCTTTTTTTAAATAGAATAAATCAAACTAAATTAGGTTTTTATTATAGTCTATTGAAAGAGATAATTATTGATAAAGTGGATTGTTTTTTTCTTTACTGACCAATCAAGAAATGGTTAAAAAAGAATAACAGTATATACCCGTATGTCGCAACGGACCAAAATTTAAAGAGTAGTAAAATCTTCATATATTCCTTAAACGGTAAATCAGCTAAGCCTGCAACTAAGCACGATAAATCATCTGGTGCAAAAGGTATCAACAGCGTAACGATCATCAATTTTTTAATACCTTTTTCAGGACGGTCTAACATCTTTTCAAATGATAGGTATTTTTTTTTCGAAAGAATAAGCTGAGCAAAAGGCTTTCCGTAGTACCGCGCTAACCAATAAACAATGATATCACCAATCATCAATCCAATATAACTATAGAGTAAACCAGGAAGGCTGCCAAACATTAACATACCAACAACTGTGGAAATACCTCCAGGAAGAATTGGTACAATGACTTGTATCATCTGTAAAAAGATAAAAATCAACACTGCATACTCACCAAATTGTTTCATAAAGTTCTGTAAAGAATGAACCGAATGGAAAATCCCTTTATAATAGCCGTATACCACTATACCAGTAAAACAAATAATTCCTATAATAGGTAGGAAGTAAATGATCCGATGTAGAATTTTTTTCCCCATGGCTGTCGTTTCCCCTCATAATCACTTAATAATTTTTTTCTTAACTCTTTTTAATAGTTGATAAAATAATACGCTGAAAAGAACAAAAACGCTAATAAAAACGCCCACAAGGAAATTTTGTTGTCGATAGTGCATAGTAATTTGATGTTTTCCAGAAGTTAATTCGATTCCTGTGAAATTCCCTAAAATCGATTGAGCTTTAACTTTTTTACCATCAACCGTGATTAACCAGTTCTTATCATAAGGAACGGCTAAGTAAAGTAATGAACGGTCTGGATCTGTTACAGTGATTTCTCCGGTCAATGTTCCAGAGACTTCTTCTTCAAGTTGGAACGCTTGAGCCTGTTGTTTGGTGATTAATGTATCAAAAGTTTCTTGTTGCAGGGTTTTTAATTCGATTACTCTTTCCTCAAGCTCTTTTTCAGATTCAAGTTGTAATTGAACGACGTCATCTTTTTTAAAGTAGCCAAGATTAAATACTTGATTTGTTGCAATATAGACAGCAGGCTGGATTTTTTCTCCATTTACTTTAAAGGAGGTAATCTTTTTCCAATTAATTTCTGGTGCGTAAAGATAAAGTTCACCATCCGCTGTTGTTTTTGTTGTAAGAGTATACTGATTATCACCTTGGGCAGACCAGGTTATGTTTTGTGTGTCTTGAAAATAATCTTGTTCATTTTTTTGAATCTGTTGTAAAATCATTTCTTGATTTTTTAAAGGTTGATTTTTCGCTAATGTTAAGTTAGCAAAATCTTGTAGAACTAAAAAGCCCATCCCAATTGCTTCAGAATTTTCATAGATATTTGTGGATGGATCGCTGGAATGATTTTCTTGATATGATTTTACTTCTGGCGTCAGTTGGTAGTTCACATTCAAAAGTAAATTGATAACTTTAGATTCATCTACATAGGCGATCCTACGGTCATTTTTCTGGTATAACCCTAAAGCCGTCAGCGTATCTTGTGTTTTAGCATCCAATGTAGAAGTATAACTTGAAACACCAGCGTAGCCATATAAAATTGGATTATTGTACCCATTATTTTTTTCGCTATAACCTGCAGCATTGGAATCAATCGTTTGTTTTATTCGGAATAAATTAGGTTGCTCCTTTTGTAAATCAGTAATAAGTCCCTCTTGAATTTTATAGGTTTGCGCAAACTTTTCTTGGTTTCCAAATGGAATATCTTTAAGGCTAATCCAAAAATTAAAGACTAATTCAGAACAGACCAGCAAAAACAAAACGGTACAAACGGTTTTTCTTTTTGAACCATGTGTTTTTTGAATCAACACAATTAAACCAAAAATCAACCAAATGCTAACAAGACTGATGATAAAATAATGATCAGATAAAAGAAATACTTTTTCCTTTGAAAATTTTAAAGAAATATAGCCGATAGTTAATAACCCAGAAAAAATAAGGGGAACAATAAGCCGTAATCTTGCGCCATGCTTCAATTTAAGAAAAGCTTCATATGCAAACTTTATCATCAAAAAGCTAAAGATAAATGTATTTCTATACGGAAACCCCGCGGGATTTTGAAACATATGCCAAATCGTATTCACTAATTCTAACCAGAAGCTAAGGAAAATAAATCCAACCAAAAAAGCTGCCCCTCGTTTTTCCTTCTTAGAAATAGCAGATAGCTGAAAATAAGCGATGAATAGTAAGACCATCAAAATACCAGAAAAAATCGTTGGTAAATGGTCCAAACGCCATTCAAAATTAACACTACCAATGCCGAGCTGTGAAAGAAAATTTAATCCAAATTTAGGTGTTGGTAAAAATGTTTGCCACTCAAAATTCGTTTTTTTGGTAGCTAACATTCCTTCTACAGCTGGAATCAAAATAAAACTCGTACTAATTCCCGTTAAAAAAGAAGTAACAAAAAACAAACGTCCTTCCTTGATAAACAGCCAAATCGATTTTTTTTCAGCAGATTCGGTCTTTTGATAATACCAATAAAGACTGTAGCATACCGCAAAAATGCAAAGCATATACCCCATATAATAATTCGTTACGATAGATAAAAATAAGGCTGCTGAATAAAGTATATACTTTTTGTGATCCCATAAACGTTGAATTCCCAAGACAATTAAAGGCAGTAAAATCAGCGCATCCAGCCACATGAAATTCAAACAATAGACGGTAACAAAGCCACATAAGCTATAAGACGTTGAAAAAAGCAACGTGGAAAAGGTTGATTGCGGATATGTTTTTTGAAGATAATAAAACATCGAACTGCCCATTAGCGAAATTTTTAACGTAATGATCAACAATATAACAATTGGCAGCTGTTCATAAGGAAAAGCCAAGACTAACGCATTAAAAGGGCTTAATAAATAATAGGCACTCAAGGGCAAAATAGTTCCGCCAAGCGCGTCAGAAAAGGAATACAATGAATAAGTATCCCCTTGGAAAAACTGTTTAAAAGCACTTAAAAATGGCATATATTGTGTGCCTAAATCACTTACCAGGAGATTATTATTTCCTAAAGGGGCTAATCCTAAAATCGACCAAAGTATGCTTAATAATAGGAAAGGAAGGAAGAAACTTCCACTGACTAATAAACTTTTTTTTATTTTTGACATATTTTATACTGCTCCTCTATTCTAATGATTTGTACCTGTTTTAGGATAAAGGTTCAATCAATCATACAAAATCAAACGAACTACCTGCAACAATAGTATTATTGAAAACTAAATAGTCCTAAAAAAGACTTTAATAGCTTTCTTTCTAAGACTCTAGTCTATCATGGGACTAGGTGTTGATGCAAAAAAATCTGTATTTCATTTATAAGTGGATTCTTATTTTTTATCAAAATTCTTTTTCTTTTATTGTGAAATCAATCATTTCCGGAATTAATGAGGTTATTTAGTGAAAAGCACCTCAGCTTTCGATATAATAGGTAAGGAGGAGTTGATAAGATGTCATTAGTGATAGAAGAAGCAATCGATTGGATCCATAGTCGGCTACTATTTGGTTCTAGACCTGGTCTTGACCGAGTGGAAACATTATTAAAAAAAGTCGACAACCCTGAAGAAAAAGTCCCAACGATCCACATAGCAGGTACAAATGGGAAAGGGTCTACTGTAACTTATTTACGTTGTATGTTAGAAGAATTAGGACTCAAGGTAGGAACGTTTACTTCTCCGTACATTGAGCACTTTAATGAACGAATTGCAATTAATGGACATGGAATTTCAGACGATCATATCATTCGATATGTGGAAAAATACCAAGAATTGATCAAAGAGATGGACCAAGAGTCTGAGAGTGCAGGTATTACCGAATTTGAAACATTGACTGTTATGGCGCTTGATTATTTTTTAGAGGAGCAAGTTGATATTGCCATTATTGAAGTTGGTCTTGGCGGCTTACTAGATAGTACCAATGTAGTAAAACCAATGCTGACTGCAATCACAACGATTGGAAAAGACCATACTGAAATTTTGGGTGATACGCTTGAAGAAATTGCCTTTCAAAAAGCTGGAATCATTAAAGAGGGAATTCCTGTTGTGACTGGGAACATTGAGGAAGATGCATTTGTTGTGATCAATGAAGTCGCTGGCAAAAAACATAGTAGAGTCTATCGTTATGAGAAAGACTATAAAACAGAATATCGGCATCCAGATAAAAATTGGGGTGAAATCTTTGATTTTTATGGTGAGGCGGGCAAGTTGCCTAAGGTCAAAGTTTCACTATTAGGTCGTCATCAAGTAGAAAATGCGGCCGTTGCTATTCAGTTATTCTACCTTTATTGTGAAACATTACAAATCAATTATACTGACAGAGATATTTATCAAGGTTTAGCTAAAGCAAAATGGCCTGCTCGAATGGAAAAAATCAGTGATGAACCATTGATCATTTTAGATGGGGCACATAATGATCATGCTGTGCGTCGTCTGGCCGAAAATTTAAAAAAAGAATTTCCCGATCGAGAGATCCATATTTTATTTTCAGCATTAGCATCAAAAAATATTGATCAGATGATTGCGCTATTAAGGAAAGTACCAAATGTTCATTTATATTTGACTACCTTTGATTATCCAAGAGCAATCGAATTGAACAAAATGGAACATTTTGAAGATGAGAAAACCGAGATCGTTTCATTGTGGCAATTTGGCTTAGGTGAGATATTAGAAAAAATGTCTGCGGATGATTTAATGTTAGTAACAGGCTCACTTTATTTTGTTTCGCAAGTACGTGAATTATTGCTGAATCTAGGATCTGGCGATGAGGGTTAGTCTTTTAGAAAAAAGACAAAAAATAATTGTGGTAAAGAACACCACATTTATTTTTTCTATTTTCTTGTTGAGACTGAACGAGCCCGCTTCGCTTTTAAATTAGGAGGAAATCATGAAAAAAATCGATGGTGTAATTTTTGATATGGACGGTTTATTATTTGATACGGAGCTTATTTATTATCAATCAACGCAAAAAATAGCAGATAAGATGGGTTTTCCATATAGTAAAGAAATCTATTTAGAATATGTCGGTGTGTCAGATGAAGAGGTGCAAGAAAATTATCATCGAATCTATCAGGATTTTGGGAAAGAAAGAGTGGATGAGTTTATTCAGCGCTCTTATGACGATACCTATCAAGTCTTTGAATCAGGTGAAGTCCCTTTAAAAGAAGGTGTTCTGGAGTTACTTGATTTTCTTGATCAACAAGAAATACCAAGGCTTGTTGCTTCAAGCAATGTCAGACCAGCAATTGAATTATTATTGGAGGGAGCAGGGATCAAGGAACGCTTTTCAGGAATTGTTTCAGCAGAAGATGTGACTCGAGCAAAACCAGACCCGGAAATTTTCCGAAAAGCCTTAGATAACCTTGGGACCAAGGCTGAGCATACCTTGATCTTTGAAGATTCGTTTCATGGTGTAACAGCAGCAGATGCGGCTGGAATCCCAGTGATCATGGTGCCAGATTTATTGGCGCCAACAGATGAAGTCAAAGAAAAAACGTTAGAAATCTTTGAAAGTTTAATCCAAGTGCCAGCATATTTTAAAAAATAGAATTATCACTCCTTTGCGTATCTTTTAATAGAAGTGCATAAAGGAGTGATTTTTTGATTAAAGAAGAAAAGTTATTTATAAGAGAAATGCCAGAAGATTGCTTACCTCGTGAGCGGTTAGAAGTTGTCGGGGAAAAAGCATTATCAAATCAAGAACTATTAGCAATTTTATTAAGAACTGGTTCAAAAAATACAAATGTGATGGAGGTAGCTTCAAAGTTTTTAAATTATTTCAATCATTTACATGAATTAAAAAATGCTACATTAATTGAAATGATGGAGATTAAAGGAATTGGTCGAATCAAGGCTATTGAGTTAAGGGCAGCAATTGAATTTGGTTATCGAATCCAACAAAGTACTCAACTCAAGTTAGGAAAAGTTTCTTCCAGTTATCAAATTGCCCAACATTTGATCTATGAATTACAGGATTTTCAACAAGAACATTTAATCTGTTTATATTTAAATACTAAAAATGAAGTGATCAAGCAAGAGACAGTTTTTAAAGGATCGCTGAATCAATCTGTTGCTCATCCAAGAGAAGTCTTCCGCAGTGCTGTTAAGTGTTCTGCCGCGAGCTTGATCCTTGCCCATAATCATCCATCCGGCAATCCGACGCCATCAGAAAGTGATATTCTATTTACGAAAAGAATGCAGGAATGCGGAAAAATGATGGGAATCGAAGTATTGGATCATATCATCATAGGTGAACAAGTATACATCAGTATGAGAGAAGAGAATTTTTTTGCTTCAGACTAACTAGATTTCTTGCAAAAATAAGGGTTCACATGTACAATGTTAGTGTAATCTTGTTTGGGACAATATAGAAGTTTTAATTTTAAAACCCTCTATCGTACACGGGCAATGTTACAATATTTAGTGCTTAAGCACGAGGAGGAACAAAAGAATGGAACAAGGAACAGTAAAATGGTTTAACGCAGAAAAAGGATTTGGATTTATCTCTCGTGAAGACGGTAGCGATGTATTCGTACATTTCTCAGCGATTCAAGGTGAAGGATTCAAAACGATCGAAGAAGGTCAATCAGTAAGCTTCGACGTTGAAGATTCAGATCGTGGACCTCAAGCAGTTAATGTTGTAAAAAACTAATTCATCCATTCCAAAACACCTAGCAAATTTGCTAGGTGTTTTTTTGAGCCTAATGACTGTACTCGTTGAGAAAAACTTAGAAATTTTTAACTAGAGCATATACTAATAAAAAGGCTACAAGGGTATGTTAGGATCGTTAGCTATATTCGGTTTATGATCTCAAGTATTCAAAATAATGGCTCACATAGAAACACAGATACAACATACGATTAAAAGTTAAGGAAACAAAAAAGGCATCCAAGTGATGTAACATTCACTGGACGCCTTTAAATCGTATTAGAACTTGAATCGTTCATTTAGGTTGATAACTCCTTAAATAGATTTTTTCAATTCTTTTACTGCTTGTGTAATCGTGATACCATAAGCGATATTTGCTTGGTTATTTGCATCGATAGCCATAAACAAATTTCTCTTTGTATCAAGTGCTACACGGTATTTTAATACTTTATTACCAAATGTCATATTGATTCTCCTCTCTTATATCTTATGAAAGGCGACGATATCTGATAACGAAATTCCATGATTACTATAACATGGCTAGTTCGAAGTGTAAAGTAGAAATTTCTTATTCAGCAGTATTTTTGTTGAAATCCCTTTCAAGTAGTATAATAAAAGGAATAAGAAGGAGGTTTTTAGCATGGGAGAATTCTATAAAAATATTTTAGTAGCTGTTGATGGTTCAGATCAGTCAGAAAAAGCATTTCAAGAAGCGATAAAAATTGCTAAACGAAATGGTGCAACGTTACACATTTTATCTGTGATTGAAGAAATGGGCAATTATTTTGGTGAGCTGACGATGTCAATGGGAACGCTGATGGAAGATCTTCGCGCCAGAGAAGAAGAAGAGATGAAAGAACGAGAGTCAAAAGTCCTTGAACAAGGAGTATTACAAGTTTTCACATACGTCATGTATGGTTACCCCAAAACATTGATTGCTGATTTTACAGAGTCAAAAGATTCTATTGACTTGATTGTAATTGGTCGAACAGGTCTAAATGGATTTGAAAGATTGATGGTCGGATCAACAACTTCCTACGTTGTTAATCATACGAAAGCCAATGTTTTAGTTGTGAATAATGAAGTATAGAAATCAAAAAAACAACTGACTGTTTAAAGAAGTCAGTTGTTTTTTTTAAAACTCACGAAGTCATGATCATTGGTAAAATCATTGGATGACGTTCTGTTTTTTCAAATAGGAATGGTTGTAATGCAGCTGAAATTGCATCACATATTTTCGCTTCCGTACAATTTTCATCACGTAATGCTTCACGGATTGCATTGAACAATAAACGCTGTCCTTCATGGATCATTTCACCGGATTCTCTCATATAAACAAATCCGCGAGATAGAATATCTGGACCAGCTAAAATTTCCTTATTTTTAATGTCTACGGTAGCAACAGCCAAAACTAAACCTTCTTCAGAAAGAATTCGGCGGTCACGCAAGACAACATTACCGATATCTCCTACGCCGTTACCATCTACATAAACATCATTGGCATTAAAGTGTCCAGCTAAACGTGCATCATCAGCAGTTAAAGCTAACACATCACCATTTTCCATGATGAAACAATTGGACGCAGGTACACCGACATCTTGTGCTAGCGATGCATGGATTTTTAACATTCTAAATTCACCATGAACAGGCACAAAATATTTAGGCTTCATTAAGCTCAACATTAATTTTTGTTCTTCTTGGCCACCATGACCTGAAGTATGGATATTATTAATCTTGCCATGGATAACTTCAGCACCAGCTTCTGAAAGTAGATTAATCAGACGATTGACACTTGTTGTGTTTCCTGGAATTGGTGAGCTTGAAAAAATCACTGTATCACCAGGTTGAACTGAAATCTGGCGGTGCGTTCCGTTGGCAATACGACTTAAAGCAGCCATAGGTTCACCTTGAGAACCTGTACATAAAATCATTGTTTCCCCAGCAGGAAGTTGATTCAATTCACTAGCATCAACAAATGTTCCTTTTGGGACATTGATATAACCTAAATGTTCACCATTTACAATAGCATTCTCCATGCTACGGCCAAACACTGCGATTTTACGTCCTGTTGCGACGGCTGCATCAGCAGCCTGTTGGAGACGAAAAATATTTGAAGCAAAACTGGCAAAGATAATTCTGCCTTCAATTTTTTCAAAAATCTTTAAAATAGAAGAGCCAATGGTCTTTTCTGATTTAGTAAAAGTTGGAATCTCAGCATTGGTACTGTCTGAAAGTAGACACAAGACCCCTTCTTCTCCTAATTTTGCCATGCGGTGCAAGTTAGCTGGTTCACCAACAGGCGTAAAGTCGAACTTGAAATCGCCTGTTGCAACGATATTTCCTGAGGGTGTCTTAACAACGACACCTAAAGCGTCTGGTATACTATGTGTTGTTCTAAAGAAGCTGATCGCTGTTTTGCGGAAGCGGATCACAGTATCTTCATTGATTTCATGAAGGTCAGCGTCTCGTAATAAACCATGTTCATCCAATTTATTGGTAATCAAAGCTAAAGCTAATGGTCCAGCATAAATCGGTATATTTGCCTGACGTAATAAATAAGGGACACCACCGATATGATCTTCATGACCGTGCGTGATGATCAAGGCTTTGACTTTGTGCAGATTTTGGACGATGTAGCTGTAATCTGGAATAACATAATCGATCCCAAGTAAATCATCTTCTGGAAACTTAATACCAGCATCAATAATGATTATTTCATCTTGAAATTGAACCCCATAAGTGTTCTTCCCGATTTCGCCCAAACCACCTATCGCAAAAACGCCGGTCTCATTGTTTTTTATATTTACTTTCATATTAAAACTCCGTTAAAGAGAATTCCGCGTGCTCTTGTTCGTAAGCAAGATGATTTTCATCAAGTTCTTGAATGTATTCGATGTTGTACGGGGTATTTTCTTCAACTTGCTGACGCACGATAACATCGCTTTGCTCCTCAACATAAATAGATTTTGTATCTTCCCTTTTGGGATTTCTTGTTTTCGTTTCTTGATAATAAACTTTATAAATCATAGTTTTTTCTCCTTTATCTGCCAAAGCAGTTAATTATTTATTTTTATATTTTCTTACTGTAATTTTTGAACACAACAAAACGAGGTGGTTGTCCACCTTAAAAACAATTGGCATCAAAAACATCTGTTGATGATGAAATGAAGCCTCGACTTTGCTTCATTTTACTTGTTTTATGGAATCCGTACTTTCTTTCAACCGTCCACTGTGTTGTATAACAATTAATGGTATTTTATCACAAAATAATGGATAAGTATAGAAACAGACTTGCGAGTTTAAACAAAACCTTATTCTTCATTTGCTTCCTTTAAAGATGTAAGGTTCTTTTTATTAAAATACAAATTTAGACCAACGAAGTGCAGCAAAAAGACGATTGCTAATGTAGCTGTCATGAACGGGTTACGGACCAGGATACATGGAAGCGCAAAGATTACGAACAACATCGAAAATAACTTAACTCGGCCAAGAGGGGTGATTTTTCTTTCTATAATAGATTTTTGGATATATTTTTGGTAATAGGCCGATTCAATAAATTTTGTATATAAATATTCAGAGCTACGCATCCAGAAAAAAGCGGTTAAAATATAAAAAATCGTTGTGGGTAAAATCGGCAAGAAAATCCCAATCGTTCCCAATCCAAATGTGAGACAACCTAAAGAAATATAAAGTAGTTTTTTCATTGATTCGATCCATCACTTTCCAGCTGAATTTTAGTACGAAAATTAAAGTAATCACTATTATACCATAGTAAAAAAGGCCCCGTTTATTATTCATGATAAAAGTGTGATATTTTCCTTTAAATATAATTTACCTAGCTATTAGTTTTATGCTATAGTGGGAGTACTGAGTCAAAAATTGGAATAGGAGATGATTGGTTGAAATTAATGTGGCGTTACACGATGAGATACAAGAAATTATTATTTTTAGATTTCATCTGTGTATTTGGATTTATATTGATAGAACTAGGTTTACCAACGATTTTAGCACGAATGATTGACGTTGGGATCAAAAATAATGATTATGATTATGTAAAACAGCAAGGTCTATTGATGATCGGGATCACGGTCGTCGGTGTGGTAATGAATATCATGTTAGGATATTTTGGTTCCCGAATGACAACAAATATTGTACGTGATATTCGTGATGATTTATTTGAAAAAGTACAGACTTTTTCCCATCGTGAATATGAAACAATAGGTGTCTCTTCACTGATTACAAGAACAACGAATGATGCTTATCAAATTATGTTGTTTATGGGAAATATTTTACGGATAGGTTTCATGACGCCGATGATGTTTTTTGTCAGTTTATATATGGTCATGCGGACAAGTCCGTCATTAGGTTGGTTCGTTTTAGGCGCATTGCCATTTCTTTTGGCAGCTGTGATATTGATTGCTAAAATATCTGAACCTTTATCTAATAAGCAACAAAAAAACTTAGATGGAATCAACGGGATTTTAAGAGAAAATCTTTCTGGTTTGCGAGTGATTCGTGCTTTTGTGAATGAAAAATTTGAAGAAAGCCGTTTTAGCAAAGTAAATGAAGACTATACGAAAAGCTCTAAGAGCCTTTTTCGTTTGATGGCAGCAGCGCAGCCAGGCTTTTTCTTTTTATTCAATATCGTGATGGTGTTGATTATTTGGAATGGTGCCTTACAGATCGAACAAGGCAGCTTATTAGTCGGAGATTTGATCGCGTTTATCGAATATATTTTCCATGCATTATTCTCATTTATGTTATTTGCAAGTGTCTTCATGATGTATCCTCGTGCGGCCGTTTCAGCTCGTCGAATTCAAGAAGCTTTTGATATGGAGCCTGTAATTCGTGAAAATGAAGCGGGAATCACAGAGACTAAGACAAAAGGCTATCTAGAATTTAAAAATGTCACCTTTGCGTACCCTGGACATTCAGAAAGTCCAGTAATTCGTAATGTTAGTTTTACCGCTTCACCGGGTGAAACTGTTGCATTCATCGGTAGTACTGGGAGTGGAAAATCGACGTTGATCCAATTGATCCCGCGCTTTTACGATGTTTCAGAAGGAGAAGTTTTACTTGATGGCATAGATGTACGTGATTATAAATTAAGTACGTTACGCAACAAGATTGGTTATATTCCGCAAAAAGCGTTGCTATTTACTGGGACGATCGCGGAAAATATGCGTTATGGTAAAGAGGATGCAACCATCGAAGAGATGGAATTAGCAGCTGATATTGCACAAGCGACAGAATTTATTTCGCAAAAACCTGACGGATACGATGAACTTCTTTCAGAAGGCGGAACCAATTTCTCTGGTGGTCAAAAACAACGTTTAGCAATTGCTAGAGCAGTGATCCGACGTCCTGAAGTATATATATTTGATGATAGCTTCTCAGCATTGGATTACCAAACGGACGCGAATTTAAGAGCTCGTTTGAAAAAAGAAACAACAGAGTCAACTGTTTTGATAGTCGCTCAACGAGTAGGAACAATTATGAATGCAGACAAGATTGTTGTCTTAAACGAAGGAGATGTCGTTGGCATCGGTACCCATCGTGAATTACTTGAGAATTGCCCTATCTACTATGATATTGCTGCATCTCAACTGTCAGAGGAGGAATTAGCATGAAAAAAGCACTTTCTTCCATTAGACGTTTAGGTAGATACATCAAACCGTATAAAGGAACATTTATTCTAGTCATTATTTTCACAATTTTGACAGTTGCATTTAATGCAGCATTGCCTTATGTTTCAGGTTTGCCTATTACGGAGATCAGCAATAATGTTGCAGCAGGTGACGGGCTGAATTATTCGTATATCATTCAGTGTTTGATTTGGATATTGATTGTGGGTCTAGGGTATTGCGCGGCACAATTTCTATCTGGTTTTTTGATGGCCACAGTCGTACAACATGCTATGCGTGATTTACGTCGCGATATTGATGAGAAAATCAATCGTTTACCTGTTTCTTATTTTGATAAAAATCAACAAGGAAATATCTTGTCTCGTGTAACAAACGATGTAGATGCGGTTAGTAATGCAATGCAGCAAAGTTTTATTAATATTGTTTCGGCTATCCTCGGGATCGTAATGGCAGTTGCGATGATGTTTTATATTAACTGGCTGATGGCGCTGATTTCTGTTGTGATGATCCCATTATCATTATTGATATCTAAAACAATTGTTGGTATCTCTCAAAAATACTTTCAAGGGATGCAAAATGCACTTGGAACGTTAAATGGTTATGTTCAAGAAAATATGACCGGCTTTAGTGTGTTGAAACTATATGGACGAGAAAAAGAAACATTGGAAGGCTTTAAAAAAGTCAATCATAACTTAAATAATTTTGGGTTCAAAGCTGCCTTTATCTCTGGATTGATGCTCCCGCTTGTACAGATGACAGCTTATAGTGCCTATATCGGCATGGCTGTTTTAGGTAGTTATTACGTTATTACAGGCGTAATCGTTGTGGGACAACTCCAAGCGTTCATCCAGTATATTTGGCAGGTCAGCCAACCAATGGGAAATATTACGCAATTATCTGCGGCGATACAAAGTGCTTCAGCTGCAACAACGCGTGTATTTGAAATTTTAGATGAACCAGAAGAAGAGTTAAACGAACATGATATTCCTTTACCAGCAAAAGTTCATGGATCGGTTCAGTTTGATAATGTCAGCTTTAGTTACGATCCTGCCAAACCATTGATCAAAAACTTGAACTTTGAAGTGGAAGCTGGCCAGACAGTTGCAATCGTTGGGCCTACTGGAGCAGGTAAAACGACATTAATCAATCTATTGATGCGTTTTTACGATGTGAATGAAGGAGCAATCAAGATCGATGGTATCGAAACAAAGAAAATGGATCGTAGTGATGTCCGTTCAGTATTTGGGATGGTTCTGCAAGATGCTTGGTTATATGAAGGAACGATTGCAGACAATATCCGTTTTGGTAAATTAGATGCAACCGATTATGAAGTAGTTGACGCGGCCAAGACAGCCAATGTTGATCATTTCATCCGCACGATGCCTGATGGTTATGAGATGGAAATCAATTCTGAAGGGGACAACGTTTCTCTAGGTCAAAAACAATTATTAACGATAGCCAGAGCGGTGATTTCTGATCCGAGAATTTTAATTCTAGATGAAGCGACAAGTTCAGTCGATACTCGTTTAGAAGCCTTGATTCAAAAAGCAATGGAACGGGTCATGCAAGGACGCACAAGCTTTGTGATCGCGCACCGCTTGTCAACTATTCGTGAAGCGGATCTGATCCTTGTCATGAACCAAGGTGAAATCATTGAAAAAGGGACACATAATGAGTTATTAAAGCAAGGCGGTTTTTATGAAAAACTATATAACAGCCAATTTGCTGAAGATGGCGACTACGATTAATAATAAAAAGGAAAGACACCGAGTGAGGTTGTCTTTCCTTTTTTTATGTCCTAGCTTTTTTCCTAATCTGGTCTAATTAAATCAAACAGTCCATCAATATGAGCGTACGTATTCCCTGCTAAACGTGCAATGGGCTTAAATACTTCTGATAAGACATATTCTTTTTCTTGATCAAATAGATTTTCATCAAAATAAAAATCAGTTATTTCAACGATAAATAGATCTGTAATGATCTGATCATCATGATTTTTGACGGGAACATATTGATGCAATCTAGCTTCCATACGAATAGGTGCAGCTGTGATCCCAGGGACCTTCACTGATTTACTAGACGTTGTATCTATTTTATTGAGGATGATTTCACTTTGGTCATGGGCTAAAGAAGCCGCTGTTTGATTCATTGATTGAACAACTTGGTCATTGACTAAGTGGATCACCAATTCCTGAGTATCTAGAATATTTCTAGCAGTATCTTTTATTTCACCATCCCGCCTAAGAATCGACAAGGTTACTAATGGGATTTCAGATGCTGCTGCGTTAAAAAAACTGAACGGTGCTGCATTCACCGTTTTGCACTCTTTACTTAGCGTTGTCACCCAAGCGATTGGACGTGGGATGATGCTGCCCGATAGAAATTTATAGGCTTGTTTTGATGATAAATCTTTAGTTGGATAATGCAACATAAGGCTTCTCCATTTCTTCGCTATTAACGCGGTTTATTTGCATCAGACGTATCAAAAGGACGAACAAATTCTTCGATTTCTTTTCTTTTACCTTCTAAAAATGGGGGCAAGGATAATTTTTCTCCTGCTGCTTCATAGGTCTCATCTTCTAAAAAGCCAGGACCATCAGTGGCTAATTCAAATAGAATATGAGGAGCCGCTCTGAAATACTCAGATTCAAAATAAAAACGTTCAACAAAACCAGAGTTAGGAAATTGAAGTTGATTGATTTTACTAATCCAAAAACGTAAAGCATCTTGATCTGCCACACGAAGAGCCAAGTGATGAATATTTCCAAAGCCTTCTTGTGCGTCTGGAAGGTCATCTCGATGTTCAACAATGATACTGCCACCATTTCCGCCTTCACCTACTTCAAATAGATGGAAACTTCCCTCGGCATCTACTAACTTAAATCCCAGTACGTCAACTAAAACTCGTTGCATATGTTCAAAATCTGCTACAGTCACGAAAACGGGTCCTAACCCTATTAAAGCATGTTCAGCTGGAACATCTGTCTTTTTCCAAGGCGTTCCACTAGCTACACCTTGATTTTTTTCATCAGAAATCAATTGATATTGTTGCTTATCGAAATCTTCAAATTCGATATATTTTTTACCAAAACGTTCTTGAATTTCTCCATGATCGATTTGATTTTCATTAAAACGATCAATCCAATAAGTCAAAGAAGCATCGTTTTTAACGCGAAATGATGTGCGGGAAATAGTATTTGTTCCTTTACTACCTTGTGGAATACCCGGGAAATCGAAAAAAGTCATATCAGTCCCGGCTGAACCAAGATCATCAGTGAAGTATAGATGATAGGTTTCGATGTCATCTTGATTCACCGTTTTTTTGATTAGGCGCAAGCCTAGTGTATCAGTAAAAAAGCGATAAATTTTCTCTGCACTTGATGTGATAGCTGTAACGTGATGAATTCCTCTAATTTGTGTATCCATAATGTAAACCCTCCAAATTAATAATTATTATCCGTTCCTTACTAAAAGTAAGTTTACATCTAAACTAATCATTAAGCAACTTTTTTGTCTTCTCCTAACTATTGATGCAAAGAATAAAGAGGAGTACTATAAGAATAGTAAATGGAAAAAGAAAGTAGGAGAACGCTATGGAGGAGAAAAAAACATTTCATATCAATGGCTATATCGCATTAGTAGTGCTAGTTATTTTAATTATTATTGGCGGTTATTTTATGTATGGTGGTTTAACTGACGAGCGCTTTGTTATGATTGCTATTGGCTTGGTTTTATGGGGAATATCAGCTTTATTTTTGAGTTCACTAACGATTGTTAGTCCAAATCAAGCCAAAGCCATTTTATTTTTTGGACAATATTTAGGTACAATCAAAGATAACGGCTTATTTGTGACAACACCTTTAACACAAAAAATCAACGTTTCATTAAAAGTGCGTAATTTCAATAGTTCGCTATTAAAAGTCAATGATTCAGATGGAAACCCAGTGGAAATTTCTGCAGTTGTTGTTTTTAAAGTTGTCGATACGGCCAAAGCCTTGTTTGATGTGGACCGCTATCAAGATTTTATAGAGATCCAAAGCGAAACAGCTATTCGCCATATTGCGACGCAATATCCTTATGATACATTTAATGACGACGATGTAACGCTACGTGGGAATACAACTGAGGTATCAGAAGAAATGGCAAAAGAATTGCAAGAGCGCTTAGCTGTTGCTGGAGTGGAGGTCATTGAAACTCGTTTGAATCACTTAGCTTATGCAACAGAAATTGCAAGTGCGATGCTGCAACGCCAACAAGCCAAAGCGATTCTATCAGCAAGACAAATTATTGTCGAAGGTGCAGTATCTATGACACAAATGGCATTGGAACAAATCGAGGACGGTCAGGAAATCAATTTTACGGATGATCGTAAAGTTCAATTGATCAATAATCTTTTAGTATCGATCATTACGGACAAAGGGACTCAGCCTGTGATCAATACAGGAGATGTTCACGAAAGATAAACTAAAATTCTACTCGATCATACAGAAAGGCAGGGTTATCTCTTTAAATGCAGTATAAAACAATAGTATTCGATTTAGATGGAACAATTACAGATTCGGGGGATGGAATCATCCATTCTGTACTCTACGTGTTAAATAAAATGCACGTAAAAAAGCCAGATAAACATGAGCTAGAGTCCTTTATCGGTCCTCCCTTAAAAGATTCATTTATAAATATATGTCAATTAGATGATACGTCGGCTGATCAGGCAGTCGGGTATTATCGTGACTATTACCAAGCTAAAGGAATGTATGAAAATCATATCTATGAAGGAATTCCAACAGTACTAACTGACTTAAAACAAAAGGGTTGTACTCTTTATGTTGCAACGTCTAAACCAGAAATTTATGCTAAACAAATCCTAGCTCATTTTGATCTGGACCAATATTTTACTGGGATATATGGTGCTAGTTTGGATGGTATACGGTCAAAAAAAGGAGATGTTATTCATTACGCATTGAAAGAAGCCCAACTCACTCAATTAGAAAAAACAATAATGGTTGGTGACCGTAGCCATGATATAGTAGGAGCAAAGGAAAATAAGTTGGCTAGTATAGGCGTCTTATATGGATTTGGTGATCGAGTTGAACTGGAAACTGCTGGTGCAGATTATATTGCTGTGACTACTGAAGAGCTAAAAGAAATAATTACTAAAAGCAAATAAAGAACGAGCTTCGATTTGGGAGGCTCGTTTTTTTACTATTTCGATCGTTTGATTAGTGTGAGTCAAATGATAAAATTATAAATGATCGTGTTTTAAATTGACATTTATATCTAGAATTACTTTTTATGAAAGTCAGGATCATCAGAGTACTTCAATATGAAAATGTGAAATTCTCAAATATTTCAATGAAATAGCAACAAATTGATAAAAGAAAGCCTTTTCTTCGGGTATAATTAAGTTCAATACATCACAAGAAGGAGATTATTATGAACAAAACAAAAACTGTTATTGTAGGTGCCAACCATGCAGGGATTGCAGCAGCAAACACATTATTAGATACTTATCCAGATCAAGAAGTCGTGATGATCGACCGAAATACAAACCTTAGCTATTTAGGATGTGGAACAGCGCTATGGGTGGGTCGCCAGATCGAATCATACGAAAATCTATTTTATACGAACAAAGAAGCCTTTGAAGCAAAAGGGGCTAAAATTTTTATGGAAACAACTGTCGAACGAATTGATTTTGATCAGAAAATTGTTTATTGTAAAAAACAAAATGGTGAATCATTCACAGAAAACTATGACAAATTGATTCTAGCTACAGGATCAGCACCGATTAATCCAACTATTCCAGGTAGAGACTTGAAAAATGTTGAATTCTTAAAACTTTTCCAAGATGGTCAAATAGTAGATGCTGCAATGGCTGATGAAGAAGTAAGAACAGTTGCCGTGATCGGAGCTGGTTATATTGGTGTTGAAATCGCTGAGGCAGCTAAACGCCGCGGTAAAAATGTTCTGTTATTCGATGCAGAAGCAAGATGTTTACCGAATTATTATGACAAATGGTTTACAGATGATATGGATAAAGTTTTGACCGATAACGGTATTGAGCTCCATTACAATGAGTTGGCTAAAGAATATAAAGGAACCGAAAAAGTTGAAGCAATCATAACAGAAAAAGGAGAATATGCGGTTGACCTTGTCATCAATGCAATTGGTTTTAAACCAAATAATGATTTGGGTAAAGACCATTTAGAATTATTTACAAATGGTGCCTACCTTGTAGATCTCCATCAACAAACGAGTGACCCCAATGTCTATGCAGTCGGGGATTGTTCAACGATTTTCTCAAATGCAGTGCAACAAACAACTTATATTGCTTTAGCAACAAATGCTGTTCGCTCAGGAATTGTAGCGGCTCATAACGTTGGCGGAACAGCGTTAGAATCAATCGGTGTCCAAGGCTCAAACGGAATTTCAATATTTGGTTATCACATGGTTTCTACAGGTTTGACTGTTCAAGAATCAGAAAAATTAGGTTTGAAGGTAAAATATACTGAATTTGAAGACTTACAAAAACCAGGATTTATGAAGGAAAATAACAAAGTAAAAATTAGAATCGTTTATGAAGAAGATTCCCGCCGCATTATTGGAGCGCAAATGGCATCTTATGAAGATATCTCTATGGGAATTCACATGTTCTCATTAGCAATCGAAGAAAAAGTGACGATCGACAAACTAAAATTATTAGACATTTTCTTCCTACCGCATTTTAACCAACCTTATAACTATATTACAATGGCGGCTCTGAGCGCAGAATAATTAGGAAAAAGATTGAAGAAAAGGCATTTAAGAAAACATGACTATCTATTCAATTTGAAAAAAGCTGAGATAGAAGTATTTAACCCCGAAAAATAAGTAGGAATTCATGAAAATTGTTCTTCGAATTTTTGTGAATTTCAGCTTGTTTCAGAAGGTGGCTGCTTTTGTTTCTAACATTTATTTATATCTAAGGTGTGAAACAAAAGTGGAGTTTACTTTTGTCCGCACCCTTATTTTTTCATTTTAGCAAGAAAACAAATCTTACAAGTTAGTGACGATTCTCTAAAAAAGTTTAAATTTAAAAAGCTTTCATGTATAATGGTAAAAGTTAAGGAAGATACATAGAAAGTAAGGAGGATTTGTTTTGGCAGAAGATAACCAAAATAATCAAGATCATTCCAATTCTTCATTCAAAGATCAGGTCTTGCGTTCTTTGCGAGGAGAAGAAATAGGAAATGATGATTCAGCTTCTTCTGAACACAATGCTCAGAACGTATCACAGCAGAATGAAGCAGAATATAATAGAACACATCAATCTCAACTAAATAACCAAGAAGACGCGATAAAACAAGATGAAATGGAATCAGTCGGCTCTCGCAGTAGAGGGCATCAAGCAAAACAACCAGAGCTATCGGATGAACAATTGGAATCTAAGAGTACTCAGATTTCTGAAGATAATTCTAACAAGCGTACAAGAAAGAAAGAAGAGCGTATTGTTAGTAGAATCGTGTTGATCGTAGCATCTGTTTTGTTATTAGTGATTGCCATTTTTGGCTTTACTTTTTATAAGTACGTTAATGCAGGACTACAGCCGCTTGACAAAAAAGATAACAAGTTGGTTCAAGTGCACATTCCAGAAGATTCATCAAATAAGAGAATTGCAAATATTTTAGAAGAAAATAAAATTATCAAAAGCGGGATGGTCTTTAATTATTACGCAAAGTTCAAGAATTTGACTGATTTTCAGGCAGGCTATTATCAAATGGCGCCAGATATGTCACTAGATGAGATCGGTGCGCTTTTAAGAGAAGGTGGAACAGCGGAGCCAACACAACTTGCCGATGGAAAAGTAACGATCCCAGAAGGATTTGATATTGATAAAATCGGAGATGCAATCGAAGAAAATACTGATTTCAAAAAAGATCAATTTATTGAATTGATGAAAAATCAATCCTACTTTGATACGATGAAAGAAAAATATCCAGAATTATTAGAAAGTGCCGCTGAAGCAAAAGATGTTCGTTATCACTTTGAAGGTTATCTATTCCCAGCGACATATGACTACTACAAAGATGCAAAATTAGAAGATTTTGTCGAGCAAATGATAGCGAAATCTAATAGCGTGATCGAACCGTTTATCCCAATGGTCCATGCTAAAGGTATGACGATCCAACAAGTGTTGACACTTGCTTCATTGGTAGAAAAAGAAGGCGTAAAAGAAGAAGACCGTAAGAAAATTGCTCAAGTTTTCTTTAATCGGATTGCCGCGAATATGCCATTACAATCAGATATTTCAATTTTATATGCGTTAGGTGAACATAAAGAGTTAGTTACGTACAAAGATTTAGAAGTAGATTCGCCATATAATCTTTATAAAAATACTGGTTATGGACCAGGTCCTTTAGATAGTCCTAGTGAGCAAGCAATCAATGCCGTTTTAAATCCAATACCAAACGATTATCTTTATTTTGTTGCGGATATTTCAACAGGAAACGTTTATTTTGCTGAGACATATGAGCAACATCAAGAATTTATAGAACAATATGTAAATAAAACAGAGACTGAAAAAAGTGAATAACTTTTTTCTTTGCGTAATATATTACGAGCCAACCTATTCCTTAGGCGGCTCGTTTCGCTTTACTCAGAATTTTCGAGTTCAGGCATAAGAGAAAGGCTAAAGGAGATGTCTATTAGAATTTCTAGAAGATTTATAAAAATTAAGTGAATATTATTTACAATTTGCTTAAAGCGTGGTACTCTTTTCTGGATTGAAAGCGGAATTTTTCAACAAAAATAAAATAAAAATATTGTAGTAAGTTAAGAAGGAGAAATTAACATGGTAGAAAAAGTATTCCCTATGACCCTTGAAGGCAAAGAAAAATTAGAACAAGAACTTGAAGAACTAAAAACAGTTAAACGAAAAGAAATCGTTGAACGTATAAAAATCGCAAGAAGCTTCGGTGACTTATCAGAGAACTCTGAGTACGAGTCTGCTAAAGATGAACAAGCATTTGTAGAAGGAAAGATCACTACTTTAGAAAATATGATTCGTTTTGCGGAAATTATTGATAATAATGGTGTTGATACTGATGAAGTCTCAATTGGAAAAACAGTTTCCTTTATTGAATTACCTGATGGTGATGAAGAAGAATATACTATTGTAGGTAGCGCAGAAGCGGATCCATTTTCTGGTAAAATTTCAAATGATTCACCAATTGCACAAGCATTGATTGGTAAAAAATTGAATGATCAAGTTGCTATTGCAACTCCTGGTGGCGATATGCAAGTAAGAATCACAAAAGTTGGTTAACAAAACAATTAATAAGAACAAAGGGCGGGCCAAAGCTAGTATTAGTTTTGACTTGCCCTTTAAACCTGATTAATTAATGAACAGATCCCTATTCGTTTCAGGAAAATTAGGGCTAAAGTCCTATAGAAAAATGAGCCTTTAGCAACTAACATTAATAGGGGAATCAAGGTATACTAATCTTATTGAAAGGGGGATTATAATGAATAACCCATGGCGTTTTTTTATCGTAGTAGAAGCATTACTTTTTATATTAGCCTTATGGCAAATTATACATAACCCAGGACTAGCAGTAGTCTTAGTACTAGGTATCTTGAGTGCTGTTTATGCATTAAAAAAGGTTTCACGCAGTAATTTTAATAATTTTCAATTAGTTTTAGGCGTTATTTTGATTTTGATCGGAGTAATGAATAGCCCTGCATTTTGGTTGATGTTAGTATTCGGCGTTTTATTTATCGGTTTAAAAGGTGTAGAAATCGCGGGTGTTGATATCACGCAGCGGGCACCTTGGAGAAAGAAACAAATGATTATGGTGGAAACGACGAACATTGAACCGAAAAGTGGTCGACGTTTCAAGCGTCCCTGGTTTGCCAATGAACGTATCGGCAATAATGTTTATGAGTGGGATGACATCAATATAGATGTTTTATCCGGGGATACGATCGTCGATTTAGGAAATACGTTACTACCTAAAGATGACAGCATTATTATTATTCGAAAAGGTTTTGGACGCACAAGAATTTTAGTTCCCTTAGGTGTTGCCGTAACACTTGAACATTCAACTTTCTATGGAAATGTAAACTTTGAAGAAGAGAAATACCATCTGAAAAATGAATCATTAAAAGTTTATAGCAATGATTTTGATACAAATAATCGCCGCTTAAAAATCATCACAAATACATTAGTCGGGGATCTTGAGGTGATTCGTGTATGATGGGTAAGATTTCTCGACAGATGGTTTCTTTGTATGCTGCGTGCAGCACGTTTATTGTTGTTTTACTTACATTATTTTCATACTTTCATTCTATTAAGCAAAAAAATTGGATGTTGGAGTTACTTCAAAGGAAAGTATTTTACATTCCTTTGATTTTCCATATGCTTTTGATTTCGCTATTGGTGGGTCTATCGACCTTTTTACTCGTATCTATTGTACAAAAATCACAATATGGTAAAATTGAAGAAAAACTTCGTTTGTTGGCAAGAGGAAGCTATGAAAATCCTGTCCTTAGTAAAAGTGTCTTACATGCGAGCAATGATCAATATATTGGCGAAGTCGATCAAGATATCTTAAAAATCAGAACGAAATTATTAGAAATGTCAAAGGAATTGCAATTATTAAATAGTCGTCCGTTATTAATGGATGGAGAGACAAAAGAAGAAATTTTGGAAGAAGAGCGCCATCGATTGGCGAGAGAACTTCATGATTCTGTGAGTCAACAATTGTTTGCTGCAATGATGATGCTATCTGCTTTAAATGAGCAAGCACAACGCAGTGAAACACCAGAAATATTCCGAAAACAATTAGTTACAGTCACAGATATTATCAATGCCTCTCAATCTGAGATGCGCGCCTTATTGCTTCATTTGCGTCCTGTAAGTTTAGAAGGAAAGAGTTTACGTAAAGGGATCGAGCAATTATTAAAAGAGTTACAAACTAAAATCAAGATAGAATTGACTTGGGACGTTGAGGATGTTCATCTGAACAATAGTATTGAAGATCATTTATTTAGAATCGTTCAAGAACTTTTATCCAATACACTTCGACATGCCAAAGCAAAAGAACTTGAAGTATATCTTCATCAAGTAGACAAAAATGTTTTGTTGCGTTTAGTTGATGATGGTGTCGGTTTTGATATGGCTGAAAATGATAATAAAGCTGGCAGTTATGGACTGAAAAATATACGAGAACGTGCTGCTGGAATGGGCGGTATCGTGAAGATTATTAGTTTTAAAGGACAAGGGACAAGCGTTGAAATCAAGGTGCCTGTAATAAAGGAGGAAGAAACAAGTGATCAAAGTAATGTTAGTGGATGACCATGAGATGGTACGATTAGGTGTATCTTCTTATTTATCGATTCAAGAAGATATTGAAGTCGTTGGCGAAGCTGAAAATGGACAGATCGGTTATGAAAAAGCGTTAGAATTACGACCTGATGTAATTTTAATGGATCTAGTCATGGATGTGATGGATGGAATTGAATCGACAAAGGCAATTTTAAAAGATTGGCCACAAGCACGAATCATTATTGTCACTAGTTTTATCGATGATGAAAAGGTTTATCCCGCGATTGAAGCTGGAGCTGCTGGATATCTGTTGAAGACTTCGACGGCTCATGAGATTGCAGATGCTATCCGTGCTATCTCTAGGGGAGAGCGTGTTTTAGAACCAGAAGTAACGACTAAGATGATCGAGCGTTTGACAAAAAAACAAGAACCTGTTTTACATGAAGATTTGACCAATCGCGAACATGAAATTTTGATGTTGATAGCTAAAGGACGTAGTAATCAAGAAATAGCTGATGAGCTATTTATTACGCTGAAAACGGTCAAAACACATGTCTCGAATATTTTAGCTAAATTAGATGTTGAAGATCGAACACAAGCAGCGATCTACGCGTTTCAGCACGGTTTAGCAAAATAAAAGTATGGTCAGTAGTAATCGAAAGTCAATGGAGAGTGTGAGTCTAATCATTTAACCTTTAGTTACTTCTTAAAAAACGTGCAATGCATTTTATGCACTGTGCGTTTTTTTGAAATCACTCGAAGAATATTTTTTTTCAATGTTCATTTGGAGATGATGATAGTCATTGCGCGCTTTTTTCATATTTTTAAGAAATAAAATACGGCTTCTGTTTCTGTTCAATTGTTGGTCTGTTTGTTATACTTAATTTAAATTTAACGGTAGGAGAAATAAACATGAAGCAAAATTTTGCAATTATTGGTCTTGGAAGATTTGGAGGCAGTATCTGTCAGACGTTGATCCAATCTGGTCAAGAGGTTTTAGCAATCGATAGTAATGAGGACCGAGTGAATGAATATATGAACATTGCAACCCATGCGGTTGTAGCGAACGCTCAAGATGAGGCAACACTACGCTCTTTGGGAATCCGTAATTTTGACCATGTTGTCGTTGCGATTGGTGAAGATATTCAAGCAAGTATTTTGGTCACTCTAATGGTCAAAGAAATGGGGGTGCCAAACGTTTTAGCAAAAGCTGTAAATGAATACCATGCCAGAGTATTAGACAAGATTGGTGCTGACCTAGTTGTTCATCCAGAACGTGATATGGGGATCAGGGTAGCACATAAATTAGTTTCTAGAAATATTTTAGACTATATAGAATTATCAAATGAAGTATCATTAGCTGAAGTTCGTGTCTCTAATCCAAAATTTTATGGCAAAACGTTAGGTGATCTGAACTTTCGTCAGCGTTTTGGGTTGACGGTTGTTGCCATACGGCGCTCAAAGTCACAAGTGATTGCATCACCTGCTGCTGAAGAAATAGTAAGAGAGAATGATAATTTACTCGTTGTTGGAGAAACAGATGATGTCGATTTGTTGGATGAAAAGATGAATGGGTAAACTCAGGCAGTTTATTCTCTGAAAATCAGACTCTATGCTAAAATGGAAATTATAATATAGGGTGTTCTTAACTTGGTGAAGTTCGTTGTGTTATGAGGGATAATACCTCATAAAAAGATAAAACTGGACTGTGTCCAGAGAACGTACCACTATTTTTCAATCAGAACTGGGCCAACCAGTTATGCTTTTATATTATTTAGCTTCAAGAGTCAGCCTTTGGATAAATAAAAAATACACGTTCTAAATTACAAGTCCGATATTTTTATTTTTTTCCTATCGAGGCTAAATGAACTTTTTCAGCTTTTAAATCAGGAGGAATTCAATATGAAATTAACGATTACGCCACATGCGCAACAATGGTTTAAAGATGAAGTGGGTGTTACTTCGGATAGTGGTATTCGCTTTTATGGGAAAATTTATGGTAAGACAGATGTTCATGAAGGTTTTTCTATTGCGATGTCTGTAGAAGCACCGGATCAGCCTTTAGTCAAAGAAACGATTGATGGGGTTACTTATTTTATTGAAGAAACAGATGATTGGTTTTTTAAAGGTTATGACTTATTAGTGGATTATGATGATGAAAAAGACGAACCAAAATATAACTTCGCTGAAAACAAAGAAGACTTGAAACAATAGTTGGAATACTGTTTCAAGTGCATAGGATATTATAAGGAGAGGCACAAAACGATTGCTGATTTTGTATCCTCTCCTCAAGCATGAAGAGACAACGACACTGAAAAAAACAAATGAATCAAACAGTTAAAAAAGCAGATTTTAGTTTATATCTTTTATGTAAAGTATCTATAAGTCCCACTTGATAATCCAATGATGGAGATAATGGAATTATTTGGAAATTAGTAGTCTGTCTGATTTTATCTGGTAATAAAAGTTTTGATGCCGCTATGTAAAAATCATAGTTGTCCTCAGAGGTTGAAGAAACAAATGAGACGCTGATGAATGAAATTTGTTCTAAAAAATCAAATAGAGATTGTAGAAAAATAGCATTTGGCGATAAAATTATACCTACATTCAATTGATATTTTGGATTACTTCGTTCATAAAAAGGAAGTAATAAAAACGAATAAATATAAACTAAATCTTCTAAACAGTTTTTTATCCACGCAAATTCTGTATTTAAAATAATTTCATTTAAGAATACTCGAATTTTCTTCGAAAGAGGTTCGTATAAAGGGTTTTGATCTTTCATGCAAGATTCCATAAAATTAATAGCAATCGGCAATGAATCTTTTATGACAAAGTGATTGAGGCAAGTCGTAAAGAGGTTCGTATTCAGAACTGTTTTTTCATCGTCAGATAGTTGTTTTTCTGAAAATAAAGGCAGGTAGAATGCTTCAAGACGTTCAATTAAATTTCCTAACGGTTGCTGGTCACTTTCCATATACGCTTTTACATAAACAATTCTAGGATCATCTGCATAAAAATAAATACTCCAGTAAAACATCATAAATGACAGAAAAATAGATTCTCTTTCTATGAAATGTTGAGGAACATTTGCTTTTTCTAATTTTTTAATAAAAGACATACTTGTTTTTGGAAAAGCTAATTGTTTAAAAGGTGGTTCGATGATAAAATGTTTTTTTTGAATACGTAAGTGAGAGATTGTTGTAAGTAAATACCATTCTCTAGGCTCCGTATAAGTCATCCATTGGTGATCTTCTGCATCAAATAAATCAAAGCCTCTTTTCGTTTCATCTAAAGCTAAAAAAAGATCTTCTCCATATGATGCGATCCAAAAAAAGTTTAAATAAACGATGCGAATTAGGTTTTCTTTTCCAGTAAGTTGGAGCTTTGAACAATTTAACTGAATATCGAAATCTTTTAAATAATTGATCAGCGGTTGAAGTCTTCGGATGATTGATGCCCGGCTAATAAAGTGATCTCTACAAAAATGTTCTATTGTATAATTTTTTTCTAATATCGTTGCAAGTAAAAATTTGTAAGGCAAACTTTTACGAAACAAGTATTGAGAATATGGAATGTCACGTAACGTGGATGAATCAATATGTACTTTTCCTTGATCTGTTAATAACGCAAGACCCTGTTTTTCCATAAGATCCTCGTGTATTTCAGAAAATAACGAATTTAAGCGAGCATAAGAAAAATCTGTGAATTGTTCAAAATAATGAACGCTATATGTACCATTAGCTGTGATCAGTAATTGATTAAAAACGCTGAGTTTACGTTGAGCAACATCATCTAATAGAATGTCTTCAAGCATATTTAGTCTCCTTTAGGTATTTAATTATGATTTTTCTAATATTAAAGTTATAAATGTTATGAAAAATAGTATAATATAGATATAAATCATTTGCCTCATCTATAATACCTATTTACCTATTATATTTCAATTAGAAATTAAACATAAATAAAAAACGTAAGAATTATTTAAAAACTTTTAAACGCTTGAAATATATTTTTAAATGCTTTATTTAATAGTATTTCTATGGTTTTATTTTTTAATTAATAAAAAATGTTTGTTATTTATATTGAGGGGGCTTTCTTTTGGCCCGTACATTTACCTATATAAACATCTGACTATGCTAAACAAGACTATTCATAATTTTATTACAGTTCTTATGTATATCTATGCTATAATCAGAAAAGAATACTTTTTTGGAGGAAATTTTATGCTATCAATTATTGTTCCTTGTTACAACGAAGAGGAATCAATTCCATTGTTTTTTGAAGAGGTGGAGAAAGTAAGTTCACAAATTCAACATAATATAGAATACATATTTATTAATGACGGCTCAAAGGATCAAACACTAAATGTTCTTAGAAAATTATATAAAGAGCATCCGGATAAAGTTCGTTATCTTTCTTTTTCTAGAAACTTTGGAAAAGAAGCTGGACTTTATGCAGGACTTAAAGAAGCTAGAGGTAACTTAGTTACGGTAATGGATGTTGATTTACAAGACCCCCCTGAATTACTACCTAAAATGATTCAAATCTTAGAGACAAATAAAGAATTGGATTGTGTGGGGACAAGACGAGGGGACCGTGAAGGTGAGCCACCTATTCGCAGTTTCTTTGCTCGAATGTTTTATCGATTGGTCAACAAAATCGGAGAAACTGAGATGGTTGATGGTGCCAGAGATTTTCGTATGATGACACGTCAAATGGTGGACGCTATTTTAGAATTAACGGAATATAATCGCTTTTCGAAAGGAATTTTTAGTTGGGTTGGCTTTAATACGGAGTATCTTTCTTATGAAAATCGTGAACGTGTAGCAGGCTCTACTTCATGGTCATTTTGGAATTTATTAAGTTATTCGATTGATGGAATTGTTAATTTTTCTGAAGTACCACTGAATTTAGCTTCTTATGTTGGCGCTTTTTCATGTGTTGGATCTGTCATAGCAATGTTTGTTATTTTCTTTAGAACAATCTTTAAAGGAGATCCTACTAGCGGATGGCCCTCAATGGTTTGTATTATTTTATTTGTCGGTGGAATGCAATTGCTTTGTCTAGGGATCATTGGCAAATATATCGGAAAGATTTTCTTGGAAACGAAAAAACGTCCGATTTACCTCGTGAAGGAAACAGAAAAAGATCAACAACATTAAAAATACTGACTCGAATCTTTTTTAAATGATTTGAGTCAGTATTTTTTTAGTTTAATACCCTTGGTGCAAGGCTATTTCATTTTTTGATAACGTATTGTCTTGCATAAATTGTTTAAGGTTTTGCAAGAAAATCGCCAATAGTTTTGCTTTGAACCCAGGTGTCAAACCAGAAATATGAGGAGTGATTAAAACATTCTCCATTTCCCATAAAGGACTGTCTTTAGGTAAAGGCTCCTCTTCAAACACATCTAAAGCAGCAAAACTTAATTGACCTTCGTTTAACGCATGAATTAAATCTTCTGTTTGAACGGAAGGACCGCGACCGACATTCACAAAGACAGTTCCAGGCTTCATGGAAAAAAACATTCGCTCATCATACAGTTGATAAGTATCTCCAGTTAGAGGAAGGATATTCACGACAATATCCATTTCCTTTACGATGCGACTCATATTTTTGTGAGAATAGCATTCGATAAAGCCATTCGTTACATGACCAGAAGTGTTTACTCCATATGTTTGGATACCTAAACCTTTCGAAAAGGTAGCAAGTTGTTGTCCAATCTGTCCAGTTCCGACGACCAACATTTTTTGTGTAGACAGTTGCTTATAGGAAATATCCTCTCGGGTCCATTCTTTGTTTTCTTGATGAGTGATACTGGTGCGAATACCTCTAAATTCAGCCAGTAAAACACCCAAAACGTGTTCAGAAATTGAAATACTGTGGATACCGCTAGCGTTAGAAAGTAAGATTCCTTTTTCAGCAAAGCAGTCTAAATCGTATGTGTCAACACCAGCAGAAATAGATTGAACCCATTTTAAGCGGCTTGTTTCAGAGTTCAATAAGCGCTGTCCTAATTTTTTGTCCCAACCTAACATAATCACGATATCATCCTCAATTACTTGTGATGATTCTCTTGTAGCATCAATAACCATATAATCAGGAGCACTTTGCCTGATCGTTTCAACTTGTTCTTCTTTCATTTGTTCGTAAAGATAAATTAGTGGTTGTCCCATGCTGATTCCTCCTTGCTAGTTCATTGTAACAAAAAAGTATCTCAAACGAAAAAAGATTGAACTATTGCGCATTTCAATCTTTTTTGAGTGTCCTATAAATTATAATTTTTCACCACGTAAATAGGCCGCAGCAAGGCTATCGACTTCTTTTTTTAACTCGTCAACCATGATTTCTTCTGGAACTGTACGAATAATCTTCCCTTTTTTGAAAAGCATTCCTTTGCCATTTCCACCTGCAATGCCAATATCAGCTTCCCGTGCTTCACCAGGTCCATTAACTGCACACCCTAAAACAGCAACTTTGATTGGGGCTTTGATCTTCTCGATATACTCTTCAATTTCATTTGCGATCGGGATCAAATCAATTTCGATCCGTCCACAAGTAGGACAAGAAATCAATGTGGCAGCATTACTTGATAAACCAAAAGCTTTCAAGACTTCTTTAGCGACTTTGATTTCTTCTACAGGATCGGCAGATAAGGAGACACGACAAGTATTTCCGATACCCAGAGACAATAATGCACCAAGTCCTGCAGCAGATTTCATACCGCCGGAAAATTTTGTCCCAGCTTCAGTAATCCCAAGATGTAATGGGTAATCAAACGTTTGAGCAGCTAAATTATAGGCTTCAATGGCCAAAGTAACATCGCTGGCTTTTAATGAAACAATAATATCGTAAAATTCTAAATCTTCGAGTATATTAATATGTTCCATAGCACTGGCAACCATAGCCTCTGCTGTAGGATAACCATATTGTTGCAAGAATTTTTTTTCTAAAGAACCTGCATTAACACCGATTCTAATCGGAATCCCTTTCGCTTTACACGCGGTAACAACTTTTTCGACACGGTCTTTGCGTCCTATATTACCAGGATTGATTCTTATTTTATCGACACCTTGTTCAATCGCTTTTAAAGCCAAACGATAGTCAAAATGAATATCCGCAACCAAAGGAATTGAAATTTGACTTTTGATAGCACCTATTGCTTCAGCAGCCGCTTCGTCTGGAACAGCTACACGAATAATTTGGCAACCAGCATCTTCCAAGCGTTTGATCTGCGCAACAGTACTTTCAACATCATGCGTTTTTGTTGTACACATACTTTGAATAAATAATTCATCACTTCCGCCGATTGTTAAATCCCCAACTGCTACTTGACGTGTATTTTTACGATGGGTCAATTCTCCCATGATAGCTCTCTCCTTATTGCGGTACTATTATTTTGTTGACTGTATCTCAACAAGTATAATTCATATTCTATTTTATCACATAATCATACCTCAGAGAATGTAAGAAAAGTTTAAGACTCAAACAAGTGCTTTAGGTTTAAACTTAAATCAAAGGTGGTTCTTGTCGTATTTCAGTACGCGTAGCCCAAAAAAAGAGCAACAATGAAATAAAAACAATTAAAAAACTATCATCGAAAGATCGAGTAGTAAAATGGAGAATACTACTGACGATCACAGGAAGAGTTGCGCAATAGGTCGAGATTTTTAGACAATCTAAAAAACGTAGTTTGTACAAACGAATCTTACTATAAAGAGTTGCACCGATTGCGATCATAAGTAAATTGATGATCAAGTTGATAAAGGTTGGATATAGAGTAAAAATAAACACAACTAATTTAATCCAAAAAGGAATACTGGCCTCATCTAAAGCTTTTTTTAAGTTGTTGCTATTCAAACCATCTAAAGTGCCTTTAGAATAAGGAATTTCAAAATGATTGGTACCTAATAAGGTGTTTGCAGCGCTTGAACTTGGTAACGCAACCACAAATTCATCCTTTAAAAAGCCCAAACCAACAGCAGTACCGACTGAATCAGCAGCTATGTCGCTAAGGGAACGTTTTCCATCAGGATCAAACGTGAAGATGATCGAGTTTGTTTGATAAATAAATCCTTTAGCGCCATCTCCTGTTTCTAATTTTCCATCGGTAATGTTAAAATCTGGTAATTTTGCGGCAATTTCTTGCCCGTCGCTTCTAATATCTTGCATTATAGAAAAGATTTGTTTTGTTATTGGAAGGGCAAGGATGGTGCTTAGAAAAACAACATATAGAATGACTTTCCAAAATGGCATTTTTTTAGCCTGATGGAGATCAGTTACTTGAAATAAAGAGTGTTTAAAAAGTGTAAATGAGTTCATAAATTCTCTCCTGACTTGAAATTGAGTATACACGTCATTCTAAAGGAGATACAAGGGAAAAACAAGTTTAGTCTAAATTTTGTAAGCAATTACTTTGAAGGTTGTCATAAAATCTGTTATGCTATAAATGTATGAAACGTTATACTTAATTAATGGAGGGATTTTTTATGACTTACACTTTACCAGATTTACCTTATGCTTATGATGCATTAGAACCTTATATTGATGTAGAAACAATGCATTTACACCACGACAAACACCACAACACTTATGTGACGAATTTAAATGCAGCAATCGAGAAACATCCTGAACTTGGAACTAAATCAGTGGAAGAATTGATCGCTGATATGGATAGTATTCCTGAAGATATTCGTACGGCTGTACGCAATAATGGTGGCGGACATGCAAACCATTCATTCTTCTGGGAAATTATGGCTCCTAATGCAGGCGGCGCACCGACAGGTGATATCAAAGAAGCCATTGATGCAGCATTTGGCAGTTTTGATAAATTAAAGGAAGAATTTAAAACAGCTGCAACTGGACGTTTTGGTTCAGGCTGGGCATGGTTAGTTTTGAATAAAGGAAAATTAGAAATTACTTCAACACCTAATCAAGATTCTCCTTTAATGGATGGTAAGACACCTGTTTTAGGATTAGACGTTTGGGAACATGCTTATTACCTAAACTACAAAAATGTACGTCCAGATTATATTGATGCTTTTTGGAATCTTGTAAACTGGGATGAAGTAAATAAACGCTTCGCAGCAGCTAAATAAGATAAAAAAAACAATATTTAGAAACTTTTTTGAGGAAAACAGTAAATTACACTGTTTTCCTCTTTTTGTTTGTGGCATACTAATAGTTAGGAATATTAAAATATAAAAGAGTAGAGGGGTTTTATAATGAATGTAACGATGCAAAAAGTTCATGGATCAGAAAATGATTTCTTTTTAATAGATGAAACAAAATTAGAACGTCCCTTTACTGAGAAGGAAATCAACGATTTACGCACTTATTTGAGTAATAGAAAGACGGGATTACTTAATGGATCAGATGGTCTGTTACTTGTAGAAAAAGTAGATAAGGGCACATCACTAGCTAAAATGCGTGTAATTAATAATGATGGTAGCGAAGCAAGCATGTGCGGTAATGGTTTACGCACAGTTGCAAGATACTTAGCAGAAAAATATGACAAAAAATCATTCACTGTAGAAACTATGTTTGCAGATCTTAAAGTAAGACAAGCATCCCCATTTGCTGAACAAGTAGCGACTTACCAAGTGGAGATTTCACCAGTTCGTTTTGAGGCTGCTGCAATCCCGATGGAGACTAAAAATAACACGATAATTAATGAAGTGATCCCAGAATTATCAAGTGAGTTAAAATTTTCAGCTGTAGCAGTTCCTAATCCTCATTTGATTAGCTTCGTTGATCATCAAACACTTATGGGAAAAGAGTTTGAACAAATTGCGACTTATGTAAACGGAAATAATCCTATTTTTCCCGATGGTGTCAATGTAAGTTTTGTAGAAATATTAGGAGAAAATGAACTCTTTGTTCGAACCTTTGAGCGCGGTGTAGGCTTTACTAATGCGTGTGGCACTGCGATGTGTGCCAGCAGTTTAATGTATGTACTATTAAACAATGGTGAATTTAATGAAACGATCACAGTTAAAAATGCTGGTGGTATGGTAAAAACCATAGTACATGAAGATGATTCAGATGGTTACTGGATGGAACTGATTGGAAACGCAACGGTTACACATTTGATTTCTGGAGCTTTATCTGATTTTACAGAAGGTCACTTTGAAAAATTAATGATCAAAGAAACATCAGAGCAAGCAAATTACACAGCATTTTTAGAAGCTATAAAATAAAAAGTCAGTAGATACAAAAGGTTGGTAGTCCTAAAATAGTCAATTAAAAAAATGAGTAATGAAGGTATGTTTAAAAGGAGTGTAATAGTGGCAAAAAATAAATGGTTGGGTAAAGGGATATACATAGGTGTTATCGCTGTTTCAATTGGTATCTGTTTTTTAGGAATTAGGTCAAATGCTAATCAGGAACAAAAGAGAAAAGTTGAGTATGCGAAAACAACGATAAAAAATGAAGCCATAAAAATTCAACGGCTTAATAACCAAATCAGTCAATTTTATCAAGTGGATAATAAAGAATTTCTAGTAGAACCACTAGAGAGAGAAAAATTAAGAGACACTGAACGAGCAATCATTACGTTGAAAACAGAAGCAAGCGATTTTGATTTGGAGAATAAGGATTTCTCTGCAGATACTTCGGAAGTAGCACAGGGGAAAAAAGAACTTTTGCTTCAAATAGAAGATATAAAAAATAAAAGTGATATTCAAAAACAAGTAACTGAATTACTTGTTGAAGCCCCAACTAACTGGTCATCTCCTAATGAAGTTATTGTTATAAATGAAAAAACAACTATGAACCAGATTTCAATGATACGCGATAATATTTCTAAAACTAAAAATCTGTGGAGCCAATCGATTACTACGTTTTTAAATGAAATGGATGCACAGGTCAAACAATACGAAGACCTGAAGCAAGCGGTCGATAAAATGGAAAAAGAGGGTAGGTTGACGGATGACGCCAGCCCAGATAACTTCATCCATCTCTTTGATCAGCTTGATCAGGTGAAAAATGAATCATTGAAAAAAGACTTATCCGATAAATTTGATAGAATCGATGAGCTGTTAAAAAAACAAGAAACTGTTGATTCTGTAAAGGAAGAAGAAGGTCTACCAAGTGAATAAATAAGGCAGCAAAGTATTTTTCATAATGATGAATTGCAATCTATCAATTATTTCAGTAATTGCTGTAATAATTGATAGTGTATTCTTTACAAATAGACTTGTACTTGGTCTAGCCAGAATTTATAATTATTTGTATGTAGTTAATTGGAGGAAAAAATGGAAGAGACAATCAGTTTACAGGAATTAATGGGTGTATTAAAAAAACGTATCGGTTTAATTATTGTTTTTATGTTTTTAGGATTGGGTGTTGCTGGAATATTGACCTATTTTGTCATTACCCCTAAATACAGCTCTCAGGCGCAGCTAATCGTCCGATTACCACAGAATGAAACAACGAATGTCAACGATATCAATGGAAATCTACAAATGATCAACACCTATAAAGATTTGATCAAAAGCGATACTGTAATGACAGAAGTACAGCAACGAATGAAAACAGAGTATGAAAATGATCTGTCTGTTGACGCAATAGGTGCAAGTATCTCAGTAAATCAATCACAAAATTCACAAATGTTTTCAATAGTATCTAAAGTAACAGATCCGATTGTAGCCCAAAACATAGCCAATCAGACGGCTTTAGTTTTTCAGGAGCAAGCCAAAGATATGTTGAGTGTTGATAAAATTACGATCATATCCTCAGCAACGGCCAACTTAAAACCAGTTTCACCCAATGATAAAATTAATTTGATGATCGGTTTAGCATTAGGTGTTATATTTGGAATCGCTGTTTCCTTCATTTTAGAATTATTTGATAAAACGATTAAAGATGATAGTTTTGTAGAAGATGAGCTTGGCTTTACGATATTAGGTATTGTCCCAAATATGACGGCAAAGGAACTAAATGCAAAAGTGAGTCGTACGCCTTCAAAAATAGCAATGCAGTCTACTGAGCCAAGAAACCCTAATAGAGATATACCAAAAACACTGCCAAAAGAGCACGATAAACCAGATGATTCTGCGACCGTACGTAGAAGTCGCCCACGAGTTTAAAGGAGTATAGAATGACAAATAAAATAAGAACTCAAAAAAAACAGAAAACCAAAGCCGTAAGTTTAATCACTTTAACGGATAAAACTTCACCAATTTCAGAGCAATATCGAACGATTCGAACGAATATCCAATATGCTATGGTAGATAGAGATCTAAAAACATTGGTTATTACATCTTCTGGACCCAGTGAAGGGAAATCCACAAGCTCAGCAAATTTAGCTATTGTATTTGCTAATTCAGGTAAGCGTGTATTACTGGTAGATGCAGATATGCGTAAACCGACAGTAGCAAAAACATTTTCTTTAGATAATGCGCGTGGTCTAAGTACGTTGCTGGGAAGTCGTGAAACTGTACTGCATCAAGTTGTTCAAAATTCTAGTGTTGATAATTTATTTTTGATGACGAGTGGTCCTAAGCCCCCGAATCCATCAGAATTACTAGATTCTAGAAGAATGAAAGAATTGATGTTGGAACTGAGACAAAAGTATGATTTAGTGATTTTTGACATGCCACCAGTGGTAGCTGTGACTGATGCACAAATTTTAGCTTCACAATCAGATGGAACAATTTTGGTAGTTCGGGAGAACGTTTCAAAAAGAGACTCTTTATTGAAAGCTAAGAGTTTATTAGAGTTAGTAGAGGCGAATATTTTGGGTGTTGTATACAACGGATCTAAGAATATATTAGATCAAGGTTATTATTACGGGTCATAAACCATAGGGAGGCAGGAAGCCGATGATTGATTTACATTGCCATATATTACCTGGGATTGATGATGGAGCTAAAACAATTGATGATTCACTTGACATGGCTAGGATGGCTGTAAAACAGGGAATTACCCACATACTTTGTACTCCTCATCATAACAATGGCAAATATGATAATCCTGCTAAACAAGTAATTACTAACGTGGCATCTTTACAAAAAGAATTAGATCTTAGAAGCATACCGCTTATGTTATTTGAAGGACAAGAAGTAAGGATTGGCGGGAATTTAATGGAACAAATTCAGTCAGAAGATATTTTATTTACAGATCTTAGTAATCGTTATATTTTGATTGAATTTCCTACTAATGATATTCCTGCCTATGCGGAGCAACTGTTTTTCGAGTTGTTAAAAGCAGGTCATACACCAATAATTGTTCATCCAGAAAGAAATAGCAAATTTATTCAAGATCCCAATAAATTAGTCCCATTTTTAGAGATGGGGGTCTTGACTCAATTGACAGCACCCAGCTATGTTGGCGTTTTTGGCAAACAAATCGAACGAATAGCAAAACAGATGGTTTCACATAATATGGTTTATATGATGGCATCCGATGCACATAATATCAAGAAACGCGGTTTTTTTATGAAAAAAGCATACGATGCGATTGGAAAAGATATGGGCGTAGAACATGTCCAAGCGATGCAGCAAATGGCTAAAGATGTCTTAAATGGAGATGAGGTACAAAGACCAGATTTTAAGGAAATAAAGCCTAAAAGATTTGGTTTATTTTAAAAAACTAAGTAGAAAGTTATTAGTATAGACTGATACATAGTGGTTGTTTAATTAAACCTAAACATGTAAAAAATAGTTGGTAGGCATTCATTGTATTTAAAAGGAGTGTTAAATTTAAAAGGAGTGTTAAATTTGGAGTGGAAATTTATGGATGTTGGTAGAAGTGTAGAGAAAAAAAATGAAATTTATGAGTCAACAATAAAAAATGATTTTGGGCGACAATCTTTATTTTTTAGACTGTTTAAAAGAGTTATAGATATTATAGGTAGTCTATTTGGTTTGATAGTATTAAGTCCAGTATTTTTGATCGTTACTTTTTTGATAAGATTAGAGGATCCACAAGGCCCAGTTATTTTTTCACAAAAAAGAGTTGGGAAAAAAGGGCGTTTATTTACCATGTATAAATTTCGCTCTATGTGCACAGACGCAGAAGATCAATTACATGAGTTAGTTGAACTAAATGAGATCAAAGGGGCTATGTTTAAAATAAAAGACGATCCCAGAGTGACCAAAATTGGAAAAAAAATTCGCAAAACAAGTGTCGATGAGTTACCCCAATTTTTGAATGTTTTAAAAGGAGAAATGTCTTTAGTAGGACCTAGACCGCCACTACAAAGAGAAGTTGCTGAATACAGTCAGCGTGATATGCAACGTTTAAGTGTCAAACCAGGCTGTACAGGATTATGGCAGATTAGAGGTAGAAACGACGTTCATTTTGATGATATGGTTGATTTTGACTTAGAATACATTGAAAATCAATCGATTGGAAATGATTGTAAGATCATCTTTCAAACGATAAAAGTCATGTTTTTATCTAGAGGAGCCTATTGATGAGTGAGTCTAATCGGCATATTTATATTATCGGTTCCAAAGGAATTCCGGCCAAATATGGTGGATTTGAAACATTCGTTGAAAAACTGACTCAGTACAAGAAAAGTGATAGAATACATTATCATGTCGCTTGTATGAATACTGGAGATAATCTATATGGCAATGGCCAAAAGCATTTTATCCATAACCAAGCAGATTGTTTCAATATTGCTGTACCTAATATTGGACCTGCAAAAGCAATCTATTATGATATGAAAGCATTAGATTATTCAATAGCATTAGCAAAAACGAACAATGATTCTGCTCCTATTTTTTATATCTTAGCTTGCCGGATCGGTCCGTTTATAAATCATTATAGGAAAAAAATTCAAAAAATAGGTGGAAAATTATACGTAAATCCAGATGGTCATGAATGGCTTAGAGCTAAATGGAGCTATCCTGTTCGGAAATACTGGAAATATTCTGAAAAGCTAATGGTCAAACATGCGGATTTATTGATTTGTGATAGTTTGAGTATTGAAGAATATATAAAAAATGATTACAAGAGATATAGTCCAAAAACGATTTATATTTCTTATGGAACAGATATAGAAGAGTCACAATTATCTATTAATGATCTAGTTGTTCGAGAGTGGTTTTCTAAAAATGAATTATTAGAAAAAGATTATTTTCTAGTAGTTGGCAGATTTGTGCCTGAAAATAATTATCAAATAATGATTCAAGAATTTATGAAGACATCCACTAAAAAAAATCTTGTATTAATTACTAATATTGAAAAAAACAAATTTTATACTAAGCTGAAAAAGAAAACGTACTTTAATGAAGATTCTCGCATAAAATTTGTAGGAACTATGTATGATCAAGAACTTTTAAAGTATATTCGTGAAAATGCATTTGCTTACATTCATGGCCATGAAGTTGGAGGAACTAATCCGTCTCTATTAGAAGCTTTGGCGAGTACAAAATTAAATTTATTATTTGACGTAGATTTTAATCGAGAAGTAGCTGGCGATGGTGCAATGTATTGGAATAAAAGTTCAGATAATTTAAAGTATTTATTAAATAATATATCTAAAAATGATGTGACAATATCGGTAAATGATGAAAAATTGTCTAGTCGAATAGAGAATGAGTACTCTTGGGAGAAAATAATAGATATGTATGAAGAAGTTTTTGGTGATAGATAAATGAAAAAAAAAATTCTGTTTTTGCATTCAAGTTCTGAGTTATACGGTTCTGATAAGTCATTGCTAAATTTGATTAATAAGTTAGATAGAACAAAATATCAGATATACGTGATGCTACCTTCTCAAGGAGCATTAGTAAAAAAACTTGAAGAAACAAATAATTGTAAAGTTATAATAAAATCAATAGCTGTATTACGTCGTAAAAATTTGACCTTTAAAGGATTTTTTGATTATTTTTGTCAATTTTTCAGTTCAATAAAATACTTAAAAAAATTTATCAGAGAACAAAATATAGATATTGTGTATACTAATACTTCTGTAGTTTTTCCTGGTGGAATAGCAGCGAAATCGTTAAATAAAAAATCTGTTTGGCATGTTAGAGAAATTATTTCAAATAAATATGAGAATTTTTTTGTTAAAAAAATTGTGAATAAGTATGCAGATGTTATTATTGGGAATAGTAAAGCCACATTGGACTCTATTATTATTGATAAGAAAAAAGGTATGGTTGTTTACAATGTAGTAGATGTAAAAAGTGATTTTCTTGGTGATGAAGTAAATAATAAACCATTTACAATCGGTATGGCTGGGCGAATCAATCGATGGAAAGGACAAGATTATTTTATTGATGCAGCTCTTAAAGTTCTTGAAGATTATCCAGATGTAATCTTTCTAATTGCTGGTGATGTTTTCGAAGATGAAGATTACTTAAAAAGAAACTTAGAAAAGAAAATATCAGAGTCTGGACATTCTGAAAAAATAAAATTATTAGGTTTAGTTTCAAATATGGAAAAATTTTATCATTCTTTAAATATTTTTGTTTTACCATCAATAAAACCAGAACCTTTCGGGTTAGTTATTTTAGAAGCGATGGCTAGAGAAATACCAGTTATTGCTACTAATTTTGGTGGACCATCAGAGATTATTCAAAATGATGTCACAGGTATTTTAGTGGAACCTCAAAATGCTTCGGAACTAGCGAATAAAATAAAGTATCTAATAAATGATTCAGAAAAAAGAAAGATAATTGCTAAAAATGGTCAAAAAATGCAACAAGAAGTGTTTTCTATAGATGAATATATTCAGAAAATTCAAGGAGTGCTAGATGAAAGTAATAACTAAGAAAAATATAGCCGTTGTAGTACTTCATTACATAACTATAGCGGATACTATAGAATGTGTTCATTCAATATGCGAGTTAAATCAAGGTATGATAAATTTACAAATTATTATTGTTGATAATGGTTCCCCAAATGATAGTGGAAACAGATTATTTGATTACTTTAAAAATAATCAAAATGTGAAAGTTTTATTATCAAAAGAAAATTTAGGATTTGCTAAAGGGAACAATATGGGCTTTAGTTATGCAAAAGAATATTTGAATCCTGATTTTATTTTATTAGTAAACAACGATATCTTTATCAAACAAAATGATTTCTTTATTAGATTAATTAAAAATTATGAATCAAAAAAATTTGATATTTCTGGACCAAAAATTATTTCTACTGTAAATGGAATTAATCAAAACCCAACTCCAAAGCTTTTTTTTAGGATTCAAGATGTAAAAAAAATGCAACTGAAATTCAAAATATATCATATTCTAAGCCTTTTTCATGTTGATTTATGGTTAAAAAAATTTTTGAATAGGAACAATAAGAAAGATATGGAAAATCTAGAATACGAAGAATTTCAGTTGCACGGTGCATGCCTAATTTTTTCAAAAGACTACATTAAAAAATACAATGGACTTAATGTTAATACTTTCATGTACATGGAAGAGTTTATTTTAAAATATATTGCAGAAAGAGACTTGTTAGTTATGAGTTATTTGAACGATATAAGTATTTTTCATAAAGAAGATAGTTCAACGAATGCGTATTTAAAGAGCAATATACAAAAAAGACGCTTTTTTTATAAGCATAGTATCCACTCATCTCAGGTCCTCATTGATCTTATGAGAGAGAGTGAGTGATTATGAAGAATAGAATGTTAAAAAAAACTCTGGAAAGAGTTAAAGGAGACGCGTTTAATATTGATGATAATATTTCTGATAGAGAGCTACTTTTTATATTGATAAATAAATTTACTCAATACTACAGAGGTATCTATAAATGTTTAGGAATAAAAGGGAGTAAGAAAAAAATTTTTATCGGTAAAAAGGTTACTATTCGAAATAAAAAACATATTTCTATGGGAACTTTAGTTAGAATAGGTGATTATGTTGAACTTGATGGTTTATCCAAAGAAGGTCTTTCATTTGGTAACAATTGTTCAATTGGAAAATACTCTATAATTAGAGGAACTGGTGGTTTGGCGGTTTTAGGAATGGGAATAACTTTTGGGAATAATTCTAGTTGTGCCGACAATTGTTTTTTTGGTTGTTCGGGAGGTATTATTATAGGCAATGATGTTATAATCGGACAAAATGTTCGCTTCCATTCGCAATCACATAACTTTAAAAATTTAAATGTTTTAATTAGGAAACAAGGAGTAACTTCAAAAGGAATAAAAGTAGGGAATAATAATTGGATTGGTAGTGGAGTAGTAATATTAGATGATGTAAAAATTGGAAATAATTGTGTGATTGGTGCAAATACATTAGTGAATAAAGATATTCCTTCTAACAGTGTTGCTGTAGGTAATCCTGTCAAAATAATAAAAAGTAGGGAAATAAATATTGATGAGTAAAACTGAAAAGTTAATGTTATATTTTATACCAATTGGTATTGCCTTACAATATATATTTTTTTCAATAACTTTACATGACAATCCATTAGTAAAATATTGGAAGGAACTGATTGTAGTTGTATATTTATTATTGTTAATTCCCAAAATATTTGAATTAAAAAAAAGTAATACCGCTATACTTGATGTAAAACTAGGTATATGGAGTTTATTTTATTTTTTATTTCTTATTTCTTTAGTTATTTCTACTGTGTTGTTCACGCAAAGTATATCTACTGCTTTTTTTGTTATTCGTAGATATGTTTTACCAGTTCTTATATTTATAATTGCTAGAAATCTTTCAATTGATACTAAGGATGTATTTAAATTTTTTAGTTATATTTTTAAATTTTTTAGTCTAATTTGTATTTGGGGAATTTTTCAAGCATATGTTTTAGGAGATCAATTTCTAATTAATTTAGGTTACCCAATTAAATATGCGGGAAGATTAAAAGATTCTTTTTATTTTGGAGGATTCGGTTCATTGCAACGAGTAGTTTCTACATTTTCAAATACCAACGTTTTTGGGGCTACTCTAGGTTTAATTTTGGTTGTAGTATTAATTAATAGAGAATATATTAATGTTAAATATTATAATGTTTTATTTGGAATCTACTGTTTAACATTATTATTGACTTTTTCTAGAAGTAATTGGCTGTCATTAAGCTTTGTTATCATTTTAGTAATGACTAAGAAAAGAGGAATTCTATCTAAAGCTAGTATTTTAGTAGTAGGAGTTGTACTTTCATTAATAGTAGTGAGTGCTCTATTTAATATTAATATGTTCGATATTTTAATTAAATATATTGAATCAACGATTACTTTAGAAGATAACTCTGCGGCTGGAAGAAAAGGAATTTGGTTAGAAGCATTCTCTTATTTTTTAGATAATCCTTTTGGGATTGGCTTAGGTCGTGTTGGGACTGTTTCTGATGTTGTTTCTACTGGATATGATCGGATTATGGGAGAATCGTCTTATTTAGCTGTACTTCTAGATACTGGTATACAGGGCTTTATTGGTTATTACGGTATGATAGGTAGTATTTTACTGAGTTTTTATAACCGAATGAAAAAAAGCAAATCATTACTTTTCAAAAATATTAATTTTACGGGAGTCTGTTTAACAATTTATATACTTGTAATGTTTATTTTTTCAAATCATATTTATGATATGGAAATTACAGTATTTTATTTCTTGTTTATAGGACTACTATCTAATAAAAAAATATATAAGAAGGATAATCATGAATTCATACAAGAAGTTATTTAGTAATTCAATTATTTTCGCCATAGGAACGATGGGAAGTAAAGTAGTTACTATTTTATTAGTACCGATATATACATATTATTTATCAGTGGCTGAGTATGGAACGGTAGACTTAATTGTAAACACATCTAATTTATTTTTACCAATAATATTTCTAAGTATTTATGATTCCGTATTACGTTTTGTAATGAGGGAAGATGAGAACAAACAAGATGTCTTAAAGAATGGATTAACAATTTCTTATATTGGTTCATTGTTACTCTGCTTTCTGGTATTATTCTTAATTTTGATTGGTTATAAGCGTGTAATGATAGTCATCGATGTCACTGTTGTTTTAATTGTTATGGGAATTCAAAAACTATTCTCTAACTATGCTAGAGCAGATAACAGAATAAAACTATTTGCGCTGAATGGTATTTTTCAAACTGTATTACTTTGTTTATTAAATATTATTTTTCTTATTTTTTTTTCTGTGGGAATTAAAGGGTACATTTTATCAATTGTTATATCTAATTTATTTTCCATACTTCATCTTTGTATATTTTGTAAGATTAACCTATTTGTGATTGGTATTGATAAAAATTTAGCTCGAAATATGCTTTCATATAGTATTCCTATGATTCCAAATGCATTAATGTGGTGGATTATGAATGCATCAAATCGCTACTTTATTTTTGCATTTGTTGGTGTTACAGCAAATGGTCTGTTTGCAGTTGCCAATAAAATCCCCTCTATTTTACAAATTGTCAGTCAAGTGTTTAATCAAGCTTGGCAGATTTCAGCAATAGAAGAATATAATAATAAAAAGAAACATGCTTTTTATAGTAACGTTTTTCAGGTGTATTTTTCTTTGCTAATTATTGTAGCTGCATTAATAATGCTTGCTTTAAAATACATTTATAAATTTTTTGTTGCTACTGAGTACTATTCTTCATGGAATATTGTTCCGTTTTTATTACTAGGAGTTATTTTTACTAATTTAGCGACTTTTTTAGGGACGAATTATATGGCAGCAATGAAAACTAAAGGAGCATTTAGAACTTCCGTAATTGGTGGGATTGTAAGTATTCTTCTAAGCTTGTTTTTCATTCCTACACTAGGTTATATGGGCTCGGGATTAGCAGTTTTAGGTAGCTCATTGATTATGTTCTTCTTGAGAGTATTTGATACAAAAAATTTAGTTAGAATTGAGTATAATTGGTTTGTTATAGCAATGAGTATGTTTATTTATTCGCTGCAAACTATCATTTTATTTATTAATTTCAATGAAATATTATCATTATTAATACAATTGATACTAGTTATAGCAATGATTATAGTTAATTTCAATACATTTAAACCTTTAGTAGAGAAAATATTTAGTAGAAAATAGGAGTGAAGTATGAAGAAAATTGCTTTAGTTGGAGCTGTGGACAGAAATAATTATGGAGACTTACTATTTCCAATTATTTTAAAAGAATGGTTATCCTCAAGAAATAAAAATTTAGATTTTAAAAATTACGGAGTAGTATCATCAGATTTATCAAAAATTGGTGCACTGCCAAGTAATAAAATTTCTGATATTGAGTTTTATAGTCCCGATGCACTGATTGTTGTAGGTGGGGCTACTTTAAATTCTGCATGGAAGTTTACTCATTTACATTTATTGGAAAACGATAAAAAAATTTTATATTATAGAATACTATATAAAATAATAGGAAAAAGAAATGCAGAAATGCTTTCTTCTAAAATCTTGCAAGGATATACTAGATACCCTTGGATATTTTCAAAACAAGAATATAATCTAGGTAATTGCCAATTGATCTATAATACTGTAAGTGGCACTGACTTTTCTTATTTTAATAAAAAAGAGCAGCAGAGAATAGCAAACTATTTAGCTCAAGCTGATTATTTGTCAGTTCGAGATCCATTAACAAAGAAAAACTTGCAAAATTTAAATATTGAAAAAATTCATATGATACCGGACTCAGCTGTTATCATGTCGGATATCTTTCCTAAAGATAAGTTGAAAGGAATGGTTAGTAAAGAATATCGAATTTTTGAAAAGAAAAATAATTTAAAAAAATATTTAGTTTTTCAAATAGGTAAAAAATATGCTACTAATGAAAAAAAGATTGCCGAGCAAATATGTAGTTATTGCCACCAAAGAAAATTATCGTTAATTTTATTGCCAATAGGAAGGGCTGGTATGCATGAAGACCCGATTCCATTGAGAAAAATTTATGAATATTGTAAAAATGAAATAGAAGTTTTTTTGCCAGAGAATAACACAATATTTGACACTATGTTTTATATTGCAAATGCTGAACTCTTTTTAGGTACTAGTTTGCATGGCAATATAACAGCCATTTCTTATGGAGTAAAGGCCGTGGGATTAGATAGTAGAGTTAAAAAATTGAAATATTTTTTAGAAGAATATTATATTGAATCTTATCCATATGCGGATAATATTTTTCATATTTATGATGAATTAGTCAGGAGTGACAGTGTACAAGTTGCGGATATTATCAAATCAAGAGATAGATTAATTAAGTTAGTAACAGCTCATTTTCAACGATTATTAGAAATTTTGGATAATTGAAAAGTTATTTTGCTGTACAAAGAAGAAGAGCTATCAGATTTTCAATTTTTGGTTTAGATGATGTTGATTTTACGAACGAGTTATTATTATTCCTTAATGAGCAGTTACTAGGTCTGGTATTATCGATTAAAAATCAACTTGAAAATGAATTAGAGGGATGATAAAGATAATATTTATACAAGAAATTTATTTTGTAAAGTTTGATAACTTTCCCTAAAAACTATTATTTTACAAATACATTAAGATATCATGCCAATTTCTCAAAAAAGTTGCGGCTTGATTCAAATTGTGAGAAAATAGATTTCATGAATTATTCTTGCAAAAATGAGGAAGTGTCTTATGAAACTATGGAAAAAAGTAATATTAACTGCTTTAGGATTAGTTCTTGTTTCAGTTGCAGGTTTCTGTGCATACGGGATTAAAATGTATTCAGATGCATCGGGGACAGTAGAAGGTGTATATGAATCAATCGATCGTACCTCTAAAAAAAGAGATATGGCTGTAAATATTGATGCACAAGAACCTTTTTCAGTGTTATTGATGGGGATTGATACTGGGGATTTGGGACGGACAGAGCAAGGGCGTTCTGATACTACAATGGTGGTTACTATTAATCCTAAAGAAAAAAAATCTACAATGATTAGTTTAGATAGAGATATTTTGACTGAGATTGTTGGGTATGGTACAGAAGATAAATTGAACCATGCGTATGCTTTTGGTGGAGCTAAAGGTGGGGCCAAAATGGCGATTGATACAGTAGAGAATTTATTGGATATTCCAATTGATAACTATGTATCAATAAACATGAGAGGCTTAAAAGATTTAATTGATGCTGTAGGTGGCATTGAAGTTGATAATCCATTTGAGTTTACGTTAGATGGTATTACTGTTCCTAAGGGACACATAAAGCTTGATAGTGAGACTGGATTAGCATATGCAAGGATGCGTGAAGAAGATCCAGAAGGCGATATAGGACGTCAAAGAAGACAGCGAGAAGTTGTTGAAAAAATTGTGAATAAGATCATCAGTTTAGATGGTATTTCAAAATACAGAAAAATTTTGGATGCAGTAAAAGATAATGTAAGAACGGATTTAACTTGGGATAATATGGTAGATATTCAGAAAAAGTATATGCCAGCCTTCAAAGATATTGACTCTTTACAGTTAGAGGGGGAAGGTACGGAAATCGGTGGTATCTATTACCAAATTTTAGACCCAACAAAACTATATGATGTACAAACAAATTTGCGCTCTCAATTAGGACTACCCGAAAATAAAGAGATGCAGGCAAAAGATAATACTAACTATAATAATTATATTAGTGGTAATGAGACGGGGGATTATACCGGTACATCTGATGCTACTAATGGTTATGGATACGCTCAAGACACAACTAATGTCGACCCAAATACTTACACTGATCAAAATGTAGTAGATGATGGACAATATTCAGGTGGTTATTAATGAGTAGACTTCTATTCTCGATTGAGAATAGAAGTTTTTTTAATTTCTATCCAATTTAGACTAGAAATCTTTTTTATAGGGTGTTATAATTGGACTATACCAAATATGAATACAAGGGAGAAAGAGCTAATGGATATTATCAAAGTAGCAAACGCTGAAGAAGGCGGAAAGAAAGCATTTGAACTGATCAAAGAAGGCATGAACAATGGTGCAAAAGTATTAGGGCTTGCAACAGGAAGTACGCCAGAAACATTATATAAAGAAATGACTGCAAGCGACATAGACTTTACAGATATGACTTCTGTAAATTTGGATGAATATGTTGGTTTAGGTGGGGAAGATAACCAAAGTTACCGTTACTTCATGAATGATCAATTATTCAATAAAAAGCCATTTAAAAACACATATGTACCAAACGGCAAAGCAGAAGATTTAGCTGCAGAATGCAAACATTATGAAAGTATCATTGACAGCAATCCAATTGATATTCAAATCTTAGGGATTGGTCAAAATGGACACATCGGTTTTAATGAACCAGGAACACCTGTAGATAGTTTCACTCATGTAGTTGAACTAACAGAATCTACAATCAATGCCAACAAACGTAATTTTGAAAAAGTGGAAGATGTACCAACAAGAGCTGTTTCAATGGGAATCGGTTCAATCATGAAAGGTAAAAAAATGATTTTAATGGCGTTTGGCGAAGAAAAAGCTGATGCGATTAAAGGAATGATTGATGGACCTGTTTCTATTGAGTTACCAGCGAGTCTTTTAAAAAATCATTCAGATGTTGTTGTTATCATTGATGAGGCTGCAGCAAGTAAATTATAAGAATAAAAGACATATATATGATTTTAGAAGATGATCCAAAGCTATTTTTTAGTTTTGGATCATCTTCTCTATTTTTCATATAAATGAATGTTAGTCTCTTTATCCAAATTAGTGCTATAATAAAATAGAAAAGTACTAGGAGGAATGAGTATGATGGATATAGATTTAACGATTCCTGAAATTATTATAAGATTATGTTTAGCCATGTTGATTGGCGGAGTGATTGGTTTTGAACGTCAATATAAAAATAGACCAGCTGGTATGCGGACTCATATTTTAGTTTGCATGGGTGCTACAATTATCGCGTTGATTCAAGTTGAAATTGCTGCAAATGCTCTACAAGATGCGCTTAATCATCCTGAATTGAGTGGCGTAATCCGTTCAGACCAGGCACGTTTGATTGCTCAAGTAGTCAGTGGAATTGGTTTTTTAGGTGCTGGAACAATCATTGTGACAAAACAATCTGTAACAGGTTTGACGACTGCAGCTTCATTATGGGCTATCGCAGGATTAGGAATTGCGATCGGTATGGGGTATTACGCAATTGCTATCACTAGTTCTATTGGTGTATTTATTGCGCTAACCCTAGTGAAAAAAGTAATTCACGTGCCGACAACAAAAAAATTAGAGATTCGTTATATACACAAACAAGAAACCAAAGAATTTATCAATCAGTATTTTGAAGACCATAAAATTGAAATTGAAGATGTAAATTTTAATGTGATAACAGTTGAAGATATGCAGATTAACACAAATATTTATACGATTGATTTGCCAAAAGGAATGACGTACGCTGAGGTCATAGAGGACTTGTCGATTTATAAAAATATAACCAAATTACGATTGGTTAGTATTTAAATTGTCTTGGCTATCGTAAAAAATAAAGAGGCTAGGGTATAACTCACAGAGTTATACCCTAGCCTTAAGTAATTCGCATAAGCGATTGGAACAGAAGCAAATCTCTCTTATTTCTCAGAGTTAAAAACTTCTATCCTAACCTCGTTACTTTTTCATATCCATTATTGTAAATAAAAAATGAGGATCCAACTGACTAAGACGGTTAAGCAGCCGCTAAAAAAATTGACCCAGTCATTTGTCAGCCAAAAAATTCCACTAATTTTTTTTGTTTGTTTTTGATGATGCAACGGTTGTTCAGTTATCTGTCCACAGATAAGACAGCGGTATTTTGTTTGAAGTGTTGCGCCTAAAAAACTATCCACAAGAGAATTAAAAATACCACAAGTCAGAGGGACAATAATGAATAGATGCGTTGAGAGTTGAGAAACAGGATACCAACTATACATCAGACAAAAAGCAAGTGTAATTAATAGACTTCCAAAGAAAGAAGCAACACTGCCAAGCACAGAAATACCTCCAGAAAGTCCAGGTTCAATCGGTTTAAATGTGAGAATTGAACGAGGAAGATTTTTACTTAAGATCCCAATCTCAGAGCTCCATGTGTCTGCCGTTGCGCCTGCGATGCCACTAATATAACCAATCAAGAATAATTGATTTTCTGTAAAATAGAAAAGAATCAAAGAAATAATCGCTGGAAGACTGTTAGCCAGTACTTGCCAAGCATCTCTTGTATGTCCCTTTTCAACGATAGATTCGATTTTCGTCATTTTTATAGCTTTTTTTGTCAAATGTATACATCCTGAGCTTGCAAAAAAGAGAATAAGTAATCCCCAAGTCGGCCATATTCCAAAGCCGCAGACAATTGTAGCGATAAAGATTACGGTAAACGCGCCAGATTTTGTAAGGAAATGAGCGATATAGGAAAAGAGACCAATTAGACTTCCTACGATGATTCCCAGAAGTAATTTATAGAATAAAATAGTCATGATGCACCTCGTAAAATAGTTACTTTAGTAAAATCGTGATATTAGAATAAGTATATCATGGAATAGTTATTATCATTAGAGAGAAAAATTCTAACTATCTAAGTAAAAAATAAGTCTAAGATAAAAACTCAAGCAGTTTTATCTTAGACTTATTTTGTTTTTTAGAAAAAGAGTTACTCCATACCAATCAAATAATCATCATCTTTCATGGCTTCAACAGTTCCTAACAAGTAACCATTACCAACTTGTGAGAAGAAATCATGATTACTTGTACCAGTAGAAATCCCATTCATAACAATTGGATTGACATCATTCGCTGTGTCAGCAAACAATGGGTCCATTCCCAGGTTCATCAATGCTTTATTAGCATTATAACGTAAGAAGGTCTTCACTTCTTCGGTCCAACCTAAATCGTCGTATAATTCTTCTGTGTAACGTTCTTCATTTTCATAAAGTTCATAAAGAAGATTATACATCCAATCTTTCATATCATTTTGTTCTGCTTCAGTCAATTCATTAAACCCTAATTGGAATTTGTACCCGATATAAGTGCCATGAACAGACTCATCACGAATGATCAATTTGATAATTTCAGCAACGTTTGCTAATTTGTTATTCCCTAAATAATAAAGAGGCGTATAAAAACCAGAATAGAATAAGAATGTTTCTAAATAGACACTGGCAACTTTTTTTTCTAAAGGCGTACCATTTTTATATATTTCATTGATTTTTTCCGCTTTATTTTGTAGATAAATGTTAGTATTTGTCCATTCGAAGATATCATCGATTTCTTTTTTAGTGTTTAATGTACTAAAGATCGATGAATAACTTTTAGCATGAACGGATTCCATAAATTGGATATTATTTAAGACAGCTTCTTCATGGGGAGTACGAACATCATTTCTTAGTTGCTCCATACCACTTTCAGACTGAACAGTGTCTAGCAGTGTCAAACCGCCAAAAACGTAGCCTACAGTTGTTTTTTCTAGCTCTGAAAGAGTTCTCCAGTCATCTAGATCATTTGATAAAGGGATACGAGTATCTAACCAAAATTGTTCTGTCAATTTCTCCCAAGTTGATTTATCGATCACGTCTTCGATGGCGTTCCAGTTGATCGCTTCATAATATGTTGCCATGTATTTTCCTCCTCATTACCTGTACGTTAAAATACAATAAGTCATAGAACAAGGCGACCAGAGGGCGCCTTGTTTGTTGTTTCGCTTTTTTTAGATCACACAGCTTTCGCATTGGTTACTACCGATCTCTTCAGCATCATCCGTAAATGTTCGTACATAATAAATCGATTTAACACCTTTATGGAAAGCATAATGGCGTAAAATATTTAAATCACGAGTTGTTTGCTTTGGAGAATCTTTCCATTCGTATAAACCTTCCGGCATTTCAGAACGCATAAACAATGTTAAACTCATTCCTTGATCTACGTGTTGTTGTGCCGTTGCATAAACATCGATCACTTTACGCATATCCATGTCATAAGCAGACGTGTAATATGGAATCGTATCATTTGCTAAATGAGGAGCAGGGTAATAAATTTTACCGATTTTCTTTTCTTGACGCTCTTCGATCATGCGAGTGATGGGATGGATACTAGCACTCGTATCATTGATATATGAAATAGAACCATTAGGTGCGACAGCTAAACGATTTTGGTGATATAAGCCGTCTTTTTTCACTGCATCACGTAAATTTGCCCAATCGGAAGCAGTTGGAACAAAAATATCTTTAAAAATGTCTTTGACTTTATCTGATTGTGGAGTGAAATCTCCTTCAATATACTTATCGAAATAGGAACCATTAGCATAATCGGACTTTTCAAAATTATGGAATGTTTCGTTGTATTGTTTTGCTATATTATTACTTTCGACTAAAGTCCAGTAATTTAATAAAGTAAAGTAAACGTTGGTGAAATCAAGTGATTCTTTTGAACCATACTCCATATGGTTTTTAGCAAAGAATGTATGCAGACCCATCGCACCAAGTCCGATTGTGTGACTTAATCTATTTCCGTTTTGAATAGAAGGAACCACATCGATATCAGAAGCATCAGTAACAAATGTTAAGGCACGTGTCATAGCACGAACAGACTTACCAAAGTCAGGACTGTCCATCAAATTGACGATGTTCGTTGAGCCTAAGTTACAGCTGATATCTGTACCAAGTGTTTCATATTCTTGTTTACCATTTAAAACAGAGGGTGTTTGGACTTGTAAAATTTCAGAACATAAGTTACTCATGATGATTTTGCCATAAGCTGGATTGCTTCTATTAGCTGTATCGATATTGATAATGTATGGGTAGCCAGATTCTTGTTGTAACTTAGAAATTTCATTTTCTAGGTCACGCGCTTTGATTTTACGTTTACGAATTTTAGGATTAGCCACTAGATTATCATATTCTTTTGTAATATCAACATAAGAGAAAGGAACGCCATATTCACGTTCTACACTATATGGGCTGAATAAATACATATCTTCATTGTTGCGAGCTAACTCATAAAATTTATCAGGAACTACAACGCCTAAAGATAAAGTTTTTACACGAACTTTTTCATCCGCATTTTCTTTTTTCGTTGAAAGGAACATTTCGATATCTGGATGGAAAACGTTTAGATAAACTACCCCAGCTCCTTGACGCTGACCTAATTGATTAGAATAGCTAAAGCTATCTTCGAACAATTTCATAACAGGAACCACGCCGCTGGCAGCTCCTTCGTAGCCTTTGATTGGAGCTCCTGCTTCACGTAAGTTTGCTAATGTGATCCCCACTCCGCCACCAATACGTGATAATTGCAATGCTGAGTTGATTGAACGGCCGATGCTGTTCATATCATCTGTCACTTGGATCAAGAAACAAGAAACAAGCTCACCACGACGTTTACGTCCAGCGTTTAAGAAAGACGGTGTTGCAGGTTGATAACGTTGATGGATCATTTCATCTGCTAAAGTTAAAGCCAATTCTTCGTTACCGTCAGCAAAATATAATGCATTAAAAGCGACACGATCTTCATAGCTTTCTAAGTATTCAGTTCCTTCATTGTTTTTAAGTGCATATTGTGAATAAAACTTGTAAGCTGCCATGAATGATTTGAATTCAAACTGTTGCTCATCAAGAAATGTATATAATTGTTCAATAAAAGCCATAGAGTATTTTTCAATAAATGCAGTTTCTAAATAATCATTGTCGATCAAGTATTTGATTTTTTCTTCTATACTATTGAAGGTTCTTGTATTAGGAAGAACATTTTCTTTAAAGAAAGCTTCCAGCGCTTCTTTATCCTTATGTAAAGGAATTTGTCCGTCAACAGGACGATTGATCTCATTATTCAGCTTAAAATAGCTAACATCTTTAATTTCTTTTAGACTCAAGTTCATTCACTACTTTCTTAAAGGATTCCACGTCTTCGTTTGTTCCGCTAAATTCAAAGGCAAAAAGCATTGGAACGTTGTAATCACGTGCTATGTCTTTGGCTGTATAAACAAATAATTCTGCAAAATTTAAGTTGCCGCCTCCAGCAACACCTTGCAAGTTTACTCGATTACTTTTAAAATCAAGAAAATCGTTCACTACTTCAGTGATTTCTTTGTCATAAGTAGGAACGACTAAAACAAAAGGCTCATTTATCTCAAAAAAAGGATTTGCAGGCTCAATTTCATAAGCTGCTAAATCCAATTTTTTAATGAAGCGTCTGGTTTGTCCGGTAACTGTAAAATAGACAATTTTCATTTAGCTAGCCAATTGTTTTAATTGATCAGGACGAAATCCTACAACTGTAGCAGCATCAGAAGTGATAACCGGAACACTTTGGAAACCTTGTTCTTTTAACCAGTCGATTGCATCTGGTTGGATATCGATGTTTACTTCTTCAAATGCTATATTATTCTCGCTCAAAAAGCGTTTTGCCATCTTACATTGGATACAATTATTTTTAGAAAAGATTTTTACGTTCATTTTTAATTCCCCCTAAATTAGTTTACTTTACTAGTATAAATCTCTTAGAAAAAAAGTCAACACTTAGGCACTATATATTGTGGTTGCATTTTGATTCAATACCAAGTTTTGTGTTTTTGAAAGAAATATGAAAACGCGTAGTCTCAATATTTAAACGACTGTTATGATTGTTTTAGCCGTAAAAAAAGAAATTTATTAAATTTTATCTTGAAAATTCTAATCGATTGAACACAAGATGTAGGGGGTAGTAGAAATAGGACACACTAATGAATCAAGCTCTTTTTTGATTGAAAATATTTTCTTATCATGAAGTAGAAAGAAGATTGATTTAAACATCACAAACAAGTATACTTAATGAGAACGATTCTCAATATCAATAGAATAATAGATGAAACTTTTTCACAATGCTTAAGTCTCCTCTTTTGTACTTTACCTAGGTCGTGATAAGTAAGCTCGTTCAGTTTTTAAATTAAGGAGGATAACGCAATGCTGACGTTGGCACAGGCAAAATTGAATAAGGTTTATATAATTGAAAAGATTCAGGCAGAAGGTTTTGCGAAGAAACACTTAAGTAATCTTGGACTTTTGCCAGGTGGAAAAGTTGTGCTGGTGAATTATTCCGGTGAAAATGGCATTTTTTTATTGCACAATAGCCGTATTGCGATCAATTTATCTGTGCTAAAACAGATTATAATAGTAGAAAAAAGTATCAATGAAGAAAACTGGTTATCTCTAGATCAATTAAAAGTAGGAGAAAAAGCGCAAGTAGTAGGTATTCATGGGCAAGGTGCTGTTAAAAGAAGGTTAATGGATATGGGACTGACAAAGGGTGTAGATATCCTTGTACGAAAAATGGCGCCTTTAGGAGACCCGATCGAAATCAATCTTCGAGGATATGAACTGACGCTAAGAAAAAATGAAGCCGAATTAGTCTTGGTACAAAAGGAGGGGTAAGCAATGAAAGAACAGCATATCGCACTGACAGGAAATCCGAATAGTGGGAAAACAACAGCATTTAATGCATTGACAGGTGCAAATCAATATGTAGGAAATTGGCCAGGTGTGACGGTTGAACGAAAAGAGGGAAAGCTGAAAAGAAACAAGCAAGTAACGATTCAAGATTTACCAGGTATTTATTCTCTTTCCCCTTACACGCCGGAAGAAGTGGTTGCCAGAGATTATTTGCTCAGTGGTAGTCCAGATGTTATTGTCAATATTGTCGATGCCACAAACTTAGAACGAAACCTATATTTAACAACTCAATTGATGGAGACGGGAATCCCCGTTGTTATTGGTTTGAATATGATGGATATTTTAGATAAAACCGAAAGAAAAATTAATATTGAGAAGCTCTCCTACGGATTAGGAGTAGATGTATTAGGTGTCAGTGCCTTAAAAAATCGTGGATTGAATGACTTAGTAAAAAAAGCAATAAAAGCAACTGACGTTTTTCCTTCAGAATTGAATTATCCAACGTATAATAATCGTTTAGAAGCAGCATTAAACGAAATCATAGACGTTTTAGGGAATAGTGTATTAGAAAAACAAGCACGTTGGTATAGTATCAAATTATTTGAAAGAGATACTAGGATCCAGGCAGAATTAGAATTGAGCACATTGCAGCAAAAAGAAATAGAAGAAATAATTAGGATTGCAGAACAAATTTTTGGTGATGATAGTGAAGCAATCATTATTAATGAACGATACGAATTTATCACTCGTCTAACAGCTTTTTGTGCGATTGAAAGAAATGAAATCACATTTAACACAAGCGATAAGATCGATCGAATCGTGACTAATCGTTGGTTGGCTTTACCGATATTTGCAGCAATCATGTGGTTTGTTTATTATTTAGCGATTCAAACGGTAGGAACAATGGGAACCGACTGGATCAATGATGAATTATTTGGAAACATTGTGCCAAATACTGTGGGAGGTTTGTTAGCTAGCTGGCATGTCGCACCATGGATGCAAAGTTTGATTTTAGATGGGATCATCGCAGGGGTTGGAGCTGTATTAGGTTTCTTGCCTCAATTAGCAGTTTTGTTCTTGTGTCTAGGCTTCTTAGAAGATTGTGGTTATATGTCGAGAATCGCTTTTGTCATGGATCGTTTGTTTAGAAAATTTGGCTTGTCGGGTAAATCCTTTATCCCTATGCTGATTGCAACAGGCTGTGGTGTACCTGGGGTCATGGCAAGTCGTACGATCGAAAATGAAAAGGATCGTAAAATGACGATCATGGTTACTACGTTTATGCCGTGTTCAGCAAAATTACCAATTATTGCATTAATTGCTGGCGCTTTTTTTCCGAAAAGTAGCTGGGTATCACCATCTGCTTATTTTATCGGGATCGCAGCTATTGTATTATCTGGAATCGCATTGAAAAAGACACGTTCATTTTCAGGAGATCCAGCACCCTTTATTATGGAATTACCAGCGTATCATATGCCACAATTACGTGGCGTTCTCCGTCATGCATACGATCGTAGTAAATCGTTTGTAAAAAAAGCAGGAACAATTATTTTTGTGATGAGTATCATTATTTGGTTTACGTCAACGTATACATTCACACTACAAGAAGCTGCCGAAGACCAAAGTATTTTGGCAAACTTAGGCAAGGTAATTGCACCGTTGTTTGCACCACTTGGCTGGGGAACTTGGCAAGGCGCGGTTGCTACGATTACAGGTTTAGTGGCAAAGGAAAATGTGATTGGTACATTTGGGATTTTGTTTGGTCATTTAGGCGAAGTCTCTGAAGATGGTGTAGAGGTTTGGTCTGCATTACAAGGTGCGTTTACACCGGTCGCAGCGTATTCATTTTTGGTCTTTAATTTGTTATGTGCACCCTGTTTTGCGGCTATTGGAGCGATTCGTAGAGAGATGGGTGACTGGAGGTGGACTTGGGGTGCGATTGGTTACCAATGTGGTCTAGCATACGTTTTCAGCTTTATTATTTATCAATTTGGGCATGTTTTCTTTGAGCAAGGGCAAATTGGTTTAGGTATATTTATTGCGTCATTACTGCTGATCATTATAGGCTATTATTTAGCTAGAAAACCAAAAGAAAAAGAAGAGATAGTAATCACAATGGCAACTATAGAAAGAGGGTAAGAACATGTCGACGTTTGTTTTAGCAGTCTTGATTTTTGGCGGTGCGGGGTATGTCGTCTTTTCTCGAATCCGTAAAGGAAAGAGCTGTGATGATTGCCACACCACATGTCCTGTGAAGAAAGAAGCAGAAAAGTGAAAAGAGTCCGATACAGTGAGATAAAATACTTGTAATTTATTTCACTGTGTCTGATGTTTCCTCTTGAATAAACGCCTTTCAAGTGCTACAATACTTAAGTATTAAATTATTCGGGTCGTTAGCTCAGTTGGTAGAGCAGCTGACTCTTAATCAGCGGGTCATGGGTTCGAGCCCCTTACGACCCATTGGGTGCCAAACCCTAGATACCAGTGCATTCTTGGCGTTGAAAGACGTTTCGAAAAGAGTGTGCGTGGTATCTTTTTTTGTGCTTTTGGAGCACATTTGGAGCAATTCCCATTTTGAAAACCTGATAATAAACCTATTTAAAGAGTAAGAAAATGATGGTAGTATGGTCTAAAAGGAGGGGATTTAAAAATGGCAAGTATGTCTAAAGCAGTATTAAAAAATGGTCTATGGAGAGCCAAAATATCATATAGAGACCCGAAAAATAGGAATCTACCTAGAAAAGACCAAAGAAGTCATATATGGGGCGAAAAAAGAACTAAAGAAGAATTAGAAAAAGAAAAAAATAAATATGGAGCAATAGAAAAAAATGTAATAATATTAGGGACATTTGATGATTTATTGGATAAGTGGCATAAGGAACGGTTAAATCATAATAAACCAAAAACTTTGAATGAATACAAAAAATATCTTAATTACTTTATCAATGATGAAAAATTAGAAAATGTATATGTGTCAGAAATAAAACAGAAGAAGAATCAACAGTTGATAAAGAAAAACTAAAAGAAGCTTACAATCTAGCATTAACATTAGAGGAATCAAATTATAGTGTGCATGGCTGGTCGGTATTAATGATTAAACTTGCAGATGCAAATATGTATATGATAACCTAGATGCTAATCAATTAGATATTGATAATGCCACTATTGCATTACAGCAATCGATAAATAACTTAGTTTAACAACGACAAATTAGAGGTAGTAAGTATAAATACTTATTATCTCTTTTTTATCTAGATTACAAAAGGTTGTAAATACCATTATGAGTAGTTTTGGTAATGAATGACAATCAGTTATATAACATTTTATAAGGTAGTAGATAGCTATTATAAATAAAAATAATAATTTACGAAAAATGATAAAAAAATAAAACATAAAAATAGGAAATTTGATATAATTAGATATTAAATAAGATAATAAGTGATGTTTATAAAGATAAAGAGGAATTAGAATGGGTGTTAAAAGTAGTACAACTGTTGCAGGCAGTGTATCCGCTTCATTTAGCAAATCTGCTAGTGCCTTAAATAGTATCAATGCTTCTACTAGTGTAGCATCTAGAACCAATGTTGCTGGAAATGAACTAGCAAAAACGTCCACAATAAATTACGGAAAAGGATTAAAACAACTATCTACAAGTATTGTTTCGGCAGGCAATGCGATTCATTCTGTTGCAAAAGACTTTGCTGTGATTGACCAACAAGCTTCTCAACAATTTCAATCCAATTCATTAGGGAGCTGGTTCAAATAATGGAGATAAACTATCAAACAAAAATCCGTCAAGTTCAAGATGAACAAGATAGGATTAGAGTGGAAATTCGTTCAGTTGAACAGCAACAAGAAGAGTTCTTCGCTTTACAACAAAAGGAACAGCGTCTTTACGCAGAAGTGGTAGAAACAAGTCCTCCAGAAGAGCGTCAGTATTTCAAAAATAAAGGAGAAGATAGTTTCTCTTTAGCCAAAAAAGCACAACGGCAATTGGAAGAACAAGAAGATAAACTGAAAAATACTAGAAGACAACTGATTGATAAAGAAGAAGAATTGTACATTCAACAAAGAAAAGAGCAAGTGAAAGAAAAGGAGCAGTAGGATGGGGTTAAAATTTTATGTAGGAGAGATACAGCAACAGGGAAATGAAGCCTCTCGAATGAATAAGCAAGCGAGTCAGGCCATTTCTTCATTACAAAGCAGTATTTCACAATTTTTATCTGCACCTTTATCAGGAAAAGCTTATGATTCAGCAAAAAGTTATTTTGGGACAGTTTATACACCAATTTGTCGGTCTGCTATTTTAACTGGTGAAGCTCTTGAAAGTGCCCATAAACGATTGTTAAGTGAGTACCAAGGAATGGTTAGTAGTATAGATACAGATGAAGACCAAATTCAAAGCCAAATTCAGCGGTTTGAACAATTAAAACGAGAATTAGAAAGACAAATGCATGTGGCTAAAACCATGCGACCAGATTTGGAACGACGATACATGAATGCTTGTGATGTTATTTCCAAGAAGAGAGAACAATTGGAGAAATTCCATGCGTATAATGCTCGTTCAGCCAGTATTTTTGCGGAATATGAAGCTTGTCAGCAAGAATTTAATAATGGTTTAGCACAGGTTAAGGATTGCAAAGCATGGAATTCAGCTTCTGGAACTTTTGACATCGGTCGGTTAAACATGACATGGGCAAGCCCTATAAATGCACGATGGCAACAACGAGAGAAAATGAAACAAGAAGCGAAGAATCGAGAAATGAAACAAACAATTGCAAGTTTAAATGGTTATACTATTATTTGTAGTACCTTAGGAACTAAAAAAAATTGGTATTTAATGAAAGATGGAAAAATTGTATCACCAAATGCTCATCCTAATCTCTATAATCAACTAGAAAAATGCAAAAATTATCTAGGAAAAGACCAATATAAAGTTGAAGAAGTAAAAGTAATGAGAAATGAAATGCCATTGTCACCCGCTTTTGGTGGGATATTAGGAAACATTGGTAAAATAGGTAAAGGTATTGATATAATTAGAAAAGGTGCAGGAACTATTAAAGTAGGACAATCTATTTTGGATAAAATAAATAATGTACCCACCATCAATGCGATTGATGAGACTGCTGAACTAGATAAAAGTTGTGAAGAAGGAAAACCTGCTAAGAAACATAAAGTCTTTGATTCAGAGAAAAGAAATCTGGATAAAGAGGGCGAACCAAACTCATCCGCTGACTTATTAAATGATGACGGTTCAGTAAAACAAAGAAGATACTATGGACCAGATGGTCTACCGATTGAAGATATAGACTACAATCACCCTGACGATGGAACACATGAATTCCCTCATAGACATAAGTGGGATTGGAATAAAAAAATACCCAGACAAAAAGGAGAATGGTAGAAATGAATATGGTACATGACTATGAAATAAAAAGCTATTTTGTAAATTTTGAAAGTAAGGATATAGTTATGAATATATCTGATGATGAGAAAGAAAAACAAATTATATTCCATAACTTTCTATGCTACAAATTTTATGATGAAATGCCCTATAGTATTATCTTAGACCTAGAAGAAAGAGTTTTAGATAAATTTTTTATAGAGAATAAAGAATTATTGATTCAAGGGAAAAAAAATGTATGGCCAATGAGGTATAATTCATTAGAAGAGTTGGAAGAGGAAATAAGGAAAGAGCACATGACCTATCAAGTATTATATTCTTCTTATGGATTGAATGGATGGGTGTTAGCAGAAAGTGTAGAAATTAAAGAAATGAATTAATTAAGTTATCTGTTCGAATAATAATAATGGTTTTATGATTAGGAAATAAATATTAACACTACATGTTTAAAAAAAGAGCAAGCAACAATTTCAGTTAAAAAATATCTATGTACTGAAAAACTATATCATGTGACTGGAATGCTGTTAATATTTTAATCTCATAAATGAATCAACTATGTAATGCAGTAACAAAAATTTAGGATAAAAAAGTAGTTTTAGCGTATTTAATTGTTAATTAATGAATTACGTAATCAAGTTGTAAGGATAATTAAAAAATTATAGCGTAGTGTTTCTTGATATATAAGATAATTAGCTGGTTAAAAGTAAAGATTTAACTGTAACTTAAGTATTAAGTAGCAAGATATGGAATGTATAAAGGATTAGAGTTTAAGTCTATTGTTGTTTCTGGGAAAGACATTCAGCTCATTAAAAGAAATTTTATAATAGGAGATTTAGTATTGTAAAATTTCTAGCTATTTGAAATACAAAAATAAATTTAAAGTATCCCTTCTTGTGTCAGCAAGTATGACATAAAAAAGGATACTTTAGATACTAGTAGAGTTCTATGCTCCATATTATCATTAAGTTTTACCAAACTTTATACAAATATACTTCTCACCATCTCCATATCGAAATTTTGAATACGAATTTGAATACAAACTCGTTTAAAGTTATTACAACCTATTTAATTTGAATTACAGAAAAAACTACTATTTACTGCTGAATATAGCATATTGAATCACATTGAAAAGAGGGATGGATTCCCTTACGACCAATTGAGTGCCAAACCCACGAGAACGGTATTCTGTCGGCGTCTTTAGACGTTTAGAAGATGGAATAGGCGTTCTCTTTTTTGTCTATTTTAATCTCGTGAACAAAAATTGATCACATTTTTGATAAATCAAAAAGCCATTAGCACTGACTCATTCAAGTCAATTACTAGTGGCTTATATTATTTATCATTCAAAGATTTTAAAATCGCTAGAATATGTTCTAATGTTTCGTCCTCCAAACCGACTAATTTAGTATTGACCGCTGAAACTAGTTGGCTATGATTTTTAGGTTCATAGAGAAAGTTACTAAATGAATGAACATGTATTTAGTGAAAATACTCTTATGATTTTTATAAAATTAAACGCCATTACCGAACTATCTTCATGTAGAATATAATCAGATGAAGCAACAAATCGACGATGTAAGTTTTGAAGACTATAAGAAGATGGCTTTTGCAGATACCTCCTTTGATTATTATTCTATATGATTACAAATTTTTTAATATTGAGAACCGTTTCAAAAAGAAGGTACATGGTATTTTTTACATAGTTGAAATTAGCTCTCAGTAAACGAAATTGACAGCAGTCACATTTTTAAATTAACCATATACATAAAGAAGATGGTAAAATGAAATTGTGAGATTTTTTATACTACCAAATAGTGATATAGCTTTAGAGGAGATGAACTGATTTGAGCCAAAAGACGATACATAAATTATACGTTGTAAGTGATTTTATCCTAACCTTTTTTTGGATATTGCTCTTTATATTAAGTTTAGCCGGTGTAATTAGTATTAGTAGCTTTCCCTATAATCTAATAGACACTTCTATACTAATATTATTCACTATTAGTTATTTAGTAAGATTTTTACTAGCAACAAATAAGAGAAAGTACTTTACAGAGAATATATTTGATTTATTCGCAATCATTCCTTTAAGTCTTTTAAATATCGGCATTTTAGCAAAATCAAATAGAATATTTAGAATCGTAAATTTGTTGGCAAAGTTAGGTCATAATAAGAACAGTATCTTATATAGAAATGGGTTTATATATGCATTGTATGCTAGTGCCTGTATTGTGTTTGTAGGTAGTGGTTTTTTTAGTGTAGTTGAAAATATTAGTTATGAAGATAGTATTTGGTGGAGCATTGTAACTATGACTACAGTGGGCTACGGAGATATAGTACCAAAAACGGGATGGGGAAAAATTATAGCTGCGATAACAATGTTATTTGGTATCGGCTTCATTGGTATGCTGACCTCAACAATAACGAACTATTTTAGAGGTAAAAAGACGAATAAAAAGAAAGACAAACCAGAGAATGAAGATATAAAACAGTTAAATAACAAAGTGGATGAATTGACGAAATTAGTTGAAAATTTATCTAAAAACTTAGAAGATAAAAACTGAAATCGTTTAGAACGATATGTATCTATTGGCAAAAAAGAAATAGGTAAGCATTCAGGGTCCATGAAAATGGTATTTTATACACTAGATGCTTCAAACATGAAATAGGTGTTTTCTTTTTTATTTATTCATTCGTAAATAGCCCAATAAAGAGAGTAGTCATATGAAGTGAGTATTCCATTATTTAATGATAAACTGTAGTAAGGAAATACCTAGGGGGAAAAATTATGAAAAAGAAATTTATTTATTCATTTATATTACTTGCAAGCTTATCCTTGGCTGCCTGTGGCGGAAAAGATAAGACCACTGAAAGTTCAACTTCAACTAAGGAAACTGAAAAAACTAGTCAAACGACTACAATATCTAGTAGCCAAAGCGCAACAAAATCATCCTCGTCAGAAACAAAGACAAGTGAAAGCCAATCTACTATTAAATCAGAAAAAAATACACCAGCAAAACAAGCAGAGGCGGTTTTAAATCAGTTAAATAAAGAGTTTCCAAACGATCAACTACCACAAGCAATCTTAACAAGCCAAACTCCGGAGTATTTGACTGCAGCAACGACAAGTACAGCTGATCAAGGGAATTTTAGACTCTTATATTATGCTGAAAATCGTGCGATCGCGGTCAATGATCTTGCCGTCAACGACTTGCAACCAATCGCTTCTTTCGAAAAAAAATCTTATGATTCAACTACTGCAGCAGCTAATGCGGTCAATCAAATCATTGATAACGGTGGAAGACAGGTTGATTTAGGTTACGGTATTACGGGGTATCAACAAGGAGCTGCAGGTTCTAGTTTCTTATCATGGCAAGAAGGAAATTGGAGTATGGTCGTTAGAGCTTCAAATGTTGGGGGAGAAAAAGCTGAACCTTTAGCTAAAGAAGCTGTAGCTTATTTAGAAACAGCGATGCTCCCAGCACCTCAAAATGTTGGCCAACTATCTTTAACAACAACTACAAGTGATAGTTATCAAAATAATTCAGTTGTTTGGCAAAGAGGAACAACAGTATACACGATTCAACATTTCGATGCACTACAAGCACTTAAAATGACGGTATCAACAAATTGATGATTTGAATAATTGTTTTAAAAGGAAACGAAAGTAAATTCAAGCTAGTTAATAAGAATGTCTACTGACAAAAAAGTAGAATGAAAGTCTTTTACCTACGATTTCTTTAAAGAATAATCGATTTATAATGAAAAAATAAAGCACAATCAGCATTGACGAAACATTCACTCATCTTGTACAATAAGTACAGGATAGAAGTGAAATAATAAAATAAAAAAAGGCACTTCACAGTTTGGTGGCCGCCAAACTACGAAGCCCTGATGAGTCAAGAGACTGACCAATCAAGTTGCCCTCGTCAATGCAAAAGCACTGACATGATTTATTGTACTCAATTTTTAGGAAAATATCTACCCCTAAAAATACGGCTCTTTGTCAACTAATGTTGGTGAAGAAAATCCAAAGAATTAAATCAATTATTGTAAGGCCTAGAGGAAAATACCTCTAGGTTTTTCTATTTGGCTGAAAAAGAACGTTACCAAAGCATAAAGCAATTCTCAATTTAAAGTTATAAAAGTTACGAAACCCATACGCATTTCTCTTTAACACTTTGATATGGTTGTTCAAGCATTCCAATGGGCCATTGGAATAGGATAATTCTAGAGCATGCTTAATTTCATTTTGAACTTTCTTAAAGGTAGAAAAAACTGTTTGGTAATAGACGGGAAGTCCAGAACAATCTTGTTCTAATAGCGAGTGGAATCTTGTGTAGTCTCGTGTTTGTACCGCATAAAGAACGTTCTGATAACAGGTGTAACCAGATTTTAACTCCTCATCATATGCAAGGAGTCGATCAACGAGTTCTGTTTCTGTTAAATAGGTGCGGAAAGAAGGACGCCATTGGCGTTTTTCAAAATCGAGCTTCGATTGGTTCTTTTGAAGAAGTTTCCAGTACTTCTTCAAGTGTCGATATTTTTTTGCCTCTACAGTTCCTTTCTGGAGAAACAGATTCATTCGTTGAATGCGGTGTTTTAAAAAGGTTCGTCCAATGTGTTGGACAATGTGAAAGCGATCGAGAATAATCTGAGCCATAGGAAACAATTTTTTGACGAGAGAAAAATAAGGAGCGTACATATCACAAACGATATATTTTACACGTTCACGAACAGACAAAGAGAATCGTGAAAAATAACGTTGTAAAAAGGACAATTGACGGTTTTCAATGACATCAATTAACTGCTTTGTTTGACCATCCATCATGATAAAACTCATAGAAGCAGCGACCTGTTTAACCGATTTAAATTCATCAAAACAAAGGACTTCAGGCAAGGTCAGGCGATTGATTTTTTTCGGTTCATAAAATTGTTTCAAGACGCGATAGACAGAAGAAACAGAGACCTTCTTTTGACGCGCAATCTCACTCATAGACGTGACCTTTCTTAATCGATCGGCAATGGATAGCTTCACTTTCTTAGAAATCGAACACCCTTTTTGGATCAGACTTGTTTCAGCGACGAACGTTCTTTCACAGGAATAACAGAAGAAACGGCGTTTCTTCAAGCGTAAATACGTTTGATACTCAGACACATCGTTCATTAAAATAAGACAAGTCGTATAGCCCCAACGAATAATCTTTCCTTTTTCTTTCTCTCCACAATGAAGACAGGAGTGGGCTAAATAGTCTAATGTACCAGAAAATACCTGACAAATTCGTCCCTTAATGCGTTCTTTTTCTAAAGAATTTTCAGTAAAAGTAATGTTTAAGTCTAGAATATCTAAGGTATTTTTGATAAGATTGGTGTAAGACATCTTGATTTCCTCCTTTTAATTGGTTTTAGTCGACTTAATTCTAAAGGATATCGGGATGTCTTTTCTATTATTTTGCATTAAAAAAAGATGCCGGTGATTTCTCACCAACATCAGAAAGTATAGAGCCAAAAATACAGGAGAGGATGAACATGCCAGCGTTTACTTATTGAACGATACAACGGTATTGGAAGTAATTCTGATACCGTTTTTTATTTTTTTACTTCTATCTCTTATTGTAGATATCCTTGTCAATTTTGTAGACTCGTTTAAGACAAGTCTCAATTAACGAATTAGGGTATATTGAATAAAGTTTACCACTATAGGTTTTGATTTATCTTTTGGGGAAGAAAATCAAACGATTGAAGAAATGTGCTCATTAAATCAGAATAAACTCTTTTTTGCCTATAGTGGTAGCTTTAAACATAAGTATATGAGTATGTCGTATACTTTAAACTTATTATAATATAAGGGTTACTTCGGACGCAATTGAAAAGCTGTCAAAAATATAAAAAAGCCGAAACCTTAGTATACTTACCGACTCATCTTGGTATACTAAGGTTTTTCTCGTATTATTATTATTGTGTGATACTGCTTTTTTCAGGTTGAGAATGAGCTAAACGACTAGCTGCAGCTGCTGCGATAGCACCGACAATGTCATCTAAAAACGTATGAACTTGCGGTCCTTCATGAGAATTCAATCTGGCCAAAATACCAGGTTTTACTTTATCAATATAGCCGTAATTTGTAAAACCGATTGAACCATAAACATTTACGATCGAAAGTGCCAAAACTTCGTCAATACCATAAAGTCCCTCATCTTTTTCTAAAATCTCTTGTAAAGGATGAAGCAATTTTTTTTCTTCAGCTAAAATATCTAATTGAATACCCGTAATAATCGTATTATGAACCTCACGTTTTGATAAAACACTGTCAACGTGTTCAATACAAGTGGCAAGATCAAGATACTCCATGTATGGCTTTTGTAAAAATAAAACTAGTTCTGCTAAATCGTTCATTTCAACACCACGATCTTTCAGTAATTGACGAGCCTCTTTCTCTAACGTTTTACCTTCTATTACCAAAATAAAAAACCTCCAATGCGTCATTTTTAAATTTAGAATATATCAATGGTATACTATCTAAAGATAAAAATGCAAGGAGAAGATCAATGAATCCACTAATAGAATGTTGTGAACAAAATTTAGCTAAAGGCGGAGAATTGTTGTTAAGCGATCCGTTTATTGAAGAAAATGGTGATGTGATTTCTTATTCTTGTATGAATGAGTGTGATCTTTGTGCGCAAACATTCTTTGTTTTATTTGAAGGAGAACGAATTACAGGTGCCACACCAGAAGATCTAGTTGTTAATGTCAAGAAAGCTATTTTGCTTTGGCAAGAAGAAATGGGAAACTGATCCCTAAAAAAAGCTAGGAACAAAAAGCGTTTAACTTCGAGAAATAAGAGGAAATTTTTGTGAATTTCAACTTATTTCCGAAGGAGTTGCTTTTGCTCCTAGCCTTTTTTAGCTAAACGATGTTAGCTACTATCTATTAAAACTTATTCGCTTCTTTTCCTTCAAATAAACTAGTACTATGCATCGGCTGAGTTCTTGTATCTGGTTTAATAAAGTGTAAGGCATTGTTGACGGCTGTAGGTGCTTCACCAAATCCTGTTGCGATTAGTTTTACTTTTCCGTCATAATTACAAATATCGCCAACGGCATAAACACCGGGAATGTTTGTAGACATATCCGAATTGACTTCGATTGCGTTTCGACTTACGTCTAATCCCCAGTCTTTTAAGTGACTCAAAGATGAAGTAAACCCATAATTGATGATCAAAGAATCCAAAGTCAGCTTTTCAAAATTATCTGCTTTTGTTTCTTTCAATTGTATGCCTTTGAATGAATTATCCTCTACCAATAATTGATCGATAATATAAGGTGTGTAGATAGATACTTCAGAGTTTTTTAAATTATCCACACTATGTTCATGTCCGCGAAAATCGGGACGACGATGGATGATCGAAACTTCTTCAGCAATTGGTTCTAACATCAAAGCCCAATCGATTGCAGAATCGCCGCCGCCTGCTATTGCAACTTTTTTTCCAGAAAATTTGTTCATATCTGTAACATAATAATGAACGTGATTCCCTTCAAGCTCTGCAGCACCATCAATGGTTAGACGTCTAGGCTGAAATGAACCATTTCCGATAGCGAAGATGACTGCTTTAGAATAATGAATACCTTTTGAGGTTTCGATACGTAAGTAACCATCTTCTTGAACTAAATTCTTCACTTCTTCTTCCAGACATGTTTCATGTGCGAAAGGAGCAATTTGCTTTTCTAAATTTTCAATTAGCTCGCTGGCTTTAATTGCAGGAAAACCGGGAACATCATAAATATATTTCTCAGGATATAGGGTTGATAATTGTCCGCCGAGTTGGGGTAAACTATCAATAATTTTTGTTTTCGCCTTACGGATCCCTGCATAAAAAGCAGCGAAAAGACCGACAGGACCTGCACCGACTATGGTTAGATCATAAATGTTTTTTGAATCAGACATCAAAATTTCCTCCAGTTTCTATAATAAAAAAGTTTTCATCTATATGAAATGAAACCAAAAATGTAGTATATCGTTTTTCACAAAATAGCACTTGTAACAGAAAAAAGCAAGTAAGAGTTTGTGAAAAAAGCTTATCTTTAAAGAGTAGCAAAGATATTAGAATTTTCAAGTGAAGTTGTTTATGATATTATAAGTAAGTAAAAATTAACGAGGAGGAAATAACGATGTCAGAATTTCCACAATTAGATTTAGCAAATGCAAAAGGTCCTAAAGCCTTGATAAAAACGAACCGCGGAGACATTATGGTTCAACTTTTTCCAGAACATGCACCAAAAACAGTTGAAAACTTTGTTCAATTAGCGAAAAAAGGATATTACGATGGCGTAATTTTTCACCGTGTAATTCCAGATTTCATGATCCAAGGGGGAGATCCCACAGGAACAGGTATGGGTGGTGAAAGTATTTACGGTGAGAAATTCGAAGATGAATTTTCTAAAGATGTCTTTAATTTACGTGGCGCACTATCGATGGCAAATGCTGGGCCAAATACGAATGGAAGTCAGTTCTTTATCGTAAACAACCAAAATGTACCAGCCAATATGTTTGGTCAATTAGAAGGTGCTGGTTTTCCAACAGAAGTGATCGAAGCTTATAAAAAAGGTGGAACACCTTGGTTAGATTTCCGTCATACGGTTTTTGGTCATGTAGTAGAAGGTATGGATGTAGTGGATGAAATCGGTGGAGTACAAAGAGATTCTCAAGATCGTCCGACATTTGATGTAGTCATTGATAAAATAGAAATTAATGAATAAGAATTTTGTGACTGACTAAAAAAGGCCAAGACAAAAGCGTTTAGCTCCGGAAAATAAGAAGGAGCTGCTTTTGTCTCGCCTTTTATTCAGATAGAAGCCCTGAAACAAAACTGATTTTTAGTTTTGTCTCGGGCTCTTTTTATAATTATTCAAAAGAACGTTTTATTCTAAGGAGGCCTTCTAATAGTGTTTCTTTTGGACAAGCTACATTCAAGCGCATATGTTGTGTACCGTTAGGGCCAAAGCTGATTCCTGGATTTAGAACAACTTTCCCTTTGTGTATGAGTTGATTTTGTAGCTGTGCATCAGTCAATTTAAAAGCAGAAAAATCTAGCCAAATCAAATAAGTTCCTTCCGGGTGCATCATTTTGACAGTGGGAAGTTCAGCTTTTAAGAATTCACTAACCGTATCGATGTTTCCTTTTAGATAAACGAGCAAATCTTCCAACCACTTATCACCATACTGGTAAGCAGCTTCTGTTCCCACATAGCCAAAAATATTGATTTCATTCTGGAAATTTCGTTCCTGTGCCGTAACAAATTGTTTCCGCAAATCAGGATTTTCAATAAAAATCATTGAATTTTTAATGCCAGCTAGGTTGAATGTTTTTGTTGCTGCCGTTAAAGTGATAGAGAAATCTTTGAATGTCGGATGAACATTCATAAAAGTTGTAAAGACATGAGGTGCGAAGATCAAATCTTGGTGTATCTCGTCACTAATGACAAGAATATCGTATTTTGCACATAATTTACCAAAAGCCTCTAATTCAATTTTTGTCCAGACACGTCCTCCTGGATTGTGAGGATTACAAAGAATAAAAAGGCGAATATTTTCAGCAATAATCTGCTTTTCCATTCCTTCAAGATCCATAATAAAATGCTCGTGATCCGTTAATAATTGACTGCGGACAAGTTTGCGATCATTTTGTTCAACAACTTTGGCAAACGGAGGATAAACAGGATCATGAATCAAAATAGCATCACCAGGTTCAGTATAAGCTTGAATAGCTAAAGAGAGGCTAGGCACAACACCGCTATTGAACAGAATTGCTTCTTTACTGATTGAATAATCATGGTGTCTCTGCTGCCAATTTTGAATTGTTTTATATAATGAATCAGGAGCAGGTGAGTAACCCAAAATACCTTTCTCAGCTGTTTTCCTTAATGCATCTAGCACGGGTGTGTTTGCTTTGAAATCCATGTCTGCTATCCACAAAGGTAACAAGTCATCTTCTCCATAAGTATCTTTAATGGAATCCCATTTAGAGCAATTCGTATTACGACGATTATAGACTGTATCAAATTCTACCATTCAGCTCTTCCTTTCTATTGATAAATCTTTTTACTTAAACAACTCTTAATTATAGTATAATGGAGTTTGAATGAAATATGAACAAAAAGAGCTAAAATAATATAAATCGTAGAAATAAATTCATGCACTTTTTAATGGAACATGATATCATTTTAAATGAGAAAAATTTATGAGTTGGGAATAATGAAAAGAGGATAATAATATGGAATACAAAATAGGGATGATCCTTGATGGAACAATTACCGGTCTTCAGCCTTATGGTGCTTTTGTTTCGCTAAGCGATACTGTCCAAGGATTGATACACGTTTCAGAAGTGCAAGCAGGATATACTAAAAACATTCATAGTCTATTAACAGTTGGACAAAAAGTTCAAGTTCAAGTAATTGATATCGATGAGTATTCAAAAAAAATCAGCCTGTCTTTGAGAACTTTAGAACCCCAAGTGCAACAACCGAATCATCGACGTAAAAAGTATTTCACGAATAAAAATAAAAAAATTGGGTTTGAATCGTTAGAAAAAGAGCTCCCTGTCTGGACTGATGAGGCAATGGATGCACTGCTTGAGAAATAATTCTGTTTTTTTTCAGAAAATATGGTACAATTTCCGTAGTTTCTGAAAACAAAAATTAATTGAGGTGGATGTTTTGTCTAACAAAAAAGTCGCTGGTACGATTATGCTGAACTTAAATGATGGTTCTAAGAAGTTTCTGGTTCATCCAGTTGGTGAGTCAATGGCGTTTGTTACAACAAAAGTTTCTGAAGAAATGACAGGATTAGCAAGTATGTTGCAAGTTTTCAAAGAAGAAATTCAACTAGATGTAACGTCAATTAATTTAGTTGAGTTAACAAATGCTCATACAGACGCAGAAAATATGCCCTTATTTGTGTTTGAAATGAATGAAGATCATGCAGTCCCAACGATTGATGATAGATATGTATGGGAAAAACCATCTGAATTAAAAAACTTATTAGCTTCTTATGATATTGAAGGAGTACCGATGTTTTAAAACGAAACAGATACATAAAAATAAAAGGAATTTGCTAGTGAGCGCCTTTTATTCCAACTTTAAAAAGCCTAGCAAAACTGAATACTAGTTTTGCTAGGCTTTTTTCCACTATAGTATTAGGAGATAATGACTATGAAATTAAAACAAGCATCAATAGAAGAAATGCAATTAGCAATGTCTTTATTAAAGGAAAGTGCTGAGTGGCTAAAAGAGTCAGGTAGCAGTCAATGGTCGGACGTTTTACAAGGGGAAGATAGACATGGATTAGCAGACGCTGTTGCAAAGGGAGAAGTCTATTTCTTCTATAATAAGAATCAATTAATAGGAATGACAGCTGCTTGGGTAAAACCGACAGATTGGGATAAACTACTTTGGGAAAACATTGGATTCGATCAAATAGCCTGCTATCTTCATCGTGTAATCATTCGTCCTTCATACAGAGGAAAAGATTACGGACAAGAATTATTAAGTGCTTTAAAAGTAAAATTTAGGAATGAAGTATCGGAGTTACGATTAGATTGTTTAGCTAGTAATCAGAAGTTAATACGCTTCTATACAGGAAATGAATTCATAAACGTCGGAAGTTCTAAAGATTCTAATGGAAATAAATTCGAACTATTTTCATACATGTATAAAAAACAATCGTGATTAAACGATATTTTAACAGAAATAAAGCTGTGAAATTGAATTAACATCTTAAAGGCGAAAATAGGATTTATAAGCGAAAAAAAGTGGAAAATATTTTTTGTTTTTTTCAAAAAAAATGGTTGACCAATAAAGAAAAACTTGTTATATTATATCTTGTCGCAAGGCACTGATGAAATACGCCAAACGATAAAAATAGAATAACATTTCAAGTTTATAAAAACTTGAAAAATCAGGAAGAAAGTTGTTGACAAATAACAAACGACCTGATAAACTAATGAAGTTGTCGCGAAACATTCGATAACATCAAGCAGAGAAAACTTTGAAACTTTTTTAAAAAAAGTGTTGACATCGAATCGAAGATTTGATATGATATAAAAGTTGCTGCGAGGTAACACAGTAGACCTTTGAAAACTGAACAAAGTAAGACGAACCAAATGTGTAGGTTGTTTTTACAACGGTAAAAACAAACAACAATTTTTAACAAAGCGAAGCAATATGCTAGCAACCAAATGAGCTTAACAATCTTCGGATTGTGTTCAACTTTTATTATGAGAGTTTGATCCTGGCTCAGGACGAACGCTGGCGGCGTGCCTAATACATGCAAGTCGAACGCTTCTTTTCTACCGAGTGCTTGCACTCACTTGAAAAGAGGAGTGGCGGACGGGTGAGTAACACGTGGGTAACCTACCCATCAGAGGGGGATAACACTTGGAAACAGGTGCTAATACCGCATAATAGTCGACACCGCATGGTGCTGACTTGAAAGACGCTTTCGGGTGTCACTGATGGATGGACCCGCGGTGCATTAGCTAGTTGGTGAGGTAACGGCTCACCAAGGCCATGATGCATAGCCGACCTGAGAGGGTGATCGGCCACACTGGGACTGAGACACGGCCCAGACTCCTACGGGAGGCAGCAGTAGGGAATCTTCGGCAATGGACGAAAGTCTGACCGAGCAACGCCGCGTGAGTGAAGAAGGTTTTCGGATCGTAAAACTCTGTTGTTAGAGAAGAACAAGTAGGAGAGTAACTGCTCTTACCTTGACGGTATCTAACCAGAAAGCCACGGCTAACTACGTGCCAGCAGCCGCGGTAATACGTAGGTGGCAAGCGTTGTCCGGATTTATTGGGCGTAAAGCGAGCGCAGGCGGTTTCTTAAGTCTGATGTGAAAGCCCCCGGCTCAACCGGGGAGGGTCATTGGAAACTGGGAGACTTGAGTGCAGAAGAGGAGAGTGGAATTCCATGTGTAGCGGTGAAATGCGTAGATATATGGAGGAACACCAGTGGCGAAGGCGACTCTCTGGTCTGTAACTGACGCTGAGGCTCGAAAGCGTGGGGAGCAAACAGGATTAGATACCCTGGTAGTCCACGCCGTAAACGATGAGTGCTAAGTGTTGGAGGGTTTCCGCCCTTCAGTGCTGCAGCTAACGCATTAAGCACTCCGCCTGGGGAGTACGACCGCAAGGTTGAAACTCAAAGGAATTGACGGGGGCCCGCACAAGCGGTGGAGCATGTGGTTTAATTCGAAGCAACGCGAAGAACCTTACCAGGTCTTGACATCCTTTGACCACTCTAGAGATAGAGCTTTCCCTTCGGGGACAAAGTGACAGGTGGTGCATGGTTGTCGTCAGCTCGTGTCGTGAGATGTTGGGTTAAGTCCCGCAACGAGCGCAACCCTTATTGTTAGTTGCCATCATTCAGTTGGGCACTCTAGCGAGACTGCCGGTGACAAACCGGAGGAAGGTGGGGATGACGTCAAATCATCATGCCCCTTATGACCTGGGCTACACACGTGCTACAATGGGAAGTACAACGAGTCGCTAGGCCGCGAGGTCATGCAAATCTCTTAAAGCTTCTCTCAGTTCGGATTGTAGGCTGCAACTCGCCTACATGAAGCCGGAATCGCTAGTAATCGCGGATCAGCACGCCGCGGTGAATACGTTCCCGGGCCTTGTACACACCGCCCGTCACACCACGAAAGTTTGTAACACCCGAAGTCGGTGAGGTAACCCTTGTGGAGCCAGCCGCCTAAGGTGGGATAGATGATTGGGGTGAAGTCGTAACAAGGTAGCCGTATCGGAAGGTGCGGCTGGATCACCTCCTTTCTAAGGAATATTACGGAAACTTATACATTCGTCGACACTTTGTTCAGTTTTGAGAGGTTTACTCTTAAATTAATATGTACCACGGGGCCTTAGCTCAGATGGGAGAGCGCCTGCTTTGCACGCAGGAGGTCAGCGGTTCGATCCCGCTAGGCTCCATTAGTAACCAATGGGTTACTAAATTATTGTTCATTGAAAACTGGATATTGAAGTATAAAAGTAATCAAAACAAACCGAGAACACCGCGTTGAATGAGTTTTTTAATTAAAATAGTTCGAAGCTTATTTTATTGGTCACGCCTCTATCGCTAGAGAAACGAGCCAAACAAAACCGATCGTAAGATCGTAAGGTTAAGTGAATAAGGGCGCACGGTGGATGCCTTGGCATTAGGAGCCGATGAAGGACGGGACTAACACCGATATGCTTTGGGGAGCTGTAAGTGAGCTATGATCCAGAGATTTCCGAATGGGGAAACCCAGCATCTTTTATAGGATGTTACTATTCAGTGAATACATAGCTGGATAGAGGTAGACGCAGAGAACTGAAACATCTAAGTACCTGCAGGAAGAGAAAGAAAATTCGATTCCCTGAGTAGCGGCGAGCGAAACGGGAAAAGCCCAAACCAACAAGCTTGCTTGTTGGGGTTGTAGGACTCCGATGTGGTAGTCTGTCAAGATAGTCGAAGAACCTGGAAAGGTTCGCCAAAGTGGGTAATAGCCCCGTAGACGAAATGTTGGCAACACCTAGGAGGATCCTGAGTACGGCGGAACACGAGAAATTCCGTCGGAATCCGCGGGGACCATCCCGCAAGGCTAAATACTCCCTAATGACCGATAGTGAACCAGTACCGTGAGGGAAAGGTGAAAAGCACCCCGGAAGGGGAGTGAAATAGATCCTGAAACCGTGTGCCTACAACAAGTCAAAGCCCGTTAATGGGTGATGGCGTGCCTTTTGTAGAATGAACCGGCGAGTTACGATTGCATGCGAGGTTAAGGTGAAGAGCCGGAGCCGCAGCGAAAGCGAGTCTGAATAGGGCGAATGAGTATGTAGTCGTAGACCCGAAACCATGTGATCTACCCATGGCCAGGTTGAAGGTGTGGTAAAACGCACTGGAGGACCGAACCCACGTACGTTGAAAAGTGCGGGGATGAGCTGTGGGTAGCGGAGAAATTCCAAACGAACTTGGAGATAGCTGGTTCTCTCCGAAATAGCTTTAGGGCTAGCGTCGAAGTTAAGAATGATGGAGGTAGAGCACTGTTTGGACTAGGGGCCCATCTCGGGTTACCGAATTCAGATAAACTCCGAATGCCATTCATTCATATTCGGCAGTCAGACTGCGAGTGATAAGATCCGTAGTCGAAAGGGAAACAGCCCAGACCACCAGCTAAGGTCCCAAAATATATGTTAAGTGGAAAAGGATGTGGGGTTGCACAGACAACTAGGATGTTGGCTCAGAAGCAGCCACCATTTAAAGAGTGCGTAATAGCTCACTAGTCGAGTGACCCTGCGCCGAAAATGTACCGGGGCTAAACATATTACCGAAGCTGTGGATCACACCTCTGGTGTGATGGTAGGAGAGCGTTCTAAGGGCGTTGAAGGTCGATCGTGAGGACGGCTGGAGCGCTTAGAAGTGAGAATGCCGGTATGAGTAGCGAAAGACGGGTGAGAATCCCGTCCACCGTATGACTAAGGTTTCCTGGGGAAGGCTCGTCCGCCCAGGGTTAGTCGGGACCTAAGCCGAGGCCGATAGGCGTAGGCGATGGACAACAGGTTGATATTCCTGTACCAGTTGTTTTTGTTTGAGCAATGGAGGGACGCAGGAGGCTAAGGAATGCATGCGACTGGAAGTGCATGTCCAAGCAGTAAGTCTTGAGTAGAGTCAAATGCTTTACTCTATACGGACAAGCTGTGATGGGGAGGGAAATAATAGTACCGAAGTTCCTGATGTCACACTGTCAAGAAAAGCTTCTAGTGAGAAAACAACTGCCCGTACCGTAAACCGACACAGGTAGTCGAGGAGAGTATCCTAAGGTGAGCGAGCGAACTCTCGTTAAGGAACTCGGCAAAATGACCCCGTAACTTCGGGAGAAGGGGTGCTGACTTCGGTCAGCCGCAGTGAATAGGCCCAAGCGACTGTTTATCAAAAACACAGGTCTCTGCAAAATCGAAAGATGAAGTATAGGGGCTGACGCCTGCCCGGTGCTGGAAGGTTAAGAGGATGGGTTAGCTTCGGCGAAGCTCAGAATTGAAGCCCCAGTAAACGGCGGCCGTAACTATAACGGTCCTAAGGTAGCGAAATTCCTTGTCGGGTAAGTTCCGACCCGCACGAAAGGCGTAACGATTTGGGCACTGTCTCAACGAGAGACTCGGTGAAATTTTAGTACCTGTGAAGATGCAGGTTACCCGCGACAGGACGGAAAGACCCCATGGAGCTTTACTGTAGCTTGATATTGAGTGTTTGTACCACATGTACAGGATAGGTAGGAGCCGATGAATCCGGAACGCTAGTTTCGGTGGAGGCGCTGGTGGGATACTACCCTTGTGTTATGAACCCTCTAACCCGCACCACTTATCGTGGTGGGAGACAGTGTCAGGTGGGCAGTTTGACTGGGGCGGTCGCCTCCTAAAGAGTAACGGAGGCGCCCAAAGGTTCCCTCAGAATGGTTGGAAATCATTCGCAGAGTGTAAAGGCAGAAGGGAGCTTGACTGCGAGACTTACAAGTCGAGCAGGGACGAAAGTCGGGCTTAGTGATCCGGTGGTTCCGCATGGAAGGGCCATCGCTCAACGGATAAAAGCTACCCTGGGGATAACAGGCTTATCTCCCCCAAGAGTCCACATCGACGGGGAGGTTTGGCACCTCGATGTCGGCTCGTCGCATCCTGGGGCTGTAGTCGGTCCCAAGGGTTGGGCTGTTCGCCCATTAAAGCGGCACGCGAGCTGGGTTCAGAACGTCGTGAGACAGTTCGGTCCCTATCCGTCGCGGGCGTTGGAAATTTGAGAGGAGCTGTCCTTAGTACGAGAGGACCGGGATGGACTTACCGCTGGTGTACCAGTTGTTCTGCCAAGGGCATTGCTGGGTAGCTATGTAGGGAAGGGATAAACGCTGAAAGCATCTAAGTGTGAAGCCCACCTCAAGATGAGATTTCCCATTTCTTTAAGAAAGTAAGACCCCTGAGAGATGATCAGGTAGATAGGTTGGAAGTGGAAGTGCAGTGATGTACGGAGCGGACCAATACTAATCGGTCGAGGACTTAACCAAAGAAACGAAATAAAAAAGTATATCGGACTGTTTGATTACAACTTCAATCCAGTTTTGAGTGAATAATCACTCAATTGAATAGCAACAACACCCAGTGTGGTGGCGATAGCGAGAAGGATACACCTGTTCCCATGCCGAACACAGAAGTTAAGCTTCTTAGCGCCGATTGTAGTGAAGGGTTTCCCTTTGTGAGAGTAGGACGTCGCCACGCTGATTATTCCGGCATAGCTCAGTTGGTAGTAGCGCATGACTGTTAATCATGATGTCGTAGGTTCGAGTCCTACTGCCGGAGTTAAAAAACGAAAACTGAATAAGTTTTCGTTTTTTTTTACTTTTATAGTAAAATAAATTTTATTATTTGATAGAATGAGTAAAAGATGAAATAATGATAGTAAGAGGTAAAATTGATTATCTCCATCTAACAGTTTTGTCATGTGAAGAATCTATTTTATCGGAAAACACCTGTATGAAGCTATTCTTTGATATAATAAATGTAAGTGTTATTGAACTAGGACTTTAGTTTGAGTAATGAATATTTAATTTATGTTATAATAATTTAAAGAAGTTAGGAGGGGCAGTGTGAAGGTTTTATTATATTTTGAAGGCGAAAAAATATTAGCGAAGTCTGGAATAGGGCGAGCATTAGACCATCAGAAACGAGCGCTCTCTGAAGTTGGAATAGAGTATACACTAGATGCTGATTGTACTGATTATGACATTTTACATATTAATACTTATGGAATCAACAGCCATAGTATGGTAAATAAGGCAAAAAAATTGGGTAAAAAAGTTATTTATCATGCACATTCGACTGAAGAAGATTTTAGAAATTCATTCATTGGGTCAAACCAACTATCTCCTTTAGTCAAAAAATACTTAGTCAGTTTATATTCTAAGGCAGATTATTTAATTACACCCACACCTTATTCTAAGGAGTTATTAGAAGGATATGGAATAACTGTTCCCATCGCTTCAATTTCAAATGGGATTGACTTGAATCGGTTTGAGCGTTCTGAAGAAAAAGAAGAAAAATTTAGAAAGTATTTTAAAATAGAAGGAAACCAAAAAGTTATTATTTGTGTAGGCTTGTATTTTGAAAGAAAGGGAATCGTTGATTTTGTTGAAATAGCTAGAAAATTTCCTGAATACCGTTTTATCTGGTTTGGGCACACTCCAATGTATTCTATCCCAAGAGCGATTAGAGCAATAGTTAAAGAAGAACATCCTAAAAATGTTGAGTTTCCTGGCTATATTAAAGGGGACATCATTGAAGGCGCATATTCAGCAGCAGATCTCTTTTTCTTTCCTTCATATGAGGAAACAGAGGGAATTGTAATTTTGGAGGCATTAGCTAGTGAACAACAAGTTTTAGTAAGGGATATTCCTGTATATAATGGTTGGCTTGAAGATCGAGTAAATTGTTATAAAGGGAAAACAAATGAAGATTTTGCCTATTTAATAGACGCACTTGTTGAGAGAAAAATAGAAAATACATGCCAAGCGGGTTATACTGTAGCAAAAGAAAAGAGTATTGAACGGATTGGGCATGAACTAAAAAAAGTGTATAAGAAAGTTCTAGATAGCTAATTTTTAAAGAAAACTGAGTAAATAAAGTTGAAAAATTAGAATTAATGGAGGGGAACAAAGTGAAATTTGGTTTCTTTACAGATACATATTTTCCCCAAGTTAGTGGGGTTGCAACATCTATTAAGACACTTAAAGATGAATTGGAACAAAAAGGACATGAAGTTTATATTTTTACAACTACTGATCCAAATGCAAAAGAGTTTGAAGAAGATGTTATTCGAATGCCCAGTGTTCCGTTTGTGTCATTCAAGGATCGAAGAATTGTTGTACGGGGTATGTGGTATGCTTACCTGATTGCTAAAGAATTAGAGTTAGATTTGATTCATACACATACAGAATTTGGTGCAGGTTTATTAGGTAAAATGGTAGGGAAAAAACTTAAAGTACCTGTTATTCATACCTATCACACTATGTACGAGGATTATTTACATTATATCGCAAAGGGAAAAGTTGTCCGTCCAACACATGTGAAGTATTTTTCTCGTTTCTTTGCGAACCACACAACGGGTGTGGTTTGTCCGAGTGAAAGAGTGATTGATAAATTAAAAGATTATGGCGTAACATCTACGATGAGAATCATCCCAACTGGAATCGACATTGAAAAATTTGAAAGACCTGATATTACGGAAGAAATGAAAAGTGCACTTCGTGAAGAATTAGGTTTGACGGATGATAATATGATGTTGCTATCGTTGAGCCGTATTTCTTATGAAAAAAATATTCAAGCAATCGTAAGTGGCTTACCTGCTATTTTTGAACGTTTTCCGAATGCTCGTTTCGTCGTTGTCGGTGATGGTCCTTATGTTGAGAAACTTCGTTGTTTAGGTGAAGAATTAGAGATAGGCGATAAGATTCAATTTGTTGGGGAAGTACCAAATGATCAGGTAGCCATTTATTATAAGGCTGCAGATTACTTTGTCAGTGCTTCAACTTCAGAAACACAGGGATTGACGTATACTGAGGCTATGGCGTCAGGCGTTCCTTGTGTGGTTGAGGGAAATGCTTATTTGAATAACTTATTTGATCATGAAAGCTTAGGACGGACGTTTAAAACGGATGCCGATTTTGCGCCAACCTTTATTGAGTATGTTGAATCGGGTATCAAAGCTAATGACGTTGTTCTAAAAGAAAAGCTTTATGAAATATCAGCAACTCATTTTGGTAACGTAATGCTTGAATTTTATGAGGACATGATTAAATATTACGAGCAACTTACTTTAGAAAAAGAGGCTGCAGCTTCTATTGAACGAATCAAAGTCAAATTTACGTCGTTAAGAAAATAAATGTTAAAACTTCTAGTCTTGGTTTATACTAAGACTAGAAGTTTTTTTATTACAAACAATAGGGGGATTATGAGTATGACAGAAATTGGATTCATCGGAACAGGAGTCATGGGTGCTGCAATTGTCAGAAATATGATGAAACAAGGATTGAAAGTAAATGTTTATAATCGAACTAAAAGTAAAACAGATGATTTAGTGAATGAAGGAGCGACTTGGCAAAATACTCCTGCAGCAATCACTGCAAGTAGTGATATTATTTTTACAATGGTAGGTTTCCCAAAAGATGTTGAGACAATCTATTTCGATAAAAATGGTATTTTTTCACAAGATATTAAAGATAAGATACTTGTTGATTTAACGACAAGTACACCAACATTGGCTAAAAAAATAGCTATAAAGGCGAATGAATTAGGCGGAGTTGCATTAGATGCGCCTGTATCAGGAGGTGATCTGGGTGCTAAAAATGGTACATTGACAATCATGGTGGGTGGAGATCAATCGGCTTATGATAAAGTGTTGCCTATATTTAAAACATTCGGTAAAACTTTTACGTTACATGGTACTTCTGGTAAAGGGCAACATACAAAAATGGCAAATCAAATTATGATTGCAGGAACCATGACGGGTATGACTGAGATGATGGTTTACGCAAATAAAGCTGGATTGAATTTAGAAAAGGTCATCGAAACGTTATCCGGTGGAAGTGCTGCTAACTGGTCATTAAGCAACTATAGTGTAAGAATTTTAAAAGAAAACTACTCTCCAGGTTTTTTTGTTAAACATTTTATAAAAGATTTAAAGATCGCCTTAGATGAAGCTGAGAAAATGGACCTTGAGCTGCCGTCAACGAAATTAGCTACAGAATTGTATGAAAAGCTTGCTAATAAAGGATTTGAGAACGATGGAACCCAAGCATTAATCAAACTTTGGTGGGCGGATGGAAAGAAGCCTGTGGTCAAAGATTAAAGAACAGCAAAAAAATTAAAAAAAATGACGAAAAGTCATGCAAGAAAGTCAATGTTTTGATACAATGATACAGAACTAGTTTTTAAAGGGAGGCCCATTTATGAAACATTCACAACTTGTGGCGATTATCAAGCGACTTGAAGCGATGACTGAAGCAACAGACAATGAAATTCAAGTACGTCGTTTTGAACGCGAAGGTGCAGAAAAATGCATCGTAAACTATGATAAATCAACTGAAACATTTGAATTGACAGAGACTGATTCTCAACAAAGTTATCAATTTGATAATATTGATATTGTTGCGATGGAAATTTATGATTTAATTCAATAATTAGTAAATTTCAGTGAGTAGGTAACAAAATCAATGATAATAATCAAAAATTCTGTGGCGTACAATTTTGTACGCCACAGGATTTTTTTATTTGTGTAGTTGACAATAAATCAAAATTTATTTTAATCTTTCTATTTTTTGTGCATTAGCATCAACAAAAATTAATAGATATTTTAATTTTTAGTGATTTTATGTAATCATAAAGTGAAGTAAGACCTATTAAAACTCTCTTGTGTGTTGGTTTTCTATTAATAAAAATGCTAAGATTTTCTTTAAGCCTCTTTTTCAAATTTTATTTGTTATTTGGAATAATAAGTACTGTGATTTTATTATTCCTTATATAACTAAATTTAATAAGTTGATAGATAATCAAATTTCTGATATGATTTCAACCTAGAACTTTTGCAGTAGAATAATTCTTTACTAGTATTTTCAAAGATGTGATCGTGTTAATTTTATTAAGAATAAAAAAGTTTGATTTCCAAAACAAATTTAGTATGAATGAATTCTGTAATAACGACCATTTAATGATTTAAAATTAATAAAAACAATTAAATTGAAATTATCTTTTCAATACTTAATAGCTGATTTTTTGCATTTTTTGATTAAGAAAAATTAAAAATCGAATATTTTACTTGCAATCCTTTTTTATTTACGATATAGTTTGAACATCAAATGATTTGATAATCAAACTATATGGATGGTGCACACAAATGGAACCTAATTTAGAAACAGTCAACGATTATCTTGTCAGTGTCTTTAACGATATTTTGACTATTGAAGAATCTGAATTGAAGAAATCGCAATTCAATGACTTATCCATTACTGAAATGCACACGATCGAAGCAATTGGAATGTATAAGAAAAAAACATCTTCAGAAGTTGCAAAAGAATTGTCGATCACTGTTGGAACATTGACCGTAGCGATTAATAATCTTGTAAAAAAAGGTTATGTTGAACGTATACGAAGTGAAGATGATCGTCGAGTAGTCAAGTTAGGTTTGACCAAAAAAGGAAAGCTACTTTTTCGTGTTCATCAGCACTTCCATAAAGAAATGGTCAAGAAAATTTTGAATGGGATGGACAAAGTAGAAGAACAAGCTTTATTAAAAGCATTGAAAAATCTTCATGATTTCCTAAAGGAATATAAGTAAAAGTGAGGACTAAAATGAACCAATATGCAAAAATAACTTGTACCAGCCGCTATGTTCCTGAAAATTCAGTATCTAACGATCAACTTTCAACGATGATGGATACTTCTGATGAGTGGATTTCTAGTCGAACAGGCATACATTCAAGAAATATTGTCACGAATGAAAATACTTCAAATTTATGTATTAAAGTAGCTGAAAAACTATTAGAAAAATCTGGAAAAAAAGCAGAAGATTTAGATTTTATTCTTGTTGCAACAATGACACCAGATTATGGTACGCCTTCAGTTGCTTGTCTTGTTCAAGGGAGCATTTCAGCTACTCAGGCTTTTGCTTTTGATATCAGCGCTGCTTGTACTGGTTTTGTCTATGCATTAAGTATGGGTGAGAAATTGATTCGTACAGGGAAAAAATTAGGTATGGTCATCGGTGGTGAAACGTTATCTAAAGTTCTTGATTGGAACGATCGCAGTTCGGCTGTATTATTTGGTGATGGAGCAGCGGGTGTATTATTGGAGACAAGTAATGAAGAACATTTTCTAAACGAAAAACTACAAGCTGATGGTCAAAGAGCAAAATCATTAACTTCTGGTTATTTGGAAAATAAGAGTCCCTTTTATACTGGGGTATCTGAAAGTTCTGGTTATCTGCAAATGGTAGGTAGAGATATTTATGATTTTTCATTGAATGATGTAACAAACAACCTTCGTGAAATTATGGAAGAAGATGTGGATTATTTACTATTACATCAAGCAAATAAACGCATTATCGAAAAAATATCGAAAAAACTCAAAGTTCCAAGAGAAAAATTTCTCACAAATATGGAACATAACGGTAACACCTCGGCTGCAAGCATTCCGTTATTACTGGATGAATCAGTGGAAAAAGGATTACTTCAACTAGGCTCCAAACAAAAAATTGTGTTGACAGGTTACGGCGGCGGTTTAACGTGGGGTTCTATCCTCTTGACGCTGTAAAACTGTGACTATATAAACTAAAAAAAGAAAATTATTGGAGGAATATACACATGGTATTCGAAAAAATTCAAGCAATTATTGTAGAAGAATTAGGTAAAGAACCTGAGGAAGTAAAATTAACAACAAACATTCAAGAAGAATTAGATGCGGATAGCTTAGACCTATTCCAAATTATCAATGAAATCGAAGATGCTTTCGATATAAAAATTGAATCTGAAGATGGTATCACTACTGTTCAAGATTTAGTAACATACGTAGAAAAACAAAAAGCATAATAATCAAAGCGATTAGGTCAATTAAAAAGTTGGATGAGCAAGGCTCTGTGCGATTCTCAACAATTGCTGAAGAGCCTGGCTTTTTCACACCGCTCGTTGGAATTAGAATAGCTGGTACTGAACTTATAGAGTTTTGTTCCAGCTCTTTTTTGATTAATTATTCTATAGTTTGAAGGATGTAAATTATGCAGTCAAAGATATGTGAACTGATTGGAATTAAATACCCTATTTTTCAAGGCGGTATGGCTTGGATTGCAGATGCTTCCTTAGCTGGGGCAGTTTCTAAAGCAGGAGGCCTAGGGATCATCGCAGGTGGTAATGCCCCAAAAGAAGTTGTTAAAGCTGAGATCAAAAAGATCAAAGAAATCACTGATAAACCATTTGGTGTAAATATCATGCTGCTTTCGCCATTTGCACAAGATATCGTGGATTTAGTTTGTGAAGAAAGTGTACCTGTCGTTACAACTGGTGCAGGAAATCCAAGCAAATATATGACTCGTTTTAAAGAACATAATATTAAAGTAATTCCAGTGATTCCTTCTGTTGCATTAGGTAATCGTATGGAGAAAATTGGCGCAGATGCCGTAATTGTCGAAGGAATGGAAGCTGGGGGACATATTGGTAAACTAACAACAATGAGTATTGTACCTCAAGTTGTAGATGCACTAACGATTCCTGTGATCGCTGCCGGAGGGATTGGTGATGGTCGTGGAATGGCAGCGGCTTTAATGTTGGGTGCAGACGCTGTTCAAGTCGGCACACGCTTTCTAGTAGCAAAAGAATGTACAGTACATGAAAATTATAAAACCAGAATCATCAAAGCACGAGATGTGGATACGACAGTTACCTGTCAACATTTTGGTCATCCAGTGCGGGCAATCAAAAATAAGTTGACCAATGAATATGATCGACTAGAAAAAATCGAATTGAAAAAAACTGAACCAAATCTTGTACAGTTTGATGAATTAGGACAAGGGGCTTTACGCAAGGCAGTTGTTGATGGTGATGTAGATCATGGATCGATTATGGCTGGACAAATTGCAGGACTTATAAAAAAAGAAGAAACAGCAAAAGAAATTATTGAATCTTATATCAGTGAAACAAAAGAAATTATGTCGGCTGAATATCGCCGATGGTTAAAATAGAAAATCTAGTTGTAATAACTTATCAATATATATAGGTTTATTGGACAAGCACTATGCTTTTAACGTAAAGGAGTAAAGGAATGAAAACAGCTTTTATATTTAGTGGTCAAGGTGCTCAATATAGTGGTATGGGTAAAGAGTTATTTGATCAAGAGAAAATTGTTCGAGAAACTTTTCAAGAAGCAAGTGAGGTTCTAGGTTATGATATGGCTGAGCTGTGTTTTACTGAAAATGACAAACTTAATGAAACCATTTATACACAACCAGCGATTTTAACGGTTAGTATTGCTTTTTATCGTTTGCTGCAATCTAAAGGGTATCAGCCAGATGTTGTTGCAGGACTAAGCTTGGGAGAGTATAGCGCGCTTGTTTCTAGTGGTGCTATTTCATTTAAAGAAGCTGTTCAATTAGTTGCTAAGAGAGGGAAGTTCATGGCGGAAGCTGCACCGACCGGTACTGGTAAGATGGTTGCAGTGATGAATGCGGAACGCTCATTGATTGAAAGATGTTGTCAAGAAGCAAGTATACTAGGCATCGTTTCACCCGCGAATTATAACACACCTCAGCAAATCGTGATCGGTGGAGAAATACCAGCAGTTGATAGAGCAGTAGAATTATTAACAGAAGCTGGAGTAAAGCGGATGATTCCTTTAAAAGTCAGTGGCCCTTTTCACACAGCACTACTAAAGCCTGCTTCTGAAAAATTAGCGATTGAATTAGAAAAAGTCAATTTTGCAGAAATGACGATTCCTGTGATCAGTAATACGACAGCACAAGTAATGGAACAAGGGGATATTAAGGAGTTACTGGAAAAGCAAGTAATGTCTGCTGTTCGTTTTGCTGACAGTATTGAAACAATAAAAAAAATGAATGTTGATGCCATTATAGAAGTTGGACCAGGAAAAACGTTGACTGGTTTTATCAAGAAAATCGATAAAGAAATCGAAATAGCTCGTGTTGAAGATAAAAAAACATTATCTGAAACTGAAGCTCTTTTAAACGGGAGGTAACGAATGGAACTTAAAGGAAAAAATGTGTTTGTTACAGGTAGCACACGTGGAATCGGGAAAGCTGTTGCGTTGGCTTTTGCTAAAGCAGGAGCAAATATTGCACTTAATGGGCGTGGAGAAATTAGCGCTGAACTGATTTCAGAAGTAGAATCTTTTGATGTTAAGTGTATTGGAGTCTCTGGAGATATTGCTAATTTCAATTCTGCCGGAGAAATGATTCAAGCAGTTGTTGATGGCCTAGGATCAATTGATGTTTTAGTTAATAATGCTGGAATTACGAATGATAAATTGTTATTGAGAATGTCAGAAGAAGATTTTACTCGTTGTATTCAAATCAATCTAACTGGAACATTCAATATGACGCAACATGCTATTAAAAAAATGATGAAACAACGTAGTGGAAGTATTATCAATATGTCTAGTGTTGTCGGATTAATGGGGAACATTGGTCAAGCTAACTATGCGGCAAGTAAAGCCGGAGTCATTGGTTTGACTAAATCAGTAGCTAGAGAAGTTGCTGCACGTGGCATTACCTGTAATGCTATTGCTCCAGGTTTTATTGAAACAGAGATGACAGAAATTTTATCTGATAAAGTAAAAGAACAAATGAATCAGCAAATTCCATTACAATCATTTGGTCAAGTGGAAGATGTTGCCAATGCAGCTATCTTTTTAGCAGAAAGTCCATATATTACAGGACAAGTTTTGAATGTAGATGGTGGATTAGTCATGCATGGCTAATGAACAAGCTTGAAAGGAGCGATTGAATGAATCGTGTAGTTATTACAGGTTATGGCGTAGCATCTCCAATCGGGAATGACGCAGAAACCTTTTTAGAAAGTTTACAAACAGGAAAAAACGGGATTGGTCCGATTACTAAATTTGATGCCACTGAAACGGGTATTACGTTAGCAGCAGAAGTAAATGACTTTCCTTTTGATAAGTATTTTGCAAAGAAAGATGCTAAACGAATGGATTTATTTTCCCTATTTGGTATTTATGCGGCTTTAGAAGCAATGGAAATGAGTCAACTAGATATCGAACAAATAGATGTTGATCGTTTTGGTGTCATGGTAGGTTCTGGTATCGGCGGACTTCAGACGATCCAAGATCAAGTGATTCGAATGCGTGAAAAAGGTCCTAAAAGAGTGGCGCCTTTATTTATACCAATGGCAATTGGAAATATGGCTGCTGGTAATATTGCTTTACGTGTTGGGGCAAGAGGAACATGTACGGCAACGGTCACAGCTTGTGCTACTGCGAATAATTCGATCGGTGAAGCGTTTAGAAATATCAAACATGGGTATTCAGACGTGATACTAGCAGGAGGAACTGAAGCCTCAATTACGGAGATCGGAATTGCAGGTTTTGCTTCATTAACAGCTGTTACTTCTGAGGAAAATCCAAATAGAGGATCGATTCCTTTTGATAAAGACCGCAGTGGATTTGTGATGGGTGAAGGAGCTGGGATTTTAGTTCTGGAATCTTTAGAACATGCGCAACAAAGAGGAGCAAAGATTTTAGGTGAGATCGTGGGCTACGGTTCAAACTGTGATGCATATCATATGACTTCACCAAGACCAGACGGAAGTGGTGCGGCTAAAGCGATGAAATTAGCGATCGACGAAGCAGCCATCGATTCTTCTAAAGTCGGATATATCAATGCTCATGGAACAAGCACGCCTTCAAATGATGTTGCAGAAACGAAAGCCATTCAAACTGCATTGGGAGAAGCATCTAAAGATGTTCGTGTTAGCAGTACGAAAAGTATGACTGGCCATGCATTAGGCGCAACAGGCGGTATTGAGGCAATCGCAACATTGAATGCTTTACAGTATCAATTTATTCCACCAACGATCAATATTGATCAACTTGATGAAGCCATCGAAATAAATATTGTCACAAATGAAAGTCAAAAACATGAATTTGATTATGCATTGACAAACTCTTTTGGCTTTGGTGGTCATAATGCAGTACTTTGTTTAAAACGTTGGGAGGATTAAGATGAACATCAATGAAGTGAAAGAATTATTAACACAGTTTGACGAATCGACACTAACTGAATTTGATCTTAAAAAAGGATCGTTTGGTCTTTATATGAATAAAAATAAAGTGACACAGAAAGCATCATCTGGTGAAGTAAATCAAGTAACTGAGGGGAATACAAACCAAGGCGAAACAGAAATTACGAGCCAAACAATCGAAGTAAAAGAAACAATTAATGAAACTGTAAAAACAGAAACAAAACCAGAAAATACAGAAGAAATCATCTCACCAATCGTGGGTATTGTATACTTAAAACCGGCACCTGATAAAGAAAACTTCAAACAAGTTGGTGATTTGGTGAAAAAAGGTGATGTCGTGTGTATTGTTGAAGCGATGAAACTTATGAATGAAATTACTTCATCAGTTGATGGTGTGATTACGGAAGTCTTGATACAAAATGAAGATGTTGTTGAATTTAATCAACCACTTTTCCGTGTATCTAAAGGAGTGTAATGATGAATATTCAAGAAATCAAAGAAATTATTCCTCATCGTTATCCTTTTTTATTGTTGGATACGGTCGAAGAAATTATTGTAGGCGAAAAAGTGATTGCAAAGAAAAATGTTACGATCAATGAACCTTTCTTTCAAGGTCATTTTCCAGATGAACCTGTTATGCCGGGTGTTTTGATTCTTGAAGCACTAGCCCAAGCGGGTGCTGTAGCATTATTGGCTATGCCTGATTTTAAAGGTAAAACAGCTTATTTTGGCGGTATAGATAAAGCGAAGTTTAGACAAAAAGTTGTTCCAGGAGATACGTTGATGTTAGAAGTAGAAATTATGAAAGTAAAATCAATAGCCGGTATCGGCAAAGGAACTGCGACTGTGAATGGAAAAAAAGTAGCGGAAGCAGAATTGACCTTTATGATTGGATAGGTGAGCTATGTTTTCAAAAGTTTTAATTGCAAATAGAGGAGAAATCGCTGTTCGGATCATTCGAGCATGTCGTGAATTAGGTGTACAAACTGTTGCAGTATATTCCGAAGCGGATAAAGAAGCGCTGCACACACAACTTGCAGATGAAGCGATTTGTATTGGTCCGGCTAAAGCGACTGATTCTTATTTAAATGTCCAAAGTGTATTAAGTGCGGCCATTGTAACAAATGCTGAAGCGATTCATCCAGGTTTTGGTTTTTTATCAGAAAATAGTCAATTCGCAGCAATGTGTGAAGAGTGCAATATTACCTTTATTGGACCTAAAGCGGAAACGATTGATGCTATGGGAAATAAAATTAATGCGCGTGAGCTGATGCAAAAAGCGAATGTTCCGGTTATTCCTGGAAGTACAGGTGTGATAAGCTCTGTTGAAGAGGCACTAACGATTGCTAATGATATTGGTTATCCCGTTATGTTGAAAGCTGCAGCAGGAGGCGGTGGTAAAGGGATTCGTAAGGTGCTCAGTAAAGAAGAACTACCTCAACATTTTACCTCAGCACAGCAAGAAGCAAAAGCCGCTTTTGGCAACGATGATATGTACTTAGAAAAAATTATTTATCCAGCTCGTCATATCGAAGTGCAAATTTTAGGTGATCAGTTCGGTCATGTGATTCATTTGGGTGAACGTGATTGTTCTTTACAAAGAAATAATCAAAAAGTACTTGAAGAATCACCATCAATCGCGATTTCTCCTGAGAAACGTCAGTTAATAGGTGAAACAGCTGTTCGTGCAGCAAAAGCTGTCCATTATGAGAATGCAGGAACAATTGAATTTTTAATGGATAAATCAGGTGAGTTTTATTTTATGGAAATGAATACTCGAATCCAAGTAGAACATCCGGTTACAGAAATGGTTACAGGGATTGATCTTGTTAAGTCACAATTAAAAATTGCTTCAGGTGAAGAATTACCATACGCACAAGAAGATATTACAATCACAGGTCATGCAATCGAATGCCGAATCAATGCTGAAAATCCTGCCTTTAATTTTGCACCTTCTCCTGGAAAAATCAAGAATTTATTGCTTCCAGCAGGTGGTATGGGCTTAAGAGTAGACAGTGCAATGTATTCTGGTTATACGATCCCACCTTACTATGATTCGATGATCGCTAAAGTAATCGTTCATGGAAATGATAGAATAGATGCATTGATGAAAATGCAACGGGCCTTACAGGAGATCGTAACAGAGGGAATCATCACGAATTCAGAATTTCAGCTAGATTTGATCACGCATGAAAATGTGCTGGCTGGCGATTATGATACAAGTTTTTTACAAGAAACATTCTTACCAAATTGGGAACCAGATAGCGATAATTAAAAAGGAGCAGGTGTATGGCTTTATTTAAAAAGAAAAACTACATTCGAATCAATCCGAATCGCGCAAGCGACCAAGCTTCTGTAAAAAAACCTGCAGTTCCAGATAATATGTGGGCGAAATGTCCTTGTTGTAAACGTACGTTATACACAAAAGATATGGGGGCAGAAAAAGTCTGCCCTTATTGTGGTTATAGCTTTAGAATCGGTGCTTGGGAACGTCTTGCTTTAACGATAGATGAGAAGAGTTTTGAAGAATGGGATACAGATTTAGTCACAAAAGATCCATTAGATTTTCCTGATTATTTGGAAAAAATTGCTAAGATGCAGGAAAAAACTGAACTGCATGAAGCGGTTTTAACTGGGAAAGCTAAAATTGATGATCAAGAGATCGGGATCGGCGTAATGGATGCCAATTTTATCATGGGAAGCATGGGAACTGTTGTAGGTGAGAAAATTACTCGTCTTTTTGAACGAGCAACAGAACAACAATTACCAGTGATTATTTTTACTGCCTCTGGTGGAGCAAGAATGCAAGAGGGGATTTTTTCCTTGATGCAAATGGCTAAGATTTCTGGTGCGCTTAAACGTCATAGCAATGCAGGACTACTTTATGTCACTGTCTTAACTGATCCAACAACTGGCGGTGTTACTGCTAGTTTTGCCATGGATGGTGATGTTATAATAGCCGAGCCACAAAGTTTGATTGGCTTTGCTGGGCGTCGAGTGATTGAGCAAACGATTCGACAAGAATTACCAGATGATTTTCAAAAAGCTGAATTTTTATTAGATCATGGATTTGTCGATAAAATTGTCCCGAGAAATCAATTACAAGAAACACTAAGTAAATTAATAAAGATTCATACGATGAAAGGGTGGAAATAGCGATGGAAAAAAATGCCAATGATATTGTCACCCTTGCCAGAGCACAGGATCGTTATACTACATTAGAGTATATTGCTGCAATCTTTGATGATTTTATGGAGTTTCATGGTGATCGTTATTTTGGAGATGATTTGGCTGTTGTAGGTGGTGTTGCAACCTTAGAAAATAAACCTGTGACAGTTGTTGGAATTCAAAAGGGGCGTAACTTACCTGAAAATATTGAACGAAATTTTGGTGCGCCACATCCTGAGGGCTATCGTAAAGCATTACGCTTAATGAAACAGGCTGAAAAATTTGGCCGTCCAGTTGTTACATTTATCAATACAGCTGGAGCTTATTGTGGTATTGAAGCAGAAGAACGTGGTGAAGGTGAGGCAATTGCTAGAAATTTGATAGAAATGTCTGATCTAAGTGTTCCGATCATTGCCATTATTGTTGGCGAAGGTGGAAGCGGTGGAGCATTAGCGCTTGCGGTAGCCGATGAAGTTTGGATGTTGGAACATACAATTTATGCTGTGCTTTCGCCAGAAGGCTTTGCGTCGATTTTGTGGAAGGACGGCAGTCGGGCCAAAGAAGCAGCAGAGTTAATGAAAATTACGGCGACAGAATTAAAAGAATTAACGATCATTGATCGAGTAATTCCTGAAGAAATGAATGGTGAAGCGTTGGAACAACCGAAAATCAATAGAATGATTCAAAAAGCACTTATAAGTAAGTTTTCTGAGCTTTCGCAATTAGATATAGATATGTTGCTGGAAAAACGCTATCAGCGATTCCGCAAATATTAAGAAAATAAAAAAATGGAGCAGGCCGAGTGAGGTTTGCTCCTTTTTGAATATAAATAAAGCGTGTGTGTTTTTTTATTATCATCTAAACTTATAAAAACTTATGATGAGCATTTATAGAATTTTTCCGTAAAATACAGTATAATACAAATTGGAGGAGTGCTAGCTTAGTACTCCTTTCACTATGAGAAAGTTCATCGTGGAGATGAGAGGAGTTACTATGTTTTCAAAATTTAAACCAACTTGGATGGTCGATGCGATTTATAAAATCACACCGAACCAATTAAAAAAATTAGGAATCAAAGCTGTGTTGACCGATTTGGATAATACGTTGATCGCTTGGGACAATCCAGACGGAACTGAAGAATTATTGACGTGGATTCTTGAAATGAAAAATGCCGAGATTCCAGTTGTAGTCGTTTCAAATAATAAATCTAGCCGTATCAAACGAGTAGTAGAAAAATTTGATTTAGAATATGTATCTAGAGCGTTGAAACCTTCAACAAGAGGATTCAGAGAAGCTGAGAAAAAACTAAATATGAAACCAGAAGAATTAGTTATGGTCGGTGATCAGATCATGACAGATATTCGAGGTGCCAATGCAGCTGGCATTAGAAATATTTTAGTTCGTCCAATCGTTGATACTGATGGATGGAATACAAAGATTAATCGCTTTTTTGAACGAAAAATCATGAAACATTTAGCGAAGAAACATCCAGATATGATATGGAAAGGCGGACTAGAATGAGTGAGAATGAAGCAATTCAGTGCATCGGTTGTGGTGCAGTCATTCAAACAGAACAGCCAGATGAACTTGGGTTTACGCCAAAGGCTGCTTTTGAGAAAGGTATGGAGACAGGGGAAGTTTATTGCCAACGCTGTTTTCGATTACGACATTACAATGACATTCAAGATGTTCAATTGACTGATGATGATTTTTTACGTTTGTTAAATGGATTGGGTAAAGAAGATGCTTTAATCGTGAATGTTGTTGATATTTTTGATTTCAATGGTTCATTGATTCCAGGACTACATCGTTTTATTGGAGATAATCCAGTATTGATGGTAGGAAACAAAGTCGATATTCTATCAAAATCATTAAAGAAACCCAAAATGATTCAATGGATGAGAGAGCGTGCTCATGAAGAAGGCTTACGTCCTGTCGATGTTTTATTAACTAGTGCTAAGAAACCTCAGGAAATGGAAAACTTGCTTGAGACGATCGAAAAATATCGTGATGGTAAAGACGTTTATGTGGTTGGGGTAACAAATGTTGGGAAATCAACCTTGATCAATCAAATCATCAAGCAGACTGCTGGCGTTCAAGATGTCATCACAACGTCGCAATTTCCAGGAACAACATTAGATAAAATAGAAATTCCGCTGGATGACGGACATTTCCTGATTGATACGCCCGGAATCATTCATCGTCATCAAATGGCGCATTACCTTGGTAAAAAAGACCTGAAAATCATCGCGCCACAAAAAGAAATAAAACCAAAAGTATATCAGCTGAATCCAGAGCAAACCTTATTTTTAGGCGGTTTAGCCCGTTTTGATTTTATTCAAGGGGAACGTAGTTCATTTATTGCCTATGTGTCGAATGATTTATCGATTCACCGCACAAAATTAGCAACAGCAGATGATTTCTATGACAAACATGTAGGTGGTTTATTACAACCACCTCGTCCGGATGAAGTAGCAGATTTTCCAGAGTTGGTTCGTTTTGAATTTTCGATCAAAGAAAAAACAGATATTGTCTTTGCAGGACTTGGCTGGATCACGGTAACAGAACCTTGTGTCGTTGCCGGATGGGCACCAAAAGGCGTAGATGTTTTAAGAAGAAAAGCTTTGATTTAATCATATGTTAGAATAGAAAGAAGGAAATTTAGTGGATTTAAGAGGAAAACAAAAACGTTTTTTACGTAGCCAAGCCCACCATTTACAACCAATTTTTCAAATTGGGAAAGGCGGCTTGAATTCTGCGATGGTGGTACAGATCAATGAAGCTTTGGAAAAACGTGAATTGATAAAAGTCACGTTACTACAAAATACTGATGAGATTGCTGAAGATGTAGCAGAAGCGTTAAAAGCAGACATTCGTTGCGATATCGTTCAAATCATTGGTCGCGTATTAGTTTTGTTTAAACCATCATCTAACGAAAAATATCAAAAAATCTCTAAAGAAGTTAAAGCAATTTAAAACTTGGAGGTAAGAAAATGGGGACAAATACGAATGCAGCATTAAAAGCAGAAGTAATTGTGGAAGAAGCTGAGCTTTTTCAAAAGCGTAAACAGGTAGGAATATTAGGCGGGAATTTTAATCCAATTCATGTGGCTCATTTAGTGATGGCTGACCAAGTACAGCAGCAGCTTGGCCTTGATAAAGTCTATTTGATGCCTACTTATTTACCGCCTCATGTAGATGAAAAAGAAACGATCGATAGCAAACATCGTTTGGCAATGTTGGAACTAGCGATTGCGGATAATAAAAATTTAGCTGTGGAGCCTATCGAATTGTTACGTAAGGGTAAAAGTTATACCTATGACACAATGAAAGCTTTAACTCAAAATAACCCTGATACAGATTACTATTTTATCATTGGCGGAGACATGGTAGAATATTTACCAAAGTGGTATAAAATTGACGAATTACTTACTTTAACCAATTTTGTGGGGATTCGCCGTCCCAATTATGGCACAATCACATCTTATCCGATTATTTGGGTGGATGTTCCTCAAATGGATATTAGTTCAACATTGATTCGGGAAAAGATCAAGAATGGTTGTTCTACACGCTACTTATTGCCTGATAGTGTGATACACTATATAGAAGAGATGGAGCTGTATGTAGATGGATTTTAGCGGAAAATATACGTCGCTTAAACGGGAAGAATTGATGCAAGAAGTTCAGATGCATATGAGTGAACGGCGGTTTCAACATGTTTTAGGTGTAGAGGAGACGGCGATAGCTTTAGCGGCTAAATACGGAGCTTCCAAGGAAAAGGCAAGTATTGCGGCATTGACTCATGATTATGCAAAAGAACGTCCAGATGAAGAGTTTGAGCTAATTATCAAGCGGGATGGCTATGATCATGATTTACTGAATTATGATAATGCAATTTGGCACGGACTTGTTGGCGCCAGTATGGTTCAAAGGGAATTAGGCATTGATGACGAAGAGATCTTAGAAGCGATTCGTCTGCATACGACAGGTGCTGCCAAAATGAGTCTGCTGGATAAGATCATTTATGTTGCTGATTACATCGAACCTGGTCGGAACTTTCCAGGCGTAAAAGAAGCACGAAAATTAGCCTTAGTCGATTTGGATGAAGCAGTTGCATTTGAAACAAAACATACATTGCTGCATCTTATTGAACAAGAACAAAAAATTTATCCCAAAACAATTGAGACGTATAATTATTGGGTAGTAGGAAAAGCTGAACAAAACGTTTAGCTCTTTAGAAATTTAGGAATCTGAATATGGAATGTTTTTCCACAAGAAGATTATCTAATTTCCTCAAGAGTTGTTTTTTGAAGCTAGATCAGGGAAAAGCTGAACAAAGTATTTAGTTTTAAGTTACAAAGAAAACAAAAATTTACATTAAATAATGGGAGGAAACCATCATAGATAGTCAACAGATTTTAGAAATCGCTGTAAAAGCAGCTGATTCAAAACGAGCCGAGGAAATTGTCGCTTTAGATGTGCAGGAGATCTCACTTTTAGCAGATTACTTTATGATTTGCCAAGCAACAAGTGAACGTCAAATTAATGCAATCGTGGAAGAAATTATTGAAAAAGAAGAAGAAGCAGACGTAGAAGTAAAACGTATCGAAGGAAAAGATGGCGGTAAATGGGTATTGATCGATTTAGGCGATATCATCGTTCATGTATTCCAATCCGCAGAACGTGGATTTTACAATTTAGAAAAACTTTGGTCAGATGCGCCAATGGTCGATCTGCACGTTTGGGTCGAATAATATGGCCTACGAAACATTTGCTTTTGTTTACGATGAAGTAATGGACGATAGCTTGTATGATCAGTGGTTGGAGTTTTCAAAACGCCATTTACCAGAAGGAAAAATGGATGTTTTAGAAATGGCTTGTGGTACTGGGGCGCTGGCTGTGAATTTTGCCAAAGCAGGATTTACTGTAACTGCGTTAGATTTATCGGAAGAAATGCTGATGATGGCAAGTAAACGAGCAGCTGAGGAAGATGTCCATGTTCAGTTTGTCCAAGGGAATATGATGGATTTATCTGAAATGGGCCAATACAATGCAATCACTTGTTTTTCTGATTCACTGTGTTATATGGCAAATCGTCAAGAAGTTCAACAAGTATTTGACGATGTTTATCAAGCCTTAGAAGACGAAGGAATCTTTATTTTTGATGTTCATTCGATTCATCAAGTAGACAAAGTATTTCCAGAGTATAGTTATCATTATCAAACAGAAGAATTCGCTTTTTTGTGGGATAGCTATCCTGGCGAAAAAGAGCATAGCATTGAGCATTTTCTAACATTTTTTGTAAAAGAGCATGAGAATGATGAAGTTTTTATTCGTCAAGATGAACTGCATCAAGAACGTACTTATACAATGGAAAACTATTTAATGATGCTTGAAAGTGCCGGCTTTGTGAGTGTCGAAGTATATGCAGATTTTACCGATGAAGTACCTAATGATGAAAGCAAACGTTGGTTTTTTGTTTGTAAAAAATAATAAAAATGAGTGGGGAAGAACTTTTCGAAGTTTCGAACGCTCGTTTTTTATTGGCTCTTTGTCAACTAATGTTGGTGAAGAAAATCCAAAGAATTAAATCAATGATGAAGCCTAGAGGGAAATGCCTCTAGGTTTTTCTATTTGGTTGAAAAAGAACAGACCCAAAGCATAAAGTAATTCTCAATTTAAAATTATAGAAGTTACGGAAGCCGTAGGCATTTCTCTTTAATACTTTGATATGGTTATTCAAGCATTCTAAAGGACCGTTGGAATAAGGCAAATCCAACGTATTTTTAATGCCAGCTTGCACTTTTTAAAGGTAGTAATAGTTGTTTGATAATAAGCTGGAAGCCTAGAATAATCTTGTTCTAATAACGCGTGAAACCGTGTATAATCTCTTGTTTGTATGGCATAGAGAAAATCCTGATAAAAGGTATAGCCAGCTTTTAATTCTTCATAATAGGAAGTAACCGATCCACGAGTTCTGTTTCTGTTAAATAGGCACGGAAGGAAGGACGCCAAGGGCGTTTTTCAAACTTAAGCTTCGATTGATTCTTTTGAAGCAGTTTCCAGTATTTCTTCAAGTGACGGTATTTTTTTGTCTCTACAGATCCTTGATGGAGAAAGGTATTCATCCGTTGAATCCGGTGTTTTAAGAATGTTCGCCCAATGTGTTGCACAATATGGAAGCGGTCAAGAACAATCTGAGCTATGGGAAATAGTTTCTTAACTAAAGAAAAATAAGGCGCGTACATATCGCAAACAATGTATTTTACACCTTCACGAACAGATAAAGAAAATCGTGAGAAATAGCGTTCTAAAAAAGGCAACTGGCGGTTTTCAACGACATCGAGTAATTGCGTTGTTTGTCCATCCATCATAATGAAACTCATAGAGGCAGCGACTTGTTTCACTGATTTAAATTCATCAAAACAAAGAACTTCTGGCAAGATGAGTCGATTGATTTTTAGGGGTTCGTAAAACTGTTTCAATACGCGATAAACAGAGGAAACAGAGACCTTCTTTTGACGGGCAATTTCGGTCATAGACGAAGTGTTTCGTAGACGCTCGGCAATCGAAAGCTTAACTTTCTTAGAGATCGAGCAACACTTTTCGATAAGACTTGTTTCAGCGACAAAGGTTCTATCACAAGAATGACAGAAAAAACGGCGTTTCTTCAAGCGTAAGTATGTTTGGTATTCAGAAACATCATTCAGTAAAATCAGACAGGTTGTAAAGCTCCAACGAATAATCAATCCGTCTTCATGGGCACCACAATGAGGACAGGAGTGCGTTAAATAGTCCAACGTACCAGAAAACTCCTGGCAGATCCGTCCTTTAATGCGTTCTTTTTTTAAAGAATTTTCATTAAAAGTAATGTTTAAGTCTAGAATATCTAAGGTTTCTTTGATAAGATTTGTATAGGACATCTTGATTTCCCCTTTTGATTGGTTTTAGACGACTTAATTCTAAAGGATATCAGGGTGTCTTTTCTATTATTTTGCATTAAAAAAGATGCCGGTGATTGTTCACCAACATCAAAAAGTATAGAGCCTTTTTATTTTGTTTCAGTAGTAAAATAAAAATGGTATGATAGAGTTCTAATAGAAATGATCTGGGCAAAGGAGAATACAGATGAAAAGTTGTGGCATTATTGTTGAATACAATCCTTTTCATAATGGACATCAGTACCATGCAAAAATGGCGCGGGAGCTAAGTGGAGCAGAAGTTGTCATAGCTGTGATGAGTGGGAATTTCTTACAACGAGGGGAACCTGCGATTATCGATAAATGGACACGAGCCAATGAAGCCTTAAGTCATGGTGTTGATCTTGTTGTTGAATTGCCATTTGCTTATGCTGTACAATCAGCTGATTATTTTGCTGCTGGTGGAGTAAAATTGCTTCAGGCATTCCATTGTGATGCATTATGTTTTGGTACCGATAATCAAAAAGATATGGATTATGAGCAGTTTGGTAATTTTGTTTACAAGCATCAGAAAGAAATCAATCACACCTATCAGATCATTAAAAATAATGGTATGAGTTATCCTCAGCAAATGACAGAAGTTTTTCGTAAACTTTATCCAAATAGCGGCTTAGATTTTTCTTCACCTAATCATATTTTAGGATTAAGTTACGCAAAAGAAAATGCCGCGTATGAAAAGCCAATGACTTTATATCCTTTACCAAGAGAAAAAGCAGGTTATCATGATACCAAAATACATCAAGAATTTGCCAGTGCAACGGCGATAAGGAAAGCCATTTTCTCAGAGGAATTAGATCAAATCAACCAAGTAGTACCAAAACAAGTTATAGTAGATTTGGTGAGTACACCTACAGTTTCTTGGGAAGATTATTGGCCTTTATTAAAATATAAATTAATCAGCAGTTCAATTGCAGAATTACAAACGATTTATCAAATGAAAGAAGGCATTGAATATCGATTGCAAGAAGCGGCTAAGACTTCGGACTCTTTTCAGAAGTTTATGGAACAAGCCAAAACAAAACGTTATACGTGGACACGTCTGCAACGTTTAGCAACTTACATTTTAAATAATGTGAAACAACAGGAAATAGAAAATGCATGGAAGTATAGTCACTTGCAAGTTCTTGGCTTTACAGAACAAGGGCAACGTTTTTTACGAGAAGAAAAAAAGAAACTAAAATTACCACTGATCACAAAAATTTCCAAGAATTTGGGCTCTCAGTTAGCACTTGATATTCGTAGTAATATGCTTTATCAGTTAGGGAATTCCAATATTTTAGAACAAAGTTTTGGTCGTTTTCCGATTCGTATTCTTTAAAAGAAAAAAACACTTAACAAAAGTCCGTTTGCCAAGTATAATGAGAAAGGCACTATAATCAAAAAAATAATAATGAATGAAAGCGAAGTGAGAATATGGGTCGTAAGTGGGCAAATATTAAAGAGAAAAAAGCTGCCAAAGACGCAACCAACAGCCGAGTTTATGCAAAATTCGGAATTGAGATATACGTAGCAGCGAAATCGGGTGATCCTGACCCTCAAGCAAATCAAAAATTACGGTTTGTTATCGAGCGCGCAAAAACATATAATGTTCCAAAACATATCATCGACCGAGCAATAGAAAAAGCTAAAGGTTCCGGCGATGAACAATATTCTGAATTGCGTTATGAAGGATTTGGACCAAATGGCTCAATGGTCATCGTTGATGCGTTGACGAATAATGTAAACCGTACTGCGTCAGATGTTCGTGCAGCATTCGGGAAAAATGGTGGAAATATGGGTGTTAGTGGTGCAGTAGCTTATATGTTCGATCATACAGGTGTCATTGGCTTTGAAGGTAATGATGCAGATGAAATTCTTGAATATCTGATGGAAAAAGACATTGATGTTCGTGATGTTACAGAAGAAGAAGGTCAAATCATTGTCTATACTGAACCAGAAGATTTACATGCAGTGCAAGAAGCGCTCAAAGAAAAGGGAATCGAAGCATTTTCAGTAGCAGAATTAGAAATGATTGCACAAAACGATGTAGAATTAACTGGGGAAGATTTAGAAAAATTTGAACAAATGATCGATGTTTTAGAAGACCTTGATGATGTTCAAAAAGTGTATCATAATGTTGATTTAGGTGAGTAATAATATCGGGATCCTTATTTATTAAGGATTCTTTTTTTTATACAAAAAACCCTTCATACACACACTATATGAAGGGAAACACAATATGAAAAACTAAGAACAATAGTATAATAGCATCTATAGTTAAAATTCTCAAATATTTCGAATTTCATATAAAAAATTGAGAATTTTAAGTGTGTAAAAATTATATATATATTTTATTTTTAATTTAATATTTTTTAATAAATTTTTAAAATAGTAAAGAGAAATATTTTACTTTATTTCAATCGTAGTATAGAATTAAGGTAATAAATAAATTTATCTTTTTTTTATAAAATAATATTTAAATAATATTTTTGTATAATTTCAGAATGTTTAAAGCTAATCGGCTAATAAATCATTAATCAATGAGGAGGCGTTAGTGTGAAACGGAAATGGTTATTTCTATTTTTAGTAGGATCGATATTGAGTGTTCTATTAATTGATGTGCATCAAGTTTATGCAGAAGATGAAGTAGTGTATGAGCAGCCTGAAATGAAAAATGAAAAGCCTAAGTTAGTAAAGGAAAAACAAGAACGCTTGGTTACTGTAGGATCAGGCGCGCTTAGCGGAACTTACACAACCGGTAGCACGAGCCAGTCGATTATTACTATGTCATATACTTATACACCTACTCTAGATTTATCATTAGGTGGTCAACCGTTGATAATATTAAAATTGCCTACGGAAATAGCCAGTCAAATCAATGGAAGTACGACAAAGCAACAAAGTTTTTTATCCTTACTTTATGGAACAGTGACGCTTCCTGCAGCATTAATTGGAAGTGTCAGCTATAACATTCAAGATACGACGCGTGGATTTACCTTAGCGTATAGTAGTGCCTATAATTCAGTTTATGTCACATTTCCCACTAACATTGTCAGTTTGTTAGGTCTTAGCCGTTGGGCAGTTAGCTTCAGTTTTGACGTAGCAGCTTTGTATCAAAATGGCATCACGATACCACCAGCAAGTAATGGTATAAACTATCCCATCAAAGGCGTATTCGGTTCATCAACGGATGGGTTAAATATTATAAATTTAGTTTTAGGAAATGTTTCGCAATCCGCTGTTATAGCATTGCCTTCTATGTCAATAGGGAATGGTGTTCCTAATGTTACAGCACCCATTTTAAATAGTCCCATTTTAAATTTACAAACAACTGTAAGCGGTAATATCCAACAAATACAAAATAGTGCATATACTTATACTGTTCAGCTCACGATTACTCGATCGGATGGAACATCGGCACCAATCATAGTTAGTAAGATACCAGTCGATGCATCTGGAAACTTTAGTACCGTTTTAGCATCCCCTTTACAATATGGAGATAGTATTTCAGCATTCATTATCGCGCAATCAAAAACATCAAGTAATTATATTCAAAGTCCATCTTCTGCTATACAGGCTGTTAGTTGGTCAATCAAGCCAGTAACAGCCAGCACCGCAACACCAGGAACGACTCAACTTTCGGGAACTGCAGTGCAAACAAGTGCTGGGACTTACCAAGTAGCGTTGCAAATAAATGGAGGAACAATATATACCACACCACTTAACGCAAATGGCACTTTTCAGTTTTCTAATTTGCCGATGTTTAATGGTGGGGAAACGGTCAATTTGTCAGTGCAAGGACTAAGTAACCGGACTGGATCTATTTTAGTAACGAGCACAAGTTACAATCAAACGATTCCCTATTTAAAGCCAAACATTTCCGTCACACAGATGATGGAAAGACTGAATGCACAAGGAAATTGGGAAACAGCATCATCTGTTGTTACGGGTCAAACAATTCGCTACACATTAACAACAACGTTGACCAATCAGCCAGCAACTTGGAGTCAGCAGATGTTAAAGGCTTATATTCCAAATGGAATAGCTCAATTAAGTTCAGTAACTCTGATAAAAATCTCAAGTACTGGTGTACAAACCCCAATATTAGGAACACGGCTCTTAACAGACTCTAATTTAAATCAGCAATATTGGTATTATCAAAATACGCTTCCTATAAATAATTTTACACAGCCAAATACGACTTTTAAGTTGCAGTACACAGGAGTAGCAGCTCAGAGTACAGTCGGACAATCATTGTCTTTTTCTAGTATTATTGGTGGAGTTGACGGTGGGGGAGAAGCAATTACGCCGCAAAATAATGCAAACTCAGTCTTAGTTGAAGATGGAGCCTTGCGTTTTGTTCAGTCCCCTAAGCAAATTTCGTTTAAAAATATACCTGTACCATCGAAAACAACAACTTATAGTCCTAGTGTAGTGGATACTTCATTGATGGTTGCTGATGGACGAGTGGCCAAAAATCAATGGCACTTACTTGTTAGAGAAAGTCAGCCGATGAAATCCACAACGACAGAAAAGGTAATCAATCAAGCGTTTGTTTATCGAAAAAATGGACAGGATACGTCAATCACGACAATTGCTTCAGAAGCTTATGCTTACACTTCTCCTGATAATAATAATGTCGCTATTCCTTGGAATCAGCAAAATGGTGTATTTTTAAACCTCACTCCTAGTGTAAATATCAATGTAAATGAATCGTATACTGCGCAATTACAATGGATTTTATCGGATGCTCCTTTATAATCTGGGTGTTACTTCTTACAAAATAGGAAGTTAAAATAAAAATAAAAATAGAAAGAAGGAAGTACAAATGAAAAAGATTTTAGGTTCTTTATCTACTGTTGCTGTACTTATTTCATGTGGTATTGTCGGAGGAACAGTTGTGGAAGCGGTTAGCGTAGGATCTTTAAATTCAAATGCAGATATTAGTTTTTCTCAAGATACAACAATAACACAGCCCGTCAATCCAGCAGATCCCACTTCGCCAGTTACCCCTAATCCAAATGATCCCCACCAACCAGGAACAGGTGGACCACTGAGTTTGGATTATGTATCTAATTTCCATTTTGGGACTAAAGCGATTCAAACGTCAGATGCCACCTACTATGCTCAACTAGATCAGGTTCAAAATGCAACGACTACCTTGATCAGTGTGCCTAACTATGTTCAAGTAACGGATAAACGTGGTCTAAACCTTGGTTGGAAACTTACAGTGAAACAAAATGGTCAGTTTAAAACTGGGGCTAGTACACCAGTTGTTTTAACGAATGCTCAGATGAGCTTAGTCGCTGCAACACCAAATTCTACTCAGTTGATTGCACTGGCACCGGTAACAGTGCCAGTAGTATTAGATCCTTCAGGTGCAGCGTCTTCTCCAGTAGCTACCGCAGCACTTTCTACAGGGATAGGAACTTGGACGCTTGCATTTGGATCGGGTGCTGGGGCAGCACAAGGGGTTAAATTGACCGTACCTAACGCAACAACAAAAGTTGCAAATGATCAATACAAGACGACGCTTACTTGGACGTTGAATGATAGTCCGATTTAATAGAAATGCTATATGATTTTATGAATTAGTGTAACGTGATTTTATAGCTGATTTACTGAAAAGAACCTATTTCTCTGTGAATAGTGTTCTTTTCAGTGTCATTATAAATTGTTATAAAGGAGTTTTAACTATGAAAAAGAAGTTTACTCATTTTTTGTTTGCTATTATTTTATTCGCTTCAGTGACGATTGGATTAGTCGGTCATGCTAGTGAAATTGATTTCAGTGTTAAAGCTATTTTACCGGAGAGTCAGCGAAGCAAGGAAATTAGTTATTTTGATTTAAGAGTTGTGGCAGGAGAAACTCAGAAAATTAGCATAGAACTGACAAACGATACAGAAAAAGAAATTACAGTATATGCTTCAGCAAATTCGGCAATTACAAATGATAATGGGATCGTTGACTACTCTTATAAAGAGACAAAAAAAGATTCATCAGCCATTTTTACATTTAGTGAAATTGCTTCAATTCCAAAAGAAATTATTTTACCAAAAAAATCAAACAAAATAGTCGAATGTACAATTGATATACCTAAAGATTCCTTTGATGGCTATGTTTTAGGTGGCCTTTATTTTGAGCAAAAAGAAGCTAAAGAGGCTAAAAATGAAGGAGCTTTAGCCGTTGGTAATCGTTTTTCTTATGTTGTGGGTGTACTATTGAGTGAGACAGATAAGGAAGTCCGACCAGAATTAGCACTGAATGATGTGAAGGCGACTCAATTAAATGGTAAAAATGCGGTTATTATGAACATTCAAAATAAAGAAGCTGCAATGATCAAAGAACTGCAGGTAGATGCTAAACTTTATTATGAAGATGAAACAAAGCCTCGCTATGAAAATCATCAAGAATCTTTAAAAATGGCGCCAAACACGAATTTTAATTATAAAATAGACTTAAATGACCAACCTTTCGTTGCGGGAAATTATACCGTTAAAATTAAAGCAAATGATGGTTATAAAGATTGGACTTGGGAAAGAAAACTCACTATAAGAGAAAAAGAAGCAAAAGAATATAATGCGATTGCCAGTAATCTACCTCCTGACCAAAAGAAAAAAGTGCCATGGACTATTATTGTTATCATAATAGTCGTAACTCTAGCCGTAATTTTAGGGATCATCTATTATTTTAATCAAAAAATTAAAAAAGAACGGAAAAGACAACAGAAAAAATATCAGAAACTAAAAAAGAAACTAGATAAACCGGAGTCATGAGATTTTGTCTAGTTGTATAGTCAAAATGAAGTGTTAAAAAATTCAACTCCTAATCAATAATTTTTATAAAATAAATAAAAAAATATCATATTTTCTTCACAATTAACTAGTAGTATATAAGCATACCAACAACAACCCTAATAAAACACTTTTTCATTTTTAACTCCTTTCCCGTCCTTCCCCAAAGGTCGGGTATTTTTCTTATCCCAGAAAAGAGGCTAGGACATAACTCTACGAGTTATACCCTAGCCTTAATAAATCCGAATAAACGGTGGGAGCAGAAGCAACTCCTTCGGAAATAAGTTGAAATTCACAAAAATTTGAAGAGCAATTTTCGTGAGTTTCCTCTTATTTCTCGGAGCTAAACACTTCTGTCCCAACCTCATCAGAGTAGATGATGCAATTTAATCAGCGATTATAGAGCAAACGATGGGCACGTGATACCAAGAGAAGCGCACTCAAAATCAATGATCAAAAAGTAAACCATAACCTAATGCACCAATTTCTCTAATATATGTTTTAAAGGTAGCAGAAGATTTTGAAACAGCTGGAAGTCCGCTAAGCTCAGAAATCCCTAAACGTTTTGCTAATAATTTTGAGCGATACATATGAAAATCACTAGTAACTATGACGGTATTTCCTAAAACTTGCTTCTTTTGAGCATTTTGAATATTTTCTTTGGTACGCGTTGAGGTATCTTCCGTCAGAATTTGTTTTTGTGAAATTCCATTAACTCTTAGATATTCTGCCATCACATTTGCTTCACTATCAGGTTCATCAGAACCTTGACCACCGCAAACGATGACTGTTGCTTTAGGATGTTCTTTCAGATAAGGAATGGCGGCATCCAATCTTTCTTTTAAAACAGTACTTGGATAGGCATTGTCTTTTGAAGACCCTTTTACTTGTGCACCTAAAATAAGCACAGTGTCAGGTGATGCTGTTGGCTGATCTTTTGTCCCACTTAAAATTAGGAAAAGAATGAGACCAACATATATAATTCCTAAACCTATAATAATCAACATGATTCGTTTCACCCATTTCATAACACCACAACCTTTCTTAACTAGTGTAGTAGATAAATAGAGACAATAGTATTGATGTCTTCTTATTTAAAGTTTTTTTAACGATTTTAAGAGAAAGTATAGTATGACTGATAATTTATTATTATACTCTATAGTAAAATAAAAAAATGGAGGTATTTATGAGAACAGAAGAAGAAATGTTTCGATTGATTTTAGATACAGCAATAAAAGATCCTAACGTTTTGGCTGCTGGGATGAACGGTTCACGGACAAATAAAAATATACCAAAAGATTCGTTTCAGGATTATGATATTGTTTATATTGTAGAATCGTTAGATGCTTTCGTAAAAGATCAATCTTGGATTGATAGATTTGGCTCTCGTTTGATTATGCAAACACCAGAAGATATGACGTTATTTTCACCGACTGGGAATGGAAAGTTTACATACTTAATGTTGTTTAAAGATGGGAATCGAATCGATTTGACTCTCTGTCCAAAAGAGCAGGCGAACACTTGGAATGAAGGGGATCGTTTAGCTGAAATTTTATTGGATAAGGGGGCATTATTACCTAAGTTATCAGCAGCGACTGATCAAAATTACTGGACCAAATGTCCTAATCAAGAAGAATTTTCCGATTGTTGTAATCAATTTTGGTGGATCAGCACATATGTTGTCAAAGGATTGTGTCGTGGGGAATTGTTTTACGCAACAGATCATTTAAATGAATACTGTCGAAAAGAGCTGTTACGTTTATTAGCGTGGCAAGTGGGATCAGAGTATGGTTTTACTTTCAGTGTCGGGAAAAATTATAAATACTTACCTAATTATTTAACAGTTGAACAATATGAGGCAGTTATAAAAACAATGAATTTGTCTAGTGTTTCTTTAGCGTGGAAAGCGTTAATTTCATTGCAAAAACAGTTTGATCAAATTGCATATAAGTTTTCACAAAAGAATAATCTAATTTATGATCAAAAAGTGGCTAAAAAAGTGATGCAGTATACGGCAGATTTTAGTATGAGCCACTAAAATAAATAAGACGTTGAGACAAATTGAGCACAATTTGGGGTATATTTTTAAGTTTATTGTAAATTAATTAGAATTTTACCAAAGATATTGCCAAATAGCCTTTTTTCCTTTCCCTGATATGTGGTAGAATGGTAATTACACTGTATGAAATTTTGATGATTGTCATTTCCTGTTGATAGAAAATTTAAAATTCAGCATTTATACATAAAAACATGAAATTTTTCTCATATGTAAGCAAATAAATTGAAGATTGAGAGGAATTTAACTAAACTAGCTTTAAAATGAAAATATCTATAGTAAGAATAGAAAAAAATTAAGGTAATCATAGTAGGAAGGGTTATTTCCTTTTATTTTATTTCTAAAGCAGGAAAAGTCATTAAATTGAAGTAAGCATATAAATCATAAAAAAAGGAAGATAGCATAATGGAAAATGAAGAATCAGTTAGCCGCTCAGCAAAAAATGCAAAGGCACCTAAAAATAATCCTCATCCAAATAAGAAATCAAAGAAATGGTTAGTGCCGTTAGTTGGTGTGCTGATTTGTTTAGCATTGGTATTTACTGGCGGACTTGTATATTTTCAATCGCATTTCTTTATCTCGGCAAAGGCAAATGGGGTTGATATCAGTTTACTAAACGCAAAAGATGCGAAGAAAAAGTTAGAAGAACTAAATAAAGATGAATCCGTTGTAATCAAAGTGAATGGTAAAGAAGAAAAAATTGAATTACCTAAAAAATATGAAATTACAGAAGAGTATTTGAAACAAAATATTGGGGATCGTTCAATAAAATTACCTATTAATGAAGATTATAAAACAGAATTGAAAAATAAATTAAATGAACTTACCTTTGAAGAAGGGACACCAAGTCAAGACGCTCGTATTGAAAAAGTTGATGGTAATTATCAAATTGTACCCGAACAAGTTGGGACGGCTGTTGACAAAGAAGCATTGATGAACCAAGTAATAAAAGATGTTGATGAGAATAAAGGCAACTACGTGTACGATGTCACAGCATTTTATCAAAAACCGACAGTGACAAAAGAGGATAAAGGTTTACAAGAAAAATTAGCATTAATGTCTAAAAAAGAAAATAAAGCAATCACACTTGATATCAATGGTGAAAAATTGACTCTTACCAAAGAAGAATTACAGTCATTTATGAATGAAAAAGGAGATATTGATCCTAACAAAGTATACGCTTGGGTGGAACAGACGAATCAAAAATATGGTTCAATCTTCAAACCAATCATTTTCAAAAATGTTCATGGTGTCACAACAAAATATAAAAACAATGGCAGTTATGGTTGGGATATTAATATGCCGCAAACAAGAGATTTAATTGTTCAAGCAATCAATAGTGATAAAGATACAGAAGAAATTACAGTACCAATCGATGGCGATGTCAATCAATCTCCCATCGTTGACAAAGATTATGTGGAAATTGATTTAAACGATCAAAAAATGTATTTCTTTAAAAACGGTGTTAAGGTCGTTGAAACGGATGTGATTACTGGTCGTTATAATAAAGGGACTGCAACGGTTCCTGGGTTCCATACTATTTTGTACAAAGATACGGATACAAAATTAGAAGGCGAAATGTTAGATGGTTCAAAATATAGTGTACCAGTAAAATATTGGATGCCATTGAAGAGTTTTGGCGGTGTAGTGACGCAGATCGGGATTCATGATGCAGACTACAAAGCAGAATATTTTGGAAATAAAGAAACATATAAAACAAACTTTGGTAGTAACGGTTGTATTAATACTCCTGGGGATGCTGTTGCTCAAATCTTCAACGGTGCTTATGCTGGAATGCCTGTTATCGTTTACGGACATATCTATGATGATGCGCCAGGAGAATTCGATAAACCAGTTGATTATGGTGAGCCAGCTTAAAAAATAATGGAAATTTGGGACAGAAGCGTTTAACTTATTTCAGAAGGATTTGCTTTTGCTCCCACCGTTTATTCGGATTCCTTAAGGCTAGGATATAACTCGCAGAGTTATGTCCTAGCCTCTTTTGATAATGAAATAGGTAAATTCATAAAGAAAAAAAGGTAGTGCGTGTGCCTGATATTTATGATACAAATCGCGTGAGAATTGGAAAAGTGATTGAGCGAGAAAAAGCACTCTGAGATGGCGAATTTCAATTAGCGGCATTGAATTCGAATAGAGAATTTTTAGTTACCCAAAGGCGCCCTAAAAAGCAAATGGGACTATACTGGGAAATTCCAGGTGGAGCTGTTGAACCAAATGAAAAAAGGAAAGAAGCGGCTATATGGGAATTACATGAAGAATTAGGCATTATAGTAGAAGAGTCTGAACTTTCTTTCCTATCTCTTCAAGAAGACGAAGTGATAGCAGCCCAGTTTATGTGTTTTAATGAGATAAAAAAATATAAATTAAAAGATCGATTTACTCCTTTTGATTATGATATTTGTAAGAAACTTCAGCAAACATTCAATAGATAAACGTCAGAAAAGCTAAGAGGAGGGAATTGCTTATGAATGTCTTTGATCGAATCGCCGAGCATTACGATTCACCGAAACAATTAGAATTGGCAACGATTATCAAAAATGAAATCAAGTCAAAGTTAGGGAATACTTCTGATAAAATTGCATTAGACTATGGCTGTGGTACAGGATTGATCGGATTACAAATGGCAGATGACTTTAAGGAAATACTATTTGTTGATCCGTCTAAAGAAATGATCCGTATTGTCGATCAAAAAGTTGAGCAAAAAAATCAAGTAAATGCTAAAACAATAGTAGGAAGTTTTTCTAAAGGGGACACGTTAGGGATAAGAGCAGATATAATTATCGTTTCCTTAGTTCTTTTACATGTTCCTGATACACTTGATATACTAAAAGCATTGTTTCAAGCGTTAAATTCAAAGGGACAGATTTTAATTGTTGATTTTGATAAAAACAAAAAAATTAGTCATGAGAAAGTGCATAATGGTTTTTCACAAGCCAAACTAAAAAAACAAATGGAAGAAATTGGGTTTAATTCAGTCTCTAGTGAGACATTTTATTATGGTGAGAAATTATTTATGAAACAAGATGCTTCGATGTTTAGTTTGAAAGCATGGAGGTAGATATTCTTACTATGTAAAGTTAGAGTATAATCAAAATTGACTTTATCTAGAGCGGATACTACTAGTTTTTTATTGTAAACATTGAATATAAACCAATTGTAAATTATAGGAATAATGTCCAACTCTAAAAGCATGAGAAGATAACATGATGAAAATCATGCTGTCTTCTCATGCTTTTAGAGTTTTTTTTGAAGCTCATCTATTTTTATAAGCGCATATAGCAAGCAACTAGTCTATCTAACATACACATTGAATAATTGTATTTTCACTAATGTATTGTATCGCAATTGTATGTTATAGTTAATTTATTATTACTAAAGGAGAAGAAAATTAAGAAAGGAAATAGCATGATCATTATAGGATTGTGTTTACTAGCGTTAATAGGATTTGGAGGGAAATATTACATGGATGAGAAAAAAGTTGAACAAGATAAAAAGTTAATTGAAGTAGAGAGAAAATCAATAGTTGCATTGAAACAAACTTTTAGTAATATCAAAGAAGTTAATATAGAAAAAGCTGGACGTAATCCTTCTACTGGTTCATTTAGTATTTTTATTGAATTGATAAGCGACAATAATAAGTCAGCAAAGTTCAGTTATATTTTTTCTAAAGAAAGAGATGAGATTGACAGCTACGGTATTAGCGATGAGGAAGTACAAACAAATGGTGAAACAAAGTCTAAAATAAAAGTATTTTTTTCAAATGGAAGTGAGGAAATCATTTAATGACATCTGAAAAAGAATATAACGCTTTAAGTGATTTGGTTTATCGCTTAGACCCTAAGCATCCTTATTATGATCCATTGATTACTGCGGGAAGTCTCCAAAATGTAGGTGGAAAAAAATACCAGATATTAAAAATCAAATCAGAACCGAGTAATGGCATGCAAGCTATGGCGATAGCTTCTTTAGATTCAAATGGTTATCCAGATATGACTCAATTAACAGCTGCCTTTGCAGGAACCAATTTTGGCGGGGACTGGCGAGATGTTGCAACAGATGCTCAAACTGTCGGATTGAGATTGAAACAACTTGGGTGGAAACCAGGTCAAGCTAATTCTGCACAAGAATTTGCGGATTGGATCAACTTGACCTATCCCCATGCAGTCGTTACAACAACTGGTCATTCATTAGGTGAACACTTAGCACTTATGATTGCAGCTGAAAATAAATGGCGCAACGTTGGCTTCAACGGACCAGATCCATACGGTATATTATCTACAGACGCTAAAAAATGGATTAAAGATAATCCTGGTATGCTGACAAATTATCGTAATTTCGCAGATTTAATAGGAAACTTGATGTGGAACGGAACAGGTGCAGAAATTATGATTGGCTATACTAAAGGAAGTCCCGGCAATCCTCTAGATGCGCATGCTTTAACTTTATGGAAATTTGACGAAGATGGACGATTAAGAGTTCCTGACAATACATACGCATTAATGGATGGACAACAATTAGAACAAAACTTAATGAGTAAATTTGTAACGAGTATGTATTTATTAAAATCGTTAGAGGCCAAATTAAATGCCAGTGGTGGTGGACTTTCAGGTACAGAAGAGATTTATTTAGATGCCACACGTGCTAAATCGATTGTAACAACAGCGTCTAGTTTGCTAAAAGTGGCCATGAGCAAAATCATTGTACATTATCAGGGAGAAATAGATAAAACAGAAGAATTATGGAATAAGATTTTAACGAGTGCAAGAGGTGCTTCTTCTGACTTATCCGAAGCCGAAATGGAGAGTTAATTATCTTCAGTGGGATTTATTAAAGCACGAATCGTAATACGCCAAATGAAAAATGCCAACAGAAGATACAAGAAGCGAAAAAAGTTGGTGAAACATTTGAAAGTTTAGTTTCAGAAATAAATAGTAAGATCATTGCAGTTGTTCAACAAGATCAAGATTTAGCACGACAGCTTCAGTTTTAATTATATTGGAGGATAATTCTTTGAATGAAGAAGCAATTATAAAAGCATATCAAGCAATACGCAAACAGGTAGAAGAGCAAGAGAACGAACTAAAGGCTGTACGAAAAAAAGGCGAATATTTCTTAGAAGATTCTTTAGAACAGTTGTCCTATGTCTTAAAAGATTTGGCATTGGATGGCGAGCCGTTTAATCAAGCAAGGCGAGAAATGGAACAAGAAAATCATTATTTTTTGGATGAATTAGAAAAAGAAAAACGTAAGTTGATGAAAAAAGAGGACGAAGCTGAAAATACTTATCGTTCTCAATTAAAAAAACTTAAAGAAGAACTATAAGATATAGGAGAGTCTATATGAATGGATTATTAGATGAATTATTGAAAAAAATGTGGAAAAGATATCAAGAATCAGCTGTTCGAGCAATAGGAATGGCTGGCGTACAAAATAGTGCTGAAAAAAAAGGAAAGGTTATTCTAGAAGAAGCGAAAACTTCTCTTTCAAAGACAACAAAATCTTTAGAAGGATCAATCAAAGGACAATTTGGAAAATCAGTAAAAGAAGCTTTTGATAAGCAAGAAAAGAAATTAGATAGTTTTGCGAATTAGCTTATCGGAGATTTTTAAATAGAAATTAAACTTAGTTGAATTTCAACCAGTAACGAAAGAAGAACAACCGACTATTAAAGTGCTTCCAATAAAAAGGGCTGTCTCATTGAGAAGTCGTTTTTTGTTGCTAATTAGCATATGCCAAAAAGAATTTATAGATTCTCTCATAAAACTGGTCTCGTTTATAAAATGAGACTTTAGTTTGATGTAGAATGCTCTTTTTTCAAGTAATATAGAGGATATAAATAGGAAATTACGAGGTGGAATATGAAAAAAATAGTCGCGGGTGCAGCAATTCTGACAGTAGGTATTCTAATGAGCGGTTGTAATCAGAAAATAAATACAAACAACATATCTGGTGAAAAATCAAACCAGACAACCAGTAATAGAATTACAGAAAATTCTACTAAAGAACTTGATTCTTCTCAAAGTAATGAATTTTCGATTTCATTACAAGAAGCATTTAACAAATATAAGGAAGTCTACCCTAATACAGAACTAACATCAGTAGAACTAGATCAAAGTTTTGGAGAATACTATTACACAATTGAAGGTGTAGATGATCATAATCAATATGGCCTAAACATACAAGCAAATACTGGAGAAGTTAAGAAGGAACGAGAAGAAGTACTTGATAAAGATGAGCAAGATGGACTTAAGAAGAAACAGGAGGCCATTGATATAAAAAATGTATTGCCTATCAAAGAAGTGAGTGTCTTAGCAGAAAAAGAAGTGGGAACAGGAACAGCAACAGAATGGAAACTTGAGCGTGAATTAGCAACAACCTATTGGGAAGTAAAAGTAATAGAGAAGACTAAAGAGTACGAAATTAAGCTTGATGCACAGACAGGAAAAATTTTAGAGCGCTCTGAGGATTAACTTTAGCGTGAATATTTAAATTAGAAAAAGTCGAAGCTTTAGGTCTCGACTTTTTTTAGAATAATTTAACATGTTTTCTAAAAAACATTCGTTATTGGCACATGATTAGTATGTTGGTATTTGAACTTTAATTGGTGTGATCCTTCTTTTGACTGGAACTAATTAATAACTACTAAAATAGATATAATAATAATTTTGCCTTTCTATTGTAAAATAAATTCTAAAGTAGTATACTTACTTTAAGTAAGAAGAAAGAGGGATATATAATGACAAAATATGGTGTGATCGTAGGTTCAACTAGAAAAAATTCATATTCAGAAGCAGTTGCAAAAGCAATTGTGAAGGGACTTCCAGAAAATGCAGAAGTTACCTTTATAACTATCGGAGATTTACCATTGTATAATCAAGATTTAGATGAAAATTCTCCAAAAGAGTACACTCGCTTTAGAGCAGAAGTAAGTCAACAAGATGCAATTATTTTTGTAACACCTGAACATAACCGTAGTATTCCGGCAGCATTAAAAAATGCTTTAGATGTTGCATCTCGTCCATGGGGAGAAAATGTGTGGGATGGTAAGCCAGCGCTTGTAGCATCACAATCTATTTCTGGAATATCTGGAGTTTTGGCTAATCATGTGTTACGACAATCTCTGACTTTCTTAAATATGCCAACTATGCAACAGCCAGAAGTCTATATTGCCAACTCAAATAATTTATTTGATGAAAACTTAGAACCTACTAATAAAGGAACTGAAGACTTTTTAGAAGGTGTTGGAAAACAATTTGTTAATTTTGCATCAAAATTTAGTTAAATAATAATGTAGAAAGGCAGTATGGGATACTCGTACTGCCTTTTTTTGCATGATCTACCACCAAAACATATAAGTGTTGATTGCTATTTTTTTGTGTTCAAAACAAGGGTTATAATCAATCAATGAAATCTCATTTTAAGCATTTCTTTTTAAGGCGTTAATCAGAATGTATTCCTTTGTTTTATAAAGGAATTATGATATATAATTATGTAAAGTAAAAAAGGAGGTCCTGTATGAATAATGATTATGATTCTCCAAAACCTGTACCAATTCCAACAGATACCAATGCTACTACTGTCCACGTTCAAAAAGAGAAAAATGATTTTATCTTTTTGAAAAAAAGCAGTGATTTTGAAGTAGTATTTCCTGAACCAATTTCAGTTATTGAGAAAAAACAAAAAACAAAAAAAGAATTATAAATGCTTTAGGTCAGAGTTGTCATGCTCTGACCTTTATTGCATTTATAAATTCCAACTAACAAGGAAAAAAATCTAAATTACTTAAGCATTTAGACTTCAAATAGTTTTAATTTAATACAAAATACAATTTTTGTTACAGGCTGAGGTTACACGGTATTAAATCGAATCATTAAAATACGAATGTCCCATAGAAGGCAACACTTTTGCTATTACAAGACTAATATCTGCTGCGGTCGTACCGTCTTCGTTGCTCATCCATTCTACGAGAGTCCCAATCGTTCCTTTTACAAAATAAGTAAAGAAATAATCCAAAAGACGCGGATCCTCTTCCTTAAACATACGACGAAATTCCGCTAAAGCTAAGTCGCGGACTTCAGAGAAAATTGTTTCTAACAGATAACTAGTCGTGTTATTTTTTAGTAAAGTCAGTGAGATCACTTTATTTTTATCTAAAATCGTAATAAAACGTTGTAACCAGTCAACTAAATTATCCGAGGTACGTAACTTGATCAAAGGAAGAATTTCTGCAGTCAGCTCAGATTCAATCACTTGAAATAAATCTATGCTATCTTGGTAATAGTTGTAAAAGGTTCCTCGATTGATATCAGCCTTATGAGTGATTTCAGTAACTGTAATATCTTGTAAATTCTTTTCGGCTAGTAATTCTATAAATGCTTCTTGAATCACTTTTTTTGTGTATTGTGTGCGGCGATTATCTTTTATTCCAACCATTGATAACATTCCTTTCAACACTTTTTTTATTACTGTTCAAAAAATGACAAATCGTTTAAATTTGCTTATTGTAATTCATTTTAAGACTGATTATACTTATTGAGAGTCATTAAAGCAACAGTTTGTTGAAATTATAACGAGGTGAAAAAAATGAGTTTTATTGAGATAAAGAATTTATTTAAACGCTATCGAATGGGTGATACGACGATTGTAGCCAATAACGATATCAGTTTTTCTGTAGAAGAAGGAGAATTAGCAGTAATTTTAGGTCCGAGTGGTGCAGGTAAATCAACGGTTTTAAATATCTTGGGAGGAATGGACACTCCTAGTGAAGGAAAAGTGGTCATTAATGGGATAGATATTTCACCGCTAAATGAGAAACGATTGACGGAATATCGGCGCACTGAGGTTGGTTTTGTTTTTCAATTTTATAACTTAGTTCCTAATTTAACTGCAAAAGAAAATGTTGAATTGGCAACGGCTGTTTCTAAAAATGCGTTAGATGTGGAAATGACGTTGGAGCAAGTTGGTTTAGGTGAACGAATGGCGAATTTTCCAGCACAGCTATCAGGTGGAGAACAGCAGCGTGTTGCAATTGCGCGAGCATTAGCTAAAAATCCCAAAGTTTTGTTGTGTGATGAACCGACTGGAGCTCTTGATTATGAAACGGGAAAGCAGGTCCTGCAACTATTACAGGATGTTTGTCGAAAACAGGGTCGGACAGTTCTTTTGATTACTCATAATAGTGCAATTGCACCGATTGCTGATCAAGTAATTCGAATCAATGATGCAAAAGTTCGGTCTATAGAAATCAACGAACACCCCAAACCAATTACAGAGATTGAGTGGTAGGTGAACAGAATGAAAAATAATTTATATCTTCGTAGCACGTTCCGTGATATTAGAAGCTCATTAGGGCGTTTTATTGCCATCATTTTAATTATTTTCATGGCTGTTTTGTTATTTGTTGGGATTAAGTCAGTAGGACCAGATTTGGAAACGAGTATTCAAAATTATGTTGTGAAAAATAATGTTTCCGACCTTCAAATAGTCGGCACTGCAAGTTTAACAGAGAATGACCTTAAAGCGGTGGAAACAATTTCAGGAGTCGAAGCAGAGCTGGGCTATAGTTTTCCTTATGCCGATGAAACGCATGATAAGGCACTGCAATTATACTCTTATGATAAAAAAGCAATCCAGAATAAGTTGAAATTAATCAAAGGGCGGTTTCCTACTAAATCAACTGAGATCGTGTTAGATACAGCACTTGAGAAAGAGTACCCTTTGGATAGTCAAATGATTATTGATAGCGATCGTTTGATGAAAAATGATTTTAAAGTAGTGGGTTACGTTGAATCACCAATTTACGTGAATAAAGAAGAAAAAGGGGCTACTTCTATTGGCAATGGAACGATAGATGGCTATGCGTATATAAATGAAGTTGATTTTAATCATGATGCCTATTCGATTTTGTATCTTCGTTTTGATGACTTATTGAATGAAAATATTTTTTCAAAAAAATATTCCACTACATTAATGAAAAAAAAGGAACAAATAGAAAAAATAGTTGAAATCAGAAAAGCGGAACGGAAACAAGAGTTGGTTGATCAGGCAACAGTTGAAATTAATAAGAATCAAACTGAACTAATTCAAAATCAAAAAAAGCTTGATGAAGGACAACAACAACTAGATTTTGCAAAGCAACAATTGGAACAAGAAAAGAATCAAGTAACTACACAAAAAGAGCAACTAATTCAAATGTATGGTGAAACGGCTGCTAGCAATTTTGCCGATGGTGAAGTACAGATAGAAAAGGCAGAAAAAAATTTTGAGGAGCAACAAGAGTTACTATCAAAAAATCAAACGAAAATTTTAGCAGGACAACTAAAAATTGATGAGGCAAAAACTGAAGTAGCGGACATGAATACACCTAACTATTTTATAACTGAGCGTGAAGCTAATCCTGGTTTTGAAGAAGTGACTAGTCTTTCTACGCGGATTGATGCAATCGGTAATATTTTTCCTGTCTTTTTCTTTTTGATTAGTGCGTTGATCACATTTACTACAATTACACGAATGGTGGAAGAGGATCGTAAGGTGATTGGATCATTGAAAGCTCTAGGTTATCGAAATAGCGAAATTTCACAAAAATATCTAGTTTACGCTCTACTGACTGTCAGTATCGGTTCCGTACTTGGTGTGATTGTGGGAACAAAATTACTTCCGCCAATAGTGTTTAAAATGCTAAGTTCTTCCTATGTATTCACGGAGTATCTGACTAACTTTTGGATCGGGCCTATCTTGATTGCTATTGGTGGTGCCTTGATCGCAACAGTTGTGGCAACTATCTATATTTTGATCAAGGATTTGCGAGAAAAACCAATGGCACTTTTAATGCCTAAAGCACCAAAACCTGGAAAAAGAATTCTTTTAGAATATATTACGCCACTTTGGACGCGCTTAAGCTTTAATCAAAAAGTTACTTACCGCAATCTTTTCCGTTATAAAGCACGAATGATTTTAACAATTTCAGGAATAGCCGGATGTTGTGGTTTAATGGTAGCAGGTTTTGGTTTGAGGGATTCTATTGGTGGTGCGGCGGATGTTCAATTTAATCAACTAAATCATTTTCAAGCTATTGTGATAGTAGACAACAATGCAACAGTAAATGATACAGAAACAGTTGATACAGTTTTGAAAAATGAGCAAGAAATCAAATCTAATTATCCTGTGTATACGACTCAAGTTAAGTTCAAGCAAGACGGCTTGACTGATCAAGCTGCAACAATTTATAGCTTTTCAGACAATAATCAAGTTAATAAGTATTTTACTTTGAAAAAAGCAAATAATGATTCATTAATAGAACTTGGTGATAATGGTGCGATTATCACAATTGGGCTAGCAAAAGCATATAACGTAAAGGTTGGCGACGAGCTAACGATGCAAAATGCTGATGGAACAAAATTGAGAATCAAAGTCAGTGGGATTGTAGAAAATTATTTAGGTAATAATATTTTTGTTAATCAACGATATTTAGAAAAAATTAGTGGTGAGCGAATTAGACCAAATTCGTTTCTAGTTAAAACAAATAACATGACTGTTGAAGCTCAAAATCGCTTATCTAAAAAATTACAAGAGACTAAACAAGTTCGTGCAACAACTTTTATGAGTCAGCAAATAGAGAAACAGACCTACGCTAGTACTAATTTCCAACCAGTTGTGTTGATTTTCATCGTGTTATCAGGAACGCTGGCTTTAGTCGTTTTGTTTAATCTTACAAATATAAATGTTTCAGAGCGAGAACGGGAATTGGCTACTATCAAAGTTCTAGGATTTTTTAATATGGAAGTTACTATGTATATCGTTAGAGAAACAATTATTTTCACCGTGCTAGGTATTTTATTAGGCTTTGGAGTTGGGAAAATACTAACTTGGTTTATTATTACCACCGCTGCATCACCTATGATTAGTTTCCCACTGTTGATCCCGATTTCTGGTTATCTCTTTTCAGCTGGTCTAACTATTTTATTTTCTTTGCTTGTAATGTTCATTACTCACCGTAGACTAAAGAAAATAGATATGATTACTGCACTTAAATCGAATGAATGATTTTCTAAATATAAGGAATATAAAACTGGAATCTCATCATTTAGCTATTGATGTAAAAATTACTAATAAGCGACCTCTACCAGTAGAGGTCGCTTATTAGATCCAGAACATAAATAATTTACCTCACTATAATAATAAAGTTAAAATACTAGAATATCATAGAGGTGAAATTTAAGTGAATGAACAAAAAATATGGTTTGAATTCGTTTCCAATCATATTTTTATTCTATACTCTTATTAATTGAAACTTAAGATAAGCAATTTGGACGAATTACCAAGTTAAATTATTGCAAAGAAAGATAAACATCAGATAAATCATTTTTTATAACAGTATCAATTTGCCTAATTTGATACTGCATTAACTCTTTTTTTCTTAGCAAAACCATGTTAGAAGAATTTTTAAAAAAAGCAATATGATCTTTAGTTTCTACCACTTCAGCAAAAGCCTTCCATTGCATAGTAGAAGAGGATAAGTCAGTAGACACTAGAACATGTTCATTGTCTAAATAAAAAGATTGTTGTGGGAATAAATCCTTATTTCTAGGATCTTTTAACATTTTTTTTAAAGCTATGTCGATTTGAAATCGGTAACGTAAAGTAAAGGAAATTACCAGCAAAAAAGATAAAAATGTTATAAAAAAGCCTAATGGATAGTATTGTATTATATTACTAATAGTTAAGGGAACAAAAACAAAAGAGGGTGCTCTAAAAAAAGACCATATTAAAAATAATGAGAGCAAGAGTAGAATTGCAGAAAAAACTATCATTACAATTAAAAACAACCGTAATTTTTTATTTTTAAAATGTAAATATATTTTGTTAAAATCAAACCATTCTTTTTCTGACAATTTTTGTTCAAATTCTATTTTCATTATCATCACCTCTATTCTTATTATACAAGAAGAAGTGATTGAAAGGAAATTTCATTTAGATTGATCATTGAGCTATCAAACTCATAAATATTGATAGTATTTTACGTTATATTTAAAAAGATGCGTTATTTTTAAAGAGTACAAAATCACATTATATTTGCGAAAATATTTATATAGTCAACATTTTTCAACTGTTAAGCCAAATAAGTTTAAATAAATTTCATTATTTAAAAAATGTTGGTCTCTTGGTTGTTTATTTGTCGTGATTTAATCATCCTGGAGAATGATATTTTTTTATACTTAGAATGTAAAGTAATTATTTTCCATAGAAATAGTGAAGGAAAGAAGTCTAGATTCTATATATCCCTTTCATATATCAAAAATGAATGTTTTGAGATGTGTGTCAATTTGTAGGACACATTTTCATTTAGAAAACATCTTAATCACACATTCAAATATCCTTTTATCTAACAAATTTTAAACAGTTTAACAAGAGTGTCTAAAAAAAAAGGAAATGGAAGTCACTAAGTTTGTAATTAAAGACGTCCAGATATAGGATACAAATAACAAATATAATGTATTAGAGAAAGAGGTAATTTTATGAAAAATAAGTTCATGGTACTGGGAATTGGAATCGGCTTATTAGCGCTTGGCAGTCTGTATTTAGGTAAAAAAACTGGTTTGCTCGAAAATGATGATTATTTATATGATGAATATGATACTAGTAAGTAAAAGTCGAAATATGAAGGAGAAAATATTATGAGAAAAAATAAAGCTGTAATGATCGGTGCTGGAATCGCAAATATGGCTGCGGCCGTTTATCTCATTCAAGAAGGAGGTTGGAGCGGCTCTCAAATCAAATTTTATTCATTAGATGATCATGGATCAAATGATGGAGCACCGACTGATACCGTAACTGATGAATATTGGAATGAAAATCATCCGATGGAAAATACCAAAGGATATATTGCACGTGGTGGTCGAATGTTGAACTATCGTACGTATGTTGATTTGATGGACTTATTGAGTAGAATCCCTTCAGCAACTGAACCGAATATGACGGCTGAAGAAGATACCAGAGATTTTGATGCGAAACATCGAACATTCGACAAAGCACGTTTACTTGAAGGGGGAAAAGGAATCATCGATGGTGGCAAATTAGGTTTTAATAATACTGACCGAGCACTATTGACTAAACTAATTTCCATGCCTGACTCTGAAGAAGAAAAATTAGATAATATAACAATTGCAGAATATTTTAAAGATGATCCGCACTTTTTTGAAACAAACTTCTGGTTTATGTGGGAAACTACATTTGCTTTTAGAACAAGAAGTTCTGCACAAGAATTTCGCCGGTATATGCACCAAATGATTTATGAATTCACTCAAATCGAACATTTAGTAGGGGTAAATCGCACAAGATATAATCAATTTGAAAGTATCATGTTGCCATTGATTAACTACTTGAAAGATCAAGGGTGCGAAATTATTTTGAATCGTTTAGTGACCGATTTTGATTTTAAAGAAACTCAAATGCAAGATGAAATAACTGTAACGGGAATTAAAATGATCGATACAGTAACAAATGAACATCATTATTTGTCGATCGATGAAGATACAGCTGTTATTTTCACAAATGGTTCGATCACTGATTCAGCAACCTTAGGTGATTATGATACGCCAGCAGCAGAAAATATGGACTATGGCGCGGCTTCCTCACTTTGGAAAAATATCAGTGAAAAATTTTATAATTTAGGTAATCCGGATAAATTTTTTGCCGATCGAGATGCAAGTGAATGGGTAAGCTTTACATTGACTTCTAAAGATCATTTATTACTAAATGAAATCATCAGAATCACGACTCAAACTCCGGGGAATGCGCTAAATTCATTTGTTTCAACTATACCAATAACACCATTAGGACAAAAAGATGTCAATATGTCTATCGTGGTTCATCATCAACCACACTTTACAACACAAAAACCAAATGAAACAGTTATTTGGGGATATTTCTTGTATCCTAGACGTCAAGGTGAATTTGTTGAGAAGGAATACATTAAAATGACCGGTAAAGAAATGGTACAAGAATTGATTGGTCAATTATCTAAAGTAGATCCTGGTCCAATCAATATTGCTGAAAAAGAAGATAAAATATTAGATAGTGTTATTAATAATATACCGGTATACATGCCATATGCTTCAGCTTTATTTAATAATAGAGCAAAGATAGACAGACCGAAAGTTATTCCAGAACATTCAACAAACCTAGCATTTACTGGAGAGTTTGTAGAACAACCCTATCAAATGATTTTTACCGAACAAAGTGCCGTTCGTTCTGGTGAAATTGCAGCTTTCCACTTTTCAGGTGTGCCAATGTCTAAATTAGTAAAAACGCCAAGATATGATAAGGATATTCCTACGTTGCTGAAAGCCGCAAAGAAAATGTTTGAATAAATAAAGTTCAACAAGTCATTTACAAAATAGAAATTGAACGATTGCAGCTTCACAAAGTTGCAATTGTTCAATTGTTTTACAAAAAAATTTTACTGGATAGCTTCCCCAAAATAGTCATTTTTAGACGAAGAAGGATAATTTTTATTTATCTTTTAATTATTCAACTTTTCTATCCTAAAAAATTTACAATAAAATCAATGTATTAATAACTACCATCATGCGCAAGGCGGACAACGTAAAAAGGAATCAATTTTTAAGAAATGCTTGCTTTTTATTTGAAGAAGTGTTTAAATTAACTCATAAATGATTGATGAGAAAGACAACTGAACTTGCATGCAGTCTTTTAGAGAAGGAAATCTTGGCTGAAAATTTCCCAGACTGGCACAAGGAATGACCACTTTTTCCAACCTTTGTTGAAACAGAGGCGGTCGTACCGTTAACACGCTTGAGGAACATGGCAGTTTGCTGTGTTTAAAAATAGGTGGAACCACGAACTTTTCGTCCTAGTATTCCGATTTTAGTATCGGTTGCTAGGACTTTTTTCATTTTTTTTAAGAATTTGAAAAAAGACCAAAATGAAGTGAACAATCAATCTTTTCAATCATAATTTATTAAAGGAGGAAACAAAAATGTCAATCAACATTACTTTTCCAGATGGCGCAGTCAAAGAATTTGAGGCTGGTTCGTCAACGTTAGATATCGCTAAAAGTATCAGCAATAGTTTAGCTAAAAAAGCATTAGCAGGGAAATTCAATGGCACATTAATAGATTTAGATCGTCCAATAGAAGAGGATGGTACTATCGAAATCGTGACACCGGATCATGAGGATGCATTAGGTATTTTACGCCATTCATCCGCTCATTTAATGGCGAATGCCTTACGTCGTTTATTCCCAAAAATCAAATTTGGAGTAGGTCCAGCCATTGATTCTGGTTTTTACTATGACACTGATAATGGTGAAAATCCGATAACAGCTGAAGATTTACCTGCAATTGAAGCAGAAATGATGAAAATCGTAAAAGAAAACAATCCAATCGTTCGCAAAGTTGTTTCTAAAAATGAAGCATTAGAGCTATTTTCAGACGATCCATACAAAGTGGAATTGATTTCGGAGCTTCCAGAAGATGAAGTTATTACTGTTTATGATCAAGGAGATTTTGTTGATCTATGTCGCGGTGTACATGTACCATCAACTGGACGTATTCAAGTATTCCAATTACTATCAGTTGCGGGTGCTTATTGGAGAGGAAATTCCAACAACCAAATGATGCAACGTATTTATGGAACTGCCTTTTTCGATAAAAAAGATTTAAAAGAGTTCATTAAAATGCGTGAAGAAGCTAAAGAACGCGATCATCGTAAATTAGGTAAAGAGCTTGATTTATTTATGCTTAATCCTGATGTGGGTTCAGGATTGCCATTCTGGTTGCCAAAAGGTGCGACAATCCGCCGTACAATTGAGCGTTACATTACTGATAAAGAGATCAGTTTAGGTTATCAACATGTGTATACACCAATCATGGCTAATGTTGAATTTTACAAGAGATCTGGACATTGGGACCACTACCATGAAGACATGTTCCCACCAATGGATATGGGAGATGGCGAAATGTTAGTGCTTCGTCCAATGAACTGTCCACACCACATGATGGTTTATAAAAATGATATCCACAGCTACCGTGAATTACCAATTAGAATTGCAGAACTTGGTATGATGCATCGTTATGAAAAATCTGGCGCACTATCTGGATTACAACGTGTTCGTGAAATGACTTTGAATGATGGACATACATTTGTTCGTCCAGATCAAATTAAAGAAGAATTTTTACGTACATTAAAATTAATGGTAGAAGTTTACGCTGATTTTGATGTGACAGATTATCGTTTCCGTTTAAGCTTAAGAGATCCTAACAACAAAGAGAAATACTTTGATGATGACGCAATGTGGGAAAGATCAGAAACAATGATCAAAGAAGCGGCTGACGAAGCGGGAATTGATTACTTTGAAGCGGAAGGTGAAGCAGCCTTTTACGGACCTAAGCTGGATGTTCAAGTAAAAACTGCTTTAGGAATGGAAGAAACATTATCTACAATTCAAATTGATGCGTTATTACCAGAACGATTTGATTTGACTTATGTAGGTGAAGATGGAGAAAATACACATCGTCCATTGGTTATCCACAGAGGAATCGTTTCAACAATGGAACGTTTTGTTGCTTACTTGACTGAGGTCTACAAAGGGGCTTTCCCAACTTGGTTGGCACCGATTCAGGCAACTATTATTCCAGTATCAGTTGAAGCTCATTCAGACTATGCATATGAAGTGAAAAAACGACTGCAAGAACAAGGTCTGCGTATCGAGGTAGACGACCGCAATGAGAAAATGGGTTACAAGATTCGTGCCTCTCAAACACAAAAAATTCCTTATCAAATCGTCGTTGGGGATAAAGAGATGGATGATGCAACAGTTAATATTCGCCGTTACGGCAGCAAAGAAACAGAAGTGATCGATTTAAATATCTTTGTAGATAGTATGGTCGCTGATGTAGCAAATTATAGTAGAAGATAATAAAAAGGAGACTGATACAGAAGTGTTTAACTCCGAGAAATAAGAGGAAATTCAAGCAAATTGCTCTTCGAATTTCTGTGAAGTTCACCTTATTTCTGAAAGAGTTACTTGTGCTCTCACCGTTTATTTGGATTCCTTAAGGCTAGGATATGACTCGTCGGGTTATATCCTAGCCTTTTTTCTGCAGTAAAAATTAAATATTTTCTTAGTAAGAGGATTCCCTCTATTTTTTTTTGATTTTTTTCGTTACAATAGAGGAGCGAGACTTTTCTCATATGGAGGATGAATGATAAAATGAAAAAAATGAGCTTTTTAGATAAATTAAAAAAAGATAATGAAGAACCAATGACACAAAAAAATAAAAAATCACATATTCCGTTCCGCTTAAACTTACTGTTTTTTGTGATATTTGGTTTATTCGTAGCATTGATTGTTCGTTTAGGCTATTTGCAAATAGCCGAGGGACAGGAATATGCGAAAAAAGCTGAAGAAAATTCAGCATTAAAGATCAAAAGTAGTGCACCACGAGGAGAAATATATGATGCTAAAGGAAACTTACTAGCTGGGAACAAGGCTAATTTAGCCATTACGTACACGCGTGGTAAAAAAGTCCAAACAAAAGATCTTGTACCGATCGCTAATAAAGTCAATGATTTGATTCATGTACCAGCAGATGAATTGACGGAGCGGGATAAAAAAGATTATTGGTTAGCTGATCCTGAAAATTTAAAATCTGCGCAAAAACGTTTGACTGATAAAGATAAACTAGATGAAAAAGGCAATAAAATTACGGATGAAGGAATCTTGTATGTTAAAACGGTGGAAAAAGTAACACCAGAAGAAATCAATTTTGATGAACATACGTTACAGGCAGCTACTATTTTTAAACGAATGAACTCCGTAGGCGAACTTAATACAGCCTTCATTAAAAATGAAGGAGTTACACAGGATGAAATCGCAATAATCGGTGAGAATACTTCAGAAATTGCGGGTGTTTCAACTGGCGTCGACTGGGATCGAGAGTATCCAAATGATACAGATATAATGAGTCTTTTAGGAAAAGTATCTTCTCAAAAAGCTGGTTTGCCGGCAGAAGAAGCCGATGAGTATATCGCTAAAGGATATGAACTAAATGATCGAGTAGGAACTAGTTATTTAGAGAAACAATACGAAGATGTTCTTCAAGGAAAAAAAGGAATTTCAGAAGTAACGCTGGATAGCAAAGGCAAAACGGTTACCCAAACACCTGTAACTGAGGGTGAAAAAGGTGAGAATCTAAAATTAACAATCGACATGGCTTTCCAAGCAAAAGTGGAAGAAGTTGTTAGAGAGCAGTATCAGCAACTATTAGCTACAGGAAATGCAGCATACTCAGATGGTGCTTATGCTGTTGTTATGGATCCAAAGACAGGTGCAGTTATGGCCATGGTTGGATTGGATCGTGATTTGGCGACAAATGAACTAACATCTAACCCCTTAGCTACGATTAACAGTGCTTTTGAACCCGGTTCTGTAGTAAAAGGTGCCACGATTTCAGCTGGATATGAGCAAGGTGTGATTACTGGAAATGATGTATTGATCGATGAACCGCTACAAATTTTTGGCAGTGAGCAGAAATCATCTGTTTTTAATAGGATTCCGGGCAATCAAATTCCTCTTAGTGCTGAAAAAGCTTTAGAATACTCATCCAATGCTTACATGATGAAGCTGGTGCTAAAAATGATGAATACTGATTATCAATATAATATGCAGTTGCCATACCAACAAGGCGATCCAACTTTGTTTAATGTTTTACGTAAAGCATTTGGTGAATATGGAATGGGCGTTTCCACAGGAATTGATTTACCAGGAGAATCAACAGGCGTTTCAAATAAAGATTTTGATTCAGATAAAGCGCCAATGCCAGGACTGTTACTCGATTTGTCTTTTGGTCAATATGATACGTATACAGCAATGCAACTAGCACAATATGCCTCAACAGTTGCAAATGGCGGTACTCGTTATGCGCCACATGTGGTTGAAGGAATTTATGATAACAATACAGATGGAAAACTTGGTGAACTGAAAGAAGAAATAAAGCCGAAAGAATTGAATAAGGTAGATATCAATACGGAGCAAATGCAGATCATTCAAAATGGTTTTTATGATGTTGTTCATGGAAGTGGTGCCTTTACGACAGGGCAATCTATGCAAGGTGCAAAATTAGATATGGCCGCTAAAACAGGTACTGCTGAGACCAATGTTGGGGAGCATAGCACGTATAATAGTAATGTCGTTGCCTATGCACCATACAATGATCCAGAGATTGCTGTCAGTGTGATTTTACCTCACTTAACCAGTGAAAGTACCCGACCAAACCAAATGATGGCTAAAGCGATCGTAGATGCTTATGCAGATTATAAACAACAATAAATTTGTAAAGTAGTTTTCCTTTACAAATTTTACTAAAAGGGTAGAAATTCTTGAATAAACATGATATGATATCTGAGGCTAAGAAATATCTTAGAAATACGAAATTAGATATAGGAGGGGAAACACATGCGCGTAAACATTACTTTAGAATGTACTTCTTGTAAAGAACGTAACTACCTAACAAGCAAAAATAAACGTAACAATCCTGATCGTTTAGAAAAGCAAAAATATTGCCCACGTGAAAGAAAAGTTACTTTACACCGTGAAACTAAATAATAATCATAATTATGGCTCTTTGTCAACTAATGTTGGTGAAAAAGTTCTAAATAATTAACTCAATTATTGTAAGGTCTAGAGGAATTTTCCTCTAGGCTTTTCTATTCGGTTGAAAAAGGACATCGCCAAAGCATAAAGCAATTCTCAATTTAAAGTTATAAAAGTTACGAAACCCGTAGGCATTTCTTTTCAGTACTTTGATATGGTTGTTCAAGCACTCCAACGGACCATTGGAATATGGTAATTCTAGGGCGTTTTTCACTTCATTTTGACCCTTCATAAAGGTTGGAAAAACTGTTTGGTAATAGTCTGGAAGACTGGAATACTCTTGATCTACTACCGTGTGAAATCTTGCGTAATCTTTTGATTGTATGGCATAAAGCACGTCCTGATAACAGGTGTACCCAGCTTTTAACTCCTCGTCATACGCAAGAAGCCGGTCCACGAGCTCCGTTTCTGTTAAATAGGTACGGAACGAAGAACGTCAAAGACGCTTTTCAAAATTAAGTTTCGATTGATTTTTTTGAAGCAGTTTCCAGTATTTCTTCAAGTGACGATATTTTTTTGCCTCTACAGACCCTCGATGGAGAAAGGTATTCATTCGTTGAATCCGGTGTTTTAAGAAGGCTCGTCCAATGTGTTGGACAATATGAAAACGATCAAGAATAATCTGAGCCATTGGAAACAGTTTTTTGACTAAAGAGAAATAAGGTGCGTACATATCACAAACAACATACTTCACCCGTTCACGAACAGCCAAAGAAAAGCGTGAAAAATAGCGCTCTAAAAAGGGCAACTGTCGGTTTTCAACAACATCAATCAACTGTTTTGATTGGCCATCCATCATGATGAAACTCATGGAAGCCGCGACCTGTTTGACCGATTTGAATTCATCAAAACAAAGGACTTCGGGCAAGGTCAGGCGATTGATTTTTTTCGGTTCATAAAATTGTTTCAATACGCGATAAACAGAAGAAACAGAAACATTTTTTTGACGCGCAATCTCACTCATAGACGTGACTTTTCTTAGCCGATCGGCAATAGACAGTTTTACTTTCTTAGAAATCGAACAACATTTTTGAATCAGACTAGTTTCTGCGACGAAGGTTTTTCCCAGGAATGACAGAAGAAGCGACGCTTTTTCAAGCGTAAATACGTTTGATATTCAGACACATCGTTCAGTAAAATAAGACATGTTGTAAAGCTCCAAAGAATAATCGAGCCGTCTTCTTTGGCACCACAATGAGGACAGGAGTGAGCGAAATAATCCAATGTACCAGAAAATACGTGGCAGATTCGTCCTTTGATGCGTTCCTTTTTAAAGAATTTTCATTAAAAGTAATGTTTAAGTCTAGAATATCTAAGGTATTTTTTATAAGATTTGTATAGGGCATCTTGATTTCCTCCTTTTTGAATGGTTTTAGACGACTTAATTCTAAAGGATATCAAGGTGTCTTTTCTAGTATTTTGCATTAAAAAAGATGCCGGTGATTTTTCACCAACATCAGAAAGTATAGAGCCCTTTTTTGTTTATGTAAAAAGTGAAAAATAATTCTTATTTAAAGTTGTATAGGTATTTCTTGACTAAATATGAGATAATTCAATTTTTATGTAAAATCTGTTCTTTTATTATTATTTTTTTGATAAAAAAAGAACGCAATAATATAAATAAAAAATATATAATTAATGTAGTTAGTACTTTTTGTATTGTTATTCAGTAAATATTATTAATGACTAAGATTTTTTATTCAAAGAGTTACAGTGTCTTATCAATTAAAAAGAGGTTGGGACAAAAGTGTTTATTTCCGAAGGATTTGCTTCTGCGCCTGCCGTTTATTCGGATACTAAGAGCCTAAAAAAGAAACTTTTTGAGTTATGTCACAGGCTCATATTGACATTATTTTTCTGTTTTTTTTTGAAATCTCATTTTCTATACATTTCTTTAACCGTATAATATTTTGGTTACAAAAGAAATGAGAGATTTATATATATAATAACTATGGAAAAGGGTGGATTTTATAGAAGTAATCTAACTTTTAAGAAAGGAAGGAATCAAAGTGAGGGGAAATATTTATTTAACAATTGTAACGATAACCCTTTTTGGAGGAATTCTATTTGTGGGAGAGCAACTTGTAGATGCAGAATCCACTGCAACAACACCAGGACAAATTGAATTAACAGTAAATGATGATAAGACAGTATCTAGAGATCCAAACGATCCAACGAAACCAGGAGGTATAGTTGACAATGGAGGAATGAATACGTCGAATCAAGGGCCGTTGTCACTTGACGTAGCACCAGCAGAATTTGATTTTGGTTCTCAAAAAATGTATATCTCCGCACATACGTATTTAGCTGTAAACGAAGACGCATCGACAGTAACAGGTGAGCCGATAGAAAATCAATATTTACAAATCACAGATAATCGGGATGCGGGTATTTATGGTTGGGTAGTGAAGGTTAAGCAAGATACTTATCTAACGGATGGAGAAAAAGTGCTAAAGGGAACAACCATCAATATTCCCGAAGGTATTCCACGTAACGAGTTGAATATTCCTGCGACTGATCCAGATTTAAAATTGACAACGCAAGCTGTAAAAATTGATACGACAGAACAGACAATATTTTCAGCTAAAGAAACAAATAAAGGTGGAAAAGCGACAAGTACCTCCGTTTGGAAAGCGGCAGATGTTAGTTTAACAATTCCAGCTAATACAGCTCAAGCAGGTAATTACACGAATACAATAACTTGGACATTAACAGCAGAAACAATTCAATAAAAGGATGGAATAGTAAATAGTTAGATAAACTTAGGAGGAAATAACATGAAAAAAATTAATTTATTATTTAGTACAGTGATATTAGGAGCATTAAGTTTAGGTGTTGTAATTCCAGCATTTGCAGAGGATATAGGGAATTCCGTATCGGTAACAGGAACAGTTACGTTTGAGGCAAATGATAATGCAACGGAAGCCAAAGACCCAAAAGATCCGTCAAAACCAAATCCTGTGATGCCAGATCCAAATAATGCTACTACAGGTGCAAAAGGACCTCTTTCTTTAGATGTTGCTCCAAGTAGTTTTGATTTTGGCTCTAATAAAGTAGAAATGGGTAAAAAAGATTATATATCTAATATGTCAGGAAATCATTATTTACAAATAACGGATAACCGTGATAATGCGGACGGCTGGATGGTAAAAGTGTATCGTTCGGAGTTTGAAAACGAAACAAGTGCACTAACAGGCTCAACATTCACGATTCCGGCGGGTGTCGCACGTAACTCATTAAATGAAATACCTTCTGAAGAAGATGGAACGTTACTTACAGCTGGTAAGTTTGCTATTCCAGTAGGTGAGTCTTCAGCAGTAAGTGTCGTTGGAGCTACAGGTGAAGAAGCAGTTGGTAAACAGACTACAACATACGTTTGGGATGCGTCAGAAGAGGTACTAACCATTCCAGCTAATACAGGAAAACAAGGAACATTTACTTCAACGATTAATTGGATTGTGGCAGCAGAAGTTTCTCAATAAAAATAGTGATTAGGGGATATTAACATGAAAAAATTAAATATTTTTTTTAGTATAGCTTTGTTAGGTGTTTTAACAGCCAGCTTTGAAAAACAAGTATTAGCAGATGAAATTGGAACAGAAGCAAATCCTGCAAAAGGAACAGCTACAATCGAATTTACCGATAATACTGGTGTGACAGACCCGAAAGATCCAGAAGATCCAACAAAACCTAATCCCAATTTACCGGATTCAAATAACACAACAACTGGAGCTAATGGACCACTTTCTCTAGATGTTGTTCCTAATGAATTTAACTTTGGAACACATGTGATAAGTTATGGAGAAGGTATATATAATTCTAATGCAGCGGCTGGAATAAAGCATTATATTCAAGTAACAGATAATCGTGATGACTTAGGTGGCTGGTCAATTAGTATGAGTCGCACAGAATTTACAGATGGAGCAAATACATTAAACGGTTCACAACTCTATATTCCTTCTGGTATAGCTAGAAATAACTTATCAGCTAGCTCAACAATTGCTGATCCAAATATAACGTTAGGTGAAACTAGTGAAGTTAATGGTTTTGAAGGAATGCACTCAATTTCAACAACTGAAAGTACATTATTTAGTGCTGCAGATAATATTGAAGACTTAGTTGGTAAAGGCACAACTATTTATTCTTGGGACGCATCAGATGAAAAACTTTCTATTCCAGCTGGTAGCGCGAAAAAAGGAACGTTTACTTCAACAATTAATTGGGTATTAAATGCGACACCTGTAAAATAACTTTATCAATTAAAAGGATGGTTAGATATGATCGGATGGAAAAATAAATTAATAGCGCTTGGATTGTTCATTTTTTCCTTTGTCCAAGTAACTGCAACAATTGCATACGCTGATAGTCAAAACGAGATGGAAAAAAATTCTTCTATTGGCTATAGTGTGCAAAAAATAAGTCCTGAAAATGAATTGAATAGTTCTAGTTCATTTTATGATTTATCAGTGAAGCCTGGGGAAGAATTTACAATAGAAGCGAAGTTAGTTAATCCTTCCGATGAAGAAATAACTATTGAGTCCCAGTTTTTTACTACGTCGACAAATCAAAATGGTGAAATCAGTTATACTTCTGAGGTAGAAAAACCAGATAAAAGTTTGAAATACAAATTTTCAAATATTGGTGAAATTACTGCCTCAGATATTAAAACAACAATTTCTCCTAATTCGGATAAAATAATTAGTGCTACAATTGCAGTTCCAAAAGATGTACCAGATGGTGTTATCTTAGGTTCTTGGTACTTTGAAAAATTAGGGCAAGCAGAAAAAGATAAAGACGATGAAGGTATCGTAATTAAAAATAAGTACAGCTATGCGATGGCAGTGAAATTGACTGTAAATAAAGAAATTGAAGAACCAAATCTTAATTTATTAAATGTAACGGTAGGGTTAAATAATTACAGAAAAGTTATCAACGCAAATATACAAAATAACAAGCCGGCCATCGTTTCTAACATAGAAATTTCTGCTGAAGTTATGAAAAAAGGTACGTTTGACGTTTTATATAAGAATAATGCAAAAAATATGATTATGGCACCAAATTCTAATTTTCCTTTCCCAATATTTTTAGGTGAACAGCAAATGAAGGCTGGAGACTACACATTGAAAATGACGGCGATAACGGATGATCCTAAATGGGAGTCTAAGACTTGGGAATGGACAAAAGACTTTACCATTACATCTGATAAAGTCAAAAAAATCAATGATGGGGCAATCAATGACCCTGAAAAACCAATTCTATGGTGGTTGTATGGTTTGATTCTTTTAGGAGTACTACTTGTTATCGTTGGACTAGTATGGTTCTTTAAAAAGAATCAGAAAAATAACAACGCAAAACAAACAAGCTAAAGAAAAAGAAATGCAGACCATAAGCAGAAAGGAAGGAAGAATTAAATGAAAGGAATGCTTTCTTTATTATTTGCAATGATGCTATTAGGAGGTTTTACGCTAAATTTTCCAATCGAAACATTAGCTAATGAAAAATCTACTGCAGCAACTACAAAAGGTTCCCTTATCCTAGATGGATGGGCAGAAGAGCCTATTGAATCTAACATGCCGACTGGTCCTCAAGGGAGTTCGAGTTTAACTGACTATACAGAAGGAACTGGCACAAGAAAGATACTTCCCCAAACAAATACTAGTCAAAATCTGTTGTTTCGCTATTCTGGAATTACGTTATTGATATTCGCTTTATTTTTTGTGGTCAGTAGAAAAAGATTAGTTTTTTCAAAAAATGAGGTAATAAAATGAATAAAAAAAATTTTACATTGTTATTAACACTTCTTTTTATCAGTATTCAATTTATAATGCCGATTTCGATTGTAATTGCGCAAGAAACGCCAGATAGTTCTTCATTAACAGCAGCTGAAAAAAAAGAGGTCTCTGAATCAACTACTTCAGAAGAATTGGGTACTGAAACGACTGAAGATATTGAAAGCCAAACAATGAATGATTCTTTTGCTAGTGAAACTGAAGAATCAAACTATACTGAGACTGAAGAAACAGAAGTCAATGAAGTAGCTGGAGAAAATAGTAGAGGTCTATATCCAGGTGCTATTTTGGCTGAAGGGATGATTGTATCTGCTGATTTTCCAGATAGTATGACGCTAGAACAATATTTAGCACAGTATTCATACCCTCATTTACCAAAAGGAGGCGTGACAAGCGCATATAGATCTGTAGAAAATGATTTAAGAACATTGAATTCAAGTGAAATTGCATTAGTAAGAAATGAATCAGAATTTATCGCTGCTATTGGTAATGCCAACATCAAAGGAATTAGTATTATGAAGTCTTTTACAGTTTCAAACAATAGCTATTTTGGAGGAGCCAATAGAAAAATTATTTTTGAAGGTAACGGGATGCTTATTGATTTTAGGCTTAGTATTTCAAGCATTGGGGGAGAAAATTCAGATATAACTATACAAAATCTAAATATGTATCACGCAAATTATTATGGAGCAATCTTGCCAACGGCAGCTACTTCAGTATTGAAGTTTCATAATGTGAATGATTATGGGTCACAAATAATTAGTTCAGCGTTATTACCTGTACAAATATCTGGCGATTTTGTTAGTAGATTTTCAACGACAAGTTATATTTCTCCAATTGATGGAACCACAGTATCCACACAATATAGTGGACAGCAAAACTTTGAATCTTCCAATATTGAGTTCTTTGCCGACTCTGTAACAACTCTTGAAACGTATAATGGTACTAACATTGATTTAACTGCAGCTGGGAATGTAATTGTTGAAGAAAATGCTAAATTACATTTAAGTGTAGCAAATAAAGATGCGTATCCTGGAGAAGGGTTTCAAGGATATGCTATTAGTACGAGGTATGCTTCAAAGTTTATTATGGAAAAGAATTCAGAAGTAACCTATATGTATAAAGATCCCGGAAATGGTGTTAGGGATTACACTGGAATTCTTTGGTTTCAATCAGAGGGTAGTAGCTTTACCATGAAAGATGGCGCCAAAATGTATGTAAATAAAGATTCTCATTCAGGAAATAATGGATTGATCCATTTTTATGGAAAAGGTATATTTAATTTAGATAGTGGTAGTTCCATTGAAATGAATGTCAAGGATAAAAATGCTGGTGCAACAGCTGTTAGCTTAGCAAGTATCGGTTCTGAGTTTAATATCGCAAATAAAAGTAAAATGAAATTGAATATGACAAATACTGGGACAGGAACCAACCCATTGCTAAATATTGGTGGACAATCAAAATTAAATGTTAATTCGGGTTCTACTCTAGATATTCAAGCAAAAGGGTATCAATCAAATCTAATCACTTTAGGCGCTGGAAGTGCCTCTGCTAACACTTTCTTTATGGTTGGTGAGGATGCTACTTTAACTATTGATTCTTCTAAACGAACAAATAGCGTGAATAATGTCGTTTCGGTAGGGAACGATGCTACATTTATAATTAAACGACTAGGAACATTCAAATTGTCTGCGAATAAAGCTAAAAATATATTTTCCGTAGGTTTAAATTCAACGTTTCAATTTTTTGATGCTAAATTTGCAGATTTTGGATTTACTGAAACACCAGATCCGTCAAGTTCATTAATCAATATGAGTGGAAGTGCTGGGAAATTTTTAATTGATATTCAGCATATAAAAGCTTGGAAAAGAAGTTCTTCAGCATTAGTTGATGATAAACCAGATTTTGATTGGAATCCTATGTACGGACTTGAAATTCCCTATTCTGGCACTACGGTAACAACTGCAAATCTTAAAGGTAAATCTACATCGCCAGGAATAGCTGAGAGTTTTAAAACGAATTTTAATACAGGTCCTACAAATGGATTTCAGCGATTAGTTTTTGAGTTTATTCCAGATGTGACAGTGTCTATTGATAATAATCCAGTAGATAATCCTAATGATGAAAATTCTAGAATTATACGAGGAACGACCAAGGGAGGCGCCTATGTTCGTTTAACGGATGAGGTTATTGCTGGAGGCTACAGCTCTTTTCCAGAAGAAAACAATAAAATTCCTAATCCAGCAGAAAACCTATCGGGCAGTGTAGGGAAAAACTATACGACTCAGGCTGATCCATCAGGTAATTTTGAATTTGAAGTACCAAATGGTAGTGAGAGTCCTTTCGTAGCTGGAAATATAATTACGGCCTATGCTTTATTAGATGGCAAATCTGACACCGCTAAGAAAGTTGTTTCAGATACTACTGCCCCTAAAGCAACTGCTATTCCACAAACAGTATTGGTGAATTCAGCTATTCCAGATGCTAAACGTTTTGTTCAGAATTTAACCGATTCCAATCCTAATGGAGAACCTCAAGCTTATTATGTAGAGTCAAATGAGGTATTAAGTGAATATCTTTCAGCAATAGGTGAATATGATATCACGATAAGAGCAGTTGATAAAGCAGGGAATGAAGCAACTTTCCCTACTAAATTGATCGTTGTAGATAAATCTCATGATTTGACAGGTCAAGATGTCACACTAGAAATGGTAACGATTGAGGGATTATCTAAAACTGAATTCGAAGCGTTACTAAAACAAAAAATAGATGCTTCAGCTTATTCATTGATGGATGGCAACTTCACAGACTTAACAGATAAAATTAGTTATGATTTTTCAACTGTAGATCAAATTGCAGGTGAGTATAATGTCACTATGACTTTATCACAAGTAGATTCTGGAGTAGTTGGAGGCATGACAAAGTCAGTGAAGGTTACTGTTGAGGCTGGAGATTTAAGTCCAACACATCCAGTGGATCCAGATAATCCAGCATCTGGAACACCGCCGATTGGTGGTTCTGAGAATAGTGGAACAGGTGCAACAGGAGTATTAAGAATGGATTATGCGCCTTCTTCTATCAACTTTGGAAGCATATCATTCTCTTATTCTAATACAACATATCAAGCAAAGCCAAATACCAATACTGAAGGAAAACCGTTAGTTAAACAATGGATTCAAGTATCAGATAAGCGTTCAGATATGAATGGTTGGAGTGTGAAAGCTGAGCAGACAACTGGCTTTGAAGATGATCAAGGAAATATGTTAGAAGGAACAACATTGATTATTCCTAAGGGGACTATCCATAATTCTGAAGTGACAGGATCTGTCGACACAGAAGATTCGAACTCGAAAATGATAGCCCAAGAAGCTTTAATTTTCTCTGGAACAAGTGCAACACTATTTGGTGCACGAGATACCGGTAATGATAGTATTGGAAAAAATATTAGTACTTACCAATGGGATCCGACAAAAGTAACAATTCGTATTCCTAGAGGAACAGCTAAAACTAAAACAAAATATCAAACGACAATTAATTGGTCATTAGTTAGTGAGGCAGCACAATAATATATTTAATAAAGAATAAGAATATAGAAGAAATTATTTAGATGGTAATAGTGGTTGATTCAGGTTGATTTGATAAACTGTTATAACAATCTAAATAGTTAATTGAGGTTGGAACAAACACCTATGAGGGCTATTGCCCTCACCAAACCTAATGAAAACGAAAGTGATCGATCTACAAGCTTTTTCTGTCATACTTATAGATGACAAGAGTGGGGCTTGTAGGTCGATTGTGCTTTTTGAGGTTTTAATCTTGAGGGACAAAATAGATCATTCTAATTCTACTTATTTGTGTCAAACATTAGGTCTTAGAACCTGTGTATAAAAATAAATTGTTTCTATAAGTAGAGTAGCCTCTTCGGTACTACTTTCAAGAAGGAATGTTGAAAATGGAAGATATACTTCGTTCTTGTTGTGCTGAATTAGACATCCATCAAAAAGTTATTGATACTTGTACTATTCTTTCTGTTTAAGGGGAAAATATCTAGGGAAATTCTTTAGTAGTTTTGAGCCGAGGTTGGAACATAACTCTGCGAGTCACATCTCATCCTTAAGGAATTCGAAAAAACGGTGGGAGCTGAAGCAACTCCTGTCCCAATCTCGTTCCTTATGAAGAATAGACAAACGTTTAGAAGTAATCACGGGAATCTATCAAAGAAACGGCGGCTGTTGTACTCGCATAATTTGGATAGTTAGGTTTGTTTATCCCCTTCAGCTGGACATTTGGCTTCATGGACAGGAGCGAGTCCATGAGGCAATCAAAGTACCGGAAAGACACGAAGTAAACGTTTAAGAAAAGAAAATTTTTATTTAAAAAGATCTTAGCATAAGGGATATTGGTCATTTCCTAAGTGAAACGTAATCGGATTCATGCATTTTTCTTTCAGATAAGAAGAAATGTTGGACATGAAAAATCGGTTGTTGCGACTGTTCATTTATTATTACGGATCATTTTTATCGATTGTTTTCCGATTATTCTCGCTATGATGAACTTGGAGGAAGTTATTTACAAAATAGAAAGAACAATCTAAAGTGTTCGAAATCAATTTCAGCTAATTATGCATTAAGTAGGAGGTAGCTTTTTTTTGTTTTTTTTAATGAGTAACGGCTACTTTAAATTCTTGGAAATTAAGTTTTATAGGGTACTAATTTTAATGAATTTCTCAAATGTATCATGTAGTAATTTTATATCACGCCCGTTTAGTTCTGAACTCACGTAACAAATAAATCTCGTTTGCTTTGTTTCAGTTTTTTTTGTTGAAAAAATTAAATCTGAATTTGTATTAATCGTGATATCCGCATCTTGACCAGTAAAAACGAATTTATAGTAATAGTGAAATGAATAAGCGATTAACGTTTCAAACATTGATTTTTCTAATTCAGACTTTAAATTTATAATTTTTATACGTATTTCTTTTTCAAAATAAGGGAAAGGTCTGTATTCACCAAAAAGAAATTTGTATCGCTTTTTGAGTAGAGAGATATTAAAAAAAATTTCTTTTTGAGGAGTATCAGGTTCATTTTCTAAAAGACACGCTATTTTTTTCTCTAAAATGGGTGTATTAATGTTCAATTTTTTTTCAATATACTTATCAGACCAAGTGGGATAAATCATTTGTTCACAGTAAATACTATATAAATACCCTTTTAATCTTGTCAAATTATCAACCTGTTTTTTAGAAATTAATGCTAGAAAATCAATGCTAGCAGATTTTATTAGTGGTGAGAGATAGATACTGTGCGTATGAATAATCTCAAAAGTAAATGACGCATCTTTAGTATAATAAAATGAGTCATAACTCAAAAGATTGAATAAAAAGAACGAAACTTCATGTTCATAATTAGTTGAGAAAAGTCTAGACGAATTATTATTTTCAAAGAAATGAGGAAATAATTGCTTTCCTTCTGTTAATACAGCTGGAGCTAATTCTATCAGACGATTGTTTCGAATTCGTATCAATTGAATAGCTAAATCAAAAATGATTTCCCTAAAAAAAATATCATCGTCAATGGTTATTTTTGAAAAATTATAAACATCATTTTTTAGCAAGTCATAATCGATATATTGTTTAAAAGGCCAAAAACGACCTAAATAGACTTCTGTTAAAGAATAATAAGCTAACTTTCGAATAGTGGATTCATCCCCCGCTAAATGTAAGACGCCATTTCTTGAAATGACTTTAAGATTATAGATAGAAAATTCCATTCTCAACGCTTTTAAACGTCTACGAAATGTTGCTAGATTGACGTTATGTTCGATACAAAAGTTTGTTACATTTATTTCGAATCCCAGAATAAGTTGAATTCCCAATTTTACGGATGTACATGTTTGAACTAGACTATTTCTGAATAATATATATTGTTTAGCATCTTCGATTTCAAAAGTAACAACTTTACTATCATAGTAGAGAGTCATACCAGAAGGCTGAGAGGCCTCTATATCTAACTTTAACAAGTCTATGTATTTTCGTAATGTAATATCAGAAAAAGAAGTAATGTGCTTTAAGTGGTTTATTGTGACAGTATAATTATTTTCTATTAAGATGTCTAAAATTTGTAGCTTATTTCTTACCTCTTTATCGTAAAGTATTACTTTATTTTTTGTTTCCATGGTATCCCTCATTTTAGTGTTTAATTATTCTTTTGTTTTTAATTTGTTATTTTATTTATAAATAAAATATAAAGTATTGTTGCTATAAAGTAAAGTGATTAGGTATGTAAATGAATGTAAGGAATAAATAACTTTAATAATAAACGACATAAAGTATAATTATTTTCAAGTTATTCTTTTCTTTATATTATAGTAGTGAATTTTAGCTAAAAGTGTATACTTGATAAATAAAAACTATTTTTAGGAGTGAATAAGATGAAGGTTAGTATTAGGCATCGGTATATCAAAAAGATTCCGGTTCTGGAAATTGTACCAGAAGAAGAGAAGAATAATCCCTTGCCTTTAATCATTTACTATCATGGATGGCAGTCGGCGAAAGAATTATCACTGACTCAAGCTAGAAAATTAGCGAAAAAAGGAATGCGCGTGATTTTACCTGATGCGATGAACCATGGGGAACGAAAAACAGGGCCGATATCTCCGATTCCATCAGTGACGTTTTGGTCAAGTATTCAATATAATATTGTTGAATTTGCTCAATTGATACGTCATTTTGAGAAACAACAGCTGATTGAAGCAGGAAAAATTGGCGTTGGTGGTGTTTCAATGGGTGGTATTACAACTTGTGCATTATTGACGCAACATCCGGAAATAAAAATAGCAGCTTGTATGATGGGAACGCCAGCACCGCAGCGTTATATTGAGAGAGTGATGGACCGATCAGCTGAGATGGACTTTTTTGTGCCAAGGGACTTACCGTTATTGCTTAGTTGGGTGGCGAATTATGATCTTTCAGAGGCGCCAGAAAAATTAGCACAGCGTCCAGTATTATTTTGGCACGGAACTAAAGATCCTAAAATTCCTTATGAAGATATGGCCGATTTTTATCAAATGATCGAAGGAGAACCTTATGCTGACCGTAGTAAGTTTATCACTGGTGAAGGCGAAGGGCACCTAGTCAAAGGCGAAATGATGGATGTTGTGGCTGAGTTTTTTGAAAAGGAATTTTTGAGTTAAATTATTTAAAGAATCTGACTGAAATTAGAGGATAAACCCGGTTATGCTGAGTTTATTCTCTATTCTTAACTCTAATTTAGATGTGAACAATCAAAACGAGCTAAAATATTACGATGTTTCATTTCAAATGCACGATGGTACATCCTCTCTAAAATAAGTTGTGAAAAATTGATCTTTTTCATAGGCTTATTAACAAAAAAATAGCAGATCAAAATATGGAGAAAGGTAGTAGAAAAAATTAGTTTATAAAGTTTTTTTAATTTATTAACGTCTCTATTTTTCTTTATGATATTATATACTAAATGATAAATCTATTGTTATTTTAGAAATAAAATCAGAGAATTTTTTTTTTATTACTTATTTATAATTTGCTTGTTTGAAAGTAGTAGAATCACTTTATTGTGCTATTACTTTTGGTATAATATGTAAAGAAACAAAAAGAAGGGAAAGGATTTGGAACAATGAAAAAAGCAACGATCACTAAAACGGTTAATTTATTAGACGGAGGCTGTAATGCTTGCGGGATTATTGAGGACGAAAATTACACGTTGACAATAGATGAGCAAAAGATCCCCATAGAATCATTGACAGTCAATGCACTTATAACAGCGATTGTTTTAAAGAATGGTTATAAACGAGAGTACCAGATGGATGTGATTGATGATTATACGATGTATAAAAAAAATGATCATCAAGTCACGCTTAAAGAAGAATATGATTTTCTGACGTATTCAAATGATACAATTAAAATTGAAACCAAAGATCAAATCAGGGATGAGAAAGAATTAGTGAAGATAGTGAATCAAATCTTATCCACTCTTTTTTATGTAGAAGAATTGGATTTTAGTTTATAAAAAATTATACAAAACATACTGAGATTACAGGGTATGTTTTTAGTTATTCTATTTGAAAAATTTCTGACATTCCAAATTTTTCAAATCGTTCTTGTGAGTCGGAAGGATTTTCGTTTTGATCACAGACTAATAGTTTGAAATCCTCTGTTTTTGGGATACGTTTGAATGTTTCACTATCAATGAAGAGAATCAGTTGCTGGCAAAGCCATTCAAGAACAGTTTCTATATCTTGTTCGTCTTCCACCCAATCGTCAAATAAATAGAGAGAAGCAAACTGTTGTGTCTCATCCCAATCGCTTGAATTGTATTTTATTTCTTCTAACTGTGATTTACTATGGCCTTTACTTGTATAATAGCTTGTTGTTTCTTGCCAAAGTTCCACAGTATTAAAGCAAAGATTGATTTCACCTTCTTCATGAATATTGCAGTTTAAAGCAAATGCGTAGAATGTTTCATCAGAATGATCTAATAAAAAGTTTTCGATGCTGTCTGTTAAAAAGTTGAAAAAGAATTCTTGTTGTTTTTCTAAAAAGTGTTCCATTTGTTCCCTCCAGGTATTCTGTCTTTTAAACATTGAAACAGATATCACTGGGAAAGTCTATCTAAAGTTGATTTTTATAGAAAAATCACTATTTTTTAAGAAAATGTAAAGATTCTTTATTCGAAAATAGTTGTCTTTATCGCCTTTTTCCATTGTAAGAGCGACTACAAAGTGATTTTTTTAATAACAGCGTTACGACTTTGATTAATTTATCCAAAATTTCATTTGACTTTGTGATACGATACGCTTATAGTTTATACTGAATTAAATACTTGTTAGGTGAGGCTCCTATATAAACACAAGCTACTGCTCAAAAATGTCGAAAGACAGGTATGGGTAGGACAAATTTCGTCGAATTAAGGCGTTTTTCAAAGTAGCTAAAAGTAATGCTTTTTACGTTATATAGTGCTAAAACTCAACGAAGAGAAGATATAGATACGTTGGAAATCCATGACCAGTGTCATGTGCTTAGTCCCTATAATCTAATCCCTTCGCTGAGTATTCTTGGTGAGGGATTTTTTCTTTTTACTCAAGAGCTACCCAGTTTCATAAGCGATACTCTAATTGGAAACAAGCCATTCAATTTTAAGTTTAGAAAGGAACAAATAATGAAAAAATCTGTGAAAATAGTGACGATTACCTTACTATCGATTCTTCTTGTGATTGTAAGTGCAGCCTGCTATGCTGCAGTCTCATTCCAAGCAGCAAAAGAAAAAAGTGAATCAAAACTTCCTACAATAAATAAAAATTTTACTGGTGATGAACAAACGAGTGATAAAGAGCTGACGGTTATGGTCATAGGAAATGATTCGAGGGATGATGATGAAGATCAAGGACGTTCAGATACGTTGATGGTGGCGCACTATGATGGAAAATCAAAACAGCCTAAATTGATATCGATCATGAGAGACAGTTATGTAACATTTCCTGATGGCGGACAAGATAAAATAAATGCAGCGTACGCATATGGTGGCGCGCAAATGACAAAAGATGTGCTGAAAACGAACTTTGATTTGCCAATCAATTATTATGTTGTTATGGATTTTAAAGAGTTTAGTGATATCATTGATGAACTTTATCCAAAAGGAGTTAAGATCGATTCTGAAAAAGATATTAATTTGGATGGTGTGGATATTCCTAAAGGAGAACAAACATTGCACGGAAATAGCTTATTGCAATACGCTCGTTTTAGAATGGATGAAGAAGGCGATTTTGGACGTATCAGACGTCAGCAACAAGTGATGGATGCATTAATCGCACAGTCTAAAGATTTGATTCCAATTTGGGAATTACCTCAAGTGGCTGGTAAGATGGTAGGGAAAATCGATACAAATGTACCAACTAGTTTATTGATTGATTTAGCGAAGGATTTCCTTACTGGAAAGGTAAAACCTTTAGAATCACTATCTGTTCCTGTCGAAGATTCATGGAACTTTAATGATTATACTGAATCAGGAAGCGTAATCGAACTGGATGAACAAAAAAATGCTGAAGCGATCAAAGCGTTTTTGAAAGCCAATTAAAACTTGATTATATAAATAAAATAACCTGTCTATTCTCTTTTAGAGGAGTGTATGGGTTATTTTTTTAGTACAAAAAAATTAGTGTATTTCTATACGAATGGACAAGGCTTGTGCTATGCTTTAAGCAAACGTTTTATTCATTTAGAAGGAAGGTTTTACTGTGAAAGTTGTGATCATTGGTGCGTCATTTGCTGGAGTATCAGCTGCTTTGGCTATCAGAAAAAAATACCCTACTGCTAAAATTTATTTAATAGAGAAGCAGCAAACAATTGGTTACCTACCTGGTGGCATCAATCTTTACTTTAATGAAGCGATCGATCCTATCGAAAAGGCTCAGTTTATGTCAGAACAACATCTAATAGATCGTGATATTTGTTTGATGTTGAATTCAAAAGTGGTTAGTATGGATTCAAAACAACATATCATTAAATATGAAAAGAAAAAATCTGAATTTTTAATGTCTTTTGATAAACTGATATTGGCAACGGGTTCTAGTCAATGGTCGCAAAAGATTCTAGGAAGTGATTCGGAAAAGGTTTTAAAATATAAATTCTTACCTGGCGTTTTTAACGCAATCGAACGTTTGAAAAATAGTGATAAAGTAGCGTTGATCGGCGGTGGTCAAATTGGTGGAGAAGCTGCAGATACCTTGCTAAAAAAAGGAAAAGAAGTGCATCTCTTTGAACGTATGGACTATTTATTGTTTAAGTATTTTGATGAAGAGATGATCCAGCCTGTGCAAGCTGAAATGGTCTCTCGCGGTGTTGTTTTCCATTTTGATGAGACCGTTGAAAAAGTAACAGACACAAAAGCAGGACTTCTAATCGAAACAAAAAAGTCTCAACTATTATGTGACAGTGCTATTTTTGCAATGAATGTTCGGCCAAATTTAGATTATTTAGATGAAAATATTCAGACTCACACAGATCATACTGTGTTTGTAAATGAGTATTTACAGACATCTCAAGCAGATATTTTTGCAATCGGCGACTGCATCCAAGTACCCTATAGCTTATCGAAGGAATCCTTTTACATCCCACTGGTGAATAATGCTGTGAGAACAGGATTAGTTGTAGCTCAAAATCTGGTGGAGCCTACTACGCCATTTACTGGGTCGATTCGCACGATTGGGACAAAACTTGTTGATTATTATGTGGCAAGCACGGGTTTGACTGAAGCGGAAGGATCATTTCATGAACAGTCAATTTCTGTCGCCCATGTTCAGCAAAAAAGTTCTTTGTCTTCAGGATGTGAAAAAATTTGCGGAAAAATTATTTTTGAAAAAGAAAGCCATAAAATTCTAGGCGCACAGCTAGTTTCAAAAGCTGATATCTTAGAGAAAATCAATACCTTAGCGCTAGGAGTTCAAATGGGGCAGACGCTTGAGGAATTTTATCAAAAAGACTTTTTATATCATCCTTATTATTCTAATGTGATCGAGATCACGAATCAGCTAGGTTTTGAAGGTCTATGGAGCGTCGCAAATGAAAATTGAAGGATTGCTGGATAAAAAAGAAGCGAGAGAAGTTAGGATTTTAAAGAAAGTCATTTTAGCTGGAGGTCGTATTAAAGATACTGAATTAATTGATTATTTAGGCGTTTCAAAGGCTTCTTTTGAAAGTGATTTAAAGGAGCTAAGTTATTACTTGAAGCCTTATGATCAAGATTGTACGTTATTTTATGATGGACGATGGTTGGCCATTCAGATGTCGGATCAGTTTTCGATTAATAAAGTGTTAGATGACTATATTCGAGCATCAATCAAGTTTCAGTTGATCGATTATTTATTTCGTTATCGTGAATTTACTATTGCCCAATTGACGACTAAATTTATGATCAGTGAGTCTTCGTTATTTCGAAAAATCAAAGAACTGAATCAACTATTAAAAGAATTTGCTCTGAAAATTAGCAATGGTCAATTAAAAGGGGAAGAAATCCAAATCCGCTATTTTTATTTTCAAATTTATTGGTTTTTAACACCCTATGAGAACCATCAAGAGAAAACACTAATAGTTCAAAATTCGAGGATCATCGAGGCATTGGAAAAAGCGTTGGCTCTTTCTTTTGAAGAACATAGTAAATTAAAAATCAGTTTATGGTTGACAATAAGTAAGAAAAGAGTTTCGGTTCAACCAAAAATGTTTAAAGAATTATATCGCAAGAGTCAGGTGTATGAACAAGATCCTTTTTTCAAAACATTACGTTCGTTTGTTTTACGTTTTTTTAGTCGGTATCCACTTGAAATTGATGAAGAAGAAAGTCTACTGCATTTTATTTTTTTGATGAGTATGTCTGTTTTTTCGGAATCGGATTTTGCTGAGTATAATTTGATTCGAGGGAGACGTACACCTACATCATTAGCTGATACGTTTGTTTTGGAACATGTGATCTTATATTATCGTCCGCAAAAATTTTTTCCTGAATTGGAAAAGAAGATTCTATATTATTTTTCACAGATCCATAGTCGATTGTATTTTTTTAAAGGTGAACTGGAATTGTTCGATCGTGAGAATATTTGGCAAAAGGAACAAAATCTTTCTAGTCATCAACTGGCGGATTTTTCTCGTGTGCTTTTAGAGAAAAGTTTAGACTGTTTTGGGCAACGTTATGAAACGAACAATAGCTTATATGAATGGTCGCTTGTAAAATATCTCAGTGTGTTGGCAATCATTGATTTTGAAATTGTTGGTGAAACGCGAATTGGGATTGATTTGAAGATGGACCATTTATATAAAGAGGTAATGACACAGGTCTTAGTCTTGAGTTTGAAAAATTTGAATGGGTTAATGATCGAACCTTATAATCCCAAAAAAACGTATGATTTGATGATCACAAATGTTATGAGAGCAAATGCTTATCGTGCTGTCAAAGAGGTTTATGTTTTATCAGAATTGGGTTCAGCTTATGATATTAATCAAATTAGAATGAAGATCCGGGAACTACATAAGGAAAGATGAATTAAATAAAAAGGTCCAAAAGTAAAACGAGAGTTGTTTTTCTTTGGGTCTTTTTTTGTTGTCAGAACAAGATTTTATCGAAAAACTTTCAATTATTTTTGAATTTAAAAAAAAGATGACGTTTTTCTGAAATGATTTACGATTATTATAAACACATAAGATATAAAGCGTTTACAAAAAAAACGGTTAATTCTCGAAAAATGATAAAAATGCAGTGAGATGAAAAATACCTCAGTCCATTTTTTATTTTCCTGTCGAGGTTAAATGACCCGTTACGCTTTTAAAACAAGGAGGAAACGACAATGGCAGAACAAAAGTACATTATGGCAATCGATCAAGGAACAACGAGTTCAAGAGCAATTATTTTTGATAAAAAAGGCACTAACATCGGTAGTTCTCAAAAAGAATTTACGCAAATTTTTCCTAAAGCAGGTTGGGTCGAGCATAATGCAAATGAAATTTGGAATTCAGTTCAATCCGTTATCGCAGGTGCTTTGATCGAATCGAGTGTCAAACCTTCAGATATTGTAGGAATCGGTATTACGAACCAACGTGAGACAACGGTCGTTTGGGATAAGCAAACAGGTTTGCCAATCTATAATGCAATCGTTTGGCAATCTCGTCAATCGTCGCCAATTGCTGATCAATTAAAAGAAGAGGGTCACGGGGATATGATTCATGAAAAAACGGGTTTAGTTGTAGATGCTTATTTTTCCGCAACGAAGATTCGTTGGATTTTAGATCATGTAGAAGGAGCACAAGAACGAGCTGAAAAGGGAGAGTTATTGTTTGGAACAATTGATTCATGGCTTGTTTGGAAATTGACCGGCGGAGAAACCCATGTAACGGATTATTCTAATGCAAGTCGTACGATGTTATTCAATATCCATGAGTTGGATTGGGATCAAGATATTTTAGATATTTTAAATATTCCTCGTGCGATGCTCCCAAGAGCAACATCAAATTCTGAAGTTTATGGATTAACAAAGAACTATCATTTTTATGGTAGCGAAATTCCTATCTCAGGGATGGCTGGTGATCAACAAGCAGCACTATTTGGACAAATGGCATTTGAACCTGGAATGGTCAAAAATACGTATGGGACAGGTTCATTTATTGTAATGAATACAGGGGAAAAGCCTCAGCTTTCTGATAATAATTTACTAACAACGATCGGTTATGGGATCAACGGTAAAGTATATTACGCATTAGAAGGAAGCATTTTTGTGGCTGGTTCAGCTATTCAATGGTTGCGTGATGGCTTGAAAATGATCCAAACGGCTGCTGAGTCTGAAGCGGTGGCAAATGAATCACATAACAAAAATGAAGTGTATGTTGTTCCGGCTTTCACAGGGCTTGGAGCGCCCTATTGGGATTCTAATGCGCGAGGTGCTGTATTTGGTTTAACGAGAGGGACAACAAGAGAAGATTTTGTTAAAGCGACATTACAAGCAGTTGCTTATCAAGTGAGAGACATCATCGACACAATGCAAAAGGATACTGGTATTGCTATTCCTATCCTAAAAGTTGATGGTGGAGCGGCTAACAATGATTTATTGATGCAATTTCAAGCGGATATTTTAAATACCTCTGTTCAAAGAGCACAAAATCTAGAAACAACGGCATTAGGCGCAGCCTTTTTAGCAGGCTTAGCGGTTGGATTCTGGAAAGATTTGGATGAGTTAAAAGCATTTTATGAAGAAGGACAAGTGTTTGAAGCGAAAATGTCTGATGAAGAGCGGGATGATTTATATGAAGGATGGCAACAGGCAGTTGCTGCAACACAAATGTTCAAACATAAATCAAAATAAAGGAAGAAGTGAGTGGTATGTCATTTTCAATTAAAACAAGACAAGCATTTATTGAAAAGATGAAGTCTGAAGAATTAGATTTATTGATCATTGGCGGCGGCATTACTGGTGCGGGTGTTGCATTACAAGCAAGTGCTGCTGGAATGAAAACGGGTCTTATTGAAATGCAAGATTTTGCAGAAGGAACATCGTCTCGCTCTACTAAATTAGTTCACGGCGGAATTCGTTATTTGAAAAATTTTGATGTAGAAGTTGTTGCCGATACAGTGCAGGAACGAGCAGTTGTTCAAGCAATCGCACCGCATATTCCTAAACCAGATCCAATGCTTTTACCGATTTATGATGAACCAAAAGCGACGTTTAATATGTTCTCGGTCAAAGTGGCAATGGATCTTTATGACCGCTTAGCAAATGTGATCGGAACAAAATATGAAAACTACACACTGACAAAAGAAGAAGTGTTAGAACGAGAACCACAGTTGAAAAGTGAAGGTTTACAAGGTGGCGGCGTTTATCTAGATTTTAGAAATAATGATGCTCGACTGGTAATAGAAAATATTAAGAGAGCGGCTTTCGATGGTGGTTTGATGGTCAGTAAAGTCAAAGCGGTCGGATTTATGCAAAATGATCAAGGCAAAATCATTGGCGTAAAAGCAGAAGATTTGCTGACAGGTGAGCAATTTGAAATCAAAGCCAAAGTCGTTATCAATACGACAGGACCTTGGTCAGATAAAGTTCGTGGTTTGGATACGAAAGAAAATCTAGTACCGCAAATGCGTCCCACAAAGGGAGTCCATCTTGTTGTAGACAGCAGCAAACTATATGTCCCTCAACCTACTTATTTTGATACAGGCAAACATGATGGGCGAATGGTTTTCGTTGTTCCTAGAGAAAAGAAAACCTATTTTGGCACGACAGACACGGACTATACAGGGGATTACGAGCATCCTACTGTTACCCAAGAAGATGTCGATTATTTGCTGGAAATCGTCAATGATCATTATCCTAAAGCAAAAGTGACGATCGATGATATTGAAGCTAGCTGGGCAGGCCTTAGACCGTTGATTTCCGAAAATGGTGGTTCAGATTATAACGGTGGAAATAATGGTAAAGTATCTGATGAAAGTTTCGATCAAGTCATCGATATCGTTGATAAATATAGAAGCCGGCAAGCAACCCGTTTCGATGTAGAAAATGTTTTGAATCATTTAGAGGAGTCACTAGCCGAAAATGAAGAAAATCCTTCAGCTGTTTCTCGTGGAAGTTTATTGGAACGCTCCAATGATGGATTATTGACATTGTCGGGCGGAAAAATCACCGATTATCGTAAAATGGCTGAAGGTGCCTTGAAGGAAATTCAACGTATTTTAAAAGAAGAGTTTAAGTCTGAATTTCAATTGATTGATTCAAAAACTTATCCTGTTTCAGGTGGGGATCTGGATGCTGTAAATGTAGAATCAGAATTAAGTAATCTTGCCAAAATAGGTGTGGAAAAAGGGCTGAAGGAAGAAGCGGCACAATATCTTGCTCATTTATATGGGTCAAATGTGATAACACTTTTTGAAAACGCTACATCAACTGAACCGGTAAAAGGTCTAACGTTAGCGGAAACATTGGCGCTTCGCTATGCTTTAGAAAATGAAATGGTACTGACACCTGCAGATTATCTTGTCCGTAGAACAAATCACTTACTTTTCATGAGAGATACACTGGACGAAGTGAAGCAAGGGGTAATTGCTGAAATGAGTGAGTATTATGATTGGTCCAAAGAACAAAAAGAACACTATGAAAGCGAGTTAAATCAATTGATCGCAGAATCTGATTTGAGTACATTGAAAGAAGGGATAAAGTAAAATGGATACTTCAAATATGACGCAGATTTTCAGTGAGTTTTTAGGAACGATGATTCTAATTCTTTTAGGTGACGGAGTGTGTGCAGCCGTTAATTTGAAAAAAAGTAAAGCAGAAGCTTCTGGTTGGATCGTGATTGCATTTGGTTGGGCGATGGCTGTTACAATTGCCGTTTATGTTGCAGGCTACATGGGGCCTGCTCACTTGAATCCAGCAGTCACGATTGCAATGGCGATGACAGGGAGTTTTGAATGGAGTATGGTCATACCGTTTATCATAGCTCAAGTGCTTGGCGCAATTGTTGGAGCTGTTTTAGTTTGGTTGGCTTATTTACCGCATTGGCAAGTGACAGAAGATCAAGGAGCCGTTTTAGGGACGTTTGCCACAGGTCCTGCTATTCGAAATTATCCAGCAAATATGATGACGGAGGTTATTGGGACGTTTGTTTTGGTCTTAGGATTACTTTCATTCTCTCAACATAATTTTACAGATGGATTGAATCCTTTAGTTGTTGGTGCGTTGATTTTATCAATTGGGTTGTCTTTAGGTGGACCTACAGGATATGCAATCAATCCCGCACGTGATTTTGGTCCTAGGTTTGCGCATCAACTATTGCCGATTTCAACTAAAGGTGATTCTGATTGGGCCTATTCATGGGTTCCTGTAGTCGGACCTGTAGTCGGTGCCGCATTGGCTTCAGGTGTTTATATGATAATGATTTGATGTTTGTAGATTTTAATTAGTCTCTGAAGGGATTCTTTCGGTTTCCAACAGTTATTCGTATTTAGGATGAGGTTGGGACAGAAGTGTTTAACTCCGAGAAATAAGAAGGAATTTACGAAAATTGCTCTTCAAATTTTTGTGAATTTCGGCTTATTTCCGAAGGAGTTGCTTCTGCGCCCACCGTTTATTCGGTTACTAAGAGCCTGAAACATAACTTTTTTAGTTATGTTTCTGGCTCATCTTTTTTGTTATAATTATAAAGAACTTTGTCTTAATGATCCTTTATTAAGATTTTGCATGATCGATTGATGTAAAACCTCTAACGGCTGACTGCTGTCTAGTTTTAAAACAGGACATTTAGAATGGGTAATTTGATAATTATGTTCAGCAAGTGTTCCTATGTTAGAAGGATCTTTAGCGGTATAATAAGTTTTACACCAATCCAAAAAGTCATTGGTTTGAAATCCGTGCTCGTCTAACCATAAAGACGATTCACCAGTTCTCTGTATTTCTCTTTTGATCAGACGTTGGAATCGTTGTTCATCATCTAAAGTGAGAAAAATCAATAGATCTCGATCTGCAAACCCAGTAGGATTCCATGCAAATACAGAGCCAGAAACAACGAATCGATCGAATTTCTCACGGTCACTATCATACATTTTTAGTCGTTGATCGATTGGATAATTTTCTGAAAAAGTTTCGTCTTTCCAGATATAACGATCAGTATCGATCCACTTAATATGTTCTTTTTCAGCGATGTAATGTCCCAAGGTACTTTTTCCTGTACCAGAGGCACCGATAAGTTGAATTTTCATTTTTGCTCCTTTCAGTGATCATAAAATAGAGAATAATCAAAAAGAAAATGCCCGTTTTACTATTTCATTTAATAAGAATACTTTATACTAAATACTATCAATTGAGAAGAGGTAGGAATATGAAACACGACACTTTTTTGTCATCAGATCAAAAAACAAGGAGTCATTTTATCTGCTGGGAGCCTGATAGTGTGCCGGTTGGAACGGTTCAGATCATTCATGGAATGGCGGAATATATTGAACGGTATCATGATTTTGCGCAGTATCTAAATAGTAGAGGATTTATTGTAGTCGGTCATGATCATTTAGGTCATGGCAAATCTACGTCAGCTGTTGAAGCAAAACATGGATATTTTGGAGATGAGCCTGTAAATTTTGTGTTGGAAGATATTCATCAGATGAAAGAATGGATCGAAAATAACTATCCAGATTTACCACATTTTATGCTAGGACATAGTATGGGGTCATTTGCTTTACGTAATTATTTGCAAGTATATAAATCTGAAATTAGTGGTGCTATTTTTATGGGAACAGGGAAAAATGTTGCAATGTTACCTATAGCTCTTTCTTTGACAAAAGGACTAAATAGAATAGCACCAGAAAAACAAAATAAATGGTTGGATAAACTGGCGTTTGGTTCTTTTAGTAAAAATTTTACAGAAACAGGTAGTTTTAATTGGCTAAGTAAAAATCAAGAAAATGTAAGACGGTATGAGAATGATCCATTAACAGGTTTTACGTTTACAAATAATGGTTTCTATACGTTATTTCGTTTGGTCGATGGAGCAAATCATGATGGCTGGGCACAGAATATTGATCAAGATTTACCTATATTAGTCATCAGCGGTGAACAAGACCCAGTTGGAGAGTTTGGTAAGGGGCCTAGAAATGTCGCAAAAGAATTAGATGAAGCGGGAATCAAAGATGTTTTTCTCGTTTTATTTGCTGAAATGCGCCATGAAATTTTATTTGAAAATGAAAAGAATGAAGTATATAAAGTAATTGGAACCTGGTTGCAAAAAAGACTGGATCTTGAGCTGAAAGACTAGAATTCTGTTTGCTATTTAGTAGGTTTTTCTATAAACTACAGAGTAAGGCTAAAAAAACTAGGAGTCAAAAAGCAAAGTGATTTATTGTGTGGGATTTTTCTAACAAAGGAGGGTCGCAAGTGGAAAAAACACGGTTAAGAAAAGTAGGGTTGGCAAACCTAAAGTGGCTCCACGAGCATCCAATACTGAAAGCGCAAAAAGAAAAAGATATAACTCAAGCATTATTCCATGATCCTTATTGGAAAGAGGCGCAAACTGTCGCCATCACTAAACCATTAGATTTTGAATTCGATACACATATTTTACTTGATAAAGGCTGGCAAGAAGGAAAGCAAATGCTGATGCCGATAACGAGGAAAGAACGGAAGTTGACTTTTCATTCTGTAACAGCTGAAACGGAATTTAGAAAGACTACATTTGGTGTAGCGGAACCTTTCGCTGAGCCTGAAGTATCTGCTGAAAAAATCGATTTGTTAGTGGTACCAGGGATCGTGTTTAAACGTGAAGGCTTTCGAATAGGATTTGGTGGGGGATTTTATGACCGCTTTCTAGAAAAGTATCAAGGCGCAACATGTAGTTTGGTATTCAGCGAGCAAATTCAGGAAAATTGGCAAGTGGAATCTTTTGATTTGCCGGTAAAACGATTATTTATCAGCTAGGAGGAACGCATGAATTATCAAGCACAAATGAAACTAAAAAAAATATTAAAACAACCGCTAGTGACGTATCTTTTACTTGGGATTACAACGATCGTTTTTCTGGGAATGGAATTGTCAGGTGGATCTGAAAATAGTCAGGTTTTGATTAACTGGGGTGCGATGTCTCGAATAGAAATTCTTTATTCAAATCAATATTGGCGATTGTTCACACCGATGTTTTTACATATCGGCTGGCTGCATTTCGTGGTAAATATGGTGACATTATACTACGTAGGTTCACAAGTGGAGAATATCTATGGTCACTGGCGTTATCTCCTTATTTATTTATTAAGTGGCGTGGCTGGAAATATTGTGAGTTTTACATTTGGTTCTCCGAGTAGTATTTCGGCAGGAGCAAGTACGTCATTATTTGGATTATTCGGCGCGTTTATTATTTTGGGTCGTCATTTTAAGAATAATCCAGCAATTTCATTTATGGTTCAGCGATATGCGACTTTTATCGGAATCAACTTGATTTTTAATTTATTTAGTAGTTCTGTTGATATCATGGGGCATATCGGTGGTTTGATCGGGGGGCTTTTCGTAGCCTCTGCTTTGGCTGTTCCGGGTCGCTCAGAAGAATTTAATATCCACGAACGTATCATATCTGGAATCCTTTTTGTATTTTTGTTAGGCGTTTGTCTAGTCTTGGGTTTAAAAAAATTCGGTTTACTTGTATAATGGGGAAGTGCATGTAATGAAAACGCTATATGACGTACAGCAGTTATTTAAACAGTTCGGTATTTACATATACGTAGGTGCTAGAATTTATGATATTGAGTTGATGATGATCGAATTAAAAAATATTTATGAAGGTCACTTGATTGATAGAGACACTTACCTCCATGCGAGAAGTGTTTTACAACGAGAACATCGAATTGAAGAAAGCAGAGCCACTGAGAAAGGAACCGAGTAAATGGATAAGAAATTGATTGGGATTGATTTAGGCGGAACAACGGTTAAGTTTGCGATTTTAACTTTAGATGGAGATGTTCAGCAAAAATGGAGTATTGAAACCAATATTTTAGATGAAGGTCGGCATATCGTACCTGATATCATCGAATCAATCAATCACAGGATTTCTCTTTATGAGATGAAGCATGATGATTTTGTCGGAATCGGCATGGGGACTCCAGGTAGTGTAAATATTAAAAAAGGCACAGTAGTTGGTGCGTACAATCTTAACTGGACGAAAACGCAAAATGTTAAAACGCAAATTGAAGAAGCAACAGGAATTCCTTTTGTTTTAGACAATGATGCCAATGTGGCGGCCTTAGGTGAACGCTGGAAAGGTGCTGGAGAAAATAATCCGGATGTTATTTTCATTACACTTGGAACGGGTGTTGGTGGAGGGATCATCGCTGAAGGTAACTTATTACATGGTGTTAATGGCTGTGCTGGTGAGATTGGTCATGTAACAGTTGATCCGGGTGGCTTTGAGTGTACATGTGGAAAACGCGGCTGTTTAGAAACAGTTTCTAGTGCAACAGGTGTGGTTCGTGTTGCTCGTCATATGTCTGAGGAGTATGCGGGTGATTCTAAGCTAAAACAAGCAATCGATGATGGTCAAGATGTTTCTAGTAAAGATATCTTTGATTATGCAAAAGCAGAAGATCCATTTGCTTTGATGGTCGTTGATCGTGTGTGTTATTTCTTAGGTCTTGCAATTGGGAATCTAGGCAATACCTTAAACCCATCTAGTGTAGTAATTGGCGGTGGGGTATCTGCGGCGGGCGAATTTTTACGTAGCCGTGTTCAAACATATTTTGAAGAATTTACTTTCCCAGAGGTTCGCAGCAGCACACAGGTCAAACTTGCTGAGTTAGGCAATGAAGCGGGTGTCATAGGAGCTGCATCATTAGCATTACAATTTTTGGAGAAAGAGTAAGAAAGGGATTTTGGAATGAACGTATTATGGATTATCAACGGTATTTTAATAGCAATTTTATTAGCAATGGGGATCAATGAGCTCTATCTTAGAATCATGGCGAAACGCTCTGCTAAAACAATCACAGAAGAAGAATTTAAAGAAGGTATGCGCAAAGCTCAAATCATTGATGTCCGCGAAAAAGACTCATTTGATGCCGGTCATATTCTTGGTGCCCGTAGCATGCCGTACACAACAATAAAAACAACGTTAAATTCAATTCGTAAAGATCAGCCTGTTTATATTTATGATCAAAAAAAATCATTAAGTATTCGCACTGCCAATCAATTGCGTAAAAATGGTTATAAAGATCTTTATATTTTAAAAGGCGGCTATGAAGGCTGGAATGGAAAAACAAAAAAGAAAAATGCTTAAGTATTGAAACACAGAGAGAAGCGATGGTTCTAAGAATGGACAACGTTTTCTTCTCTGTGTTTTTTATTTCAAAATCAAAATCGAAAATCGTTTCTTTTTTTAGTAAGTAGGATAAAATAATAATGAGGTGATAAAATGATTCAAATAAAAAGAGCGTATGAAAAAACAAACACTGATGACGGGTATCGAATACTAGTTGATCGTATGTGGCCTAGAGGCATGTCCAAGGAAAAAGAGCACTTAGATTTGTGGTTAAAAGACATTGCGCCAAGCAACGAACTTCGAAAGTGGTTTAATCATGAACCCGATAAATTTCCTGTATTCAAAGAAAAATACAAAACAGAATTAAAATCTGGTGACGCTAAGATCGCATTTCAAACACTTTTAAAAATCATAAAAGAATATCCAGTGGTCACAATGATTTATAGTGCAAAAGATGAAGTGCATAACAATGCCATTGTATTAAAAGAAATTATAGAAAAAATGAACTGAACAAATAAAAGAAAATAAGTTGAAAGGAGGAAAAAAATGAAAATCGCAATTGTCGGCGGCGGCCCTCGAGGACTTTCGATATTGGAGCGAATCGTTGAGTGGTCAAGGGAAGAACAAGTGATCCAAATTACAATGTTTGATCCATATGGACCGGGAGGGAAAGTATGGCGAGAAGACCAGTCATTATCATTGTTGATGAATTCAGTCACCTCTCAAGTTACTTTATTTACAGATGAAACGTTAAGCACAAAAGGTCCTATTGCTAAAGGGCCGAATCTATACGAATGGGCCCAAGGCGAAGCGGCGGTTTTTATCAAGAAACATACTATAAATAATAGAACGAAATTGCTAGAAGAGTGTGAAAAATTAGGACCAGATGATCACTGTTCACGTGTTTTTTATGGCTTATATCAAAGATGGTTTTATGAATATGTGCAGACTAGAATGACCAATCAAACGTCAGTGAAGTTTTTTAAAGATACTGTTCGAGCTGTAAAAATGCAGGGCGACAAGTTTTTAGTTTATACCAAAGCTGTAGAGACAACAGTAGATACGGCTATTTTAGCGTTAGGTCACCAAGAAAATGAGTTGATTGGACAAGAAAAAGAGTTAGCTGCTTATGCTAGTGAACATCGTTTATTTTATTCTTCACCTAAAAATGCTGCAGATGCGTATCTTGAAGCCATTACAGAGAATACTTCTGTCTTGATCAGAGGCTTGGGGTTAGTTTTTTTCGATTATATTACTTTGTTGACGAGTGAACGTGGTGGCGTATTTGAAAAGCAAAATGGAGAATTGGTCTATCAGCCTTCAGGAAAAGAACCTAAAATTATTGCTGGATCTAACCGGGGAATCCCTTACCATGCTAGAGGTGTTAATCAAAAAAGATACGGCGAAGAATACCAACCGCGGTTTTTAAAGGAAAAAAGCTTGAATAAGTTTAAAAGAAAAGGAACATTTCCTGCTGAGCAATTTTTTGCACTTTTAAAGAAAGAAGTGGAATTTGCTTATTATTCGGCACTAGTCAAGGCCAATTATCCAAAAGTAAATCAAAATCGATTCAATGAAGAGTTTATTCGGACAAAAGGTGCTGATTCAATTTTGGAAAAATATGGTATTCACAAAAAAGATTATTGGGATTGGGCAATTATTCAACATCCTTATCAAGAGCTGGGAGAAGCAGATTCTTTTCAAGCATTCATTATTGCTTACTTAAATTGGGATTTTGAACAAGCAAAAAAAGGTACGATTTTGGGCCCTTTTATGTCAGCGTTGGATAGTTTGAAAGATTTGCGAGATGAAGTTCGTTTTATGTTAGATCATGAATTATTTTCAAACGATGACTATAAAAAATGGCTTTGGGATTGGTTTACACCGTTGAATGCATTTTTATCAATCGGTCCGCCATTAGAGAGAATTGCCGAGCTTAAAGCATTGATAAAAGCAGGAATTGTGACTCTACTTAAACCTGAAATGGAAATAGTGACAGAGGCGGGCGGATTTATCGCATCGTCTAGAAAAGAGCCAATCAAAAAATATAAGACGCATTTTTTGATTGAAGCTAGATTGCCAAAAACGGCGAATCAGTTTAGTTTAAATCCATTGGTACAGCAACTTTTAAGAGATAAGATGGCGTGTTTACATCAATTAGAATTAGCATCAGGTGAAGTCTACCAAACTGGCGCGCTTTTAGTAGAGCGTAAAACGCATCAAATACAGTCTAAAGTTGGAGAAACTGTGCGTGGATTATTTTGCTATGGCATTCCAACAGAAGGAATTCATTGGTTGACAGCAGCTACTTCACGTCCTGGAACAAATCCATGGAATCTGAGAGAAGCAGATTTGATTGCGAGAAATATATTTAAAGAAAAAAGAGTTATGAAAGATGAAGATCAGAATAATAGTGTGTAGCCCAGAGAAATAAGTAGGGATTTCTGAAATAACAAGAAAAACGGAATATTCAATTTCGATAGTGAATGATCTCTAATTAGTCTTCTTCAAACGTTTATTCGCATTTAGAGTGTGAAATAAAAATAGCTTCTATTTTTTGCCCATATTCTTTTTTCTTTCAAGACCTGAGTTATGGAATAAAAGAGAGAAAACCTATTTGTGATATTTTTTATCACAAATGGGTTTTCTCTCTTTTAGAATCAGACGGAAGTATCCACTGTTCATGACCCAGCTGCACACGTTAGATCTTTCGGAGATACAAAATAACCCTCTATGAAAATAAACAACCTTTAAATGGAACAAAAAACGTTTCATTTTCAGATTCCTAATTTTCAAGAGGGCTAAGCACATTGTTTTGCTTTTCTGTTTATCGAGAAATGCGTTTGCGCATTGCTTTTTTACGGTTTTCCTCGATCATGTCTTCTTTTTCCTCGATTGGATCAAGAACAGTTTTTTTGATAGTAGCTGCAAAGCCGACAACAGCAGCACAAGTGACAGCTGTTCCGACAAGCACACCTGAAACAAATTTTTTCATATACATTCTCCTCTCTGCTATTATACACTTCCATTATGAACTAAAGTGCGAAAAAAATCCAATAGATTGTAGTAAATGCTTTATGAGATAGTCAACTGTGACTGAAAATATACAGATATGTTCTTTTATTATAAGTGGAACGTAAAAATTTGTAACCGTTTTAGTAAAATGTTGTAAAAGTTTAGTAAATGTTTTATAATTAATTTACTAAAAATGTGAGGTGAAAATTGTGGAAGATGAATTAAAAAAATTATTTCATTCAATATTTGGAATCGAGTCAAAAGAAGTCTACTTTGCTCCTGGAAGAATCAATTTGATTGGGGAACATACAGATTATAACGGTGGCTACGTTTTTCCAGCAGCAATCACGATAGGCACGTATGGTGTTGCCAGAAGACGAGAAGATCAAAAAATCCGTTTTTATTCAGACAATTTTTCAAAATTAGGCATTATCGAATGTTCATTAACTGATTTGGTTTACAAAGAAGAACATGATTGGACGAATTACCCCAAAGGAATGATTCATTATTTGATTGAACAAGGATATGCTATCGATCATGGGATGGATATTCTATTTTACGGCACGATTCCAAATGGAGCAGGACTTTCTTCATCTGCCTCAATCGAATTGTTGACGGGCGTAATTTTAAATGATCTATTCGATCTAACTATTAAAATGTTGGATCTTGTGATCACAGGTAAGCGTGTTGAAAATCATTTCATCGGTGTAAATTCTGGAATCATGGATCAGTTTGCTATTGGCATGGGGAAGCAAAATCACGCTATTTTATTAGATACAAATACATTGGATCACGAATTGGTACCAGCAAATTTTGGTGAATATGTGATTGTAATCATGAATACAAATAAACGCAGAGAATTGGCTGATTCAAAATATAATGAACGACGAGCGGAATGTGAGTTGGCTTTAAGCAGATTACAAAAGGTTTTACCGATCAGCTCTTTAGGTGAGCTAACACAAGAAGTTTTTGAGCGAAATAAAGAAATTATTGCTGATGCGTGCTTGATTAAACGAGCAAGGCACGCAGTATCTGAAAATCAACGAACGATCAAAGCTAAAAAGGCTCTTGTAGAAAATGATTTGCAGCAGTTTGGTCAATTACTGAATGCTTCTCATGCTTCTTTAAAAGACGATTATGAAGTGACTGGGATCGAATTGGATACATTAGTAGAAGCAGCCCAAAAGCAATCGGGTGTACTTGGTGCTAGAATGACTGGTGCTGGATTTGGCGGCTGCGCAATTGCATTAGTGAAAGAAACGGAACAAGATCATTTTATTAAACAAGTTGGACAAATTTATCAAGAAAAAATCGGTTATGCAGCAGATTTTTATATCGCACATGTTGATGATGGAGCTAGAAAGCTGTAGAATAAAGACTGCGTAAAAAAACGATTTTAATTTCTTATGTGTTTAAAAAAGGGGATAAAAATATGTCGATTTTAGTTTTAGGTGGAGCAGGTTACATCGGTTCTCACGCTGTTGATCAATTAATTAATTCTGATTATGAGGTGGTCGTAGTTGATAATCTTCAGACTGGCCATAAACAATCAATTCATGAAAAGGCGACATTTTATAAAGGCGATATTAGAGATAAAAAATTTATGCAAGAGGTATTTAAAAAGGAAAAAATCGACGGTGTGATCCATTTTGCTGCAAGTTCACTTGTTGGTGAATCAGTCGAAAAACCTTTAAGCTATTTTAATAACAATGTTTACGGAACTCAAATTATTTTGGAAGTAATGGAAGAATTTGGCGTCAAATATATCGTATTTTCTTCAACTGCTGCTACTTACGGGGAACCAACAGAGATGCCGATAGTAGAAACAATGCCGACAACTCCAGAAAATCCATATGGCGAAAGTAAATTGATGATGGAAAAAATGATGAAATGGTGTGATCAAGCATACGGCATGCGGTATGTTGCACTTCGTTATTTCAATGTTGCTGGCGCTAAATTAGATGCTACAATTGGTGAGGATCATGATCCAGAGACGCATTTGATTCCAATTATTTTACAAACTGCTTTAGGACAACGAGAGTATTTAGGAATTTATGGTGAAGATTACGAGACACCAGATGGTACTTGTATTCGAGATTATGTTTATATAGAGGATTTGATTGCGGCTCATATTGCAGCGTTGAAATACTTACAAAAGGGAAATGAAAGTAATATTTTTAATCTAGGCAGCAATACTGGCTATTCGGTCAAAGAGATGCTAGAAGCAGCTAGAGAGGTAACGGGTAAAGAAATTCCCGCCAAAGTCTTGCCCCGTCGTATAGGAGACCCTAGTAAATTGGTTGCCTCAAGTGAAAAAGCTAAAATGATTTTAGGCTGGCAACCTCAAACCACAGAAATCAAACAGATCATCAAGACTGCTTGGGATTGGCATGTTAGCCATCCAAAAGGTTATCATTAACATAGTGTAACGGTATATCATATAGTTTTAAGAGCTAGCCTCTCGGAGAAAAGATAAAAAATAAAAGAGCCAAAAGGCGCCTCATTTCTTTTTTCCTATTTTTCTGCCGAGATTAAAAGAGCCCTCTACGCTTTTAAATTTAGGAGGAAACGTTGTGTCAATTAGTCAAACTATTACTGATTTTGTCACATTAGCAATTCAAGCTGGCGGTTTTATGGAGTTAGATCGTCTCTATTTACAAAATCGTATCCTTGCAATGGTTGGTGAAGAAACGTTAGAGTCTATTTCTCCAACACTCGTGACAAAAACATCATTAGAATTGCTTGATGAATTAGTCGATCAAGCGAAAAAAAATAACATTATTCAACCAGAAACAGTTGATTTAGAAATTTTTGAAGCACAGTTAATGGATTTTTTAACACCGCCACCTTCAGTCGTTAATGCGCTCTTTGCCCAACATTATGAAAAGGCACCAGTTGATGCAACAAATTATTTCTATAAATTAAGTAAAGAAAATGATTACATCAAAACTAGAGCAATCGCTAAAAATATTGTTTTTCCTGCAGAAACAGAATATGGTCAATTGGAGATCACGATCAACTTATCAAAACCTGAGAAAGATCCAAAACAAATTGCTGCTACACGTCAAGCAACTCAGTTGGATTATCCTAAATGTGTTTTATGCATGGAAAATGAAGGCTATAAAGGCCGAGTGAACTATCCAGCAAGAACCAATCATCGAATCATTCGGATGAATTTAGATGGTGAAAGTTGGGGATTTCAATATTCGCCGTACGCTTACTACAATGAACACTCAATTATTTTGTCTGAGGAACATCGCCCGATGGTTATTTCAAAAGACACATTCCGCCGATTGATTAGGATCATTGAAGTATTGCCTCATTATTTTGTAGGTTCTAATGCGGATCTGCCAATCGTAGGTGGCTCCATTTTGACGCATGATCATTACCAAGCTGGACAGCATGTTTTTCCAATGGAGAAAGCAGAGATTGAACACTATTTTGAGTTGAGCGATTATCCTTTGATGAATGCTGGAATCGTCAAATGGCCGATATCTGTTATTCGTCTGCAAAGTCCTAATTCAAAAGATATCGTTGAAGCTGCTTCTATGATTTTAGAAAAATGGCGTAATTATTCTGACGCTAGTGTATCAATTCAAGCTTTTTCTGCAGATGGAACACCTCACCATACGATAACACCGATTGCTCGCCGCAAAGGCCAACTGTTTGAGTTGGATTTAGTGTTGCGTGATAACAATGTTTCTGCCGAATACCCAGATGGAATTTTCCATCCCCATAAAGAAGTTCAACATATCAAAAGAGAAAATATAGGATTGATCGAAGTGATGGGTGTTGCAATATTGCCGCCACGTTTAGATGATGAGTTGAAAGAAGTAGAAAAGTATGTTTTAGGGGAAGAAAATCTAATAGCGGATTACCATAAAAAATGGGCAGAACAGATGAAAGAAACGTATTCTTTCAATGAAAAAAATGCAAAAGAGATCATTCAAAAAGAAGTAGGTCAGATTTTTACTCAAGTTTTAGCTGATGCAGGTGTTTATAAAAGAACACCTGAAGGACAGGCAGCGTTTAAACGATTTATTGACAGTTTATAAAACAAGGCAGGTGAAAAGATGGCAACGATTAAAGATATCGCAAAATTAGCAGGAGTTTCTCCAGCCACAGTTTCTAGAGTGCTGAACTATGATCCTGACCTTTCAGTTGGGATCGAAACAAAACAAAAAATATTTGAAGCAGCAGAAGAATTAAGTTATACAAAACACAAAAAAAATACCAAAACTGCTAAAGCCAAAATCCTATTGATTCAATGGTATGATGAAGCAGAAGAATTAGAAGATATTTATTACTTGTCTATTCGTTTAGGAATTGAGAAAAAAGCTGAAGAGCTTGGACTTGATTTGATTAAACGTTCGTTAGAAGAACTCGATAGTGAACCTGTTGACGGAATTCTTGCTTTAGGAAAATTCACAAAAAAACAAGCTGATCATTTAGGTAAGATGAATGCCAATCTTTTATTTGTGGATTTCGATGCACTGGATTTAGGCTATAATTCTTTGGTTATTGATTTTCATCAAAGCATGTCTTGTGTTTTGGCTTACTTGATTAAGCATGGCCATCAAGAAATTGGCATGATTGCTGGAGAAGAATATACTTCGGGAAATCAAGAACAGCTTGAAGATAAACGGCTGATAATTTTTAAAGAGATGTTGACACAAAAAAAACTACTTAACGAAACTTTTATCTTAAAAGCTCCCTTTAAGGTCGCTAGCGGCTATGACGAGATGAAGAATTTTTTAAACCAACATCCAGAAGATTTTCCAACTGCTTTTTTTGCTTCAAGTGATGCCTTAGCAGTGGGGGCGCTAAAAGCCATTCAAGAAGTAGGACTCAAGGTACCAGAAGATATTTCAGTAATTGGTTTCAATGATATCAGTGTGGCAAAATATGTTAGTCCACCCTTGACGACAATAAAAGTCCATACAGAATGGATGGGAGAATTGGCGATTGAAACGATTCATTCAATGATTCATGAACAAGCACCTGTGGCAAGAAAAGTAACGATTGCGACAGAACTGATAGAAAGAGCATCAACGAAGTAATTTTCGTTGATGCTCTTTTTTACTATTTATAAGCAATTACAAACAAGTTTATATCATCGTTCACACAGCTTTGCAAAGTAATACGTTCTCCGCCACCTGTACCAACTGTAAGATCCCAGTAGTCGGTGCCTGTTCCTACTTCCATTCCATAGTCGTCTAATTGAAGCGTTGTCTGTACAGTATACGTAGTCGGAGTTCCGCTGGCATCTGTTACAACGATTTGACTACCTGCACCTAATGAGAAAACAGTTGAAAAGGCACCAGGATTATGACCGATAAAATGAGTGTTTTGACCATCATCACCCGATTGAACAGCAGCTCCTCCCCAAGTAGAAGCGACACCGCTAGGATTAGAATCGATCACACTTTGTCCACTACCTTGACCGCCATTTTGATAGGGAATCGTTTGGCCATTCATCGTGATAGTCATTGCTCCATATGTCGGTTCCACTGGAGCTTCAGGTACGGATGCACTAGCTTTGGCAGGTTCGGTAAGTGCTACTGTTTGTTCTACAGGAGCTTGTTCTACAACAGGAGTTGTTTCAGGCTCATTTTTTGGCACAATATTATATATTCTATCAGCACTACCAGTGTTTCCACTAGAATCCGTTGCAGTATAACGAATGGTTTGTGTGCCTATAACAGATGTATCTAAGACGCCATCTGCAGATATCTTAGCTGTCACATCACCGTCTTTATTGTCAGTCGAAGTGACGCCATCATATACATTTACTTGAGCATTTTGTTCAATAGTTTCTTCTGGTACATTGATCTTTGGTGCAACAGCATCTTTGGCAGTATTCAACGCAACGATTTTTTCTTTCCGTTGTTTTTTCTCAGTAGCCGTTGCACTTTTTTCCAATTGCTTTTCTGTCGGAACATTCTTTACCATGGTGATTTTTTCTTTTTTAGTCTCATTAGCTAAACTGCCTAATTTACTAAACACATCGGTAAAAATGAATCCACCTAGAAATAAAGTAATAGCAAAAATACTGATGAAACCAATGATAATAGTGTGTTTTATTGTGTTTTTTTTCATGTAGAATCCCTCCCAAATTGTGGTGAGATTTTCCATTTATCGATAAATTTTAAATCCGCGTTTTTATATTCTTATAATAAGACCCGGCTTTAAATAAACCAATTCTGTTGCGCTTCAGTTTGATTTAAAAATGGACCAAAAGATGCTATAATTATTGTTAAATAGGGATTTCTTCAAAAAAATCTTAACTAATGGAAAAATTTGAAGAAAGATAGAGAAAAGTTGAAAAGAGGAGAGAAAATGGAGAGATTGCTATCGCCGTCTATGCATCGAAGAGTGTTATTGCTGAACTTATTGAATGGACCAAATAACTGGATCACTTCGGATTATCTTGCTGAGCATATTGAATGCTCAAAAAAAACGATCATGTTGGATTGTCAGTACATAGAAGATCGCTGGTCAGATTATCTGACAATAGAAACTTCCAGAAAGCACGGAATCAGGCTGATTGCTTCCCCACACAAGTCGATTCATGAAATTTATATTGAAATTATGCAAGAATCAAATGCGTTTACTTTATTAGAATCGATTTTTTTTGAACCTAAGCAATCGGCAGCTTATTGGGAGAAAAAACTATTTTTAAGTAATTCTAGTTTATATCGTTTGTCAAATTTGATTAGTTCAGCGTTAAAAGACCGCAATATTCAAATGAGTCGATCCCCGTATTTTGTACATGGAAAAGATGAACGACAGATTCGCTATTTTTTTACTTGCTATTTTATTGAGGTTTACGGTATTCGGGAATGGCCCTTTCATTTAGACCGAGAAAAAGTCTTCAGTTTATCAAACAAGATCAATGAAAAATTCAACTTAAAATTGAATGATAGCCAAATTGTTAATTTAGCATATTCGATTGCAATAACCATTATTAGAGAACGGCAAGGCTTTTTAATTAAGAATAGAAAAGACCCAATCAATTGTTTTGTAAAAAATACGATCGATGTTAGAAAATATCAATCAGATGTCGAAGCAATTGCTGAACCATTAAATGTAGTGCTTCCTGATAATTGGTATGAAGATTTTTGTTATTCTATTTTTTGGTGGGATTTTGGATGGGATAACGAACAAGAAAAAATAAATGTTATAAATCAAGCGGAAAATTTGGTGAATACAATCAAAGACGCTTTGTCTATTTCTATTTCAGAGCAAAGTAGAGTAAGTATTGTTCGTTTGATCGAGTATCTTTATGCAAAACACAAAATGTTTCCTTATAAAAAATTTATGGTCTATAATCGCTATTTGTATTCCAGCAGAGCAATCAAACAAAATTTTGTTGTATTTACGGCTGTGGTCAATAAAGCCTTAAATGTTCTAGAAGCAAAAATGAAGTTCCCCTGGGAAACAATCTATTTAGATGTAATTCTTCATGAAATGGCAATTCGCTGGCAAGATTTGGGCAAGCTTACAGATGAAATGAGGCACCAATTATCGGTATTAGTATTAAGTGATTTAGGGAAGGAACATGCTCAGCTACTTAGTTCTGTTTTAAAAGAAAATTTCCAAAATAAGATTAATCTTTCTATTCAAGAGAGTCATTTTTATGACCCAATAGTTGAGAGTTTCAAGCAAAATTATGATTTATATGTATCAAATTATGCAGTTGAAACAGTGGATGAAGAGATTAATATGATTGTTGAAGACATTCCGTCATTCAAAAATCTCACTGACTTACGAAAATATATTGATAAAAGACGCCTAGTTCTGCCAAAGGATATTGCCTATTTAAATGTCTGAAATGTTATTTTATTTGATTATTAAAGCCAATTATTACGTTCGAAATTAAAATAAGGATTGTCATTTAATAAGTAGTAATGCTATACTAAAATGGTATTTTTATTTAAAAGGAGAGAATTATGAAAAAGAAAGCGTACAGAAACACACCTGCATTTGTCTTTCTAAGTTGGGGATCATTTGCCTTTTTTGTAGCATTGATGTTGATTGGTCTATACACCTTGAAAGAACCATTGATGGTTAAAGGGTACTATTTGATGGGATCTGTTGGATTGATTTCTACATCTTTTACACTTTCAAAAGTGATCAGAGACAATCAAGAAGATGAAGAACGTTACAATCAAATGTTCCGAGCTCAAGATGGATTAATAAAAAAAGAAGAAACTGACACTCATATTTAATAGTTATTTAAAAAGGATAGGACAGAAGTACCTAACCCTTAGAAAATAAGAAGAAATTCACGAAAATTGTTCTTCAAATTTTTGTGAATTTTGTTTTATTTTCTAAGGAATTGCTTTGCTCTTACCATTTACACGGATTCTATGTGAGAGAGCTTGGGACATAAGTCTTAAGACAAATAAAACAGAAGACCGAAAATCATAAAAATGTTTTTCAGTCTTTTATTTTTTAGATTATTGGGAGAATCCTTCATGTTTTCTAGCTTACTTAGCCTATATTTCCTTAAATTTACTGCGATTAACGCGAATCCAATTTCATTGTGTGCCTGTTGTTTCCCTCGAACAGAGAACCGAGTGAACCCTAAACAAGCCTTCAAATGTCCGAAAGCTGGTTCGACGTCAATTTTTCGTTGACGATAGAGTTTACCTGTTTCTTCTTCTGAAAGCAGCTGTTGAATTCTTGCTTTAAAGTATTCCCAATTCATGTTCTTTTGAATCTCACGATTCTTGTCACTCTTCGCTTTTGTACACTGGCTTCGAAGAGGACAATTCGAGCAGTCTTCACATTCATACCGTTTTAAATAACGTTTAAAGCCATATTTATCTGTACGAATAGAATAGTTTCGAAAATTCATTTTTCGTCCGTTTGGACAAAGAAACGTATCATCTAATTCCTGATACGACCAGTTTGCTGGAAGGAACGGATTTTGTTTAAACTTTTTCTTCTGTTCTTTATGGTACATGGCATAAGTGATGAGTGGTGTTCGCTCGTGATCCTCTAAAACCGCTTGATAGTTTTCTTCTCCTCCATAGCCGGCATCTGCGACAATATAGTTTGGCAGATCAAAGAAACGCTCTTTTAAAGTGGTTAAAAAAGGGCGCAATGTTCGTGTATCTGTTGGATTTGAGAAAAGATCATAGCCTAAAATATACTGACTGTTCGTGGCGATTTGAAGATTATAACCTGCTTTCAACTGACCATTTTTCATATGATCGTCTTTCATGCGCATAAAAGTGGCATCTAGATCAGTTCTAGAGTAACTGTTTCGTTGCCCTAAAATCTGTCTATGTTTTTGATAAGCGAGTTTTCGCTCTTTAAAGTCCTTGAAAAGTGTCCTTAATTTTTTAGGAATTTTTCGTTTAGAACGGATTGATTTGCGCGTAATTCCATCCTCTGCTTGTTCGATTTTTTCTGTAAACTTTTCGACAACATGCGCGAGATTTTCTTCAATCTTACCTAATTCAGTGACAGATAATTCTTTTGAGGACTCTCGCTCAATTTCAGGAATAATTTGATTCTTTAACAATTCATCGTAGAGAAAATTTGATTTTTCAGTAAGCTTTTTATCAAAGTTATCAATGGATTTTCTCCAAACAAAGGTGTATTTATTGGCGTTGGCTTCAATCTTTGTACCATCGATAAAAATGGCTTCTTCATCGATTAATTGTTCCTTGACTAATTGGCTACGGAACTGGACGAAGCACTCCCGAAGGAGTGCATTCACTAAAGGATTCACTCGAAAACGATTGATGGTTCGATAACTAGGTTGATAACTTTGAGTAAGCCACATCATGCGAATACTGTCTTTCGTCAAGGCTTCAATCTTGCGACCAGAAAATACAGATTGTGTGTAGGCACATAAAATCATCTTCATCATCATTTTCGGATGATAAGAAGAAGGCCCCATTTGATGATGAAAAGGAAGAAAGCGTTCCTCCGGAATACTTTCAACTAATTGATCAATGACAAACGCAATATCGTTTTTTTCTAACTGAAAACTAAAATCTAGAGGAAGAACGACTTGATTTGTGGTATAATTTTTAAACATAAGAACACCTCGCTGACTTATTTGTTTAGTCACTTTTATTTTAGCAAAGGTGTTCTTATTTTTGTACAAAAAAACAATCCAGATGCCAATCAATTTGACTGGTATCTGGATTTTTCGTTAGTACTTATGTCCCAAGCTCTCTCATTTTTTTTGAAAGAATTTTTTAATGAACTTCTTTTTTTAATGCCTTATCCATAAAAATCACGTATAATAGAAGATAGTGAAATGTCGAGGGAGGGGTAAATTATGGCTTATCAAGCTTTGTATCGTGTCTGGCGTTCTCAGCGTTTTGATGACGTTGTTGGTCAAAAAGCAATCACACAGACATTAAAAAATGCGATCATACAAAAGAAAACCTCGCATGCCTATTTGTTTACCGGCCCAAGAGGAACAGGGAAGACAAGTGCGGCGAAAATTTTTGCTAAAGCAATCAACTGTAAACATAGCGTTGATGGGGAACCGTGTAATGAATGTGAGACATGTATTGCGATAACGGAAGGTCGTTTGAACGATGTAATCGAAATCGATGCGGCGAGTAATAATGGGGTAGAAGAGATTCGTGACATCCGTGATAAAGCAAAATACGCCCCAACACAAGCAGAATATAAAGTCTATATCATCGATGAAGTACATATGTTGTCTACTGGTGCTTTTAATGCATTGTTAAAAACCTTGGAAGAACCACCGCAAAATGTGATTTTTATTTTAGCAACAACTGAACCACATAAGATTCCATTAACGATCATTTCAAGAACACAGCGTTTTGACTTCAAACGAATTAGTACACAAGATATAGTGGATCATTTGGGGTATATTTTAAAACAAATCGATGTTGGATTTGAAGAACAGGCATTATATGTCATTGCCCGAGCTGCCGAGGGTGGAATGCGAGATGCTTTGAGTATCTTAGATCAGACGATTTCATTTAGCGATGAAAAAGTTACTTTGACAGATGCAATGCAAGTGACGGGTAGTTTAACTTATGAAATGATGGATCAATATATTTTCAACTGTGTAACAGGAGATGTTGAGCAAGCGCTAGAAGTATTAGAAAGTATTCTTAGCTCTGGTAAAGAGGCAAGGCGCTTTTTAGAAGATTTATTGTTATATTGCCGTGACTTACTTATGTTTCAACAAGCGCCTAATTTGTTAGCTGAAAAAGTCGGAAATTTGACAGAGAAGTTCAAAGAATTAGCAGGACAGACTGCTGCAGAAAAAATTTATCAGATGATCCAAATTTTAAGCGATACGCAAAATGATATTCGTTTTACCAATAATGCGAATATTTATCTCGAGGTAGCAACGGTTAAATTAGCTAAATCAGTTAAAAGACCAGTCGAAATTTCAACTGAGTCTCAGCCAATGTCAACTGCAGAGATTTCGACCTTACAACAACAAATCGAACAATTACAAAAAGAATTAACAGAGTTGAAGAAAAATGGTGTCACAGCTAAAGAAGCTGAGCCTGCTAAAGTGACACGAGCGACAAGTAGCAAGAATACTCTGCGAATACCAACAGAGCTTGTGTATAAAGTGCTGAATGAAGCGACAAAAGATCATTTATTGAACGTCAAAAATGTTTGGGATGACCTATTACAAATGATGTCTGTGACCCAAAGGGCGATGCTAAAAGCCAGTGAGCCAGTTGCAGCAGGTCCTAATGGTTTAGTGATCGCGTTTGAGTATGAGATCGTCTGCGGCCGAGCCATGGAAGATGAGGAAATGCAGTTAGCCGTTCATAATAACTTAAGCCGTTTGGTAAACAATTACGCACCTGACATGGTTTGTATCACCAAAGAAAGCTGGCCGAAGCTGCGCCAGTCATTTATCAGCCAAAATAAAGAAACATCAGATGATCAAATCAATGAAAAGCAATCTGATAATAATGAAGAGAATCATTTACTAACAGAAGAACCGAAAGCAGAAGTCAACAATCAAGTAGTAGACGAAGCGATTGCCATGTTTGGTGAGGCGCTTGTTGAAGTAATAAATGATTAAGAGGAGACGATAGTTATGATGCGAGGCATGGGAAATATGCAAGGGATGATGAAACAAGTCCAAAAAATGCAAAAAGATATGGAAAAGGCGCAAGCTGAATTAAACGTAAGAGAATTTGTAGGAGCTTCAAGCAATGATTTAGTGACAGCAACATTTACTGGAGACCGTAAAATGAAAGATATTTCGATCAAAGAAGATGTGATTGATCCAGAAGATGCAGAAATGCTGCAAGATTTAGTGATTATGGCAGTCAATGATGCCTTGACTAAAGTTGAAAAAGAAACAGAAGCAACAATGGGCAAATATGCTAAAGGCATGCCAGGATTTTAGTTTAAAAGTGACTAGAAATAAGATGGACTCGAGGATAGGTTTTGAGTTCATCTTTTTTAGTGGTTGTTTAGTGAGTGAATGATCATCTGCCTATGAGGAGGAAGAAAATGTTAAAGAAAATTTGTTTATTTTTATTTATTTTACTTGCTTCTATGGGTATTAGTTATGAATTAGAAAGTATTGGTCTATCAAATTTGAATAATTCAGCCTACTTAGTATTATTTTTATCATTATTGCTATTATGTCTGTATATTGTACCAGGTACTCTATTATTGAAGAAATTTTCGAGTTATTTCAATATTCCGAGCTATATGATCGTACTTGGGATTTTTGGTGGAGCTTTTATTCCAGGGTGGTTATCTGCTTTTGGTAATGAGATCGGCGCAAGTTTGATCAATAGCCTATTTGGAAAGTCTACGTCTATCATAAATTGGATAGATTCATTGACAGCACCTATTGTTGAGGAATCAACTAAATTTTTATGTGTGTTGTTGATCATCTATTTATTAAAAATCAAGAAATTATCTGAAGTTTTCGGAGTAGGTGTAAGTGTGGGGCTTGGTTTTCAGATTATGGAAGATATTTCATATGTAGTAAATGCTGCAAGTGAATCGATCCAAGATGTCGTTCCTCAAGTGATCATTAGAATATCGGGTTCAATCAGCTCTCATTGGTCCTATACGGGAATCCTTTCATTAGGTATTATCTGTTTAATAACCAAAAATAAAAACATAAGCAAACGAGACGCGTATCTCTGGCTTATTGCTCCGATCGTATTGCATTTCTTATGGAACTCGCCAATAAATGAAGTTGATTTTAATGGCATTTCTATTGTTTCAGCTATTTTGACTACATTAACGATTATGATAGTAATTCAAATTATCAACCAATTAAAATTATTGAAAACTAATAGGCCATAATTTCATGATGTAGAGATAGTCATGGTATGTGGTTGTCAGGTATGAGTGCTGACATAAAGACTATAAAAAAACGGCTTAGACGACTATGAGTGATTCTCTTGATAAAATATAAGAGAATGAAACGAATGTACTTGAATTATATTGATTGTTTTGTTACTCTATTTGTTACCTTAAAAAATCATTCTCTGAATGCCTGATATGAAAGGAATTGTTGGAAAATATGCATTATCCAGAACCCATCGCCAAATTAGTTGAAAGTTACATGAAGTTACCAGGTATTGGTCAAAAAACGGCCGTTCGTTTGGCTTTTTATACACTTGATATGAAAGAAGAAGATGTCAATGCTTTTGCCAAATCCTTGATCAGTGTGAAACGTGATCTGCATTTTTGTAGTATCTGTGGGAATATTACAGAGGAAGATCCTTGTGAAATTTGTCAGGATACAACAAGAGACCGTAGTATTATTTTAGTTGTTGAAGAATCGAAAGATGTGATGGCGATGGAGAAAATGCGTGAATATCATGGACTGTATCATGTCCTTCACGGTGTGTTGTCACCAATGGAAGGAACTGGACCAGAAGACATCAATATTGCCTCGTTGATTCAGCGTCTCCATGATGATGAGGTCAAAGAAGTGATTATTGCAACGAATGCGACAACGGAAGGAGAAGCGACAGCAATGTACCTTTCTCGTTTGATCAAACCAGCAGGAATCAAAGTGACAAGATTAGCTCATGGATTATCTGTCGGCAGTGATATTGAATATGCAGATGAAGTGACTTTATTAAAAGCGGTAGAAGGACGACGTGAACTTTAAAATAAAAAAGATTACGGGAAAAAGTCTGGATTTCACTTAATAATGCAAGATTTGCAGAAGTAAATTTAGTGAAAGAGCTTGTAAGAGAGTAAATTTCAAATAAACAGTACATTAAGGTTTTGAAGTGAATCGAACACGTCAAATCACAATAACAACTCAAAGAATATTAAAACAATAAAGAAAAAATGGGGCGATAATATAACTTGTAGAGTTATATTATCGCCTCATTTTTTCTTACTATTTTTGAAAGGTTCTTCACTGTCTCATTCCTAAATACCGATAAATAAGTTTATCTTTTATACGCGTATATCTTTTATTTATTATTCTACAATACTGATTGTGAAACCATCGTACCCTTTCACACCAACTGTTTCAATTGCCGTTGAAGTCAAGGTCTTAGAAGTGGCAAGATCATCTACAAAAGATCGGACCCCTAAAACTCTTCCATCAGAACTACTCGAATCAAGAATAGCTCCATCACGAACGACATTGTCACCAATAATAATTGTTCCTGGCGTCGAAAGTTGTAGTGCATACTGTAAATAAACTGGATTATTTTCTTTATCTGCATCAATAAAGATCAAATCGAAAGGTGCCGTTTGAGTCTGTACCATTTTTTTTAAACTATCAGAAGCCGCTCCGACTATAATCGTTGTTCTATTTGAAACACCAGCAAAATCTAAATTCTCTTGAGCAACTTCTGCATGCTTTTTATCATATTCAAGCGAGATGACCTGTCCATCATTACCCAAAGCATTAGCAAACCAAAGTGTACTATAGCCACCAAGTGTGCCAATTTCTAAAATACGTTTAGCACCTTTGATTTTTGCAAGAAGATAAAGAAATTTTCCTTGAGAAGGTGAAACATCATGCGGTGGTAATTGATGTTTTTGATTGTTCGCAAGGATTTGATCAAAGACGGGATCATTTTCTACTAATTTTTCAATAAAATAATCATCAACTGCTGCAAATAATTGTTCCAAATAAATCACTCCCGGTTTTTTATTGATATCTCTAAAGTAACTATACTTCTTTTCTATCAAAAGGCAAAGCCTATCAGGTTTTTCATCCCAGTTTTATTTATTCAACAGGAAAATTTTAATAATAAGGAATTCAATTAGACTGATAGCAATAGATAAAGTATAATAGATAAAAGGAATCAAAGTAAGTAAGGGGATTAGTAAAGTGCAAGGTATTTTTATAACGATCGAAGGTCCAGACGGTGCTGGAAAGACAAGTGTATTGAATGAGTTATATCCAAGGCTAGATCTGGCAGCAGAAAGAAGCATCATTAAGACAAGAGAACCTGGCGGTATTCCTATTGCTGAGAAGATTCGTCAAATCATTTTAGATCCAAGAAATCAGGAGATGGATGAGCGTACAGAAGCATTGCTTTATGCAGCCGCAAGACGTCAGCACTTGATGGAAAAAGTATTACCAGCATTAGAAGAAGGCAAAATTGTTTTATGTGATCGTTTTGTGGATAGTTCATTAGCTTATCAAGGTGCAGGGCGACGAATTGGCGTTGAAGCAATTGCTGCAATCAATGAGTTTGCGATTGAAGGGACCGTACCTGATTTTACAATTTATTTAGATGTAGATTCAGATACAGGATTGAACCGTATCAAAAATCATCGCCATCAACAAATTGATCGATTAGATTCAGAAGGGCTTGAATTTCATCAACGTGTTCGCCATGAATATTTGAAACTAGTGGAGGCAAATCCAGAAAGAATTATCAAGATCGACGCAAGAATGAGCTTGGAGAATGTTGTAGAGGCAACTTTTCAAGCAATCGTAAACCGTTATCCAGAATATTTTAGAAATTAGGAAGGTGACCGAATATGAAAATTATTTTAGCAATTGTCCAAGATAAAGATAGCAACCGTTTAGCCAATGAACTGATTGATGCCAATATTCGTGCGACAAAACTTTCATCAACAGGCGGCTTTTTAAAAGCTGGAAACAGCACATTTATCGTAGGGATCGATGACGATCGTGTAGATGAAGCATTGGAATTGATCAAAAAAACATGCCAATCTCGTAAACAATATGTGTCAACTCCTGTAACACTAGATATTACGATGGATGGACAAGTTCCTTACCCTGTCGAGGTAGAAGTAGGCGGTGCAACTGTCTTTGTTCTTCCTGTAGAAGGTTTCCATCAATACTAAAATGAATGAAGCACAGATTTTAAAAGAACAACAACCGCTTCTTTACCAGCAACTTCAAAAAAGTTTCGAGCATGGTCGTCTTGCCCATGCTTATCTTTTTGAAGGCGATACAGGAACTGGTAAAAAAGAATTTGGCTTATGGATGGCAAAGCACATTTTCTGTACGAATCTGACTGAGAATAATCCTTGCAATCAGTGCAATAATTGTCTGCGAATCAATGGAAATGAACATCCTGATGTGTTACGTATCGCACCAGATGGTCAAACGATCAAAGTAGATCAAATCAGAGAGTTGAAAGCAGAATTTAGTAAAAGTGGGGTTGAGACTGCTCAAAAAGTCTTCTTGATCGAACAAGCAGATAAAATGAGTATTGGTGCAGCAAACAGCCTATTAAAATTTCTGGAAGAGCCGGAAGGTAAGGTTTTAGCGATATTAGAGACGACGTCATTAGCAAAAATTTTACCGACGATCCAATCACGGTGTCAAGTTCTTCATTTTCAACCTTTAGTGAAGGAAAAACTAGTTCAGGCTTTGGTAGAATCTGGAATCAGTAAAAATACAGCCAGCCTTTTGACAGAGTTGACAAATAGTTTTGACAAAGCAGTTGAAATCTCGCAGGATGAATGGTTTAATGAAGCTAGGGAAATTATTCAACAATGGTTTGATTATATGATAAAAGATGATTTACAGGCTTTTGTCTATGTTCAAAAAAAGATGATCAAAGTATTTAAAGAAAAAGATCAACAAGCGTTGAGTTTCGATTTATTACTTGCTTATTACCGAAAACAACTCACCGAGAGAGTGACTCAAGAACAGTTAAAACGTGTGATAGTACAACAAGCACAACGAGTTGAACTGATTTTAAGAGCACGGCAAAAGTGGGAAGCAAATGTAAGCTATCAAAGTGTTTGTGAGCAATTAGTAATACGAATGATTCACCCTAAAACTTAATTAGGAGGATGAAAATGGTAGAAGTAGTAGGAGTTCGCTTCCGTGAAGCAGGTCATATCTATTATTTTGCTCCTGGAAAATCAGAATATTTTTACAACGATAAAGTACTTGTGGAATCACAGCAATCCAAACAGCTTGCCACAGTGGCAGTACCGAAAAAAACGATTGATCCGGAAGATTTACCTGAGGATTTAAAACCTATTTTAAATAAAGCATCAGAAACTGATTTAGAAAAAGAACAAAAGAACATAGATGATGCAAAAGCTGCATTGAGTGTGGCCAAAGAAAAAATTAGAGCACACGAATTAGAAATGAAATTGATTCGTGTTGAATACACGTTTGACCGCAGCAAGATGGTTTTTTATTTTACAGCAGACGGTAGAATCGACTTCCGTGAGTTGGTCAAAGATTTAGCGGCTATCTTCCGTACAAGGATCGAATTACGTCAAATCGGTGTCAGAGATGAAGCAAAAATTTTGGGTGGAATTGGTCCATGTGGTAGACAATTATGCTGTTCTACTTTTTTGGGTGATTTTATGCCAGTATCGATCAAAATGGCAAAAGATCAAGGCTTATCATTAAATCCAGTAAAAATTTCAGGTTTATGTGGACGCTTGATGTGTTGTTTGAAATACGAAAATGATGAATACGAAGCAGCGAAAAAAGAATTACCCGATTATGGTAAAGATGTATTGACACCAGAAGGTAAAGGTCGAGTAGTCGGTTTGAATTTATTGAGCCGTATTATCAAAGTCCGTTTAGTTGGACGAGAAATCGCTGTGGAATATGATTACGAAGAAATCAAAGAAGCAACACAAAAAGCTCAAGCCGAAAAAGGTGATCAGAATGGATAAACGTTCTTTATACGATGGTCTTAGTTCGTTAGAGACAGATCTACAAGGAACTTTGGGACAATTATCAGAAATTAAAGAAGCACTTCATGAGTTAGTCGAAAAAAATACCACACTTGAAATCGAAAACCAACGCTTAAGGGAACATTTACAGGAATTGACCAAATTAGCCAGTGACCCAAATGATCCAGCGAAGCAAGAGTTATCTAAATCTCGTATGAATTTAGAAAAACTTTATGAAGAAGGATTTCATGTCTGTAATATTTTATATGGTTCACGCCGTGAGAATGATGAGGAATGTGCTTTTTGTTTAGATGTTATTTATGGAGAACGATATAAATAACTGGTAATCAAATCAAATATAGAGGGTGTGGGACAAAAGTAAATCCACTTTTGCTTCACACCCTCTATGCGAATAAATGGTGGAACAGAAACAATCCTTTTGGGTACAAGCTTCTGTTTCAGCCTCTTTTTATAATAGCGTAAATAAAAAGTTAAAAGGAGCGCCTATGCAAAAACAAAAAAGTTTTGATTCATCAAGTATTGGGCAACTATATTTGGTGCCGACACCAATCGGAAACTTAGAAGATATAAGCTTTCGCTGTATCAACATTTTAAAAGAAGCAACGATCATTGCAAGTGAAGACACTAGAAATACGCAAAAATTACTGAATCACTTTGAGATAGCAACTCCTCAAATCAGTTTTCATGAACATAATTACAAAGAACGGATTCCACAGTTTATTGAACGCTTAGAAGCTGGCGAACTGATTGCTCAAGTCAGTGATGCTGGGATGCCCTCAATTAGTGATCCAGGTCATGAATTGGTTGAAGCATGTATTGAAGCTGGAATCAAAGTGGTTGCTTTGCCAGGACCGACAGCTGGAATTACGGCATTGATTGCTTCAGGATTATCGCCGCAGCCATTTACGTTTTATGGCTTTTTACCTAGAAAGAAAAAAGAACAAATAGATGTTTTAGAAAAGGTAAAAACAGCATCGCCAACGCAAATTTTTTACGAATCACCACATCGAATTGCGACAACGATTAAGCATTTCTCAGAAGTATTTGGTGAAGAACGTAAAGCCGTGATTTGTCGTGAATTGACGAAACTCCACGAAGAATATCTTCGTGGTACTTTGGCTGAATTGAGTGATTATTTAGCAGAGCATACGTTAAAAGGAGAGTGTTGTCTTTTGGTTGAAGGGGCTGATGGATCAGAAGTAGTAGAAAATCCAGATCTAGAGCTTTCAATTAGGGCGCATATCGACGTATTGATGAATACAGGCAGTTCCTCTAAAGAAGCAATTAAAGAAGTTGCAAAGCTTCGTGGGTTAAAAAAACAAGAAGTTTATAAGGAATTTCATGTAGATTAAATACTAAAAGATAAGCTGATTTCAAAAGTCAGCTTATTTTGGCTCTTTGTCAACTAATGTTGGTGAAGAAAATCCAAAGAATTAAATCAATTATTGTAAGGCCTAGAGGAAAATACCTCTAGGTTTTTCTATTTGGCTGAAAAAGAACGTTACCAAAGCATAAAGCAATTCTCAATTTAAAGTTATAAAAGTTACGAAACCCATACGCATTTCTCTTTAACACTTTGATATGGTTGTTCAAGCATTCCAATGGGCCATTGGAATAGGATAATTCTAGAGCATGCTTAATTTCATTTTGAACTTTCTTAAAGGTAGAAAAAACTGTTTGGTAATAGACGGGAAGTCCAGAACAATCTTGTTCTAATAGCGAGTGGAATCTTGTGTAGTCTCGTGTTTGTACCGCATAAAGAACGTTCTGATAACAGGTGTAACCAGATTTTAACTCCTCATCATATGCAAGGAGTCGATCAACGAGTTCTGTTTCTGTTAAATAGGTGCGGAAAGAAGGACGCCATTGGCGTTTTTCAAAATCGAGCTTCGATTGGTTCTTTTGAAGAAGTTTCCAGTACTTCTTCAAGTGTCGATATTTTTTTGCCTCTACAGTTCCTTTCTGGAGAAACAGATTCATTCGTTGAATGCGGTGTTTTAAAAAGGTTCGTCCAATGTGTTGGACAATGTGAAAGCGATCGAGAATAATCTGAGCCATAGGAAACAATTTTTTGACGAGAGAAAAATAAGGAGCGTACATATCACAAACGATATATTTTACACGTTCACGAACAGACAAAGAGAATCGTGAAAAATAACGTTGTAAAAAGGACAATTGACGGTTTTCAATGACATCAATTAACTGCTTTGTTTGACCATCCATCATGATAAAACTCATAGAAGCAGCGACCTGTTTAACCGATTTAAATTCATCAAAACAAAGGACTTCAGGCAAGGTCAGGCGATTGATTTTTTTCGGTTCATAAAATTGTTTCAAGACGCGATAGACAGAAGAAACAGAGACCTTCTTTTGACGCGCAATCTCACTCATAGACGTGACCTTTCTTAATCGATCGGCAATGGATAGCTTCACTTTCTTAGAAATCGAACACCCTTTTTGGATCAGACTTGTTTCAGCGACGAACGTTCTTTCACAGGAATAACAGAAGAAACGGCGTTTCTTCAAGCGTAAATACGTTTGATACTCAGACACATCGTTCATTAAAATAAGACAAGTCGTATAGCCCCAACGAATAATCTTTCCTTTTTCTTTCTCTCCACAATGAAGACAGGAGTGGGCTAAATAGTCTAATGTACCAGAAAATACCTGACAAATTCGTCCCTTAATGCGTTCTTTTTCTAAAGAATTTTCAGTAAAAGTAATGTTTAAGTCTAGAATATCTAAGGTATTTTTGATAAGATTGGTGTAAGACATCTTGATTTCCTCCTTTTAATTGGTTTTAGTCGACTTAATTCTAAAGGATATCGGGATGTCTTTTCTATTATTTTGCATTAAAAAAAGATGCCGGTGATTTCTCACCAACATCAGAAAGTATAGAGCCCTTATTTTTGTATAATCGGTGTAGTTGATTAAACCTTGATAATAGAATGAGAGCGTTCTATTGGTATAGATGTTATTTTTTATAACGTGAATTGTCAGAAAAATGAAATTATTTTAGTTGATTAAGCGATTTTTGCTAGGATAATTTAAAAAACGATGCTAAAATAACCGACAAAGCTAAAAAGAAGGTTGGCTTTATTTTTTGAATTGGAGGGGTTTGGTATGGAAACAGGAGATATTGCCTTTATTATGATTTGTTCGGCAATGGTATTTTTGATGACACCTGCTTTAGCATTTTTTTACGGTGGTTTGGAAAGAAGGAAAAATATTCTCAATACAATGATGATGGTGATTTGTGTGATGGGTTTGGCGTCCGTTCTTTGGATCATTTTAGGATATTCCATGTCATTCAGTGGAGAAAATCTATTTGTAGGAAACATTGACAAGCTATTTTTCAATCATGTGTCAATGACAAAAGGTGAGACAATTCCAGAAGGACTATTTGCAGGATTTCAAATGATGTTTGCATTGATCACGACAGCGATCATTACGGGGGCTGTAGTTGGGCGGATGCGCTTTTCAGCTATCTTCTTATTTATAGCTATTTGGTCGATCGTCGTTTATTATCCAATGGCTCACATGGTTTGGGGCGGAGGATTTTTAGAAAAAATAGGATCGATCGATTTTGCAGGCGGAAATGTGGTTCATATTAGTTCTGGAATTGCAGGCCTTGTATTGGCAATTGTGTTAGGTCAACGTCGTGAATATCGGCAAATAGAATATCGTCCACATAACATTCCTTTTGTAGTGTTAGGTGCTGGCTTGCTATGGTTTGGCTGGTTTGGATTTAATGCAGGATCGGCATTGGCAGCTGACGGATTGGCGATTCATGCTATGCTTACAACGAATACAGCTGCTGCAAGTGGAATGCTTTCGTGGATGTTGATTGAAAAATTGGCAATTGGCAAACCTACTGTTGTTGGTGCTTGTACGGGAGCCGTTGTTGGTTTAGTTGCGATTACGCCAGGTGCAGGTTTTGTTTCTCTTTGGAGTTCATTTGTCCTGGGTGCTTTAGTTAGCCCGTTTTGTTATTATTTTATTTCATTTGTTAAACATAAATTTGGCTATGATGATGCACTGGATGCTTTTGGTTGTCATGGTGTGGGTGGCATTTTTGGAGGAATCATGACAGGGATATTTGCTGATCCAGCTGTAGGAGGAAAAAGCGGACTGATCTATGGTGGAACGGAATTGTTTATAGCGCAGGTTGCGAGTATTGCTTTTACGATTGTATTTGCTGGTATTGCTAGTTTTCTTATTATTAAAGGAATTCAATTGTTTATGCCGATTCGAGTTTCAGCTAAAGAAGAAGCATTAGGATTAGACAGAATCGAACATGATGAGACGGCGTATCCGACATTTATGGGACTAGATTCTTAGGAGGAAAATAAATGAAAAAAGTAGAAGCAATCATTCAGCAAGAAAAATTAGAAGAATTGAAAGTGAAAATAGATGACAGTTTTGAAGCTTTAGGCATGACTGTCAGCCAAGTATTAGGTTTTGGTAATCAGAAAGGGTTAAAAGAATATGTGCGTGGTCAAGAAATCATCACGACATTACTACCTAAAGTCAAAGTCAGTTTTGTTGTTTTAGATGAACAAGTCGAAGAGGTTATTTCATTGATTTTGACTATTTGTCAAACAGGAGAGGTGGGGGATGGAAAGATTTTTGTTTATAATGTAGAAGAGGCGATTCGAATTAGAACAGGTGAAAGAGGCGTAAAAGCGATTTAAAGAGATAAAAAGAAGTGGTTTAGCTGAATTTTAATGCTGAATTACTTCTTTATTTTTTATAAATGTAGTATATTCAAAAAAATGAATGTAGTTGTAAATGAACAAACGTTCGTATATAATGGTTGTAAAGGACAGCAAAATTTGGAGGAAAAATAGATGATTGTTGAAGATGCTCTTTATGGTTCGTTTGAAGTTGAGGTTGTTCTAACTACTTTGATTTTATCGGAAGAAATCCAGCGTTTAAAAGATGTTCACATGGCTGGTCCTGCATTTTTGATCCATTCACTTTGGAATGAGACAAGATATGAACATTCTATCGGGGTTATGTTGCTGATCAGAAAACTTGGCGGAACAATAGAAGATCAAATTGCAGGGTTATTGCATGATGTATCCCATACAGCCTTTTCACATGTAGTCGATCTGGCGTTATTTAATGAAGCAGATGATTACCATGAACAGATCAAATCACAATTGATCGAACAATCAGAAATTCCTACTCTCATGAAGCAGTATGGCTTTGATTATCAGACAATCCTTTTTTATGAGGAACAATGGCAATTATTAGAACAAAAAGCACCTTTATTATGTTGTGATAGGATCGATTATACATTGAGAGAAGTACATCGTTATTTTTCAGTTCCAATAGAAGAAATTCAGCAATTTTTAAAATCAATCCGCATTATAGAAAATAAAATTGTTTTAGATTCAATTGAATGGGCAATTTGGTTTATAGATCAGTATAGAAAAGTAGTCATCGATTTTTTTTATGATACTCGAAATATTTGTAGTTATGAGTGGCTGGCAAAAGCGATTCGTCTTAGTTTAGAGAATCATGAAATTACTTTAGATGATTTAATGACGACCGATTCGGTCTTTCTAAAAAAATTACAATCAAGTCAAAGAATTGAAATCATTCAATTGCTAGATAAATTAGATAATCCGCCGAAATGCAGTGTTTGTTCTAGTGAAGATAATTATGATATTTGGCAAAAGAAAAAAATCAGATTTGTTGATCCTTTAGTAAAAGTCGCTGATAAAGTTGTGTCAGTATCAAGTGTGTCAACACCTGCTCAAATAAAAGTTAAAAAAATTCTTGAAGATAGCGAAAAAGGAATTTTTCTTAAATTTGATTAAAGATCAACTATTATACTGCATCCGTATGAAAGGAGAATGGCGATTATGATTAGTGAACTACGTTTTCCCTTGAAAAAAGATATATCACGTAAGATTATTCATATCGATATGGATGCCTTTTTCGCGTCAGTAGAAGAACGTGATCATCCTGAACTTGTGGGGCATCCTCTAGTGATCGCGCGCCATCCAAGTGATACAGGTGGTAAAGGTGTTGTGACTACTGCGAATTATGAAGCGCGTAAATTTGGGATCCATTCTGCAATGAGTGCTCAAAAAGCTTATGAATTATGTCCAGAGGCAATTTTTAAACCTGGAAATTATGAAAAATATTCTGAAATTTCTAAGCAGATTAGAGAAATTTTTCATCGTTATACAGATATTATCGAACCAGTTTCGATAGATGAGGCTTATCTAGATGTAACAACGAATAAAATCCATAGTAAGTCAGCAATAAAAGTTGCTAAATTGATTCAATACGATATCTGGAATGAGCTACATTTAACTTGTTCTGCAGGTGTCAGTTATAATAAATTTTTAGCCAAATTAGCTTCTGATTTTCAAAAACCGAAGGGCTTGACAGTTGTCATGCCAGATGAAGCCGAAGCTTTTTTGAAAGCTTTGCCGATTGAAGCATTTCATGGAGTTGGAAAAAAAACAGTTCCTAAAATGCATGATTTAGGTATTTATACGGGTGAAGATTTATACGGACAAGATGAGATGGAATTGATCCGCCATTTTGGTAAAATGGGTTATTCTCTTTACCGAAAAGTACGAGGAATCCATGATTCACCTGTAAACATAACGAGAGACCGTAAATCCGTGGGAAAAGAACATACATATGGCACGCCTCTAACGACTGAAGCCCAAGTGACTGCTCAGTTACGACAGTTGGCCAAACGAGTAGAGGAATCATTAGAACGAGTTCAAAAACATGGGAAAACAGTTGTTTTAAAAGTGCGTTATGCAGATTATACAACGGTGACGAAACGTCGAACACTGCCGGAATATATTTCTAAAAAAGAAGAATTATACTATCAGGCCAATTTGATTTGGGAAGAAATTCTCGGTTTGGAACAAGGAATTCGACTATTAGGGATAACGTTGACCAATCTTGATCCGATGGCGTATGAGAATATGGTTTTACCTTTATGGGAAAAACGACAAAAAGAGGAAAATCAAAAGAACTAATTGATTCGTTGATAGAATCGAATCAATTTTAAATCTTGGTGATAAATTCATTTCTATGCTACGATTTATTCAGAAATGCGAAAGGAAAGATACAATGAGTAAAACAATCATGTGGTTTCGTAAAGACCTTCGTTTTGATGATAATACAGCATTTAATAAGATGTTGGAGAATAGTACAGACAAGGATGAATTAGTCTGTATTTTTCAATTAAATCCAGTGCAGTTCTTGGAAGAGAGCTACAATCAGGATTCTTTTTTCTACAGTCTATTGACTTTTTATGAGCAGGCCAAAGCACAAAATATAACGATTCATTTTTTATACGGAGACTTAGAAGATAATTTTATTGAATTAAAAAAAGCATTTCAGGATTGGAATGCAGTATATTTTAATAAAGATGAACGTGGCTTTGGTAGAGAACGCGATCAAAAGATGATTGCTTTTTTTGAACATAACCAGATTCAAGTATATTCTTATCAAGACAGTCATTTACACGGTGTTCAGGAAATAAAAAAACCTTCCGGAGAAAGTTATAAAGTCTTTACCCCTTATTTTAGAAAATGGATTACAATGCCTAAAAGACCCTATCAAAGAACTAAAGAAATAGATCACCACTTAAACGAAATCAATCACTCTTTATTTAGTGAAGGGGAAAAAAAGTTTAAACAAATCATTGAACAAATTGACTTACCTTTTGATTATGAATGTGGAGAGGCAGCAGCAGAGAGTTATCTCAAAGATTTTGTGAAAAATCACTTACACGATTATCAAAAAGGGAGAGACTATCCTTATTCAGATCAAACAAGTAAATTATCAAGATTTTTAAGAACGGGTGAATTATCAATCAGAAAAGTTTGGTACGCTCTTAATGCCGAGCCAGATTCTGATGGTCGTCAAACCTTTATTTCTGAACTTTGCTGGCGAGATTTTTACAATATGATTTATTTTGAGAATCCCAAACAGAAGACGCAAGAAATCAAAGAAAAGTATAGAAAACTACATTGGAATTATACTCAAGAATCTTTTGAGCGGTGGAAAAATGGTCAGACCGGTTTTCCGATCGTAGATGCTGGTATGCGGCAACTCAATCAGACTGGTTGGATGCATAACCGTTTGCGAATGATCGTGGCTTCATTTTTGACCAAAGATTTAATGATCGATTGGCAGATGGGGGAGAAATATTTTCAACAAAAATTGATCGATTATGATGCAGCAAGTAACATTGGCGGTTGGCAATGGGCTGCTTCTACCGGAACGGATGCTGTTCCTTATTTTCGAATATTCAATCCCACGACACAAGGTGAAAAATTTGATCCTCAGGGTGATTTTATTCGTCAATTTATTCCAGAATTAAAAAATGTGCCAAATAAATATATCCATGAGCCGAGTAAAATGCCAATAGAGATTCAAAGATCTATTGACGTTTCAATTGGAAAAGAATATCCAACGCCAATTGTTGATCATAGTAAAATCCGTTCGGAGATCCTTGAATTTTTCAAAACAAGTTCTTCATAGAATAGTAAGAAGGGTGTGAAACAAAAGTAGATTTTACTTTTGCTTCACACCCTAAATACGAATAAACATTGAAAGCAGAAACAAGACCTTCTTACTTCTCACAGGTCAGCTTCCACTGTTACTTATCAAAGTAAAGATTCTGCTCCATCTACATACAGTTCAGTTCCAGAAATATTAGCTGAAGCATCCGTTGCTAAAAATAAAACAGAATGAGCGACTTGTTCACTAGTTCCTGTTTCACGTTTTAATGGGCGATCACCTTCTGGAAATTCGACTTTTATTTCAACTTCTTTTAATTCATCAGAATATGTTGTTTTTTCATTGATTGCAGTATCAATAGCACCAGGACAAATTACGTTTACACGAATATTGTAGCGGGCTAGTTCTAATGCAGCCATTTTTGTAAATGCTACTTGTCCAGCTTTAGAAGCACTATATGCAGAAGCACCAAAATTATTGAAAATCCTAGTACCATTGATAGAGCTTGTTATAATGATCGAACCACCATTTTCTTTCATATGAGGAATCGCAAATTTTGTGCATAAAAACGTACTGCGTAGATTTGTGTTTAGCGTACGATCCCATTCATCAATTGTTAATGATTCAATGGGTGCCCAAGTTCCATTTATTCCAGCATTACTGAAAAAAATGTCTAGTCCTTGAAGACTATCAGTTAATTCATCGATTGCTTTTTTTAGACTGGTTTCATTCGTTACATCCACACTTCGATAGTAGCATTCATAGCCATCTTCTTTGAAATCTTTAGAGATTGTTTCTAAACGAGTTTGGTCGGCATCGATCAGACCAACTTTAAAGCCCTGTTCAACAAATAATTTAGCTGTTGCATAGCCAATTCCTGAAGCAGCTCCTGTGATAATTGCCCTTTTTACAGATGATGACTGATTTATCGTCATAATAATTTTCCTCCTATTTTCTTTTTTGAGTCTGTTTGGGAATAAGTCATTCTTTTTTATTGTAATATACATACAAAAGATGAGCCAATAATTCGATAGAGGATAAAACGCAAAAAAAAACCAATGAAGCAATGAGGTGTTTATCTCAAGCTGCATCAGTTAATTGTAATACGATCGATTAAATCAATTTATCTTTTTTTATTTGCTCATAACCTTGTTCAGCATCATGGCATTTGTCCCAAATGACAGCTTGCCCACAACTTAAGGATTTTTTAACATCGATAATCCGTTGATTGCTACTGCCTCTGAATTGGAGATTCAAGTTTCGTTTTGACAATTCAAAACGCCCATCTACTAAGATATCTATCTTGTTTAATAATTCAAGTTTATCGTCAGATTCTAACAGTAGTTCTTCAAAAGTATAACCAGACCAAGACCAGATATCTTTTTTTTGCCCGAATTCTTGATGAACTCGATCGACAACATTTAGACAAACATCAGTATTTAAAAAAGGTTCTCCACCTAATAAGGTCAAACCTTGTACATAATCGTGAGATAAATCTTCAATGATTCGGTCTTCTAATTCTTTGGTGAAAGGTTTGCCATAGCGAAAGTTCTGGACTGCTTGATTAAAGCAACCTTCACAAGCAAATAGACAGCCGCTAACATATAGGCTATTCCTTACACCTTCACCATCTACAAAATTGAATGCTTTATAATCCGCGATATAATTTTGACTGAAGTCTTTTGTTACCCATTCTTGTGGTTTAGGATTTCTCATTTCTAGCATCCTTTCAACTAAAAACGATGCCTGCAAATTATTGCAGGGAGCATCGCTTTTTTGTGATTGGTTCGTTCCTCTTTTTATCTAATCTAGCTACATGAACCATATCTCTCAACAAATAGATAAAATGCTGTAAAGATAAAAGGCATCTTCCCATCATTTTCCTAATTTGTTCGAGATATAACCGGTTCAATCCTCTTTTTTATTTCATGTGTTTCACTCGCGAAGAGATTTCTTTATGTCGTCCATGAACCATTGGTCTAGCTTGTGGATTGCCTAGATAGCCACAAGTTCGTTTCACGACGTCGCAGGATTTTGGATCATGATTGCCGCATTGAGGACATTCAAAACCACGTTCAGTTGGGTTAAAATCTCCTTCAAAGTTACATTCATAGCAGTGATCGATAGGTGTATTCGTACCTAGATAGCCAACACGATCATACGCATAATCCCAAACAGATTCTAGTGCTTTGGGATTTTGTTGTAAAACAGGATATTCACAATAATGGATAAAACCACCAGAGCAATATTGCGGATAGTCCTTCTCAAAATCTAACTTTTCAAATGGAGTTGGATTTTTACGAACATCATAGTGGAAACTATTTGTATAATATTCTTTGTCCGTGATATTTTCTACTACTCCGAATTTTTCAGTATCTAAATGACAAAAACGGTCAGTTAAACTTTCACTAGGCGTTGAATACACGCTAAAGTGATAACCATATTCATTCCCCCATTCATCAGCATGACTTTTTAAATTCTTTAAAATATCAAGCGTAAATTCCTTCGCTTCAGGAACGGTTTCCCAATCACCGCCGTAAAAAGCGGACGCGACTTCATATAAGCCAATATACCCCAGAGAAACAGTCGCTCGTTTATTTTTAAATAATTCATTCACTGATTCTTTTCTAGATAAACGTTTACCAAAAGCACCATACATATAAAGAATGGGCGCATTTGCAGGAGTTGCTTCCTTACAGCGATCAACACGATAGACCAAGGCATCTTTCATTATTTCAAGACGCTCGCTTAAAAGTGTCCAGAATTTATCCACATCACCATGAGCTTCCATTGCGATTCTAGGCAGGTTCAAGGTAACAACACCTAAATTCATACGGCCCACATTTATTTCTTCTCCCTGTTCATTTTTCCAACCTTGTAGAAATGAACGGCATCCCATCGGTACTTTAAAGCTGCCTGTTAAATCAACTAATTTATCATAATTTAAAATATCAGGATACATACGTTTCGTTGCGCATTCTAATGCTAATTGTTTTACATCATAATTTGGATCTGTCTCATTTAAATTTACGCCTCGTTTTAATGTGAAAATCAATTTAGGAAAAATAGCCGTTCTGTGTTCACTGCCTAAACCATTGATCCGGATTTGTAAAATAGCTCGTTGAATTTCACGTTCAAACCAGCTCAGACCTAAACCAAATCCTAAAGAAGTGAACGGTGTCTGACCATTGGAAGTAAATAATGTATTGATCTCATATTCTAAACTTTGCATCGCATCGTAAATATCTTTTTTTGTTTTACTTTTTGCGTAAGCTTCCTGACGATCAGAGCCTTCGATCCATTCTTTTGCATCAGCTAAATGTTTTTGATAATTTAATTCAGCAAACGGTGCCAATAATTCATCTACACGATCTGCCGAACAACCACCGTACTGGCTAGATGCTACGTTTGCGATGATTTGTGAAATTTGAGCAGTCGCTGTTTGGATCGACTTTGGTGCTTCAACTTCGGCATTTCCGATTTTAAAACCATTATTCAACATCCCTTTAAAATCAATCAAACAGCAGTTTGTCATTGGTGTATAGGGATGATAATCTAAATCGTGATAATGTATATCACCTTTTTGATGAGCATTGGCAACATGAGGAGGCAGCATTTTAAGTCCAATCGATTTACCAACGATTCCAGCAGTTAAATCCCGTTGTGTATTAAAAACATCACTATCTTTATTAGCATTTTCATTCACGACAGACTGATCCTTGTTGATTAACTTACTGATCGTAAAGTTGATATCAGTTGCTTTACTACGCTCAAAATCACGGCGAGTACGGTAATTGATGTATTCTTCAGCCAACTCATATTCATTTCTTGCTAGTAAAATATGTTCGACAATGTTTTGGATTTCATATATTTTTACATCTTCAGCGAAACGATCGGTAATTTCTTGATCGATTCTTTCGACAATTTCTTGAATACGCTCATGGGCAAGCGGGTCTAAAGAACCGCGAATATTTTGTTCAGCTTTGATCAAAGCATCATAAATTTTCTGATCATCAAAATCGACCAATCGCCCATCTCTTTTTACGATTTTTATCGTGTGCAGGGCTGAATCAGTAGAACTCACTTCATTATTAGCTTGCTTAATCTCCATCATTTTTACCCATCTCCTCATAGATTTATTCCTTCCTTATCATAAAACAATTCAATAAATCTTTCAACTATATATAGTGTGAAACTTAATTTTAATCATGCTGCTACAACTACATATAGTGTTTATTAGAAATGAAAAAATAGTGAAAACAACTCGCCAAAAGGTTTGTAGGAATTGTCACAACATTCTTGCTTAGAAATTAAAAAATAAATAAAAAAATGATTCTTACTTAATTGTAAGAGGAAACGATGTTCAGTTACGCCAAATATTGATAGAATAAGAATAATGAATAAACTGGAGCGAAAAAAGATGAAAAAAATTCTAGAAGTGAATCATTTAAGTAAATCATATGGCTATCGAAATAATAAAGTTCAGGTATTGAATAATATTTCCTTTTCCGTTGATCAAGGTGAATTTGTGGGGATTATGGGACCAAGTGGTGCGGGGAAATCAACATTACTGAGTACTATCTCAACGATTACGTTGCCTACGATCGGGACTGTTCAAATTGACGGGCAAGATATCTTGAAAATGCGCGATAATCAAATCAGTGATTTTCGTCGTAAAAAATTAGGGTTTATCTTTCAAAATTTCAATTTAATGGATACTTTGACTGTTAAAGATAATATTTTACTCCCTTTGACAGTCGATCGAATGCCCTTAGATGAAATGGAAAAGCGTTTAGCTCATGTTGCAAGTGTTTTAGGTATCGACCAATTACTAAACACTTTTCCAAATACTATTTCTGTTGGACAAAAGCAACGAGTAGCAGCTGCTCGTGCATTGATCACTAAACCCAAAATAATTTTTGCAGATGAACCAACAGGATCTTTGGATTCTAAATCAGCTGCTGAGTTATTGCAATATATGACAAATATGAACTTACAAGATGATGCGACCATCATGATGGTCACACATGATCCTTATACAGCAAGTTATTGCAATCGGATTTTATTTATTAAAGATGGTGTGATATTTTCAGAAGTTGTTCGCCAAGGCTCAAGAAAAGAATTCTTTAATCGTGTGATCGATATGCAAGCCACGATTGGCGGAGGTGGTCGTGCCAATGATTTTTAATTTGTCTTGGAAAAATTTCAAAGGCCAATTTCTTAATTATTTTGTTTACTTTGTTAGTATGACTTTTGCGGTAGTTGTTTACTATTCTTTTAGTGCGATTACCTACAATAGAACACTGGCAAATCGGGTTGGGCAAGAGATTCATATTGATGGCGCCATGAATTTAGGCGGTATTCTTATTGTGATCATGATTTTAGGTTTTATGCTATCTGCGAATCATTTCTTCTTATTAAAACGTGCTAAGGAGATCGGGTTATATCATTTAATTGGAATGCGAAAAGATAAAATCTCTTTTTTATTTTTTGTGGAGACTCTAATACTAGGTGCAGTATCTTTGATTACCGGTATTTTTCTAGGTATTATTTTCTCTAAATTATTTTCGATGATACTTGCAAAAGCGATGTTCTTGCAAGTAGAGAGTCTATTTTTTGTATCGATTCCATCTATGATTCAGACTAGTCTAGTCTTTGTTTTTATGTTGTTAGTGGTCTCTCTTCGAAGTAGTTGGTTAATTTATCGTTATCGACTAACTAATTTGATGAAACCAAGTGAAAAAAATACTGTCAAACCCAATAAATTTCCTCTATTGAAGGGGGGTCTTGGGATTGTTGGGTTGATCCTTATTATTACAGGATATTTCTTATCCTATAATGTGATTCAATTTGTAACAATTTTGACGCACACATCATTAGGATTGACTGGCTTTTTTGTTGCACCATTGGTGATTATGTTTATCTGTATGATAGGAACGTATCTATTTTTTAACTATACGATGTACTTGTTTGCATTTCTTTTTGGAAAGAATAAAGTTAATTATTATAGAAATCTAAATATGTTAGCTTTAGGAAATACAAAACTCCACATTAAAAGAAGTGGGAACATGTTGTCGGCAGTAACTATTTTTATTGCTATAGCATTAGGTATGATTGGTGGGTCGGCGTCTATGTATACACTCGGTATGAATTCAGTGAATACAACAGCACCGACAGATTTTATTGTTGCAGAGGATAATTTTAAAGCAATAGAACAAATAATCGAAAAGGAACCGGATACAAAAATTGATTCTATAGTAAAATTAAATTATAAGTTGACGGGTAGCCAATTTCGTCTTAAAATTGGACAGGATGAAAAAGGAGACACATTAGGTCCTGTAAATTTATTATCACTTTCAAATTATCAAGCGTTTCAAAAAATAAATCCCTATTTGAAAAATATCAAGCTGAAAAATAAACAGGATATTGTCATCATAGATAGTATTCAAAATATTCTGGGCGGTTATATTCGTTACGATTCTACATTAAATTTATCAGAAGGAATAAAACTTCATGTTTCTGCTGTACGTCCAGATTATTTGGGTCAAGTTTTATTAAGATACAGTTTTCCAACTGTCGTTGTATCCGATGAACAATTCGATGAGATAAATTCTGGCATCACATACACGCTTAGAGCGTTTAATATTCAAGCAAAAGATGAAGAGGCATTAGCCAATAAATTGTCTGAAGCGGTAAAACCAAATTGGAGCGCACCGATATATTATAAGTATCAATGGGTCAATAATCAGTTGAAAGGTTACACATCTAAAACCAGTCGAGAACCTGAAAAAAAGTATACACAAGGGTATTCAGAAGAAAATGAGCAAGAATATTCACAATTAAACTATATTAGTCGTTTCGTTGAATTAAGATATGAGAGAAGAGTGATGGGCTTATTTATTTATGTCGCAATGTTTTTAGGCATCCTAGCCTTGATCATCACGGGGAGCATCTTGATGCTGCAGCAATTTTCTGAGGCTGAGCGAGAAAAGGAAAGTTATGATTTATTAAAGAAAATCGGAATTCCTAAAAAGCAAATCACCAAACTTGTTTATCAGCAAAATAGTATTGTCTTCTTTCCACCAATGATCATCGGGGTGTTACATGCAACGTTTGCGATTTATGTTTTCAGTAAATTTATTTCAAGTTCGGGTTATTGGTTAGCTTATCTTTCTTGTGGAATGTTGATTTTGATTTATTTAGCATATTACTTTTTAACGTCAGCGATTTATTCACGAATCATACATGGAAAAGACAATTAATAGTTAAAATTTTTTTAAATCATTCGTATGTGAAATTTACCTGAATGTGGAATGAAAAGATTTCTTTATTCTATTGTTTGTACTATTAAAGGGGTGGAACAATGATTCTATTTTTTGTCCCACCTTCTTTTTATATGCAAGTGACAAAACTGTTAGCGGAAAAGAAACTTTTGTTAGCAAATTCCGTATCTTTTCTCTTGGGTTTTGATTACAATAACAGTACAAAAAAATGAATGAATGTAATTTTGGAGGCATAAAATAAAATGAAACAATTTTTTGATAAACCTAATATAAACTATTGGGGCAAATTCATTGGAAAAACCGTTTTTTATTTTGGAATACTTTTAATGTTGATTTATTTATACCATTACAAAAATATTGATGGCGGCTCATTTATTTATAATGAGTTTTAGAAAGGGGACACTTCATGACGATTTTAAATATTATTGATGCAATCGATCGTTGGGGGATGAAGGAAACAAACCGTCCCGTTTATATTGAAACCAATCAAACGTATACTTATGGAGAGTTAAAAAAAGACTCCGATGCAATAGCTGCATACTTGCAGAAAAACATAGAACGCGATCGTCCAGTAGTCGTTTATGGAGAATTGGAATTTGAAATGCTGACGTGCTTTTTAGGCGCATCCAAAGCAGGACATGCTTATATCCCAATTGAGGCACATACACCAAAAGAAAGAGTTGACATGATTTTAGAGGTAGCAAATCCGGCTGTGATTTTTTCTGTAAAGGAATGGCCTGACTTGGATACGGAAGCTGAGATTGTTTCATTAGAAAAAATCCATGATATTTGTGCAAAGTCTTGGATCTTGGATGTACCGCTTAAACCAGTTGTTGAATCAGAAACCTATTATATTATCTTTACTTCTGGTACAACCGGTGTACCGAAAGGCGTCCAAATTAGTCATAAAAATCTTTTGAGCTTTGTTAATTGGGAATTGACCGATTTTGGTATTACGCAAGGCATGCGTTTTTTATCCCAGGCACCCTATTCATTTGATTTATCCGTGATGGATGTCTATCCAGCTTTGACTTCGGGCGGCTCTTTAACACCAATGCGCAAAGAAGTCATCAATGACTTCAAGAAATTATTTACAGTACTGCCAACATTAGATATAGAAGTTTGGGTTTCGACGCCATCATTTATGGATATTTGTTTGATGGAACCAACTTTTGATGGGGAAAATGTTGAAAGCTTGAAGATTTTTCTGTTTTGCGGAGAAGAGTTACCTAAAATGACAGCACAGAAATTAGTGGAACGTTTTCCTAAAGCGCGTATTTTTAATACGTATGGGCCGACAGAAGCGACAGTAGCTATTTCTGGTGTGGAGATCACACCAGAACTTTTGGAGAAATACAGTCGAGTTCCAATTGGTTATGTAAAAAGTGATACGCAAGTTTATATCATGAATGAAGAACAGGAAGTTTTAGCTGAAGAAGTTGGCGAAATTGTGATTGCAGGTCCTAGTGTATCTAAAGGCTATCTAAATAATCCAGAAAAAACGGAAGCGGCTTTTTTTAACTATAAAGGCCAACCAGCTTACCGCACTGGAGATGCTGGAAAACTAAAAAATAGTTTATTGATTTATGACGGACGGATCGATTTTCAGGTCAAACTTCACGGTTATCGTATCGAACTTGAAGATATCGATCATCATCTAGCAGAGGTTTCCTATGTAAAACAAGCTGCAGTTGTTCCCAAATATCAACATCATAAAGTGCAACAGCTTGTCGCTTTTGTGGTCGCACATCCTCATGATTTTGACAAAGAATTCAAATTAACAAAGGCAATCAAAGAGGAACTAAGCAGCTCAGTGATGGATTATATGGTTCCACAAAAATTCATTTATGTAGAACGACTACCACTTACAGCTAATGGAAAGATCGACCGTAAAGGGCTAATGAATGAGGTGAATGCAACATGATCGACTTTCCTCACATGATTCCCTATGCGAATCCGATTTATTTTGTTTACTTGTTGATAGCTCTAGTGCCGATGATCTTGACGCTCTTGATTAAAGGAAAGCGTTGGGGCTGGTATCAAGTACTCGTTACATTATTATTCTTGTATATGAGCTTTGGCGGTGAAGACTGGAAACAAGGCGTAGCATTGATTGTTTATGTCATCTGGCAGACGATTCTTGTTTGGTTCTATTTTCATTATCGGCAAAAGAAAAATGTAAGTATGGTTTTTTATCTGGCAGTATTTTTGGCAATTTTACCCTTATTTTTAGTTAAGGTAATGCCTTTTATTTCTGGACATGCCTCGTTGTTAGGCTTTCTAGGTATTTCCTATTTGACCTTCAAGTCTGTGCAGATCATCATGGAAATGCGGGATGGTTCGATCAAAGAGTACAACATCTTTCGTTACATCGAATTTCTGTTGTTCTTTCCAACGATCTCGTCTGGACCGATCGATCGTTATCGTCGTTTTGAAAAAGATGTTGAGAATCCACCAGCACCTGACAAATATGTCGATTATTTAGGAAAAGGAATCCATAATTTTTTCCTAGGATTCTTGTATAAATTTATTATTGGGTATTATTTTGGTCAAGTGTGGTTGCCTGTTGTAGCTAAGGTGGCCTTGAAAACAGGTGGCTTTTCTTGGGAATTAGTTGCGTATATGTATATTTATAGTATGTATTTATTCTTTGATTTTGCTGGTTATAGCTTGTTTGCTGTAGGAACTAGTTACTTGATGGGATATGATACACCAGTCAACTTTAACAAGCCGTTCTTGAGTTGGAATATAAAGGAATTTTGGAATCGTTGGCACATGACCCTATCATTTTGGTTCCGAGATTATGTTTATATGCGTTTGATGTTTACTTTGATCAAGAAAAAAGTATTTAAAAGTAGAATCGTAGCTTCAAATGTTGGTTATTTTGCCTTGTTCTTATTGATGGGCGTCTGGCATGGGCTAACGTGGTATTATCTAGTTTACGGAATTTATCATGCTGCATTGATTTGTTTGACAGATGCTTGGCTGCGTTTTAAGAAAAAACATAAAGAGAAAATTCCTTCGAATAAATTTACACATGTGTTTGCGATTTTCTTAACTTTTAATGCGGTTTGCTTTAGCTTCTTGATTTTCTCAGGATTTTTAGATACATTATTTTTTAAATAAATACAAATAACTTACAGCTAAAAACTGTACGATAGAGGAGAAATACACATGAATATAGAAGAGACGATTTTAGATATTTTAGAAGAAATTGCAGGTACAGATGAAGTAAAAGAAAACAGAGATGTCGACTTATTTGAAGAAGGCTTGATGGATTCACTTGCAACTGTTCAGTTATTAGTTGAGATCGATGGACAATTAGGTGTACAGGTACCAGTTTCAGAATTTGACCGCGATTTATGGAACACACCTAATAAAGTTATTGACCAAGTGAAAGCACTACAATAATGAGTATGAAGAAAAAACTTTTTGGAATCTTTGGGCCACTCTTAACTGCCGCGGTTCTACTAAGTATTTTTTTCTTTGCACCGTTTAAAATAGATTTGGATAGTAAACAGGTATTAGCGGATGCATCCACTTCTATGGCGACTAATGTGCTTAGAGGAAATGCTATCAAAAATAAAGCGATTGGTTCAAAGGAATATATTCCATTTTTTGGCTCTTCAGAGTTGAGCCGAATCAGTCCGTTTCATCCATCTGTTTTAGCAGAGAAATATGATCGTAATTACCGTCCTTTTTTATTAGGAGCTCCAGGGACGCAGTCTTTAACGCAAGCATTGATGATGCAATCGATGGGAAAAAATCTTTCTCATAAAAAAGTAGTGTTCATTATTTCGCCACAATGGTTTGTAAAAGATGGCGTAACCGATGATTATTTTAATGCTTATTATTCTGAACTGCAAACCTATCAATGGGTTAGTGATTTGAATAAGGTAACCCCTGATGATATTTATCTGGCAACACGATTAATGGATTTTCCAAAAGTTAAAGAAGATAAACGCTTAGACAGTGCGTTGAACGATATTATTGCTGGAAAATTGCCGAGTACTTCCGATAAGGAGTATATCGATTGGATGATCAATCTGTTTTCTCGTGAAGATGAATTATTCGGTAAGATTGGTATGATAAGCAAAGAGAATGAAATCGAAAAAGCTAAAAAGCATTTGCCTAATGCCTATAATGTGACAGAGTTGGATCAACTAGCAGCTAAAATAGGTCAGAAGGCGACCAATAATAATTCGTTAGAAATTTCTAATTCTTTTTATGCGAAAAGGTTGAAAAATAAACTGAATCGCTTGGAGAATTCTCAGACAAAATTGGATTATCGTTTTTCTCCAGAATTTTCTGATTTGCAGCTAGTATTGAGCCAATTGGCTCAAGATAATGCGGAAGTGTTATTCATTATCCCACCAGTAAATAAACGATGGTCGGATTTTACAGGACTTTCTCAAGAGATGTTGCAAGATTTTTCAAAAAAGGTCAAATATCAATTAACTAGCCAAGGGTTCAATAATATTGCCGATTTTACCAAAGATTCTGATAAGCAATATTTTATGGCTGATACGATTCATTTAGGCTGGAGAGGTTGGCTAGCTGCGGATCAACGAATTGAACCATTCTTGGAAAAAAAATCAACAGAAGCACCGAAATATAAGCTTGACGAATCCTTTTATTCGAAAGAATGGCAACAAAAGGAGCCGGATGACATAAAAAAATAAATTCTATTTAAAGCAAGGAAGAACCCAAGTTTGTTCTTCACTTGTTTTTTATTGAAATAAATAATTTTTAATTGACTATTGGTTTGATACCATTTGAAATTGAGTGAAGTAATGTTTTCATTTAAATGATCAATGAATGGTATAATACTCGTGAACATATAGTTGAAAGGAGTGTTAGAATTTGGATCAAAAAGAAGAACGATTATTAATAGACTTAACAACTGCTAAAGGTGTACCTGGAAACGAAGAGGAAGTCAGAGAAATATTTAAAAAATATGCAGAACCTTTTGCAGATAAAATCATGTATGATGGTTTAGGTAGTATTATTGCCAAACATGTAGGGGATAAAGAAGGACCCAAAATTTTCTTCTCCGGGCATTTGGATGAAGTTGGTTTTATGGTAACGCAAATCACTGAAAAAGGGTTTATCAAGTTCCAAACTCTCGGTGGCTGGTGGGGGCAAGTAATGCTGGCCCAGCAAGTACAAATCAAAACGGCTAAAGGTGAATTGTTTCATGGTGTGATTGGTTCAAAACCACCACACGTTTTGACAGTAGAAGCGAGAAAACAGCCGTATGATGTAGCAGATATGTTTATTGATATCGGTGCATCAAGTGACGAAGAAGTTGCACAGTGGGGCATTAAACCAGGAGATATGATTACACCATATATTGAATATCGCCGAATGAACGATACTAAATTTATGTTAGCTAAAGCTTGGGATAACCGTATTGGTACTGCTGTATCTTTAAGAGTTTTAGAAAATTTAGCGACAGAAGGACATCCCAATATTTTATTTGCGGGTAGTGATGTACAAGAGGAAGTTGGATTGCGTGGTGCTCAAACAAGTACGCATTTAGTTGATCCGGACATTGCCTTTGCGCTAGATACTGGAACCGCAGGAGATACACCGGGAATGACACCTAAAGAGGCCGATTCTGAATTAGGAAAAGGACCACAAATCTTGATTTTTGATGCATCCATGATCCCGCATAAAAAATTGCGTGATTTTGTGATCCAAGTAGCGGAAGAAAATAATATTCCATTCCAATATACCGTGATCACTGGAGGAGGAACCGATGCTGGCAGAATGCACTTAACAAGAAATGGTGTACCATCACTTGCTATTACAGTACCCGTTCGTTATCTCCATTCACATACATCCATGATTCATGAAGATGATTATTTGAATACTGTTAAATTAGTAACAGAAGTTGTGAAACGATTGGATAAAGAAACAGTAGATAAGCTTCGTAGCTATTAAACTAAGAGGAGAACTTTAAATGAAAAGTCAAATTAAAAATTCAATGCATCGAGAACAAGCTAGAATATCATTAAAAAATCAATGGGGAACGATGGCTTGGATTACATTTCTAGCTGTATTCATCCGCTTTATCATAGGCTCAGTAGTTGGTAGTATTGCCAATTTACCCCAAGATAGTGCAGGAAGCAATGTTATGTCATTTTTACTAAATAACTTTCTCTTTTTCGCGATTACCTATGGGACTTATTACTGCGCATTACAAGTTTTAAGAGGAAAAAAAGTTCAACCAGGAATGTTGACACACATTTTTCAAGGAAAATTTTATCTACCAATGTTATTGATTAATTTAATTCAATATTTTGTTGAATTAGTCTTGAATTTAGTGGTGTTGTTACCAATACTTTTATCGTATGGCGTGACGATGTACTTTGGTTTGATGTTTAATACTGTATCAGTTGATCAATTTCAAACGCAAATGGGAGGAGATATCTTTTTAGCACTATTATTATTGATCTTCGGATTTTTAATGATTTTAGTCGGTGTCTTTGTCAGTGGTGTTTTCCAATTTGCCGTTTGGGTAAAACTTGATGATCCTGAATTGTCAGTGGGAGATGCCCTTAAATATGCTTTGTTCTTGATGAAAGGCCGTTTTGGTCAATATTTACTTTTACAAATTTCATTTATTGGTTGGTTTATTATTGGTGCTTTAGTCTTTGGGATCGGTTTATTATGGGTGATTCCTTATCATGACGTTGCTGTGGCAAGTTTTTATGATACTGCACGTGAGGAAAAAGGGGCACCAGCAATAGTTGAATAAAATATAAAAGCAGAGCAGCCTCTCATTAAAGCTGTTCTGTTTTTTTATAGCTCATCAAATTAGGAAAAGGAACATACTCTAAAAATAGAGCAAACTTTCCTTTTGAAGGACAAATAACTGTCGCCATTTGCTTTTTTTATGTTACCATTAAGTGAAGAAGAATCAGGAGGTCGATGAAGTTGAAAATAACCGTTTTAGGCTGTTTAGGGGCGTACCCATACAAAGGTGAAGGCACTAGTTCTTATCTGCTAGAATCAGATGGATTTAAGCTCTTGTTAGATGCTGGAAGTACAACTTTAGTCAATTTAGAAGAACATCTGGATCCGCTAACATTAGATGCAGTGATTTTGTCTCACTACCATTATGATCATATCGCAGATCTTGGTGTGCTGCAGTATTATCGTCAATTATATCCAGCGCTCGAACCGACACCTGTTTTACCAATTTATGGACATACAGATGATCCTGTTCATTTTGAAGCATTGAATATGCCAGGAGTGTCAAAAGCTGTTCCTTATTTTGAAGCAGAAGAATTAAAATTAGGGCCTTTTCTTGTGACATTTATGAAAACAATCCATCCAGTGCCTTGTTATGCAATGCGATTTGTAGAAGAAAAAACGGGTAAAGTGTTTGTTTTCACCGGTGATTCTGGCTACTTGGAAAGTTTTGTCGATTTTGCAAAAGAGGCTGATGTTTTTTTAGCAGATACCTATCTGTTTGAAGGAAATGAGAACCATCATGCTCATTTTACCTCAAAAGAATCAGGAGAAATCGCAAAAGCAGCCCAGGCTAAACATCTGATCTTGACTCACTTGCCTCAACATGGCTCTTTAAAAGAGTTGAAACAGCAAGCAGAAAATGCTGCTGGCGACCAAGTATCTGTTAGTTTGGCAGAGAAAAATTTAGTTATCGAAATTTAAGGAGTGGTAAAAGATGATTTTTGTACCAAATGAAAATAATGATCCTAGAATCAATTTAGCGATTGAGACGTATTTATTAAAAGAGAAACCTTTAGATGAGCCGATTTTATTATTTTATATCAATGATCCATCAATCATTATCGGCCGTAACCAAAATACAATCGAAGAAATCAACAAAGAATATGTAGATGAACATGGCATTCATGTAGTTCGTCGATTAAGTGGCGGTGGCGCTGTCTATCATGATCATGGAAATTTGAATTTCAGTTTTATTATGCCGGATGATGGCAATTCTTTTCGTGATTTTGCGAAAGTAACCCAACCGATCATTCAAGCATTGCATGAGCTTGGTGTTTCAGGCGCAGAATTAAAAGGCCGTAATGATTTAGTCATCGATGGGATGAAATTTTCTGGCAATGCGATGTATGCAACAGCCGGCAGAATGTTTGCTCATGGTACATTGATGTTTGACAGCGATATTGATGAAGTAGTCAATACATTAAAAGTTCGCAAAGATAAAATCGAATCCAAAGGTATTAAATCGGTCCGTTCACGTGTAACCAATATCAAACCATTTTTACCAGCTGATAAACAAGATATGACGACAGAAGAATTCCGTGAAGATATTCTATTGAAAATCTTTGGTGTAAATTCTGTTGATCAAGTAAAAACTTACGAACTAACAGATGAAGATTGGGAAAAAATCAACAAAATTTCAGACGAATATTATCGTAATTGGGATTGGAACTATGGTAAATCACCAGCATTTAATATAGAACGCCATCAACGCTTTCCTATCGGTTCCATTGATGCACAAATGAATGTAGAAGTTGGTGAAATCAAAGAAATCAAAATCTTTGGTGATTTCTTTGGGCTAGGTGAAATAAAAGATGTAGAAACTATTTTGACTGGTACAAAATATGAAAAATCAGCGATTGAGACAGCTGTTGATCAAATCGATATTAAAAAATATTTTGGTAATATTGAAAAGAAAGATTTAGTTGATTTGCTTTATTAAATTGAAAATCAAGCAACAAAAATAATATCACTGGATAATAGAAAGAAATAATGAGTATTCTGATAGTTAGGGTGTGAAACAAGAGTATAATTCACTTTTGTTTCACACCCTAAATGCAAACAAACGAAATCTCATCTTATTATACAATGCTTCAACTATCTGTTATTTCTGCTCATTAATTTTTTGCTCTTGAAAATCTAAATAATTTACATTATCGTTTGATAAGGATATACTAAAAAAAACAAGTTGGCGGTGTAATATAGTGAAAAAAATTATAGTTATTGGTACTGGAGCAGCTGGTTTAGCAGCTGCTATTCGTTTACAACATGAAGGTTATGAAGTCCATTTATACGAAAAAAATAAGCAAGTCGGCGGCAAAATGTATCAAATCAAGGAGCAAGGGTTTACGTTTGATGTAGGTCCAACGATTGTCATGATGCCAGATATCTATCGTGAAGTCTTTGAACAATGTGGGAAAGATCCTGAACAATACATACCAATGAAAAAAGTTGATCCAATGTTATCCTTAAATTTTCCAAATGAAGAAACATTGAACATGTCATCGGATTTAGTTTCGTTGACGACTCTTTTAGAAGGCATTTCAGAAGACGATATGCAAGGGTATTTAGAATATTTGGCGAGTATTTACAAACGGTATCAAATCGCTAAAAAAGCATTTATTATGAAATCATTTCGGTCTTTTTGGGACTTTTACAATCCAAAATCATTAATCGATGGTTTTAGATTACATACATTTAATGATGCGTATAGTTCAATTTCAAAGTTTGTAAAAGACGAAAGATTACGCAAAGCATTGGCATTTCAAACGCTCTATATAGGGGTTTCTCCATATAATGGTCCGTCGCTTTATACGATTATTCCTATGATTGAATTGATTTATGGCATCTGGTTTATTGAAGGCGGCATGTATACTTTAGCTACAGGGATGGCCAAGGCATTTGAAGAGCTTGGCGGTACGATCCACCTTGATACAGCTGTGGAAGAAATTATTATTGAAAACAAACAAGCAAAAGGAATCAAGACAGCAGATGGGATTATTTCAAGCGATTATGTAGTTTGTAATGCTGACTTTCCTTACGCAATGAAATCGTTGCTGCCAGATGAAAAAACAAGAGGAAAATATACAGATAAAAAGATTGATCAGTTAGATTATTCCTGCTCATGTTTTATTCTTTATCTTGGGCTGGATAAAAAATATCCAGTAGAGTCTCTTCATACAATTCGATTCGCTGAAGATTTTGAGAAAAATATTAATGACATTTTTGAAGATGGAAATCTACCAGAAGATCCTTCTTTTTATGTATATGTTCCATCATCCATTGATGAGAGTTTAGCGCCAAAAGGGCATGAAGGTGTTTATATTTTAGTTCCTGTCCCAGAACTTTCTCAAGGAGTGAACTGGAATGAGTCAACAACGAGTGAATTTCGTCAAAAGATTTTAAACTTAGTTAAAAAGGAAACCATTTTTTCGGATATTGAAGAACATATCGTATTTGAAACGGTTTATACACCTGAAGATTTTAAGAAAAATTTCAATGCATACAATGGTGCAACATTTGGCCTAAAACCTACTTTGAAACAAAGTAATTACTATCGTCCGCATAATAAATTTGATTATGCAGATAATCTTTACTTTTGTGGAAGTAGTACGCACCCAGGCGCAGGCGTTCCAATTGTTTTAACAAGCGCTAAGCTAGCAGCGGAGGAGTTATTGAAAGATGATGCAAAGAAAAAATGAATTAAATGAAGTATTTTCAATGTACGAATCAGATTTTTCTATTTGTGAGCAAACAATTCGAAATCATTCAAAAAGCTTTTATAAAGCATTTTCTAAACTCCCTAAACAAAAAGCATTAAGTATTTTTGCGATTTATTCTTTTTGTCGTGAAGCGGACGATAGTATCGATGTGCATAATGACCTTGAGCGTCTAAATAAACTAAAGCATGAATTGGACGATTTTTTAGCCGGTGAAATTCCAGATCGCTATTTTTGGCGTGCTTTAGTTCCTGTTTTTGAAACATATAAGATGGACGATCGACCTTTTTATGATATGTTAGCTGGACAAGAAAAAGATTGGCATTTTCACCAACCCGATACACAAGCACAATTAGAGGAGTATTCTTATTTTGTTGCCAGTTCAGTGGGATTGATGTTACTTCCCATTCTCTCAGACAAAGCAGAAAATATAAAAACACAAGCGATTCAATTAGGGCAAGCAATGCAGATCACAAATATATTAAGGGATATCGGGGAGGATTTAAAAAATCAACGAGTATATCTTCCTAAAGAAGTAATGAGAACTTTTAATGTTTCTATGGACATGCTGAAAAAAGAAACGATCAATGATTCCTTTATTGAATTGTGGGAATATGAAGCGAATAGAGCAGAGCAATTATACGAACAATCCACAACAATGCTTTCGGCTATAGATGAAGATTGCCGAGAAGCGCTCCTGCTGGCTATGTATTTTTACAAAGGCATTCTAGATGCGGTTAGACAAAATGGTTACCAGTGTTATAACAAAAGAAATTTTGTGAGTAAAAAGCAGCAATTTGAACTTTATCAAAAGGTGAAAAGTCGTTTAAAAGGTAGTTTAAAAGAATAAATCTTGTTGAGCCAATAAGTATCTAACGAGTTAAATTTAGAGAATGTCTATTTTTATGGGAAAATTGTAAAAAAAGTCTATTTTCTGAAAAGGATTTCTGTTATATTACTATTTAGTGAATAATCGAAATGATAGATGTATGGAAGGATGAATACAGTGCGAAATGAAATGATGCATCGACCAGTTGTGAAAGAAGAGCTTGTTGATTTTATGAGAAATAAACAAAAAAAAATCGAAGGCGAACTTGGCTTGATCGAAGAAGAAGCGCACGAGGCAGGGGTGCCGATCATTCCTCATGAAACAGTTGTCTTTCTGCAATTTTTCCTAAATCAGATCAAGCCTAAAAATATTTTAGAAATTGGTACAGCAATCGGTTTTTCTTCTAGCTTGATGGCTCAATATGTAGGAGAAGACGGGCATGTTACGACGATCGATCGTTTTGATGTAATGATCAGAAAAGCGAAAGTAACCTATGAACGTTTAGGATTGACAGACAAAGTGACTTTATTAGAAGGACAAGCAGCTGAAATTCTACCCACCTTAACAGGTCCGTATGACTTTATTTTTATGGACAGCGCTAAATCCAAATATATTGAATTTTTACCAGAATGTTTACGTTTATTACGTGTTGGTGGCGTGCTGATGGTAGATGATGTCTTCCAAGCAGGAACGATTTTAGATCCAATCGAGGAAATCCCACGTAGTCAAAGGACGATCCATAGAAAATTAAATCAATTTTTAGATACTGTCATGACCCATCCTGAGTTGACTTCTACATTGTTGCCACTTGGGGATGGTGTGATCATGATCACAAAAGAAAAAGAATTATCTGAATAAAAACAGTGCGACTTGGGTCAGAATTTAATTATTTTGATCTAAGTTTTTTTATATGATACTAAAGGAGTAGATAACAGTGGAATTAGATAAAGAAAAGCTTCAAGTACTAAACAATTTGGTAAGTCATTATGGGTTCCAATATTGGTGGGAAGATGAGAACCGCATCTCTGATTGGGTATCGATGATCTTGATTCAACAAACGACTGAAAAAAATGCCCATAAAGCATTGGGGAATCTAGAACCTTATTTAACCGTGGAAAGCCTTCAGAAAATTGAATTGGAAACACTCCAAGAACTGATTCGTCCAGCAGGATTTTTCACCCAAAAAAGTAACTATATCAAAGCTTTGATCAATTGGTTTATTTCTCATGGAAGTGATTTTGATAAATTCAGTACTTACTCCACTGATGAGCTTAGAAAAGAGCTACTGACGATCAAAGGTGTTGGCTCAGAGACAGCGGATGCAATGCTTCTTTATATCTTTGAACGAAATGTTTTTATCGCGGATCAATATGCCATTCGTCTCTTTAATCGCCTAGGTTTTGGTCCATATAGGACATACGAAGAAATGCGAAAAGACTTTATTCATTTGACCGAATCGATTCCTCATGATTTATGCAAAGAGTGGCATGCCGTAATTGACGTTCATGGAAAGCATTTTAATAAAGATAAGAATATGGATGAATCGTTTTTAATCTCTTAAACTAAGATCCTCCTCTTTACTTTGTGTTTAATTTTCGTTTAAGTTTCAAGGCGTATACTTTCCCTAGAAGAGGAGGCAACGCTTTGAATAATACGAAAACCATAAAAAAAGGAATTTCTAAAATACTTTTGATTGTAGGTGTTGTTCTAATGCTCTTTTTTTTATTTCAAAAAAGCTTAACGGCATTTGCCGAAAAATTTACACTAGTGAGTGAACCTGTGGAAATTCAAACCCCGACGATTTTTGTTCCAGGAACAAACGGAACAGTCAATCGATTTAATGGATTGATCAAAAACTTAGATCCAAAAGCCGATGTGTTAAAAGTTACTGTGGCAACGGATGGAACTGTTTCATCTAAAGGAAAACTAACAAGTTCAACGGAACGTCCTATGATAGTAATTGCTTTTGAAGATAGTAGTGACAAAACATTACCTGTTCAAGGTAAATGGTATCAATTAGCCTTGCGTTATATTCAAGAAAAATATTCATTTAAAACATACAATTATCTAGGCCATTCCAATGGTGGATTAGTGATTACTTCTTATCTGGAAAAATTTCAGCAATCTGATGATCCAAAATTAGCCAAACTGATAACACTAGGAACACCATATAATGATACTTCAAAAAAATATAATGACGCTGTGACTTCCTTTGTACAACTAAAAGAAACTAGCGATCTACTCAAAAGCTATTTAAAAAATTTAGATAACATTCCTAATACAATCAAGATGCTGAATATAGCTGGAGAAGTGGACGACACCGCTTCTGATAGCACGGTATCTGTTCAAAGTGCTTTTTCTGGAAGATATATTTATCAGGATCAAGTAGCTGAGTATCAGGAAGTATTGATTCAAGGAGAAAATACCAGTCACAGTGAGTTGGTTGAAAATCAGAAAGTCGTTCAATTATTTAAAGATTTTTTTTGGTAGAATAGAATGAAGATGAAGTAAATGGAGAGGTTTGTTTTTGTTCTGTTTTTATTTTATTGTGTAAGTATGATCAGACAACCGATAAACAGTAGTTTTTCATGTTATTGAGAATTAGAGAGCTATTTTCTCAAATAAAAGACAAAAATAGCAAAAATAAAATAACTAAACTATAATAATTCTATTGACATAATAATTTTAAATTGATACGCTAAGAGTGTAGAAAAATGGAGTAGCTTTGCTACTAACTTTTAAATTTTAGGAGGAATAATTAGATGAACTTAATCAACACAAAACTATTAAACTTTGAATGTGACGCATACCAAGACGGAGACTTTATTAAAGTATCAACAGCAGATGTGTTAGGCAAATGGAGTATTTTCTTTTTCTATCCAGCTGACTTTTCATTTGTTTGTCCAACAGAACTTGGCGATATGCAAGATCACTATGATCATTTAAAAGAGTTGAATTGTGAAGTGTACTCAGTATCAGAAGATAGCCACTTTGTTCATAAAGCGTGGGCAGACGCGACAGATACGATCGGTAAAATCAAATACCCTATGTTAGCTGATCCAAATGGTAAAATTGCACGTTTCTTCGGTGTTTTAAATGAAGAGCTAGGTCAAGCATACCGTGGAACATTTATCGTTAGCCCAGAAGGCGAAATCAAATCTTACGAAATCAATGATATGGGCATCGGCCGTAATGCAGATGAACTAGTTCGTAAATTAGAAGCTTCTCAATTTGTAGCAGAACATGGCGACAAAGTTTGTCCAGCAAATTGGAAACCAGGCGAAGAAACGATTGCACCAAGTTTAGACTTAGTTGGTAAAATCTAAACCATTAAATAGACAACTGTAAGACTTCCTTTTTTAGGGAAGTCTTTCTTAAAATTTATAGATCAAAATAATGAAATGTACAAAAGGAGAACATACATGAGTCAAGAAATTTATGATTTGATCGTAATCGGCGGCGGATCAGCTGCTTTATCAGCTGGAATTTATGCAGGTCGTGCGATGTTAGATACATTGATCATCGAAAAAGACAAAATCGGCGGACAAGTAACGACAACTTCTGAAATCGTAAACTATCCAGCGATCCGAGCAACAACTGGTCCTGAATTGATGGAAGATATGCGTTTACAAGCGCTGGATTTTGGAGTTGAATTTACAACGGATGAAATCATTGATGTTGATTTAAGCCAAACGATCAAAACAGTCAAATCCGCGACGAAAACCTACCAAGCATATGCTGTGATTATTGCAACAGGTGCTTCAGCACGTAAAATCGGTTTTCCTGGTGAAGTTGAATTTACAGGACGTGGCATTGCCTATTGTTCGACATGTGATGGTGAGTTCTTCCAAGGATTAGATATTTTCGTACTTGGCGGCGGTTATGCGGCAGCCGAAGAAGCGGTTTATTTAACTCGTTATGGTAAATCAGTCACAATGATCATCCGTGAACCTGATTTTACTTGTGCCAAACTAACAGCGGAAGCTGCCAAACAACATCCTAATATCAAAATCGTCTACAATACAGAAGTCAAAGAAATCACTGGGGATGACTTTGTTCGTAAAGCCGTTTTTGTCAACAATGAAACAGGCGAAGAAACAACTTACGAAGCACCAACTGACAGTACGTTTGGCATGTTTGTCTTCGCTGGAAATAAACCAAGTACAGAAATTTTTGAAGGAAAAGTTGAATTAGACCGCGGTTATGTACCAACAAATGAAAATATGGAAACCAATGTTCCAGGCGTATATGCAGCTGGAGATTTACGTATCAAAGAATTGCGTCAAATCGTCACCGCTGTTGCAGACGGTGCGATCGCTGCAACGAATGCACAAAAATACATCACAGAAGAAAAAACAAAAGCTGGTTTGCCAATCGTCAATGAGCGTATGGAAAAACGTTTAGCGAAACAACATGCTGAAAGTAAAGAAACACAACCAAAAGCAGACAAAAAACCGGCTAAAGCAACTAGCAATAACACGTGGTTCCCTGATGCAATGAGAGAACAATTAGGGGGCATTTTCGGGAAATTGACGAAGAATGTAACGTTATTACAAGTTATGGATAGCAGCGAAGAGAAATCACTAGAATTGAATTCTTTCCTAACTGAATTTGCGTCATTAAGTGATAAAATCTTGCTGGAAACCGTTCAAAAAGGTGCGGATTCTGACGTAGAAACAAAATATGGTATCGATAAATTGCCAAGTGTGGTTGTTTTAAATGATCAAGGCGAGTACACAGGAATCAAATTCAGCGGTATTCCAAGCGGACATGAAGTCAACTCAATCGTGTTAGCCGTTTATAATGTAGGAAGTGCTGGACAGCCAATAGAAGAGCCAGTTGTTAATAAAATCAAAGAACTACCTAAAAAGAAAGTACAGATTTTTGTTTCATTGACTTGTCATTACTGTCCAGATGTCGTAGCAGCGTGTCAGCGAATTGCTTCAATCAATCATAATGTTGAAGCTGAAATGATCGACATCGGTGTTTTCCCAGAGTTAAAAACAGAAAAGAAAATCATGAGCGTCCCTGCGATGATCATCGATGACAAAGATATTGTTTTTGGGTCTAAAAACATGGATGAAATCGTTGAGATTTTAGAAAAATAAAAAAAAGCCGAATCAAGTGAACATTTAGTTCATGATTCGGCTTTTTTTATTTTATCGTAACAAGTTTTTTTAACGGTTCCACACCAAAATGCTTTTCTTGATACAATAAAATTTCAGCACATGCCCGGCTATCTTCCAACGCATCGTGGTGATTGTTCAATTGAATATCTAGATTCTCACAAACCGTGTTCAGCTTGTGATTGGGCATCTCTGGGAATAGCTTACGACTGGTTTTCACTGTACAGAGTGAAAGGTAATTCGGCTGATCAATACCATAATAATCTAAACAACCAGCTAAAACACCACAGTCAAACGGCGCATTATGCGCAACAACTAAACTATTCGGTTTAAAACAAGACTGGATCTGATTCCAAACATCAGGAAACTTGGGTGCATCCGCCACATCTTCTGGTTTGATCCCGTGAACTTGAATATTTTTCCAGAAAAAATCTGTTTCTGGTTTGATCAGGGAATAATATTCATCAACAATTTTATTGTTTTCTACTTTTACTAACGCGACAGAACAGGCACTATGCTTAGCATAACTAGCTGTTTCAAAGTCTATGGAATAAAAATTCATATTCATTATCCCTTTCGGTTCAAAATTAATTCATACATGTAGTATAACAAAATAAGTGAGATATAGTAAGTGCATATTAAAAATATTAACAGAAACTAAATAAAAAACGAGAGAAGAAACCTCTCGCTAAGCAATTGTCAAATCAACTTCGACTGGACAATGATCGCTACCCGTAATGTCAGTATGGATCTTCGCACTCGTTAAAGCCTCTTTCAATCCGTCAGAAACAACAAAATAATCGATTCTCCATCCAGCATTATTTTTCCGAGCATTAAAACGGTAACTCCACCAAGAATAAACACCTTCTTGGTCAGGGTAGAAATAACGGTAAGTATCAATAAAACCACTATCCAATAATTCTGAGAACTTCTCACGTTCTTCTGGTGTAAACCCAGCATTCTTTTGATTTGTTTTCCAGTTTTTTAAATCGATATTTTGATGAGCCACATTCAAGTCACCACATAAAATCACTGGTTTTTCTTTGCTCAATTCGTTCAAATACCCACGAAACGCATCTTCCCATGTCATACGATAATCTAAACGTTTCAATTCATTTTGTGAATTTGGTGTATAACAAGTGATCATAAAGAAGTTAGGATATTCCAATGTGATCAGACGTCCTTCTTGATCATGCTCTTCAAGATCCATGCCGTAGCGAACGCTGATTGCTTCTTCCTTGGCAAAAATAGCTGTGCCAGAGTAGCCTTTCTTTTCAGCATAATTCCAGTATTGATGGTAACCTGGTAGGTCTAAATCGATTTGACCTTCTTGCAATTTTGTTTCTTGTAGGCAGAAAAAATCGGCGTCTAATTCGTTAAAGACTTCCATAAAGTTTTTCTTAACAACAGCACGCAAGCCGTTGACATTCCATGATATACATTTCATTTTCATAACTCCTTTCGAAATAAGCTACTTATTGTTTTACTCTATCTTAGTTTAACATAAGGCGTATTGAATGTATGGAAAGTTGTTTATTTACATCTGAATAAAATGAGTCGCTACTTTTCTTTCACGATCTAACTTCCCAATTTTGATTTGTTCGGCTTCCAGCAAACGGATAAATTCTGTAAAAAAGACATGGAACAAATGACCGCATGCGTAGTATTTTTTTACTACCTTTTTCTTGTTGATCGGACCCGTGCGGAATTGGAAGAAATAATCAATCATTAATTTAAGCAGGTTAACTGATTATTTTTTCCAATAAAATTATGCTACTGACTTTAAAGGTTCAACATGGGAGAGGTATGTTAGCGCATATCGCTCATATTTAATTTAATTACAGCACAAGATTTTTTTAGCCATAGTTATAGAGTTATATTTAGATTGCAAGTAGATACATATATTACAATTACTAATTAAATCGATTTTAAAATGCTTTTGTCTTAAGGACAGTCCAAAAATATAGTACTATGAGTAAAGAACGACCCAATCAAGGAGGACTCTCATGCAAATCGGAATCATCGGCTTAGGAAATATCGCGCAAAAAGCGTATCTACCTGTTTATTCTCAACTAAGAGACAAAGCAACGTTTGTTTTAGCCACCAGAAATAAACAGACTCGAAAAGAAATCAGTGAAAAATACGGCTTCAACGAAATGGTTACATCCACAGAAGAGTTGATCGCAACTGGAATATCAGCCTGTTTCGTCCATGCAGCAACCAAAGTTCATGGTCAACTAGTCAAACAATTATTAGAAGCCGGCATCCATGTTTTTGTTGACAAACCTTTAAGCGAAAACCTAGCAGAAGTCAAAGAAATCCAAACGTTAGCAGCAGAAAAAAAGCTACTTTTGATGGTAGGTTTTAATCGCCGGTTTGCACCCTTTGTAGAAGAATTAAAAACAATTGAGAATAAAAATATGTTACTGATCCAAAAAAATCGTATCGCATCAGAAGCTACAGTTAATTTTGTGATCTACGATTTATTTTTACATGTAGCTGACACACTTGTTTACCTGCTTGATGATGAAATTCGACATGTCCAAACCAAAATCATCGAGGAAAATAATCTATTAAAAAGAGCCGTACTCCATGTAGAAACAGAAACCACAACAGCAATCGCTTCAATGAATCTCTATGCAGGGGCAAATACTGAAACCTATCAGCTGACAAGTCCAGAAGGAACGCTAATATTAGAAAACTTAACGGACTTAACGATCAAAAATCAGTTAGGAATGCAACAAAAAAACTTTGGTGACTGGGCCACAACTTTAGAAAAACGTGGCTTTAAGCAAATGGTAGAGAAATTTATCGAAGCAGTTCAAACAAATGATGGATCTCATTTAAAACAAGCAAAAGTCTTTACAAGTCATGAGCTATGTGCTCAAATGTTACGAAAACATCAAGAACATATTTTATAGAGTCAGACTAGAAAGTTTCTCTTTGACATGCTAGAATAAGTAGGATGTTTGAAAGAAAGGAACGACTTTCGATGAATAAAATTGAAATGATGAATAAATTAACGGATATAACCTTACTATTTGATGAACCTTTAATGAATTTTACCTTTACTAAAACGGGTGGACCTGTAGATGTCTTAGCATTTCCAAAATCAAAAGAGGAAGTGGCGACTCTGGTCGAATACTGCAAAAGTCATGACATTCCTTGGCTTGTTTTAGGAAATGCCAGCAACTTGATTGTTCGAGACGGTGGGATTCGCGGAATGGTGATCATGCTGGAAAATATGAAACAAATCTCTGTTTTTAAGAACCAAATTGTTGTTGAAGCAGGAGCAAAATTGATCGATACAACATATGTTGCTTTAGATCATGATTTGACAGGTTTTGAATTTGCTTGCGGCATTCCTGGCAGTGTGGGTGGCGCAGTCTATATGAATGCTGGAGCTTATGGTGGAGAAATCAAAGATATTTTCACAAGTGTTGATGTTTTATTAGAAGACGGAACAGTCAGAACGTTTACAAATGAAGAGATGGCATTTTCTTATCGTCACAGCGCGATTCAAAACATGCATTGTATTGTGCTGGAAGCGACTTTTTCTTTGGAAGACGGAGAAAATAGTGTGATCAAGAGTCAAATGGCTGAATTGACTGAGCTTAGAGAGTCGAAACAACCATTAGAATACCCATCTTGCGGCAGCGTCTTTAAACGACCGGAAGGACATTTTACAGGTAAATTGATTCAAGATGCTGGATTACAAGGATTAAAATGGGGCGGCGCTCAAATTTCAGAAAAACATGCTGGTTTTATTGTAAATATCGATCAGGCTACAGCGACAGATTATGTAGAATTGATTGCGCATATCCAACAAGTAATCAAAGAAAAATTTGATGTTGTACTGGAGACAGAAGTACGTATTATTGGCGAGGAACGTTAAAAGAGGCTAGGACATAACTCTACGAGTTATACCCTAGCCTTAATAAATTCGAATAAACGGTGGGAGCAGAAGCAACTCCTTCGGAGCTAAACACTTCTGTCCCAACCTCTTTTTTAATCTGAGTTTCTTTATTTTACTCGCTATCTTCTATATTTAACCACTGCGTTTCACAGTAATATCCTTTACCACCAACAAATACTTTTTCTATTTCATTCTTATTATTGGTTGCTAATTTAACGAATATTTCAGAAGGCGAGTGTAAAGAGTAACCTTGTTCAAATACATAAATATTTTTTGATAATGAGTGCTGTTCATAAAGGTAGCAAGCTAGCGCACCGTTTGAAGTACCAGTGGCTGCTTCTTCATTAATATCGTATAGTGGCGCAAAATTTCTACATATTATTCGGTCATTATTAAATGTATAGAGATGCATCCCGACAACATTATACTGCTTGCTGATTTCCTTGATTTTTTCAAAATTGGGCTCCAGAGTATTTAATTGCGTTTCGTTTTTTATAGGAACTAAAATATCTTTTAGGCCTGTTGAAACAATTTGAATTGGGTAGTTGCTGTCTATAGTATTACTGTCAAAACAATCAATGAGCTCATTTGTTGCTATAACATCATAGAATATCGGTTTGTTTTGTTCCATGAATATCGTGTCGTTTGATATGATAATTGAAAGAACACTATTGTTTGTTTCAATTGTATAATGATTTTTGAAAAGTTTATTCAAATGCATCAGTATCGAAAAAGAGCCAATTGTAGCATGACCACATAAATCAACTTCTTCTTTTGGTGTAAAATACTCAAATTTATAATCAGCAATTTCAGATTCTGATATAAACGCGGTTTCTGCATAACCTAGCTGTTTGGCTATTGCCATTTTTTGAGTAGTGGACAATGTATTTTCAAACAATACCACTCCGGCTTTATTTCCACCCTTGTAATCTTTACTGAATGCACTTGCAACATAAACGGTTAATTCCATAAGCTACCTACTTTCCTCACATATAGCGAATTGTAGCATAGAAATTATTATGTCTAAAGCTGTGGGATGAATTTTTTGAAAAAGGAGATAGATTATTTTTAGTATCTAATCACTCAAAATTAGTTTATGTCAATAAAGAAAAAAAGCCTTTCAACTGAAAAGCTTCTTTTCTTAATTATTTTATTCAGCATTTGCTTGTAAATCTTCGATTTCAACAACTTTAAGATTCTTACGCTCTAAATTCTCAACAATAACTGCGCATGTCTCTTCAGTTGTTTCAGCAGGCAAAGTGATCAAGGTACGGCGGATAAATTCATCCTCTCCGATATCTAACGTAATACAACTGGCGATACTGCTGTGTTTCGCAATGATTTTCGTCATAGCAGCCAGATCTCCTTGTTTACCGGTCGTAGCAATTGTCAAAACATAACTACCACGCTGGATATTCCAAGATTGAGCAAGGATATTCAATAACGTGCTATGCGTTAAAATTCCATAAAAATAGTTATTCTCATCCAACACAGCGATGTACGGTAATTCTTTGATCGTAAAGAAAACTTTAAAGAATGATGTGTTTACAAAAATAAATTTTGTAGCATTTTTTAATAAATAAGTAACGGGTAAACTCATGTCTCCACCGTTTGCTTTATGGCGGTAGATGTGCATTTTATAGATATTTCCTCTAAAAATCTTTTCTGATTCATCTAAGATTGGTACACAACGATACCCTGAATCTTCAAGAATGGTCAATGCTTCTTCCAATGTGCAAGATTCATTGACGGTCGTAAGGTTTTTCTTTTTGATAACGACGGATTTTAATAACATATTTTGACCTCCCGTAGGTTAAATTCGTCTGACAAGTTAATGATAACATAATTTGAAAAAAAACCATAGTTTATTGAGTATCCATTGACATTTAGCTAAAACAATGATAATGTTATTGAGTAAATTTGTGAATAGAGGAGGTTGAACAATGGCAACAAAAAAATCAGCACTTGCTTGTTCAGATTGTGGCTCCAGAAACTATTCTAAAGCCGTCAGTGAAGGAAAACGTGGAGAGCGGTTAGAAATCAAAAAATTCTGTAAATACTGTCAAAAATACACGTTACATAAAGAGACGAAATAGATATTGGAGGAGTTCAAATGAAATTTTTACGTAGTGTTAAAGATGAGATGAAACAAGTTTCTTGGCCATCTAAAAAACAATTACGCAAAGACACGTTGGTTGTTATCGAAACATCAATTATTTTTGCAGCATTATTCTTTGTAATGGATACAGTGATCCAAACTGTTTTTGGTTGGATTCTTAAGTAATTCAAACTAGTATTTCATTGTAAACAGTGCTATAATAACAAGTGAGGAAAAACTTCGGGGAACTGAGGTTTTTTTATTTTCATATGAAAAAAAGAAAACGAGTACCAAGGATCTGCTTGCTACTCTTGAGGTATTATTTTAACTAACTAATAAATTAAAGGGGTCAATCAAACATGGAATCATTTGAAAAGAATTGGTATGTATTACATACATACTCAGGTTACGAAAACAAAGTAAAAGCAAACATTGAATCACGTGCACAAAGCATGGGCATGGGAGATTTTATTTTCCGTGTAGTCGTTCCAGAAGAGACAGAGACAGAAGTAAAAAATGGCAAATCAAAAGAAATCGTTCATAAAACATTCCCTGGTTATGTGTTAGTAGAAATGACGATGACAGATGATTCTTGGTATGTAGTACGTAATACACCAGGCGTTACTGGTTTTGTCGGCTCACATGGTGCCGGAAGCAAGCCAGCACCACTATTACAAGAAGAAATCAACCACATCTTGCGTTCAATCGGTATGAGTACACGTCAATCTGATTTAGATGTTGCATTAGGCGATACAGTCCGTATTATTGAAGGTGCGTTTTCTGGTCTTGAAGGTGAAGTAACAGAAGTTGATGAAGAACGTCAAAAACTAAAAGTAAATATCGACATGTTCGGTCGTGAAACAAGTACAGAGTTAGACTTTGAACAAGTAGATTCAATCCAATAAAAGCTAGGCAATCAGAGAGAGTGGAGCAAAACTAAACATAGTTTTGCCCTGCTCTCTTCTTGCTATAGTGATAAGTGAAAAGGGGATAAAATGAAAAATAAAAAGTATTATTTGCTAGTAACAGTCTGTATCTTGCTATTTTTGGCTGGTTGTACTAGTAAAAAAGCGTCTAAAAATGAAAACCAACAAGTTGCTAAGAACTCAGCGACAAGTGAAACAATTCAAAAATCATCAATCCCCACACTATTTATTCATGGATACAGTGGTGGTGATAATTCTTTTGGCGGCATGATCAAACGAATGGAAAAAAATAATCTGACTAAAAAAGAACTGGTTTTGACCGTTAGTGTTGATGGAGAAGTCAAAGAAAAAGGCAAACTGACAGGCAAAGAAAATAATCCTAGTATCCAAGTTATTTTTGAAGATAACAAAAATAATGAATGGAATCAAGCAGAGTGGATCAAGAATTGTTTGACCTATATTCGAGATAATTATGGTATAACACAGGTTAATTTGGTAGGGCATTCTATGGGCGGAGCGAGTTCTTTACGCTATCTAACTACATTTGGTGATGATACAAGTCTTCCAAAAATCAATAAATTTGTTGGTATAGCAGCACCTTTTAATAATTTTGTAGAGTTATCAAACGGAGAGACGATCGATGATCTCATCAATAATGGTCCTACGGTTCAAAGTGAACGGTATGCTGACTATGTCAATGGGATCGAAAAAATATCTAAAGACATGAAAGTCATGATCATCGCAGGAGATGTAGAAGACGGTAGTATAAGTGATGAGGCTGTTCCAGTTGCAGATGCACTAAGTGTTGTTTCACTGTTTAAAACACATGGTAATGAAGTACAAGAACAAATCTTTTATGGAAAATCGGCACAGCATAGCAAGCTACATGAAAATACAGAAGTAGACCAACTTGTTGCGGATTTTTTATGGAAATAAACGACTAAAACAAATGGATCGATAAAGGAGAAAGCCATGAAAATCAGAATGAAAGACATTGCAAAAATGGCCAACGTATCTGAAGCTGCGGTTTCTTTAGTATTAAATGATAAACCTTCAAGAATCTCTGAAAAAAAGAAGCAAGAAATAAAAACAATCGCAAAAGAATTAAATTATATTCCGAATATCGCGGCTCAAAGTCTGGCTAAAAAAACCTCTCAAACCATTGGAGTTGTTATTCCAGATATTGAGAATCCATTCTTTTCAAAGCTATGTAAACAATTAGAAGAACAATTTAGAGCCTTGGGTTACTTAACTATCATTGTCAATTCTAATGACGATTTTACTGTGGAAAAAAACCTGATTCAAATGCTGTTGAATCGTGGTGTTGACGGGCTGATTATTGCGCTATCAAACGAGTCTTTTTCATTCAAAGAAGAACAAGAGCATTTCTTGAAAGAAATTGATGCACCTTTTGTTTTAGTCGATAGACAAGTGTCATTTACTGGGGTTAATCAAGCCTATTTTGATAGTCAAGCTGGGGGGAAACTTGCTACAGAATACCTTTTGGAAAATGGCCATCGAAATATTGCTTTTATGACTGGAGATTTTAAAGTTCCAAGTACGCTTGACCGGATCAATGGCTATAAACAAGCATTGGAAACTTATGGTGTAAAAGTAAGACAAGATTATATCATTGAAACGGGCTATCGTTTTAACGATGGCATAAAGAAGGCCAAAGAACTTTTTGAGCTAAAAGATGCAACAGCTGTGCTTACATCCAATGATATGGTTGCTTTTGGTGTATTGAAACAAGCCTTGAGTCTTGGAAAAATGATTCCAGAAGATCTTTCGATCATTGGGTATGACCGTTTAGAGATGGCTGATATTCTAGGGATTTCATTAGCTACAGTCGAGCAAAATAGTCTATCTTTAACAAAGCAAGCTGTTGCGCTATTGAAGAATAACCTTACCAAACAAAAGCAAAAAAAGGAATCGATTATTTTGAAACCGAGTCTGTTTGAAGGGGAAAGTGTCAAAAAAAGAAAATAGTTATTGACTAACCAAAAATAAAACGCTATCATAATAGACAGATAGATTAAGCGGTTAATCTGAAAATACTTTTTTAGTTATTGAAAAGGTATTTTTTTATACAATTTAGGTAATGCGCTTAACCTAATAAGGAGGAAGCTTTTATGACAAAAGAAAAAAGACCAATCATCATCGACACAGACCCAGGAATTGATGATGCAGTAGCTTTATCGATCGCCCTTAATCATCCAGAATTAGAGGTTAAGTTATTAACAACTGTTGCAGGAAATGTAAACGCACACAAAACAACAGCGAATACATTGAAATTAGTATCATTTTTCGGTAAACAAGTCCCTGTCGCTAAAGGCTGCGACAATCCTTTATTGATCCAACTTGAAGATTCAGCAGAGATTCACGGAGAAAGCGGGATGGATGGGTACGATTTTCCAGAAACTACAACCAAAGCACTTACTGTTCATGCTGTTGAAGCGATGAAAGACTGCATTCTTGAAAGTACAGAACCGATCACATTAGTTCCAATAGCAGCATTAACGAATATTGCCTTACTTTTCAGCATGTATCCAGAAACAAAGCGAAACATTAAAGAAATCGTTATGATGGGCGGATCCTTATCAAGAGGAAATACGAATACGAGTGCAGAATTTAACACATATGTAGATCCACATGCCGCGCAAATCGTGTTCCAATCAGGCGTTCCGATTGTCATGGTCGGCTTGGATGTGACAAGTACAGCCGTATTGACTAAAAAGGAAACAGAAAAAATCAAAGAATTTGGTAAAGTCGGGAATATGTTTTACTCATTATTCCAGCATTATCGTGGGGGAAGTTTACAGACTGGCTTAAAAATGCATGATGTGTGTGCCATTGCTTATTTAACGGACCCAACTTTATTTACAGTTCAAGAAACATTTGTTGAAATCGCTTTAGAGGGTCCAGCAGCAGGTGCCACAGTTGCTGATTTAAAAATGAAATACCACGACACAACGAATGCAGTTGTTTGTTTAGATATCGATATACCAGCATTTCAAAAATGGGTTGTTTCAAATTTAGAAAAAATAAATTAAAGAAGGAGTCATACTATGATTGAGTCATTATTAGTGTTAATTGTTTTAGCTTTGGTTGCTTATTTGATTATTAAAAATTACCATCCAGCTTTAAGTTTGATCAGTGGTGCGTTGATTTTGTTACTGTTTGCGGTCTTGTTAGATCATCCTCTATATCCAGCAGGTGAAGGAACTGGTTTAGCATTTTTCGATATCTTTTTGAAATTTAAAGATACGATTATCACCCAAGTTAGTTCAGCTGGGATCGTGATCATGATTTTATTTGGTTATTCTGGTTATATGAATGTAATCGGTGCCAATCAAGTAGCTGTTAATATTCTAGTAAAACCACTGAAAAAAATAAAATCCAAAGCCTTGTTTGTACCTTTAGTTTTCTTGGTGGGAAATTTAATGTCTTTGGTAGTCCCCAGTGCGTCTAGTTTAGCGATTATTTTGATGGCGATTTTGTATCCGATGTTGTCTAGTATGGGAATTTCTTCATTGACTGCTGCTGGAGTGATTGCGATGACGGCAACGATCATGCCGACACCACTTGGAGCGGATAATGTGATTGCTGCTGAAACGTTAGGGTATGATCTGTTGACCTATGTTGCTTGGAATGCGAAAATTTCAATTCCAACCTTATTGATCATGGCAGTGGCGCACTACTTCTGGCAAAAGCATTGTGATAAAACAGAAGGTGCTGCAGCTTTTGTCGCGATTGAAGAGGATGGGTTGACCAAACAAGAAGAATCAGATACGCCCAAAATTTATGCCTTGTTGCCATTGTTACCATTAATGCTGATTTTAATCGTTGGAATTACTGGAATGTTTGTTAAAGGAATCCAAATGGATATTTTTGTTTTGACGTTTATTTCATTTTTCGTTGCTGTAGCTTTTGAAACGATCAGACATAAATCATACAAAAAAATTCAAGATTCGGCAGCTGAAATGTTCAAAGGCATGGGACAAGGATTTAGCCAAGTTGTGATGTTAGTGGTTGGTGGTTCATTGTTTACAACGGCTATTCAATCGCTAGGGATCATTGATAATATTATGTCATCTGTCGAATCTTCTGCGTCAGCAGGTCTTGTGACAACGCTGATCTTCAGTGGAGCTACAACAGTCTTTGGTATTTTAAGTGGTGGTGGTTTAGCCATGTTTTATGCGGTGATTGAATTGATTCCTGATATTGCAGCAAAAGCTGGTATCGATGGGATTCTAATTGCATTACCTATGCAGATGATCGCAAACTTGGCAAGAACGATTTCACCAGTTGCAGCAGTTGTCATGATCGTAGCATCAACTGTTGATGTGAGCCCAGTTCGGATTTTGAAACGGACGAGTGTGCCAACGATCATAGGGATTATTTGTGTGGTCTTATTATCTATTCTTCTGTTGCCTTATTAACATCATATGATCAGCATTTATATAAATTACTTGATAAACGTATTATAGTTGCCATGGCTACTTTGGAAGTCATAAGACAGAAGAACCACATTTTAAGACGCATCGCAACAAATCAAAATCATTTGTCTAAAGGTTATGCATCAAAATTACTGAATGTTATAATAAGTATTATAAAAGAAAAAAATGGAAAAATATTTATTCAAGTACAAATCACTTCAATCTCAAAATGCAGCATTTTTTTAAAAGCACGGTTTTGAAAAGATTTCAGAGTATACTGAAATTGAAAGAGAGCATCTGGGTTCTTTCTATAAGTATTTGAAGAAAATATAAGTAAGGAGAGTCCGCGATGAACAAAGTAATAGTATTAGGAAGTATCAATATGGATATGGTCATGGAAACAGACCGATTGCCCAAAATAGGAGAAACCTTTTTAGGAGAAAGCATCGACTATTATGTTGGCGGAAAAGGAGCTAATCAAGCAGTTGCAGCTGCTCGTATAGGGTCTAATGTGTCATTGGTTGGCAAAATCGGTGAGGATACATTTGGTTCAAAGGTATACAAGCACCTTGAAAAAGAAAAAATTGATGTCAGTGCAGTTACATCTGAAAAGAATATTTTTACAGGTGTTGCCTCTATTTTTAAATTAAAAGAAGATAATGCGATTGTTGTATTGCCAGGAGCAAATATGTTGTTGAGTGATATCAACGATGAATTAAACAAAAAAATTAAGGCTGAAGATGTACTATTGACTCAATTAGAGATTCCAATAGAGACCGTAAAAAAAGGTTTAGCACTAGCAAAAGATAAAGGCGCAATAACGATTTTAAATCCAGCTCCATACAATGAGAGCGTCATCGATATGCTGCCATTTGTGGATATCATTACGCCGAATGAGACAGAATTTGAAGGTTTGTTAGGTCATCCAATCACTGATTCGGCACAATTTGAAAAGGAAATGTTGAACTGGTCAAAAACAAATGATACACAGCTGATTGTAACTCGTGGTGGAGAGGGAATCTCCTACACCAATGAGAATAACGTCATTACGATTCCAGCTGAAAAAGTAACTGTAGTTGATACTACAGGTGCGGGAGACACATTTAATGGGATTCTGGCGGCGTGTTTAGCAAAAGGTATGACTGTTTCAGAGTCAATTAAGATTTCTGGAAAAGGAGCGACACTGTCTGTGACTAAACTAGGTGCGCAGACTGGAATGCCGACGTTAGCTGAAATCAATGCATTTTAAATAATAAAAATGAGAGGCTAGGACATAACTCTACGAGTTATACCCTAGCCTTAAAAAATCCGAATAAACGATTTTGTCCCAACCTCATCTTTTGCTTATTTATTTGATGATGCAGATTGATTATCTAAAATTTCTTTTGCCAATCGTTGCGCAGTCGGTGTCACAGCCAAACCACCTTCAGCTGTTTCTTTAAAGATTTGCGGCATTTGACGACCCACTTGATACATCGCAGCTACGACTTCATCCGGTGGAATCACACTGCGGATGCCGGCTAAGGCCATATCAGCTGAAATAAACGCTTGGGAAGAGCCTAAGGCATTACGTTTTACACAAGGAACCTCTACTAGACCTGCTACAGGATCACAAATCAGTCCCATCATATTTTTTAAGGTAATCGCAAGCGCTTGTGCGGCTTGATCAGCTGAGCCTCCAGCAGCACACACTAAAGCGGCACTAGCCATCGCACTAGCTGAACCGACTTCTGCCTGACAACCACCTTCAGCACCACTGATTGATGAGTTATTGGCAATTACTAGTCCAAAAGCACCAGCAGTAAAAAGAAAATCTAATTGCTGTTCATGTGTGAGCTTTAATTTTTCAATCGCTGCCATCAAAACACCTGGGACAACGCCAGCACTTCCGGCAGTCGGAGTGGCGCAGATCAAGCCCATATTTGCATTGACTTCATTGACCGCAACAGCATTTCTAACAGCTGTTAAAATTGTTTCTCCGCTTAAAAAATTCCCGTTTTTGATATATTCCTCGAGCCGAGTGGCATCTCCACCAGTAATACCTGTCACAGAGGTCACACCAGCAACACCTTCTTCGATCGATTGTTTCATAACAGTAAGATTACGTTCCATTGTTTCGATGATCCGTTCGCGGCTGTGACCGTGATTTTCTATCTCAGTTGCGATCATCAATTCAGCAACCGATGGAAAATCTGCGGCTTGTTTCACTAATTCTTCTATAGATAGAAACATAACTCGTTTGCTCCTTTAATTTAGATTAATCAAAATAATTCACACTGTAAATATGAGGGATTTGGACTAATTTCATTGTAATATCACCAATATCAGCATGGTCGATTTCAATGATCATAATCGCTTTTTCACCTTTTGATTCTCGTGTTACCGTCATTGTTCCAATATTGATATTTGTGTCAGATAGTAGATTTGTAACTTTAGCAATCATACCTGGTACATCTTGATGAACGATAATGAATGTAGGCGTACCCATCGTCAAAGAAATTTTAAACCCATTCAGTTCTGAGATTTGAATGTTACCACCGCCAATCGATATTCCTGTGACAGAAAGTTTTCGATCTCCTTTAGAGACTAGTAATTTGACTGAATTCGGATGCTCAGCTTTTTCCTTAAGTGGAACAAATAAGACTTCCATGTCCTGTTCGTGTGCGATTTTTAAAGAATCAGCAAGCCGTTCATCATCTGGTTCCATATCCAGTAAACCACCAACTAAGGCAATATCTGTTCCGTGACCGCGATATGTTTTTGCAAAAGATTCATATAAGTATATATCGACAGTATCGGGCTGTTCACCAAAAATACTTCGGACAATTTTACCGATGCGGGCAGCTCCAGCTGTATGGGAACTACTTGGACCAATCATGACGGGACCAATGATGTCAAAAACACTTTTATAACGCAAGTTTTCCATTATTTGTTCACCTATCCTTTCATTTGAATCAGGATTTTTCTAACGAAAGTCTATCATAATTAAAGAGAATAAACTAGAACAGTAATAAAAATGCCAGAAAAATTTATCTTTTTCTCATTTCCAAACAAAACTCCCTAGGGAAAAAGAATAGAAAGGTATTGAAATTTAATCAGAAGCAGAGTATACTATTTAAGTGTGCATTTTTGCATACAGGTTTTCTTTGATTCGTCAAAGAATGACGTGGGAGGAGAAATCTTCATCTCCAATTAACCACATCACGGACTCAAGGAGGTATGTCTCGTGGCAAAAAAAGTAGAAAAATTAGTTAAATTGCAAATTCCTGCAGGTAAAGCAACACCAGCTCCGCCAGTAGGTCCAGCACTAGGTCAAGCGGGTATCAACATTATGGGATTCACAAAAGAATTCAACGCTCGTACAGCTGATCAAGCTGGTTTGATCATTCCAGTAGTAATCTCTGTATATGAAGACCGTTCATTTACATTTATTACGAAAACACCACCAGCTGCAGTATTACTTAAAAAAGCTGCAAAAATCGAAAAAGGTTCTGGTGAGCCAAACAAAAATAAAGTAGCGAATGTCTCTAAAGATCAAGTGAAAGAAATCGCTGAACTTAAAATGGCAGACCTAAACGCAGCAGACGTTGAAGCGGCTATGCGCATGGTTGAAGGAACTGCAAGAAGCATGGGAATCACTGTAGGATAATTTTTTTATTCTAGGTAACCCAAAGAAGTAGCTTCTCAGTTTATTTCATATTCAAAGATATGAATTACGTGGGAGGTTCGACCGTTATAACCACAATCAAGGAGGAAACAAAATGGCTAAAAAAAGCAAAAAAATGCAAGATGCATTAAAAAAAGTTGAAGCAACAAAAGTTTACCCTGTAGCAGAAGCGATCGCTTTGGCTAAAGAGACAAATATTGCAAAATTTGACGCAACTGTTGAAGTTGCTTACCGTTTAAATGTAGATCCTAAAAAAGCAGACCAACAAATCCGTGGTGCAGTAGTGTTACCTAACGGAACTGGTAAAACACAAAGCGTTTTAGTTTTCGCTAAAGGCGAAAAAGCAAAAGAGGCTGAAGCTGCTGGCGCTGACTTTGTAGGCGATGCAGATATGGTTAATAAAATTCAACAAGGCTGGTTTGGTTTTGACGTAGTAGTAGCAACTCCAGACATGATGGCTGAAGTTGGTAAATTAGGTCGTGTTTTAGGTCCAAAAGGCCTAATGCCTAACCCTAAAACTGGTACTGTAACAATGGACGTAACAAAAGCTGTTAACGAAGTAAAAGCAGGTAAAGTAACTTACCGTGTCGATAAAGCTGGGAATATTCATGTACCAATCGGCAAAGTTTCATTCGATAATGAAAAATTACTAGAAAACTTCAATACAATCAACGATGTATTGATGAAAGCTAAACCATCAGCAGCAAAAGGTCAATATATTAAAAATATTTCAGTAACAACTACATTTGGACCTGGAATCCATGTTGATCAAGCTTCTTTTTAATTAGAAAAGTATAATAGATCGTTTAGATCGATAGAAAATCTAAAAAAATTATTGACTCAACTACCTTCCCCATGGTAAGGTAGTTGAGGTTAATAATTAACTGTACCGAAGACAGTAGGTGACGTAAGTCTTAATTTCCTACCGAGGACAATTGTTGATACATACAATTACGTCCCTCTATGTCAACGGTGGCATGGGGTTTATTTTGTTTTAATGACAATCTAAACTTCTCCATCAATAATCAGGAGGTGAAAATAAATGAGTGAAGCAGCAATCGCTAAAAAAGAAACCTTAGTCGAAGAAGCAACAGCTAAATTTCAAGCAGCAGCTTCTGTAGTCATCGTTGACTACCGTGGTTTAACTGTAGAAGAAGTGACTAACTTACGTAAACAATTGCGTGATGCAAATGTTGAAATGAAAGTTATCAAAAACTCTATCCTTTCACGTGCAGCTAAAAAAGCTGGACTAGAAGGTATGGACGAAGTATTTACAGGCCCTACAGCAGTCGCTTTCAGTAACGAGGATGTAGTAGCACCTGCTAAAATCATCGACGAGTTTGCAAGTACTGCCAAAGCATTGGAAATCAAAGGTGGCGTTATTGAAGGTAAAGTATCTTCAGTAGAAGAAATGACATCTTTAGCAAAACTTCCAAGTCGCGATGGACTACTTTCTATGCTATTATCTGTATTACAAGCGCCAGTCAGACAAGTGGCTTACGCTGTCAAAGCAGTGGCAGAAAAAGAAGACGAAGTTGCATAATTGCAGCTTAGTAACAAACTAAACTAAAAAATAATGAATTATTAAAACGGAGGAAACCATAATGGCATTGAACATTGAAAACATTGTTGCAGAATTAGAAGGCGCAACTATTTTAGAATTAAACGACTTAGTAAAAGCTATTGAAGAAAAATTTGACGTATCTGCAGCAGCTCCTGTAGCAGCAGCAGGACCAGCAGCAGCTGGCGAAGAACAAACTGAATTCACTGTAGAATTAACTGCAGCTGGAGACCAAAAAGTTAAAGTTATCAAAGCAGTTCGTGAAGCAACTGGTCTTGGCTTGAAAGAAGCTAAAGCAGTAGTTGATGGCGCTCCTGCACCAGTTAAAGAAGGCGTTTCTAAAGATGAAGCAGAAGCTTTAAAAGCTGCTTTAGAAGAAGTTGGCGCTTCAGTAACAGTAAAATAATCTTTTTTAAGATTAAATTTCAAGCTAGAATCCATCTGGATTCTAGCTTTTTTTTGATTTAATCAAACAAAAAATCGATAATGTTTTAACTTGTAAAAATGACACTACTTAAAACAACCTAACAATTCTAGACACAGATTAGATGAAATAAAAATGATAATTATATGATATAAAATGCATCTCTTTCGCAAGAAAATGAATAATCTGTTAGCATTATTAAGTAATTATTATTACATTATTCTATTAGCTTGTTAGGTTATTAGCCCAGAAAAATGAATTATAAATGAAGGAAAAACAATCTCACTTATAATGTTTTATTTTTCAATAGGGATTAAATAAGTCTACTATGCTATCAACTTAAGGAGTGGATATTATGCATTGGTTATGGGTTTTAATCGTAGGTGGCGTTATCGGAGCAATTGCCGGAGCGATCACTAGTAAAGGGAAATCAATGGGCTGGATCTTTAATATTATTGCAGGTCTTGTAGGTTCATCGATTGGTCAATCACTTCTAGGAAGTTGGGGACCACAAATCGCTGGTATGGCATTGTTTCCGTCAATTATTGGTGCTGTGATTTTAGTTGCAGTTGTATCATTTTTTGTAGGTAAAAATTAAACTGATCTATAGAAAAACCGCTTAGAGATTAAATTCTCTTAGCGGTTTTTTATTGTTTGGATTTGTGTATCTATTTAAATAATTCATCAATAAATTCTTCATATTCATTAACCTTTAAAAGATTATTTAACTTCTCTGGATTTGAAAAGGTATCGATCATAAAATCAAATAATTGCCGAAATTTTTTCATATCATCTTGATTCATAACGATCATAATAATCACTTGAACATAGTGATTTCCCCATTTTACAGGTCGATCATTTAAAATAATAGAGATTCCCGTTTTTTCAGCACTCATTTCAACCGCATGTGGTAAAGCAACAGAGTTATTGAATGAGGTAGCAGACATTTTTTCCCGTTCTTTGATCAAGTCAACAAAATGGGTATCAATATAATTTTTTTCGATCAATTGAGCGCCTAAATGTTCAATGTATAGATTTGGAGTATTTAAATAAATGTTTCGTTCAAATCGCTCTGGTGTTAAGTATGTTTGGACACTTTCTTTTAATGTTTCCAATAATTTATCCTGCTTTACTAGCTGGATGGATTGTTGGATTTTTTTAATATCTTTTTCTGATAAAAAAGGAGAAATTAGAACGACATGTTCCATATCTTTCATTTCTATAGTCGATAAAACCAAATCAGCTTGTTGCATTTCGGTCAGCTTCTTACTGTCTAAGCGATAAAAAGTTTCAATGATATTTAAACTAGATTTGAATGTATCTCCGATTTTATAGATCAATCGTTTGTGCATGTCATAATATTCTGGCGTATAGATCACACAGCTTAATTTATTTTCTGTCTCAAATTTTTCCTCAAAGTATGAGCCGATGTGAAGTGCGATAAAGGTAATTTCATCATCTGAGATTGGTATATTGATCTGTTTTTGAATTTGTTTGGCAATAAAGACAGCGACTTCATAAATAAAAGCATAGGACTGCTTGATTTCTTCAGATAAGGGATTATGAACTTGCTTGCCACTTTTTGCTCGTGAGATCAAATTAGACACGTGCAACGCTAAATTCAATACTAACTCGTCTGAGATATGAGTAATAAAATACTTTTCAGCGACTGTTTTCATCATAGTTGAAATAAAAGTATAGACAGAAGTGCCCATATAATTTTTTAAAAAAGCATCATTTGAGGGTGAGATTTTAGTCATTAATAAAAGAGTCAAATTGTTAATTTCATAAGGATCCATTTCTATAGTAAAAGCTTGATCGATATCTTTTCCAATCTGCGTGGCAATTTGGTATTCAATTTGATCGTTAGTAAATAGTTTAGGAATAAAATCTACTTCAGATCGTTGATGATGTTGAAGACGATTGATGGCAATCGTTATATGGAGCAACAGACTGTTAATAGCATAGCCATTTATATAGAGATGTTGACTACTCAAACGATCGATCACAATTTTTTGAATCGTTTCAATCGGAATATCCGGGAATACTGTTTGAATGTAATCAATGGATTGAAAATTTTGTAGAGTTTCATCCAACAGCATATCACTAGTGAGCTTTCTAAAGTTTGATTCGTCACCTTCCATACTGAGAAAATGCCTATGTTTAACGATTTTTAAATGATAGTTAGTCATTTTTTTACGTAGCCGAATGGTATCTTTTTCTATAGTTGGAATACTGACAAATAACGTTTCTGCAACTTCAAAGTAATCGACATTTTTGTGTTTTATCAATAAATTCATCAAATAATTCATGCGTTCGACAGGCGTGTTCAATTCCGGTTTATTATGAGAAATAAATTCGTCAATCTGAACACTACTATCGATTTTATATCCTTGTCTGGAAGACTGGATCATTTCAAAATTAGCATTTTGATTGATTCGAGCTACATAGTTACGTATCGTTCTGGTTGATGTGGATAATGTTTCTCCTAGAAAAGCTGAAGATAACCAATTGTGATGCTGGATCAACAACTTTACGAATGCCGCTTCTTTCTTATTTAAGGACACAATATCCGCTCCTTTCCACTTTAATATAACTCTGATTATTCTTTCTTTTAAATAGCAAATCAAGTACAGTTGTTTCCGCTAAGGAAGTAATAGGAGGAAAGAATCATATTTGAAAGCGGTATCTAAAACATAGATGATAGGGATGTAATAACTGAACGAGTTCTTCAGAAAAGAATGAACTTGTTCAGCTTTTATTGTTGTCTAGCTTCACAAGCTAGTTCTTCGGAAAAAAGATAAAAATAGAATGTGACAAAGAGCGTCACAGTCAATTTTTCCTATTTTTCAGTCAGAACAAAACGAGCTTGTTCAGCTTTTAAATTAGAAAGGAGAAAGAATATGAGTGAATTGAATGTATTATTAGTCTGTGGATCAGGTGCTAGCAGTGGGTTTATGGCTGCTAATATGCGTAAGGCAGCCAAAGTAAAAAAATTAGACATGAGTATTGTTGCAAGAAGTGAATCGGAAATTGAAAACTATATTGAGGAAATCGACGCGTTGATGGTGGGGCCACATCTAGAGTATATCCTTGATGAAATCGATGAGATCATTCACGGATTTCCAGTAAAAGTTATTCTGATGAAAAAAGAGTATTATGCGACGCTAGATGGAGATGCGGCTATTGAACATTTGTTAAGTTCGTTAAAAGAAGACGAATAATGTATAAAAGGAGACGTAAATATGAATAAGTTGATCTTTTGGTTGGAAAATAGTTTCTCACCTAAAATGAATAAAGTGAATAATAATCCTTGGATCGTCAGTATCAAAGATTCAATCATGCAGACATTGCCTTTCATTTTCTTAGGCTCGATTTTTTCGATGTTGGCCATTTTGAATGAGTATTTTCCAGCTTTACCAAGTTTTTGGGTACCATTCGGCTGGACGATGGGGAAAATTTCACTGTTTGTTGCTTTCTTGATCCCGTTTAACTTAATGGAGAAAAAAAGATTACGAAAGCAAAGAATCGTCGCTGGGATGAGTGGGTTAGTGTTGTTCTTAATGATCATTTCACCCCAAATCGAGAAAGACGGTGTGGTTGGTTTTGGTCATGATGCATTAGGAGCTGGCGGGATGTTTGTTGCGATCGTTGCTGGATTGATCGCTGGATTTGTCTTGGTCACTTTAGGTAAATTTACATTCTTTAAAGAAGAATCAGTGATTCCAGATTTTGTCAGGGCTTGGTTTGATTCGATGTTGCCGATTGGGATTATTATCATTTTCGGTTGGGTCGTTGTTTTGATCATGAAAGTAGATTTATATAACATTGTTTTAAGTATTTTTATGCCATTATCAAGTTTTATGGAATCTCCTGGAGGCTTTGTAGGGATGATGTTTTTAATTTGTTTCCTTTATTCGATGGGAATTTCTACTTGGGTTTTGACACCTGTGGTTCAGCCAGTTTTGTTGAAAGCAATTGCTGAAAATATCGCACTCGTTCAAAATGGCACGGCATCAGTTGAAACGTTAAATTTAGTAACTAGCAGTACTTTATATTCAGCATATCTATGGATCGGTGGAATTGGTTGTACGATGCCGCTTGTTCTCATGATGATGCGGGCTAGATCTAAAAAAATCAGTGCATTGGGCAAAGCGTGTATCGTGCCATCGATTTTTAATATCAATGAACCAGTGATTTTTGGTGCTGTTGCGTGGAATCCGTTGTTGATGATTCCAATGTGGCTTCAAGGGATTATTTTGCCGAGCGTAATTTATATTTTTACAAAAGTTATTCCATTTGCACCGATCCCTAAAGTTCAATTTGAATTGTGGTATTGTCCGTTTCCATTTGCTACTTGGTTTACGACAGGGACGATCACAGGAATTATCTTGATGCTAGTCATTTTTGCGATATCGACCGCTATTTGGTATCCCTTTTTTAAAGCATATGATGATCAAGAATCAAAAGCTGAAAATCAAGTGTTGAAGGAGGTTTAATTAGATGGATGATGTATTGTCACAACAAGCGATGAAAATTATTTTATTCGCTGGGGATGCTAGAGTCAATTGTAAAAATGCCCTTATTGCAACTGAAAAGAATGATTTTGAAACAGCAACAGAAGAAATGAAAGTTGCCAAAACGAATATCACTGAAGCACATAAAACTCAAACGCAAGTCATTCAAAGCGAGATGGGAGAAAAGGCAACACAACATGAGCATTCGTTGCTATTCACACATGCGCAAGATACGTTGATGACGATCTACAGTGAAATCAATATGGCGAATCACTTAATCAAAATAGCCAAGCAACTTAATGATCGTTTAGCATTACTTGAAAAAAATTAAAGAAAAGGGGTCAAAAATATGTATCAAGTACCAACTGGGTTTCCAAAAGGCTTTTTATGGGGCGGAGCTGTTGCTGCTAATCAATGTGAAGGAGCGTATCAGTACGAAGGCAAAGGCACAAGTGTTGCTGATATCAATGAGTTTAGAGCAGATCTTCCATTAGAAAAAAGATCGAACGCAGAAATTTCCACTGACTACATTGAAGAAGCCTTGAATAGTAAAATAGGTATTTTTCCAAAAAGGTGGGGAATTAATTTCAAAGAAACTTATCCACAAGATTTAAAACTATTAGGAGATATGGGCTTAAAATTATTTAGGACCTCAATCGATTGGTCCCGAATTTTCCCAAATGGTGATGAACTTGAACCGAACGAAGCAGGATTGTATTTTTATGATAAATTGATTGATGAAATTATCGCAAATGGCATGGAACCCATGATCACACTTTCCCACTATGAAATACCCCTTAATCTTACGTTGAATTATAAGGGCTGGTATTCAAGGGAAGTCGTTGATTTCTTTGTTCGTTACTGTAAAGTTCTTTTTGACCGTTACCAAGGCAAAGTAAAATATTGGATTGTGATCAATCAGATCAATTTGATCGGTCATGAATCTTTTAATCATTTAGGTATTGCTGAGGATAAGGTAGCTAATCTCGCGGAAGCTAAATATCAAGGTGTACATCATATGATGGTAGCATCGGCTTTAGCGACTGAATATGCACATCAAGTTGACGAAAATTATGAAGTAGGAATGATGCTTTGTGGCGGTCCAGAATATGCAGCAACCTGTGATCCAGAAGACGTTTTGGCCACGCTGAAAATCAATCAAATGCAGTATTTTTTCGCTGATGTGTTATTAAGAGGCTATTATCCAGGTTATGCATTTCGCTATTTTGAAGAACATGATATTCAGCTGGAATTTGCTGAAGGGGATGAAGCTACTCTGAAAAATACGGCAGATTACTTATCATTTTCCTATTACTATACACAAATTTGTGATGCAAAACAGGATGAACCTTATCGAAATAAAGCTCTGCCGGCAAATCCTTGGGGCTGGACGATTGATCCACTTGGGCTAAGAACATTACTGAATTCTTTTTATGACCGCTATCAATGTCCGATCTATATCACCGAAAACGGTATCGGCTGTTATGACAAGTTAGAAGAAGATGGAAGTGTTCACGATGATTACCGAATCGATTATTATAAAGCACATATCGAACAAATGAAAGAAGCAATCAAAGATGGTGTTGATCTAAGAGGGTATTGTGCTTGGGGACCAATCGATATTATCAGCTGTTCCTCTTCTGAAATGAGTAAAAGATATGGATTTATTTATGTAGATCAAGATGATTATGGAAAAGGGAGTCAAAAACGGTATTTAAAAGATAGTTATGAGTGGATGAAAAAAGTTATTGCTAGTAATGGAGAAGTACTTTAGTTTTGAACTAAAAAAGAGCCGACACCAGATTTTATTCTAGTTGTCGGCTCTTTTTATTATCAAATCATCTCTTAGTCAATTTCACGACAACTTCACATCGCGCTGTCTGTGGAAACATATCAACAGACTGCATATATTTCACATCAAAGACTTTAGCTAAATCAACTAAATCTTTTGCAAGCGTCGACACATTACAAGAAATATAAACCATCTTTTTAGGAGGCTGCTTTAAGATCGCTCTCAGCAGCTTTTGATCCAATCCAGTTCTAGGAGGGTCAACGATGATTGCATCGGGCTTAAAACCGCTCTGAAGCCATTTAGGCAGCAATTCTTCTGCTGTGCCCACTTCATAATGGGTATTCGTCACACCTAAGCGCTCAGCATTCATCTTAGCATCTTCGATGGCTGCTGGAATAATATCCATTCCCCGGACCTCTTTGGCCTGTTTAGCAATACTCAAACCAATTGTTCCAACACCACAATAGGCATCAACGACTGTTTCATTTAGCTGTAAGTCTAAAGCTTTCAATGCTTCGTTATATAAAACTTCTGTTTGTTCCGGGTTTAGTTGGAAAAAGGCTCTAGGAGATAAATCAAAAGTTACTTCGTTGATTTGCTCTTCAATACTTTCTTTCCCCCAAACATGAATCGTTTCATCACCCATAACAATCGAAGTTCTTTTGTTTTGAACGTTTTGCATGATCGAAACAACCTCTGGAAGCTGTTGGGTGATCTCCTCAATCAAGACTTTCTTCTGTGGGAATTTTACGGATTGCGTAATAAATACCACTTGAACTTCATCTGTTTTAACACCGACACGAACCATTAACGTTCGGAAGATACCGCTGTTTTTTCGTTCATTATAAATCGGTAATTGGTATTTGTTCAATAACTCCACCAAAGCGTTCATTACTTTAGTTGTAGCAGGTTGTTGAACGAGGCAATCATCAATAGGAACTAGACGATGAGAATCCGCTTGATAAAGTCCAGCTTCAACTTCCCCCTCGATTTTCCGTAATTGAAATTGGGCTTTATTGCGATAATTCCAAGGATTTTTCATTCCGATTGTTTTCGGTAATTGGTAATTTTCATAGTTTCTTGGTCTAAACTTATTTAGCGACTGCTTTAATAGATCTTTTTTAAAGAGTAGCTGTGCCGGATAAGCTAAATGTTGCAGCTGGCAGCCACCGCAGGCTTCGTAAACGGGACAAGGCGGTACAACACGCTCAGGTGCTGCTTTTACGATTTTTTTCAGTTGCCCTTCAACAAAACGAGGAGCTATTTTTGTGATTTCTACAGAGATATCTTCTTTTGGTAAAGCACCAGGAACGAATACGATCGTCTTTTTATAATAGCCGATGCCTTCACCGTTGATACCTAAACGTTTTATTTTTAAAGGAATCGTTTGTCCTTCTTTTAATAATTGTGTGGTCATAATTCCATCCTTTTGATCCGTAGATCCATTAATCAAATATATCGATAGTTCTTATTTTAGCACAATTTAGCTAGTTTAGCTTCTGTCAAATATATGTTATAGTAGAATATATGTTCTCACTAGAAAGGCGGAGAAAGATGGAAACAATCACGAAAATTACAAAAGACAAAGGTCAGTTTTATCTTATCTGGCTATCTTCAGGAGAAAAATTACGTGTATCTGAGGATACTTTAGTCCGACAACGTTTGTTAAAAGGACAAGAATTATCAGACGAAATGGTCGAAAAAATAAAAAAAGCTGGTTCTTATGATGTAGGCTTGCAGATGTCTTTAAATTATTTAAGCTATCAATTACGTTCAAAAAAAGAAATTTTAGATTATTTGAAAGAAAAGGAAATTTTACCGGAAGATCGCAAAAGTATTGTGGTCCGCTTAGAAGAAATGAACCTTTTAGATGATAAAATATTTAGTGAAAGCTATGTCCGTACATTAATGCGAACAAGTGATAAAGGACCCAAAATGATTGAACAACAACTAAAAAGAAAAGGCTTGAATGACGAAGACATTCAACATGGGTTAACTTTTTACACTATGGATGAACAAGTAGAAGTAGCAAAAGCGACCGCTGAAAAAGCAATGAGACGTTACCGGACAAAAAGTTTTAAAGATGCTTTGCAAAAAGTTCAAATGCACTTGATGCAAAAAGGTTTTAGTCGTGAAGTGATCGATTTGGCTTTAGAAGAGCTATCGTTTGAAAAAGATGAAGAGCAAGAATTAGATGTGATCCGAAAAGAAGGCGATAAATTATGGGAAAAGCACCGTAAATTAGATCCCTATAAACGCCTAATGAAAGTCAAACAAGGGCTTTTCCAGAAACGTTTTGACTCAGATTTAATTCAGCAATATTTTGATGAAAAGGAATTAGAGAATGAAGAATGAAAAAAATTGGGAAAATTGGAGTGACGAAAAACTTGACTCATTTCAAGAAGAATTTGTTGCTTGGTATGAAAAAGAAAAACGAAATTTACCTTGGCGAGTCAATCTAGATCCATACCGTATTTGGATCTCAGAAATCATGCTACAGCAAACTCGTGTTGATACGGTGATTGATTATTATTATCGTTTTATGGAATGGTTTCCGACCATTCAGGATCTTGCTGAAGCACCAGATGATCGATTGCTGAAAGCTTGGGAAGGGTTAGGCTATTATTCCAGAGCAAGAAATTTAAAAGTTGCAGCGCAACAGATCATGACAGAATTTAATGGTCAGATGCCTGAAACAATCGATGAAATCCGTCAATTAAAAGGAATTGGGCCATATACAGCGGGCGCAATCGGCAGTATTGCTTTTCAAATTCCAGAACCTGCGATCGATGGAAATGTCATGCGTGTGGTCAGTCGTTTATTTGAAATTGGTGATGACATTGCAAAACCTAGCAGCCGTAAGATTTTTGAAGAGGCGATGTACAAAATCATCGATAAAGAACGTCCTGGTGACTTTAATCAGGCGATGATGGATCTAGGATCTGCGATCTGTACACCAACGTCACCAAAGTGTGAAGAATGCCCGATCCAGTCTTATTGTTTGAGTTTCAAAAATAATACAATGACCAATTTTCCAGTCAAATCAAAAAAGTTGAAACCAAAAGATGTCTATTATATTGGGGGAATTATCGAAAATAAAAATCAGGAATTTTTATTAAGTCAACGCAATGCAACGGGACTATTAGCAAATATGTGGCTGTTTCCAATTACTGAGATAACAAAAGAACGATTTGATTTTTTACAAAAAAATTGGACTACAGAAGAACAACAGATGTCTTTAGAACTTGACGAGCAAAGCATGATCGCTGAAGAAAATACAGAAATTTTTGAAGAATATCCTCAAGTTGTTTGGCAAAAACGGACTTTAGGCGAAGTGACGCACATTTTTAGCCATTTAAAATGGCATATCCTTGTGTTTTACGGGCGTCAGACAGGTTTATCAGAATTGGCTGACAATCAGCGCTGGGTAAAGGAAGTCGATTACCCAAATTTAGTTTTTCCAAAACCGCAACAAAAAATGGTAGAGCTTCTTGAGAAAGATCGAAAAAAATAATAAAATGACATTTGTTATTTAACCTATAGGTAGCAACGTTTCGTGGTATTTTTTAATTTTGGTTCATTTTATTCACGGCATTTCAAAACAAAACCAAACTCCTTAGTATGCAAAGTTGAAAATTATGATATAATTACATTGATATCGGTGTAATGAACACCCAAACGAAGAGCAATCAGCTTTTAGAAGCGATTTTTCGTACTAGGGAAAGTTGGGGGACTATGGCAATTCCAAAAGAAGGTGAATTTGTAACGATCCAAAGTTACAAACACGATGGGCATTTGCATCGAACATGGCGAGATACTATGGTATTAAAAACAAGTGAGTATTCTTTGATCGGTGTCAACGATCATACTTTGGTGACCGAATCTGACGGACGCCGTTGGGTTACTCGGGAACCAGCTATAGTTTATTTCCATAAGAAATACTGGTTCAACATAATAGCGATGATTAGAGAAAAGGGGGTTTCTTATTACTGCAATCTTGCGTCACCTTATCTTTTAGATGATGAAGCATTGAAATATATCGATTATGATTTGGATATCAAAGTTTTTCCAGATGGGGAAAAGCGTTTGTTAGATGTCGATGAATATGAATTTCATAGTAAAATCATGGATTATCCAGAAGCGATTGATTTTATTTTAAAAGAAAATGTTAAGACGTTAGTGGATTGGATTAATAATGAAAAAGGCCCTTTCTCTGAAGCTTATGTAGATATCTGGTATCAACGTTACCAAGAGCTATCAAAAAAGTAGCCAATGTGAGATGTTAAATGAAAAAAGGAACTGAAGCTATGTTGAGCTTCAGTTCTTTTTTGTTTTGACATTAGAGTGATTTATTCATTTGAAAATGCTCAATCTTTGCATCTAAGAACATTTCGCCTTCTTTGACATAGCCCATTCTTTCGTAAAAGCCAATAGCTGTGATTTGGGCCCCTAAAGTGATAGAGTTACAACCTAAATCTTTTGAAAAGTCCTCAGCTGCTTCCACGAGTAGTCGACCATAATCATGTCCTCGATAATTTTTTTGAACGGCCATCCGTTGTAATTTCATGACTCCTTTTTCAAGCGGCAATAAACGGCAAGTTGCGATTGCTTCATTATTATCGCCATACAAAACAAAATGAATACAGGCAGCTTCATATTTATCGATTTCAATTTCACTTGGAACGCCTTGTTCCAACATAAACACTTGATGACGTATTTTAACAGCATCTAAGTAAATCGTACTCATAGTATCTTTAGTATGAACAATTTTCATTTGGCACCTCTGTTATAGTTATTTTAGTTATTATACACTATAAAATACGACTTTAGAACCTAGGTATGATTCTCAGGTTTTTTGTAAAACGAGTATCAGTATTATATAGTATAATCGAAGTGGAAATTACCAGTTTAAATATATTGTGGGAGCCAATTAAGGAGAAAAATAAATATTATTCCTATTTTTAGATAATCGTATGAGGTATTTAGAAATTAAAAAATAGGAATAATGAATTATTGCTATCTTATTTTATACAGGTTATGCTAAAATCTATTAACAAGCAATTGTTTTTGAAAAAAATAAAAAACAAAAGTTTTAATGATGAAGGAGGATCATCTTTGTTTGAAAAATTAAGACAGTCAAAATTATTTTTTTGGTCAGCTGAATTATTAGTAATCGCAACATTGATTTTTGTGTCGACAAAAATCAATTTCCTGTTTACGCCAATTGGGACATTTTTTTCAACCTTATTTGCACCAGTTTTAGTTGCGGGATTTCTCTATTATATTTTAAATCCTATCGTTAATCTATTGATGAAGACTAAAATGAAGAGGATATACGCTGTTATATTAGTTTTATTGATTCTAGTTGTGGCGATCATTTTGATTCTAGTAAGTGTTATTCCCAAATTAGCTTCTCAGTTAGCGAGTTTAGCATCTAATATGCCGACCGTTTTCAGTGATGTAGAAGCATGGGTGTATAGAATGGCTGATTTGCCATTATTTAAAGATATTGATTTAACGAGTTATATAGAAAAATTGGATATTTCTTATGGAACGATTATTCAGCAATTTTTAAGCGGGCTATCCAATAGTCTAGGTTCTGTCGTTTCGACTGTTGCTTCAACAACGATCGTTATTGTTACAGCACCATTTATCCTATTTTATATGCTAAAAGATGGAGATCGATTTGTTCCAGGGATCGAGCGCTTTTTCCCTGATAAGCGTCGAGAAAGTATTTCTGAGTTGTTGAGTAAAATCAATAAAACATTGGCTAATTATATAAGTGGTCAAGCAATCGAGTGTTTATTTGTTGGAACCTTTACAGCGATCGGCTACTCGTTGATCGGTGTTCGTTATGCCTTTTTATTTGGTGTAATTGCTGGATTTACTAATCTAATCCCTTATTTAGGACCTTATTTAGGATTGGCTCCAGCTGTTTTTGTGACGGTTTTTGATGAGCCTATAAAAGCTGTACTTTGTTGTGTCGTGGTTTTAATAGTTCAGCAAATCGATGGCAATGTCATTTACCCAAATGTAATTGGAAAATCATTAAAGATTCATCCTTTGACGATCATCATTGTTTTATTGGTTGCTGGAAACTTAGCAGGGTTATTAGGAATTTTCTTAGGTGTTCCGGTATATGCAATTGCTAAAACGATTGTCATTCATGTAATGGGAATGATTCGAGAAAGCAGAAGCGAAAAAATTGTACTGACAGGTGAAGAAAATGAGCTATCGGTGAAAGAAAAATGACATCGATTATTGAAATTAATAGCTGTTTGTGATAGGATTTTAACGTGATTACTTTTAGTAGTCACGTTTTTTATCAAATTAATTAGTAAACAGTTTTTTACTAAATGGAATTGGAAGGCGAAATATAGCTTTTCTAAATAATTTTAAGAGGAGAGAGTGCACATTATGAATGCTGACCCCGAGAGTCAGTCGCTTATCGCGCAAATTGTATTATTGATTGTACTAACATTGATCAATGCGTTTCTTGCTGCAGCTGAGATAGCAGTTGTTTCAGTAAATAAGAATCGCGTTGAACAAAAAGCCGAAGAAGGAGACGCGAAGGCAAAGAAGCTATTGAAAATTTTGCAAGATCCTACAAGCTTTTTATCAACGATTCAAGTTGGTATCACTTTAGTTAATATCTTGTCTGGAGCTTCCCTAGCGGATGCTTTATCAGCAAGATTAACACCAGTTCTTGGTGGTGGAGCTGCTGCAAAAAGTATAGCGAATATTATTATTTTAGCTATGTTGACTTATGTTTCTATTGTTTTTGGTGAATTATATCCAAAACGAATCGCAATGAATAAATCAGAAGAAGTAGCACAAGCAACGTCTGGATTCGTGCGTGTTTTAGGGATAATTGCCCGACCATTTGTATGGTTATTGTCTGCTTCAACAGACTTGCTTTCGAAAATCACACCAATGAAATTTGATGATGCTGATTCAAAAATGACACGTGACGAAATGCGTTATATGTTAGAATCAGAAGGTGTTTTAGATAATGATGAACTGGAAATGCTTCAAGGTGTCTTTTCTTTAGATACAAAAGTTGCTCGTGAAGTAATGGTTCCACGGACTGATGCTTTTATGATCAATATCGAAGATGAGATGGAAGAAAATATTGATTTGATTTTATCTGAAAACTATTCAAGAATTCCAGTATATAATGATGATAAAGATAAAATCATCGGGATTTTACATACGAAGAATTTACTAAAAGCTGCTCATAAATTAGGGTTTGATAAGATTGAATTATTAAATATTATCCAAGAACCTTTATTTGTTCCAGAGACGATTTTTATTGACGATTTACTATATGAATTAAAAAGAACCCAAAACCAAATGGCTATTTTGTTAGACGAGTATGGTGGTGTCGTTGGTTTGGCTACCTTAGAAGATTTGTTAGAAGAAATTGTTGGAGAAATTGATGACGAGACAGATGAAGTAGAAAATTTATATGCTAAGATCAATGATCACGAATATTTAGTTCAAGGAAGAATGTTAATCGATGAATTTAACGAAGCATTTGAAACCGACTTGCATATGAGTGATGTTGATACAATGGCAGGGTATCTAATTACGGCATTAGGCACGATTCCTGATGAAGGTGAGAAGCTGTCATTTGATGTTGGCAATATCACGCTAACATCTGAAGAAATGGAAGGAACAAGAGTATTAGCATTGAGGGTTGTTTTTCACGATGAAGATGTAGTTGATGAGGAACCAGAAGAATACCGCCGTTTTTTCCGCAAAGAAATGGAAGATGACGAGCCAAGAAGATAGAATAAAAAGAGCCCGGAACAAAACTAAAAATCAGTTTTGTTTCGGGCTTTAAATCTGAATAAAAGTTGAGAAAAAGATAGATCCTTTGGAAATAAGCGTTTTTGTCGGGGTCTTTTTTGTTATTCTACTATATTTATTTTTTTATTACGAAGTTCTTTTATCGCTTGATACAGACCAATGTATTGTTCATCATTATCCGCAGAAAAGCGAAAAACAAAAGATGGTAAATGACAGTCCTCTGGAATTAGATAAGATGAAGTAGTGACGATAAAGTCAAAAGAAGAGAACTCACCATATTTATAAGCAATTAATTCAACAAAAGGCATTTCTTCTATAAATTGTGCCAGAGGTTGAACAAGCAAGTAATTAGATTCTGCGACCAATGCAATGCGGAGAATATTATCAGATTGAAATGATTCATATAGGGGGACTAGTAGTGCTGCCAGCGTATCGGACAATGGATTAATACTTTCTTTAAGCCAGCTAAAGTTTTTTCTCTTGGAAATTTTTTGAAACATGGCTTTAAAATAAGTCAACAAGTGATAGTAGTATTCATTTTTTGAGTACTGAGAGTGATTGATCAAATGAAACAACGTTGGAAATGGCTTTTCGCTAATGATTGTAGTAAAAATAATGTTAGCTATATTTCCAAATAAAATAGGCTCGGTCTCCAAAGAAAAATCCTTAGGTAAAAATTTCTCACGAAACGAAGTACAAACTTCTTCTAAAATTTTAGTTGCTGTATTTGTCTGAGTACTTAAATACTTATTTAATAAAGATAGCCGATAATCATTATTTCTGAAAAAATTGGGTTTTGAGATCAACAAATATGCACTAAACTGAGCTTCAGCTTCCAGCATTTTTTTATCTTCAATCAATTCACCTAAGCTAGTCTTTATATAAGTTATATCTGTTGGAATATAAGGCTCAATCGCAGTTTTTTCAGACAAAATATTACCAGCTTTTACTCTTAAAAAAATAATATTCACCATTAAGGATATTTGTTTATGGGCAGAATAGCTATAACTATCTGGAAAATATGGACTGATCGCTTTAGTAATTTCATCATAGTTGATTGGATTATTTTTGATTTTAGGCAGATGAACACCTTGAGAGGCTAGCCAGATCAAGGAATAAAAAGTCACTCGGATGATTCTTTCATCACCATAAAGATGTAATTTAGAGGTATTCATTTTGATGCCGAATCGATTAAAGTAACTACTTAATAACTTAGATTTGCGAATAACCGTTGTTCTGCTATGGTAATTTTTCTCGCAAAATGTAGTCAGATCATCATTTGGATAATAGAGGATCGAAATCAATAATTGATAAGGAACGCTTTGAGTAATTAGAAATTGATAATACATATCATATGAAATAGTTTGTTTATAATGAACACCATTTAATTGGAATAGTTTGATACTTTCTCCGGTCATTTTAGTAAGATCTTGTTGGATCAATTCAAGGAGGTAAACGACACGACTATATGAATAATCAAGTCTATTTTCAAAAAAATTGATGCTGTGTTGTTTATTAGAAAATTTAGTTAATAGTTTAAATAATGTTAATTTTCGTTTAGAAGTATCCTCCAACATCATTGCTTCAAACATTTTGCGCGCTCCTTTAAAATGAATTTGTCAATAAAGTGAAAAAAATATAACGAATTTGGAAAATATTCGTTTATAAAATAGTTTAATAACTTTGAATATAATACAATTGTTTGGATAAAAAAGGATAAATGAGAATAAATAACAAATAAATTCCTTTAGAAAATGATTTAGTGAAGAAATTTCAATAGTTGCACATCAAGTCGGCTAACTTTATACTTAATTTAATAAAGTGTAAAGTAAATCTTAGTACTAAAACTAGTTTTTGGCAAATAAATTAAGAAGTTCATTTCTTCCCCAATTAATAGAGATCAAGACAAAATTCATTGAGTTTTGTTTTGGTCTCTTCGATTTTGTTTGAAACTTGATTAAAGACTTTGAAAACTAGAGTAATTCCATGATATACTATACTAGTTGAAGAATAAAGAGTAGGGAGACTTTTCCAATGTAAATGTCCTTTAAATAAATCATAAGAGATAAATGCAGACCTTTTTAAGAAAAATATGATAGATTGGAGCAACGAATGAATAATCCACATTTAAAAGAACAAGTAGATAGCCGCCGCACGTTCGCTATTATTTCTCATCCAGATGCTGGTAAAACAACGATTACAGAACAGCTTTTATTATTTGGAGGAGCAATCCGCCAAGCTGGAACGGTTAAAGGAAAGAAAACAGGAAACTTTGCAAAATCTGACTGGATGGAAATAGAAAAGCAAAGAGGGATCTCTGTAACCAGTTCTGTGATGCAGTTTGACTATGATGGAAAGCGTGTAAATATTTTAGATACGCCAGGGCATGAGGACTTTTCAGAAGATACGTACCGAACGTTGATGGCTGTAGATAGTGCTGTTATGGTAATTGATAGCGCCAAAGGTATTGAAGCCCAAACGAAGAAATTATTCCAAGTTGTTAAAAAGCGTGGAATTCCGATTTTTACGTTTATCAATAAATTAGATAGAGATGGTCGGGAACCATTAGAATTACTTGAAGAATTAGAAGAGTTGCTGGATATCGAATCTTATCCAATGAACTGGCCGATCGGTATGGGAAAAGGGTTGGAAGGATTATACGATATTTACAATAAACGTGTAGAAGTTTATCGACCTGAAAACAATAATGGGAAACGTTTTATTCCATTAGTGGATGGCGATATTTCAAGCGATTTACCACTGCACAAGGATAGCTTATACCAACAAGTGTTGGAAGAGGTTGAATTGTTAGTAGAAGCAGGGGACGAATTTGATACAGAGAAAATTGCTCATGGTAATCAAACACCCGTCTTCTTCGGTTCAGCATTAACAAATTTTGGTGTACAGACGATGTTAGAAACATTTTTACAATTTGCGCCATCTCCATATGCTCATAAGACAGAAGATGGACAAGAAATCAGTCCTTATGAAGAAGAGTTTTCTGGGTTTGTCTTTAAAATCCAAGCGAATATGAATCCTGCTCATCGAGATCGTATTGCATTTGTCCGTATTTGTTCAGGAACATTTGCGCGTGGAATGGATGTCACTCTTGGTAGAACGGGCAAAAAAATAAAGTTAAGCAATGTGACACAATTCATGGCAGATGCTAGAGAAAATGTGGAAGAAGCTGTGGCAGGGGACATTATCGGGATTTATGATACTGGTAATTACCAAATAGGTGATACATTGTTTGAAGGGAAACTAAAAGTTCAGTACGAAGAATTACCTTCATTTACACCAGAGCTGTTCATGAAAGTCAGCGCTAAAAATGTGATGAAACAAAAATCATTCCATAAAGGGATTTATCAACTCGTTCAAGAAGGTGCCATCCAATTGTATAAAACGTATTTAACTGAAGAATACATCATTGGAGCTGTTGGACAATTGCAATTTGAAGTATTCCAACACCGTATGTTGAATGAATATAATGCAGAAGTGATCATGACACCGATGGGATCTAAAATCGCACGTTGGATCGATCCAAATGATTTGGATGAACGAATGAGTTCTAGTCGAAATATTTTAGCAAGAGACCGTTTCGATCAGCCGTTGTTTTTATTTGAAAATCAATTTGCTATGCGTTGGTTTGCAGATAAATATCCTGATGTTGAGTTGAAAAGTTTGATGTAAGCCATTAATTGTTAGTCGAGTCAGCAAATAATTAAAAGGGTCCAAGAGATATAACCAATCGAGTTATATCCCTTGGACCCTTAAAAAATGAGTTTATCTTGAGTTGGAAACTGACTATTTTTAATTTGTATGATACTAGATAGCCTTCTTCCTTTTGGAAAAGAAATAGACTATCCCACTCAGCAAAACGCCTAGCATGATTCCAACAGCTAAATTATGTGTATACACAATAACAGCAACCGTTGCAATCATAATAAAACTTTCAGTTATTTCAAAGGTCCGTATTAATTGGAGACTTTCCCATTCAAATGTTTCGATTGAAACAGTTATCATAATTCCAATCAAAGCTGCAGTTGGAATTTGAATCATAATATCTTTGAAAACAAATATAAATAATAATAACGATATAGAAGCAATGAAGGTGGACAGTCTTTTTCTTCCTCCAGATTTTACATTGATCACAGCTTGTCCAATCATTGCACAACCGGCTTGTCCACCAAAAAAACCTGTAATGATGTTGCCAAGACCCTGTGCTTTGACCTCCCGCTGACTATCGCTTTGACTATCTGTCATTTTATCAACAATGGGAACCGTTAATAACGATTCAATTAACCCGATCATTGCCAAAGCAAGCGATGTAGGCAAGATGATTAAAAGCGTTTGGAATGTAAAAGGAACCGCAGGTAAAGCTATACTAGGAGAGATGGTACTCATATCTCCTAAATTACCTACAGTCTGTAAATTGTCTTTAAATATAAAGGAAATAATCGTCATAAATAAAATAATGATTAGTGCAGGTGGAACGACTTTGATGATTTTAGGGATAATGTACATCAGTACAATTGTTGTAAAAATCATAATATAAGACCAGACTGTTTGATTAGGAAGTTGTCGGATTTGTGCTAGGAAAATCAAAATTGCTAATGCATTTACGAAACCAAACATGACCGTTTGAGGAATAAATCTCATTAGTTTATGAATACCCATATACCCAAGAAATAATTGAATGAATCCTGTTAGAATAGTCGCAGCAATCATGTAACTAAGTCCATGAGATTCAATAAGAGAAGCAATGACAAGAGCCATTGAGCCGGCAGCTGCCGATACCATAGCTGGGCGACCGCCGGTAAAGGTTATGACGAATAGTGTGATGGCAGATGCAAAAAGTGCGGAAATAGGATTTACACCCGCAATAATGGCAAAACCAATAACTTCTGGAAGTATAGCAATGGAGGACACAAGCCCCGCAAATAAATCATTTTTTTCATTCCCTAACCATTCATTTTTGTTGATACTAAATAACATACGTTATTGACACTCCTTTTTCCTTTTTTTGCATAACGAACTATATAATAGTATCATAATTAGATAAGGAAATGAATCTATAAATGAATTTTTTTGGAATAAAAGTCAGTTATGACTTAATTTGATAGAGGTGAACAAATGAATATAGGAAAAAGAATTCAAGAATTAAGAAAAATAAATAATATGACTGCAAAACAATTGGCAGAAACGATCGACATTTCACCTTCGTTTATTTCTGCAATCGAAAATAATACGTCAAAATTATCTTTACTAACATTAACTCATATTTGTGAGGCTTTAGGAGTGAGCTTATCTGAATTTTTCAATAGTAGCTTATCTTCAATAGATCAAAAGTTATTATCAGTCATCATGGAATTACCTGAAAATAAAAAATATGAGCTACTAGATTTTCTAACAGGATTGTCTTTCACAAAAAAGAAATGACTTGTTAGAAAAGCAATATCTAAATAGTAGAGGATGGTAGAAAAAAATTGAAAATAAAAACCTGGAACAATTCTCATCAAGAATTGTTCCAGGCTCTATCAGAGTGGGTAAATTTTTAACCAGCAATTAGACTAGATGTTATTGGGATTGAAATTTCTACAACATCTTTCAGTTCAATTATTGAAATTTGCTCACGACTGTATTTTTCTTTCGGTATACGTTTTAAAAAGTAATTCAAGACTTCATTAATTTCAGTTTTTCGAACAGCTCTTTTTTTATTGATAATTAATATCTCAGCATGCTGAATAGCTTCTGTATACACGACGGTTGTGTTTCCTGCTGAATAAACTTTAACAAAGTATGCATCAGTATTTTCTAATTGTTTATTAACTAGCTGTTTGTAGCTGTTGGTTACATTTACTAATTTCATTTTTCTCACCTCAATATAGTAGTTGATTTTTACATTAATAATAAAAGCAGAGTATTCAACTGTTGGGTAAACCTAGAATAATCTTTTCTAAAATTTGAACGAAATGCTACACATTTCAATTATAATTTCTTTTTGCTCAAATAAAAAGAAATTAGTCTTGGAAAACACAAAAAAAGTCAATCAGTTTGCCTGATTGACTTCACTTTTTATTCTTCTTCTGTCGTGACTTCACTGGTATCACTAGATTTTTCAGTGATTTTTCCAGTAACAATGATTTTTCCGTCATCATCTAATTTAGCTATCAATTGATGATCTTCTGGATGATCTAGGAAATATTCGGCAATCCCGTCTTCGATTTGTTCTTGGATCGTCCGACGAAGTGGTCGAGCGCCCATTGCAGGATCGTATCCTAAATCAACTAATTTTTCTTTGACATCAGTTGTTACTTCAATATGAATTTTTTGATGGGCAAGTAAATTATTGACTTCGTCTAACATCAATGTAACGATATTCATCAAGTTTTCTTTGCTCAAGGCTTTGAATTCGACGATTCCATCGAAACGGTTTAAGAATTCTGGGGTAAAGAAGTTATTCAATTGTCCTAAGACAGATTTTGTGAGCCCATCGCGAGCAGCACCAAATCCGACATTTGCTTCTACATTGCCCGTCCCAGCATTACTTGTCATGATAATGATCGTGTCTTTAAAACTAACTGTTCTACCTTGGGCATCTGTTAAACGACCATCATCGAGGATTTGTAAGAACATATGCAGCACATCTGGATGTGCTTTCTCGATTTCATCTAATAAAATCAAGCTATAAGGATTGCGGCGAACTTTTTCCGTTAATTGTCCGGCTTCATCATATCCAACATAACCAGGAGGTGACCCAATCAATTTAGATACACTATGTTTTTCCATATATTCACTCATGTCAAAACGGATCATTGAATCTTCTGAGCCGAATAATTCATAAGCCAATTGTTTTGCTAATTCTGTTTTACCAACACCTGTCGGTCCGACGAATAAGAAAGAACCGATAGGACGATTTTGTTTGCCTAAACCGACGCGGTTACGACGAATTGCTTTTGAAACTTTATCGACTGCATCATCTTGTCCAACGACATGAGCTTTCAAGTCGACAGCTAGGTTTTTCAGTTGTGTTTGTTCTTTTTCTTTTAGATCGCCAACAGGAATACCTGTTTTTTGTTCCACGATCGCTTCGATACTTTTTTCATCGATCACAGGTGTTTCTTCATCGCTGATTTGCTTATCTTTCATTGTTTGCAATTTGTTGATTTGATCTCTGTAGTAGGCTGCTTTTTCAAAATCTTCTTCTGCTGAAGCTTGCTGTTTTTGTTGTTCAGCATCTGCAAGTTTTTTCTCGATCGTCTTAGGATCAACGATTTGGATCGTTAAGTTCATTTTAGAACCAGATTCGTCTAATAAATCGATTGCTTTGTCAGGTAAGAATCGGTCTTGAATGTAACGATTCGATAAAGTTGCAGCAGCTTTAATTGCTTCGTCAGTATATTTTACATGATGATAATCTTCATAGCGTTTTTGCAGCCCTTTAAGGATGGCAATTGTTTCATCTACAGTCGGTTCATCGACACGTACAGGTTGCATACGTCGCTCTAAAGCAGCGTCTTTTTCAATGATGCGATACTCATTTAAGGTAGTTGCTCCAACCATTTGTAACTCACCCCGAGCAAGCGCTGGTTTTAAAATATTGCCAGCATCCATATTACCGTCACCGGCAGCACCTGCTCCAACGATTTCGTGAACTTCATCGATGAACAAGATGATATTTTCTGCTTGCTTGATTTCATCGATCAGCTTTTGCATCCGTTCTTCAAATTGACCTCTGATACCTGTACCTTGAACTAATGAAACGACATCTAAACGAATGACTTCTTTGTCCAATAATTTCTGTGGGACATCACCATCGACGATTTTTTGTGCTAAACCTTCGACAACGGCTGTCTTACCAACACCAGGTTCACCGATTAAGACAGGATTATTTTTAGTTCGGCGATTTAAGATTTCAATCACACGTTTTATTTCTTCATCACGGCCGACAACAGGATCGACATCGCCGTTTCTAGCAGCTTGAGTGATATTGATACCGTATTCTCCTAATAAACCATCAGTTTGGTTTGCACCACCTCTTGGAGGCTGACCGCCATTAAAGCCGTTGCCATCACCAAATTGAGTAGGTGGGACTTGACCATTAGGATTTCCTTGTTGTTCTTGCATTTGACGAGAGAGGGAACGGTATAAATCATCTAAACTTCCAAAACCAAATGGATCTTGTTGAGACATGGTTGGTTGATTATCATTTGCTTGTGCTTTTAATTTTTGATAGCAACTTTGGCAATAGTCTAATTGTTTTCTTTGACCATTAACATTTGCATATAAGTGAATCGTTGCTGGATTGTGTTGACAATTTTGACAGATCATAGGATAAAACACGTCCTTTCAAAATGAGACTAAATTTTAGATTAAAGTCCTTTTTACAAAGTCAAATAGTTTGTTGACCATTTTTGACCTTTGAGAATATTATAGCATCTTTTGAAGAAGAATCAAGCAATTGAACTTTTAATTAGTAGGATGAATAATAGGAAGAATCACTGTAACAGGATACTTGGTTTATTCTTATAAAAATAGTAAGATTTGCTTATTTTAGATCGTCAGTATAATTTAGACAAATATCTATTTTTGTCATACAATATCTTCAGTCCAAAAATAAAAGTGAAAGCTGTGATCAATCAATGCATGAAAATCCGTTTGAAGAACAAATCAATGCCTTAAAAGAAGGGACTATTTCTGAACTTACTATAGAGTCAAAAGATTTTACAACCTTTAGAGAGGTTTGGAAAAATTTACCAGATAGAATGTCTTTTGTTGGGGAAGCTGGATTAAATGGACGAATTATATATCGTTATATGAAGGAAGAAAAATAATTGATCATTTCAATTGATAAAAAAAAGGGGAAAAGTGTTGTAACTACTCACAAAAAATGGTAATCTTAAAAATTGAAAGGGTATTATCCAGATTCTAGTTTCTTTTGAAACGTGTCAAGAAAGGAAAACCCTAACATAAAAAATTATTTTACTTATGAAGGAGACCGATTTATATGGAAAAGAAAGAATTTCACATCGTAGCAGAAACAGGGATTCACGCTCGTCCAGCTACATTATTAGTACAAACTGCAAGTAAATTCAACTCAGATATTAACTTAGAATACAAAGGTAAATCTGTTAACCTTAAATCAATCATGGGCGTTATGTCTTTAGGTGTTGGTCAAGGTTCAGACGTAACAATCTCAGTTGACGGTGTTGATGAAGCTGATGCATTAGCAGCAATCGTAGACACTATGAAAAAAGAAGGACTGTCAGAATAATGTCTGAAATGCTAAAGGGAATTGCCGCAAGTGATGGTGTTGCTATTGCTAAAGCTTACCTGTTAGTTCAACCTGATTTATCTTTTGACAAAAAATCTGTAGATGATTCATCTGCTGAAGAAAGCCGTTTAGATGATGCTCTAGCAAAATCTACGACTGAGTTAAAAGCAATCAGAGAAAAAGCAGCGCAAAGCCTTGGTGAAGAAGAAGCTCAAGTATTTGATGCTCATTTGATGGTTTTATCTGATCCTGAAATGATCGGTCAAATCAAACAAAATATACAAGATAACAAAGTGAATGCTGAATCTGCGTTAAAAGAAGTAACGGATATGTATATCGGTATGTTTGAAGCAATGGATGATAATGCCTACATGCAAGAACGTGCTGCTGATATTCGTGACGTTGCCAAACGTATTTTAGCTCATTTATTAGGTGTTACTCTTCCAAATCCTTCAATGATCAACGAAGAAGTTGTTGTGGTTGCCCATGACTTAACACCAAGTGATACTGCTCAATTGGACCGCACCTATGTGAAAGCATTTGTAACGGACATTGGCGGACGTACATCACATTCAGCGATCATGGCTCGCTCTCTTGAAATTCCTGCAATTGTAGGAACAAAAGAAATCACTGCTAAAGTGAAAGAAGGCGACATTTTAGCTGTTAATGGAATTGATGGCGATGTTATCATTCATCCAACTGATGCTGAAAAATCTGATTTTGAAGCAAAAGGAAAAGCGTATGCTGATCTTAAAGTTGAATGGGAAAAATTAAAAAATGCTGAAACAGTTACTGCTGACGGTAAACATATCGAGTTAGCTGCAAACATTGGTACACCTAAAGATTTAGATGGCGTACACAACAATGGTGCTGAAGCTGTTGGGTTATATCGTACAGAATTCCTTTACATGGATTCTCCTGATTTCCCAACGGAAGATGAACAATATACAGCTTACACTGCAGTTCTTGAAGGAATGAACGGCAAACCTGTCGTAGTTCGTACAATGGATATTGGTGGAGATAAAGAATTACCTTATCTGCAATTACCACATGAAATGAACCCGTTCTTAGGTTACCGTGCATTACGTATCAGTTTATCTGAACGTGGCGACGAAATGTTCCGCACACAAATGCGTGCGTTACTTCGTGCTTCTGTTCATGGTAACTTACGTATCATGTTCCCAATGGTTGCAACGTTAAAAGAATTTAGAGCAGCGAAGAAAATCTTTGACGAAGAAAAAGCAAAATTAGTTTCTGAAGGAACTAAAGTTTCTGATACGATTCAAGTTGGTATCATGATCGAAATTCCTGCAGCCGCTGTAATTGCTGATAAATTCGCCAAAGAAGTTGATTTCTTCAGTATTGGAACAAATGATTTGATTCAATACACAATGGCAGCAGACCGTATGAATGAACGCGTTTCTTACTTGTACCAACCATATAACCCATCGATCTTACGTTTGATCAAAAACGTGATTGACGCATCTCATGCAGAAGGTAAATGGACTGGTATGTGTGGAGAAATGGGTGGCGATCAAATGGCTGTACCATTATTGGTAGGAATGGGCTTAGATGAGTTCTCAATGAGTGCGACATCTATTCTTCAAACGCGTAGCTTGATGAAACGTCTAGATACTAAGAAAATGGCTGAACTTGCGGATCGTGCATTAAATGACTGCGATACAATGGAAGAAGTTATTGACTTGGTTAAAGATTATACAAAATAAATAAGTATTAAAGGATTTCGCCATTCAGAATCCGTTCTGAATGGCGAAATCCTTTTTATTTTACCAATTATGCTGAGACAAAAGAGATAAATTTACATTTGTTAAAAATGTGATTCTTCAAGCTTCAGCACTTTTAAGCATGTTTGTTGTGTCAGAGCAGCAATTACGATCGATAATAGTAATTGACAATTTCAACATACTTTTTGAAAGCTGCCAAAAAAGTGTATTATCGTACATCAAAACAGTTTTTAAATAGCCTTATTATACCGATATATTATATATAATATATCGTTTTTTGTATAAAATTAGTAATAAATGGTTATTTTAAACAAATAATATAAATAAAATGTAAAATAGTTCAATGAAATAAAAATGGAGAACGCTTACAATTTAGGGAGAGTTAGTTAGAAAAATATATCTAGAAGTATAGAAATAAAAAACGTCTTATTTGAATTTGATTTAAAAAATGAAATGATTGATTTTAAACGTACAAAATATCAACTGAATCAAATAGCCACAAAATTATAATAGCGGGTCACAAGGGACAATTAGCATTTATTGCTATAAAAACCTAAATATAGTATAAAAGGAGCGTTTATAAATTGACTACATTTACAATTGCTGCAACAGGATTATCAATGAACTATATGCCACAGTATATTGCTGAACAACAAGGATTCTTTGAAGAACAAAACCTAAACATTTGTTCATATTTACCTGATCCTTGGACAAAAGGGCTTGATGATTTAGAAAATGGACAGGCAGATGTTGTGTTAGGTGGAATGTGGCTGCCGATGATTTATTCTCAGAATATTCAAAAATACACGTCAGTTGCAAAAATAGCGTCTAAGTGTCCATTAGTTATTCTTTCAAGAGAAAGATTGACAGGGGGATTTGATTGGAAGAATTTAGAAGGAAAAAGAGTACTTGTTTCTGGAGGTGACGGAGCTGGTCATTATTTAATGACTGTCGGTAGCGCTCGAGAAGGTGGTGCTGACCCAAGCAAAATTCGATTTATTCATGATTTCTCAACCTCTATGATCTGTGATCTTTTTGAAAAAGGATTTGGTGATTTTATTGTTGTCCAACCAGATGTTGCTCATTCTATGATTGATCGACAGGTAGGATTTAATTTTTGTGATTTAACTAGAAAAGGAAGCAATATACCGTGGAGTGTTTATTACGGTTTACCTGAAACAGTTGAAAGTAAATTAGATGAATTTGAAAAATTCGCTGTTGGGCTTCAAAAAGGAACATCTTATTTGTTAGAAAATGGAGGAGAAGCGTGTAGAAATATCATTAAAAAGAATTGGCCTGCGATTTCCGTTGATGACGGTATCAAGACAATTGATATGTTTATAAAAGAGGGGATGTGGCGTTCGACAATAAATATTGAGTATCAAGAAGTTGATCGGTGGCAAGATTATTTGATACTAGGAGACGTATTAGATCGAAAAATAGCCTATGAACAGTTAGTTGATAACCGGCCATATCTATATTCTAAAAACAAATTAAGTTTATGAAAAAGGAGATTTAAATGAAAATTATTGTGGCTAATCCAAATAGCAATACAGAATTAACAAATGTTTTAATGAAATCAGCAGAAAAAGGGTTTAATGATTCATCAGTGGAATTGATCCCATATACTAATCCAAAAGGTTCTAAACATATCGATTGTACATTTGGTGATTATCAATCTGTATGGTCGTTTGTGCGAGGACTCCTAGATTATACAGAGGAAGTGAAACCAGACGCAATCGTATTAGCTGGGTTCGGAAATTTTGGCTTCTTTGCTTTAAAAGAAGCATTAGCTATTCCAGTTATATCAATAGCAGAAGGATCACAAGTCATTGCTACCATGCTAGGGCATAGATACTCAATTTTAACTGTTTTTAAACAAAATGTACCTTATCAAGAAGATCTTACACATTTACTTCGTTTAGAAGGCAAACTTGCATCAGTGCGAGGTATTGAAATGGATACGGAAAATGTGAACACAAACAATACTGTAAAAGAATCGCTAAAAAACACAATCATCAAAATGATCGAAGAAGATGGTGCGGAGGCCGTTGTATTAGGTGGTGCTAGATTTGCTATGTATGCTGATTCATTAAGCGAAGAAATAGGAATTCCAGTTATAGATCCTGTTTCAGTATCAGTAAAATTAGCTAAATTATTTGTAGAGTGTAATCTATCGCAAAGTAAGATTGGTAAATTTAATTATCCACCACAAAAAATTAGTGACTATTTTGTTGACTGAAAAGGAGTATGAGTAAAATGATTTTAAATAAAATAAAAAACTCTAGTTTATCTACAAGGATTGTTATCGGTTCTATAATAGGCTTGATCATAGGCTTTGTAATAGGAGAAAATGCGGAAAGTCTAAAGTTTTTAGGTGATATCTTTTTGAGATTAGTCAAGATGTGTGTGCCTTTGTTAATTTTTTGTTCGATTGTTGAAGCAACAGCTTCCTTACCTTTAAAGGAATTAAAGACAGTTGGGCTCAAAACATTGAGTGTATTTTTTGTCAGCACTTCTTTGGCGGCTATTTTATCGATTATAACAGTAAAAATAATCCCGATTAATTTAACCTTGACTGCACCAGATTCAGATGCATATAAAGGAGCGGTTGCTGGTGGTAATATTCAAGAAACCATTGTAAATTTTATTCCAGATAATGCAGTTGGTGCACTTGCAGATGGCGTAATCGTTCAAATTATTGTTTTTGCAGCTTTATTTGGGATTTCTGTAAATATAATGAAAGAAAGTTTTGAAAGTGTGAATGCACTTTATGAGTTGATATTAGGCTTAAGAAAAGTCATCATGAAGATCGTCTCCATTGTGATGGTTTATGCACCAATTGGGATTTCGGCGATGCTTGCTGGTGTCATTGGAACAAGTGGGATAGATGCATTGAAATCACTTGTTCAGGTAATTATAATTGTAAGTTTATTAGATATTATATTCTTCGTTTTGTATACCCTCTATATTGCTATAAGGTATCGATTAAGTATTGTTAAACTTCTTAAAAATAGTCTAAATATCATGTTAATAGCTGTGACGACTACTTCTTCGGCTATAACATTACCAGTATCCTTGGGTGATGTACCTAAAAAAATGGGTGTTAAAGAACGAATATCTGATTTTGTTTTGCCTTTAGGGAATGCATTAAATACAAACGGTTCGCCGATCTCGAATATTGTTTCTGCTGTAGCTTGTGCATCTGTATTTGATATCCAATTTACAACACAAAATCTTATTTTGTTAGGAGTATTTTCAGTCGTTGCATCTTTCGGAAATCCAGGCGTTCCAGGTGGTGGAATTGTTTCTATGGCAATTGTTTTTCAAATGATCGGTATTCCGATTGAAGGGGTAGCTATTTTTGCAGGTTTAGATTATTTCTATTCTTTAACAAGAGCACCACTAAATGTTATGGGAAATGTCTATTCATCAATTATTGTTGGTATTAAAACAGATGAATTTGATAGAAATGTTTTTGAATCGAATAATTTCTAGAAATTTAGGACAAAAGTTTACACTTCGAAAATAAGTTAGATACCTAATTGATCTTGGAAATCTAATCCTATTTTGAAGATGTTGCGTTTGTCCTTTTTTAGTTTTGAACGATTTAAAAATGAATTCTTTTTAAGAAAAACTTTTTTGTCATAGGTTTACTCACAAAGAAGGATGTATTTTTGAATCAGCAAAGATAATAAAATTTTCTTAAAACTGAGCATACTTAAGGAATAACTAAACTTATTGTTGTATAGTAATCAACAAGTAAATCTTTAGGAGGTTACTATGAAATATACACAAAAAAAAATTGCTGTAGCAATGACAGTACTTTTGATTTCTACAGGTTTATACAATGGAAAAACAGCTTTTGCAACTGCACAAAGCAGTTCAGTAGAAAATTCATCAGTCAGTACTAGTAATACGGAAACAACTCAAAGTTCTGAGCAAGAATTACAAATCAATGCGGTTGCATTGGGAAATGCATTGACACAAGAACAAAAAGATTTTACTTTAAAAGAATTAGGAATTAAAGGCGAAACACCACAATATACAACGACAGGACAAGATTTGATGAGTTTTATTCCTGATGGTGGATTTACACCAGAATGGGCTGTTTACAGCTCTGTTCGTATGGAAACACAGAAAAAAGGTTCTGGAATCTCTGTAGATATTGCAACGCCTAAAAATATCACAAAAATTACAGAAGCCCAATATCAAAATGCAGCACTAACAGCTGGTATATCAGATGCTAAGCTAACCGTTGCTTCAGCAGTACCGATCGATGGATCGGGAGCTTTAGCGGGCGTCTATAAAATTGTCGAAGAATCTGGTGGAATCATCAATCGAGATCGCGTAGGCGTAGCCCAAGATGAAATGGACGTACTATCTAAAATCACAGAAGAAAATAAGAACAAAGACGGTTATTCTGATAAAGCTTTAAATGTAGCGCAAGAACAAGCGAAAAAAGAACTCGCTGCAAAAACTGCTGATGGTAAAAATCTAACCCAAGCAGATATTCAACAAACTGTTGAAAATGCTTTGCAAAGTCAAGGAATCAAAGATGTCATGTCAACAGATCAGGTCAAAGAATTGACTACCTTAATGAGCGATATGAAAGATAAAAATATTTTTGAAGACTTTGTGAATCAATTAGATTTGTCTAAAACGAAAGAACAAATTCAAGAGAAATCTAAAGGTCTTTGGGCGAATATCAAAGGATTCTTTAGTGGACTTTGGGATTCGATTACTGGGAAATAAGGTCATATAAGCAAGATTTGATGCGTTTGGGACGTAAGTCCTAACGAAAAATCCAGATACCAGTCAACTTGATTGGTATCTGGATTATTTTTTTTGGTTCTTTATCAACTAACTAATGTTGGTGAAGAAAATCCAAAGAATGAAATCGATTAGTATGATTCCTATCTTCAATTTAAGATAACATCTTTTTTTCACATGTGTCGGCAAAATAACTTTAATTGAAGTTTTAGTAAACATAAAGATTTTTCACTATTAAACTGTGACCGTAATATAAAACAAGAACAATGAGCTGATAAATTGACATTTAATTTTTTCAAATGTTCACATTATGTTATTTTGATGATATAATTAAATACACATTGTTTATATTTTAGGAGGCGTTTATTATGTCAGATGAACAAGTATTAACAGGGGAGACGGTTATAAAAAATATTTGGAAAAATTATGAGCAATTGGAAAAATCAATTGTTGCTCAATTAGATATGGTTCATGACAAACATGGCACAACGATTGGTACTATGAGAGAAATAATTTGGCAGGATCTGTTTAGACAGTCGATTCCTAAAAAATTTGTGATTGAGCATTCGGTTTTTATTATTGATTCAGAAGGACAAATTTCTCGAGAAGTTGATTTAGCCATTATAGACGAAATGTATACCCCATATATTTTTTGCTATGGGAAAATAAAGTTTATTCCTATCGAAGCTGTTGCTATTGTAGTGGAATGTAAGAGCGTTGTTCCAGAGGATAAAATAATTAAACCTTGGTACGAAGCAATCCAGCAATTAAAAACACATAATGAAAGCATTGCTCGGTTAGCAAGTTATATTTCTACAGAGGCTGCCTCTACTCAACAATCCACACGACCTATTCGGATTTTATGTGTAAAAAGTATTCCTGATACTAAGAAAAAAGCCTATTTAGAAAAATACTTTGATATTATTCTTTCGACAAATGCAAATACCCAAAAAATCTTAATTGATTATGCTCCTGATCGCACATTGTGGGAATGGTTTACGGCATTAAATTTTCATACAATAGACTCTAATGATGAAAAGCTAGAAAAAGTAAAAGAAAAAGGAACAGACCTGGAAACAGTAACACTAAAAGAATATAAAATTGAGGGGAATCCATTACTATCCTTTCATTTTCAGTTAAACCAATTATTAATGCTAATTAACAATCCAATGATGTTTCCTCATAGAAAATATGTAAAAATGTTTCAAAAGAATGCACCAAAAGTAGGTGGAAATTAGTGAAAAAGAATGTTGTTGCTGTTTCGATTGACAAAGTTCAAACGTTTTTGTACTACAAATTAAGTAGCCAAGCACAGGAAAGCCAGACAAATAATAAAACATTAAGTCAGGTTATTTCATCTTCAGAATTTGTCTCAAGTAAATTTCAAGAAGATATTCAAGAAAGATTTTCAAAAGAAGAGAATCATTATTTATTGTCTTGTTCTGGAAAGTATATTTTTACAACAGGCTTATCTCAAGCAGAAGTATTTTCTTTGTTAGATGATCTGTTTCAAAAATATTATGTGGAGTTACAGGGACAATTATTATTAAAATATATCTGTATTCCTTCTGCACCGTTTCAAGGCGATCAATTAAAGGCAATTCAGCAGTGTACAAGTGAATTAAAACAAAGCCAATGTTTAAACAGCATCATTAATCGTAATCAAGAGCTTCTATTTACCTATTCTAAGGAGCTAGAAAGAGCAGATAAACGAAGTGAAATACCATTGACTGAGTATCCTTATTTTTCTGAAACGATAAATGACTTGTCCCCAGAAACAGAACTGATAGAAGTAAATAACAATCATTTTCGAACTGCGGTCATAAAGGCGGATTTAGATGGGATGGGGTTGCTGTTTAAAAAGATGAAAAGCTGTCAGCAATATGTGCAGCTAAGCGATATTTTAAATGAAGTGATTTCATTACCAACATTGCATCGATTAACCAAGAAGGTAAACGAGCATGTAAAAAATAATACAAGCAAAGAAAATAATTTTAAGATTTTCCCACTTTATGTTGCAGGAGACGATATTTTCTTTATAGTGGCGATCCCGCACTTATTGAATGGGATTACACTATGTAAAGAAATTCTTTATGAACTAAATAATAAAATTGATTGTCTTAATAATCAATTTCAAACTAACATTCCAAACTTATCAGCAAGTATAGGCATAGATATTAGTTTTAATCGTGAGCCGCTTCGCTACTATTATGAACGAGTAAATTTACAATTAGATACTGCAAAAAAAGAGTATGCACCCTTAGTAGAAAATGTCCCATTCACGGCATCTCATATAAAAATATGCCTGAATCATGCGGTGTTTTTTGATATCTTAGACAAAGAATATCAAAGTGTGTTCTGGAAAAAACAGTCGGATAAGTTAAGCTATTATTTATTTGTACAAACAATCAGAAAGATGAATACAGCGTTAAAAGTACTTGAAGACAAACAAAAGGATGATTTAGCGAGCAATCGCTTTTTCTATACCCTTTTAGAGAAAATTACGACACCAGAAATCACAGAGCAGCCATTGAGATGCTCTAATGTTGTTATTAATCACTTATTGCCCCAAACATGGAGCAGCAATGATTGGGAACTACAAAAAGCGGAATTTACATTATTAACGATTTTAATTGAATTATTGTCAGAGCCAAAGGAAAAAAGAGAAGGAAGAGGGAAAAAATTAGTTTTTGATAATAAACATCTCGAAAAATTGAGAACTTATCTGCGTTTATTTTTGATTTTTTCTACCCCTCGTTTTCAATTAATTACACTAGAGAATAATGTAAAAGAAAAATATCCCAAGACCTTACAGCAGAAAGGTGCGACTCTTTTATTAAATCGTTCTATAGATTATTTATATACGCATTCTTTACAGGTAGAAAATCCCCAGTCTTTAGGTAGTTTATTTATAAAAAAAGAAAGCTACAAACCTTCTTCAAATAGAATAAAACATCGGCCCCAGGTTCATCGAAAACTTCGTATCGGTTCATCTATGTTTTATCGATTAAAGAAATTAGAAAAAGAAAGAACACCAGAGAGTTATCAAAGAAGCATTGCAATGATTCAGTCAATGAATACACAAACAAAAGAAGAGATTCAAGAGATTGATGAAAAACGTGAATTATTGAATAGAGCACCATCAAATTTGTGTTTTGATAAGGTGCGTTTAGAGGAGAAAATGGCTTCTGGGGAATGGACAAATGATGTGATAGACAGCTTATTACTTTTTTATAAATTAGATCAACTAAGCATTACATTTAAAACAAAAATAAAAAAAGGAGGAAAAAAATGAAACTACCAGTGAGTATTACGACTAAATCTAACCTATTTATCGGAGGATCGCCTACAGCTTATGAGATAGGTGGGATTGATTCTTACACAGTAACAGACTATGAAGAGAATCCGTACATCCCAGGATCATCGTTTAAAGGTGCTTTAAGACATTCAGTCAAGCAACTGGAAAACAGCGAAGCGTATAGAGAACTGACAATTATCTATCAAGAATACTTAAAAACGTTAATAAAAGAAGCTAAGCATTTTCCTAAAATTGAACAAGAACAATTTGATAAAATGAACGAAAAAGTAGCATCTGTTATACAAAATGCTTCTGCAGAATATGTATTTGGAATAGAAGGATTTAATCAAACGCCTAAGTTACTATTCTCTGATATGAATATTAAGAAAGAAGCAAATCAGCCGATTTTTTCAATAGATTCAAAAAATTCTGTGCGCTTCGATCAACAATCCAATGACCTTTCGGCTGTGCCTCGAACCTATAAAACAGTTTGTCCCAATGTTACTTTCAAAGGCAGTATTTTATTTCAAAATATAAATAAATTAGAAGAGCCGGACAAGTTTATCCAATTAACTATTACACTTCTAGAAGAATGTTTTCAACTATTTAATGAAGGCTTTCATCGCTTAGGAAATTCTGGCAGTCGTGGTTACGGTCGAGTAGAGATTATTGCCGCAATGGAGGACATGGGTCATGTCTAAAATAATGACGTACAAAATTACTATGGAAAGTTTAGGGAGAATGACGCACTTACCAGATTCTCATCAATTATTTGGTGCATTGACTTATCTTTATGCAGAAAAAAGTGGGGAGGATCATGCTAGCCAATTTGTTCAACAGGTAAAAGAATATCAATTGGATTTTTCCTTGTCTAATTTATTACCTAATAATTATTATCCTATTCCTAAAGTTTATTTGAGTAGCAGAATAGAAGGAGAAAAGCTCATATATAAAAATATAAAAAAACGTCACTTTTTACAAAAAAAAGAATTGACGGTGGCTTGCGTAAATCCTAAACAAATAGCTCAAATCTACCCATTTGTTCAGATCATAGATAGCCAACAAATTCATACTTCTATTGAAAGTTTGCGATATGATTTGCCAGGATTACCCCCAAATATTTTTTCAGTACCAGAAATTACTGTGATCGAAAAAAATAGTAAGGATAGTGTTAAAAAGATAACGGAATTTTGTTTTTATTTCACAGGGAATGCTAAAATTCAGCCGTTGCTTTCTTTTATAGAACAAGCACAAGTAGAAGAACGAGTTTTTACATTAGGGCCAAGGAGTTCTCAAGGTTTAAATTCGTATACTATTTCAGCGATTAAAGTAGAAGAAAATCTAGCTTTTCCAGAGGCAGAACTATTTTTAAATCTAGGCTTGCTTTTACCTAATCAGTTTGATTTTGATCGCTCTTTTATTGAAATTTATACTTCAGAACGACGTGGGTATGAAAATTATGGTGAAAGAAATCAGAAAACAAAGAAACAGTTTATTAGCTTTATTGGAGCGGGGAGCATAATTGCGCAAGAGAATAATCAGAAAGAACAAATTAGCAAATCAATAAATACCCCATCCCATTTAAAAAATAACGCGATTACCTTTGGGCAGAGTTTTTTGTATCCTATGCCTGATTTGAAAGGAGTCACATATGAATCATTTGCTTAAATATTCTTATAAGATAACTACCTTATCTAAAGTCATTTTTTCACCTAGAGAAAAGGAAGCATATTTCATTGATGACCTGGGAAATGTTAATCAGGAATGTGGAGAAAAGCAGGGGGAGTCAGATCAAAGTGTAGAAACAACAAACAGCATTCGCATCATTTATCCATTTTCTCGTTATGGTATGTATGAGAACTATGAGCAACCTTCGGAACGTATACAGTATTATATTCCAGGTTCGTCAATGAAAGGTGTATTAAGGAGAGGAATAGAAGGCACTTACAAATTACTAGTGGATGATATTTTGGTTCCATACCATCATATAATTTTACAAAAATTGGTCAAAGTACAATACTTGGCTACAGATGAAAAAAAAATAAAAGTAGGTACTTTTTTTAAAAATATTGACATTGAAATGTGTCAAGAAAATGTCACTCTTTCTGGTCAACTATTCAGTCAGCAGTCTATTATAAATTGTTTAAAACAACAGCATAAAATGTCAGTTCAATTATTAAAGCAATGGTATGAAACACTTGAACAAGCGACAACTGAAAAAGAATATGATGCAACAGTTATTAGTGTAAAAAATCAGGTAAAACAAGTATTAGAGAAATCTGAGCAGGCTACTGACAAATATCTATTGATCGTTGGTGGCTATAAAGGCTTGCTATTGTCTCATTTGGTTAATTCAGAGAAGGAAGTTAAATCTGGTTTATTTGTTGATAAAAGTACATTATTGCCATATGGAATGATAGAAATTTCGGAGGTTAGACAACAAAATGACTAAGTCAATGCCATTGTTTAGCTTTACTTATTTACCATTACTTATTTGTTTGGAATGTCAAGAAGATGGAGAATTACCTTCATTTTTAGGTTCTACGTTAAGGGGCGCATTAGGCTGGGCCTTACAAAAAGACAAACAGGTTTATTATGATCTTTTTGAAAATAATCATACTAGTCATTCTGCAGCACACACAGTGAACCCTTATATTATTGAGCCACCAAAACCTAAGCAAAAGTACAAAAAAGGAGATAAGTTGTTTTTTTCATTTGTTTTATTAGGTCATGCGACTTCTTGGTATCAAAAAATCATCACGATACTAGCTGAAAGAAATAAATTAGAATTAGGCGCAAGAAGATTGCCATTTCGTATACATCGTATTTTTCATGGGATAGATTTATCATTGATTTGGCAGTGTGAGCAGCCAAAATTAATTTCAGCGATAGATAATGCAGTGGATATTTTTCCTGAGTATCAAGAAGGGAAGTGGTGCGCTATCCAATTGCAAACACCTTTAAGAATTAGAAGAAAAGGAAAACTAGTTACGCAACTAGATTTTGCCACTATTATTCGAAATATTTCCAAAAGAATTATAGAATTAACAGAACGATATGGTGGTCATGTAGACTTGAAGGAAGTGGAAGATATTTGTTTATTAGCTCAAGCTGTTTTATTATCAGAATCATTGATTTATCCATATGAATTAAAACGTTATTCTACACGACGAAATAAGAAAATGGACTTTACTGGTATTTTAGGTATGTTAACATTTGAAGGTGACTTAACACCCTTTATTCCGTTGTTAAATTTAGCACAATTGCTACATATTGGTAGGAATACTACATTTGGTTGTGGTAAAATTGATATAACAATTGTTTGATTTTTTAGGTGCGAACCTATAGTGCACATAAAAACCCTAGGAGATCCGCACCAAAAATTAGTCGAAAATAGATGATATTCGTTCGTTTTTCTAATCTTATTTTAATCTTAAAGTTATTTCTAATGAATAAAGATATCAAAATGTTACTAATATCAACTATTTTCACGGTCTCACTCTTTATTGAGTGAGTGGATTGAAATTTTGGGAGCGTAATGCAACCCATTTTAAATGAGCGTCTCACTCTTTATTGAGTGAGTGGATTGAAATGATGCATTATTTGTGATTGACAAAGAATGGACCAGTCTCACTCTTTATTGAGTGAGTGGATTGAAATTTGATATGATTAACCAATCAGAACAAAGAATTAATGGTCTCACTCTTTATTGAGTGAGTGGATTGAAATTTGATAAATATGACAAATAAGCAAAAATAAAACAACGTCTCACTCTTTATTGAGTGAGTGGATTGAAATCTGTGGTTTAATAGTTATGTACTCGGACATGCAAGTCTCACTCTTTATTGAGTGAGTGGATTGAAATCTGTGGTTTAATAGTTATGTACTCGGACATGCAAGTCTCACTCTTTATTGAGTGAGTGGATTGAAATACTACGGAAAAAATCTTTCAAACTATCAAACTCTGTCTCACTCTTTATTGAGTGAGTGGATTGAAATAGACAATCATTTCCTACTACTCAACGCCTAAAAAGTCTCACTCTTTATTGAGTGAGTGGATTGAAATTTAAAAAGTTGAATCTTGGTGAAATGGTAAATGGTCTCACTCTTTATTGAGTGAGTGGATTGAAATTTAGTTTAATAATTCCTAAAAATTGGGACTTTTTGTCTCACTCTTTATTGAGTGAGTGGATTGAAATGATTCGAGCGCTCAAATGACCGTTCAACGTACTTCGTCTCACTCTTTATTGAGTGAGTGGATTGAAATCTCTGTTGTGTAACCGTCCGCAAAACGTCCTTAGTCTCACTCTTTATTGAGTGAGTGGATTGAAATTTTAAAAAGAATTTATGAAACTATAGATAAAAATGGTCTCACTCTTTATTGAGTGAGTGGATTGAAATTAATACATTACCTTGTGTAAAAGTCATGATTACATGTCTCACTCTTTATTGAGTGAGTGGATTGAAATACCGTCAAAAGGATCACCGCCCATTTCTGTAATGTCTCACTCTTTATTGAGTGAGTGGATTGAAATGCTTAATTCATTATATTCTTCAAAGGTAAAAATTGTCTCACTCTTTATTGAGTGAGTGGATTGAAATTACAGCACTGCCGACCGAACTCTTAAGTACACCCAGTCTCACTCTTTATTGAGTGAGTGGATTGAAATTTTATTTAACATCACTCATAAAAATCATTACTATGTCTCACTCTTTATTGAGTGAGTGGATTGAAATCTGAAAATTGGGACTTTTTAGATAAAGGTTTTGGTCTCACTCTTTATTGAGTGAGTGGATTGAAATGATCATACTTGAGGTTTTGCCTGATCCTTGACAGTCTCACTCTTTATTGAGTGAGTGGATTGAAATCATGAATTGGCAAGAAAAAACATACCACCTTTGGAGTCTCACTCTTTATTGAGTGAGTGGATTGAAATCATAGCACTTCACTACTTCTGCGATAAATTTACCGTCTCACTCTTTATTGAGTGAGTGGATTGAAATTCATGTTTTAATAGTTATGTACTCGGACGAAGAAACGTCTCACTCTTTATTGAGTGAGTGGATTGAAATACTTTTAACATACTAATTTCTCTCCCTTGTCATTGGTCTCACTCTTTATTGAGTGAGTGGATTGAAATAGTGGACCTAGGCTGTAATCATTTTGGCATCGCTGTCTCACTCTTTATTGAGTGAGTGGATTGAAATGGCTAAATATTCCTCAATATCTTCTACAATTTCGGTCTCACTCTTTATTGAGTGAGTGGATTGAAATTTTTTTAGTTTATAATGGTTAGGCGGAATTGTCAAGTCTCACTCTTTATTGAGTGAGTGGATTGAAATGTATCAGGTTTTTGATACCAGTCAGGATCTTCATGTCTCACTCTTTATTGAGTGAGTGGATTGAAATTTTACTATTTTTTAGTTGATCTGCTTTCTACTGGTGTCTCACTCTTTATTGAGTGAGTGGATTGAAATACTTTGACTCACAATAGGAGGTACGGCCTCTTGTTGTCTCACTCTTTATTGAGTGAGTGGATTGAAATGACAGTGACATTGAGAGTTTGTTTACCATCACTATGTCTCACTCTTTATTGAGTGAGTGGATTGAAATTTGAGCTTTCGCTAATACTTTGTAAGATTTAGCCGTTTTCACTTTTTATTAAGTGAATGTAATAGAAAATGGGAATAAACCTAAAAATAACCTTATCTTAACTTCTTTGCTACTATTGTTTATGACCCTTTTGAATGGTCAACACTTGTTTTTCAGCAGTTAAGTTGAGGTTTTTAAACTCTGTATTAAAAGTTTGGAAAAGTTTTGAACAAGCATAATAATCTTTCACAACTTGTTTCTTATTAATCAGCGTATTCGGATTCGTAAAATACTTATCCAAAACCGCCAAAGGTTCTTGCCATGATTGCAATCGTTCAACCGTATCTCTAAGATCAATAATATCCTGATAAGGAACAGCTTTAATACAAAGTGCAGAATTTTTCATAAGTAAGTTCTCCTTTTTATTGTTTAGTTAAGCAACAATCAACAATTAAGAAAAAGAAAAAACGATAGAGATTGCCGTCTCTATCGTTGGGATGACTAACAGACTATAGCGCATTTCTTAGCCCAATTTGAAGAAATTTCAAAAACTGTCTAGAAATTCTTACAAAAATTAGGTACAATAAAGAAGCTAGTGCTACGGTACTAGTAATCAGGCAACTTGGATAGATAGGTCGTAATATCTATTCGGGGCTTCATTCACTGGGTGGTACCGGTGAGTGAAGTGCCTATTTTTTTTATTCTTTTTCTCAAAGTTTATAGGATAGCAACAAAAAAACGATCACAGACTCCCTGCAATCGTTGACAATAGGCAAGTCAAAGAACGGCTATTTTTACTCGTTTGTACTTGAAAGGAGAAGAGTTGTGGTCTTCTGGTAGACAAAAGTATGTAAAAATAAGAATTTGACGTACACTATTGGCGATTTGCTTAAGCAGGTCGTACTGTTTAATCAAAACTTCACTAGTTTGGTTGGTAGCCAGATCAGGAAGTGCCAATTATTTAGTTTTATCGTTAGGAGTAACAGCCACTAATTCGCTCATTTCTGGCTGAGTGAAAGTCCGCTGTTCTCCTTGTTTATTATTTCTATCCTATAGATGTTAGTATACCGAAATAAATAGCAATTCGCAATAAAAAATCTTACATTCTATGATTAAATAACACCTAAAATCCTCTCTCTTATATATAAGGAAAAATAACAAAAAATTTTTTATAAACCCTTCAAATTTAACCTCCTTTGCAACTGGCTAAAAAAGCGTAAAGAGAACTTGAGGAACAACAAAATGGGACTTGATTTTTATATCGGTGAAGTTCAAGCACAGGCGAATCAAGCCGCTCGGATGAATAATCAAGCGAGCCAAGCAATCGCTTCACTGCAAACGAGTATTCAATCCTTTTTATCAGCGCCCTTATCCAGTAAAGCCTATGATTCAGCGAAAAGCTATTTTATGGTAGCGTACACACCGTTGTGCCAATCTGCTATAATGACAGGAGAAGCGCTAGAAAGTGCGAATAAACGCTTGATAAGCGACTATCAGAGCATGGTTTGTGGCATTGATACGATCGAAGATGAAATTTTGGAACAAATCGCTCGGTTTGAAGAGGTCAAACGTGATATTGACCAACAAATGAGCATAGCCAAAACGACACGACCAGATTTAGAGCGACGTTATATCAATGCGTGTGAAACTATTGAGAAACGTCAAGAAAAATTGAGGAAGTTTCATGAATATAATGCTCATTCAGCAACTATTTTTTCTGATTGTGAAGCGTGTGAAGTAGAATTTAGTGCAGGCTTAGTCCAAGTTGCAAATTGTAAAGCATTGACCCAACTCGTATTACGCAAGAAGGTTTCCGTATGAATAAAACTTAAAAGATATCTTGAATATCCTCATGAACATAAGAGAAAGTATGATTTTGATGGGGAATCAACTAGAGTATAAAATATAGATGAAGAAGTTTAAATTTATGTACTATAAAGAATTATACATACAAAAAAGGCTGTTTGATTGTAAATACAATCAGCAGCCTCTTTGTAATGTAAAAAAAACAAAGGTTTAGATAAAATTTTTAATACTAATGAATTTATAGATGTTATACTTTTAACTATTATATAGAGAAAATATTTCATAAAATGATAATGATTTATCTTTATTTAATGAAAATAACTTACAATTAGTTTATTTGTTTGATATAATGTGTTCTGATATATGATTAAAAATAGTGATTTTGGAAATAACAATCTTTTATATTTAGAAAAAGAAAATGGAGGTTACAAATAATGGAATCGGTTAGTTGGAACGTTTAGAATTTCTTCAAAGAACGACAAAGTTTGTCCAAATGATAAATTAACACACGAAAATTATCTTTTAGATTTAAGTGTAGCTTTTAATAGTGATTATCGTCGAGTTATTAAAAGCGACTCTTTTAGACGTTTACAAGATAAGACTCAGGTCTTTCCATTAGAGAGAAATGATTTTGTTCGTACTCGTTTGACTCATAGTTTAGAAGTTGCAATGCACACAAGGGATTTGCTAACTTCTGTCATCACCAAATTAAATAAGAACGGACTAGTGATTGTTGAATTAAACGAGAGCTACCGTTTATTAGAAACTGCAGCTCTAATTCATGATATTGGAAATCCTCCCTTTGGTCATTTTGGGGAAGAAGCGATTCGAATTTGGTTTAGTAAAAGTGCTCCTTTACTAAAGTGCTGGTCCTCTTTTACTGAGCAACAAAAAGAAGATTTTTTACAGTTTGAAGGAAATGCTCAAACTATTCGCTTGTTGACGAAGCTACACAATGATAATGATTCTTCAGAAAAAGGAATGAATCTGACCGCTTCGACTTTGGATGCGGTAATTAAATATACTGCTAGTGCAGATCAATTAGATAAAAAGAATATTTTAACAAAAAAAGTTGGTTGTTTCTTTTCGGAAGAACAGGTTTTTAAAAATATTAAGATTGTAACTGGAACAACTGGTAATCGTCATCCTTTGGTCTTTCTACTTGAAGCGGCAGATGATTTAGCTTATACATTTTCAGATATTGAAGATGCATATAACTATGGTTTATATAGTTATCGAGAAATAAAATCTTTTATTGATGATAGAACTGGAATAGACAAATTTTTAATTAATATTAATTCAGAAGCAGCAGCTATCCAAGAGTTTTTAAGAGAAACACAAAGAAAGGTCTATCAAAGTGCAAGTAAAACTTTTGTTGACCATTATGAAGAAATTATGGCAGGTACTTTTTATGGTGAAATTATCAATGAAGAGTGTGATGAAGTAAAATGTTTCCATGCTTTAAAAGAATTTTCTTATGAATATGTTTTTCAAACGAAAACAATACTGGATCAGGAAGTATTAGGTTTTAATATTATAAATCGTTTATTGTCCGAGTTTATTCCAGTCGTTTTAAAATATGATAAAGAACCAATGAACAAATATGAAGAGCGCTTGTTCAATAATTTACCAAGGAGTGCAGAAGAGTTATATAAAAGAGAGACGGAAACCAGTTTAGAAATTGAAAAGGATTATTATCGGTTGAAGATGGCTGTTGATTTTATCTGTAATATGACTGATGGCTATGCAAAAAAATTACATGATACCTTGTTTAACTAGAACTTTTTGAAAGGGAATGATTTTATGCCAGAATTTTTGATTTATATTGTCCCAGTACTAATAACAATGTTGGGAACACTGTTTGTAACATATAGAAATATTCAAAACAGTAATATTTCCAGTAGTCGTATCAAATGGTTAGCTCAATTAAAAGAGAATTTTGCAAAATATAATGAGACTTTATCGGAAATAAAAGAATTGATGAATGAAGATGTGGTCAAAAATGCAGAGATAATAAAAGAGAATAGAAAACAATTGGAAAAATCTCGAATTAATGTTCTTATGAGTTTTAAAGCAAATGATTTTCAAGCATATGGAAATGATAAGGGACTTAAAGAGTGTTTTGAAGCTTTTAGTTCAGAGAAAGCAATGATGAAAAAACCTGATGATTGTGAAGCTCATATGTTCATTTTTATGAATGCAATTAATAGATATATTATAGAACAAGTCAATACAAGTGAAAAGGATGAAGCGATTGAACAGATAAAAAAAGGAGAAATTATTATTAATGAGAATACTATAAATGTTATTGTAGAGATTATGGAGCAATTTCAACTTTGTGTTGCTAAGATGGAGTGGACAAAGATAAAAAACGAATCTCAATTTTTATTGTTTGGAAAAGAAAAGTATTCGAGTCAGGAAACAATTAAAGTTTTAAATACAAATATTTATTAAGCTTGTAGATAACTACATTGATGAACAAAAGCCAGAAGAACCAAAAGAAGAAAACATAATTGAAAAAATAGATATGAGCCCAATAGAGCAACAAGCAACAGATATACTAAAAAAATATGAAAGTGTGCCGGATAAATTAATTAATATTCTTGAGTTTTTAGATCGGAATTGTGAATTGCCAACGAGTATGCTAACATCTACTAAAAAAAGATATATCTATTCTATGATTGAACCTGTTCATCCAAGTGGAAAACAGTTTTTCAGTAAAAAAGAATTTATTTTACCTAAATCAAAGAAGAGAGTTTATTTGGAAACAAACTTTAGTTCATATTATGGGGATAAAATTGCGATGAGAATGGTTAGAATGACGGAAAAACATATGGAAAGTCTTCAGAACGACAGAGAAGAAGTTGAGAATGAATCTGTTTTTATTTCTTGAAGATTAAGTAAAAATTTTTTTTATTCTTCATCTATCAATTTGACACCCATCACCTCATCTGCTATTATAATTAAAAATAAATAAAAAAACACGTAGAAAAAGAAAGTAAAATTCTGTGGAATTTCTAAAAGAGAGCCTTGGTAGCTGAAAAGAGGCGGAAGAAAACGAATTTGAAAATGGCTTTTGAGTGGGCATTTCGAGAACATGTTTTAGAGATGCACGGTTATTCCCGTTAGCAAGAATCCTAATATCAAACGTTAGTGGCGTATTAGAGTAGAGGCGAAAATCATATGATTTTTGTAAATTAAGGTGGTACCATGTATGTTTATTACATCCTTAGAAGAGTCTTTGACTTTTCTAGGGATTTTTTTGTTTTCTATTTAAAAAATGAGGGGGAAATCAATTATGTGTCAAAATTCAGTACATCATTATGAAATCGTAGGAAGTTTTTTACGTCCAGAATCATTGAAAATAGCTCGGGAAGAGTTTGCAGCTGGTACGATTTCTGGAGATGAATTAAAAGTAGTTGAGGATCAAGCAATTCGGGATTTAGTCGCAAAACAAAAAGAAATCGGGTTGAAATTTATCAGTGATGGAGAATTTCGCCGGAGTTACTGGCATCTTGATTTTTTCTGGGGATTCAATGGAATCGAGCATAATGTAATGGATCAAGGGTATTTATTTCATGGGGAAGAAACACGAGCGGATTCAGCACGTTTAACAGGAAAAATAAGCTTTAATCCAGAACATCCAGTTTTTGGGGAGTACGAATTTTTAACAGAAATTGCTGGTGGGACACCCGTTCGCCAAAGTATTCCAGCACCAGCCCAGTTATTAGCAGAGTTGGTTCGAAGCTCTAATGAAGAAAAGGTCAATGAATTTTATCCAGATCGGGAACTACTTTATCAAGATATTGCTAAGGCATATCGGGAAACGATTCTAGCTTTATATGACTTAGGTTGCCGAGATATTAAACTGGATGATTGTACTTGGGGCATGTTAGTCGATAAGAATTTTTGGACAACGATGACCAACGGAGAATATGATACCCAAGCGCTGCAAGAGTTATATTTACGTTTGAATAATGAGGCGATTGCTGATTTACCTGATGATTTGCATGTAACAACCCATGTGTGTCGTGGTAATTATCATTCAACATGGGCTACTTCTGGCGGTTATGAGCCTGTTGCAGACACATTGTTAGGGAATCAAAATGTAGAAGCCTTTTTCTTAGAATTTGATGACGAACGTTCAGGCGATTTTGAACCATTAAGCTTTGTTCCAGAAGACAAACAAGTGGTTTTAGGCTTGGTTACGAGTAAGGACGGCAAGTTAGAAGAGAAAGAAATAATAGTGAATAGAATTAAAGAAGCAAGTAAATTTGTACCGTTAGATCGCTTAAGTTTAAGTCCTCAATGTGGATTTGCTTCGACAGAAGAAGGCAATATTTTGACAGAGGAAGATCAGTGGAAAAAACTTGCATTAGTGATCGATGTGGCGAATGAGGTTTGGGGTTAAATAAAATAATCAGTAGGATAGTAATTATTCGCGGAATTTTTGATATTGCAGGAGCTAGGGTGGCATCTTTTGATGTTCATTTGGAGAAAGCTTCACGTCATGCATTTTAAAAGACAAGAAGGTGAATTCGCATAGTAGAAGGTAATTAAGTGATTACAAAGACGTTTGAGCTTTAAAAAGCTGAACATCTTTTTTGTGGAGTCTATTAATAGGTCACCTATTTGTAAATAATTATTACGATGTCACTATTTATTGGTGGAATAGGTTCATGGTTGTTTTTCGGTATAAAAAGCAAGCTTGTCAAAAGAGCTTATCTTAAATCAAAGAAAAATCGTTCAAAGGATTTAAACATTCGTAATGAGTATTTAAAATTAGCCGAAAAATATAAAAAATAGGCAAATTAGTCCAGTTCGTTTATTAAGTAATTCATTTTACAATATAAAAATCTAGTTTATTTTCTTTTCTTCTCACCTAAAATGTTTACATTTATCTAGCTATAGTGTAATATTTAAAGGTATGCATAACATAAATTCATGTATAAAATTAAGTTATTCGGAGGGAAACAAATGTCTGCGAAATTTGAAAAAAAAGGCACCAATGATGGTGTGTTAACTTTTTCAGTTGATCAAACTCTAATTGAAAAAGGCTTGAAACAAGCATTCGATAAAGTCAAAAAAAATCTTAACGTACCTGGATTCCGCAAAGGGAAAGTGTCTCGTCAAGTATTCAACCGTATGTACGGCGAAGAAGCATTGTATGAAGATGCTTTGAACGCAGTCTTACCAGAAGTATACGAAGCAGCTGTAAAAGAAGCTGGAATCGATCCTGTATCTCAACCTAAAATTGATGTTGAAAGCATGAACAAAGGTGAAGATTGGGTAGTAACTGCTGAAGTAACTGTAAAACCTGAAGTTAAATTAGGCGAATACAAAAACTTAACAGTTGAAAAACAAGACCGTGAAGTAACAGATGAAGACGTAGATGCACGCATCCAACGTGAATTAGATGCACAAGCTGAACTAGTAATCAAAGAAGACGAAGCCGCTGTTGATGGCGATACTGTCGTAATCGACTTTGAAGGATTCAAAGACGGTGAGGCTTTTGAAGGTGGAAAAGGTGAAAACTATTCTCTTGAATTAGGTTCTAACTCTTTCATCCCAGGCTTTGAAGAACAATTAGTTGGTAAAAAAGCTGGTGAAGAACTTGAAGTAAAAGTAACATTCCCAGAAGATTACCAAGCAGAAGATCTAGCAGGTAAAGAAGCTGTTTTCCAAGTGAAAGTTCACGAAGTGAAAGCAAAAGAATTACCAACATTAGATGATGAATTCGCTAAAGACGTTGACGATTCAGTAGAATCATTAGACGAATTAAAAGAAAAATACCGTAAAGAATTAACTGAATCTAAAGAAACTGCTGCAACTGAAGCAAAAGACGAAGCGGCTATCCGTCAAGCTGTTGATAATGCAGAAATCATTGAACTGCCACATGTAATGGTACATGATGAAGTTCACCGTTCAATGGATGAATTCTTAAATAATATGCAACGTCAAGGAATCGCTCCAGAAATGTACTATCAATTAACTGGAACAACAGAAGATGATTTGCACAAACAATTTGAGGCAGAAGCTGAAGTTCGTACGAAAACAAACCTTGTGATCGAAGAAATCGCTAAAGCTGAAAATATTGAAGTATCTCAAGAAGATATGGATAAAGAAATCAATGAATTATCTGAACAATACAATATGCCGATCGATCAAGTTAAAAAAGTTTTAACTGAAGATATGCTAAAACATGATATCCGCATGAAACGCGCAGTAGAAGTTATTACAGAAACTGCAACTGAAAAATAAATACAATTTAAAAGACATTCCTGAGTGATCGGGAATGTCTTTTTTACTCTATTTATATAAGGGAACATTTATATTAAATCAAGTAGTAGTTAAGGTCTGATCAAGCCATGCAATCAGAGCGCTATAAACCTGGAGTCCTTCACTTTTAGTAATGTCACCATCGAAATCATGAGGGAGTTTTTCAACTTCTTCATATGTAACATTAGGGATCTTATTGCTAGCATCACGTGATAGTTCAACGGGCACATCTTGATCAGCTGAACTATGAGCTAAAAAGACAGGCGGCAATTTGGCAAGCTCTGTATCCGATAGGCTAAAGGTTTCTTTTTCACTAGGGGTGTTGACTAGATAACTCAACCAATTACCAAATTGTCGACCAGATAAATAGAGTGAAAAACGTTCATTAATAGAAACCGCTGCAATTGGTTTGGGTTGAATCATCGCTTGGGCAGTCATTGGTGCTATTTTTGGAAATTGATTGTAGTAGCTACTAGGCTGACTGAAAGCTGGGTTCGTCAAATCATAATAACCGTAAAAGCTGATCAGTCCTTTTTGCTCGGGTAAAGAATGTCGAGCAGATAATAAATAGGCAAGAAAACCGCCAGCTGAACGTCCAAACAAGAAATAATCTGAGCAATCCAAACCCAAAACCGTTTGATGATTTTTCAAGAACCAATCGACTGCTTCTATCAAACAATTCATAATAGTTGGAAGTTTAACTTCAGGTGCTAAAGGATAATCAACAGTCAACAAATTATAGCCATTCTCTACTAACAGCTCACAATAGCTTTCTGGTAAGTCATCTCGCGTACCATATAGCAGTCCTCCGCCATGAAAATAAAGGAGTGTGGCTTTAACAGAAGTGTCATTTTGATTTGAGTAAAAGGTCATGGATAAATCTAACTCATCTAGCTTACTGTAAAGAAAATTTTGTTTTATCATTATTAACAGTCCTCCTGAATTGAAATAGGTAGCAATGAAACAACTAGTATTTTTCAACGTCAAGTAATGAATGGAAGGAACGTTCCTTTCAATGTAGACAGAAAAATATTAATTTAGATCATTTAAGTCATAGTGCTATTTTATCTTTTTTTCGAAGATTAGACTATAAATTTAGAAAATTTCACTAACTTAATTCTATTTTAACCCAAATAGCCTCAGTCTTTATGTTTAATACGCACAAAGATAGCACTTAATTTGTGAAATGTGGATAGTGTATGAAAACGGGCAACCGCTTACAATAGTTATGATAATAAAAGAGGGAGATGTATCAAATGGACTTAAAAAAAGTTTTACAAGAAAATATCGATCACTTATCTACTATTGGCAACGATCCAACAGGTGGAATGACGCGCCTATTATATTCTGATTCTTGGTTGGAAGCGCAAAAATCTGTAAAAGAAAAATTAGAAGCAATCGGCATGACGGCTTCATTTGATGAGATCGGAAACCTCTTTGGTAGAGTAGAAGGAACTGAATACCCACAAGAAACGATTTTATCAGGCTCACACATCGATACAGTTGTTAATGGTGGAAACTTAGATGGCCAATTTGGTGTAATAGCAGCCTATGTCGCTATTCAATATTTACTAGAAACACATGGCAAACCAAAACGTTCATTAGAGATCATCTCAATGGCTGAAGAAGAAGGTAGTCGTTTCCCAACAGTATTCTGGGGTAGCAAGAACTTTGTTGGTGAAGCGAAAAAAGAAGACGTTATTGAAATTGCTGACTTTGAAGGATTGAAGTTTGTTGAAGAAATGCAACGTCATGGGTTTGATTTCAAAGATGAGAATAAAGCAGCTAGAGATGACATTAAGGCTTTTGTAGAAATTCATATCGAACAAGGAACAGTACTTGAGAAAGAACAACTACAAATTGGTGTTGTAAATAATATCGCTGGACAAAGACGTTACACAATCGTCTTAAAAGGTGAAGCGAATCATGCTGGAACAACACCGATGGGGTATCGTAAAGATGCAGTGTATGGATTTGCTAAAATTTGTTCTGAAGCAATCGATCGTGCATTGAAAGTTGGCGATCCTCTTGTTTTAACTTTTGGTAAAGTGGAACCAAAACCTAATACTGTCAACGTTGTACCTGGTGAAGTTCTATTTACAATGGATTGCCGTCATACGGATAGCGAAGAACTTCATGCATTCACAAAAGAAATTGAACAATTAATGAAAGATATCGCTGCTGAACATGGTTTAGAGATCGATATTGATTTATGGATGGATGAAGCACCCGTTCCAATGAATGAAGAGATTGTCAAAGCAATCGAAACAGCAGCTATTGCTGAAAACATGAAATACAAAGTCATGCACAGTGGCGCAGGACATGATTCTCAAATCATTGCACCTAATTTCCCAACAGCTATGATTTTCGTGCCAAGTATTAATGGTATCAGCCATAATCCTGCAGAAGCAACTGATATCGATGACTTAGTCAACGGTGTTAAAGTTTTAGCCAGCACATTATATGAACTAGCTTATAAATAAAAGAAAGTAGGAGAAATAAAAAATGGGTTATAAAAATAATCAAACAGGTTATCTTGACGGACTATTATCTTCAAGAGCTGTTATTAAAAAAAATAATTATGCATTACTCCCTCATGATGGGTTAGTAAATAATGTGATACCTGGTTTTGAAAATTGTGATTGTTCGATTTTAGGGTCTAAACAATTAGGAGCGAATTTTGTTGATTACATCATCACATTGCACAAAGATGGAAAAAACCAACGTGGTTTTGGTGGTGAAGGTGTCGAAACTATTGTCTATGTTATCGATGGCGTATTAAACGTAAATGATGGAAACGAAACACACAAAGTAACAAAAGGTGGCTATGTATATCTTCCAGCCAGCACATTGATGTATTTAGAAAATGGTCAAGATGCTGATACAGAAATTTTCTTATACAAAAAACGCTATCAGCCATTGGAAGGCTACGAAGCGCATAAGGTAGTTGGAAACGTTAATGACATGGAACCAATCGAATATGAAGGTATGAAAGATGTCCTTTTATGGGACTTTTTACCAAAAGATTTAGGATTTGACATGAACTTCCATATTCTATCATTTGAGCCTGGAGCAAGTCATGGCTATATCGAAACACATTACCAAGAACATGGTGCTTACTTACTTTCTGGACAAGGTATGTATAACTTAGATAACGAATGGATGCCGGTCGAAAAAGGAGATTACATCTTTATGAGCTCATATGTACAGCAAGCAGCCTACGCTGTTGGTCGTGATGAGCCGTTGATGTACGTGTATTCAAAAGATTGCAACCGTGATCCAGAAATTTAATGTAGAGGAAGTTTAAGAAATGAATGAAACTGTTGTAGTGAAACCAGAAGAATTGCATGAATTGATTGAAAAAAAATTGACAACAGCTGGTTTAAAGCCAGAACATGCAGACGAAGTGGCGACACATTTGGTATTTGCAGACGCATGCGGCATTCACTCGCATGGAGCCGTACGGGTAGAATATTATGCAGAACAAATCGATAAAGGCGGTGTAACGCTTGATCCAAAAATCGAATTTGAAGAAACTGGACCAAGTTCAGGTATTGTCCATGGTAAGAATGGTGCGGGACAATTCGTTGCAAATATTGGATTGGGCTATGCTATTGATATGGCGAAAAAATCTGGAGTTGCAGCAGTTGGAATTTCAAAAATCAGCCATAGTGGAGCATTATCTTATTATGTGAAAAAAGCAGCTCAGCAAGATTTGATAGCAATTGCCATGTGTCAATCAGATCCGATGGTTGTCCCTTTTGGTGGTAAAGAAAACTATTTCGGCACCAATCCGATTGCCTTTGCCGCTCCTCGAAAAGGCCATGAGCCAGTTGTATTTGATATGGCAACCACCGTTCAAGCATGGGGGAAAGTATTGGATGCACGCTCGAAAAATAAAGAAATTCCTGATACTTGGGCAGTCGATAAAGAGGGAAAACCTACCACTGATCCCCATAAAGTCAATGGACTATTGCCGATTGCTGGGCCAAAAGGCTATGGCTTGATGATGATGGTGGATATCTTATCCGGGATGCTGTTAGGCTTACCATTTGGTAAACATGTTTCTTCTATGTATGACGATATAAGCAAAGGACGCAATGTTGGTCAATTGTATATTTTGATCGATCCAAAACGGTTCACGGATTTAGATATGTTCAAAGAATCAGTCGATGGTATGGTGGAAGAGCTACATGAGATTCCAGCAGCGGATGGATTTAAACAAGTATATTATCCAGGAGAGATCAATCAAATCAATTATGAAAAATCAATGACTGATGGAATCGACATCGTTAAAGATATTTATGATTATTTAAAGAGTGATACACTTCATTTTGATCGATACGAAAATACGAATGCTTTTGGTGAGAAAAAATAAAATTGTTATGAAACTAGGATCCATTACAAAAAAGGTTGTTGGTTTGTATAAGTATTAGCGAAGCGGAGAATTGTTGCCGTATGTTTTCTAGTTGCGCGAGCCAGCTTCGCTTTTACTTTGAAACACAGTAAATAAAATGAGTTGCTGTTAAAAAGTAGAAGGTGTAGCAAAGCAAAACATTGTTACTGATAATAAAAGGAGGCGTTTTAAAATGAGAGTAAAAAAAGCGGATTTACATCAACTAATCAAAGATAAAATTCAAAAAGCTGGTTTGTCAGAGGAACATGCAGGAATCGTAAGTGATGTTTTAACCTTTGCAGATGCTAGAGGAATTCATTCCCACGGTGCGATGCGGGTGGAATATTATTCAGAAAGAATAGCAAAAGGCGGAATCACGAATGATCCTACTTTTTCTTTTAAACAAACAGCTCCTAGCTGTGGTATGTTTGAAGGCGATAATGGCTCTGGATTTGTTGCAGCAGAAAAAGCAATGGATCTAGCGATTGAAATGGCCAAAAAAAATGGAGTAGCTGTTGTTGGAGTTCGCAATATCTCTCATAGCGGAGCGCTTGCTTATTATGTTGAAAGAGCAGCAGAACAAGATATGGTCGCACTCTCAGTTTGTCAATCAGATCCGATGGTTGTCCCATTTGGTGGAAGTGAGCCGTACTTTGGAACGAATCCTATTGCCTTTGCAGCACCTAGCAATGATGAACGTGTTATCACGTTTGATATGGCAACGACGGTTCAGGCATGGGGCAAAATTTTGCATGCTCGTTCTAAAAAAGAAGCTATACCAGATTCATGGGCAGTAGATGCAAAAGGAAATCCGACAACAGATTCTACAGCTGTCAATGCTTTATTACCGATTGCAGGTCCAAAAGGGTATGGGTTGATGATGATGGTAGACATTTTATCTGGTATTTTACTAGGCGTGCCATTTGGCAAACACGTATCTTCCATGTATCATGATTTATCTAAAGGACGCGAATTAGGTCAACTTCATATTGTGATCAATCCAGATTTCTTCATTGGGTTGGATGTATTCAAAAAAAGTATTTCAACAATGTTGGATGAGCTAAAAGAAATCAATCCAAGTCCTGGTTTTACAGAAGTCAATTATCCAGGTGAGCGAGGACGCGCACGTGAGAAAAATTATGAAGAAAATGGAATTGAAATCGTGGATGATATCTACGAATACTTAATTAGTGACGCTATTCATTATGATCGCTATGATCATAAAAATAAATTTGCAGAATAACCTTTTTGCAAAATAAATTATTTAGCTATGTGAACTAGTCTCTAGGAGAAAAGACAAAATCTGATTGTGGCGAAGAGCGCGACGCTCATATTTTCTTATTTTTCTGTTAAGGTTGAACGATCTACTACACTTTTAAACAAATGGAGGAATTTCAATGCTACACACAATAATTAAAGCGAATAGCTATCAAGATTCGATCGTATTGATGCTATTAACGAACAAATTAAATACGATCGATGGAGTCGATAATGTTTCTGTAATGATGGGTACACCTGCAAATAAAGATATTTTCAAAACAGGTGGTTTATACACAGATGAATTAGAAAAAGCTTCTTCTAACGACATGGTGATCGTGTTAGACATTGAAGATGATTCATTGATTGATCAAGTCTTAGAAGAAATCGATGTATTTCTTGAAGAACAAACAAAAGGTGGCGGCGAAACTTCTGGAGAAGAGGTCGTAAAAACTTGGGATAAAGCATTCGAGCTTGGTAAAGATGCTGGAGTAGTTGTGTTTTCTATTCCTGGTACCCATGCTGCACTGGAAATTGAAAAAGCTTTGGATGAAGGAAAGCATGTTTTTTGTTTTAGTGATAATGTTACAATCGAAGATGAAAAACGTTTAAAAGAAAAAGCACATGATGCAGGTCTTTTGTTAATGGGACCAGACTGTGGTACTGGGATTATTAATGGGATTCCAGTTGCGTTTACGAATGCTGTTCGTAAAGGAAAAATTGGTGTTGTCGGCGCCTCTGGAACTGGTATTCAAGAAGTGACAACGATTATCCACAAATTAGGTGGCGGCGTAACGAACGCAATAGGGACTGGTGGACGTGACTTAAAAGCTGAAATTGGCGGAGTTACATTAAAAGACAGTATCATGACGTTAGAGAAAGATCCTAATACAGAAGTCATCGTCGTGATCTCAAAACCACCTGCACCAGAAGTTCGTGATGAAGTATTAAATCTTTTGAGAAGTATTTCAAAACCTGCTGTCACAATTTTCTTAGGAGAAAAACCGACCTCACATGAAGAAAATCTTTATCGTGCTTACACATTAGAAGAGGCTGCACAAACAGCAGTTCAATTACTGAATAAAGAAGCGGTCAAAGCTGTAAAAGAAACACTGACAGTTCCAGCTCATTCTTTAAAACCAGAACAAAAATATGTTAAAGGTTTGTACTCTGGTGGTACTCTTGCGTATGAAGCAGCTATGTTGATCAAAGAAGGTCTAGCATTAACAGGTGACGAACATGCACCAGAAGGCTTTATCTTAAAAGATCAAGGACATGAAATTATTGATTTAGGAGATGATGTTTACACACAAGGAAAACCTCATCCAATGATCGATCCAACGAAACGTAAAGAAATGTTAGAAGAAGCAGGAAAAGATCCTAAAACAGCAATCATTTTATTAGATGTTGTATTAGGTTATGGTTCTCACGCTAATATGGCACAAGAGTTGGCACCAACGATCAAAGAAATTAAAGAACAAGCAGCGAATGAAGGAAGAGAATTATTTGTAATCGGTACGATTGTTGGGACAGATGAAGACCCTCAAAATATCCATGAACAAGAAACAATCATGAAAGAGGCTGGTGTGATTCTTTGTGATAGTAATGCGCAAGCTGTTCGTTTAGCACTAGCTATTTTAGATCATCCATTGACTCAGACCGATAAAGCAATCGAAGCAACACCAAAAGTAACACCAGTTGTGATTGAACCAACTGAAGAAATGTTAGCATTGTTGACGAATCAAGGATTTATCAATGTAGGCTTACGCAGTTTCTCAGAAGCAATCATCAATCATGGTGGAAAAGTTGTCCAATATGACTGGCAACCAGTTGCAGGTGGAAATATCACGCTGCAAAAAGCATTACAGTTTTTAAATAAAGTGAAATTAGGTAAATAAATTATTCAGCTTACTGAGCTAACTCCTCAGAAAAAAGACAAAAATAGATTGTGATAAAGAGCAATACATTCGATTTTTACTATTTTCTGTCGGAGCTAATCAAGCTCATTCAGCTTTCAACGGAGGAAAATCAAAATGTCATACAAAACTATCGATGAAGCAAATCAGGCAGTAGCCGCAAAAATCGTTGCTGGTTCTCCTTTCTTATTGGACGTAGTTTCAGCAAAAACAGTTATCAAAGAATTAAATGAAGGAAAGGTCTTGCTTCATGCAGGACCTCCAATCACGTACGATAAAATGGTCGATCCAATCCAAGGCGCTTGTGTAGGTGCAGCATTATTTGAAGAATGGTGTGAAACTGAAGAAGAAGCAAGACAGATGCTAGAATCAGGAGAAGTAAAATTAATTCCATGTCATCATGTCAATGCTGTTGGACCAATGGGAGGGATCACTTCCGCAAATATGGCCGTTTTAGTTGTTGAAAATAAAACAGACGGTAATCGTGCTTTTTGTACAATGAATGAAGGAATCGGTGCAGTGTTACGTTTTGGCGCTTATTCTGATGAAGTAATTACTCGTTTAAGATGGATGAGAGATACTTTAGCACCTGTTTTAAGTGCAGCCTTAAAAACAAAAGAAGACGGCTTAAACGTTAATGTATTGGTTGCTAAAGCAATTGCAATGGGTGATGAATTCCACCAACGTAATATTGCAGCATCATTAGCATTTTTAAAAGAAATGGCGCCGATCATAGTCGGTTTAACTGAAATCGACCAAACAAAACGGGAAGAAGTAGTGCAATTTTTAGCAGATACAGATCAATTTTTCTTAAATATCATGATGGCTTCAGCGAAAGCTGTTATGGATGGTGCGAGACAAATTCAAGAAGGAACGATCGTAACTGCGATGTGTAGAAATGGTTACGAATTTGGTATCCGTATTGCTGGAATGGGCGATGAATGGTTCACAGGACCTGTAAACACGCCTCAAGGATTATACTTCTCTGGTTTTAGTGAAGCTGATGCAGCTCCTGATATGGGAGACAGTGCCATCACTGAGACATTTGGTGTTGGTGGTATGGCCATGATCGCAGCTCCTGCTGTAACACGTTTCGTTGGTTCAGGTGGTTTTTATGATGCACTGAATACAAGTAATGAAATGACAGAAATTTGTATCGACACAAACCCTAATTTCCCCGTTCCAACTTGGGACTTTAAAGGAATTTGTTTAGGAATCGATGCAAGAAAAGTTGTCGAAACAGGCATTCTTCCTGTGATCAACACAGGAATCGCAAATAAAAAAGCAGGCTTGGGTCAAATTGGTGCAGGAACAGTAACACCGCCAATCGATTGCTTTGAAAAAGCAGTTTTAGCTTATGCCAAAAAATTAGGTTTTGCAGAATAAAAGGTGAAAATATTGTTTGTTAATGCTTGTTTTATAGATCAACTTCTTTTAATCGATAATGCTGAAAATCAAAAATGGCAGGTTCATAGTAAATATAAAAATAGTTTCAATATTCAAGATGCGAGGAAACAACAGTTAGTGGTCATTACGACCACTAACTATCCTTTTATGCCGAACGGAATTTATTTGCAATCTGATGATTTTTCACACGTTTTATCGACGATTGAAATTGAGGAACAAATTACGTGGGAGCAAAATTGTTTGCATTTTTCTAAAAATCATCTATTGCTGACACACGGGAAACCGTATTCGTCGTTAGTGGATAAGGCAACGATGAGCTTGATGGAAATAAGTCAAAAAAAATTATTTTCATATTCAAAGTCTCTCATAAAAGAAACAGGGAACCACTATTCATTAGCTCAGTTTTTGAAAGAGACGAACCCATTTAAAGAAGCGATTGTTGCGCTGTGTTCTGAAAATCAGTTACAGCAAAAATTAGGTTTAGACTTTCTTATAGGTAGAGGTATGGGATTAACACCATCAGGAGATGACATGATTGTTGGACATCTTGCTGCAAGAATTCTATTGGATAAAGAAAGTTCTCTCTTGACCGAACTATTACTTACTGAACTGTTAGCAGAACAGTCTGTTACAACAGATATCAGCAAGCATTATTTGTTATGCGGACTATCAGGTCGTTTTAGTGAACCTGTTCTTAAACTAATTGAAGCATTAACGACAAATAGCACTGAAGAAAAAATTGAAAAAATAGTTAAGACAGTCATTTCGGTAGGGCACACATCAGGTGTTGATTTATTGGCAGGCTTTTTAACAACAATCCAAATATTAGGGACTAAATGAAGGAGGATTTTTATGGCAAATCGTGTCGTAATAGCATTGGGAGGCAATGCTATTTTAAAACCAAACCAAGAAGCAACGCTTGAGGTACAGCTAAATAATGTCAAACTCAGTGCAGAACTAGTTGCAAAAATTGAAGAGATCGATTATGAAATCGTTTTAACACATGGCAATGGTCCACAAGTAGGAAATATTTTAAGACAAAATGAAGAGGCAAAAGATGTGGTTCCACCATTTCCTTTAGATGTATGTAATGCTGAATCACAAGGATTTATTGGTTATATGTTAGAGCAAAGTTTAAAAAATTCATTAGAAACAAAAGGTTTGACGAGCAATGTTATTACGTTACTTACACAAACAGAAGTTTCAGCGGATGACGAAGCTTTTAACAATCCAAATAAACCAATTGGTATTTTTTATTCAGAAGAAGAAGCGAAACAAATGGAGCAAGAAAAAAATTGGGTGATGATGGAAGATGCTGGACGTGGTTATCGTCGTGTTGTGACTTCTCCACAACCAAAAGCGATCCATGGTGTGGATGCGATCGTTAATTTATTAAACCGAAATACGATCGTGATTGCAGGAGGCGGAGGCGGAATCCCCGTCGTTCGTGATCAAGATGGTTTATTAAAAGGAATCGAAGCTGTTATCGATAAAGATCGCACTGGTAAGAAGCTAGCGGAACAAGTCGATGCTGATGTGTTCATGATGCTGACAGATGTAAGCAATGTATACATCAACTACGGTAAAGAAAATCAAGAAAAACTAGAGACGATTACGGTAAAACAGGCACAACAATATATGGATGAAGGTCATTTTGCTGATGGTAGCATGGGTCCGAAGATGGAAGCTGCAATTGGGTTTGCTGCTCAAGGGAATACAGCGATCATTTGTTCTTTGGAAGAAGCTGATCAAGCATTATTAGGCAGAGCAGGGACAAGAATTGTAGGATAAGTGAATAAAAAATAAGTTAGAAGAAATGAGTTGTATTTCTTCTAACTTATTTTTGCTTATTAATGTTGATTGGATCGTTCTGACAACTCTAATGCTAAACGCAAATTCAAGCTAATTGTCGGATCTTGAATATTTTTTTCAAGTAATTTGGCACAGTGATCGATTCTATATTTAATCGTATTACGATGTAAATACATTTCTTTGGCTGTTTTTGAAATTTCACATTGAAAACTTAAATAACATTGCAAGGTCTTACGAAGTTCAATAAATGAATCTTCAATAGGATAGGCAAGTTCTTTTAGTGTTGTTTCACAGAAATAATGAATGTCTTCCAAACTCATTTTCTCAAATAAACTTTTCATTCCTTTAGGGTGATAGCGATGAGTAAGTGTACCATTTGTCATTGTGAGCATTTCTTCGTAAGCAGTTTTTGCTTCAATGAAGGAACTTGCGATTTGTTCAATCGTTTCATATAGATTTCCCAAAGCAAAAGTCAAAGTAATCGGAAGTTTTTCAGATAATTCCATAGATAATTCGCTTAAAATTTTTTCTAAATCATCCACTCTACTTTGGATCAAAATGGCTAAGTGATTGGTATTTTTTACTTTAAAAATACTGATATGTTTGATTCTAGGTGGTAAAGATTCCAATAGCCATTGAAATGCAACATCACTTTCTTCTTGTTGGTATTTGATTTTTGTTGCAGTTGTTTTTGTTTGGGTGCAAACGGCATAGACAACTTGATACTGCGTGCTTTTCTTTAGACCATAATTTGTACCTAAATCAAGCCAATCACGGCTAGATTGATGAGGCGTTTGTTGGTATTCAACTAGCTGACCTAAAAAATCACTTTTGAGAAAATCTAAGGATTCTTGTACTTTTTGATTTTTATATAGCATAAAGGATAAGACTAAACAGGCTTGTTCTACTGCAAATTCTGACATCGGATAAGGAACTTGTTGTGGGTTTAAAATCAGCAAATGGTGAGGAAAATAGCTATTTGCATTGACTGAAAAACCAGCAATCTGTAACGGCTCTTGATTCAAATCTTTGATCATAAATGATGCATGACTATCCTCATTCCAACTATCGTATTTATTGATCAGTTGCTCAACATAATATTCGGCTGGTTTTGATGTTTGTGTGAAGTGTTTTGAATGAGCAATTACTTTGCGATATGGACTTAACAAAATCACAGGTGCATTGATCATTTTACCAAAATCAGCAACAAAACGGGCAATACTTACATCGTGAATCAGTAAATCAGAAAAGCGTTTTTGAATATCTAAGGCGTAGCTCAGTTGTTCTGTTTTAGTATCCCATAAATAATTTAGTAATTGGTGTAATACAGCACCCAAAGGTTGAGTGCTTGGTACTTGAACAACTGGAAAATTGATTTGATTTGCATAAGCAACGACTTCCGGATCGATAGCTTCGATAAAACGTCCTACCTTAATACCGATGCCAGCTGCGTCTTGTTCTTTTAAAGAATCAATCAATGTAATAAGCTCTTTTTGATTATTTTTATAAACCATTGCAGTAGTTAAAAGGAAAATATTTTTTGGAATAAAATCTGACACGTCAGGAGTTTCTGAAATTTCGATACTATTCACGATCGTATTAGCTTTTGTAGGATTAGTTAATAATTTTAAGTCGGAAAATCTTGGTATTTTTAATAAATCTTCTAAAGTGGTCAATGGGTTTCCTCCTAAATATAAAAGCTGAACAGGGTAAAATGTATGTATGATGAGCTTATTTAGACTTACTAGAAAAAGGTTGGCTTTTTCCGATTGTCCAGCTCAGGATGATAGATAAGGAGTAGTGACAACAATAGTTTAAGTCACCACATAATATCTAATTATTAGTTCAGTTTTTTTTACCTATTTCTATTCTAAATGATAGCTTGTGCAGATTCAAGAATGTTTTGTACATAATAACCGAAAATTCATTTTTTTTATTCAAAAGTGACAATGACTTTTTCTGATATAAAGGTAGGATGAAGTTAAAACAGAAAAGAGGAATAGTTATGTTTTCAGAGATATCAGTACCAAGTAGAACAATCATGACACCAGGTCCAGTTGAGGCTCATCCAGTAGCATTGAGAGCAATGTCTGCTTCTATTTTAGGTCAATTTGATCCAGCTTTTTTACAAATAATGGATGAAGTGAAAGAAATGATCAAAATTCCTTTTGGCACAAAAAATGAACAGGCATTTGCAGTTGATGGAACATCTCGTTCTGGATTAGAAGCGGCATTGATTGCCTTGATCGAACCAGGCGATAAAGTTTTGATCCCAGTCTATGGTCGTTTTGCGTACCTTTTAGGAGAAATCTGTGAGCGTGCTAAAGCAGAAATTCATTATCTTGAAAAAGAATGGGACGCTCCATTTGAACAAGAAACAGTAATTGAAGAAATTAAGAAATTTCAACCGAAAATTGTCGCTATGGTTCATGGTGAAACAGCCAATGGCCAAATGCAATCGATGGAAAAAATTGGTCAACACTGTAAAGAAAATGATATTTTCTTTGTCGTAGATATGGTTGCGACATATGGTGGTGTGCCTCTTGAAGTTGATGCATGGGGTGTTGATATTGCTATTGCTGGAACACAAAAATGTGTGAGTGTTCCGTCAGGTTTATCATTGATCACATACAATGACCGAGTGGAAAAAGTTCTTACAAGTCGTTATCAAAAAGAATTGGGACTAAGTAAAGATATTCGCAATAAAAATCATATCAGCAGTAATTATCTTGATTTAAGTCAGTTACAACGCTATTGGAGCGAAGAGCGGATCAATCATCATACTGAAGCGACAAGCATGATCTACGGGCTACATGAAGGTCTGAGAATGATGCTCAAAGAAGGTATGGACAATGTTTATGCTAGACATGCTCAAAATGATCAAGCGATCGTTGCGGGTATTAAAGCAATGGGCTTAGGTTTTTATGGTGATTTAACGACTAAAATGCCAACAGTTACACCTATTATGATTCCGGCTGGAATCGACGGTGAAAAAGTTCGTGCCCTGATGCTTGATGATTTTGGTGTAGAAATAGCTTCATCTTTTGGTGCGCTTCAAGGAAAAGTTTGGCGTATCGGAAATATGGGCTACAGCAGCAGAAAATCTAATGTACTTCATGTATTATCTGCTTTGGAAGGTGCGCTTAATTATTATGGGGCCGATATCAATAAAGGTGAGGCTGTAAAAGCAGCATTATCGATTTACAAAAAATAGGAAAATAGTAAAAATTGTTTGTGTGAAAAAACAAGTGATTGTTTATTTTGCACAAACTTTTTAACAAGTTTGTGAAAAATAATGATGCATGAAAGTTTGCTACCGCTTACAATTGAAACGAATAAGAAGTTATTTATTTAAATGTTTGAAGTGGAATTACACAAACATTTTACCCATGAAACATTTAAAAAATAACATATGGAGGATAAGAGATGGATGCAAAAAGTAAGGGTTCCGGAATGGACTATTGGAAAAAAATTGTTATTTTGTTATGTGCAGGTTGGGTAACGATATGGGTGTATCGTTCAGCGCTATCACCAGCATATCCGCAAATAAATGAATCTCTTGGCGGAAATATCACAGATACAGCGTTAGGTTTCATCTCTACTTGTTACTTTTTTGGATATGTAGCAATGCAAATTCCAGCAGGTTTCTTAGTAGATAAGATCGGAAAGAAAAAAGTATTGATTCCTGGATTTATTGTTTTTGGGATCGCCGCTTTCTTGATTTCTCAAGCAACGAATATCCAAATGATTTATTTTGGTAGTGTTTTAGCAGGTTTGGGTTGTGGATCTTTTTATGGATCAGCCTATTCATTAACTTCTCAAAACATTCCACGAGAAAAAAGAAGTTTTTCTACTGCAATTGTAAACAGTGGATCAGCTGTTGGTTCAGGTTTAGGCTTGATTTTATCTAGTTTCTTAGTTGTTCAATTACAATTCCCATGGCAAACAATGATGTACATTTCTGTAGCATTGATCGCTGTGATGTTAGTGGCATTTGTTGCAATTATTCGTAATAATAAAGAAGATGCTGAATTTTTAGCACAATCAGAAGCAGCTGAGGCAGCAGAAGCAGCAGCTGCTGCACCAGAAGCGCCAGTAGTAGAAAAAGAACATGTTTCAATCAAAAAATTATTTGCACCAAAAATGTTATTTGCTTATATTTTATACTTTGCTACTTGTTATGCATACTATATGACCGTTACTTGGTTGCCAAACTTCTTGGGAACTGAACGTGGATTTGAAGGTGCCGCAATTGGATTTTCTGCTTCTCTTGTAGCGTTTGCGTCGATTCCAGGAGCATTATTTTTCAGCCGTTTAGCTGATAAATTTATGCATAAAAAAGTACAGTTTATCGTTATCTTAGAATTTTTAGCGGCAGCAATGCTACTATTGACCGTACAAGCAACAAATTCAACATTGTTATTAATTGGTTTGATTTTATATGGATTTTTAGGTAAACTAGCTGTAGAGCCGATCATTATTTCTTGGCTTGGAGAAAACGCACCTAAAGTTGGTATCGGGACAACACTTGGTGTATTTAACTTTTTTGGAATGATATCCTCAGTTATTGCTCCGACCTTGACAGGATCGATTTCGGATGCAACTGGTTCAAAAGAAATGGGCTTTTATATTTCAGTCATTTTATTAGTGGTTGGAACGGCGTTATTCTTATTAGCAAACTTAAACAAAAAGAAAGCAGCTGCTCAATAAGTAGTTGTAATCATAGGAGATAAAAAAACGATGTGTTTAGTTTCTGAAACTAATATAGTAGAAAGAGACTAAACACATCCTATTTTTTCTCTAAAAGCAATACATAAAATAATATACTATTTGGCATATCACGGCATGTAAGCGCTTAAAGGGAGGCGGAACAATGGAACAACAAGATTATCAAATTACTGAAGAAGAACTTCAACGTTATCGAGAGCGTGGCTATAATGAAGATCTACTTCCTAAACCGTTGTCGAAAAGAATGATGGGAAAAATGAACTATTTTACGTTATGGATGGGCTCAGTGCATAATATTCCTAATTATACAGCGGTAGGAGGATTTTTATTTTTAGGACTTTCTCCAATTAATATTATGTTGGCTTTGGTGATAAGTGCGATGGCAGTCGCTTTGTTTATGACCTTTAATGGTCGGGCAGGATCGAAGTATGGCATTCCTTTTGCCATTCATTTGCGGTCAACTTATGGAGATATTGGTGCGAAGCTACCAGGTTTTCTTAGAGGAGGTGTAGCTGCAATCGCTTGGTTTGGATTGCAGAATTATACAGGCTCATTAGCGTTATTGATTTTAATTGGTAAAATTTGGCCTGACTTTTTAAATCTTGGCGGAGATACAATGATTTTTGGTATTTCTATTCCAGGATTGATCGCTTTTACAATATTTTGGGCAGTGAATATGTTGATTGGTTTTGGTGGAGGTAAAATTCTTAATAAGTTCACTGCTATTTTGAGCCCGCTGATTTATATTGTATTTGGCGGAATGGCGATTTGGGCGATTGGTGCAGCAGGTGGTTTAGGACCAATTTTATCTTATGATGTTACAGGAGCTGTTCATAATATTTCACCAGTGTTTGTTTATTTTATGATTATTAATTCAGTTTTGGCAGTCTGGGCAGCACCTGGTTCAAGTGTGTCAGATTTCACTCAAAATGCAAAATCAACGAAAGATCAAACGATTGGTCAAACTGCTAGTTTTTTAGTTGGGTATGGGATATTTGCTTTTTCAAGTGTAGTGATTTTAATCGGAGGTTCTATTCGTTATGGTATTCAGGAATGGAATATTTTAAATATCGTGAATCGTTGGGATAATTCATTTGCTATTATTGTTGCGATGTTGGTATTCTTATTAACAACAGTATCTACAAATGCAACAGGAAATATCATTCCGGCTGCTTATCAGTTATGTGCATTATTTCCTAAGAAAGTTGATTATAAAAAAGGAGTGCTGCTTGCCAGTATCATTAGTTTTCTGATCATGCCGTGGAAACTAATGGAGAATGCAGATAGTATTTTCATTTTCTTAAATACAATCGGTGCAGTATTAGGACCTGTTGCGGGGACAATGATTGCTAACTACTATTTTGTTCAGAAACAAAAAATCGATTTGAATCAGTTGTATATGGATCCAAAAGCGGATAATAGTCATAATATCTACAAAGGGTTAAATAAACCTGCATATGTTGCTACTGTTGTGGCGTTGGTTGTTTGTTTAAGTGGTAATTTTATTCCGGCTTTAAAAATAATTTCTGATATTTCTTGGATTTCTGGTTTTGTATCTGCTTTTGTTTTATATTTATTATTAAGGAAATTCTTTGATAAAAAATAAGTTGTTACAAGTTATCACAATGACGAGCAGTATAAATGTATATTACCTAGCTATTTAGGTAAGCCTGTTTAGCTATTAAATTTAGGAGGAAGACAAATGAGTTATGATTTAGTGATCAAAAATGGTTTAGTGATTTTGGAATCAGGAGAAGTTAAGACAGATGTGGCTGTAAAAGATGGTTTGATTGCAGCAATCGGCCATGATCTTGGTGACGCTGAGCATGTCGTTGATGCAGCAGGTTTAGTTGTAAGTCCAGGAATGGTGGATGCTCACGTGCATATTACGGATCCAGGCGGCGGTTATCGCGATCAATGGGAAGGATATATCACTGGGACAGCTTCATGTGCAAAAGGCGGCGTTACTTCCTTTATGGAAATGCCTTTAAACCAAGTACCAGCAACAGTCGATGGGGAATCCCTTGAAATAAAATACGATGCGGGTAAAGGTAAATTGAAATCCGATGTTGGTTCATTTGGCGGTTTAGTACCATTTAATCTGACAGGCGGTATTCAAGAGTTAGATGATGGCGGAGTAGCGGCATATAAATGTTTCATGGCAACTTGTGGTGACCGTAGTATTGATGGTGATTTTATGAATGTAGATGATTATTCTCTTTATGAAGGAATGAAACAAGTTGCTAAAACAGGAAAAGTTCTAGCAATTCATGCAGAAAATGCAGCAATCACAGATAAACTAGGAGAAATTGCCTATAAAAATGGAGAAACAACACTAAAAGCTTATGTTGAAAGCCGTCCAGTCTTTACAGAAGTTGAGCCAATTCGTAGAGCCATTTTGTTTGCTAAAGAAACTGGTTGTCGTATTCACATCTGTCATATTGCTTGTCCAGAAGGTGTAGAAGAAGTCACAAAGGCAAGAGAAGCTGGTGTTGATGTCACATGTGAAACGTGCACGCATTACCTATATTTCGATACAGATGAATTAGATGCAATTGGACCAGTTGTAAAATGCTCACCGCCGATCCGTGACAAGGAAAATCAAAATGGTATGTGGGAAAAAGTCTTGTCAGGTGAAATTGATTTTGTAACATCTGATCATTCTCCTTGTACGCCTGATTTAAAAGATAAAGACAATGCTTTTGAAGCGTGGGGCGGAATCTCAGGTGTTCAAAATAATGTAGATGTTCTTTTTGATGAAGGAGTTCAAAAAAGAGGCATGTCATTGAAACAGTTTGCAGATATTATTGCTGCAAATCCTTCTGATCGCTATGATTTGGATCAAAAAGGTCGAATCAGTGTTGGGAAAGATGCTGACTTTGTCTTGATCAAACCAAATGCGCCATATACGCTAAAAGCTGAAGATTTAGAATATCGTAATAAAATCAGTCCTTACATTGGCCGTGAAATTGGTGCTCAAGTTATGCAAACTATTTTAAGAGGTCATGTTATCTATACAAAAGAAGAGGGAGTTTCAACTGATTTCGTTGGTACTTTTATCAAGAAGTAGTTAAGTTAATAAGATAAGAGAAAGATCAGGCATGATAATAGCTATTGTCTGATCATTCTTTCTTTTGAGAATAAGTAGCTACTTATTTAGTTATTTAGCCTGATAAAGGAGAATGTGTACGATGTATGAACAAAAAAAGTCGAATGAACGAATACCATATTGGAAACAGATCATATATATATTAACGATTGGTTGGATCGTTATTTGGATTTATCGAACTGTATTAACGCCTATTTATCCAATCATCAGTGATTATTTTGGAGGAGCAACAGATGCCCAGCTTGGTCAGATTTCAAGTTTTTATTTTTTAGGCTATGTTTGCATGCAAATCCCTTCAGGGGTGTTGGTAGATAAAATAGGTAAGAAACAAATTCTGATTCCTGGATTTTTATTATTTGGTCTAGGTGCATTGATTGTTGGAGTAGCACAAAGTATGGGCGTTGTTTTTATCGGGAGTATTTTAGCAGGCCTGGGTTGTGGGACGTATTACGGTGTCGCCTATTCTTTGACCGCAGAATATGTACCTGTATCTAAGAGAAGCTTATCAACGGCTGTTGTCAATAGTGGAACGGCGATAGGTAGCGGCTTAGGGTTGATTTCTTCCAGTTACTTAGTAGGAACAGGTGTCTTGCCTTGGCAAGCCTTGATATTTGCTACAGTTGTGTTGATTTTATTAGCAGTAGCTATGTTTTTACGCTTTATTCGATTAGAGAAACCAAAAAAAATAATCAAAAAACAATCTGAAGGAACCCCAAAAATTTCGATTAAGGCTCTTTTTAAGCCTCGAATGATTTCTGCTTATATCCTGTATTTTTCAACATTGTATACGTACTATTTGATCGATACATGGTTGCCAAATTTTTTGGAAACAGAAAAAGGTTTTTCAGGAACATCAGTAGGGCTAGCTTCATCATTAGTATTTTTTACAGCAATACCCGGTGCCCTAATTTTTAGCCGAATTGCAGATGGTATTCCAAAGAAAAAAATACAAATGATCATCCTACTCGAATTATTAGCAGCTAGTGTTTTATTTATTACAGTGACAACAACAAATCAAACGATTTTAGTGGTAGGAATTATGGCCTACGGGTTCTTTGGCAAGTTAGCAGTTGAGCCGATCATTATTTCATGGTTAGGAGAATCCGCACCTAAAGGTAGTGTTGCAACGATGTATGGTGTATTTAACTTCTTTGGTATGTCAGCATCCGTTATTGTTCCATCATTAACCGGGAAAATCTCTGATATTACTGGATCTAAACTATATGCATTTTATTTAGCAATTCTAATTATAGTGATTGGGACCTTATTATTTTACTTGATAAATCGTTTCATTGGGGAAAAAAATAAAATGGCTAATTGATCATTCATAAAAAATACCTTACTTTTTTGATTCCTTAAAATCAAAAGAAAAAGGTGTTTTTTTATTTTTCAAAAATCTACTTTAGAATTCTAAGAGTATATTAGATGAAGTCTGTCTTTATTTTCGTTATACTTGATTTAAAGAAACGAGGTGGGGCAAATGGAAAAAACTGAGAAAATATATATGGTAATCGCACGGACTGATTTTTCTTTAGAACAGTTGAAACAAGATGTTTTGGATTGGGTGAGCTTTTTACGTATTGTAAGCATACCAAAAAGTTATCGTTTTGGTGATGAAAAAGCACAAACATTTGATTTTCAAAAAATCATTCATCAGGTTCAACAACTTACAGAAGAAGAAAATATATGGATTAAAGTAAACAGTCAAGGCGGAGAATTTCAGCTCCATATCTCTAAGTTAACTCTTCATGAGCGAACGATTCTAGAAAATACAATTTTTTTAGATAATCAAACGATGATTGAAGACTATTGCGAAACCCGAATGATTAGAAATGGCATATACGCTTATATTCGACCGTTAGATGAATATTTATATAATAATGTTGAGCGTATTGAAAAAAGAACATTTGAAACAGATAGTGAGATTGAAAAATTACCTAAACGGTACAATAGTGAAAAAGAAGTGATCGTTGATTGTAATCAATTTGCTGGTTATGACATTCATTTTAAAGGGTTGTGTTTGACTTCATGCTGGAAGATGTATTATTCAAGTTTATACTATCAAATTATTCCTAAACCGATTTTCTTAGAAGTACAGCAAGTTCACGCTGTAGAAGAAATGGCTAATCAAGTGATCAAAGTGACGTTATTCAAAAACCCGTTTAATTGGGCGTTGCCTATTAATCAAAAGTATCAGCGCTTGTTTAGGGATCAGATGGGGTATGATCAATTGGTTTGGAATAATGGGACCGGCGTGTTACGAGCTCCTTATATTGAATATGCTTTTGCTGAAGATGTTACACAAACGGTGCAGTATCAAAATAGTTATTATCAGCCTGTTGAAAAGAAAAGTGCAACGTACTTTGTTACTAGAAGTTATGATATTCCACATCAAAAATATATCGTAAATCGCACAAAAGGAATGTTGAACGCGCAAGCTTACTTTCCGTGGATCGATGAGAAAAGTCGTAAGATGATGAATTACCGTGTATTGAATCCGGAAATGGCAATAGATGATGGACTCTCAGCGTACGAGTTTTATATACGGCAGTTTTTGGAAATCGATGTTTTGGATCAAAAATATGATGAATTTGTCTCTGTTTTACGCATTTATCTGCCAAAAGAAGCAATCAAAGAGATTCCTTTAGAAGCCTTATGGGAAAAATTGTTTGATGTGAATATTAGTAATTTAAAACAAAAAGAAGCATCTACCCGTTTTGATTTGAAAAAGGCTAAGAATCATTTACGTGTTGTATTTTTGGATTCAAGTTATTTAGAAACAATGCATCAGACGCTTGATATTAGTGAGTAAATGATATATGTATCAAAATAGGGTGTGAGCCAAAAGTAAATCCTACTTTTCGCTCGCACCCTAAATGCGAATAGACAGTTGAAACAGAAGTAACACTTACTTTCCCAGCCTCTAAAACAATATCAATTTAGCAATTCTTTCTCCGTTAATAACGAACTTAGCATCGGTCACAAAACTTGCTTCATTGCAAGATAGATAAATAATACTATTCTTCAAAAGATGAATCCAACAACATTTTCGCGGGTAAAATCCCAATATTATTGGCCAAAATATCGATTTTTCCGTATTTATTTTTTATCTCTGAACTTACTTTTTACCAACTATCGACAGAGCTTACGTAGTTCTCTCTGAAATAACAGCAGAGAGTTTATCCAAACATTTGTCAGTTGCAATAGCAAGGGCTCCTTCTTTGGCAGCTACTTTAGCAGGTACAATGCTAATACTGCTTTGTCCGTTCGTGATCAATATTACATTTCCTAATAATTTATTCGTCTAAAAAAAACTCTACAATCAAGTTATTCAGCAAGTAAAAACCTCAAATGAATGAGAACGAGGTCTGCATCATTTGAGGCTTGATAATCATGTTTAAGTTTATTGAGGAACAGGTTTTTTTACAATCCCTAAAATCATAGCGGAAACGACTGCACCAATCGCAATAAATACTAGATATAGAATTGGGTGACTTAATAATAATGCCACGAAGATTCCACCATGAGGGGCTAAAAGGCGAATTCCAAAACCACCTACTAAACCACCAGCTAGTGCTGAACCAACAACAAAACTTGGAATAACACGTATAGGATCTGCTGCAGCAAAAGGAATTGCACCTTCTGTTACAAAGGATAGACCCATTACTAGGTTAGTTAAACCAGCATCTTTTTGGTCTTTTGTAAATTTATTTTTAAAGATCAATGTTGCGATAAAAATTGCTAATGGAGGAACCATACCACCGGCCATAACAGATGCCATGATGATACTACCGCCTTCTGTAACAGTCGCAGCAATCGAAGCTGTACCGAACACATAAGCTGCTTTGTTGATTGGACCACCTAAGTCGATCGCCATCATACCACCAAGTAAGGCACCTAAAAGTGCGGCATTTGTGCCATCTAAACTTAATAAGAAACCATTTAACCCGTCATTGATGATTTTCATTGGGACGTTGACTAAAAGCATTAAACCACCAGTAATCAGTAATCCAAAGACAGGATAAAATAAAATCGTTTTGATTCCGTCAAGTGATTTTGGTAAGCCTTTGAAAACTTTTTTCAAGAAAATAATAACATATCCGGCTAAGAACCCGCCGACTAAAGCACCTAGGAAGCCTGCGCCACCTGTATTAGCTAGCGCACCAGCAGCAAAACCTACGATTAATCCTGGTCGATCCGCAATACTTGAAGCGATGAATCCGGCTAAAACGGGTAACATAAATCCAAATGCTGCGCCTCCAATTTGGTTAAACCAACTTGCGGCTTCATTATAATTGCCAAGCATACTCAATTGGTCTTGAGGAACACCGATAAATTGATCGATCATAAATGAAAGTGCAATGGCAATTCCGCCACCAATAACAAATGGTAACATATGTGACACACCATTCATCAAGTCTTTATAGATTCTTGAACCAACAGAACCATCTGCAGAGCCATCTTCTTCACTAGAATCTGATTCAGAACTATGGAAAGTTGGAGCGGTTCCGCTAGTTGCTAAAGTTATCAATTCTTCTGTTTTACGGATCCCATCACTCACTGGGCGGTTTACTAACTCTTTACCGTCAAAGCGATTCATTTCAACTTTTTTATCAGCAGCAACGATCACACCATCAGCACGGGCAATATCTTCTGCTGTTAAGCGATTTTTAATCCCTTCGGAACCATTTGTTTCAACTTTGATATCAATGCCCATTTCTTTCGCTTTTTTCTTTAAAGCATCTTCTGCCATATAAGTATGAGCGATTCCAGTTGGACAAGCTGTAACGGCAACGACGAATTTACGATTTGTATCCTGATTATTATTAGATGCTTCTTCTAGTTGTTCTTGTCTTTCTTCGGCTTCTTTCGCTTGTTCAGCAGATTGAAATAGATTTTGAACATCTTCAGGTGTTTTTGTTTCTTTTAATTTCGCTACAAAATCAGGATCGATCAATAGGCGAGATAGGGCAGCTAAAGCTTGCAAGTGAGTATCATTAGCGCCTTCTGGAGCTGCAATCATAAAGAATAAGTAAGTCGGCTGTCCGTCTAGTGCTTCATAATCAACACCTTTGTTGCTTTTAGCGAATAGAACAGTTGCTTCTTTAACAGCACTATTTTTAGCATGTGGCATTGCAATTCCATCACCAAGGCCGGTTGAAGTTTGTGCTTCACGGGCTAAAATTCCTTCTTTATACTCTGTAATATCAGAAATTCTACCACCATCATACAATTTTTGGACCATTTCATCAATTGCGCCTTTTTTATCGGTCGCTTGCAAATCCATGATCATCACGTCTTTGACTAGTAAGTCTTTGATGTTCATTGTTTTTCCTCCTAATTATATAAGTAACAATATTCCGCACAAAAGCTGAATGAGCTCGCGCATCCTCGAAAGAAAAATAGGAAAGATTGAGAGGGACATTTTTTGCCACAAACGGTTTTTATCTTTTTTCGAGAAATTAAGTCATGTCATTAGTTGATTTTTTCAATTTCTACTTCAGAGATCAATTCATTAATTAAATCTACTGAGGCTAGATCATCTGAAAAGGCAGTCGCACTGCCACATGCAACGCCCCATTTAAAAGCTTCAACAGGATCATTATTTTTAGAAAATGTTCCGACAAAGCCTGCAATCATAGAATCTCCTGCGCCAACAGAATTTTTCAGGGATCGTTTCAATACATTTGAACGATAAATTCCTTCTTTTGTGAACAACAAGGCACCGTCACCCGCCATTGAAATGATCACATGTTTGGCGCCATCATCTAATAAACGTTCTCCAAACGGTAAAATATCGTCTATCGTTTGAAATTCTACATCAAACAATTCTGCAAGTTCATGATTGTTTGGTTTGATGAGCAAAGGTTTTTGTGGCAAAGCATTCATTAAATCTTTACCAGTAGTATCAATGACAAATTCAGCATTCTTATCTTTGATAATTTGAATCAATTCTTCATAAAAACCTTTTCGGAGTGATGCAGGAGTACTCCCAGATAAAACGACAATGTCCCCTGATGAAATCATGCTTAATGATTTTTTTAAGTCTTGCATCTCTTCATTACTGATAGCGGGACCTAAACCGTTGATTTCAGTTTCAGATTCAGATTTTAGTTTGATATTGATTCGAGTATCTTCTCGAACTGTTGTAAAGTTAGTTTGGATTTGTTCTTTTGTCAGCCAATCAGAGATAAAATTACCTGTAAAACCACCTAGAAAACCAAGAGCTGTTGATTCAGCTTGAATTCTTTTTAAAATTCTGGAAACGTTAATGCCTTTACCGCCGGGTAGTTTAAAATCGTTGGTCATTCGGTTCAAATCGCCTAATTTAAGTCCTTTTACATGAACGATATAGTCAATTGAAGGATTTAATGTTACTGTGTAGATCATTGTACTGCCTCCTTTATCGTTGTTTTTTTCTGGAATTTTTCAAGTAACTCAGGTGAACATTGATTGGTGAGAATAATGACATCATCAAGTTCGGTGACTTTTGTGAAAGTTACTTTATTTAGTTTTGTTTGGTCGATCAAGACATAGGCTTCTTCTGCTTGAGCGATAGCTAAGCGCTTTAATGCAGCTTCTTCAGGATCGGGTGTTGTTAAACCAAACTCAAGATGGGCACCATTCATTCCCATAAAAACTTTATTGAAGCGAAAATGACTGAGTTGTTCCATTCCTGTAGAACCCACGATAGCTTTTGTAGATAGCTTTAGTGAACCGCCAAGAATAATGGTGTTGATATTTAAATCGCCAAGCTTTGCTGCATGATGGACAGAATTAGTAACAACTGTGATATTTTTTTCAACTAAAAATGGTAGCATTTCTAAAGTGGTTGATCCTGCATCCAGATAAATAACGTCACTATCATGAACAAATTGAGCAGCGAGGAAAGCAATTTCTTGTTTTTTTTGCGTGTTTTTGACTGATTTCTCAGTCATATCTTGTTCGAAGCCTAGATTCAAGATTCGTTTTGCTCCACCATGAACCCGTTCTAATAATTCTGCATCTTCTAATTCTTGTAGATCTCGACGTATCGTTGATTCAGAAGCGTTCAGAAGTGTAGATAATTCTTGAGACTTAACAATAGATTGTTGATCTAATAAACGTAAAATTGCTTGATGTCTTTCTTCTGTAAGCATTTTCAAACCTCTTTTCAATGTCTATAATAGCACATTAAATTGACTGATGCAATCAAAAACGGTCAAAAACGGTCAAGAACGAAATAAAACGATTATTCAAGGCATTGATAGATAGGATTCTATTATTTGACAAAGATGTTTGTTCTTTGGCTTAATGAGAATAGAGAAAAACGGAGGGATAAGTATGAATAATCGTACAATATTACAAGGATTTGAATGGTATCTTCCAGCAGATTGTAAGCACTGGCAACGTCTAACTGAACTAGCAGAAGAATTATATAAAAAAGGGATCAATGGTATTTGGCTTCCTCCTGCATATAAAGGGGCAAATGGTTTTGAGGATGTTGGCTATGCGCCTTATGATTTGTACGATTTAGGAGAATTTGATCAAAAAGGGACAATTCCTACTAAATATGGGACAAAGAAAGAATATTTGGAGTGCATCACAGCTTTAAAAAGAGCTGAAATAGAAGTTTATGGTGATATTGTATTTGATCATTTTATGGGAGCGGATGAGGAAGAAAATGTTTCAGCCGTAAAATATCGTTCAGATAACCGAAATGAAGCAGTTAGTGGGAAAGAAGAAATTTCAGCTTGGACGAAATTCACTTTTCCAGGCAGAAATCAAAAATATAATCGTTATATTTGGACGTGGAGAAATTTCTCTGGCGTTGACTTTGATGACCGACGAAAAGATCATGGGATTTTCAATTTTGATGGAAAGGGTTGGGATGAAGAGGTTGATAATGAAAATGGCAATTACGATTATTTGATGGGATGTAATTTGGATATGGAGTACCCTGAAACGGTTGACCAATTAAATAAGTGGGGCCAATGGTATCAAGAATTGACGGATGTCGATGGGTACCGTTTAGATGCTGTAAAACATATTCAGTTCAATTATTTTGTCGATTGGTTATTAAATAGAAGAAAAGAAAAAGGTAAGGATTTATTTGTAGTCGGAGAATATTGGAATGGTGAACTTGAAAAACTGACGAATTATATCGATAGTTCAGGAACCTTGATTTCTTTATTTGATGTACCTTTACACTATCATTTTTATGAAGCAGCAAACTCTGACGGCCACTATGATATGCGAACTATTTTTGATGGAACATTGGCAAAAGAGCGTTCGGAATGGGCGGTAACCTTTGTTGATAACCACGATACTCAAAAGGGACAAAGTTTGGAGTCTTGGGTCGATGGATGGTTCAAGCTTCATGCGTATGCGTTGATTTTGTTGCGAAATGCTGGAACACCTGTTGTATTCTGGGGAGATTTATTTGGTATTCCTTCACAAAACGTGGATAGAGTGGGAAAAAATTTAGAGCTATTACTAAAAATTCGTGAAAAACTAGCTTATGGAAGCGAAATAGATTATTTTGATGATGCCAATGTGATCGGCTGGATCAGAACAGGCAATTTTGACAGAGAAGAATCAGGCTATGCAGTTGTAATGACCAACGCTCAAGCTGGCGAAAAAAAAATGACGATCAGTGCAGTGCATGCTGGAAAAACATTTGTGGATATTTTGAAAAATAATGATGCAAAAGTAACTTTGGACGAAACAGGTGGCGGGATATTTCCTGTGAATGGTGGAGAAGTTTCAGTTTATGTAAATGAAGAAATCGTAGAAAAATTAACTAACGTAATTGATGAATAGTAGGCGAGAGTCGTTCATTGTTTGAGTTCGTGAGAGGCAAAAAAGAGCGTGACATCTGAAGAGTAAATAAATTTAATGATGTCTATTCTTTTGGTTTTCATTAGCCTTATTTCATTACTACTTTACGAAAATTTTTTAAATGGTTTTCTCGTAGGTGAGCATAAATGTAAAAGCTCCTTTAACTGATATATGAACCCCGATTAGAGTATAAACAGACTGTATAGATAGGCGATGATGGATCATCTACTTATGCAGTTTTTTATCGTCTTTGGAATAGTTGATTTAAGGGTGAAACCAGGACACATCTTTTTTAGTCTGACTCTGTTGAATTAAGTGGACATAGCGCAAACTGCTGCTACGTCATTTTTTCATGTTATGCAGTGATTTTGCAAGGTATTCAATAATAAATAACGGAGGCAGTTGTGAGGTGATGTCTTGTTCCCACAATCTTTCTTCTGCGATATAGTAAGGAATATTCACGCTGGATAATTTTGCAATCGTTGAATTAGCAGTATTTGTAATTGAAATAATAGGTGTATCTTTAAAGCTATAGCTGCTAAGGTAATGGATGATTTCTTTTGTTTCACCTGAAACAGAAAGAGCAATGACACATGAGTTTTCCAATAATTGTTTGGATAGATAATTTCTAGGATTAGTAATAGGGTCTTCGATCCGGAGAGCCATTTGGAAAACAGAAGAAAAATATAAGGCACCGTATTCTGCCATGACATTAGACGAGCCCACTCCTAAAAAGAGAATTAGTTCTTTATTCATAATAATGGAGATCGCTTCTTTGATTTTATCCTGAAATTGCTGTTCGTTTACACGAGATAAAAAATTAACGTGGCTGGATGTATCGATCATGATCGTTTCAGACTGTTTTTTTTCTTCATTTAAAAACAAACGAAGGCGAATTCTGAATTCTGAAAAGCCTTCACATTCAAATTTAGTACAGAATCGTTGAATTGTGGCAACACTTGTATGTGTATTTTCTGCGAGCTCCCTGATTCTCATAAAGACGACTTTATCCATATGATCAACGATATAGTTATAGATATCATAGTCAAGAGGAGATAAAACGGGTGTTTTTTCTAAAAATAGCACAATATTCATCCTTTCTAGATAATACAGTGTGTATCTTTGTTGATACAATTATTATTATAGCGCTTACATATCTAACCTGTAAAGAACTATTATAAATATTAAACGTAGATGCTATACTTCATCAATGAACTGGAAAATAACAGTATAAAATTAGATCGTAGAGGTGCAGAGGATGGATAAAAAGTTAAAAGTTGTAACGATCGGTGGAGGATCAGGATATACACCGGAATTAGTCAAAGGGTTTATCACTAGATATGAAGAAATGCCAATTGATGAGTTATGGTTGGTTGATGTAAAAGAGGGAGCAGAAAAATTAGCAATCATTACAAAGCTTTGTCAAAAAATCATTGATAAATCTGGTTGTCCAATACAATTGAGGTCAACTCTAAATCGAAGAGAGGCCTTAAATGATGCTGATTTTGTATTAACGCAGATTCGAGCAGGTCAATTATCGTCAAGAGTAAAAGATGAAAATATACCATTAAAATATCGTTTCGTGGGACAAGAAACAAATGGTCCCGGAGAGTTATTGAATGCATTTCGGACAATTCCTGTGATGATCGATATTTGTACAGAAATGGAAGTGTTATGTCCAGATGCCTGGCTGATTAATTTTGCCAATCCAGCTGGAATGTTGGCAGAAGCAGTATTGAATCATACGAACTGGGAAAAAATGATCAGTATTTGTAACGGTCCGTTAAATATAGAGCATGCAATTGCTGATGCATTAGGCGTTGATCGAAAACGTGTTTTCGCTGAGTTTGTAGGGTTGAATCATTTGGTTTTTGCTAAACGTATTTTGTTAGATGGGAAAGAGGTGACAGCTTCTGTTGTGGATCAGCTAGTACGTGGGGAAGTCAAAATCGACAATCCAGGGGTTTCAAACTGGGATGCTGATTTTCTGACCGGAATTCAAGCAATTCCAATGAGCTATTTACAATATTACTGGAAAACAGATGAGGTATTAAAGGCTGAACATCAGGCAGCAAATAACGAAGGCTCACGAGCAGTAGTTGCAAAAAAACTAGAAAAAGAGTTGTTTTCAGTTTATGCAGATAGTGATCTTGATGACGTACCAGGGATATTGTCTCAAAGAGGCGGAGCAGGGTATAGCGAATGTGCTTGTGATTTGATTTTATCGCTACACACAGACAAGCGGGATGTTCAAACGGTCAATACCCGAAACATGAGAGCCATTGATAATTTAGCATTATCCGATGTCGTTGAGGTCAATTGTCTGATTACTAAAGCTGGTCCGATTCCGCTGACAACTGGAAAATTACCTGATGCGTTAAATGGTTTGATCCAACAAATGAAAGCTTTTGAAAAAGTAGCCTGTGAAGCTGCTGTGACAGGAGATTATCAAAAAGCCTTAGTTGCCATGACGATCAATCCATTAGTTTCTTCTGATACTAAAGCAAAGGAGATTTTAGATGAGATGTTAATCGCAAATGAAGAGTATCTACCTCAATTTGATTTGACTCATTTGAAAATAAAGGAGGTCATTTAATGAAAAAATTAGTAATGGCGATTGTCGGATACGGAAAAAGTGCTAAAAGATACCATCTTCCATACATTAAACTAAGAGAAAATATCCAAGTGAAATACGTCTGCGATTTAGCCTTAACAAAAGAAGATTTAGAAGAATTAAGTAAGCTAAATATAACAGGAGTGACAGATTTAACTGATGTTCTGGCGGATAAAGAGGTTGCTGTAATTACACTGTGTACACCACCAAAAACTCACTTTTCTCTTGCAAAAGCTTGTCTAGAAGCTAAAAAAAATGTAATTATAGAAAAACCATTCTGTGAAACAATGGAGCAAACACAAACGTTGATTCAATTGGCAAAGAAAAGCAATGTCCATGTGATACCTTATCAAAACAGACGCTTTGACAGTGATTTTTTAACCTTAAAGAAAGTGATCGAAAGAAACTATGTAGGAAAATTGATTGAACTGGAAGCACATATTGATTATTATCGACCGAATACAGAAAAACGTAAAGGAACGATTCTTGATGGTAGTTTTTATGGATTAGGTGTGCATGCTGTTGACCAGATAGCTTCCCTATTTGGAAAGCCAGATACTGTTTATTATGACTTGAGAAATGTTCAAAATAATGAAAGTACAGTGGATGATTACTACGATGTGCAACTTATTTATGGGGCATTGAAAGTGATTCTGAAATCCAGTCAAGTTGTGGCAAAATTGGGTCCACGTTTTAGATTGTTAGGCACGACAGGCATTTATGAAAAATATAGTCCCGATCAACAAGAAAATGATTTGAAATTAGGGGTTTTTCCTGGAGATGCAGGCTTTGGTTTGGACACTCCTAAAGAATATGGCGTTATTTCCTATAAAAATGCTAATGGTGATTGGATAGAAAAAGCGATAGTTTCTGAGACAGGTGATTATGGTTGTTTTTATGATGGAGTAGTTGAGATGATTTTCCACGATGCACCAAGTATTGTCAGTGAAGAAGAAATTCGGGTCACAATGGAGATAATGAGCGGAGCTTCGTTTGGTCATTAGCTATAAATAGAAAAATAGAGTTAGGGGAGCGTAAAATGGACAAGTTTATTGATGTGTTTCAAGACAAAGTTATGCCTGGTGTTCTAAAAGTTAGTGAGAATCGGTTCTTGGTTGGAATCCGTAATGGGATCGCTGTGACAATGCCGTTGACGATCATCGGGAGTGCCTTTTTGATTGTTGCTAACCTTCCATTTAATGGTTGGACTGAATTTTTGGGTAGTTTTGGCATCAAGTTAGGAGTCCCGATTGGTTTTACATTTGGTATTTTGGGATTGGTAGGTTGTGCAGGAATTACTTATTATCTTTCTGAAACATATGGGATTGATCCAATCAATTCAGTTGTTTTAGCGATGTCATCCTTTTTAATGCTGCAAGCGTCCAAAGATTGGAGTATCGATATAGCAACATTAGGTGCTTCTGGATTGTTTACCGGAATTGTTACGGCAATTTGGACAGTCTTGATTATTAATTTCTTTATTAAAAAGAATTTGATCATTCGGATGCCAGATGGTGTTCCGCCAGCAGTCTCTAAAAGTTTTGCTAGTTTAATACCAGGAGCAGCGATTATCGGTTTGGCTTGGATTATTCGTGTGTTATTGGAATTTGATGTCAACAGCTTCGTTCAATGGATGTTTTCACCATTAGCAACAGGATTAAACACGTTGCCAGGCATGTTGCTGTATACATTTATGATTTTGTTATTATGGTGTGCGGGAATTCACGGAAGTAACGTAATGGGCAGCATTGGAGATCCGATCTTTCTAGCCTTATTTGCAGCGAATACAGAAGCTTTCTCAAGAGGGGAGCCATTACCAAATATTTTTGTTGGTGGGTTTTATATAACATTTTTATGTTATGGGGGAACTGGTTCAACATTAGGCTTGGTTATCAATATGCTGATGTCTAAAAGTAAGTCATATAAATCATTGGGGAAAATGGCATTACCATCAGCAATTTTTTGTATCAATGAACCTATCATTTTTGGTTTTCCCATCGTGATGAATCCGATCATGATGATTCCCTTTATAATTACGCCGTTGCTTCTTTGTATCGGGACTTATATTTTAACCGTAACGAATATTATTGGGCGAATTGCGTTTAATCCGCCATGGACGACACCGCCTTTAGTGAATGCATACTTAGCAACTGGAGGAAATATTCCGGCTGTGATTTGGGGCGTTGTATCATTACTGCTGAGCGTGGCTATTTATTACCCATTCTTCAAAATTTGTGAAAAACAAGAACTAGCTAAAGAAGAAACACAGATTCAAAAAGAGATGGAAACAGAAAAAATAGCAGTAGCTGAAATCGGCTAAGAAAAATGGTTGGTGATGAAAGAAACGTTTCTTTGGGGCTGAGCCGTTGCAGCGCATCAAATAGAAGGTGCTTGGGATCAAGATGGGAAGGGAATCAGTGTTTGTGATGTACTAATCGCTGGTTCTCATAGTAGGGCTATGGAAATTACCTCGTCAATTCAAGAGGATATCTATGATCCAAATCATTCTGGTATCGATCATTATCACGTGTATAAAGAAGATATTGCACTATTTGCTGAACTAGATTTTAAAACATTTCGGATGTCGATCGCGTGGTCGCGAATTTTTCCTAATGGAGATGAAAAAATCAATTATTGGCTAACATTTGCTGATAATAAATATTGTCTCATCCTTATTTTATAAAAGTTCAGCACAAACAAAATGGAATTGAGATAATTGAAATCCTACGAATATTATTATTTTAGTGAGGCTCATTTATTCCTATTTTTGAGCAAAGAGATTACAAAAAGCATCTGTATCAAATGATACGGGTGCTTTTTGGGTTAATTGGAGGCTAGAACAAACGGCAGGAGCAAAAGTAACGCTTTCGGAAATAAGTTGTTCATAGACTAAATGATGATGGACTAAAAATGATATTAAGATACGCTAACTCTTTTTTGACAATAAAAGAATTTTACTTCTAAAATCTTGTTTGACGGATTTAAGCTGTGCATCATAATCTAAACATCCATTGTGATAAGTATCATTAAAATTTTTTGTATGTTATTACGCAAGGTTTGTTCTATCTGTTCAGCTTTTGTGTTTTTTTTGGTATAATGTATAAGATTGAAAAAAGAGAGAGGACGTTGATGATGGCACAAGAAAACGCCTTGATCCAAGGTATGAACCCGAGACAAAAAGAAGCCGTTCTACATACTGAAGGGCCTTTATTAGTTATGGCGGGTGCAGGTAGCGGAAAGACAAGAGTTTTAACTCACCGTATTGCCTACTTAATTGAAGAAAAAGATGTTAATCCATGGAATATTTTAGCAATCACATTTACCAATAAAGCCGCAAAAGAAATGAGAGAACGGGTTGGAAAGTTATTAGAAGTTGGCGGAAATGATGTTTGGGTTTCGACATTTCACTCGATGTGTGTGCGTATTTTGCGCCGTGATGTCGATCATATCGGTTATAATCGTAATTTCACGATTATTGATACTTCTGAACAGCGAACGTTGATGAAGCGAATTTTGAATGAACTAAACATCGATATAAAGAAATATGATCCTCGTTCGATTTTAGGTACGATCAGTAACGCTAAAAATGAACTGCAGACTCCTGAAAAAGTAGCAGAATTACAAGGAACACCTTACGAAGAAGTTGTCGCTAAATGCTATAAAATGTATCAAAAAGAATTAAGAAATAATCAGTGTATGGATTTCGATGATTTGATCATGAACACGATTCGTCTATTTAATGAGCATCCTGATTCGTTGAGCTATTATCAAAATAAATTCCATTATATCCACGTAGATGAGTACCAAGATACTAACCATGCGCAGTACACATTAGTCAATATGCTGGCGGCACGTTTCAAAAATTTGTGTGTTGTGGGAGATGCTGACCAAAGTATTTATGGTTGGCGTGGAGCAGATATGCAGAATATCTTAGATTTTGAAAAAGATTATCCTGATGCCTCTGTGATTATGCTAGAACAAAATTACAGATCCACCAAAAAAATTCTTGATGCAGCGAATAACGTAATCAAAAACAATAGCAATCGCCGAGATAAACAATTATGGACAGAAAATACGGATGGAGAAAAAATTGTTTATTATCGTGGTGATAACGAGCGGGATGAAACGCAGTTTATTGTGGGGCAAATCCAAAAAGAAATACGCGAAAAAGACCGTATCTATGGTAATTTCGCAGTTTTATATCGCACGAATGCTCAATCTCGAGTAATGGAAGAAATGCTGCTTAAATCGAATATTCCTTATACGATGGTTGGCGGACATAAATTCTATGATCGTAAAGAAATTAAAGATATTTTAGGATACTTAAACATTATCTCCAATTCAATGGACTCACTTAGTTTTGAACGAGTAGTCAATGAACCAAAAAGAGGCATTGGTAAAAGTTCTGTCGAAAAATTAAGAAGTTTTTCTCAAATGCATGGCTGGTCATTACTCGAGGCTTCACAAAATGTAGATCTAGCAAATATTTCAGGTAAGGCTGGTAAAGAATTAGGGAGCTTTGGGATGATGATTCAAGATCTGACACAGATGATTCCATATTTAACGATCACTGAATTAGTGAAAGAAGTGTTGGATCGCAGTGGTTATCGTGAAGAATTAGTCAGACAAAATAATTTAGAATCGCAAGCGCGCTTAGAAAACTTAGATGAATTCTTAACCGTTACCCAAGAATTCGACAAACGTTACGAACGTCAGGATGAAGAAGAGGCAGATGCGCCAGATGAAAAATTAGCGGTATTTTTAAATGATTTAGCGCTTGTTTCAGACTTAGATAATTTAGAAGAAAGTACCTCTCAAGTAACGTTGATGACACTGCATGCAGCAAAAGGACTTGAATTTCCAGTTGTCTTTTTGATTGGGATGGAAGAAGGCGTCTTTCCACTATCTCGTGCCATGTTAGAAGAAAGTGAATTAGAAGAAGAGCGCCGTTTAGCCTATGTAGGCATTACGCGAGCAGAGGAAATTTTATTTATCACAAATGCCTTTTCTAGAACGTTATATGGAAGAACACAATACAATCGTCCCAGTCGTTTCTTAGATGAAATCGATGAAGAATTGTTAGATTTACAAGGTTCGATTGCTTCACCAGCACTTACAAGAACCTTTGAACCAAAAGTATTCAAACCATCTTATGCACAGCCGACTAGACAGCCAGTAACGGATAAAGTTGCCAGTGGTGGAGAATCAATGGCCTGGCAAGCAGGAGATAAGGTCAGACATAAAGCGTGGGGAACAGGTACAGTCGTTCGAGTTGGCGGTACCGCTAAAGACTTGGAATTAGACGTAGCTTTTCCTGAAAAAGGCATCAAGCGCTTATTAGCAGCATTTGCTCCGATTGAAAAAATATCTAGCGACAAGGGCTAAATTTAGGGGAAATGATCTGGACGAACCTTTTGTTTTCGATATGTTTTCTAGCTCCGCGGGCCTGACTCTAGGAAAAAAGATAAAACATATCTGTGACAAAGAGCGTCACAAACATATTTTCCTATTTTTCTGCGAGCCTAGACGGGCCCGCTACGCTTTTAAATTAGGAGGAGTAACTATGGCGGAAAAGCCACTAACATTAACCGAAGCGACAGATAAAGCAAAAGAGCTACGGACGCAGTTAAATCAGTATTCTCATGAATATTATGTAGCGGATAAACCGACCGTAGAAGATTATGTGTATGATCGCTTGTACAAAGAATTATTAGACATAGAAACCGAATATCCAGATTTGATCACTTCTGATTCACCAACGCAACGAGTTGGCGGAAAGATTTTACAAGGCTTTGAAAAAGTTACGCATGAAGTGCAGATGTATAGTTTAAATGATGGTTTTAGTAAAGAAGACATTTACGATTTTGACGAACGCGTTCAAAAATTAGCGGGAAAATCTGTCAGCTATTGCTGTGAGCTGAAAATTGATGGATTAGCTATTTCATTAAAATATGAAAACGGCAAATTTGTTCAAGGAGCAACTCGTGGTGATGGAACAGTTGGTGAAAATATCACGGAAAATCTAAAAACAGTTAAATCGATTCCTTTAGAATTGAAAAAACCAATTTCAGTTGAAGTCCGTGGCGAATGTTATATGCCAAAACTATCATTTGTGAACTTGAATAAAGAACGAGAAGAAGCTGGACAAGATGTCTTTGCGAATCCAAGAAATGCAGCAGCTGGAAGTTTACGTCAATTAGATACAAGTATGGTTGCCAAAAGAAATCTTAGTACTTTCTTATATACAGTTGCTGATTTTGGTCCAATGACCGCAAAAACACAGTACGATGCACTGAATGAACTATCAGAAATCGGCCTTAGGACCAATCCTGAAAAAAAATTATGCCAAGATATCGATGAAGTCTGGGCTTATATAGAAGAATATCATGAAAAACGGTCAGAATTACCGTATGAAATCGATGGGATTGTAATTAAGACGAATGAATTTACGATTCAAGACGAGTTAGGTTTCACTGTCAAAGCACCTCGTTGGGCAATCGCTTATAAATTTCCACCAGAAGAGGCGCAAACAGTTGTAGATGAAATCGAATGGACGATTGGGCGTACAGGGGTTGTCACACCCACGGCTGTAATGCAACCAGTTCGTGTGGCAGGTACGACTGTTAGCCGTGCAAGTTTGCATAATGCTGATTTCATTGAGATGAAAGATATCCGTTTAAATGACACTGTGATCATTTATAAAGCAGGAGATATTATTCCAGAAGTGGCGCAAGTTTTGACCGAAAAAAGAGATGAGAATAGCCAACCTTATGAAATTCCAACTCATTGTCCAGTTTGTGACAGTGAATTAGTTCATCTGGATGAAGAAGTGGCTTTACGTTGTATCAATCCAAAGTGCCCAGCTCAAATCAAAGAAGGATTGAATCATTTTGTATCTAGAAATGCGATGAATATTGATGGATTAGGTCCTCGGGTTTTAGAACAAATGTATGACAAAGAGTTAGTCGCAGATGTGGCAGACCTTTACTTTTTAACGCAAGAGCAGCTGATGACTCTTGAAAAAATCAAAGAAAAATCAGCAAATAATATCTATCAAGCAATTGCCGCAAGTCGTGATAATTCCGTTGAGCGCTTAATTTTTGGATTAGGCATTCGCCATGTGGGGGCTAAAGCAGCTAAAGTTTTAGCAGAACATTTTGGTGATTTACGTGTGATTAGCTTAGCGACCAAAGAGGAGGTCGTTGCACTTGATTCGATAGGTGAGATCATCGCAGATAGCTTAGTCACGTATTTTGAAAATGAAGAAGTGCACGAACTAATGGATGAGCTGACAAAAGCTGGAGTTAATTTTGAGTATAAAGGAATTCGTATCTCTCAATTAGAAGCTGTAGAATCGCCATTTAAAGATAAAACAGTGGTTTTAACGGGGAAACTTACACATTACAATAGAGAAGAAGCAAAAGAAAAAATCGAAAATCTAGGCGGAAAAGTAACTGGCAGTGTTTCGAAGAAAACGGATATCGTTGTTGCAGGTGAAGATGCCGGTAGTAAATTGACGAAAGCACAGGATCTCGGCATCGAGGTCTGGGATGAGCAGCAAATGGTTACCGCATTAGATAATAGCTATACAAAAGAAGCAGACGAATAGCTTAAAAATGAAACAAATCGAATTTTCGATGCTATTTTTTACATTTTCAGACTATTTTCTTCCATCTCTTTCAAAAATTTTTAGAATTTTATGATAGAATAAGAAAAAAGCTGTTTTTAAACGCGAAATATCGCATAACAGTATAAAAATGAACTAGTGAACTCTTGATAGAGTTTTTCTAAAGGAAAGAAGGGTATCCATGGCAATCAGTGAAGAACAAGCAAAACATGTAGCCAAATTGTCTAAATTGTCTTTTTCAAATGAGGAATTAAAAGACTTTACAGATCAATTAGGAAAAATCATCGACATGGTGGAATTATTAGAAGAAGTCGATACGGAGGGTGTTCCATTTACCTCTAATGTTGCGCAAGCAATCAATGTAATGAGAGAAGATGTCGTAACACCAGGTATGGATCGCAATGAACTAATGAAAAATGTGCCTGAATCAGAGAATGGCTACATCAAAGTGCCAGCGATTATCGATAACGGGGAGGCTGGTGCATAATGGAAAAATTATACGATAAGTCACTAACAGAACTGCATGATTTACTTGTCTCAAAAGAAATTACAGCAACTGATTTAACACAGGCAACATTGAACCGCATCAATGAAACTGAAAAAGATGTGGATTCATTTATTACGATCAGTGATGAAAAAGCGTTAGAATTAGCCAAAGCAATCGATCTTAAAGGGATTACTGAATCAAATCCTTTAGCGGGTATTCCAATCGGAATCAAAGACAATATCGTAACGAAAGATATTTTAACAACAGCAGCATCAAAAATGCTCCACAACTTCAATCCAATTTATGATGCGACTGTTATGGATAAAGTCTATCAAGCGGATATGATCCCTGTAGGAAAATTAAACATGGATGAATTTGCGATGGGGGCAAGTACTGAGACGTCGCACTTCAAGAAAACAAAAAATGCGTGGGACCATACGAAAGTTCCTGGTGGTTCTTCTGGTGGTTCAGCATCAGCCGTTGCAGCTGGTCAGATTCCAGTTTCTTTAGGAAGTGATACTGGTGGAAGTATTCGTCAGCCTGCTTCATTTAACGGAATTGTTGGATTGAAACCAACTTATGGACGTGTGTCTCGTTTTGGTTTAATTGCGTTCTCTTCTAGTTTGGATCAAATTGGTCCATTGACAAGAAATGTTAAAGATAATGCGTTAGCACTGAATGCAATCAGTGGTTTTGATGAAAAAGATGGCACTTCTGCGGGTGCGTCTGTACCTGATTTTACTGCGGGATTAACAGGAGATATCAAAGGCATGAAAGTGGCGTTACCAAAAGAGTATCTTGGTGAAGGTGTTGATGCTGGTGTTCGTGAAGCAATTCTTAAAGCAGCAGAAACATTTAAAGCGTTAGGCGCAACAGTAGAAGAAGTGAGTTTACCACATTCTAAATATGGTGTGGCTGTGTATTATATCATCGCTTCATCTGAAGCAAGCTCTAACTTACAACGTTTTGATGGTATTCGTTATGGTTACCGCTCTGAAAATGTGAAAAATCTTGAAGATGTATATGTAAATTCACGTTCTGAAGGATTTGGTGTCGAAGTAAAACGTCGTATTATGCTAGGAACGTTCTCTTTGAGCGCCGGTTATTATGATGCTTATTTCAAAAAAGCGGGACAAGTAAGAACCTTGATCAAACAAGATTTCGATACTGTTTTTGAAAAATATGATATTATCATTGGCCCTGCTTCACCAACTGTCGCATTTGGTTTAGGTGAAAATATCAATGATCCAATTACAATGTATATGAACGATTTATTAACGATTCCAGTCAATTTGGCGGGATTACCTGGTATGTCAGTACCAGCAGGATTTTCAGAAGGCTTGCCAGTCGGCTTGCAAATTATCGGTAAACCTTTCGATGAGAGTACGATGTACAAAGCAGCCTATGGATTTGAACAAGCAACGGATTTCCATACGAAAAAACCTGTGATCTTAGGGGGGAATGACTAATGAATTTTGAAACTGTCATCGGACTTGAGGTCCACGTAGAATTAAAGACAAATTCTAAAATCTTTTCACCTGCACCAGCACACTTTGGCGCAGAACCAAATAGCAATACAAATGTAATCGATTGGGGTTATCCAGGCGTATTGCCCGTAATGAATAAACAAGCACTTGAATTTGGTATGAAAGCGGCTCTTGCATTAAATTGTGAAATTTCTAAAGATACACATTTTGACCGTAAAAACTATTTCTACCCAGATAATCCCAAAGCTTATCAAATTTCTCAATTCGATCAACCAATTGGTCATGATGGCTGGATCGATATCGAAGTTGAAGGTAAAACAAAACGTATTCGTATTGAACGAGTGCATTTAGAAGAAGATGCTGGGAAAAATATTCATGGTGATGGCGGCTATTCGTATGTTGACTTAAACCGTCAAGGTACGCCTCTGATCGAGATCGTTTCAGAAGCAGATATGCGTTCGCCAGAAGAAGCGTATGCTTATTTAGAAGCAATCCGTTCAATCATCCTATTTACAGGCGTTTCAGATGTAAAAATGGAAGAAGGGTCAATGCGTTGTGACGCTAATATTTCTTTACGTCCATATGGTCAAGAAGAGTTTGGAACAAAAGCAGAACTTAAGAATCTGAACTCAATGAGTTTTGTTAAAAAAGGCCTTGCTTTTGAAGAAAAGCGTCAAGCAAAAGTTTTATTATCTGGTGGAGAGATCCAACAAGAAACACGTCGATTCGATGAAACAACGAATAAAACATTATTGATGCGTGTTAAAGAAGGATCAAGTGACTACCGTTACTTCCCTGAACCAGATGTACCACGTTTTGCGATCGATGATGAGTGGATCGAGCGTGTACGTCATAGCTTACCTGAAATGCCAGCTTCTCGTCGAGCTCGCTATATCAAAGAGCTAGGCTTACCGGAATATGATGCCATGGTTCTGACATTGACAAAAGAAATGTCTGATTTCTTTGAAGCTGCTTTAAATGAAGGAGCAGATGCAAAACAAGTTTCTAACTGGTTGATGGGTGAAGTTTCAGCATATTTGAATAGTGAAAAAATTGAATTACCAGATACAAAATTAACGCCAGCAAACTTAGCGGGTATGATCACATTGATCGAAGATGGCACAATCAGTTCTAAAATCGCTAAAAAAGTCTTTAAAGAATTGATCGAAAATGGTGGAGATGCCAAAGAAGTTGTTGAAGCAAAAGGCTTAGTTCAATTATCTGATCCATCACAATTGCTACCGATCATCAATGAAGTGTTAGATAACAACCAACAATCTGTAGATGATTTCAAAAATGGAAAAGACCGCGCTGTTGGCTTTTTAGTCGGCCAAATCATGAAAGCAACGAAAGGCCAAGCGAACCCAGGGATAGTAAATAAACTGTTACAAGAAGAATTGGCAAAACGCTAGAAAGTAGCAGATGATTATGAAAAAAGCAAGAGTGATTTATAATCCAACTTCAGGTAAAGAGCTAGTTAAAAAAAATCTAGCTGATATTCTTTCAATAGTGGAAGAATGCGGATATGAAACCAGTGCTTTTGCTACAACTCCAGATAAAAATTCCGCTAAGAACGAAGCACGCCGAGTTGCAGAATTAGGTTTTGACCTAATTGTTGCAGCTGGTGGCGACGGAACAATAAATGAAGTTGTAAATGGCATTGCTCCTTTAGAAAAAAGGCCGTCTATGGCGATCATACCTGCAGGAACAACCAATGATTATGCGAGAGCATTAAAAATTCCGAGAGACAATATTGTTAAAGCAGCAGAAGTCATCAAAAAAAATCAAACTGTGAAAATGGACATCGGTAAAGCAAAAGATAGCTATTTTATTAATATTGCAGCTGGCGGTCATTTAACTGAACTAACTTACGAAGTTCCTTCAGAACTTAAAAGTATTTTTGGTTACCTTGCTTATCTAGCAAAAGGGGCAGAAATGTTGCCTCGGGTCAAGCCAGTCAAAATGCGGATGGAATATGATGAGGGTGTTTATGAAGGCAATGCTTCAATGTTTTTCTTAGGACTGACCAATTCGGTCGGTGGTTTTGAAAAGATTGCGCCAGATGCAAAACTTGATGATGGGAAGTTTTCATTGATTATTGTGAAAACAGCTAACGTTTTTGAGATTTTACATTTAGCTGCATTAATGCTCAACGGTGGTAAGCATATCGAAGATCATCGTTTGGTCTATACAAAAACTAGCTATTTACACGCTGAAACGCTTGAACCAAATAGTCGTATGATGATCAATTTGGACGGTGAGTATGGTGGAGATGCGCCCATGGAATTTACTAATTTGCATCAGCACATTGAAATGTTTGCCAATGCAGATGCGATTCCATCCAATGCAATCATGGGTTCTGTCTTAGAGGATTACGATGAAGATGAAGACGAGTATCAAAAAACGAGTGAAGAGTTTGTAAAAGAAGTCGAACGTTTAACTGAAGAGGATATTGATAACAACGGAAAAATTGGTTGATTTATCAAAAATAAAATAGAAGTAAGTATCTAGGATAAAACAAATGCTTGTTTATCTTAGGTACTTTTTTAATGGTTGAATAAAATAGAATGGAATATGGTATGAGAAATATCTCATAATCGATGGCTAAGAAAGTGTAATATTGACTTGTGACTGAATCAAGAGTAAATTAAATAAATCATCAACGCTGCAAAAAAAATAATAGGATTTAGTGGATAAAAGGCTTGTATGATGTGGCTCAAATAGAAGTGCAAATGAGTTTAAAGATTGAGAAAGAGATACAGAAATCTTTTTTTCAATAGTATTATCGTATAAAGAGGTAATTCAAGCGTTTGGAGAGTGGCTTTATTGTTGTGTGTTTCATGAATACAATTTATGGCACGATCCATCGATTAAAAATAAAATAATAATGATTAATAGGTAGGGAGTTCGATGTCAGTGATCGTTTTAGCAGGTACAATTGGTGCAGGTAAATCAAGTTTAACCGAAATTATTTCAGAACATTTAGAATCAGATGCTTTTTATGAGTCTGTTGATGATAACGAAGTGTTGCCTTTATTTTATGCAGATCCTAAAAAATATGCATTTTTATTACAAATTTATTTTTTAAACAAGCGATTTGCTAGTATTAAACAAGCACTTTCTCATGAAAATAATGTGTTGGATCGCTCGATATATGAAGATTCTTTATTGTTTCATCTAAATGCTGACTTGGGGAGAGCGAATGAGACAGAAGTAAAAGTATACGATTCTTTATTAGAAAATATGTTACAAGAACTACCCTATGCAGCCAATAAAAAACGTCCGGATTTACTTGTTCACATTAAAATATCCTTTCCTAAAATGCTGGAACGTATTCAAAGGCGAGGGCGCCCTTATGAGCAAGTAGAACGAGATTCTTCATTATATGACTATTATAAAGAATTGAATAGCCGCTATGAAAAATGGTTTGAAGAATACAATGAGAGCCCTAAAATCCAAATTGATGGGGACAGGTACGATTTTATCGAAAGTGAAGAAGCAAAAAAACAAGTGATCCAGCTTATCGAAAATAAACTAGCTGAAATCAACTAAGTAGAAAGATTAATTTTTGCTTCTTTTAGCTGTAGAAACAAACTCTCTATTGCTTTTCTAGCAGTTTTTCATTAGAATGAGTGAAGCGCATAAAAGAAGGAGCGACTTATGAATAATTTTCCAGTAAACAAAAATGAAACAATCGAAGTTGATATTATTGATCTGACACATGAAGGAATGGGTGTTGCCAAAGTTGATGGCTACCCGCTTTTTATAGAAAATGCCTTACCAGGTGAAAAAATCGAAATCAAAGTCTTAAAAGTCGGCAAAAGTTTCGGCTATGGGAAAGTTTTGACTATCTTAAAATCAAGTGAAGACCGTGTACCAGTCAAAGATGCAAACTTTACTAAAGTTGGAATAAGTCCATTACAGCATTTAGCCTATGGTGCTCAATTGACTTTTAAAACAGACCAAGTAAAAAATGTGATGCAGCGCGTAGCAAAATTGCCAGAAGTTCCCGTATTAGACACACTAGGTATGAACAATCCATGGGGCTACCGTAATAAAGCACAAATTCCAGTAAGAAAAATCGATGATAAGTTGCAAACCGGTTTCTTCAGAAAAAATAGTCATGATTTAATTCCATTAGAACATTTCTATATTCAAGACCCTAAAATCGATGAAGCAGTCATCAAAATTCGTGATATTATGAGACGTTACAGCATCAAGCCATACAACGAATCAGATAACACTGGTAATTTACGCCATATCGTTGTTCGCCGTGGCTATCACACAGGGGAAATGATGGTTGTTTTAATTACCAGAACACCAAAATTATTCCCAACAAGCAAAATCATTCCTGATATTTTAGAAGCGTTGCCTGAAGTTGTCAGCATCGTGCAAAATGTCAATGCTAAAAAGACAAACGTGATTTTTGGAGATGAAACGATTCTTTTACACGGAGAAGATAAAATGATCGATACGATATTTGATTTGAAATTTGAGATTTCTTCTCGTTCATTCTACCAAGTAAATCCGCAACAAACAGAAGTAATGTATAATAAAGTCAAAGAATACGCAGCATTGACTGGTGAAGAAATCGTGGTGGATGCGTATTGTGGGATCGGTACGATCGGTTTAACATTAGCGCAAGATGCAAAGCATGTTTATGGTGTGGAAGTCATTGAAGAAGCAGCAAAAAATGCTGAAAGCAATGCAAAATTGAACAATATCACGAATGCAACTTTTACAGCAGGCTTAGCTGAAGAAGCATTACCAAGAATGATCGAAAATGACATCAAGCCTGATGTTGTGATTGTTGATCCACCGCGTAAAGGCCTAGAAGCGAGTTTAGTAGAAACCTTGATCGAAACCAAACCTGAACGTATTGTTTATGTGAGTTGTAATCCAGCAACATTGGCACGAGATCTTGCCCTACTAGTCGAAGGTGGCTTTGAAGTAAAAGAAGTTCAACCAGTGGATAACTTCCCACAAACAACACATATCGAGTCAGTGACTCTCATAACAAGGGCGGTGCAATAAATGGATACAAAGAAAAAAATGCTTGAATTGATTAAGAAAAAACAAGGCGGAGGCAGATCTGAAAAAATGGAAAAGCCTAAAAATGATCGTAAAAATATGCGAAAAGGTCCGAAAATTTATAATAAATAGAGTGTTTGAAGATACAGTAAATCAAGCAATTGGACATTAGGTCGTATTTAATAATAAAGCTAAAAAGGAAAATAGTATCGTTGAGGCAGCAGAAATCTTTTCTAAGAGACTGCTGTTTTTTTGTGACGAAAAAAATGAGATTAAAAAAATCCAACACGATGATGATCCTATGTAATATAAAAGGACAGTGGCTTTAAAATAAAAATGAATTTAAAAAGAATTAAAATGCAAAAAAAGATGATGCGGATGCGTTGAGTGGATGACCATTTAATTCGCATCAATTAGGATAAAAACACCAAATTGAAATTTTATTTCACTTTGTACATTATTTTCTAATAATCCAATTCAAACATTCACTAAAATCAGGAGAGAAAAGGTTCGTGATGTGATCGCAATATTTCTAGTTTTTTTACCTAAGCTATCAATGAATAAAAAGGTACTCATATATAAGGTTGTATACGTTTTTTGAAATTTTTTTCAAAATAGTCAAGGAACTTTATCTATATTGATAAAAAAATAAATTATAGTCTATATGACTGTTTGAACAAATATATGAAAAAAATCAAGCTATTCATAGTATTGTCCTATAGTTTATAGTTAGTCTTTACTTAAATCTAATTCAATTTAATAAAGGAATACTTTAAAAAACAAGTAGCTGCTTACCTTCTGTTTATTGAAATGGTTGGATACGACTCTATTATAAAAAGGAATAGCTGGTAAGCAGCTGCTTGAAAATAGTAGATTCTGCAACTCTACTATTTTTTTACTTGCAAGTTAGAACTTACCTTCCGCTAGGAAAATTCTAACTATTACTAGTGTACAAGAAATCATTCGCTACTTTTCGTTATTCAGTCGGGTAAATCTAAGGAAAATTATTTGTTTGTCTGTTTATTTATATTTTGCACATTGACTCGGCAACCTTTTTTTGACTGAATAGAAAAGCATGATGAGCGATTGATCTCAGTAACACTAGCTCGTAAACACTAAGAGTTTACTTTGGAAAGTTATCAAGAAAAAAGGAGAACTTAGTGTTTACTATTTATAAAAAGAGCGAAAAAAACGGCATTGGTCACCAACCAATACCGCGCAAGAGTTCAATAAATAATCATTAACCGATTAATTTACTAAAATTTGTAAAAAGTACTAGTATTTCTTACAAAAATTAGGTAAAATGAATAGGTCAATGTAACATTGACTCAGGCAACTTGTATTGTCAGTTCTGGCTGACGATACAGGGCTCTGTCAGAGGATTTGCAGTCTTCTTACAGAGTGCCTGTTTATTTTGTTTTTCGCTCTAATTATCTTATCATTATACAAAACACAAAAAAATGGTATTAGTCAGCTACTAATACCATGAAGCATTCAACAAATAAACATCGACAAATTCCTTGATTAAGTAAAAAAGACTAGCAATCTTTTCTTACTTTTAGTACAATAGGAATAGTCAATAGATATTGACGGAGGCAACTTGTATTATTAGTTCTGGCTTATAATACAGGGCTCTGCGGGATGATTTGCGGTCTTCCTGCAGGGCGCCTTTTTTTATTTGGTTTTGTAATATTATCTTAACTTAAAGATAGGACTCTAGTCAATAAGTTTTTAAAAATAGTAAAAATTAAACGAAATGAGTAAAAAATGAGTGTAGAACTATAAGCATAAGTGGGTTTTTGTCTAAAGAAATTCTTAATCTTTTGTTCGATGTTTAAAAAGTTTGATAGGAAGAATAATTAAAAAGGTGGACCATTCAATATACAAAAAAATCCCACCTTCATTTAAGTGGGATCAATTTCTATTTTATCTTTGGGGAAGATAATTAAGGGTTCTCTATGTCTAAATAATAATTGATTTAGAGTGATTTTACCACTTCAATAATTTCCGATTGATAAAACATTTTTGAATATAACAAGTCGTATAGAGCTTATTCTCTCCAAAATTTTGTGTAATTAATTTTCTCTTGAATGTTGTAATCAATTATTTTTTTCAATAATGAATAGTCGATTGGCTGGTCCCAAGTTATTTTGAAAAGGTTATCTGTATGTTGATAGCCAGATTTCTCGATGTCATCCTTGAAAGCTAAAATGGTGACTGTTTCTGGTGCGATTGAAATATGTTTTTTAGAAGTGCTGTATGCGATAATAAAGGTACCGTGGTCAGTAAACATAGGTTGATTCCATTTGATAACAACACTGAATTGTGGATAGGTTTTTATAGTCCAGTCAACTAATTCTTCTACACGTTGGCGGTGTTCTAGTTCACTGATGTTTAATAAAAAATCATTTATATCTTTCATTGCGATAGCCTCTTTTCTTTCTAGTTATCGTTTTCTTTATTATAATATAAGAGCAATATAGAAGACAATATTAGCATTTAATCAGGAATTATTTGGCTGGAGGAATCTAAAATGATAACGTATATAGCTTTATTACGTGGCGTCAATGTAGGGGGAAAAAACCGTGTGGTCATGGCAACGTTGAAAGAGTGTTTTGAACAACATGGATTTATAAATGTCGTTACCTATCTAAACAGTGGAAATGTTATTTTTGATAGTGAAGAAACGGAAATTTTACAACTGAAAAAAGACTGTGAAGCGTTAATTGAATTAAAGTTTGGGTTTGAAATAGCTGTTACAATTATATCAGGAACTGATCTGTTAGAAGTGCTAGAGCAGACGCCCAAATGGTGGAATACAGATAAAGAATCAAAACACAATGTTATTTTTATTATCCCGCCGACGACAAGAGAAGAAGTGAGTGCATCCGTGGGGGAAGCCAAAGAAGAATATGAGAAAGTTGCTTATCATGAACGAGTTATTTTTTGGTCAGCACCAATTAAAACATTTTCCAAAAGCCGTTGGTCAAAAATTGTTGGAACTAAGATATACAGTCGAGTTACGATCAGAAATGCCAATACTGTGAACAAGCTAGCAGAGCTTATAAAAAAAAGATAACTGAAACATTTAAAAGTATGTTGCCAAAAGAGAATGTAGTCGCCTCTGAACGGACCTTTATACTGTATTGAATCTTATTGATTTTATGATTATAATGAATAGTATGTTAAAAAAATGACACTGTGTTGGGTGAAAAATTAGTATGATCATTTATAAAAAATAATCTATTTATGATCAAAAAAGCTGGTTTACTATATACTATCAAACCTAGAAATATTTTTTCACCTGCTTTATTACTTTAGAAAGTTGAGAAAATAATGAATTTAAGAAAAAGTATCAAAATCTGTTTAGGTATTCTTGTCACATTTCTTGTAGTAATTCTAGCTTATGTTGGCTATGTCTATTTTAGTTATTCAAGAATTGCTGATAATATACCAATCCAAGCGGTTCAAAAAGCTAAAACAAAACAAACAACTACAAATACAGAATACAAAATCACAACCTTTAACATTGGCTACGGTTCTTATACGCCTGAATATACATTCTTCATGGACGGTGGCAAACAGTCAAAAGCGGTGAGTAAAGAGAGTGTTATTAAAAATATCTCTGGTGTGATTGATACGACTAAAAAAATCGATCCAGATTTCGCTTTATTTCAAGAAGTCGATGAAAAAGCGACTCGTAGTCACAGCGTGGATGAAGTAGCACAAATCAATCAGCAGTTTAATAGCTATTCTAGTGTATTTGCCACAAATTATGATTCAGCATTTTTAATGTATCCAGTTCTTGACCCAATCGGAAAATCAAAATCAGGTATCCTGACTTTGAGCAGTAAAGAAATTGAAACAAGTACGCGCTACAGTTTACCAATCGAAACCAATTTCAATAAATTTTTTGATTTAGATCGTGCATTTACTGTATCGAAAATCCCAGTTGAAAATGGCAAATTTCTTATGCTGTATAATGTTCATTTATCAGCCTACATCAAAGACCAAAAAATCCAAAAAGAACAAGTGCATAAATTATTCGATCATATGGAAAATGAATATAAAAAAGGCAATTATGTTGTTGGTGGTGGCGATTTTAATCATGATCTACTAGATTCTTCGTCTGAGACATTTAAAAATGATCCAACAGAAGAATACACTTGGTTACAACCTTTTCCTAAAAAAGAGTTGCCGAAAAATTTACACGTCGCTACGATAAGCCAAGCCAATGTCTCTGTACCATCCGTTCGTAATTTGGATAAACCTTACAAAAAAGGAGAGTCGTTTGTTGCACTAATCGATGGATTCATTATTTCGGATAACGTAGAAAACGTCAGTGGAGAAGTGATAGATGCTGAATTTGAACATTCGGATCATAATCCGGTTGAGATGACCTTTAAGTTGAAAAATTAAGAGGCTAGGACATAACGCAACGAGTTATGTCCTAGCCTAAAAAATTTGAATAAATACTTCTGTCCTATTTATCCGTTCGTTTTTACAACAGTTTCTTTGCCATCATCAATGATCAAAGCAGTATGACTGGCAACTTTAACACCCTCTGCATCGTAATCAGTATCAGAGAAATTAGCAATCACAGATAATGTATCACCAAATTCTGTTTTTTGAACTAATCGATTCTCAGTTAAGATTTTAAAATCTGTCATTTCATGTTTTAAAGCCGTTTTTTGGAACGGACTCCAGATTTGCGCATTGTCAGAGATATCTTGTTTATGTTCATCCCAAGCGGATTTGTCGATGTGCATCATTGGCGGTGTATTATATAAATATTCTTTGATACGACGCTCGCCGACTTGATCTTTGATTTTATAGCTGTCCCATTCCCATTGGTGAGAAGTAATCACAGAACGATTGTAAACAAGTTTATAAAGGGGCAGAGAATAAACAGGATCAGTGTAGATTGCTTTGTATTCTTCCTTGATTGGTACGACTTTTTTGTATTTTGTTGGAATACCACCATCTAATGCTGCGTAACTTCCTACATAATAATCACTTTCTTTATTTTCACGCATATCTGGATCTGACCACATGATGACGGGAGTTTCAATACCGTGAGCAAAAACCATATCTTTGGAAGCAAAGTCATTTCCGCCTTCAGAACCAACCACTAAACCATTTTGATTAAAATAATCCATTCTTTTTAATCGTCCAGCAACATCTTCACTTTGGGTAGTCAAGTGGTCAGGGTCATAGTCATTATAAATTTCACCGGCAGCATCTGTATCTAAGAACCAAGAATTGAATGGAATTTTATTTTGCACGATTCCGTTAAAACGTTCTTTTACATCAGGGAAAATGAGTGTCGGATTAAGCTTACGACCTTTGCCTAAGAAACCGGCAACTTTTTCACCATTTTTCTTCGAGACTGTTGCTTCTTCGTAGAGATTTTTATTAGGGAAAGAGGCAGTGTTCCAATCAATGCTGGCATTTTCCTGAATGGATTGATAAGAATCATAAGGGCCAATTAGATAGCCTTCATCAACCGCTGTTTTGACCATCGCAGGATTCATCAAGCCATTTGCCCAGTTGGGTAGACCGATCCAAGCATTATCGATACCAGAGGCTTTCATATCTTTGAAAACATCAGATGATGTTGCTTGTCCCCATTGTTCGATTGGCGGTGTCAAATCATCAAGAACGCTAGCTAATAGATGTTTATTTAATGTATAACGCTCTTGTTCACTTAATGTATCGATACCTTTGTCGATTAGTTTTTGAGCCTCTTCATCTGGATTTTTAAAAATATCTTTGTTATAAAACTGTGGATAAAGTAAGACATAATTGATCGATGTCAAGAAGGTATTTTTCTCATACTGATACCCTTCGTTGTTTTTAAATGCATCCAAAGCTTTTAGATATTCCTCAGAACCATCTTCACCATACTGAGTCAATAATTCACTAATCCATTGAAAAATTGGTTCGTCTATCATTTGAGGTAGTTTCGCCCAGTTGATATCTTCCGATGTTAAAATACGACTGTTCCAATAGTAAACTTGGATTGCGCCGCGCATTTTTTTGATTTCAGGATTTTCTTTTTCTTTTTCATCAAGCGTTTTGAATTCACCTAAATTGATTCGGTCCATTTGATACGTTTTTGCGATTGCGACCGGATCATTGTCTGTAACATAAAGTCGATAATTCAGCGTTTTATTTTTGTCGAAGCCGATAAAATTATGGCTAGCTTCCAATGTGAGGTGAGGTTCAGTTTTGGTTAAAAGTTCGCTATTAAAGGTATTATCCATTACAAATGTTGTGGCAAAGGTTTCTTGATTGGTTGTAAAAAAACTCATCGAGAAAGCTTCGCTCATGGATAATTCTTCATTTTGCTTAAAGTAAGCAAGCCATTCTTTTTGATCATTAGGAATTGTTTTTCCTTCTGCAATCGGTAATACGTAATTTTTAGCATCTAATTTAGGCCAGTTAAATGTTGCATCTTCATCAGATAAACTTGTGAGTGATACAGCTAGATGATTGTTCTCTTTTTTTAGTTTGACTTTGAGCTGTTCATTAGGATAAGTCCAGCTGATCTCATCCGTATTCTTTTTTAAATCAGTCACTTCTTTTATTTCTTGCGGTTTTGATACTTCTGCTTTTTCACCATTTTCGGTAATTGAAACTGTAAAAGTTGGAGGATCAACATCGAATGAGAAATCTGTTTTAGCATAGGTCTTATTTTTCTCGAGTTCTTTGTTGACGACCAGCTCTTCTTGCTTGCTAGACGCATTTGTTTTATTAAAGCTACAAGCTGATAAAGAAAGTGTGATTGCGGCTAGACTTAGATAGATAGTAAATTTTTTCATGATGACCTCCTGAATTTAAAAGCTGAGCAGGCTCGTTCTGATCCGAGAGAAAAATAGGGAAATATGACTGAGGTGCATTTTGCCTCATTCAAATTGCATCTTTTTTCCTAGGAGCAAGCCCGTGAAGCTCAATAACATAAACTAAGTCTACCAACTCAATGTTACAGAAAAATGCCAAAATCAAACACAAAAAAACAAGCGCAAAAATACTACGCTTGTTTACTGACTTTATAAAAATGTAAAACAAAAATCAATGTCTGATGGATCAATCTTGCTTCGATCGTAAAGCTATGTTCATCCATGATCGACTGAACGATTGACAGGCCAAGACCTGTTCCTGAGAGATTTTTATTCCGTGATTTTTCATGGACGTAAAAGGCTTCCCAAAGCTTATTCACCTCAAAATCCGAAGCTAGGGAGGTTTGATTACTGATCGTAAATTCAATAAATTCTTCCGTTTCCCGCCAACTGGCTTGGATTTCTTTGTCCGTAGTGTATTTAATACTGTTGGTCAATAAATTATCAAAAACTCTTTTAAGCAGAATTGGATCTGCTTCAATCAATGAAAGCAACCTATCTGTGTCTGCTTCCAGTAACAAAATTTCTTCTTTTTCCATTGTAGGTCGAAGTTCTGTTAAAGTTTGCCGCCAAGTATCTGATAATTGAATCGGCACTTTATGGATCGGCTGTTGCTGTTCTAATTTTGCATAATCTAACATCTGATCAACGATATCATTCAATCGCTGAGTTTGCTGTAAAATCACCTTTAGATAAGTTCCGTCGTCCAAATCGTCTTCAATTCCTGAACCGTATGCTTTGATCAAGGCGATCGGCGTTTTTAACTCATGAGTTAAGTCAGCTGTAAATTGTTTCAACTGTTCATTTTTAACAAGTAAGTTCTTTTGATAAGTTGCCAAAGCATAACTCATTTTATTGATGCTAAGAGCTAACTCACCAATTTCATTTGACGGAATATCATCTGTTGTGACAAAACTCAACTCAGTGATTTCTTCTGCAACTGTTTTTAAGTTGACCAAAGGATCAGTTATTTTTCGAACAGAAATATAAATCAATACAATAATTAAAACCAAGGTCAGACTCAAAGAAATAAAATTAAAGGTATTGATCAAGCTCGCTGTTTCAGAAAAATTCACCGTAGAAATACCGACCAAATAAAAAGTGTTATCAATCACGCGCATCTCAACTAAGAAAGTGGATTTCTGTTTTCCTTGATCGAAATTACGTTGAACAGGTTGAGGAGCATTTTGTAGTTGATCCAATGTTTCTTGTGTGATCCAAAAACGATTTAATGCTACTTTTTTTCGATTCAACTCTATATTCAAAGATTCATTGAAATCATCAAGTGAGGTATCATCTAAATTTCGAGTAATGATCGTGACTTGATTTTTGTTTTCTAGTTCAATTAGTTGTTGTTCTGAATCGGCTTGATGTTTTATATCAGTCATAACAGAGCTAACTTTATGTTCCATTTTTGAAAAATAGTAGTGCGGGACGATTAAACTATTCAAAACAAACATAACAATAAAGCTGCCAATGATGATCAATGAAAAGGTCAAAGTAAGCGTCGTACTGATTTTTCTAGTTTTCTTTTTCAATGAGATAGCCCACTCCTCTTTTGGTGGTGATGATCTCATCGCCAATTTTTTCACGAAGTCGTCTAATATGTGTGTCAACAGTTCGTGCTACGCCATCATAGTCCATTCCCCAAACACCGACTAAAAGCTGTTCCCTTGTTAAAATACTCCCGCGGTTTTTAACAAGTATCATCAGCAAATCAAATTCTTTTTTTGTTAAATCCAGAACTTGTTCCTCTCTCCAAATTTTTAAATTAGCTGGATCAATCAGTAAATCTTTTACATAAAACGAATGCGTTAGACCAAGCAATTTTTTAACACGTAATAATAATACTTGAGGATGAAAAGGTTTGGTGATGTAGTCATCTGCACCGCTGGATAAAGAAAGAAACTCATCTTCACCAGTTGATTTTGCGGTCAGCATCAATACCTTTAATGAACTTTCAGCTTTGATCGTTTTAATGACTTCAATGCCATCGATTTCAGGCATCATCCAATCAATAATGGCTAAATCTAATTTTTCTTGATAAAAAATATCTAAGGCTGCTTCACCATCCAGCGCAGCAAAGACCGTAAAACCAGCTTTTTTTAAATAGGCACTAACGATTTGGACCATTTCCGGACTATCATCGGCAACTAAAATATTCATATGAAAAGACTCCTTTTAAAGATCTGTTATTTTTTGTTTTAAGTAAAGGAATTGGCAAACAAGTAAAAGTGAAAATAATTCGATCAACGAAAAATCTACATAAAAGACGAAATAGCTTGGCGGATACAAAACACTTGTCAGCCAAGAATCTGACGATAAAAAAAAGAATGTATAAAGACTTTCAGCTACGAAAAAACTCAAGATACAACTAGGAACAATTAGCAACAAAGAGCCAAGAAAAAGCTCCCGGGTTACTTGCAGCACGGAAGCACCTAACATTTTTTTGATGATAAGTTCTTTTTTATCCAGTATTATAGCTCTATGAAAATAGAGGAAAAGATACAAAACTCCAAATAAAAATAAACCGATACTGAAAATAAGTAACGCGATTTTTAAGCTATTTAATAAAGTGAGTAAAACTTCATTAGAATCTGATTGAAGCAAAGCCTCCAATGAATCGGTCTGTTCCAGTATCCTTTTTTGTTCTATTTCTTCCAAATGAATCACAGTAAACCATCCATGAAACAGTATCGCCAAAAAAAAGAAATACAGAAAAGAAAAAATGCTTTTCAAAATGGTTCTGACCTTATTGCGTAGGAGATCATTAATACTATCTTTTAAAACATAATAAAAGGCATTCATATCAACAATCTCCTAACTTTAAGCATCACAGGTTGCCAAGAACAGCTTTTGATATGCTTTGTCTATTTATCGTATTTATTTAGTTTAAATTCATCAATCAATTCAATTAATTTTTCAGCATAGTCTGGGTCAGTCGCGTAACCACCATTTTGCAAGGCAACAGCTGCTTCACGGTAATTTTTGCTTGTTTTAATTCCTTCATAAGTGCCACCTTTTAAAAATTCCATATGGTCAGCCATGGATTCTTGAATTGTTCCATATTTTTTAAATGAATCATCTATTGTGATTCGTTCACCATCAATAAATTCATCTGTGGGCATAATACTGGATTGGTCATTAAACGTACCTTTGATCCCAAATAGATTATTTGCTTCAAGTGCCAATTCACTGCGGCCCCAATCTGATTCCAAAATAGCTTGGGCAACGGTGATACTGGCAAATAAATGGGTTTGCTTTTGTAAAAGTTTCGCTTCAGATGCTATTTCATCAATAAAAATCTGCTGATAAGCAGTCGCTTCATCTTGGATTGGTTGTTCTTCTTTATTAAAAATCAGAAAAATACTAGCAAATGAAAGAAGTAGAATCAATAGTAAAGGGAAGATATTTTGTTTTCTAAGCATTCCTTGATTCATGTGATAACCTCTTTTCTTGTTGTTATTTTAGTAACTGTATTCATTATAGAGGTTCAATGTTACAAAAATATGCCAAATGAGTTAATATTTGTTTGATTTTCTTAAGAAATACTTTAGTTTGACAAGAAGTAGGATAGTAAAGTCTATTTGCATTCTAAAAATAGGAAACAAGATTCTTTACAATTCAAAAAAAATCAATTAGAATTAATTTCTTAAATACCCATAGGGGTATAATGTGACAATTGTTGAAACTGCTCCGCAAAACCTTCATCTTTTCTTCTTCAGCAAATCGTCAAGGGCATCAAAAGGACAACTACCAATAAAGAAATCATCGCTAGTTGTCAATGTAGGAAACGTAGTTCATTAGCTGAGCGAATCTTAAAAATAATGATTTTAGTGTTAAAAATTTAGATGGCACTTTTCAACTATACAGTATGATTTACCATCAGGAGGTTATTAAATAATGTATAAAGCAATGATGATCGATGAATTTGAACAATTGGAAAAAAGAAATGACTTAGCTATTATAGATGTACGGGAAGACGATGAATATGTTTCAGGACATATCAAAGGAGCAAAAAGCATGCCGCTAAGTACGTTACAGGAAACAGCTGAATCTTTAGATAAAGCACAATCTTACTATATTATCTGTCAAGCTGGTGGACGTTCACAAATGGCTAGTGAATATTTTGCTTCATTAGGGTATGATGTAACGAATGTAATGGGCGGTATGTCCGCATGGGAAGGGAACGTTACTGATGACGTGTGATCCTAAACTAGCGAATCGATTGAAACGTTCTGAAGGACAGCTTCGCGGCATTTTAAAAATGATGGATGAAGGAAAAGATTGCCAAGAAGTGGTGACACAATTAATGGCTGTTCGATCTAGTATTGATAAAGTGATCGGACTTGTCGTAACTGAAAACCTGAAGCAATGTATGGAAGATGAAATGATCGATTTAGCCAGCGAAGATATGGCAAAAGCACTGGAAATGATCGTAAAAACAAGATAACATAAAAAGTCGAAAATCAGTAGACGCTGGTTCTCGATTTTTTTATTTTATAGTGAGGGGTTCTTTTTTTAAAGCCAGCCCGTTTGCTCTAGTTCACATAAAGAAACGGAAACTCTGAATTGGGATGTACGGAAGAATTTTGATAAATCTAGATGACCAGCCTCCGTTATAATACTAATAGGATCATTAAATAATGACGGTTGTTTGCTATTCGTTCATTATTTCTCATTCATAAAATAAATAGCCGACCTAGAAAATGTTTAGGGTGGGAAAAACCTTATGAGATATTCTACGAAAAGTCATTAAACTTAACTGAATGACATCCATCAAATAGTTACTCAGTTAGTTCTAATTTTTTATTTTTGCTAATTTTTTCGCCATAGTTTGCAAATAACAGTACTGATAACAATACAATCCCAATCCCAATTATTTGTATTGGGGGAAGAACTTGACTTAAAAGTAGTGGTGTTAAAATATTAGCAACTAAAGGTTCTAAAGCAGCCGTTATATTTGATAACGATGCTTCAATGTAATTTAAGCTGCCTAAAAAACAACAAAATGAAACCGCAGTACCAATGACAATTATAAATCCCATATACAAAATAACTTTTTTATCGATAGCAAAACCAGGTTGCCAGATTGGACGGATAAGCTGAAATACGCCTCCCCCAATTAACATTCCCCAACCAACTACAACAGGTGAACCATAGTTTATCAAGATTCTTCGGGGTTGCAATGTGTAAAAAGCAACGCCAATAGCTGAACCTATCCCTATTATCAATCCCGAAATATTAGCATCTAATTTTGTGAAATTTCCTCGCGTAACAATTAAAAAAACACCTACAAAAGCAAGTACGATATAAAATAATTCTTGCAAAAGCAATTTTTTCTCTTTCCTTAGAACTAAATAAAGGTAAATAAATATTGGACTAGTAAATTGAAGAATAGTTGCTAAACCAGCACCATTTTTTTCTATTGATAAAAAAAATAAATATTGACAACCACTCATGCCAAACAATGCAAATAGAAGCAGCATGCCCGTGTCTTTTTTAGATTTGAATATTGAAAATATTTTCTCCTTTTTTATGAACGTTGAATATAATAGAATGATGATTCCTGCTCCTAATAATCTAGTCCCGACTACCCATTCTACTGGAGCTCTTAATGTTGAAAAGACTAAATCTACAAAAGTTCCATTTATTCCCCAAAGTATTGCCCCTATTACTGCTAAGAGAATTCCTTTTGTTCTTTTATTTTTCCCTATTTTTGAAAACAAATAAATACCTCCAATTACAAAATATACGTTTACATTTTAGCAGAAAAATAAACTATACAAAAGATTTTTCAAAAAATCTCGCGCTTAATTTGATCATTTTAACTTGCAAAAAGAACGTATGTTTGCTAATCTGGTATTTATAAGGAGGGATAAGTGTGAGCATAGCATTCAACGTAACAAAATGGGAAGAGCAACCAGTAGACGAACAAAAATTAGATTTTCCAGTGAATCGTGTTCAGGCAGAATACGAACTAGAAGGTCTTTTACAAGGCAAAGCTTGGGTCGAGTATCTTCTTTATTATTTAGAGAGCAACAAAGAAGATGGTCACTTGGCAACAGCAAGGATCACAGGATTTCTTCACTTTGAAGGCCAATATAAAGGAAAAACAGGAACCTTTACAGCAGCTGAAAAGGGGATTTTTGATAAGGGATCACTGGATTCACCAGGAATGATCATTAAAAGTACGGGAGAATTACAAGGTTTGACGGGGTCTTATCAATATGATTTTATTGGCGAAGAGAGTAAATTGATTTTGGATTTTAAGGATGATGAATAAAGACAAAGCAATAAGTCTGGCAGAACAGCTGAAAGTGTCGATACACAGGGTGTAGCGATTCAAGTTTGTCTGCCTTATAAGTTCCAGTATAAGCTTAAAGCGGACGAAATAGAGGCATCCTTTAATTGGATCTCCATTATTTTGTCCGCTACTTTTGCTGATGATGAGCACGATCAAAATATTGTGGGACTACAACATTTAACAGCAACCAACCTAAAAAGTATCACTCTTCTAGTCATTAAACTTTCCTTTGTATTCAAAAAAGTAGAACAATAAATTGCTGTTGATTTTTCAACATGTGGACGAGAAGATGAAGCAAACACGATTGGATCAATCATCAAAGATGAGTTTTTAAAAATCAGCCATATTTATTTTTGATTCAATTTTGATTATACCTCTTGAAACAATGATTTATGACTGAGATAATAATAGAGAAAAGAGGGATCATATGGGACAAATTTGGCTTGAACGACTACTTCGCTGGAATGCAAAGATCCAAAAATTATTGGTAGGAAGATATGCTAGAATGGATCAATTAAACATAACACTATTGAAAGGAATGTTAGTTTTATTGCTGGTCAATCTATTTTTACCGACAATGATTGCTTTTTGGTTAGCGGCGTTACTTTTATTAGGACTAAACTACCGTTTCTTTTCCAAGAGAATTTACCTGCGCTCCAATGAAAATACTCGCTACATAGTTAAAATGCAGAAACTAAAAAGCAAGTTTGATTTTTCAAAAGAAAAGCTCAAAGCGCGTAAAACGTATACTTTTTTTAAGTGCCCCAATTGCAAACAACAACTAAGAGCACCAAGAGGAAGAGGCAAGATTAAAGTCACTTGCTCAACTTGCAAAGAACAATTCAATAAAACTGTTTGAATAAGAAAACTTCTGAGAGAATTTAATAAAAGTTCAGAAGTTTTTTTGTTAAATAAAAAACGAACGTTCATTAATTTTCAACGTTTTTTGTTCTGATTTTTTGTTAATAATTGAACAAATTATGATATAATAGGAAAAACTTATTTAGCTATTTTAGCTTTTATATTTAGGAGGAAACTATATGCGCGCAGTATTGACAGTTATCGGTAAAGACAAAGTCGGAATAATCGCTGGAGTCAGTCAAAAATTAGCCGAATTGGATATGAATATTATTGATGTTTCACAAACGATCATGGATAGTTACTTTACAATGATGATGGTACTAGAAATGTCTAAAGACAACAATAATGTCGAGATGATTCGTTCCGAACTAAATTCTTTAGGAGAAACGTTAGGTGTGAAAATCAGTATTCAAAATGAAGAAATTTTCAATGTTATGCATAAATTATAAAAATCAATGTTGAGTCATCTAGTTATACAGGTCAGCAATAGACACTACATTATCCAGCTGCCCGGGCTTGCTTTTAGGAAAAAGAGAAAAGATGTCTGTGATAAAAACGGTCACAAGCGTAATTTCTGTCAAGGTCGAACAAGCTCTTTCAACGTTTAAATTTAGGAGGAAAAACTTTGGAAACAAATCAAATTCTAGAAACGATCCGTATGATCGAAGAAGAAAATTTAGATATTAGAACGATCACAATGGGTATATCATTGTTAGATTGTATTGATAGTGATAGCGATCGAGCTTGTCAAAAAATCTATGATAAAATCACTCGTTTAGCTCAAAATCTAGTTAAAGTTGGAGAAGAAATTGAATCTGAGTATGGGATTCCGATCATTAACAAACGAATTTCAGTAACACCGATCGGAATCATTGCGGCTGCGAGTTCTGATACAGACTATGTAAAATATGCCAAGGCACTAGATAAAGCAGCACAAGCAGTGGGAGTTAATTTCATCGGTGGATTCAGTGCATTGGTTGAAAAAGGCTACCAACATGGTGATGAGATTTTAATCAATTCGATCCCTCAAGCATTAGCTGAAACAGAATTTGTTTGTTCTTCCGTAAATATCGGATCAACAAAAGCTGGCATCAACATGGATGCAGTTCGTCATATGGGATACATAATCAAAGAGACAGCTGCAAAATCCGATATGGGCTGTGCCAAGTTAGTCGTGTTTGCAAATGCAGTGGAAGATAATCCCTTTATGGCAGGTGCATTTCATGGAGTTGGCGAAGCAGATTGCGTAATCAATGTCGGGGTCAGTGGACCAGGTGTTGTTAAACGTGCGCTCGAAAAAGTAAAAGGCGAGCCTTTTGATGTTGTGGCAGAAGTGGTAAAACAAACAGCTTTTAAAATTACTAGAATGGGACAATTAGTAGGTAAAATTGCATCAGAACGTCTAAATGTTCCTTTTGGAATTGTGGATCTATCCCTTGCACCAACACCAGCTGTAGGAGATAGCGTAGCGTATATTTTAGAAGAGATGGGTCTAGAAAGTGTGGGAACGCATGGCACAACAGCAGCTTTAGCGTTATTAAATGACGCAGTGAAAAAAGGTGGCGTGATGGCATGTAATCATGTCGGTGGGCTATCAGGTGCTTTTATACCAGTTTCAGAAGATGCCGGAATGATCGATGCGGTCAATAATGGTGCGCTGAATTTAGAAAAATTAGAAGCAATGACAGCAATCTGCTCCGTTGGTTTAGATATGGTCGCTATTCCTGGTGAAACATCGGCCGAAACAATTGCTGCGATGATTGCAGATGAGGCTGCAATCGGTGTGATTAATCACAAAACAACTGCTGTTAGAATCATTCCAGCTAAAGGGACAAAAGTTGGTGATATGGTAGAATTTGGTGGATTATTAGGCAGAGCACCTGTCATGAAAGTAAATGATTATGCTTCGACAGACTTTATTTTACGTGGTGGACGGATTCCCGCGCCCATTCATTCATTTAAAAATTAGATTAAAAAAAGGGCTTGAGTATTCGTGATAAAAAGATGTGTGGTATAATAAAATTGTAGATAAACTATTGTTTGTTCAGAACTATTTGAATAGAGATAATCATTATTGAACTTAAAAAAAGGGAGAGTTTAATTCATGGAAATAAAACGTCAACAAGAAGTCGTAGAGGCTTTTCATTACGATATGCGGACTCAAGATATGGAAGAAGTTGAAACAGATCTTAGAGTAGGATTTTCACCAATCGAATCAACTGATGAAAACTATCCAAAGGAAAACTCGATCATTGCTGCTCGTTTAGAGTTTCGTCTGATTTTTGAAGAGTATATCTTGTCAGGTTCAGTTAGCCAGATCAATCATATCATCAATCATAAAATTGAAAGTCAGGAAGATATCTCGCAAGAAGAAGTGGATGAATTAGTTAGTCCACTATTTAATATCGTACAACGCATGGCATATGAAATTACTGAAATCGCGTTAGATAAACCAGGTATCCAATTAAACTTCCAATCAGCAGCTGAATAATGAACACTATTTAAACTAAAATCGTTTAAAAAAGAGTTTGTGATAGTTTTTGACTATCACAAACTCTTTTTTTGTATCATTGCAGAAACAAAATAATAGCTATTAGTCTTTCAAATTAGGTACAATAGATTTATCACTGAAAATGAATTGATTTATTTTTAGGGCGGATCGTTGAAGAACGATCCCCGGGAACCTTTACTTCCTTTGATGGACTTGTCATTTCAATTGCGTCTTCTGGCTTCACTAGTTACTTTTCGGGAAAAAGATCAAATTTACCTGTGATAAAAAGTATCACAACTATAATTTCTTATTTCTCTATCAGTGTTGAATGAGCCCGTTACGCATCTAAATTTAGGAGGGAAAAAAATGACAACACTCATCACTGTTTTAGTGGTCCTTGCTTTTCTTGCAGTGTTATACGTCTTTTATCGTATGCAGACAAAACACTATAAATTTTCAACCCGTGTTTTTGCCGCATTGGGTGTAGGTATTGTATTAGGTGCAATTATTCAATTCGCATTCGGTACCCAAGACGAAGTTACAACGCAAGCAATGGAATGGATCGGTATTGTAGGTAATGGATACGTAGCGTTTTTACAAATGCTCGTAATCCCCTTAGTTTTTGTTTCTATCGTCGGAGCATTTACTAAGATGAAAGAGTCCAAACAATTAGGTAAAATTAGTTTCAATGTACTAGCAACCTTATTAGGTACAACAGCTATTGCGGCGTTGATTGGAATTGGTACAACCTTATTATTTGGCTTACAAGGAGCAAAATTTACACAAGGAATGGCAGAAACGGCACGAATTGCAGAACTTGCGACGAGACAGGAAACCGTTGAAAATCTATCGATTCCTCAGCAAATTTTAGCGTTTATTCCTAGAAATGTTTTTGCAGATTTTGCAGGTACAAGGGCAACAAGTACGATCGGTGTTGTGATCTTTGCAGCATTTGTCGGTGTTGCATACTTAGGTATAAAAAGAAAAGCACCGAAAGAAGCAGAATTTTTTGCGAATTTGATTGACAGCCTTTATAAAATCACGATGCGTATTGTGACTTTAGTTTTACGTTTAACACCTTATGGCGTTTTAGCGTTGATGACAAATGTTGTAGCGACAAGCGACTTTGATGCGATTCTTAACTTAGGAAAATTTGTACTAGCGTCATATACTGCGTTGCTTATTGTAATGTTCGTTCATTTATTGATCTTGGTTGCAGTTAAAGTAAATCCTGTGAATTATTTGAAAAAATCTTTCCCAGTTTTGAGCTTTGCTTTTACCTCAAGGTCAAGTGCTGGAGCATTACCTTTAAATATTGAAACACAAACAAAAGCATTAGGTGTTGATGATGCAACAGCTAACTTTGCAGCAAGCTTTGGCTTATCGATTGGTCAAAACGGTTGTGCCGGGGTGTATCCAGCTATGTTGGCAACAATCGTTGCGCCGACTGTTGGGATTAATGTTTTTAGTTTAGAATTTATTTTAATGTTAGTTGCGATCGTAACGATCAGCTCGTTTGGTGTGGCTGGTGTCGGTGGTGGTGCAACATTTGCTTCGTTGATTGTTTTAGGCTCTATGAATTTACCGGTGGCTATTGTTGGATTAGTAATCTCTGTAGAACCATTGATCGATATGGCTAGAACAGCTATAAATGTCAGTGACAGTATGGTAGCAGGGATCGTAACTAGCGCACGAATCAACGAATTAGATCGAGATGTTTTAAATGATAGTAATTTAGTTGTTGAAGAAAATGCATAAAAAGTGATTATTTATCTTCACTGAGAAAATTAAGTATAAAAGAAGGTTGGACAGAAGCATTTGTTCGGACTCCTTGAGGCTAGGATATAACTCTATGAGTTATATCCTAGCCTCCTTTTTAGTTCCATTCGATTTGCATTCCGACACCAACTTCTTCAATGGATTGTTGATAATGAATTTTTGCTTTTGCTTGAAAGGAGACACAATGATAAGGATATAAACTAGTTATTTCATTATTTTTGAAATACTCGATTGTTTTATCTAATTGTAAGTCGTCATCAAATAAATGAAAACCACCGATGATACTTCGAATTGTTTGATTACCAGTAATTTGTTTAGCATATTCACAAATATTGCTGATGCCACTGTGAGAGCAACCAGTGATGATATAAATGCCATCTTGACCCTCGAAAACCAGAGCAGAGTCATCTAACACATAATCCGGCGTAAAATATTCTAGTATTTTTGTTTCACCAACTTGTTTACATGGTTCAAAATCTACTAGTTCGGGTATTTCTCCAAGAAATGTAATATTTGGTGAAAGCTTAATAGGTTTTTTGAAAGAAGTAGCTTATAATTTTCTTGAAGTTCTTCCGTGCTTACAGAAGATCCGATAGCCAATTCGTCTTCTTTCTTAGGTAAAAAAGTCAGTGGATGGGCTATGATTTGTGGCTTTTGCTTTGAAAAAATTTCAGAAATTGATTTTAAACCACCAGTATGATCATTGTAACCATGAGATAAAGCCAATTTTGTTATTTTACTCAAATCAATATTTAATAAGTCAGCATTTTTTATAAAAACATCACTGAATCCCGTATCAAAAAGAATTTTTTCTTTTTCATCCTCAATATAAAAAGACAACGCAGGTTCACCCAAATAATAATGATCGATGTATACATTATTATCTACCAAAACAGTTAGTTTCATATTTCCTCCTCTTAAAGCAATTATATTTGCATAAATATTACCATAAGTTATGATAGAAAGTATATAATAGAAAAGCACGTATCTTAAACGAAAAACAGAATGAACTAAAGAATAGGAGCAAAAATCATGTTTACAAATCAAATCAAAATAATGTTATACGTAACAAATGTAGAAGAGTCAAGTAAGTTCTGGCAAAAAATCGGCTTTGTAGAAAAAGAAAGAGATGCTGTTGATGGCACATTAGTTGTAGAGATTTCACCAACTGAAAATGCAGATACAATGATTGTTTTATACGATTTAGAATTTATTCAACAACACTCACCAGAAGTTGCTGGAAATACACCATCATTGATGTTTTTCGCAGATGATGTGATGGCACTATACAAAAGAATGAAAGAAGCAGGCGTACGAGTAGGTGAACTAGTACAATTACCAACAGGATTAGTATTTAACTTTGCTGATAATGATGAAAATTATTTTGCTGTATCTGGTCAGTAAGGAATCAATTTGAAAAAACTAGCCAAACTTTTTTAGGAAAGTTTGGCTAGTTTTTTATCTAGTGTAATTGTAAAGGTAAGATACTTTTATCGATTTTTTATTGATTCAGCTGCACAAACTAGATAGCTGAACAAAATTTTTTTCTGATTTATTTATAGTCTAAATGGAATGTTTCGCTTTTTTTATATGTGCATTTTTCCACAAGCAAATAGCTCGCTTTTCTTATTTCTTTTTTTATATACTAAATATGTATGAAGAAAAAATCAGGGACTGTACAGTTATTATGGAGATAGCAAAACAGTTTCTAAGAAAAAGGAGAAAGATAAAATGGATTACCGCGTATTACTTTATTATAAATACACGACGATTGAAAAACCCGAAGAATTTGCAAAGGAACATTTAGCTTTTTGTAAATCATTGAATCTAAAAGGAAGAATTCTAGTTGCAACAGAAGGGATCAACGGTACACTTTCAGGAACGATTGCTGATACAGATGCTTATATGGACGCAATGCTAGCTGATGAACGCTTTAAAGATACTTATTTCAAAATAGATGAAGTGCCAGAAAATGCGTTTCATAAAATGTTTGTCCGTCCTAGAAAAGAACTCGTTTCTTTAAGCTTAGAAGAAGATGTGAATCCGTTAGAAATAACTGGAAAATATTTAGAACCAGCTGCGTTTAAAGAAGCATTACTTGACGAAAACACTGTTGTAATCGATGCAAGAAATGATTATGAATTTGATTTAGGTCATTTTAGAGGTGCTGTACGCCCAGATATTCGCAATTTTAGAGAATTGCCGCAGTGGATCAGAGACAATAAAGAACAATTTATGAATAAAAAAGTTGTCACTTATTGTACTGGTGGTATTCGCTGTGAGAAATTTTCTGGCTGGTTGATGAAAGAAGGCTTTGAAGATGTTTCTCAACTTCATGGTGGTATTGCTGTTTATGGAAAAGATCCAGAGACAAGAGGCGAGCTATGGGACGGTAAAATGTATGTCTTTGACGAACGAATCAGTGTTGAAATTAATCATGTTGATAAAAAAATCATCGGGAAAGATTGGTTTGATGGTACGCCATGCGAACGTTATATCAATTGTGCCAATCCTTTCTGTAACAAACAAATTTTAGCCTCAGAAGAAAACGAAGCGAAATATCTTGGTAGTTGTTCTGATGAATGTCGTCATCATCCTGCAAATCGTTATGTGATGAGAAATGAACTGTCAAAAGAAGAAGTTAAGGAGAGACTAGAAGCGATTGCAAACTAGTAGGTGAAAAATATATTTAGATTAGAGGGAAAACTGATCGTTTGAATTTTTCTCTCTAATCTAAAGTGTTAGAGTATTAGGAGAGAGCAATTCATCCCTCGTTGTAATCAAGGATTAAAGAAAATCGTTCTTAAACCTTGAGCTTATTTTCGAAAGTTTTAGAAGTCGATAGTCAAAAGAGTAGATAATTAATTTTTAACCAGACAAAAAATTTTGTCTGGTCTTTTTATGATTGTAAGCTAGATCATCTGAAGCACTAAGTTTATTCTAGTAAATTTAATTAAAAATCGATTTAGATTAGATCCAATTTGTTTAGGATAATGGCTAATTATCTTGATTACTAGAGGGTAAAGTTTGCATGAGTGAGAAGAAATATTCAGCCTCACCAGTATTAAAATAATCGTACCAAAAATTCAGTGTGTCCGATTGAAAAACTCCTAAATGTTCAATAATTTGTTTTGTCCATAACAAAGCTCCGGTAGAATTTGCAGTAATAAGATTGTGATCCGCCACTGATGGCTGATCTATATAAAAGCGTTGGCCTTTATAAGCAGGTGAAACCATTTCAAGAAATCCTGCTCCATTACTGGTATGAGGACGCTTATCCAATAGCCCAACATTAGCAAGTGCAGCAGTGGCCCCACAGATAGCACAGACTGTAAAGTCTAGAGCGAGAAATTCACTGGCTTTTGTTATTATAGCACCATGTTTTGGGTCAGCCCACGTGTCTGCACCTGGTAATATTAGCATGCTTGTTTCACTCACATCAATAGCATCAATCAAGCAATTAGGCACAATGGTCAGTCCACCCATTGTATGGATTGGCTCCATAGAATGGCTAACCATTTTTAACGATAGTTGTTGAGCCTCTTTTTTGAAAAAACGACCAGAATTTAGCTCAGAAAGAACGTATCCCATTTCCCAGTCGGCTAAAGTATCAAGAACGTAAACATAGATTGTAAACATAAATTTCCTCCATTGTAATTTTTTTTGCTACAAGGATGTGATTTGATAATAGAATATTTATCTATTGCTAATTCAGCTCCATATATAATGGTTTTTACCTGTTCTTATAACAGTAGGTAAATTTTCATACCCTATTTAACGAATAGGAATAGCATCGATGATATTTTTAATTATTTGAGATGCCGTTTTAACGATCCATTTTTACTAAAGATTTTTTCATAAAGTCTTATCCTCCTTTACTTTTAGCATATCATGCGATTGTTGACACCAGTATGGCAACAATATAAAATAAAAGAAAATTTGAAAGAGGATTATTAGATGAAAGTTGAAAGACTTATTAGTATTATAATCATTTTACTGGATAAAGAGCGCATAAGTGCGCAGAAACTAGCAGACATTTTTGAAGTTTCACTACGCACAATCTACCGCGATATAGAGGCGATCAATAGGATAGGTATTCCTGTTCGCTCAACATCGGGAGTGGGAGGTGGATTTGAAATCATGCCCAATTACAAGATTGATAGTAAGGTTTTTTCAGATGTGGACCTTTCTACTATCTTGATGGCACTTTCTAGTCTTTCTACTATGATACGAGGAGATGAGCTGATACACACCCTGACAAAGATAAAAAGTTTAATTCCTGCTGATAAAGCAAAAGAAATTGAACTGAGAACAAATCAATTTTGTCTAGATTTAACTTCATGGACGGGCAATAGAGAGATACAATCTTATTTAGAAATGATTAAAATAGCTTTACAGGAAAAAAAGCTACTATCGTTTGAATATGCAGATCGCTATGGAGACAAAACTGAACGAACAGTGGAATCTTATCAGCTTATATTGAAAAGTAACCATTGGTACCTACAAGGGTATTGCCTTAAAAGAAATGATTTTCGTTTGTTCAGGCTGTCTCGAATATCCAACCTCCAAATACAAATGAGATTCTTTATCCCACGGAAGTATCAAAAACTGCAATTGGATTTTACGGATATTCTGAAAACGATGCAAACAAAAATCAATATTTGGATCCATAAATCTGTAATGGACAGAGTACTTGATCATTGTACATTTGAACACTTTTCTCCAGATGGTGAGGAGCATTATATTGTCGATTTTCCTTTCATAGAGAACGAGTATTACTACAATATCCTTTTTAGTTTCGGGGATAAATGCGAGTGTTTAGGACCGTTACATATTCGTGCAGAAATGAAGCGTAGAATACATGATATCGTCGCTATATACGAAAGTTAGTGTAAGCTAGAATCAGTTCAAAAAGACAATTGAATACTCATCAAAATTCTAGTTTGAGAGGATATAAAATAGCTCATTAGAAAAACAAGGTTGCTTCTGCTCCCAACGTTTATTACTTGAATAGGACACAATTTTTTACAACAAAAAGATAAAAAATAGGACAAAGCAGATTAAAAAAGCTAAATTTATTAGCGTAAATTGTAGAAGGAAATTTTTTGATTGCTTTGGATAATACTCTTTAAAAAGCTTAAAACCAATCAGATTAGCCAACGAAGCAACAATCGTGCCTAAGCCTCCGACATTTACTCCCCAAAAAAGAGCTTGCGATCGATCTGTGAAAGGAGCAATCAGAATAGCTGCAGGAACGTTACTAATTATCTGACTCACTAAAATACTTCCAAAAAATGTATGCGTGTTTGTCGTAAATTGGTCTTTTATAAATGTTGCAATTATTTCTACTTGAGAAAAATTGCCTACAGCAATAAAGAAAAAGATAAATGTCCATAACAATTTATGATCGACTTGCCAAAGCATTTCTTTATCGTAAATAATGAGGATACTTGTAGCGATTGGAATTACAATGAAATAAGGCAAGATATTAAAAACACCAAGAAGAATGAATACTCCAATCAAACTTAAAATAATCGTCTGTTTCTTATTGATTCTCGGAACGGAATCAGTTTGTTTTGTAATCGGTTGTTTTTTTATAAATAGAAATGAAAGCAATAAAAATAAAACGGAAGAAAGCAGTAAGACAAAAGACCATTCAAAAAATGTAGCAGTGGAGAGAGAATAGTAAGAAAATAAAAAAAGATTTTGCGGATTTCCAAATGGGAAAAAACTACTGCCTAAGTTAGCGGCGATAATTAATAATACAGCACCGGCAATCTTATTTTCCATATCTGTAAATTTCTGTATGATCGTTAAATAAATAGGCATTAATGTAAGGATCGCCACATCGTTCGTCAGGATCATTGAACTAATAAATGCTAATAGCACAATATTTCTGATTAAACTACGGGTTGTCGAAGAAAAATCGATCATTTTTTCAGCAAAATAATATAGAATACCCAGCTTTTCAATATTCTTTACAAAAAGCATCAAACTAAATAGGCAAAAAATAACTTTAAAATCAATTGATTTTAAGGAGAACGAACCGAATAAGCAACTGATAAGAGCGATCAGAAAAGAGCTTGTAAATAATAAATCATTGGTGAAAAAAGAAATAAATCGTTTCATTTAAAAACACTACTTTTACTTGGTAGAGTCTGTTCAAATTTACTTTAAAAAGCAGGAATTATCAAGAACAAAGAGCATTCTAAGCGGAAAAAAATGGATCACTCTCTATCAATCAAGAGTAATCCATTTTTTCTTTGTTTAAATGTTAAGAACTTTATCCAAGAAATCTTTTGTCCGTTCATTTTGCGGGTTTTCAAAGATTTGTTGTGGTGTGCCATCTTCTAAGAAATTACCGCCATCTATGAACATGACACGATTGGCTACTTCCTTTGCAAAGCCCATTTCATGTGTTACGATGACCATCGTCATTCCTTGTTTGGCTAATTTTTTCATGACGTTCAATACATCGCCTACCATCTCAGGATCGAGAGCTGAAGTCGGTTCATCAAACAACATGATGTCTGGGTTCATTGCTAAAGCACGGGCAATGGCGACACGTTGCTTTTGACCACCGGACAATGACTCAGGATAGCTATCTTTTTTATCTGCTAAGCCAACAGTATCTAATAATTTAATCGCCTTTTCTTCGGCTTCTTTTTTTGAAAGACGACCTAAATCTGTTGGAGCCAAAGTAATATTTTCCATGATCGACAAATGTGGGAATAGATTGAAATGTTGAAAAACCATTCCGATATGTTGACGAATTTTATTAATATTTGTATTTTTATCTGTTAGGTTTGCTCCATCGATAATAATATCACCACTGGTTGCTTCTTCAAGTTGATTTAAACAACGAAGAAAGGTACTTTTACCAGAACCCGATGGGCCGATGACACAAACAACATCGCCTTCTTGGATAGATACGTTGATATCGTTAAGAACAGTATTATCACCATATTTTTTTATTAAATGTTCTACTAGAATTTTTTCAGCCATATTATTTCACCTTCTTTTCCAAAACTTTAGCTAATTTCGTTAAGGCTGTGATCAAAATCAAATACATCATTGCAATCACAAAGTAAACCATAGTACTTTGTAAGTTTCTGGCAACAATGATTTTACCTGTTTGCAACAATTCGATCAAGCCGATTGCTGAAAGAATCGTTGTATCTTTTAAAGAAATAACAAATTGATTGACGAAAGATGGAATCATGATTTTGATTGCTTGGGGTAAAATGATTTTTTGCATTGTTCGATTGTATGAAAGACCCAAACTTCGTGAAGCTTCCATTTGTCCAACGGGCACTGCATTGATACCGCCTCGGACTATTTCAGAAATATAAGCACTGGCATTCAACGTCAATGTTATGATTCCAGCAAGGAACACGGGGATATTAAATCCTAAAATTCCTGGTAAGCCGAAGTAAATGAAGAAGGCTAGTACCATTAAAGGAATCCCGCGAATAATGTCGACATAAACAGTAGAAATCACACGCAATGCTTTGGATGGAGAAGCGCTAAACAATCCGAAGATCACACCCACTATCAAAGCTAAAATAAATGAAATCAGTGTTAATTGAATGGTCATCCACAGACCGCTCAATAGGCGTTTCCAGTTATTTTGAATCATACCGATAAGCGTTGATTCATCCACTTTATTTTCAGTAGCACCGTCTTTTACATATTTTCCGATGATTTCATCATACTCACCAGTTCGTTTTAATTCAGCTAATCCCTCATTGAACATTTGGACTAACTCAGGATTTTTACCTTTTTTCACAGCAAAACCGTATTTTCCACCCTCTTCACGAGGAATCGGTGTTGACAGTGGTTGTTTTTGAGAAATCCCGTAACCGATCACAGGATAATCATCCATCATTGCATCGATCTCGCCAATTTCAAGGGCGCTGTATAAAGCGTCTGTAGTATCTAAATATTTAATTGAATAATCATATTTATCTTTGTTAGCTTCAAGGAAATCAGCACTTTCAGTCCCAATTTTAGCACCAACTTTTTTACCTTTTAAATCTTCATATGAGTGGATGTTGTCATTGCCTTTTTTGACAGCAATTTGAATACCGCTGTTGAAATAAGGTGTAGAGAAGTCAAAAGATTTTTCACGTTCGTCAGTAATCGTCATTCCTGCGATCATTGCATCAGCTTGACCAGATTCGACCGCTTGAACAGCAGAACTGAAGCCGATAAATTTAAACTCAACATTAAAATCTTGTAGTTCTGCAATTCGCTCCACTAAATCGACATCGATTCCTTCGTATTTACCATCTGAATTTTGGAATTCAAACGGAGCAAATGTAGAGTCGCTTGCAATAACGTAAGCTTCTTTTTTTGGTTGAATCTTTTTCATTTTAGAATCAGTATCTGTTTCGGATTCAGTTCCAGTGGAAATATATTGGTTTACGATAGCATCATATTTACCTGAACTTTTCAGTTCTTTCAGCCCAGCATTGAATTTTTCGATCAATTCTTTATTTTGCCCTTTTTTCACAGCAAAACCATAAGAACTACCTGTTTCTTTTTTTCCAACTAATTGAAGTTTTTGTCCATTTGTTATGGCATATCCTAAAACCGGATAATCGTCAAAGATCGCATCCGTTTCACCATTTTCAAGCGATTGATAAAGACCTGTTGCATCATCGAAATTTTTTATTGTATAGCCGTACTTTTCTTGATTTTTCTCTAAGAAAGTTGCGCTTTCAGTTCCGACTTTTGCGGCGACCGTTTGTCCTTTTAAGTCTTCATAATTTTTGATTTTGTCATTGCCTTTTTTGACAGCCATCTGCAGACCACTGTCAAAATAAGGTTCTGAGAAATCAAAAGATTTTTTTCGTTCATCCGTAATACTCATACCAGCAATCATCCCGTCAACTTGGTTTGATTGTACGGCTTGGATGGCACTGTCAAAGCCAAGTGGTTTAAGATTTACTTTAAAATCTTGATCTTTAGCGATAGCATTAAGCAAATCAACGTCAATACCGACATATTCTCCTTTTGAATCTTGAAATTCAAAGGGAGCAAAAGTCAAATCAGTTCCTATATTATATGTTTTTTCCTCAGCTTGAGCGGGATGCCCAAGGGTAAATGTCAGTAGACTTGCCATCATTACAATGGATGAGAGTAAAAAGTGTTTCCCTTTCATAAAATACCTCCTATATTTGCATATTGTATAATTATATAGTAAAAAAAGGTGAAAGCACAAGTCATTGACAGTTAGAATTTCAAAAAAAAATCATTTTATGACATCTTATGTTATAAAATATAACGCGACTGTGGTGCGAAAATAGTATTCTTCATCATTATTAAAGACAAACAAAAGATTAAATAAAATGTAAATCGATAAAAAATGCGTATACGCAATGTATTCTAGAACTAGCGAAAATATGTTCGGTATGTTAAAATAAATACAGATGTTTCTTTTCAATTTTAAAGATAAAAATTCTGATAAATAGAGCAAGAGGAGGATGTTGAATGATAGAAAGAGAGACCTCCAATACGTTTGACTTAGTATCAAAATACAAGCCGGATGGAGATCAGCCAGAAGCAATCAAGCGATTAGTTGAAGGCATCGAAGGCGGAGAAAAAGCCCAAATTTTATTAGGTGCTACAGGAACCGGAAAAACCTTTACGATTTCTAATGTGATAACAGAAGTGAACAAACCGACATTGGTCATTGCTCATAATAAGACTTTAGCTGGACAGCTTTATGGAGAGTTTAAAGAATTCTTCCCTAATAACGCAGTCGAGTATTTTGTTAGTTATTATGATTATTATCAACCAGAAGCATACGTTCCTTCGAGCGATACATATATAGAAAAAGATGCCAGTATCAATGATGAGATTGATAAATTGCGCCATTCAGCCACAAGTTCTTTACTAGAAAGAAACGATGTGATCGTCGTTGCTTCCGTTTCATGTATTTTTGGTTTAGGTGATCCTAAGGAATATAGTGAACAAGTGGTTTCTATTCGTGTAGGGATGGAAATGGATCGCAGTCAGTTGTTGACAGACCTAGTAAACATTCAATTTGAGCGAAATGATATCGATTTTCAACGTGGTCGTTTTCGTGTAAGAGGCGATGTGGTGGAGATTTTTCCTGCCTCAAGAGATGACCATGCCTTAAGAGTTGAATTTTTTGGGGATGAAATTGAACGTATAAGAGAAGTCGATGCTTTGACCGGCGAAGTAATGGGCGAGACTGAACATGTTGCAATTTTCCCTGCGACCCACTTTGTGACGAATGAAGATCATATGGAACATGCGATTTCACAAATTCAAGAAGAATTAGAGGCTCGTTTAACCGTCTTACGTAATGAAAATAAATTGTTAGAAGCACAACGCTTAGAACAGCGGACCAATTACGATATTGAAATGATGAGAGAAATGGGCTACACATCTGGGATCGAAAATTATTCCCGTCATATGGATGGTCGCTCAGAAGGAGAACCGCCGTATACCTTGATTGACTTCTTTCCAGATGACTTTTTACTTGTGATCGATGAATCTCATGTGTCGATGCCTCAAATTCGAGGTATGTATAATGGTGACCGAGCTAGAAAACAAATGCTAGTAGATTATGGTTTCCGTTTGCCTAGCGCATTGGATAATCGTCCATTACGTTTAGAAGAATTCGAAAAGCATGTCCATCAAGTGGTCTATGTTTCTGCTACACCTGGACCTTATGAATATGAACAAACAGATACTGTGATTCCACAAATCATCCGACCGACAGGATTGTTGGATCCATTGATTGAAGTCCGTCCAATCATGGGGCAAATTGATGATTTAGTCGGTGAAATTCATGATCGTGTAGAGAAGGATCAACGTGTATTTATCACAACCTTAACGAAGAAAATGTCTGAAGATTTGACGGATTACCTTAAAGAATTAGGAATCAAGGTCAAGTACCTTCATAGTGATATCAAAACGTTAGAACGAACAGAAATCATTCGGGATTTACGTTTAGGAGAGTTTGATGTGCTGATTGGCATCAATTTACTTCGTGAAGGACTGGATGTACCGGAAGTATCATTGATTGCGATTTTGGATGCCGATAAAGAAGGCTTCTTGAGAAGTGAGCGCTCATTGATTCAAACAATTGGACGTGCCGCTCGTAACTCAGATGGTCGTGTCATTATGTATGCAGATAAAATGACTGATTCGATGCAAAAAGCTATTGATGAAACCGCACGTCGTCGCTCAATTCAAGAAAAATACAATGAAGAACACGGTATTATACCAAAAACGATCATCAAAGAAATTCGTGAGTTGATTTCAATTTCTAAAACAAATGAAAAAGGTGAGCCGTTCAAAATTGATAAAGATTATCATGAATTGACTCGTCAAGAAAAAGCTGATTTATTGATGAAATTAGAAAAAGAAATGCGAGATGCAGCGAAAGCATTAGACTTTGAGACTGCAGCGACTTTAAGAGACACGATTTTGGAATTGAAAGCAGCAGATTAAATGACACTCACTGTGGTTCGCTAAAAGGATCAACGTTCCCTGCGGTCACCTTGTACTGTTCAACATCAGCTCATAAGAATACTCGCTGTGTTTCACAGCAAAGGAGAGCCGTTACTCTTGCGAATTTATTCGCGTAGAAGTAAGGGACATCGGACCAATAAGCAAAGGAGAGCCGTTACTCTTGCGAATTTATTCGCGTAGAAGTAAGGGACATCGGACCAATAAATAAAGGAGAGAACTAATGGCAAATGATAAAATCGTCATTCATGGCGCACGCGCACATAATTTAAAAAATATAGATGTTACGATTCCCCGTGACAAGATGGTTGTAGTTACCGGATTATCTGGTTCTGGGAAAAGTTCACTTGCCTTCGATACACTATATGCGGAAGGCCAACGCCGCTACGTAGAAAGTCTTTCGGCCTACGCTAGACAATTTTTAGGTCAAATGGATAAACCAGATGTCGACAGCATCGATGGTCTGAGTCCAGCGATTTCTATCGATCAAAAAACAACAAGTAAAAACCCGCGCTCAACCGTCGGAACAGTAACAGAAATCAATGATTACCTCAGACTGTTATTCGCTCGCGTAGGTCATCCGATTTGTCCTAACGATGGGACTGAAATCAGCAGTCAATCTGTTGAACAAATGGTAGACAAAGTGCTGGAATTACCAGAAAAAACGAAACTTCAAGTATTAGCTCCTGTGATCGTCAAGAAAAAAGGCCAACATAAAAAAATATTTGAGATGATTCAACGTGAAGGCTATGTTCGGATGCGTGTTGATGGAGAAACGTATGACGTAACGGAAGCACCTGAACTTGAGAAAAATAAAAAACATGATATTGCAATTGTCATTGATCGAATCGTAGTAAAAGAAGGAATCCGTTCTCGTTTATTTGATTCATTTGAAGCAGCCCTAAGACTTGCTGATGGGTATGCGTTAGTAGATGTCATAGATGGGGAAGAAATGCTCTTCAGTGAACATTACGCTTGCCCCTACTGTGGTTTTACAGTCGGTGAATTAGAACCAAGACTATTTTCTTTCAATGCACCATTTGGAGCCTGTCCTGATTGTGATGGATTAGGAATAAAATTAGAGGTCGATCGTGATCTAGTGATTCCTGATCCGACGAAAACATTGCGTGAAGGAGCAATTGCCCCTTGGAATCCAATTAGCTCACAATACTATCCTCAAATGTTGGAACAAGCGGCCGATAGTTTTAATATCGACATGAATACACCATTCGAAGAGTTGCCAGAAGAGCATCAAGATATTATTTTAAACGGATCTAATGGTGAACCTTTCCATTTCCATTATGAAAATGATTTTGGTGGAGTCCGTGATGTGGAAGTCCCGTTTGAAGGTGTTTTAACGAATATAAAACGCCGTTACCATGAAACAAATAGTGATTTTATACGTGATCAAATGCGTTTATACATGACAGAATTGACCTGTCAGACCTGTAAGGGGTATCGTTTGAACCCTCAAGCTTTATCAGTCAAAATAGATAATACAAATATTGGTCAAGTTAGTGAACTAGCTATCAAAAATGCAGTTCAATTTTTTGAAACAGTTAAATTGTCGGAACAAGAACAAATGATTGCCAAACCAATTTTAAAAGAAGTAGAAGATCGTTTGAACTTTTTAAAAAACGTTGGGCTGGATTATTTAACTCTTAGCCGAGCGGCGGGAACTTTATCAGGTGGTGAAGCGCAACGGATCCGTTTAGCAACACAAATTGGTTCCAACTTATCTGGTGTATTATACATCTTAGATGAACCGTCGATTGGACTGCATCAGCGTGATAACGACCGTTTGATCGAGTCACTTAAGAAAATGCGTGATTTAGGCAATACACTGATCGTTGTTGAACATGATGAAGACACGATGTGGGCATCTGACTATTTAATCGATGTGGGACCAGGTGCTGGACATTTAGGTGGTGAAATCGTTGCTTGCGGAACACCAGATGAAGTTGCTAAAAATCCGAATTCATTAACGGGACAATATCTTTCTGGAAAAAAAGTGATTCCTGTTCCTAAAGAACGTCGTAAAGGCAATGGTAAGAAAATTAAAGTGACGGGGGCAACTGAAAATAATTTAAAAAATGTTACAGTGGAGTTTCCTTTAGGAGAGTTTGTAGCCGTTAGTGGAGTTTCTGGGTCAGGAAAAAGTACTTTAGTGAACCAGATATTGAAAAAAGCTTTAGCACAAAAAATCAACCGTAATTCCAATAAACCAGGAAAACATAAAAGTATCACTGGATATAAAAATATTGAAAAAATCATCGATATTGATCAAAGTCCAATTGGACGCACTCCACGAAGTAATCCAGCAACATATACAAGTGTTTTTGATGATATTCGTGATTTATTTGCGAAAACAAATGAAGCCAAAGTGCGTGGATACAAAAAAGGACGATTTAGTTTTAATGTTAAAGGTGGCCGCTGTGAAGCTTGTCGTGGTGATGGAATCATTAAAATTGAAATGCACTTTTTACCTGATGTCTATGTGCCTTGTGAAGTTTGCCATGGCAAACGCTACAATTCTGAAACATTAGAAGTTCACTATAAAGGAAAGAATATTTCTGATATATTAGATTTAACTGTTGAAGATGCGGTAGAATTCTTCCAACATATTCCAAAAATCCATCGCAAATTGAAAACAATTGTTGATGTAGGCTTGGGTTATGTTACCTTAGGACAACCAGCAACCACATTATCTGGTGGAGAAGCACAGCGAATGAAATTGGCAAGTGAACTTCATAAAAATTCAAACGGTAAAAATTTCTATATTCTAGATGAGCCGACAACAGGATTGCATACAGATGATATCGCCCGTTTGCTTGTTGTATTAGAAAGACTTGTTGAAGCAGGGAATACAGTGCTTGTAATCGAACACAATCTAGACGTAATCAAATCAGCAGATCATGTAATTGATTTAGGTCCAGAAGGCGGAGACGGTGGTGGAACGATTGTTGCAACAGGAACACCTGAAGAAATAGCCAAAGTAAAAGCAAGCTATACTGGAAACTATCTGAAACGAGTTTTATAAATTGGTATACTCTATTTGGAAAGTGTTACACCACTTTTAAAGAAAGTTTGAAGGTTGAATAAAAAAATATGATTGCTATTGATTTCTCTGTGATTTTGAAGTAAAATCACAGTCAGATAGATATATTGTTCAACCTAATTGGTATATATCTATCCTTCTATAAATAATCCGTTCAAAAAAGAAAAGCACAGCCTTCATTAATTGAAAGGCTGTCTTTTTTTGTACATTTATTATATTTAATTAAAAAAATAATGAGAACTATTAAATGAATATAAATGAGAAAAAAATAATGAAATGAATGAAAATTTATATTTTTTAATCATTTAAATTTAAAAATAGTCAAAAAAAGAAAATGTTTATACGCAAGTTGAACGATATTATTTTTAAAAACATGATATTCTATAGTTATGAAAACAGTATGAAAGGATGATTTTTTCTTGGAAAAGAAAGAAATACAGATTGGTGCACATTATGTTTGTCATGGATCGAATTTTTCTTGGTTTTTTGTAGGAGAGGCCATCTCCAAAAAAGAAAAAGATTTACAAGTTAGAGTGATTAAATGCCATCCAACGGATCGTATAGCTATAAATTGTGATGATCCGATTCTAAACTTGAATTATTTTAATGTAATTGAAGATGCTTGATTTTTAGAGATTCTAGCTGTGTGTTTATGAATATAAGAAGAAAAATGTTTAATAAATAGTAATATAAATTGTCAGATAAATGAACAAATAATAATAATAGACCAGAATAAACGATAAAATGTTTATTCTGTTTTTTTGTTTTCAGAAAAAAATGCACAGATGTAAACTCGAATTATTTTTTCATTATTTTTTTAAAATAATAAATATTAAAAAAATATATATGTGTTAAAGTCTCGCATAATTGAGAATAGCAGTAAATAATTTTATATAAATCGTTAAAGCCTAAGAAAGTATGAATGAATCGCTAGAATTGTTTGAAAAGCTTTCTTTGATACACCCGGGATGCTATAATTAGTAAAATGATTTAAAAGGAGCGCTAAAAAATGGCTGACAATTTACAATTAGTTATAATCACTGGAATGAGCGGAGCAGGAAAGACTGTAGCTATTCAAAGTTTTGAAGATATGGGGTATTTTTGTATCGATAATATGCCGCCAAGCTTGATTCCTAAGTTTTGGGAATTGATCAAAGAATCTGGAAAAGTGACCAAGATAGCGCTAGTGATTGATTTACGCTCTCGTAATTTTTTTAGAGAAATTCAAGATATGTTAGTCGAACTTGAAAATACGAACTTGATTGATACAACAATTATGTTTTTGGATGCGACGGATGAAGAGCTTGTCTCTCGTTATAAAGAAACGCGTCGTGCTCATCCATTAGCGATGGATGGTTTGATCACAGAAGGAATTAGAAAAGAACGAGCAATTCTTGAAGAAATCAGAGGTGATGCCCAAGTTGTGATCGATACAACTGATTTATCACCAAGACAACTGAGAGAACGAATCAATGAAGAGTTTAAAACTAGAGATACGCATGAATTTCGTGTTGAACTCGTTTCATTTGGTTTTAAATATGGTTTGCCAATTGATGCAGATATTGTTATGGATGTTCGTTTTTTACCAAATCCTCATTATATTCCAGAGCTAAAACCGTTGACAGGACAAGATCCATCTGTCTATGATTACGTGATGAGTTTCCCTGAAACTGAAAACTTTTATACTCGATTTATTGATTTGTTAAAAAATGTGATGCCTGGATATGAAAAAGAAGGGAAATCGAGTATTACGATCGCCATTGGTTGTACTGGTGGGCAGCATCGCTCCGTTGCATTGACAGAACGTGTAGGAAAAGAACTTGGACAAGATTATCATGTCAATATTACTCATCGAGATAAAGGTAAGAGGAAAGAGACGGTAAATCGATCATGAAGATGAAAACTTATCGAATTCGAAAACCCAAAATCGTTGTGGTCGGTGGAGGGACTGGCTTACCTGTTATTTTAAAAAGTTTACGGAATCAAAGTGCAGATATTACAGCGGTTGTGACTGTTGCAGATGATGGAGGAAGCAGTGGGGAGATTCGAGAATCGATGAATATGACGCCACCGGGTGATCTCCGCAATGTCTTAGTTGCGTTATCTGATATGCCGCAATTATATGAAGATATCTTTCAATATCGTTTTGACAAATCAGATAAATATTTTGCTAATCATGCCATCGGTAATTTGATTATTGCCGCCGTTTCAGAGATGCGAGGTAGTACGTATGAAGCGATTCAGTTACTTTCAAAAATGATGCATGTAGATGGACATGTTTTTCCTTCATCTGAAAGACCGTTGACTTTGCATGCTGTTTTTAAGGATGGTTCTATTGCTGTCGGTGAATCTAGTATAGCTGTAGATCGAAAAACGATTGATCATGTTTTTGTGACGAATACAAATGATGAAGAACAGCCGAAAGCTGCCCGAAAAGTAGTAAAAGCAATTGAAGAAGCCGATATGATCGTTTTAGGGCCTGGGAGTATGTTTACTAGTATTTTACCTAACCTAGTGATCAGTGAAATCGGAGATGCAATCATCAATGCCAAGGGCGAAGTGGTTTATATTTGTAATATTATGACTCAAAAAGGTGAAACCGAACATTTTACGGATGCAGACCATGTTTGCGTATTGCATGAACATCTTAAAAATAAATTCGTTGATACTGTTTTAGTTAATACGGAAAATGTACCTGAAGGTTATATGGATCCAGAAATTTATGATGAATATTTAGTTCAAGTGGAACATGACTTTAAGAAATTGAGAGACGAAGGCTGTCGTGTAATTTCCACAGACTTTTTAAAACTTCGAGATGGCGGCGTTTTTCATGATGGTGATAAGGTAGTGGATGAACTATTCCGAATTGTGTTTGGCGCAAGATATTAAAACCTATGAATAAGAGAGGGGGCGAGGAGATTGTCTTTTGCAGCAGATGTTAAAAAAGAATTAACGACGTTAGAGGTTCATCGGGAACATGCTAGAGCAGAATTAGCTGCTTTAATTCGAATGAACGGTTCACTAAGTATTGTGAATCAACAATTTGTATTGAATGTTCAAACAGAAAATGCAGCAATCGCCAGACGAATCTATTCTCTTTTAAAAGATCATTATGATGTTCGCTCAGAATTATTAGTCCGAAAAAAAATGAAATTAAAGAAGAATAACGTCTATATCGTAAGGTTAAAACAAGATACAAAAAGTGTGCTTGCTGATTTAGATATTCTAGACGGTATGATGTTTAATACTCATGTATCAGATGATATTATAGGGAATGCCCAAAAAATGAAATCTTATTTAAGGGGCGCATTTATGGCTTCTGGATCAGTCAACAATCCAGAAACAAGTCGCTATCATTTAGAAATATTTTCGATTTACGAAGAGCATAACGACGATATTTGTCAGATGCTGAATTATTATGATTTAAATGCACGAACATTGGAACGAAGGAATGGATATATTTCCTATTTAAAAGGTGCGGAACGAATCGCTGATTTTTTAACGCTGATTGGTGCGACGAATTCTATGTTGAAATTTGAAGACGTCAGAATCGTTCGTGATATGCGCAATTCTGTGAATCGTTTAGTCAACTGTGAAACGGCAAATCTTAATAAAACGATTGATGCGGCGTCAAAACAAATTGAAAATATTCAGTTCATCGAAAGTGTTGTAGGATTAACAGCTTTACCTGAAAAATTGCAAGAAATTGCTGAATTACGATTGGAATATCCAGAAGTGAGTTTAAAAGAATTAGGTGAGATGATCCCGTCAGGTGCTATTTCAAAATCAGGTATCAATCATCGCATTCGAAAAATAAATGAATTTGCAGATAAACTGAGAGAAAAAAGTGCATAACTTTTTATAGGGTGCTAATTATAAAATAACAGAGAGCTAGGTGGAAATGATGGGTGTAGAAGATAAAGATTTTATTATGAGGCAGATCAAACAACTTGGAGAAGGTCTTGGGACTTTTCTTGGAAAAGAAGATGTGGATAAGATTTTAAGTTTTGGAGAAGATGCTGAAAAAGAGATTGAAGATTCTTCAACATACAAAAATCCGACCTCTGATGATAGTTCTAAAAAAGATGAGACAAAGCTAAAATAGCTTCGTCCCATCTTTTTTACTTACCTTCTATATAGCTGATCAATTCTTCTTTTGTAATGGATTCATCAAAAATAAGTTCACCGATCACGATTGTTGGGACAAATTTAATATTTGCCGCAGCGGCTTCTTCAATCACAGCTTGGACAATCTCAGGCTCTTCTTTTTCAGGTAGTTGTAAATTATCTTCTGCAAATACTGCTACATCTTCTAAAGAAAGATTTCCCCATTGATCTTGCGTATCATACATTTGTTTCAGATCGGTCAAGCCTTTTTCAGGCAAATCATAATTGATATGGTGATGCATCACATTACCGCGTTGCAAACTTTCTTTTTCTTTATCTAAAAGTTTGATGATTCGTTGAACTTTTCCTTCTTTTACATATTCATTCAATAAATCAAATGATTCTTCAAACCACTTTTTACAATAGGGGCAGCGAACATTCATAAACTCGACCATTTTTATTGGAGCAGAATCTTTTCCAATAGCTAAACCATTTTTAGTTGTAACTTTTGTTGCATCAATAATTGAAATATCCATTTTCGTAACATCCTTTCATTCTACTATCTTTAGTGTAGCGCTTTTTGACTTTAGTTTAAATAAAAATGCCCAAAATTTTCAAAAGAAATTTTGGGCATAGGTTTTATTATTTGCTTAAAGAACTGCTGTTTTCCATTACTTCATCGATCAAACCGTATTCTTTTGCTTGTTGAGCTGTCATAAAGTTATCACGATCTGTGTCACGTTCAATGACTTCAAGTGGTTGGCCAGTGCGTTCTGCTAAGATTTTATTCAAGCGATCACGTGTATCAAGAATGTGTTTAGCTGCAATCTCAATCTCAGTTGCTTGCCCTTGTGCGCCACCTAGTGGTTGGTGGATCATAATTTCGGCATTCGGTAATGCAAAACGTTTGCCTTTTGTACCAGCCGTTAATAAGAAACTTCCCATAGAAGCTGCCATACCAAGGACGATTGTTTGTACATCCGCTTTAACAAAATTCATTGTATCAAAAATTGCTAATCCAGCAGAAACACTTCCTCCTGGTGAGTTGATATAGATATAGATATCTTTTTCAGAGTCCTGTGCATCCAAAAATAGTAATTGGGCAATGACTGAGTTTGCTACATTATCATCGATCGGACCACTTAACATGATAATTCTATCTTTTAATAATCGTGAATAAATATCATATGCTCTTTCTCCACGAGATGATTGTTCAATGACTGTTGGTATTAAATTCATAGTATATTCCTCCTATATAAAAAACTCTTCAAATCATTTTATCACAAAGCATACCTTAATGCTTAAAAAAAGTATACTTTATTGGTCAACAAAGGTCAACTTTAATGCATTAAACTAAGCAAAAAAAAGTAATTAAAAAGCCTTAGAATATCCTAAGACTTTATTGACGATTATTATGAAGTTACAACAATATTTCCATTTTGATCTGCAGGTTTAAGCAATGTAATAATCGTTGTGAAAAATGCTACTATTCCTGGGATTGCTGTCCAACTGAATACTAGGTACATAATTCCTTTTCCAATGAAATCAGAATAGAACTTATGTGCACCTAACCAGCCTAAGAAAAATGCTAATATAAAATAAACCCATTTATTAACGACTCTCCCATGTTGTACATAACCACCAACTGTTTGTGTATTATTATTTTCATTAACAATATTGATATTGATTTTATCTTGTAAATTTTCTGCTGCACTTACAGTCTTTTCTGTTTTATGGATGATTAATTCATCGCCATCTTCGAATACGTCAACGAGATCACCAATCTCTGGCTTAAAATTAAACCATTCATATAATGCATGTGTTGTGCTGCCATCTTCATTTGCAATGACTACATCATCAAAATCTAACTTAATAACCTTTTTCCCCATATTAAATTCTCCAACTCCCTATGTTATATTATATAATCAATTGAATGTGTAATATAGACATTTCAAGAAAGTAAATAATCAAAAAATAAAAAAAATTAAAAATAAGTAAGGACAATAAAATTTTTTCATATTTTTTTGTTCACTTGAAAGAATATGGTATACTGAAAAAACAAGAAAGAAAAGAGTGAGGGAATCCGAATGGTTGTTTTTATAGCAGGTATGACTGGTGTCTTGATTGGCGCAGTTATTGTATCGATTGGTGTTGCTTTACGCGTAACCTATGATGAACGCAAAGCGATACGCTATCGAGAATTAGAAAATTTTGTCAAGGAGATAGAAACGCTGAATCTTTTAAACAAAAAAATCAATGAGATTTTACAAAAAAGAGATATCTACGTAGACAAGTCTGTGAACTTCCTATCGATGGATGATTGTTATATCAGTATTGATGATTTTATCTATTTAGAATCATTTTCGGCACAAAATAATTTTTATTTGCCGACCTATTTGATTGAAGAATTTTTTAAGAAAATTGCACATAGAAAAGTGATTTTAACACCAGATGAAGTAATTTCAATGGGAGGAAGTACCTACAAAGGCGGCCGAGTTATTTTAGAAAGCTTTTCTGAAGAGTTACTTTCTATTATTGAAGATAAAAAGAGACAAATGAAACGTTTAACCAATAAACCTTTGTATTATTTTCAAAGAAATTGAAAAGAGGTTGGGGCAGAAACCTTTATTCGGACTCCTAAAGGCTAGGATATAACTCGTAGAGTTATGACCTAGCCTTTTTTTAGACTATTTTTATTCAGATATAAGGTTACATATGGACTATCTCTATTTGTTTGAACCTGAAAAAATGTGTCCAGTGACCAAATGTATGAAAATAGAGTAGACCAGATTGCTGATCCAGTTTATCATGATAATTTTTTGTCTTAGTTAAAATGAAAAGAAATTAAATTTTCAACTTTTTTACGTGCAATAAAAGTATCTACTTTTTCTTTGTTATCAATAGAAGAAAAATCGGCTATAAGATAAATTTTCAAAAATTATTCATTAAATTGATTTATTTTTCAAGAGAGCTCTTTTTTTTATAGTTATTTTTTGAATCAGTGTAGAAAATAGTTAGATTTTTTCAAAATTAAATAAGTTTTTATCTGTTTTTATTGAAAACTCATCTTTGTGTCTTCGAGATTGGTTTTGGCTTCATTACTTAGTGGGGTTGTCTTTTTCATTCGATTTCATTATACTTAAACATTAAGTAAGAAAGTAAAGACTAACGTTTTTAGAATTTTCTGAATCTTTTTATCAAATTATGTTGACATTCTCATTTATTAGGTTTATAGTTAACAAAAGCTTTTATTTATCACATGCTATTTTAATCTTTATAGATTTTTTAAAAGAGGAGACCATTGCCATGAACAAGACAAACAACAACCACGTATTAGTCATTATTTTATCGTGTAGGGCTTAGAACACTGAGAAATTTCGCAGTTGTTAGAGTCCTGTTTGTCTTTGGTAAATGGGGGTCTTACTAAAGCATCCCATTCAATTGATGGGATGTTTTTTTTGTCGAAAGTATTATAAAGAGGCAATCGTAATAAATAAGAAAATGAACCAGAAGAAATCAAAAATGGTGATCTTCTGTAAATAATTGAATTGGAGTGAATGAAAATGCGTAGTGATAAAATAAAAAAAGGAATCGAAGCAGCACCAGCTAGAAGCCTACTTTATGCGACCGGTCAGGTAAAAAATGCCAAAGATATGAACAAACCGTTTATCGCAATTTGCAATTCTTATATTGATATTGTTCCTGGTCATGTACATCTGAGAGAATTAGCAGATGTTGCTAAAGAAGCAATCCGCGAAGCAGGAGGAATCCCTTTCGAATTTAATACGATCGGTGTTGATGACGGGATCGCCATGGGACATATTGGTATGCGCTATTCATTGCCCAGTAGAGAAGTTATTGCAGATGCTGCCGAAACCGTGATCAATGCTCATTGGTTCGATGGTGTCTTCTACATTCCAAACTGTGACAAAATCACTCCAGGAATGCTAATGGCAAGTGTTAGAACGAATGTTCCAGCAATTTTTTGTTCAGGCGGTCCGATGAAAGCAGGTATTGATCCAAGAGGACACACAACCACACTTTCGAATATGTTTGAAGCGGTTGGTACGTTTAAAGAAGGCAAAATGACCGAAGAAGAATTCAACTTCATGGAAAAAAATGCATGTCCGACTTGCGGATCATGTGCAGGGATGTTTACAGCAAATTCGATGAATTGTTTGATGGAAGTTTTGGGAATGGCTTTACCTGGAAATGGAACAATTTTAGCTGTATCTGATGAGCGTAGAGAATTAGTTAGAAAATCGGCATTTCATTTGATGGACTTGGTCAAAAATCAAGTGAAACCAAGAGATATCATCACAAAAGAAGCAATTGACGATGCTTTTGCATTAGATATGGCGATGGGCGGCTCAACAAATACAGTTTTGCATACATTAGCGATTGCTAATGAAGCAGAGATCGATTATAACCTAGAAGAAGTCAATGCCATTGCTGAACGTGTCCCTTACTTATCTAAAATTGCTCCATCCTCAGAGTATTCTATGCATGATGTTCATGAAGCTGGTGGTGTTCCAGCTATCATGAAAGAACTCGTTGACTTAGGCGATGCAATTCATCCAGATCGTATTACAGTTACTGGAAAAACAATTCGTGAAAATGTTCAGGATGCTGTAATCAAAAATGAGAAAGTTATTCATCCAAAAGAAAATCCTTATAGCCCAGTTGGAGGTTTATCTATTTTGTATGGAAATATTGCCCCAAAAGGAAGTGTAATTAAAGTTGGCGGGGTAGATCCATCTATCAAAAAATTTGTAGGAAAAGCGATTTGTTTTAGTTCACATGATGAAGCTGTTGCAGCGATCGATGATCATACCGTGAAAAAAGGTCATGTTGTCGTTATTCGTTATGAAGGACCAAAAGGCGGTCCTGGTATGCCAGAAATGTTGGCACCGACATCTAGTATTGTTGGACGGGGATTAGGAAAAGATGTCGCGTTGATTACAGATGGTCGTTTTTCAGGAGCAACTCGTGGAATAGCTGTTGGACATATTTCTCCTGAGGCCGCGGCTGGAGGTCCGATTGCCTTGGTCCACGATGGTGATGAAATTGAAATCGACTTGATAAACCGAACACTAGAATTACATGTTTCTGATGAAGAGTTGGCGAAAAGAAATGATCAATTACCTAAATTCAAAGCAAAGGTAAAAACAGGATACCTCGCTCGCTACACAGCATTGGTAACTTCAGCTCACACGGGAGGAATCATGCAGATTCCAGAAGATTTGCTAGACTAGAGGAGGGAAGCTCATGGTTGAAAAACAGGGGAAAATGAAAAACGGCTCAAAGATTTTGATTGATGCATTGCTAAAACAAAAAGTAGAAATGATTTTTGGATATCCAGGTGGAGCGGTCCTCCCTCTGTATGACGCATTATATGATGGAGACATTCCTCATATATTAACCAGACATGAACAAGGGGCTGTCCATGCAGCCGAAGGATATGCCAAAGCAACGGGCAAACCAGGTGTGGTGATCGTAACTAGCGGACCTGGCGCAACAAATGCAATTACGGGAATTGCTGACGCAATGAGTGATTCGATCCCAATGGTTATTTTTACAGGACAGGTTGTCACTGATGGGATTGGCAAAGATGCTTTTCAAGAAGCGGATGTGATTGGACTGACAATGCCGATTACTAAAAATAATTACCAAGTTCGAGAGACCAAAGAATTGCCTAGAATCATCGAAGAAGCTTTTCATATTGCAACAACAGGAAGAAAAGGTCCTGTTGTGATCGATTTGCCAAAAGATATAACCATAATGGAAGCAGCTACAGAGGATGAGATAAAACTAAATTTACCAAGTTATCAACCGACGATAAAACCAAATAAGCTTCAAGTGAAAAAATTAATGGAAGCCTTGGCTAGTGCAAAAAAACCATTGGTATTAGTCGGTGCAGGAGTTCTCCATGCAGATGCCAGTAAAGAACTAATAGAATTTATCAATAAATATCAAGTACCTGCGCTAAGTACCTTGCTTGGTCTAGGAGCAGTTCCAACAGAAAATGAATTATTCTTAGGCATGGGTGGAATGCACGGTTCTTTTGCTGCTAATATGGCCTTGACCGATTGCGATCTGTTGATCAATATAGGCTCTCGTTTTGATGATCGGTTAGCTAGTGCTCCAAAAGAATTTGCTTCAAATGCTGTGATTGCTCATATCGATGTAGATCCAGCAGAAATCGGGAAAATCATTGATACACAGATTCCAATCGTGGCGGATGCTAAAGAAACCTTAAAAGAAATGCTAAAAAACGATGTAGAGTGTACAGAACGTACAGATTGGAAAAAATTAAATCTTTCAAGAAAAAAACGACATCCATTCAAATACAATAGAGAACAAATAGCTGAAATCAAGCCACAAAAAGTGATTGAATTTATTGGTGAATTGACAAATGGCGATGCGATTGTTGCAACCGATGTAGGGCAGCATCAAATGTGGACTGCTCAGTTTTATCCATTTAAAAATGAGAAACAACTTATTACAAGTGGCGGTCTTGGAACGATGGGCTACGGTGTACCTGCGGCCATTGGCGCAAAACTAGGTTGTCCAGACAAAGAGGTCGTCCTTTTTGTAGGGGATGGCGGATTCCAGATGACGAACCAAGAATTAGCCATTTTAAATGTATACAATATTCCAATCAAAATCGTGATTTTGAATAATCAATCATTAGGAATGGTGCGTCAATGGCAAGAAAGTTTCTTTAACCAGCGCCGTTCAGAATCCGTTTTTGAAACGCAACCAGACTTTGTCAAAATGGCAGAAGCCTATCATATTAAAGGGATTCGAATAGATGATCCGGAGACCGTTGAAGCTGATTTAACAGAAGCATTTAAAGAAACTGGCCCGTTGTTGATAGAAGTCATGGTTTCGCCAACAGAACATGTGTTACCAATGGTTCCCGCGGGCAAAGCAAACTATCAAATGCTGGGGGTGGACTAAAATGAGACGAATCATTACAGCTACAGTCAATAATAATTCTGGTGTCTTAAATCGCTTTAGTGGCGTTTTGACACGAAGACAGGTCAATATCGATAGTATTTCCGTAGGACCAACGGAATTAGAGGCGGTTTCAAGAATCACGATCATTGTTCAAGTAGCAGACTTAAATGAAAGCGAACAAGTGACTAAACAATTAAACAAGCAGATCGATGTGATAAAAGTTTCCGACATTACGGACGAACCTCATTTAGAAAGAGAGCTAGCGTTAGTGAAAGTCAATGCTCCAGCTGCTACACGAGCAGAATTGTTTTCAGTGATCGATCCATTTAGAGCGAATGTTATCGATGTCGGTACTCGCTCAGTGGTGATTCAAGTCACAGGAACTAGTGAAAAAATCAGTGCCTTCGTTGATGTCGTGGCACCATATGGCATTAAACAACTAGCACGAACAGGCGTCACTGGATTTACCAGAGGCAACAACTAAAAACAGGTCTTAAAGCATACGCTTATAAGCATAAAAAATTTGGAGGGTTTAACAATGGCAAAAGTATATTATGATAACTCAGTAGAAAACAATCAGTTACAAGGAAAAACAATCGCAATCATTGGCTACGGTTCACAAGGGCATGCACATGCACAAAACTTAAGAGACAATGGAAACCAAGTGATCATCGGGATTCGTGAAGGAAAATCAGCAGAAGCGGCCAAGAACGATGGCTTTGATGTATTATCAGTTGAAGAAGCATCTAAAAAAGCAGATGTAGTCATGATTTTGGCTCCGGATGAAATCCAAGGAGATCTTTATGACAAAGAGATTGCACCTAATTTAGAAGCAGGCAATGCGTTAGCATTTGGTCACGGCTTTAATATTCATTTTGATGTAATCAACCCACCAAAAGATGTGGATGTTTTCTTAGTTGCTCCTAAAGGACCAGGACATCTTGTTCGTCGTACCTTTACAGAAGGATTTGCAGTGCCAGCATTATTTGCAGTATATCAAGATGCAACAGGCAAAGCGAGTGATGTAGCATTATCTTATGCCAAAGGAATTGGCGCAACCCGTGTTGGGGTATTAGAAACAACATTTAAAGAAGAGACTGAAACAGATTTATTTGGTGAACAGGCAGTACTATGTGGTGGTTTGACTAGCTTGATTGAAGCAGGTTTTGAAACCTTAACAGAAGCTGGCTACCAACCAGAATTAGCTTACTTTGAAGTATGTCACGAATTGAAATTGATTGTTGATCTTATTTATGAGGGAGGATTTGAAAAAATGCGTAACTCAATCTCAAATACTGCTGAATATGGTGATTACGTTTCAGGTCCTCGTGTTGTGACTGCTGAAACAAAAGCGAACATGAAAGAAGTTCTTACAGATATCCAAAATGGCAAGTTTGCTAAAGGCTTTATCGATGATAATAAAAATGGCTTTAAAGAATTCAACCAAATGCGTAAAGACAATGCTGGACATCCAATTGAAAAAGTTGGAGCAGAGTTACGTAAAATGATGCCTTTCGTATCAAAAGAAGACTAAACGAAAAAAAGAGGTTGAGAAATTTTTTTCTCAACCTTTTACATAATAATAAAGGGTGAGGAAAATTTGGTAGAATTAACAAAAGAAAATATAGAGAACGCATTCGATGTGCTGAAAGACGTAGTAACCAAAACACCATTGCAGTATGATATGTACCTATCGCAAAAATACCAATGCAATGTTTATTTAAAAAGAGAAGATTTACAGAAAGTTCGTTCATTCAAATTAAGAGGGGCCTACTATGCAATTAAGCAAACGCCTCACAATATGCTGAAAAACGGAGTTGTCTGTGCCAGCGCAGGAAATCATGCTCAAGGAGTAGCGTATACTTGCCATGAAATGAAAGTGTCTGCAACAATCTTTATGCCGACAACGACACCACAACAAAAAATCTCTCAAGTAAAATTTTTTGGCGGAGATGAAGTATCGGTTCAATTGATCGGTGATACTTTCGATGCTTCAGCTAAAGCCGCTAAAGAATATGCCAGAGCCAATAATCAAGCTTTTATAGATCCTTTCAACGATTTAAATATTATGGCAGGACAAGGAACGGTAGCGGTAGAAGTATTTCAAGAAGCAAAAGAGTCTGAATTTCAAATAGATTATTTATTAGCGGCAATTGGCGGTGGAGGTTTAGTTGGTGGCGTTTCAACTTATACAAAAAGCGTTAGTCCAACTACGGCCGTCATAGGTGTGGAGCCACTTGGGGCTCAATCAATGCGCGCTGCTTTTAATGAAGGAAAACCAGTCATGCTAGATAGTGTTGAAAAATTTGTAGATGGGGCAGCAGTCAAACAAGTTGGAGACTTAACTTATGAACATGCACTTGAGTATGTAGATGAGTTGCTGGCAGTAGACGAAGGACAGGTTTGTTCAACGATTCTAGAGCTCTACACTAAACAAGCAATCGTTGTTGAGCCAGCTGGAGCCTTAAGTGTTTCTGCTTTAGAGTTAATCAAGGAAGACATAAAAGGAAAAAATGTAGTTTGCATCATCAGTGGTGGCAATAATGATATCAACCGTATGGAAGAAATCGAAGAACGTTCATTGATTTTTGAAGGATTAAAACATTATTTTGTGATTAATTTCCCGCAACGGCCAGGAGCCTTAAGAGAATTTGTAACAGATATTTTAGGACCAAATGATGATATCACTCGTTTTGAATATACTAAAAAAGTCAATCGTGGAACAGGACCAGTCGTTTTAGGAATACTATTGAAAGACAAAAATGAATTATCGAATTTATTAAATAAAATGGCTTCTTTTGATCCAAATTATATTGATCTTAGTGATAATCCATCATTATATGCATTGCTTGTTTAATCTTATTTAAATAGAGTTTTTTTGAACGATCCATCAATTTTTCAGGCTAGGATATAACTCGTAGAGTTATGTTCTAGCTTCTTTTTTTATTAACAAGTTTAAGGGAAATCTGCATTAATATCCAGAAAAAGAATAATTGTCTTTAAAATCAAGCCCATTAAGACAAACTAAAAATGGACTAAAATAATATAAATTTCGATGTTCGTGTTGTTATGTTAGCTTTTTAAAAACTTAAAAATAGTGTTTCATAGAAGTTAAAAAAAAGCCATCAAAACATACGTTAAAATTATCTAAAATTTACTTAAAAAAATAAAGAAACAGAGTAAGAGTTCTTGCCATTTACTAAGAAAGAACGTATATTTAATTTGCTACGTTAAATCAGTCAAAAACTACGACTGTCAAAGATCATGAGCCAGATAGAAATTGGTTTCCTTCAATTGACTACTTTTTAATTAAACATCACATATTTTTTCTATAATCAATGTTTTTAACTATCATGACATCTTTGTTAAAAATTACACGAAATAAAAAAAAAGAATACTAGTAAAGTTGGAATATAAATGAATAATATTAAAAGGACAGTAAATCGCCGTTATATTACTGGGTTCGATGGGATTCGAACAATTGCAGTTGTTGGCGTGATTCTGTATCACTTGTTCCCTAACACAATGCGTGGGGGCTATTTAGGTGTCCCTATTTTTTTTGCAGTTTCTGGCTATCTTATTACTGATTTACTTAGACAAGAATGGCTTAAAACTGAAACGATTGACGTTAAAGGTTTTTACATTCGTCGGATGAAACGACTCTATCCGGGATTGCTTGCCATGCTGATTACCTCATCGGCTTATATAGTGCTCTTTCAAAGAGATTTATTAAATAATTTACGCAGTGTAGTCGCCAGTAGTGTATTTTACTATAATAACTGGTGGCAGATTTTTAGAGGTTTTTCTTATTTTGATCGTTTTACAACGCAGTCTCCATTTACTCATATCTGGTCATTAGCTGTTGAAACACAGAATTATTTGATTTGGCCTTTGTTATTTATTGTTCTTAAAAAGTATGTTAAAAATAGCGGTAAAATTTTTGGACTAGTTATGGGGCTAGCTGTTGGATCAGGAATTTTAATGGCAGTGTTGTATACTCCAGGAGCAGATCCAACGAGGGTTTATTATGGAACAGATACACGACTATTTTCGATCTTAATGGGAAGTGCATTGGCTTTTGTTTGGCCTAGCTTCCGTTTGAAAGAAGAAATCCCGATAAAAGCAAAAAAATTATTGAACGGTATAGGAATTTTTTCTTTAGTAGTCTTACTACTTTCATTCGTATCCTTATCCGATCATCTAGCTTTTGTATATTACGGAGGCATGTTTATTGTTAGTATTTTTGCAACGTTATTGGTTGCCGTTACCGCTCATCCAGGAGCTGATTTAAACAATTGGTTGACGAATCCTGTGTTTAAATGGGTAGGAAAAAGAAGTTACGGCATTTATTTGTATCAATTTCCAATTATGATTTTTTATGAAGCTAAAATCCAAAATCTCAGTGATCATGTGTATTTGCACTCCTTGATAGAGATTGCCTTGATTTTGGGAATCAGCGAATTATCATATCGTTTTATTGAAAAACCACTAGGCAAATTTTATTATAAATATACGTGGTTGGCCATCAAAGATTTTTTCCGAAAACCTTGGTTTACAGTTTCTAAAATGACCGCGTTGATCAGTGTTGTGTTATCTTGCTTTGCATTGTTCGCCCTAGCGATTGCCCCTTCTAATGAAGTGACCGCTGACCAGCAACAGTTGCAAAAAAATATTGAAGCGAATAAAAAGAAAGCAGAGCAGAGAAAAGAGGAAGAAAAAGCTAAAAATGAAGGGGAAACGCAAGATTCTACCAAACAACCAGCACCAAAACCAGAAGCAAATTTTGATTTAACTGCGCAAGAAGTTAAGAAAGCACAAGAAATGGAAATAACAGCATTTGGAGATTCCGTTATTTTGGATGCGGCGGCAGGACTTCAAGAGATTTTTCCTAAGATGATTGTTGATGGTGAAGTAGGTAGACAACTTTATACGAGTGCCCCAATTATTGAAAAATTAGATAAAGAAAAATTATTAAAAAATAATGTTTTAGTTGGCCTTGGGACGAACGGATCATTCACTGAAGCTCAATTTGATGAATTTATGAAAGCAATTGGTCCAGAACGTAAAGTCTTTTGGATTAATGTGCGAGTTCCCACAAGGAGATGGCAAAACGAAGTCAATACTATGCTCGAAACAATGAAAAATAAATACAAAAATTTAGTTGTTATAGATTGGTATGATTATAGTAATGAACATGAAGAGTGGTTTTATGATGACCGTGTCCACCCAAATGTGGATGGGCAAGTAAGATATTCGAGTTTTATTGCGAAACAAATTCTAAAATAATTGATTTAAGAGGAAGAAACAAAACAGATATTAAGTTTTGTTTCTTCCTCTTATTTTAAATTGATATCTTTATTAACGTAATACTAATTGATAAGCAACTCGCTCACCGTTGGAACTTGGTAATAAAATATCGCCTTGGTAGGTAAAACCAGCTTTCTTTATTAGCTGTAACATAGCTTTATTTTTTGGATGGGTATCAATCCGAATGTTTAAATAATTATTTAGCCTAGCGGTGGTAATAAGGTGATTTATCAAAACTAATGCTAATCCTTTACCCTGATAATCAGAACCAAGAGCCACACGGTGAATTGTTGCATAACTAAGATTGCTTTGTTGCCAATCACCATTTCTGATTTCCTCATAAGGACGTTCAATATCTGTTGAGATAATTCCCAAACCTGCAATTTTTTGATCAACAATCAACACATAACAGTGTTCTTGAAAGATATCTTGCTCTAATATCTGTTGAGTGGGTCCTTCTCCATGTTGCCATTGAGGAATATTATTATTAAAGAGGTGTTCTCTAGCAGATGAAATGATCTGCAATATATTAGGTAAATCAGTTGGTACAGCTTTTCTTAAATAGACGACCATGTCATTATCCTTCTTTTTGATAAGTGTGTTGTTGGTGATTATGAATGTTCAGATTTTAGCTGATAAATTTTCGAAGGACGACCGATCCCGACAGGGCGTTCTCCAATTTCTTCAAAATGATGAAACATCGCTTTTTTAAAATTTGAGTGATCAATATTTTTATAATCAATACCAGAAAACTTAGCAAAAACCTTCCTGGCTTCTGTAATCGTAAAATCTTTTCCTAAGACTTGAAGAACCTGAGGATCATGCTCCATTTTATTTGCCACTCGATTAAAAGCTTTCAAAATAATTTCACTATGATCAAAGGCTAAGGCATCTTTTCCAGTCGAAGATCCGGTGGTTAAATCTAAAATAATTTCTACATCAGCGTTTGTAAGAGAAAGAGTGTTATTTTCACGTTCCATCGTAAACCAGCGAACTTCTTTAGCATCATCTCCTGCAATCAAAGGCTCTTCTCCGATAAATGCCAAATAACTCACCGTTACGACCCAGCCTCGTGGATCACGGTCTGGTCGACTAAAGCTGTGAAGCTGCTCGATATTTTCTTTTGAGATAAAGACGCCTGTTTCTTCTTTCGTCTCTCGCAGCACACTTTCGCCAGTTGATTCATTTCTATTCACAAACCCACCTGGTAAGGCCCAAGAATTTCTATAAGGATGACCTTTTCTTTTAATTAAAAGTATTTTTAGTTGGTCTTCTTCCTTGTTATAACACATCAAAACAATATCTACAGTCAGAGAAGGTTTTTCGTATTCAGGAAGTTCTTGTTGATGGTACCATTTTAAAAATGTCGTTTCATCGGCTTGTTGTTCATAATACTGTCTTTCTTCTTCCTTTGAATTAAAGTGTATCAAGTTATTCATCCTCTCTAAACTAGATAAAAGTAATTTTTACTTTATTGTATCATTCTCATCAGGAAAAACAACCAAAGATACTGGAAAAAGTAATGAATCACTAAAATTAAGCTTTTAAAATAAAGGAGTTCTATTTTTATTTAAGGAATAATCGACTTTTGTCAACCTTTATTTTGAAAAGGTTGACAAAAGTCGGGAGAAATAGTATTTTTAAATAGATAAAAATAGTTTAATAGGGAGGGAAATATGAAAACAAAAGAGATCACAAAAATTGCTATTATGATCAGTATCATTATTGTTTTAGGTTTTTTTCCGCCAATTCCAATAGGTTTACTGCCAGTTCCTATCGTAATTCAAAATGCGGGCTTCATGCTCAGTGGTTTATTACTAGGAAAAAAAAATGGAACGATTTCTACAGTACTGTTTTTATTATTAGTAGCGTTAGGTTTTCCATTATTAGCTGGTGGTCGAGGTGGACTGATGGTTTTTTTCAGTGTTACGGCCGGTTATCTTATTGCCTATCCATTTGCTTCATTTTTGATTGGTTGGATGACCGAAAAATTTAATCCAAACAATAAAGGAGTCTTTGCTGCCTTTGTCATTACATTTCTTTTCGGTGTTGTATTTATAGATTTTTTGGGTGCAGTAGGGATCAGTCTGATTTCAAATGTTTCATTATCAAATAGTTTGATTGCTAGTTTGGCATTTATTCCAGGGGATATAATCAAGGCATTTATTACGGCTATTCTAGCTCGAAGAATATCAAAAACTTTGAACAAAAAGGGATGATAGTATAGAAAAAATCTTTGGTTTAACTATTGATAATTTTGGTAGATGTATTCATTATGATTTGTTAGAGGATGTTATTGCTAATAAATGTTACTGTTGTAAAAAGTATTATGCTTGTTATCGTTGTCATAATAATCAGGAAAATCATGATTTTTTACCATGGCCAACAAAAAAGAATCCAAGCGATAAAGTTGTACTTTGCGGCGTGTGTCATCATGAAATGACGTTTTTAGAGTATACAAAGTATAAAAAATGTCCAAACTGTGAGCATCAATTTAATGTAGAGTGTAAGAATCATGCGCATTATTATTTCAGTTAAGAAAGCACAATAGCCTTTGTATCGGGTGGAATTGACTATGAGTATATAAGAATTTTAGACAATTATAAATTAATACACGAAACGAGGCTAGGACGTAACTCTACGAGTTATATCCTAGCCTTAAGGAATCCGAATAAACGCTTCTGTCCCAACTTCGCTTCTTATTGATTTTATTGCGTTAATTCTAATAATTTGCTTTTTAAATCTTCTTCCATGTTACCTAATTCGATTTCAGCAGCACGACGTTTTTCTTTACCTTCTTGCTGGATTCGCAAGGTTTCTTGTATTGTTTCAACTAAATCATTTTGAGTTTTTTGTAATGTGTCGATATCCACGATTCCGCGTTCATTTTCTTTAGCAGTTTCGATTGCAGAGATTTTAAGCATTTCTGAATTTTTCTTTAATAAATCATTGGTTGTTTCAGATACTTGACGTTGTGCTGTAACAGCATCTTTTTGTCGTAATAAAGTCAAGGCAATCACGACTTGGTTTTTCCATAGTGGAATGGCTGTGTTGATTGATGCTTGAATTTTTTCTGCTAACGCCTGATTCGTATTTTGAATCAAACGGATTTGCGGTGCTTGTTGAATCGTGATTTGACGAGCTAAACGTAAGTCATGAGTTCTTTTGTCTAAGCGATCTAAAAATTGTGTATAATCATTCGCTATTTGAACATCCATTTGATCGCCAGATTCTTCGGCTTTTTTCATCGCTTCGGGGATGATAGTTGTTTGAAGTTCTTCCATCTTCAACTCCCCTGCGGCAATATAAATATTCAATGCATCAAAATAGTCTTTGTTTTTATTATATAACTGATCAAGCATTAAATTGTCTTTCAAAAGACCATTTTTTTCATGATCCAATTTTATCGAAATTTTATCGATTTGGGCACCGATTTTTTGATATTTCGCAGTGATTTCAAAAACCGATTGCTTTACTTTTCCAAGCATTTTTGAAAAGAAATTCCCTTCACCTGCTCTAAGTTGATCAGGATTCGCTTCACTTAAACGGAACATAAGGTCAGTTAATGAATCACCGACAGGACCAATATCTTGTGCTTGTACATGATTTAACATTGATTGAGAAAATTCACTTAATTTCGTTTGGGCAGCAGAACCGTATGTAATAACAGCTTGCGAATCTTGAACATCGATCTTTGAAGCAAGTTCTCGTGCTTGTGCTTGTCTATCTGCAGGCAATTTATCCACTAAACGGTCAGCGACTTGCTTATCCTGCAGAGCAGAAATCTCACTTTTTTGTGTTGTTGTCAACGAATCAATGGGTGTTGAAAACGGGTTATTCAACAAATCATCCAGCGTGTCATTTACTGGCGTTATATCTTTTGGCTCATTTTCCATTATAATTCCTCCTAAATTTAAAAGCTGAAAGAGCTTGGTCAGCCTCGATGGGAAAATAGAAAAAAATGATTGAGGTGCTTTTAACCCCAGTTATTTTTTATCTTTTACCCGAGAGGCTTGCTCTTGAAGCTAGATACGACTAAAAGCTGAAAGAGTTCGTTCAATTTCTATTTTACATCTATCGAGTTTATACTCTCAAGAACCGATGAGAGTAAGAAGGGGTGTAATGCTCTCATCAGTTCTTTTCAACATCAGCTCATTTTAATCACTATGTTTTTAAGCAAATCTATTCCTCTTTATTTTGACTACTATCATTATCTCTTTTTAAACTATTTTTAGCAACGGATATCTCAACATCTAAATCTTCTAAATCCTCTGATACGAACTGTTCATAGTCCTTTTTGATCAATTTAGAGACTTGATCGATAATTTGAGCACTTTCTTCCAGTTTTCCATAAGTTTGTTTATTTTTGATTTCATGAGCGTCAATTTCCAAATATTTACTTGTTAGATCTACCAAGTTTGGTAAGTGCGTATAAAGAAAATGGTTAGCCAAGTGTAATTTTTTTGGATCTTTGACTAATTCTTTAAATAAAGCTTTTGATACACGCAACGTATCATTACGTAAATCGATCGCTCTTAATTTAGTAGAAGTGTTCATATTTTCTTGTAGCTGGACGATTTGTTTTTTAGCAGTGTTCATCGTATCTCGGAAAAAAATGATCTCTTGATCAGTCATGCCGATCGTTTCGTAGTGTTCCTCTTTGGACTTTGTAAGATTAGGCAGTTCTTCTTTTTTCTCAGCTTTTTTCTTTGAACCAGTGAAAATCAGGACTATAAGAATCAAAAGAACCACCGCAACTGCTGGTATATGGACACCGGTAATAAAACGCAGAACGATACCTGCTAAAATTAAGTAAGTTATTATCTTGATAAGTTTTCTTTTTCTCATTTTAAATTCCCTCCAATCATTCATTTCATCGAAAGTTACTATCTTTCGTTATATAAGTTATTTTAGCACATTCTACTCAATAAAGAATATCAGTCCAAAGGTTGATTTTGATATTTAGAGAAAATGTAAGAAATGGCAAGAGAAAATAGCGTTTTTTACTACTTAAGATGTAGAAAGAATGAAATCTTTCACAGAAAAGTCAAAAAAAATATGAGAAAAATAGACAAACGTGGGGTATAATAGTAGATAATGATTACGATAAAAAGGAGAAACATTGTGAAAAAACTTAAAATCATTACTATATTATTGATTGGATTGATGATTTCGGGCTGTTCTGGACGTAAAGTCGTGGAAGATGACGATGATAGTTATATAGAGGAAACAAGTTCTAGTATAGAAGAATCAAGTTCTTATGGGGACGATGAAGTGTTTTATGAACCTAGAGAATCGACTTCGACAAGTGAGTCAGTCGATGAAAATACAAAGGCCACTGAAGAACCAAAAGATCAAGCTAAAGGCAAGATAGAAGTAATCAAAACAAAAAATGGCAACTTTAAAGTAGAACTAACAGATGGTTGGCAGTCAGTAGAGACAAAGGAATTAAGTGATAATGCTGATGTAAGTTTGAAAAATACTGCAAATGAAGAATATTATATGGTTTTAAGTGAAGCCAAAAAAGATTTTGACAGTTTTGATGCATTCAAAAACTCAGTCGATTTATCTGACTTAGGTGAACGAACAGATGAGAAGAAAGAAACGATCAAATACAATGAACTTAAGGGTGAGCGCCGTATGTTCACTGCGACCAAAGATGATGTAGAAGTTTTCTATATCTATGATTTGATGGAAAGTAAAGATCATTATTTACAGTGCATCAGTTGGACATTGGCGGATAAAAAAGAGAATAACAAAGATGATATGATCAAAATCATGAACTCTCTGGTTGAATTACAAAAATAAGAACATGCAAGTAAGCTAAATAAACTGATTATACTTTTAGAAGGGGAAGCAAAGCTAGTAATCTAGTGTTGCTTCTCTTTTTCCTATGTTAATATTAGATGAAACTGGTGCAAATTTTATAGACTGATATAATTAATTGAGGTAGAAAAATTATGGTAATACTTAATTAATTGTTAATAAGAGCAGAAAATACCTGAATATAGCGAACAAAGGATTCACAAAAAGAATGATAAGTGATAAAATTTCAAAATTGAGGTATTATATCCATAGAAAGATTGGTGAAGGACATGATGAACTTTGAACAGTTTGAGGAGAAGACGATTTCCAGAAAAGAAATATTTAAAGGGCAGATCATTGAGGTTGTCGTAGATGAAGTACGTTTGCCAAATGGTGAAACTAGCACACGTGAATTAGTTTTCCATTCAGGAGCTGTTGCGGTCATTCCGATTACTGCGGATAATAAAATAATTATGGTCAAGCAATTTAGAAAACCAATGGAGAAAGTTCTTTTGGAAATTCCTGCTGGAAAAATCGATCCTGGTGAACATGACTACCCAAAAGAGACAGCAGAAAGAGAGTTAGAAGAAGAGACTGGTTTTCGAGCAAATAAATTGACCTTTGTAACTTCTATGTATGTTTCTCCTGGATTCGCTGATGAACTACTTCATGTTTATTATGCCGAAGATTTAGAAAAAGTTCCTAATCCTCGTCCTCAAGATGACGATGAAGTTTTAGAATTATATACATTAACACTAGAGGAAGCGAAGGCTGAAATCACTAGTGGATTAATTTGTGATGCAAAAACGATCTTTGCCGTGCAATTTTGGGAACTGCAGCAATTAAAAAGGCTGCTGAAGGAGGATAAACAATGAGTAAAGGTCCGCTAGTCACTCGGACAGAATTACGGAGACGAAAAGAAGAAGCTGACAAAGAAGCACAAAGATTATTTGAGCAGGAACAAAAAGAAGCTGATAAAGAGTACCGTAAAAAAGAAAAAGAAATATCTAACTTCTATCGTAAAGAGCATAAAAAGCAAAAGGAAGTTACAAAATCTCGTTCAAATGAGCAAACAAAAATCCGTGAACGCAGCAACACATTAACTAAAGCGATCATTGTTGTGGGAATTTTGCTAGCTATTGTTATATTTATAGTATTGAATTTATAGAAAAGAGGAAATCACAATGAAAATTGGAATTATCGGCGCTATGGATCAAGAAGTAAAAATTTTAAAAGAAAAATTATCGGATACTCGATCTTGGGAAAAGGCTGGGGCAGTATTTGTGTCTGGATCTTTAGGACGTCATGAAGTGATTGTTGTTCGTTCTGGTATTGGTAAAGTTTTATCAGCCGTTACGACGACTATTTTGATTCATCAATATGGTGTTAATATGGTAATTAATACAGGTTCTGCAGGCGGTATTGGCCAAGGTTTAGCTGTAGGTGATTTAGTCATCGCGGACAAATTAGCTTATTTTGATGTGGACGTTACTGGATTTGGCTATCAATTGGGACAAGTACCGGGGATGCCATTGTATTTTGAATCAAGTGACTACTTAAAAATTGAAATGAAAAAAGCAGCAGATAAAACAGGAATGTCGATTCATAACGGATTGATCGTAACAGGAGATTCTTTTGTCAACGATCAGAAAAAAGTCAAAGAAATCATTACGGAATTTCCAGAAGCATTGGCTTGTGAAATGGAAGGTGCGGCAATTGCGCAAGCAGCGGCTCAATTTAATATCCCATTTTTAGTAGTTAGAGCAATCAGTGATACAGCAGACCATGAAGCTTCTCAAACATTTGATGAATTTATTGAAGAAGCTGGAGAAAAATCTGCACAAATGGTGATTAATTTTGTAGAGCATCTGGTTTAATCTATCTTATAGTTGAAATGGAGGACCTAGAATGAGAGCGTTGATTTCAATCGATTACACAAATGATTTTGTGGAAACGAAGGCTGCTTTAACAACGGGTAGTGCGGGTCAAGCTATTGAGGAAGCGTTAGTGGAAGTCACAAAAACATTCACTGAAAATAAAGATTTTGTGGTTTACGCGATTGATTCCCATGATACAAATGATCCTTACCATCCAGAGAATGATTTATTTCCACCTCACAATATTGTGGGAACGACTGGGCGAAATCTTTACGGGAAACTTGCAGATGTTTATGAAAGAACGCGTAAACAAGCTACAGTTTATTGGATTGATAAACGCCATTATTCAGCTTTTAGTGGGACCGATTTAGATATTCGTCTACGTGAAAGAGGTATTACAGAGGTGCATTTAGTAGGTGTTTGTACCGATATTTGTGTGTTACACACGGCTGTTGATGCTTACAATTTAGGTTATAAAATCATTATTTATAAACAGGCAGTTGCAAGTTTTGATCCAATCGGACATGAATGGGCGTTGAATCATTTCAAACAAAGCTTAGGTGCAGAGATAATCGAATAAAAACAGAGAGGTAAAACTATTTTAGTTTGCCTCTTTTTTAATACAAAAAAACCATGTACAGTCACTATTTTAGAAGTAAATTCAGCAATCTATTTTTCATTTAGTTGATTGGATCATCGTTACTATTTACTTCTAAAAGATTTTTGTTTAAAAGTCGCACGATTTTATGAGCATCAGCATTCCTTGATTTTCGAATTATCAGGTCCAGTCTGGAACACCCCGCTTTTTTAAATAATCGATTTTATGTTTCCTTGTTAATTTTTTAAAGGCATATTCTGCTTTTGTAGCATCACTGCGACTGCTGAATTTTTCAACATGGATCATTTTTGCCGGTAAACGTGACGGAAGTCTTGTATATTTTGCTCCAGTACCGCTGTTGTGTTCAGTTAAACGTCGTTCAGGATCTGTGGTATATCCTCCATAAAATGTATTATCTTTGCAATAAAGGACATAAAAATAATGATTAGTTTCCATACAACATCGCCTTCATTTCTGGTGAATAGTTATTTTGTTCATCATAAGTGAATAAGGGTGGCAATATGCGAAAACCATCTTTCTTTCCTTGTTTGATTCCTTCGATCAATAACGTATTTGCTTCTTTTCCAGCTTTAGGATAAATAAATCGCACTTTCTTTGGTGCAATATTTGCTGATTCCATGGCTTGCAATATGTCTAAAAACCGATCAGGACGATGAACCATTGCTAGCCGACCATTTGTTTTTAAAAGTTTTGCTGATACTTCAATTACTTCTGGCAGCGTCGTATGAAGTTCATGCCGGGCGATTGCTAGATGTGGATTTGGATTTTTTTGACTTGTTGGTAGCTCTTTAAAGTAAGGCGGATTACATAGGACTAAATCAACCGAATCTGGTTTGATGATCGTCGTTGCTTTTTTTAGATCTAATTCAAACATAGTCATTTGATCCTCTAGCTGATTTAACTGGATGCTTCTTTTCCCCATATCAGCCAACCGCTCTTGTAATTCAATTTGTGTGATTTTAGCTTTAGTTTTTCGGCTAGCAAATAAGCCGACTGCTCCATTTCCAGCACAAAGGTCAACAATCGTGCCTTTTTTTGGAAAAATCGGAAAGTTTGCTAATAAAACAGCATCGATGGAGAAAGAAAACACTTCTTTACTTTGTATGATTTGAATATCATCTGCGTATAATTGATCGATTCGCTCATCTGGTAATAACATGTAAGATTCATTCCTTTGATTTTTTCAGTTTAAATTCGTTTTACTAAATAATACTTTGTAGTGCCGCTAAACGTGGTATCTTTTAATTGTCCAAAAACGTGATAACCGTATTTTTCATAAAATGCTTTTGCTTGATAGTCTTGAGTGTGAACGGTTATGAGTTCAGAACCAGATTCGATAGCAAATGTCTCAGCTTTTTTGAACAGTTGTGAGCCGTATCCTTTACCACGATAATTTTTAGCGACAGCTAGTAAAGAAATATGAGTTGTATTCATCCACTTATTAGCTGTGACCCCACCAATATAAAGCGTATCATCATAGAGGGCTAAAGAGAAGACGGTATTTTTTTCAGCGGGAATCTTTTTTTCTTCTACTTGATTTTGAGAAAGTAGCGCAATCAATTTCGCGTCGTTTTCTTGTTGATTCAATTTCTTAAATTCAATCATCATTGTAACCTCCCATTTTCTTCAATTATAGAGTAAAGCTCTTTTATGGAACAGATAGTATCCTTTATATTATACTACAATTAAGATTAGAAGAAACCTGTGAAAAAGACTTGTCAAAAGCAACAGTTTTCGGCATACTTATAGCAGTGAAAAGAAAGGAAGAAAAACATGTTTTTTACATTTATGCGTGGTGTTGTTCGGGTTGTTTTGTTTATTATCAACGGCAATGCACATTATGACAAGAAAGACCGTATTCCTCAAAATGAAAATTATATTTTAGTTGCGCCTCATAGAACTTGGTGGGAGCCATTATATTTAGCTGTAGGCGGATCACCAAAAAAGTTTAGTTTTATGGCAAAAAAGGAATTATTTAAGAATCCATTTTTAAGTTTCATTTTAAAGCATGCGAATGCTTTTCCTGTCGATCGTGAAAAACCAGGTCCAAGTGCTATTAAGACACCTGTTAAAACATTAAAGAATACTGATTTAAGTTTAGTGATGTTTCCAAGTGGTACTCGTCATTCTTCTGAGTTAAAAGGCGGTGTAGCGTTGATTGCTAAAATGGCAAAAGTTAAAATTGTGCCAGCTGTCTACCAAGGTCCACTAACATTAAAAGAGCTATTCAAACGTCGTCGAGTAAATGTTCGTTTTGGTGAACCAATCGATGTTAGCGATATTGCTAAAATGGATAAAGAAGGGATCGCTGAGGTTGAACGAAGACTGCAAGCCTCTTTTGACAGCTTAGATCAAGAAATCGATCCTAACTTTAAATATGAAGTGAAAGAATAATAGTTAGCCTTTTTTTTATCCATTAGAGCCTAGATATGACTTGATAAGTTATATTTCAGGCTTTTTTTTGTTTTGGAAAGATTCTGCACGTTTGAACCATATATTTCTCCAAAAATTTGGTATAATAGTAAGAAGGACTTTTTTAGGTGGTGGAAAAATGCGTTTTTTACATACAGCAGATTGGCATATCGGTAAGAAATTACATGGCTACGATTTATTAGAAGAGCAAGTAGATGCATTTCAGCAGATTTTAGCAATCGCTAAAGAGGAAAAGGTGGATGCAATCGTCGTTTCTGGGGATCTATATGATCGCTCTGTTCCTTCTGTTGAAGCAATCGAGGTCTTTAATCGAATGATCGTAGAAATGAATTTAAAAGAAAGATTTCCCGTGTTGGCGATTTCTGGGAATCATGACAGCAGTATTCGTCTAGAGACAGGGGGGCCTTGGTTTGCTCAGTCGGATTTTCATTTGAACACCCGATTGGATCAAGCATTTGAACCTGTAGAGATGGGAAATACTCAATTTTTCTTATTACCTTATTTTGAACCGATCTCAGCTCGATTATATTTCGATAATGAAGAAATTCGGACGATTGAACAAGCAATCAAAGAAGTCATCAAAGAAATAGAAAAACAATTCAAATCTGATATGGCACATGTTTTAGTCAGTCATTTTTTTGTCGCTGGCAGTGAAAAATCGGATTCGGAAACAAAATTAATGGTCGGCGGTTTGGATACCGTCCCGTTGTCATTACTAAAATCATTTGACTATATAGCGTTAGGTCATTTACATGGAAAAAATGCCTTGCAAGCTGAAAATGCCCGTTATAGTGGCTCACCATTGAAATTTTCATTATCAGAAATGAATCAAAAAAAGGGCGTTTGGATAGTAGATACTGAAGAGGGAGAGACGACATTTAGATTTGAAGAAATCATACCGCTAAGAGACGTTAAACAAATAGAGGGCAGTTTTAAAGAACTGACTGCACAAGAATTTTATGAGTCGATCGACCGTGAAAGTTATTTTCATATCCAATTAACAGATCGAGCTGTGATTCCGAATATGATGAATCAATTACGACAAATTTATCCACGAATCATTGGCATAGAACGTTTATTTGGAAGAGAAGTGCAGCACAAAGAAAGTAAGTCAAAAAAAGCAACAAAAGCTTTAGCTCCAACAGAATTAGTGGATCAGTTTTTTTCAGAAGTAACAGGTGAAGAGTTGACAGTACAACAACAAACTTGGATCAAAGACAGTCTAGCAGTGCTTCATCAAGCAGAAAGAGGGAAATAAGTTGAAACCATTAACACTGACATTAAAAAACTTCGGCCCTTATATTGCTGAAACGATTGACTTTACTAAATTTGAAGACTCTTCTTTATTTTTGATTAGTGGTAAGACTGGTTCGGGTAAAACAACGATTTTTGATGGAATGAGTTATGCTTTATTTGGTGAAAGCTCAGGGAAGTTACGACAAGGCAAAGAAATGCGTTCTACTTTTGCTGATCCATCAGAGCCGACCGAGGTTCATTTGGCCTTTTCTCATGGGGACTATTTTTACGATATCACGAGAAAACCAGAACAAGAACTGTATAAAAAAAGAGGTGACGGTACTCGAACTCAAAGTGCGAAAATTTCACTGGTTGTCAAAGATCGTTCAGGAAAAGAACTTAGAGAATACACGAAACGTCGAGAAGTCGATAGTTTTATTCAGGAATTGTTACATCTTGATGCAACTCAGTTTGCTCAGATTGTTCTTTTACCTCAAGGCGAATTTAGAACTTTTTTGATTGCAAATAGTAACGATAAAGAAAAAGTATTACGAAACTTGTTTGGCACACAATTGTATCAGACGCTAAATGAACAACTTAAGACGCAATTAAAGTCAGTCAATCAAGGAATTGAATTGACGCAGCAAACAATCCAAGCGAAATTGGATCAACTATACTGGCAAGAACAATTATTAGAAGAACTATCTGTAGAGCAACAATTAGCCGCGTTAGATCAACAGCAAGAAGTGATGATCAAGCAACAAGCGGCAGAAGAATCGGAACTGTCTATTCTACAAAAACAAAAGCAGCGCAAAGAACAAGAAAAATTTATATTAGAAGAACTAGCGAATGAGTTTGCAAAACAAGATCAGCTAAATAAACAAAAAGAAGAACTAGATCAGGCTAGTGAAATGATCAAAAAATTGCGAACAGAAGGACAGCAACTTCAATGGGTGAAAAACCATCAAGGGCTAATTGAGAAAATCGATGAGAAGAAAAAATTACTTTCAACGTACATAAAAGAGTTGAAAGAAAATCAAGCAGAACAACAAGCAGAACAACAAATAATCCGACAATTAGAAAGTACCCAAAAAGAAAAATTAGACCAAACTGCTGAAATAAGCAGTATAAACGAGATCGTCCATAAACTGCAATTTCAAATTCCTCTGTACGAAGAGAAAGAAAAAGTAAAAAGGACCATCAAAAAAAATTCTTTAGAGCTAGAAAAAGCCAAAACAAAGCTCGCGCAAATAAAAGAAATACAATTCAAAGCTGAACAAGCTTATCAAAATGAACTCGTTGTTATAGAAAGACAAGTTCAAATTGAAAAAGAGCAGCTAGAATTGGAACGACATCAGGAACAATGGCAGACGTTTATGGAAAATTGGGAAAAAAAGCAACAACTTGAAGCAAAAATAATTGCTATAAAAGAAGCGTTAAGTGGCAAAAATATAGAGCTAAAGCAGGCAGTAAAAGAGAAAGAAACGATCCATGTACAAGTCGTAAAACAAAAAAGTGAATGGGCAAAAATGCAGATCAGTCGCTTAAGTTTGCTTTTAGTTGACGGTGAACCATGTCCTGTTTGCGGTTCATTAGAGCACCCAAGTCAAAAAGAACATCAAGAATTTTCATTAGAAGAAATTCAAACAATAGAAAATGAACTCAATAATAGTGAAAAACAGGCTCAAGAACAAGAAGCGATTGTTGCTAAACTACAAGCTCAAGTAAGCCAGACTAAAATGACAGAAAAAGAGCTGCAAAAAGAGTCAGAACTGCAGCATAATAAAGTCGATTCACTGTTTAAAAACCTGCAAGAAAAACAAATTGTCTTTTTAGAAAAGCCTTTGACTTCGGAAAGAATCGAACAGATTTCTAATGATTTTCAGCGTGTAACAGAAAAAATTGAACTTGAGTTGAGCCAAATAAAAGACGCTAAAAGTAGAATCATTGAGCTAGAAAAAACAGTTGAAGAGCAACAAAATAACGTGTTTGAACAAGAAAAACTCGTCATTGAACAGCAGCAAGAACAAACTGAAAATCAAACCAAACTAAAAACAATATCAGAACAATTGATTGACAAACAGCTGTCTTTAGCTGAAATAACAAATCAAAAACAACAACTTAAAGATCAAATAATGCAATGGGAATCACAGAAAAAAGAAATCGATGAGCACCTTGCAAAAAGAAAAGAACGCTGTCTACTGCTAAAAAATACGGAAGAACATCTTGCCAAAGAACAAGCATTAAATCTGACAGAAAAAATGACATTAGAAAAACAATTATCGAAAGCTATAAACGAATCAAACCTTGAATTAGACGAAAAAATAGTCCGCGTTTTATTAAGTGAAGTATCGAAATTAGAAGCAATCAAAGAAGAATTAACAGTTTTTGATAAGAAAAAAGATCAATTGACATTTCAATTAAGCGAACTAGAAAAAAAACTTAAAAACAAGGAACAACCGGAAATAACGAGTTTACTAGAGGAAATTGACGTATTGACTTCTTCACTTCAAACTAAAGAGGCAAATTATTACCAACATCAAGAAAAAATAAAGGCCAATGAGAAGATTCAAAAACAAGTGAAAGAATTGATCGCGTCTATTGAGCAACAGTGGGAAGAGGTAACGGCTTTGCACCAATTAGCAGCGACCGTCAATGGCGATAATCCAAGAAAAACGAGTTTGGAAAGATACGTCTTACAAACGTATTTGGAAGACGTTTTAAAAGTAGCCAATCAACGTTTAGGATTACTGACGAATAATCGTTATCAATTTGAATTAAACCAAGTTTCAGGGAGTTATAAAAATCAGACCGGGCTTGAAATCAATGTTTATGATGATAATGCAGGGAGTACCCGCAGTGCTCATACATTGTCTGGCGGTGAAAGTTTTATTGCGGCACTGGCTTTGGCCTTATCTTTGGCTGAGGTGATTCAAGAACAAGCCGGCGGTGTTTTAATTGAAGCTTTGTTCATTGATGAAGGATTTGGCTCTTTAGATGAAGAAGCCCTAGAAATGGCAATGGAGGCGTTAGAAACAATCGAAAATGAAGGAAGAATGATTGGTATTATCAGCCACGTAAGTGAATTAAAAGCAAGAATTCCACAGCAATTGCAAATCAAAACAAATGGAAATGGTCAAAGTCAAGTGACCTATCAAACGGCTTAAACAGCCTAGGAGGTGATAATATGAAGTGGAGTATTCCAGAACGAATCGTTGAACGCGGCAGGGAATATATGAAAGAAGGTAGGGTCTTGTCGGTCGTACAAGATCCAGAACAAAAAATCTGGCATGCGGAAGTTTTAGGGAATGAACTGTATCGTGTGCAGTTAGATGGAACGGCTAAAGAAAATGATATTTGTGAATGCCCTTATTGGAAAGATCATGGTTATTGCAAGCATACGGTCGCAGTTGAGTTATATTTACGTCAAAAAGGAACTTCCCGAATCATAAAAGCAGATCAACCTGTAATCTTTGAAAAACGATCTTTATCTATTTCAGAAATGTTTACTAAGGGTTTTGCAAACCTAAATCAAGTTGAGGCAAAGAGTAAAATTACGCCGCTGACAGTTGAATATATCGTCGATGTTATTGAGACGAATAGTTATTATCCAGAATTAGCTGTTCTAGGGGTTTCATTGCGTCTTGGAAATCAGGGAATCAAACCTAAAACCTATATCATTAAAAATATCGGTGAGTTTTTCCAGACCTTCCAAAAAGAAGGAAGTTTTTTGATCAATAAACAACATCATTTTGACTTAATAAAAGAAGCTTTTTCAATTGAAAATCAAGAGCTGTTAGATCAACTATCCGCCATTTATCAAACGAGTCAACTTCTTGGCGCTAATGGAATTCAAGTCAAAGGGAAAATCGATAAACGCTATCTTGTGTTGCCAATCGATCAAGGTCAAAAACTACTTGAAAAAATGAGTTTGATTCCTCATTTCCAATTAAATGACGAGGAAAAAAAATATCGTCATCTTTCATTCGTAAGAGGCACATTACCGCTCTTTTTTGATATAAGTAAACAGCCAGATAATAAGTATAAATTAAGGATCGATGACCAGATATCCACCTTTTTATCTCATTATCAGTGGGGCTTCAGCAAAGATCAAGTTTATATTTTTACACAAGAACAAGAAGCAATCTACGCGACGTTATTGCAACTATTAAAACGCGTCGAAAAACCTGAGATTATGTATGAAAAACCAGAGTTGTCAGATCTATTTGGCAGTGTTATTCCCTTATTGAAAAAAATTGGTACGGTGATCGTTAGTGAAAAGGTCAAGCAAGAAGTAGTTTATCATCCCTTAGAAACCATTTTTATTTTTCGGAAAATCAAAGGAATGATCAAAGTTAGGGTCGATTTTACTTATGGTGAGGTTGTTTTTTCAACGGATAATGAGCATTCAGTGGCCTCAGGAGCGAATCAAGAAGTGGTTCGTGATAGTAAAAAAGAACAAGAAATTATAGAACAATTAACAGCTTTCGGTTATAAAAAAGTTGTCGACGGTTATGAAAAAGCATTACCAGTAGGGGAACGTTTGTATTATTTCTTTAAAGCAGAGGTGCCAACTTTCCGTCGTTTAGGTGAAGTTCGGATGGGAAAAAAATTGCGTGAACTATATTTGGATGCGGCTCATCATCAACCGTTGATCGAAGTTTCTGACTCTGATTCTTGGTTGGATGTGCGTTTTGATATTACTGGAATAGCGGAGCAGGAAATCGATGCTGTTTTAGCAAGTTTATTAAGAAATGATCGGTTTTATACGTTGGAAACAGGTGAAGTTCTCTCGTTGGATTCAGAAGAATTTCAGCAGACAAGTGAAATTTTAACACTGTTGAGAAAAAATATGAAAAACGTTCAGGGAACGATTCAAGTACCGAGAAATCAGGGCTTGATGATCGAAAATATGTTAGAAAACAACACTAGGGCTCATTTTTCAGACTCTTTTAAAGAAATGGTGTCAAACCTGACCCATCCAGAAAAGTTTGATGCAGTTTTACCTCAAACTATTCAAGCAACGCTTAGAAACTACCAAATAGATGGCTTTAAATGGTTAAAAATGCTTAGCTATTATCAATTTGGCGGTATTTTAGCTGATGAAATGGGATTAGGGAAAACACTTCAGACGATCACCTATTTATTATCTGAAAAAGAGGAACAGAAACAAAAAGGAGCAGCATTGATCGTAGCGCCAGCTAGCTTGATTTATAACTGGGCAGCGGAACTGAAGAAATTTGCCCCTGATTTACAATCAGATGTTGTTGCTGGAAATAAATCAGAGCGCGAAAAATTGGCTAATCAGGCTGAGCTAGATGTATTGATCACCTCATATGCTAGTCTTAGACAAGATATCGATATGTATCAAGAATTAAATTTAGGCTACTTGATTTTAGACGAAGCACAAATGGTGAAAAATAGTGGAACCAAAACAGCACAAGCCTTAAAAAGTTTGACAGTACCACAACGTTTTGCTTTAAGTGGAACACCGATTGAAAATAATTTAGATGAACTATGGTCCATTTTCCAAATGATCATCCCAGGATTATTCCCATCAAAAACGTTGTTTAGATCAATGAAGCCTGAAGAAATTGCTAAAATGATCCAGCCGTTTATTTTAAGACGAGATAAGAAAACGGTATTAGCAGATTTACCTGATAAGATTGAAAGTAATCTATACAGCGTCCTTACTGAAGAACAAAAAACTGTATACTTGGCTTACTTAAAACAAATGCAAGAAGATGTTAGCCAAATGGATCAGAATGCGTTCAAGAAAAATCGTTTGAGTATCTTGGCAGGGTTGACTCGTTTACGCCAAATTTGTTGTGATCCTAGCTTATTCATTGATGATTATACAGGCGGTTCAGGAAAGTTAGAGCAAGTAAAAGACTTGTTGGTAGCTGCCAAAGAAAATAATCGCCGCGTGTTGCTGTTTTCACAATTTACAAGTATGTTATCGATCATTGAAAAAGAATTGCACGAACTTGGGTTATCAACTTTCTATTTAAGAGGGAGCACCAAACCTAAAGAACGGATGGAAATGGCAGATGCATTTAACGCTGGTGAGAAGGATATCTTCTTGATTTCATTAAAAGCTGGAGGAACTGGATTGAACTTAACAGGTGCGGATACTGTGATTTTATATGATTTGTGGTGGAATCCTGCAGTGGAAGAGCAAGCGGCTGGACGAGCACATCGAATTGGTCAAAAAAGTGTTGTAGAAGTATGGCGAATGATTGCAGAAGGTACTGTTGAAGAAAAAATGGACTCCTTGCAACAAGAAAAACGTGAGCTATTCCAGAAAGTGATTCAAGGAAATGAAGAGCAATTAGCGAAAATGACTGAAGATGATATTCGAATGATTTTGAGTATTGGAGAATAATCAAAAAAATAGCGTAGACTTAGAGAAAAATCTAAGCTTACGCTGTTTTTTTATGAAAATAACGATTGGATCGTCGGAAATAAATCATCAAATGAAGTAACTTCTTTAATATGATAAGCTTCTTCATCAGCAGGCATTTCGCGTAAACGATGATTGAACCATAAAGATTTCCAGCCACCATTTTTAGCACCTGCAATATCATTTTCAAAACTATCACCGACGTATAATGTACGTTCGCAGTCCATATCAAACTCTTTTGCAGCAAGATCAAAAATTTCTCTTTCTGGTTTTTGAAAGCCAGTGCTTTGAGAAATAATAATATTATCGGTCGGAACCCAATTTTCTAATTGAAGTTGTTTTACTTTTTTGAATTGGTGATCTGTGGGACCGTTTGTGATGATCCCCATCGGAATGTTTTTCTCTTTTAAGAAATCAAAAACTTTTTTTACTTCTGGATGCATGACGATATTATCTAGTTCATCCTCATACATTTTTTGGAAGAGTAGACCCTTCTCTTGTGAAACAGTTGGATAATCAAGATCTTTCAATGATTCATTGATTCGGAAAAAGCGCATATATTCTAGTGTCCATTCATTCGCCATAACCTTTGGGAACGTTTCATCACTATGAAAACGAAAACGAATATATAGTGCGTGCATGTCTGTATCTTTTACGTAAGGAAAGACTGATTTGATTGCGTTTTTAAATGGTTGTTGCTGGTCATAAATGGTATCATCAACATCAAAAACAATAGTTTTCATTAAAAAATTGCACCCCTTAATAATTTTCAGGAAATTTTTCAAAATCCTTTTTCATTGTAGCGAACTTTTTCACAAAAGAACAGAAAGAAAATTTTAATTTAGATTAGAATGCTAATTGAATAGATGGATCAAGAAGGAAAATCTTTAAAAGTCATGCAAAATGGTGTCAAAAAAAATTTAACGATTCTCATTAAAAAACAATGATTTCTTAATAAAAGATAGAATAAAAAAACATATTTTTGAGAAACGTTTCTTCAAAAAAGTATTATCGTTAGTAAAAGCTTGAAGTGGAAAAAATTCCTACATTTAGTATAATAAAATACAGAAACACCGATCAGGCCCATCTTCCCCAAGACATAAGCAACTCATCGGTGTTTTTTATGATGTACATGTATAGCTATAATTTAGCAAATTATTTTCATATTTTCAAGTGATTGATATAACAGCATTTCGCTTTTTTTCAAAATGTATAAAAAACTGAAGAGGATGTCTTCTACCTATTTCGAAGTTGGCTTTATCAGCTTATAAATATAGATTATTTCATAAAAAAATAGGAATCTTCAAATTTTGCATCCTATACTTTCTTTGCGTATAATAGTAACAGTGTCAAAAGAAAGGGGAGTTTATGTTAAAACGATTTTTTAGTTATTATCGACCATATAAGCATTTATTTATTTTAGATTTTGGTTGTGCTGTTCTAGCTGGTTTGTTGGAATTATCATTTCCAGTTGTTGTAAATCAAGTCATCGATAAAATCATGCCTAAGGGAAATTTCCGATTGATTGCATTAGCTTCTATCGGGCTACTTTTATTTTATATACTCAATACTTTTTTACAGTACATCGTGGTATTTTTTGGTCATAAATTAGGGGTAGATATTGAAACCGATATGCGTAGAGAACTATACGAACATTTGCAGACGCAGCCATTTGAATATTATGATAATCAAAAAACCGGAAAATTGATGAGCCGATTGACAACCGATTTATTTGAAATTTCTGAGGTTGCCCATCATGGACCAGAAGATGTGTTTATTACCGTGATGACTATCGTCGGGTCATTTTACTTGATGCTTAGGATACATGTGCAATTAGCTGTGGCTACGTTTATTGTCTTGCCTTTTATCACGATTGCTTTGGTTTTCTTCAATAAAAAGATGACAAAGGTCAATACAAAAATTTATGATAATCTTGGGGATTTTAATGCTGGCGTCGAAGCTTCTGTCAGTGGCATTCGCGTGACACAGTCTTTTGCCAACGAGCCATTTGAGCGTAAACGTTTTGAAGGATTGAACCAAGCTTACCGCCAATCAAAAATTACATTTTATAAAGTAATGGGAATCAGTTCCGCATACAATTACTTTTTAATTCGTCTTATTAATTTATTCGCATTGATATTTGGTGCATATTATACAATCAAAGGCGAAATTACAGATGGGCAATTTGTTGGGTTTATTTTATTATCGAATGTTTTTGTACGCCCTATCGAAAAAGTCAACAATATGATCGAAAGTTACCCTAAAGGAATTGCTGGGTTTAAACGATTCACTGAAGAAATCGATAAGAAGCCAACCATTCAAGATAAGCCTGGCGCACTATTGGTAGATCATTTACATGGTGATATCATTTATGACGATGTTTCATTTTCGTATGCTGATTCTACTAAAGTGTTGAACCATATAAATTTGCAGATTGTGCCTGGTGAAACAGTCGCTTTTGTAGGTCAAAGTGGTTCAGGAAAAACAACATTATGCAACTTACTACCAAGATTTTATGAGGTAACAGAAGGACAAATCACCATTGATGGTATCAATATTCAAGACATGACACTAGCTTCATTGAGAAGTCAAATTGGGATTGTTCAACAAGATGTTTTTTTATTTCCGGGAACCATTCGAGATAATATTGCTTATGGTAAGCTGGATGCAACTGAAGAGGAAATTCAAAAAGCTGTCAAATTAGCTCATTTAGAAAAAGTAGTGGATGAAATGTCGGAAGGTTTAGATACGATGATTGGAGAGCGCGGTGTCAAACTTTCAGGTGGCCAAAAACAACGGGTGGCAATTGCTCGTATGTTTTTAAAAAATCCACCAATTTTAATCTTGGATGAAGCGACCTCAGCATTAGATACTGAGACAGAACAAGTGATCCAAGAATCACTAAATTCTTTAGCACAAGGTAGAACCACGCTTATTATTGCTCATCGTCTGGCAACGATCAAACACGCGACAAGGATCGTTGTGGTCAGCGATAAAGGCATCTTAGAAGAAGGATCTCATAAAGAATTACTTGCAAAAGGTGGACATTATCGCCGATTGCATGATGCACAATTTAGAGATTGAAAAACATTTGAGCCAACCATTCATGAATGGTTGGCTCAAATGTTTTTATATTACTTTTTTTTGCGAGGTTTTCTTCCTAAGCCAATCGCATTTTTCATTCGTTGTAAAGTTTTATTTGCGACTAGACGAGCTTGTTCGGCACCTTGATCTAAAATATCATCTAATTCGTCAGACGCAAGTAGTGCATGGTAACGTTCTTGGATCGGGGCAAGTAAATCAACGACTGCATCACCTAAATCTGTTTTAAAGTCGCCATATCCTTTTCCATCATATTCAGTAACGATTTCATCAACTGAGCGACCAGTAACAGAAGAGAAAATACTCAGTAAATTAGAAATTCCAGGTTTATTTTCTGGATCGTATTCAATGATGCCAGTTGAATCAGTTACAGCCGATTTGATTTTTTTACGGATAATAGTTGGTTCATCTAACATTGAGATGAAACCTTTTGGATTTGAATCTGATTTACTCATTTTGCTTGTTGGATCTTGCAAGCTCATCACACGTCCACCCTGTTCAGCAATTTTCACTTCTGGAAGAACTAGGATATCTTGATTAGTTTGTCCATATCGTTTGTTGAAACGTTCCACAAAATCACGCGTTAATTCTAAATGCTGTTTTTGATCATCTCCAACAGGAACGAGATTTGCATTGTATAAAACAATATCACCGACCATTAATGGAGGATAAGTTAAAAGACCAGCGCTTACGCCTGCACGTCCATTTTTTTGTGATTTATCTTTAAATTGAGTCATACGTTCTAATTCACCGATCGTTGTATTACATTGAATGATCCAAGCGGCCTCAGCATGAGCTGAAACTTCAGATTGAATGAAAATCGTTGCTTTATCAGGATCAAGCCCTACAGCAAGGTATAGAGCTGTTAAGCTACGCGTTTGTTGACGTAGTTTCAATGGGTCTTGGGGAACTGTGATTGCATGCTCATCTACTATGCAAAAGTAACAATCATAATGATTTTGTAATTCGATAAATTGTTTCATCGCACCAATATAATTTCCGATAGTTGGTATTCCGCTAGGCTGAATGCCTGAAAAAATTGTTTCCATAAAGTAACCACCTTAATCAATTAATAAAAAGTCATTGATATCATTATACAGCTAAAAGTAAAAAAAAACAGGATTACAGAGAAAAAATAAAATGTCAGAATTTTTAGACTGATACAGTTGTAGTAGGTTGTAATGGCTGTATCATTTTTCCAGGTTTTGAAAACGCTACAATTTTATGTAAAAAAAAATCAAATTTTATTTCAATATTAAAAAAAAACACGTAAAATAACGAAAAATTATCTTTTTTCTTGGAAAAGAGCTAGTAATTTTATTGGAAATTAGGTATACTTACATTAAATAGGAAAATAGTTCAACTTCCTGTTTCAAAAAAGTGATGAAAATCGCATAAAGGAGTGATGCACATGTTGACACTTTATACTTCCCCAAGTTGTACGTCTTGCCGTAAGGCTCGTGCATGGTTACAAGAACACGAGATTCCATTCAAAGAAAGAAATATCTTTTCAGAACCATTGAATATTTCTGAATTGAAAGCAATTTTGCGAATGACAGAAGATGGAACAGAGGAGATTATTTCTACCCGTTCTAAGGTTTTCCAAAAACTTAATATGGATTTGGATGAACTTCCGTTGCAAGACTTGCTAGAGTTAGTAAAAGAGAATCCTGGATTGTTGCGTCGACCAATAATGATTGATGAAAAAAGATTACAGGTTGGTTTTAACGAAGATGAAATTCGACGCTTCTTACCAAGAGGAGTTAGACAGTTGGAATTACGTCAAGCACAATTGATGGCCGGTTTATAAAATGTAAAAGGAGAATCTTTGTCCTTGTGACAAAGGTTTTCTTTTTCTATTATTTATACATAATAATTGATTTATTACTTTTTTTTAAATAATTATAAAAAAGTACATACAAGACATATAAGTATCTAGAATAAGTTTTTAGGAATATACTAAGACAATAGTTTATTTAGGAATATTATTACTTTTCCCTTTACATTTGGCGTGATTCCGCTACAATGTACGTAAGAATAAGTTTCCTGATTAGCAAAAGTGAGGTGTAGCGACATGGAAATGGAACATATCAATGAAAATACTATACGTGTGTTGATCGGTAATGAAGATTTGGCTGACAGAGGAATCACTTTTTTAGATTTACTCGGTAATCATAAAGAGGTAGAAAATTTTTTCTATAGTATTTTAGAAGAAGTTGATGTGGAAGATGAATTTCAAGGCAGTGAAGCTGTTACTTTTCAGGTTCTGCCTAAGAGCGATGGATTGGAACTGTTTATTAGTAAGAATGCATCGATTGATGAAGTTTCTAATTTTGAAGGTTTTAACGATCTTAATTCAGAAGAAGTTAGTAATATAATTCGTAAACAAATCGAAGAAGATTTCGTTGATGAGACACAGGAATTTGCTGATAATACAGTAAAAAATCTGGTGTTTGAACTTAATGATTTTGACACAATGGTACAGCTGTCAAATGAAGTTTTCTTGCAGTCTGTGATAGCAAATTTGTATACTTTTAAAGGAACCTATTATCTCCAAGTTATTTTCTTATTAGATGAATTAGGCAAAAATGACGTCGAAAATGAATTAGCACAGTTATTGGAATTTGCTAATCTATCAATGGTTACTCCAGAGACATTGAATGAATATGGGACATGTATTATGGAACGTAATGCATTGGAATTAACAAGATACTACTTCGAATAGACGTAAAAAAGACTAAGACACAGCGATTATGCTTTGTTTTAGTCTTTTTTTGATGAATCGGCATTGTTTTTGCGTATTTTATTTATGAGGTGAATTATATGTTCAATGCATATTCAAAAGAGAAAAAAGTTGTCACATTACTGAATTTAACAAGAGCAGAGATAGAACAAATGAAGGACAACAAATACTTTTGTCCAGTTTGTGATCATCCTGTTCGAATAAAAAATGGTAAGGTAAAATTACCGCATTTTTCTCATTATAATAACAGTACTTGCAGTATTTATTCAGAAGGTGAGACACTAGAGCATTTGGCACTGAAGGCAGTTTTTGCTAAGTGGTGTGAGAAAGAGGCGATTGAATATGAGCTGGAAAAGTATCTCCCAGCATTGAATCAACGTCCAGATCTTTTGATAGGAAATATTGCACTTGAGATTCAGTGTAGTCCATTGAGCGCACAACGATTGGTTGAACGAACTCAGAACTATCAAAAACATGGCTATATTGTTATTTGGATTTGTGGTAAAAAGCTCTTTTCTAACCACCAAACCTTAAACGAATTGGCTAAAAATCTGTGTTATTATTCTGATAGAGTAGGATTTTATTTATGGTCAGCAGATTTGGATAAAGAAGAATTGACCATAGATTATCATATTGAAGAAGATTTCAAAAAGAAACTATATTCTACAAAAAAAAGTTGGTCTTTTTATGGTTATTATTTGTTAGAAATTTTTAATTTTCCTAAGAATTCCAATGTTTATATCCAACGAAAATATAAAGTTGGACAACTTATAAATGCGTATTATTCTGAGTTGAATAGAAAATTATATAGGAGAGATGAGAAGATCAGAAAACTTCAATCTAAATTATATAACAATCGCCTACATCTGATTCAATTGCCAAATTGGTTTTATTATCCAGGTCTTCATCTTTTTTGTTGTAGAGAATCGGATATATTATTAAAAATTAGCATTTGGAATTTGGTACAGTTTTTTGATCAGAATGTTTTTAAGTATTCAGAATTGATTCAACTATTAAAAACAAATTTGGATCAATCTGCAGGATTGTTTTATGAGTTGCCTAATATTCCATCAGAGATCGTTCAAATTTATTGCTTAAATCAAATGCTTCGTCAGCTAATTGATTGTAATCATTTGATTAGAGTTGAAAATGGGTGGAAAATTGAAATAGGATTTTCTAAGTATAGCATATCGGATGTGAGAAAATGGTTGAAAAAGATTGAAAATAAGTGCTTAATCACTGCTACTCCTATAAAAAATGTGATAAGATGAACTTATACAAGAATAGTTTGAAAAGGAGCCGATGTAATGAGTGAAACAAAGCAATTACCAGAACGTTCAAGTTTACCAATAGAGAAGACTTGGGATTTGACCAAAATTTTTAAAGATAATCAAGCCTTTGATGAAGCTTTTCAAGCGTTGTCAAATGAATTAAAAGAAGTTGAACATTTTAAGGGGACATTAAAGAAAGACAGTAATGCATTTTTAGGCAGCGTTGAAATGTTGTTAAGTATCTATCGTAAAATCGAAGTAATTTATGTGTATGCTCATTTAAAAAATGACCAAGACACAACGAATACTACTTATCAAGCTTTGTATGCCAGAGCAAGTTCTTTATTAGCTCAAGCGAGCGAATCTGTTGCTTGGTTTGAGCCGGAAGTATTGTCATTAAGTGATGACAAGATTTGGCACTACTTTGAGGAAGAACCAAAGTTGGAGATCTATCGTCATTTTATTGAAAATATTTTAAGTGATCGTCCCCATATTTTATCTGCTGATCAGGAAGCATTGCTAGCTGGTGCGGGTGAAATTTTCGAAGCGTCTAGTAATACTTTTTCTATTTTGAATAATGCAGATTTAAAATTTCCAGTAATTGAAAATGAACATGGAGAGAAGGTTCAACTAACTCATGGTGTTTATGGTCAGTTAATGGAGAATACTCATCGAAGTGTTCGTGAAGAAGCATTTAAAGGTCTATATACTGTTTATGACCAATTTAAAAATACATTTGCTCAAACATTGAGCTCCCATGTTAAAGCACATAATTATAAAGCGAAAGTGCGTAAGTTCTCTTCTGCAAGAGAAGCTGCGTTGAGTAACAATCATATTCCAGAAAGTGTTTATGATACACTTGTAGACGTGGTAAATAAAAATCTACCGTTGTTGCATCGTTATGTTTCCTTGCGAAAACGTTTATTGAAATTAGATGAGCTCCATATGTATGATATGTACACGCCTATTTTGGGTGAAACATCAATTAAATATTCTTATGAAGAGGCAAAAGAAAAAGCAATCACTGCTTTAAATCCGATGGGAGAAGAATATTTGAATGTAGTAAAAACGGCATTCAGTGACCGTTGGATTGACGTTATCGAAAATCAAGGGAAACGAAGTGGTGCCTATTCATCTGGAGCATATGATACAGCCCCATACATCTTAATGAACTGGCATGATAGTTTAGATCAATTATACACATTGGTTCATGAAATGGGTCACAGTGTTCACAGTTATTTTACACGTAATAATCAGCCCTATGTATATGGAGACTATTCAATTTTCTTAGCTGAGATAGCATCAACGACCAACGAAAATCTTTTAACAGAATATTTGTTGGAGACAGAAACCGATCCTCGGATTCGTGCATATGTATTGAATCATTATTTAGATGGATTTAAAGGAACGATTTTCCGTCAAACTCAATTTGCTGAATTTGAACATTTTATTCATACCGAAGATGCTAAGGGGACACCTCTAACTAGTGAGTATTTGGGTGATTATTATGGAGAATTGAATCAGAAATATTATGGTCCAGAAGTGACAAAGGATCCAGAAATTTCCTTAGAATGGTCACGAATTCCTCATTTTTATTACAATTATTATGTTTATCAGTATGCTACAGGTTTTTCTGCTGCTTCAGCATTAGCAAACAAAATTTTGGCAAATGAGCCTCAAGCTTTAGATAACTTTTTGACTTATTTGAAGTCAGGAAGCAGTGATTATCCGATTGAAGTTATGAAAAAAGCTGGTGTAGATATGACAAAACCACAATATATAGAAGACGCCATGCTTGTTTTTGAAACAAGATTAGGTGAATTGGAACAACTTGTGGCGACATTCGAAAAATAAATGAAAGTAGGACAATGATCAAAATATCTTGATCATTGTCCTACTTTTTGATTATAAGAAACAAAAGGCAGTTATGTTTTTACAATTAAAGTGCCAATAAAGAAACAGGCTCGATTTTGATCATTGTCAAAATCGAGCCTGTTTCTTTATTTTGAATAGATCCATCATCCAAAACACACTAGTTTAAAGTAAGTGTAAATGCCCGTGTGGAATTCGTGGTTCATTATAATGGTTTAATTCAAATTTCTCATGAAAATACTGAAGATTATCTTCAGATGTCTCACAAAGTCTTTTGATTTCATCCATGGATTGACAGTCTTCTACAAGTACACCGAAATCTCGATCACATGTATAATTGTATACTACCGCAGATGGATGTTTCACAATCCCCATTTCGCGAGCAATTTGTTGATCCGTTTGAAAAGATTCTTTTACAAAATCAGATTGGCGATCCGCTTTAAACATATCCAAATCACCACCAGCCTCTACTACAAATTTTTCAGTTAGTTCTGAAGAATAAGGAATTTTATCTACTGCAACAGCTTGTTGTAAGCCAAGAAGCAAATAGCGTCCTTTTTTCTTGCCCTGTAGTTGTGCAGCTTTATAATCCAATGCCGCTGAATAGACATCTTCAAACAATTGATTGCGTTGTTCAATATCATGAGATGGAATATCAAATAACTTTATAAGGTGGTTTATGGTCCGCATATTAACAAGCGGAATAAAACGAAATTGAATTTTTTTATTTTCAGTTTCGACCAATTTTAAAATATCCTTTTCTACGTTGAGACAAATGCCCCCCAAAGGATTAACGAACAGATAGATTTCAATCATTCATACTTCCTCCAATTTGACTCTTTTGCGACTAGACATCATTTCTCAACTAAGTGTCCCTAATTTATCAGAAAATCTGGGAAAAATGAAATGATATGTTTTCACTATAATAACTTCTTAATCTTTCTATTTTGAGCTTAAAATCATTCGTTGGATTTTGTTTGGTGATGGAGATTCTTTGATATTCAAAGTATCCAATAAGGCAATAAAATCGTTCTTTCCATTGCTTGCATCATCTACTTCTAATTCCAGCTCAAAATCATGTTGCTCATTGTACCAACTTTCATCTAGCGCGAGTAAACCTTGGGGAAGTTTTATTTCTGCTCGTTTAGTTGTTAAGCTACCGATTAAACGTAAATCATCTTTGTTTATTCCTAAAATTGCTAGCTTGTTGAATACATTACCAGAATCTGGAAATGTTGCTGTTTCAACGATGTGTTGGGCTTTTTCAATAGACAAGGCATCGTTGATTTCCAATAAGCCCACTTTTTCAGGTATTTTTAAAGTGATTTCTGCATTATTTGATAGTACACGAACTCTTAAACCGATATGTCTTTTTTTTAATTGAAAATCGGCTGAATCAAAGTAATAATTGGTTTGTGTAAAAAATTGATCTGGCTTTAGTTGAAAATAGTCAACTGTACGTGAGAACTCTTCAATAGATAATAATGTTTTAAATTCTATTTCTAAATGTTCACTCACGGTTTTTGACCTACCTTCTTTAATTTAATTCAATTTTTGCATACTTTACCCATTTACGTCAAGAAAAGTGAACTAGAAGTTAAAAAATTCGCTATTGTCGAAAAAATTTAGACAATTTCTTAAATTACCCTATTTTTCACGGCTCTATGGTAAAATAAGCTGTGAATCAAATTCAAAGAAATAGAGGGATTAGGATGGAGAAAGAGTGGGAGCTTTTTCTGGCACCGTATGAACAGGCTGTTGGAGAAATGAAAGTTAAGCTGCGCGGCATCCGCAAGCAGTTTCGAGAACAAAATAAGCATACACCTATTGAGTTTGTAACGGGGCGAGTGAAACCTGTAGATAGCATTTTAACGAAGGCAGCATTGCGAAATATCGCGGTTGACCGATTGGAAGAAGAAATGCAAGATATTGCAGGGCTTAGGATTATGTGCCAGTTTGTTGAAGATATTCGGCAAGTGGTCGACATCATCCGCAATCGAAAAGATCTAAAAATCATTCAAGAACGTGATTATATTACAAATAAAAAAGATAGTGGTTATCGTTCGTATCATTTGGTGATCGAATATCCTGTCCAATTGATCACAGGTGAAAAAATGATTTTAGCTGAAATCCAAATACGGACACTAGCTATGAATTTTTGGGCAACGATCGAGCATTCATTAAACTATAAATACCAAGGCGTATTTCCAGAAGAAATGAAAGAACGACTGCAACGAGCTGCCGAAGCTGCTTATCAATTAGATGAAGAAATGTCCACGATCCGTGAAGAAATTCAAGAAGCGCAGCATCTTTTCTCACATGGTCGAGGTAAATCAAAGGATAATTATTATCAAAAATTCAACGATAATAAAGAGAAGTCAGACAAAGAATAGGAGGGGTAGGATGAAAGTTACGATCGTTCATAACCATGAACAAAAATCAAATGAAGTTACCCGTCATTTACTCCTGCTTTTAAAGAAAAATAAAATAGAAATTGATGACCAACAACCAGATCTCGTGATTTCTGTGGGTGGAGATGGTACATTATTATCAGCGTTCCATCGTTTCAGTCATCGACTAAATGAAGTTAGTTTTTTAGGTGTCCATACGGGGCACTTGGGGTTTTATACGGATTGGCGAGATTATGAATTAGAAGAATTAGTTCAAAGTCTTTTAGTTCATCAAGAAAAGAGTGTTAGTTATCCATTGTTGGATGTGAAAATAAGTTTTCATGGAAATAAACCAGATAAACATTTTTTAGCCTTAAATGAATCTACGATCAAACGTGCAAATCGTACTATGGTCGCTGATGTGTTTATCAAGGATGAGTTATTCGAACGATTCCGTGGTGATGGTCTATCTGTCTCTACACCGACAGGATCGACAGCGTATAATAAAAGTATTGGTGGAGCTGTCTTACATCCTAGTATCAATGCGTTTCAATTGGCTGAGATTGCTTCACTGAATAATCGTGTTTTTAGAACGTTAGGATCACCCATCGTGATTGCACATACTGAATGGATGGAAATCAAGTTACAAGAAAGTAATGACTATTTGATCACAGTGGATCAACTAGATATTTATCAAGAGGATATTAAGTCGATTTATTATCGTATCGCGGATGAGCGTATTCATTTTGCTTCCTATCGGCATATGCATTTTTGGCATCGAGTAAAAGATGCCTTTATTAGTGAGGATTAATAAAGTAATGGAATTTAATTGGATATTTAAAAAAAAAGAAACACAGCAAGTGAAATCTTTTTTAAAGGAGCAAGGAATCTCTAAAGGACTTTTAGCTAAAATCAAGTTTCAAGGTGGAAAAATCGAAGTGAATCAATCCGTTGAAAATGTACTTTTCAAATTATCTTTTGGAGATCAAGTGAAAATTACGATTCCAGATGAAAGAGAACACGAAACATTACTTGTTGACGATGTACCGATCGATATCATTTTTGAAGATGCCCATTATTTAGTGGTCAACAAACCAGCTGGGATTGCGTCAATTCCTGCACAATATCATCCTAATGGAACAATGGCAAATCGAGTGAAAGCCTATTTTAAAGCGCAAAACTATCAAGATCAAGTGATCCATGTAGTGACGCGATTGGATAGAGATACAACAGGTTTAATGTTGTTTGCTAAACACGGTTTTGCTCATGCAATGGTAGACCAAGAGCTGCGTAAAAAAGAAGTAGTAAAGATTTATCAGGCATTGGTCGCAGGAGAGGTATCACATTTAAAAGAACATGATACGATAGAACGTCCAATCGGCCGTGATTTATCTTCAATATTAAAAAGAACCGTAGTCGAAACAGGTCAGCAAGCCGAGACAGAATATTGGTTGATGAAACGTAATGAGGATCAAGCATTGGTAAACATTCAACTTCACACTGGAAGAACCCATCAAATTAGAGTGCATTTTGAGGCAGTCGGGTGTCCTTTGTTAGGCGATGATATGTATGGGGGTAAAATGGATAGAGGGATCCAACGCCAAGCCTTACATTGCTGTCAATTGAGCTTTATCCATCCTTTTACGAAACAACGTTTAGAACTAACTTCTCCTTTAGAAGCAGATATGAAGAAAATTGTAGATCAACTTTAGATTGAAAGGAGCGGTTTGAGTGAACGAAGGACAAGAAATGGAAGAACATTTTGATTTGTTGTTAGAAAAATTAAAAAAACAGCAAATGGTTGAATTTCGAGAATTATTTTTAGCGCTCCACATTTATGAGCAAGGACAGTTTTACCAATCGATCAATGAAGCAGATAGAAAGCAAATTTATAGTTATTTATCTCCAAAAGAGCTAGCAGATATGTTTGATGTTATCGAAGAAGATAACGAAAATATGAAAGATTATATAGCTGAAATGCGTCCTAGTTATGCGGCTGAAATGTTGTCAGAAATGTACACGGATAATGCAGTTGATTTGTTGAATATGCTTGATAAAAGCCAAAAGGCGAAATACCTAAGCTTGATGAGCACAGAAGATGCTGGTGAGATTAAAGAGTTGTTGCATTATGAAGATGATACAGCTGGATCGATCATGACGACCGAATTCGTATCTATCGTTGCAAATCAAACAGTTCGCTCAGCAATGTATGTGTTAAAAAACCAAGCAGATATGGCTGAGACAATTTATTATGTTTACGTAGTCGATCAGGAAAATCATTTAGTCGGGGTTATTTCTTTACGTGACTTGATTGTAAATGATGATGATACAATGATTTCAGATGTGTTGAGTGAGCGGGTAATTTCTGTTCACGTAGGCGATGACCAAGAAGATGTTGCACAAACGATTCGAGATTATGATTTCTTAGCATTACCAGTTACGGATTATGATGACCATCTTTTAGGGATCGTGACAGTTGATGATATTATTGACGTAATTGATGACGAAGCAGCTAGTGATTATTCTGGTTTGGCTGGTGTCAACATTGAAGAAGTTAGTGAAAATCCAATTAAGGCAGCTTCAAAACGTTTGCCTTGGTTGATTACGTTATTATTTTTAGGAATGTCTACAGCAACTTTGATCAGCCATTATGAAGAGTTAGTAAGCGAAGCAAGTATTTTAGCGGTATTTATTTCATTGATTACAGGAACAGCAGGAAATGCGGGGACACAATCCTTAGCTGTCGCAGTCAGAAGATTAGCTATATCGGATGAAAAAGATAATAATTTTGGTCGTCTGATTATTAGTGAGGTGTTGACTGGACTTGTGACAGGCGCTGTGACAGGTGTAGCTATTTTCATCGTTGTTGGAATTTGGCAGCATAATTTCCCGTTAGGATTTGTCATTGGGATGGCAATGTTGTGTGCAATTACAGTTGCGAATTTGGCAGGTAGTTTGATACCAATGTTGATGGATAGATTAGGATTCGATCCAGCTGTTGCGAGTGGACCGTTTATTACAACGTTGAGTGATTTAACCAGTGTTTTGATTTATTTTAATATTGCTAGTCTTTTTATGCAGTATTTTGTTTAACGGCAATAAAAAAAATGAAATTTTGAGTGGGATTTATGTGACGTAAAAGGTCATGTGAATCTCACTTTTTTTAATCAAAAGAGGAAATGGTTAATACTATTCAATGAGTTTATAGACCTTAGAGAATCAAAATTTAGCTTTTTCTGCAAAATCACTAATTATGGAATCCTCGAATTATTGCTGAATTATAGGAATGGCTATAGGGGAGTGAAAAGGCGATGTGAGTAAAAAAGCGCCACAACGCCTAGCTCCTAATTTCCTATAGTCTAAGTTTAGCCTACAATTTTTGTTCCATGTACTTCACTTACCTGTAATGTTTCTATTACAGATTCAATATTTTTATCAGAAATACCGCCACCAGGTAAGACAATAATCCGATCATCAGCATATTTAATTAATTCTTTTAGATGATCAAAATTGTCTTCGATGGGTGTTCCAGAAGGCCCGCCGTGGGTTAAAATACGATGTACTTCATGATCTACAAGCCAATCAATTGCTTTAAATTGATTTTCTTTGCTTAGTACATCAAAAGCCATGTGGAAGGTAATCTGTAAACCTTCTGCCGTTTCGATCAATAATTCTAGTGCTTCTTCATCCAGCCAGCCATCATTTGTTAAGCAGCCTAGAACGACACCATCAGTTCCTATTTTTTTCGCTTCAATCAAATCTGTATGCATGATTTTAAGTTCAATATCGTTATAAATAAAATCTCCACCACGAGGTCTGATGATTGTCATAACAGGAATTGATTGTTCTCCAGCATATGAAACTACTTCTTCGATAACACCTGTACTAGGGGTTGTACCACCCACAGCAAGGTTGTCGCACAATTCGATTCGTCCGGCGCCATTGCTGATAGCATTAGGGATATTTGTAAAGTTTTCAGCGCAAAATTCTTTGATCATTCATTTCACTCCTTGTTTTTTATTCACAGGCATTGTACCATAATTTTGTCAGTTGCCAAAGTCTTCTTCTCGTTGTAAGATAAATAGCGACAGTTTATCGGTCAATGGTAGAATTTATAGTGAATAGGAAGTAATCGTATGTTGAAAAAAATCGATTTTGCCCGTAATTTTTTAGAAACACATCAAGAACAATTTCTTTGTCCAGTTTGTAAAAGTCCATTTCAGTTAAAAGAGTACAGTTTGATTTGTGCTGAAAATCATCAATTTGATTTGTCTAAAAAGGGTACTGTTTATTTTCTGTCACACAGTATTCAAACAGAATATAATAAAAAAATGTTGATCCACAGAGGCAAGATGATTCAAAACGCCATGTACCAACCCTTATTAGAGAGAATCGTTGATATAATGAATGTAACAGGAAATACTTTGGATGTTGGATGTGGTGAAGGTAGTTTTTTAACTGAGCTTTCTAATCTGGGGCTGGCAGGTTCAAAATTTGGATTTGATATTTCAAAAGACGGAATTTATTTAGCAAGCAATCAACCAATCGATGCTTTTTGGTGTGTAGCTGATTTAACAAATCTACCGTTTGCAAATGAATCGATGGATACCATTTTGAATATTTTTTCGCCCTCTCATTATCAGGAATTTCAGCGTGTTTTAAAAAAAGATGGCACAGTCATCAAAATAATCCCTGAAAAAGAGTACTTAAAAGAGTTAAGGTCGGCTTTTTATCCAGATGATAAATCCAAACAAACTTATTCAAATGAGAAGGTTTTAGCAAAATTTTCTAAAGAAATGGATATTTTAGTGGATGAACGAGTAACATACACTTATAGTATACCTGAAGAAAATCGACTAGATTTATTGGAAATGTCTCCACTTGAGTGGGGCGTAGCCGCACAAGTAAAAGACAAAATTCAAAAGCAACCATTATCTGAAATCACAATTGACGTTCGTATGTTAAAAGGAAAGATGAGATAACGCTTACATTCGGCAAATTTGCTAAAAGGTCTTGCAAAGCTCCTGTAATGGTGTTATATTACATACAAGTTGTTTTTTCATTGGTTTTTATCAGGTTCCTGTTCTGATAAAAGTTAGTGAAAAGAGCTTCACTAACGTAGCGACTCGCAGTGATTGACACCGAGGCGATACGTTTTTTTTATGTTGATTTTTGTGAATAAAAAAATAATGTGTCATTCAAATGAAAGGAAACTGTAATCATGACAAATCATATTGTATTATTTGAGCCTCAAATTCCAGCAAATACTGGAAACATTGCTCGGACATGTGCTGCAACAAATTCTCCTTTACATCTCATCGAGCCGTTAGGTTTCCAAACGGACGATAAACAGTTGAAACGAGCTGGATTAGACTATTGGAATGACGTCAATATTATGTATCATAAAGATTTAGAGACTTTTTTGACCTATTTAGGAGATCGTCCACTACATTTGATTACAAAATTTGCGAATCAAACCTATAGTGAAATGGATTATACTGACAACAAAGATCATTATTTTATGTTTGGGAAAGAAACAACGGGCTTACCAGAAGCATTTATGCGGAATAATGAAGAGAAATGTTTACGAATTCCGATGAATGATGAACATGTTCGATCATTGAATTTGTCGAATACAGTCGCTTTAGTAGTTTACGAGGCATTAAGACAACAGAATTTTCCAGCGTTAGAATTGAAGCATCATTATGAGAATGATAAATTGGACTAAAAATGACATAAAAAAACTGTTCCTTTTGTAAATTTGAAGGGAACAGTTTTTGTCTATTAAATGTAAGTAAAAAATACAGATTATTCATGCAGTTCCAAAGGTAAACCATCTGGATCAAAGAAAAAAGTCATTTTCTCTCCTGTGAACGAGTCTGTTCGAACGGGTTCACATTCAATTCCTTTAGAACGTAAAAAAGAAATAACGGCTTCAATGTCGTCAACTCTAAACGCTAAGTGGCGTAAGCCTAGAGCTTCAGGATATGATGGACGTTTGGGTGCATGGGGAGAAATGAATATCTCCAATTCATAATTTCCTAATTTTAAATCAAGTTTAACGTCATTTTTCTCTTCTCTATGATTTTCTCGAATTACCTCAAAGCCAAGTTTTTCTACATAAAATTCTTTCGTCTTAGAATAGTCTGAGCTATTGATAGCGATATGATGGATATGTTCAAAAAACAAATTAGGTTCCTCCTTAATATAAAAACGATCGATTGTCATTAGAATTTTCAACCAGCTTATTATAACGCACATTTTGCTGAAATACATTCAAGCGGATTTGTTTTTTATAAAGGTTTTAGTTAAATGGAATTTTGCTAATGAAAATGATACACTAGATAGGATAAATAAGCGGGAATTTAAAAGCAGAATACCAATAAATTAGAATCAAGGGAGCAGAAACATGAAATTATATTTTACTCGTCATGGAAAAACCGAATGGAATCAGGAACTTAGATTTCAGGGAATGAGTGGGGATTCGCCACTTCTTCCAACAAGTTATGAAGAAATAAAACTACTGGGACAAGAAATTAAAAATGTGCCCTTCAAAAAAATTTTTTCGAGTACGTCCCCGCGTGCAAGAAAAACCGCTGAAGGTATCAATCAGGAATTAAAAAATCCAGTTGAAATTATCTATACAGATGAGCTAAAAGAATTAGGTCTAGGAGAATTAGAAGGCCAGTCTATTGCTGAAATGAGAAAAATATATAGTGAAGAGATGGATCATATGCGTTATCAATTAGATAAGTATAATCCAGAAATTTTTCAAGGTGAACCAATCGAGCAAGCTATTTCGCGTATTTCTGCGGTAGTCGACGCAGCAGTAGATGAAGGAAATGGTCCGTATCTTTTTGTTGGGCATGGTGCTTCGTTGACAGCGGCAATTCAGTCACTTTCAGGTAAATCTTTAAGTGAGCTACGAAGTATGGGTGGACTTACTAACAATAGTTTGTCAATTTTAGAAACAGCAGAAGATGAGCAATCCTATACCTTGAAATTATGGAATGATGATTCTTTTTTACAATAAACTAGTTTTTTGATAAAGCGAGGTGAAATCGATGGATACATTGTTTGGAGATGGGGAAAAAGAATATGTGGTTGGACAAGTTCAGGCAATTTTTTTCCAAAATCCCAGCAACTTTTATAAAGTTCTGCTGGTGAAAATAACAGATACGAATACGGATTATTTAGAAAAAGAAATCGTAACGACTGGTAGTTTCGGTCAAATTCAGGAAGAAGAAATTTATCGCTTTTTTGGACATTTTGTTGATCACCCTCGTTATGGTAAACAATTTCAAGTTGATAGCTATCAGCAAGAACGCCCAACTTCTGCTAGTGGTGTTGTAAATTATCTTTCCAGTGAAAAGTTTCCGGGAATTGGGAAGCGAACAGCTGAGAAGATTGTCGAAATTTTAGGGGAAGATGCGATCGATCGCATTATTGAAACACCAGATGTTCTTGAAGAAGTTCCCCAGTTAAATGAAAAAAAACGCCAAACAATTATTGAGACCATTCGCTTAAATCATGGTATGGAGCAAGTAATCGTTGGTTTAAATCGGTATGGATTTGGTAGTCAGCTTTCTTTTTCGATTTATCAAACATACAAAGAAGATACTTTAGATATCATTCACGAAAATCCATATCAATTAGTTGAAGATATTGAAGGCATTGGCTTTAAACGAGCAGATAATATTGCAGAACAATTGGGGATCGAAGCAGATTCAGATAAACGAATACGAGCTGCGATCACTCATGAAATATTTCAACATTCCGTTCGTTCTGGAAATACGTATGTTGAGGCAGAAATGCTACTTAGAGAAACCGTCAATACGTTGGAAACTAGTCGTCCAGTTGAAATTTCTCTTGATCAGGTAGCTGAGCAAATTATTCATTTAGTGGAAGAGGGAAAAATCCAACAAGAAGGCACTAGACTTTTCGAAAATAGTTTGTATTTTTCTGAGTGGGGGATCGGGACCTCGATTCAACGATTGCTATCCCGAAAAAAAGAAATCAAATACGATAAAAAAGACGTTGAAAAAAATATTCGTGGGATCGAAAAACGATTAGGAATACTTTATGGAAATTCTCAACAAGAAGCGATTGAAGAAGCGATCAAAGCGCCACTTTTTATATTGACGGGTGGTCCAGGTACAGGAAAAACCACAGTTATTAACGGAATTGTTTCACTATTTGCTGAACTAAATGGACTCTCTTTAGATGTGAAGGATTATACCCAAGAGATGTTTCCAATTCTATTAGCCGCTCCAACCGGACGTGCAGCCAAGCGGATGAATGAAACCACAGGACTCCCAGCGAGTACCATTCATCGTTTATTAGGCTTGACCGGAAGAGAAAAAAATCCTAGTATGACAGCGAAAGAACTTGAAGGTGGTTTATTGATCGTCGATGAGATGTCTATGGTCGATACATGGTTGGCTAATACTTTATTTAAGGCGATTCCAACAAATATGCAAGTGATTTTTGTTGGGGATAAAGATCAGCTGCCTTCTGTAGGACCTGGTCAAGTGTTACATGATTTACTCCAAATCAATGAAATCCCTAAAAGAGAATTGACCGAAATTTATCGACAAGGCGATGGATCAAGTATTATTCCTTTAGCTCATGACATCAAACAAGGGAAACTACCGCAAGATTTTACAGTGAATCAAAAGGATCGTTCCTTTTTCCCTAGTGATGTTTATCATATCGAAACCTATGTCCGCCAAATCGTAACGAAAGCCAAAGCAAAAGGCTTTTCACCGCAAGATATTCAATTGCTTGCTCCGATGTATCGAGGTGCTGCGGGTATTGATGCATTGAATAAAATGATGCAGGAAATTTTTAATCCCAATGACGGGACAAAAAAAGAAGTAAAGTGGAATGAATCCGTTTATCGAATAGGGGATAAGGTGCTACATTTAGTCAATACACCAGAACTTAATGTGTTTAATGGTGATATGGGCGAAATCGTCGGTATTATTTTGGCAAAAGACTCAGAGGACAAAGTCGACGAATTAGTCATTCAGTTTGATAATAATGAAGTCAGCTATAAACGAAATGAATGGAACAAAATCACTCTTTCTTATTGTTGTTCGATCCATAAAGCACAAGGTAGTGAATTTAAAATGGTTATTTTACCAATGGTTCATCAATATCACCGTATGTTGCAGCGCAATTTACTTTATACGGCTGTTACTAGAAGTAAGGATATCTTGATCTTATTGGGCGAAGTTCAAGCATTTAATACCTGTGTTGCACACGAATCTGCCAGTCGTTTGACGATGTTAAAAGAGCGTATCACAAGTGCTGATGATATGTCTCTCACAACAAGAATGCAGTTAGAAGCATATGAAGAAGGAATGAACAAAGAAGCACCATTTTCAGAGACAGTCGAAAGTAAATCAATTGCATATGACACTGCTAAAGAAAATAAACCAGCTGTGATTGAAGAAGTATCAGAAGATGTACCAGCTAAACCTGAAATGGAAACAATTTCATTATTCAGTGAGCCAGTACAAGAAATTACTGAAACAATTGAAAAAGAATTGGAAAGAATATTGACGCCAAATTTAGTTAGCACTCAAACGATTGATCCAATGATTGGAATGAATCAGACGACACCGTATGATTTTATGAAATAATAGACAAACTGGGGTAAACGACAAGCGTTTATTCCAGTTTTTTCTTGCCTTAAGGGGATAGCGATGTATATAATGAAAAGCAACATAGAAATATATGTTATAACAAATGAAGGTCGTTTATTTTGGTAGAAATGAGGGAAGTCAATGGAACAGGAATTTTATTCGAAAAACGTTCAAACGGATACTTTTTTAGCACAAATCGGGAATCATCAAAATCCAGTAACAGGATCGATCAATACGCCGATTTATTTTTCAACGACGTATGAACATCCGACACTAGGGGAGTCGACGGGCTATGATTACACGAGAACTAAAAATCCGACAAGAGAAGTTGTAGAAAAGGCATTGGCAGTTTTAGAAAATGGAGCAATCGGTTTAGCTACTAGTTCAGGAATGAGTGCCATTCAATTAGTATTCAGTCAATTTCCTGTAGGGAGTCAAATTGTTGCATCTAGAGACTTATATGGTGGTAGTTACCGTTATTTTAAAGAGTTAGAGAAACAAAGCATATATCAGTTCATCTATGTAGATGATGAAGTAGGTTTTGAGAAAGAAATCACCGATAATACTGCAGCAGTCTTTATTGAAACACCAACTAATCCTTTGATGAGGGAAGTCTCGATAGAAAAGATTGCAATTTTTGCTAAAAAGCATAATGCCCAAGTAATCGTTGATAATACTTTTTACACACCATTGATTCAGCGACCGCTAGATTTAGGAGCAGATATTGTGATTCATAGTGCGACCAAGTATCTTGGCGGACACAACGATCTATTGGCAGGGGCAGTGATTGCAAAATCAAAAGAAGTAGGAGAGCAATTAGGCTATACCTTAAATACGACAGGAGCTGTTTTGTCACCATTTGACTGTTGGCTCTTGATTAGAGGAATGAAGACTTTGTCGTTACGGATGGAAAGACATGAAAAAAATGCTCAAGCAGTGGCAACGTTTCTAACGTCCAGTCCCAACGTAAAAGAAGTTTTTTATCCAGGACGTGGCGGTATGTTAAGTTTCAAAATCAAAAACGAAGAATCAATCAAAGAATTTTTGCGGCACTTATCGATTTTTACATTTGCAGAAAGTTTGGGTGGGGTCGAAAGTTTGATCACCTATCCAACAACACAAACACACGCTGATATCCCAAAAGAGTTGAGAGAGTCGTATGGCTTAACGCCAGATTTATTGAGAATCTCCACTGGAATCGAAGCAAGTGAGGATTTGATAAGGGATTTGAAATTCGCATTTGAATCATTAAACTAATAAACAAGGATAGAACAGAAACCTTTGATACGAAAAAATAAGCCGAAGGGACTAATCTGCTTCCAACTTATAATCGCTATTTAGGTTATGAAGGAAAAGTTTTTGTACTTTTCCTTCATAACCTATTTTAATACGCTTAAAACCAAAATAATCTACTAGTTGTTCCGAAAGAAATATCAGTACTTCGTTTTCCTAAAATTTCTCCATCAGCATGAACATATTCAGGAACCGTTGAAATAATTCTGAATTTACTAGATTGAAAATGATGGAAGTATTTTGACTGCATTTGTTTTTTTTGAATCAATAGTAGAATAAGCCAGAAAATTTTAAACAAATTGATTCGTTCTACTAAGACAAAATCCAAAACTGGTTTACGTGGATCAGCCATTGGAGCTATTGAGACGCCACCACCAAAATAAGGATGTTTTGTTACTGTACATAAAAAAGCTCGATCGAATTCAATTTTTTTTCCATTGATTTCAACAAGAATCGGGAAGCCCTTTTGGGTGAATAATACCTTTAAAATAGAAAAAATATAAGACAAAGAACCCATATTAAATTTGTTTAATGTACTTTTTGAAGTAGAAGTATTAGCTGCATTGACGATCGCCGCATCTAAACCAATACCGATATTATTAACAGCCAATCCTGCTTCATCTTGAATTGATTCAGCATACGTGATAAGTTGGATTTCTTGTGGTATTTCAGCTTTAAGTAGTTGTAAAAAAGCTTTTTCTGTCTGCCTAGAGATGCCCACTCCGCGAGCAAAATCATTACCTGAACCACATGGGATATAACCGATCGGAATTTTAGAGTCGAATGACTTTAAAGCATTGATTACGCTATGCAAAGTGCCGTCGCCGCCAAGAACAACTAAAAGTGGGAATGTTTCGATTTCAAGTTCATCATCCCAAGGAATCAAGGGATCTTGAGCTAAGTTTTGAACGATCTCTGTTTCGTGGCCAGCATATTCTGTATAATAAGTCGTATAATCAATGTTGACTGTTTGCAATTGTTTACTAATTTTTTCAGCAGCGAGATGTCCGGTACCGCCACCCGCTTTTTCATTGATAACGAGATAAAAATGTTTCTTCATTTATTTCCTCCTTGTGCAAAGTCTTATTATAACAGACATGTGAAAAATTAAGAATAATGGATGCTTGAAAATGTTAAATATGGAATCAAGAGCAGAAGGATTTATAAATTGTGAGTTATCATTGTGAAACGACGAATTATGAGATATAATGCCTACGTAGCATTTTTTGAGGAAGTGAATCCTCGACAAGGTTCATCAACCATCCCTTGTAAAAAAACTCGGAGAAAGAAGGGGAAACTATGCAAAATACTGTTTCATCAAACAGTAAAGTAAAAGCAATTACGATGAATGGCATTGTGATGGCGTTATATCTTGGTTTAACGATGTTAGTAGCACCCGTTTCGTCAGGACCGATCCAATTTAGAATTTCTGAAAGTTTGAATCATTTAGTTGTTTTCAATCGGAAATTGATGTGGGGCGTTTTAGGCGGAGTGGTTGTCTATAATTTTTTCTTTGGCTTTGGTGCCATGGATGCATTATATGGTGGGATACAAACATTTATTTCGCTTGGGCTAACCGCTTTATTGCAAAAAAGAGTGCCTAATACTATAGCACGTTTAGCGCTGAATACGCTATTTTTCACTGTGTCGATGTGTATTATCGCCTTTATGCTAGCGCCAAATGGTGGAGCTGCTTTTTGGGGAAATTACGCAACGTTGGCACTTAGCGAATTTGCAACGATGACGCTAGCTGCACCAGTGATGTATTGGATCAATAAATCCGTTCATTTTGAAAATCGACTTTGATCGATAAAAAAATAGAATAAGAATTCATTTTTGAGAGACTGAGTCAAGACTAATGTAGTTTGGATCCAGTCTCTTAAAGTTTTCTAACCAATTTCATGAAAAACTTTACTGTTCCTGTTGAATAAATTATGATATGGTAATACAGAAGCTAAAATGTAGAGGAGTTTTTTTATAATGTTTGAATTTAAAATTGGCATCGATGCTAAAGAGCACGACAAGTTTGTGGAGAGCCATCCTTTATGTAACTTGTTACAATCATCTGCCTGGGCAAAAGTGAAGGATAATTGGGAATCAGAAATTGTCGGTGTTTATGAAAATGGCATCCTAATTGCCTCTAGTTTAGTATTGATTAGGCCATTACCAATGAAATTTTCGATGCTGTACACACCGCGCGGCCCAATTATGGATTATACGAATTCAGAACTTGTTGCATTCTTCTTAAAAGAGTTAAAGCAATTCGGTAAGAAAAAACGTGCATTATTTGTTAAAATGGACCCGACTGTTCATTATAAAGATTTTCATATAGGTGAAGAGTCGACGGTTGATCCAATGGCTCAACCCATTATCGATAATATCATCGCAAGTGGCGCGAAATATCAAGGTTTGACGATGGAAATGGACGCAACGATCCAACCACGTTTTCAAGCGAATATCTACAAAGAAGATTTTAGTGAAGAGCAATTATCAAAAAGCACAAAGAAAATGATGAAACAAGCACAGAAAAAAGGGGTCAAAGTTACGTTGGGCCATACTGAATTGGTCGATGATTTTGCTAAAGTTATTGAATTAACGACCGAACGTCAAAATATTTCACTTAGAAATAGTGAATATTTTGAAAAACTATTAACAATTTATCCTGAAAATTCATTTATCATGTTGGCACGAGTGGATTTGAAAGAACGTTTTGAGGAAACTAAACTACGTTTTGATAAAAACAAAGAAGATCTAGCTAACTTAAAAGAAAATCAAGTGAAAAAGCGTCATAACTTAGAAGAACTTGATTTTTCTTTAACTCGAGAAATGAAGGAACTTGAAGAAAATATCGCACATTCAGGTGATATGGCAGTCGTGGCAGGTGCTTTAGCGATTACATTTGGCTCAACGAGTGAAATTCTGTATGCTGGATTGGATGATCGTTATAAGCGTTATATGCCTGCATATGTAACGTGGTTTGATGCTATTAACGAATGTTTTGAACGAGGCTGTACGACTTGTAATATGGGAGGATTGGAAGGTAGTTTGAATGATGGGTTGATTAAGTTTAAGTCTAACTTCAATCCAACAGTCAATGAATTTATTGGGGAATTTGATTTGCCTGTGAATGGATTACTTTTTAAAGCCAGCGAGTATGCCTATAAATTGAAAAAACAGAAAAAATAAAAAAAGAGCTTGGGACATAAGTCTTAAGACAAATAAAACAGAAGACCGAAAATCATAAAAAAGATTTTTAGTCTTCTGTTTTTTAGTTTCTTGGGAGAATTATTCTTGTTTGATAGCTTATTTAGCCTATATTTTTTCAAATTTACAGCCATTAACGCGAGCCCAATTTCATTATGCGCCTGTTATTTTCCTCGAACAGAGAACCGAGTGAAGCCTAAACAAGCCTTCAAATGTCCGAAAGTAGGTTCGACGTCAATTTTTCGTTGACGATAGAGTTTACCTGTTTCTTCTTCTGAAAGCAGCTGTTGAATCTTCGCTTTAAAATATTCCCAGTTCATATTCTTTTGAATCTCACGATTCTTGTTGCTCTTCGCTTTTATACATTGGCTTTGAAGAGGACAATTCGAGCAGTCTTCACATTCATATCGTTTTAAATACCGTTTAAACCCATACTTATCTGTACGAATAGAATAATTTCGAAAATTCATTTTCCGTCCGTCAGGGCAAAGAAACGTATCGTCTAATTCCTGATACGACCAGTTTGCGGGAAGAAATGGATTTTGTTTACATTTTTTCTTTTGTTCTTTATGGTACATGGCATACGTAATGAGTGGTGTTCGCTCAAGGTCTTCTAAAACAGCTTGATAGTTTTCTTCTCCCCCGTAGCCGGCATCTGCGACAATATAAGTTGGTAGCTCAAAGAAACGCTCCTTTAAAGTAGCTAAAAAAGTGCGCAGTGTCCGTGTATCTGTTGGGTTTGAGAAAAGATCATAGCCTAAAATGTACTGACTATTCGTAGCGATTTGAAGATTATAGCCTGCTTTTAACTGACCATTTTTCATGTGATCGTCTTTCATGCGCATAAAAGTAGCATCTGGATCTGTTCTAGAATAGCTGTTTCGTTGTCCTAAAATCTGTCTATGTTTTTGATAAGCGAGTTTTCGCTCTTTAAAGTCCTTGAAAAGTTTCCTTAATTTTTTTGGAACTTTTCGTTTAGAACGAATTGATTTGCGCGTAATTCCATCCTTTGCTTGTTCGATTTTATCTGTAAACTTTTCTACAACATGCGCGAGATTTTCTTCAATCTTGCCTAATTCAGTGACAGATAATTCTTTTGAGGACTCTCGCTCAATTTCAGGAATAATTTGATTCTTTAACAATTCATCGTAGAGAAAATTTGATTTTTCAGTAAGCTTTTTATCAAAGTTATCAATGGATTTTCTCCAAACAAAGGTGTATTTATTGGCGTTGGCTTCAATCTTTGTACCATCGATAAAAATGGCTTCTTCATCGATTAATTGTTCCTTGACTAATTGGCTACGGAACTGAACGAAGCACTCCCGAAGGAGTGCATTCACTAAAGGATTCACTCGAAAACGATTGATGGTTCGATAACTAGGTTGATAACTTTGAGTAAGCCACATCATGCGAATACTGTCTTTCGTTAACGCTTCAATCTTACGACCAGAAAATACAGATTGCGTGTAAACACATAAAATCATCTTCATCATCATTTTTGGATGATAAGAAGCAGGCCCCATTTGATGGTGAAAAGGAATAAAGGGTTCCTCTGGAATACTTTCGACTAATTGATCAATGGCAAAAGCAATATCATTTTTTTCTAACTGAAAACGAAAATCTAGAGGAAGAACGACTTGATTTGTGGAAACATAAGAACACCTCGCTAGTTTATTGGTTTAGTCACTTTTATTTTAGCAAAGGTGTTCTTATTTTTGTATAAAAAAATAATCCAGATACCAATCAAGTTGACTGATATCTGGATTTTTCGTTAGGACTTATGTCCCAAGCTCTTTTAATGTAAATTATGAGTATACGCATATTTAACAGTAAGTATGGTTTGTTAATTTTTAAATTTTAATTTCACATTTTTTCGACTTATTCAGCACGATAGACGAATCTCTCTAAGTATATAACTGTTCTTCTCAATATAATGTGTGTTTATGTCATTTATCAATATAAAATTTATACTATTTAGAAAAAATATTAAACTCTTGTGTTTTAAGTTAAATTTTGTTGCAAATAAATAATTACGAATAATAAGTAAAGTTTTTACAGTTTTTTTGTAAATATTTCTTTACAAAAAAACATGTATTATGATAAAATAAAATTAATAAAAAGGAGGTGAAGTTATATGTTAACATTACAAAAAGAAAGTAAAAGAATTGTTGCAGTATCACTCATAATCGTTTCATTATTCTTATCTTTACTAGCACTTCAATATGCTGTAGCAACTTTAGGATTTACAGAGTTACTTGCAACTAACGTTTATCGTGCACTAGAGTGGGTTTCTTGGGGAGCAACTGCAGCCGCAATCATTTCTGGAGCTGGAATTGGTGGAGTAGCGGTTAAAGCCGTTTGGAACATGGTTAAAAAGAAAACTTTGAAAAATTTCGTAAAATGGTAAAATAAGATGAAGTCTTCGTGAGATATATTCAAAATTTTTACGAGGACTTTAACTTGATAATTTTTAATAAGGAGAAAAAAAATAAAATATATAGTAATTAACAAGTATAGGGAAAAATGTGATGAATTAAAGGGAAAGATAAGGAGAGTTGCTCCGGAATTTGAAAAAATAAGTGGTCTTTTTATCAAGTTTAGTATAATAAGTAGAATATTAATACTATCGAGTTTACTTTTCTTAGATTTAAAAAAATTTGATATACCTTTTGTTATTCGTAGGGAGTATGTTGATGTAATTTGTGTGTATGCTCTAATTGTTGCTTATATTTTTTTTCGAAAACATATAGGAAGTCATTTAATTAATCTAGGTGTAGTTAGCTTTTTGGGTGTGCGGGTTGCACTGGTTTATATTTTAGTTGAAAATTTAAATTACGTAGTAAATTTTTTGTATTTTATTCTAATATTTAAATTTCTATTCTACCAAAAAGAGATTTTTATAGTAATGTTCATATTCTTAGATTTCTATATTTTTATGATGGGTAAATTGAAACATAGTAATAACAGCGTAGACAAAATTTATAGTAAATATAAAATAGGTTTGTTCATTGGCAATTTGATTCTAATCCTATATTTATTTACAGCGATTACTAACAAAAAACTAGTTGTTTTCATATTAGTTATTCAAACGGTTATAGCAATAATTTATTTTTTTAAAAAAGAGTTATCATTTCTGAAAAATCCCATTGTTATTTTTATAGCAATAGCTATTCTTATTAGATTTGTTTATGAGATTACGTCTTTAGCAAGATTTTTGGATCCGTTCATGTTGAGTTTATGTGTTTTATCTGTAGCTCTACTTATTAGTAAGCATAGGTATTGTAGCCAAGTAAGTGTAGAAAGATTAGGTTTTTTCTTATTATACTTGAAGCAAATACTAAACTTTAAACAACAACTAAATTTTTTTATTCTTGATTATACTAACTTTATCAAAAAGACTTGTTTACTATCACTTATACCTGTAATCGTAAATTTTAGCAATTTAAATATTATAAAAATGTTTATTATTCTGGGGTGGTATATTCTGGATATAAATTTCGACTTTTTTATATTGTTATTTAATAGAAAAATTCTTGATAAAAATTCTTTGAAAAATATTTCTACAATATCTGATTTTGGTATCATTTCAGCTTTTATGCTGTCGTTTAGTCTTTTGGCGTTAATGAAAATATTCATAATTAACATTTATTTATTTTCGATTATACTGTTTTTTTTAAATATATTAGTTTTATATCTGTTTAAAATTTGGATTAAAACATTTTTTTCGGATATCTATTTAGAAAAGTAGGTGGTTAGTATTAGTAAAGTTAGCTTCTCAAATATAACATATAGCGCTAGTGAAAAAATAATACTAAATAATGTATCATTTTATATAAGTAAAAATGCTGTTAACATTTTGGTAGGTCCGAATGGTGCAGGAAAGACTTCTCTTTTAGAAGTGTTAGCTGGGATAAGAAAAATAGAATTTGATTTTGATAATTCAGAAATTTTGTATTTAAACTTAGATTATTTTGTGTTTGATAAATTAACTGTGAAGGAGTTTATTCAATTAATTATAGAAATTAACAATACTATAAATTATGAGAGCATTTTTTTTGATTTTAAAAAATTAGGAATAGAGAACTTTATGGAGACTAAATTAGAGTTTCTTTCTTTAGGTCAAAAACAAAAAGTGCTAATTTTAACAGGAATTATGTCTAATAAGCAGATTTTACTATTTGATGAACCATACAATGGATTGGATAAAAATTCAAAATTAGTATTAAATGATATTTTCAAAAAATATAAAAAGACTAGAACTTTCTTCTTTGCCACTCATGATATTGAGATAATAAGTAGTTTAGTGGATCATATTGTAAGGTTGAATAATGGAGTAATTGTGGAATGAGTGAAATATGACAAAAAAAAAATACTTTTGTAAATACTATTTACCTATTATTACTTCTTTTACATTTGGTGTGTTGTTTTCTATGTTTTTAAAAGAAAACTATACTCCTAATAGCGTTAAATCAGTAAGTCTTAGTATGGTAGAAATTTTTTTTCATAATATAAAAATTGCATTTTTATTAAGCTTAACTGTATTCATATCTATGCCTATATTAATGATAAATGCTTTTACGTTGGGTATGGCTCTTTTTTTAGCAATAAATTTATACGGATTAGAAAGTACTATTTTTATGCTGCCTCACCTGCCTTTAGAAATTTTTGGTTGGTTCCTATCTTTAAATATCTCAATTTATCTTCAAATGGTCTATTTAAAGAAGTTCAAAATAGATATAAAAAAGTTGTTGAATTTGTATATGGTTTTATTAGCTGTATATTTTATTGCAGCTGTAATAGAATCTTTTACTTTTAGTTAAATTATGAGCAAACAACACGAGTATATACTGGTTTAAAAGGTAATTAATTTAGTAACATAATAGTCTTGTATATATAAATTTATCAATAATTTAATTAATTGTTTTTATTAAAATTAGGAATAGCCTGTTCAGGTGATGTGAGGAATGAGAATTAGTAAAAAATATATTACAAGTGATGTGAGGAAAAATGGAAAAAGTAACCAAGAAAAATCTGTATTATTTGTCAATGTCTTTGCTACTATACATATTAGCTATTCAATACAGAGTAGATGATTTGTTTGTATCTAACTTTCAAAAGATACAACAAGATAACTTGTTTAATGATGTTAATTTATTTATGTTTGTTCTTAAAACTATTATAGTAACAATTGCAATATTGTTTTTATTTCTACAATCTTTTATTTATCGAATAATACTATTACTTTTAAAAGTTGATAGATATCCTTCAATACTTAAAAACTTTCTTTTTATCTTATATAGTTTAATTCCGTATTCTATAGTCATAATTTTAATTGAAAATTTTGGGTTTAAAATAAACTTTGAATCTCCATATTTACTTCTATTCAAAGTAATTTCTGCTACTTTTATTTATGTAGTAGTTGTATATTACAATAAGTTTGTAGAGAAAAATAAACTACTCCCCTTATTATTGTTTTTATTCATTATTGAGAGTCTTTCTAATAGTAATTATATAGTTGATTTGTTTATGTAAATTTATCAAAAATACTAAAAGGTTCCATTTCGTGGGTCATCTTACCTTTGTGTAGGGTTTGCGAACATATTTCTGCTTGGATTAACAATAATCGAAGACTATCAAAAGACCACGAATTAATTATATTTTTGGGAGAAAATTTTATTCACCTTATGTTTATAGTAATACTTATCAAGCGAGTTTAATTTAATGAAGACAGATTTTTAAAAGAATAGGAAAAATTTTAAGGTGGTTTTATTTATGATTGCTAATAATGTTGAAAAACAGTTAAAGAAAGTAAAAATATGGAATATGGTTACACTGGTCTTTGCAGGGATTGGAACCGTACTTGCGGCGATTGGATTACCAGGGGCATTAAATCCAGACGAGTCAATTTATAAAGATTTAGGAGAGCAAGGGATAAATATGTACAATAAATTAAATAGTATGCCCACAAAATTGTTTTCAGTCTTTGGTTTTATTGTCTCTATCGTCTTTGTATTTTTATTTTTTATAGCAAACCAAAAAATGAAAAAGGGATTTGTTCCGCCAAAATATCCTTATTATCTAAATTTAGGATGGACGGTGATTACGATTCTATATGCTTTATTATCAATCCCACCTCTACCTGAAGGTACAGAGACCCAAGTAATCAGTTTAATTATTTTCGTTCCGATTATTATTTTCCCATTATTTTTGAAAATTCCAATTATAATGATTTTGGTTCACCTTTTCAAACTAGATATAGGAGAAAAAACTGAATGAAAAGATTAAGTCAAAAAAAACAAATATATTTAAGCATTCTTGCAGGTATTCTCGCTATCTTGCTGATAGGCGGTATTCTACTTTATAAAACAAAAAATACTAACAAAGATAATACCGTCACTTATAAAATAGAAATTTTGAAGAAAAATGATCCCTTATTATTCAAAGGAACTGTTCAGCCTAAAAATACTAGTAGCTTAAGCTTAGACTCTACTTTAGGTAAAATCAATACTATTTCGGTCCAGAATGGACAAGAAGTGAATGCAAATGATGTAATTGCAACGTATCAAAATACAACTGTTGAAGATCAAGCAGAAGAACAAACACAAGCTTTAGATAAATTAAACCTAGCGGTCACAAATGCACAAGTAAACCTTGATAGTGCCGTTCAAAAGCAACAAGAACTAGAAGTTCGTTTAGCAAACAATAAAATAGATCGTAATTCTATTGATACAAAAACAATGGAGGGAGAAGCAAAAAAAGCTGAAATTGATGCTAAAGTAGACACTATACAGCAAACATTAGAGGTACAAAAAGAGACAGTTTTACAAGCAAAACAAGCATTAGATGCCGCAAATGTTGATTTGTCTAGTGCGAACAACGCTATTGAACAAACTCAGAAGAAAATAACTACCACTATAACAGCGCCATTTAAAGGGATTGTGTATATCAATGAAAAAGGCAAAGTGAATAATACAATTCCTTATGCAATAATTGTTAGCCCAGAAACGGTTATAAATGGGCTTGTTACGGAGTACGATTATAAGAAAATAGCAAAAGATCAAAAAGTAGAGATTCTTCCAGTAAATGATAAAAAAGAAATAGAAGGAACTATAACAACAATTGAACAGCTACCAGAAACAGATGTAAGCAATCCGACAGATGGTGCGACTGGAAAGAATACGGTTGCTAACTTTTCATTTACTGTAGAACCTAAGGAAGCGATTCATTACGGGTTTAGCGTTCAAATTAGTGTCCCACTAAATACATTGGAAGTCCCTAAGAAAGCAGTTATTAAAGAGGACGGAGAATCTGTTGTATTTTTATATAAAGAAGGAAAAAGCCACAAACAAAAAGTAACCCTGAAAGATAACGATACAACATATGTAGTTGAAAATGGCTTAAAAGAAAAAGATCAAGTGATCATAAACCCTGATAAAAATCTGAAAGATGGACAAGAAGTGGCGGTGAAGTGATGATTGATTTGGCTGATGTCAATAAATATTATAAAAATGAAGAAGAATCTTTACATGTCTTAAAAGATATCAATTTAAAGGTATCGAAAGGAGAAATGATTGCTATCATGGGTCCATCTGGATCAGGTAAATCGACTTTAATTAATTTATTAGGGTTTATCGATCGAAAATTCGAAGGACAATATCTTTTTGAAGGAGAATCGTTAATTCATACGGATGATGATCGATTATCGAAGATACGTAACCGCACTGTTGGTTTTATTTTTCAAAATTTTAGTTTAATTGAAAATAACACAGTTTTTGAAAATGTTGAGTTGCCACTTCTTTACGGTGGGTATAGGCTTTCTCAAACAAAGGAAAAGGTATTCAATGTATTAAATAGAGTAGGGTTGAAAGGAAAAGAATATAAATATCCTAAACAATTGTCTGGAGGGCAACAACAACGAGTTGCGATTGCACGATCGTTAATTAACAATCCAAAATTTATCATCGCAGACGAACCAACAGGTGCTCTAGATACACACACGTCAGAAGAAATTATGGACTTATTTACCACTTTGAATGCGGAAGATGGAGCAACCATTATTATGGTGACGCATAATCCAGAAGTTGTTCCTTATTGCCGTCGATTAATCCATATTAGAGATGGCGCAATTGTTGAAGATAGGGAGCTGAGGCCATGAATTTTTACGTGAATTGGCGTTCTGCTTTCAAATCCATTAAAAACAATCGAAAACGAAGTTTATTAACCATGTTTGGAATCATTATTGGTATTTCATCTGTAATCACAATTCTGGCGATTGGTCGAGGTTTCGAAAAAGATACGATTAGGAATTTAACAAAAAGTGAATCAAAAAATGTCGAAATTCAATTGAATTTTACTCCCAATGATACGAATTTGTATGAAACAAATAAGTCCTTTTTTCAAGAGTCGGATTTAACTGCAATAAAAAAGATAGAAGGGGTTAAGAAAGCAGAATTCGCAAAAACAGAAGAAGATCAGATTTATAAGGACGTCTATACTAAAGATAAAAAAAAGAATAAACAGATTGAGCTTATTTCTACTAATGGCAAAGAAGTCACGCAAGGAAGGTCTTTGACTGCTTTAGACAACGCTAACTTTAATAAGGTAGCCTTGATAGATATGTTGACAGCTAAAGAACTTTTTATTACATCAAAAGCAGCTCTGAATAGAGGAATAGAACTTGACGGACAGTTGTTTAGAATCGTTGGTATTTTTCCAGGTGAGGACCAAGAGAATCTGTTTTCTATGCCTGAAAAAAACATTCAAATACCCAAAAATAGCTACTTGTATTATTTTGATACTGAAAAAAATACGTCTGCTCTAACAATTACTCTAGAGGAAGGAGTAAAACCCGATAAAGTAACTACTGCAGTAATAAATAATTTGAAAGAAAAAGGAGCTATGCGAGATTTTGGAGAATATCAGGCGTTAGATACCGCTATGCTTACAAAAGGGATTGGATCTATTTTAAGTACAATCACATACTTTATTTCAGCAGTTGCAGGAATTTCTTTATTTATTGCAGGTGTGGGGGTTATGAATATGATGTATATTTCTGTTTCAGAACGTACAAAAGAAATCGGGATACGTCGTGCATTAGGTGCCACAAGGAAATCAATTATGATTCAATTTTTGCTGGAAGGATTAACGTTAACCGTATCCGGTGGAATCTTTGGGTATTTAATAGGGATGTTGTTTGCTTATGGGATAGGTTCACTGATCAAAGTCAATGTTTCAATTGATTTGTTCACGATTTTATTAGCTGTGGGAGTGTCCTCTACTGTTGGATTGATATTTTCTGTGATGCCAGCGTCAGAAGCGGCTAAAAAAGATTTAATTGATATTCTTCGATAATGAGGGTTATAAGTTGGACTTCAACTGTCAAATTGAACGTTTAAAAATATAGTAAGGTGAGTATTTAAAAAATTATTGGGATATAATTGGTTACTTTGATTGCAGCTATATTTGGCTTGGGGAGGACAATCTCATCGTGATGAGACTTCAGGACTGTGGGGAAATTAAGCCCAAATCATTGAATAACTCTATTTTTGGTTTAAGTATTCAGAAGAAAAATTTTCCTATTTCTGGAATTTCATAGATGAGTTTCCAGTTAAATTGTAACAGCTTGTTTATAGAGGGACTGATTTTTTTAAGATTTCTGAGTAGGAAAAAGTAGCTGCCTTGAAAAAAAATAAACTTCCTAAAAAAGCATTATACTGGGAAAATTGCTGGGCACTCTTTCAGGGAGTAATGTCGCAACCAATTTGACAATCTAGAAAATAAAGAAAGGAACTATTGGCTAGAAGAGGCTCTTTCTTTATTTTTATTTTCTTTTAAATTTTGAATCGTCATTTATAAGTGAACGTACGAAGTAATAGATACCTAAAAATAAAAAGAAGAATGACGGTAATATACGGAGTAAAACAAACGGAGATTCAAAAATAAATACTTTCCGAAAACACATACCTTTTATTTCCCATAAATTTTTGGGTTAAATACCATGACTTGAAATTTAATATATTAATTTTGTTCCACGGTGAATTGTTAGAAAAAGTACAATGAAAATCCGTATTAATAACCATATTTGACATATCTTCTCTTTACACTTTCTTGAAAATCATTGTCAGAAAATATCCCTTTAAAATTTACCCCTATACAGCTGATATAAACAGTTCAAAAATATCTGAATGGGTACAAAAAGTAATTGCTTTGTTTACAACTGGAGAAATACTTTAGCTAAAAAAGAATAGATGAATAAATTATTTAGGGAGCTGGCTATATGTTTAGTGTAATTTTAGAGTTTGTAGGTGTCTTATTTTCTAGTCTAAGTTATTCAAAGATATCTTCTAAATAAAATGGAGTTAAAGATAAGAAAGAAACATTGATAAATAATAAAAAGATATCCTAAAATGAATACGACTCATTAAATTTAAGAAATAAAGGGCGAGCTTGGGACATAAGTCTCAAGATAAATAAAATAGAAGACCGAAAATCGTAAAATGATTTTTAGTCTTCTGTTTTTTAGTTTATTGAGAGACTTATTCTTGTTTGATAGCTTATTTAGCCTATATTTCCTCAAATTTACAGCCATTAGCGCAAGCCCAATTTCATTGTGCGCCTGTTGCTTCCCTCGAACAGAGAATTGAGTGAATCCTAAACAAGCCTTCAAATGTCCGAAAGCAGGTTCGACGTCAATTTTTCGTTGACGATAGAGTTTACCTGTTTCTTCTTCTGAAAGCAGCTGTTGAATTCTTGCTTTAAAGTATTCCCAATTCATGTTCTTTTGAATCTCACGATTCTTGTCACTCTTCGCTTTTGTACATTGGCTTCGAAGAGGGCAATTTGAGCAGTCTTCACATTCATATCGTTTCAAATACCGTTTAAAGCCATACTTATCTGTACGAATAGAATAATTTCGAAAATTCATTTTCCGTCCGTTTGGACAAAGAAACGTATCGTCTAATTCTTGGTACGGCCAGTTTGTTGGCAGGAATGGATTTTGTTTAAACTTTTTCTTCTGTTCTTTATGATACATGGCATATGTGATGAGTGGTATTCGCTTATGCTCTTCTAAAACAGCTTGATAGTTTTCTTCTCCCCCGTGGCATCTGCGACAATATGGGTTGGTAGCTCAAAGAAACGCTCCTTTAAAGTGGTTAAAAAAGGGCGCAATGTCCTTGTATCTGTTGGATTTGAGAAAAGATCGTAACCTAAAATATATTGACTATTTGTGGCGATTTGAAGATTATAGCCTGCTTTCAACTGACCATTTTTCATGTGATCATCTTTCATGCGCATAAAAGTGGCGTCTGGATCTGTTCTAGAATAGCTGTTTCGTTGTCCTAAAATCTGTCTATGTTTTTGATAAGCGAGTTTTCGCTCTTTAAAGTCCTTGAAAAGTTTCCTTAATTTTTTTGGAACTTTTCGTTTAGAACGAATTGATTTGCGCGTAATTCCATCCTTTGCTTGTTCGATTTTATCTGTAAACTTTTCGACAACATGCGCGAGATTTTCTTCAATCTTGCCTAATTCAGTGATAGATAATTCTTTTTCGGACTCGTGCTCAATTTCAGGAATAATCGTATTTTTCAATAGTTCATCATAAAGAAAGGTTGATTTTTCGGTGAGTTTTTTGTCAAAGTTATCAATGGATTTTCTCCAAACAAAGGTATATTTATTGGCATTGGCTTCAATCTTTGTGCCATAGATAAAAATGGCATCTTCATCGATTAATTGTTCCTTGACTAATTGACTACGGAATTGGACGAAGCACTCCCGAAGGAGTGTGTTCACTAAGGGATTCACACGGAAACGATTGATCGTTCGATAGCTAGGCTGATAACTTTGAGTGAGCCACATCATCCAGATACTATCTTTTGTTAGAGCTGCAATCTTTCGACCAGAAAACACGGATTGTGTATAGGCACATAAAATCATCTTCATCATCATTTTTGGATGATAAGAAGAAGGGCCCATTTGATGATGAAAAGGAAGAAAACGTGCCTCGGGAATACTTTCAACTAATTGATCAATAACAAATGCGATATCATTTTTTTCTAACTGAAAGCTAAAATCTAGAGGAAGAATAACTTGATTTGCGGTATAATTTTTAAACATAAGAATACCTCACTAATTTATTTGTTTAGTCACTTTTATTTTAGCAAAGGTGTTCTTATTTTTGTAAAACAAAAATAATCCAGATGCCAATCAATTTGACTGGTATCTGGATTTTTCGTTAGAATTTATGTCCCAAGCTCTTTTTTACAATTTTTGTGTCGCATTATTTTTTACTAAGCGCAGTAAAACTGATGTTACACCCACTGTAGCAATTGCCGCTACAATGGCTTCAACAACACCGCTAGTAAAAATCACAGTTAAAATTGCTGTATAAATTGCTGCACCATTGGCACCAATAATTTGTGCATAAGAATCTTTAAATAGAAAATAAATCAAGTTCATCACAAGAATCGTATTCGTAGCCGATCCTAAAAAACCTGCAACAAACAAACTAAAAGTTTGAGAAGAAGGGTTATTTTTCGTCAATTTCTTTAATCCTATAAAGACAAAATACGGAACGACTCCGATCAAAATTCTTGGCACCATGGCAACGATTATTGCTTTAAGGCTACCTTGATCTGTCCCAATCACAGGAATGAATGGTGAGAACACAAAAGACAAGGGAGACAAAACGATAGTGCTGCGAATCATGCTGATGATACCGAAAACACCTCCCAAAAAGGCCCCGATTCTTGGACCTAAAACGATTGAAGCAATGATTACAGGAATGTGCATCGTTGTAGCGTTGATCGGTCCAATTGGAATGAATCCTAAAAAAGGAACGGCAGATAACAAAATCAAAATTGCTAAAAACATAGCAGTTAATGTAAATGTCTTTGTATTTTTCATAAATGACTCCTCAAAATTATTTCGTTGATCCTTCATTGATTGTAGCGACAATTTCTTCCACTGTTGCAAGCGCACCACGGCCGAAATCACCACAGGCTAATAAGGCTTCTCGGGGATCGATTTCATGATAACCGACTTCTTTTAATATTGCCAAATTTCGTTGCATAATCGGATTTTGATACATATAAGTATTCATTGCTGGTGCAATAAATTTAGGGACTTCTTCTTTTAAAGCCAAAGCTACAGTTGAGAGCATATCGTCGGCAATTCCGTGCGCTAATTTTGCTAACATATTAGCGGAGGCAGGAGCGACTAAAAAAAGATCTGCTTTTTTAGCTAATTCAATATGGTTGATCTTATCAGGAGCAATCTCTTCCATTACATCTGTATGAACTGGATTTTTTGACAAAGACTGCAATGTTAATGGTGTAATGAACTTTGTACTATTGGTCGTCATGATGACTTCGACATTATAACCTAATTTGGTGAGTTGGCTAGTAATATCAGCTGCTTTATAGGCAGAAATACTACCTGAAATGCCTAATAATATTGTTTTCATCATTGGTTCCTCCATTTTTCTTCAACCTTTTTGACAATCAATTGAGCGATCTCGTTTTTAGTCTGAGCTGTTTCTGTTTGCCCATCAGAATCAATCAAGATTCCTTTATGTTGGTTGCCACGAATCTCTTCAAGGTCATTGGCTAAAACAAAGTCACAGCTGTTTTTGACTAAGATCGATTGACCGACTTGAATCAGTTCTTCAGTGGAAACGCCCACCAATAATTTGAATCCTACAAGTATCGCATGAGGTTGTTCTTGCTTCAGCATTGCAATTATTTTAGGGTTTTTCTTTAAAAAAAGCAAGAGTCGATCTGTTTTAGAAGGTATTTTTTTTTCTTGTTGGATCGATTTACTAATTTCATCTAAACTGTGGTAAAGTTCTTCGGTCAAATTTGCTAAATCAGATAAGGAATCATCTGTTGTTAATTTAGCTGCGAGTTTTTCGATAAAGTCATCTTCTGACAAGGTGGCTTCAGTTGTAAAGTCGCTGACAGCCATGCTATGAATGATACTATCAAATGTTTGATGCTTAAATTCATCAAGTAAAGCGGATTCCAATTCTTTTGTTGTTTCGATTTCTACCAGCCTTAAATTTGAATCACTAGTAGGGCGGACTGCCTGAGGTGTAGTTACATACGTTACAAGATGTCCTTGCGCTAAAAAGGCTTCACCGATTGTCTTTCCTAAACGTCCTGTTGAGTGGTTTGTAATGGAACGAACATTATCGATTTTTTCAGAAGTTCCACCTGCAGTAATTAAGATATTCATAGATAATTTGCTCCTTTAACTGATTTTAACGATCGTGCGGCCAATATGAGTCCCTGACTGCAACTGATCTAAGGTTTGGGTCAATTCTTGTAGCGTTATTTCGTTTACTAGTTCATGTCTACTTACATTTAAATCAGTAGCTAAACGTTGCCAAATAGCTAAACGTTGGCTCATTGGAACATTGACTGAATCGATCCCTAATAAAGTTATATTTCTTAAAATAAAAGGTAAAACAGTCGTATTTAATTTGATCCCAGCCGCGTTTCCACAAATAGCGATGCTGCCGCCATAGTTAAGTTGAGATAATAATACAGAACATATATCACCGCCAACGGTATCAATTGCAAAATCAATCGTTTGTTTTGCTAAAGGTTTGATTTTTTCTGGCATAAATTCATCTATTAAAAGTACTTCTGTGGCACCAATGTTTTTCAAAGAAGGTATAGCTGATTTTTTTCGACTTAAGGCAATGATATTTTTGTATCCTCGTTTTTTTAGCATAGCAAGGGCTAAACTTCCCACCCCGCCAGATGCGCCTGAAATTAAAATTTTGGCCTCCTTGTTGGTAGCTAATCCTTGATTTTCAAGTGCTTGAATGCATAATGCAGCAGTAAAGCCAGCTGTACCAAAAACCATAGCTTCTTTTAAACTTAATCCATGGGGTAAAGGAACGACCCAATCACCTGGCACGCGAGCAATTTCAGCAAATCCACCAGTGTGTGTAACACCTAAACCGTAACCCGTTACTAAAACGTTTTGACCTTCTTGAAACCGATCGTCTTTGGTCGTTAGAATAGTACCACTTAAATCGATTCCAGGTATCATTGGATAATGACGAATGACACCGCCATCTTGTCTGATGGCAAGTGAATCTTTATAGTTGACTGAGGAATATGCGATTTTAATAAGTACATCTCCTTCAGATAAATCAGTATGTTCTATTTTTTCTACAGTGGTTTTAACATTTTCATTTATTTTTTTAACACGAAATCCAGAAAACTTTTCCATAAATATCCTCCTTGTAATATAGACGATGAATAGGCTTTTTTACTTTAATCAAAAAATTAGTGTGATCGTTTCTATCATAACATATTCTCTTTTTATCTTTAGCAAATATTTCTTGAAGACCCCTTCTTAATAGAAGAAAAATAAGTTAGAATAGATTGGATGGGCTCAATTATAATAAGATGAATAGAACTGCAATCGTCGTTTTGCACTATTTGAAAGGAATTTAGTTTGTTGAAATTAAAAATTGGTATGCGAACATTTAAAACAGGATTAAGTGTCTTTTTTTGTATTTTGGTCAGTATTTTATTGAAAAGGGAAACATATGTAGTTGCAGCGATCACAACAGTTTTTACCTTGAGAGAAGATATGGAAAATACGCTGAAGTACGGCAAGCATCGTATTATTGGGAATGTCATGGGAGCGCTGATGTCAATCGTTGTGATTGCTGTTTTCAATTTATTAGGTAGAACAGAGCTTGTACAGTTGATTTTTATCCCGCTGATCATTACGTTAATGATTGCATTGTTGGCTGGTTTGGGCTATCAAGAAGGGACCGTCGGGGCATGTGCAACGCTTTTAACGATTGTATTTATGATTCCAGCAAATCAATCGTATGGATATGCATTTGCTAGGGTAGTCGATAGTTTTATTGGGATGGGCATTGCCTTGTTAGTGAATTATTTTATCCCGTTAAAATTTACCAAAAAAAGAAGTTTAAAATCTGCAGAAAATGAGGAAGTGTCTGATTGATAGATGCTTTTTTATTTTTTTAAAATAACCAAATCGATGCTAGTATTAAAGAATGAGATGAAACTAAAAAAATAAAATATTATTGTTGAAATTTGTTGCTATTTTTTGAAAAATTTGTATACTAGAAAAGGTAAAATTAAACTTATAGTTTAGTATTAGCAAACTTTTATATATTTTTATGAAATGAGGTGGTTTAATGGAAATCGGTGAGAAGTTACGTAATTTACGTGTACAAAAGAATTTGACCCAAGAAGAACTAGGCGAACGAACAGATTTGACAAAAGGGTACATTTCTCAACTGGAACGTGATTTAAGTTCACCTTCAATGGAAACATTCTTCAATATTTTGGAAGTTTTAGGCATCACACCAGAACAATTTTTCAGTGAACAAATGTTGGAACAAAAAATCGTTTATAAAGATGACGATAGTACACTGTATTACGATGAAGAAAATGGCTATGAATTAAAATGGTTAATTCCTGAATCGAATGAAAAAGAGATGGAACCCATTGTTTTGACATTTGACAAAAACGGTGAGTATAAAACGTTTGAACCTTCTTTATCTGAAACATTTATCTATGTGATCGATGGGTCTGTTTCATTGATTCTTGGGGAAACGACTTATTCTGCAAAAAAAGGGGAAGCAATGTATTATCAAGCCGCAGAACCCCATCAGCTGATCAATCATTCAAAAGGGAAAAGTCGCGTATTGATCGTTGCAACAGAATCTTATTTATAATGTCTGGTTTTAAGGCCAGCTTCTCGAGAAAAAGATAAAATTCAATTGTGAGAAAGAACGTCACACTCTGATTTTATTATTTTTCATTCGAGCTATAAAGAGTCCAGTATACTTTTATTAAAGGAGGATCAGCGAGTGAAAAAAAATATTATTACATTTGAAAATGTCGTCAAACAATATGATGATGAAAAAGTGCTGAAAAATGTCAGTTTTGATATAGAACAGGGAAAGTTTTATACGTTACTCGGTCCTTCAGGTTGTGGGAAAACAACGATTTTACGTATTTTAGCGGGTTTTGTCGATGCTACCGAAGGTGATATTTATTTTGATGGTCATAGAATTAACGATATTCCAGCAAATAAACGCCAAGTGAATACTGTGTTTCAAGATTATGCCTTGTTTCCACATATGAATGTATTTGATAATGTAGCATTTGGGCTTAAAATCAAAAAGATAGCGAAAACAGATATTGAGAAAAAAGTTAAAGATGCGCTACGCATGGTTCAGTTACCTGGTTATGAAACTCGAGAAATCAGCGAAATGTCTGGTGGTCAACGTCAGCGTGTAGCGATTGCGCGTGCTATTGTGAATGAACCTAAAGTGCTGCTTTTAGACGAGCCACTTTCTGCGTTGGATTTAAAATTACGAACGGATATGCAATATGAGTTACGTGAGTTACAGCAACGTCTAGGCATTACTTTTATATTTGTTACCCATGATCAAGAAGAAGCGCTAGCGATGAGCGATGAAATTTTTGTTATGAACAAAGGTCATATCGTGCAAAGTGGTACGCCAGTTGATATTTATGATGAACCAATCAATCACTTTGTAGCAGATTTCGTGGGGGAAAGTAATATTGTTAACGGGACGATGATCGAAGATAATTTAGTAGAATTTGTAGGAAAACGTTTTGAATGTGTGGATGGTGGGATGCGCCAAGCTGAAGCAGTTGAAATAATGTTGCGTCCTGAAGATTTGACAATCACCACTGCAGATAAAGGGAAATTAGTCGTGACGGTTGATACACAGTTATTTCGTGGGGTTCACTATGAAATCATTTGTTATGATGAAGATCAAAATGAGTGGATGGTTCATTCCACTAAAAAAGCGACAGAAGGGGCAAAAGTTGGTTTATTCTTTGAACCAGAAGACATTCATGTGATGCGTTTTAATGAGTCAGAGGAAGAATTCGATGCCCGCTTAGAAAGTTACGAAGAATAGGAGGAGTAATAATGAAAACAATGCGTCGGATTTATTCGATTCCTTATATGATGTGGCTGCTATTCTTTGTGATTGCGCCCGTTTTAATGATTATTTATCAGTCTTTCTTTAATATGAATGGACAATTTACTTTAGAAAATTATCGAACTTATTTTACTTCAGGCACTTATTTAAGTATGACGCTTAATTCAGTTTGGTATGCGTTTTTGATAACCTTGTTTACACTCTTGATCAGTTACCCAACAGCGTATTTTTTGACAAAGTTGAAACATAAACAATTATGGCTGATGCTGGTGATTTTACCGACGTGGGTGAATCTTTTGCTGAAAGCTTACGCATTTATTGGGATTTTTAGTATTCATGGGAATGTCAATCAATTTTTAGGCTTTCTAGGCATTGGGCCACAGCAAATATTATTTACTGATTTTAGTTTTCTATTTGTAGCGACGTATATTGAAATTCCGTTTATGATTTTACCGATTTTCAATGCGCTTGAGGAGTTGAATCCTTCGTTGATCAGTGCCAGTCGAGATCTTGGCGCGAATAGTGTTGAAACTTTTCAACGAGTGATTTTTCCGCTTTCATTGAACGGTGTAAAAAGTGGCGTTCAAGCCGTCTTTATACCGTCTTTGTCCTTATTCATGTTGACACGATTGATTGGTGGAAATCGTGTGATCACATTAGGAACAGCGATTGAAGAACATTTTATGGTGACACAAAACTGGGGGATGGGTTCAACGATTGGTGTTATTTTGATTGTTGCGATGTTTATCGTGATGTTGTTGACAGGTGAGAAGAAGAAAAAGGGGCGGGTGAAATGACAAAGAAAAAAATTAAATGGTCTTATCTTTATCTGATCATCGTTTTTGCTTTATTGTATGCGCCAATTTTCTATCTGATTTTTTACTCATTCAATGACACCGATACGATGAACCAATTTACTGGTTTTACGCTTGCGAATTATACTGCTGTATTTGAAGATACACGGTTGTTGATCATTGTGTTAAACACCTTTTTATTGGCTTTTTTATCAGCGTTATTAGCAACAATCATTGGTACATTTGGTGCGATGGGGATTTATTATACAAGGCGTAGAAAAACAAGAACGACCTTGATGAGTTTTAATAATATTTTGCTTGTTTCGCCAGACGTGATCATTGGTGCAAGTTTTTTGATTTTTTTTACAGCTGTAGGTTTTATTAGTTTGGGATTTACTAGTGTATTATTGTCACATATCGCATTTAGTATTCCGATCGTAGTGCTAATGGTGCTGCCAAAACTACAAGAAATGAATGACTCGATGGTGGATGCCGCGCGCGATCTAGGTGCTAATAATGTGCAGGTCATCAAGAATATTATTTTGCCCTTTTTAGCACCAGGGATCATTGCGGGTTATTTTATGGCATTTACGTATTCGTTAGACGATTTTGCGGTGACCTTTTTCGTTACAGGAAATGGATTCTCGACTCTTTCTGTTGAAATCTATTCCAGAGCAAGACAAGGAATCAGTTTAGAAATCAATGCGTTAAGTGCGCTAGTGTTTATTTTTTCTATGATTTTAGTCATTGGTTATTATTTTATCAGCCAAGATAATACCTCTAAGCGCATGAAAAAAATACGTCGAGAACAAAGCGAGGTGGCTAAACTTAAATGAAAAAACTACAATCTTTGTTTATCGGTATTTTAGCGATCATCCTGATTCTTTTTTTAAGCGTCCGTCAACTGGAAAAAGCCAGCGGAATGGCTGGTGCTGATACCTTGACGATTTATAATTGGGGGGATTATATCGATCCAGACTTATTACGTAAGTTTGAAAAGGAATCAGGGTATAAAGTCAATTATGAAACCTTTGATTCAAACGAAGCAATGTTTACGAAAATCCAGCAGGGGGGAACGGCTTATGATATCACGATTCCTTCTGAATATATGATTCAAAAAATGATGAAAGAAAAAATGTTATTAGCAATCGATCATAAGAAACTAACTGGACTACAAAATATCGATGAACGTTTTTTGAATTTAGATTTTGACCCACAAAATAACTATTCGATCCCTTATTTTTGGGGAACTTTAGGCATCATCTATAATGACAAATTTATCGGAGAAGATGAAATAAAACATTGGAATGATTTGTGGAAACCAGAATTGAAAGACAATGTGATGCTGATTGATGGAGCAAGGGAGGTATTAGGGTTCTCTTTAAACAGTTTAGGCTATTCTCTAAATAGCAAGAACAATCAAGAGCTGCGTGAAGCAACAAATAAATTAAATAAATTAACGACAAATGTCAAAGCGATCGTAGCTGATGAAATTAAAATGTATATGATCAATGAAGAAAGCGCAGCCGCTGTAACGTTTTCTGGTGAAGCTGCTGAAATGCTCGATGGGAATGAACATCTTCATTATGTGATTCCATCAGAAGGCTCTAATCTTTGGTTTGATAATATCGTGATCCCTAAAACCGCAAAAAATATCAAAGGTTCGTATGCGTTTATCAATTTTATGTTGAGACCTGAAAATGCTGCTCAAAATGCAGAATATATTGGCTATTCAACACCTAATCAGGCTGCAAAAAAATTATTGCCCAAAGAAATTTCTAGCGATGAACAATTTTATCCAAATGATGAAGTGATCAAGCATTTAGAAGTTTATGAAGACTTAGGTGCAAAATATTTGGGAATTTATAATGATTTGTTTCTTGAGTTTAAGATGTATCGGAAATAATGAGTGTTTCAGCTATAAATTTCCCAATTGTTTCAAAGAGGTTAGGACATAACTTTACGGGTTATATCCTAGCCTATTTTCGTTTGATTTAAGTTTTGAACGTGATGCTCCAGATGTTTTATGTTCTGCACTCACTGAAGATTGCATTGGGCGATGAAAGACGATTATAGAAGGTAATCCAGTTTATGCTTTCATTTCAGGTCTTCAAGTGGGAATTGCAAACTTAGCTGATTTATTAGCAGCGAATAGACAGTTAGTTTTTGAGCTTTGGGAAGTGTTGATCAGAAACTATCAAAGTGACCGCAGCAAAGACATTCAGCGAATGATCATTCAATACACATCGGAATATAAAAATGATGAAGAAAAAGAGAAGTTTATCTAAAATGACAAGAAGCCAGATGAAAAGAGATCATTCTTTGTCTGAAGCGTAAATTTTTTTCGAAACTTTCGAAACTTTTAAATCAAATACATGATTTTTCGATATACCTATGGTAAAATCAATATAACTTGTAGAAGGTTAAACGAAGTTTTTAGAGGTAGGGTAGTTGGATAGTTTAAAGAGGAATGAAAACGCAGTAGTCGTTGGGGATTTTTCGCATTTCATCATCAAGCTATTTTAATTACTAGGACGATCAAAAAATCAGTTTAGTAGTAAGTGCTTTAAACGTTTTTATTTAAAAGGAAGAAGAAACCAATAAAAACATCAGAATCTTTAATATATTTTGAGAGGAACTAAAAGGAATGAAGAGAAAAATATTATCACTGCAGATGATTTGTGTACTGCTCAGTGTCAATTTAATTCCAGTTGTTGGTCATGCGGATGAATTAACACATTCAGAGTCAAGCACAATTGAAGAGGCAACACCTGAAACAACTGAAAGTTCTTCAACAGAAGACTCTACAACAACGACAGATTCGTCTACATCAGAGACGGAAACAGGCAGCAGTGAAACCAATAACAGCACAGAATCTACAGAGGAGGTACAACCTCCTACAAGCAGTCAAGAAGTGACAGATGAGACACAACCGAGTGCTCCAGTTGAAACTGTTACGGAACAACCAGTTCAGCCAACGACTGATCACGTGCCTACTGAAGCACAATTGGATCAAACAATCAAAATCGTTAAGAATGAACCAACAGAAACGTTCATTCGCCGTATTGGTGAAAAAGCTCGTGCTGTAGGCCAAAAAAATGATTTATATGCTTCAGTTATGATTGCACAAGCAATTTTAGAATCAGGTTCTGGCAATAGTGATTTAAGTCAACAACCTTATCACAATCTTTTTGGGATCAAGGGTGAATACAAAGGAGAAAAAGTTGTCTTTTCTACTCAAGAAGATGACGGATCAGGCAATTGGTTTACCATCGATGCAGCGTTCAAGAAATACCCTGGTTATAAAGAATCATTTGAAGACTATGCTAAGTTGATGAAGGAAGGTATAGATTCAAATAAAACGATTTATTCAGGTACTTGGAAATCAAATGCAGTAAGCTATCGTGAAGCGACTAAATCTTTAACGGGTTTGTATGCTACTGATACTAGCTATGATCAAAAATTAAATGCTTTTATCGAAGAGTATGACTTGACTGAATATGACAAAGAAAAACCATCTACTTCAACTAGTGGAATCATAGTTTCAGATAGTCATCCAGATAGTGATTTTAAAGAATATACTGGAGAAACTTACTCTGGTTCAGAAGCTTATGCTATAGGAAATTGCACGCAATATGTATACAACCGCATTGTTCAATTAGAAGGTTATGTAGAGACCACGATGGGGAATGGAATGGATTGGGGAACAACTGGAAAAGCCAATGGTTATGAAGTATCTAACAAACCTAAAGCTGGAACGGCTGTCAGCTTCCAACCAACTGTTGCTGGTGCGGATGGAACATATGGACATGTAGCGTTTGTTGAACATGTTTATGATGATGGTTCCATTCTAATTTCAGAAATGAATGTTGCAGGTCTTGGTGTAGTTTCATTCAGAGTCATCGATAAAGACACAGCGAATACATTAGCTTATGTAACACCTAAGTAAAGAATAGCTCTTTGTCAACTAATGTTGGTAAGAATGTCTAAAGAATTAAATCAATAATAATGAAGAGACCCTAGAGGAAAATTCCTCTAGGTTTTTCTATTTGGTTGAAAAAGAACGGTACCAAAACATAAAGCAATTCTCAATTTAAAGTTATAAAAGTTACGAAACCCATACGCATTTCTCTTTAACACTTTGATCTGGTTGTTCAAACAGTTCAACGTTCCATTGGAATAAGGTAATTCGAGGACGTTTTTAAATTCATTTTGAACCTTCCTAAAGGTTAAATAAACCGTTTGGTAATAGTAGGATATTCTTTTTCTACAACGTGTGAAATCGTGTATAATCTCTTGTTTGTACGGCATAAAGAATATCTTGATAACAGGTGTACCCAGCTTTTAATTCCTTGTCATATGTAAGAAGTCGATCTACGAATTCTGTTTCTGTTAAATAGGCACGGAAGGACGGCAATGTCGTTTTTCAAAATCGAGCTTCGATTGGTTCTTTTGAAGAAGTTTCCAGTATTTTTTTACCTCTACAGTTCCTTTCTGGAGAAGCAGATTCATTCGTTGAATACGGTGTTTTAAAAGAGTTCGTCCAATGTGTTGGACAATATGAAACAATCAAGAATGATTTGAGTCATCGGAAATAATTTTTTGACTAAAGAGAAACAAAGCGTGTATATATCGCAAACGATATATTTTACACGTTCACGAACAGACAAAGAAAATCTTGAAAAATAACGTTCTAAAAAGTACAATTGACGGTTTTCAATGACATCAATCAAGTGTCTTGTCTATCCATCCATCATGATAAAACTCATAGAAGCAGCGACCTGTTTAACCGATTTAAATTCATCAAAACAAAAGACTTCCGGCAAGGTCAGACGAATGATTTTTTTCGGTTCATAAAATTGTTTCAAGATACGATAAACAGAAGAGACAGAGACCTTCTTTTGACGCGCAATTTCACTCATAGACGTAACCTTTTTTAATTGATCGGCAATGGATAGCTTCACTTTTTTAGAAATCGAACACCCTTTTTGGATCAGACTTGTTTCAGCGACGAACGTTCTTTTACAGGAATGACAGAAGAAACGGCGTTTCTTAAAACGCAAATACGTTTGATACTCAGACTCATCGTTCATTAAAATAAGACAAGTAGTATATCCCCAACGAATAATCTTCCCTTTTTTTCTCCACAATGGGGATAGGAGTGGGCTAAATAGACTAATGTACCAGAAAATACCTGACAAATTCGCCCCTTAATGCGTTCTTTTTCTAAAGAATTTTCAGTAAAAGTAATATTTAAATTTAGAATATCTAAGGTATTTTTGATAAGATTGGTGTAAGATATCTTAATTTCCTCCTTTTTGAATGGTTTTAGACGACTTAATTCTAAAGGATATCAGGGTGTCTTTTCTATTTTTTTTGCATAAAAAAAGATGCTGGTGATTTCTCACCAATATCAGAAAGTATAGAGCCCTTTTTTGTACTCAAAATAGGACAAATACAGAGAACAGCTAAGGTTAAAATTCTAAGTATTATGCAACGCATAAAGTACGTTAATAAGATTAATTAAAAATGCTATTGTTCTATTAAAATAAGATAATTAACGATCTTCATTGATAGTAATTTAAGCAATCGGTTCTAATAAAACATATAGCAGAAATGATTTTTTTAACCGATTTAAATTTATCGAAATAAAAAAATTGGGAGCAAGGTCAGTTTCAATGGATAAATATTTTAAACATGCGATAACTCAAAAAAGAGAGACGTTCTTGTGTCGAGTAAAAGTGACATCTCTTAATAGAATTCATTTTAAAGAATAACAGGATGTTTTTTCTTTGTTTTATATAAAAAGATGTCAGTGATTTATTACCAACATTAGAAGGTAATTTGCAGATTATTTTTATATAAAAAATAGAGGATGTGTTTAAAAAATTCATCGTTTAATAGTTCTGAAGCTTCTAAAAATCAATGTTATACTTTCGCAATAGAAAACAAAAAATATCCTTTTTAGCATATTAATTCCCTAATATTTTACAAAATATATCTAAGATGTTAAATTTACTTTAATGAATAATAAGAAAAATTAATCTCTAAAATTATATAAGAATAAGTATCCAAAGACCTTGGGACATAAGTCTTAAGACAAATAAAACAGAAGACCGAAAATCATAAAAATGATTTTTAGTCTTCTGTTTTTTAGTTTCTTGGGAGAATTATTCTTGTTTGATAGCTTACTTAGCCTATATTTTCTCAAATTTACAGCCATTAGCGCAAGCCCAATTTCATTGTGTGCCTGTTGTTTCCCTCGAACAGAGAACCGAGTGAACCCTAAACAAGCCTTCAAATGTCCGAAAGCAGGTTCGACGTCAATTTTTCGTTGACGATAGAGTTTACCTGTTTCTTCTTCTGAAAGCAGCTGTTGAATTCTTGCTTTAAAGTATTCCCAATTCATGTTCTTTTGAATCTCACGATTCTTGTCACTCTTCGCTTTTGTACACTGGCTTCGAAGAGGACAATTCGAGCAGTCTTCACATTCATACCGTTTTAAATAACGTTTAAAGCCATATTTATCTGTACGAATAGAATAGTTTCGAAAATTCATTTTTCGTCCGTTTGGACAAAGAAACGTATCCTCTAATTCTTGGTACGGCCAGTTTGCTGGAAGGAACGGATTTTGTTTAAACTTTTTCTTCTGTTCTTTATGGTACATGGCATAAGTGATGAGTGGTGTTCGCTCGTGATCCTCTAAAACCGCTTGATAGTTTTCTTCTCCTCCATAGCCGGCATCTGCGACAATATAGTTTGGCAGATCAAAGAAACACTCTTTTAAAGTGGTTAAAAAAGGGCGCAATGTTCGTGTATCTGTTGGATTTGAGAAAAGATCATAGCCTAAAATATACTGACTGTTCGTGGCGATTTGAAGATTATAACCTGCTTTCAACTGACCATTTTTCATATGATCATCTTTCATGCGCATAAAAGTGGCATCTGGATCTGTTCTAGAATAGCTGTTTCGTTGTCCTAAAATCTGTCTATGTTTTTGATAAGCGAGTTTTCGCTCTTTAAAGTCTTTGAAAAGTTTCCTTAATTTTTTTGGAACTTTTCGTTTAGAACGAATTGATTTGCGCGTAATTCCATCCTTTGCTTGTTCGATTTTATCTGTAAACTTTTCTACAACATGCGCGAGATTTTCTTCAATCTTGCCTAATTCAGTGACAGATAATTCTTTTTCGGACTCGCGCTCAATTTCAGGAATAATTGTATTTTTCAATAGTTCATCATAAAGAAAGGTTGATTTTTCGGTGAGTTTTTTGTCAAAGTTATCAATGGATTTTCTCCAAACAAAGGTATATTTATTTGCGTTGGCTTCAATCTTTGTGCCATCGATAAAAATAGCTTCTTCATCGATTAATTGTTCCTTGACTAATTGACTACGGAATTGGACGAAGCACTCCCGAAGGAGTGCGTTCACTAAGGGATTCACACGGAAACGATTGATCGTTCGATAGCTAGGCTGATAACTTTGAGTGAGCCACATCATCCGGATACTATCTTTCGTTAGAGCTTCAATCTTTCGACCAGAAAACACGGATTGTGTATAGGCACATAAAATCATCTTCATCATCATTTTTGGATGATAAGAAGAAGGGCCCATTTGATGATGAAAAGGAAGAAAACGTGCCTCGGGGATACTTTCCACTAATTGATCAATAACAAATGCGATATCATTTTTTTCTAACTGAAAACTAAAATCTAGAGGAAGAATGACTTGATTTGTGGTATAATTTTTAAACATAAGAACACCTCACTAATTTATTTGAGTAGTTACTTTTATTTTAGCAAAGGTGTTCTTATTTTTGTACAAAAAAATAATCCAGATGCCAATTAAGTTGATTGGTATCTGGATTTTTCGTTAGGACTTATGTCCCAAGCTCTTCTGATAGTTATTTGTTCGTTTTTTACAATTATTTATATAATTATTTCTTAACTATAAAAGTAATTATTTGGGTTACTATCTTAGCTAGTTTAAGCAGTATTTTTAAAGGGCTTTCAAATGTAAATCAATCGTGTGGCATTCTCAATTTTAATTTATTTTTTTAATTTTAAAAAAAGTGAATAGCTATTTGAAAGGAGTGGGGGCTATTGACAGTAGGTCTTGTGAGTTGAAAATAAAAAACGTTTAGGAGAATTAGGATGAAGAAACTAGTAAAAATATTGATAATGGCAATGTTGGTCGGACAATATGTGAGCCCTATGGCGAGCATAGCACAAGAAGAGGGTTCGGTTTCTTCCACAGAGCAAACATCAAAAGAAGAAAACGAAAAAAATAAAGAATCATCAGAGCAAATACAAAATTCTCAGATTGAAAAAAGTCAAGAAGAACAAGTAGCACAACCAACACAAGCAACAGAAGATCATTTGGAAAATAGTGCCGTAGCCAATAGCGAAGAAGCATCAAATGCTCCCCCAAGCTCTGGCATGGAAAGAGCTACTAGTGAAAATGGTCCTGTAGGCCCTGATATAACGACAGGTCCTAAAGTTATCGGAAAAATAGTAGATGCGCCTTATGTTACTATATTGGATCCAAATACATTTATAGATTCAAAATATTCATTTACTCCTATTTTCACCTCAGAAACGAAAACAACGTATATTGAAAATGGTGCAGAAGTATCCTTAGGCTCTCAAGATACTGTCTATATAAGGAAAGCTACTGTTACTGCTAGCCAGAATACGTACGTTAAATTCGATAATATCGGATATTATAATGGAAGAAAATTAGGAATGAATGTAGTCCCAGTTGAGTTTACGGGAGACGAATTTCAAATAGTTATTAAAAATATCCCTGCAGGCGCTCCTACACTAGGGGACTTCCAGCCAGGATCTATAAGGAATACACCGTCTTCATTACCGCCAGTACTAGAATATCGATTTTTTTATGAAGACACAAATGAAGCTGCAGAAATTACAGGACATTTTAATATGGGACAATTGGATCTACAGGAGTGGTTGGCATTTTATCCAGAAACAAATATCGTTCAAAGTCTGGTGGTGAGAAACAATGTATTAAACCAGATTGAACTTCCAGCTGGGACTGTATCAGGGGTTGCCAGACAAAGCACGGATGGTAATTCGGTCAGTTTGAATGATCCTAGAAATACATTTTCTATTACTTTTGGACCGACGACTAAAGTTAAATTAAAACCTGGGGCAGAGCGTTCTGGTAGTGTAGGCAGTACTATTGGATTCAGTAGATTATTCCCTGGAAATTTCGATAATCCAGATCCTATAAAAGAAGTAGAAAATAAGACGTTAGAAGAAAAAAATGCGACATTTAATATTACGCAACTAATGCCTAATAGAACAGAAGATAATCAATATTCATCGTTTATTTTAGAAGATACTATTGAAGATGTTTTAACAATAAATAATGTTCAAATTTACAATGGATTAGGAACAAATGTATCTAATAACTTTACTATACAAACAAACGGTCAAAAAGTGACGGCTTCTGCACAACCGACTTTTTTGACTAATGTAAATAACTATGGTCAGTACTATATAATGAAAATTTCAACAACGTTAAAAGATAATCTCACTCCTGAACAAATAAAAAAATATCAAGTAGGAGTTTTATTAGATGTACCTAACACAGCAGACCGTACATTCGATACTGATAAATCGAGTACTAATGAAGTTTCTGCCCAATTCTCTGGAATAATAACACCAGGAGAAGTGACGGGAGAAAAATTAGTCAATGGAACAACCGGAACGAAAGCCTATCCAGGAGATACACTGACCTATACGATTAACTTGACACATAAAGATGGAACCGGTGAGTGGAGTGGAAGTATTACTGACACTTTACCGCAAAACTTAAGTTTTGTACCAGGAACAACAACCTTTAACGGTCAAGCACAAGATGACAATGTTGTATGGAAAGACGGTGTTTTAACCATACCCAACGTGACCCTCAATGACTCAGATAAAACAGCAAAAGTAGAATTTCAAGCAATTGTTGGAAAAGAAGCAGTAGGAACATCTGTCGTGAACAAAGTAGAGGCTAAACCAACACCGCCAGTTGATCCGTCAGATCCAAACAATCCAAAAACACCAGAAATACCAGCAGTACCAACAGAAGTAGTACCGAGTGCGGGAGCATTAGAAACAAGTAAAAAAGCGTTCGACGAAGCAGGACAATCCATCGATAATCAGATGGTTAAAGTCGGAGATGTTATTGAGTATCGCGTGTCTGCTAAAAATAAATCTTCAGCAGAGACGATTGTAAATAATGTACAAGTAAGCGATACAATTCCAGTTGGATTAAGTTACGAAGCTGGATCATTGAAAGCAACCTATCCAGATGGAACAACAAAAGCCTTACCAGATAGTCAAGTGAATGGTCAGCAATTGGACACAGAAAATCTGAACAACCTAAAAGGCGGAGAAGAAGTCGTTGTGTCCTTCAAAGTAAAAGTAACAGAACAAGCGACAGGAACAATTAAAAATGTCGCGACGGTAAAAGCAATAGTACCATCTGAAAACCCTAACGATCCAGATAAACCACTAGATCCAGAAGAACCACAAGTATCTGTAGGCATACCAGGAGAAGTGACAGGAGAAAAATTAGTCAACGGAACAACCGGAACGAAAGCCTACCCAGAAGATACGCTGACCTATACGATTAAACTGACACATAAAAATGGAACAGGTCAATGGAGTGGAAGCATTACAGACACGTTACCGCAAAACTTAACTTTTGTGCCAGGAACAACAACTTTTAACGGTCAAGCACAAGACGATAGTGTTGTATGGAAAGACGGTGTTTTAACCGTACCAAATGTGACTGTTAATGACTTAGATAAAACAGCGATAGTAGAATTTCAGGCAACTGCTGGAAAAGAAGCGTTAGGAACAACAGTTGTAAACAAAGCAGAGGCGCAACCAACACCGCCGATTGATCCATCAGATCCAAATAATCCAAAGGTACCCGAAATACCGGAAGTACCGACAGAAGTAGTGCCAAGTGCGGGAGCATTAGAAACAAGTAAAAGTGGATACAATCAAGCAGGACAATCTATTGATAATCAAACTGTCAAAGTTGGGGATATTATCGAGTACCGTGTATCTGCTAAAAATAAATCTGCAGCAGAGACGATCGTAAATAATGTGCAAGTGAGTGATACAATTCCAACAGGATTAAGTTACGAAGCTGGAACATTAAAAGCGACCTATCCAGATGGAACAACAAAAACCTTATCAGACAGTCAAGTGAATGGGCAACAATTGGATACAGAAAACTTAGGCAGTCTAAAAGGTGGAGAAGAAGTCGTTGTATCCTTCAAAGTAAAAGTAACAGAACAAGCGACAGGAACGATTAAAAACGTTGCAATCGTAAAAGGAACAGTACCACCAGAAAATATTGGAGATCCAGAAAAATCATTGGATCCGGAAGAACCACAAGTATCTGTAGGTATACCAGGGGAAGTGACGGGAGAAAAATTAGTCAATGGAACAACCGGAACGAAAGCCTACCCAGGAGATACGCTGATCTATACGATCAAATTGACACATAAAGCTGGAACAGGTCAATGGAGTGGAAGTATCATGGACACGTTACCGCAAAACTTAAGTTTTGTGCCAGGAACAACAACATTCAACGGTCAAGCACAAGACGATAGTGTTGTATGGAAAGACGGTGTCCTAACTTTACCGAACGTGACTGTTAATGATAAAAACAAAACAGCGATTGTAGAATTTCAAGCGATCCTAGGCGAAGAAGCGCTAGGAACAACTGTTGTGAACAAAGCAGAGGCGCAACCAACACCGCCGATTGATCCATTAGATCCAAACAATCCAAAGGCACCCGAAATACCTGAAGTACCAACAAAAGTAATTAAAAAAGTGGGCGTATTTGAAACAAGTAAGAAAGCCTATGATGAAGCAGGGCAATCCATCGACAATCAAACCGTTAAAGTTGGAGATATTATTGAATATCGTGTGTCTGCTAAAAATAAATCTGCAGCAGATGCGATTATAAATAATGTGCAAGTGAGTGATACAATACCATCAGGATTAAGTTACGAAGCCAGAACATTAAAAGCAACCTATCCAGATGGAACAATTAAAAATTTACCGGACAGTCAAGTGAATGGTCAACAATTGGATACAGAAAACTTGGGCAGTATAGACGGTGGAGAAGAAGTCATTGTGTCCTTTAAAGTAAAGGTAACAGAACAAGCGACAGGAACGATGAAAAATGTTGCATCCGTAAAAGGAACAGTACCCTCAGACAATCCTGGAGATCCAGACAAACCATTGGATCCAGATAAACCACAAGTATCCGTAGGTATACCGGGAGAAGTGACGGGAGAAAAATTAGTCAACGGGACATTAGAAACGAAAGTCTATCCAGGAGATACGGTTACGTATACAATTAAATTGACACATAAAGACGGAACGGGTCAATGGAATGGAAGTATTATCGATAGGTTACCGTCAAATCTAAATTATGTGCCAGGAACAACAACATTCAACGGTCAAGCACAAGACGACACTGATGTATGGAAAAATAATGTCTTAACTGTACCGAATGTGATAGTTAATGATAAAAATGAAACAGCAACTGTTGAATTTAAAGCAATAGTGGGAGAAGAAGCGACAGGATCGACTGTTGTAAATAAAGCACAGGCCATAACGCCTAGGACGGATCCAGTAGATCCAAACAAACCCAAAGAACCTGAAATTCCAGGAGTTCCGACGGAAGTAATGCCAAAAGCCGGAACATTGGAGACAAGTAAGAAAGCCTATGATGAAGCAGGGCAATCCATCGACAATCAAACCGTTAAAGTTGGAGATATTATTGAATATCGTGTGTCTGCTAAAAATAAATCTGCAGCAGAGACGATTGTAAATAATGTACAAGTAAGCGACACAATTCCAGCAGGATTAAGTTATGAATCTGGAACATTAAAAGCAACCTATCCGGATGGAGCAACAAAAGCCTTACCAGACAATCAAGTGAATGGCCAACAATTGGATACACAAAACTTAGGCAGTCTAAAAGGCGGAGAAGAAGTCGTTGTGTCCTTCAAAGTAAAAGTCACAGAACAAGCGACAGGAACAATTAAAAATATCGCGATTGTAAATGGAACAGTGCCTCCGGAAAATTCTGAAGATCCAGATGAACCATTAGATCCTGAGAAACCAGAAATAACTATTACGACTACTCCTAGCCGGCCTGAGACACCGGGAAATATAAATAGTTCTTATAAAGGGAAACTTCTAAATGCTGGAGAAACAATGAATTATATGTTACCTGTCGTAGGGATCGGTATCATTTTGATTGTTTTAGGATATAGAACAAAAAGAAAGGGATCAAAATGAAAAGAAAGTTAATCGTTGTAGTAATTTTACTGCTCATCCTATGTAGCTGCAGCAATAAAAAAAATGAACTCAATGAATCCAACAAAGACGAAAAAACCTCTCAAATAAGTAGTTCAAATGAAGAATCTATACAAGAAAAAACGAATTCTGTCATCACAGAAGTAGAAAAATAAAAATTAGTTCTAGGAATCAGAGGTCTGGATTGAAGTTCTAATCTCCAAGAAATCAAGTGAGAATTTACGAAAATAACAAGAAGCTGGAAATTTCAAATTAAATGTTGATCGATCACTCTTTGGTACGTTTCAAGTTATTGTGAATTTTCTCTTATTTCTGAAGTTTTAATCTTAATTCTTTCTATTTTTAGTACATTAATTTTAGTTGTTTTCACCTAAATGGCAAAAAATTTATAGGCGTTAAAATGGGTTGATGTTGTTATTAGCTATTTTATTTTATCAAAATAGTGCTATTTACTTTTTCTTAACTATTCTATAGAAAACCTAAATGATTTGGGCATAGTTTCTTCAAATCTTCAGTTTAATATGTATGTATACCCAATAACAAACCCAAACAAAACACTTTTTCATTTTTACTCCTCAAGTAAAAAGAACTCCTTGCCACCGCCTACCCAGCGGTGGTTATTTTTGTCGAAAAAATGCCTAAAGGTGTGTAAGAAGAGTTCAAAATTTCAAAAAGAAAAATGGTTAGTTTTACCAATAAATATTTTCCGAAAATTTAATACGAGATTAGTGATTGTGAAGGAATTTTTGCAATCACTTTTTTCACATTTTATTTAGTAAAAGTTAGAAAAAAAGGGAATCAGAAATATTATAAATTTTAATATTTTAATTTTAGAACTAAATATATATTAAAAAGTAAAAATTAACTATTATAAAAATGATATGTGTGATAATATTTTATTACAATTAGTTTTATGAGGAGGGGTAACTGATGGCAATAAAAAGTGATTTGGCAGGTGCAAATCAAAAAGCTACTGCATTAAGAAGTGCAACAGATAGGTTAATACAACAATCAAGCATAAATAGTGATTCCCGAACAACAGTGGCAGGAAATACAAATGCTCAAGAAGCTATTACTGCTGCACAAGAAACAGCCACTAAGGTAGCACAGGCAGTGTTTACAGCATCTAATAATCTGCAAAGTGTGGCAAAAGATTTCGAAGTTTTAGACCAGACAGTTGCAAAAACTCTATTTAAGCCAATTGGTGGGTTAGGTAAATGAGAAGGTTAGAGGATATCCAAACAGAAGAGAAGCAATTATATTTAAAAGAAGAAACATTAATTGGTGAAGTAAATCAATTAAAACGAGTTAGAGAAACCTATGATCAACATTTCCATGAGGTAAGACATTTTTTTGATGATATTTGTTATCAGTTTGATAAAAATGAACAAGGAAATTTTTTCAAATCAATTTTTGATGAATTTTCTCAAAAATCAAGACAAGTAATGGATTGTTTAGAAAATGATGAAGAAGAATTACGTATACAAAAAAAGAAAGTTTTGAACCAATTAGATGATATCGGTTATGAAAAGAGAAAAGCGTTTGCAGAGGAGGATGGAAAATAATGAGTGTTGATATGTATGTTTCGTCCTCCCAAAATCAAGCTACGAGTGTATCAGCCATGTGTAAATCACAAGTAGAAGGATATCAGGAGTTGCAAAAAGCAATCAATGATTTTACTTTAAATGCCCCATTTTTAACAGGAAAAGCTTATGATTCAGCAAAAGCATATTTTCAATCGGTTTTGTATCCGTTAGCACAAGGAGGTATTTTACTTTCTGAAGCAGTTGAAAAGGCAGTTAAGAAATTTCCGCAAGAATATATTTCTCAAGTGGACAGTGGAAATTTAAAACAATCCGAGTTAGAAGAAAAGATTAGACAAGCAAATAGATTATTAAATCAAGCAGAAGATATTCGAAGAGAATTAAATTCCTCAAAAACACCTGATATAACAAAATCGTTTCAATTGAATGCTAATTCTATGTTGATTGGAATGTATAGTGCAACAAAACAAAAATTGGAAGAGCAATTACGTAAATTATTAGCATTTAATGCAAGTTCACCCAATTTATTTTCTGAAATCTCTAGTTTGCAAAGTGCAATAAATAGTGGACTAGCGCATACAAGTACTGCATGGAATAGAGCAACAGGAACATTTACTATTCCAAAAGATTTATCTTGGAGAGATACTATAGGCGATAAATGGAAACTTTATCAGGATAACATACATGGAATAAATGAAAAGAAGAATAAAGAACTAGAAAAATATAATGTCTATGCAGTAATCTATACAGATGCAGATGGAAACCCAAAAATTTCATGGCAAATAGAGGACAAAAAAACAGGTTATGGTATAACGAATCCAGAGTTATATAGATATTTATCAAAAGCAGGAAATTATCTTGATTCCGATTTAATTCAATTTATGACTTATGATGCTTACGATAAAAAAATAAAATCTGGTTGGAGAAATGGTATTAATTATGTAACTGGAGAAAAATTGAATCCAGTTTTAGGTGGTATTGTTGCAGGTTCACAATATATCGAAGATGGGGTAAATTGGATAAATGAATCTGAACTAGGGCAAGCAATCCAAATTTTAGGTTTTACTTATGCATCATACAAAATTACAACTTCGAGTGGAACAAAGCAAGTAAACAATGGTAAAATAGAAGAGGTTCAAGGAGCAGAAGTTCCCTCTAAAAGACCAACTTGGAGGCAATCAGAAATTGATGCAGAGTTAGAATATAAAGGATATGATGCTCAAAAATCATTTATTAATGGTGAAGAAGTGCCATATGGAACAAAAGGAAGTACTCGTCCAGAGCTATACAAATCAGGACACAGTATAGAAGTGAAAAATTATAATGTCCAAAGTATCTCTGGACAAAATAATTTGGTAAATAATGTTAGTAAACAAATAAAAGGTAGAGTTGCACATTTACCATCCGGAACAGAACAAACTATTTTGATTGATGTTAGAGGTCAAAATGTATCAAATGAAGTTTTAAAGCAAATTAGAAGTAGAATATTAGAAAAATCGGTAACTAACGTAGAAATTATATTTAAGAGGTGATATTAGTGGCAGTTGGAATCAAAGTAGATTTTTTATGGTTTTCAATAGGAACTGGGGACTTTTTTCATTCATTTTTTTCAACTATATGTGGTAATTTAGAAAATATGAAGTGGGGAAGTAAATTCCCAATTGTTATGAATAATTTGTATGAAGGTGAGATATCTGTTGAAGATATTCATATAGCACAAAAAGAATTAAAAACTATTAAGGAGGAGTTTTCGAAAATTTCTCCTGATAAGATTATTTGGGATATTGAAAATTTGGAAAAAAGACCACCATGGGAGAATAATATTAGTAAAGATATTAAAAACTTATCAGACTATTTTGTCACAAGTGATGGGGAAAATTTATTTGATGTGTTAAAAGAAGCTATGTACGAAGCTATGCAAGAGAACTCTGCATTAGAAGTAAAAAGTTTGTAATAAAAATTTAGATTAAAGAAAGTTATTTTAAGAATCTAAGGAGAAATTAGTCTTCAAAAAAGGAGAAAATAATTGAGTAAATATGTTACAACTAAGAGAGTGTCAAAGAGAGTGTAAAATAAACTGTGTAAGTAGCTAATTCTAGATAAGTTACTTATACAGTTTTTCTTTTCGTGTAAAGAAAATTCAGATAAAATAAAAATGAAAGGATGCGAGAATATGGCAAGACAGAAAAGAGATTCTAAAACCGTCGAACTAGCGAAAACTATTCTAGAAAACTACAATCCTGAAAATGTCGATGACATGCAAGAAGCGCTAAAAGATATTTTTGGTCCCTTATTTGAACAAATGCTTCAAGGCGAAATGACCCATCATTTAGGCTACGATATTCACTCAAAACAGGAGAAAGAAACGAACAATCGAAGAAATGGATTCGGCTCTAAGAAAGTAAAAACAAGCTTTGGAGAAGTCCCTATTGATGTACCTAGAGACAGAGAAGCCACGTTTGAACCAGAACTTATTAAGAAACGTGAACGGGATGTTTCAGCTATCGAATCAAAGGTTTTGTCCATGTATGCCAGAGGCATGTCTCAAAGAGACATCGCTCATACCATTGATGATATTTATGGGTTCTCCATTTCTCACGAAATGATTTCTACAATCACCGATTCTGTTCTTCCAGAACTGGAGGAATGGCAAAATCGCCCTTTGGCGAAGTGTTATGCCTTTGTTTTTGTGGATTGTATGTATGTGACGTTAAGAGAAAATTATGAAGTCAAAGAATACGCTGTTTATACAATTCTTGGCTATGATTTAAAAGGAAAAAAAGATATTTTAGGGTTGTGGTTGAATGAAACCGAGAGTAAAAACCGCTGGATGCAGATTTTTGATGAATTGAAATCTCGCGGTGTACAGGACATTTTCTTTATGTCTATGGATGGTGTTTCTGGTCTTGAAGATGGAGCAAAATCTATTTTTCCAAAGGTGATCGTTCAACGCTGTATCGTCCATTTAGTGCGTAATGCGCTTCGGTATGTTCCTTATAAAGACTACAAGGAATTTTCTCGGGAAATGAAAAAGTTTTATGGTGCTCCTTCGTTAAAAGCTTGTCAGAGTGCTTTTGATGCCTTTCAAAAACGGTGGTCACACTACTCAGGTGCTGTAGAGGTTTGGAAACGTAATTTTTCTCATGTGGAACAACTTTATGATTATGGTAGCGCAGTGCGTAAAATTATGTACACAACAAATGCCATTGAAAGTATTCATTCTAGCTTTAGAAAAGTAACTAAAAAAGGCGCATTTCCAAATGAAACCGCCCTTTTAAAGCTTCTTTATCTACGAGTAAAAGAATTAGAAAAGAAATGGAAAGCTGGTTTTATTCCCAATTGGCCAATGGTCTTAAATCAATTAATGGCGAATGAACAGTTTTCTGAGCGCATCAACACTTATAGCTTATATATTTCCTAGTCACTGTTGCATCAAAAAAGAACATCAAATTTTCCTTTTTTGGTAAGGTTTCTTTCTTATACCCTTTTAACCGAAGGTTATTTAGGAATGGTTTAATGTTCTTTTTCGTTCTTAAATTTGTCAGTTACACACTTTAGTTGACAAACCCGTGTCAAATTTGCATTGGAAATTATTTCTGTTATAAAAAACTTATTTTATAAGCTTACATTAGGTTATTTTTATGATGACTACTCCATAAAAAATGCTACCGAGAAAATTCACGGTAGCATTTTTATTATTTTTTCCACTCAGCTACTTCTTTTGAATGACTGTCGATCCAGTCTCTTGCAGCTTTTGTTGGTTCGGTTCCATTATTGATTTCTAACATAACAGATTCCATATCTTCTTTTGTCCAGTGGAAATTTTTTAAAATAGTATAAGCTTCAGGATTTTCTTTTTCCAATCCTTTTCTAGCCATTGTATGAATTGTTTCTTCACTACCCATTGTGCCTTTTGGATCTTCTAAATATTTAAGATCATATTTAGCAAACATCCAATGAGGAGACCAACCAGTAATAACAATATCTTCTTTGTTTTTAATGGCTTGTCCAAGTGCGACAGTCATTGCGCCAGAAGAAGAGGTTTCGACAGACCAGTCCGCTAAGTTGTTGTATGCTTTTTGTGTTTTTTCTGCAGCAGCAACAACGCCTGCACCAGGTTCTATCCCAGTAATTTTTTTACCAGCTTGATCTTTTAAGTCCTCGATTGAATCAACGTCCATATATTCAGGGACAACGATACCTAATTTGGCACCTTTTAAGTTTTCACCTAGATCATCTACTTTATCTTTGTACTGCTTGTATTGCTCACCATGAGTTCCAGGAAGCCAAGCTGCAACCATAGCATCTGTTTCACCTTTTGAAATAGATTCCCACATAATAGCATTATCCAGTGGTGTTAATGAAACATTATAGCCAACATCCTTTAAAACTTCACCAACTACATGAGTTGAAGCGACTTCTGTATCCCATTCCACATAAGAAAGAGAAATATTTTTTTCATCGTTTTTAGCAGAAGAGAAAAGAGTAGAACCTGCAATCACAGCAATGACAGCTACAACGGCAATAACAATTCCGCTGATCTTTTGTTTTTTAGATAGTTTTGATTTTGCTGGAGTTGTTTTTTTCTTGTTTAAATTTTGAGTAAAGCGATCAATGATGATTGCTAGAATAACTAATGCGACACCATTAACAAAACCATTTCCGACTTGGGCACGTTGTAAGGCAGAAAGAACGCCACGACCTAAACCTGGTGCACCGATCATTGATGCGATCACCACCATAGAAAGTGCTAGCATTGTCGTTTGGTTGACACCAGCCATGATTGTGTTTTTAGCTAATGGTAATTCAAGCTTGAATAATTTTTGCCAGCCTGTACTCCCAAATGAATCAGAAGCTTCGACCAACTCTTTTGGTACTTGACGAATCCCAAGATTAGTAAAACGGACGGTAGGCGGTAATGCAAAGATTACTGAGGCAAAAACCCCGGGAACCATACCGATTCCGAAAAATGCAACGGCCGGAATCAAGTAAACGAATCCAGGCATAGTTTGCATGAAATCTAAGATAGGTGTAATAATACTTTGGGCTTTATTACTTTTAGCCATTAATATTCCAAGTGGTACACCAATGACGATTGAAACTACACTAGATAGTAAAACTAGCGTCACGGTATTCATTAAATCTGTCCATAAATTTTGGTTATAGATAAAGAGTAAACCAATGAATGTAAACAAACTTAACCCAATTTTTTTATTTGAAATAAAGAAAGCAATTGCTGTTAAAATGATAATAAATAGTAGTGGTGGAATCGCGACTAATAGTGAAGTGATTCCATCCATTAAGTTTTGACCAGTTGTTTGGAAGAAACTGAAGAGACCAGAAAAAGTATTCGTCATCCATTCTGTAATCGTTTCGACCCAATTTGCTACAGGTAATTGATAATTATTCATGAATGTTCACCTCTGTTTCTGCTAGTGCTTCAAGAACACTGCCTCGAATGACTACACCTAGCAATTTATTATTGTCAGTTACGGCAACGGGTGTGGGTGAATCATAGATGATCTGGAATATGTCATTGACTAACATATCTTTATCGATAGAAGTAATATCAGTATCTACATAATCTGTTAAAGGTTTACCAGCTTTACGAGCTTCTAGTGCACGTTCAGCTCTTACGACACCCTTTAATTGACGTTTTTTATCAACGGCTAAAAGCATACTAACTTCTTCTTGACGCATACGAGTCAATGCAACAGTTGGACCATCGATTTCAATATTGGTTGTTAATGCAGGAACCATGATATTTTGAGCGGTTAAAACTTTAGAACGATCGACATCCTCAACGAATGTACGAACATAATCATTAGCAGGATTCGTCAATATTTCTTCACCTGTTCCGATTTGCATGATTTGACCGTCTTTCATTAAAGCGATCCGATCACCGATACGTAACGCTTCGTTTAAATCGTGGGTAATAAAAATAATCGTCTTTTTCACATTATCTTGTAAATCAACTAACTCATCTTGCATTTCCCGACGAATCAAAGGATCAAGTGCTGAAAAAGCTTCATCCATTAGTAAAATTTCTGGGTCATTGGCCAATGCTCTAGCTAAACCAACACGTTGTTGCATCCCACCAGATAATTGATTTGGAAACTGATCTTTAAATGCTAGTAGACTTGAATTTTCTAAAGCTTGTTCTGCTTTAGCTGTTCGTTCTTCTTTTGGAACACCTCGAACTTCTAAACCATACTCTGTATTTTCTAGAATAGTTCGGTGAGGGAAAAGACCAAAATTTTGGAACACCATGCTCATCTTATTACGACGAACTTCTCTAAGTCCTTCTTTGTCCAATTTTGAGATGTCTTGATTGTCAATAAAAATATTTCCAGAAGTTGGTTCGATCAAACGATTCAATAAACGGATCAAGGTAGATTTCCCACTACCAGAAAGACCCATAATCACGAAAATTTCTCCTTCTTCTACTTCAAAACTGACATCGTAGACGCCGACAGTAGCACCGGTTTTTTTCAAGATTTCGGTTTTATCTTTGTTTTCTTTGATCATATCCAGTGCTTGTTTGGATCTTTTACCGAATATTTTTGTTAAGTGTGAGACTTTTACTTTGGGCAAAACAAAATTCCTCCTAAATTTAAAAGCTGAAAGAGCTTATTTAGCTTAGACAGGATAATAGATAAAAGTGACGGAGCCATTTTCTCTCATTCTGTTCTATCTTTTTCCTGAGAAGCTAGCTCTTGAAGCCAGATAATAATAAAAGCGTAATAGTTCGTTTAACTCAAACGCTAAAACTTGATTTTACATGTAAAGAAAATCATTTTCTTTTCTGTAAAAAAAGTGACCATACTAGATTAACATCGTGCAGTCACTTTGTCAAATTACTAGCCTAACGATGACAAAACAAAAAAATGGCGCGAATAAAACGTCAAAAGTTTTATTCGCGTCACGGGAGATTCAAATAAGGACGGTGATAGGCCGGACCTTCGATAATTTCCTATACAGCTGTTCTCATCATTTTTTTATTATAGATTCGGATAGAAAAAATTCTGAATCCGTTGTAATGTTGACTCATGTCCAACAAAATAAATCGTATCACCTGCGGTAAGTTTGGCATATGGACCAGGTGAAACCAGTAATTCATCACCATGTTTTATTGCAATCAAAGTAGCAGAGGTACTTTGCCAGAGGTTCAATTCACTGATCGTCATTTCCAAATGAGACGCTTCTTCTGTTAGTGTAAACGTTACTGGATTTAGTGGATTAAGTGAATCAAAACGTTTGGTTTGGTCAACAAGTTTATCTAAAATTTCTGAGAAGTGACTCAATTCTTCTTTTTGTTTTTTTACACTATCGATCAAATCATCTTTTAAATCATGGATAGATTGAACATCTTGGTATTGCTCGACAAATAGTTTGGCTTTTTCTATTGAATGAACATAAAAGCCACTACCATGTTTCGCTTGTACAATGTCTAAATCGACCAATACGCTGATTGCTTTTCTGGCAGTTTCAGGAGAAACACTGTACTTGTTAGCTAAAGTTGAACGTGCATGGATTTTATCGCCGACCGTAAATGTTTGATCTGCGATTTTAGAGGCAACATCTACTGCGATTTGTTGGTACTTAGGTTTGGTCACATTCATGCGTTTTGAAGTCATGTCCGACCGCCTTTCGTCAATTGTTTTCATTTACTTCTTCAAGTTCTAAACTAAGATCTTCCCACTCAGTCAGCAATTGTTCTTGTTGTGTCCGCAGCGTCTCTAATTCTTGATTTAAAGACATTAGTTTGACATGGTCATCGATGAGTGTTGAATCACTCATCGATTGTTCTATCTGGGCAATTGTCGTATCCAACGTTGCTAAATCTTCTTCTAGCTGTGTAATTTTTCGATTTAAAGTACGTATCATTTTTTGTTGCTCTTTGTTTTGATAGAAATCGTTTTTTGGCTTGCTAGTTTCTGTTTGTTTTAAAATAGATTGGTCAGCCAACAATGCAGCTAATTCTTCCTCTTCTTTTTTCTTCTCTAGATAGTAATCATAATCCCCAAGGTAAAGCTTACTACCCGTTTCAGAAAGTTCAATTACTTTTGTTGCGATCCGATTAATAAAATACCGGTCATGTGAAACGAACAGAAGTGTTCCTTCATAATCAATCAAGGCATTTTCTAAAACTTCTTTATTATCGATATCTAAATGGTTGGTCGGTTCATCCAGAATTAAGAAATTTTCTTTGTCCATTGATAATTTTGCTAAAGCAACGCGGGCTTTTTCACCGCCACTCAAAAGAGGAATCGTCTTTTCTACATCATTTCCACTGAATAAAAAGCTGCCTAAAATATTACGGATGTCTTTTTCAGGAGTCGTCGGATGTTCGTCCCAAAGTTCTGCCAAAACAGTTTTGGTTCCATGTAGATTTGCTTGTTCTTGATCATAATAGCCGATTTGGACATTGGTGCCTAATGTGGCATTTCCTTTAATAAAAGGAATAGATCCAATAATCGATTTTAGTAAAGTAGATTTTCCAATTCCGTTAGGTCCAACCAACGCAATGGCTTCTTGGCGACGAATATCTAAGGAAACGGGTTCTGATAAGATAGTTTTATCATAACCAATCGCAGCATCTTCTACTTGAAGCACGACATTTCCAGAAACTTTATCGATTGCGAAAAGAAAATTCGCAGATTTTTCATCTCCTTGTGGTCGGTCTAAACGTTCCATTTTTTCTAGCGTTTTTCTACGACTTTGTGCTCGTTTGGTGGTAGACGCTCTTACTAAGTTTCGAGCGACAAAATCTTCTAATTTATTGATTTCAGTTTGCTGTTTTTCGTAAGCTTTCCACTCACTAGTCAATTGTTCCGCTTTTAATTCCAAATATTTTGAGTAGTTACCTTTGTAATAACGCATTTTATGGCGGCTGATTTCATAAACTTCTGTAACGACCTTATCCAAAAAATACCGGTCATGTGAGACGATTAAAAGTGCACCAGCGTAACCAGGTAAATAATTCTCTAGCCAAGAGAGAGTATCAATATCTAAGTGGTTGGTCGGTTCGTCAAGAATAAGGATATCTGGTTTTTGCAAAAGCATACGAGCTAACGCTAATCGGGTTTTTTGTCCACCAGATAAGGTACTGATGTCTTTTGAGTAAAATTCTTCTTTGAATCCAAAACCATGTAAGACAGAGCGAATTTCATTTTCATAACCGTATCCATTTTTTTCTGAAAAATCATGTTGTAAACGATCATATTCTTTCATAACGGATTCATAATTTGATGCATCAGGCAACAGTTCACTGATGATCAATTCTAATTCACGCATGCGCTTTTCCATTGTGATGACATCAACAAAAGCTTCAAGCATTTCATCCCAAACCGTTTTATCAGAATCAAGTCCAGTGTCTTGGGCTAAGTAACCTAGACTGGCTGTTTTATTTTTAGCAATTGTACCAGCATCTGGAGAATCGATCCCAGCAATTATTTTTAAAAGAGTAGATTTGCCAGCACCATTACGGCCGACTAAAGCGATTCGGCTGTTTGTGCTGATCTCCATTTGTATGTTGTCAAACAAAGTCTCTGCGCCAAAATATCGCGCAATTTGGTTTGCTTGGAGTAAAATCATGGGGCATCCTCATTTCTATTTCGATGCCTTTAGTGTAGCATAAATTGATCATAAAAAGCACCTGTCCTACTGTAAGAGATAAATTTTAATTGGGCTATTTAAGAAAGTTTGAAAAATATTTCTTTTCTTGAGCTGTAAGATTGCTTTTTCTCTAGAATAACTGATATTATGAGAAGTGGATATTTGTGTATATTTAGAGTATTGGAGGTACGATTGTGAAAGACCAAATTATTCCAAAAGCAACTGCAAGACGCCTTCCCCTATATTATCGTTATTTGAGAATTCTGCATGATGCAGGCAAAAATAAAGTTTCATCTACTGAACTAAGTGATGCGGTGCAAGTAGATAGCGCGACAATTCGACGAGATTTTTCTTATTTTGGCGAATTAGGTAAGCGTGGCTATGGCTATGATGTAGAGAATTTGATGAATTTCTTTGCAAAAACGTTGAATGATGATGAACTTACAAATGTAGCCTTGATTGGTGTAGGTAACTTAGGAAGTGCCTTACTAAAGTATAAATTCCATCAAAGTAACAGCATTCGAGTTAGTTGTGCATTTGATGTCAACGATGATATTGTCGGCAGAATCGTTGATGGTATCCCAGTTTATCCAATGACGGATATGATGGAACAGATTCGGATACAACAAATCGAAGTGGCAATCTTGACTTTACCGGCCAGAAAAGCCCAAGAAGTTGTAAGTCAGCTGGCTGATGCTGGAGTGAAAGGGATTTTGAACTTTACTGCGGCTCGTTTAGTAGCACCGACTGATGTTTTGATTCAAAACGTCGACTTGACGAATGAATTACAAACATTGATTTACTTCTTGCACAATGATAATACATTTGTTGATACTGAAATCGAAGATAGTAAAGAATAATTAAAAAAGTCCTATGAGTGCATTTTTTGTAAAATTTGCATTCATAGGACTTTTTTATTTTTATGTTATTTAGGCATTTCAATATTTCCAAAATGGATCACAAGTTGAGCAATCACCACGATCGTATTCATGCCGCAATGCGCGATGATCGAGGTCCAAATTTTCCCAGTCATTTTATATAGCAGAGCAAAAAAGAAGCCCATAAAGAAATAAACAAAGAAATGACCATCTTGATGAATAACTGAAAACAAAGCAGAGCTAATAATAGCAGAGAACCAAAATCCAGTATAAGGTTCTGTTAAACCAATCATAGAACGACGAAAAACAAATTCTTCCATAATAGGACCACCGATTGTTGTTGCTAAGATAAACAGTGGATTTGCCAAAATAACTTTGATAATATTTTGCGTGTTTTGTGAATTTGGATCAGCGCCTGTGATGGCGGTTTCGATACTGAACACAATTGTTTGAATGATCATTGCCAAAAAAATACCACTGACACCAAGTAAGAAGATAAAAACAGGTGAGGTCAGTTTGGCTTCTTTTTCTACTATTGTAACGGCAGTTTCTTTATTTTTTATATAAAGCCAAATCATCAAACCAGCGCCTAAAATATAGGTAAATGTTGTACCACTGATTACGATATCTGGAGAAAATGGACTGAAAATATAAGGAGAGAAAAACACCAATCCATAGAGTAGAATCATTGAAAAACTTACTTTTTTAATAGACATATTTGTAGGCATAAACATAGAAAACCCCTTCCAATAGTTTCAGACTATAAACGTATACCAAAGTCTGTAATAATGCAAGCAGATGCTTATTTTTTATGATTATTACGATAGCCTAATAATAGAAAGATAAATACAAAGAAAAATGCCGCTTCCCATAAGGTCGTCGTCCAGTCAACGCGCCTACTGACACCAAAAAAGAAATTCCCAATATTCGCAATAATTAGATAGAGTCCTGTTATCGTCAAAGCTCCCATGATTCGTTGTTTCATTTCAATCGCCTCTCTTTCTGTTTTTATTTTACCATGAAATAGAAGATATAGAAGAAATATACCGAATCTTGCTAGAAAACAGACTTCCTTCGATTGTTTGTTCAATAAAATTAGTCAAAAGACTTGCAAAACGATAGGGAAATGAGTATTATAAATAGTGTAGTTAGCACTCGATAACTAAGAGTGCTAAAAAAGATAAATATTTTTTATGGAGGGATTTATTGTGTTAAAACCATTAAGCGATCGCGTCGTTATTGAAGTCGCGAAAGAAGAAGAAAAAACAGTGGGGGGCATTGTCTTAGCATCTGCAGCTCAAGAAAAGCCTCAAACAGGAAACGTTATCGCGGTAGGTGAAGGCCGTGTTTTAGAGAACGGTACAAAAGTTCCTGCCGATGTAAAAGTAGGCGACACCGTGATGTTTGAAAAATATTCAGGTACTGAGGTTAAATACGAAGGAAATGATTATTTGATCGTTTCTGGTAAAGACATTATTGCCATTGTGGAGTAATACATTTTTAAATGAAAAAACTAATTAAAATAGAAAAAATAAAATTTTTGAGGTGAAGGAATTATGGCAAAAGAAATCAAATTCGCAGAAGATGCACGTGCAGCAATGCTTCGTGGCGTAGATATTTTAGCAGATACAGTAAAAGTAACATTAGGCCCTAAAGGCCGGAACGTTGTTTTAGAAAAATCTTTCGGATCACCATTGATTACAAATGATGGGGTAACGATTGCTAAAGAAATCGAATTAGAAGATCATTTTGAAAACATGGGTGCGAAATTAGTTTCTGAAGTTGCATCTAAAACCAATGATATCGCAGGAGATGGAACAACTACTGCAACAGTTTTAACGCAAGCAATCGTTCGTGAAGGATTGAAAAACGTAACTGCTGGTGCTAATCCATTAGGTATTCGTCGCGGTATCGAATTGGCAACAAAGACTGCTGTGGAAGAATTACACAATATTTCAACAGTCGTTGATTCCAAAGAAGCAATTGCACAAGTAGCAGCAGTTTCATCTGGATCAGACCGTGTAGGTCAATTGATCGCTGACGCAATGGAAAAAGTTGGCAATGATGGGGTCATTACCATTGAAGAATCAAAAGGGATCGAAACGGAATTAGATGTCGTTGAAGGTATGCAATTTGACCGCGGCTACTTATCTCAATATATGGTGACAGACAATGATAAAATGGAAGCTGCCTTAGAAAATCCGTATATTTTGATCACTGACAAAAAAATCTCTAACATCCAAGATATCTTGCCATTGTTAGAACAAATTTTACAACAAAGTCGTCCATTATTGATCATTGCTGATGATGTTGATGGTGAGGCTTTACCAACATTAGTATTAAACAAAATTCGTGGAACATTTAACGTAGTTGCTGTTAAAGCGCCTGGTTTTGGTGATCGTCGTAAAGCAATGCTTGAGGATATCGCTATCTTAACTGGCGCAACAGTGATTACGGATGATCTAGGTCTAGAATTAAAAGATACAACGATCGAAAACTTAGGTAACGCAAGTAAAGTTGTTGTAGATAAAGACAACACAACTATCGTTGAAGGCGCTGGCGAAAAAGCGGGTATTGATGCTCGTGTTCAATTAATCAAAAATCAAATTGCAGAAACAACATCTGATTTTGATCGTGAAAAATTACAAGAACGCTTAGCTAAATTAGCTGGTGGTGTGGCAGTTGTTAAAGTTGGAGCTGCAACAGAAACAGAACTAAAAGAATTAAAATTACGTATCGAAGATGCATTGAACGCTACTCGTGCCGCTGTTGAAGAAGGTATGGTTTCAGGTGGTGGTACGGCATTGGTAAATGTTATCGGTAAAGTCGCTGCATTAGATGCTGAAGGTGATGTAGCAACTGGTGTGAAAATAGTTGTTCGTGCTTTAGAAGAACCAATTCGTCAAATTGCTGAAAATGCTGGTTATGAAGGCTCAGTAATTGTTGATAAACTAAAAAATATCGAATTAGGTATCGGTTTCAACGCTGCAAATGGTGAATGGGTAAACATGGTAGAAGCAGGAATCGTTGACCCAACGAAAGTAACGCGTTCAGCATTACAAAACGCTGCATCAGTGGCTGCTTTATTATTGACTACAGAAGCAGTAGTTGCAGACAAACCAGAACCAGCAGGTGCTGCAATGCCTCCAATGGATCCTTCAATGGGAATGGGCGGCATGATGTAAAAATCAAGGGAAGCTGGGACAGCAGGAATTACTTTTGCTGCTATCGTCCATTCAGATTCCTTAAGGCTAGGGGATGACTCATAGAGTTATTCCCTAGCCTTTTTTTGTTTATAAAAAATAGTTGTCTGGTGCGTCGGAGAGGCTATTTTTATGTCTATATTTACTAATAAATTATAAAATTTGAATGCATAAAGGAATGAAATTCTCACGTTATAATTTTAATGGGGAGATTGTAAGTTACGCTAAAATATTTCACTTCAATACACCAATCAACTTAGTTCTACAAAGGTCTAAAAAAACAGAGGATAACCAAAAGTCACTTTTGATAATCCTAGATTAATAACTTTCTTTTGATTAATTATGAATGCAAAATACATCTTCTTAAAAACAAACGTTTTTTGAAAGTGAAAATACATAAAAAGAAAATTAAGCGTTGAATTCTCTATTTAATATTAATATAGGGTTTTTTTTTGTATAAAAGTTAGTTATAATAGACACTAAGTTAGAAAAGGAGGAAGTTTAATGAAAAAAGTTGGGTTATTGTTGTCTATTTTATGTATAGGGGGATTTTTTCCACTCAGAGCTAACGCAACTGAGGGATTAACGCAAGAACAAGAAAATTTTATTAATGAATTCAATAAAAATAACCCTGTAGTTAAAGATGAAGAGGTTAAACGAGAGAGATTTGAATTTCCAAAAGAATTCGAAAAAAACACTAGGAGTTATAAGAAGGAATTACCTGAAACATTTAATTTCGATGGTAAATTAGGAACACCAATCAAAAATCAAGGTCCATTAGATATTTGTTGGGCTTATTCAGCAACTGGCCTAGTTGAACACGCAGCAGCTATTAAACTAGGAAAACAATATAATTTTTCGGAAAGATACGTTGACTATATTTCAGCTAGTAATGCAACAGGCACAGTTGGGGAAAACCCTTATGCAACAAATAGAAATCAAGGTATAGGAAGCAGTCATTCTTGGACAAAGACGATGCCATTATATACACAAAATAGATTACCTGTTCTTACTCAGAATTTCGATAAGGGCTATTCCACTGATCCAATTAAAATTGAAGAGTTAGGTAAAAATCCAGATTTAGATGTTGCTTCCTATGTAACATATAATGCCTCAGCCCATTCAACTAACGAGGAAAAAGCGAAAATTGTCCAATTTATGAAACAACTAATTAAAGAAAATGGTGCAATTACTTATGAGTATAATACAAACTTTAAAGCAAATATCAATGAAGTAACTGGTGGTATTTATAATAATTATGAAAAGTTTCCAGGTACAAATCATGAAACGATTTTGGTAGGTTGGGACGATAATTATAATAAAGATAATTTTAAACTAGGAAACCGTCCTAAGAACAATGGTGCTTTTGTGATGAAGAATAGTTGGGGCACTAGATATGGTAAAAATGGTTATTACTATGTTTCTTATGAAGACAAGTTCTTATTTGATACAAAAATTGGATCCATTTCTGAAGTTTATAATGAGAAAAACTATGACAATAGCTATATTTCTCAAGTCGGTGAAACTACTAGTTGGGCTAGACGAATAGAAAAGCCAACAGAATCAATGCTTTTCTCAAATGATTTTTCTATTGATGCAAGTAAGGATGAAACAATTGTTGCTGTATCTATTAACAGTAATCAAGCTAATGCACCTTATGAAATCTATATAAATCCAAAGAATAATAAAAAAACATCCTTGAAGGATTATGAAAAAGTTGCCTCTGGGATAATGGAGAGTTCTGGAACTAAAAGAATTGCATTGAAAAAGCCAATAAAAATTACCAGTAATGAGAGTATTTCCGTTGTTGTTAGATATAAATATAATCCTTCTTCAAATATTATAAGATGTGACTACAGTTATATCAATTATGAGAAGTATCCATTTTTAAGAAAAAATATACTTGACTCTAATTATGCTAAATATTCTGATGCTGATGAGGCAAATGGACGTCGTATTAATTGGAGTACAGAACCTAAAAATGATGGAGCAACAACTGCTTACGATATTAATCTTTACACTACTAATAGTAAGACCATGGGGAAATTTGGTACTGCTGAATGGGGATGGAATGAAGAATCTCAAACGTTAAGTTTTTATGACGGTCAATTTCCAGAAGGTAAATCTATTGCGCAAGAAATTGAAAAAAATAGTGTTTTAAATGGTAAAAAAATTAAAAATATTCGTTTTGTTGCGCCTGTAAAAGCTGGTGGAAATTCTAGTTCTTTGTTTGCAGGATTATCTGATTTGGAAACTATCATTCGTATAGAGAACTTAGACACAAGCGGAGTAACAACGATGGAAAAAATGTTTATGGGTGCTAAAACACTTACCACAATAGATATGAGTCAATTAGATATGAGTAAGGTAGAGAGTATGACTTCTATCTTCAAAGGAGCAAGCGCGTTACAGACTGTCAAATTTAGCGATAAGACGATGAGTAATGTAGTAGGTGCATCTGAAATGTTCAAAGATACTCCGTCATTACAGGAAGTTGATTTTAGCAATTGGAATACAGAAAAAGTAACGAGTATGTCGTATCTATTCACCAATTCGGCAGTGTCAAAATTAATTTTAGGAAAAGAGTTCAGATTTAAAAAAGTATATAATACAGGATTATCGAATTCTGCGTGGATGAATAAAGAGGCAGATACTATTTATAACTCAGGAACAGAGTTTGTCTCAGGATACGATGGAACAGTTCCAGGGACCTATACAATTGGGAATAGTACGGCGGATTACACATGGGATCAAATAACTAAAACGCTCACTTTTAAGAAAGGGACTTTTGCGTATAGTTATACAATGAAGAAGTTTGCGGAACAAAATAACATTGATCCACAACAAATAGAAATGATCGATTTTTCAGAAAAATTGAAGTTAAGAGCTGCTAATCATTTATTTGAAAATCTAACGAACTTAAAAGAAATTAAACAGCTGAATAATTTGGATACAAGTGACGTAACGACGATGGAAAGCATGTTTAGTAATACTGCTCTTACAAAAGTAAATATCAATCAATTAGACACAAGCAAAGTAAGTACGATGGGAAGTATGTTTAAAGACGCTAAAACACTTACCACAATAGATATGAGTCAATTAGATATGAGTAAGGTAGAGAGTATGATTTCTATTTTCAAAGGAGCAAGCGCGTTACAGACTGTCAAATTTAGCGATAAGACGATGAGTAATGTAGTAGATGCATCTGAAATGTTCAAAGATACTCCATCATTACAGGAAGTTGATTTTAGCAATTGGAATACAGAAAAAGTAACGAGTATGTCGTATCTATTCACCAATTCGGCAGTGTCAAAATTAATTTTAGGAAAAGAGTTCAGATTTAAAAAAGTATATAATACAGGATTATCGAATTCTGCGTGGATGAATAAAGAGGCAGATATTATTTATAACTCAGGAGACCAGTTTGCCAAGGGATACGATGGAACAAATCCTGGTATTTATGAGTTAGTAGTTGATTAAAATCATAAACACCATTTAATGTAAACCATTAATACGAGAAAAAGATAGGCTATTCAAATTTACTGGATTGATTAAATAGTAAGTGCTCAAAATTCTTAAAAATAGAAGCAATTAAAAATCAAAAACTCTATTAGTGTTTACTAGTCTATTTTTAAAAGAAAAGGTATCAATCAGTGTTTTTACACTAATTTAAACTAGTCGGTTATTTTAGTTGATAGTAAGTGGCATGATGTAATCAAGCTTTAATCAATAAAAATGAGGATGATACAAAAGTAAAAAATACTTTTGTATCATCCTCGTTTTCTTGTTTCAATTGTCTGATTATCTAACAGAAATAAGGCAGAATCAAAAACTGTTGAATCCCTATTAACACCAACAAATGAGCTGGATAAAACCAATAAAAAAAATATTTCCATTGCTTTCCACGCTGACCATTATAAAAATAGATGGGAATAAAAGCAATCAACCCAAACCAACTATTTTGTAAAAGAATAAGTGCTCCAAGAACACATTTAAACAGATGAAAATCTCTAAATAGGTACAAAACGACAATCAACAAAACCCCAATCCAACCGCCATAATCGGTATGCAGCCATTGCGCTGTAAAAATCCCTAATCCTACTATAATAATAGAGAAAAAAATATTCTTTACTGAGTGATTCTTTAATCGTTGTAAACCAATAATGACCAACAAACCAATCAATAAGGTGAAAAAGACATTTTGACTTTTCAAATCGACTATTCGATGTGAAAAAGCCAGATCATAAGGTATCTCAGAAATGAAAGCAAATAAGGATAGACGGAGTAGATATTTTTTAGTATTCGAAGTATGAATAAATCCTTCTACCAGTAAAAAACAGAATATAGGGAAAGCCAGTCTTCCGATCATAATAAATACGGGGAAAAGTGCTTGGCTTAAATCAATCAAATTATTCGTAGTTGGTTCAACTGCATACGGAACCGACAGTGTTACAGAGGGCTGAAAAGGAATGATTTTTGCAGTATGATCGAGCAGCATAGCGATAATAGCAATCCATTTCAATTGGCTACCAGAGAAAAAAGATTTTGAGTCCAATAAGTGTGCTCCTTTTTATTAGATTTGAGATATATCATTTTACCACAGTATGAAGTCCAACCGTATCAAAGAATTTATTTTTGCTTAGTTGAAATGAAAAAAATTACCAAGTAGAAAATAGCTGGATTGATTCATTGATTATTATGAATAAATTTAAAAAGATCCTAATGATTTTATGCTATACTCAAAGAGTTAAAAATATAAAATACATGCTTTTTTATGAAGGATAGAGTATAAAAAGAGAGCCATGTATCGATAGGAAAAAGGAGTTTGACCAATGAATATTGTTTTTTGTGATATAGATGGAACATTTCAAGATTTAGGCGGTGAAGTGCCAAAAGTCAACTATGATGCAATCTATGCTTTACAAAATCAGGGTGATCATTTTGTTTTTATCAGTGGGCGCGGTTATGCGCAGTTGACTGAATTGATGAATGAATTAGACAGTGAGTGTGATGTTATTTTTAGTAACGGTGGTGGACATAAGTTGGTGGGTGAACCAATTCAGTACAATCACTGTGTATCAATGGCTGAATGTGAAAGAGTCATCGCAATTTTAGAAGAACGAGCTATTTTTTATCATATCCATACGAATGAAGGAATCATTTTGAAACCAGTTGAAAATTACGAAATGAATATACTTGCATTGAGACAAAAGCTTGAATCAATGGGAGAAACTGGCAAGCAAATCATGGACTTCAAAGAAGCATTCTTCAAAGAACAATGTCAGCATGTGAAAGATCCATTTACTTATTTGAAAAAACATCCAGAATTAAAAGTGATGAAAATAGAATTGATGGAAGCAAGCGATGAAGAGCATGAGACGTTGCGCGAGTTATTGAGTAGTGAGTCGGCAGATGTTTTTTCTTCATTTACACAATGTTTGGAAATTGTTAATCCAAAGAGTAGCAAAGGCAATGCTATTAATGAGTTCATGAAAAATTATCCAGATGCACGTAGTTTTGGTATCGGCGATGGTGAAAATGATTTAGCCATGTTGGAAGTTGTCGATATTCCAGTTGCAGTAGGGAATGCCAAGGAAATTGTAAAAGAGCAGTGTCAGTTGATTATCGGAGATTGCTTGGATGGCGGTGTTGGCACCTTTATTTTTGACGAAATCATTGGAAGTAAAAAAAGTACATTGTAAAGTGGGAGGAGTAACAATGGAAGAAATCAAAGAGAATATCGAACATGATCTAGAATATTATCAATCAGGCATCAGACAATTGTACATGAAACAGTATCAAAAATATTTAATGAGTCTTTTAGCAATCATGTTGGTAACAGCTATTGGTATCGGTCTATCTGAATCAATAGTTAGAGCTGTGTTGGTGTTATTATTTCTTATTGAGATAGCTTTAGTTGTCTATATTCTTCGTTATTTACGTGCAGAAGTCTTTGAAAGGTATTTCCAGCAGATTAAAGGGGAATTACCTGCAGAATTTCAAAAAATGGAATCGATCGAAGTTCAAGAAGATGATCAAGCGTATTACTTTTTAGATGATCAAGAGCTATTTGTAAAGTTAAAAAAGAAAAATTCCCGAAACTTCCCATCAAAAATCAGACAGTATACATTATTAGTGGGGTTTACGAATGAATTAGATGAGAAAACCTTAGAACAACCATTGCAATTTTTTTACTATGATATCACGCAAATCAAGTATGCTGCTAGTTATAAACAAGAGCTTTTGAAAAATGCCAATTTTATTGCGAAACGGAGAAAACGAAGACTTAAATCAGCAGCAATAACTATTTTTTTACTGATTTTATTTGGATTTGCTTTCTTTGGTCTATTTTAGTCATTCAAAACAAATGAAATGATTTTCGCTAGTACACATAAGAATTTAAGGGTCAAAGGTGTAGCTTAAAGAAGCACACTTTTGACCCTTAAAATATTTTAATCCTTTAATTGTTTAAAAAATCTTTTGTTTATTTTGCAAAATTTTGAATAATTTGATTTAGAGTTTGAGCGGCTAAGGCTCCTACTCGTTCATCGTAATAAGCCGCAAATCGTTCATCACCAACATACATTTGGCCTAAACCTCTATGCATTTCAGGTGAATAGGCTGGTGAAGTATACTGTAGCCATTCTTTGTGTTTTAAAAATACAGTTTTAGCCTCATCTGAACGATATTCTTTGGTCGCTATCACGATTTTTAAGGCTTCAAGCATCTCTTCTTCAGCTGTTTCCATGCTGGAAAAATCCTCTTCACTTAGATTCAACCATTTTTGATTAGATGCTTCTACTGTTTCTTCTCCATATTTTTTACGGATTTCATTGCCATATGTTTGTTCGTTTTCTTGTAGTTTTTTTTGTTTAAAACCTACAAATTTTTCTTTGTCAGTCATATATAGTTCTCCTTTTTGATAACGTAATGTTTTTTCTACAGTGAGGATGAGATGATCGATTTGCTGACGTTTTTCCAATAATTGTTGATAATGATCCTGTAACGCGTGTTTGGGATCATAGTTGGGTGTGTTTAGCAATTTTTGGATTTCTTCTAATTTTAACTCCATCGAACGATAAAAAAGAATCTGTTGCAGTTTGTCTACTTCTTTCGTTCCGTAAATGCGGTAGCCAGAAGAATTGATACGTGCAGGTTTTAAAAGATCGATTTCATCATAATACCGCAATGTTCGAGTGCTGATTCCGGATAATTCAGCAATTTTTTTAATTGTGTATTCCATCTTTTTCCCTCCTGTATGAAATTAGTATAAACCTTAACCTAACGTAAAGGTCAACGGTTTTTTTAGCATACCATATTTATTTACAAAAACGAATATTTTGATTTACAAAGCGAAGATGAAAGAGTAAAATTTTTATGTGAGATTATCAAGAGAAGTTATATATAATTAAGGAGCTAGACAAATGAAATTAATTGAAACCCCCATTAATAGAAACCTGGACTTAGAATATTTTTATCCAAATATCACTAAGTTTGTATTTGGCACTAAAGCAATTAAATTTTTTAAATTATATGCACTCGACCGTACACAAATTATTTACGCAGATGCATTCGATAAGATCGATATCATAATGATCAACACTAAAAAGAAAATCGCTAAAAAAGAGGTCGAATATGTAATCAAAAAACTTTTGAACACGACAAGAGACGAAGTAACAGTTCAAATAGGTGTTAAAAATGAAATGCAACAAAAAGGCTATTCATTCAGCGCACCTCGAAAAGATATTATTGTGATTCAAAAAAATATTACTCCCTGATAAAAATAGAAACTCCTCAGAAAAAGTTGTAATTTAACTTTTTTTGGGGAGTTTAAATTATGGCTGGAAGCAACATTTTTAATTACTTGATTTAAACGTATCGATTTGCATCGCAACGAAGTGATTTCATACTATAACTTTTTCTAAACCAATAATTAAATAGGAGAAACTGGAAAATCAGTAGGATTTCTATTCTAACTTTGATAAAATAAGAAGAGGAACGAAAGGAAGCGTGAAAGTTGAAAGAATTATTTCATAAATATAAAGAAGTGATTTCATATTTAGTTTTTGGTGTGGCGACGACGATCGTTAATATAGTTATTTTTTTCATCTGTAAGGATGTATTAGAAATCGACTATAAAATAAGTAATGCAATTGGCTGGTTTTTATCAGTGTTGTTTGCCTTTTTCACAAACAAGTACTTTGTTTTTGCGAGTAGTCATGAGGATATTAGCTCTTTTGTTAGAGAAATGCTACTATTCTATTGGTATCGTATTTTATCATTCGTTGTTGATATGGCTTTGATGATTTTAATGATTGAATGGATGCACATCTCTGATTTTTGGGCAAAAATGGTGACTCAAGTTGCTGTGGTTGTATTGAATTACTTCTTCAGCAAGTTTTTTATCTTCAAGAAAAAAACTTCTTAAAAGAAGTTTTTAGTTAAAAAGACAGTTTTTTGTTATAATAGAAATTAAAATTCTAGAAAAAATAAAGGGTGGCAAACTGAAATGAAGAAAGTTTATGATGATGATAGCTTAACGTTACATACTGATCTGTATCAAATCAACATGATGCAAACGTATTGGAAATTAGGTAGAGCAGACTTACATTCTGTATTTGAATGTTATTTTAGAGAAATGCCTTTTAATCATGGCTATGCTATTTTTGCAGGTTTGGAACGTCTGGTCGATTATTTAGAGCATTTAACTTTTACAGAGACAGATATTGCTTATCTTCGAGAAGTAGAGGATTATCCGGAAGATTTTTTGAGGTACTTAAAAGAGTTTGAATTTAAGTGTACCGTTCGTTCTGCTTTAGAAGGAGATTTAGTTTTCAATAATGAACCGTTGATTCAAGTTGAAGGACCTTTAGCGCAATGCCAGCTAATCGAAACAGCTCTTTTGAACATGGTAAATTTTCAAACCCTGATTGCAACAAAAGCGGCACGAATTAAATCTGTTATTGAGGACGATCCTTTGATGGAATTTGGTACTCGCCGTGCTCAAGAATTAGATGCAGCCATTTGGGGAACACGTGCAGCTTATATTGGCGGAGCTGATGCGACAAGTAATGTTCGAGCAGGTAAAATCTTCGGTATTCCTGTCAGTGGAACACATGCACATTCTTTGGTACAGTCCTACGGAAATGATTATGATGCCTTCACAGCTTATGCCCAAACACATAAAGAATGCGTCTTTTTAGTGGATACTTACGATACCTTAAAATCAGGAGTTCCAAGTGCAATTCGTGTAGCAAGGGAAATGGGTGATAAAATCAATTTTCTAGGCGTTCGTCTTGATAGTGGAGATATGGCTTATATTTCAAAACGAGTGCGTGAACAATTAGATGAGGCAGGCTACACAGAAGCTAAAATCTATGCGTCAAATGACTTAGATGAAAATACGATTTTAAGTTTAAAAATGCAAAAAGCCAAAATCGATGTCTGGGGCGTTGGAACGAAATTGATCACGGCCTATGATCAACCCGCTTTAGGTGCGGTCTTTAAATTGGTATCAATTGAAGATGAAAATGGCAAGATGGAAGATACTATCAAACTTTCAAGTAATGCAGAAAAAGTGACAACACCTGGGAAAAAACAAGTTTGGCGTATTACGCGTAAGTCAGATAAAAAATCTGAAGGTGATTATGTCACCTTGTGGGATGAAGATCCACGCAAGCAAGAAGAAATCTATATGTTCCATCCAGTCCATACCTTTATTAATAAGACAGTCAGAGATTTTGAAGCGAGAGCTGTTTTACAAGATATTTTTGTTGATGGAAAACGAGTTTACGAAATGCCTACTTTAGAAGAAATCAAAAGCTACGCAAAAGAAAATCTTGATTCACTATGGGAAGAATACAAACGTGATCTTAATCCACAAAAATATCCAGTTGATTTATCGACTGAGTGCTGGAATCATAAAATGCGTTTACTTGAAAAAGTACGAGTAGATGTAAAAGCGCTGAGTGAAGGTAGGTAAATAGCATCTGATCCGCGTGGACTAGCGCTATACTTGAATTCAAACTCATCAATTCAAATGCGCTAATTTTCTACAGGATCAGCCGATTTGTTCCGCTTTAAATTAGGAGGGAATTTCTATGGAACCATTACAAAAAGCAATTATTGAAGAACTAGGGGTAAAACCAAAGATCGATTCACAAGAAGAAATCCGAAAAAGTATTGATTTTATGAAAAATTATTTATATAAGTATCCTTTTTTAAAAACATTTGTTTTGGGTATCAGCGGAGGGCAAGATTCTACACTAGCTGGACGACTTGCTCAATTAACGATGGAAGAGATGCGTAATGAAACAAAAGATGCGCAATATCAGTTTGTTGCTGTTCGCTTACCTTATGGCGAACAAGCTGATGAAGCGGATGCCAAAAAAGCTTTAGATTTTATTCAACCAGATGTTTCTTTACGTGTAAATATCAAGCCAGCAATTGATGCGTGTGTACTTTCTTTTGAAGAATCAGGGGTTTCTATCAGCGATTTCAATAAAGGGAATATGAAGGCACGTCAACGCATGATCATTCAATATGCGATTGCAGGAGAGAAAGCAGGCGCTGTGATTGGAACAGATCACAGCGCTGAAAATATTACGGGCTTTTTTACAAAATATGGTGACGGCGGAGCAGACATTTTACCATTATTCCGTTTGAATAAGCGTCAAGGTAAGGAATTGTTGAAAGAATTAGGTTCACCTAGTGAGCTGTATACAAAAATTCCAACAGCTGATTTAGAAGATGATAAACCATTGGTAGCAGATGAGGTCGCGCTCGGGGTAACTTATGATGATATTGATGATTATCTCGAAGGAAAAACGATATCAGATAAAGCGAAAGAAACGATCGAAAGCTGGTACAAAAAAACGCAGCATAAACGCCATATGCCAATTTCAATTTTTGATAATTTTTGGAAGTAAGAGAAGAAAATAGATTTTTTTGGTGCGAACCTCAAGTGAACATGAAATCACTGACAGATTCGCACCAAAATTCAAGAGAAAAAAGCTAGATTCAATTGTTTTTCTCATCCTTATTTAATGTTTACTTGAATTTATTTGAGAAATTAGGAATTTGTGTGGAGATTTTGGCAAATAAACCTTCTTTTTCACAGTCTCACTCTAATATAGAGTGAGTGGATTGAAATTGTGCTATTAGTGATAAGTTTGGTCATGCTTTATTGTCTCACTCTAATATAGAGTGAGTGGATTGAAATTTTTTGTGTGCAACGTTACGTGTAGCGTTACACTTGTCTCACTCTAATATAGAGTGAGTGGATTGAAATCGTTTGAAGATAATGACGGTAATACAGTATTAGGTCTCACTCTAATATAGAGTGAGTGGATTGAAATTATCAAATAAACCCCAACAACAACTGCTGTTGTAACGTCTCACTCTAATATAGAGTGAGTGGATTGAAATAATATAGCGCCATGATCGAGTGCCTGCGGAACTGTCTCACTCTAATATAGAGTGAGTGGATTGAAATACCGTCTGTAATAGACTTAGGCATTTCAGGACCGATGTCTCACTCTAATATAGAGTGAGTGGATTGAAATTACCCTCTTTACCGAACAAGAGAAGGGGAGAAACGGGTCTCACTCTAATATAGAGTGAGTGGATTGAAATGAACTATACAATGTTGTCAAGCTTTCAGAAGCGAGAGTCTCACTCTAATATAGAGTGAGTGGATTGAAATATAATATAATAAGAAAAGAGGAAAATAGATATGAACTCGTCTCACTCTAATATAGAGTGAGTGGATTGAAATTTTCCCTGGCTTTCCGTCTTCAGCGCCAATTCTTGTCTCACTCTAATATAGAGTGAGTGGATTGAAATGACGATAGTTAAAGCTGTTATTTTGATGGTTCCTGCGTCTCACTCTAATATAGAGTGAGTGGATTGAAATTAAAGCTCTATCGACATGATTCATCAATTTTACGTCTCACTCTAATATAGAGTGAGTGGATTGAAATTAGTCCATCATTAACATGGGCTACAGCCAGATTTTGTCTCACTCTAATATAGAGTGAGTGGATTGAAATTTGTTTTGTCCCTGAGGTGATTAGGTCATCACCTTGTCTCACTCTAATATAGAGTGAGTGGATTGAAATTAAATCCATAACATCGGAAATTTTTTTAGGTCGTGTCTCACTCTAATATAGAGTGAGTGGATTGAAATTCTCATCGTCAATACTGTTTTATAATAGTCAGCTATGTCTCACTCTAATATAGAGTGAGTGGATTGAAATAAGAGGATACATACGTGTAGTAATGGTGTCAATTGTCTCACTCTAATATAGAGTGAGTGGATTGAAATGAATCAAGTATCCACGTATACAGGGCGATGCAACGGTATCACTCTAATACAGAGTGAGTGCATTAAAAATATATAAACTGGAATTTGACACACTAGAGAATCGTCCTACTCAAATAGCCAAGGAGAGAACTTATCAAGATCAATCAAAAAGAGGCTAAAACATAACTCTACAAGTCATATCCTACCCTTAAGAAGTTCGAATAAACACTTCTGTCCAACCTCTTTTTTTACTCTTGGTTTTAAATCTAATCTCCTTCATTTTTTTCAAATGGTTAAAAAAAGTGTAAAATTAAACTAGTTATCTGAAATAATCAAAAATATACTCTACAATTGGCTTAATTACTGTAATAAGAAGGTGAATGAAAATATGAAAAAATTGTTTAGGAAAAAAAGAGATATAGATAATGAGGCGTTTGTTTCAGCTGAAGAAAAGGCACAACCAATCAATGATAATGATATTCGGATTCCATCAGATATCAAAGGTTTATCTGATCAAGAAGTACAGGAACTTTCTGCACAAGGAAAGATCAACAAAGAGGTTGAGGATTTATCTAGAACAACAAAGCAAATTGTTTTAGATAATTCGCTAACGCTATTTAATTTCATTAACTTGTTTTTAGCAGTAGCGGTGTTTGCTGTCGGCTATCCTAAAAATGCTTTATTTTTTTGGATCATCATTATCAACACAGCAATTGGTGTGATTCAAGAAATACATGCAAAGAGGACTATCGACAAGTTATCTATCGTAAATAAAGCAGAGGTGACTGCTTTAAGAGACAATAAATTAATTAAAATCTTTCAAGATGAAATTGTCTTGGGAGATGTATTAGTTTTGACCTTGGGGAATCAAGTTCCTTCAGATGGCATTGTGCTTCATGGAGAAGGGATGGAAGTTGATGAGTCACTACTAACAGGGGAATCAGATAAGATCATGAAGCAAAATGGCGACAAAATCATGAGCGGAAGTTTTATCACTTCAGGTTTAGGATTTGTCAAAATCACTGCAGTCGGTGAAGATAATTTTGTTTCCAAATTATCTAAAGAAGCGAAAACGGAGAAACGTTCAACTTCTGAATTAATGAATTCATTGAATCTTTTGATTAAGGGATTAACGTTTGCTATCATTCCAATCGGATTGTTGTTATTTTGGTCTCAATATCAATCTACGCAGTCATTTCCCAAAACGGTTTTAGGTGTTTCTGGTGCGTTAATTAGTATGATCCCAGAAGGTTTGATGCTATTGACTAGTGTGGCATTTGCGGTAGGAGCAGCTAATTTAGCTAGAAAACAGACCTTAATCCAACGCCTATCTTGTATTGAAACTCTTGCTCGAGTAGATACCATTTGTTTGGATAAAACAGGAACCATTACAGATGGTACGTTGACTTTTAAAGAGTTGATTCCTCAAGCGGGATTTCCAACAACTGAAATAGAACTTGCTATGAGTGAAATGATGGCAGGCTTATCGGATCAAAATGCAACAGCAAAAGTTCTTAGAAGCAGATTCCCATTGTCCAAATCTGTATGGAATGTCAAAGAAGTGATCCCATTTTCATCTGATCGAAAATGGAGTGGTGTAACATTTGAAGAAAAGGGATCATTTGTTATGGGAGCACCAGAATTTATTTATTCTGAAGTTCCTGAGGATTTAAAAGAAAAACTTGCACCATATAATGAGCAAGGTGATCGTGTCCTGATTTTAGTCCATTTCTCAGACGAATTAACAAAACCTGAATTGCCTCAAGTAAAAGAAACAGTTGGAATTTTCATTATTTCAGATACGATTCGTGAAAATGCAGTCGATACATTCTCTTATTTTGCGAAACAAGACGTTATATTAAAAGTTATTTCTGGAGATAATCCGATCACGGTCTCGCAAATAGCGAAACAAGCAGGAATTGCTGGAGCAGAAAATTTTGTAGATATGAGTACTATTTCTGATTCAGAGAACTTTAATGAACTAGTGGAAAACAAAACGGTTTTTGGTCGAGTAACCCCTTATCAAAAAAGAGAGTTGATACAAGCCTTGAAGCAAAATGGGCATACGACTTGTATGACCGGGGATGGAGTCAATGATATTCTTTCATTGAGAGAAGCTGATGTCAGTGTAGCAATGGCCAGTGGAAGTGATGCTGCTCGTGCGGTATCAGATGTAGTTTTACTAAATTCAGATTTTAGTTCAATGATCCAAGTACTGAATGAAGGTCGTAGAGTCATCAATAACATCGAACGTGTTGCATCGATGTATATGGTAAAAACAATTTATTCTGCGATTCTTGCAGTAACATTTATCTTTTTATTTTTACCTTATCCATTTGCACCATTACAGCTCACACCTATCAATACATTAACTGTTGGAATTCCTTCATTTATTTTGGCACTAGAGCCGAATTATCAACGGATCAAAGGGCATTTTTTGACGAATATATTGCGAATTTCAGTTCCTGGAGCGTTGACTGTTGTATTTAATATTTTAGTCTTGCAACTTGCGGGTATCTGGTTTGATTTATCACAACAAGATGTTTCTACAATGTGTGTCTTGCTTACAGGTTGTGTAGGATTTCAAGTATTATTAAGAGCAGCTCGACCGTTAGATTTAAAAAAACAAATAATGATCAGTCTTTTATTGATTGCCTTTATTGCATGTTTCTTATTCTTTGGTGATTTCTTTATGTTGACGTCACTGTTTACAAGAAATGTTATGTTCTACCTACCGTTGGTTCTTGGTAGTCGTTCTATTTTTAACTACATTTCTTTACTTATGACAAGAGCGATATATGAGGTTGAGAAAAGGAAAGAAAATAGAAAAACGAAGAAGAAAAAAAGAGTGATTTAACTATATAGAAAGTGACTGGGGTAGGAGTATTTCATAAGAATAAATTGCTTGTGATCCCAGCGCTTATTCGCATTTAGGATGTGAAACAAAAGTAGATTTTACTTTTGTCTCACATCCTTTTTAGTAGAAAACATCCTAATAAAGAATGACAATCATTTTCATTTAAGTCTTTTACCTTTGTTATTTATCTAACCAAGTGTAATCTTAGTATGATAAGTTCGTTTTTTAAAGGAGTGGCTTAAATGAAACATTTGACAAAATTGATGATCACGATCACAACAGGGGTTTTAGCGTTATTATTTGAATTTATTTTTCATCAAGAAGCTTGGGCTTATGGAGTAATCGTTATTACAGGTTCTGTAATGGCGTTGTCAATGCTGATCGAGATGGTAAAGACGTTGAAATCTGGCAAATATGGTATAGACATTTTAGCAATCACAGCGATCATTGCAACATTAGCAGTTGGAGAATACTGGGCTAGTTTGATGATTTTGATCATGTTGACAGGCGGAGATTCTCTTGAAGATTATGCAGCAAAAAAAGCCAATAAAGAATTAAAATCATTGTTGGATAATTCGCCGCAAAAAGCACATCAGCTAATCAGTGGTGCATTGACAGATATTGAGGCAGAAAAAGTCGTTGTAGGGGATCAGCTTGTTGTGAAACCAGGCGAAATTGTTCCTGTAGACGGTCATGTCACAAATGGGGCATCAACTGTTGATGAATCTTCTTTGACCGGTGAATCACATCCAGTGAACAAAAAAACGGGCGATTTTTTGATGTCCGGTGCAATTAATGGTGATCGTTCTCTTACAATGGTAGCTGAAAAAAGTGCAGCAGATAGTCAATATCAAACGATTGTGAAACTAGTGAAAGAGTCAGAAGCTCAACCTGCTAATTTTGTGCGTATGGCTGATCGTTATGCAGTGCCTTTTACGATTATAGCGTATATAATCGCAGGGGTAGCTTGGTATAGTTCAAAAGATCCAACGAGGTTCGCTGAAGTATTGGTTGTAGCTTCCCCTTGTCCACTGATATTAGCAGCACCAATCGCGTTGGTCGCTGGAATGAGCCGTTCAAGTAGAAACGGGATTGTCGTAAAAACCGGAACCACAATAGAAAAAATGGCGCAAACAAAGTCAGTTGCTTTTGATAAGACGGGAACGATCACAAAGGGGTCATTATCTGTAGATAAGGTTGTTCCAGAAGGTACGCTTTCTGCGGATAATTTACTAATATTGGCGGCAAGCGCGGAACAAGAATCGAGCCATATATTAGCACGTTCGCTTATAGACTCTGTTTCTGCACAAGAAAAATTAAAAAAGGTTTCCGGTCTAGAAGAAATGACAGGTTCAGGTGTTAAAGCGATAATAGATGGGAAAATGATTCGTGTCGGCAAACCCGCATTTGTTTCAGAACGAAAAATTGAAGAGGTCAAGGATCAGACTGCTATTTACATTTCTCAAGAAGAACATTATTTAGGCTATATTACCTTTACGGATAGTATTCGACCAGAAGCAAAAGAAACAATGGAGCAATTGCGCGACTTGAATATTGACCACTTGCTGATGTTGACAGGTGATCATCAAAAAGTAGCAGATAGCATTGCAAGAGAAGTTGGAATTACTGAAGTTCACGCAGAATGCTTGCCCCAAGATAAAATTGATGCCTTAAAAAAAATCCCTGATTCTAAACGTCCAATGATCATGGTGGGAGATGGTGTAAATGATGCACCTTCATTAGCTGTTGCCGACGTTGGAATTGCCATGGGTGCTCATGGGGCAACTGCAGCGAGTGAAACAGCAGACGTCGTAATATTGAAAGACGATCTAGAAAAAGTCAGTGCAGCAGTGAAAATTTCTAAAGATACTATGAAAATCGCAAAACAATCGGTTTTGATCGGTATTTTGATTTGTACAGTTTTAATGCTTATAGCAAGTACAGGAATTATTCCAGCATTATTTGGTGCGGTTTTACAAGAAGTGGTGGATACAGTGTCTATTCTCTCTTCTTTACGAGCAAAAAATGATTGAGTAGTAGTTTTAATTTAAAATAATAAGATCAAGAGAACAGATAGTTGCAACTACCTATTTGAATTGTTAGAATTAATTCATCAAACTTAATATTGTCTTGTAAGTAAGAATGTTGCAATAGTAAGGACTCCGTGGATAGATAAATACTGGACGAAAGAAAGAATATCACAGTCCACTTTTTCTATTTTTCTGACAGAGCAAAACGAGCCCGCTACGCTTTTATTATCTAGCTTCACGGGCTAGCTCTTCGGAAAAAAGATGAAATCTGTTTGTGGCAAAAAGCACCACGCTCAGCTTTCCCTATTTTTCTGACAGAGCAGAACGAGCCCGCTATGCTTTTAAATTAGGAGGTAAACATGATGGATGGAAGTAAAATTAATGATAAAAATGTAACAGAAGAACGACTTTTATCGCAAGGGTACCGTAAATATACAGGAGAAGGACTGGATATTTATTACAGTAAGGATATTTGCGCTCATATCGGTAATTGTGTTTTCGGTAATCCAGATGTTTTTGAAGTAGGCCGACGACCATGGATCATTACGGATAATGGTAGTGTGGAAGAGAATATTCGTGTAATTAATACGTGTCCAAGTGGTGCTTTAAAATATATTCGAAAGGACGGGAAATGACAATGGAAATCAAAGAAGAAAAAGATCGCTTCGTATTACTAAACGATCATAATCATGAAATTGGTGAAATGACTTGGTCAAATGCTGGAGATAAAATCATGATCATTGATCATACTTTTGTTGATCCGACGTACAGAGGACAAAAATTAGCTGAGAAACTGGTACTTAACGGTGTAGAAAAAGCACGGCGTGAGGGGAAAAAAATCATTCCGCTGTGTCCATTTGCTAAAAAAGAATTTGATACAAAACCTGAATATAGTGATGTTTTAAGAACCTAATAAATAGTGATATAAAAACAGTCCGTTCGGAAATGACCCGAAAGTCATCAAAAATTTAAAGAACAATTTTCAGAAATCTCTTCTTATTTCTTGAAAGTAAATGTTTTTGATCCTTCCTCATTTTTTCTTTCAATATAGATGAAAAAAATCAAGATTATACAAATACAGCTGGTATTTGTATTGAAAATATGCTAAAGTATAATAGATGTATTTTGTGAATAAGGGAGAATTAGACTATGTATAATTTTATTTTAGCACTTGTAATCATCCTTTCAGTTGTGATGGTTATTGCCGTTATGATGCAGCCAAGTAAACAAAACAGTGCAGCAAGTGCATTTACAGGTGGCGCAGATAAACTTTTCGGTAAACAAAAAGCACGCGGATTTGAAGCTGTTATGCAACGCGCAACAGCAATCATTGGTGCTGTTTGGATGTTACTATTATTTATTTTAGCTTTATTATCATCGAAGTAAGACCTTTGGAGTCCCTCATTTACTGAGGGACTTTTTTCTTAAAAAAAATTGGATAAGCATTAGTGAAAAGTTCGTGCAACATCTTTCTTTTCATAAGGTTTTCACTGGATAATGTGCTAAAATGGGGATGAGGTGAATTAGATAGTGAAAAAAATAAGTCTACCTAAACCATTGTTTACGCAAAATGGTTCCCGTGCTGTATTACTTTTGCACGCCTACTCAGGAAGCAGCAACGATGTTCGGATGTTGAGCCGTTATTTAGAAAAAGAAAATTACACCGTATATTCTCCTAATTTTTCTGGACATGCAACAGTTGCACCAGAAGATATATTGGGAAAATCAACCAATGATTGGTGGCAAGATACACTAGATGCCGTTCAATTCTTAAAAGATAAAGGCTACCAAGAAATAGCCGTTTTTGGCCTTTCAATGGGTGGTATTTTTACAATGAACACACTAACGGATCAAGTAGAAGGAATCATCGGAGGTGGTTTCTTCTGTTCACCAATTTTTCCAGTAAAAAATAGTGTTCCAGAAAATTTCGTTTTATATGCCGATAAAGTTTTAAAAACAGCGGGTATTTCAGATCAAGAACGGGTGAAACGAATGGTGAAAATCAAAGAAGCCTCTCGTGTTCAATTAAAAGATATTGAAACTTTTTCGGAAAAGACCGCAACTAAGCTTGGTCAAATTACGGTTCCCGTTTTTATGGGGCAGGCAGGAGTTGATCAAATGATTGATCCGATGGGTGTCTATAAGACAGCCCAAGCACTGCAGCAAACACGATTTACATTAAACTGGTATCCAAATAGCGGACATGTGCTGACGATTGGACCAGATCATAAACAATTAGAACAAGATGTATCCGCATTTTTGAATACATTGTCTTGGAATGAGGAGAAAGAATGACAAAACAAACAATCAAGGAGAAAATCCTATCTTTTATGGAAACGCACACGAAAAAAAGTTTTTCTATGGAAGAAATAGCGGAAGGCTTGCAGCTGCAAAAGAGCTCAGATTTTAAATTACTTGTTCAGACTGTAGCCTTGATGGAACGCGAAAAATTAGTAGAATTCAATAAAAAAGGTAAGATTCGTCTACCACAAAAAAATGGAGATATCGAAGGGACTTTTCGTGCGAATGAACGTGGCTTTGGCTTTGTAACGATTGATCCAGAAGAAGCAGATGTCTATATTCCAAAAGAAGCCGTCAATTTTGCGATGGATGGTGATATTGTTGTCATCGATATCGTTCAACCGGCCGATGCTTTTTCAGACCGTGGAGCGGAAGGAAAAGTCATCGCAATCAAAACTCGTGCAATCACGCAGGTAGTCGGTGAGTTTATCGCCTATGACGAAAAAGAAGTGAATGAGACTGACTTATATGGTTATGCTGTTCCAAAAGATAAAAAAATGACTGGTTTGACCTTTAATATTGCTGCACAAGGAATCAGACCTGTTGATGGTAGTATTGTGATCGTTGAAGTGACTCATTACCCTGAAAAAGAGTACCCAAAGAGTTTAGAGGGAATAGTCAAAAAAGTGGTTGGTCACAAAAATGATCCTGGAATGGATATTTTATCGATTGTGGTGGCTCATGGGATTCCAACAAGCTTTCCTGATGAAGTGATCGAAGCAGCTGACAACGTACCTGATGCAATTTCAGAAGCAGATATCGAAGGCCGCAGAGACTTACGTGATCAAATGATCGTAACGATCGATGGGGAAGATGCTAAAGATCTAGATGATGCAGTGACGGTACGCAAATTAGAAAACGGTAATTATTTTTTAGGTGTTCATATTGCAGATGTTTCTTATTATGTGACAGAAGGTAATGAGTTAGACCAAGAAGCATATGAACGTGGTACTAGTGTTTATCTAACTGATCGAGTTGTCCCAATGATACCTCAGAGATTGTCTAACGGTATTTGCTCGCTGAACCCTAATGTGCCAAGGCTTACTATGAGTTGTGAGATGGAGATAACGCCAGAAGGGTATGTAGTCAACCATGAGATTTTCCAAAGCGTGATCCAAACAACAGAACGTATGACCTATACAGCCGTTAATGAAATTTTAGAAGAACAAAAACCAGAGACGATGAAACGCTACAAAAAATTAGTAGCGATGTTTAACGAAATGGGTGAGCTGCATCATATTCTTGAACAAATGCGTGAAAAACGAGGTGCGATTTCATTTGAAGATCGTGAAGCAAAAGTACTGGTTGATTCACAAGGACATCCACATGATATTTTATTACGCACACGAGGTGTAGGCGAACGGCTAATTGAATCATTTATGTTGGCAGCCAATGAGACAGTAGCTAAACATTTCAACGATTTAAAAGTCCCTTTTATTTATCGAATCCACGAACAGCCAAAAGAAGAAAAAATGCAGCGATTCTTTGATTTTGCAGCTGTATTAGGGATCTTAGTTAAAGGGACGAAAGCAGATATCACTCCTAAAGACTTACAAAAAGTTTTAGAACAAGTAGCAGATAAACCAGAAGAAGCAGTGATCAATACCATGTTGCTACGCAGTATGCAACAAGCGCGATACTCAGAAGATAATTATGGACACTATGGTTTGGCAGCAGAATACTATACTCACTTTACCTCACCGATTCGTCGTTATCCTGATTTGATCGTACATCGATTGATTCGTAGTTACGAAGGGAATGTTTCAGAAAAGTTAAAAGAAAAATGGGAACAAGATTTACCTGACATTGCAGATCATAGTTCAAGAATGGAACGTCGAGCTGTTGAGACTGAACGTGAAGTTGATTCTATGAAGAAAGCAGAATTTATGGCTGATAAAATTGGTGAAGAATACGATGGTATTATCAGTTCTGTCACTCGTTTTGGTCTTTTTGTAGAATTGCCAAATACAATCGAAGGGTTGATTCACGTCAACAATTTAAAACAAGATTACTTCCATTTTATTGAAAATCATATGGCATTAGTTGGCGAAAGAACCGGAATGACACTGAAGATCGGCCAGAAAGTTAAAGTTAAAGTCGATAAAGCTGATCCCGAAACAAGAGAAATTGATTTTGAATTTCTTGAAGCAGAAGAAGTAGAAAGAATCGAGACGCCAAAACAAAAAAAACGTCAAGATGGTCGCCGCAGAAGAACTTCTGATCGCAAGCAAACGGATAAAAAATCATTTACACAGAAGAACAAGAAAAAGGGCAAAAAGCCATTTTATAAAGAAGTAGCTAAAAAGAAAAAAGTAAAAAAACAGAAGAAAAAATAGAAAGCGGAGGAATGGGTATGCCAAAAGGGGAAGGGAAACTGATTGCCCAAAATCGTAAAGCTAGGCATGACTATACCGTTGTTGATACAATGGAAGCTGGAATCGTGTTACAAGGTACTGAAATCAAGTCAATTAGAAACGGACGAATCAATTTAAAAGATGGGTTTGCTAGAGTTCGAAATGGAGAAGTCTACCTGCTCAATGTGCATATCAGTCCCTATGAGCAGGGGAATATTTTTAATCATGATCCTTTACGGACAAGAAAATTATTATTGCACAAAAAGCAAATAGCTAAGCTAATTACCGAGACTAAAAATACCGGAATCACGATCATTCCACTAAAAGTATATCTACGAAATGGTTATGCCAAAGTACTGATCGGTCTCGCAAAAGGAAAGAAACAATACGATAAGCGAGAAGATTTGAAACGTAAAGAGATCAATCGTGAAATTAACCGAACACTCAAAAATAATTTACGTTAAATAAATCAAAATGTATGAATTTCATGTATGAGATGAAACAATTTCAATGCTAAATTTATTCTTTTTCGCATATTTGTTTTCTTTGCTTTAACTTATGTGAAAAGTTTGGTAGAGTGTAAGGAAACTGATGAGTTTTCATCGTTTTTTCAGTAACTGACCTATGTGCTACCAAATACCAATAAGACACATTTTCTTTAATCGTTTGTCATATTAAAAGAAGTGTCCAATTTTCATGAAATTCTTTTGAAATTATTTAGTGTTGGTGGTATGATACGTGTGGTTAAGAAATAGAAGCCTTTTAAGCTTCTGGCAAGTTTGTTGGAAAAGAGGTGAAATAATTTGGAAGAGAAGACATTACTCTTCAAGATTGGGCCAATTTGGTTTGATGGAACGATTTGCTTGATGGTTCTGTTATCCTGTGTCGTTGTCTTCGGGATAGTATATTTCTGCACAAGGAATCTCAAACTGAAACCTAAAGGCAAACAAAATGTCATTGAGTATCTCATTGATTTTGTTCGGAGTATTATTACCGACAATATGCCAAGTAAAGAAGTAACAAATTTTCACCTGCTAGCATTCACGATGTTCATGTTTGTTTTAGTTGCGAACATTATTGGTTTAGTGACTAAAGTCGCTATTGGTGATTATACTTATTGGAAGAGCCCGACAGCTGATCCAATGGTTACATTAACTTTAGCTTTGATCATGATTGCTTTAACACATTTCTTTAGTGTTAGTCGTTTTGGTCTAAAAGGGTATTTCAAAAATAGTTTTTTAAGTCCAGTAGCTTTTCTAATGCCAATCAAGTTGATGGAAGAATTTACGAACCTGCTTACCTTGGCACTGCGTTTATATGGAAATATTTATGCGGGTGAAGTATTACTTGGACTGATTGCAGGACTTGTATCAAGTGTAGGACTTTGGACGATTCCACTTGCGATACCGCTTGAAATGATTTGGCTAGCCTTTTCATTATTTATAGGAGCAATTCAAGCATTTATATTTGTAACGTTATCAATGGTTTACATGGCTCACAAAGTTGAAGTCGAAGAATAAACAATAAATAAAAACAACTATTTCTTAGGAGGAAACAAAAATGGACGGATTAAATTATATCGCAGCAGCAATCGCAGTTTTCGGAGCAGCAGTCGGAGCAGCGTATGGTAACGGAAAAGTTATCTCTAAAACAATTGAATCAATGACACGCCAACCAGAAATGGCTGGACAATTAAGAACAACAATGTTTATCGGGGTAGCCTTGATCGAAGCGGTTCCAATTCTAGGTGTAGTTATTGCATTGTTATTAGTGCTTAAATAATCTCTTTAGAAGGCAGGACGCTGAGTTTTTAAAACGCCACGCGTTGCTGCTTTCTTTGCTGCGAAACACTGCGACTGCCTCTGGCAGAGCAGATGTTGAGCAGTACTTGGCGAACGAAGAGAGAGAAGTAACCTATTAAAAGAAACATCAAGCTTCTCCAAAGCAAAGCAGACCGTCAAGAACATAAGCTTACTGTAAAGCTTTAACAAAAGAAAAGAGCAGATGTTGAGCAGTACTTGGCGAACGAAGAGAGAGAAGTAACCTATTAAAAGAAACATCAAGCTTCTCCAAAGCAAAGCAGACCGTCAAGAACACAAGCTTACTGTAAAGCTTTAACAAAACAAAAAAGCAGATGTTGAGCAGTACTTGGCGAACGAAGAGAGAAGTAACCTATTAATAGAAACATCAAACTTCACCCAATTAAGGTGACCAAACCATACAAAGAACCAATTAAACAACATCACCACAGAGAATTGCAGAGAAAGGAAGTTGAAACTTCATGCTAAATTATTTAGTAATTGGTGAAGCAGGACCAAGTACAACAATAGGTACGATGATTGTAGTAAGTGGTGCTTTTCTAATTTTGATGCTTCTAATCAAGAAATTCGCTTGGGAAGCAATCACTGATATGTTAAAAAAACGTGAAGATAAAATTGCCAATGATTTAGATTCTGCAGAGCAATCTCGAATAGCAGCTGCTAAATTACAAGAAGAACGTCAACAAAAATTGCTTTCTTCTAAATCTGAAGCAGCAGATATTATTAAACATGCGAAAGAGAATGGAGACCAAAATCGCCAAAAAATCTTAGCAGAAACAAATGATGAAGTTTCACGTTTACGAGAAAAAGCACGTCTTGATATTTCTCAAGAACATGAAGAAGCATTAGCATCTGTTAAAGATGAAGTAGCAAATTTGTCTCTTCAAATTGCAGAGAAAATATTAAACAAAGAATTGACTCCAGATGCACATGATTCATTGATCAATTCTTATATCGAAGGCTTAGGTAAGTCAAATGAAGTTAGATAAGTATACGGTAGGTAAACGCTACGGCAAAGCTTTGTTTGAATTGGCAATTGAAAACCAAGAAGCTGATAGCATTTATCAAGATTTGATCGCACTAAGAGAAATTTTTCATGATGTTCCCGACTTAGGTGAGATACTAAGTGATGCACGTTTGGAACCTTATGAAAAAGATGAAATCATGAAGCACTTAGTTAGTGATTATGAAGGTACGATGGAAAACTTTTTATATGTTGTTTATAATTACTCACGTATGAATGATTTATTATTGATGATTGATGAATATGAAAGACGTTACGATGAGCACAATAGTTTGCTTTTAGGTACTGCTTCAACAGCTATTCCGTTGACCAAGGAACAACACCAATTAATGGAAGAAAAAGCAGCAAAACTTTTAGGCTATGAACGAGCTAATTTAATCAATTTAATCGACCCAGATATTGTTGGTGGTGTAATTATAGAAGCCAATTATAAAGTGATCGATGGTAGTATCCACAAACAGTTAGAACAAATCCAAGAATTGTTATTAAAATAACGTTCAGCACAATAAAGAGGTGAATTGAATGGCTATCAAAGCAGAAGAAATCAGTGCCTTGATTAAAGAACAAATCAAGAATTATCAACAAGAATTAGAAGTTGAAGAAATTGGGACTGTCACATATGTTGGAGATGGAATTGCTCGTGCCCATGGGTTAGAGAATGCAATGAGTGGAGAATTACTTGAATTTTCTAATGGTTCATATGGAATGGCGCAAAACTTAGAAATCAATGATGTCGGTATTATTATTTTAGGTGATTTTGAAACCATTCGAGAAGGCGATAAAGTTAAACGAACTGGTAAAATCATGGAAGTTCCTGTAGGTGAAGCAATGATCGGCCGTGTCGTTAATCCATTAGGTCAACCAATTGATGGATTAGGCGAAATTAAAACCGATAAAACGCGTCCGGTTGAAGCAGCAGCTCCAGGTGTTATGCAAAGAAAATCAGTTGATCAACCAATGCAGACGGGGCTTAAAGCAATCGACGCATTGGTACCAATCGGTCGTGGTCAACGTGAATTAGTAATCGGTGACCGTAAAACAGGTAAAACGTCGATTGCGATTGATACGATTATCAATCAAAAAGGGCAAGATGTCATTTGTATTTATGTTGCTATCGGCCAAAAAGAATCAACAGTTCGTAACCAAGTTGAAACGTTAAGAGCTTATGGTGCATTAGATTATACGATTATCGTAAACGCAGGTGCGTCTCAACCAGCGCCATTATTATATATTGCGCCTTATGCTGGAGCTGCTATGGGTGAAGAATTCATGTATAACGGCAAACATGTTTTGATTATTTTTGATGATTTATCAAAACAAGCTGTAGCTTATCGTGAACTTTCATTACTTTTACGTCGTCCTCCAGGTCGCGAAGCTTATCCGGGTGACGTATTTTATCTACATTCACGTCTATTAGAACGTGCGGCAAAATTAAGTGACGAATTAGGCGGCGGTTCAATGACTGCCTTACCATTTGTTGAGACACAAGCTGGAGACATTTCTGCTTATATCCCAACAAACGTTATTTCAATCACTGACGGACAAATTTTCTTAGAAAGCGATTTGTTCTATGCAGGCACGCGTCCAGCCGTTGATGCCGGTCTTTCTGTATCACGTGTTGGGGGTTCAGCACAAATCAAAGCAATGAAAAAAGTAGCCGGTACCCTTCGTTTAGATCTGGCAAGCTACCGTGAATTAGAAGCCTTCACTCAATTTGGTTCTGATTTAGATGCGGCAACGCAAGCAAAATTAAATCGTGGTCGTCGTACCGTTGAAATTTTAAAACAAAAATTACATGCACCACTAGCAGTAGAAAAACAAGTTGTTATTTTATATGCTTTGACACACGGATTTTTGGATAGTATCAGTGTTGCAAAAATTCTAGATTTTGAATCAGAACTATTTGACTATTTAGATGGAAAGCATCCTGAACTTTTTGAAACGATCCGTACAACAAAAGATTTACCTAAATCAGAAGATTTAGATGCAGCAATCAATGAATTCAAAGAAATTTTTGGTGCTGCTAATTCAGAAGGATTAACAACTAAAGATACACTTGAATCAATTCAAAATGCGTAAGAGAGGTGACAAGAATTGGGTGCTTCATTAAATGAGATCAAACAACGCATTGCTTCAACGAAAAAAACCAGCCAAATTACCAATGCTATGCAGATGGTTTCTGGCGCTAAACTGACGAAATCAGAAGCGGCTTCTAGAAGTTTTCAAGAATATGCGTCAAAAATCCGTTCTATCGTTACGCATCTTGTTGCAGCTCAGCTAAGTGATCTAGAAGTGTTGGATTCATATGATCATGAAGGAGTATCCGAAACGGATAACTATCATATGATGCTGACATCACGTCCAGTGAAAAAAACGGGTTATATCGTCATCACCTCTGATAAAGGATTGGTCGGTGGCTATAACAGTTCAATCTTGAAACAAACGATGAAAATGATGGCAGATGATCATAAATCTCAAGATGAGTATGTTTTGATTGCTATCGGCGGAACGGGCGCAGATTTTTTTAAAGCCCGTGGAATAAATGTAGCATATGAACTTCGTGGCCTAAGTGATCAGCCTAGTTTTGATGAAGTTAGAAAAATCGTTTCGACAGCGACTTCAATGTACGAAAATGAAGTGTTTGACGAATTGTTCGTTTGTTACAATCACCATATCAATTCATTGACGAGTCAATTTCGAGTAGAGCAGATGCTTCCAATTTCAGATTTAGATCCTGAAGAAGCAACAACATATGAGCAAGAATATATTCTAGAACCTTCTGAGGAAGCTATCTTAGATAATTTGTTGCCTCAATATGCCGAAAGTTTGATTTATGGTGCTATTATCGATGCAAAAACAGCAGAACATGCTGCTGGGATGACAGCGATGAAGACAGCCACTGATAATGCACAAAATATTATTAGTGATTTGACGATTTCATACAACCGCGCTCGTCAAGGTGCGATCACACAAGAAATCACAGAAATCGTAGCTGGTGCAGCGGCATTAGAGTAATAATCAAGATTCAAGTCAGCTTGGCTTGAAGTCTTTACTAAGTAATAGAGAAGACAGGTTTTTATTACGACCTCGTTAGGTATAAAACTGTCGAGCGCTCGATAGTTTTATAGCCTCTTCAAACGAAACGGAGGAAACAGACATGAGTTCAGGAAAGATTGTTGAAGTAATCGGTCCCGTTGTTGACGTGGAATTTTCACTAGATCAATCCTTACCAGATATAAATAATGCATTAGTCGTATACAAAAATGGCGAAGAAAAACAAAAAGTCGTGCTGGAAGTAGCATTAGAATTAGGCGACGGCGTTATTCGTTCGATCGCAATGGAGTCTACAGATGGTCTTCAGCGTGGAATGGAAGTTATCGATACCGGAAAACCAATTTCGGTTCCTGTTGGAAAAGAAACTTTAGGCCGTGTATTCAACGTTTTAGGCGATACAATCGACTTGGAAGAACCATTCCCAGAAGATGCAATACGTAGCGGCATTCATAAAAAAGCCCCTGATTTTGCAGATTTAAGCACAAGCAACGAAATTTTAGAAACGGGTATCAAAGTTATAGATTTACTAGCCCCTTATTTAAAAGGTGGTAAAGTTGGACTATTCGGTGGTGCCGGTGTTGGTAAAACCGTTTTAATTCAAGAATTGATTCATAATATTGCTCAAGAACATGGTGGTATTTCTGTGTTTACTGGTGTTGGTGAACGAACACGTGAAGGAAATGACCTTTATTTTGAAATGAAAGACTCTGGTGTTATTGAAAAAACAGCTATGGTTTTCGGTCAAATGAATGAACCGCCTGGTGCGCGTATGCGTGTGGCGTTGACTGGTTTGACGATTGCGGAATATTTCCGTGATGTTGAAGGTCAAGATGTGCTATTATTTATCGATAATATTTTCCGTTTCACACAAGCAGGTTCTGAAGTTTCAGCTTTACTAGGTCGGATGCCTTCAGCCGTTGGTTATCAGCCGACACTTGCTACTGAAATGGGACAATTGCAAGAACGTATCACTTCTACCAAAAAAGGCTCGATCACATCGATTCAAGCAATCTATGTACCAGCCGATGACTATACTGATCCAGCGCCAGCAACAGCGTTCGCCCATCTAGATGCAACAACTAACTTAGAACGTCGTTTAACGGAAATGGGTATCTATCCAGCCGTGGATCCGCTGGCTTCATCTTCTAGTGCTTTAGCGCCAGAAGTCGTAGGCGACGAACATTATGCCGTTGCAACAGAAGTCCAACATGTATTACAACGTTACCGTGAGTTGCAAGATATCATTGCAATTTTAGGGATGGATGAGTTATCTGACCAAGAAAAAATCTTGGTTGGTCGTGCTCGCCGTATTCAATTTTTCTTATCACAAAACTTTAATGTAGCAGAACAATTTACAGGACAACCAGGTTCTTACGTTCCTGTTGCTGATACAGTTAAAGGGTTTAGAGAAATCCTTGATGGAAAATACGATGATCTGCCAGAAGAAGCATTCCGTAGTGTCGGGAGAATCGAAGACGCTGTCGAAAAAGCAAAAACGTTGAACTACTAAATAAGGAGGAGACACAAAAATGGATTATTTAACTGTCAATGTGGTTACTCCTAATGGGTTAGTCTATGATCATCATGCAACTATCGTTGTTGCAAAAACAACAGATGGCGAAATAGGTATCTTACCTAAACATGCCCCGATCATTGTTCCTTTAGCAATAGATGAAGTTCGTGTAAAAAGAATCGACACGAATGAACATACCGATTGGATTGCTGTGAACGGTGGTATTATGGAGGTCCGTGATAATGTTGTGTCAATCATTGCTGATAGCGCAGAACGTGAACGAGATATCGATGTAAGCCGCGCAGAACGTGCTAAGAAACGAGCTGAACGCATGATTGAAAAAGCGAAAGAAAATGAAAACTCTGATGAATTACGTCGTGCAACAGTCGCACTTCATCGAGCAATCAATCGAATCAACGTGTCAAAACATACGTAAAATAGTGGAGGGTGAGACAAAAGTAAAAAATACTTTTGTCTTAAACTCTATCTTTTATTGTAAGTCAAATCAGTATACATATATTAATTTTATGAGAATCGAGAATCTTTATTTTTTGTTTGAGACAATCTATGATAAACTATATTTATGCAATTATGTATGTGGCTTTAGAAATAAGTCAGTTGTGACTAAATTAGCCCATTACGCTTTTAAATTAAGGAGATCAATTTATGCAATTTTTTGGTATTGATGCATTAGTTCGAATCATCAGTCATATAATGTTTATATACGTTAGTTTTTGGGCGATGCAATCTATTCGAGTAGAGCAATTTTTTAAGATGCATCAAACCTCTCAAGTTCGCTTATTGATTGTTCTTTTTTCAATTGTTATTGGTTTCACTGCAAGTTCATTTTTCTTAGAGTTTCTTGCATTGTGCCGTAACTTATTTATTGTATTTTTCCCATAAGGATGATGAATAAAAAGAAAAGATACTATTTGTTGGTAATTAGTGGTATAATAGAAAAGATTTTGGAGCGAAGCATCCAATTCTAACTTTTTTGGGGGGAACAAAATGGAACAGATCATTGTTCATGGTGGTAACCAATTAAAAGGAACTGTGAAAATCGAAGGGGCTAAAAATGCAGTATTGCCAATTTTAGCAGCAACCCTTTTAGCAGAAGAAGGAACAACAACATTAAATAATGTACCAATTCTTTCAGACGTTTTTACAATGAACCAAGTAATCAAACACTTAAATGTAGATATTGAATTTAATGAAGAAGAAAACCAAGTCACGATAGATGCAACACAACCTTTAGGCATCGAAGCAAATTACGAGTATGTCAGCCAAATGAGAGCATCAATCGTTGTTATGGGTCCTCTATTAGCGCGTAATGGTCATGCAAAAGTTGCGATGCCTGGTGGCTGTGCAATTGGCAAACGTCCAATTGACTTACACTTAAAAGGCTTCCAAGCATTAGGTGCTAAAATCATTCAAAAAAATGGCTATATTGAAGCCATCGCCGATGAATTGATCGGAAATACGATTTATTTAGACTTTCCAAGCGTAGGTGCTACTCAAAATATCATGATGGCGGCAGTTAAAGCTAAAGGTATGACAGTAATTGAAAACGTTGCTAGAGAACCTGAAATCGTTGATTTAGCTAATGTCCTTAACAAGATGGGTGCTAAAATCGTCGGAGCTGGTACTGAAATGATGCGTATCGAAGGAGTGGAAAAACTTCATGCAGTTGAACATTCGATTGTTCAAGACCGTATTGAAGCAGGAACATTCATGGTTGCAGCTGCAATGACTGAAGGAGATGTTCTGATCGAAGAAGCAATTCCAGAACATAATCGTCCGCTTATTTCTAAATTGACTGAAATGGGTGCTGTGATTCGTGAAGAAAGAGGCGGTTTACGTGTTGTTGGACCTAAAGTGATCAAACCCACTGATGTCAAAACAATGCCGCATCCTGGTTTTCCAACGGATATGCAAGCTCAAATGACTGCGATCCAAATGGTGGCAGATGGTTCAAGTGTTGTAACTGAGACTGTCTTTGAAAATCGTTTCCAACATTTAGAAGAGATGCAACGAATGAATGCCGATGTAAAAATGGATGGTAATATTGCTATTATCAATGGTAGTCAAGCATTGCAAGGTGCTGCTGTAGAAGCAACAGATTTACGCGCTGCTGCTGCATTGATCTTAGTTGGATTACGTGCCCAAGGTATAACTCGTGTATCACACTTAGAATATTTAGATCGCGGCTACTATAAATTCCATAAAAAACTTCAAAAATTAGGAGCTAAAGTGGAACGAGTAAACGACGAAAAAGCGACAGAAAAGAAAATGTCAACAGTTAGCTAAAAGGGGAAATAGATATGAGTTCGACACGCTATATTATAGTGACTTTGTTGAAAGTTTTAGTAGTGATTGCCTTAGTGATTATTTTATTTGTTGCCGGAACAATGATCGGTTATGGAGTAATTGGTGGAGGAAATCCAAAAGATGTGTTCAAAGAAGAAATTTGGACTCATATTCTAGACTTTTTTAAATAAGTGTTTAGTGTAAAAATAATGGCTCTTTGTCAACTAATGTTGGTGAAGAAAATCCAAAGAATTAAATCAATTATTGTAAGGCCTAGAGGAAAATACCTCTAGGTTTTTCTATTCGGCTGAAAAAGAACGTTACCAAAACATAAAGCAATTCTCAATTTAAAGTTATAAAAGTTACGAAACCCATACGCATTTCTCTTTAACACTTTGATATGGTTGTTCAAGCATTCCAATGGGCCATTGGAATAGGATAATTCTAGAGCATGCTTAATTTCATTTTGAACTTTCTTAAAGGTAGAAAAAACTGTTTGGTAATAGACGGGAAGTCCAGAACAATCTTGTTCTAATAGCGAGTGGAATCTTGTGTAGTCTCGTGTTTGTACCGCATAAAGAACGTTCTGATAACAGGTGTAACCAGATTTTAACTCCTCATCATATGCAAGGAGTCGATCAACGAGTTCTGTTTCTGTTAAATAGGTGCGGAAAGAAGGACGCCATTGGCGTTTTTCAAAATCGAGCTTCGATTGGTTCTTTTGAAGAAGTTTCCAGTACTTCTTCAAGTGTCGATATTTTTTTGCCTCTACAGTTCCTTTCTGGAGAAACAGATTCATTCGTTGAATGCGGTGTTTTAAAAAGGTTCGTCCAATGTGTTGGACAATGTGAAAGCGATCGAGAATAATCTGAGCCATAGGAAACAATTTTTTGACGAGAGAAAAATAAGGAGCGTACATATCACAAACGATATATTTTACACGTTCACGAACAGACAAAGAGAATCGTGAAAAATAACGTTGTAAAAAGGACAATTGACGGTTTTCAATGACATCAATTAACTGCTTTGTTTGACCATCCATCATGATAAAACTCATAGAAGCAGCGACCTGTTTAACCGATTTAAATTCATCAAAACAAAGGACTTCAGGCAAGGTCAGGCGATTGATTTTTTTCGGTTCATAAAATTGTTTCAAGACGCGATAGACAGAAGAAACAGAGACCTTCTTTTGACGCGCAATCTCACTCATAGACGTGACCTTTCTTAATCGATCGGCAATGGATAGCTTCACTTTCTTAGAAATCGAACACCCTTTTTGGATCAGACTTGTTTCAGCGACGAACGTTCTTTCACAGGAATAACAGAAGAAACGGCGTTTCTTCAAGCGTAAATACGTTTGATACTCAGACACATCGTTCATTAAAATAAGACAAGTCGTATAGCCCCAACGAATAATCTTTCCTTTTTCTTTCTCTCCACAATGAAGACAGGAGTGGGCTAAATAGTCTAATGTACCAGAAAATACCTGACAAATTCGTCCCTTAATGCGTTCTTTTTCTAAAGAATTTTCAGTAAAAGTAATGTTTAAGTCTAGAATATCTAAGGTATTTTTGATAAGATTGGTGTAAGACATCTTGATTTCCTCCTTTTAATTGGTTTTAGTCGACTTAATTCTAAAGGATATCGAGATGTCTTTTCTATTATTTTGCATTAAAAAAAGATGCCGGTGATTTCTCACCAACATCAGAAAGTATAGAGCCGAATTAAATCAATGATGAAGCCTAGAGGGAAATGCCTCTAGGTTTTTCTATTTGGTTGAAAAAGAACAGACCCAAAGCATAAAGTAATTCTCAATTTAAAATTATAGAAGTTACGGAAGCCCTAGGCATTTCTCTTTAATACTTTGATATGGTTATTCAAGCATTCTAACGGTCCGTTGGAATAAGGCAAATCCAACGCATTTTTAATGCCCGTTTGAACTTTTTTAAAGGTAGTAATTGTTGTTTGATAATAAGCTGGAAGCCTAGAATAATCTTGTTCTAATAACACGTGAAACCGTGTGTAATCTCTTGTTTGTATGGCATAGAGAAAATCCTGATAACAGGTATAGCCAGCTTTTAATTCTTCATCATAGGCAAGTAATCGATCCACGAGTTCGGTTTCTGTTAAATAAGCACGGAAGGAAGGACGCCATTGGCGTTTTTCAAAATGGAGCTTCGATTGATTCTTTTGAAGTAGTTTCCAGTATTTCTTCAAGTGACGGTATTTTTTTGCTTCTACAGATCCTTGATGGAGAAAGGTATTCATTCGTTGAATGCGGTGTTTTAAGAACGTTCGCCCAATGTGTTGCACAATATGAAAGCGATCAAGAACAATCTGAGACTTGGGAAATAGTTTCTTAATTAAAGAAAAATAAGGCGCATACATATCGCAAACAATGTATTTTACACCTTCACGAACAGATAAAGAAAATCGTGAGAAATAGCGTTCTAAAAAAGGCAACTGGCGGTTTTCAACGACATCGAGTAATTGCGTTGTTTGTCCATCCATCATAATGAAACTCATAGAGGCAGCGACTTGTTTCACTGATTTAAATTCATCAAAACAAAGAACTTCTGGCAAGATGAGTCGATTGATTTTTAGGGGTTCGTAAAACTGTTTCAATACGCGATAAACAGAGGAAACAGAGACCTTCTTTTGACGGGCAATTTCGGTCATAGACGAAGTGTTTCGTAGACGCTCGGCAATCGAAAGCTTAACTTTCTTAGAGATCGAGCAACACTTTTCGATAAGACTTGTTTCAGCGACAAAAGTTCTATCACAAGAATGGCAGAAGAAACGACGTTTCTTCAAGCGTAAGTATGTTTGGTATTCAGAAACATCATTCAGTAAAATCAGACAGGTTGTAAAGCTCCAACGAATAATCGATCCGTCTTCATGGGCACCACAATGAGGACAGGAGTGCGCTAAATAGTCCAACGTACCAGAAAACTCCTGGCAGATCCGTCCTTTAATGCGTTCTTTTTTTAAAGAATTTTCATTAAAAGTAATGTTTAAGTCTAGAATATCTAAGGTTTCTTTGATAAGATTTGTATAGGACATCTTGATTTCCCCTTTTGATTGGTTTTAGACGACTTAATTCTAAAGGATATCAGGGTGTCTTTTCTATTATTTTGCATTAAAAAAGATGCCGGTGATTGTTCACCAATATCAAAAAGTATAGAGCCAAAATAATCCAAACTGTATTTCTGTTTGGATTATTTTTTTTATTCATTTTTATATTTGCAGTTGTTACTATTCTGTAATCTAATGTTTCTTGTAATAAAAAAATTGAAAGAATGTAAAATAAAAATGAGATTTTCTTTTATTTCCAATGTAACAATCCTTAGAATGGTTTCTAACAGTCTGTAACGTAGTTTTAATTAAATGGTAACCATTGAACATTCGTGGCGTGATATGATAACTTTCGTACGAATTTTAGGGGGAAACTATTTAATGAAGAGAAAATGGACGGCCATTTTGTTTATTGTTACTTGTTTTATTACAGGATCAATAATACCAGTATATGCAGTAGAAAATAAAAACAATGATAGTAATGGATTAAGTAACTATACAGTTGTATCGGAAAAAAACAGCACAAAATTTATCAAGCTCGCTGATTTATTCAGTGACGGAAAATGAAGCCTTTAAACAAGTAAAAACTGATATTTTAAATAAAGAAATAGAAAAAGAAAAAGAAGAAAAAGAAAAAATTGAAAAAGCCAAAGAAAAAGAGCAAACAATGATGATGGAAGCAACAGCTTATTCCTGTAATGAGGGATTTATTGGTGGAGGGAATTTGACCGCAATGGGACAAGATCTATATGTAGATCCGATGGCTATCGCTGTTGATCCTAGTGTAATTCCGTTAGGTACGAAATTATATGTTGAAGGATATGGAGAAGCAATTGCCAGCGATACAGGTGGTGCAATAAAAGGAAACATTATCGATCTTCATTTCTCAGACGTCTCTCAGTGTATTAATTGGGGGAGGAGACAAGTTTCTGTAACGATATTAGGATAAGTAGTGAATGAGGACGATATATTTTTTATAAGCGACAAGATGAACAAGATGCTTGAATTTCTTGTTCGTCTTTTTTGTAGCTTACAAAGTCTACATTATCAACTAAGAAAAAAAGTTATATGTTATAATAAAGAGTGAATAATTGCAGAAGGAGCGATAAGTATATGAAAGCAATAGTTACTGAAATTGGTGCTCGAGCATTAGACGAAAAAGAACCAATGATCATACTTTTTGGTGAGAGCGCCACAGAGGGGTTAAAAGAGTATTCTGTGATTCAAAAATTTCAAGAAAACCAATCTATAGAAATGAAACAAGGAGACCTATTAAAGATCGATGAACAAGAATATACGATTAATCACGTGGGGGCTTTTGCAAACGATAACTTAAATAGCATCGCACATGTGACTTTGGTTTTTGGTGATAGGCCTGCAGATGATGCAATTGTGAATGGCTTGTACCTTACTCCAGATGATTTTCCAATAATCAAGGTTGGATCAACAATAGAATATATATCACGTGGAGTGTGAGTGAATGGAACAAGAGAAAAATAAAGAGAAGCGACTTTCTTGGTTTTGGCGTTGGTTTTTAAATAATCAAGTTGTGACCACATTATTGATTGTTTTATTGATTTTGTTGATCCTATTCGTTTTTACAAAGGTTTCGTATTTATTTAAGCCACTTTGGCAGTTCATCGGTGTTGTTGGTCTACCGATGATCATGGCCGGCATTTTATATTACTTAATGAATCCAGTCGTCGATTATCTGGAAAAAAAACAAGTACCTCGCGTTTGGAGTATTATCGGTCTATTTATCATTGTGATTGCGTTGATCATCTGGGGACTTGTAGTGATCGTTCCAAAAATCCAAGAACAGACCATTAGTTTCGGGAATCATTTTCCTCAATATATTGATACGATCGATCAAAAAATGCAAGAGATTTTAAGTAATCCTTTTTTCGCCCAGTTTCGAACGCAGTTAGAAGATATGGGGGACAAGTTGAGTAGCTCATTAGGAGATATTATTCGTAATATTTCTACGTTTACAGTACAAGGTTTGGGAAGTTTTGTTGGAGCGGTTGCAACAGTTGTAGTAGCGATCATCACAATGCCATTTATATTGTTCTATCTTTTAAAAGACGGTAAACAATTAGCTCCTTATTTGATGAAGTTTTTGCCGAATAAAATGCGCAAGCCTACGTTGAAAGTATTAGGAGAAGTCAATTCCCAAGTTTCTTCTTATATTCGTGGCCAATTAACTGTTGCTTTTGCCGTAGCAGTAATGTTTATTTTAGGCTTTTCCTTTATCGGTTTAGATTATGCTATTACCTTGGGGATTACAGCAGGTTTTCTGAATTTGATTCCGTATTTAGGCTCATTTCTAGCAATGGTACCAGCTGTCTTTTTGGGAATTGTGGGTGGTCCAGTCTTATTAGTTAAAGTATTAGTGGTGTTTGTTATCGAACAGACAATAGAAGGTCGTGTGATTTCACCGTTAGTGTTAGGGAGCCAATTAGATATTCATCCTGTGACGATTTTAGTTGTGCTGTTGACGTCTGGAAAGTTATTCGGTGTTGTGGGTGTCATTCTTGGTATTCCTGTTTACGCCGCAGTTAAGGTGCTAATTACACATATATTTGAATGGTATAAGGATGTTTCGAGTTTATACCACGAAGAAGAAGAACTACAAAAACCTGAATAAAAAAAGAGGTTGGAACAGATTATCTCCGAAAGGATTACTTCTGTTCCAACCGTTTATTCAGATTACTTAAGTCTAGGACATAACTCGTAAAGTTATGTTCTAGACTTTTTCGTATTCTTAAAATGTTTTTCCTAAATTTGTCGCTTGATCCATTGCTGCACCTAACAATTCTTCGGCTTTGTCAGGCTGATGATCGATTCCTTCGATAAATAATTGATCAACTTCAGCAACACCAATGAAGTTTAAAATTCCTTTAACATATTGAGAAGCAAAATCTTGTCCTTCATAAAAACCACCATTTGATTGAATGTGTAAGGCTTTTTTACCGTTAGTCAAAGGTTTAGGACCTTCTTCAGTATATTTAAACGTTTTCCCAGCAACGTTGATAGTATCAACCCATGCCTTTAAGCGCGTCGGAACATTTAAATTCCATAAAGCATTCGCGATAACTACTTTGTCAGCACCTAAGAATTGATCTGTCAATTCATTGAAACGTGCAATTTTTGTTTGTTGGCTTTCATTTAAAGCAGTAAAATCAGTACCAGTGCGTAATGCACCCCATCCAGAAAGTAACTCTTCATCGATCTCAGGAACGAAATCGGCATAGACATCAAGAACATCGACCTCATCTGCTGGATTTTGAGCTTGATAACTTTCTAAAAAGGTTTCTAATGCGCGGACAGAACGAGATTCCTCTTTAGTAAGTGGGTGTGCTTTAACAACAAGTAATTTTGACATATAAAATCTCCTTTGAATACCTAAGTATCATTATTTATAAACAAAAACTATTTTACTAATAAAAAGTAAGAAAAGCAATGTTTTTACTTAAATTCTATAAAAAAAACAACTATTCAACTATTGAATACCTGTTTTTTCCAACTAAGAAGCAGTTGATAGTTGCTTCATTCCACCAATCACGTGGACAGCATGAAAACCTTTAGAGGCCATAAATGACGCAATGATTCAGAACGGCGTCCACTATAACTAATGATATGATAGGTTTTTTCTTTATTTAACTGTTTTAACATAGTTGGCAAGATAGTTGCGGGCAATGAAATAGAGTGCGCTAGATGTCCTAGCAGAAAACTTTCAGTTTCACGAATATCAATGACATTAAGATCATTTTTAGTGTAAAGTGTTTCAAAATCGGGTGTAGAAATTGATTCAAACATGGAATTCATCCTTTGGAAATTTATATTTTTTAAACGATTGGAAAGATTGTACCCCTTTTACAGAAAGTTTGCAATCTGACTTTGCTAATTCTTAATCATTGCCCAGAGGATAATTTTATTTGTTTTTTTGAAAAGGGTTGCAAATGAATAAAAATAATGGTATGCTGTGCATGTAATAAGGATTGTTACTGTTCGGCAGGCAAAACCTGAATCTTCCATACCATTTTATTTTGGACGGATTCTAGGTTTTTTTCATTTGTATTTGTAAAAGTGAGGTTCATCATGTATATTGAAAAAATTTTAAACAACAATGTCGTCATGACAAAAAATGAATCAGGTGAAGAGATTGTCTGTATGGGTCGAGGACTTGCATTTCAGAAAAAAATTGGTGATTTGATCGATCCAACGTTCATTGAAAAAGAATTTGTTCTAAAAGACTCTATCACTTCAGGACAGTTTCAGCAGTTGTTTGCGGATATTCCGTTAGAAGAGGTAGATATTGTTAAAAAAATCGTGGACATGGCCGAAGAGGATTTAGGAATCGAACTTTCATCTAACATCTACCTAACGTTGACTGATCACGTGCATTACGCCATTATGAGAGCCAAAGAAGGGCTTGAAATGCCTAATCCATTGATGTTTGAAACGAAAAAGTTTTATCCTAAAGAATATGCTATAGCTCGAAAAGGCGTAGCGTTGATCAAGGAAAAACTGAACATTGATTTTTCGGAAAGTGAAGCAGGTTTTATTGCATTTCACATTGTCAACAGTGAACAGGCCAATGGCAATATGGAAGTGACGATGTCTGCTACTGAAATGGTGCGAGATATCTTAACGATCATCAGCCGTTATTTTGGTAAGCTATTTGATGAAGATTCATTGAATTATCAAAGGATCGTGACACATTTGCAATATTTTGCCCAACGTTATCTACAAAATGAAGCACACGATGAAGAAGATGATTTTCTTTACGAGTTGATTCAAAGTAAATATCCTAAAGCATTTCAATCAGTACAAAGGATCGATGATTATCTAGTTAAAAAATACCAAAAACCGATCGATAAAGCAGAACAGATTTATTTGACTATTCATATTCAGCGAGTAGCTGGAGAGAAAAAAATGTAGTATTTATATTATCTATCAAAAATTTAATTTTCAATCGAAGCGGATTGTTACTGTTTAGCAGGCAAAACCTAGATTGAAAAAACAAACGATTGATCTATATTTATTTTTTAAGTATAGAAAATCATTGTTTTTTCAGTTTAGGTTTTTTTATATATAAAATTAAGGAAAAGGGGTACATAAAATGAGTAAAAATCAAGAAATTGCTGAGCGTGTCTTAACGCTTGTCGGTGGAGAAGAGAATGTGAATAGCGTCGTCCATTGTGCGACTCGACTACGTTTCAAATTAAAAAATGAGGGCAAGGCAGATACTGAAAAACTGAATCAAGATCCAGATGTCATTCAAGTAGTTCAAAGCGGTGGTCAATATCAAGTCGTGATTGGCAGCCATGTTAGCGATGTGTATAAAGAATTAATGGCACATAGTGGTTTAGGCGATGATGATTCTGCAAAAGATGAAGGACCTAAAGGCAATATTTTTAATCAGTTAATCGATATTATTTCTTCTATATTCACACCTTTCTTAGGTGCAATGGCAGGAGCTGGGGTTTTAAAAGGTTTTTTAACACTTGCTGTTACATTAGATTGGCTAACTGCTGAATCTGGTGTTTATGTTGTTCTTTTTGCAATAGCAGACGGAATTTTCACGTTCCTACCGATTCTTTTAGCTTTTACTGCAGCGAAAAAATTCAAAACAAATGAGTTTTTAGCTGTCTGTTTAGCAATGGCACTCGTTCATCCAAGTATAACGGCGCTAGCTGGACAAACGTTAAGTTTTGCTGGAATTCCAGTGATTATCGGAGCAAGCGCATACACGTCATCGGTTATTCCGATCATTTTAGCTGTATATGTTCAAAGTCATGTTGAACGTTTCTTTAAGAAAGTGATTCCTTCTTTCTTACAAATCATTTGTGTTCCTTTAGCTGTTTTTCTTGTAATGGCTCCAGTTACGTTTATTGCAATTGGCCCGATCGGAACGATTTTAGGTGATCTATTAGGAAAAGGATACGATAGCATTTATGGTGTTAGTCCGTTGATTGCTGGTGCAGTTATGGGAGGATTATGGCAAGTATTTGTAATGTTTGGAATGCATTGGGGCTTTGTTCCGATCATGTTATTAAATCTTTCAGCAGCAGGTGGTGGTGTAGATACAATGGCACCAATGCTTTTACCAGCTGTATTGTCACAAGGTGGAGCGGCGTTAGCAGTCTTCTTTATGACAAAAAATGTAAAACTGAAAGGTTTAGCATTATCTTCAACGATCACATCCATCTTTGGTATTACAGAACCAACGGTTTATGGTGTAACACTACCACTTAAAAGACCATTTATCGCTGCTTGTATTGGTGGTGCAGTCGGAGGTGCCTTTATTGGTTTCAGCCATGTTCAAAATTATGTATTTGGTTTGATTAGCTTATTGAGTTTACCAGGGTTCATTCCACAAGATACAAAAGATACATCGGGTCTTGTTGCAGCAGTTATAGGCACAGTGATCGCTTTTGTGATTGCCTTTGTTTTAACCTTTATTTTAAAATTCGATGATAAACCAGAAGCAGGAAGCGAAACTTCAGTAAAAACGAACGGCACGAGCTCAGACGTACAAAATAGTCAAAAAAATGATAAAATTATTTTAACAAGTCCAATTACGGGAAAAATCATTCCTTTAGACAAGGTAGAAGATCAAGTATTCTCATCTGGTGCATTAGGTAAAGGAATCGCTATTGAGCCAACACTAGGGGAGCTTTATGCACCAGCAGATGGAGAAATCACAACACTATTTCCAACTGGCCATGCGGTCGGTATCACCACAAAAGATGGTGCAGAAGTCTTGATGCACATTGGTATGGACACTGTTGAAATGGATGGTGACGGATTTGAGATAAAAGTGAAACAAGGCGATAAAGTAAAACAAGGTGACTTATTGATTCAATTTGATATTGAAAAAATCAAAGCAGCAGGGCATCCGATTGTGACACCAGTTGTTGTTACAAATAGTGGTGATTATTTAGATGTATTGGACATGGATCAAGTCGATGTTTTACACGGAGAGGATTTCTTGGCAATTGTTCGTTGATCAAAAGAATCGATAACATTTCTATGATATCAAGCTATGTATCTAAAATTAGGAGGAATTGCAAATGTCAAACAAAACAACAGTATTTCCAAAGGGATTTTTATGGGGCGGTGCAACTGCAGCCAATCAATTAGAAGGTGCTTATCGTACGGACGGTAAAGGTTTGTCAGTAGCAGATGCAATGCCAGGAGGTAAACAACGGTTTCAAATCTTAGGGAGTGATACGTTCAATTGGGAAATCGATGAGGACAAATTCATTTATCCAAATCATCGCGGTATCGATCATTACAGTCGTTTTAAAGAAGATATTGCGTTATTTGCCAAAATGGGATTCAAATGTTATCGTTTCTCAATCGCTTGGGCTAGAATTTTCCCTAAAGGTGATGAAACGACACCAAATGAAGCTGGGTTGAAGTTTTATGACCAAGTGATCGACGAGTGTTTGAAACAGGGGATCGAACCTGTGATTACAATCTCACATTATGAAATGCCGTTACATTTAGCTAAAGAATACGGCGGTTGGAAAAATCGTAAAATGATCGACTTCTTTGAAAACTATGCAACAGTTGTCTTAACTCGTTATGGTAAAAAAGTGAAATATTGGATGACATTCAACGAAATCAATTCTGCCTTCCATTTCCCAGCGTTAAGTCAAGGAATGGTCAAAGCAACTGGCGCTGATGATTATCAAAATATCTTCCAAGCATGGCATAACCAATTTGTAGCTAGCGCTAAAGCCGTTAAAATCGGTCATGAAATCAATCCAGATATGCAAATCGGTTGTATGATCATTTATGCAACAACGTACAGTATTGATGCAAATCCAGTCAACCAAATGGCAACATTAGAACACAATCAAGAATTCAATTTCTATTGCACAGACGCTCAAGTGCGTGGTGAGTATCCAGCATATCAACAACGCATGTTTGATAAGTATGGCGTTTCTGAGTTAGAAATCGGAGCTGATGATTTAGAATTAATGAAAAAATATGCAGTCGATTATATTGGTTTTAGTTATTATATGTCTTCGGCCGTCAATGAAACAGCTGAAGAAGAAGATACTGTGACTGGAAACTTATTAGGCGGTGTACGCAATCCATTTTTAGAAGCAAGTGAATGGGGCTGGCAGATCGATCCTGAAGGATTGAGAATTGCGTTGAATGAATTATATGATCGCTATCAAAAACCATTATTCATCGTTGAAAATGGCTTAGGTGCAATCGATAAAGTTGATGAAAACTTTTATGTGGCAGATGACTACCGAATCGACTATTTACGCCGTCATATTGAAGCCATGTCAGATGCGATTAAAGATGGTGTGGATTTAATGGGCTACACACCTTGGGGCTGTATTGATTTAGTAAGTGCTTCAACAGGTGAAATGAGTAAACGTTATGGTTTTATCTATGTAGATTTAGATGATAACGGTGAAGGTACAATGAATCGCTATGAGAAAAAATCATTTAATTGGTACAAACAAGTAATTGAAACAAATGGCCAAGACTTGAAATAAAAAATAAACCAGAGTAGTAGATCAAAGAAGATTATGATCTACTGCTCTGGTTATTTTGCACGATAAAAGAGTTAGTCAAAGTCAAAAATAGTGATGGTTTTTTCAGAATAGACAGATGTTGAATTTACAATACTCTTTTTGCAGTCTAATCATGATTTTTGAAGCCATCACTTACTTGTTGTATAGTGGGGGTGTGAGGAGGAATGACCAATGGAAAGAAAAAAATTAGAGCATCCATTTTTTGTCATTATAGGTCCGAGTGGTTCAGGAAAAACGAAAGTAGCAGAAGCCGTTTTTAATTCAAAATATAAAGTAATTTCACATACAACACGTTCAATTCGCAAGGAAGAAAAAGACGGTGTAGATTATTATTTTGAAACAAAAGAACAATTTGAACAGCTTATAGATACGGGAGCATTAGCAGAACATGATACGTATCATGGCAATCAATATGGTGTTGGAATCGCAGAGTTGATTCAAAAAACGACGGATCATTATGCATATGATGTTTTAACGATCAAAGGCTTTCAAGAAATCGAAAAACAATTTGGCAACATGGTTATTCCAATTTTTTTAGAGGTATCGAAAAAAAATGTATTAGTAAGATTACAGACAAGAGAAGATGACGAAGCGATCATCACACAGCGCGGTGCATTATATGATCAAGAAATTCAGAATAAAGATAAAGTGATCACGTATCCAAATAGCTATATAATCAATGCAAATCAATCATTTGAAAACGTTGTTGCCGAGGTAAAAAATGTAGTAATGAACGTATTAAATGTAAGCTAAGATGAAAGCATTCGTTTTTCTAACGATTTTCATCTAATGAATTATTTGTAAAAAGATACATTTCAGCACATTCAATCTAGGTACTCTTGCTTTTTTATTCCATGGTGCTATAATGACAAAGTGCCATATGACACCTTGTCATACGCTGAGCTGTGATATAAGAAAGGGATGTAATAAATGCCAAAAAAGACTTTTTTTCATTTATCAGAGGAGAAACAACATAGACTTTTGGAAGCAGCATCAATAGAATTTTCTAGAACCCCTTTGAAAGAAGCATCAATTGCCAATATCGTAAAATTAGCTGAGATACCAAGAGGTAGTTTTTATCAATATTTTGAAGATAAGGAAGATTTGTATTATTACTATTTTGAATCATTAAGACAAGATAGTAAAAAAAATATTGAAAAATGTATCAAAGAGGCAAATGGTGATTTGTTTGATGGGATGACCACGTATTTTTCGAAAATGATTTTTGAAGTATTGACTGGGGAACATGCACCATTTTATCAAAATCTTTTTATGAATATGGATGATCAAGCCTATAGCCGAGTTTCTCCTAAATTCAGCGCAAATGGTAAAAAGGATGAACAGTGGCAAAAAAAATATCATGGCTATAAGATTTATAAAGCAATCAACTTTTCTAACTTAACCATTCATAACAAAGTGGAATTTAAACTCTTGATGCAAATGCTCATGAATAGCGTTTATTCTTCGATTGTAGAAGGATATCGACAACTTGAAAAAAATTCTCAATATGATATTGAACAAATCATTAAAAACTTTAAAATAAAATTAAATTGGTTGAAAAATGGAGTGTATCAATAGCCATTATAAACAGCTTTTTGTCACCTACTATTTGTGAAGAAAAGCCAAAGAATTAAATCGATTATTGCGAAGTCTAGAGAAAACTCCCTCTAGGCTTTTCTTTTTGGCTGAAAAAGAACAATTCAAAAACATAATGAGCTTCTTAGTTTACTAACTTTATTTATAGACGTTTCACAGGGATAAGTTTTTACGTAACTTGAACATTCATGTGATTAGTCCAGTCCAATAAAACTGTCTAAATTTTTTAAAAATCCTGTTACTTATTTAGCTAGTATATTTTATAAAATATACGGTCATATTGATTAAGAAAATTTTGTAAGAGTAGAAACTTAGAATTATTTTTTAATGATCTTCTTAACAAGGTTGTAATATATTGTTCTTTGATAAATAATTTTGTTTAATCTGTATTATCGTTTTTTGCCACAAAAAAACTCTATAAACTGCTATCTTTTTAATTATCCTTTGGCTTGAAATTCTCTAAAAAATATAAAGAGGTTAAAACATGTGGCATAAACGATTATCATTGATCTTGTTTTTAGTAGGGCTCGCTTTTTTTATAGATATTTCCGTTCGCGGCATACGCTCTGCTGTAGACACGATCAATAGTCTTGAAATCTATAAAAAGCAAGCAATTGACTATCAACTGTCCCCAGCTTTAGCGGAGGCAGTAAAAAAACAGCTGAATGAAGACAACAGACAAGGAGCAGAAGATTCATTTAGTGGTACATCTTCAAGTTGGGAGTCAAAACTTCCAAAAAAGGCAGTTGGTTTTATCAAAATACCTAAAATTAATGAAATAATTCCTTTGTACACGGGTGCTTCTGAAAGTAACCTTGCCAACGGCTGTGCACATATTACAGGAACTGATTTACCATTATCAGGTAAAGGCACGTATACCTTTATTGCCAGACACCGAGGCTATTATGGACCAACTTATCTTCTATACATTGATCATCTGGTTCCAGGTGATTTAATTCATGTTTCTTATTTGGAGATGAAGCAGTATACGTTGTGACAGGAAACGAACTGATTGATCCGACAGATAATGCAAAATTAACAAAGCGTGTTATTAGAGAAGAAATGTTGACGTTATTGACTTGCCATCCATTTCCAACAGCACAGCAACGATTGCTTGTTTACTCTAGGCGTTTATTAGATGAGGAAATAGATAAAAATACAACCTTGAGCATAAGTGCCTCAGAGCAAGTTGCAGCATTAGATACGATAACTATAAATGAACTAATAGTAACACAAGAAGTAAAAACGGAAGGAATAGTAAAAAAAATTGGAGAGCTTGGTCAACAGTCTATTTGGTTATATATCGGTATAATAGTGTTAGGAGGAAGTTTATTCATTTTCGTATGTTGGCGCTTGATTGGTACGTTTTCTAGGCTTTTTTTAACTAAGATTGGTGAAAAAAGTTAAGAAGAAATGGATTCATTTTCTAAATACGATATTTAAAAAGGCTCCCTCAATGAGTGGAGCAATATGAAGGTAATTAAGAATAATTTAAGCACTTGGAAATAAAAATTGTGACGAAAGAAGTATATAAAATGCGTATACATCACTCTACGAGCGATCCGAATAAATGGTGAGGGCAGAAGCAAATTCTTCGGAAATAGACGCTTCTGTCCCGCTCTATTTTTACTGTGGAGAAATCAATAATGAAAGAATAAAACAAGTTTTAAAAAAACTGAATATTCTGATAATTACAAAAATGTAACTTGTATGACAAACCGGATAATGGTTAAATGAAAGAGTAAGATAACAAAGTTAGTAAAAATCATAACTAAAAAATTGAGATAGGAGAAGAGTGATGAAGAAAAAAACAATGATCATTATAGGAATTGTTGTATTGCTACTAATCGGTATTTTTGTTCTTCCAAGTTTATTAGGAGGGAAAAAAGAAGCTAAATCGAATGCAAAGCCAGTTGGGGAAGATTTAGGGATCGAGTATTTTGAAGTACCGGATATTGAACAGGTATATATTAACGGTGTTGTACAACCGGAACAAGCTGAAGCATTTTCTAAAGATACAAAAATGACTAGCACTCCTGAAATAAAAGTAAAAAACGGAGATGTTGTGGAATCTGGAACAGAACTATTCACGTATGAAGATAAAGAAATAACAAAAGAAATCGAAGCTCAAAATAATACATTAAGTAAATTAGCAACAAAAAAACAAAATATCTATAATAAATGGAATCGAGCGATTGATAATTTTAATAAAACAAAAGAAGAAGATCGAACAACGACAGGTGTTGCTATTAATGAACAACATCAAGCAGAAATCGATAGTGTAGATGAAGAAATTTTATTCTCAAATCAAACGATTGCTGATTTATCAACGAATCAGTTTATCTCAACAAAAGCAAAATTCAAAGGACGAGTATCAATCCCCGAAGTAAAAGACGAAAACGCACCAATTCTTCGTTTAACATCAGATGGGTTATACGTTGCTGGAAAAGTGAATGAAAAAGATTTATTGAAAATAGGTTTGGGTCAAAAAGCGAATCTTTCAGTCGTTTCAAGTGGAACAACTGTCACAGGGAAAATTTCATACATTGATGATAATCCGCCAGAGGCCAAAGAAAATCAAAGTGACAGTAATAATACTGATGGATCGATGTCTACCTACAATGTTAAATTATCTCTAGATAGATTAGAGGGAATCAAAAATGGCTACCATATGCAGGCAACGATCAATTTAGGCGATAATAAACCAATCGAAGTGCCGAAAAAAGCGATTCATGATCAAGACGGGAAAAAATATGTATTAGTGAACGATTTTGGTTCAGTGATTCGCCGTGATGTTCAAATAGGTGAAGAAAAAGATGGAAATACGATCATCAATTCCGGTTTAGAGTCAGCTGATCGAATTATAGTTTCTTCTAAAAAACCTGTAAAAGAAGGCGATTTGGTAGGAGATGACAATACAGAATCTGATGAAGTAGTGGCTGAAGTTAAAGAATAGGAGGAGTATACATGATACAAGAAGAAAAAAGTCTACGTCCTCTTATTCAGATGCAAGCAATCAATAAATATTTTCCGATTGGAAAAGAGAAATTGCACGTCTTAAAATCATTGGATCTTACGATCAATGAGGGCGAATTCATTATGATCATGGGAAAATCTGGAAGTGGAAAAACAACCTTGATGAATATCATCGGTTTTTTAGATCGTGTTTCTGATGGTAATTATCTTTTTAAAGAAGAGGATGTTTCCAAGCTGTCAGAGAATAAAAAATCAGAGTTTCGAAATGAATACCTTGGATTCATTTTTCAACAATTCTTTTTGATCAATTCCTTGAACGTTAGTCAAAATGTACAATTACCATGTGTCTATGAAGGGAAGAAAAGTAATGAAGAAAAACGCAACATTGCTGAAAAATATTTAAAGTTAGTCGGGTTAGGCGAAAAAACAAAAGCAAAAGTAAATGAATTGTCTGGTGGGCAACAGCAGCGTGTAGCAATCGCACGTTCTTTAGTAAATGATCCTCTTTTAATCATGGCAGATGAACCGACTGGCGCATTGGATAGTGAAACAGGAACGGAAATCATGGAGTTATTGACAGAGTTGAACCGTCAAGGCAAGACAATCGTGATGGTGACTCATGATAATGATATGAAAAAATATGCGACGCGCGTGATCCATATGAAAGATGGCCGCTTTCTTGAAGAAGAGGTGATTCGATGATCTCAAATCTACTGATCAGTACATTATTGAGTTTAAGAGCCCATAAACTCCGTGTTTTTCTGACGATGATCGGAATTATTATCGGAATTGCCTCGGTTGTAACTATTTCAACATTGGGAGAAGGCATGAAAAAAGAAGTGTTGTCTGCAACAAGTGCTATGAATACGAATGTAGTCAAGCTACATTATACTATGGAAGATGAAAGTCTTTCTGGCATGATGACTTACGAAAAACCAGATTATAGTTTTTCTAGAGTTGATATGAAAAAAGTCAGAAATGTCGATGGAGTAGAATCCGTTTATCCTCAGTATGGTGATGGAATGATGGGAGATAATTTGGGCATGGAGTTGGATTATTTTGGGGCTAAAGCAAGTCTAATGGTCACTTCTAATAAAGGAAACAACAAAATTAAATATGGACGAGATTTTGATGATCGGGATATCAATAAAGATGTGATCATTTTGAATCATGATATTTTTGAACAAAGTTTGAAAATGGATGATCCTGGCGAACTGATTGGAAAAGCTGTTGCAATCAACGGTTATATGTATAAAGTGATTGGAATATTAGAACCATTTGATTATGAATCTTTAGGGAATTCCCAAGACATTTCTGTAGATTGGGATGCTGTGTCTAGTAGCTTTGTATCAAGAAGTTCATATAATAAACTGGCAACGTCAAAATCAATTAGCGGTATTAATTTCAAATTAAAAGAAGGGACTGACAAACAAACAGTTATTGCACAAGCAGTTAGTATTTTAAATGAAAGTCACCCAGATCTTAAAGGTACTTTTAAGGAAAATGATCAAGAACAAAAGAATCAAAAGCAAATGGAAGATGCAATTGGTGGGATGACGATGTTCTTGATGGCGGTCACAGCAATTTCTCTTTTAGTAGGCGGTATTGGTGTGATGAATATCATGTACGTTTCTGTCACAGAAAGAAAACGAGAAATTGGTATTCGCAGAGCAATTGGGGCAAAACCTCGAATGATTCTGATGCAATTTTTATTGGAGGCAGCCTTTATAACGTTGTTGGGGGGATTGATCGGTGTTGGATTAGGATATCTTCTTTCAATATTAGTCGGTGGATTGGTAGATATCGTTCCAGTTATGACACCATCAATTTTTGGCATATCAACCGTAGTCTCCATTCTTACAGGAGTTATATTTGGGATCATTCCTGCTATCAGTGCATCAAGAATGGACCCAATCAAAGCTATCTACAATTAAGTTATAGATAAAATAGCAAAAAGGATGGAGTGGAGAGTCTTTGATTTAGAGAAATAAACAGGAGCTTGTATCTGTGTTTATTATTTATTCGTATCTAGGGTATGAGCTAAAAGTGATTTTTACTTTTGGCTCATACCCTTCTTTTGAGTGATGTAGTAGAAAAAATGATCTTTTTCTCAAAGTCGTTCTCTATTTGCTAGGCATTTAAAAGAGCATTTGCTTGCTGAATTCAGTTGAGATGTTTAGAATAAATAAAGAAGACATTCGAGGGGGAAGACGAATGGAGAATTTTGAATTATCAAAAGATGTGCAAGTGAAAACGGTTGCTATTCACATAGAAGATGTGGAAAAAATGGTTTGTTTTTACAAAAATGTATTGGGATTTATTTTAAAATTAGAAGAGAATAATCTTTCTATCTTTGGATCGCAAGCGAAAAATAGTCGATTATTGATATTAGAGGAAACCGATTCTGAAAGAGTAAAAACAAAGTTTGTTGAGAAATCCGCTTGTCTTTCTTTGCTGATTCCAACAGAGGAAGAATTTGGCAGTCTTTTAAGAAGAATAACGGCTCACAACTATCCTATCCTTAAATCGACACAAAAAGAATATAGAAGGAGTGTATTTTTAGAAGATCCAGAAGGAAATAAATTAGAGATCAGCTATCAAGGAGCATCAGAAAAGTTTAAAGAAGAAATACTCGATATTCAATCCTTGGTAGATCAAAGCGATATTTTATATTCTAGCCTTTCAGCAGATGTGAGATTTGATTACCTAAAATTATGTGTGCAAGATAAAGCAGAGCATCATTCATTTTATGAAGATATTTTAGGAATGATTTCTGAAGGTAAAACAGCTGATACATTATCTTTAAATGATAAAAAATTTTGGATTCGTTTAGAGGATTCAAAAAAACAGGATAGACATGTAGATACTTCTGAAGAAATACTAGGCTTAGATTTTTTTGTTGTGACAATAAATCAGGAAGAAGAAATGAAAAAGCTGAAACAACATTTGGAAAATCAGAAACAAGAATTTTTCGTTGATAAAAAGCTAACGATTTTAACGATATATGATCCTAGTGAAATTGAGTGGTGGTTCGTTAGAGATTAGAGAAATAAAATAAGGGAAAAAGCAATGAGGAAAATAAATCATGTATAAAAAAACAAAAGAAAAAATAAACGATTTCATTGATGAGGGGATTTTCCCTGGTGCCAGCTTTTCTTTCGTACTGGATGAAGAAACGGAAGACCACACATGGGGAAATGCTCAACTCTATCCGACAGTTGAACCCTTAAAGCGTTCGCTGCTTTTTGATGTTGCTTCGTTGACAAAGGTTGTTTGTACCACAACAGTCGTTTTACAGTTGATGGAAGCAGGAACAATCAACATTGATGCACCGTTTAAAAATTATTATGCGGCTTTTGAAGATGAAAAAATAACGATTCGTCATCTTTTGACACATACATCTGATATTCAAAGTTATATTGAAAATCGTGATGCATTGTCAAAAGAGGAGTTAAAAGCAGCATACAATAAGGTTCAGGCAGGGACAGATTTAGGCCAAAAAGTGGCTTATACGGATACTGGAACTATTTTGCTTGGATTTATGCTAGAAAAACTATTTGATAAAGACGTCATTACGGTTTTTAAAGAGCGTGTTTTACAGCCGATGGATATGTCAGAAAGTCTTTTTTTACCTAAGGATCCTTCTAAAATTATCCCGACTGAAAATCATCAAGTTCGTGGCTTGATTCGTGGACAAACACATGATCCAAAAGCATTTGTTTTAGCAGAGCATGCAGCCAATGCTGGTTTATTTACTAATTTGACGGACCTTAAAAAATTTACAACTATGTACTTGAACGAAGGGCTATATAAAGAGAACCGAATATTAAAGAAAAATACAATTCACTCATTATTAATTGATCAAACACCTAATCAAAAAGGTCATCGCTCTTTAGGATGGGATTTGAAAACTGATTTGACAGGACAGTCGATTTTATTTCATACTGGTTATACAGGAACGTTTTTATTGATCGATCCTATTGGTAAGGAAGGATTTGTATTTCTTTCTAATCGAGTTCATCCAGTGGATAAAAGAGCAGAATATATCAAAAAAAGAGATGAACTCATCGAAACTTATTTAATAGAAAAAAATAACAAACAAAGATGAATCGCTTTCTTTTTAGTGGTATAATCGAGGAGTATAAATTTTGAAGGGAGTCTCTAAACTATGCAGCAACCTTTATTTTTAAAACCAGTATTTCAAGAAAAAATTTGGGGTGGCGATCGTTTACACACAGTATTCGGTTTTGATTTACCAAATAATAAGATTGGGGAAGACTGGGCGATTAGCGCACATCCTCATGGAGTAAGTACAGTAGAAAATGGTGAATTTTCAGGGAAAAAGTTAGATGAACTTTGGACAAATCATCGTGAATTATTCGGCAATGCTAAAGGGGATGTTTTTCCTTTATTGACCAAAATTCTAGATGCTGAAGATGATTTATCGGTACAAGTTCATCCAGATGATGCGTATGGACTAGCACATGAAGGTGAACTTGGTAAGACGGAGTGTTGGTATATTATCGATGCTGAACCGGGTTCTACGATTATTTATGGACATAATGCGAAAAGCCGAGAAGAGCTTGAAGCAATGATCAAAGAAGAGCGCTGGGATGATTTGCTTAAGAAAGTTCCTGTAAAAAAAGGTGACTTTTTCTATGTGCCAAGCGGAACGATTCATGCGATTGGCAAAGGAATCATGATTTTAGAAACACAGCAAAGCAGTGATACCACGTATCGTGTGTATGATTATGATAGAAAAGACGACCAAGGAAATGCAAGAGAGCTGCATATTCAACAATCTGTTGATGTAACAACGGTTCCGGCAAAAGAGGCACAATTATCAATTCAGCAACAAAACCAAGGACAATCCAGCATTATTACGTATTTAAATACCCCGTTTTTCAATGTCTACGAATGGCAAGTCAATGGTGTATTGAACTTAAAGAAAAATGCACCGTATACATTAGCTACAGTTATTGAAGGTGTAGGTCAATTGGTTATTGAAGAGGTTGAGACTACGAAGACTGAAAGCTATGAACTAACAAAAGGTACAAGCTTTATTTTGCCAAATGATATCGCAAAATGGCGTGTTGAAGGTGATTTGACGATCATAGCTTCTGAGCCTGGAGTGGATGCATAAAACATAAAAAAGGTCGGGATAGAAGCGTTTGTTCGGATTGCTTAAGGCTAGGATATAACTCGTAGAGTTATATCCTAGCCACTTTTTTTGGCTCTTTGTCAACTAATGTTGGTGAAGAAAATCCAAAGAATTAAATCAATTATTGTAAGGCCTAGAGGAAAATACCTCTAGGTTTTTCTATTTGGCTGAAAAAGAACGTTACCAAAGCATAAAGCAATTCTCAATTTAAAGTTATAAAAGTTACGAAACCCATACGCATTTCTCTTTAACACTTTGATATGGTTGTTCAAGCATTCCAATGGGCCATTGGAATAGGATAATTCTAGAGCATGCTTAATTTCATTTTGAACTTTCTTAAAGGTAGAAAAAACTGTTTGGTAATAGACGGGAAGTCCAGAACAATCTTGTTCTAATAGCGAGTGGAATCTTGTGTAGTCTCGTGTTTGTACCGCATAAAGAACGTTCTGATAACAGGTGTAACCAGATTTTAACTCCTCATCATATGCAAGGAGTCGATCAACGAGTTCTGTTTCTGTTAAATAGGTGCGGAAAGAAGGACGCCATTGGCGTTTTTCAAAATCGAGCTTCGATTGGTTCTTTTGAAGAAGTTTCCAGTACTTCTTCAAGTGTCGATATTTTTTTGCCTCTACAGTTCCTTTCTGGAGAAACAGATTCATTCGTTGAATGCGGTGTTTTAAAAAGGTTCGTCCAATGTGTTGGACAATGTGAAAGCGATCGAGAATAATCTGAGCCATAGGAAACAATTTTTTGACGAGAGAAAAATAAGGAGCGTACATATCACAAACGATATATTTTACACGTTCACGAACAGACAAAGAGAATCGTGAAAAATAACGTTGTAAAAAGGACAATTGACGGTTTTCAATGACATCAATTAACTGCTTTGTTTGACCATCCATCATGATAAAACTCATAGAAGCAGCGACCTGTTTAACCGATTTAAATTCATCAAAACAAAGGACTTCAGGCAAGGTCAGGCGATTGATTTTTTTCGGTTCATAAAATTGTTTCAAGACGCGATAGACAGAAGAAACAGAGACCTTCTTTTGACGCGCAATCTCACTCATAGACGTGACCTTTCTTAATCGATCGGCAATGGATAGCTTCACTTTCTTAGAAATCGAACACCCTTTTTGGATCAGACTTGTTTCAGCGACGAACGTTCTTTCACAGGAATAACAGAAGAAACGGCGTTTCTTCAAGCGTAAATACGTTTGATACTCAGACACATCGTTCATTAAAATAAGACAAGTCGTATAGCCCCAACGAATAATCTTTCCTTTTTCTTTCTCTCCACAATGAAGACAGGAGTGGGCTAAATAGTCTAATGTACCAGAAAATACCTGACAAATTCGTCCCTTAATGCGTTCTTTTTCTAAAGAATTTTCAGTAAAAGTAATGTTTAAGTCTAGAATATCTAAGGTATTTTTGATAAGATTGGTGTAAGACATCTTGATTTCCTCCTTTTAATTGGTTTTAGTCGACTTAATTCTAAAGGATATCGGGATGTCTTTTCTATTATTTTGCATTAAAAAAAGATGCCGGTGATTTCTCACCAACATCAGAAAGTATAGAGCCCTTTTTTTGCTTATTCTGCTGTCACCATTTCTTGAGGTATATTGAAAGGCTCGTTATACTTTTTCTCTAACGCAGTTTTGATCAACCGAATGGCTAGATTTTCATTGCGGGCAAGAATCGGTCCGTGAAAATAAGAACCAAAGACATTTTTGTAGATGACACCTTCAGAACCATCTTCACTATTATTGCCTTTTCCTTTAACCACATTGCCTAAAGGACGTTCTCCTTTACCTAAAAAGGTTCGGCCGTTATGATTTTCAAAACCATAATAGGTTTCATTAAATTCTTCATTATGAATCACGATATCACCAATATAACGGTTATTGTCTTGACTAAGTGTATAGTGGTCCAAAGCGCCGATCCCATGGATTTTTTCACCTTTAGCACCCATATAATAGTGACCTAGTAATTGAAACCCACCACAAATTGCCAGCATAACACCGTCGTTTTCAATGTATTCAGTCAAGGTATCTTTTTTTGTTTGGATATCATCTGAAATGATCAGCTGTTCAAAATCTTGGCCACCACCAACAAATACTAGGTCATATTTATTTGGATCAAACGGCTCATGAATGCTGATGATTTCAGAACGGAACGTTACATTCATTTTTTCGGCAAGGTATTTTAACATCAATAAGTTGCCGTTATCACCATAAGTATTCAATAAATTTCCATATAAATGACATACAACTAATTCTTTAGGCATTGTTTTTTACCTCATTTCTGATTTCTCTTTTTTCAATAGGCTAGTTAGTAATATAGCCTTGCGTAGTTAGTAATTTACGTAATTGCAAAACAGCAGTATATGTAGCTAAAATATACACATGTTCTGTTGGTAGTTCTTTGATTGCTGTGATCACATCGTCTAAGTTAGGAATTTCTTTTAATTTATCTTCAGAGATCCCTGCAACTTTTAAACGTAAAGCCATGTCTTTATGACGGTCACCACCTGCGATGACTTCTGGAATCTTCATTTGTGCAAATGACTCGTGATCACCATCCCAGATCCAGCTAACATCGATTCCATCCGCATAATTTGCGTTTAGTAAAGAGACAAGTGAGAAAGAGTAAGGGGCAAGTGCCATCATATCAATGACTTGATTTAAGCCAACAGGATTTTTGACTAGCACCAAGGTACATAATTTACCATTGATATTGATGGTTTCTTGACGACCAAAGACTTTTTCGTCATAGCTAAGTCCAGCTCTTATTTTCTCAGGAGAAACGCCATAGTGTTCAGCAACAGACGTCGCAGCCAAAGCGTTATAGACATTATACATGCCGCCGACACCAATGCTGTATTGGGATCCATCGATCACGAAATTAGCAGAAGTATTATCCATGGCCACCATCTCAGTTAATTGAACATCCAATTCAGGACGATGGAAGCCACAGTTAGGGCAGTAATATTTCCCAAGATTAGCATAAGTGATCATCTTATAATGTAAAATATGGTGACATTTTGGACAAAGTAAGCCGTCTGTATTATAGTGAGCCATTTGTTCTTCGTCAGCTTTGTGATTAAAGCCATAATATTTTCTAGGATTGACTGTTTCAATTGAATTGAAGATAGGTGAGTCACCATTACAAAGAATCGGCGCATTTGGAGCTGCAGCGGCACCGTCAACGATGAGTTTGTACGTGGTATAAATTTCACCGTAGCGATCCATTTGATCTCGGAAAATATTGGTAAATAAAAATAGTTTTGGTTCGATATATTTTGTGACACGGCTTAAACTTGCTTCATCAATTTCTAAAACTGCAAATTTCTTTTTAGCACCTTTCTTTTTAGCAGATAAAAAGGTTGAAACAATTCCTTGTTCCATATTTGCCCCTGTCGGGTTAGTCAACACGTGATCAAATTCCTGTCTTAAAATATTAACGGTCAGCGCAGTGGTCAAGGTTTTTCCATTCGTACCAGTGACAACCACGATTTCATAATCTTTCGCTAAAGTATCTAAAATTTGTGGATCAATTTTTAATGCTAATTTTCCAGGATAACTGCTGCCGCCTTTAAAGAAAGTTTGCAATACCCATTGAGAAGTTTTTCCAGCAGCTATTGCTACATGACTTCTGATTCCCATAAAGTGCCCTCCAATTTATATAAACTATCATTAGTAAACGCAAGAATAAACTCAATCTATAATAACACAATTAAAAAGAAAAATTAATTCCTTTTACTCTTTCTTACTATATTAGGATCATATCAAGGAGCGAGAAATAAAAAAGACGATGAAAAATAAAATCTATGAAAAATCAGCAAATGAAATCAATGGATTGTAGCTGTGATCTGTAGTAAGTATTATATGGAAAAATAAAAAAAACTTTAGAAATTTCAAAAAGCGCTTTCAATATGTTATTCTTACTGTGTTGGAATTTGAGTAAAAAATAATTTTATTCAGTGAATCTACATCTAATTGAATGGGCTAGCACTACCTACAGAACTGATTTCATCAATTTATAAGAGCTAAGCAAGCCTATTTCTGTTTTTATTATAAGGAGGACTTTTATGTTTAATTGGAAAAAACTTAAAAAAGAAGATATAAAACGAGAAATTTTAGCGGGAACAACGTCATTCTTTGCCATTTCATATATCATTATGGTGAATACAGTCATTTTAGCTGAAGCAGGAATGCCGAAAGAATTAACGATTTTTGGAACAATTTTTATTTCAATTATTGGATCGATCTTGATTGGATTCGTTGCAGATGCACCAATTGTCTTAACGACTGGAATGGGCGTCAATTCATTTTTTACCTATACACTCGTTTTTTCATTAGGATTGACGTGGCAGCAGGCCTTGGCTGTTAGTTTTTGCGCAGGTATCGTATATTTATTGGTTGCGTTTACGAAGCTTAGTAAATTATTTGCAGAAGTTGTGCCTGAAACGTTAAAAACAGGTATCACGGTAGGGATCGGTTTTTTTCTTGTTTTGATTGGTTTAGAAAAAGGGCATTTGATTTTACGGGGCGAACACACTTTTTTACAGCTTGCACCTTTAGACAGCAGTTTAACGATGTTGACGTTGTTCTCACTAGTTTTAACAGTCATTTTATTTGTAAAAGGGATTCAAGGTAGTTTTTTTATAGGGATTGTGGTTGTAACCCTTATTGCAAATATTTTTAATATGGTAGCGCCGACAGAACATTTTTCTTTGAATGGATTAAGCCATTATTCTCAAATTTTTTTACAATTAGATTTTAGTTCGTTCTTTTCTAAAAACTTTTTACTCGGAGTATTTGCGTTATCAATGATTTTGATTTTTGAGTCAATGGGTTTGCTTAAAGGTTTGATGCCAGAAGCAGACGAAAAACAATATTTACGGGCATACCGGGTAACTGGATTTATAACATTGTTGTCTAGTGTTTTTGGAACGAGTCCAACTGTTGCTGCAGCGGAAAGTGCGACAGGTATTGAAGAAGGTGGAAAAACTGGTTTGACCTCGATAACGAGTGGTATCTGTTTCTTCCTTGCTTTGTTAGCTCTACCTTTTCTTTCTTATATTCCAGATTCAGCATTGGCACCAGCGATTATTATAACGGGCTTCTTGATGATCCAACAGATCAGAACATTAGATTTTGATGATTTCAGTGATTACTTTCCTGCAATACTGATGATTGTGTTGATTCCATTTACGATGAACATCTCTGATGGAATGGCGTTTGGATTTGTCGCATATCCATTGACGAAGTTGGTTGCAGGGAAAAAATCGGAATTGCCATTAGCAATGTGGTTGATTTCAGGGTTATTCTTGATTTATTTGATTGTAAATGTGATGATTTAATCGAAAAAGAGGTTGAGACAAAACTGATTTTTAGTTTTGTCTCAACCTCTTTTTTAACCAATAATAATTTTTTCAGAAGGATATTCATAACCAATATCTCGCGTTTCTTTTGGTACAAATAACAGCAATGTATACAGCATGCCGATACGTCCAATAAACATCAAAAGTGCGATCATTAACTTACCAACTGTTGTTAAATCAGAAGTAATACCCAAGGATAAACCAGTTGTACCAAAAGCAGAAGCGACTTCAACAATTATCGCAATAAGCGGATGATCTTCTGTTGCAGTTAAAAATAAAACAGCAAAAAAGCACATGATCATCGAAAGCATAAAGACGACAATTGATTTTTTTACATCGTCTTCATCAATTCTACGTCCAAACACATTAATCTTATCTTCGCTTTTCAAAAAGGCAAATAAGTACAAACCAATGATTGCAACTGTGGTTGTCCGAATCCCACCACCAACAGAACTTGGACTACATCCAATAAACATCAATAAAGAAAAAACAATCAATGTGGTAACTTGAAAATCACCTAAATCATTAATTTGCAGACCAGCATTTCGAGTAGTCATAGAATAAAACATCGAAGTAATCCAACGTTGCAGCTCACCCATTCCAACAAATAAATGATCTTTTTCCAACAAATAAATCAAAATCGTCCCACCAACAAACAAAATAACAAAAGCTAATATCGCAATCTTACTAAATAGTGAAAAGCGGAAGGGCAAGCCACGCTTTTTCTTTTTAAAAAACAGCCACTCGCGAATCTCCATCAACACTGGAAAACCAATACCACCGACAAAAATTAAAAACATGATCACCAATAAAAAAATATAATCATTGGCAAATGGGATGATCGAATCTCCAGTTACGTCAAATCCAGAGTTTGTAACAGCCGAAATCGATTGATAAAAACCAAAGAAAATTGCTTTTGACCAAGTAGTATAATAGCCAGAAAAATAAAAATAAATCGAAAAGAATGTACCAAAAATTACTTGAAACCATAAAATAATTGTAAACGTAATTCGAATCAAACGGACGATACCACTTAATTTTGGCTGATTCATATCTGTCATGATCAATTGACGCTGTTTTAAAGAAATTCTCCGTTTGGAAAGAATAATAAACGCTGTAGAAATCATCATAATACCCAAACCACCGACTTGAAAGAGCACTTCCAGCAAAATCACACCACGATCATTGAAAACAGAATTAATATCAAATGTGGATAAACCTGTAACACTTACAGTGCTGATCGCCATAAAAAACATGTCAATGAATACAACATGAGAACCTGGTTCTCTAAAAAATGGTAAACAAAATAGTAAGTACGAAACGAAGGTCATTATAATATAATATGAAACAATTATTTGAATAGATGAAAAGTTATTAGAAATAAAGCGTCTTCCTTTACGCTGAGCCAACCATAAATGTCGAAATCGATTCATAATAGACCTCCTGATTATCATTAAGTCAAGTATAGCAGAAAATAAATGATGGGCAAACAAAGAATGAATAGGTTAGAAGAAATAAGAAATTGATTAAAAAAAACGAGAATATAATACAAGTCGATCAGAATATGCTATTTTATTGTGAAAGGTGTAACATTTTTTTGTTTATTTTTCTTTAATAGACAAAGTAATGGATTAAAAAAAAGGAGGAATTACTTCAAAAGATGTGAATACAATCACATTTGATGGTTGATTGTTACCTTTAAAGTGAAGAATTGGGGATTGTGTGGTCAAAAATTATTGAGGTGAGGAAAAATTGAAAAAAATCATCATGAGTATATTATCACTTGGTCTAGTTGCAGGATTAGCTGTAGGCTGTACCAGTGATCAAGAGAAAACAGCGAAGAAAAGTGATTCGTCTAAAGAAAGTACAGAAGTTACTTCTGGCGCTTCAGCTAATGGTTATACAGACTTGAGTGAATTAAAAGATCAATACGATATTATAATCGTTGGTGCAGGCGGTGCTGGAATGACAGCGGCATTGCAGGCAAAAGAGGCTGGTATGAATCCAGTTATTTTAGAAAAGATGCCAGTTGCTGGTGGAAATACAATCAAATCGTCTTCGGGTATGAATGCCTCTGAAACAAAATATCAAAAAGAAGAAGGTATCGTAGATAGTAATGATAAGTTCTATGAAGAAACGTTAAAAGGTGGAAAAGGAACGAACGATAAAGAATTACTACGCTTTTTCGTGGATCATTCAGCAGGTGCAATTGACTGGTTGGATACAAAAGGAATTGAATTAAGTAACTTAACAATCACTGGTGGTATGAGTGAAAAACGTACACACCGTCCAGCAGATGGTTCTGCAATCGGAGGCTATCTGGTAGATGGACTTGTTCGTAATGTGAAAGAAGAAGAAATCCCACTTTTCGTGAATGCAGATGTCACTGAAATCATTGAGAATGACGGACAAGTAGATGGAGTTAAAGTAAAACTTGATGATAAAGAAACCAAAGAAATCAAATCAAAAGCTGTAATTGTTACAACAGGTGGTTTCGGTGCGAATAAAGAAATGCTTGAAGAATATGATCCAAAATTAAAAGATTATGTAACAACCAATCAAGAAGGTACGACGGGTGACGGAATCAAGATGATCGAAAAACTTGGTGGTGCCACCGTTGATATGAAAGAAATCCAAATCCATCCAACAGTTCAACAAGAAAAATCATATTTGATTGGTGAAGTGGTTCGTGGAGAAGGCGCAATTTTAGTATCACAAGACGGTACACGTTTTGTTAATGAAATGGATACACGTGATAAAGTTTCTGATGCAATTACAGCATTACCAGAAAAATCAGCCTATTTAGTCTTTGATCAAGGCGTTCGTGATCGTGCGAAAGCAATTGATTTTTATGATGAACAAGGTTTCGTTGTCAAAGGTGATACAATCGAAGAATTAGCCAAAAAAATCGACTTGCCAGAAGCAAAATTAAAAGAAACATTAGATCAATGGAATCAAGATGTTCAATCAAAAGATGATACACAGTTCAATCGTGCGACAGGGATGGATCATGATTTGTCAACAGCCCCTTATTATGCAATCAAAATCGCACCAGGAATCCATCATACAATGGGTGGTGTGAAAATCAATACAAAAACAGAAGTATTAAAAGAAGACGGAACACCAATCAAAGGTTTGTACGCAGCTGGTGAAGTAACTGGTGGACTACATGGTGCAAACCGTATCGGCGGAAACGCTGTAGCGGATATCATCGTCTTTGGCCGTCAATCTGGAACAGAAGCAGCAAATTTTGCTTCCGCACAAAAATAAATAACTGAGCGACAAGATCAAGGCAAATGTGTCTTGATCTTGTCGCTTTCTTTTTTAGACGGAAAAATACCATGTATCTAGTTAGCTGAGAGAGTTATTAAGAGTACCATTTAAATATGCAAAAAAATGAACCATTTGAGATTGATTTTTTTAAGTATTATCTAAACTAGATAAGTACGAGGTCTTATTCTTGTTATAGATAAAAAATAGAAATTAAGCAGAGTTAGATGATAACTAAGAAATAAATGATGTAAGGTTATATGATCAATTAGTATTTAAATGAAAACTTTAATAAAAAAGATGGCGACAACTAGTAAGAGTAATGGTGAACTGTTAGCTATACATAGTATTTTATCCTTTTTAGGAGGCAAATAAACCATGAAGAGTGCAAAGAGTTTATATTTAGTTTTAGGTGGACTATTGATAATGAGTGGATTAACAGGATGTGGAACCAAAAACAAAGCAGAAATTGAACAAAGTTTTGATAAAGTATTAGCCATGTATCCAACACCAGATTTGGAGAGTTTTTACGATATGGAAGGCTATCGAGATGATGAATTTGACAAAGATGATAAGGGTGTTTGGGTGTTAAATTCTGATTTCTCAATGAGTAAAACAGAAGAAGGAGATTTATTTACAGAAGGTATGCGACTAAGAATTAACAGAAACACACGAAAAATGTACGGTTATTATTACAGTTCTGTTACTCCCAATACTTTTAGAAAAAGTAGTAAAACTACAAAATATCCAGTAGTTTATACCAATAAAAGTTTTCAATCAAAAGAAGAAATTTTGGATAAAGAACTTAAGAGAAAAATAGAAAGATTCCAATTTTTTGTTCAATATGGAAAATTTGATAAACTAGATTCATATAAGAAATTAAAAAAAATGTATAATCCAGAGGTTCCTATGTATGAATTAGAGTATCAATTAACAAATGATGATTCAAATGTAGAGGAACTAAGAAATAGAAATGATGTCCCCACAGAGATACCGCCAACTCTATTATTAAAAGGTACAGGTAATCTAGAGGGGAGTTCGGTAGGGTATAAGCAAGTGGAGATTAGATTTGATAAAAAATTGAGTATTTATTTTTCTGATTTCATTGATTTTCAACCTCTTTCTGAGGAGGACTTAACAATTGAGTAAATATGAAATTAAAGACAAAGGAATTAGAATGGATAGTGAATCCACTAGTGCTGTAGCTACAATCTCTTATGAAATTGAGAATGCGTTAGTAAATGGTTTATCAGATAGAGATATAATTAAACAACTAGAAGCATTACAAGGAAATAAAAAATTTCCCTCTAACCTCCAGCTAGTAGATGCATTCTATGACCCTAAAACAAGTTCAAGTGGAGTAGCATTTTTAGATAACAACACAGGAAAAGTTGTGGTTGGTTTCGCAGGTACTAACTTTGATAATGGCAAATTAGAGAGTGCAAAAGATGTTGGCCAATGGGGCAATATAGCTTTTAAAGGAGATGGTCCTTCCTCTGTATATTTTAATGCTAGTAACAAATTTATGAATGATTTAAAATCAAATGGCTATACCATTGATACAGTCGCAGGCCATTCTTTAGGTGGAAGAAATGGGACTATTATGGGGATGCAACACAATATACCCAATATTATACTTTATAATTCAGCCCCTCTAATGAATTTATTAGGAAATCTAAAGAAGTCGAATCAACAAGAATTATCTGATTTATTTGGAAGATATAGCGGAAATATCATTTATTTTGTGTCTGAAAATGATCCATTAAATAAAGCTGCAGGTGAAGTTCCTAGAAGTATCTATCCAGGAAAAATTATTATCCTAGAAAATGGCAAAGAGCATGATATCACTGGTTTTTTAACAAAGAAAGAACAGGATTTTATTCGCCGGCATACGCCTGACTTGAATAAAGTTTATGTAGCGCAACAAAAAGTTCAAACAGATACGACAAAAAAATTAATTGGTCTGGAATTGCTACGAGCAAAGTTTTTGAAAAGTGGTGGAGGATTATCAGCGTCAGAAGAAATTTATTTAGATGCAGCTGAAGCATTGATTTTGACACAAGGAATGAGTAAAACCCTTCAAATCGAACTAGATGATATCAAAAAAATGTATCGTGAAGCAAAAAAAGACTTTGATACGTTATGGATGAATACAGTAAAAATGGGGGATTCTATAGGTTCTACATTAGTTCAAGAAGAAGTGGTAGATTCTTTAAATGCCGGTGGGGCAACAGAGCCATTTGTCCGAATAGAACCAAAAGAAGAATTTGCGCAAAAAATAGCTGAATTATCTTCGATCCAACAAGAATACTATGAATTGATTGGGCAAATCCAATCGTCAATAAATAAACAAGTCGAAACAGACCAAGAGTTAGCCAGACAAATAGGGGGATAAACTCTGATGGAGAGAACATATTTAAATCAATTAGCAGAGTTGGAATCAGAGCATGAAAAGAACCAAAGAACCAAAGAAACATTGAAGAAGAGCTGGAAGAAGCGTTTTATGAAAAGCAAAAGTTTGGTCGTGAGCTAGAAAATCTTTCAGAAAACTACCGCTATCATTATCAAAAAGCCCAATATAGTGAATCAATAAATATGAGTAGCGTATACCATCTGTTAGAACAATGTAAGGATGATGGGGACAAGGTTGTGAATAGTACAATGAAAGAATTGGAAAATAAACAAGAAGAAAATACCATTCATTATAAAAAACAAACTCAATCTATAGAGGATGAACTCACTCTTTTCAAAGAAAAGGAGAGAAAAGAAAATGAGTAATGAAAAAATGAAAAACCCTTAGATATTAACAATACTGTTACTGAATTACAGCAAGTAATTAATAACTTAGTATAATAAAATCATAATTTCAACACTATCTATTTTATTGTACATTTGGTAAAATAAATTATGATTAGAATTAAAGTTTAATTATAATAAGTACTCGTTTAGTAAATGAAAAAAGTAGGTGGAAAATGAAAAAGAAGCTATTAGTAGTTATAGGTATTATTGTAATAATTATAATTGGGATTGGAGGGAAAGTTATGTTAGACAATAAGAAACAAGAGGATAAAATGATTAAGATTGTGAATGGTCAAGAAGCAAAAGAAGTATTTGAAAATGGTTTAAAAGTACTTGATCCGAAAGCACTAACAGAAGAAGGAATTATCAAATCGTATGAAATTGATGAAGATAGTATTAAACATAATCCTATGGGTGGGATAAATGTAACACTTTTTGCTAATAAAAAATCTAATCTATATGTTTTCTTCACACTCAACAAAGATGAAAATGGGAATTTAACTGATGAAGGTGGTGGAAATTCTTCAGATTTAGAAAGATTATTGGAGGGGAATTAGATGAGTAATAACTACACTGATAAACAAAGAATGGAAATAGCTGAACAAGAGTATAATTCATATAAAGAATCAGACCCAGTAAAAATAGGAAAAGAGAAAAATAAGATAGGTTATGTATCTCAAGTAAATGATAAATCCACTGGGGAACAATCATTTGTTATTACAGATAATTATGTATCACCAACTTCGCCTTTATCTGAAAGAAACCATGTAAAAGAGGTTACGGTAATTTATCGTGGTTCTTCTTTTGAGTTATCATCAGATGCTGCAAAAGACTGGTTACTAAATGATATTCCAACAGGAATACAAGTGGTTAATGGTGGTGGAGCTGTAGCAATGCCACAATTGCAATCATCCTCTGAAACCTTAAAAAATGCCATGGAATTATATCCAAATGCACAAGTATTTGTTTATGGTCATTCACTGGGGTCTATGAATGCACAGTATGCAGTTTCAGATTTATCAGATAAAGATAGTTTGCGTATTGCAGGTGGCTTTTTTTATGAAGGGCCCAATATTTATGGTGTTTTATCCCCTAAACAACAAGCAATAGCAGATGTATTAACAAAACTAAACAAATTATTTAATTATGTTGATTCAAAAGACATTATAGCAATCGGTTATGGTTCGGGTAAAATGTCAGTAGGAAATGTTATTAGAGTAAATTCCCAAAAAGTAGGACTCATTGACCAACATATGTGGGGTGGATATGAATTTAATAAAGATGGTAGCATTAAGGCTACAAAAGAAGGAAGTCTCCAATTAGCCAAGTATATGGTTACTCAACAGTTATCCGCAATAGATATAATGAGAAAAAAATTTATAAAAAGTGGTGGCGGTCTTTCTTCATCAGAGGAGATTTTTTTGGATGCATCAGAAGCAATGGCTATCACTAAAGGGATGAAACAAACAATTAGTGGTGAAATTACAGAACTCAAGCAGATGTATAAAGAAGGTATCAAGAATGCTGAGGATTTATGGAAAACCACTAAATCCAATGCAGAAGGGACAGGTCAACATTTATCTTATGGAGAGTGCCTGGATGCGTTAGATAGGGGAAACGTAACGGAAAGCAACACTGTAAGAGAACCAGTTCATGAATATGAAGAAAAATTAGCAAAAGTAACAAAGATAAGCCGAAACTATGATGAATTGTTACAAAAAATTGGTGAGTCAATTACGAAACAATTAGAAACAGACCAAGAGTTAGCAAATCAGATAAGGAGCATGTCATGGTAAAAGAAGGCGAGCTATCCAAAAAATTAGATGCGTTAGAAACAGACTTTAGATGCGTTAGAAACAGACTATAGAAAAGAAAAACAACAAATAGAAGAAACAATAGAGGATGTCCATCAGGAAAATCGGGTGTTTCGCAGAGAAATCGAAAGTTTAGCTGATTATGTGAGATACATGGCAAAAAGAGAAGAAATTACTGAACCAGAAGTATTGCAACAAGCCTATAGATTCCTTCAAGAAGCGCAAGAAGAAGGTCAAATGGTCGTTAAGAAAACATTAAATAAGCTAGATGATGAGCAAGAAAAACAAAGACTTTCGTATCGAAAACAAAGAATGTCCTTTGAAGAGGATATTTTACTAGCAAGAAAAGAAAGGAATTCATAAATGTTAGATGCATTAAAAGAAAATTTAGCAGATATCCGAAAAGAATTGGAAAAAAAGTTAATTCAAACGTTTGTGGCTAGTCAAAGCCATGCAACAGCTGAAAATCGTAAACAAATGATTAATCAAATGGAAAAAGAAAAGATGAACGGGTTAAAAAGCACAAGTTCCAGTTATTTATCTAGTTTTAAAACATCGGCAAAAGGGCAATGGGTAAAACAAGCGGAACAAACATTTAAACAAACAACTGAGCAATTTGATGACTTATAAAAACTTAATTTATCAGGTGTGAGGGACCAATTCATTGATTATTCTCTCTTTTTTGAATTCCTATTATTAACGGCTATAGAAGTCTTTATGGTACGAGTTGTTAGCTTCTATATCATTCAGACTGAAAACCTCTTAAAACTAATCTGATGACTTTTAGCAGTAATTTAGACATCAAATCTTTGAAAAAAAATATCTTATTTATCACTAAATTGCAGATATAACAATCCCCCAAATTAAATAACGAAAAAAATGTTTTAGTGATAGCGATAAAAATTTTTTTCGGAAAGCGTTACTAAGCAAGTAAAGATAGAACACTGACAGATAATTACACCCATACGAGACCAAATTATATAATAGAAATAGCTAATAAAGCAGATGAGATAATTGTTTCACTGATTAAAGTGGAGTGATTACCTTTTTTTATTTTCTTAAAAAAAGGAGCAAGTATGACTGCAGATATAGAAAATTTCCGCTAAGAGAAACTCTGTAATACATAAGCAATAAATTTACCACTGTAAAAAACTTCGGTTTTATAGTAAAATACGAGAGGAACTAAACGAGAGGTGACGACGGAGTAATGGCACAATTATTTTTTAAATACGGCGCAATGAATAGTGGAAAAACCATTGAAATATTAAAAGTAGCGCACAATTATGAAGAACAAGATAAACCAGTTGTCATTATGACAAGTGGACTTGATACTAGAGATGGCGTAGGTGTTGTTTCAAGCCGTATCGGCCTTAGAAGAGAAGCTATTCCTATTTTTAAAGAAACGAATGTTTATGAGTTGATCCAAAAGCTGGATTATAAGCCTTATTGTATCTTAGTTGATGAGTCACAGTTTTTAGAAAAAAAACATGTAATTGATTTTGCACGAATCGTAGATGAACTGGCTATTCCTGTTATGGCGTTTGGCTTGAAGAATGATTTTCGTAATGAATTATTTGAAGGCTCAAAATACTTGATGTTATATGCAGACAAACTAGAAGAACTAAAAACAATCTGCTGGTTCTGTCATAAGAAAGCTACGATGAACCTACATTATATCGATGGTCAACCTGTTTATGAAGGAACACAAGTTCAAATTGGCGGGAATGAAGCATATTATCCAGTGTGTCGGAATCACTATTTTCATCCGCCAATTGATGGTGAACAAGTAAAAAATAATTAACTCAGTAAAAAAAATGAAAAATAAAAGACAGATACTTAATTAAAAAGGAGCAACTAACTATGTACGATCAGTTACAATCAATCGAAGATCGCTATGAAGAGTTGGGCGAATTATTAAGCGACCCAGAAGTCATCAGCGATACGAAACGTTTTATGCAATTATCTAAAGAAGAAGCAAATACCCGTGAAACAGTGGATGTTTATCGCCGTTACAAACAAGTGATTGAAGGCATCAGCGACACGGAAGAATTATTAGGTGAAAAGTTAGATGCAGAAATGGCTGAAATGGCTAAAGAAGAACTTTCAGAATTAAAGAAAGAAAAAGAAATTTTAGAAGAACGGATCAAAATTTTACTGTTGCCTACAGATCCCAATGACGACAAAAATATTATTATGGAAATCCGTGGTGCAGCTGGCGGTGACGAAGCGGCTTTATTCGCTGGTGATCTGTTTGGAATGTACCAAAAATATGCAGAATCCCAAGGTTGGAAAACAGATGTGATGGAAGCGAACATCACTGGGATAGGCGGCTACAAAGAAGTGATCATGATGATCTCAGGAGACAATGTCTTCTCTAAATTAAAATATGAGAGCGGTGCGCACCGAGTTCAACGTGTTCCTTCAACGGAATCTCAAGGACGTATCCATACATCAACAGCAACTGTTGTGGTTTTGCCAGAAGCGGAAGAAGTAGAATTAGACCTTGCAGATAAAGACATTCGTACGGATATTTACCATGCAAGTGGTGCTGGTGGTCAACACGTCAATAAGACAGCGTCTGCTGTTCGTTTGACGCATATTCCAACGGGGATTGCAGTGGCAATGCAAGATGAACGTTCTCAAATCAAAAACCGTGAAAAGGCGATGAAAATTTTACGCGCCAGAGTATACGATCAAATGCAGCAAGAAGCGCAAAGCGAATATGATGCGAACCGCAAATCGGCTGTTGGTACAGGAGATCGTTCTGAGCGAATCCGTACCTATAACTTCCCGCAAAACCGTGTGACAGACCACCGTATTGGTTTAACGATTCAAAAGCTAGATCAAATTTTAGCTGGAAAATTAGATGAAATCGTTGATGCATTAGTCTTATACGATCAAACATCAAAATTAGAAGAGATGCAAAATGGGTAACCGTTATTTTGAAGTCCTTGAACGGGCTTCTTCTTTTTTAGATAAACAAGGGAAAGAAGGCTATAGTATCCTCTTTGTTTTTTTAGAGAGAAAAGGCTGGAGCAAAACGGATTGGCTACTTCATCTGAAAGAAGAAATATCATCAGAAGACGAGCAACAAATCAATGATGATCTAAGAAGACTTGTTCAAAATTATCCACCCCACTATTTATTAGGTTATAGCGATTTTTATGGTCATCGTTTTCAGGTCAATGAACACACGCTGATTCCTAGACCTGAAACGGAAGAATTAGTCGATCTTTGCTTGAAAGAAAATTCAACGGAATCGTTGACTGTTGTTGATGTGGGAACTGGAACGGGTGCAATTGCGATTAGCCTAAAATTAGACCGACCAAACTGGCAAGTAACAGCAATCGATATTTCGGAGGAAGCTTTGCAAGTTGCCGAAACAAATGCGGATCATTTAAAGGCAGATGTTCGTTTTATTTATGGAGATGTTCTGAAACCAATGAAGGGGCAAAAAATCGATATCTTGATTTCTAATCCTCCTTATATCAGTAATACTGAATGGAATTTGATGGATGAAAGTGTGCGGACTTTTGAGCCGAAAACAGCATTATTTGCAGAAAATGAAGGATTAGCGATTTATCAGCGATTAGCTGAAGAAGCGAAAGAACTGCTAAATCCAAATGGGAAAATTTATTTAGAGATCGGTTTTCAGCAAGGTGAAGCTGTCAAAAAACTTTTTCAGCAAACATTTCCACAAAAACAAGTACAAGTTGCCAAAGACTTAGCGGGAAATGATCGAATGGTGATCATTTCTTCTAAAAAGAAGGAGGCATAGGAAATTGGAGACAAAACAATTTACAGCGGATAAAATCACCCAAGCGGCAGAGCTGATTCGTAAGGGAGAACTGATTGCTTTTCCAACGGAAACGGTTTACGGACTTGGCGCAAATGCATTGGATGAACATGCCGTAAAACAAGTTTATACAGTGAAAGGGCGCCCTAGTGATAATCCGCTGATTGTCCATGTAAGTGATTTTGAGATGGTCAAAGATTATGTGACGGATATTCCTGAAAAGACCGAAAAGTTAGTGGATACCTTTTGGCCAGGTCCTTTGACGCTGATTTTTAATGTGAATGCAAATGCATTTTCCAATACCGTGACTGGCGGTTTGAGAACGGTCGCTTTTCGGATGCCTAATAATGAGAAGACATTGGAATTGATCAAAACAGCTAAGCTGCCCTTAGTAGGACCCAGCGCAAATACTTCTGGAAAGCCCAGTCCAACAACAGCGAAACATGTATATCATGATCTGCATGGAAAAATCGCGGGTATTCTAGATGATGGTCCAACTCAAATCGGCGTAGAATCAACAGTTTTAGATTTAACGGCGGCAGATGGAATTCCAGTGATTTTAAGACCAGGTGCCGTTACTCAAGAACAACTGGAACAAGTTGTCGGGAAGGTAAGGGTCGATCAGCACTTAATTAGCGAAAAAGAAGCCCCTAAAGCACCTGGAATGAAATATAAACATTATTCCCCAGAAGTTCCTGTTTGGATCATAGAGGGAGATCAACAGGTATTTAGACAGGCTATTGAATGGGCTAAAAATAAAAATCAACGGATCGGTTTGTTTGCAGACGAGCAAGTGATCGACATGTTTTCAAATGAAGTAGAGGCAGTTTTTTCTTTTGGTGAACATTCAGTTGAGCAAGCAACTAAATTGTTATTTGCGGGCCTTCGAAGTTTAGATGAACAACCTATTGATGTGATTTTTGCGCAAGCTTTCCCAGAATCTGATTTAGGGATCGCTTACATGAATCGACTGAAAAAAGCAGCAAATCAAAAAAGTTTGAAAATTGATTCGATTTTTGAGTAGAGAGCATTTAAGTATGATACAATCGGTACAAACAAATGAAATGGAGGCTTGTTTAATGGATTATAAAACATTTGATCCTGATTTATGGGATGCAATTGCAAAAGAAAATGACCGTCAAGAAAATAACTTGGAGCTGATTGCATCAGAGAACGTTGTTTCTAAAGGTGTGATGGCAGCGCAAGGTAGTATTCTTACAAATAAGTATGCGGAAGGATATCCTGGCAAACGTTATTATGGTGGTTGCGAGTTTATCGATATCGTTGAAGATCTTGCAATCGATCGTGCCAAAGAATTATTTGGAGCTAAATTTGCAAATGTTCAGCCGCATTCAGGCTCACAAGCGAATACAGCAGCTTATCTTTCGTTGATCGAACCAGGTGATACTGTTTTAGGGATGGATTTGTCTGCGGGAGGACATTTAACTCATGGGTCACCAGTGAACTTTAGTGGGAAAACCTATCATTTTGTAAGTTACGGCGTTGATCCAACGACAGAAGTGATTGACTATAATGTCGTTCGTATTTTAGCGCGTGAACATCAACCAAAATTGATCGTAGCAGGTGCCAGTGCGTATTCTCGAACGATCGACTTTGAAAAATTCCGTGAAATTGCAGATGAAGTTGGCGCAAAACTAATGGTAGACATGGCGCATATTGCAGGTCTTGTAGCAGCTGGTTTGCATCCAAATCCAGTGCCATATGCAGATATCACGACCTCAACAACCCACAAAACATTACGTGGCCCTCGTGGCGGACTTATTTTAACAAATGATGAAGCGCTAGCGAAAAAAATCAATAGCAATATATTCCCTGGTATTCAGGGTGGACCATTAGAACACGTGATCGCAGGGAAAGCCGTTGCCTTTAAAGAAGCATTAGATATTAGTTTTAAAGAATACAGTGAACAAGTGATCGAAAATGCTAAAGCAATGACGAAAGTGTTCAATCAAACACCAGAAGCTCGTTTAGTAAGTGGATCAACGGATAACCATTTACTGTTGATCGATGTCAGTGGCTTTGGATTGAACGGAAAAGAAGCTGAAGCGATTTTAGACAGTGTAAATATCACTGCTAATAAAAATTCAATTCCGTTTGAACAACTTAGTCCGTTTAAGACAAGTGGTATTCGTATCGGAACACCTGCAATCACAACTAGAGGATTCAAAGAGAATGATTGTGTGGAAGTGGCTAAATTGATCGTCAAAGTCCTAAATGATCATGAAAATGAGACAACTCTTTCTGAAGTTCGCGCCTCTGTTAGTGAGCTGACAAAAAAATATCCGCTTTATAAATAAAAGTTTCGAGTGATTGACTAGTCAATCGCTCGATTTTGTTTTACAATAGGAAGGAATAAATTATTGAAGGAGAATGAGCATGGGAAAATTCCAAGTTATTGATCATCCACTGATCCAACACAAATTAACAATCATAAGAGATAAGGATTGTGGAACAAAGGTTTTTCGTGAAGTCGTTAATGAGATTGCAATGCTTATGGCATATGAAGTTTCAAGAGACATGCCTTTAGAAGATGTTGTTATCGAGACACCGATCTGCAAAACAACACAAAAAACATTATCTGGTAAAAAGGTCGCAATTGTGCCGATTTTACGTGCAGGTATTGGAATGGTAGATGGTATTTTGGAATTGATTCCAGCAGCTAAAGTTGGACATATCGGTTTATACCGTGATCATGATACATTAGAACCAGTTGAATACTTTGTAAAAATGCCAGAAGACATCGATGCTCGTCAATTATTTGTTGTTGATCCGATGTTAGCAACAGGTGGATCAGCGATTATGGCGATCGATGCATTAAAAGCTCGTGGTGGAAGCAATATTAAATTTGTTTGTTTAGTTGCAGCCCCAGAAGGTGTGAAGGCTTTACAAGAAGCGCATCCAGATATCGATATTTATACTGCAGCATTAGATGAATATCTAGATAAAAATGGCTATATCGTTCCAGGTCTAGGCGACGCTGGTGATCGTTTGTTTGGAACAAAATAAGTAATAATTTAAAATAGAGAATTAGATAGCAGCACTTACTCCAGAGAAAATGAGTAAACGCTGCTATCTCCATTTATTAATATCTATTCATGAGAAAAAGTGAGTTTTTTTGTTTGTAACCTATTTTTATAAATAAAAAATCCATCCAATAATAATGGATGGAAGAATCTATACTTTTTCTAGTTTTTTGTAATTGATGACAATGACACCATTACTTTTGACCATTAAATCAGTGTTAGTAGAGTTTTCATCAATTTCCACAACTGCGGAATTATTTAATTGTTTCGTGATAATCCCAGTTTGTGTTTGACCATGCATCAAGAAAGTGACCTGAGTATCAACAGTGAATAAATCTCCTTCAGCAGAAGGTTCAACAGGACGATTAAAGTTACCGAAATTAGACATTAAAAAACTTCCTTTCTTAACTTCTTTTACTATTATACCACAAATGAAGAAAAATTTCAGAAAACTAATTCTATTTAAAAAAACAACTGTTTTTGACTTTACAAAAGGTAGGTTTAGTTTTATAATTTTTGTTGTATTGCCAGCTTAGCTCAGTCGGTAGAGCAACGCACTCGTAACGCGTAGGTCGTAGGTTCGATTCCTACAGCTGGCATAAAGAATAAGCTCAAGACCTTTCAAACAAAGGTTTTGAGTTTTTTTGTAAATAAATTTGACAAAATGAAGTTGAGGCAAAAGCGTTTAACTCCTCTTATTTAAGAAGGTGTTGCTTCTGCTCCCACCGTTTATTCGGACTCCTTAAGGCTAGGACATAACTCTACGAGTTATATTCTAGCCTTATTTTTTTATTAAGAAAATCAATAAAAAGGTTGCTAGATAGAATAATGAAAGAATCTTGGGAGGATATTGAACGGTGAGTCTTTACAAAATAAATTATTATTGGTGCATAGCAATTACAAAGATTAACCTGCAAAAAGGAGTGGATTAAAATCACAAAATATCAAGAATATAAATACACAGATGCTGATGTGGACAAAATCATCAAACAAAAGCATAATCGTTGGCGGAAAAAAAGAAAAACTGAAATCAATTGTTTGGAGCAGAAAAAAAAATCTCTTTCTTCTTATAAAGAAGCGGCAATTATTTTTTTAGCGAAAGATTTACCTTTTGATATAGAGGCTATCGAATGTTTTGTTGACAAAAATGTAGACATAACTCAAAAAAATGCATATGCGATTGTAAAGGTTGTCTCGTTAATTCAAAAAGAAGAGAAGAAAACAAGTTAATCTTACTAGAAAAACTATATTTCTATAAACGATTAATCAAAATAACTATAGATAATAGCTACATAAAAATTAATGATTATAAAATATTTCTGTCCAAGCGTTGAAGACATAAAAAGCTATGGAAACGTGCAAGCATTTATCACGTAAAAAGATCTGGAAAAAGCAATTATGATCCATCAAAAATAGTGAACAAAGAGGAGAGAAACAATTATGGAAAAAGCAATTCATGGTAAAAATGTCAAATTAATGTTTCGTTTATTAAAGGAACGTGCACACAAAAAAGCGGGGTTACTAGCTTTAGAAATGAGTCATACGTATAACCGCGAAACAAACGTAGAAACACAAGCGACCAAAGATGGAAGTGTAGCTACTGGCGGCAGTATCGAATCAAATATCGAAATGGAATTTCTAAAAACAAATACAGATGTTTTTAGCATGCTGGAATATGCTTATGAAAATGGTGAAGAGATCGAAGTATGGCGAATTTTCTTTGATAATCCAGTTGAAGGTGCACAGCGGAAATATAAAGCACAATACGGTACTGGTATTTTAGGAAACTTTCCTGATGCAGCAGAAGCAGAAAGTAATGCATCTGTTTCAACTATGCTAAATCTAAACGGTTTATTAGTAAACGGTGAAGCAACAGTAGATGCTGAAAATGATGAATTAGCTAAAGCATTCTTCTACGATACTGTGGTAGATGCCAAACCAGAAGAACCAAAAGCAATTTACGAACCACAAACAGCACCAACAGCGCCAGTTGAATAAACAGTGACCTAATCAAACATAACGATGTAGAGGCGAAACTTGTTCTGTTTTGTCTCTCATTGTTTAAAAACATATTGGAGGAATAATCATGGCTAAAAAAACAATCAAAGCAGTAGTAACGATCAAAAACGAAAAGTATCCTTTAATTTTTGGTTTCAAATTCTTAAATGAAATCAATGCGCTACCGAAAGATTCAGAACAAGTAGATAATTTAACTCTTTTGATTGGCGGATTAATTGATGGTGATCCTAATGCGCTAAAAGAGGTCTTAATTGCAAGTTTAAGTACTTATGATGACCTAGAAGAACGTGACATAATTCATTACTTAGAAACGTCAGATGAGGTTGAATCATTATTTGAAAATTTTATCGAGTTCTTAACATCGGCGCCATTATTGAAAAAACGGACACTGAAGATCAAAGCTACGATCGAGCAAATGATGAAAACAGTCGAAGCGCAAGCCAAAGCCGGTTTGGAGCAAGCTATGACGAAATAGTTCTTAGCTGTTTTCGTTACTTTTCAGAAATCACATTAAAAGAAATCGAGCGAATGACTCCTTGGGAATATTCACTTAGAACAAAGGCATATCTGTTGAACGAAAACGAAAAAGAGAGAAGAGTTTACGCGACAGCTTTTGCGAATCGCTTATTTAAGGCGGAAAAGAAAGGTCGTTTCACGATAAAAGATGTAAAAAGTATTTATGACTATGAAAAAAATGAGCAGCGAATTCTAGCGGATTTTAAGCAAAAAAGTATTCAAAAACAGGAAGATACTGAGGATTTGTATGAAATGCGTAACCGTCTTTTACGAGCAAAAGAAATCGTGGCAAAAAAGAACCAGGAAGGAGGTAAATAATGGAAGAAATAGATGTTAAAAAAACAAGACTTCAAATGGATGATGAGGATTTTATCAAAAGACTTAGTAGTGCACAAAGTCTTTTGGAGTCATTTGGAAGTACGATACAAAGTATTGGTCAATTTAGCGCTCAGTTAGGAAATGATTTAGGGTTGATTACCAGCTCCATGGACTTGTTAGTAGTTTCAAGTGGTTTAGCTGTGACTGCATTTAAGGATTTCCAAAAGTCTAGTGAAGCATTCACGACTATTAAAAATAGGGTAGAAGATTTAAATGTAAGTATTGGTCAGAATCTTAATAACAAACTTACAACCGCAAAGGCAGTTGCTTCTGACTTTTTTTCAACGTTAGGTTCGACAGCTTCAACAGCAATGACTAATTTTAAATCAGCAATCGAAACATCAGGCGGGGTTATTCCTCTTTTTAAAGATCACATTAGTAATATGGCTACAGGCACGATGGAATCATTAAAAGGCATAGGTCAGTCTGCTTCAATTGGAATGAACGGGTTCAAACTTTCAGTTGCTAACGCAGGTGGAATCGTTCCTTTTTTTCAAACTCAAGTTGCTAGTATGGCATCAGGAGCAATGGCAGCAATTCAGGCATTTAGCGCGTTTTTACTAGCCAACCCTATTGGAGTTGGGCTGGCTTTGATTATTGCCGCAGTTGTAGCAATGTCCGCAGCTTGGAAATCTAATTTTAATAATATCCAAGGATTTGTATCCTCTGCATTTGGCATAATCAAAGGATCGGTCACAAGTTTGGCCCCAGTTTTTAACCAGCTAATGTCTGTTTTAAAACCAGTTGGCGCTTTTTTAATTGAAACTTTAGTAGTAGCTGCCGCGGCAGTCGTTGATGCGTTCAGATTTTTAGTAGTAACAGTTATGTCTGTTGTTAATGGATTTATGACGTTGTTAACGCTAGGAAAAAGTGTTTGGAAACTTTTAACGGGTGATTTCAAAGGTGCTGATGAGGAATTTAGTAAAGTAAAAAGTAGTGTTAGCGGTATTGTGGATGATTTCAAAAAATTGGGAGAAAATTCGGCTGTAAAAGGTGTATTAACAGAGTCTACAAAGGAACTTGGCAAAGAGGCGTCAATAACGGGTGAGAAAGTTAAAGAAATGGGCGAAGCCTATAAAACGAGCTTAGACGAAGCAGGAACCAGAATTGACAGCTTAAAATCTAAATACTCCGAAGTTGGACAAGCTGCAATTACAGCGTTCTCGAGTGAAGGAATGGAGCAATCGACTGCTCGTTTTGAAGCTGCAGAACTAATTATGGGACGCCACGCTGAAAGCATGAAATCAATGAAGGAAAAAGTTGGAGAAGAACTAGCAAAAACAGATGAACTTTCAGGTGAGAAACAAATAGCAGCCCAAAGCAATGCCTATTCAATGATGATTACTCAAGCCAGTGTTGGTTCCAGTGAAATGTTGACTATCGCAAATGCGAATAAAGAAATGTTACTCAACAATAAAACCTTAGAAGGTCAAGAACTATCTGAAGAACAACGAAAAACATTACAAGATCAAAATAACGCTGTTCGTGAAGGATTAATGGAGCAACAACAATTACTCATAGAAGCCAGTCAAAAGAAATTAGAATTAGGGCAACAATTAAGTGAAACCGAATTACAAGCAACTATAAGTGCGACACAAGCTCTTTATCAAAATAGAAAAGAGCAAATGGTCACAAATGAAGAGGAAATGGCCGCGTTAAAACAACAAATCGATGAAACATCTGATGAAGTACAAAAAGCTAATTTGAATCAGCAGCTTACAGCTTTGTCATTTCACAATGAACAAGCAAAAGAACAACAAACTCAAGCTGGTGTTGACATGTTAACCATGCTGCAACAAAATGAACAGCTAAAAGCTGAAACAGTTTCTAATGGTCTAAAAGGGATGGGCGAAATGACGGGTCAAGAATTAGCGAATATTGTAAGTAAATATGGTGAATCAAACAATAGTGTCAACGATCAAATGACTGTCCTTGCTGGGATTTTACAAAGTAGAGGACTTGAAGCTAGTGATAGTCTTGTAACTGCTTTACAAAGTGGTGATTTAACCCAGATTGGTGCACAATTAAGTCAAAATGCAATTGCCGGAATCAGCAGTCTGCCAGATGAATTATTTTCACAAGGTGATATTGGGAAAAACAAGTTGATCGAAGGCTTAAAGGCTGGGGAGCTTGATGCCAATGAAGTAGGTGCTTTATTGATCAGTTCAATGAATACAGGTTCGACTTCTAAAATAGGAGAAGTGCAAACTGCAAATAGAGCGCTCTCAAAAGCTGGAACAGATGCGTTAAAGCAAGAAGATGCTCAATATAAAGCAACTGGATCAGGAAATTCAGGCGCTTATGTAGTAGGTGTTAGACAAGAAGTTGACAATGCAGGAAATGCAGGACTAACACTAGCAACAGCAGCACGAAGCCAAGCAGGTTCATTAAATTTCAATTCAGTGGGCTCAAATATGGCAGCAGGTATTGCAGTTGGTATTAGTGCCGGTCAAGAAGCAGCTGTCGAAGCAATGCGCCAATTGGTAACGGCTGTAAATGAAGAAGCAAAGAAAAAAGCCATAATCAAATCACCTTCAAGACTATTTAGAGATACAGTTGGTAAATTTATCGCACAAGGCGTAGCAGTCGGGATCGAAGAAGATACAGATGTTGCGGTAGCAAGTGCCAGAAACATGGTTAATGAAATTCAAAATGCAGTATCAGATACGAATGCCAATACACCTACTGCAACGGTAAAAGTAGAACATGATGTCCAAAACAGCATGGTAAACCAAATACATGAAATGATTGAAACCATTAAAAATATGAAAGTTGTCTTAGAAAGTGGTGCCTTAGTAGGTGGAATCGGTAATCAAATGGATGGCTTTTTAGGAAATCAAGCAGGCTTTGCAGGGAGGTATCGTTAATGGCAATTGAAATAAATGAATATATCGAAATGGGGCGCTTCAATAGTAAAGAAGCGGGTTATTATGTTTTAGAACACGATGCTCCAAGTCCCGATGAACAAGAAATAATTGAAAGTATTCCTTTTATGCAGGGTGTGTACGATTTTTCAATGTTGTTAGGAGAAAAAGTTTTTGATAATCGAAAACTCACTGTGAAATTATATCGGCCACTGACTATCTATGAAGAACGTAAACGTTTAGAACAAGAAGCCAAGGAGCAATTGATGTTAAATGAAATCTCAGCGATTACTGATTCATGGCTGGATGGTTGTCACTGGTTAGGAAAATGTACAAGTGTGATTGCGGATGATGATCAAAGTCGAAATGCACTGCTTTTAACCTTAGTTTTCGATTGTTACCCATTTGCTTTAAAAAATGCAGCGGGCTACACTGACGAATTTGATGTTGATTATTTTGTTGACGGAGTGGATCAATGGACTGGATTTTTTGTGAAAGGTCAACGAACTATTCTATTGATCAATGAAGGCGTAAATGCAACGAGTCCAATCATTACTGCCACAGGGAAAATGCAATTGATCACAGATGATGGTGAATCTTTGGATATCCAAAAAGGACAAAATCAAGATTTATTCTTCAAATTAAAAAGAGGAGAAAATCTCCTCAAAATTATTGGGAATGGTCACATTCGTTTTATTACTGAAACAGAGGTGATGGTGTAATGTACCGTGTAACGCTTTTTAAAAATGCTCAAGATAAAAAAGGAACAGTGATACATGAGCCAGCCAATTACGGAAGCAAGGTGAACTCTGGAAACCTTGAATTATCATTGGAAGGGCTAGGTATCAGTACATTTGAATTTTCAATCAATGTCAATAGTCCTGTTTATAGAAAAGCCGAACCAATCGTTAATTTACTGACCATTTCTGATCGAAATGGACAACTATTCAAAGGCAGAGTTGCTAAAATATCTAATACGATGAACGGCGAAGGTCATTTTATCGAAAAAATACTGTGTGAAGATCAAAAAGCATTTCTATACGATAGTACTCAGAAATATATGAAAAGCACGATCATGTCAGTTAGCCAATTTTTAGGTAAATTATTGAATGAGCATAATAATCAAGTAGAAAATCACAAAAAAATCTATTTAGGAACAGTAACTGTGACAGAGTCTGAAAAAGTATATAGAGGTTCAGATTATGGGAAAACTGCTGATATCATTAAAAATCAATTACTGGATCGTTTGGGAGGCTATTTAGTTCTCAGAGAAAAAAATGATCAGTTGTATTTGGATTATTTGGCAGAGTATGGATCAACTTCTAACACTCCATTACAAATCTCCCGTAATCTAAAAAGTGCTAGCCGTGAAATTGATATCTCCGAATTAGCAACGAGAATCGTACCTACAGGCAAAGATCTGGAAGTCGATAATACAACTGATTCACAAACGAATCAATTTCGTCCTAAAACTACCATTGAGACTGTCAATAATGGTAAAAATTTTTTAGAAGATGCATCACTTGTTAAAAAATTTGGTGTGATTCAATCAATCATCGATTTTCCTAATATAAATGATAAAAATACATTAAAACGTAGAGGACAGGAATATTTGAATAACCAACGTTTGATGCTGATCACTTGGAGTGCAGAAGTGATCGAACTCGGTTTATTAGACAAGCGCTATGAAATCATCAAATTGGGGAATTCGTATCCAGTATCCAATCCTTATTTATACGAAAAAGAAACATTACAAGTAATCGAGAAAAAAATCGATATTTTGAATCCGCAAAAAATCAGATTAACGATTGGTAGCGGGAAAAAGACGTTTTCGCAATACCAATTGGAGTATAAAGGAATGCAGCAAACATTAGAAACAGTCAAAACAACTATTGGAGCCAGTAATCGAACAATCGACGGATTGAAAGTACAAGCACAACAGTTAGAGGAACAAACAGCAGTGATACCAAGATTTGAACAATCACTAAGCGAACAAAAACAAGAATTGAAAGAACAAACAAATATACTTGTCGAACAAAATGTGCTGATTCAAACGCAAGAAATAAAATTAACAGAGCAACAAACTAAAATAGAAGAACTTTTTACATTAATAAAAGAATTACAGAAAAAGTAGGTGAATAGAAAATGCCGGAACAAAAATTTTACGATACACAACCCACAGGTGAAAATCATGAGGTAGATTACAAAGATCCTACAGATGTTGAAGAGATCGAAGAAGCAATCAAATTTGGTGTGGTCGATCCATTAACCCAAAAATACGCATTGTGGGTCAGAACAAAAATGTGGCGCCGTCATGTAAGAGAAGCAATTGCTAGAATGTCAGAATATTCGAGTGTTTTATTCAACCGAATCAAAGAAATTGCAGAAAAAACGGAAAAAAGACAAACACAAGTTGAACAGCGACAAACAAAAATAGAAGATCAATTTAGAGCTGTCCAACAAGATGCAACAATCGATAGTGAACTGATTAATGCTAGAAATAGCGAGTTGTACGGTAAATTTCCAGTGTTAGATGACCGATTGGAGAATATTGAACAATTACTTGTTAAATTTTTACCGATTGGTTTTGATGTGACAATCAATCATGCTTTAGGTGTGCAACCCGAAATCAACGTTCGAACATGGACTCATGGGATTGGGGTCATGAATTTAGGAACTGAGCCAACAGGATTATTTGGTGGTTCAGCAAGTCAATCGATTCCTTGTCAAGTAATGCATATTGGTGCTAATGAAAGTATTGTTTCACTGCCGGTTGAGTATAAAAATGAAGCCAAACTAGTAATGCTGGACGAGTTGCATTATATGATGCTGGATGAGGAAAATGTACGTTCAATTATTTTTGAATTACGTAAATAAGAAGGAGGAAAAAAAGAATGGAATTAGAAAAAATTTATAGAGGAATGGAAAATGGAGCAGAAACGATTCAAGGAAACTTTTCCAAGTTAGAAGAAAGAGCTAATAGTACAAAATCTAATGGATCTTGGAATACAATGGAAAAAATAATTATTACATCTTCAAATTTTGCATTGCCAATCGGAGACCAAGAAATAGGGACAACATTGTCTAAGACAGATGATACCACCGGCATTACAATAACGAAGAGAGGATTGTACTTCGTTTCTGCTTCGGTTTCAATACACATGTCAAGTAAAGGTTCTTGGGCAGACTTAAGAGTTTGTGTAAATAATACGGCAAAACTTACATCTTCAGCACAAATAGTTTCGGGAACAATGGTAGAAGTTTCCGCAATCGGAGGATTGTATCTTAAGGAAAATGATACAATAACTGTAAGGTATGTAGGCGATAGCACTTTAAACAACACTAATGCTAATGTTAGAAATCTTAAATTAGTCGTCTCAGAATTGTAAAACAAATTTGATCATTTAAAAAATTGTTAAATGATCAACCATTCCCTAAAATATTTCAAAAATCATCAATACTATACTTTCTTTTCTCCCTATAGAAAGTTATAATAAAAAGCGTATGATTTAAGGAAAAGGGATGAAAAATGAATAAAAATAAATTAATGCGTAATTTAGACAATAGAATTGATTATGGTGTGATATTGCCTGTATTCCTTCTTTCGATCATTGGGATATTGTCATTATATGTAGCGTTGAGTAATGATCCAAACCGACCACAAATCGGCAATATGTTGATGAAACAAGGATTGTGGTACTTAGTCGGTGGGGTCAGTATAGTGATCGTCATGCATTTTAGTTCTAAGCTCCTTTGGCGGCTAACACCTGTATTTTATGTGATTGGTTTGATCATGATGGGATTGCTTTTAAAATTTTATGATCCTTTTCTAGAATCACAAACAGGTTCTAAAAACTGGATCAGTATTGGCGGAACGACTTTTCAGCCTTCAGAATTGATGAAAGTAGCGTTTATCTTGATGTTAGCATATGTGGTGACTATGCATAATGTGAAGAATGTTCATCGGACGATAAAATCTGATTTTTGGCTGATCGGGAAAATGTTGCTAGTTACAATGCCAGTTATCATACTGATTTTACTACAGGACGATTTTGGAACGATGTTAGTCTTTTTGGCAATCTTTGGCGGCGTGTTTTTAATGTCAGGGATTTCTTGGAAGATAATTCTGCCAGCGTTTTTGGTGGCAATTTTAGTTGGAGCTGGAACAATTTATCTAGTGACAACAACTACCGGACGTGAATTTCTCTATTCAGTTGGGTTTAAACCCTATCAGTTTGACCGTATCGACTTATGGATGAATCCATTTCATCATGATCCGGATCGTTCTTTCCAACCAGCTTTGGCAATCACAGCAATTGGTTCTGGTGGTTTGCTTGGAAAAGGATTTAATGTCAGTGATGTGTATGTGCCGGTTAGAGAATCAGATATGATTTTCACCGTTGTTGGTGAGAACTTTGGTTTCATTGGCGGATGCTTTATTATTTTGCTATACTTTATTTTGATTTACCGTATGATTCGCGTTTGTTTTGATACAAATAATGAATTCTATGCCTATATTGCAACTGGGATCATCATGATGATTTTGTTCCATGTATTTGAAAATATTGGAGCGAATATTGGACTATTACCGCTAACAGGTATACCATTACCGTTTATCAGTCAAGGTGGTTCCTCGATTTTAGGAAATATGCTAGGTGTAGGATTGATCATGTCTATGAAATATCAAAAAGAGGCGACAATCGAAGACTATTAAATGAAAGAAGGCGTTAAAATGTACACATTTTTCTGGTATCCAAAATGTTCAACGTGTAAGAAAGCAAAAGCTTGGTTAGATGCTAAACAGGTAAAATACGAAACAATCGATATGATCGAAAATCCTCCAACTGCAAAACAATTAGCAAGCTGGATGGAGCAAAGTGATTTACCCGTTCGCCGTTTCTTTAATACAAGCGGTATTCGTTATAGAGAACAAGGTTTGAAAGATAAAGTCAATGACTTTTCGATCAAAGAAGCAAGTGAATTATTAGCGACTGACGGTATGTTGATCAAACGTCCGATTTTTGTTAAAGGAGATCAATTTTTAGCAAACGGATTTAAAGAATCTGATTATGAAGGAGCTATTAAATAATGGCTGAAGAATTGAAAATAATCGATAGTTTATGGCTTTTAAAAACAGGTGAAGGTTATAAAATTGGTTTGACAAATGAAGCACAAGAAGATCTAGGAAATATTACGTTTGCGACAATGCCTAAAGTTGGTCAAACGTTAAAAAAAGGGGATTCGCTGATCGAATTGGAAGCTGAAAAAGCTGTAAGTGATTTCAGTACACCAATCAGCGGAACGATTGTAGCAATCAATGAAGCAGCTGAACAAGATAATAGCGTATTAGATGATGCAGATCAAACAAATGCTTGGATCGCTATTTTGACAGGTGTTGATGAGAAAGAATTGGATCAAGCATAAAAATAATTGACAAGCTATTTGGATATTGCTATAATTTCATCAATAAAAGTAAAAGCTTTGAAAAGAAGAGTACATGTTGAAAATGTTTGAAGAGAGCCCTGTTCGCTGAAAATGGGCAACATGATTGAGATGGAAGATGGTCTTTGAGCGGAATAAGTAAGCAGATGTGAACTTATTACGGGAGTGCCCGTTATAGCACGACAGTATGCGAATTCAAGTACTGTATAAGGCTATTATTGTGAAATAATGGTAAAACAAGGTGGTAACACGAAAGACAAGCTTTCGTCCTTTTGTCAAATTAATGACGGGGACGGAAGCTTTTTGCATGTTCAACACAAATTTCAAACCATGTATTGAACAGACAAAAAGCATTGAACTACGAGATGTTACTCACTATAACACCTATCCTGTAGTATAATAAAAAAGAAGCAAAACCAAAGAAAGCGGAGGGGAAAAAATGCCTCTAATCGAATTACAACATGTACAAAAGCAATTTTCTGGTAAAAGCGGACAAGTAACAGCAGTTGATAATGTATCACTAACGGTCGATCAAGGAGATATTTATGGAATCGTTGGCTATTCTGGTGCTGGTAAAAGTACGTTAGTTCGTTTATTAAACGGTTTGGAATTACCAACACAAGGTGAAGTCATCATCCAAGGCCAAAATGTTGCACAGATGGCGAACCGAGAGCTACGTCAATTTCGTAAAAAAATCGGCATGATTTTTCAACATTTCAATCTTTTATGGTCAAGAACCATTCTAGAAAATATCATGCTACCTTTAGAATTAGCAAACGTTCCAAAAAATGTTAGAAAAGAACGTGCGCAAGAGCTTTTAAAGTTAGTTGGTCTAGAAGGACGTGGCGATGCTTATCCAAGTCAGTTATCTGGTGGTCAAAAGCAACGAGTGGGAATTGCCAGAGCTTTGGCAAACAATCCTGAGATTCTTCTGTGTGATGAAGCCACAAGTGCACTAGATCCACAAACGACAGATGAAGTATTAGATCTTCTATTAGAAATCAATAAAACGTTGAACTTGACAATCGTATTGATCACTCATGAGATGCACGTGATCCGCAAAATTTGTAATAAAGTAGCTGTAATGGAACTTGGTCAAATCGTGGAAGAAGGCGATGTGTTAGAAGTCTTTAAACACCCAAAACAAGCTGTTACAAAACGTTTTGTCCAACAAGAATTAGAACCAAAAGAAGATACAGAAGAATTATTACAAGAATTGATCAAAGAAAATCCAAACGGTCAAATCGTCGGATTACATTTTGATAATGAAAGTACAAATGAACCAGTCATTTCTCAAGCTATTCGTGAATTTGATATTGATATTTCAATTTTACATGGAGATGTCAAACAAACAAAAGAAGGCTCGTTCGGAACACTTACTGTGATTTTACTTGGGGATCCTATTGAAATTGAAAAAGCAGTAGAATTCTTTAAAAAAAGACAGTTAGGAGTGGAGGTCGTCACTCATGGATAAAAGTTTTTCAGAAACATATTTCAATTTTGAAAAAATCAATGTCGAAACGATGCAAAAAGCATTTTTTGATACATTGTATATGACTTTGATCTCGATGTTATTTGTTTTAGTCATTGGATTATTGTTAGGATTATTGCTATATACTACTCGTAGGAAAGAAGCAACCTATGCTAAAGTTTTATATACAGTGATCTCGCTAGTCAGTAATATATTTCGTTCTACACCATTTATGATTTTGATGGTATTAATTATTCCGTTTACAAAAATGATAGTTGGCACAATGCTTGGCGCGACTGCTGCCATCCCTGCATTAGTTCTATCAGCGGCACCTTTTTATGCACGTTTGGTAGAAATTGCATTTCGTGAAGTAGATGCTGGTGTTTTAGAGGCGGCTGAAGCTATGGGGGCAAATTATGGGCAAGTGATTTTTAAAGTTTTAATTCCTGAAAGCATTCCTGCATTAATTTCTGGATTGACTGTAACTAGTGTTTCGATGATTGGTTATACGGCGATGGCAGGCGCAATTGGTGCTGGTGGTTTAGGTGGTTTGGCATGGCAAGAAGGCTATCAGTTAGGCAATCTCACAGTTACTTTAGTTGCAACACTTATTATTTTAATCATTGTATTTATTTTTCAGGGGTTAGGAGATTACTTTGCCAAAAGAACAGATAAAAGATAAAAAGAGATGGAGGACGTTTTTATGAAAAAGAAACTAATTGGATTTTTAGCAGTTATTACTTTGACACTTGGCTTAGCAGCATGTGGTGGTTCGACTAAAAAAGATGCAGATACAAAAAAAGATGATACAGTATTAAAAGTTGGTGCTTCACCAACGCCCCATGCAGAAATTTTAGAACAAGTTAAACCAATATTGAAAAAAGAAGGCATTGACTTAGAGATTGTTAAATTTAGTGATTATATTTTACCAAATAAGTCTTTAGCTGAAGGTGAATTAGACGCGAACTACTTTCAACATATCCAATATTTTGATGAGCAAGTAAAAGATAATGGTTATAACTTTGCAAATGCTGGAAATATTCACATTGAGCTAATGGGCTTATACTCTAAAAAAGTTAAAGATGTTAAAGAGTTAAAAGAAGGAGCAACAATTATTACTTCTAATTCGAAATCTGATTGGGGGAGAATCATTACGATTTTACAAGATGCAGGATTAGTTAAAGTTAAAAGTGGTGTGAATTTAGCAACAGCAACTTTTGATGATATTGAAGAAAATCCTAAAAATTTAAAATTTGTTCATGATATTAACCCGGAATTACTTGCGACAACGTATCAAAATAACGAAGGAGATTTAGTAGCTATCAATGCAAACTTTGCTTATCAAGCGGGCTTAGAACCTAAAAAAGATGCAGTGTTATTAGAAAAAGAAAATTCTCCTTTTGTAAATATTGTCGCTGTGCGTGAAGATGATAAAAATAAGGAAAGTATAAAAAAATTAGTAGCTGCATTACAAAGTAAAGAAATACAAGATTGGATTTTAGAAAAATGGAACGGTTCTATTACACCAGTTAAATAAATTCAAAAATGAAAAAGAGGTTGGACCAGAAGCGTTTATTTCCGAAGAAGTTACTTTTGCTTCCACCGTTTATTCGAATTCTTTAAGGTTAGGATATAACTCTACGAGTTATATCCTAACCTCTTTTTTCATTTTTATGTTCCTAGTTTGTTATAATCTAGTTTCCGCCATTATAAACAAGGCTATTGGTATTCCACGCAGAAAGCCACACATTACTACTGCTTCCCCAATCTGTACTGTATAATCTGAATAGTCGATAGTAGTAGCCATTATACCAAAAACTTGTGCCATAATCTGAAACGTAATTCGGTCTGAAACTAAAGGCATTCATGTTACCAGTTACATACAAAGAACCAATACCGTTCTCATGCCAAGTGAATCCAGAAGGTGCTAAAGCATGACTGCGAAAAGCAGTTCTTTTTCTTCCTTGATTGTCTTTGATTGATCCTGTCTGAGCAATATAATATTGACTTGTAGCTGCTCTCATCTTCATTTTAAAGTCAAATTGAGATTGAGGTGGTTCCTCTGTAGTTAGATATTCTATCGGGACAGGACACGAATCCAATGCTCCATTTTCTTTTAAAATCTCAATAGCTTCTTGGTTAGCTTTGGGATCAGGTACAAAGTCCGTATAATTTGGGTCATAGGCCGCATCAACAAGTGTCTCATTGCAAAAGAATCCCAACTGAACCAAGAAACATAGCCCCAATAATTTTGTAAATTTTTTCATTTCCAACACTCCTTATAATTTAATGTGAATATAATTATAATGAAATGTGTTTTTGATTGCAATGTATTTTTTTTTAAAAGTTTATTTTTTTATGATGTTAAGGTTGTTATTTGAACACTTAGTGTTAAGTAATAATCATTTTAGTCCATCAGACTCTCCAAAATATCAACAAAAATCTGATCAGAATTAAATGAACGGATCAATTCTTATTAAGAGCCAAAGAGAGAGTTATTTGATTATGTTGCGTTGTTTTTAAAATGGGAATTTTACATGATTATTTTGAACCTACTATTCGTTGTGCTGTATGCAGGATCAGTTTATTTGATAAGAAGAGATGCTAAAAAAAGTGCACTTATGACTCCAATTCGGAATAAAAAAATTTTTATCGTGAGTGAAACAAAAAAAGTATCAATTTTTGAGAAAATAGACGGGAGTTATTTAATTCCAATATTTTTTGCCCATTTTAATAGGTATGAACGAGTGCAAAAGAAAAGAGCTCAATGCTTGTTTGAAGACGTTATAATCGAACTTGTAAGAAAGATTGGTAAAGGAAAACTAGAACAAATACCACAAAAAAATAGACAAATCTATTATGAAATGTGTATCGAACTTGCCGCCCCTTTTTGGTCATATTATTATTTGAAAACTAAGGATATTTTAGTTGATCAAACGCATTTAGAACAAGTAAACGAGCAACTAAAAAGTCACATGATGGAAAATGATAAACAGATGCAACAAGCACTAGATAGCTTCGTGTTGGCACGTAAGAATTTTTTTAAAACCAAAAGTCTTGTTCAAGCATTTCTTAAGACACAAACGCTTAAAAAGCCTAAACAAGAACCGTTGTTAATTATGCTTACGACTTATTTTTTGCTATTAAATGAAAATACACTAGCATTAGATTTTTCAGATAAAGTGGCACGAAAAATATCAGAACGGATTCCCAAATCCTATAAAAAAGCAAAGAAGAAAATCAAAAATATTGCTGCTTCGTCTTATAGAGAAGCAAGTAAAGATATCCATGATATGCTTTTTATCACGACACTTCCAGGTATCGATTTATCAAACTATAAATATATTAAGCGGTTAAGGATCATTTCGTATATTGATTTAGGCAGTATATCATTGAGTAGTAACTCAGATTCTAATCATAATAGTTCAAGTTCAAGTAGTGATTCTTCTAGTGGTGGCTTTTCTGGTGGTTGGTAATTGAATTTCTTAATAGAAAATTGTGGCTTTTGATAGATCAATAACAATAACATGTTTAGAAAGATTCTAATTAAGTCCAGTTTTTCACAAATAAAACCTAGATCAAATAAGAATTATTCTAGCAAAGAGATTGCTTATCATTCTCAATTAGGATAAAATGAATGAGAACGATAATAACTATTTTAAGTTGGAGGGAATTGTACATGTCCGTTTTAGAAATTAAAAATTTACACGTATCAATCGAAGATAAAAAGATTTTAAAAGGGGTTGACCTGACCATGAAAACAGGTGAAATCCATGCAATCATGGGGCCAAATGGAACAGGAAAATCAACCTTATCTGCTGCGATCATGGGAAATCCTAACTACGAAGTCACAGAAGGCGAAATCTTGTTTGACGGCGAAAATGTGTTAGAACTTGAAGTGGACGAACGTGCTCGTTTAGGTTTATTCCTTGCCATGCAATATCCAAGTGAAATTCCAGGAATCACAAATGCTGAATTCATGCGTGCGGCAATCAACGCTAAACGTGATGAGGATGACAAAATTTCGGTGATGGAATTCATCAAAAAATTAGATAAAAAAATGGATCTTTTAAATATGCCAGAAGAAATGGCTGAACGCTACTTAAACGAAGGCTTCTCTGGTGGAGAAAAGAAACGTAACGAAATCCTACAATTATTGATGTTAGAACCAACATTTGCGATTTTAGATGAAATCGATTCTGGTCTAGATATCGATGCCTTAAAAGTTGTTTCAAAAGGCGTAAACGAAATGCGCGGCGAAAACTTTGGTGCATTGATCATCACCCACTACCAACGTCTATTGAACTACATCACACCAGATGTGGTGCATATCATGATGGAAGGCCGTGTCGTGAAAACTGGCGGTGCTGAACTTGCCAAACGTTTGGAAGCAGAAGGCTATGCAGGAATCAGCCAAGAATTAGGTATCGAATACAAAGAAGAAGCATAAGGAGGACAAGATAAATGAAGGAAATAACAACAGCGAATTATCTTGACGACATCAACGCTTTTTCAGCCCGTAACGAAGAACCTACTTGGATGACGGACTTACGTGTAGCGGCTTTAGAAAAAGCTGAAAACCTAGAATTACCAAAGATCGAACGTGTGAAATTTCATCGTTGGCCTTTGTTTAGCGTGAATACTGAAGAGTATGCACCTGAAACGATGAATATCCCAAGCTTTGACGCAATGAAAGACAATCCAGTGATCGTGCAACAAGGGTCGATCACAGCATTTGAACAGCTTTCAGCGAAATTAGCTGATCAAGGGGTGATTTTCACTGACATGTTCACAGCCTTGCAAGAACATGGTGATCTAGTCAAAGAATATTATATGAACAAAGCGGTTGAAATGGATGAAGATAAATTAACAGCGTTCCATACAGCCTTTATGAATAGTGGAGTGTTCTTATACGTACCAAAAAATGTTGTCATCGAAGAACCGATCGAAGCAATCTTTATTCAAGATTCAGCGAGTGAAGAATCGTTCTTCAAACATGTATTGATCGTAGCAGATGAACATAGTGAATTCAGTTATCTAGAACGATTCCAAACAATTGGCGATCAAAAAGTCAAAATTTCAGCGAATATCGTCGTTGAAGTGATTGCGAAAGCTGGTTCTAAAGTGAAATATTCAGCTGTCGATCAATTAGGCGAAAATGTTTCAACTTATATGAACCGTCGTGGACATATCATGCGTGATGCCTCCGTTGATTGGGCCTTAGGTGTAATGAATGACGGTGACGTGGTTGCGGATTTTGATTCTGACTTAGTAGGCGAAGGCTCTCATTCAGAAGTGAAAGTTGTGGCAATCAGCGCTGGCAAACAAACACAAGGAATCGATACGCGTGTAACCAATAAAGCCTCTCACTCAGTGGGGCACATTTTACAACACGGGGTTATCCGTGAACGTGGTACTTTAACATTCAACGGAATTGGTCACATCCTAAAAGGGGCAAAAGGTGCAGATGCCCAACAAGAAAGTCGTGTCTTGATGCTCTCAGATAAAGCCCGTGGTGATGCGAACCCGATTTTATTGATCGATGAAAATGAAGTAACCGCAGGACATGCAGCCAGTGTTGGTCGTGTTGATCCAGAAGAAATGTACTATTTGATGAGCCGAGGTCTACGTAAAGATGATGCGGAACGTTTGGTTATCCGTGGCTTCTTAGGTTCAGTAATCACGGCGATTCCTGTGAAAGATGTTCAAAAAGAGTTTGTAGACGTAATCGAAGGGAAGTTGAATGCATGATAAACGCAGATAAGATTCGTCAGCAATTTCCCATCTTGTTTCAAGAAGTCAATGACGAGCCGCTTGTTTATCTGGATAATGCAGCAACAACTCAAAAGCCTACAGCAGTTTTAGATAAACTGACTTATTATTACGAACATGACAACGCCAATGTCCACCGTGGTGTGCATACCTTAGCAGAACGCGCGACCAAAGAGTATGAAGCTGCTCGTGAAAAAATCAGAGCCTTTATCAATGCCAAAGAAACAGCAGAAACGCTCTTTACCCGAGGCACAACGACGAGTTTAAATTGGGTCGCAAAAAGCTATGGCGATATAGCGGTAGAAGCAGGGGATGAAATCGTGATTTCCTATATGGAACATCATTCTAATATCATTCCTTGGCAACAATTAGTGGAACGCAAAGGCGCAATCTTAAAATATATCGAGATCACAGCAGATGGCTTTTTAGATATGGAAAGCGCGAAAAAACAAATCACGGATAAAACCAAGATCGTTTCTATCGCGCATGTATCAAATGTTTTAGGCGTGATCAATCCAGTGGCAGAGTTAGCCAAGTTAGCTCATAGTCAAGGTGCTGTATTAGTTGTCGACGGTGCCCAAGCGGTCCCGCATATGCCAGTGGATGTCCAAGCAATCGATGCTGATTTTTACGCATTCAGTGGGCATAAAATGTGTGGTCCGACTGGAATTGGTGTATTATATGGAAAACGTGAATTACTAGATCAAATGGAACCCGTGGAATTTGGTGGGGAAATGATCGATTTCGTGAATTTGTATGACAGTACTTGGAAAGAATTGCCTTGGAAATTTGAGGCAGGAACCCCCAATATTGCTGGAGCAATCGCTCTAGGTGCGGCAATCGATTTTCTAACAGAGATTGGTTTAGAAGAAATTCATCAACATGAAGCAGAATTAGTAGCTTATGTGTTACCAAAACTATTAGCGATCGAAGGTTTGACGGTTTACGGACCACAAGATCCAGCTCATCATACAGGTGTTTTGGCCTTTAATTTAGATGGCTTACACCCGCATGACACAGCGACAGCGTTAGATATGGAAGGAGTGGCAGTGCGTGCAGGACATCATTGTGCGCAGCCATTACTGAAATATTTAGACGTTTCGGCGACAGCTCGTGCAAGCTTCTATCTCTATAATACCAAAGCAGATGCAGATCGATTGATAGAAGCAATTTTAGCGACAAAGGAGTTTTTCCAACATGGCTCTATCTAAATTAGATAATTTATACCGTCAAGTGATTTTAGATCATTCAAGTCATCCTCATCATCATGGGATGTTAGCAGAATCAAGCAAGAAAATCGAAATGAATAACCCAACTTGTGGCGATGTGATCGAATTGCAAGTGGTTATTCAAGACAATGTCATTAAAGATATTGCTTTCAGCGGAAGTGGTTGTTCGATCAGTACGGCAAGTGCGAGTATGATGACAGATGCGGTGATTGGGAAGACATTAGCCGAAGCAGAACAGTTAGCTGAAGATTTTTCTCAGTTGGTACAAGGAAATGATGTACCAGAAGAAGAAAAACTTGGTGATGCGGCGATGCTTAGCGGTGTAGCGAAATTCCCAGCACGGATCAAATGCGCAACATTAGCTTGGAAAGCGTTAGAACAAGCAGTTGAAAATGACGGACAAGGAACAGCAGGACAATTACACTGCGAAGAATAAGAATAAATTGAAACGGTGAGAAGTCAGGCTGATTTTCAAACTAAGTAATCAGTGAGAAGTCAGGCAGGTTCTCGGCTGTTTCCTAAAATAATCAAAATCCAAAAAGCGGATTGTGTTTATTTTAGTCCAACAGCTCGAACCTAAACGCCTGATTCTCAACCTAAGAAAGGGACGTGAGATAATTTGAGTACTGTACCTGAGTTAGAAGAATACCAATTTGGTTTTCATGATGATGTGAAACCAATTTTCAGTACGGGAAATGGACTAACAGAGGAAGTTGTTAGAGAAATTTCACGTAAAAAAGAAGAACCAGAATGGATGTTAGAGTTCCGCTTGAAATCATTGGAACAATTCAACAAAATGGCTATGCAAGAATGGGGACCAGATTTATCTGATATCGATTTTGAAAAAATCAAATATTTCCAAAGAGCCAGCGACAAACCTGCTCGTGACTGGGATGATGTACCAGATAAAATCAAAGAAACCTTTGAACGAATCGGGATTCCAGAAGCAGAACGTGCCTATCTAGCTGGAGCTTCGGCGCAATATGAATCAGAAGTGGTTTACCACAATATGAAAGAAGAATTCCAAAAATTAGGAATCATCTTTACCGATACTGATTCAGCGTTGAAAGAATACCCAGATATATTCAAAAAATACTTCGCAAAATTAGTCCCACCAACAGATAACAAATTAGCAGCACTAAACTCAGCGGTTTGGTCTGGTGGAACGTTTATCTATGTGCCAAAAGGGGTTCGTGTGGATGTACCATTACAAACATACTTCCGAATCAATGCGGAAAACACAGGACAATTTGAACGTACACTAATTATCGTGGATGAAGGCGCAAGTGTTCACTACGTAGAAGGCTGTACAGCGCCTACGTATACAAGCAATAGCTTACATGCAGCAATCGTTGAGATCTTTACTCATAAAGATGCGTATACACGTTATACAACCATCCAAAACTGGTCTGATAACGTCTATAACTTGGTAACAAAACGTGCCAAAGCTTATGAAGGTGCTACAGTTGAGTGGATCGACGGAAACTTAGGTGCTAAAACAACGATGAAATACCCAAGTGTTTATTTAGATGGAAAAGGCGCTCGCGGCACAATGCTTTCAATTGCATTTGCTGGGGAAGGCCAAATTCAAGATACAGGGGCGAAAATGATTCATAATGCGCCAAACACATCAAGTTCAATCGTTTCTAAATCAATTGCGAAAGACGGCGGCGAAGTGAATTACCGTGGTCAAGTAACGTTTGGGAAAGATAGTGCGGGTTCGATTTCACATATTGAGTGTGATACGATCATTATGGATGATAAATCGAAATCGGATACGATTCCGTTTAATGAGATTCATAACAGTCAAGTGGCGTTAGAGCATGAAGCGAAGGTTTCGAAGATTTCGGAAGAACAGCTTTATTACTTGATGAGTCGTGGGTTGACTGAGGTTGAAGCGACTGAGATGATCGTTATGGGATTTGTGGAGCCGTTTACGAAGGAATTGCCGATGGAGTATGCGGTTGAGTTGAATCGATTGATTAGTTATGAGATGGAAGGGTCAGTTGGTTAAAATATAAATAAATAGTCAGAAACCTTAGATAATTAGGTTTCTGACTATTTTTTCGTTTTCACCATACTTTAGTAAAAATCTAGATGTAAAATAATTTCCTCTGTATCTCAATTTTTTCGTTCATACAATGGATATAAATTTTGAAACAATGTTTCAGAACATTTTGTGTCACAAAAAATTTCACCAATTTACATAAAAAAGAATATTTCTTCAAAGAATAGCTTATAAATTTTGTGCCATTAGATGTTGCGGTGTAATGATGCTGTTGTCATTAGTCATTATATTTGGTAGACTTTTATTATAGACAGACTTTATGTAAAAATATGAATACATTTATTGCGAAAAAATCAATAAAAGGAGTTTTTTTATGACTGGAAAAATAGCATCAAGTACAGCAGCAGCTCAAAATGCTGTAACTAAATTAACTGGAAAAAATGTAGATTTATCCAAAAAGGCAATCAGTTTTTCTGGAAGTACGATATCTAGCATGACAGACGGGTTGACAATTGCAAATCAAATTGTAGGTGAAGTGAGTAGTCTTGCAGAGTGCGTTTGGTCTCAAGCAGAAAAATTCCTTCAAATTGCAGAAATGATGGAGTATCAAGATCGTCAAGCTGCTCATCAAATGGGTGGTGTCGTATATTGACAAAGGATAAGCAAAAAATAGAAGCTGATAAAATTGTATTAACTAAGCAAATTCAAGAAAATGAGCAAATTTCAGAGGATTTGAAGAGAGAACAATGGAAGTGGCAGGAACAGTTAGAAGAAAGTAACTGGCAAATGAAACAACAGACTGATCGAATTGCTTCATTGTATCAAGAACTTGCCCACTTTGTTGATAAAACTGCTCATTATAACCAAGAGGATATTCAGGATATTTACAAAACGGTTAAATCTGTTTTTCGTTCTCAGGAAGAAACTGTAGAATCTGCTTATAGAAAATCTAACAAACAATTAGAAGAGACTAACGAACGTTTGTATAAAGAGCGAGGGGCGTTAGAATGGTAAAGTATATAAGTGCAGATTCTACGGCTTTGATTCAAGGTTTAACGACGAATATAGCTACTGCAAAAAGCGTTACAGGACAACTGAAATCAGGTAGCCAACATTTGATTCAGTCAGTGGATGGTGAACAGTTATCTGGGGCTGCGTATACAGCAGGGAAAGGCTTATTCCAAGACTTGATTCTTCCAACTGTTGAACGTGTAGATAGTGCTGTTGATGCAATAAAAGAAGAACTCAGCAGCTATCAAGCAGCCGACGGACTAGTGAATAAATGGGCTGTTATTGATAAACAGGTGCAAAATGAATTAATTCAATCGTTTCAACGCCAAATTTCAGTGATTAATTTTCAAATTCAATGCTCAAATAAATTAGGATTACTGGGAAAACTAGCTAAAGGTGCTTTAGAAGCTTTAGCTACTTTTCAATCAGAAACAAATGGCTTGTTTCGTGATTCATTGACGCAATTAAAGATTGGCATGCAGGCAATTGAAGTACTAGGACTTATGACAGTGAATCCAAAAACAGGAGCGTATGCTTTCCCAGAAGGTTTTGATTATTCGTGGTTGACATCGGTGAAATCAACGAGTGTAACCGCAACAAGAAAACAGGTTGCTCTAGAAAATGGGATGGACGAACTCCAGTTACCAAAAGCAGCTCGGAAATACTATCAAGAAATCATGAAAGAGGCATTGAAGAATGTCCCTGCTGATCAATGGGCAGCAGCTATTAATGAATTTAATCAATTGTTGATTTTTGATGATGAAGGAAATATTTTACGTGTTTTATCTGTAAATATGGGTGCAGGTGATGGCGTCATTATCTTAAAGAATGGTGTAAATGATCTAGAATTGACTGCACAAGCCAATAAAGAGTTTGATGCACAACGATTAAATATGTTAAAAGAAACTCTCCCGCAATTAGCAACTGGGGTTATTACGGCAATTTCTGGGTTAGGAATTACTGGGCTAGATTTGACAGGGACTTATTTTTCTGGCGGAACACTTGCCTTAACTGGAATTAGTCAAACTGTAGTGCAGGTGGTGCAGCAGGATCAATTTTAGTAGTAGAATTTGAGGATACTTCTTATCTGTTTATCTGGTGTACTTGGAGAATTGAGGATAAGGACAATATAATTGTTACGTCCTCGGATACTATTTTACCAAGCGAAAATAATAGTAGTCCAAATGGTTTTATAGGTGAAAAATCTCCTATTCTTGAAGGTAGAAAATTAATCAGTTTTAACTTGACACCTCAGTATGATTTAGAAATTTTTTTTGATAATGAATATAAATTGCGTATTTTTTGTGATATAGGTCATTCAAGAGAAGATTATAATACTAACTGGGAGTTAAACGTACCTACAGAAAATATTTCTATAGAAATTAATAATCACTTTGAAGAACAAAAAGTTCAATATGAATAAACATAATTTAGAAAAATATAAAATAAAGATTGGAAAAGTATAGTATCTAAAATATTTGAAGATGAATTTATGGAATGGCAAGCAGATATGGTTGATATCGCTAAAGAATTTATTGAAGATCAAGCAGAAAAAATTTACTTATATGGTTCTATTGAAAATGGGGGGTATTCATTTAATTTATTCTTTCAAATCCATGGTCGAATTGTAACCATGAATAAAGTCAATTCTGCAATAATTGAAGGGGAAAACGAATATGATATATCTTCCGATAGAAATTGGGCTGTTCTGCGAATAGGAGTCGAAGACTTACAAAAAATAGAAGAAGTTTGTAAGAAGTATGAGCAACCAGTACCGACGCAATTCAAATTGTACTATGATGTGCAAGAAAATAGTTTGAAAGCTAAATACCAGTATGATCATATGTATTCTAATACTGATGATCTTCATAGTTCCGATATATTTATGTCATGGTATGAAGAAGTAAAACAAGAAATAGAGGGATAAAAATAGAAGATGAAGAAAATGATGAATAATAAACAAAAGTTTTACGTGATATTATTAAATGTAATCACTTTTTTCTTACTAGTTTCATGTAAAAATTCTGAGAGTATTAAAGGAACTTGGCACGTACAAAATGACTCTGGTGAAATTTCAGAAATGACAATCACGGATACGACAATGACCGTAAATGATGTGAAGTTAGAAGTTAATCAAATCACTTCAGGTACGATTGAGGGTAAAAAGTATTTTGAAATGGAAATAGGAAGAGTAGGGAGAGTACACATTATTTTTCCCGAAAAAAAAGATGATACTCTTGCTATTATGGTTGTTCCTAACACTAAAGAACCTTATTTACGCTATGCAATGAATAGAGAGAAACAACCTGATTATTCAAAATATGATGAAAAATATGTGAAGTAAGGTCTATTTGAAAATTCAAATAAAATCTAGAGAAGAGTTGCTTTTTTACAGGTAATAAAATATTACATGGAATATTCGAGAAAATTTATCTAAGCTTTCAAGTGGAGAAAAGAAGTGAATAGCAAGAATTGAGAAGTAGATAATATTGTGGTATCAGGGACTGTGGGAAGTGGTAAAACAACTATAGCGTTGTTCAGAGCTATGAAGATGGCAGAGACGTATCCAGCAGATAAAATACTTTTGCTAACATATAATAGAAGACTCATAAATTACATGGAATTTATTTTATCTGATAAACCGAAAAATTTAGTGATTGAAAATTATCATAAATTTGCACGTGGATATTTAAATTCTAGAGAAAAAATGAAGCATAACCCGAGAGAATTACTCTGTCTAAATTTATTTCTTTATTAAATGAAGCAATATTGAATTTTGAAAATATATCATCTATAGAGTTAGATGACTCAACAATAAAGGTAATTGAACGAAACATCGAGAAAAATTGTTCGTATAAAAATGATATTGAAGAACAGTGCAAATAATAATGTTGACTTATACGTATACCGCGTATAACTTTCTGGTTCAGTTCTGAGTAATTATAAGTAGGAAGATTAGTTGGAGATATATGATACAATCGAATCTTTGGCTCAAAAAAGTAATTAGTCTGAATATTATAACTATCCTTATTTTATAAGAGTAAATATTTTTTAGAGTAAATTATTATTAAAATTCAGTTAATCTGAGGGCAACAAAGTGTTTAAACATTATAAAAATATTTATGCTGGAATTCTTTAATGTCAATGCTAATCTATAATGCCAATTAAGTAATTAAATAACGACGCTCACTTTTAATTGTTTTTAATAAAGCGTTTTTATAATTACTTTGAATATGATATAGTTAAGTTACTCTTACTTTAAGGAGAAACAAATGAAGAAGAATACACGCATAGTTTTAGGAATAATAATTTTAGTAGTATTGGTAATTGGAGGGAAATGTTATATGGATAGAGAAAAGGATAAAAAAGAATTAATTGAGATACAAACTGATCTAGCTAATTATTTATATAATAACTATAGACTTTATACGAAGGATAATAATGAAGCAAGCAGAGTAAAAGAAGGGTATGATAATGGTCGTGGGTCATTGACTGAGGAAGAATATATAGAACAGATAAAAAAAGCACGAATTTATTCTAATATAGACAAAATTGAATTTAAAAAATTTTCAGCTACACCGATGAATACAGTAAGATTGTACTTTACAGTTAATGATGTATATGAAGACTATGCTTCTTTGGATACTATTTCAGCAGAAACCAATAAATTAATTTATGATATTGGGGAATATAATGGTGATGGCCCATATTATCTGGAAAAGAAAAAAGAAAAAACTAACAATTCCATTTCTGAAAAATCTATAATTTATTATGAAGGCGGAATTAAGTAATGGATCAAAATAGAAAGCTTTCAGATGCAGTATATGATGTAGAAAATGGAAAAGTAAAAGAAAATCAAATAATAAAAGACACTAACCATTTGGTACTGGATGTCTTTGACACAAATAGAGATATCCTAGGTAATGAACAAAAGCCTAAAGGAAATAGTATGCAGGCAATGACAACTGCTACAATTAAAGATAAATACAAAGATCTCGATATAGAAGATTTAAAAGATATAGAAGGTTATCCTGAATCAGTAGTTACTAAGGGTATTACCATTTCCTATGCAGGTACAAATCCGTTGGATGTGAAAGATTTAAAAGCTGATGTGGTGGAAATTGGCTTAAATAATAAATATGAAGACGGTGCGTTTCAATCCTCTTTAAATTATGCCAATGTCATTGAACAGCGTTACTCTAAAAAAGATGGCTATACTATTTCTACCACTGGACACTCATTAGGGGGTGCCGAAGCAATTTATATAGCTGTTTTAAAAGGATATGATGCGATTACTTATGGTGCCGGAGGAGCGGGATTGACGGATTCGCAGATAAAAAATTATAAAGGTCTAATTGTCAATATCTATGATACGTCAGATATCGTAACAAGTGGGCTATTCACTGGTGGCAAACACAAAATTCCATTTTTAAGTATTGGAATTGATAATGCTGGTTGGAAAACTGCTGGTCACTCAAGAGATCAATTTAAACTAGATAAGAAAGGTAATTATATCAATAAATATGGTGATATAGCTATTTATTCTGATTTAAATGGTGGCATTTCAATTGAACAAACCCTTTTGTCTCAAAGTATTATTGCAAATAGAATGAAAATGCGAAGATTTGAACATTATGGAGTTGATAAAAGTGGCAGTAAAAAAGAGTATCAACGGTTAAAAAAAGAAAATGAGTGGTTACAAACTCAAATAAATAGTTTTACGAAACTGAATATTCTACGGAAAAAAATGATTGCAAGCAGTGGTGGTTTATCTGGAAGCGAACAAATCTATTTAGATGATAGCCAAGCTCTAATAATCGTGAAACTAGCTTCTTCTAAATTTGATTTAGCAATGGAAAATGTGGTGAAACTTTATAAATATGGTATAAACGAATTAGAAGAATTATGGCAAGAAGGTCTGGAGACTGTTCAAAATAATACACCAGATTTATCACATGGAGAGGTAATGGAAGCAATGAATGCTGTTGGCTGTACTAAGCAAACGATGGTAACAATCCCTTTACAAGAATTTCAGGATAAGCTTAGTTTAACAAAGCAGATGAGCAGTAAGTTTTCCTCTCTTACAAAAGAAATTACAGCTAAAATTAGTGAGCTTGTTCAACGGGATCAAGAATTAGCCAAACAACTTTCTTAAAAATGAAAGAGGAAAAATAAAGTGACTCAAGAAGAACAAGATTTAGCTGACTATCAACAGACAAGACGGCAAGTTGAAGAAAAGCTGGATGAACTAAACGGGTTTTGGCGTAAAGAGGAACAAGTAACAAATGAAACCTATTCTGAGATACAACGAATGGTTCAACGGTTTGGAGCAACGAATGAACCTATGGATTTTGCTCGGCAGGAACTGGTTCAACTAGAGGAATCTTTCTTCTCCGAACTAGATAGAGAAAAGAGAAAATTATTGTTGAGAGAAGAGGAAGCCGAAGAAGTATATCGTAAAAAAACATGTGAACAAAATAATCAGTAGAAGGAGAAATTTTTGGTGTTGGAAGCAATAGGAAAGCTACTAAAAGACTATAAGAAGAATTTGCAAAAAATGAGTGCTCAAGCAACCGCACTTGCTTTACTGCAAAAAAAAGACGCTATTTTCAAAAAGACAAAAAGCTCAGGAGAAACGGAAGCAGAGGGTGCAAAAAATTCTATTTTATCTGCAACGAATGGATTACAAGAAACGATAAAAGGAAAGTTTGGAAAAAAGGTAACTCAAGTCCTAGATGAACAAGGAAAAATGTTGGATAAAGTTTGAATTCTATACATAAAGTGATAATTATTAAAAAATGTAACAAATAAAAGTTCGAAATACTGACATGTAGTATTTCGAATTTTTTCGTTTTCAAGAAGGCCTTAAATCTATATATTATTTTATACATTACTTAGAAAGTATGTAATGGTATCGTATTAAAGTGATTATCGGTACATCTCGTTGTGTTGATAGTAGAAAGAGCAGAAGCGTCGTTAGTCTTTTGGGTTGATAATAATTATTATATGTATATTTTCTTTTCCTTGTGGTAAAATCATAACTGAAATATAATATATTGAATTTTAAAGAAATATTACTACAAAATGAAGGAGTTTATATGTTTAAAAAATTATATGACATTCAAGAAGAGATGTTAAATGAAATACTTGAACATGATTTATTTTTATTGGCAAAAGATGATGCATTATTTCTTTTAGTAAAAAAAATCGGTAATTTTAATTCATTCATACCGATTATGTCAGAAAAACAGATACTAAAATTTTTAAAAGGGTTGATTAATACAAATGCTATAGATATAAAGCTAATTCATTTTTTGCAAGAATCACTAAAATGGTTATCTAGATGGATTGGAGAGTATTGTCCTCAAACAAGTGATCTAAGTTCAGATGATGTTGAGATTAAGATGGATGATGTCTTATCTTTAATGGGAAAGGCATACGAGTATGAAATACTTTTTAATCTTTGCAAACTTAACTCTAGTCATATTATGAAGACATCAATAAATAAAAATAAAATTTCATTTAACTTTAGGAATGAAGAGTCGTATAAATATCATTTGGGCTTTGATAATACTTGGAGACGACTGACTAATGATAATCTAAACTATCAACTACAATTAAAATTTGGAGAACTTAATTTTGATAATATTGAATTTTTAAGTGATGAAATTCACCAAAGTAATTATGAAATCACATCTAATCTTTCTTTTATTGGTTTTGACTTGGATGACTATAGAATATTCTCTAAAGTAATGAATCAAATTTTACTGAAAGAACAAATGAAACATATGAATGGGGTCGCAACATTTATTATTGGTGATCAAGTTGACTACACTCGTTATGAAAAAAAAGAGTGGATTATTATTTTGGCTGATGAAACAAGTCTTTCGAGGAATAAAATAGAACATATTATCGATTTCTTTACATTTGACTATTCTGAAAAAAATAATGATTTATCATTAACTTATTTTCTGCCATATGGAGATCAATTAATAGTTTCAATCCCGTTATTCATGATGTTACCGCCAGAATGGAACGCTGTTAGACTTTTGGCAAAAAGAAGTGTTAAGAGCTATTCACATGAGCAAAATTTGTTTGAAGAAGAACAAAAAGAAAAAATTAAAAATTTTTTGTCAGATAATAATCGTTATTTAGTTTCTGGTGGATATGATAAAGAATCCAGCCTTCGCCCAGGCATGGATATTTTAGTATATGATAAATTTTCAAAAATTCTTCAAGTAATTGAATTAAAGTATAAAATTCCAGTCGAATCAATTCAAGATATATTGAATTTAGAGAATATGCTTGATAAGGCGTACGATCAATTAAATAAGGCTAAAGGTTATGTAGATGCCAATCAAGAAACAATTCTGCAAGAATATTTTGGTCAACAACTATCAGGCGTTATTCCTGAAAAAATAGATTATTTTATATTGACAAATTATAGCATCGGAATAGGTGCTAACATAAAAGTTCCTTCTCCAGTTCTTTTAATTGATTATTATTTACCAGCTATGGCAGCCCTGGGGCCTTCTCTAGTTTCAAAAATACTTCAACTGAAAGATAAAGGGCTAAATTATGAAATATTTAAGCAATTCACAACGATTAGAATTTTAGATTATAAAATTGTTTATCCTGATTATTTGTATCGCGTGAAAGAAGAGTAATTATAAAAAATCAATGTTAAGCAGTCTGTCAAAGACTAAGGTTAAAATCATAATTGAAATTATTAAAATAAAATGATTTAAGATGTATTATTGTCAAATATCTATTTGTATTTATCAGTATTATTGATACAATTAGTTTATGTTATTATAGTGTCAAAATTTGTAGATAGATATTGTATGATACCCTATATAACAGTTGAAAATGAAGGAGGAATACTTTTTTGAATGATTCATTTTTAGACGAAAAGATTGATATTGATGAGAACGCTATTCTTCGTAATTCTCCTGAATTATTAAAGATTTTGCTTCGTGATAGAACGACAGGTAAAAATATTATTTGGGCAACTAAAACCTATGAATTATTAGGGAAAGAATTTGAAGCAAGAGAACCCATAAAAGTGAAATTGATTACAGGTAAAAACGCATCTTTGATTAGACCAAGAATTGAAAAGTTTAAGTATGAGCAAAAGGAACGTACCAAAGGAAAAGCAGAAGTTTTTACGCCAATATGGATTGTTAAAAAACAGAACGAGATCGTTAATCAAGAATTTGAAAATTTAGAATTAAAAGAGTATATAAGCAAAGTTTGGTTGGAAATTGCATGTGGAGAAGCACCATATATGGTGAGTCGATATGATTCTGTTAATGGAGAGTTTATCCCAATTCAAAAACGTGTGGGTTTTATTGATAAGAAGCTAAATAGAATTAGTGAAGAAATTGAAGAAGAACTAGAATGGGTTGATTATGCAAAAATAGCTTATCAAACAAGCTTTGGTTATGAATTTCAAGGGGATTCATTATTGATTGCTCGTGAGAACTTATTGTATACCTTTTTAGATTATTATGTAGCTAAATTTAACAAGCAACCTAAGATAGAATTACAAAAGGAAGTTGCTAAAATTATTAGTTATAATATTTTCCAAATGGATGGGTTAAATTATACTGTTCCATATTCTGGTGAGCAAAAGCAGAAAAAAGAATTAGAACAACTTAATTTATTTGGTGAATCAAAAATAGTAGAAGAGGATGTATTAGACAGTTCAGAGACGAATATTCTAGCAAAAATTAAATACTGGAAAAATAAAAGAATGGTTGAATTTCAGGCATTTAGCAAGGAGGAAAAATTAATGAAGTTTGATGTAGTAATTGGTAATCCACCTTATCAAGAAGAGGCAATGGAAACGAGTGATAAACCTATTTATAATATTTTTTTAGAAGGGGCTTATGAGATTGCGGATAGAGCAATTTTCATTACACCAGCAAGATTTTTATTTAATGCAGGTAAAACACCAAAAAAATGGAACGAAAAAATGTTATCTGATAATCACCTGAAAGTTAGCTTCTTTGAACAGAGTAGTAGCAAAGTTTTTCCAAACACTGATATAAAGGGAGGAATTGCGGTTACTTATAGAAACATCGCAGAGAGTTATGAACCTATAGGGACATTCACTATTTATGATGAGTTGAACTCGATATTACATAAGGTTTCAGTTCTAGATTCATTAAATTTTAGTACTCTAGTTTATGCTCCGGAGAGTTATAAACTTACTCAGTGTTTATATGACGAACATCCTGAAATAAAAACTATGACAAAAATAAATAAAAAAGGAAAAGAAGTATCCTTGATTAGTTCTGGTCATGAGTTTGATATGACTACTAATATTTTTGATAACCTTTCCTTCATTTTCTTTGAAAATAAGCCTGAAAATAAAAACGAATATATTAGAATATATGGCAGACAGGATAATAAACGCATCTTAAAATGGATTAAAAAAGAATACATTAAAAATCATGAAAATTTGGATAAATGGAAAATATTTTTACCCAAAGCAAATGGAAGTGGTAAATTTGGAGAAATACTCAGTAATCCTATGATTGGAGAGCCATTTGTTGGAACTAATCAATCATTTATTTCAATAGGAGCTTTTGGAAGCAGTTTTGAAGCTAATTCTGCATTAAAATATATAAAAACAAAATTCTCGAGATCTTTATTAGGAGTTTTAAAAGTGACTCAAGATAATAAAAAGGCAACATGGTCAAAAATTCCCATGCAAGATTTCACTTCAAATTCAGACATCGACTGGTCGAAAACAATCTCTGAAATAGATCAACAACTCTACAAAAAATACAATCTTAACGAAGAAGAAATTAATTTCATTGAAACAAAAGTCAAGGAGATGGAATAATGGACATGAATGTTGTTATTGAACCCAAAAAGGCTATAAAACCAACAATCTATGCCTATGTTACTCCTACGAATACTGCTAAAAATGGCTGGATTAAGATTGGCTATACTGATCGAGATGCAGACAAGCGTATTCGAGAACAAACGCATACAGTTGGGATTGAAGCGAAAAAACTTTGGGATCATGAAGCCCGTTTCAATGGTGGTGGTTATTTTTCAGACCGTGATTTTCATACTTTTTTAACTAAAAATGGTATTCGACGAAATAAGGGAACGGAATGGTTCTTCTTCAATGGAAATCCAGATGAAGCAGAGTCATTGTATCGTGAATTTGTTTTTAAGGACTATTCAAAAGTTCAAAAAGAGCAAAAGTTAGATTATCAACTACGAACAGAACAAGAAGCAGCAGTTGAAAAAACTCTTGCTTACGCTAAAAATCATCCAAATGGAGAATTTTTGTGGAATGCAAAGCCTCGTTTTGGTAAAACATTAACCTCCTATGATCTAGTTCGTAAGTTGGATTCAATGAATGTATTAATTGTAACGAATAGACCAGCTATTGCCAATTCTTGGTATGATGATTTTATTAAATTCATTGCTTGGCAGACTGATTTTAAGTTTATCAGTGAATCTGACTCACTAAAAGACCGTTCACCAATGACTCGGCAAGATTTTGTTGACTTTACTGTTACACATGATGATGCTAAACAAGTAGCCTTCTTGAGTTTACAAGATTTAAAAGGATCAAAATACTTTCGAGGTGATGGTGGTGGCTTTGATAAGCTTAAATGGGTAGCTGACACAAATTGGGATGTTCTGATTATAGATGAAGCGCATGAAGGAGTAGACACCTTTAAAACAGATGTTGCTTTTCGTTATATAGATCGACAATTTACCTTGCACCTTTCTGGAACACCTTTTAAAGCAATAGCTAAAGGTTCATTCAATGATGAACAAATATTTAATTGGTCATACGAAGATGAACAAGCAGCTAAAGACAACTGGACAGAGGAAGAAAATAATCCCTATGAGCCCTTACCACAACTGAACATGTTTACTTATCAAATGTCGAAAATGATTACGAATGAAGTAAATCAAGGGATTGAACTTGAAAATGAGAATAATGTTGATTTTGCTTTTGATTTAAATGAATTTTTTGCAACGAAAGAAGATGGACGGTTTGTTCATGAAGCTGACGTAAAAAAATGGTTGGATACATTGACTCACAATGAAAAATATCCTTTTTCAACATCTAAATTACGCAACGAGTTGAAACATACTTTTTGGATATTGAACCGGGTTGCAAGTGCAAAAGCTTTGAAGAAGCTGTTAGATGCGCATCCAGTTTTTGAAAATTATGAAGTTATCCTAGCTGCAGGGAATGGTAAGTCTGAAGCAGAGGATGCATTGGCTAACGAAAGTTCGTTCAAAAGAGTACGTGATGCCATACAATCAAATGACAAGACAATAACACTTTCGGTTGGTCAATTAACTACAGGAATTACAATTCCTGAATGGACAGCGGTGATGATGTTAAGCAATATGAAATCGCCCGCACTTTATATGCAAGCTGCTTTTCGAGCACAGAATCCTAATGTTTGGACTGAACAAATAAATGGTGAGGAAGTTCGATACCAAAAACAAAATGCCTATGTTTTTGATTTTGCACCAGAAAGAACGCTAATTATCTTTGATGAATTTGCTAATAATCTGTCTACCCATACTGCATCAGGCGGTGGAACATCTGGTGATCGGGAAAAGAATATCAAGAAATTATTAAACTTCTTTCCTGTGATTGGTGAGGACAAAGAAGGGAAAATGGTTGAACTTGACGCCGCTCAAGTATTAACAATTCCAAAAGCAATTAAAGCAACTGAAGTTGTTAAAAGAGGATTCATGAGCAACTTGTTGTTCGCAAATATTTCGGGTATTTTTCAAGCTCCTCAAGCTGCACTTAGCATTTTAGATAACATGGATTATGCTTCACAAGGTAAAGTGAAAAAACCTGATGATCAGCCGACAATCAACACAAAAAATATTGAAGTGGATGATGATGGACAAGCAATTGTAGACAATGAAATTGTCATCACGAAAACGGATGCTATTTTTGGAAGTAAAGTATACCAAACAGAAGAAAAAATAGCAGAGACGATTGGAAAAATTGATTCTGACAGCGTGCGTGACTCGTTGGCTAAAGATATTGGTAGAACAGTTGTAGATAATTTTAAACCACAGTTAGAAATTGTTAAACAAGATTATGAGCTTACAAAAAAAGGTTCAGAAAAAATTGAGAAAAAAATCCAGACTGAAGTAGAATTAACTGTTAAGAAAAAAAATGCAGATTTTAATATTCAACAAGCGCATATAGAAAGTAATCTAGAAAAAGATATTAAGAAAGTGAATACTGTTGAGGAGAAAGTTCAAATTGAAAAGCAGTATGCTGAAAAACTAGAAGAAGCTTTTGAAACATATCAACAAGAAGTGAAAAAAGAAGTTTCTCAAAAAATTGAAACGTTAAGTAAAGAGATTGTTGAAGAGCAAGAGCAGAAGCAAAAAACAAAAGAAAAGACGCTGATTGAAGAGGATATTCGAGGGCGTTTGCGTGGTTTTGCTCGTACAATACCAAGTTTTATTATGGCTTATGGTGATGATTCACTGACATTAGAAAACTTTGATCACTATACTCCTGAAGAGGTGTTTTTGGAAGTCACTGGAATCACTGTCGAGCAATTCAAGTTCTTGCGCGATGGTGGAGACTATCAAGAAGATGGTAAGACACATCATTTCAAAGGTATGCTATTTGATGATGTAGTATTTAATGAATCTATACAAGAATTTTTAAGAAAGAAAGATGGATTATCTAATTATTTTGAAGATAATGAAGAAGATATATTTGATTATATTCCACCACAAAAAACCAATCAGATCTATACTCCTAAGTGGGTTGCAAAAATGATGGTTGAAGATTTAGAAAAAGAGAATCCAAATATTTATGATGATTCTAGTAAAACATTTGCTGACCTTTATATGAAATCGGGGCTTTATATCACAGAAATTGTTAAAAAGCTTTACAATAGTCCGGTCATAAAAACGGAATATCCAAATGATAAAGAACGCATCAAACATATTTTAGAAAATCAGGTTTATGGGTTGGCTCCAACAGAAATTATCTATAAAATTTCAACGAACTTTATTTTCGGTAATCTAGATAATGATATTAGTCGAAAGAATTTCTTAATGGAAGATGCAACTCCTTATGCGAAAAATGGTATGTTACAAGATTTGATAAATTCATCGTTTGGTGATTAGGATTAAGGAGAATAAAATTTGAAAGCAGATACGATTAAATTTTTTGAGTTTTTAGAACAAAAAAAGACTATTTTTAATATTCCTGTTTATCAACGTAATTATGAATGGTCAAATGAGCAATGTGTTCAGTTATTTAATGATGTTGAAAAGATTATTCAAGATGATTTCTCTGCTAAACATTTTCTTGGAACTATTGTTTATGTGGACGAGCGTGGACCGAAACTAAGTAAATATTTTAATATTATCGATGGACAGCAACGGATTACTAGCTTTATGCTATTTATGAAAGCAATTGCTGATTTATCGGATGATGAAAGTCTTTACGATGAAATTTTAGATGACTACTTGCTCAATCCTCGTAGTGAAGAAAATAATAAAATTAAACTACGTTCTGTTGAAAAAGACCGTCTCGTATTTCGTAAAATTATTGAGAAGCATGAAGTGGAAGAAACATCTAAGGTTTCTGAAAACTTCAATCTCTTTCTAACAAGAATTGAGGAATCAGAATATGAGCCTAAGGAATTTTTTGATGCGTTAGGGATGATAGAAATTGTTTATATTGAATTGAACGGTAATGATGAATCAGAAAATCCACAAGTAATCTTTGAAAGTATTAATTCAACTGGACTCTCTTTAACAGCATCTGATTTGATTAGAAATTTCCTGCTAATGGGCATCGATCATGGAACGCAAAATCGTTTATATAAAGATTATTGGACAAAAATTGAGGAACGAATTCCAACAAATCAACTATCTACTTTTATTAGGTTCTATTTAACGTTAAAATTTGGTGCTACTGTGACAGAAAGACGGGTGTATGAAGAATACAAACGATTCTTCAATAATAATCACTACACGCCTGAGACAGCAATCAAAGAACTGGAAAATTACTCGAAATATTATTTCTGGTTAAACAATGAAATTATTCCAAAATCAACAGTAAATGAACGAATTAAAAGAGTTAATCTTATGAAAGCAACAATTGTATACCCATACTTAATGCAAATTCTAAAATTAGGTGATGATGGAATCTATACATGGAACGATGTTGATGAAATTTTTGGAACAGTCGAGTCTTATCTGTTTAGACGTTCAATTACTGATAAAAGAACCAATGTATTGAATAAAATGTTTGCAGCGTTATCTCGTGAGATTTCAATGACTAATGAGAAAGATCGTTTAATTGTTGAATTAACCAATAAAAAGGGAACGCAAATTTTTCCAAGAGATGCAGAATTTGTAAATAGTTTTCAAACAGTCGCTTTATATAATAGAAAAAACAATCTCGCTAAGTTAGTTTTGATGATGCTTGAACTTTATCGGACAAAAGAACCAATTAGCTTTGAATCGATTCAAGTGGAGCATATTATGCCACAAACTTTAACGAATGATTGGAAGGTTTCAGTTAAAAATGCTAATGACGTTCAAATTAAATATGGTGATACAATCGGTAATTTGACCTTAACAGGATATAATTCAGAATTATCTAACAAGTTATTTAGCGAAAAAAGTAAAATGTATTATCAATCAAATATAACTTTAACTCGAGAACTAGCTAATGAATATGATAAATGGGATGCCTTTACAATTGAGGATAGAGCAAAAAAACTAAGTGAAGAAGCATTAAAAATCTGGAAATTTCCTATACAATTACAAGTTGAAGAACAGTCTTCTGTAAGTGGAGAACACTTTTTAGATGAAGACGTTAATATTACAGGAAGTAAACCGAAGTTATTATCTATTGAAGATAAAGACTACAAAGTTGATAGTTGGAAAAAGGTACTTATTTCATTTTTAGATTTTGTTTGGGAATTTGACAGTCAAACATTTGCTAATTTAAAAAGAAGAGAAGTACTTAAAAGACTATTTAGTCCAGCAGATGAAGTTAGAAATCCAGGCAAACTATCCAACGGTGAAATTGTAGAAACAAACTTTAGTTCGGAAACGATTCTTTCTATTATTAAAATTATCGCTACTGAATATAATATTTTTGATGATATAAGTTATACTATTTGATATATGAATAAAATATAATTATTCAAAATAAGTATATACTCTTTTCTGTTTAAGAAAGTGAAGAGTATATACTTGTTTTTATTAAACTAAACTTTGTTTCTCTGAACCATCCTCGCTACAATCTCTTCACTCTCCATCAAAACCCCCTCAAAATCCCCGGTAAAAACTTGATACAACTGCTGACAAGAATAATAACGCATCCGCATATCCTTCTTATTCCTCGTAACTTTCCCATCAAAAAACTCATCCAAATAAACCAACGACTTCTGCCAAGATCGAAGCTTGATCAACTCACTCCGCACATCCAAAATATCCTGATAAGGTACCGCCTTCAAATTCTGTTCTTTACTCATCACTACACATCCATTCCTATTTTTTTGAAAAACCAACAGGAAAATAAAAAACGATCAGACCTATCTGTGCCTCATCGTGTGCAATAGTTCGCCAAAGAATACATGAAATCGCCAAAAAAATGAAAGAATCCAGCAAAGAGACTAGTAAAATCAATCAAAATTAAGTACAATAAAACATGCGAGTACTTCGGTACGCGCTATCGGCAACTCGATTATGCAGTTACTGCTGCTTATTCGGGGCCTTGCAACGTGATGCCAGTCAGGTTGTAAGGTGCCGTTTTTTATTTTTCTATTTTTAAACTTGTACATCGCTACGTTTCATTATCACCACCATAATAAAATTCAGACCTAGAATAGAAACAAAAAAGGCATTGGCGCAATGTCCAATACCTGAATAAGTCAATAGTACTTTAAAGAAACCTAGTAATCCTTTCTAGTTGTAGCTCAAAAAGAGACACAACAAAAAAGCTAGTGATTCATTTACTATTGGCATACTTGCGTAGACATTTACTGATGTTTTCAAGACCATTTCCGTTCAGTGCCAGCCAAACAAAAAGGTGCCAAGGATTAAATTGTCATAAAGTTGAGTGATGTTCTGAATCAGGACTTACTCAGCTTTTTTATTTCCATTCTATACACTAAGTATAAATAAATCGACAGCGAGAATCAAGGCGAACAGATAAAAAAAGTGAACGATTTATTCATAAAGTTTTAAACAAGCTTCACCTTTGATTAAAATCGCTTAGTCAAGTAAAGCTATACTTATCTTGATAAAAGCAGAAATTTGTTGACTTATTAAATCTAAATTGGTATATTGAGTTAAAAATAATAATTTGGTGTGAATAGACAGAATTTTCTGTTAAAAAAAGGAGAAGTGATGAACAATGATTTAGGGACGTTGGGAAATGAATTGAGTCAATTAACATGCAGCATGCATATCGCTAAAGAATTAAGTACAGATGATGAATTAAAAGGATTTTCAAGCTTTGAACGAGCAATTGAATCGTTAAAGAAAAACTCGATTCAAAAGGTTTTGATTCCGGGAGCATATCCAGACATTAATAAATTTATTATGGATAATGATTTAGAAGTATATAAAAGTTTTGTAGAAAAAATACCAAGCTTAGTCTTTGCAAGTAATTCCAAGATAATAAAAGAATGTAGCGAGTTATTTTTACATAGAGCGACTAAAAACTTAGTAGCTGATATTCCAAGTAGTTCATCGGTCGCAAAGTTAACGTATGTGGATTCAAATGAGGAAGCATGTGAAAAACTTATTAAGAATAATCAAGACAAAAGTTTTATAGCATGTATCACAAACTCTTTATGTGCTGAGCATTTTAATTTGAAAATCCATGCAACTCTTAGAGAAGGAATTTCTATGCCTTGGATAATTTTTAAAGCAAAGGAGAATAATCAATGAAGCGAACAGCAATAATAATTAATAAAAATCTTCCTTTTGGAGAACAAGCTAATGTGATTGCTATTGTATCAGCCGCATTAGCAAATATTACTGAAGGTATGATCGATTCAGAAAAAATAATTGATTTAAATGGTAACAAGCATGCAGGTATAAGGAATAGCTTAGTTGTTCTAAAATCTAATCCAACAGCACTGTTGACACTTACTGAAACAGTCAATGAGCTAGATGATATTGAATCTGTCGTGTTTACAAGTAAAGGACAACGTTTAAACAATCAATTTTCTGAGTATAAAACAGAAATCTCTACCAATGAATTGAAGGACTTAGAGCCAGTCGTTGTTGCATTGTATGGTGAGGATGAACAGATCAGAATGTTAACCAAAAAATTTAGTTTATTGAGGTGAGAATAAATGGAGCAAGCGATTGTTTATCTGAGTGATATTCCAATCAGTGATAAAAACGGAACGAGATGGGTCCAAAAGCTAAACGATTATAACTATAACAAATTACTAATTTCCAGCGTAGAAGAATTTAATGATCAAGTAGCAAACTATTTTGATAGTTGTGTAAAAGTAAAGGATATACTTGATTTTGAAAATTTGTCTGATATTATCGCTGATTTTAAAAGTAAGTACGAGATTGTTGCATTGTATGCTCCAAAGGAAAATTTGATTGAAATTGGCGGTGATTTGAGAAGTAAGTTTGGAATACCAGGTATTCAAAAAAATCAAGCATTAGCGGTAAGAGATAAATGGATAATGAATGAAATGCTTCACCAAAGAGAACTAAACACAAGTAAGAATGCAATTGCTGTATCTGAAAATGAAGCAATATTGTTTGCTAAGAAAGTCGGTTTTCCAATCGTAGCGAAACCACTAAATGGATTTGCTACATTGAATACTCAAAAACTTTTGTCAAATAAGGACATTTCAGAGTATTTTTCTAATTTAGCAATAGAAAATGAATTATTATTAGCAATCTCGGATAATAGAATTCTATTAGAGAGTTTTATAGATGGAGAAGAATATCATTGTGATTGTGTTGTTCAAAATGGACAAGTCGTATTTTCTTCTGTAAGTAAATATTTATATAACTGCATGGATATTGCAACGAAAGGTAGACCTCCTGCTAGCATTGTATTTTCAAAAGCAGAGAGTGAAAAAAATACTGCCACTAGAAAAATAAGTGAACTAAATGAAAAAGTAATTTCCGCGTTAGGAATAAATAATACAGTTACCCATGGAGAATATTTTGTTACAAAAGATGGGGAAGTGTATTTTGGTGAAATAGGTGCCCGCATTGGCGGTGCAGATGTTATGCCCCCGATTATCAAGAATACATTTAATGTAGATATGTTTGAAGCAATGATTGATGTTGAATTACAAAAATTTGTTTCTCCAAAACAGTCAAAAGATATCTTTACCGGCATGATTTGCCTACCACAAAAAGCAGGAGAAATAGTTGCTCTTGCGACGTTAAAGGATTTTAAAGACATTGAAGGGATTATTACCTTTGAAGTTCAAAGGTCAATTGGAGACCGTTTATTAGATGTTAAGGATACGATGACTAGATCAGGATTTGCCATTATTGAAGATGTAAACTATGATTTGTTACGAGAAAAACTATTGACTGTGTACCATCGTTTTTTTGATTTAATGGTGGTAGAAGAATGATTATAAAAAAATATTTATCTGTATATAAAGGATTGCCTCCAAATGTTTATATTATATGTTTAGCAAGATTTGTTTATCCGTTACTAACTAATTATATAACGTTAAAGCTCAATAAAACAGACATAGAAGCTGCCTCTTTTGTATCAATTGCTTTATTGGTAAACCTAGTTTGTATCTTTTTAGGTGGATATTTGAGTGATAAGTTTTCAAAGAGAACGTTATTTTTATTTAGTCAATATTTATTAGTTATTTGTTCTTTTTTGTGTGCCTTGTTTTTAGGATCATTTGTAGTTGTTTATTTGTTGATTATAATCAGTGGTATTTTTGGGTTCACAAATCCAATCTACAATGTGTTTATTTTAGAAAATTCCAATGGTAACTTAAACACGAAGAAAAGTGGTTTTTCTTTGCTCTATCTATTTTTAAATTTAGGAGTTGCGATTGGTCCTTTTTTAAATGGACTTTGGTTTGATCAATATCTTGCCTTGTATTTTTTATTGGTCGCAGTGCTTAATCTAATAGCCACGGTTTGTATTCAACTAAAATATAGAGAAGAGCGGCTTATTTATCCTAAACAGCAAGATAAAAAAGTTAAGTTTTCATTGGCTGAGCTATGGAGTCAAAATCATTTAGCGATAAAAGCGATTGTCTTTTCAATTTTAAACTTTATGATTTATATACAAGTTTCATTTAGTGTACCGTTGCAATTCAATACATGGTTTACCAATGGGCCAAAAGTCTATGGAACTATGATGTTAATAAACGCTTCGATGGTGTTGTTAATCACCCCAATGATTTTACGGATTACTAAAAGTATTAATCCAATTATGCTGATCATAATTGGTAGTTTCTTCTATTTGACTAGCTTTTTGTGTCTATTACTTTTTTCAAATCTAGTTGGAATGATCTTGTTTATATTCTTTTTGACGATAGGTGAAATTGTTGTTCAAACAAATATTAGTGTTGTTGTATCTATGCTTGCAGGCAAAGAGTATGAAGGACGAATGAATTCTTTTCTACTATTGATTGGTGCTTTTGGAAATATTTTGGGAACAAGTATTATAGGTGGATTAATTGTCAATTATTCATTTTCAGTGGTTTGGCTTTTTATTATGGGGTTGTCTTTGACCTATGCTTTTTAATGTTCTTAGTTTATCGAAAATATAGTTTTGAGAAATAAAAAACGGTTTAAAGAGGATACCAGCCTTTGAATTATCGAACAATTCTATTTAAATTTTTCGAAAGAATTTTTGATTTTGAGTATTGAAATAAAAATCTTATGAACTATCATTCCTCCGTAGTAATTTAATCAGAGTATTACATTAAGAGAAGTTGAATAACTTTCTAAAGCAGAAATTACTAATTTTTTCTTATCCACTAAAACAATTATAAATTAGCATTTTTTATTTAATCTATAATAATTTCTGCATACATGTTATGTAATTTAATTGGTAATGAATAAGCTAGCAAATAAATAAGTCACTTTAAATTTCTTTTTAAGATTATCTTTCAGGAGCCGTTAAAGAGTTAGAAGATGTGACAATAGATTATTTATTTAAAAAAAATGAAAAAGAAATTTAAGTTTTTCATTTTTCAATTCAAATGCAATCTGGACCTGGTAAAACTAAAAAGAGATTGAACTCTTTAAATATACTAGCAAGTCTGTCCAAAAATAGAGAGTTGAAGCATAACGCTTATGGTATTCCTTGGATTTCGAGGATGTTAATTGTATCGTTGAAGAATTAAAATTTATTTGTAATTGACGAGAAAACTGGAGGCGTGGTACAAATATAATATTTTTGAATCTCTTATTACATGGTAAAAATTGAGTGACTAAATAAACAAATAAATAAGATTATCTCTCCCTGTAATCAAAAATAGAAGACTGAAAATCCTCTTTAGGATTTTTAGTCTTCTATTTTTTGTTCTAAGTTATTCTATTAGTTAAATGCCGAATAGGGGCATAATGACGGCAATTTAATGTGTTTTCAGAATTTATATATAATATAAAACTTAGCGGAATCAGAGCGTAAAATCAATATGATTTGACATTCCTCAAAAATAGCGTATGATAAAAACATACCAATTGAATGTTTTCGAGGGAGGAGAGATTACAATGCCAAAAAAATATACAGCAGAGGAAGCTAAATCATTAATTCTAGATGTTTCAACACAACTATTTATCGAAAAAGGCTATGAAAAAACATCTATTTCGGATATCGTCAAAGGTTTAGATGGTTTAACCAAAGGAGCCATTTATCACCACTATGCATCTAAAGATGAGATTATAGACGCTGTTGTTAGACGATTTATTCCCAATGAAACTACCTTAACAACAATTATGGAAAAAGATAATTTAAATGGATTAGAGAAAATTCAGGCTCTGTTATTTGAAGGCATGTTCAATAGTGAGGCCAGTCAGTCTCGTATCCTTAGTTTTACCTTGTTAGATAATCCTAAATTCTTTTCAATGTATATTCGGACGACGAATGAAATCATGGCACCATTAGTGGAAACCTGTCTGATTGAAGGAAATAGTGATGGATCAGTTACAGTTGATCAACCGAAGCAAATGGCTGAATTAGCGATCTTGATTTTAAGTACGTGGTTTATTCAAGCGTTGTTTCCAAATACAGTAGAGACTTTTTTTGAAAAATTAATGGCTGCCAAAATAATGCTTGAGAATACTGGAATGCCAATTATAAGTGATGCGTTTTTAGAGAAACTTGACCAACAAATTATGATAAAGGTGGCAGAACTAAATGACGAAACAACTAAAAACTAAATCGCTAGGCATCAGATTATTACGAGGACTGGGTAAAGTAATCTTAGGTATAATTACTATCTTAGTAGTGACATTGCTGATTACCTTTACGATTCACCAGATAAGTTTGAAAAGTGAAGCAAAACGAATTGAGTCATATGGTGAGAAGTTAAAAATTTTTGACGGTGAGATGAACATTGTAGATGAAGGTCAAGGAAAGAAAACTATTTTACTTTTACCGGGGCAAGGAACAGCTAGTCCTTATTTAGATTTTAAACCGATGATCAATGAGTTAAAAAAAGAGTATCGTGTAGTCACGATTGAGCCATTTGGCTATGGATTAAGTAGCCAAACGAATCGTCGTCGTAGCGTTGAAAACATTGTGGAAGAAATCCATCAAGTAGCCAAAGAACTGAACATTTCTAAATACACATTGATGGGACACTCGATTGCAGGGCTTTATGCGGTGAATTATGCCCAAGCTTATCCAAATGAAATGGAAGGCTTTGTGGGAATTGATTCCAGCACACCAGAACAGCCTTGGCCTGGTATCGACATGTCAGTTTTTGACTTCTTAAAAACAGCAGGCGTTTTCCGAGCGTTGATCAAAGTGAGTCCAGAAACTGGTTTAGGAGTGAGTCAAGATAACCCTGATTTTGAACAGATTAAGTTATTGACGATGAAGAACATGAGTAGTCCGGCGATGAAAGATGAGCTTCAAGAATTAAGTAATAGCTTCGCTGATTCTCGTGGCTTAACGTATCCAAAAGCGATGCCGGTCTTATTATTTGTTGCAGATAATGATAAAAATCAAAAAAATTGGCTTGAGATGCATCAAGATCAGGTGAGAGGATTAGATAAAGGAGACTTGATTCAATTGCCAGGTGCCCATTATTTACACCATACGCAAATGGAAACAATCGTAAAAGAAACAAGCAATTTTTTGGAAAACTGACAGATTTGAGGAATAAATATGAAAAAAGTAGTTAAAATTTTAGGTATTTTAGTGGGAAGTTTGTTAGTAGTTGTGCTTATGGTTTTTATCGGAATTTATGCAAACAATAAAATCCAACTAAAAAAAGAATCTAAAAAAATTATTCCTTATGGTCAAGAAGTGAAAGTAGATAACAAATCTCTGCGTGTTCAAGTAACGGGGAAAGGTGAAGAGACAATGGTATTGTTACCTGGTTATCTAACAAGTTCTCCTGTCCTTGATTTTCAACCACTAGTGAATGAGTTATCAAAAGAATATAAAGTCGTGGTGGTGGAACCCTTCGGTTATGGGTTAAGTGATGATACAGATAAGGTACGATCAATTGAGAATTTAACGAGTGAGCTTCATCAAGCGTTGGAGCAGTTGAATACTCGCTCGTATCATTTAGTGGGACATTCGATTTCTGGAATCTATTCACTTGTTTATATTAATGAGTATCCGAATGAAGTGAAAAGCTTTATTGGGATTGATAGTAGCTTGCCCGACCAAGGTGGAGCGGATGATAATCAAGGTGGAGCAATTAAGTTATTGAGTCAATCAGGTATCTATCGTCTAATCGCTGACGTCAATCCGACCATTTTAAATGCCCCTAAGTTATCGAAAGAAGACTCTGAACAGTTTAAATATATTTCCTTAAAGAATATTGGGAATAAGGCGACATTGAATGAAGGAGAAGTAATGCAAGCAAACTTTGATAAAGTAGCTAACATAACCTATCCGGTTCAGCTACCAGTTTTATACTTTTTAGCCTCTGAAAGTATTGAGCCGGATGATCGATGGGTTCCGATTCATGAAGTCATGATAAAAGATAATGATAAGACTGAGATAAAGATTTTAGAGGGTGGACACTACCTACACCACACTCAATCTAAAAAAATAGTAGAAACAATTTCACATTTTTTAGAGAAGTAATGTTCATTGTACAAATATGTAAGACCGTTACTTGCAGCATGATACCAGTCAGGTTGTAAGGTGCTGTTTTTAATTTTCTATTTTTTAACTTGTACATCACTACGTTTCATAATCACCACCAGCGATAAAAATCAATCATAAAATAGAAACAAAAAAAGTATTGGCGCAATGGACAAAAGGCTAGTGATCCATTTACTATTAGCATACTCGTGAGGACAGTAGTTGCTGTTTTCAAGATCATTCCCGTTCGATTCCAGCCAAACAAAAAGGGGCCAAGAATTAAATTGTCATAAAGTTGAGTGATGTTCTGAATCAGGACTTACTCAGCTTTTTATGTCCATTCTATTCATTAAGCATATAAAAACGACAGTGAAAATCAAGGAGAACAGAGAAAAAGAACAAAAATTTGGAATTTGAAAGCATACTAAAACTATTATCCTGAAATATGGGACAAAGAAGTTTACTTATTAATTTTAGAAGAAAAATAAGCTGTATGAACTACATGGATAATTTGAAGAGTGAAGAGTATTACTATTTCTATTGTTATCTCCCTATAATTTATTTCAAAGTTGTATGTCTAATTTTATAGCTTATATTCTCAACCCAATTTTATTGTTTGAACTTCTTTAATTTATATGAAATACCATTATTTGAAGTCAACTTCAAATAATGGTAAAATAGATAGTGAATAGCAGTTTACTTCAAAGGGGAGATAAAGATGTTTCAAAGACCTACTTACCTTAAGCAGCTTATCCAATTTAAAGATTCTGACTTCATAAAGGTTATTACAGGAGTACGCCGTTCTGGAAAATCAGTCTTATTAATGCTTTTTAAAGAATACTTACTACAAGAAAATATACCTGAGGATCATATCATTTACATGAATTTTGAAAGTTTTGACTATCAGACAATTACAACTGAAGAAAAATTTCGTGAAAAATTGAATGAATTGATCCCAAAAGATAATCAAAAAATTTATTTGTTGTTTGATGAAATTCAAGTTGTGGAAGGTTGGCAGCGAATTGTTAATGGTCTCCGAGTTAGTTTCGATAGTGACATTATTATTACCGGTTCAAACGCAAATATGCTATCAGGTGAATTAGCTACACTTTTAAGTGGTCGCTATATCGAAATTCCAATTTATCCATTTTCTTTTCATGAATTTATAAGCGTAAAAGAAATTGAAGCAGATTCTCGTAAGGTAGATGGTGCTTATGATGAATATGAAAAATATGGTGGATTTCCTAGTGTTGTTATTGCGGAAGAATCCATTAAAGATACTATTTTATCTGGAATTTTTGATACAATTGTTTTAAATGATGTTGCGCTAAGAGCAAGTGTAAAAGATCCTACAGCCTTAAAATCAATCATTAGCTTTTTGTCAGATAATGTTGGTCAGTTAGTTAATGCATCAAAAATTGTTAATACGTTAAAAAGTGAAGGTGTTGAAACAACGACTCATACTGTAAATCGTTATTTAGATTTGCTTGAGAATGGCTATTTATTTTATCGCGCAAAACAATATGATATTCGAGGACGAGAATATCTTAGAACTAATGGAAAATACTTTATTGTGGACTCTGGCTTACGTAGAAATGCTGTTGGTAGAAAAGACGGTAATTATAGTAATCGTTTAGAAAATATTGTTTTTATAGAATTAAAGAGAAGAGGATATACGGTGGATGTTGGCAGACTTGATAGTAAAGAAATCGATTTCGTTGCTAGAAAACTAGATGAAACGCTTTATGTGCAAGTGGCCTATGAATTACCAAATAATACACATGAAACGGATAACCTTTTAAATATCAAAGATAACTATAAGAAAATAGTTGTAACAGGCAGATATCATGATGTAGAGCAAATAGATGGGATTCCAATTATTTATATTGCAGATTGGTTATTAGCAGATCAATAAAGTCATTTGCTAATTGTTAAAAAGTTGAGTTGTTCTGAACCAGAACTTACTCAGCTTTTTTATTTTGAATGAATTACGAAGAGCTTATAATTTTATATTTGTATTAAGAAAATTGAGTCATTCTTTCAGCTTCAAATTCCATTGATTCTTTAAAAAGTTTCACCAAACCATTTGTATCTTCTCTTGATAGTAAAGTAATATACAAGGCTTTATCATCAACTTTAACAAGAATAGGAGCATGGCCGTATTCTAGAGCTAGAAAAATATGAATCATTCTACCAGTACGTCCATTGCCATCACTAAACGGATAAATGCGTTCAAATTGAATGCGATCCAATAAAAACTCATGTATTTTCTTTATGACTCGTTCAGAAAAAGGCTCATCATTATTTAAGCACTGATAAGATAATCAAATGCCTGCTTGTGGTTTGCTATCTCATAGAATTCACGCACCTTAAGCCCTTTTTCTGGTGCAATAATCGTTTCTTCTAGAATAATTAAAACTGTTTCAGCAAGTATGATTGTATTTCTTTCTATGGTGCTGGAGTGGTAAGCCATTCTAATTAATATATCATCTAAATAGGTTTACGATATTGCCATGAATATTCCTCCTTTTATAAAATCCTACAAAATTAGAAGCGATTTTTTCTGTTTCATTTAGCATAGCATAAGAATATATTTTTAGTTTTTTTATGTCTTTGTAAGCTGGACTTTCGCGGACTTCTTATACTAGGATGCTAGCTTGTGATTTTTTATAATGAACTTATCCTTTAATACAGGCATATTTTTATATAATTAAGGAACTATCATGAATGATCCATGGGTTGCTTATATTGTTGATTGTTGGTTCAAGTATGGTTGATAATTCAAATTCACCATCAACATAAGTTTGAACTAAATTCATCGTTTCTCTAGGAGGCTCTTTTCCGACTAATATTGATCGTTCTAATGCTTCCGTAATCATCTTCTCTCGCTCAATTTTGTCCGCATTTTTAATTGAATAAATATTGATCATCTCTGCGCTTTCTTCTAATAATTGAGATTAATTATATCATAATTATAGATGTACATACTGTATTAAAGTAAATCAAAAGTTGAACCTGAAATGAAGAAAAATAGCAAATTTTAGATTTTTATTTAATTGTAAATTTTTAAATAATATTCATATTTTCAAATTTAACTTCCACTTAAAAATAGTTGGAATCATATTTATTCGTTAAAATGTCTGAAAATCAAGACTAAATAATGATATAATTACTTTGAGTATAGTTAATAATAGAATGTACTAGTATCGAAGGGTTCACTAGTGAGGATAAAAATACAATGGTTCAATGGTTTTAACAATAAAAATGGTATTCATTGAAGGATCATCTATCAGTACATACCGAAATTACACTTATTTAAAGATGAATATAACTTAATCATTCTATGTTTTTCGGAGGTTATCTAAATATGAAAAAAATTATGCCAGCTAATTATTTAACAGTAGAAAATTTTGAACGTTATCGACGAATTATGCGTTGTTTTTATCAACGTCATAGACAGATGCAGGGCTCTTTATATCGACCTGAAGTAGTTGAAATGATGAAACAGGAATATTCTGAAAGTTATGGCGAATTAGAAGTTGATCAGGATTTAGAAAATTTAGTCCAGTGGGGAAATTTGGAGAAACAGCAGGAGATGATTCAGCCACGATCTATTGAAGAATATCGCAATAAGAATTTTAGATATCAAATCACTGAATCTGGCGTAATAGTAGAAAAGATGGTTTACCAATTGACTCATGCTAAACAAGTTTCAAGAGGTGCCTTGGACGAAGGAGGCTTCCGTCGGTTATTGAAACTATTAACGGATTTAATAAATGAAGCTGGAGATCCTGTAGACTTATGGTTGGAAGTTCGATCTGAATTTGGACAAATTCGCGAAGAAACTGCTAACTATATTCGTTATATCACAAGTCCAGAAGTAGATAGTCGGATGAAAACGGAAGCATTTCTCGTTTATAAAGATAATTTTGTGAATTATTTGCGAGAGTTCATTGTTAGTGTACAAAATCTGTACTTTCAATTTCAGACAGTGATCAAAAAACTTTCGACAATTGACCAACAAGTCTTAGTTGCAGGATTGTATTTAGAGGAACAGGAAGTACCAATGTTTGATGGAATCACTGAATTAGAAGTAGCAGATCAGGTAGCTGGTGAAATGGATGCGCTCGAAAATTGGTTTATTGGGAATGGACAACGTCTTAGTGAATACGACAATTTAATGGAACAAACCAATCAAATGATCGCTAAAATCACGAACCTAATTTATTATTTTGGACAGGAAATTCGACAATATCAAAGTCGAAAAAAGGATTATCTGCATTTAGCAAAATGGTTTGCACAGGTAGATGATTTGACAGAGGCACAGAAAATGTATGCTGGAATTTTTGGATTAGAGCATTCACGTCATTTTTATGTCACTGAGAGCACAGAGGCAACCAATAATCGAGAAAATAGTTGGGAACTTGCGCCAGGTATTATTTTTCTTAATAAGCGGGGACGTGGAGCGCGTCAGGAACGGAAAGCAACTAGTTTCAAAATAAATGCAGTAGCACAAGCGGAAGAACAAGAAAAGTATCGTCAAAAGGTTTTAGCTCAACGTAAGTGTATTGATGGCTATTTCAAAGCTGGGCGATTAGATTTTTCAAAAATTGACCGGTTAGATATAGCTTCCCGTCAAATGTTTCTAAAATGGATCAGTGGGGCTATTGCGACTCAGGTGCCTAATCGCCAAAATGAAGGAAAAAAGCTACAGCAAACTATTATGACCGAATTAAATTTTGAGGTGAAGGTTCATATTGACTTAAACCAACAAATTATAGTGGAATGTGCCGATGGACAATTAACAATGCCTTATGTAGTGATGGAAAGGGTGGAACGATGAAATCAGAAGAATTTGGTTTGGCAGTAAAGCTTTTAGTTGAGAATTTTTGGATTATTCGAGAAGATCAGCCAGAAAATTATAACTTTTTACGCCGACATCAGCAATATATTCAGCGAGAATTTCGCCAACGCTTCGGGCTAAACGTAACGATTCGTCCTCAGTACATTCAACTGTTGAAACGTCCATTTCAATTGGAAGCTTGGATGGGAAATAATGATTTTATCACACCAATGGATTTTGCCTTATTTTGTTGTGGGATGGCTTTTGTGGAAGAATTGGAAACAGAAGCACCATTTATGATGGATGAATTAATACAAAATCTTCAATTGATGGTACCAGAAGAATTGGTCGTGGATTGGAATAACTATAATCATCGTAAAAGTTTAGTGCGGGCTGTAAAAAAAATGGAGCAATTACGATTGATTGAAAAGATTGAGGGAGACGTGTCAGATTTTGAACAATCAGAACAAAATTTGGAGATTCTGTTCAGCACAACACCGATGGCTAGATCTTTTTTAGCAGTGGCACCGCAATCTTATACGCAATATGAGACTTTTGATGATTTTAAAGAAGATTTAGCGCGAAGCCGTAGTAGTCTGGAACGCAATCAGGTCATTTATCAACAATTGTTAATGGTTCCACAGATAAAAAGAACTGCTGAAAATGAAGATATTTTTGCTTTGATGCGAAATTATTATCGGTATACTCAGGAATATGTAGGAAATAATACGTTGTTCCATTTTGAGCTGTATCGAGATTATGCAGCGTTTACATTAGAGCAACGGGATAATTGGCGGGAGCTTTTTCCTAGTCGGAAAGTGGTAGATGAAGTTTTGATGCAGTTGGCTACGATTTTGCGACAAGTTGAATTTGAACCGACGCCTTATGGTGAGGTTTCTTTAACAAAGCATCAGTGGTACAGGCTTCTGGAAGAATTACAAGGCAACTATTGCGAGTATTGGTCTAAGGAATTTAGTGAGATGACTATAAATCAGCTTTCTGATACTTTATTTGCTCGAGGAGTTTCGTGGAGATTATTTGAGAGTTCAGAGAGTAAAATCATTATTCAACCAGCTTTTGGTCGTTTGATGGCGGAAATGAGGAAAGAAAATGACGAATAGGTGGATAATTAATCGAGTTGGTTTGTTAAACTTTTGGTATTACACAAAAGAAACATTTGAATTAGCAGATGGTCGAATGCTTTTACGAGGGACGAATGGTTCTGGAAAATCATTGACGATGCAAAGTCTATTTCCTGTACTGTTTGATGGGGATACTAGTGCCTATCGTCTGGATTCTTTTGGTTCCCGAGATCGAAAAATGGAAGATTATTTGCTAGGTGAAAAGGGTGTTTCTGAAAGGAACGAAGGGATTGGCTATCTGTTTTTGGAAGTAAAACGGGAAGCGCGGGAAGAATATCTAACGGTAGGAATTGGGATGCATGCTAATCGTGGAGGTACGTTAAAAAAATGGTTTTTCGCCATTGAAAATAATCAGCGAGTAGATAAAGATTTTGAGCTTTATGAAGAACTTCGGCGTGGGGAATTAACTCCTTTAACGAAAGCAAAATTGAAGAATCGTATAGAAGGAAAAGGTCGAATCTTTGAAAACCAACGAGAATATAAATCATTCGTTAACCAACATATTTTTGGATTTGACAATTTAGATCAGTTTGATGAATTGATTACCTTGCTTTTACAGTTACGTTCCCCTAAATTATCTAAGGATTTTCGCCCGTCTGTAATTTATGGTATTTTACGTAATTCCTTACCAAAGGTGAAAGAAGATGAACTGTTGACTTTATCAAAAACGATTGAACAATTAGATCTTCATCGAGAACGCTTGGAAGATTTAAGTAATGAAATTAAAGAGCTAGATCATTTTGCTAAAAACTATCATCGTTGGCATGATGAACTAATAGCTCAAGTTGCTGGAAAATGGCATCAGCTTTTCAACGATATGAAACGCTTGAAGCTACAAGTTGCTGAGCTTGATCAGCAATTAAAAAATAATAACATCGCTTTAGTGGAAAATCGAAAATTGTATGAGGAAAATGAACAACAAATGGAAACTTTGGCTGCCACTATTTCACAATTGAGCCAGCATGAAGGAATGGATTTAGTTAATCAAGGCTTGGAACTGAATCAACGATTACAACATACCTTAAATCGTTTAACTCGTGCGAAAGAGCAGTTGCTAAAAAAACAACAGTTACTGCAAAATCAGCAAACTGAACTAGAAAAACGAGAACAGTTACAGGCGAATCTTTATACGGATTTAGAAGAGTTTATTCAAGATAATCAGCAGTATCTTACTTATCTACGCTTCGATGAACTAGACAAGGTTTACTCTGACAAATTACGAGAAACAATCACTATAGAGGAACGTAAGTATTGGCTAGATCAGATTCGCCAAAAACAGAATCATTTTCGTGAAATTCAGCAATTACTTTTGGAAAAAGAACAATTACAAAAACAGATGTTAGAGTTAGAACGGATTGTTGGTGAGCTGCAGCAGGAATTTGATGAATTACAACGAGATCTCCGTCAATGGCAACAGACGCGGGCGAATGAATTGGAGAAGTGGAAGTTGTCTATTGATAACTGGTTGAAAATGGCTCCATTCCAATTGTCGACAGAGCAGTATAATGAGTTACTTTATCGCATAGATAGCCTATTGGAAGAGGAAGAACGTGAAGAAATAGTGCTGTCTCCTGTAACTGATTCTTATCAGGAAGCGTTGACGCGAGAACATTTAGCTTTGGTACCATTGAAAGCTAGCTTTAAAGAGAATCAAGATAAAATCAAGCGTGTACAAACGGAAATTAAAGAGTGGCAGGCGCAGAAAATACCAGAACCATATCGTAATGAAGGTAGGAAAACGAATCGACAAAGCTGGGATGAGACTGCTGAATATGTTTTGTTTTATCAAGGAGTAGATTTTAAAGAGAGTGTGACAGAAGATGAGCGCAATCGAGTCGAAGGTGCTTTATTGTCATCTGGTATTTTAGATAGTGTTATTAGCGAAGGAACGTTCCAATTGACGGATGATTTGATGATTAAACCGAACCCGCAACTGATAGCTTCTACCTTAGCAGAAGTTTTGACGGTCAATTCTGGCTTATCGCCTAGTTTACAAAATCAAGTTGCGAATGTGTTAGACAGTATTTTTTATAACGAAGAAGAACCTACGGCAGACTTACCAATTATTAATAGCGATGGTAGTTATCGAATTACAAATCTTAGTGGTGAGATGCCGATTGATTATAAGGCTTCATTTGTAGGAACTGCCAGTCAAGAACGATACCGGCAAGAGAAAATAGCTAAATTAGAAGAAGAAGTTCAACAATTAGAAGCGGTTAATTTTGAGCTATCAAATCAAATTAGCGAGAAGAAAAAACGACTTCAATTATTTGAATCAGCCTACCAAGAGTTTCCTAGAGGAACGGAAGTTTATCAGACTTACACAGAAATTAAACAATTGGCGCTAGTTTTGACGGCGAAAGAAAAAGAATTGACTATTAAAACTACTGAGACAAATAATTTACATCAAAAAATCTTAAAAATGAAGTCACAGATCATGCAAAAAACGGCCAAGGATCAGTTAAGTCGAGATGTGGCAACGTATAAGAAAGCCTTACAATATGCGCTAGATTATGAACAGAATCTTCATGACACATTTAGTAAATCAAGTGAAATCAGCCAGCAAAAAGAAATGATTCAGACCATTTCAGTTAACGTCATCAACTATCAAGAGGAAGAGGCTGATTTGTCGTATAACGTGAATGGACTAGTCGGAGAAACGGCTAAATTGGAACGATTAATTAACGAGAATGAAGCACAGCAACAGATCATCAATATTGCTGAACTGACAGCTAAATTAAAAGCCGCAACCCAAGAGCAGATACAGTATCAACAACAAAATAAGAAATTGAATAATGAGCAACTTACTTTAGTGGAATCTGTCACAAAAATTACTAGAGATCTGGAATACGAAGAAGATCGCTTAGCTTTACTAGTTAGGCAAGAAAAGAACTGGCATACTTTATTTGAAAAAGAGTTGCAACGTAGTGGTGTCCCAAGTGATAACTTGCTAAGTGTTGCTAAGGAGCAAGGTAAAGAGATAAATATTAAAGAGCTAAAAAAATTGGAGGATCGCTTTTCTAATAATTTCAGTTTTATAGCAGATCAATTGCAGAATTATCAACCTAAATTGATGCATGTTAATGGTGTGAGTTTGTCATCAGAAGAAGAACAAGAGTTAGGTGAATTTGCTTCTTTTAACAATCACAACGAACCGCAGTTTTCTGAAGAAGGACAACTAACGACGACGGCTGATTTATTAGAACATTTGAAAGAGCAGCGACTGACATTACGAGAATTACTAAAGAAGGATGACGAACGACTTTTCAAAAAAATTATTTTAGAATCAGTGGGGAACGTCCTGCGGATACGTATTGAGCAAGCACAGCTGTGGGTTGCTAAAATGAATGGACTACTACAAGAACAAAAAAATTCTTCTGGTTTATCCTTAAGTATCGGCTGGAAAGGAGTTTCTGCTGCTTCTGAACAAGATCTTAGTACAAATCAATTAGTTAGTTTATTACAAAAGCCGAAGGAACTCTTGTCAGAAAAAGATCGAGATGCGGTTTCTCGTCATTTCCAAGAAAAAGTTCGATTGGCTCAAGAGCAATTGCAGAATGAACCGGATGATCGAAGCACATTATTCCAAGCTATTGCCAAGGTGTTGGACTATCGAGATTGGTTTGAATTTGAGTTGAAATACAAACGAGCAAATGAAGGCTACCAGGCTCAGCCTCTGACGGATCGTCGTTTTAATCAATTCTCTGGAGGAGAAAAAGCGATCGCGATGTACTTGCCGTTATTTGCAGCCACTTATTCTCGTTATGAAGATGCGGGAGAGCAATGTCCAAGAGTCATTACTTTAGATGAAGCTTTTGCAGGAATAGATGATCAAAACATCGCCGAGCTGTTTAAGGCTTGTGAGCAGTTAGGTTTTAATTATGTGATGAACTCACAGGCACTTTTCGGTGATTACCCTACTGTTTCTAAATTAGCCATCTATGAATTGTTACGCCCGCAAAACGTTAACTTTGTCACTACAATTCGTTATTATTGGGATGGACACAAGAAGCATTTTCTAACGGGAGGCGAGCAGCTTGTCTGAACCTAAGGATTACTTCAAGCAACCAGTTTTTTCTTTGCTAGCCAAAGAACTGTGGCGGCGGTACTGGCTGAAAGAAAATTTTGGTAGCAGTGTTGGCCTAAGTCTATTTAGTAAAACAGATACTGAACCATTGCGAGGTTTCCTTGGTATTACAATAATTGCTTGGGATCAAAAGAAGCGAATTCGTATTGCAGATTTAGAGCAAGCTTTTGCAGAAAGTATTTTAGAATGGACATTAGCGGATTTTGTTGTTTTTATTATGAAAAAGCCGCTAGCTATAAAAAAGGATTATGATTTGTCAGAAGAAACTGCTTTTGAACAATTTAAAGCTGCTGTAACAGCGATAGATTCAACTTTCACTTTACTATTGACCGATCGTCAGCTGAAAGAATGGTGGAAAAGGGAATTACCGAATCTGATCATTTTTGAACAAGTATCTATAGCTTTAGAGTATTTACCAAAAAATGAATTTGTAAGATTACCAGTGTTTGCTTATAAAATTACTGGATCTCCACATACGTTTGATGAAAGCAAAGAGGCTGGACAGCTACTATTACAATTACTGACAGCGATGTCAAATCAGATGATTGAGAGTTTAGCAGAGTTGGAAAAAACAGAACAACGACATGGCTTGCTAAATGAATTTCATTTATTGAAGGATGACATTATGAATTATGCTGCTATTAGAGGGGTAACTGCACTGAATTCGGAAAATAGAGAAAATCAAATGTGGCGACAGGCGTGTATTGAAGGAATGAGTTGGAATGTTCCATTAAAGGAAATTTTGCGAATGACGTCAATACGTCCTTATGTTGGAGAAAAAGTTTTAGTGGTGGAGAACTCTGGTATTTACTCAATTTTGGTAGAATTATTGCCAGAAGTACCGATCCTTTGTTCCAGTGGACAATTTACTTTCGCAGTTTGGCAGTTACTACGTAAGTTAGCAACAACTGAAACTATTATCTATTATAGTGGTGATTTAGATCCGGAAGGTTTAGGAATGGCTCAGAAATTAAAGAATGCTTTTGGGTCTCAATTGCAGTTTTTAGGAATGGAGCAACAGCATTTCCAAATAGCTAAAACGGAGGTACCACTTAGTGCTAGTCGGTTGAAGAAGCTTAAAAGCCTTAAGAATGATCAATTAATTGAGCTAGGAGATCTGATTTACGAGGAAAAACTAGTTGCTTATCAAGAAGGGTTCTTGCAAGAATTGATACGAGATATTGAAAATGAATTTTTGAATGAATTATTATGATAAACGTTCAGTGTTAAACGATTTTTAGAAAACTGATTTATAGTAATGAAGTATGAATTTTAAACTGATACACTGATTAATAGAGCTTAGAGGAAAATTCCTCTAAGTTTTTCTATTCGGTAAAAAAAGCGTCCTGATAACATCTTTACCCAGCTTTTATCTCCTTGTCACACAAAAGGTGCCGATCCACGAGCTTCGTTTCTGCTAAATAGGTACGGATGCAAGAACACCAGCGACGTGTTTCAAAATTAAGCTGTGATTATTTTTTTTTGAGAAGCTTCCAGTATTTCTTCAAGTGTCGATATTTTTTTAGCCTATACAAGTTCCCTGCTGGAGAAATCTATTCATTCCTTGAATGCGGTGTTTCAAGAAAGTTCAACTAATGTGCTGGATAATATGAAAGCGATCAAGAATAATCTGAGCTCTAGGAAGTAGTTTTTTTAGAAAGAAAAATAAGAAAGGAAAGTATTTTGTCATCTTCTAGAGTAGGTTATGTATTGATTCGAAAGAATAGTACATGAGAATAAAAATATTATGAATAACTTGTAATAGAATTTTTTTGCTATTCTAAAAAAATCAGATCATTAGATATAGCTGTTTTTACTATTTCTGATGAAAAGAAAATTTTGTGTAATAATAAATAAGCAGTGAATAGATTATTCTCTAAAATACTACTGTCACTGGTTTTTGACCCCTTTAACCAAAAAACAAAAGCACAAGACAATCAACATAAAAAAATACACATTACTGAATAATCTACATAGTTTCAATCAGCTAAGTTATATGTTATTATTCAAAATATACTATGTATTATTTGTTTTTTTGTTATTTTCTAATACTGAAAATCTTTGGAAAAATAAAATTGATAGCGGTTACTTAATCTGCATTGGAGATTTTCTGCTAAATAACGAAAAGAGTATTTCTTTTTCTTAAGAAATCCAGTACAACTAAAAAAATGGGGGAATTTTATGGGGAATTTGACAAAAGGAAGTATTGGGTTAGGTGAAATTGTTTTATTCATTGTTAAATTGCAGTTATTTTGGTTTGTTAGTGTTTTCCGATTTGGAATCATTACAGGGATTTTTCCCAGTACTGCTACAGTTATTGATCTTTTATTTAAGGGATTTAAAGAGTTGGACGATGTTTCATCTATCAAGTGGCAAGACTTTTTAAAGGCAGGACAAAAACATTTTAAAGCGGCAAATGTATTAGGTTTCATTTCATTCTTTATTTCATTGATTTTATATATTGATTGGCGTATCAGCCTTATTTTTATACAGAATCGCTTTTTTCATGTGGTCTTATTCTTGTTTACGATGGTTGTCATCACAACGCTGATTTATGTTTTACCGTGCTACGTTCGTTATGAAATGCCGTTGACGTCTTATTTTAAGCAAGCGTTTTTTCTAATGTTATGTAGTATTCCTAGCTCGATTGCGATTTTTCTAGGCTTGATCGTTGTTGGTTTTATCTCAACCATGTTCCCTGTGTTTACCCTTGTTCCAGTACCTTTATTTCTTTTACCGACTGCTTGGTTTAGTTATCAATCAATGCTGCGTTTAGAAAAGCGAGCGGTTTCAAATTGAAATCTAGCGTATACATTGAGCTGTTGTATAACTGACGCAGAGAATGAAGGCAGTAATTAGGGGGATGGACATGAGAGCATGGATGCAATTGTTTTATAAAAAATTAAATTGGCGATTTCTAATTTCTTATATTATTGTTTTTTCAATACCTTTCCTAATATTATCAGTCATTTTAACGTGGTTAATCGTTTCAAAGACAAAGGAGAAAATTGAAGCAACGAATAGTGAAGGGTTAACGCAGATTTTTTTAGGTTTGGAAGAGCATTTTAAAAAGTTGAATAATATCACGCTGGATATGTCGATCAATTCGAGTGTTGGGAAACAGGTTACAATGACACCGATTGAAGCGATGGCTTTCGAACGTGAGTTGCAAAGGTATGTCTTTTTTTCGGATATTGTAGAGGATATTTATGTTTCTTATAATGATAATGAAAAAATGTATACAAATGTGGGTACCTTGGACATAGATACGCTGATTAGCCAGCGTCATAAAGAGGAGCAGATCGATGAACAGTTATTCAATCAACAGCTAGTATCGGAAGCGCCAAAACTAATTTCTTTTGCGAAGGAAGAGCCGAAAACGCTTTATTATTTTGTGCCGTTTATTTTCAATGGAGCAAAAATCGGTGAAATCGTTTATGCGATTCCAACAGCTAAATTAATGGATCGCATTGTTACCCCTTTTCAAAAAGAGTATCAAAATTATTTATTGTATTTAAATCAAGAAGAAGTCTCTTCGACTTTGGCTAATCCAGGAGTGAAAAAAGGAAATATGGATAATTATTTTACTCAGTCGAAAGTCTTATCAGGCATAGATTTAACCATTTATTCATTGGTATCTGAATCTGTGCTGAATCATGAAATCGAAAAGGTACTCCTGATTGTTTTTGGAAGTTTACTTATTTTATTACTGATTGGTTTTGGTATCATTGTTTACTATGGCTATCGTCAGTATGAGCCTGTGTATCGTTTGAATAGATTGTATCAATATGTTGCAGAATATAGTAACGCGGATATTCATGATGTTCATTTTGATGAGGTGGGAGATTTTCTCTTTCAGCAGTCAATGATGGTTGACTCGACAAAAAAAGAAATCCAGCATATACGAGATGAAACATTTTGGAAACATATTTTAAAAGGTGATTTCACAGATTTACATTCTATTGAAAGAGAAGTTAAGATGATTGGGAAACAATTTACTTTTGATGAATCTTATTTATTGGGGCTTGTTTGCGCAGATTTTTCTAAAGAAGCAGAAACGGATATTCAAATGAAGTCATTGTTGATCAATTTATTTCCTCTTGTGAAAAAAAACTATCAGGTCGAATGTATTGAAATGACTTATTTGAATCAGTTTTTATTTATTTTTCAACTGAAAGACCAAGCTATTTCGAATGAAACGCTAGCTAAGATGAAAAATGAATTTTCGCATTATTTAATGAAAGAGCTGAATAGCGAACTGATGCTAATGTATAGTGAGACAGTCTCTACGATCGATAAGCTTCATTTTTCTTATATATCTGTTATGGCTCAAAAAGAAAGAAGCAATCAGGCACAAAAGACGAGTGATTTGAAAACAGCAGTGTTTGCCTACCCTGAACAAATGGTCATGACCCTGAAGCAAGCAATTAAAGTTGGCAATTCTCATGCCATTGAGCAAATTATTCGAGATATTGTCGCCAATGAGCAGGGGATGCCTATTTCTATTTTTTTGAGACAATCCTATTATCATTATGTGCTGCAGCAATTATTGTTGATGCGGGAGGAACCAACGATCCTCAATTCGTTTTCTTATCGAAATGCAGCAATTGATTTATCCAAAATTGAAGTAGAAATGAAGTATTTAGCTTTAGAATTAAGCCGTACCTTCGCTGAAGAGTTAAAAGCGCATGAGAAAGAAATGGATCAGGAAATTGTTCAAATGATTCATGATAACTTTACCCGACCAAGTTTTTCTTTAGAAGAGATGGCCATCAAGTTTGGCGTGTCCTTATCAAAAATGAGTATTATGGTAAAAAATGAAGCAAATGTATCCTTTAGTAAGTATGTGCAGGCTTTGAGGATTGAGCGAGTGAAACAAGAGTTGCTGGAAACTTCAAAACCTGTTAAGGATATTATTGTAGATGTTGGCTATCATGATATTGCGAATTTTACTCGAAAATTTAGAGAAGAAGTAGGAGTTCCACCAGGTCAATTTAGAAAGATTTTTGAAAAAAAAAATAATCGTTGGGAGGTATCCAATTGAAAAGAAAATATGTCTTATTTTTAACATCGTTTATAGCACTATTGTCGATGATCATTATCTTTAGCAATCAGTCGGACGAAATTGTAAAAGCAAAAAGTGAAAGTCAAGTACCTGTTCAGACTAGTACTGAAGCCAAAGAAGCTCAACAGGTATTGGAAGAAAACCTGCGTTTTGCCAACGAAAAAGATGTTACGGGATATGTTCAGACGTTGATACCACAGGCGAGAGAAGATACAGCAAAGGAAATGAACGTTTTTTTTGAAGAATTTGATGTAGAAAACACGCTGCAATCTTTTGAAATGCTTAAATTAAAGGAAGACCATATGCTGGTAGAAACGAAAATTAAAACAATAAATAAAGGATCTGATAAGAAACAATATCGAGATCATGTGGCCACTGCAAATCAAACATTTGTTTATCAAGATGGCCAATGGTTGATTGAACAAACGGTAATGATCAAAACAGATTTTATTCATTAAAATAAAAAATTGTTCTAGTGCAATCCAGACGAACGAGAATATTTCTTGGATTGTGACTAGAATTTTTTTTGAAGAGAGATAGAGAAAAGTACATACTCATTTTCAAACGAATAGAAAACGCTATCATTACAGCTTCTTTCGATAGTAGAAAGGAAAAAAGTTACATATTTTCGAGAATCAAAAAATGTTTTACACTGTGGTCACAGATAAATATTGATTGGTAAAAAAGCTAGCATTTCAAATTAAGACTGTTTTATTTTTTAGAGGGAAATTCAAAATAAAACAAATTGTAAGCGCTATAAAAACGTTGTAAATCAATTTTAAGTTGAAATACCTAGTAAAAGCTTTGACTACTAATTTTAGTGGTTTGTGAAAAGTTATTTCGCTCTATTCCAGTCATGTTTGTTGAAAATTATTTTATAAGGGGGAGGTTCTATGGAGGCTGTTAAATGTTCTGGTGGGAAGAATAGTAAGAAAAAAATATCGTGGATGCATATAAAAAATAGTTGGCAGTTATATGTTTTTTTACTACCAGCATTTTTATTTTTTCTTATTTTTTGTTACGGACCTATGTACGGTATTATTATTGCCTGGAAAGATTTTCAACCGTCGCTGGGGATTTTAGGAAGTCCTTGGGTTGGCTGGAAGTATTTTGAACAATTTTTTCAATCGTATTTCTTTTGGGATTTAATTAAAAATACGTTGGGAATTAGTATTTATAGTTTAATTGTGGGTTTCCCTTTACCGATTCTCCTAGCTTTATCGTTGAATGAGATGAAAGATGGTTTTGGTAAAAAGTTTGCCCAAACAGTAACGTACGCACCAAATTTTATTTCTGTCGTGGTGATTGTCGGGATGATGTTTGCTTTTTTATCACCTTCAACAGGAATATTGACTCATTTTCTGGAGTTTTTTGGGATCAAAGGAGTTCATTTTATGGAAGATCCCAAGTGGTTTAAAACGATGTATGTATTAAGTAATGTTTGGCAAACGACAGGGTGGAGTTCAGTTATTTATATGGCGGCATTAGCTGGAGTGGACACACAGTTGCATGAGGCAGCAACGATTGATGGTGCTTCACGCATTCAACGTGCGTGGCATATCAATCTGCCAACGATCCTACCAACAATTATCATTTTATTGATCATGAGTATGGGAAATCTATTGAGTGTTGGATTTGAGAAAATTATTTTGATGCAGAATCCTTTGAATATGACATCAAGTGACGTGATTTCGACGTTCGTTTATCGAGCAGGTTTATTAAACGGACAATACAGTTTTGCGACAGCCGTCGGGGTGTTTAATTCAGTGATCAATGCTACGATTTTAGTTACGGTCAATAGTATCACAAAACGATTGACTGAGCATTCATTGTGGTAAGTGATCATTTTCATGAAGTGAGAAAGGAGAGGGCATAAATGAATACAAAAACGATTAAAATGGGGATGGGAGATCGAATTTTTGTTATTTTTAACTATACATTTGTTATTATTGCGACATTGATTGTTTTGTATCCACTCATCTACATCATAAGCGCATCTATCAGTGATCCTGCAGCGGTAAATGCTGGAGAGATGTGGTTGTTGCCGAAAGGATTTACTCTGGAAGGCTACCAAAAGATTTTTAATAATCAGGATATTTGGATGGGGTATAAAAATACAATTATCTATACGATACTTAGCGTAGCAGTTAATCTGATTGTGACGTTGCCATGTGCCTATGCGTTGAGTCGGCCGGAGTTATTTGGCAAAAATTTCTTTGTTAAATTTATTATGATTACAATGTTTGTTTCAGGAGGAATGATTCCTACCTATTTATTGGTAAAATCATTGGGAATGATCAATACAATGTGGGCGTTGATTATTCCGTCAGCGGCTTCGGTTTATAATATCGTTGTGACACGTTCATTTTTTCAATCGAATATCCCGCGTGAATTAGAGGAAGCGGCGATTGTTGATGGATGTAATGATTTCCGAATCTTTTTCCAGATCGTATTACCACTGTCTGCACCAATTATTGCCGTAATGGCTTTATTTGTTGGGGTAGCTCGTTGGAATGGTTTTTATGATGCATTGATTTATTTGTCAGATCGAAGTAAGTATCCATTGCAAATGATCTTAAGAGAGCTGCTGATTCTACAAGATTTGTCGTCCAATCAGGCGGCGAGTGGAGAAGCACAACAGAGTACGCTGGAAGCTCTCTATCGTAAACAGCAATTAGTAGCGATCATTAAATATGGTGTGATGATTGTTTCAACATTACCGGTTATTATTGTCTATCCATTTTTACAGCGCTATTTTGTTAAGGGCGTTATGGTTGGCTCATTGAAGGGTTAAAAAATAAGAAAAGAGGGAATGTGTCTAATGAAAAAAGTAGCTTTAGTGTGTGGATTGATTTTATCTGTAGTGACGATTGCAGCCTGTGGCAACAAAGGTGAAGAGGCCAAAGGAGCTCAAGTGAAAGTTGCTAAGGAAGGATTTCCAATTGTAGAAGAAAAAGTAGAGCTAAGTATGTTTGCTCCGAATGTCGGGTCGACTTCTTATGAAAAAATGGCGATGATGAATGATTACTCAGACAAGACCAACGTTTTCTGGAAATATACAACGCCGCCAGATTCTGATTTAGCCACAAAATTGAACTTGGCATTTGCTTCTGGGGATATTCAGGAAGTGCTATTTGCTTCTCGCTTGTCCAAGGTTCAGGAAATTCAGTATGGCGACAATACCTTATTACCACTAGATAACTATATCGATGAAGGATATGCACCAAATATCAAGAAAATTTTAGATGAATTTCCAGAATTAAGAAATTCTCTTACCACGCCAGATGGTCATATTTACTCGTTGCCTATGTTATCTGGAAAATATAATCTGGAAGATGAAAAATTTGCGAAACAAACCGTCTTTCCAAGCGGACCAATTTGGTATAACGGAAAATGGTTAGACAAATTAGGTGTAAAAGAATTACCTAAAACAACAGATGAATTTTATGATTTACTCATTCGTTTCCGTGATGAAGATCCAAACGGTAATGGAAAGAAAGATGAGATTCCATTATCTTCAGCAAAAATTGATTCATTACGCCCTTGGATGATCTGGTCATTTGGCGTGCTGCAACAAGAACAGCAAGTGATGGACGGTAAGGTCAGCTATGGCGCTGCCACAGAGAATTATCGTGCCTACTTAGCGTATATGAATAAATTGTATTCTGAAAAATTATTGGATCAAGAAGTATTCTCTCAATCAGATGATCAGAAGAAATCGAAAGGAAACAACGATCGTTTAGGTGCCTTTACAGACTGGTTTAGTTTTTTTACAACAAATCGTACACAAGAAGAAGCAATCAATGATCCAATGTTCTATCCATTAAGCTCACCAGAATCACCAGAAACAGTAGTTTCAGCAACGGATGGTGTTGCGACAGGTGCATTTGCTATTACCAAAAAGACTGCTAATCCTGAAGCAGCGATTCGTTGGGTAGATTATTTCTACAGTAATGAAGGAAGTCGATACTTTAATGCAGGTCCAGATGAAGAAAAAGGTGGCTATTGGCATTGGGCAAAAAACGATAAAGGTGAAGAGGTTCGTGTACGTAACGAAGGAATCACAGCCGATAATGCTGAAGAAGAACGTTCTAAAATAACACCAGATTATGGAACAGTCACACCGAAAGTATCTTCTGAACCAGTCATTATTTTAAGCGATAAAAATGATTCTGTTGAAGCAGACGCATTCCAGCAGTTTGTCAATAAAGAAACAGCTGAGAAAATTGCGCCATACGAAAAAATTGGTTGGCCGACACTGTATGTCTCTAAAGAAGAGCAAGATGAACTAGGTTCTTCATTACAAGCAGATTTACTTTCTTATGTGCAACAAATGGAAGCAAAATTTATTACGGGTCAGGAAAAATTAACAGATGCCAGTTGGAAAACCTATTTGGATACACTAGATTCAATTGGGGTGAAAAAATATGTTGACGTGCATCAAAAAGCGTATGATCGTTGGAGTAAACAATAAGTAACGCGTATTAATATCGATAACAGAATTAATCTTAAAAAAAATCCACGAGACTTTCAGGTGAACGATCGAGTTCCAGCCTTAAACTCGTGGATTTTTTTAGAAAGAAGAGGAAAGAATGATCGAATACAAACAAAATGAACGAGGTATCTTATTGGATATTGGCCGTAAGTTCTGGCCGAAAGAAAAAATAGCTAAGCTTATTCAATTGATGGACATGTATGGATTCAACACGCTGCAATTGCATTTTTCCGAAGATCTGGGCTTTAGAATTGAAAGCCGAAAATATCCAGAAATTGTTTCGCAAGAATATCTGACGCAAGATGAGGTACGAGAAATAATCGAGCTTGCGAAAAAAAAGCAGATCAGTGTAATCCCTGATTTAGATACACCAGGACATTTGAATCAAGTGCTGAAACATTATCCAGAGTTTGCCTTAAAGAAACGGACAGAAGAACAAGAGTTGAAACCAGATATTTGGGCATTGGACATTACGAATGAACAAGCTGTAAACTTTCTCTTCGATCTCTATGATGAATATGCGGCACTGTTTTCAGAAAGTCGTTATTTTCATATTGGAGCGGATGAATTCATTGATTTTAGTCGAGTGGAAGATTATCCTCAATTATTGGAAAACGCCAAACAACGCTTTGGTGAAGAGGCAAGTGGTTTAGAAGTTTATGTGGATTATGTGAATCGTTTGGTGGCATTTATGAAGCAAAAGGGAAAGATCTCGCGGATTTGGAACGATGGCTTTTATCGATTGGATCGAACGTCATTGGTTGATTTAACGACTGAAGTTGAGGTTTCTTATTGGACCCGTTGGGACAAACAAATGGCGTCGATTGAAACATGGCTGGAAAAAGGCTATAACGTTTTGAATTTCAATGATAACTATTTTTATTTTGTTTTAGGTGAGGCAGCTGGGTACACCTATCCGACAGCTGAGAAAGTCGCCAAATGGGAAACCAACTTGTTTGCTTCTGACCAAATCGTAAACCCTGCTTTAAAAGAACAAATGATCGGTACGTATCTATCCGTCTGGGCGGATCGGCCACAAGAATTAAGCTGTGATGAACTATTGGCAAAATTACACCCAGTTATGCAGGTACTGCAAGAGAAATTAAAACGATAGGTTGAGAAAATAAACCAGAAAGAAGGATGAGTAGTGAAGACATTTCCTGAAAATTTTTTATGGGGCGCAGCAGCTAGCGCACCTCAGACAGAAGGGGCTGCTTTTGAGGGAGGGAAAAGTGCCTCTACTTGGGACAAATGGTTTGAATTAGAGCCAGAGCGATTTAATGCAGAACAAGGCCCAAGCATGACGAGTGATGTTTATCACCGTTATAAAGAAGATGTTTTGTTGATGAAAGACATAGGAATGAATTCCTATCGCACATCTATTGCATGGACACGTCTACTGCCAGATGGAAAAACGCTTAATCAAGAGGCTGTCACTTTTTACCGGGAGTATTTTACGGCAATGATTGAAAACGGCGTAGAACCAATTATTAATTTGTTTCATTTTGATATGCCTTGGTGGTTGATGGAAAAAGGTGGGTGGGAGGTCAGAGAATCGGTGGATCATTTTGCCTTCTATGCCAAAACAGCCTTTGAGCAATTTGGTGATTTGGTCAAAAAATGGACAACGCTCAATGAACCAATTGTTCATATCGAGTGCGGCTATCTGTCGAATTTCCATTATCCATGTAAACATGATTTCAAATTGGCTGTTCAGGTAGGATACCATACGTTGATGGCTCATGTTTATGCAGTAAAAGAATTTCGAAAAGTGGGAATTCCAGATGGCAAAATTGGGATTATTTTAAACATATCCCCAGCATATCCAAAAAGTGACTCACCAGAGGATCTAGAAGCAAAGGAACGGGCAGATCATGTTAATGTTTATAGTTTTTTAGATCCAGCAGTTTTAGGGGTTATTCCTGATAAACTGATTGATTTATTTGAAAGAAATGAGTTACTGCCAACGGTTGAAAGTTCTGATAAACAGTCTATCGCAGAGAATACAGTTGATTTTGTTGGAATGAATTATTACCAGCCCCTTCGCGTTAAAGCAGCGGTTGATCCCCGTTTTCCAGCAAAAGATCGTAGTGATTTTTACAATGGCTATATTTGGCCAGAACGCAGAATGAATGACTATCGCGGCTGGGAAATTTATCCAGAAGCATTATATGATGTGGCAATGCTTATGAAAGAAAAATACCATAATATTCCTTGGTATGTTTCTGAAAATGGCATGGGTGTAGCGGAAGAAGAACGTTTTACGGATGCAAAAGGACAAATAAAAGATGACTATCGTATTGACTTTGTCAAAGAACACTTAGAGCAGTTACAAAAAGGAATCGAAGCAGGAAGTCAATGCTTTGGTTATCATATGTGGACGTTCGTTGATTGTTGGAGTTGGCTCAATGGCTATCGCAATCGCTATGGTTTTTACCGAGTAGATATTGAGAATGACTGCAAACGGACGTTGAAAAAAAGCGGGGCTTGGTACAGGCAATTAATAGAAAATAATGGGTGTTGAGGATGACGATGAGACAAGATATTGAAGAAAATAAACAGACGGAACAAGAGCCATATGAAGGGATATCAGAAACGATTAAAGAGAAACTGTCGTGGTTTGAAGATCAAAAAATCGGCGTGATTTTTCATTGGGGTTTATATAGTCAAGCTGGAATTGTTGAAAGTTGGCAGTTGTCAGAAGAGGATGAGTGGGCCAGAAAAAAACCATGGAGAGAAGATTTAGCTACGCTAAGAAAAGAGTATTGGGCGCTGAATGAGCAATTTAACCCTACACTCTTTTGTCCAGATGAATGGGCAGAAAAATGTAAAAAAGCCGGATTTCGCTACATGCTTTTTACAACCAAGCATCATGATGGATTTTCTATGTATGATACGAAAGAAAGTACGTATAAAATGACATCTGACCGTTGTCCGTTTCATTTAAATGAAAAAGCTGATGTATTTCAGGCTATCATGAAAAGCTTTCAAAAAGCAGGGATTGCAACAGGTGCCTACTATTCTAAAGCAGATTGGCATTGCCCTTACTACTGGGTACCAAGTGAGCATGCTCGTGGACGTTACGCTAGCTATGATCCATTGGAAAGCCCACAAATGTGGCAAAAATTTGAGAACTTTGTAGAAAATCAATTACTGGAAATCTGTTCTAATTATGGTCCAGTTGATATTTTATGGTTGGATGCGGGGTGGGTCAATGCAAGAAACGAGCAATTGGATATGCCAAAAATTATTGGAAAATTACGTCAGCATCAACCAACTATGTTGGTGGTAGATCGAACGATCGGCGGTGAATTTGAAAACTATGTCACGCCAGAGCGAAAGATACCAGAAATTGCACCTAAAAAAGTTTGGGAAAGTAATATACCATTGGCCAATAATTGGGGATACGTACCAAATGATGTATATAAATCCTTTTCCACTATTTTAGAAAGTATCCTGAAAATAGTCAGTATGGGTGGTAATGTCATTTTAGGAATCGGACCAAAACCAGATGGTACGTTGCCAAAAGAAGCAGAAGCTATCATGGTTCAATTGGGGGATTTTTTAACCACTTATGGTGAGGGAATCTACGAAAGTCGAGCTATTCCAGAATTATCAATGGACAATTGGTACTTTACAAAAAAAGAACAAGTTATTTATGGATTTAGTTTGGCAAGTCAAGAAAAGCCCGTGATACTAAATATATCTGCATTAAAAGCTGTCTGCTCTATTGCTAAAATTGAAGATCTAAAAACAGGAGTGCCATTGGAAATAACAGATAATCGACTTTCTCTACTTAGTAGTGGACAAGTCATTGGCATAAAAATATATGAGAATGAGATATGTTTGTAAATGGTAAAAATCAAGAAATTCAAGAGTAAAAAATTTTGCTTCCACCGTTTATTCGTATTTAGCGTATTATCTTAGCTTGATAGCTTGAGGAAAACAAAGACTTCTCAGAGGTGAACAACGTGAACAACTATACTTGGATTTGGCAGTATGGAAAGCGATATAAAACAAAAATAGTTCTTTCTTGTTTTTTAGTTTTAGTAAATGCAGCAACGATTGTTGTCTTGCCGATCGTTTCGGGAAAAATCATCGACACTGTTATAGGGAAAAATCAAACACAGCTACTCGTTCCTTTTCTGGCAGTAATGATTGCTGTAACCTTGTTTCGCACAGTGACAGGTTATACGTACCAACTTTTATTTGAGCAAATGGGGCAAAACGTTTTATTTGATTTAAGAGAGGACTTATACAAAAAACTTCAGGAGTTAGATTTTGACTTTTTTAACCATACAAGAGTAGGAGATATCATGGCAAGGATGACAGGAGATACTGATGCGATTCGTCATTTTTTGTCTTGGGTGACATATAATTCTATGGAATGTATCCTTTGGTTTTGTGCAGCAGTTATTGTGATGACCTCGATCAGCTGGCAAATAACATTGGCTTTGCTCGCAATTACTCCAGCAATTTTTATTCTGACCCAGAAAATGTCTAAGGAGGCACACGGAGTATTTTTTGAGATACGTGAAAGTTTCTCCCAAATGAATTCTATGGTAGAAGAAAACATAAGTGGGAATCGAGTCGTCAAAGCCTTTTCAAAGGAAGCCTATGAAATTGACAAATTCAATTCACACAATGAAGATTACAAGCAAAAAAATATGGCCGCTGCCCAAGTATCAAAAAAATATTTGAGTTGGCTGGAAGGTCTGGCGAACAGTTTGACGGGCATCAGTCTATTGTTAGGTGGTTTATTCGTGATTCAAGGGAAAATGACGATTGGCGATTTGGTCGTTTTCAATGGATTTTTATGGATGTTGAATCAACCGATGCGTATGAGCGGCTGGTTGGTGAATGATATTCAACGATTTAATGCATCTAGTATCAAAATCAGAGAGTTATTGAATAGTACTTCAAAGATTGCCGTAACGAATGATAGAATCGAAGAAATCATTGGAGACGTTGAATTCGAAAATGTGTCTTTCCATTTTTCTGATAGTCCTGATAAAGAGATCCTTACCGATATATCCTTCAAGGTAAAAGCTGGGCAAACGATAGGAATTTTAGGTGAAACAGGTTCTGGAAAAAGTACGTTGGTGAATTTGATTGCCCGTTTTTATGATCCAACATCAGGGAATATGCTGATTGATGGAAAAAATGTGAAGGATTATTCGCTTTATCGTATTAGAGAAAGTGTATCAATGGTAATGCAGGATGTCTTTCTTTTTTCTAATACAATAGAAGAAAATATCGGGTTTGGAAGCAACTCAGCAAATCCACAGGATATTCAATTTGTAGCGGATATTGCAGGTGCGCATCAATTTATCCAAAGAATGCCAAAAGGGTATGATACAGTGGTTGGAGAGCGAGGAGTAGGACTCTCTGGAGGACAAAAACAGCGAATATCGTTGGCTCGTGCGTTGGCAAAAGAAGCACCTATCTTGATTTTAGATGACACAACGTCTGCAGTAGATTTGGAAACGGAAGCTAAAATTCAACAGCAGTTAAAAGACTTTGCGGGGAAAAAAACAATGTTTATCATTGCCCATCGTATTTCATCTGTTAGAAATGCGGATTTAATACTGGTTCTTGAAAAAGGACGGATCGTTGAACGGGGAACACATGAAGAATTGATTCTAAAAGCCGGTAAATATCAAGAAAATTATGTGAAACAACTCGGAGTTAGCTAGAAAGGAGACGACTTTTTTGGCCCGTAATACATTTGAAGAAGATGAAGAGCTTACACAGGCGTTTACTTGGATGCACTACAAACGGATGAACGAATTTCTTGTACCATATAACGGAAAAATGTTGAAGATTTTATTCGTAATCATACTGACAAATTTATTAGGCTTACTTGGTCCATGGTTTACTAAAATCATGATCGACACTGTTATTCCTCAAAAAAATACCCTGTTATTATTGGAATTAAGTGGCATTTTTTTCCTATCGTTGTTTGTTGCTGGTTGGTGTATGCGTTATAAAATCCAGTCGATGACTGAAGTTGGTCAGGATGTACTAAAAGACATGAGATATGCTATTTTCACTCATTTGCAAAGGTTACCATTTTCATATTTTGACAATCGGCCTCACGGAAAAATCTTGATTCGAGTAGTAAATTATATCAATACATTAAGTGATTTATTATCTAATGGTGTATTGAACGTAGTGTCGGATGTTTTTAGTTTATTCATTACCTTGGGTTTTATGTTTATTATGGATATTCGTTTGACATTGTATAGTTTACTATTGTTTCCTGTCCTTATTTTCTTTTCTTTTTTGATAACAAAAAAACAGCGTCTCGCATACCAAGAGCTAAGTAATAAACAATCGAATATGAATGCCTATATACACGAAAGTATTTCCGGAATAAAAGTGACACAGTCTTTTGCCAGGGAAGAAAAAAATCTGCAGACTTTTACAAAAATCAGCAAAGAAACAAAACAATCATGGATCAAGGCTGTAAAAATTATGTTTAAATTATGGCCCCTTGTCCAAAATATTTCTATGTTGACAATTGCGTTAATCTATTATGTAAGTATTCGCAAAATAGGTGTACAAGTCAGTACAGGAACATTGATTGCTTTTCTAGCGCTGGTGAATAATTTTTGGAATCCGGTCATTAATATTGGCAATTTTTATAATTCGCTGGTGACTGGGACCGCTTATATGGAGCGTATTTTTGAAACAATGGATATCGTGCCTGAGATTCAAGATCTACCGAATGCTCAAGTTATGCCGCCTATTCAGGGAAATGTTGTGTTTGAGCATGTATCATTTAGGTATGAGGAAAAGGAAAGAAAAATTTTGAATGATGTCAGTTTTAAGATTGAAAAAGGGCAAAGTATCGCTCTTATCGGAGAAACGGGTGCAGGAAAAACAACGATCATTAATTTATTAAGTCGGTTTTATGATGTAAGTGAAGGTCAAATAACAATAGATGGTATTGATATTCGGACTGTGACGTTAGCTTCGCTGCGCTCTCAAATGGGCGTTATGCTTCAAGATACCTTTATCTTTTCAGGGACAATTATGGAAAATATTCGTTATGGCCGCTTAGATGCTACGGATGAAGAGGTACAAGAAGCAGCGAAAATCGTTCGTGCTCACAATTTCATTCAAGAGCTAAACGAGGGGTATCAGACAGAAGTAGAAGAGAGAGGAAGCACCTTATCAGTTGGCCAAAGGCAATTGATTAGCTTTGCTAGAACATTATTAGCTAATCCTCAAATCTTGATATTAGATGAAGCAACCTCCAGCATTGATACGAAAACGGAAGAACTGTTGCAAGAAGGTCTACAAGAATTACTAAAAGGTCGGACATCTTTTGTCATCGCCCATCGCTTGTCAACCATTAAAAACAGCGACCAAATTTTTTATGTTAGTGATGGAAAAATCGTTGAAAAAGGAACCCATGAAGAATTAATGAAACTTAAGGGAAAATACTATTATCTTTATCAAGCGCAGGTTGATTTAATCCAAAATGCCTGATTAATAAAAAATCATTCAATTTATACTATCGGCTTAAGTTAAAAAAGGAAAATAAAGTGATTTAGTAACAAAAAAACGAACAGTAAATTGGCTTTTATTCCGATTTATTGTTTGTTTTTTATATACAACTTATGAGCATGAACGTCAATTGAGTTTGGACAGAAAAATTGGGAAAATCAAAGTTAAAATAAATGGTTGCGTTTACAAAAAAACTATGATAATATGAAATCAATTAATAACAGGCATGTGACTGGTAATGCAGGCAGGACCTAAATAAAGCATTTTTCAACAGAAGGAGTCTCACTCTGATGAATGTTTTATTTAGTTTCTGTCTGTTTTTTGCGTAGAGTTTGGCCAATTTTGCGTAACTACTTATAAAGGGGAAATTGTGATGAACTACAAAGAAACTGCTTTGTCGATTCTAAAATTGATTGGCGGAAAAGAAAATATTTCACATCTTGAACACTGCTCAACTCGCTTACGTTTTACCTTAAAAGACAATACATTAGTAGAAACTGAAAAACTTGAAAAAGTAGATGGTGTGATCGGTGTACGTCAAACAGTTCAATGCCAAGTCATTATTGGAAACGATGTTGTTGAAGTTTACGATGAAATGAAGTCTCTATTAGGCGAACTATCTGAAAATGACGGGCCAAAAGAAAAACAAAAATGGGGATCCGTGTTGCTAGATTTTGTCATTTCAATTTTTCAACCACTCATTCCAGCTATAGCTGGCGGAGGCGTATTGAAATCATTGTTGCTATTGGCTTCAGTAACCGGTCTGATGAACGATCAAAGCCAAACGTATCAAATTCTTAATTTAATTGGAGGGGCACCATTATATTTCCTTCCAATATTGGTCGCGATGACAACAGCGAATAAATTAAAAGTAAATCAGCTGGTTGCAGTGTCAGCGGTGGGAGCGTTGATTTTGCCGGAATTAACTACTCTGTTGGCAGACGGGGCAAATTTTCTTGGCTTTAGCATAACCAATATTGCGTACGCGTCACAAGTGTTTCCAGCAATTTTAACGGTGTTGTTTTACGCACAAATGGAAAAGCTATTCACTAAATACTCACCAAAACCAATTCGAATTTTCTTTGTACCAATGATGAGTTTACTGATTACTGTACCGATTGCATTACTTATTTTAGGTCCATTAGGCTACAATGTCGGTACGATTTTTTCAGCGATCATTATTTGGTTATATACACATTTTGGTTGGGTTGCGACGGCCGTTTTGGCAGCGATTCTACCATTTATGGTTGTGACTGGGATGCACAAGGCAATGATTCCTTATGCTGTCTCTTCTATGAGTGAAATCGGAGCAGAATTATTATATCTACCAGCATCTTTAGCACATAATATTGCTGAATCAGGCGCTTGTTTTGCTGTCAGTATTAAAACAAAGGATCAAAAACTACGTTCTACTGCAGTATCTGCCGGGATTTCGGCGTTATTCGGTATCACCGAGCCTGCGTTATATGGGGTGACGATTTTAAATAAACGAGTATTATATAGTGTGATGTTTGCAAGCTTAGTTGGCGGTGGATTTGCAGGAATTATGGCAATCAAAGCGTTTGCTTTAGTTGGACCAGGTTTGGCTAGTATCACAATGTTTGTAGACAAAGCAAATCCAATGAATTTAATTTGGGCGTTTGTTACCGTGGGACTAGCATTTGTAGTCGGTTTTTTATCAGTGTTGGTTGTCTACAAAGATGAAGTAGCCTTGGAGAAGGCAGATGGTGTTGAAGGAGTATCTGAAACAGATGCAGAGCAATTGGTCAGTCCAGTTGTAGGAAAAGTTATTGCGTTGACAGAGGTAAATGATGATGTTTTTTCAAGTGGTTTGATCGGTGATGGACTTGCGATAATACCTGAAGATAATATCCTCATTGCGCCAGAATCAGGTGAGATCACTATGGTGTTTGAAACGAAGCATGCCTTAGGATTAAAAACAAGTAATGGCGCAGAAATCTTGTTTCATATTGGGCTCAATACTGTACAACTAGGTGGTGAGGGATTTCAAGCTTTTGTAAAAGTTGGTGATCAAGTGGCTAAAGGACAAAAATTGATAGCGTTTGATTTGGACAAGATCAAAGCGGCTGGATTTGACCCCACGATTGTTTGTGTTGTAACAAATAAAGAATCTTATCAGGTGAAATCTTCTCATCATTCAGAAACAGTGACGAATCAGACCAATGTATTGTCAATTGTACCAATTATATAGATAGAACAGCTTTAAGCGATTTAGTTATAGGATCGAGCTGCTCAGGAAAAGGCTAAACTATGAATGAGACAAAAAGCGTTTCAGACCTAGTTTCCTATTTTCCAGACGAGGCTAAACGAGCTCGTTATGCTTTTACGTTATCTAGCTTCACGAGCTAGCTTCTCAGGAAAAAGATAAACTATGAATGAGACAAAAAGCATCTCAGACCTAGTTTCCTATTTTCCAGTCGAAGCTAAACGAGCTCGTTATGCTTTTAAATTAGGAGGATATTATGCAAAACAATAAAACATTTCCAAAGGATTTTTTATGGGGTGGCGCAATTGCCGCAAATCAAGTTGAAGGTGGTTGGAACGTTGATGGTAAAGGCTTATCAGTAGCAGATATTGCCAGTTACAAACCTCATGTCGATAACAAAGATTACGCTGCGCATATGGGGATTTCTACTGCAATAATTGAAGATGCGATCGCTGATAAAACAGATAAATGGTATCCCAAACGACGTGGGATAGATTTTTATCATCGTTATAAAGAAGATCTGGCTTTATTTAGCGAACTGGGTTTCAAGACTTTACGTTTATCGATTTCTTGGACAAGACTTTTCCCGACAGGTGAAGAAGAGCACCCAAATGAAAAAGGCATTGCATTTTATCTCGCGGTTTTTAAAGAAATGAAACGCTTAGGTATCAAGCCGATTGTTACGTTATCACATTACGAAATGCCACTCGCACTTAGCATAAAATACAATGGCTGGGTCAATCGTCGTGTGATCGATGATTTTGTTCGTTTTGCAACAGTTTGCTTTGAAGCATTTGGCGAGTATGTAGAGTATTGGCTAACATTTAACGAGATCGATAGCATTCACCGTCATCCTTTTACAACAGCCGGTATCGTGCCAGACAAGTGTACACCTGGAAAAGAAGAACAAGAAATTTACCAAGCGTTGCACCATCAATTTGTCGCTAGTGCTCTTGTTACAAAAATAGCCCATGAGAAAAATACCAACAACAAAGTAGGCTGTATGCTAACTAAATTAATGACTTATCCATTAACTTGTGCACCGATCGATGTCGAATTAACGTTAAAGAAAAATCTTGAAAATAATTTTTATACTGATGTTCAAGTCAAAGGTGAGTATCCTAAAATGATAGAGGCTGCTTTGAAAAATAGAGGGATCACTATTACAATAACGTCAAAAGAACGTCAGATTTTAAAAGAAAATACGGTCGATTTCCTTTCGTTTAGCTACTATATGTCGATGGCAGAATCTGGCGATCCAGAAGCTGAAAGAACACCTGGCAATACCGTTTTAGGTGTTAAAAATCCTTATTTACCTTCAACAGATTGGGGTTGGCAAATCGATCCAAAAGGTTTAAAAATTGCTTTGATTGAATTATATGACCGTTATAATATTCCATTGATGATTGTAGAAAATGGCATGGGATCGGTAGATATTGTGGAAAACGGTGCGATCCATGATCCTTATCGTGTTGACTATTTTAAAGCACATTTCAAACAAATGAAAGAAGCTATCGATGAAGGGGTCGATTTGATTGGCTATACAAGTTGGGCGCCAATTGATCTAGTCAGCGCAGGAACATCACAAATGTCCAAACGCTATGGTTTTATATATGTGGATGCTGATGATGAAGGAAATGGCACATATGATCGCTCTAAAAAAGATTCCTTCAATTGGTATCAAGAAGTGATTGCAACAAATGGTGCAAGTTTAGCGCAGTAGTAGACAGGGAGTGGCTCTTAATGATCTTAGTAAAAAAAGTATTGAACTCAAGCGTCGTACTTGTTGAAAAGGATGGACAAGAGATGATTGCTTTAGGCAAAGGGATTGGCTACAATAAAAAAATCGATGATGTGATCTCTGATTCTTTAGTAGACAAAATTTTCTTACCGATTGAAGAACAAAAATCTTCTCAATTTGCTGAATTAGTTGATGAAATACCAATACAATTTTTTGAAATCACGAAAGAAATTGTTGCAATCGCTGAAGAAGAATTACCTTACCAATTGAATACCAGCATCTATTTAACTCTTTCAGATCACTTACACTTTGCTGTAGAACGTAGTGAAAAAGGCCTGGCTATTTCCAATCGATTATATTGGGAAATCAAAAATTATTACCCAAAAGAATTTTATATTGGTGAAATGGCTTTAAAACAAATCAAGCAAAAGTACAAGATTGAACTGCCAAATGAAGAAGCGTCGAATATTGCCTTTCATTTAATCAATGCACAATCGAATAAACATGAGGATCAAGATGGCTTAAAAAAAGCCAAACTGGTGGGTACGATCGTTAATATGGTTCGTTATTCCTTACGTCAAGAAATCGATACGAATTCAATACATTATACTCGTTTCATCACCCATGTTCGTTTCTTTGTCGATCGTTTTTTCAGTGAAGGACTGCTTCAGGAAAAAGAAGATGAATTGTATCGCCAAATGTGGTCCCTCTATCCTGGTGCCATGGATAGTGCAACGAAGGTCAAGAACTATATTGATCAAACCTACTCAACACAGATACCAGAAAATGAACTCGTCTATTTAGGTGTCCATATTAATCGTTTAATTAATCATTCAGCGATTGAAAATAACTAGGCTTTTCTCAATAAGTTGAACTTGGTTTGAGGTTCTTCATTATGCCACAAATAATTCGCAATAGCTGTGTTGAAAGCAAAAGGAATAGATTAGCTATTACTTTACTACCACTTACTTTAATTCGTTTCGGTAATCAAGGAAACTAAAAAATCTGGTCACGTTGAATAATGACGTTGCTAGATTTTTTTTGTCAAAAATATATGCCAATTAAAAATGAACGATAGAACACAATTTTAATTTTTTTAAATAAAACCGTATTCATTATTCTTTTTGCTCAAATCCTATTGACAATAAAAGCTATTTGCGTTAATATCAAACAGCATTAGTTACTAATACTATTAGCTATTAGTGGTAGAAAGTAATTATTTTAAAAAAAGGAGGAGTCATATGTCATACGCAGAAAAGGCCGAACAAGAACTTATGCGTCTAATGGTTCAAAATCGACATAGTGCATTTAGCAGACTTGAAAAGAGTAACCAAGGTGAAAGTATCGTTATCAAATTTCTTGAACGTTACGGTGAACCAACTAGTCCAAAGCATCTAGCTGAATCATTGAACCTATCCAGTGCTCGTATTGCAGTTGTTCTAGGTAGTTTAGAAAAAAAGGGTCAAATCGAACGTAAGATGGACCCAGATGATCGTCGTCGTATTAATGTTACGCTAACGGATTGCGGCAAAAAAGCCGCTAAACTTCAAAAAAAAGAAATGCGCGATAAGATCGTTCAAATTTTTAAACTCATGGGAGAAAAAGATACGGCACAGTTCATCGAGCTGACTGCGAAATTCGTAGATTACTCCCAACAAATTTCCCGGAAAGAGGAAGGTGACCAATAGTGAAGATCTTTAAATATCTTGGCAAATACTGGTATGCGGTCATCGCGGTTCTTGTGCTTTTAGTTGTGCAGGCAAGTAGTGATTTAAGCTTACCAAGATTAACATCGGGAATCGTCGATGTCGGTATTCAACAAGGAGGGCTTGAGTACTCCACACCTGAAAAAATCAGGAAAACATCTCTTCAGGGAATCGAAATGTTCATGACAGATGATGAGAAAAAAACAATTGAAGAAAACTATAAACTAACAACTGAAAAAATTGATGGCAAAGAAGTTGAAGTCTATAAATTAAATCTTCAAGATGGGATGACAGAAGCAAAATTAGCAGACATTTTTAACTTACCAATGATGATGCTCGCATCTTCCCAATCAAAAGATTCATCGAACGCTAGTGAAGCAAAAGCGATTATAGAAGATTATAAAACAATTGGAGAAGACGCCACTAAGGCCAAGCAACTTGGTGAAGAGGCAACAAGCATAGGGGAACAAGCCCAAGCTGCAGGTGCCGCTGCCGCTTCTGCCACAGATATCGCGACTGCAACTGAAAAAGGGACTGAAGCACAAGACCTAGCGGCTCAAGCCCAAGCCAAAGGGACTGAAGCCAAAAACTTAGCTGATTCAATCAAGGCAAAGACAGATGCTTTACCTGCAAAAGTCGAAGAAGCTCGTAAAGAAACGAAAAAAAGTTTAGGTGATTTAGGCGCGGATTCTATGAAAACGGTAGGAATTCAATTAACACTAGCCGAATATAAAGCACTGGACATGAATACACAAAAAATTCAAACGGACTATATGATTAAAACGGGAACAGAAATGGTTCTTTTAACTTTCCTTTCCGCTGTAGCAGCAGTCATTGTGGGCTTGATCGCTGCATTAGTTGCTGCATCTGTTGGACGAAACTTGCGTGTGGGTCAATATGAACGTACGCTGCAATTTTCAAATACGGAAATGGATAAATTCTCTCCAGCTTCATTGATTACGCGAAATACCAATGACATTCAACAAATGCAAATGGGAATCGTCATGATCATGCGTATCGTATTATATGCGCCGATCTTAGGTATTGGTGGGATCTACAATGTCTACCGAACTGGAACGGGAATGGGCTGGATCGTCGGTGTAGCTGTGGGTGCTGTTTTAATTTTAGTAATAAGCTTACTTCTAACAACGATGCCTAAGTTTAAAGCCTTACAAAATTTAGTCGATAGAGTGAATTTAGTTTCTCGTGAAATTATTACTGGTTTACCTGTTATTCGTGCTTTTTCACGCGAAAAATTTGAAGAAAAACGTTTTGATGTGGCCAATACTAATTTGATGAAAACTCAATTATTTGTTAACCGGGCGATGTCGATCATGATGCCGATCATGATGTTATTGATGAATGGTATTTCTGTTTTGATCGTTTGGGTCGGTGGACACAATATAAACAACGGTCAACTTCAAGTTGGGGATATGATGGCCTTTATTACCTATACAATGCAAATCGTTATGGCATTTATGATGTTGTCAATGGTATCAATTATTCTACCTCGTGCCAATGTTGCAGCTGGCCGTGTGGAAGAAGTTCTTGAAACAGAACCAACAATCAAAGATCCGAAAAATCCTAAAGATGATCATGAATTTAAAGGTGAAGTGAAATTTGAAGCAGTAGAATTCCGTTATGGTGATGCTGATAAAGACGTGTTACATCACATTAACTTCACAGCAAAACCAGGTCAAACAACAGCCTTGATCGGTTCGACGGGTTCAGGTAAATCAACAATCGTTAATTTGATTCCTCGCTTGTTTGACGTAACAGGTGGACGAATCACGATTGATGGAATAGACATTCGTGATATCAGCTTGCACAAATTGCACGATATTATCGGTTTTGTACCGCAAAAAGGAATCTTATTCTCAGGTGATATTGCATCAAATATTAAATTTGGTGATGCTGATATAACAGATGAACAAATGGAGAAAGCTGCTAAAATTGCGCAAGCAGAAGAATTTATTGACTCAAATGAAAAAGGCTATAGCCGAGAAATTTCTCAAGGTGGAACGAACGTTTCTGGTGGACAAAAACAACGTTTATCGATTGCTCGTGCCTTGGCGAAAGATCCTAATATATTGATCTTTGATGATTCATTTTCAGCACTTGATAATAAAACGGATGTAGCCTTACGAAAAGCATTATCTGAAAATATCAAAGGGGCCACACAAATCATTGTCGCGCAAAAAATTTCTACGATTCTTCATGCGGATAACATTATCGTATTGGACGAAGGTCGTATCGTCGATCACGGAACACACGAAGAATTAATGAAGTCATCAACTGTCTATCAAGAAATTGCCCAATCACAATTGAGCAATGCTGAATTAGGCATAGAAGAAGCTGAGTAGGGGGGAGCAAATATAATGGCAGAACAACAACAAAATCGCCCACGTGGCGGTCGCGGCGGCGGTCCTGGACAAATTGCTCCAGTGGAAAAAGCCAAAGATTTTAAAGGAACATTAAAAAAATTAGTCTCTTATATTGGTGCATATAAAATTCCTGTTTTCTTTGTAATGATTTTTGCAATTGCTTCAACCGTCTTTAATATTTGGGGTCCAAAAATCTTATCACAAGCGATCACAGAATTATTCAATGGATTAATCAAAAAGTATCAAGGAACTGGCGGCATCGACTTTAGTAAAATAGGTGGGATCTTACTATTTATGCTAGGGCTTTACCTAGTCGCATCAGCTTTTGGAATTCTGCAAGGCTGGATCATGTCGACGATTTCACAAAAAATCACCTATCGAATGCGTAAAGAAATCTCTGAGAAGATCAACCGCATGCCAATGAATTACTTTGAGAGCCGTACAACAGGTGAAGTCTTATCCCGTATCACAAATGATGTGGATACATTGGGTCAATCACTAAACCAATCGATCACACAACTGATCACCTCCGTTTTCACTATTATTGGAGTCATTATAATGATGCTTTCCATTTCTGTGAAAATGACAGGTATTGCGATTTTGATTGTACCAATTTCAATGCTCTTAATTATGATCGTTGTAAAAAATTCACAGAAATACTTTAAAACACAACAAGAATATCTTGGTGTAATCAATGGTAAGGTCGAAGAAACAATCGGTGGCTATAACATCGTGCGTCTATTCAATGATGAAGAAAACTCTCTTAATGAGTTTAAAAAACAAAATGATGTCTTATTCAAATCAGCTTGGAAATCTCAATTTCTATCTGGTTTGATGCAACCGATCATGAACTTTGTAGGTAACCTTGGTTATGTTGCGGTAGCGATTCTTGGTGGGATCTTAGCGTATAACGGCACGATCACAGTTGGGGACATCCAAGCGTTTATTCAATATGTTCGAAACCTAACACAACCTATTGCTCAATTAGCTCAAGTATCTAACTTGCTTCAATCAATGGCTGCAGCAGCAGAACGTGTTTTTGAATTTCTTGAAGAAGATGAAGAGGATCAAACTGTTCCAAATCCAGTCAAAATCGATAAAGCAAAAGGAATGGTTGACTTTGAACATGTTCGTTTTGGTTACACACCTGATAAAATCATCATCAATGATTTTAGTTCACATGTCGATCCAGGCCAAACAGTTGCAATCGTTGGACCAACTGGAGCTGGTAAAACAACAATGGTTAAATTATTGATGCGTTTTTACGACGTGACTTCTGGTGCAATCAAAATCGATGGACACAATATCAAAGACTTTAACCGTGCAGATTTGCGTAAAAATATTGGGATGGTATTACAAGATACTTGGCTATTTAAAGGAACCATTATGGAAAACCTACGTTATGGTCGTTTAGATGCAACAGATGAAGAAGTTTATGAAGCGGCCAAAGCTGCACACGTTCATCACTTCATCCAAACATTGCCTGGCGGCTATGACATGGAGTTGAATGAAGAATCTTCAAATATTTCTCAAGGTCAAAAACAACTCTTGACCATTGCTCGTGCAATTTTAGCTGACAAACCGATCTTGATACTTGATGAAGCAACATCCTCTGTTGATACAAGAACAGAAGGACTGATTCAAGGTGCGATGAATAACTTAATGGCTGGTCGTACATCATTCGTTATCGCGCATCGTTTATCAACGATCAAAGATGCAGATAAAATTCTTTACATGCAAGACGGTGATATTAAAGAACAAGGAACACATGAAGAATTACTTGCTCAAGATGGCTACTACGCATCACTTTATAACTCACAGTTTGAAGAGGTAGATGAGTAAAATATAGTTAAAAAGAAGCGACGATCAAATCTATTTTGATGTCGTTTCTTTTTATACAATAGAATGACATTTTCTAGATTCCTTTGGATTTAAATTAAGAAAAAATAAAGACGCTAAAAATAACTTGAAAAAAATTCTTTCTAACGGTATTATTTAGTAAATTAAATAGATAAATAACCTTGTTAGGTGAGGCTCCTATACAAACATAAGCTATTGCGCAGAAACGTCGAAAGACGCCAATGTGTAAAACAGGAATTGTCGAATTAAGGCTTTTCATAAAATAGCTAAGAATTTTCTTTACGTTGTATAGTGCTAAAACTCAGACGATGAGATTGATTGAAAGTCAAACGTCTTAGGAAAAAAATGTTTGGCTTTTTTCTTTTGGTAAATATAGAATTGATTTACTAATTGTGTAACGTCTTATTATCTGCTTGTGTTTTCAAGAGTGTAGTTTGACGAAAAAAACGCTGGACTCATGCTTTTATTTGCAAGGCAAGTGAGTTACAGCGTTTTTTATTAGCGTTGTAAATACTGACTTTGAGCTAACAATGTTATTTAATATAAGAATGAAGGGATTTATGACATGTATACGTTGAAAGAAAAAAAAATTACCCCTGCTATTTTGAGTATCTTACTATTTTCAGCATTGACCTTTTTAGTTGTTCAGAATGTTCCATGGTTTAATCAATTAGATGCGGCAATCTATCAATTTAATTGGAAACCAAATGAGACAATGACAAACATTGTAAATTTATTCGCTAAAACTGCGACAATCGGGCCAATTTTTATTGTAAGCTTGATTGTAGCGTTTACTCTTTGGCGAAAAAAGAAAACATTACTGGCGTTTTGGATGATCAGCAATGTTTTCGTGGTGAGTGCATTTGGATTTATATTTAAACATCTGGTGGCTCGACCAAGACCTAATGTGAATCAATTAGCAGAAAGAACCTCTTATAGTTTTCCTAGTGGTCATTCGCTTTTAGCTATGTGTTTGGCATGTTCAATTATTTTAATTGCACAAACGATTTATCCAAAGCAATACAAAAAGATAAAGATTGCCTTGATCGTTTATGTGCTTTTGATTGGATTAAGTCGAATTTATTTAAGAGTTCATTATCCAAGCGATGTGATTGCAGGTTTTTCATTAAGCTTTGCATGGGTGAATCTTTCCTATATTTGTCTTTATAAGTTTTATATCAACAGAGAATTTTCGACATCAGATGCTAAAAAAAGATTTATACAAAGAACGATTTTAGGTGTTCTGACATTCGTGTTACTTATCGTTGCTGGAGCTTCTGCCTATGGAGCTTCCGTATTTAAAAATGTTCAAAAAACAGCCGATAAAATATACCAACCACTGAACCGAGAAACCAAACCTGTAAAACTCGGAAATAGTGAACCTGTTAGTTTTTTACTACTAGGTATCGCAAATGATTCAAAGCGTAAAACGGATTTTCGGGCCAATACGATTATGGTTGTGACCGTCAATGATCAATTAAAAAAGACGACAATTACAAGCATCCCCAGAGACGCATATGTAGAGATTGTTGGAAAAGAGGGTGTGTATGATAAAATCAATCATGCGCATTCATTTGGCGGTGATGAAATGATGATCGATACGGTCGAGCATTATTTAGATATCCCGATCAATCATTATTTCGTTATCAACATGGATGGTTTAGCTGCATTGAGTGATGCTGTTGGTGGTGTCACAGTGAATAATGATTTTGAGTTTGACGCAGAAGGAATTCATTATCCACAAGGAGAACAACATTTGGGTGGCTGGGAAACATTACAGTATGCAAGAATGCGCTATGAAGATCCCTTAGGTGATTATGGCAGACAAAAGAGACAGCGGGAAGTAACGATTCAGTTGACGAAAGAATTGATGTCAATGAAGAGTGTTTTTCGTTACCAAGAGTTATTGGATGTCATTGGTGACAATGGACAAACAGATATGACATTGGATCAAATGATGTTATTGATGAAAAATTATCAAAAAGCCCTAGACAACATCGAAAGTTACCAAATGCAAGGGGAAGGTTTTACAGGAGATGGGTATACTGGTGAAGAAGGTATTTCTTATCAAAGCATTCCAGAAGAAGAAAAAGAAAAAGTTATAAAACAATTAAAAACACAATTGAATTTAGAGTAATTCCCTATAGGAATGGAACGTATTCAACTTCGGATTGTCAAATGACTTTCACTTTTGATATAATTTGACATATAGAAGTGGAGGAATGTAAGTATGATAAAAATAGCGATTATCGGGTACGGGAACCTGGGACGTGGCGTTGAACTATCTATAAAACAAAATAAAGATATGGAATTAGTCGGCATCTTTACAAGAAGAGCTCCTGAAACAGTCCAAACACAAGGAGGTCAAGCGTTTACTATGGACCAACTCAAAGATAAAAAAGCTGAGATCGATGTCTGTATATTGTGTGGGGGATCAGCAACTGATTTACCGATCCAAACCCCTGAATGGACGCAGTTATTTAATACTGTTGATAGTTTTGATACACATGCTAAAATACCTGAACATTTTGCAAAAATAGATCAAGTGGCTAAAGAAAATCAAACAACCTCAATTATCTCAACTGGTTGGGACCCAGGGTTATTCAGTTTGAATCGCTTATACGCACAAAGTATTTTGCCGGTTGGACAGACGAGTACTTTTTGGGGAAAAGGCGTTAGCCAAGGACATTCTGATGCATTAAGACGAATAAAAGGCGTAGCAGATGCTGTTCAATATACGATTCCAAATAGTGAAGTCATCGAAAAATTGAAATCGGGTGAACAACTAAATTTGACAACTCGAGATAAACATAGTAGAGAATGTTTTGTTGTACTTGAAACAGGCGCAGTTGAAGAAAAGATCTATGAGGAAATTGTTTCGATGCCTAACTATTTTGCTGATTATGATACTGAGGTTCATTTTATTTCAAAAGATGAGCTAGATCGTGATCACAAGACCATGCCGCATGGGGGAACAGTTTTGCATACTGGGCGAACGAATGAAAAGACGAAACAAGTGATTGAGTATAATTTACAACTTGAAAGTAATCCTGAATTCACCGCAAGTGTACTGGTAGCTTATGCTAGAGCGTGTGTTCGTTTGTCTAAGGAAAAACAATTTGGTGCTTATACAGTTTTTGATATTGCGCCTAAGTACCTCTCTAATCAGACAGATGAGGAATTAAGAAGAGAACTATTATAAGTCTAAAAGATAAAAAAGAATGGCAAAGCAAAACCTAATAAGTTTTGTTTTACTATTCTTTTTTTTTATTTCGTATCATGCGACAGGATGTGAAAGAATAACAAGCTCATTATCCTCTATACTAAGAATATGAAGTTAGTATAGCCGTTATCAATGTATAAAAAAGAAAGGACAGACATATGGCTTGGATCAAATACGGTAAGATTGGTTCTTTTATTCTTGGAATGAGCTTTATTGGACTAGCCATATTTACTTTTGAAAACCCAGTAACCGTTTTAAGACTACTCGTTATATTCTTTTCAATCGTCCTCATTCTAAAAGGAATATTTGAACTTTATTCAGATAAAAATATGAAACAATGGAGTGGTTATTATTCCAATTTGATTGCGTTGATCGGAATCATTGATCTTTTAATTGGTACCTTCTTTTTTTCTCATTTGACACTGGGAATGTTTGTACTACCATTTGCCTTTGCTACTTGGTTGATTCTTTTTTTTAGCATACGTTGCTTTAGAATAGTTGAGGCAAAAGAGTTAAACACTGTTTATCGAAACTCCTTATTCGTAGTAAATAGCTTAGGGATAATTATCGGCTTTCTTTTTTTATTTAATCCTACAATCTCAGCCTTGACACTTATCTTTTGGATTGGGATTAGTTTTTTATTATTTGGAATAACCAGATTGAAATATGCAATGAACAAAAATTAAAATGCGCCAAATTGAAAGGAGTATCAAAACCATGCTATATAATGAAAATAAAGAATTTGAAGTGATTGCTCGCATTGCAAAAATTATAGAAATACTGGATGTGGAAGTAGAATATATAAAAGAAAACGAAGAAACGAGTAAAAGACGAAGTATGAAACTTTGGTTCGAAGAGAAAAAAGCAATATATGAAGTGAAACGAATTTTACATGAAATCAATTATTATAAAGAATACAACGAAGAAGAATCTGAGCAAATTGTAAAAGGATACTTGGCACAAATTCTAGCAATCAACGAGTAATAGAAAATAAAATGGGTCAAAACAGCTATTCATTCTACTAAATGAATGACTGTTTTGACTCATTTTTTTCTTTAGAAGCGCTATTTTTTCTTGGAGTTAAACACTGCTGTCTCAATCTCAATTTGTTATAAACTAGGAAGAAGGTTGGGTTTTCGACAGTGCAACTAATCTGAGTTTCCGTTCAATTTCGATAAAGTCTCTTAATTTAATTGGGAAATCAAACAAGTGTACTTTATACGTAAAACGTTGTTCTTCCATAGTTGTATTCGGAATATTTGTAAGGATAATATCCGATTGGTGAAGTACTTGATCTTTTTGAAATTGAATATTGAAATCATATTTAAATCGATCATTTATTTTTGTCATAATATTTTGCTTAACAAAAAATGGTAAGTCACTATCTAAAAATATTCTAATCGCTGGTTCATAATAATTAAGTGGCGAAATTGAGGAGAACAGTAACAAATATTTTTGTATGAGAAATTCTTTTTCCAAAAATAAAACATGACCACTTTCTTTGTATAATTGTTGAATAAAATAACTTAAATTTTCTTTTAAAGTTGGGTAATCGTAATCGCTCTCTTTTGAAATTTGATGGCCATCAATATCAACATGAAGCTGATTAAATACTTTGCAATAAAGATGAGCACAAAAACTTGTTAGAAAAAAACGATCCTTTAACTCCTCAGGAATCGCTATGAGTCGTTCATGAAAACGATCGACAAATAATTTTGTAGCATTGAAAATATCGGACTGGCATTTCTCATGATAAGAAAATATTCGATGTCTTAAATCATCAGACTCAAAAACTTTAATCTTCATTTGCAACAGTAATACATAAAAATAAATCTCAGATTCTACATGAATATGGTATTCATCTGCTACATCTGCTAATAAAGGTAATGTTTGTAATAAGCCTTGAATATTAACATAATTTTTCCAATCGGGTTCTAATTTAATGATGTGATTTTTTCTAAAACGAATTAAATTCACTGCAAGCATATAAGCCATTTGTTTTCGATGGACATTGGAAAAATTTATTTTGTATATGTTTGAAAAACGATCAACTGTATTATAAACTTTTAGTTGATCAATCGCATCAAATGGCCAAGTGACCCCTTTAAATGTTACCCAGCCAATTATATACGTAATAATTCTGATTTTCTTTTCTTCACCTTCTAGTTTAAAAGTGCTGCGGGATAATGATAGGTCATATAAACTTAGAAATTGTTTGATTTTCTTTAAACTTTTACGAACTGAGTTTTCGCTAACAAAATACGTCATAGCATATTTCTTTACGGAATAAAATTCTTCAAAGAGGATCTTTTTCAGCACTTGCATTGTTTCATCGTTACTTAAAAGATATGTCTTGAATTCCATGTAGTTACTTCCTGACTGCGTTTCAAGTTGTATGCCATTATATTTTTCATAGTTTATTTGAATATAATTATCTTTCACTTCATTATATTGAGCAACAGCATCCTCCAATTGATGGATATATCGTTGAACCGTTCGTTCTACTACACTTAATCGTATGCTCAACTCACTAACGCTGTACCAGTTGTGGCTCTCAGAAATAATTTCAAGTAAATTTAACATCACTTTATTAGGTTCTTCTAGTAAGTCAAAAATATCATTTTCCATATTGTAATCCTCCTACCCTATCTAGCACTAAGAGATTAATTACTACTAATGTACCATTTATTTAAAAAAAAAGGTAATTAGGACCCTTATTCTCAAAAAAATTTCATAAAAATAATAAATGTAAAATATAGATATTGGTAAACTGAGCTTACTTTACTTTTTTTTGTATTCATGATACTCTATTTTTGTTATCTTTAAAGAGGATAACCTCAAAAAATTAAATAGAACCCATCACAAAGGGGAGCCATGGCTGAGAATGAGTAATAACTCTAAACCCTTGAACCTGTTCGTTAGTACGAGCGTAGGAATTGTGATGGAGTAAATAGATACTTTTACTCCTCCTTTGTGAATTGGTCGTTCTACAAGGAGGAGTTTTTTTTATGCAAAGAACATCAGAATTACGTGTTTGGATCGAAGGCACGATCGTTGCTGCAATCGCAATGGTTTTGTCATTTGTTCCAACGAATATCGGGAGTAGCTTTTCAATATCACTGGGCATGATTCCAATCACTCTTTATGCGTTACGAAGAGGAGCCAAAGCAGGATTCTTTTCTGCGTTTATCTGGGGTTTGTTGCATTTTCCAACGGCGCAAGTCTATTATTTAATGCCTGTTCAAGTGATCATTGAGTATATTTTGGCTTTTGGTTTTGCTGGATTTGCAGGAATTTATAGTGGTAAGCTGCAACAAACGATCAGAGCTAAAGACTATAGGAAGAGTAGTCGGATTATTATTTATGCTTCTTTTTTTGGTACGCTTATGCGTTATTTTTGGCATTTTATTGCGGGCGTTGTATTTTGGGGAAGCTTTGCGCTTTGGGGCATGAATCCTTGGTTATTCTCACTTGTGATGAATGGGGCAAGTGGCTTAGCTACAGCAATCGTAACTGCAGTTGTCTTATTGTTACTACTTAAAATCAATCCTACTTTATTTATTCCTACAAATATGTCACGAATGAGTCAGCATGACAATAGTGTTGACTAGTATGATTTAAATGGGGAGATAGTTAAGTGATCTAAGCTAGAACATACAATGTTTTAGCTTTTTTATTTTGATGAAACCTATCGGGGATTTTTTTACACTATTAGGGTGAAGAGGTGAGGAAATGGGGAAGTTTAGCTATTCAGAGCTTTCATTGATAAAAAAAGCAATCAACGGAGACATAAACGCGTTAGGGAAAGTTTTACGTAAAAATCATGAGTACATTTACAAAATGGCCTACATCTATATAGGCAACAAAGAAGATGCATTGGATATTATGCAAGAAGCATCGATCCAATCGATGAAATGGATCCATACATTGAAAGAACCTAGCTATTTTTTAACTTGGTTTTGTACGATTATGGCAAGGCTAGCCAGTAAACTAATCAATCAAAAAATCCAAATACGCAGGCTGCAAAACAATCCAGAATTTGAAGAATCAGCAGATTTATCAAAAAACAAAAATCAAGCTATTGATGTGTTAAAAGCTGTCACAACCTTAGAAGATAAATACCGTTTGATTTTACAGTTATTTTATTACCAAGATTTCTCAGTCAAGGAAATCAGTGAGCTCTTAACAATGCCTGAAGGAACCGTTAAAACTAATTTAAAACGAGGACGTGACGCACTGAAAAAATCTTTAGGGGAGGATTATTATGTCTGATAACGAGAAAAAGATTTTACAAAAAGCAATGAAACAAATCGAAGTGCCAGAAGAAGCACTTACTGCATTAGAAATAGGAGCTGGCCAAAGAAAAAATAGGGCACGCAACTTTCGACACAAATGGGGAGAAATCATTTTATCTATTGTGGTGATCGCCTGTTTTATTCTTTTTGGCACTAACATGTGGTCAAAAGCTAAAGAAAACAACAAACTAAGTACTTCAGCTTCAACTGAGAGAACAAAAGAAGTGCCAGCGAATACTTTACAATCAACGAAATATTGGAAAGTTCAAAATGAAGAGAACTATTACAGTTTTAGCCATGATAAGGTGCGAATAATAGAACACTATTTTTCACCCTTTACACACAAATACAGCTTCAAAGATAATCAATTAGATATTGTATATGACACGTTTAATGAAAATGATGATCCGATAGAAGAAATTCATTCTTATCAAGTAGAGAAAAGTGGTAGTAACTTAGTATTAGAACCGAAACGTGCCGAGGACAAACGTCTTATTTTAGAACCACACAATGAAGAAATTTTTCCATATAAAGAAGAAACAATCAAAAAACTTAAACCAGCTGTCGATACAGATTTAACGAAATATTCTTCATGGACCTCAACGATCAAGGGGAATCGTCAAAATAGTACGTTAATGTTTGATGGATTTCTTATGAAAGAACGTATTGATGGGGAAGAAAGCTGGATAACTTGGACCTATGAAATAAAGGGAAATCATTTGGTAGTGAATTATGGTGGGTATACAATAAGTCATGATATGTATTGGGATGGTGATACTATTATTTTATGGCAGGTATATAACTCACTTACAAAATCAGATGATAAGGAAGAATATAAAGAAGAGATTGTTACGATTCTTCAGCCGAATAGATAATTTTCTTGAAGTAATTAATATATATTGTTATAATTAAATTGCCTTCAAATAAACAGTGTGAAGGGGATAATGTTTGAAACTGTCAAGCTCTTTGCCATAATAATTAACGTGGCTAGTCTTGTGTAAGTTTACTAGAATTCTTAAGACTATTCTTAATAATCCTATTAACCAGCAATAATTTGAGAAAACTGTTGAGAAAGTGATTTCCACGGTGATACCTCCTAAGTTATTCAATAAGGATTCAACTACAGTTTAAGATATCTTCCCAGAACATAGATTGATTTATAGATACACAGAAAAATACATTGAAGTTGCCTCTTGTCGATTTCATTAAACAAAATAAACAAAAACACATGATAGTCAAAAATCATGTGTTTTGCATTACTATAAATCAAAATGTAAAGCGAGAATGTAGAAAGATATGAGTATCTATACTCAATCCTAACAACCGAATCTCAAGTTTCTTTATTTTCTACATCTGCATCCAATTTGGTTCCAAAGTATTTCCATCCGGATCTTGCACTTCAAGTCCAAACATTACATCTTCAGGAATACCCATATCAATTTTATAAAAATCGCCACCATTTGCTTTTGCTGTCTCAGCGAATTTTTTTACAGCATCAGCACTTTCCATACTAAATGCAATCAAAGCACCACTCGTCGTTTTCACATCTGCAATTTTTTTATCTTTAATAAATTTACTATAAAACTCATGATTTAATAACATGATCCAAAAATTATCATCCCAAACCATCGAACTTGTTTCTTCAGTAGAAAAATCTACGTTCTTCTTAAAACCCAACTTTTCATAAAATTCTGTAGAGCGTACTACATCAGTCACTGGGAAATTCACAAAAACCATTGTTGACATAAAAATCAAACCTTCTCTCTTTTTGTATTTATTATGTTTAGAGCATCTCATGTGCATGATCTTTTGTCAAAAATATAGGATGTAATCAGGTGAAAAAATTGACTGATGTGATAAAACCTAATTATAATATAATTACACTGAATAAGATTGGCTAAGTAAAGCAAGGAGGAAGTACAATCAATAATAAGACGATGATACTGAAGGCTGTGACTATCTTACTATTTATTTTTGGGATTAGTTTCAGCATTATGTGGTTTGTGAATAAAAATAATAATGTTACACAAACGAAAACAACGGAAGAAACGAAAAGTTCAAGTTCAAATAGGGCGGAAAAAACTGAGACGACACAAAATAGTCAAAAAAGTTCTTTAGAGAACCAAGAAAAGAAAATTCAAGATTTAATGGCTACAATGAGCTTAGAGGAAAAAGTGGGTCAACTGTTCTTAGCTCGAGTACCCATCGAAGCGCAACAAGAAAGTATTCAGAATTATCATTTAGGTGGTTATCTTTTATTTGGAAGAGATGTTGAAGGAATGACCACTGCTAATTTGAGAGAAAAAATCGTTTCCTATCAAGAGGTTAGCGAGATCCCACTTTTTATAGCATCAGATGAAGAAGGGGGAACTGTTTCTCGTTTGAATAGTGGCAATGGATTAGTACCAGAGATGTTTAATTCACCAATGGTTGTTTATCAGGAAGCCGGATTATCGGGCATACGTTCTGATATTCAAAAAAAATCAGAAGTACTTCGCTCATATGGCATTCAAGGCGGCTTATTTCCAGATGCGGACGTTGCGACTGACCCAGAAGCGTTTATCTATGATCGAACATTGGGCGTAGATGCTGAAAAAACGAGTGAATATGTCAAGATAAGTGTAGAGGAATTAAAGAAACAAAAGATCGCTTCAACCTTGAAACATTTTCCAGGTTATGGCGATAATCGTGATTCACATGTCGAAATTGTGTATGATACAAGAGACATCGAGACATTACGTAGCAATGATTTTTTACCGTTTAAAGCTGGAATTGCAGCTGGTGCAGATAGTATCATGGTTTCTCATAATATTGTGACCAGTATCGATGAGACGATGCCAGCTTCTATTTCTCAACCTGTTCATGATTTGCTACGAAACGAGTTGGGCTTTAAAGGCGTGATCATGACGGATGATATGGATATGGCAGGATTAGCTGATTTTATATCTCAAGAAGAGGCAGGACTTGCTGCTTTAAAAGCAGGGAATGATCTGATTTTGTCTTCCTCATATCAAGACCAGATTCCCTATATTGTACAAGGGATCGAGCAAGGAAGCTATTCAGAAGAAGCGCTGAATCAATCGGTTTATCGTGTGTTAAAGATGAAAAGTGATTTAGGATTATTAAAAGAATAAGACATCAACAAGACTGTTCAGTGTTATTCAATGATGAACAGTCTTTTTATGATCGAATGAGTCAAATCAAGTTGGGATTCATTTTTTGATAATTATTCAATTTATAAGCTAAATTTCTCTCATAATCTTGGTTAAAAAAGCTTAAATATAAACTGTCAAAAATATACATCAACGACATCCGAGTTGAAAAGGACGAGATTTTATTATAATGATTTTCCATCGAAGAGAAAAGAAAAACACCATCAACTTTTTCATTTAGCAAAGGGCTGTTTTTTGAAGTGATCAACAAGATTTTACCCCTATTTTTTCTTAAAATTTCTAGAATTTTTTTGACACTAGTACTGCGGCCACCATAAGAAACAACTATTGATAAATGACTTGGCGTGCTATTTGCTGCAGAGAGATTTTGCATATAATCATCGATTGGCACCTGAACTTGTTTACCGATTTCCTGCATTTGAAACTGGAAGTTTTGGGCAAAATAAATATTGGCAGATGCGGCGTAAATATCTATAAATTCAGCCTCTTTAAGCAAGTCACCATTAAAAGCCATTGCATCAAAATTATTTGCATCGATGGTTGATTGAACCGTTTGATCATAAACCATTTTTAACTTCTTCGTCATGGCATAATGATTATCTTCAGCTGAAATAGGATAATCAATGTCGATGATTTGTTCAGTTGTCTGTTCATTTAAATAACTGACCAAGGCGAATTTAAGATCATTTAACCCCTCAAGATCCAATTTATTGATCAAACGGTAAATCGTTGACATCGACACATAAGAATGGTCTGCTAGTTCTTTTGGAGAAAAACGAATAACCTTTTCCGGAAAATCAAGAATATAAGTAACGAGTGCTTCCTCACTAGTTGTAAGTTTATCTAAGTTTTTTAATTTGAGCATAAAGTTCATCACAGAAAACACCTTTCGATCAGTTTCATATAAACGAATTATACCTGATTATCACGTATTATGTGTGGAATAAAAAGAAATAGAGTCGGATCTTTAATATCCTGACTCTATTTCTTTTATAATAATTCGACTAATGCTTTGGCAATTCCATCATCGTTGTTAGATAAAGTGATTTTATCTGCAGCATTTTTTAACTCTTCTACAGCATTTCCCATCGCAATGCCCATTCCAGCATAATTGATCAAAGATAAATCATTATGACCATCGCCAAATGAAATAATATGTTCTTGATGGATCCCTAAAGGTTTTAGGGTTTGCTCCAAAGCATTCGCTTTATCGATTCCTTGATCAGTAAATTCAAAGTACATTGGTGCCGAGAACACACCACTAACGGACTGCTCAAAAGGCGCATAAATTTTCTGCCAGTTGGCTTGTAAATATTCAGGTTGAGCTGCGACAAGAATTTTATGAAGTGGAAAATCAACGAAAGCAGCTAAATCTTCTTTTTCACATAATTGGAAATTTCCCCCACGTGATTCGTATTCAATAATATTGAATAATCCATCAGAGAAATCTAAATCCAGCATACCGTCAAATACATTATTGACGTACATATAATCATCTTTTGCTATCATGGGCATGACGTCGAAGTGTTTGAGATGTTCTAAAATACTCTTGCTGTTTTCAATTGTAAGAGGTTGACTGAATAATTCTTTTTGTGTGCGCACATCAAGAACATGTGCACCGTTATAAGAAACGATCAATCCATTGTGCTGATCCATTTGAAGTTCCTCAACATATTTTAGCATCCCAGAAGTCGGTCTGCCAGATGCTAGAATGACTTTAACTCCATTTTTTTGAGCTGTGATCAAGGCTTCTTTTGTTTGAGTAGTCATTTTTTTTTCATCATTTAAAAGTGTTCCGTCAATATCCAAGACAATCGCTTTTACGTCCATTTTATTTCCTCCATCGCTTCTTATTTTAAATAGTTAATTCTAAACGATTTCCCTCTGGATCAGCAATCACAGATTCATAATAACCATCACCTGTTGTACGGGTCGGGCTTAGTAGTTCAAAACCTTCCATAACTAAAATATTCGTGAGGTTATCGACATTTTCTTTACTTCCCAAAGAGATTGCTAAATGAGCAAAACCTAGCATTTCATTTCCAATATTTTGCTTAATAACATCGTTTCGCTGCATGATCTCAAGTCTGGCACCATCAGAAAAAGTTAAAAAATAAGAATAGAAACTTGTTTTTGTATTGTGGTAAAGTTCAGAAGCTTGTGCATCGAAATAAGTTTCATAAAAGCTGCGCATATTTTCCAAATCTTTGACCCATAAACCAATGTGTTCAATTTTCATTGTATACTCTCCTTTGCTGTAAATTACAAATAGTGTTAACGAGTTGATTGACTATAGTATAAAGGAAAAACAAGCTGGAAAGTGGGAGATCAGAAAAATTGAAAGTTTTTTCTCAAAAATAGCAACAATCAACGGATAAAGATGAAAATTTTTGTTCAACTAAAATCAACGTGTCAACAACTCTTGTTTTACAATAGCATCTAAAGAATCAAGAATTGTAAATATTGGAAAGCCAAATTCAGTAAGTTGTTCTTTAGAAATAATCGCCATTGAAAGTTGCATAAGATAAATATCACCTGAAAACCCGTCGTTATTCAAGTATAAATAATTGAGAAGTGCTTTTTGATAAGCCATCTTTTGATTTGTTAAAATCAAGTCAAAAGCATCTGGCACAATGTGAACCTCATAATCAAGGGCTAAGTTTTTTTCGAGATAAGCAATTTCGATCTTTTGAATTGTTTGCTTCACTGTTTTTGGGTTGGAAAAAATCAAGCATTTTTTGTGAGGATTAGTTAAAATATGCGCAATCAATGGATCTTCAACACGTAGAATCGGTTTATTGAGGATCAATTTTTGTTTGATTAAATTTGAATACATTGTACAGGTGATGATTACGCCGACAACGTTTTCTTCAATCTTTTTTTCAATGAAATTAGTTAAATTGTCAGTTGTGATTTGATCCAGAAAATCGGTCATAACATAATGCTCTAGCACAAGTGTTTTTTCCTTTTGAAATAATTCTGTCAAATAATGAATATTAGAACAATGAGCATGGACACAGATTATTTTTTTCAAGTAGGTTCCTCCAAACGATAAGTGAATAAATCAGCTTTCTAGTATGAAGCATATTATACGCTACTTCAGTTAATTTACTAGTCTTCATAGCACTTACGAGAAATGTTTGTTGACAAAACTAAAAAGAGCATGATATAGTAAACGCAATTAAAATCGAAGTGAGGGATCCGTGCGTTGAAAAATTAAGTCAATTTGTTGAAGCTGCATTCAGACTGTAACTTGAAATATCAAGGGAGCAGTGTGCAGATTTTCAGAATTGGCCTTAATAATTCAATGTACGGGTCTTTTTGTGTACTCATCAATGAATTGCCGATTCTGAAAAGCGCTGGAGGAACAGTAAAATTTCCTTCAACTTTTCATAATGGGGTGAGACTATGTCAAAAATTGAACTAAAAAACATAACGTTTGGGTACGATACCCAAGGTACTTTATTATTTGATCAAGCTAATTTAACTATTGATACACAATGGAAATTAGGTTTGATTGGTAGAAATGGTCGCGGCAAAACGACACTGCTTAAAATTTTGCAAGATCAGCTGGTCTATAGTGGTCAAATTATTCATCAAATGGAATTTCTATATTTCCCACAGCCGATTAAAAACAAGCAACAATTAACGTATTATGTCCTACAAGAAATCAGCGATTTTGACCAATGGGAGATAGAGCGGGAGCTGAATTTGCTTCAAGTTGATCCAGAGATTTTATGGCGTGAATTTAAAACACTTTCTGGCGGTGAACAGACGAAAGTTTTACTGGCATTGTTGTTTATTGACGAGTATCATTTTCCGTTGATTGACGAACCAACCAATCACTTGGATATTGTCGGACGAAAACAAGTAGCAGATTATTTAAAAAAGAAACGGCAAGGTTTTATCGTTGTCAGTCATGATCGTCAATTTGTAGACGAAGTAGTTGATCATGTATTGTCTATTGAAAAAAGTCAGTTGGAACTTTATCAAGGAAACTTTTCTGTCTATGAAGAACAAAAGAAAATCAAAGATGAGTTTGAAATTGCTCAAAATGAAAAACTAAAAAAAGAAGTTAGTCGTTTGAAAAAAACAGCCGCTGAAAAAGCTGAGTGGTCTCGTTCTAAAGAACAAGATAAATATGGCAAAGCATCCGAAAAAGGCAGTGGTGCGATTTATGACACAGGTGCCATAGGAGCACGAGCTGCCCGCACAATGAAACGTGCGAAAACAATAGAACATCACATGGACGCTCAATTATCAGAAAAAGCAAATCTCTTAAAAGATATTGAGTATATTGATCCGTTGACGATGAGTTATCAGCCAGGTCATCATAAACGATTACTGACAGTTGAAAATTTAGTTTTGAGTTATCAGGAACACGATTTGTTTCAAGAAATTTCTTTTGATTTGAACCAAGGACAACGGATTGCCTTAACTGGAGCAAATGGCTCTGGGAAGTCATCAATCATCCAATTTCTATTAGGTCGATTCAATGGTACAAGTAAAGGTGAAACAATTTTACCTGACAAATTAAAAATTAGCTATGTTCGTCAAAACTACGAAGATAATCAAGGAACATTATTAGAATTTTCAGAAAAACAAGGGCTTGATTACCAAGAATTTCTCAACAATTTGCATAAATTAGGGATGGAAAGAGAAGTCTTCCAAAATCGTATTGAACAAATGAGTATGGGGCAGCGCAAAAAAGTGGAGCTAGCGAAATCTTTAGCACAGCCAGCAGAATTGTATATTTGGGATGAGCCATTAAACTATTTAGATGTTTTTAATCAGGAACAATTAGAAAAATTAATTTTGACCTTAAAACCATCGATGCTAATAGTAGAACATGATCAAGCTTTTTTGGAGAAAATCGCGACACAAGTGATTACTCTAGTTAAAAATCAATAAGTTTAAACTGTCAAATACCTCCATTTTTAATGAGTATTTGGCAGTTTTTTTGTGAATTCTTTTTCAGTCTAAAACGATTACAAAAAATCTGAAAAAATTTATGAATGAAAACAAGTTCTAGTTTCGTGTATAAACCCATCAAAATATATGATACCACTTAATAAAAATCAAAGGTTCATCCAACTCAGCTCAAAAATACTTTTATTTAAATTAAAATACATAAATGTAAAATCACTAGGTAAAAATAAAAACTTCAATGCAGAAAAGCTACGAAGAGCCGTTTATATAAGAATCTGGTAAATTCATTACTGGCGTAAAAAACGCCAAAAAATATAAACACGAAAAAAAGCTGCGAAGTTAAACTATAGATGAAAGTAGTTTTATTGAAATATGTTCATAAACCTATTTTTATTTTGAAAATCCAAACTTCGTAATGAGGAATTGACCTACATGTTTGGAAATAACTTAGGCTCAGACTAAGTACAAATGGAGATGTTTGATTTTTTTTCAATAATGAGAGAATTCCGCGCAACCTAACCATATTCAAGAATGCTATATAGGCGGAGTATAGCGAGAAATGGAGTATATTATGAGAAAAACATCGATTATAAAAAGATTTCTCTACCTATTGTTGGTGATCGTCCAAGGAAGTAATCTTTTTTTAGTGGTATTTGCCGAAGAACTTAATTATTTACCAGAGAGCATGACTTAGATTTTTCTTGCTCGCAAATAGTATAGGATTTTTGAATTTACCAAAAATAATTGATCGAGAGAGCTCAAAGATCTCATCATTTATCGTAATATATCTGATAAAACTCCAAAAAGGTATCATACCATTGGTTACTTTGAGTTTTACTCCATTATTTTTAGTTAAGAGCAGTTCGATCGTGTCACCATAAAGTTCATTATAATTATGGATAATATCAAACAAATCAGTCACGTATCTTTGGGTACTTCGAGTGGCTAAATCTAGATGATTGCTAATTTCTGAAATTCTAAACCGACGGTCTTCGTTGATTAGTAGATCAAAAAGTGAAATTGTTTTTTGCCTTTTTTTTGTTAAAATGAGAAAAATTGTCAACAACGAGAGGTGACTTAGGGGTTAACATAGAGCAATCATTACTATGGACCATAGAAATTTAGACGATTAAGACATCAAGGACTAAAATTTTCTATTTTAAACATAGATATTAGTGAAAAAAATAATAAATAAAACAAAATTTGTGTATAATAAAAAGGGTCATAGTTTTGAAAGTCGTGTAAACTTAAGTCAAGAAAATCTATAATAGCAACGCGTTTATAGACAATAATAGATTGCTCTACTTGCAACCCACATGAATTGAATAGGTTGTCTTGATGAAATGACGTTCTTCAAAGTATGATCAATAAATAAAAGAAAGAAGTGTGAACCGTGGAAAATATCCTGAGTTTATTAGGTGTCCTGATTGTCATTGTTGGTTTCGCAATGAAATTGGACTCGATTTTGATTGTAATGATCGCCTTAGTCGTGACGGCACTAGTCGGAGGAATTGGGTTAGAAGGAATGCTAGATATACTGGGCACAAGTTTTGTAAGTAATCGAGGTATGGCAATTTTTATTATTATTATGTTGGCTACAGGAACTCTAGAAAGAAATGGTCTAAAGGAATCGGCAGCTTCATTGATTCGACGATTCAAAAAAGTTTCAGCTGGTATGATCATTGATATTTACGGTGTTTTCCGGATGATTTTTGCTGCATTTAATGTTAGTTTTGGTGGTGTTGCTGGATTTGTTCGTCCTATTATCCTACCGATGTCGATAGGTGCTGTTGAATCCAAAAACTTAGAATTAAATAAAGAATATGAAGAAGAGCTAAAAGGAATGGCTTCGGCAATGGAAAATATCTGTTGGTTCTTTGGACAAGTATTGTTCATCGGCGGATCAGGTGGTTTGTTAGTTCAATCGACTTTGAAAGAGTTAGGTTATGAAGTAACATTAGTTGAATTAGCTGCTGTTGAAATTCCTGTCGCGTTGGTAGCAATAGTGACAGCTAGTATTTATTTTTATACGAAAGATCGTCGCTTGATGAAAAAATATTACGGTGATATCGAGAAGAAAGGAGACCAATGATGAACTATTTTATGAATTCAGAAGTATTACTTGGTGAGAAATTATTAGAAGTTTTATACATCTTAATGGGATTGATTTTAATTTATACGGGTATTAAGAATTTATTCGACAAAAGTAATCCACATCGTTACGGAACTGGTTATTTTTGGTGTGCATTAGGAATCGTGATTGCCGGTGGCCGTTTTATTCCATCGATGGTTAGCGGAATCTTGATTTTTTCTATGACTATACCAGCGATTTTGAAAAAAGTTAGTAAAGGGAAAAGTAAATTACCTTCTAAAGAGTATATGCAACAAATGTCAGATAAGCTGGGCATGAAAATTTTTATTCCAGCATTAAGTATTGGTGTATTTGCTATTATATTTGCCTTATTTACAAAACTTGGCGCACTAGTCGGTGTGGGTGCAGGTGTTTTGGTGGCAATTTTGATCTTGATGTTTTATTCTAAAAATAACAAACCAACTACATTTTTAGATGATGCAGCGGATATGCTTGGAACGGTTGGACCATTAAGTATGTTGCCGATGCTTTTAGCATCACTAGGTGCGGTGTTTACTAGTGCAGGTGTTGGAACAGTAATTTCTTCTGCAGTTGGAACGATCGTACCACAAGGAAATGTCGCCGTCGGTATTATTATCTATGCATTTGGGATGATGTTATTTACGATTATTATGGGGAATGCTTTTGCAGCGATTACTGTAATGACAGTGGGGATCGGAGCGCCTTTTGTCTTAGCTTACGGTGCAAATCCAGCGTTGATTGGTATGTTGGCTTTAACTTGTGGTTATTGTGGTACATTGTTAACACCAATGGCTGCGAATTTTAATATCGTTCCAGTCGCAATGTTAGAGATGAAAGATAAATACGGTGTCATTAAAAATCAATGGTTTATAGCGATTTTTATGTTCGTATTCCAAGTTGTATACATGATTTTATTTAAATAGTTATTCATTTAGTTTACGAGTCTATCTTTTTTTAAGCTGAATGAGACAATGATTTTTTTTGTTTGACATACAGTAAATGAAATGGAGCGGCATGTTGTCGCTCGTTTATATCAGAGAGGAGATTTACAATGAAAGTTTTAGTCACAGGTTTTGATCCATTTGGTGGAGATTCTATTAATCCAGCATATGAAGCAGTTAAAATGATTCCAAATGAGGTGGCAGGAGCCGAAATAATCAAATTAGAAATACCAACCGTTTTTAAAGAAAGCGGTGAAGTAGTAGAAGCTGCGATCAGAGAGCATAATCCGGATATCGTGATTTGTGTAGGACAAGCAGGTGGACGCAGTGCGATTTCATTTGAGCGAGTAGCAATCAATTTGGGGGAAGCAAGAATTCCTGATAATAAAGGAAACCAACCAATTGGAACAAAACTGGAAGAAGATGGGGAAACAGCTTATTTTACAACGTTGCCAATCAAAGCGATGATGAAAAATGTACAGAAACATGGTTTACCGGCTTACATCTCTTATACAGCGGGTACATTTGTCTGCAACGATATTATGTATCGTTTATTGTATATGATCGATAAAGAATTTTCTGATGTGAAAGGGGGTTTTATCCATGTACCGTTTGAACCAACACAGGTAATCGATCGTCCAGTAGGAACAGCTTCAATGCCCATTCAAACGATTGCTGATTCGCTGAGCTATGCAATTGAAGCCGCGGTGACAACTGAAGTAGATATCGAAGAGAATACAGGAACAACGCATTAGAATAATAATTGAGTATAATAGGAAGAGATCAAGGCAAAAGTAATTTTTTGTCTTGATCTCTTCTGTTCGTTTGCTAAATGAAAAATAAGATAAAAAATATGAGGATCATTATCTTATGATATACTAACTGAACACGGAAAAAAGGGAGTTAATGAATAAAGGATAAATAAATAGATTTCCACGTAAATGATTTTTTACTATCAGAAAAAATGCAGCAAATTATCAGCATATTTACTCATATCAATCAGAAATAAATTGCATTAAATGATGCTGACAGCTATAGTATTAATAAAGTATAAAATTTACAATTATAGTCAGAAGGGTAGTTACAAGAATGAAAAAGTTAAAAATTCAGGATTTTATTTCAATTGGTATTTATACAGCCATATATTTTTTAGTCGTAACGATTGCTATGGTTATTTTACGTTTTACGATTCCAGCCTTTAATTCGGTTCTGATTCCTAGTGCTACAGCTCTTTTTGCAGGAATCATCTATCTATTGGTGATAAAACGAATTCCACGTTTTGGTGCAATCACGATCATGGGGAGTGTCATGGGACTATTCTTTTTAATCTCCGGTCATTTTCCGTTATCTTTTTTGCCAAATATTCTTTGTGCGCTAGCTGCTGATTTGATTCATTATCGTACAAATTTAAATGAAAAAGTAAGAACAACAGTTAGTTATACTGTTTTTAGTTTTGGTTTGATGGGTCCAGTATTGCCATTGTGGTTCATGAAAAATGCTTATATTGATTCATTGATAGCACGTGGAAAAGATGCTGTGTATATCGATAAAGTATTTGCTCCGATCACAACAACAACCTTTTATTTTTGTGTCGCAGCTGTTATTATCTGTAGTATTTTAGGCATAATGATCGGACAAAAAATTTATGAGAAACATTTTGATAAAGCTAAAGGAAAAAATTATGGAAAAAGTATACGTGACGTTTGATCCGAGAAGTAAACTTTGTACGATTTTATTTGCCAGTTTGTTGTTGATGTTTCCTATACCATTTCAGGCAGAAATTTTATTTGTAACGCTAATGTATATACTATTTATTTTAAACGGCAGTTTAAAAAAAGGAACGATTTTCTATGGCATCTTTTGGTTGCTTGTCTTAGGTGATCATTTGATGTTTCCTTTTATTGATCATTCGATCGTAGCATTCTTCGATTTTTTATTTGTCGGAAATCGTCGAATGTTACCAACGATCATGGCGGCGGCTTTTGCCATGAATAGGACGAAAATCAGTGAATGGATCGCGGCTTTAAAAAAATGTCACGTACCGTTTGGTTTGATCATACCATTAACTGTGTTATTTCGATTTTTTCCTATACTGCTTCAAGATTTTAGAAGTATTCGTAACGCGATGAAGTATCGTGGGATTGCTATTTCTACCGTTGATTTATTCATACATCCGCTTCAAACGATGGAGTATATCATTGTTCCGATTTTGATGTCGGCAGAAAACACATCTCTTGATTTATCTTCAGCAGCTTTAGTTCGTGGATTAGCTAATCCAAAAGCTCATACAAGTGTTTATGAGATTCGTTTTAATGTTCAAGATTATATATTGATCGGCAGTCTGATTCTTTGTGGAATCGTTGGGAGGTTGACGTGATGATTGATTTACATGACGTTACTTTTACCTATGAAGACCAAGAAAAGATCATCCAACAGGTAGATTTACAGGTCAATGCAGGTGAATTTATTGTTTTATGTGGTAAAAGTGGTTGCGGAAAATCAACATTGTTAAGAATTTTAAATGGCTTGATCCCAGAATTATACATGGGGGAGTTGACAGGTACGGGTTCTATTTTGTGGCAAGAACTGCTAACAAAAGAATTTAACGAGTATGTTCGTGCTATTGGGGTTGTGTTTCAAAATCCTAAGACACAGTTTTTTACTAGTGATGTCTATTCTGAATTGGCATTTGCGATGGAAAACTATGGCGTGACAAGAGGAGAAATGATTGAACGAATCAATGAAATAACAAGTATGTTCTCTTTGGAAGCCTTTTTAGACCGAAGTATGTTTCATTTATCTGGTGGACAAAAACAATTGATCGCGTTTGCTTCTGCCAGTATGTTGAATCATCGTTTGTTTTTATTAGATGAGCCTTCAAGTAACTTGGATGAAGCAACGATAGAACAGTTAAAAGCCTACTTACAAGTATTAAAAAATCAAGGGATGACGATCATAGTGTCTGAACATCGTTTGTATTATTTGACAGATCTCGCTGATCGCTACTTGGTCATGAATAAGGGCGAAATAGTCAATGATTATACGAAACAAGAAATGATAGAAAAATCATCTTCAGATATTCAGTCTATGGGATTGCGGGCCCTCGAGCAAACGGCTATTAAAAAGACTTCCAAACCTGTTAAAGCAAAAGAAAATATTTGTTTAACCTTTGATGGACTGGAGTTTCATTATCGCAAACAACCAAAAGGATTGGAAATTCCATCCTTAACAGTAACAAATTCTTACATCACCGGGATCATTGGGCATAACGGAGCAGGAAAATCAACGTTCTCAAAACTTTTATCAGGATTAATTAAACCAAAAAAAGGATTCATTAAGCTCAACCAAAAAATTATGCGTCCAAAAGAGTTGATCAAAGAAAGTTTTGTGGTGATGCAGGATGTGAACTTGCAATTATTTTTTGAAACAGTCGAAAAAGAAATAAGTTTGAATGCAAAAAACACCAATCAGTTTGATAAAATCGTTGCTATGCTGAATTTGGAGCCACTTTTATTACGCCACCCGCAAACCTTATCAGGTGGTGAAAAGCAGCGTGTGGCAATTGCGAGTGCCTTATTATCAGGAAAAAAAATTATTATTTTTGACGAACCGACAAGTGGATTAGATTTGATCCACATGGAAGAAGTCAGTAATACTATACATTGGCTACATCAAAAAAATATTTTGGTAGTAGTAATCACTCATGACAAAGAGTTTCTCAGCCGAACTTGCCAGCGAATTCTTCATTTTGATCAAGGAACTATTATTGAAGATTATTTTATTGAGCCAACGATAAAAGAATAATAGATAATAGCTGTATATTCTGATTTTGAATTAGAAATGTGTTGTGTTATACGTAAGATGAATCACATGATGTATTTACATCGGATTAAAATAAAATCAGGAGCTGAAGGGAAATGGATAGCAAAGTGATGCGACGAAGTAACTACTTGATACAGTTATAGCGCTGATAGAGGCTGTATTGAGTGAATCATTTCTATCAGAACAGAGCATAGCTGTATCTAACTTACAATAAAAAAACATGTAAGGAAGGATCGTTATGAAAGAACTGGAATTAATAAAATATTGGAAAACAATAGAGCAATTAGGATTTGAAGGTTGGGATTTTTCATATATGAACGGCCGTTGGGCTCATGAAGTTTTGCCTTGGAGTTATTCTGATCTCGTTCGTGAAAATTTGTCTAGAGAGATGGTTTTACTTGATATGGGCACGGGTGGCGGAGAATTGCTGCAGTCATTCAATCATCCATATCAAAAGACTTCTGTAACGGAAGGCTGGCTGCCAAATTATCAACTGTTAAAAAAGAAACTTCAACCAAAAGGTGTGACTATCGTTTATGTTGATGAAACAGATCAATTGAATTTTCAAAACAATTCTTTTGATATTGTTCTAAATAATCATGAATCATATGATCTCAAAGAAGTGCGAAGGGTGTTGAAGCCAGGTGGATTGTTTATTACACAACAAGTTGGTGATCAAAACGGGCATATTCTCTCAAAAAAATTGTGTGTCAATGCCCAAGCAAAAAACGCAGAGTGGACACTAGAATCAGCACAAAAAGTATTGCTAAAAGAAAATTTTGAGTGTCTGTTTGCTAAAGAATATTTTCCATATCAGCATTTTTATGATATGGAAGGTCTGATTTATTATGTAAAAAGAATTCCATGGGAATATCCAGAATTTGCTGTAGAAACTCATTCTAATCAATTATTTGAGTTAAAAGAAGAATTATTGACCAAAGGTTTCCTCTATAACAATCAACATCGATTTATTCTAATTGGAAAGTTAAAGGACTAACATCGAAAAAAGCGTACAGTCAGCTGAATAAAAGTTGACTGTGCGCTTTTAGTATTTTAACAGTTTTATGATTTTACAACGAAAACACTACAAGGTGCATTCTGTACAACATAAGTCGTAGTAGTACCAAGCTGATTGGATTGGATCATACCTTTACCAGTAGCACCTATAACAATCAAATCGATTGCTTGATTATTAGGAATAATGGAAGAGATCATCTCTTTTGGATTACCAATTTCAACAATCGGTATCACATCATCTAACCCTTGCTCAGTAGCATAATAAATATTTTTTAATAGTTCTTTTTCAATTGCTTCTTTTTCTTCAGCAAGCACTTTTGAATAGGCATAAGAACTATGGCTGATCGCATTCTCGTCAACAACAGATAATAAATACAAGGTAGCACCTTTTTCTTTTGCGATAGCAACACCATGTGTTAGGGCCAACTCAGCATTTTTTGATCCATCAACGGCAACTAAGATATTTGAATAGTTATTGATCATTTTAATCAGCACCTTTCTTTTATCTAACTTCATTATATCATGTTTATCAATAGAGGGTAAATGAATAGATAAGAAGTAGTGATAAATAAAAAAACGATAAGAAATCAAAGTAGCCATGATTTCTTATCGTTGATCGATTGTTATAAACCAAGGAATGGTGCTGGATTTACAAATCCGCTCCATAATCCTGTTGAAATACTAAAATGTAAATGAACACCAGTAGAATTACCAGTAGTTCCCATGCCACCTAACATTTGTCCAGCGCTGACACTTTGACCTGCAGCAACACTTAAACTACTCATGTGAAGATAATATGAATAGTAGCCATTATCATGCTTGATCACAACGTGATTTCCAGCCATACCGCTATAATTAGCACTAACGATTTCACCTGCTCGAGCAGCCATGATCGGTGTACCACTTGCGCCACCAAAATCGATTCCGTCATGGAAGCTGCCTGAGATTCCAGTAGGATCTTCACGACCGCCAAACCCACTAGTAATAGTCAAGTTGGATACTGGAGCAGACCAACCACCAGAAGAGGATGGAGGAGTAGGAGCTTGTTGGGCGTTTTCAGCAAGATCGTTATTACTAGTATTAGTATTAGTTACATTTGCTGGTTCTTCTACTTCAGCAGTTTGAGAAGGAGCTGCTTGTTTTGCTTTTGCTTGCTCTTTCGCTTGTTTTTCAGCTGCGGATTTGGCTGCAGCTTCTTTTTTCTTTTCTTCAGCGATTGCTTTTAACTGAGCTTCTTTTATTTTTTGAGCTTCTTCTTTTTGTTTGATGAACTTATCTTTTTCAGCAGTTTCGCTAGCGAGACTTGCTGAAATCTCATTTATTTTTACGTTCTGTTCAAGTTTTGCTTCGGCTAAAGCAGATTCTTTTTCTTCAAGTTCTTCTGTTTTTTTCTCTAAAGTATCCAATGTTTTAGTTAGAGAGACTTTTAATGTATCAAGTTCTTTTTTATCTTCTTTTTGAGCAGCTAAGATATCATTATTCGCAGTAACTAAGGTATTAACAGCTAATGCTTTTGAGATGGCATCAGAAACCGATTCAGCACTCAATAAAACAGTCAAAATTGATTCTTGTTCATGGTTTGTTTGAGTTGTTCTAGCTTGAGCTCGTAATTGCTCATCTCTTTTTTTGATTTTTGTTTGTAAATTTGAAATTTCTGTATTTAATTTATTCATTTCTTTTTCGTGTTTTTGTTTTTCAGAGAGGACAGTTTGATACTCTGTTTCAATCGTTTTGATCTCAGTTTCTAAAGTTGCTAAATAATCTTTGGCATCTTTTTCATTTTTTACGATATCTTCGATTTTCTTTGTTTGATTTTCGATTTTTTGATCGATATCATCAGCTAATACACTTATTGGCGCAATGTTTACTAATAACATAAATGAAAGTGTAACCAGTAATTTTTTCTTCAATTGGCGTTCCTCGCTTTATATTAATCATTTTTTATGTGTATGACTTTTCAAAAAAGCCTTTATAATTCCTTAATAAGACAAATTAAAGTATACCATAATTTTTGAAGAATAATCAGGTCTAATCAGCAAGAAAAAGTAAAAAGAGTGAAATTTAAAATATGGCAATCAGCGTATCATCTAATTGTAATATATGAAACTTACCATTAATAAGAAAGTATAGATGTAATAGTAAATAAAAACAGGTTATTTTTTTCGCTTTTCAAAATAAAATTCATCAAGTAGATAAAGGAGATCATTTTTGGTTTGTGTGTATTTTTTAGTGACTATTTTTTTTGAAAGGGGATTACTTTTATCGCGAGTGTTAGTGATATCTGAATAATCTATTACTTTTGATGTCGAATTATTTTTATACGCTATATCATTAGTGAGAACTTCAGACAAAATAGTAAGAATTTTAGGAATAGAAAGATGATTTTTACTTGTTTTAGTACGTTTTAATAGATCGAGTACCAGGAATAATACAGAGGCATTTATTTCTTTTTCACTGGAATCATACAATAATTCTTCGATCATAGGTAGAAAATCTTTTCTATAACGATCATTTTGTTCAATCTTGTAAGTAACAAAATCTTCGGCAATAAGTGGTGCATGTTGTTCTGAAAGATTTAATTGATAACGAGTGTCAAATAAATACGGAAAAAATTCATTTGCTTTGGTTAGAATCTCCAAATCTTGCCCGTAAGTAATTTTTTGTTTTTTCAATGCAACAAGCAATTGTTCAAGCTGATCGAGGTCTAATTCTTTGCGTAAATTGGCCTCAGCTAATAATTTTTTTACATACTCCGTAAAGTCTCCATAGCGAATCCAATCAGTAGTTGTGTTACCAAGAATTGCTATTTTTTCTAGTCTGTCTGATTTGGGTAGATTATTTCCTTTTTCCCAATTATTTACGGTACTGGCGCTAGAATTTCCAATTAAATTTGAAAAAAGAGCCATTGAATATTTATGTTTCTTTCTAATTTCTTTGATTCTATTTCCAGCTTCTTTTAAGTCAATTTCCAAAATAATACCTCCTTATAGCTAAAACGAACTAATAATTTTTTTTCTGGATAAAAGCCTTCTCTTCTACTATATCATTATTTCAAGAAGAGGTGTATAGTTTTTTTTTCATTTTGTTCTTGTAATTCCCTTTATAAAATGGTATTCTTTTTATACCGAAAAATATTCAATTTGTTGTTTTCTTATATAAATTTTTTTGTGCGTTAGAATGATATAGTTTATTTCGTTGGTATTTTCATCTTTAATATTTGAAAAAATATGAAACAACTATAAAATAGTTCGTTTTAAACTTTATGAAAAAATTTGCCGAAAAATATTCATTTTAAAGGAGGATAAGTATAAATGAAAAAAATAGCTAGAATTGAGGAGCAAAAAAATCGTCTTCTTTACCAATTTTTAGAAAGATTGAACAGAGAAATTCCGCACCAAGAACACAAACAAAAAATGGAGGAAAACTGTGTGCAGCAGTACAAATTACTAGTAAATATGACTTTTAGCGCAAACGTCTTGTATAAAGGATTAGATTACGCAAGCCATGTTTATAATCATGTTGCGAAGATCGAATACACGCGACTTTGTAAGGTGATCGTAAAGCGAAATTTTGATAAAGAAGTAACAGAGGAACTACTAAAAAAATTAAAGAAAACACAAAACGAATTAGTCCACCATTCACCGATGACGAAAGAATCTGAAGGCATCGATATATTTTATGGATTTACTGGGGGAAATCGCAAAAAATACAAAACAAACCGTAACGCAATCAAGCAAATGTATGTAGAAATAAAACAGGAATCAAAGAAAAGTGTATATAGATTTGTCAAGGATACTTATTATAGAAAATACAATAGAATAAAGGAGAAAAGAGATTATATGCTTTGGATTTTAAAGAGTTATACTTGGCATTAAAAGGTCTTCTAAAATTATAATACGCAAAAAAATCTTATTTTTATTAATTAAGAGACTTTATTTTTCGTAAAAGATATCTTGTGCTATGCTTGAAAAAATAAGAGTACGGCATAAACAAATCTTAACTAGAAAAAGAAGGTTTTTAAAATGAGTAGCAATGAAAAAAATCATGTTAAACAACATTCTCATAGAATGGAAGAGATGAACAATTCTATAAATGATCAAGAGCAGAGGTCTGGTATGGACCACAGTATGCATATGAGTAATTTTAAGCAAAAATTTTGGTTTTCACTGATTCTTGCGGTCCCGATTCTATTTATTTCACCGATGATGGGGGTTGATTTGCCATTTCAGTTTACGTTTAAAGGCTCTGATTGGCTAGTCCTGATTTTAGCGTCAATTTTATTTTTATACGGTGGAGAACCCTTTTTAAAGGGGGCAAAATCAGAATTGAAACAAAAAAGTCCAGCAATGATGACGTTAATCGCAATGGGGATTTCAGTCTCTTATTTTTATAGTGTTTATGCCTTTATCATGAATCAATTGAACCCACAAAATCACGTAATGGATTTTTTCTGGGAACTGGCCACTCTGATTGTTATCATGTTATTAGGACATTGGATTGAGATGAATGCTATTTCAAATGCTAGTGATGCTTTGCAGAAAATGGCGGAACTTTTACCAGATAAAGTTAAGCGATTGAATAAGGATGGCAGTGAAGAAGAAGTGCCACTACAAGAAGTTAAACAAAATGATCACTTGGTTGTTCGATCAGGGGATAAAATACCTGCTGACGGCATAATCATTAAAGGGAACACTTCCGTTGATGAATCAATGGTCACAGGTGAATCAAAAGCAGTCACAAAAAATGAAAAAGATAAAGTAATTGGGGGTTCTGTCAACGGAAGTGGAACCATTGAAATAAGTGTAACTGGTACTGGTAAGACAGGTTATCTTTCAAAAGTAATGGATATGGTTAAAAAAGCACAGACTGAAAAATCAAAGTTAGAATCTCTTTCTGACCGAGTTGCTAAATGGTTATTCTATATTGCACTTGGAGCAGGTCTATCAGCATTTATTGTCTGGCTGATCATAGATCACGATTTAAGTATTGCGTTTGAACGTATGGTAACAGTCTTTATTATTGCCTGCCCTCATGCTTTAGGTTTAGCGATACCTTTAGTAGTGGCACGTTCTACTTCAATTGCAGCAAAGCACGGCTTATTATTAAAAAATCGAAATGCATTGGAACAAGCAAACGATATGCAATATATCATGTTAGACAAGACAGGTACCTTAACAGAAGGCAAATTCACAGTAACAGGAATTGAAATGATCACGAACAAAATCACACAAAAAGAAACTTTAAAAGTAATCGGTGCTTTAGAAAACGATGCTAATCATCCCTTAGCGATCGGTATCATGAATTATCTAAAAGAAGAAGCTATTTCTCCTTATAAAGTTGAAAATCTCCAAAATATCTCTGGCATAGGACTCATCGGTACGGTGAATGGACAAATAAGTAAAATTGTTAATGAAAAAGAAGTAGATCGGTTGACTATCTCTTTTGATCGTTCATTGAAACAGCGTTACCAAAAGCAAGGAAATACGTTAAGTTACTTAATTATCGATGATCAATTAATAGCTATGATTGCGTTAGGAGATGTAGTAAAACCTGAAGCAAAACAATTCATTTCTGATTTAAAAGCGCAAGGACTCATTCCTATAATGTTGACAGGTGATAATAAAGTAGCGGCCGAATCAGTTGCCAATTATTTAGGGATCAATGAATTTCATGGCGCACTATTGCCAGAAGATAAAGAAAAAATTATTCAAGCGTATGTTAGTGAAGGAAAAAAAGTCATGATGGTCGGTGATGGGATCAATGATGCTCCAAGCTTGGTTAGAGCAACGATCGGGGTTGCAATAGGTGCTGGAACGGATGTCGCTATTGATTCAGCTGACGTGGTGCTGACTGATAGTGATCCGAAAGATATTATTAGATTTTTAGATTTGGCAAAGCAAACACGACATAAAATGATTCAAAATCTATGGTGGGGAGCGGGTTATAATATCATCGCAATTCCACTTGCAGCAGGTGTTTTAGCTCCATGGGGCATTCTCTTGAATCCGGCTATTGGCGCAATTTTGATGTCTTTGAGTACTGTAATTGTGGCTGCAAATGCCATGACTTTACGTGTTCATAATTAATTAAAAATGAAAAGTAATGAATCTTGCGTATATTTATATGCATATTCATTACTTTTTTTGAATTCGATCAATGTAATGACTATTTACTTTATACATAGGGGGTTGAAATGGATTATAAAGAGATTCTTGATTTTGAATCAAGAAAATTACTGGGACTTTTTAACTTATTAAAATCAACTGAAAATAATAATTCATTAGAGAAACTATCTCGTGAATTAAACATCAATGCCAAGACTATCGTAAGGTCTATGAAAAAGCTCAATCAGTTATTCAAACGTTATCAGCTTGCGGATCATTTGACTATTTGTAGTCAAGCAAAAAAATATTTCTACATAAAAAGAGATAAAGATATCTATTTAGAGTTATTTTTAGTTCAGTATTTAAATGATTTACCAGAAGTTACTTTTTTAAAAGCAATTATTGAAGAGGAGGATATTCAAGCTAAGCAACTAGCAAAACACTTATTGATCAGTGAGTCAAGTATGAGAAGACGAGTGAAAAAGATCAATGAGTGGTTAAAAAAATTTAATATTTATTTAAAAAGAGGAACCTATCAACTTATGGGAGAAGAGGAGCAGATCAGAGCCTTGATCTTACATTTTTACTGGTTTGCTTACCAAGGGACAGACAATAAATTTTTACTATTTAAAAAAGACAAAAACCAACAATTGACCGATCAGTTAGTTCTTTTTTTTCAAATGCAAATCAACGATCTGCAAAAGGAAACCATTTTTCGTATCATTCAAATTACGATATGGCGTTACCAAAAAGGGAAAAAGATCTTGATCAAGGAAGAGTGGAAGCAGTATATCGAGAATAGTTCTATTTTTTTCAAATTTGTAAAAGTAATAAGAAAAGAAGTGATCGATTTAGATTGGGATTTTGAAGAATTAGCTTATCTTTACTTAATTATCCAGGCTAGTTTTTTACCTTATTTTGGAACAAGTATGCAGGCATACATAATTGAAGAACACTATTTAAAGAAGACGACTTGTTTTCTAAATACATTAATTGTCACGAATAAATTCAGGCGAGTATTTTGGGATAAAAAATTTAGCCATTCAAAGACAAGTGTGGTAGCTTTTTTGGGTTTTCATTTATACTACGAACTAATATCAGGATTTTTGTTTGAAAAAAATCAATCAGTAAAATCGTTGCAAGCGAAGTATCCCAATTTTATGAGGAAACTTGATGAGGGTTTGTTTGAACTAATTAAAGAACATGCAATATATAAAAGAATACCAAATGACGCATTAAGGTATCGTTATTTTATGATTTTAAGTTCGCTTATTCCACCAGTTTATAATGAGAAAAGATTATTTGTTTGTTTAATGACTGACTTACCACTTGAAAAAGAAATAGAGATAGGACAAAGAATTGCTAATTTTTTTAATAACAAATTTAATCTAGTTGTGATTTACGCTAGAACAAGTAATTCTATTGCATATGCAGACATTATTTTGACGACTGTGGTCTATCAGGCATTAAATCATGAATGTAATAATCATATCTTGATTATTGAACCTGAAATATCCGAAAATATATTTTTTCAAATAGAAAAATTATTAAAAAAAGTCTCAAATTGAAGCCCTTTCATCTAAATGTGTTAAACTATATCTGTGAATACAATTTTAGGAGGTTTTTTTGTGAAAAAAATACAATTTGGGACAAGTGATTTACAAGCAGCATCAGTTATTCTTGGCTGTATGAGAATGAATGGCGCTGAAAAGCCCGCAGAAATTATTGAAACAGCCTATGATCATGGCATAGATTTTTTTGATCATGCTGACATTTATGGTGGCGGTGAATGTGAAACAATTTTTGGAAAAGCATTGAAAGAAACATCAATTAAAAGAGAAGATATTATTATCCAGACAAAATGTGGGATTCGTAAAGGGATGTTTGATTTTTCAAAGGAACACATTATTGCTTCAGTTGAAGGCAGTTTGAAGCGTCTAGGTGTAGATTATGTGGATGCATTATTACTACACAGACCAGATACACTTGTTGAGCCTGAAGAAGTAGCAGCGGCTTTTGACCAGCTAGAATCACAAGGTAAAGTGAAATATTTCGGAGTTAGTAATCAAAAACCAATGCAAATCGAACTATTGAAAAAAACAGTGAATCAACCTCTTTTAGCAAATCAGTTGCAATTTGGGATCAAGCATACTGGTATGATTGATCAAGGAATTCACGTGAATATGACTGATGAAGCAAGTGTTGATAGAGATGGTAGTATTTTAGATTATTCTCGCTTGAATCAAATGACGATACAGGCCTGGTCTCCTTATCAATATGGCTTTTTTGAGGGTGTTTTTATTGGTAATGAAAAATTTTCAGAATTGAATACAACATTAGATCAAATTGCTGAACGCCATAATTGCACCTCAACAGGTCTTGCTACTGCGTGGATTTTAAGACATCCTGCAAAAATGCAAGTCATAGCAGGAACAATGAATAAAAAACGAATCGAAGAGATCGCTAAAGCCGCGGATATTGTATTAAGTAGAGAAGAATGGTACGAAATTTATCGTGTAGCTGGGAATATTCTACCTTAGTTGTATGATTAAAAAATTTATAAAGAATATCTCCTTTATTTCTCCCAGATCACACCAAGTTTTTTAAGATAAAGAACTAAGTTTTGAAAGAGTCTAGAGTAGTCTTTACTGACTGTGAAAAAAATGAAAGACTACTTTCATTCTAGACGATTTTATTTTGTGTATTTTTGTGAACCTGTGAAATCTTGAGTTTATAATTTTTTGAAAAAAATTAAGTAGTGTTCTCTAAAAAATTACACTTTATAAACGATTCGTTCATAAATTATTCACAAATAACTTGTACTATAAGGACATATAAAAAAGACAATAGTTACAAGAAAACAATTTCATTTGTGTGAACTCCTAATTGACCCGCTCTGAGTGTGCAGAGCGGGTCTTCTTTTTTTTCAAATAAGCTTTACGAACTTTAGTTCCTTCCTACTGCAAAGTTGACAGATTTTTGTTAGAATGGTAATGAAACCAGTTTGCTGAAGATGAGGAGAAAAAAGATGACAAAAAATAAGTTACTATTAGTTGATGGAAACAGCGTAGCATTTCGAGCGTTTTTTGCTTTGCATAATTCCCTAGAACGTTTTAAAAATAAAAATGGGTTACATACCAATGCCGTTTATGCGTTTAACAATATGTTTGAAAACGTTATGACAAAAGAAAAACCAACGCATGTTTTAGTCGCGTTTGATGCGGGAAAAACAACCTTTAGAACTGAATTTTATCCAGAATATAAAGCCGGGCGCTCAAAAACGCCAGGAGAATTTAAAGAACAAATGCCTTACATTCGTGAATTGCTGACTGGTTTAGGTGTAAAATATTATGAGCTAGACAATTATGAAGCAGATGATATTATTGGCACACTAGCGACAAAGGTTCCCAAAGACGAATTTGATGTCGTTGTCTTATCAGGAGATCGAGATTTGACACAACTAGCAACTGAATCAGTAAAAGTTGATATTACGATCAAAGGTGTTAGTGATTTAGAATCCTACACACCAGAGCATGTAGCTGAAAAATATGATGGATTAACACCTAATCAAATCATTGATATGAAAGGTTTGGCAGGAGATACTTCAGATAATATTCCTGGTGTAACGAAAATCGGTGAAAAGACTGCTATTAAATTATTGAAAGAATTTGGTTCAGTAGAAGGTGTATATGAAAACATCGATAGCTTAAAACAAAGTAAAATGAAAGAAAACCTGATAAATGACAAAGAACAAGCCTTTATGTCTAAACGTTTAGCGACAATCAATGTGGATTCTCCAGTAGAGATAACGATTGATGAACTGAAATATGAAGGAAAAGACTTAGAAAAATTAATTCCATTCTACAAGGAAATGGAATTCAAACAAATGTTAAGTAAACTAAATGTTGAAGAAGAGACAGTTGAACTAACAGATGTTCACTTTGATGTTGTGGATACATTCACCGAAGAAATGTTTACGGAAGACATGGCTTTGTATGTTGAAATGCTGGAAGACAATTACCATACTTCGCCGATTGTAGGAGTGGCATGGGGAAATAAAAATAAGGTATACGCAACGAATAGTCTAGAACTATTTGAAAGCCAGCCTTTTATTGATTGGTTACTTTCCGAAAAGTACAAGAAAACAGTCTATGATGCCAAACGGACTTATGTCTCACTTAACCGTTATGTAGGGAAACCTCAAGGTATTGCATTTGATGTATTACTAGCGGCTTATTTATTAGATACAAATGATAATAATGCTGATATTGAAGGCGTAGCACAACATTATGGCTATACGGATATTCACTCTGATGAATCCGTTTATGGAAAAGGGGCAAAAAAAGGCTTGCCAGAAGATGATGAAGCATTCTTCAGCCATCTTGCACGAAAAGTCAATGCTATTCATTTTCTTTCAGAAAAATTAGATGCAGAATTAGTTGAAAAAAATCAAGCTGATTTATTCTATAAAATGGAGTTACCACTTTCAAAAATCTTAGGCGATATGGAAATTACTGGAATTCGTGTAGATGCAAATCGATTGAAAGAAATGCGTATCGAATTTTCGAATCGACTACAGGAAATCGAACAAAAAATTTATGCAGAAGCCGGAGAAGAGTTCAACTTAAATTCACCGAAGCAACTAGGTGTGATTTTATTTGAAAAAATGGAGCTACCTGTTATAAAAAAAACAAAGACTGGCTACTCAACAGCTGTTGATGTACTAGAACAATTGAAAGAACAAGCACCGATTGTGGAAGATATTCTCGTTTATCGTCAAATCGCTAAAATTCAATCAACCTATGTGGAAGGACTATTAAAAGTAATTCAACCAGACGATAAAATCCACACTCGCTACGTTCAGACTTTAACACAGACAGGCCGTTTAAGCTCTGTTGATCCAAACTTACAAAATATTCCGATCCGTTTAGAAGAAGGACGGAAAATTCGTGAGGCGTTTGTTCCTAGAGAAAAAGATTGGTTGATTTTTTCATCCGATTATTCTCAAATTGAATTACGAGTGCTAGCTCATATTTCAGATGATCAACATTTAAAAGAAGCGTTTATAGAAGGTCAAGATATCCATTCAAGTACAGCGATGCGTGTATTTGGCATTGAAAAACCAGAAGACGTGACGCCAAATATGCGTCGTCAAGCCAAAGCGGTAAACTTTGGGATCGTTTATGGAATCAGTGATTACGGATTGTCACAAAATTTAGGCATTACGAGAAAACAAGCACAAGAATATATTGATACCTACTTTGAAAAATACCCAGGTGTTAAGAAATATATGGAAGATATCGTCCGGGATGCCAAAGATAAAGGATATGTTGAAACCTTATATAACCGCAGACGTTATTTACCAGACATCAATTCGCGCAATTTTAATTTACGCTCGTTTGCAGAACGAACTGCGATCAATACGCCGATCCAAGGAAGTGCTGCTGATATTTTGAAAATTGCGATGATCAATATGCAGAAACGTTTGGAAGAAGAAAACATGCAAGCAACGATGTTATTGCAAGTGCATGATGAACTTGTTTTTGAAGCGCCTCAATCTGAGCTGGAAAAACTAGATGAATTAGTGAAAGAAGTAATGGAAAATGCTGTTGCTTTACATGTGCCACTGTTGACTGACAGTAGTTGGGGCAAAACTTGGTACGAAGCGAAGTAGTGAACTAAAATAACATGAAAAAGACTGACCAAACGAAAAAGTTTTGAAAACTTTGATGTGTTCGTTTCGGTCTTTTTCTTCTAAGGAGAGAGAAAAATTGCCAGAGTTGCCAGAAGTTGAAACGGTCAGAAAAGGGTTAGAAAAATTAGTTGTTGGAAAGACGATCAAAGAAGTTGTAATTTTATGGCCAAGAATTATCGAATCATCAGAATCCGAACTATTTGCTCAACAGTTAATTGGTCAAAGAATTGAAAGAATGACACGACGAGGCAAGTTCTTGATTTTCAAATTAACAAATTATGATCTGATTTCACATTTACGTATGGAAGGAAAATATGAAACAAATGGACCAGAAGATGAGCGGACCAAGCACACTCATGTAATCTTTAGGTTCACTGACGGAACTGAATTACGCTATCTTGATGTTCGAAAATTTGGGCGCATGGTTTTGGTGCCTAAAAATCAAGGAGAAAATTACAAAGGAATTTTAGCATTAGGTCCTGAACCGCTCCCCTCTGAATTTAAATTGTTAGAATTTCGTAAAGGCTTGAAAAAGCACCATAAAGCCATCAAACCGTTATTATTGGATCAGCGTTTAGTCACAGGCTTGGGTAATATTTATGTGGATGAAGCCTTGTGGGAAGCAAAAATCCATCCTGAACAGCCAGCGAATACTCTAAAACCAAAAGAAATTGAGCGATTATATTATGCGATCATTGATGTTCTTGCTCGAGCAGTTGAGGCTGGTGGGACTACGATTAGAAGTTATTTAAATGCGTTGGGAGAAGCTGGGACATTTCAGGTTTCACTTAATGTTTATGGTCAAACAGGTACGCCATGTCCAAGATGTGGCACGCCGATCAAAAAAATAAAAGTTGCACAGCGCGGCACTCATTTTTGTCCGAAGTGTCAAACCTTGAAAGTGAGGAATTGATTGATGGGAATGGTATTAGGTCTAACCGGTGGCATTGCTACAGGAAAAAGTACAGTTGTTTCTGTGTTTAAACGTCTGGGATTCCCTGTTGTCGATGCTGATGTAATTGCTAGAGAAATTGTTGAAATAGGAATGCCGGCATTAGGGGAAGTAGTTTCTCTTTTTGGTTCGGAAATACTAAATTCAGATGGTTCATTAGACCGAAAAAAATTAGGTGAAATCATTTTTTCTGATGAGGAAAAAAGAAAAAAATTGAATAGCACACTCTCTCCTTTTTTGAAAGAGAGGATTTTAGCTGAGATTGCTGATAAAAAAAGTAAAGCACCATTAGTTATAGTTGATATTCCTTTATTGTATGAAGGAGGCTATGAGAAATTTGTCGATAAGGTAGCAGTCGTCTACATTCCAAAAACAATGCAATTGACTCGTTTGATGAAACGAGATAACTTAACAGAAAGAGAAGCCCAACAACGAATAACGAGCCAGTTGCCTATCGAGAAGAAAAGACAAAAGGCAGATATCTTATTCGATAATCAAAACAGTATCGAAGAAACAGAGAAATTAGTGGGAAAATGGGTATTAGAAAATAAATTTAAGTAAAATATCAGAATTTTAGTCTTTATATTTTTTACAATAATCTAACGCTAATAAAGTCATTAATGTGAAACTACGTATAAAACATTGTTTTTTCGTGGTTTCTTTTTTTACACATCAATAAGTGGACAAAATCAATCTATATACAAAAATTAAAATAACTGAAAATTCGTTAGAATAAATTGTCCGTCCTATCAGTGATAATAAAGTCAGGTCAGTTATTTGAAAAATTCAAGTTCAAAGTCTTTCAGAACATTTTTGGACGAAATTTCAAGATATTATTTATTCTGATTCATCTCAAATTGTTTGAGCATCTTAATCTCAAACAGGGAATGCGATTGTTTGTTCTAGCAACATAAACTTGGGATAGAAGTTGAAGTCTCTTTTGTCCTGGTAGGTTATTTATTCTATTTTGTTATTAGGGATCCGCTTTTATTCCTTAGTAACAATTCTTAAAAACAGGTTGGACGACGCGTTAAAAAGCGATGATACGATGGACTGAGATATAAGCGTGTCTCATGTCTTCTTTTATTTTTATTAGGCTATTTTCCCAAATGAAATGATAATAAAATTCTTTATGAAGTCATTGCAGATGGATGGTTTCTCACTCATTTCATGTTATAATACAGATAGTTAAATAAAAATCAAACTAAATTGTAGATAGTATAAGATAAAATGAGGTGAAAACTATGCGTTGTCCAAGATGTCATCATAATAATTCCCGTGTAATCGATAGTCGTCAAGCGGATGATGGTCGCGCCATTCGTCGTCGTAGAGAATGTGAGAACTGCAATTACCGTTTTACAACATTCGAACGCATTGAAGCAGCACCATTATTAGTCATCAAGAAAAATGGTGATAGGGAAGAATTTAATAGAGAAAAAATTTTACGCGGACTGATCCGTTCGGCTGAAAAACGTCCGGTTGCTATGGAACAAATGGAGCAAATAGTCGATAATGTCGAAAACCGTGTGCGTAGTTTAGGTGAAAATGAAATTTCGACAACTTTGGTCGGAGAGTATGTAATGGAAGATTTAGTTAATTTGGATGAAATCGCCTATATTCGATTTGCCAGTGTCTACCGTCAATTTAAAGATATGAGTGTGTTCTTGAAAGAACTACAAGGAATCGTAGACAAAGCCAAATCTTCAAATTCAGATACAACGAAAGAATAAGGAGGTCTTTCCTTGAAAGACAATTGGAAAGAAGTCCATCCTAAAAGTATTTTTCAAGTAGCACTATCTTATCCTTTATCTAATCAAGAACAAGAGATATTGACGCTTTTATATCAGCCAATGATTGGTGCAGAAGCTTTTAGTTTATACTTGACCCTTTTATCAGAAGTAGAAGAGATCGGGGTAAGTGAGTCTCTTTTTCATGCTGAATTAATCACGATGATGGATATGAGTATCAAGCAAATTCAAGCCGCTAGAAAGAAATTAGAAGGTATTGGGTTATTAGGGACCTTTAGCAAAGACGATCCTGAACTAGGAACACAGTATTTATACCGATTGAATCATCCTGAAACAGCTGAACGTTTTTTTAAAGATGAAGTATTGTCATTGACATTAATGAACAGTGTAGGACAAAGAAAGTTAGAAAAATTGTTTGAACGATTTAAACCCAAATTTGTCAATTTGACTGGTTTTGAAGAGATTTCAGCCAGCTTTAAAGAGGTTTATTTATTTAAAGAGGAACAAATCATTTCACAAAGTAAGCAGTTAAACCGAATGGAACAAGCATTCAAAGAGCCTAGACCTGCTCAAAAGCCAAGTGCCATCAATGATAGTTTCGATTGGTCCTATTTTATCCAAGGAATAGAAAAACTCGGAATCAAATTACCAGATAATCAAGTAGGCTTTAAGGAAGAAGTATTTATTTTCCATAATTTATTTGGTATAACAGAATTGGATATGATCGATTTCTGTTCTAAATCATTTGATTATTACACAAGTAAGATCGATGTAAAGGATTTTGAACGGGCTGTGTATAGAACATTTGATCCTGATAAAAAACAAAAACCAAGTGAGTTTCAAAAAAATGATTCAGTGGATTTATCCGCAGAGGATCAGCAGACGTATCGCTACAATTCGTTAAAAATGATTGGTTTTTCAACCCAAGATATTCAGATGATCATGGATAGTGAGAAAAATTTTCCTTTGAATTACTTAGAAGCATTAAAAAATGAGCGTGGTGGCTATACAACGCCGCAAGAACGTTCGTTGGTCAAATATTTAGTAAGTAAATCTGGTCTGCCAAACAGTGTGATCAATGTTTTGATCAACTACGTTTATAATATACAAAAACAACCTACACTAAAGGCCGATTACGTGAATCGAATTGCTAATGAATGGGCACAAAGTGGTATTTTTTCGCCAGAGAAAGCCATCGAACATGTCCGGGAACTAGCTAAAAAGGGTAAAGAGCAAAAACAAACGAGACAACGATACGGACAAAATAATCGACCAATCCGTCAAGAAACGTTACCGGATTGGGTGGATAATCCAGTAGAAGAGCAGAAATTATCTAAAGAAGAGCAAGCGCGATTAGACAAAGAAATTCAAGATTTCTTGAGTAAAGGAGGCGGAAATTAATGGAAGACGTAGGAAAAGAAATGTCAAAAATCATCCAAAGCAGAGATATGAGTGAACGTTACAACGAATTGGTAGAAGTGGTCTTGAAGGATACGGATGTTCAACAGTTTATTGAAGAACATCGTGAGCGATTAACAGATGAAGATATTCAAAAGAGCTACTCAAAGCTTTACGAATTTGTACAAGAAAAACGCAAATACCAACTGAATGATCCAACAATGATTGCGCCTGGATATGAGCCTCAACTAACCTTGAATTTTCATTACATTGATGTCACCTATGTACCGACAGAAGCGCTTATCGCTAAACAAAAAGAAGATGAAATTCGTAAACGAGTTCGTGCTATGGATATGCCAAAAGATGTACGAGAAGCCAGCTTAAATAGATTTGATACAGCATCTCAAGGTCGAGCACAGGCGATGGCAGAGACGATGAAATTTTTAAATGAATACACGTCGAATCCAAAAGAATTTCACAAAGGACTTTATCTTCAAGGAACCTTTGGAGTTGGAAAATCGTTCCTATTAGGTGCGATTGCTAATAGCTTAGCTGAACGTGGTTTTATTACAACAATCGTTCATTTTCCAACATTTACAGTTGAAATGAAACAAGCAATTGGGAAAGATATGGTTGGTCCAAAACTTGATGCTGTCAAGAAATCACCCGTTTTGATGATCGATGATCTTGGTGCAGAATCGATGACTTCATGGATTCGCGATGATGTGTTAAGTGTTATTTTACAATATCGAATGCAAGAGCAATTAGTGACCTTCTTTTCATCAAATCTTGATTTAAAAGACCTAGAAAAACATTTATCCGTGACTCAACGAGGTGAGCAAGAACCTTTAAAAGCGCGTCGAATCATGGAACGTATTCGATATTTAGCACAAGAAATTACAATGTCTGGAAACGATCGAAGAAATGGATAGAGGAATATTACTGATTATCCTCTCTCCAGGTTTTTAGTGAGGTTGGAACAGAAGTGTTTAACTCTTATTTCCGAAGTTTTTACTTCTGTTCCCACCGTTTATTCAGATTTTTTAAGGCTAGGACCTAACTCGTAGAGCTATGTCCTAGCCTTTCATTTTTTTTATTTTTATTAAGTATACATGATGAGGATGGACGATTGTAGATTCTATCGCTTATAATAAAGTATCAATTTTTGGAGGACGTAACATGAAAAAAATCGCAATAGCAGTTTTAACTGTATTTACGCTGATTTCTTTAGGAGCTTGCGCACAAAATAAAAAAGATTTGTCAAAAGGAAGTGAAGAAACAGCAATGAGCAGCCAAAAAGATCAAGTGATTGATGAAACGCTGAATACTAAAGACAAAGACGAAACGCAATCAATATTTACCGCAGTTTTAGTTGAAGATGCTACGAAAAATGAAACGGTGGACAAATCGATTCGATTCGTTTTAAAAGACGTCGAAGTGGTTGAAGACCCAGAAAAAATAATTAATATGATGAAAAATGATGGCGTTATTTTAAATGTACCAAAGGAACAATTGGCTGATGGCCTCACAGAAAGTGAGTTTAAAGCTGGGGATACTATTCAATTTACTTTAGCTGGCTTACCTGCGATGACGATGTCGATTCCACCTCAAGTCGCTGGAAATTCAGTCGTGAATGTCGAAAAAAAATAATAAATTTAAAAAATAATCAATGTTGATAAATAGTGCAGCTGCACGTTTGTAACATTGGTTATTTTATTTTTGTTAGAAAAATGAATAAAATGCTATTGACATTTGTTTTAAAACGGTGGTATAGTTTCATCTGTAAGTTAATTAAATAGATTTGTTAGGTGAGGCTCCTATACAAACACAGGCTACTGCCCAAAAACATCGAGAGATGCCAATGGGTAGAACAGGGATTGTCGATTACAAGGCTTTTCATAAGGTAGCTAAAAGCTCTGCTTTTTACGTTGTATAGTGCCAAAACTCAACGACTAGATCATACAGGCTTTTTTTTGTGCGCTTATTTATGACCTTCCGCTGAGTTTTTGGCGGAAGGTTTTTTGCTTTAAATCACTACGACTGTTGGAAAAGCAGAGTAGAGGATGAACGGTACTTGCTAAAAAGTAATATGTCCGCGAAAAACCAATCACCGATAAACAAATCTAGGGAAGGAGCAAACCAATGAATTTTTAATCAATATTATCGCTAGTATATTTGCTGGAATGATCATTGGCGTAGAAAGACAGTGGCGAAAAAAACTAGCTGGAATGAGAACAATGACGTTAGTAACGTTTGGCTCAAGTCAATTCGTTTCATTATCCGGTTTAATTCAAGATGACAGCAGTCCGACGCGAATTGCGGCTCAAGTCGTAAGTGGTATAGGTTTTCTTGCTGGGGGTGTGATTTTACGAGAAGGATTTAGTGTGACTGGGATCAATACTGCAGCAACTTTATGGTGTTCCGCAGCAGTCGGAAGTTTGATTGGCGCAGGATTTGTGATCGAAGGGGTGATCTGTTCTATTGTTTTAATGTTAGTCAATATTTTATTAAGAAACCTATCGTTCAAAATGGATGACTTAACTGTTCAAAGACAAGAAGAACAAGCCGATTCGATTCATTACCTATCAGTGATTACTAGTAATACAAGTGAAGTAATGCTTAGAACAGAAATTATTCAGTTATTGGATAACTATTGCCTAACCTTTACAAAATTTTCTTGTACTGATTTGGCTGGTAAAAAAGTAAGGCTATTTTTAGAAATCGAAGCTGCAAGAAATGGGACGCTCGCAGTGAATACAATTATTTCCGAATTATCCCAACTATCAGAAGTCATAGAAATTAATCAAATGAGCAATTAAAAGAACGGAGGAATTATCATGGTAAAACAGTGACTGTCAAAATTATCGATTGGAACAGTGAAGAATATTGGAAAGGAATTTTATTAAGAAATAAGTTCCTCAAAACGAGCGCGGGGAAAGAATGGATCAAAGAATTACCTGTAAATGAAGAGCAGGATATCCATATGGCTGCATTGATTGATGGAAAAGTTGTAGGAACCTTACTTCTTTTTAAAAGCAGCAAGGCAATAGCGCAAATTAAACAAGTGGCGATAGATGATCAGTATCAAGGATTTGGTATCGGAAAACAATTACTTGAATTTGCAGAAAAAATCGCGGATCTTATGAATTTTCAATCAGTATTTTTAACCGGCCGTAAACAAGCTTGGGGATTTTATACTCATTTAGGGTATCAAAGCATTGGCTATGCATATTCGGAGGGACAAGTGGTCTTAAAAAGATTTGAGAAAATAATTTATACCCAAAATGACCGACGAAAGGTTGAAATCATCAAAAATATAATGCTAAAGGAGATGGAAACAAATGGATGACAGTAGTCAGATGTTCAAGGACTTATGCAAAAAGAAATCTGTTGAAGAAAATATGTTTATTATTGTCTATTTGTTTCTAAGGCAAACAAGCAAGATTCTCCTGTAACAGATTCTCTTTTTCCATCAGTCCGATTCCTAAAATAGATAAAAATCATGAAATTTCAGATGACGAATTCTCGTATCAAACACTTGAAATTTCTTCGATAAGCGTTTTGGAAAGAAGGAGAATTATATGGATAAAAAAGTAGTATTAAATAGAAAAAATAACCAATCATATGAGTATTTTGCACGAAACTCGGTAGAAAATATATTGACATTTTTTAAATCTTCAAAAGTAGGATTGACGAATCAGCAAGCAATATTATCAAGAGAGACATTTGGCGAAAATACCATCACTTACGGTAAAAAAACACCGTTATTCGTTGAAATAATAAAAGCTTATTTTACACCATTTACGATTGTTTTGATTGCTTTAGCTATTATCTCGTTTGTAACAGATTATGTCATTGCCCCACCTGCTGATCGTGACCTTGTCGGTGTAATGATCATTATAGCAATGGTTTTGATCAGTGGTACCATGACGTTATTTCAATCAGTCAAATCAAATCAAGCAGCAGAAAAATTAAATAACATGGTGCAAATAACAGCAACTGTTGTTCGTAGAAAAAAACAACTTGAACTTCCAATCGAAGAAGTGGTTTGTGGAGATATTATAAAATTATCTGCAGGTGATATGATTCCAGCTGATATTCGTTTAACTAAAACAAAAGATTTGTTTGTTTCTCAATCTGCCATGACAGGTGAAAGTTACCCAGTTGAAAAAAGAGCTGACTACAAATTGAATACGAATAGTGCAGAAACTGAATACGAAAATATTGTGTTCATGGGTAGTAATGTAATCAGCGGTAGTGCAGAAGGAATCGTTATTTCTGTGGGAGATGATACACTTTTTGGAAAAGTAGCCCAAGATGTATCTGATAAAAATCCTCAAACAAATTTTGATGTCGGCATCAGCAAAACGTCTTGGTTGTTGATTCGATTTATGTTGGTAATGGCGCCAGCAGTATTTTTGATCAATGGTTTGACGAAAGGTGACTGGTTTGAAGCATTTCTTTTCGGTTTATCTGTCGCTGTCGGTTTGACACCTGAAATGCTTCCGATGATCGTAACGACAAATCTTGTCAAAGGTGCTTCAAGCATGGCCAAAAAAGGAACGATCATCAAAAATTTAAATGCAATTCAAAATTTTGGTGCAATCGATATTTTATGTACAGATAAGACAGGAACATTGACGCAAGACAAAATTATCCTAGAGTATCATTTAGACTGCGATGGCAAAGAAGATAGCCGAGTATTGCGCCATGCCTTTTTCAATAGTTATTATCAAACGGGCTTGAAAAATTTAATGGATGTAGCGATTATTGATGCAGCCAAATCGGAATTGTCGATTGATCCTTCTAAGTACACAAAAGTAGATGAAATTCCTTTTGATTTTAAGCGACGTCGCATGAGTGTTGTGATTGAAGACGAATCTGGTAAAACGCAAATGATCACAAAAGGTGCGGTAGAAGAGATGTTGGAAATTTCCAAGTATGTCGACTATCAAGGAACAGTTACCCTCTTAACGGAAAACCTTAAAAAAGAAATTTTGAAAACCGTTGAAGAATTAAACGAAGATGGTTTACGTGTATTAGCTGTATCTCAAAAAACAAATCCGGCTACAATTGATGAGTTTTCTGTTTCAGATGAAAATGAAATGGTTTTGATTGGGTATCTTGCGTTTCTTGATCCACCAAAAGAGACAACCAAAGCGGCGTTAGAAGCATTAAAAAATCATGGTGTGGATGTCAAAGTATTGACAGGAGATAATGCTTTAGTGACAAAATCAGTTTGCAAACAAGTAGGATTAGCGAATGAAGAATTGATCACAGGAAATGAAATCGCGCGAATGAATGATTTTGAACTGAAGATCATTGCAGAAAAATACAATATTTTCGTGAAGCTGACTCCTCAACAAAAAACGCGCATCGTTCAAGTTTTAAGAGAGGCTGGGCATACTGTTGGGTTTATGGGAGACGGAATCAATGATGCACCAGCAATGAAAGAAGCCGATGTTGGTATTTCTGTTGATACAGCAGTCGATATCGCAAAAGAATCTGCCGATGTTATTTTATTAGAAAAAGACTTAATGGTGTTGGAGCGTGGATTATTAGCTGGTAGAACGACTTTTGGAAATGTCATGAAGTATGTCAAAATGACGGCAAGTTCTAATTTTGGTAATATGTTTTCAGTTGTTGTTGCGAGTATCTTTTTACCGTTTTTGCCAATGTTACCACTGCAATTACTCTTTTTGAATTTGATTTATGATATTTCATGTATGTCGATACCGTGGGATCATGTAGACGATGAGTATTTGGAACAGCCCAAGAAATGGGATGCTTCAAAAATAGGTTCGTTTATGAAGTGGTTAGGACCGACTAGTTCAGTCTTTGATATTACCACCTATTTATTAATGTACTTTGTTATTTGTCCTCAATTGGTAGGCGGAAATTATCATGATCTGGGACCGGAACAACAAGCTGCTTTCATTGCGATTTTTCACGCAGGCTGGTTTATAGAATCACTTTGGTCACAAACTTTGGTGATTCATACGTTGCGGACGCCTAAAATTCCATTTTTACAAAGTCGAGCATCCTTTATTTTGACGACCATCACATCGTTAGGGATCGCAGTTGGTACAGTTTTACCATTTACAAGTTTTGGTCAAAGCTTAGGTTTGGCTGAACTACCTCTAAACTATTTTGCTTGGTTAGGATTGACAGTATTTTTATATTTATTCTTGGTAATGATCGTAAAAAAATTCTATGTAAAACGATTTGGAGAATTACTATAAAATCAATTAAAAGATTGAGTCTCACTAAAAGTGGCGCTCAATCTTTTTTGTCTATCTAACAGCTTATCTTTTGCTTAAATAGCTCATTGCGTTATCATAAAATTAGATGAGAAATTTCGTCAAAAAAATGCGTTTATTTATTGACCTTTACTGACCAAAGGAGTATAATAAATTTATAAGGTCAATAATGATCAAACTTTAGACCTTAAAAAAATAGTACAAAAGACGTACTGTTTTTTTGATAAATTAACGATACTATTTATATAAGTGAGATTTACGAGCTGTTTTTAAATCAAAATCAAAATCAAAATCAAATGAAGCCGTAATTCTTTCACAATATTTAGCTCTGTAGGCTAGTTCCTCAGAAAAAAGATAAAAATACAACGTGAATAAAAATGCTACAGTTTTCTGTTTTCCAGTCGGAACTGATTGGATCTACACAGCTTTTAAATTTAGGAGGTAATTCTATGAACATCGAAAAAATGACAACGACATTACAAGAAGCAATCGCAGAGGCGCAACAGGTCGCAGTTACTCGTCATCATCAAGAAATCGATATTGCACATCTATGGAAGATTTTTTTGCAGCCAAATCATTTTGGACGTAACTTTTATACAGACGCTGGAGTTGACGTAGAAGCTTTTGAACGTGAAATCGATCAAGCAATTGATGAATATCCAAGCATCCAAGGCAGCAACATCCAATATGGTCAAAGTATGAGTCAAAATCTGTTTAACTTATTAGGTGAAGCGGACAAACTTAGAGAATCATTTCAAGATGAGTTTTTAGCAACTGAAATCGTGATTTTAGCGTTGATGAAATTAAAAAATTATCGATTAACGAAATATTTAACGAGTCAGGGTATCACAGAAAAAGAACTACGTAAAAATATTGAAGACATGAGAGGGGGAGATCGTGTGACTTCTAAAAATCAAGAAGAACAATACAAAGCATTAGAAAAATATGGGGTAGATTTAGTACAGCAAGTAAAAAGTGGCAATCAAGATCCCATTATCGGTCGTGATGAAGAAATCCGTGATGTGATTCGAATTCTTTCACGTAAAACAAAAAATAATCCTGTTTTGATTGGTGAACCAGGTGTTGGTAAAACAGCCATTATTGAAGGATTAGCACAACGTATCGTTCGTAAAGATGTACCAGAAAATCTAAAAGATAAAACCATTTTTTCATTAGATATGGGTGCATTGATTGCAGGAGCAAAATTCCGTGGTGAATTTGAAGAAAGATTAAAAGCAGTTTTAAAAGAAGTAAAGAAAAGTGAAGGACGAATTATTTTATTCATCGATGAAATACACAATATTGTTGGTGCAGGAAAAACAGAAGGAAGTATGGATGCTGGAAACTTATTAAAACCAATGTTGGCTCGTGGCGAACTGCATTTGATTGGTGCAACAACATTAGACGAATATCGTCAATATATGGAAAAAGACAAAGCCTTAGAGCGCCGTTTCCAAAAAGTTTTAGTTAAAGAACCAACAGTAGAAGATACGATCAGTATCTTACGTGGGTTAAAAGAACGTTTTGAAATTCACCATAGTGTTAATATACATGATAATGCATTGGTCGCTGCAGCAACTTTATCTGATCGTTATATCACAGATCGTTTCTTGCCAGATAAGGCAATTGATTTAGTGGATGAAGCTAGTGCAACAATTCGAGTGGAAATGAATTCCATGCCGACTGAACTTGATCAAGTGACACGACGTTTGATGCAATTAGAAATTGAAGAAGCCGCATTAAAAAAAGAGTCAGATGATGCTAGTAAGAAACGTTTGAATGCATTGCAAGAAGAATTAGCAGACCTTCGTGAAGAAGCCAACGCAATGAAGATGCAATGGGAAACAGAAAAAGAAGAAGTCAATGCGGTCAGCAATAAGCGTGGAGAAATCGATAAGGCGAAACATGAACTGGAAGATGCAGAAAATAATTACGATCTAGAAAGAGCTGCCGTACTTCGTCATGGTACGATTCCACAATTAGAGGAAGAATTGAAAGAACTTGAAGCAAAAAATGACAAAGACAATGTACGAATGGTACAAGAAGCCGTAACTGAAAATGAAATTGCCCAAGTTGTCGGCCGTTTGACAGGGATTCCTGTAACCAAACTGGTTGAAGGGGAACGAGAAAAACTAATGAAATTGAATGAAACTCTTCATAAACGGGTCATTGGTCAAGAAGAAGCCGTTGATGCAGTTAGTGATGCGGTCATTCGTTCTCGAGCAGGTCTGCAAGATCCAAACCGTCCCTTAGGTTCTTTCCTATTTTTAGGACCAACAGGTGTTGGTAAGACAGAATTAGCAAAAGCGTTGGCTGAGGATTTATTCGATTCAGAAGACCATATGGTACGGATCGATATGAGTGAATATATGGAAAAACATAGTGTCTCTCGGTTAGTTGGTGCGCCTCCAGGCTACGTTGGTTACGAAGAGGGTGGTCAATTGACCGAAGCCGTTCGACGTAATCCATATACGATTGTTTTACTAGATGAAATTGAAAAAGCACATCCCGATGTATTTAATATTTTATTGCAAGTTTTGGATGATGGCCGATTAACTGATTCTAAAGGGCGAGTCGTGGATTTTAAAAACACTGTGATGATCATGACCAGTAATATTGGTTCCCAACTATTGCTTGAAGGTGTAACACCAGAAGGAACGATTCCAGAAAATGTAGAAGAACAAGTCATGACAATTTTACAAGGGAATTTCAAACCAGAGTTCTTAAATAGAATTGACGATACGATCCTATTTACGCCGCTAAGCTTAGCTAATGTGAAAGGTATCATCGGAAAAATGACAGCTCAATTAGCAAAACGTTTGGAACAGCAAGAAATTGAATTAGTGATTTCGGATGAGGCGAAAACATGGATTGCTGAAAGTGGTTATGACCCAGCTTATGGTGCTCGTCCATTGAAAAGGTTTATTACAAAAGAAGTGGAGACACCATTAGCGAAAGAAATCGTTTCAGGGCGCATAATGCCGAAAACAAAAGTAACAATCAGTTTATTGAACGAACAATTGGTGTTTGAAAATGAACCGATAGAAGAATAAGGGGCTGGAACAGAAGCGTTTATCCCCGAAAAAATAAGCAGAAATTCACAAAAATGACGTTTAAAATTTTTGTGAATTTCTGCTTATCTTTAAACGGGCTGCTTCTATGTCGTCGTTTAATCATACTCTTTTTAATAAAAAAATATTGATTTTAAAAACTATATTGTGTAAAATCTAACTACACTATACTAGCAATTAAAAAGAGGGATTAAGTGGATAAGAAAATTAGACGATTAGAAGAACAATTATGTTTTTCTTTACAGACAGCCTCAAAACAATTTAATAGAATGTATGCGAAGGCTTTAAAGCCATTTCATTTAACCTATCCTCAATATTTGGTGTTACTTGTTTTATGGGAACACTCAGATCAGCGAATTTCCGACATTGGAGAAAAACTGGCACTTGATACAGGAACATTGACACCCATGCTGAAAAGAATGGAAAAAAATGGATATATCAATCGAAATAGATTGCCAGAAGATGAACGAATCGTGATTATTTCACTTTCTGAAAAAGCGATTCAGCTAGAGAAGAAGATTTATGATCAAGTAGAAGGGTGTTTGACGCAACTTGATTTTAATGAAAAAAACTATTTCTCTTTGATGGAACAGATCAATACTTTGAGTCAAAAAATTAATGAAATTGATTATTAGATGATGTAGAAACGAGACTTCAAAAATCGCCATTTTGAGGTCTTTTTTCTTATAAAATTTCTTAAAGCAAACTAGTGTACATTCGAATTAATATTGTGTACAATTTAATTGTACGATATAGCTATGACAATTTGAAAGGGAGGAATTAATTATGAAAAAAATCTATTCAACGACCATTATCAATACAGGCGGAAGAGAGGGAGAAGTTTTTTCACCCGATAAATCATTTAGTTATCAAGTGACATCTCCTGGTCCACATCAAGAAAATAAAACGAATCCGGAACAACTATTTGCGGCAGCTTATAGCTCTTGTTTCAATAGTGCGTTAGAACTTGTGATGGCAAATAAAAAAATCACATCAAAAAGCACTGTAAAAGCGACTGTATCACTATTCAGTGATGAACAATCTGGTTTTCAAGTGGGTGTTGTCTTATCTGTGAAAATTGATGATGTTGATCGTGAAACAGCAGAAGAATTAGTAAAAGCTGCACATGAAGTATGTCCATATTCAAAAGCAACAAGAGGAAATATCTCAGTTGAGTTAGAAGTGGAATAGATCAAAGAGAGTTAAAAAGTAGCAGGAAATAAAGTTAAAAATAGGATGGGACAGAAGCGTTTGATACCGAGAAATAAGAGGGATTTGCTTCTACTCTCACCGTTTAGTTGGATTTTTTAAGAGCTTGGGACATAAGTACTAACGAAAAATCCAGATACCAGTCAAATTGATTGGCATCTGGATTGTTTTTTTGTACAAAAATAAGAACACCTTTGCTAAAATAAAAGTGACTAAACAAATAAGTCAGCGAGGTGTTCTTATGTTTAAAAATTATACCACAAATCAAGTCGTTCTTCCTCTAGATTTTAGTTTTCAGTTAGAAAAAAACGATATTGCGTTTGTCATTGATCAATTAGTTGAAAGTATTCCGGAGGAACGCTTTCTTCCTTTTCATCATCAAATGGGGCCTTCTTCTTATCATCCGAAAATGATGATGAAGATGATTTTATGTGCCTACACACAATCTGTATTTTCTGGTCGCAAGATTGAAGCCTTGACGAAAGACAGTATTCGCATGATGTGGCTTACTCAAAGTTATCAACCTAGTTATCGAACCATCAATCGTTTTCGAGTGAATCCTTTAGTGAATGCACTCCTTCGGGAGTGCTTCGTCCAGTTCCGTAGCCAATTAGTCAAGGAACAATTAATCGATGAAGAAGCCATTTTTATCGATGGTACAAAGATTGAAGCCAACGCCAATAAATACACCTTTGTTTGGAGAAAATCCATTGATAACTTTGATAAAAAGCTTACTGAAAAATCAAATTTTCTCTACGATGAATTGTTAAAGAATCAAATTATTCCTGAAATTGAGCGAGAGTCCTCAAAAGAATTATCTGTCACTGAATTAGGTAAGATTGAAGAAAATCTCGCGCATGTTGTCGAAAAGTTTACAGAAAAAATCGAACAAGCAGAGGATGGAATTACGCGCAAATCAATCCGTTCTAAACGAAAAATTCCTAAAAAATTAAGGACACTTTTCAAGGACTTTAAAGAGCGAAAACTCGCTTATCAAAAACATAGACAGATTTTAGGGCAACGAAACAGTTACTCTAGAACTGATCTAGATGCCACTTTTATGCGCATGAAAGACGATCATATGAAAAATGGTCAGTTGAAAGCAGGTTATAATCTTCAAATCGCCACGAACAGTCAGTATATTTTAGGCTATGATCTTTTCTCAAATCCAACAGATACACGAACATTGCGCCCTTTTTTAACCACTTTAAAAGAGCGTTTCTTTGATCTGCCAAACTATATTGTCGCAGATGCCGGCTATGGAGGAGAAGAAAACTATCAAGCGGTTTTAGAGGATCACGAGCGAACACCACTCATCACTTATGCCATGTACCATAAAGAACAGAAGAAAAAGTTTAAACAAAATCCGTTCCTTCCAGCAAACTGGTCGTATCAGGAATTAGATGATACGTTTCTTTGTCCAAACGGACGAAAAATGAATTTTCGAAACTATTCTATTCGTACAGATAAATATGGCTTTAAACGTTATTTAAAACGGTATGAATGTGAAGACTGCTCGAATTGTCCTCTTCGAAGCCAGTGTACAAAAGCGAAGAGTGACAAGAATCGTGAGATTCAAAAGAACATGAATTGGGAATACTTTAAAGCAAGAATTCAACAGCTGCTTTCAGAAGAAGAAACAGGTAAACTCTATCGTCAACGAAAAATTGACGTCGAACCAGCTTTCGGACATTTGAAGGCTTGTTTAGGGTTCACTCGGTTCTCTGTTCGAGGGAAACAACAGGCACACAATGAAATTGGATTCGCGTTAATCGCAGTAAATTTAAGGAAATATAGGCTAAGTAAGCTAGAAAACATGAAGGATTCTCCCAATAATCTAAAAAATAAAAGACTGAAAAACATTTTTATGATTTTCGGTCTTCTGTTTTATTTGTCTTAAGACTTATGTCCCAAGCTCTTCTTTGTTTATTTAGTTACTTTTCTAAACGCATAGGCTTTAAAATAATCAGGGTTACGTCTTTGTGTAAAGCTGTAAACCGTTAATATCAATGCCCCGATCGTATTCGTTAATAAATCACCCATCGTATCCATTAAAGCAGCTCGTCCAACATAAGGTTGTCCTGCTTCGGTCATATAACGCTGCAGATTCATATTACCAAGAGAGTCACAAAGAAATTCCCAAAACTCCCAGAAAACGCCACATAATCCAGCGAATGCAAACCCCATAATGATAAATAACCAAGGGCTAATTTTAGAAAAGTCTGACTCTCGTAAACAATAGCCAATAATTGCATATCCAACAGCCACTAATAAAATTGGACTAACAGCATGAAGAATTTTATCCCAAAACGATACAACAATGATCAAGCGTAAACCAGTACCAAGAAAAACCGCGATCCAAATGAAAAACCAATAATAAAGGCGTACCATTTTAGGGAAAATCAATCCAGTGAATTTTGTGAAAATAAATGGTACAAAAATGACGGCAATCCCTGCAATCATTTCAAATGACAATAATACATATTGCTCTGTTGGTTGGACCATAAAAGTTTTCACAATATTGACGATCAATGTAATGACACCAAAAACAAGTAAAAAATAAAAGGCATTTTTTTCTTGTTTATCTTCAAATTCTAACTTCATATAAAAACCTCCAATATTCATATTTTATGAACAACTAAATTACTTGTTTAGATGTTTTTTGATTAATGCTAAAAAATCGTCCTCATCGCTGACTATCGATCCATTCAATTTCACTAAACCAACTGTATATAAGTTTAAATAATGAAATTGATTCTCAGCAGTTTCACCCAATGCAGCTAATTTTTTTTGATTATCGGCTCCTTGTTGACGAGTATCTGTATATAGTGCAATCATGGGAATCTGTTTAGCATATGCTACACCAATTTCAGAAGCTACACCAGCGTCAATAGTAATACCATCTAAAACAGCTACCAACAAGTCACTCTCAAGTACCTTTTCAGTATCCGCCAGTGCAATCATTTTACTATCAGCATATGCAGTTTTATCATTGATTGCACCATTTTCTTGAGGTAAATAAACGTCGATTGAATGATCCAATTCTCGAATTTTCTTCACTAAGTATTCATTGTAACGTAAATCTGCTTTTGCAAACATTGGTCCTGCAAAATAAATATTCATTTTTTCACCTCTACGATTTGTTTTGTCATTTTAATTTTTTAGAAAAAAAGACGATTTGATTGACCAAATCTACTTTTTCAACTTGATAACCATAAGCAGACCAAGCAAAAGAAAAGGAATGTTCTTTTTTCGTCCACCAAGCGCTATACGTTTTTGCTGATTCTGGCAGTGTATGATTTGAGGCCATTTTTGACTCTATTTCGGCAAAAGATAATTGAGTGCCTGTTGATTTACCTAATAGAGTTGGAATAACGAGAAAATCATCCATAAAATCATCCTTTGCTATAATTACTTTTGTAGCTTTTAAAAATAATCACTAAAGTAAGCTTCTTGATCAGGTAAAATTCGTTCTAATGAATTCAACGTTTCTTTATCTGTTTCTATCCGTTCGATTCGATGTAAATAAGTCGGTCGGCGATAATTCATTAATAAACACGTTAAGGTCTGAATATCGATATGAACGGGTTGTCCTAATGGCTCATCTGTTACAGAAACCTGATCATCTTCATCCCACAACAAACTAAATACACCATTGTTCCATTCTGCAACAGGATCACTCACCACAAAATGAAAGGGTTTAGCGGTGCTGGTATAAGGATAAGCCAGCAACATTTCTTTTACATCCACGATTCTAGCCATGTAATAAGGTTCAATCGTCTCTTTGATTTGGCTATCATCCAATAAAAAAGCGAGAGGTTCATTTTTATAAATATCACCTTCAGCCCAATCGATCATTGAAAAATGTGCTGAAATAAAATTCCATAATGCATTTCGTGCTTCTTGATTAATATAAAACATTTCTTTAATATGGAAGACATCTTCAGCCACCCAATAAAATAATACGCCAAGAGGTTCTTGGTTTGCTCCGTAATAAATAGCAGCTGTTCGTTCATCTTCATTTTCAAAGCGCCAATATTCTTCCCAGTTAAATTCACTACGAATCAAAGCACCATGATTTTGACGAGCAAATTTTGCATAAACCGTGAAAACATCTTCATGATCTACACTCACACGTTCCACCATACCAGGGACTGTAACTTGCTTAGGCAACTGAGTATCGCGGATTTTAAAAGATAACTTGTCTGACATGATTTCCCAGCCTTTTCTTCTATAGTATGGGATACTATAGGGATAAAGATATGAAATCCATTGTTGATCTTCGCGCATGTTTTTAAGAGCAAGATGAATCAAATCTTGCATCAACCCATGATTGGCATATTCAGGATAAGTTCCAACTCCTGTGATGCCCCCCATTTTAAAAAGCGTTCCGTGAATATTGACTTCGCAAGGATAAATCGCAATTTGAGAAATCAACTGGTCTTCATGAAACCAGCCAAAAACTTTAGATTGTTCTAAAATCGGTTGCTTTGATTTGATCAATTCTTTTTTACTTTCATAACCGCTTTCCTCTAAATCTGCTTCCGTAAACTGGAAGACGTAACTTAATAATTCGTTGAACTGATCAACATATTTCTCATCCACGGCTTTTAATTCTAAACTATCTTTGAACTCTTTTTGGTCCATTTTTCCATCTCCAATTATTTTTCTATCTTCAGTATATCAAAAAAATAGTAATAAATAGAGTATTACTTACTAAGAAATGATAAAAATGTTTTTTTATTATAAAATAATGCGTAGTCAAGATTCCAGTAAGCGTAAACAAATAAATAGAAGAGCATAGGTTCAAAAGGAAGTTGAATAGAAAAGAGGATGTTGTTTTATAAGAGACCGATAATTAATGCTTCTATATAAGGAAACATGGGAAAGTTCTTTAATTCTGGTAGAAATCTTGCTATAATGGAAAGTGCTGATTGAAAATGATCTGAGCGATGAGCCAGTACGATTTGATTTAACGAAATCACAAGCTTATTCAGCTTTTCATAAAAGAAATGAGGACTATTAATGAATATAAATGAAATGAAGCAAAGACAAGAAAAAATTCGTAACTTTTCCATTATTGCTCATATTGACCATGGAAAATCGACACTTGCTGATCGAATTCTACAAAAAACCGAGACAGTTTCAGACCGTGAAATGCAAGATCAATTACTGGATGCTATGGATTTAGAACGTGAACGAGGAATTACGATCAAGCTGAATGCAGTAGAATTAACGTATACAGCAAAAAATGGCGAAGATTATATCTTTCATTTGATCGACACGCCAGGACATGTGGATTTCACGTATGAAGTATCAAGAAGTTTAGCAGCCTGTGAAGGAGCTATTTTAGTTGTTGATGCGGCTCAAGGAATCGAGGCACAGACGTTAGCGAATGTTTATTTAGCGTTAGATAATGATTTGGAAATTATTCCAGTTATCAATAAAATCGATTTACCAGCAGCAGATCCAGAACGTGTTCGCACAGAAATCGAAGATGTGATCGGGATCGATGCCAGTGATGCTGTCTTGGCAAGTGCAAAAGCAGGAATTGGCATCGAAGATATTTTAGAACAAATTGTTGATTTAGTTCCAGCGCCAACGGGTGATCTTGACGCACCGTTAAAAGCCTTGATTTTCGATTCAGTTTACGACAGTTATCGTGGGGTCATATTAAATGTCCGAATCATGGATGGTGTCGTTAAACCGGGTGATAAGATCATGATGATGAATAATAATAAAACATTTGAGGTAACTGAAGTCGGTATTTTCTCACCAAAACCAATCAGTCGTGATTTCCTAATGGTCGGTGATGTGGGCTATATTACTGCAGCAATCAAAACAGTTCGTGATACGCAAGTAGGGGATACTGTTACTTTAGCCAATAATCCTGCCAAAGAAGCATTAGCAGGATATCGTAAAATGAATCCAATGGTTTACTGTGGGCTATATCCAATTGATAATTCACGTTATGTTGAATTACGTGAAGCATTGGAAAAATTACAATTAAATGATGCAGCCCTGCAATTTGAAGCAGAATCTTCTCAAGCATTAGGCTTCGGATACCGTTGCGGATTTTTAGGCTTGCTGCATATGGATGTTATTCAAGAACGGTTGGAACGAGAATTTAATCTTGACTTGATTACAACGGCTCCGTCTGTAATTTATCATGTAACAAAGACGGATGGCACGAAAATCGTGGTCGATAATCCAGCAGAATTTCCAGACCAAAGTACTGTTGACTTTGTTGAAGAGCCATACGTTAAAGCGACGATCATGGTGCCAAATGAATATGTTGGGGCTGTTATGGAAATTTCTCAACGTAAACGTGGGGAATTTGTCACGATGGATTACTTGGATGAATACCGAGTAAACGTTATTTATGATATGCCATTGTCAGAGATCGTATACGATTTCTTTGATCGCTTAAAATCAGGTACAAAAGGGTATGCTTCATTAGATTATGAAATGATTGGTTACCGTAAGAGCAATCTCTCTAAGATGGATATTTTGTTGAACTCAGAAAAAGTCGATGCACTAAGCTTTATCGTCCATAAAGATTTTGCTTTTGAACGTGGAAAAGTAATTGTTGAGAAATTGAAGAAACTAATTCCTAGACAACAATTTGAGGTACCGATTCAAGCTGCAATTGGTCAAAAAATCACGGCACGTTCTACAATCAAAGCACTACGCAAAAATGTCTTGGCCAAATGTTATGGTGGGGACATCTCACGTAAACGTAAGTTGTTAGAAAAACAAAAAGATGGTAAAAAGCGAATGAAACAAGTTGGTTCTGTTGAAGTACCTCAAGAAGCCTTCATGGCTGTTTTGAAAATGGATGAGGACGAACCAAAGAAATAATCGAGGGTTGACTCTTTTTGTTAAGAAACATCAATAGCATTTATCTTTGGAAATAAGAAAAGGATGCTTATGCTTTGACAGTTTATTCGTATTAAGAGTGTAAAATAAATGTGAATCCTACCTTTTTCACACCTGTTTTATGTTCGCTACGCAGACAAAGAGAGAATAGATGATTGCATGTACGTGCATTATGTAGTAGAATGAAAAAGTCTGAAAAATCAATACCTTAACAAATAACTATCCTTATCCCATCTCAAACGAGGTGGGATTTTAGTTTGATCAAAATATACTAGACTGAATTAAATTAGGGTTCTCTCATAATTGAATAAAATTGTTTACTTTCATTTAATGTAATCGTATAATAGGAAATGTAGTATAATTGTAATTTAAATTAATAGGTCATTTCATTCGTAAGGGTGTCTTAATTCCTCTTTTTTTATCACAAAGGTATTGCAAAAATTAATCGTGCTAAAAGCACTAGGAGGAACACATTTATGAATACAGGTACAGTGAAATGGTTTAATGCAGATAAAGGTTTTGGATTCATTACTCAAGATAACGGAACAGATTTATTCGCTCACTTTTCAGCAATCCAAGGTGACGGATTTAAATCTTTAGACGAAGGTCAAAGCGTATCTTTTGATATTGAAGAAGGTCAACGTGGACCCCAAGCAACTAACATCGTTAAAAACTAATTAAAGATTTTCAAAACGATTCAGTAATTACTGGATCGTTTTTTTATTTAAAAAATTAAAATCACTCCAATTTGATAATAATAATAAAAACTAATTAATAAATATATTTTTTTAAGAGTATATTGTTTGCAAAATTATTTAAAGCCTAGTAATATACAGTTATACCAACAACAACCCTTTTTATTTTTTCATTTTACTCTTTTAGAGTAAAACTCCTTTTCCCATCTTCTAGTCGAAGATGGGATTTTTTATTAATTAATAGAATATAGAAGAATACATTTTATACAAATGAAATCGCATTTTATAAAATAAGTTGAAATTTTTTTTTGATAAAAAGAGAACGTTTTGATCTTTTTTAAATCATTTAAGAATCTTGAAGAGTTATTAGTTGATATTATTTTAAAAAAATAGTATTATAAATTCATACCAACAACAACCCTTTTTATTTTTTCATTTTACTCTTTTAGAGTAAAACTCCTTTTCCCACCTTCTTTTGAGGGTGGGATTTTTTGATAAATAAAAAATGATAAATAAAAAAATGTGATTAAAAAAATAAACATAAAAAGTTAGATGCTTTGTGTTTCTTTTTTTTATCTAATAATAGGGTTCTCACTGGCTATTTAAATTTAGTTTGTTGTTTTTGGCTTCTTGATAATAGTGAGAAGTCAATTGTATAATTATTAACTCATCTAATATAGGTTAATGACTTAAGGGGTTTTTCTTTGACATTCAGTATGTATATGTAAACATTCCAATTTAAGCTCGAATTAAGAGTGGTTCAATCAGTCTTGCAAATCGCAGAGCAGCTTTAAGTAAAGTACCGAAAAAGTTTAATTCCCACTGCGTGAAAATATAATGAAAGTCAATAGAGTACCACCAACAAAAAGTAATACAATAAAATCTAAAGTTGAAATTTGAACTGCTGGCCAAGATATTCATATTTTAGTAGCAAGTTCATTTTTCTATTTTTTTCTCATTTTAAAAAAATAGATAGTACAATATGTTTTCTTTTTATTCGAGCACCCCATGTGACTATTTTACAAAATAATTTCCAGTATTTTTTTGTTCTTTAGATAGATCATTCATTCGATATGAATTGGAATCAAAAAACTTCTTATTTGAAAAGAAAACGCTTGTAAAAAATCAAATAATAAAGTATTATACAAATACAGCTAAATTGTATATACAAGTTAAAGAGAGGAGCAAAGAAAATGGGTAAGTTTCAAGAGGATGCAAAAAAACTGTTAGAAGATGTAGGGGGAAAAGAGAACATAGCAGCTGTTTCACATTGTGCGACACGAATGCGGTTTGTTTTAAATGATCCAAGTAAAGCTGATACACAAGCAATTGAAAAAATAGCAGCTGTTAAAGGGACTTTTACAAATGCTGGACAATTTCAAGTTATTATTGGTAATGAGGTACCGCAATTTTATAATGAATTTTCAGCTATTTCAGGACTTGAAGGCGTTTCCAAAGAACAAGGAAAAGCAGCAGCAAAACAAAATCTTAATCCAGTTCAACGCGCTATTTCTGTTTTAGCAGAAATTTTCACACCGCTGATTCCAGCTTTAGTTATTGGTGGATTGATTTTAGGATTTCGAAATGTATTAGAAGGAATCCCGTTTGGCTTTTTAGATGGACAGAAAATTGTTGAAGTATCGCAATTTTGGAGTGGTGTGAACTCATTTTTATGGCTAATTGGTGAAGCAATTTTCCAATTCTTACCAGTAGGAATCACATGGAGTATTACGAAGAAAATGGGTACAACACAAATTCTAGGGATTGTTTTAGGGATTACATTAGTATCACCGCAATTATTAAATGCTTATTCCGTTGCGAGTACAGCCACAGCTGATATTCCTTTTTGGGATTTTGGTTTCGCTCAAGTAAATATGATTGGGTATCAAGCTCAAGTTATTCCAGCCATGTTAGCAGGTTTTTTACTTGCCTATTTAGAAATATTTTTCAGAAAAGTCATACCACAAGCAGTTTCGATGATTTTTGTTCCGTTATTTGCTTTAGTACCAACTGTGATAGCGGCTCACGTGATTTTAGGACCAATTGGTTGGGCAATCGGAAGCTGGATTTCAGATATCGTAAATGCTGGATTGACATCGTCACTTAATTGGCTATTTGGAGCTGTATTTGGTTTTATGTATGCACCTTTAGTTATAACTGGGTTGCATCATATGACAAATGCAATTGATTTACAGTTGATTGCTGATTTCCATTCAACCAACCTGTGGCCGATGATCGCGTTGTCTAATATTGCGCAAGGATCTGCCGTTTTAGCTGTTGTCTTCATGCACAGAGGCAATAAAGATGAGGAACAAGTGTCAATTCCAGCAATGATTTCTTGTTATCTTGGCGTTACAGAACCAGCAATGTTTGGGATTAATTTGAAGTATGTTTATCCATTCGTAGCTGGAATGATCGGTTCAGCTTGTGCTGGGCTATTCGCAACGTTATTCGATGTTAAAGCAATCAGTATTGGTGTAGGTGGGTTACCTGGTATCTTGTCTATCGTTCCTCAGTATTATCTAGCATTTTTCGGAGCAATGGTGATTGCAGTGATCGTACCCTTTATATTAACGTATATTTTCAGAACGAAGGGAATTTTCAATAAACTTGATCCGGTGGACGAAGCGACTGGAAAATTGTTTGTAGAAGAAAATCAATAAGGATTTTAAAAGAAAAAATAGTTTTTACAAAGAAGTAAGGCAAGAAATTATTGCTTTACTTTTTTGTTTCTTCAAAACTAAATGATTTATTTCGCTTTTCTCATAAAGTAGTTGGCTTTTTTTGTTGTTTCAGGTAGACTAAATAAGGCTAAATAAAGGGGAGAATGACAGATGGACATTTATTTAAAAAGTGCAATTTTACACATTATTGATCGCGAAACTGGAACTCCAGTATTTTCAGCGAAGGAGTTGGATTTAACTACGGAATACATTCGTGTTTATCTAACGAGCAAAATAACAAAACTTTCGACGGCTCAGACAAAAACGGGTATTTTAGCACAAGAAAGCTCTTTTGTAGATAAAATGCGGGGGATTCCGAATGATTTTATCCAAAAAAGTCAGGATTTGGCTCAACATTGGTATGATGTTTATTCAGGTAGTGAAGATGCGCCAAGTGCGGATGTTCTTTTCATCTTATATGAATTGGATACGGTGATGCATTTAGCGATGATCAAATTAAATTACAAAGAAAGCTACACGCATTATGTGGATTATGAAGATGAAGCAGTTTACAATAAATTGATTATCAACCGAGCTATTTTACCTTCAAAATCACAAAAGCCTGATGAAGGAATGACGGTTAATCTGGATACTTTGGCTTATGAATTGTTAGAAAAGCGGTATGAGTTTTCAGGAGATAAAGTGTGGTATTTTTCTGAGAAAGTAATTGAATCACAGCCAGCACCTTCTATAGAAGAAAATATGAAAGAAATCAAAAAAGCTGTAAAACGAATCGGTAAAAAGTTTAATGAAGATGAATTTGAATTGATTGCATCTGTAAAAGAAGCAGTATATGAAAGTATTGAGGAAACTGGAACAATTGATAATGATCAAGTTGCCGAATTGGTTTTTAAAGAAAATATTTCGGCACGAATGGCGTATCAAGATGAAGTCAATGAATCAAAATTTGTTGATAAGACACCGCCAGTTCGTGAAGCTAGAGAAATTTCAGAGAAAAAATTTGGGAAACAAAAATTAAAAATGAGCAATGGGATTGAATTGATTGTTCCACTTGAGGTTTATCGAAATGGCGATTTGATCGAATTTGTTAATAATCCAGATGGAACAGTATCGATTGTTTTGAAAAATATCGAAAAGATAAGCAATCAATTGTAAATGAGGTTGGAACAGAAGCATTTATTTCTGAAGGAGCTGTTTTTGCTCCCGCCGTTTATTCGGACTTCTTAAGGCTAGAATATAACTCGTAGAGTTATGTCCTAGCCTCGTTTACTATTATTTCGTTAATTTTGCAAAAGCTTTTTTTGGAACAGTTTTTTCGGGAACTTCTTCCCAGCTGAGAACACCTTTTCTCGGATTAACTTTTAACTTTAAGTAGGCATTGATTCGTAATGGTTTATCTCTAATTTCGAATGTCTTTTGGACTGTCTTTTCACCTTTTTTATTAAATGCAGTATGCGTATAATCATATTCCGTGTATTTTTCACCGTTTGAAAACTTACCAGACTTTATTTCAACTGGTTCTCCTACACGAGTATAATAATCCTGACCGCCAAAGTAATAGTTATAACCAAACCAAACTCCTGCGGTTAAAAATACGAATGGCACGATTAAAAGTAAATTTTTTTTCAATGTGATCACCTCTTAAATGTAGTATGCCTTTTTTTTAGGAATGGTACCATTGAAAGGTCTTAAAATAATGTGACAGTATTGTTAGAATTTCAATTTAAGAGTTCATAAATTCATCAAGGTATAGTTATACTTTTTTAAGAAACTCATGCTACAATAAAGAAAAGAATAGGAGGAATAAAAAATGATGCCTTTTTATGCAATATTTGATCCGACATACATCTTAGTCATTGTAGGATTATTAATATCGATGGCTGCATCAGCTTATGTAAATAGTACGTTTAAAAAATATGATAAAATTCAAAGTCGAAATAATGTAACAGGGACAAAAGCAGCGCAATTTATTTTGCAGAAAGAACAAATCAATGATGTAGGTGTTCAACAAATTGCTGGCGACTTGACGGATAACTATAATTCTGGCAATAAGATGCTAAGTTTGTCTGAAGCAACTGCCCAGTCAACTTCTGTTGCGGCTATTGGTGTAGCGGCACATGAATGCGGACATGCAGTGCAGGACCATACAGGATATAGTCCGCTTAAAATTCGTGCAGCGATCGTTCCAGTAGCTAATTTCGGTTCTGCGTTGTCATTTCCAATTATTTTAGTTGGTATACTGTTTAGTTGGAATCAAACATTGATCAATATTGGTATACTCGCTTTTTCATTGGCTTTAATTTTTCAATTGGTTACTTTACCAGTGGAATTTAATGCATCACGTAGAGCGTTAAAAATCTTGTCAGATGGTAATATTTTAACAGAGGAAGAAGTACCGATGGCAAGAAAAGTTCTATTTGCCGCAGCGCTGACCTATGTCGCCGCAGCTTTAGCTACATTTTTACAATTACTTCGTCTCATCATCTTATTTGGCGGGAATAACCGTCGGAACTAAAAATAGTTGATATTCTGTTTTATTACCTCAATTTTTAAGAATATGTTATCATAAGAATAGATAGTAAGAAGGAGCTGAAAAGAATGAAAACATCAACAAAAATCAGTATTGGTTTAAGTCTTGCTGCAGTAGCAGGTGTGTCAGTTGCAGTGATTGCATCTGAGAAAATCGTCAAAAAAGTTTACCATGTATCGAATCGTTTTAAAGCGAAAAAATTTGTGAATGATAAATTTGGCGGCAACGAAAAATTACTAGGGATTGTAGATGATTTATCAGATGATGAACTTGATTCTATGATGAATATTTTAGGTAAAGTCAAAGATGGTAGAAAAAAAATCTCTGCATACGGAGAATCTTTAAAAGACAATACTGAAAACATAAAAGATCGTTTAGTTAGTTTTGTTGAAGAAATGATGTAAAAAACATACTAAGATTAGAGGGTATATACCCTCTAGTCCTAGTATGTTTTATTTTGTAATCAATAAATAGCAAAAGACAAGGTCATCCATTTTTTTTAAAGATAGACCCGTTTGTTCGTAAAATCTTTCTAAACGATAATGGAGTGTATTACGATGCATGTACAAAGCTTTCGCAGCTGAACTGATATTTCCTTGATTAGACCAAAGAGCAAGGATGATCTCCTGAATTTCGCTTGTCAAAACAAGGTTTTTTACAAATGTCTGAACGATTATACTTTCTTTCATCGCCTCGTTGGTAAAATAATGCAAAGCAACATCAGATAAGGAGAAGGTGGCTTTCCCGCGAATATTTTCTGCTTCTGCTTTAAAAATTTGCTGTTCTTCTTTAAATAATGCCGGGAAATGGTCGTTTACAGGAAAAAAATTACCGACAAAGACGGTTGTGGATGAATCGAAGTCAGCATCCAACGTTAAAAAGATACTTTGAAGTTCTTCTAAGCTATAGTGATTTTTTTCATATTTTTCAATTAAAGCGCCATCATTTTCACTGATAAAAAAGAAATCATCTAAATTTGGAAAGATTTCTGTTATACTATTTTCCCATTCTGATTGTAAAAAGGCTTTTGGCTTTTTGAGTTGAAACTGTAGAATACGAAAAGTTCCCTCAATATCCATGGTTGTTTGTGCGAAAAGATACCTAAACCAGCGATGTTTTTTTTGATCGACAAAATATTCTATTTCAGGAAAGATTGTTTCCAATAAACGGATTTCTGTTTCTTGTAACGCTTCCTTGTCAAGGATAAAATAATTACCATCAATTGGTAGTGAAAGAGCTTCACTCGTAGCTTTTGTTTGTTGGATTTTCCCAGCAGGATACAATTTAACTAATTCTTCAATAGTCATAGACACACCTCACTGATTTATTGTACCATGAATAAGACAAAAGTATAAAGGGCGAGAGGTGGAAATCGTTTGAATGAAAAAATAAGTTCTCTAACACTGGAAGAAAAAGAAATGTTTATGTTAGAAGCAATCAAAGAAGCGAAGAAAGCAGAAGCGATCAAAGAAGTGCCGATTGGGGCTGTGGTCGTATTAGATGGACAAATCATAGGACGTGGACATAATCTTAGAGAAGAAAGCCAAGATGCTACGGCCCACGCAGAAATGTACGCAATCAAACAAGCCTGCGAAGCAATTGAAAATTGGCGCTTAGAGCGTGCGCAATTATTTGTTACGTTAGAACCTTGTCCAATGTGTAGTGGAGCAATGATTCTGTCTAGAGTCAATGAAGTATACTACGGGGCCAAGGATCCAAAAGGCGGAACGGCTGGAACTTTAATGAATTTATTAGAAGATGAACGTTTTAACCATGTGGCGTATGTAGAAGCTGGAATTTTGACACAAAAATGTGGTGATTTACTCACAAATTTCTTTAGAAATTTAAGGGAAAAAAAGAAACTTTTAAAAAATCAACAGAAAGACTAGCCAAGCGTCAAAAAATGCGGTATACTAAATCTTGCCGAAAGGCTAGGACAATGGTGGGCTTACGAAGCGTGTCAGATCTGGAAGGAAGCAGCACTAAGTAGGTGCCGCCATGTGTCTGAATAAAATGATTCATTAACTGACTGTAAGGTCTTTTTTTTTATCTTAAATCTGTAAGAATAGCAATTATTATACTTTATAACTCTATTGAATCGAGCGTTTTATCAGGTTTGTGTCAATCGTTTTATATAGTTTCATCGTTCTGTCTTACATGTTAAAAATGAACTATGCAGATGTCAAAATAGATTGATTTTAAATCGTCGCGTAGGTGGTGATTTTTTTAATTTTCTTCTATTTTATAAAAATCATTTTGGTGTGATCACGACTATACAAAAATACAAATAAAGAGGTAGAAAATTGGATAAGACAGAAAAAATATTGCGTGAGGTATCTTCTTGCGTCGTTTCGACAATTGATGACAATAACTTCCCTGTAAATGTAACGTTGACTAAAATATTAGAGAGAACGGGGTACGCAACACTATTCTTTTATTTTGACAAGCACTCAAATTCAGTTAAAAATATGAAAAGAACACCAAGAGGCAGTGTCTCTTGTTTTATAGAGTATTCTGATCGAATAGAAACATTAAATTTGAAAGGGACCTTTACTATAGAAGGTGACTGGAAATTGCATGAGATACGAGAAAGTGTAGAAGATGCGAAAAAGAAACTTAAATATAAAGAAGCGGTGATTGTGGTTTTTGAAACAATGCACTATGAAGTTGAAGTAGTTAATAAGTTGATTTAGATCGTAATTTTTAACGAAAGAGGTAGATGTTTCTTTCGTTAAAAAAACGGTTTTTTGGATAATTAAAGCGGACATCGCTTTAGATGAATGAAAATAGTATTTACTGTGCAAAGAAATAGCCTATCAACATGAATCGGTCTAAAATAACCGTAAATATCACAATAAGGGATGCAGTCCAGCAAAATGGGACTGCATCTCCTTTCGTTATGTTGTGTCAAATCAATTTAAGTTGATCGTTTTTTCTCCGAGTACTTTTCCAGCCATCCCTTGATTTACTTTTAAAAGTACGGGTGTCTTAGTATCATCTAAATCATAAGAGATGAGTGCTTTCATTGTGTCACCAGGTTTGATATCATCTAATTTATGTTCTTTGAACTCAGCAAACTTTTCATCTTGGGGCGTCATACCGATCGTTAATTTATTAGTTGTGCGTGCATCTTCTTGAGAGAGTCCCATACAGGCGATCCAAACAGTGGCGGCAGAAATTGACTCATTACTATCATTTGTTACTTCGTAAGTAATGGCCAACTGTGGTTTTTCTCTCAATAAATTTTCATTTGCAGGCAAAACTTCAGTCGAAATTATAGTAAGTGTACCCACATCGATTTTTAACGTATTGTTTTTAAAGTATGCTCTTTCTGATTTTTTTTGAGAATTTGAAGTAGATTCAGATTTGCTCGATTTATTGCTGCCGCCACACGCAACCAATGTTATGCTACACACTATTAATAGGTCAAAACTTAATATTTTTTCATTAATAAATCCTCACTTTTCAAAAATAATGTTTATAAAAATTCCCAATATAATATAGGTCGATTTAATTTATTTTATTTATAGGGCTATTTAACTCTATACTACCTTGTATTTTGCTAAATAACAAGATTACTTTAGCGAGTAATTAAATTATTTTTAGAAATGAAAAAAATACAGTTATTTCTATTTTTTTATTAAAAATTTATATAGTTTTAATGGAGTAAATGAGAATTTTTTTATTATCATCAGTGTTATATTATTACTAAATAGTTGACTAAAATAAAAATACTTTTTTCAATCGAAAGGCAAATAATGATGATTTTTGAAGGATTAAATGCTAAAAATTGTCAGCAAATATAGGATACGTACATTGTTGCAAAAAGATCCTCATTCAAATGAGACGAGTTACTTCTCATTTGAATGAGGATCTTTAACGATCTATTAAAAACTACGACCGCCGCCGCCAAATGTTCCGCCACCAGTTGAATTTGTGCTGCTTCCACCGCCACCACCACCACCGCTAGAATTATTTCTAGGAATACGGCGAGTAGTAACAAATGAATTAACCAGAACATCATTGCGTAATGTTAAATCAAGACTAGATTTTTCTTTAAATGGGTATTTGTAAGTCCCAAATTTTAGTTGGTATTTTGAAATATTGATAGCAAAGAAAATACTACTTAAAACGATTGCTGCTACAAAAGCAATCATGATTTCTGTTTTGGTCAAAGTTTTATAACGAGTGACTTTACCTGTTTCAGTATCGACGCGATAATGACCACCAAGCACGCCTTGATCGAAGTAATAACTGGTCTTATCTAGAAAACTTTGAGCTGCCTCAAAATAGTTGCCGCTTTTCATACTTGGTTCAATAGCATCTAAGGTTTGGTCTATTCGCTTATCGGTTAAATAATCAATCATATTACCAGAAGTGGAAATAATAAATTTACTCTGGCTCATATCAATATAAAACGTGATGCCATTTTGATTTTTTCCAATACGCTCAAGCATATAATAATCCGCGAATCTTTTTGAATCCATTTCGTTATCAGTATTTGTCACGATAAAAACGCGGGCTTTGGTTTTAGCTTCGATTGGTGCAATTGCTTCTTTTAGCTGAACGATCTGTTCTGCTGTAAAAAGAGCAGCCTGATCATCAATTGGATCTTCTGCAGCTTGAACAGTGGAAGAAAAACCGAATACTAAAAAAATGAGAATAAATAGTGCAGGAAAAACCTTTCTCATATAAACCAACCTCCGATCAGAAAAATAGCTAAGATTGCAGCAAAAATGCCAAATGTAAACAGTCCTAATCGTTTGTAACTGATCGGTAAAATACCACTGACTTTTCCTGTTTGTCCGTTCATAGCATAGTAATAAACTTTTTTTGACTGATCATTGCTACGATAAGTAACGACCCAAATCGGTAAAAGCATATAGTGATTTTTTTCGTTGTCTAAAGAAATATCTGTGCGTAGTTTTGTCAAGGTGGTATAGCCAGAAGCTGTATCTCTTAGTATGGATTCAGAATACTCTTTTAGTTCATTTTGAATAGATTGTTGGATTGCTTCGTATTCAATATCTCGTTTTTCTGCTTGAAATCCTGCTAAATATTGACTTTTAAATGAAACAGCTTTATCTAATAAAAAAGGCTGGACTGCTTCAACCATTTTTTGTTGGACATTTTTAGAAAGAGCATTCTTGATCAATTCTTTAAAAGAAATTTTGCCTTGCCTTTGCACATCAAATTGCTTTGTTTCAGTATATTCAATGTCACCGATACGCCAAATACGGATAGTTGTTCCCAAACCACTCATCTGACCGTCGATTTGGGCATCTACAACCCAGTATGGAAAATAAACGCCTGTCATTTTATCAATTTGTTCTTTGTTGAAAAAGTCTTTAGGAATAAACCATTTCTTTTTTGCCCAAGCTAAAAACTTTTCCACCGCTTCTTCTTTTTCGATAGCAAAAGGTAAAACTTTTTCTGGAAGGAACTTTCCACTCAAACGTCCAGATAAGACAACAGGATTATGACAATAATAACAGTAGGTGGCCGCAGTCGTTGCTTCCGTGACGATTTGAGCACCACAACTTGGACAATCGAATAATTCCATGGCACCTTCCAAGGTATCTTCATCCATAGTATCTGTTCCACTAGCTTCTTTAAAAGCTGATTTTTCTTCAACAGTCATTTCATCTACCTGTGAATCAGCAGTAAAAGTTAAATCTGATTCATAAGTCTGATCAGTGTTTTTTTCTAAATGTGCGTCTCGTTGTGAAGCTTCATAAGCGGTGACTTCAGCTTCCGTGTAAACGCTTAAACAGTATTCACAATGAAACTTTTGATCTTTGGGATCAAATAATAAAGGACCCCCGCAGTTTGGGCATTTGTGTGTAAACGTATCCGTCATGATTATTCCTTTCTTTGGATAATAAATTAAAAGAGTCATTGGTGATGCTTAGATTGTTTTATTCCTTTAAATTAGAAAGAAAAAGGGCAAGACACGGTCGCCCAGCCCAATTTCCTTGGTTTATAATGGAATCCCTTGAAATGGTTTGCCACAATGTGGACAGAACTTTGGAATGCCATTAGCCAAATCAACGATTTCACTACATTCGCTACATTTCATTTCCAATTTTGGTTGCTCATTGGTTGGTTTAGGCGTACCGCAATTTGAGCAGAATTTACCATTGTTCTCGGTTCCACATTGTGGACACGTCCAAGTATCTGTAGATCCTTGTGCATTTTGTTGATTTTGTTTTTCTTGCATTTGTTGTTGATTGGTTTGAGAGGCTTGAGCAAAATAATTACCACTTGTATTCATTCCCATACCAACACCCATAAACCCGTTCATTGCGCCACCTTCATTATTTCCAGCCGCTTCCATACCACGAGCCATCGCGCCTTGCACATAGCCTTCACGAACTCCAGCATCACTAAGCATAGCACCTTGGTTACGCATGTTGATCAATTTAGTTGAATCATCGGTATAAGAAATACTAGCAACTGCAACAGAAACAATCTCCATCCCACGAAGTTCGCGCCATTCGTCATCTAGTACTTGCCCCATATATTTACTTAATTCTAGGCTTTTAGATGGAACATAAGAAATTCGTTCACCGTCTGCTGACATTTTATTGATAGCAGATTGGAGTGCCGCTAAAAATTCAGCTAAGTATTGTTCGTTGATATCATTGATGTCTACTTGTGATTTATTTCTTGGGATTGCATTTGAGAAAAATAATAAAGGATCAGTAATTTTAATCGAATAGTTCCCATGCGCTCGTAAAAATAGTTCAGCATTATAAAAATTATCGAAATAATTGATTGGTGACGATGTACCAAACTTGATTCCTTTGACTTCTTGTAAGTTGATATAAAAAACTTGTTGTTTTTGTGGTGTCACACCACCAAACTTAAAACGATCAAACGTTTCCGAGACGGCATCTTTTAATGATCCGTTAAACGCAGAAGGGGCTAAATCATTTTTAACTGTGTAATAGCCTTCTTCTGCAGTATAATCGATTATTTTTCCACCATCGACTAGAATCATCATCATATTTGGATAGACGTGAATAACCGAGCCATCTGTCAAAACATCTTCGGTTCCTTTGCGATTTGATCCTCGTTTATCATTTTTTCGAACAAAAACGCCTTTCGTCATAACCGTTGTGTCGCCCATATTATCAGGCTCAATAACTTCGATCCATTGATCAGCCAATCCGCCGCCGATAGCACTTGCTGCTGCTTTAATAATTCCCATTCGAATGTCCTCCTAAATTTAAAAGCGTAATGGACTCATCCTGCTCATTTCCTGATATCTTCACCTCTTAAAGCTGTAGCAATTAAGAATTGATGAGATCTAAAAGCAAAGGACTAGCCCATAAAGCTATGTAAAAAGTACTAAGTAAAAATAGTATACCACAAGTAAGCGCAATATAAATACCATTAGAAGCTAATGGCAAAATAGAAAATGAACCAAGTTAAATGACCTAAATAGTTGAAAAAGTCTCATTTTTCTTCCGTAGACTTTGCTAGATGAGGTATAATAAATAAGAAGAAATAGAATCATGGACTTGGGGGATTGAAAAAATGGAGAAAAGAAGCAAAAAAAAATCAAATAAAACAGTGATTTTAGCTGTTAGCGGAGTCGTTTTAGCTGCGGCCGTAGTGGGAGGCTATTTTGCCTATAGCTCATGGCAAAAGGCACAAGAACTAAGTAAAGCAGAAAAATCTGCTGAGACGTTTTTAGACCATCTTTCAAAACAAGAATTTGAGAAATTTCCTGAGCTATTAAATGAAACTTCTGTAAAAGAAAGCGGCTATGACAACGATAGAGTCGTAGAAAAATACCAAACAGTTTTTTCAGGTATCCAAGCGGAAGGAATTAAAAGTAAAGAGATCAACGTAGCACAAGATAAAGAGGGACAGTATACGTTTACCTATAAATTAGAGATGACGACACCTTTAGGAAATTTAAAAGACCTATCCTATAAAACGACGATCAAAAAAGAAGGAGAACGTTATAAAATCAATTGGGCACCTAATCTGATTTTTCCAGAAATGGCTGGTCAAGATAAAATCTCAATTGGTATTGATACTGCAACAAGAGGAGAAATAGTTGATCGCAATGGAGAGGGGTTAGCCGTTAATCAGGCTTTTGATCAAGTTGGGATCGTACCATGCAAACTTGGGGAAGGTCAGGAAAAAACAGAGAATATCAAAGCGTTCAGTGATCAATTCAAAATTTCTGTCGAGGACATCGAGCAAATGCTCAAACAAGATTGGGTCAAGCCAGATGCGTTTGTTCCTTTGGCAATTTCTTTTGATCCAATAACAACCTTGCCAAAAGGAGCCGCTTCTCAAGATACAATTGTTCGTTATTACCCATTAAAAGAATCAGCTGCTCAATTGGTCGGATACGTCGGTAAGATCACAGCAGAAGATATCGAAAAAGATCCAACGTTGAGTAGTACTGGTGTAATTGGAAAAGTCGGATTGGAACAAGCTTATGACAAGCAATTGCGCGGACAAGATGGCGGTAACATCACCATTACGGATGAAAATGGCAATGAGAAAAGTATCTTGCAAAAAACGGACAAAAAAGACGGCGAAAAAATACAATTGACGATTGATAAAAATGTGCAATCACAAGCTTATGATATTTTTAATAATCGCCCGGGTAGTGCAGTTATTATGAATCCACAACAAGGTGACTTATTAGCAGCTGCTAGTTCTCCATCGTTTGATCCAAATAAGATGGCAAATGGAATTTCCCAAGCCGATTATGATGGCTATGCAAATAATGAAAATTTACCATTTACAGCTAGATTTGCGACAGGTTATGCTCCGGGTTCGACATTTAAAACAATTACTGGTGCGATTGGCTTAGATGCTGGCACCTTGAAGCCTGATGAAGAAATTGCGATCAATGGCTTAAAATGGCAAAAAGATGCTTCATGGGGTGATTATTTTGTCACTCGTGTGAAAGAAGCTAGCCCTGTAAATCTAAGAACCGCTCTAGTGAATTCTGACAATATTTATTTTGCGCAGCAAACATTGCGGATGGGAGAAGACACATTTAGAAAAGGATTAGACAAATTTATCTTTGGTGAGAAATTAGATTTATCAATTCCAATGAATCCTGCACAAATTTCTAATGAAGACAAATTCAATTCAGAGATTTTGTTAGCTGATACAGGTTACGGGCAAGGACAGTTGTTGGTTACACCAATCCAGCAAGCAACAATGTATACAGTGTTTCAAAATGAAGGGAAACTGGTTTATCCAAAAATAGAGTTGAATAAAGAAACAAAAACAAAAGAAAATGTCATCAGTTCAAACGCAGCAAATACGATCGTAACTGATTTACTGGGCAGTGTAGAAGATGAGACCGGTTATGTCCACAATATGTATAATCCAGAGTTCTCTTTAGCAGCAAAAACAGGAACAGCTGAAATCAAAGACAAACAAGATACGGTTGGGAAAGAAAATAGTTTTCTATTAGCGATGGATCGAAGTAATAATCATTTTTCAGCTATGATCATGGTGGAAGATTCTAGAAAAAATGATACGGCAACAAATATCAGTAAACCATTGATCGATTATTTAGAGGCAAATATCAAGTAATAACAAAACTAGGACAAAGCGTGACGGGCGTTTTTGTCCTTCTTTCCTTTTAACCACTCGTTTTTTTACGAACGAATAAAAATATGCTACAATTAACCAACTAGATGAAAGAAAGGAACTTTTTTGTGCGAATTTTAGCAATTGATACTTCGAATCAGACATTGACAGTTGCTGTTTGTGAAGAGAAGAAGATAATAGGACAATACACAATCACAGTTAAAAGAAACCATAGCTTAACTTTGATGCCAGCGATTACCCAACTCGTGAAAGAGGTTGGATTAACACCAAATGATTTTGACCGCATTGTTGTGGCTCAAGGGCCAGGATCATATACAGGGTTGCGAATAGGTGTAACAACAGCAAAAACATTAGCATATACATTGAAAAAAGAATTAGTAGGCATCTCTAGCTTAAAAACATTAGCCGCAAATTGTGTTATGGTAAAAGGGACGATCGTTCCAGTTTTTGATGCTAGAAGAAATAATGTATACACTGGAGCTTATGAATATGTCGATGGTATTTTGACAATGAGGATCGCTGATCGACACATTGCGATGAAAGAATGGCTAGAACAATTAAAAACAGTTGACCAGCTATACTTTGTCGGGGAAGATGTTGAAAAATTCCGTTCGCAAATCGAATCAGTAGTACCTCATGCAAAAATCTGTACAATTTCTGAATGGCAAATTCCAAATGGTGCAGTTTTAGCAGAGCTTGGTAGATTAGCTGAACCTGAAATTGATAGCCATCAATTTTTACCCAACTATTTAAAACGAGTAGAAGCTGAGGAGAATTGGCTAAAAGAACATACATCTGAGGTAGAAAATTATGTTGAAAAAATTTAATCTTTTTCATAATATTTTAGGTATTTTTTTTAAAAATCGTCCATATGACGAGAAAACTGTAGAAATAGCCAATCAAGAGTATTTTGTTCGTGGCATTAATCTTGACGACATCAAAGATTTACTTTCAATCGAAAGAGAAGTGTACGCTGGAGAATTACCTTGGACTAAAACAGCTTTTTTAGTTGAGCTCCAATCTTCAGATCCGCACCTGTACTTACTCATTCAAAAAGAAGGAAAAACGATAGGTTTTATAGGCTGTCGTATTTTTGGAAAAGATGCTCATATTACGAACGTTGCAGTTTTGACTCAAAACCAAGGAAACGGAATCGGTCGTTTTTTGATTAGAGAAGTCCTTGACTTTGCAAGAGCCAATGAGTGTGAAAAAGTTTCTCTAGAAGTCAGGATTAGCAATAAAAATGCTCAGCGCGTTTATCGACAACTTGACTTTGTCTCAAATACAATCAAACCGAACTATTATACAGAGAATAAAGAAGATGCCTTAGAAATGATTCTATATTTAAATGAAAAGTGAAGCGATGTATTATTCAAAAAAACAATTACCAACACAAAAACTTGCCGAAAATCTTTGGTCGATAAGTGAAGGCTCATATACCAACGGCTCACCTTGGTCGACGGAACAATTTTGCGTTGACTTAGCTCAAAAGACGAGCGAATACCTTGTATTGATTAAAGAAGGTAGCTGGATCGGTTTTGTTAGCTATCATTTTGTTTTAGATGAAGCTGAAATTACCCATGTCGTGATTCATAAAGAATTTCAACATAAAGGATATGGTGACAAACTGATAAATCAACTGATTCAAAAATTTGTTAAGCAAGAAATTTGTCAGGTCTTTTTGGAGGTTCGAGCATCTAATACAAGCGCAAAAAAATTATATGAAAAAAATGGCTTTAAAACGATTAATTATCGAAAGGGCTATTATAGTCACCCTAAAGAAGACGGAATCGTTATGTGTTTAAAAGTTAAGGAAGTGAATCAATGACTTTTTTTAATAAAGAAAGAAAATTACTATTAGCTATTGAAAGTAGTTGTGATGAAACAAGCGTTGCAGTTATTGAAGATGGTGCCGAAATTTTATCGAATATCGTGGCTTCTCAGGTAAAAAGTCATCAACGTTTTGGTGGTGTTGTGCCAGAAGTTGCTAGTCGTCATCATGTAGAAGAAATTACTTTATGTATTGATGACGCTTTAGCAGCAGCAGACGTAAAACCAAAGGATTTGAGTGGTGTAGCTGTTACATATGGACCTGGTTTGGTGGGTGCTTTGTTGATTGGTATCTCTGCGGCTAAGGCATTTGCGTGGGCACATGATTTGCCATTGATTCCAGTCAATCACATGGCTGGACATATTTATGCCGCTCGGTTTGTGGAACCATTGCAGTTTCCGTTGATGGCTTTATTAGTCAGCGGTGGTCATACAGAATTAGTATACATGAAAGAAACGGGTTCATTTGAAATAATTGGTGAAACAAGAGATGATGCTGCTGGTGAAGCATACGATAAAGTAGGTAGAGTGTTAGGTTTAACTTATCCGAGTGGTAAAGAGATTGACGAGTTGGCTCATCTTGGGCAAGATACGTATCATTTTCCTCGGGCAATGATCAAAGAGGACAATTATGATTTTAGTTTTAGTGGGTTGAAAAGTTCATTTATCAATACGGTTCATAATGCTGAACAACGTGGCGAAAAATTGATAGTTAAAGATTTGGCTGCGAGTTTTCAAGCAAGCGTTATCGATGTACTGGCTGCTAAAACAATTCGAGCCTGTAAAGAATACCCAGTCAAGCAATTAGTGATGGCAGGCGGCGTTGCAGCGAATAAAGGATTACGTGATCGTTTTAGTAAAGAAGTAGCTAGTGAACTTCAAGGCGTAACCTTCATTGTTCCACCACTTAGATTATGTGGGGATAATGCGGCAATGATAGGTGCAGCAGCATTCATAGAAGCCGATAAAGGACATTATGCAGATTATCACTTAAATGCAGATCCTAGTTTGTCCTTTATGAACATTTAAACTTAAAAATCAACTGACAAGACTAGGCATAGAGAAAAATATTTGCTATAATGAACCCAGTTTAATAATGATTCATTGAAAAAGAGAGTACTTCATTAAAAATTGTCTAAGCGATTTCGGGAAGGTGAAAGCCGAAAATAGTTAAATGAAGGAAACGCACTTTCGAGAATCTGCTTATGCAGACGGCAGTCTACCGTTACTAGATTAAGTGGGTCCGTCAAATGAACGGACAATTAGAGTGGTACCGCGGGAAAATCTCGTCTCTGGTGTTTTTAACACTAGGGACTTTTTGTTGTGAACCACTACGACTGACTTAGTCAAAGTAGATTGTGAACAATACTTGGCGACTAAAAAGACGAAGTGATTTTATGATGCACGATCCAAGGTATCAGAAAGACACGTTGCCATACCAGAAACCATCAATCATCTAAATCACACACAGACAAAATGATGTTGTCGATTGCTCAAAAAGAAGAATTTTTGAACAAAAGTGATAATTAATTGTTGATCAATCTCTATCAAACAATAGAAAATCAATCATATAGGAGGATATCCATGAATAACAAAGAAATCGTAGCGAAAGCCATTTATGACGTAGTAAAAGAGGACCTTTCCTTAGAAACAGTCACACAATTATTGGAAAATCCAAAATCTGTCGACCATGGAGATGTCGCTTTTCCAGCATTTTCATTGGCAAAAGTTTACCGCAAAGCACCTCAACAAATCGCTGCTGAATTAGCAGAAAAAATCACAGGCACTGATTTTGAAAAAATCGAAGTAATTGGCCCTTATTTGAACTTTTTCATGAATAAAAAGATGGTCAGTCAGACAGTGATTGGTCAGATTGCCAAACAAAAAGGGCATTATGGTGACAGTTCGATTGGTGAAGGCAATGTACCGATTGACATGTCTTCCCCTAATATTGCCAAACCAATTTCAATGGGACATCTGCGCTCCACAGTAATCGGAAATTCGATTGCGTTTATCCTTGAAAAAATTGGTTATTCACCTGTTCGTATCAACCATTTAGGCGATTGGGGGACACAATTTGGTAAACTGATTGTGGCATACAAAAAATGGGGATCAGAAGAATCCGTTAAAACAGCACCGATCACCGAATTATTACGTCTATATGTACAGTTTCATGAAGAGGCTGAAACACAACCCGAACTAGATGAAGAAGCGCGTGCTTGGTTTAAAAAACTAGAAGAAGGTGACCCAGTAGCCACTGAATTGTGGCAATGGTTCCGTACAGAGTCATTAAAAGAATTTGATAAAATATATTCTATGTTGGAAGTTTCTTTTGATTCATATAATGGAGAAGCATTCTACAACGATAAAATGGCTGAAATTGTCACGATGTTAGAAGAAAAACATCTGTTGCAAGAAAACCAAGGGGCTGAAATTGTCGATTTGTCAGCCTATGACCTAAATCCTGCGTTGATTAAAAAATCAGATGGTGCAACACTGTACATCACACGTGATTTAGCCGCAGCTGTTTACCGCAAACGTACTTATGACTTTGCAAAATCAATCTATGTTGTCGGAAATGAGCAAAGTAATCACTTCAAGCAATTAAAGGCTGTTTTAAAAGAGCTTGGCTTTGATTGGTCTAAAGACATGCAACATGTACCATTTGGTTTGATCACACAAGGTGGTAAAAAATTATCGACGCGTAAAGGAAAAATTGTTTTACTAGAAGAAGTATTGAATGAAGCAGTTGAATTAGCGAATAAGCAAATTATGGAGAAAAATCCTGATTTACCTAATCGTGAAGAAGTGGCTAGACAGGTTGGAATCGGTTCTGTTATTTTTCACGACCTAAAAAATGATCGTTTGAATAATTTTGACTTTGTTTTAGAAGAAGTTGTCCGCTTTGAAGGAGAAACGGGACCCTATGTCCAATACACGCATGCTCGTGCAATGAGCATTTTAAGAAAAGCTGATTTCACTATCGATGAGACCAAAGACTATGCACTAGATGATAAAGAGAGCTGGGAAGTCGTTAAACTATTGCAAAAATTCCCCGAAGTTGTTATGCAAGCAGCTGAAAAATATGAACCTTCAGTTATTGCAAAACATGCGATTCAAGTTGCTCAAGCATTTAATAAATATTATGCACATGTCAAAATCTTGACTGAAGATGAGCAAAAAGAATCACGTTTAGCGTTAGTTTATGGGATGGCGACTATTATTAAAGAAGATCTACGTTTGTTGGGTCTACATGCACCGAATGAAATGTAATAAGTAAATCAGTCAAAAAAATACCCGCAAAAGCGGGTATTTTTTAGTTGGTCCAGTGTTGTTGCATTTGATCCAGAAGGTCGATAACGTCCTTTGTTAAAAAGAGCGAACGATTCGATTTTTTTCCTTCGATCATTTTGACCATATTTTCGATTTCATAATTCAAAGCCTGACTGCTATCACCTGAAATGATCGTCTCTACAGTACCATCATTAAAAAAGATTTTTGCTTCATCTGCCCGTGGATACTCGTTGATCACAATATAAGCATCTTCAAAAGCGACAATACCTTGTTTAGGCATTTTTGCTTGGAAACTTAATGACACAGTAGCCATTTCTGCTTCATTTTGTAAAATAGTGGCCGATTGTTCGTCTACACCAGTTGAAAATGGCTGCATAACAGAAGAAATAACTTTAGGTTGAGATGTAAGAAACCAACGAGCAAAAGAGACAGCATAAGTACCGATGTCTAAGAGAGCTCCGCCAGCTAAATCAGGATTAAAAAAACGGTTTGTCGGATCAGGTTCTTTATAACTACCAAAAGGTGCTTGGATCATTTTTAATTTTCCAAATCGTTTAGAATCAATTTGGCTTCTTAGTTCTTGATATAAAGGCATGTTGAAAATAGTCATCGCTTCAGCTAACACTAAGCCTTTTTCTTCTGCTACTTTCATTGCTTCAGCCAATTCTTCGCTATTCATCGTAATCGCTTTTTCGCAAAGGACATGTTTACCTGCGACTAAGGCTTTTAAAATATGATCGATATGTTGACGATTTGGGACTGCAATGTAGATGATATCAATCGCTTCGTCTGCTAATAACTCTTCAAAAGAGCCGTAAGCTCTGGCGATATCATATTTTTTAGCAAATAGTTCAGCTTTAGCTAATGTTCTAGAGGCAACCGCTGTGATTTTGCTGTTTTTTTGCTGAAAACTTTCAGCGAAACTAGTTGCGATATCCCCAAGTCCAATGATGCCCCAGTTGTAATTGTTCATGAATGATCCCCCTAATTTACTTTTTATAATACTATTATACATGAGAAGCTCAAAATCGTGGCTTATTTTGGACAGAACTACTGAATTGTCTTATTATTTAGGTGAGAGAATGAAATGTTTCTTAAAAATATGGAAATAAATGATTCAAAGTAATGCATTTTTTTGCTATTTTCAGTAAAATAAATAAAGGAGGCGAATATCATGCACCAAATGTATATAGATATTCTTATCGATGCAATTATAGAGCAATTTGAAACAGAAGAACACTTTTACACAGAGTATCTTCAAACGACGAAAGAAAATTGGGAAAATTGGAAAAAAGGTAGAATTAATTTAACAAGAGAAGAAATGCAAAAAGTAAAAAACTTATTTTCTGATTATGAATGGATGTTGACACAAAAAATACTACGCCAAACGATTTTATTTCCTGAAAAAAGAAATATTGCCGTTTCAGAATACAAACGTTTAAAAACGTTGATTGCTAAAAAATGGTTGCAGTCTGGAGTAGGACTTGCCGAGTTGATACCGTCAAAAGCAAGTAATGAAGAAAAAGAACAAGCTTTTATTGAGTTGAAAGTAACAGTTTCATATGGTGAATGGGGATTTGACGATATTGTAACTTTTCGATTACCAGCAACATTACAAGCACAGTTGAAAGGGTCAAAAGTTGAATTACTCGATTGGGTAAATGAAAACTTGATGGGTACTTACGTTGGTGAATAAGTAAGGAGTATTATTGTGAAACAAATTTTAGGAATTATATCCGTTATCATAGTATTAGGTGCTGTTATTTTTGTTCTTTTCGGTCATACTACACCAAAAGAGAAAACAAAAACGAGCAGCGATGAGACAAAAACGACAAGTACAATTGTTCCATCAACTTCATCTGAGATACAAACGAAAACATCGACAACCACGACTACAACAGCTGTTGATTGATTGTCAGGAAAAAAACTGATATAATCAGTCAGCGATTGTCCTAAACTGAAAAATTAGTGTAGGGATGAATACAAAACAAAGTAGGGAATGTATGAAAAGTCCAAGGTATAAGAAGAAAAAAAATAGAAAATCGAATTTACCAGCACTTTTTGCCGGTTTGTTGATCGTTGGTCTAGCGTTTATCTTTTCAATCAATGTATTATCAGACAGTTCAAAAAAAGAAGAAAAGTCTATTCAACAAAAAGAAGAAGTCTCAAAAGAGCAATTTATTGACAGAATAAGTCCGCATGCAAAAGAGCTACAAGATTCTTATGGCGTTTTACCCAGTATCATCATTGGTCAAGGGATTTTAGAATCGAATTGGGGACAAAGCACGCTTGCGTCAAAGTACAATAATTTGTTTGGGATCAAAGCATACGGAGAACAAAATAAGATCAACCTTGAGACTCGTGAATATATCAATGAAGAATGGATCGTTATTCAAGGGGACTTCAGGGTATATGATACGTGGGAAGAATCCATGGACGATCACACACGTTTATTTGTTAATGGTGTAACATGGGATCCACGTTTGTATGAAAATGTTCTTTTGGCAAAAGATTACAAAGAAGCTGCACGTGCTTTACAAGCTGCAGGTTATGCAACAGATCCAACTTATGCAGACAAAGTCATTCATGTAATTGAGAGTTATGATCTCGATCAATATGATCATTAATCAAATGGAGGAAAAAGGAGTGGATGGAATGAATGAAAAGTTTGTACCAGAGATTGTGACACCTTTAAAACAAGATATCGTTCAAGTTCCAAAAGTGATTGCCCAGGCTAGCGGAATTCGAATTTTTGGTAAAAAAATAAAATCAATTATTTTTACGACAGATATCGCAATTATTAGAAATACAGATGCAAATGCAGTGATTGCAGTTTATCCATTCACGCCGCACCCGGCAATTACTAAAAGTATCATTGAAGCAGCCGATATTCCTGTTTTTTCAGGTGTTGGAGGTGGATTGACACAAGGACAGCGTTCTGCTTATATGAGTCTTTTTGCTGAAGCACAAGGTTCGATCGGCGTTGTTCTAAATGGACCGACCCCTGTCGAAACAGTTGAAATGGTTTGTGAAGTTGTTGATATTCCTGTAGTTAGTACGGTCACCTCAATTCACACGCCAATCGATGAAAAAATAGCGGCAGGTGTTACGATGATCAATATCAGTGCGGGAAAGGATACAGCTAAGACTGTTAAATTTTTCAGAGAGAAGTATCCGGAATTACCAATTATTGCGACTGGTGGACCGACGGATGAATCAATCACAGAAACGATTGACGCTGGTGCCAATGCAATCACGTTTACACCGCCAAGTAATGGTGAGCTTTTTAGTCAAAAAATGAACAAATATAGAAATCTAGAAAAAGAAAATGATGCTTAAGTAGAAAAAATTAAATTTGTAATGTAACAATTGAGAATCAATGAGTCAAGACTAAACTATTGTATTAGTGTCTAGGGCTCGTTGATTCTTTTGATCTTGTTATAACTGGTTACAATTTGTCTTGAAAACGACATTTCGAAAATAGTATAAATAAAAAAATAGTTTTACTAACCGAAAATTAATTTGTTTTATGTTATGATTAAGGAAAATGATTTTAGGAGTGGGGAAAATATGAAAAAATATTGTTATGTGATGGGTGCGGCGCTATTGTTATTTGCTGCAAGTGGAGCATCTTTAGCAACTGAAGCGACAGAAACAATGAATGAGGAAGATTACCAAGCAGCGCTTGAATCAGGATTTACCGCGGAACAAATTCAGCAAATTCAAGAAATGCCTGATTTTTCTTTAGAAAATATTCAAGAAGAACCAGCAGCTAGAAGTATGATGCCATCTTCAACTACTCAGAAAAACCAAGTGGTCACTGAAGCGAAGAGACATTTAGGCAAACCCTATGCGTGGGGCGGCAAAGGACCTAATGTATTTGATTGCTCAGGATTAACACGTTATGTCTATTTACAGGTAACAGGAAAAAATATTGGTGATTATACCATACCTCAAGAAAAAGCTGGGGAACAAATCAGTGTTGCACAAGCGGAACCTGGTGATTTGTACTTTTGGGGTGCTAAAGGAAATACATACCATGTAGCGATTGCGATCGGTAATGGGCAATATATCCATGCACCAAATGAAAAAGAAGTAGTAAAAATCAATTCAACTGCTTACTTTAACCCAAGTTTTGCTGTGAGAGTCATTAAAAAAAATGACAATGATACTAATTTGAAAGCTCTAAGTTATAGAACTCATCTGGAATCTTTCGGCTGGGGGGATTACGTTGAGTCTGGTCAAACAAGTGGATCTGTCGGAAAATCAAAACGCTTAGAAGGTATTCAAATTAAACTTGATCCTTCTGTTAATGGGAATATCCAGTATAAGACACATATCCAAAGTATTGGTTGGCAAGATTGGAAATCAAACGATGGATTAAGTGGGACAACGGGCATGAAAAAAAGATTAGAAGCAATCCAAATTCAACTAAACGGTGGGGTAGCAACTAATTATGATATCCATTATCGTGTTCATTCTCAAACTTATGGTTGGCAAGCGTGGACTAAAAACGGTCAATCGGCTGGGACACAAGGTCTATCAAAACGTTTAGAAGCAATCGAAATAAAATTAGTGCCTAAAAATACTGCGTTACCCACTGGCGGAAATCCTGCTTTTATCAAAAAATAAATTCGTTGCGATCAATACTGATAGAGCGAGCTGATTTTTAGAATTAATGAGAGACTCTGTAAAATTTCAATGAAAAAAATCTTTTTTTATTGAAATTTTCAGAATTCTATACTATTGTATACTAATAACTAAAAGCTTATATATGATCATAATAAGGATGATCGTTTCTACCCAACACCGTAAATGTTGGTCTATAAGTGAAGAAGCGTCTTAGACCCTTTTTTGCTTATGCAGAAAAGGTTTTTTTGTTTTTATAGAAAATGTCACATAGAAAAAACGGTGAAGGAGTCAGATGAAATGGAAGAATTAGTGCAACGAATCAAAGAGGATGGGCATGTTTTGGGTGAAGGGGTTTTAAAAGTAGATAGTTTTGTTACCCATCAAGTGGCTCCTGATTTAATGGAGGCTATCGGCAATCGTTTTGCTGAAGTATTTGTAAAAGCTGGTATCACAAAGGTCGTTACAATCGAAGCTTCAGGGATTGCGCCGGCTCTTTTTGCAGCTAAAAAATTAGATGTACCGATGATTTTTGCACGTAAAGCAAAAAGTTTGACTATGGATGAAGAATTACTGACAACTTCTGTTTATTCTTTTACTAAACAAGTCACAAGTCAAATCTCCATTTCAAGAAAATTTTTATCTAACGAAGATAAAGTATTGATCATTGATGATTTTTTAGCAAATGGCCAAGCAGCAAAAGGATTAGTTGAATTATGCCAACAAGCAGGTGCTGAAGTTGATGGAATCGGTATTGTTATTGAAAAGTCTTTCCAAGATGGACGAGAATTATTAGAAGAAATGGGGATGCGTGTTGTATCATTAGCCCGTATTGCTTCTTTGAAAAATGGAGAAGTCGAGTTTCTTGAGGGGGATGCATAACTTGGAAAGTGAAAGAAAGCAAACCAAACAGATCGATCGATCAGAGACTGAAAACGGTAAGGCAGCAGTCTTGGGTCTACAACATTTATTGGCGATGTATGCTGGAGCAGTTGCTGTACCATTGCTGATCGGAACGGGTTTGAATTTTAATTCAGAACAAATGACGTATTTGATTTCGATCGATATTTTTATGTGTGGAATTGCAACTTTACTGCAGTTGACTGTAAATAAATTTTTTGGAATTGGCTTACCTGTGGTTCTTGGTTGTGCGATTCAAGCAGTTGCACCATTGATTATGATTGGTAGTGATAAAGGTGTCGGTGCGATTTATGGCTCGATCATTGCTTCAGGGATTTTTGTTGTACTGATCTCGGGAATATTTTCCAAAATCAAAAAATTATTTCCTCCACTAGTCACTGGAACGGTTATTACTGTGATCGGCTTAACGCTGATACCAGTTGCAGTTGAAAAGATGGGTGGGGGACTAGCAAGTGATCCGAACTTTGGTGATGGCACGAATTTACTTTTGGCATTTGTAACGATTGGACTTATCATTATTATTCAAATATGGGGTAGAGGATTCATCAAATCGATTGCTGTGTTAGTTGGTTTAGTCGGCGGCACTATTCTTGCAGCTATTTTAGGACAAGTAAATTTAGCGCCAGTTGGTGAGGCGACGTGGTTTCATTTTCCGCAGCCTTTTTACTTTGGTACGCCAACCTTTGATGTTTCTTCAATTGTATTGATGATCATTATTTCGATTGTTAGTATGGTTGAATCGACAGGTGTTTATTTTGCTCTGGGTGATATTACAGGTAAGCGCATCGGTGAAGAGGAATTGAAGAAAGGCTATCGTGCAGAAGGTTTAGCAGTTATTTTAGGTGGTATTTTCAATACATTCCCTTATACTGGTTTTTCTCAAAATGTTGGGTTGGTCCAGCTTTCAGGCATCAAAACAAGAAAACCGATTTATTATTCTGCTGTTTTCTTGATTGCATTAGGCTTATTACCGAAAGTTGGGGCGGTTGCTCAAATCATTCCAGAACCTGTGTTAGGCGGCGGAATGCTAGTGATGTTTGGGATGGTCGCGGTACAAGGTATGCGTATGTTGTCAAAAGTTGATTACAATAATGATAAAAATTTATTGATTATTGCGATTTCAATTGGTTTTGGATTAGGATTTAATATGCTTCCGACGTTGTTTCAACAAATGCCGGAAACACTGAGAATGTTTACCGGAAATGGTATTGTTATGAGCAGTTTGACAGCGATTATTTTAAATTTATTGTTTAATGGTCTTAAAAGTGAAGAGAAAATTTAGAGTGTAAGAGATAGAAAAACCGGATGATTTTTCGGTTTTTCTTTTTATCCTCGTTTAATGCGAACATTAATATTAAAAATATCTATAATATTCGATTTTATTTTGACACTCAAGATTTCCATTGATAAAATAAAAGAGAATAAGGAAGAAAAGAGGAATGTTATGTCTGTCGTGGTTTCTGTTGTTATGGGAAGTACATCTGATTGGTCTACAATGAAACATGCTTGTGATAGTTTAGAAGAATTCAATATTTCTTATGAAAAAAAAGTGATATCCGCACACCGTACACCTGACTATATGTTTAAATTTTCTGAAAAAGCGCGAAATCGTGGCATTAAAGTCATTATCGCAGGTGCAGGCGGAGCAGCCCATTTACCAGGCATGATTGCAGCAAAAACAACGTTACCAGTAATTGGTGTTCCGATTCAATCAAGGGCATTGAATGGATTAGATTCATTATTATCCATCGTTCAAATGCCCGGTGGAGTTCCCGTTGCGACAACTGCAATTGGAGAATCTGGTGCAAAGAACGCCGGACTACTTGCAGTTCAGATGCTTTCCATGTATGATGTAGAGTTAGCAGGGAAATTAGAATCGAAGCGTCAATTTCTTGAAGAAACTGTGATGGAAAGTAGTGATGAACTTGAATAGACCTTTATTACCGGGACAAATGATCGGTATTATTGGTGGCGGACAATTAGGTAGAATGATGGCACTTAGTGCACGAGAAATGGGTTTTCGTGTGGGTGTGTTAGATCCAACAGTTGATTGTCCAGCTGCTCAAGTCGCTGATTGGCATTTATTAGCTGATTATGATGACATAGAAGCGTTAGAAGAACTGGCAAAACGTTCTCAAGTATTAACATATGAATTTGAAAATGTCGATGTCGGAGCATTGATGCAAGTTGAAGATTTAGTAAGTATTCCTCAAGGAACAGATCTCTTAGCAATTACGCAAGATCGTTTATTGGAAAAATCTTTTTTAGAAGCAAATAATATTGTTATTGCCCCATTTGCAACAATCGTAAGTCCAACAGATATCCAAGATGCCATCGATGGAATTGGTTATCCTTGTGTTTTAAAAACAACGCGTGGCGGCTACGATGGTAAAGGGCAATTTGTGTTGTATAGTACATCAGATTTAGCACCATCAATGAATATTCTTAGAGAAGGGACTTGCGTACTAGAAGCTTGGATTCCCTACGAAAAAGAAATCTCAGTATTAGTAAGTGGAAATGGTCAAGGAAAGTTCACAGTTTTTCCTGTGGTCGAAAATATCCATCGAAATAATATTTTACATGAAACGATTGCACCAGCTAGAGTATCTGAAGAAGTAGTAGAAGAAGCGCAACGTATTGCTCGTGTTATAGCAGAAGCAGTGGATCTTGCAGGAACTTTAGCTGTGGAGATGTTCTTGACAAATGATGGTGGTATTTATGTGAATGAATTGGCGCCAAGACCGCATAATTCGGGCCACTACTCGATCGAAGCGTGTTCAATGAGTCAATTTGATGCCCACATTCGTGGTATTTGCGGTTGGCCATTGCCTGAAGTTGATCTTTTATCAGAAGCTGTAATGATCAATATATTAGGAAATGAGATCTATGAGACAATGGATGTTATTTCAGAAAAACCTAATTGGCATTTTCATTATTACGGTAAAGCAGAAGCGAAAAAAGATCGAAAAATGGGGCATATCACTATTTTAACAGAAGATGTGTTTGAGACACTAGAAGATATTTATCAAACCAATATTTGGGATTAAAAAGGAGTTAATAAACGAATGATTGATCGTTATACACGACCTGAAATGGGTGCTATTTGGACAGATGAGAATCGATACAGTGCTTGGTTAGAAGTAGAGATTTTAGCCGATGAAGCTTGGGCTGAATTAGGAGATATTCCAAAAGAAGATGTACAAAAAATCCGTAACAACGCCTCTTTTGACGTTGAGCGTATTTTAGAAATCGAAGCTGAAACAAGACATGATGTAGTGGCGTTTACACGTGCAGTATCCGAAACATTAGGAGAAGAGCGCAAGTGGGTACACTACGGCTTGACAAGTACGGATGTGGTCGATACAGCCTACGGTTATTTACTAAAACAAGCCAATGATATTTTGCGGGAGGATTTAAAAAAATTTACGACAATAATTGGTGAAAAAGCGAAGGAGCATAAACATACAGTCATGATGGGACGAACGCACGGTGTTCATGCTGAACCAACGACATTTGGATTGAAGCTGGCTTTGTGGTATTCCGAGATGAAACGAAATGTTGAGCGTTTTGAACATGCCGCAAAAGGCGTAGAGGCAGGAAAAATCAGTGGAGCGGTTGGAACATTTGCGAATATTTCTCCTTTTGTTGAAGAATATGTTTGTAAACATCTAGGGATTCGAGCGCAAGAAATTTCTACTCAAGTTTTACCTCGTGATTTGCATGCAGAATATCTATCAGCGATGGCTTTGATTGCAACGAGTATTGAAAAATTCGCGACTGAAATTCGTGGGTTACAAAAATCAGAGACACGTGAAGTTGAAGAGTTTTTTGCAAAAGGTCAAAAAGGCTCTTCCGCAATGCCGCATAAACGAAACCCGATCGGTTCTGAAAATATGACAGGACTTGCTCGTGTCATTCGTGGGCATATGGTGACGGCTTATGAAAATGTGACTTTATGGCATGAACGTGATATTTCTCATTCTTCAGCAGAACGAATTATTATTCCAGATACAACAATTTTACTGGATTATATGTTGAATCGTTTTTCTACTATAGTTAAAAATTTAACAGTATTTCCTGAAAATATGAAACGAAATATGGATGCAACATACGGTCTGATTTACAGTCAACGTGTGTTGCTGAAATTGATTGATCACGGCATGGCAAGAGAAGCGGCTTATGATTTAGTACAGCCCAAAACGGCATACGCTTGGGATCATCAAACTGCGTTTAGACCATTACTTGACGCAGACGAAAAAATAACTTCGATTTTATCTAAAGAAGAATTAAATGATGCGTTTGATTATAATTATCATTTGAAAAATGTTGACATTATTTTTGAACGTGTAGGTTTAGTTTGATCTATTAAAATGAGGTTGATTCTACCGTTTATTCAGATAACTTAAGGCTAGAACATAACTCTACGAGTTATGTTCTAGCCTTATTTTTTTATTAAAGCATTTCTATATAATGATCAAAATATTGTTCGATGAACTGTGTTTGATGACTGATTTCGTTCTCGGAAATCGATGATTTTTCGGGAATCACGATCCATTTTGTCTCATTGTCATCTTTTCTATGGATAACGGCTACTACAATACCAATAAATGTACTTATTTTTACTGATGGAACGGCTAAAATATATGCGTCTTGTTCCTCCTCGTCGCCTCCGATCACTCCAGCAATATATCCGTAATTGACTGGATAGATGTTACCGAAAGAATCTTGATAGCCTAGTGGTCGATCAACAGTCACTTTTACTTTCAATTTTTCCATGGATAGAGCCATTCCTTTCTTTAATAATAAAAAGACTAAAACTTTGTAAGTTTTAGTCGAAAATTAATGTATTTAAATCGTAATTTCTTGGAAAGTACGTATGGGTGAGGCTACTGGAGCACCCAACATAGAAAGTAAATGATCAATAAAAAGATAACTACATTCTTGTGAATTAAAATAAACATGTATACAGTATTTGTTTTTGAAAAAGTGTTGCTCATGTAGTTGATTTATAACTAATTCATTGTTACAACTATTTTTATAACGAAATGTTCGTTTGCGTCTTTCAGAGTGCCGATGAACCGCTCGTTTTAAATTTTTAAACGTGTAGTAAGAACTGTGTTGATTCAATTTGTGGACTTCTTCTAATGCGAGTAAATCATTATACAATTTTGTTCTTTCCTCAGGGATTAATCCTGCCAAAAAATCCTGGGCTAAACTGTCATAATCGCTAATCATCCTGTTGTTCCCTCCTAAAAATCGTCACTGATCAAAAAAAGAAAAGTAATTTTTCTAAAGATGTGGTTTTGATTAGCATACCACTTTTCTTGATTTTTGTAAATGCTTACAATATTTTCTTAATATTTACATGGAAAATGGATAAAAACGAACATTCAATACTATTTTTGTATTTATTGTTAATAATTAATTGACTCTTATTTATCATGTTGTTAAACTGTAAACAGTAAATAGACGAACAAATATTAATTATATTTAAAAAACGTACGTAAAAAGGAGCGTTCGAGATAATGACAAATAGTGGTTTGCTATACGAAGGAAAAGCTAAAAAATTGTTTGAAACAGATGATCCCAATGTGTTGAGAGTAGAATATTTAGATCAAGTAACTGCCTTGAATGGCGCTCGGAAAGATATTACAACAGGTAAAGCAATTTTAAATAATCAGATAACAGCCTTTATTTTTGAACAATTTAAACAAAAAAATATCCAAACTCATTTTATCAAAAAAATATCAAAGAACGAACAATTGGTAGAAAAGCTCGAAATTATTCCTTTAGAAGTTGTCATTAGAAATAGTTCAGCAGGCAGTTTTGCGAAGCGATTGGCTGTTTTAGAAGGACAGCCTCTTGAATTTCCCGTTTTGGAATTTTATTACAAGGATGATTCTCTTAATGATCCAATTATTAATGATGATCATGTCAAAATTTTAAAAATCGCAACAGAACAAGAGATCGCGACTATAAAAAGAGAGGGACACATTATAAATCAAGCATTGATTACATTGTTTAAAGAAATTGGTATTCGTTTGATTGATTTCAAAATAGAATTTGGGCGTAGAAAAGATGGCTCTATTTTACTAGCTGACGAAATCACACCAGATACGTGCCGCTTATGGGATGAAAAAACAAATGCTCATTTAGATAAAGATGTTTACCGCAAAAATATTGGTGAGATTGTACCTGTCTACCAAGAAGTTTTGGATCGTTTGGAGAATACATTCTACTAAAAATGAAGGAGAATTGATTAATATGTATGATGTAAAAGTATATGTTACGTACAAAGATTCCGTTTTAGATCCGCAAGGTGAAGTAGTCAAAGGTGCCGTTCATCGTCTTGGCTATGGAGAAATCGATGATGTCCGGATTGGAAAATATTTTGAAATCAAGGTCAAAGGATCAGAGCGGCCAATCGAAATGGTGATTGAAGAGATTTGTGACAAATTATTAGCTAACGTTAATATGGAAACGTATCGATATGAAATCGAGGAGGAAGCTTGAAATGAAATTTGCAGTGATTGTTTTTCCAGGCTCAAATTGCGATATGGACCTATTATGGGCAGTCAAAGAGATATTGGGTGAGGAAGCTGAGTACGTGCGCCATGATGCAGAAAGTTTAGCTGGATTTGATGGTGTTTTGATTCCTGGAGGATTTTCGTATGGTGATTATCTAAGGTGCGGTGCAATTGCTCGTTTTTCTAAAATTATAAGTGAAGTGATTCGTTTGGCAGATGAAGGTAAGCCTGTTTTTGGTACATGTAATGGGTTCCAAATATTGACAGAAGCAGGTCTTTTACCTGGTGTTTTGCTTAAAAATGAATCCCTGCATTTTGTGTGTAAAACGGTTGATTTAACAGTTGTAAACAATCAGACAGCATTTACTTCAGAATATCAGAAAGATGAAGTGATCCAATTACCTGTAGCGCATGGGGAAGGCAATTATTACTGTGATGAATCAACGCTAAAGAAGCTAAAAGAAAATCATCAAATTGTCTTTACCTATGCGGATAAAAATCCAAATGGCAGTTTAGAAAATATAGCAGGAATCATCAATGAAAAAGGAAATGTTCTAGGTATGATGCCGCATCCAGAACGTGCTGTAGAAAGTTTACTAGGCTCAGAAGATGGATTACGTTTTTTCAAATCCATCGTTAAAAACTATGGAGAGGTCAGGACAAATGCATGATGAAAATGAACGAACCTTCAGCACAAGAGATTAAACATCAACGTATCTATTCTGAATGGGGCTTAACGGATGAAGAATATCGAATGATTGAAGAGGATATCTTAGAACGTATGCCAAATTATACGGAAACAGGACTTTTTTCTGTAATGTGGAGTGAACACTGTTCTTATAAAAATTCAAAATCTGTATTAAAAAAATTTCCGACAAAAGGACCTCAAGTTTTACAGGGACCAGGTGAAGGTGCCGGGATCGTAGATATCGGCGATGGCCAGGCTGTTGTGTTTAAAGCAGAAAGTCATAATCATCCATCAGCTGTTGAGCCATATGAAGGGGCGGCGACCGGTGTTGGTGGAATCATCAGAGATATTTTTAGTATGGGGGCCAGACCAATTGCAATTTTGGATTCATTGCGTTTTGGTGAATTAACGAATGAGCGAACTAAATATCTTTTAGAAGAGGTCGTTGCTGGTATTAGTGGGTATGGCAATTGTATTGGCATTCCCACTGTAGGCGGAGAAGTGGCGTTTGATCCATGTTATGAAGGAAATCCGCTAGTAAATGCAATGTGTGTAGGGTTGATCGATCATAAAGATATTCAAAAAGGTCAAGCGAAAGGGGTAGGTAATGCAATCATGTATGTCGGTGCGAAAACAGGACGCGATGGGATTCATGGTGCAACATTTGCTTCTGAAGAGTTTGTTGAAGGGCAAGAACAACAGCGTTCAGCCGTACAAGTGGGCGATCCTTTTATGGAGAAATTATTACTTGAAGCGTGTTTAGAGCTGATTTTAAAGCATTCAGATATTTTAGTAGGAATTCAAGATATGGGCGCGGCAGGTTTAGTGTCGTCAAGCGCAGAAATGGCTTCTAAAGCGGGATCTGGTTTGATTTTAGATTTAGATGATGTACCGCAACGTGAAACTGGAATGACACCTTATGAAATGATGTTGTCGGAGTCTCAGGAGCGGATGTTGATTTGTGTCGAAAAAGGACATGAGGATGAGGTGATTGAGCTTTTTCAAAAATACGAATTAGAGGCAGTGACGATTGGCAAAGTAACGGATGATGGGTTGTATCGCTTAAATCATCATGGGGTGGAAGTGGCAAACTTACCTGTTGACGCTTTAGCTGAGGATGCGCCTGTTTATACGAAAGAACGCCAAGAGCCAAAAAGAATCAAAAAGTTTGAATCATTAGGGAATTTTGATCCTAAAATTGTGAATGGAACAGAGACATTATTACAATTACTACAACAGCCAACAATTGCTTCTAAAAAAATGATTTATGAAAGATACGATGCTCAAGTTCGAACCAATACAGTTGTTTTACCAGGAAGTGATGCAGCCGTTTTACGTATTCGTGGCACTAAAAAAGCGCTAGCGATGACGACTGACTGTAATGGACGTTATCTGTTTTTAAACCCAGAAATCGGCGGTCAAATTGCAGTAGCAGAAGCCGCAAGAAATATTATTGCAAGTGGCGGGCAACCATTAGCAATCACGGATTGTTTAAATTATGGATCACCAGATAAACCTGAAGGGTTTTGGGAGCTTTGGACGTCAGCAGATGGAATTGCCAAAGCTTGTGAAGTTTTAGAAACGCCTGTGATTTCAGGAAACGTTTCTTTGTACAATGAAACGAATGGTCAGGCGATTTATCCAACACCAGTGATTGGTATGGTTGGTCTAATAGAGGACTTAAAAGATATTACTACGCAAGAATTTAAAGCAGTAGATGATTTGATTTACGTAGTAGGAAAAACAAACGCCGATTTTAATGGCAGTGAATTACAAAAAATGACCTTGGGCATTATCGAAGGAAAATTAATGGATTTTGATTTAACGGTTGAAAAAAACATCCAGCAATTAATATTAAAAGCAATCCAAGCAGGAGTAGTGAAAAGCGCCCATGATTGTTCTGAAGGGGGTTTAGGTATTGCTTTAGCGGAGTCTGTATTTAAAAAAAAGTTTGGTCTAGAGGTTGAATTAGCTATGCCAGTTTCATGGCTTTTTTCTGAAACCCAGTCAAGATTTGTTGTTTCAATCAAATCAGAAAATCAAACAAAGTTTGAAGACATGATGGATGGAAACGCTGAGTTTGTTGGAAAAGTAACAGATAGTGGATTGATCAGCATTCAAACGTATGATCAAAAAATCGAGGTAATGACGCAAACAGCCAAAAAGCTGTGGGAGGAAGCGATTCCATGTCTTATGAAGTGAAAAGTTTAAATGAAGAATGTGGTGTTTTTGGTATTTGGGGACATCCGGATGCTGCTCGTGTGACTTATTTTGGACTTCATAGTCTGCAGCATCGAGGCCAAGAAGGTGCAGGAATCGTCTCAAATAACGAAGGAAAATTAAATGGATATCGGGAATTGGGGTTACTTTCTGAAGTATTTAAAGAGGACCGATCTTTAACTTCTTTGCGTGGAAATGCTGCGATTGGTCATGTGCGTTATGCCACTGCTGGAAATGGTAGTGTGGACAATATTCAGCCGTTTCTATTTAAGTTTTATGATGGTGCTTGTGGATTGGCCCATAATGGGAATCTGACGAATGCTAAAAGCTTACGAAAAGAACTAGAGCAAGATGGCGCAATATTTCATTCTAACTCAGATACCGAAATTTTGATGCATCTGATCCGCCGTAGTAAAAAAGCAACGTTTGTCGAGCAATTAAAGGAAAGTTTACAGACAGTCAAAGGTGGTTTTGCCTATCTTTTGATCACGGAAACAGCAATGATCGCGGCTCTTGATCCTAACGCTTTTCGCCCACTATCTATTGGTCAGATGAAAAATGGGGCATATGTGATTGCGAGTGAAACGTGCGCACTGGAAGTTGTTGGGGCTGTATTTGTACGTGATGTAGGACCGGGCGAAGTCATTATTATTGATGAGACTGGCTTTAAAGTAGAACAGTATACGAAAGATACACAATATGCGATTTGTTCGATGGAATACATTTATTTTGCCAGACCAGATTCAAATATTGCTGGGGTGAATGTGCATACTGCTCGAAAAAATATGGGGAAACAATTGGCAAAAGAAGCGCCGATTGAAGCAGATATGGTCGTCGGTGTACCCAATTCTTCTCTTTCAGCTGCTAGTGGATATGCAGAAGCAAGCGGCATTCCTTATGAAATGGGATTAGTAAAAAATCAGTACATCGCAAGAACCTTTATTCAACCCACTCAAGAATTGAGAGAACAAGGCGTTCGAATGAAGCTCTCTGCTGTAAGAGGTGTAGTAGAGGGGAAACGTGTGATCATGGTGGATGACTCGATCGTAAGAGGAACAACGAGTCGTCGAATCGTCCAGCTACTTAAAGATGCGGGTGCTAAAGAAGTCCACGTACGTATTGCATCGCCTCCGTTAAAATTCCCTTGTTTTTATGGGATTGATATTCAAACAAGAAAAGAATTGATTGCTGCTAATCATTCAATCTCTGAAATCGAGCAACTGATCAAAGCAGATTCATTAGGATTTTTAAGTGAGCGAGGTTTGATCGATGCAATTGGATTAAACTATGATGCTCCTTATTCTGGACTTTGCATGGCCTATTTTAATGGGGATTATCCAACGCCGTTATATGATTATGAAGAGAAATACCAAGCGTCATTAAAGGATAAAATCAGTTTCGTATCAACAAATTGAAAAAATAGCAACTATCGTTAATGAATCTTTAGGAGGAAATCATAATGAGAAATGCTTATACCAAAGCGGGTGTTGACGTTGAAGCCGGGTATGAAGTAGTAGAAAGAATCAAAAAACATGTTAAACGAACGGAACGAATTGGTGTGATCGATACACTTGGTGGTTTCGGCGGATGTTTCGATTTAAGCAAGGTGGAAGTGAAGGAACCTGTATTGATATCGGGGACAGATGGAGTCGGAACAAAGTTAATGATTGCAATTCAAGAAAACAAACACGAGACAATCGGGATTGATTGTGTCGCTATGTGTGTGAATGATATCGTTGCTCAAGGTGCAGAACCGCTTTATTTCCTTGACTATATTGCGACGGGGAAAAATAAGCCAGATCAATTGGAAAAAGTGGTCGCTGGTGTGGCTGAAGGTTGTCTTCAAGCAGGAGCTGCTCTGATTGGCGGTGAGACAGCAGAAATGCCAGGAATGTATAGCGATAATGATTACGATTTAGCAGGTTTTGCTGTAGGAATTGCGGAAAAAAGTCAGCTAGTTACAGGGCAAAAAATCCAAGAAGGAGATATTCTTCTTGGGTTACCATCAAGTGGCCTCCATTCAAACGGCTATTCTCTCGTACGAAAGATATTTTTTGAGACGCATCATTTTACTGGAAAAAGAATTATGTCAGATTTAAATGAAAAACAATTAGGCGATGAACTTTTGACCCCAACCAAAATTTATGTAAAGACGATATTACCACTAATAAAACAGGAATTAGTGAACGGCATTGCACATATAACAGGTGGCGGTTTTGTAGAAAATATTCCTAGAATTCTTCCAGAGCATTTAGCAGCAGAAATAACCCTTGGGACTTGGCCGATATTGCCGATTTTTACAACGCTTGAGAAATATGGACAAATTCCAAAAATGGAAATGTATGAGATTTTCAATATGGGCATTGGGATGGTTTTGGCTGTTTCACCAAAAAAAATAGAGAATGTTCGAACCATTTTAAATGAGCTCAACGAAACGAGCTATATTATTGGAAATATCACTGAAAAAGATGAGCAAGCTGTTGTTTTTAACGAGGTGTGAGAATGAAATTAGCCATATTTGCCTCAGGAAACGGCAGTAACTTCCAAGCCATAGCTGAAGCTGTAGCAATCGGAGCAATAGAGGCGCAGCTTACGTTATTATTTTGTGATAAAAAAGATGCCTATGTGATCAAGCGTGCACGATCAATGTCGATTCCAGTTATTTCCTTTTCACCAAACGATTTTGAATCAAAAGCAATGTATGAAGCAGAAATTCTTCATTTGCTTGAAGAAGAGCAAATCGATTTGATTGTTTTAGCAGGATATATGAGGATCATCGGACCGACCTTACTAGAAGTCTTTTCCAAGCGTATGATCAATATCCATCCATCATTGTTACCTGATTTTCCTGGTCTACATGGTATCAAAGATGCTTTTTACGCAAATGTACCTGAAACAGGTGTAACGATTCATTATGTGGATGACGGTGTTGATACTGGACCAATCATTGCACAAGAAAAAGTAGTGATAGACATGCTTGATACACTTGATTCATTGGAGAAAAAAATTCATAATGTAGAGCATAAACTGTTTCCAACTGTTTTAGCGAAACTTATAAAAAATCAGCAAGGAGAGGGTCGATCATGACAAAAAAAAGAGCCTTAATAAGTGTTTCAGATAAAACAGGTGTAGTCGCATTTGCGAAAGGATTAGTAGAACAAGGGGTAGAAATTATTTCGACAGGTGGAACGAAAAAAGCCCTTGAAAAAGAAGGAATCCCGACGATTTCTATCGAAGAAGTAACCCATTTTCCAGAGATGATGGATGGTCGGGTGAAAACATTACATCCTAAGATTCATGGTGGATTGCTGGGGCGACGTGATTTAGCGAGTCATATGGAGGCCATGGAAGCGTACGACATTCAACCAATCGATTTTGTTTGTGTCAATCTCTATCCCTTTAAAGAAACGATCATGAAGGAGGATGTAACAGAGGACGAAGCAATAGAAAATATTGATATCGGTGGGCCAAGTATGTTAAGGAGTGCTGCAAAAAATCATCAATTTGTTACGGTTGTGGTTGATCCTAAAGATTATGAACAAGTGTTGATAGAGGTTTCACAAAAAGGAGCAACAACGCTAGCAACAAGAAAAAAATTAGCAGCTAAAGTTTTTCGACACACCGCCGCATATGATGCGTTGATTGCAGAATATCTGACAAATGCAGTAGGAGAAAAAGAGTCTGAAATAGTAACATTGACATATGAGTTAAAACAAGAATTACGCTACGGAGAAAATAGCCATCAAAAAGCAGCTTTTTATCAAAATGCCTTACCAATTTCTTTTTCAATCGCTAGTGCTGACCAACTTCACGGCAAAGAACTATCATATAATAATATCAAAGATGCAGATGCGGCGATTCGAATTTCTAGAGAATTTGATCAACCAGCTGTTGTTGCAGTCAAACATATGAATCCTTGTGGAGTTGGCGTTGGTGAGACGATCAATGAAGCATATCAATATGCTTATGAAGCAGATCCAGTCTCGATTTTCGGTGGAATCATTGTGTTAAACCGTGAAGTCGACAGGCAAATTGCCGAAAAAATGCACCAATTATTTCTTGAAATTATCATTGCACCTAGTTTTTCAGAAGAAGCCTTCACTATTTTAAGTAGTAAAAAAAATCTTCGCCTAATGACACTCGACTTTTCTAAGAAAGACCAGGCGATAGAGGACGAAAAAGTGTCGATTTTAGGCGGATTATTAATTCAAAATCAAGATAATAGTAAAGAAAAAACCGAAAATTGGCAAGTTGTCACTAAAAGACAACCAACGCTTGATGAATTGAATGCACTAGAATTTGCTTGGAAGACGGTCAAGCACGTAAAAAGTAATGCCATTGTTGTAGCGAATAGCCATCAAACATTAGGTATTGGTGCAGGGCAAATGAATCGTATCGGCTCAGTTCAAATCGCAATTGAACAAGCCGGAAAACGTGATAATGAAGCAGTTTTAGCCAGTGATGCCTTCTTTCCAATGGGTGATAGTGTAGAATATGCTGGAAAACAGGGTATCAAGGCGATTATTCAACCTGGTGGCAGCATTAAAGACCAAGAGTCGATCGAAATGGCAGACGAATATGGAATCGCTATGGTATTTACTGATATCAGACATTTTAGACATTAAAAGGAGAATTTAATGGGATTAACGATTTTAGTCATTGGAAGCGGCGGAAGAGAGCATGCGATTGCGCAAAAACTGATTCAGAGCCCTAAAGTAAAAACTGTTTTTTGTGCCAAAGGGAATCCAGGGATGAAAAAAGATGGCATTCGTTTGGTAGATATTGCAGAGGATGATCATCCTAACTTAATTAAATTTGCCAAGGAAAATGGTATCGATTGGACTTTTATTGGTCCTGAAATCCCATTGTTAAATGGAATTATAGATGATTTCGCTGATGCTGGCTTGTTTGCTTTTGGACCGCTCAGAAATGCTGCAGTTATTGAAGGTTCTAAAGACTTTGCAAAAAAAATCATGAAGAAATATGAAATACCCACAGCAGATCACCAAACCTTCTCTGATTTTGCTACAGCCCGAGCTTATGTTATTGAAAAGGGAGCGCCGATCGTTATTAAAGCTGATGGTGTAGCTGCTGGTAAAGGAGTAGTCGTAGCAAAGACCGTAAAAGAGGCAATTGATGCATTGAAAGAGTTGCTTGAGGACCATAAGTTTGGGGTAAGTGGAACCAAAGTTGTGGTTGAAGAATTTCTTGTCGGTGAAGAATTTTCTTTACTGGCATTCGTTCGTAATGAAGAAGTTTATCCGATGGTGATTGCGCAAGATCATAAATGCGCCTATGATAATGACCTTGGACCAAATACAGGTGGTATGGGAGCCTATAGCCCTGTTCCGCAAATTTCTGATGAATTGGTCAAAGAAGCTCTTGAAACAATTGTAAAACCTACAGTTCAAGGGATGATGACAGAAGGTAGGGCTTTTACAGGTATTTTGTACACTGGATTGATTGCAACAGCGGATGGACCAAAAGTAATCGAATTTAACGCTCGTTTTGGTGATCCAGAAACACAAGTCGTACTTCAACGGTTAGAAAGTGATTTCGCTCAAATTATTGATGACCTATTAAAAGGTAATCAACCAACTATTCGCTGGAAGCAAGATGGTTATAGTTTAGGCGTAGTTGTTGCAGCAGAGGGTTATCCAAATGTTTATGAGAAAGGAAGTCAGCTTCCAGATTTTTCTGATTTGTTAACTGAACAAATCTATTATGCCGGAGTAAAGCAACAAGGGGAACAATTAGTCTCTGATGGTGGACGTATCTATCTTGTCCAAGCAAGTGGCAAATCATTAGCTGAAGCACAAGCAGCCGTTTATAGAGTCTTGAAAAAAGTAGACACAAAAGGTACGTTTTATCGTAATGATATTGGGTTTAAAGGATTAAAATAAAAAAGTGAGACTTATAAATCGTACTATTTAAAAAATCCATCCCATAACATAGACAGTTATAGGATGGATTTTTTAGATTATTCAGTTTTAGGTAAAATAGAGGAATGGATGCTTCCATTTTCATACGCAATAAAAAAATCTGATAAAAATAAACCATAGGATTCAATATCTGATTTATAAAGTGACATAGGAATCACAAAAGTCTGTTTTGTAGTACCAGCAATATAATCGCCATCAATAGTTTGAGCCACGACTAAAAAATTGTGTTCTTTCCAATTTGAAAGATCATCCAAAGAGACCGTTTCATCAGAAGATAAGTACTGGACGTTTTGCTCAAATTGTTTTTCAATAGTTTGACTGAAAATAATCGTACTTGTTTCATCTTGTTGATTTTGTAAAACTTTAGCCAAGAAAATTTGTGGATCAGTTTCAGTCAATTGTCTTTTGATTTTTTTAAAGTTCATTAGGCACCTCCTAATTTTAAAGATGAGTGGATTTGTTTGATCTTGAATTAAAGAGCAGTGAGATTGTGTAGTCTCTTTTTTTAAATTTAAACAAATTATCGTTCATTAAGGATCGTAACACGAAAATCAACCGCTGTATTTTTATTTAAACCTTTTGCTTCTAAGTCGATTTGCTTACATAATAACTCTGTTCCTTCATAAACAGGTGTGACACGGTAACGGATAGTCTCGCCATTGTCTAAAGCTTGACGAATCTGATTTTCATATTTAGTCATGAAAGGTGTGTTTACAGGTGTTTGATAAAGTGTCGTAAGATTTCTTGCATCATCACCAGTGCCACCAAGCTGACGTCCAATCAAATGGCCTCTTGAATGATTCGTTGGATCTAAACCTGAAACAAATCCTGGGGGACGAATATCTTTATTAGCTGATGTTCCTGTATTGACCATTGCAGGTTTTAACAAAGCATCAGCACCAGTCGCACGTCCTAACGAATCTAATGCATGATAATCAATCCAGCCTTTTTTACGATCGGTTAGTTCAGCGGTTGAAAAAGTTGCAGAACCAAGTTCTTTAGGACCAGGATTTGTAGAACTTACTGGTTTGGAGGTACTGGGTTTTGTTTGTTCCTGAGTATGAATACCGAACATTTCCTGGATGTTATCTGGGACTTGAACCCCAAATACACCTAAAATCAAAATAATTAAAACCGCCACAAGCATGATTGCTGGATTAAAAGGTGGTTTTTGTTTTTTTCTTGCCATTATTTTTCTCCTAACTACTCTCAGAGATTGAGAAAGAAAGCTTAGTATTAAAAAAGTTTCTGACTCACCGTTAATTCCGAATTAATCTCATTCCTCTATTATACGAAAAAAAATTGAAAAATCAAAAAGCATTTGACTTGTGGGAGGACTTGTTTGTATTCTTATGATAAAATTCTATTTAGAGGGGATTGAATTGAATGGCTTATATCGATGTAATAAATGAATATAAAAGATACCACATGGGAGGTACGACAATTGCAGCCAATGACGGAATCACTTTTTCAGTAGAAAAAGGGGAAGTTGCGGTTATTTTAGGTCCCAGTGGCGCTGGAAAATCAACGGTGTTAAATATTTTAGGTGGAATGGATTCTTGTGATGAAGGACAAATCGTAATCGATGGAACCGATATCGCAAAATTTAATGAAAAACAATTGACTACATACCGCAGAAATGATGTTGGTTTTGTGTTTCAATTTTACAATTTAGTTCCGAATTTAACGACAAAAGAAAACGTTGAACTTGCATCTCAAATTGTTTCAGATGCATTGAATCCTGAGGAAGTACTGAAATCTGTCGGTTTAGGTGCAAGGATGGATAATTTTCCTGCACAATTATCAGGAGGAGAACAACAACGTGTGACAATTGCAAGAGCAATCGCTAAGCGCCCTAAATTACTATTGTGTGATGAGCCGACAGGAGCGCTAGATTATGAAACGGGTAAACAAATATTAACGATTTTACAAGAAACAGCTCGAAATACTGGAACAACAGTAATCATTATCACCCATAATTCAGCAATCGCACCAATGGCTGACCGCGTAATCCGCATCAATGATGCAAAGGTTCGAAATGTGACGATCAACGATGAACCAAAACCTGTATCTGAGATAGAATGGTAGGTGGCTGTGTTGAAAAAAACAGCGTTACTTAAAACAAGTTTTCGAGAAATCAAACAATCAAAAACTCGATTTTTATCAATCATGGGTATTATATTTCTTGGTGTCATGGTTTTTGTGGGATTAAAAGCTACAGGACCTGACATGACTCAAACAGCATCAAACTATTATCAACATCAAAAACTACCAGATGCTCGAATCGTTTCCACACTTGGTTTAACAGATAAAGATGTTGAAGAAGCTAAAAAGGCCAAAGAAGTTGAGACTGTTTTTCCTAGATATACAAAAGATGTTGCCGTGAGTGAACGCAATGTAGCGGTTAAATTTGTAAGCTATGATTCAAATGAAAAGCAGCCGCTGATCGATTATCGTGTGGTCGAAGGACGTATGCCCGAAAAAACTGGAGAAATTGTATTAGACGATCTTGCCAAAATGCGAGGACAGTATAAATTAGGTGAAACCTTAGCACTTTCAAAAGAAGATAACAAAGACAAATCATTAAAAAAAGAAAAGTTTAAAATTGTCGGATTTGTTCAATCTCCTGAATATATAGAAAATACATCTAGAGGAAATACGACGATTGGAAAAGGATCATTAGATTTTTTTGCAGTCGTACCTAAAGAAGATATGGATCTATCAACGTATACAGAAATTCTTGTCTCGTTCAAAGGTCTAAATCATCTAAACAGTTACTCCAAAGAATATAAAAACAAACGAGAAAAAGCTGTCACAACAGTCAAAAAAGCGATGGAAAAACGTCCGGAACAACGTGTGACAGAAATTCGTGAAGAATCAAAGGCGTCATTTGAAAAAGCGCAAAAAGAGATTACTGATGGCGAAAATGCATTGAAAGATGCTGAAAGCAAATTGCAAACTAGCGAGCAGGAATTAACCTCAGGCAAGCAAGAACTAGCGCAGGCCCAAAAGTCTTATACGGAACAAATCACCGCTGCAGAAAACGAACTTGCAGCAAATCAGGCAACAATCATCAATGGTGAAAATGAACTTGCAACACAGAAAAATTTGCTTGAAACGAAGAAAAATGAATTAGCAAATGCCCAAGCTCAGGTTGCACAAGGTCAAAATGCTTTGCCTGGTTTGCAGCAACAGCGTAATGAATTAACTGCTTCAATTGAATCATTGAATCAGTTAGCTGATGGGTATCAGAGCTTAGCTGCATCTGTGGCTATTATAGATCGTGTGTCAGATGATTTATTAGCAGAAAGTGTTGCAAGTGCTGCACCTCAGTTACAGTCAGCAGTCCAAGCATTAGGAGCACCAACAGAAATTACCGCTGCTATCAATCAATTAATCGCGCAACCTGAAAGAGCAACTATCCCAGTTGTTATGGAGACGATCAATGGGGCTTTAGCAAACCTATCAGCGCAACAAGCCCAAGTAGCTCAAGGTCTGCAAACAATTGATCAAACAATCGCTACGATCAATCAGTCAATTATGCAATATACAGAGGGGCAACAACAACTTGCAGTAGCCCAAGCACAACTCACTCAAGCTGAAACACAATTAGCTTCTGGAAGAGAACAACTTGCTGCTGGACAAGCCCAGTTGGAACAGTCTAAAATTGACGGTCAAGCAAAATTAAACGAAGCTCAAGCAAAAATTGATGAGGGACAACAAGCCTACGATCAAGGATCGGCAGAGTTTCAAAAGAAAAAAGCCGAGACCACAACGAAACTAAATGATGCAAAAAAACAATTAGAAAATAAGCAAAAAGAACTCGCAGATTTAAAAGCGGCTGATTATTATTATTTTACAAGAGATGATAATCCGGGCTATTCTGAATATGAAGACAATGCTGATCGCATTACTTCACTATCCACCGTCTTTCCGCTTTTCTTTTTCTTGATTGCAGCATTAGTTAGTCTGACAACAATGACAAGGATGGTTGACGAAAAACGAATGGAAGTAGGTAGCCTAAAAGCATTAGGTTACCGAAATGGCGAGATCGCATTTAAATTTTTAGTCTATGCTGCAATCGCAAGCCTGTGTGGTGCTGTATTAGGGTTGTTCGTCGGATATTATTTATTCCCAACAATCATTTTTAATGCATATGGACAACTGTACAATATTCCTGATTTTGTGACACCGTGGTATTTAAGTTACAGTTTAATTGGGATACTTATTGCCGTTTTGTGTACAGCAGGAGCAGCGATGGTTGTTTTACGAATCGATTTATTCAGTACACCAGCAAGCCTATTACGTCCAAAAGCGCCTAAGGCAGGACAAAGGATCTGGCTGGAACGGATCAAGCCGATTTGGAATCGATTAAGCTTTATTCAAAAAGTCACTGCCCGAAATTTATTCCGTTACAAACAGCGAATGTTGATGACCGTTTTGGGTATAGCGGGCTGTATGGCTTTGATCATCACAGGATTTGGCTTAAAAGATTCTATTTCAGATATCGTGGACGTCCAATTTAATAAAATCTGGCATTATCAGGCAGTCGTGACATTTAAAGAAGACCAAAGTGAAAAAGAATCTGAAAAGTATCAAGAAATGTTAGACAAAGTCGATGGATTAAAAGAGACGATGCCGTTATATGTTGAATCTTTAAAAACAACGAAAGAATCAAATGCGAAACAAGATGTTTCAATCTATGTACCTGAAAAACCAAAAGAAATCGATGAATTCATATTATTCAATGATCGACAATCGGGTGAAAAGTACCAATTGACCGATGATGGTGTGATCATCAATGAAAAATTAGCGAAACTTTTTCACTATAAACCTGGTGACACACTTGTTTTAAGCGATAGTGATAATCATGAATACAAATTTAAAATTAGTGCAATCGCTGAAAATTATACAGGTCATTTTGCCTACATGTCTCCAAACTATTACGAAAAAATAGTTAAAAAGTCACCTAACTATAATACTGAATTTTTACTTTTTGATAAAGCACCTAGTGAGAAACTTGAAGCAGATATTGGAAAAGAACTGATGGAGAATCAGAACGTTTTAAATGTATCTTTTTTGTCGATTTCGAGTGACGCACTAGATGATACAATCCAAAGTTTGAATATTGTGGTTTGGGTCTTGATAACTGTTTCTGGTTTATTGGCATTTATCGTTTTATATAATTTGACGAATATCAATATTTCAGAACGAATCAGAGAACTTTCAACGATTAAAGTGTTAGGTTTTTACGATAAAGAAGTCACGATGTATGTATACCGTGAGAATATTATTTTAACGCTGATCGGGATCTTCTTTGGCTGTTTCTTTGGAAAATTTGTTCACAGTTATGTATTGACAACCGTTGAAGTCGATATGCTGATGTTCTCACCAACGATTCATTGGATCAGCTACCTTTATTCTGCATTAATTACCCTGATCTTTACTTTTCTGGTCATGTTCTTTATGCATAAGAAATTGAAAAAAGTTGATATGATCGAAGCCTTGAAATCAAACGAATAAAATAGATCAAAAAATGAAGCGGATAATCTTTTAATTAAAGATTATTCGTTTCATTTCTTTTGTGAAAACTATTACAAATCTCGTATGATTTTAAAAGATTTACTGTCATTTTATATAAAGTATTGGTAAAATATAAGTATCTTCATGAGAACGTCGGAGGAGAATGGGAGAAGTGGCTCAAATAGAGCGACGAAAAAAGCGTGGGCGTCATAGTGGGAATGAAGCGTCTCTATTCTAGTGATGACAAGTCTTAGAGACAGTGGACTCTACACTAGCGATTTGCTTGCAACCAATTCTAAGTGCTAAAGCGCTAAGAGTTGAAGGTCGAACCAAAAGGAGAAAGGAGTGAGAAAGTGATACAAGGAATTCCAATTGAAACAATTTATCTTTATACCTTGCTTGTTTGTGCAGGAATTGCTGTATTATTGGTGATTTTTGGAGATATTTTTGATTTTGACGGACCGATCGATCCGATGCTGGTTATTCCGTGGCTAGCGTTTACTTCATTGTTTGGTTATTTAGGAGAGCGGTTGCTTGCTTTGGATCATCTAATGTTGTTTCTGATAAGTGGAGCGATTTCATCAATTTTGGTATTTTTCTTGAATTTTTATGTATTGATGCCAATAAAGAACGCCGAATCGACTATTTCAATTTCTGAAAAAGATATGGAAGGAAATATGGCAATAGTTGTAACTCCGATTCCAGTTGGAGGAATGGGCGAGATCCAATTGAAAAGTGTCACCGGCTCAATCAGTCGACCAGCTGCTTTCTATGCTCCACAAGAACAACCGATCGAACGAGGCGCGCAGGTGCTCATTATTGAAATCAGGGAGCGCGTTTGCTATGTAGTTCCATATGAAGGAAGTTTACAACTATAAAATAGGAGGAGTAGAAGAAAATGGAATTAGGGATTTTAGGACCAATTGCTTTAGTTGTTTTTATTTTACTGATGTTGTTGATTGTTTTCATTTCAAAATATCAAACAGCAAAGCCGGATGAAGCATTGATTATTAGTGGGAGTTATTTAGGCAATAAAAATGTACATGCGGATGAGAGTGGTAATAAAATAAAAATCGTACGTGGCGGAGGCGCATTTGTGTTGCCAGTGTTCCAACGGTCAAACCGAATCAGCTTGCTATCAAGTAAGTTGGATGTATCGACTCCAGAAGTTTACACAGAACAAGGGGTTCCAGTGATGTGTGACGGCACATCGATCATCAAAATCGGTTCTTCTGTTGAAGAAATCGCCACAGCAGCAGAACAATTTCTAGGTAAAACACGTGAAGAACTTGAAAATGAAGCGCGTGAAGTCTTAGAAGGACATTTACGTTCGATCCTTGGTTCGATGACCGTCGAAGAAATCTATCAAAACCGTGATAAATTTAGTCAGAGTGTCCAAGAAGTTGCCAGTGTGGATTTAGCAAAAATGGGTTTGATCATCGTGTCTTTCACAATCAAAGAAGTTCGCGACAAAAATGGTTACTTAGATTCTCTAGGTAAACCAAGAATTGCACAAGTCAAACGTGATGCGGATATTGCAGAGGCTGAAGCATGGAAAGAAACACGTATCAAAAAAGCTGAAGCAGAAAAAGAATCACAACAAGCAGAATTACAACGTCAAACAGAAATCGCTGAAGCATCAAAAGAAAAAGAATTAAAATTAGCAACCTATAAAGAAGCACAAGATATTGCAAAAGCAAAAGCTGACCAAGCCTACAATTTGGAAACAGCCAAAGCACAACAAGAAGTAATTGCGCAAGAGATGGAAGTAAAAGTCATTGAGCGTCAGAAACAAATCGAGTTAGAAGAAAAAGAAATCGTTCGTCGTGAGAAACAATACGATTCAGAAGTGAAGAAGAAAGCGGATGCCGACCGTTACGCGAAAGAGCAAGAAGCTTTGGCGCAAAAAGCTCGTGAAGTTGCAGAAGCTGAAGCAGAACGTTTCCGCGTAGAATCTTTAGCGGAAGCTGAAGCAAATCAGACGCGATTAGCAGGTCAAGCAGAAGCTGAATCTATTCTAGCTCGCGGTGCTGCCGAAGCCGAAGCAAAACAAAAAATTGCAGATGCATTCAAGGAATATGGCGAAGCTGCTGTCTTAAGCATGGTGATGGAAATGTTGCCGCAATTAATGAAAGAAGCTGCTCAACCACTAAGCAATATCGATAAAATTTCGGTTGTTGATACTGGCGGTGGCGGAGAAAATGCGGGCGCTAATCGTATTACCAATTACGCAACGAATTTATTAGCTGGAACACAAGAAACACTGAAAGAAACAACAGGGTTAGATGTTAAAGAATTAATTGAAAACTTTTCTAAGAAAGGAACGAACAGCAATGTGAATTTCTACGGAGAAGATGATTCAAGCGATAAAGAATAAAAAAAGGGCTGCCAAAATCTAGCAAGATTTTGGCAGCTTTTTTTTGCTTATTTGGGTTCATTATTTTGTTTTTCTAACGTAATTCTGTCTTGTATTTTTTTTCTAAGTTCTTCCAATTCTTGTTCTTTTTTCGCGAGTTCAGCTAAATCTTCGTCAATTTCATGTTCTTCTTCAATCGATTTTGGTTTGAAAAAGAAATTCAATCCAATCCCTATAAATGTACCAATAAATGTATCAATTACACGTGAAAAAGCAAATTGAAAGGATTCGCCTTGTGGGATACTCAAGGAAATCAATAACAATGTTGCAATTGCTGAAATAATACCAGAATTATTATTTATACCGTCCGAAACAACGATCACAACTATTACTAAAAATGGAAGTAAAAATAATTCAACCAAAAAATCACTAGAAAAAAGATCTTTCACAAGAAAATAAACGATAGCTAGACCACCGCCTAAAGTGTTACCGAGAACCCGTGATTTTCCAAAAGTAAGACTAGTGGTTAAATCTTGCCTTAACGAAAATACTGCAGATAAAGCGGCTATTAATGGCGCTCCTCGGTCGGACACTTTAAATAAAATGATACATAGCATAACAGCTAAGGCTGTTTTTAGAGTACGCATGCCTAAGCGAAAACGGCCGATTTCCATTAGCTTTCTCTCCTATAATCAACATTTAATCACTTTTCTATTTTATGATAACCGAAAAAGAGGTAAAATTACTAGTATTAATACTAAAGATTAATTATTTTTTTGAGGAGCAGTCAAATGAAAATTGGATTACGAACAGTTAAAACCGCAGTGAGTGCAACTTTAGCGATGATCGTTGCAGGGAATTTAGGCTTGTTATACCCAGCATCGGCTGGGATCATTTCTGTTTTGAGTGTCACAAATACGAAGAAAACGTCTTTAGTGACAGGATTTTATCGACTACTTTCTTTAGCACTAGCGACAGTCGTTGCTTATGGATGCTTTTCTCTTTTAGGATTCAATGCAGTAGCATTTGGTGTTTATTTACTGGTATTTATTCCAGCGGCCGTTTACTTTAACCTTTCAGATGGTATTGTCGTAAGCTCAGTTTTAGTGACGCAATATTTGGTTGAACAAGACTTATCTTGGTCGATCATCAGTAATGAGTTTTTATTAATGACAATTGGCGTTGGATTTGCTTTGATCATGAATTTGTACATGCCAGACACAGAAAAACGCTTGAAGGAAGACCAAGAAGTCATTGAAACAATGTTTCGTAAGATATTGAACAATATGGCGGCCTATTTGAATCAGCATGGTAAAGAAAGAAATTTATTTGAAAAATGCAACGATTTAAAAGCCTTTATTCGAACGGGCGAAAACTGGGCGAAAAATCATGCAGAAAATCAGTTGATGTCCTCAAATCATTATTATATTGAATACTTCACAATGCGCAGACTACAAAGCAATCGCTTAAAAGATATGCTTCAGATTCTAGAAAATATCACCGTTGAACCTGAACAAGTAGGAAATATTCGAGAGTTATTACAATATACTGCTGAGACATTTGCAGAAAATAACGATGGACAAGACATTTTAGATAGAATTTCTCTAGTTTATGAAGAGTACCGAAAAAAAGAATTACCAAAAACAAGAGAAGAATTCGAAAATCGTGCGCAGTTATTTCAATTTTTACAATTATTTCAATCCTTTATAGAAATTAAAGCCGAATTTGCGAAACATCAAAACGAAGGAGGAAAATAGCATGAATCAAGTTCCATTTATTATGCCTCAACTCACAGAAGATAGATATAATGATGTTCGTCTATATCTTGGAGAAGAATATCAGTCAGTAGCGCGGCACTCGTATGCAGTTGCTGTAGAAGCTAAACGATTAGCTGAGCGCTTTGACGAAGACCAACGAGCGGCTGAAATTGCAGGATTACTCCATGATATTAGTGCAGTTATTCCAAATGAAAAAAGAATTGATCTCGCTGAATCTTTAGACATTGACGTGCTCCATTCGGAACGAAAACTGCCGATGATCATTCATCAAAAACTCTCGAAATATATGGCAAAAGAATTGTTTGGAATCAATGATGAGTCGATTCTGTCTGCTATAGAGTGTCATACTACATTAAAAAAAGAATATTCTCGGTTAGATCTGATTGTCTTTTTGGCAGATAAAATCAAATGGGATCGACCAGGTGAACCGCCATATCTAAGTGAATTATTAACGGCTTTAGATACATCTTTAGAAGAAGCCGCACTGATTTATCTGGATTATCTATTAAATTCTAAACCAGTAGTTATTCATCCTTGGGCGACAGAAGCACAAGAAAAATTAAGAGAACAGACAGATAAAGGGAAAACAGCCTATTTATAAAGTAAATATTAAAGTTTAGTTACGTAATTCAAAAATCCTAGTATTTAGAAAATCAAGGTGCTATACTTTCATTAAGTTAAAAAAACAGAAACTTTTAAGTCTCTAAAAAGGTGGAACCAGAATTAATGACTGAAAAATGGCGTGAAGATCAAGAATATATGTCTTATGTGGAAGATTTGTTGGCAACGGAAGAAGTACAACGTTTAGGAAATTACACGCAGCATGTTCACTCGACCCGTTTAGATCATTCAATCAGCGTTTCCTACTATAGTTATAAACTAGCTAAAAAATGGAATGGTGATGCTAAAGCGACGGCTCGTGCTGGATTATTGCATGACTTGTTCTATTACGATTGGCGTACAACAAAATTCGATGAAGGTTCTCATGCTTATGTACACCCAAGAATTGCGGTGAAAAACGCAGAGAAATTGACAGAACTTTCGGATTTAGAACGTGATATTATCATTAAGCATATGTGGGGTGCAACGATTGCACCACCGAAGTATAAAGAAAGCTATATTGTTACGATGGTAGATAAATATTGTGCAGTCAAGGAAGCTTCTGAACCGATGACAAATTCGGTGAAAGCCAAGTGGCGTCAATATTTCCCAGGAAAACAATCTATATAACTTAAAAACGATCGATTTTCTTTTTGAGAATCGATCGTTTTTTTTGTAGTTTAGAGATGGTGAAAATCACTCTGTTTCAGTTAGTTGTTCAAATTCTAAACGTTTCAAACGCTTGATTGCTTTGAAATAAGACGCAAGCAGCACTACCACAGAACCAGCCCAAGCAAGTGGAGATGCCAACGCTGCACCGACAAAACCTATCGAAGCGGTCAGAATAATTGCTGCAAATGAGCGCATGACAAGTTCCATGATTCCGGCTAAAGTAGGAATCACACTTTGCCCAAGTCCTTGAAGTGTATAACGTATAATGAACAAAATTGCTAATAACCAGTACATACTACCATTGACATTAAAGTAAATCTGAGAAAGATTAAGAACATCTATTTCATTTGGGCTGACAAAAAGAGTCATCAAGTTTTGCCCAAAGAAAATTACGATTCCGCCAGCTAAAAGACTAAAACCAATACTCATTGCAAGACACTGAGTAACACCTTGCAAAATTCGTTTGTACTTTTTGGCTCCATAATTTTGGGCAGTGAAGGTTGCCATTGCAATACCAAATGACATCATTGGTTGTGTTGCAAATTGCTCAATTTTACCTGAAGCAGCTTGAGCAGCTACAACGTCCGTTCCTAAACTGTTTAGAGCAGCTTGCAATATGATTGCACCGATCGCAATGATCGATGATTGAAAGGCCATTGGTAAAGCGATATTTAAATGAGCTCTATACTCACTTTTATCAATAGAAAAGTCCTTTTTCCGTAATTGAAGATTAGGGATCCTCAAACGAATATAGACTATGCACAAGAGACTAGAAACGACTTGAGCCGTAACCGTTGCAATACCAGCTCCAGCAACACCCATATGAAAATTAAGGATCAAAATCAAATCCAATACCACATTGATGATACTTGCAATGATCAAAAATAAAAGTGGTGTTCGACTATCCCCCAATGCACGAATCACATTAGATAATAGGTTAAACGACATTGCAGCAAAGATTCCCATGAAAATGATTGAAATAAAGATCTGGGCATCGTCAATAATTTCGGGAGGTGTTTGCATGATTAGAAGCATCGGACGAACAAAAATTAAACTTAAAATAGTTAAAACAATCGTAACGATACCACTTATTACGATACCAGTTGCGAAGCTTTTTTTTACACCACGATAATCATGTCCGCCAAAACGCTGGGATGTCAATATAGATAGGCCAGCAGTCAAGCCTTGGGCAAAACCAATAATTAAAAAAGTGATACTGCCTGTTGAACCAACGGCAGCTAAAGCATCTTTTCCTAATGTTTTTCCGACAATGATCATATCAGCCATATTGTAAAACTGTTGGAAGATGTTGCCAATCAACAATGGGATTGTAAAGAAAAAAATCAGTTTTGCGGGATTACCATTTGTTAATTCTTTCAAGGAAAACATCCTTTCATTTTAAGAAAATAATCTATTGCAAGATTTTTTCTACAGAATTCTTCAACAATATCAACTGAATATAATGAAATAAATAATAGGAAGATATTGAAAATTTCCTATTTATAGTAGCACAATATTGAGCTTTTGCAAGTGCTTTAGTGCGTTTAACTCAAATGATTTTTTTCCTCGTTTCTTTAAGCAAAAATTGTTATAATTGACTAGTATGAATAGAATACATAATACATTTAAAAGGAGTGATCGAGTGGAAAGTGAATTGAAGATGCCAATAAAAATCAGTATTTATATGATTAAATGGCTGACGATCGCTTCAATAATTGGACTAATGATGGGAATGTTGTCTGCTTTTTTTCTAAAAAGTTTGGATACTGTGACTCAAATTAGGCTTGATAAACCTTGGCTTTTATTGCTACTACCGATCAGTGGGGCAGTTTTTGCATTTCTTTATAAGAAATTTGGAGGCAATGCCGTTCGAGGCAACAATCTTGTGATTGATCAAGCAAATGGGGAACAAGAAGATATCCCGTTGCGCCTCATTCCATTGACTTTATTTGGTACGATAACCACTCATTTGTTTGGTGGTTCAGTAGGTCGTGAAGGAACAGCGGTTCAGATGGGTGGAACAGTGGCAAATGCGATTGGGCGTCTTTTTCGATTAGATAAGCTTGAAAGAGAAATTGTAATCATTAGTGGTATCAGTGCGGGATTCAGCTCTGTTTTTGGAACACCTTTAGCCGGGACGATTTTCGGGTTAGAAGTTTTGATGATTGGTCGTTTACGGTCAGACGGACTTTTTCCAAGTTTTTTTGCTGCTTTTTTTGCAAATTTTGTTACTGAATCTTTTGGTATAACGCATACACATTACAGCATGGGGCAGATACCGGATTGGTCACTACTATTGTTTATCAAAATGATAGTTGCTGGTATTTGTTTTGGTTTAGTTGGATGGTTATTTAGTTGCTCGATCACATGGATCAAAAAAATATATGCACGTTGGTTCAATAATGTTGTTTTACGAAATTTTATTGGAGGCATAGTCGTAGTAGCAGCAGTTTTTATTTTGCAAACGCAGCGTTATCTTGGGCTAAGTTTACCCTTATTGCAAGATGCTTTTGATGGAGCAAATCATTGGTTTGACTTTCTTGGAAAACTTTTTTTTACAGCATTGTCATTAGGAGCAGGTTACCAAGGTGGGGAAGTGACGCCTTTATTTGAAATCGGTGCAACACTTGGAAGTACTTTAGCATTGATTTTACACTTATCTGTCCCTTTTTTGGCTGGGTTAGGTTTTATAGGTGTTTTTTCTGGCGCAACGAATACGCCAATTGCTTGTTTTATTATGGGAATTGAGCTATTTGGTGGTGAGGCAGCATTATTTTTCTTTATGATCTGTTTAATTAGTTATATGTGCTCAGGGAATACTGGAATTTATTCATCTCAAAAAGTGGAGGTAGAAAAAGGTGTTTTATTTTTACCGATTTTGACAAACTGGCAAAATAAGTCAAAAAAAATGAAGGAAGATAGAAAAATATTATGACCTTATGATAAACTAGAAAATGAGGTGAAAACATGAAAGATTATCAGTATCCTTTAGATTTAGACTGGACAACAGATGAAATGGTGATCGTTACCAATCTATGGTCAGCAGTAGAACAAGCAAATGAAACAGGAATCGATACCCAAGATTTTTTGAATACGTATAAAGAATTTAAAACCGTCGTTAAAAGTATCGGGGAAGAAAAGCGTTTAGGAAATGAGTTTCAAAAAGCATCTGGCTATTCGCTCTATCGAACACTCCAACAAGCTAAAAAGCAAGACTCGGGTAGATTGAAACTAGGAGCTGATTAAATTGACTTCAGAAAAAATGATCATTGAAATAAAAGAATGGTTGAAAGAAGCAGCAGGTTATATTCGCATGAGTTTAACCAATAAGCTTTCTGTCTCACAAAAGTCTGGTAGAAAGGACTTAGTCACAAATATCGATGAAGAAACGCAATTGTTTTTTATTAAAAAAATCAATGAACGGTATCCTCAAGATCGAATTTTGGCTGAGGAAAAAGGCTTTGATACGATTGATTCTTTCGATGGTCGAGTTTGGATCATTGATCCAATCGATGGCACGATGAATTTTGTGATGGAACAAGAAAATTTTTGTATTATGATTGCTGTATATGAAGAAGGTATTGGACAACTTGGTTTTATTTATGATGTGATGAAAGACGAATTATACTGGGGTGGAAAAAATAGTGGTGTTTTTCTGAATGATCGAAAAATGACACCACCAAAAGATCTGCCTTTATCAGAGGGTTTAATTGGAATGAATGCATACATGTACAAAAAAAATATTTATTCAGCTGGAGAAATCGGTAATAGAAGCATGGGAATTCGAGTCAGTGGATGTGCGGGAGTGGAGTTGATTGCCATGCTCAAAGGCAATCATATCGGATATATCTCTAATTTGAGTCCTTGGGATTATGCAGCTGGGTTGGTTTTACTAAATGAATTTGGATTTAAGTACTCTAATATAGAAGGAAAACCACTAGCCTTTGACAAACGAGAATACTTTTTAGCGGCAACACCTGTAGCATACAATGAAATTCAAGAGAATTTTATTCACGAATAGGAATCCAATTCCAGAAATCCAAGCAGAAAGTCAACGATAGTTGATCAGAAAACGTTGCTTTTTTCCAATAAATGTGGTATTTTTCAAAAAAAGGCAATAAAATATGAAGTTTTCATAACTTTTGAAAGCTTTAGACTATATTTCATGAAAAAAATTTGGTATAATAAACAGTCGGATTTATATGAACAAGTGACGTAAGGCAAAAGGATAAGGAGCAATTACATTGAAATACAGAGAAGATATTAGAAACGTGGCAATCATAGCCCACGTCGATCACGGTAAAACAACATTAGTAGATGAATTATTGAAACAATCACAAACTTTAGATGGACATACACAATTACAAGAACGTGCGATGGACTCAAATGCTATTGAAAGCGAACGTGGAATCACGATCTTAGCTAAAAATACAGCAGTTGATTACAATGGAACTCGTATCAACATTCTGGATACCCCTGGACATGCTGACTTCGGTGGTGAAGTAGAGCGTATCATGAAAATGGTAGACGGTGTGGTTTTAGTCGTTGATGCTTATGAAGGTACGATGCCTCAAACTCGTTTCGTGTTGAAAAAAGCATTGGAACAAAAAGTAACACCAATCGTTGTTGTAAATAAAATTGACAAACCATCAGCGCGTCCTGAACACGTTGTAGATGAAGTATTAGAATTATTTATTGAATTAGGTGCAGATGATGATCAATTGGATTTCCCAGTTATTTATGCATCAGCTTTGAACGGAACGTCAAGCAATTCTGATAATCCAGAAGACCAAGAACCAACAATGGCACCAATTTTTGATCAAATCATTGAACACGTACCAGCACCAGTCGATAATTCGGATGAACCATTACAATTCCAAGTATCATTATTAGACTATAATGATTATGTTGGACGTATTGGTATCGGTCGTGTGTTCCGTGGAACAATGAAAGTTGGCGATCAAGTTGCCTTAATGAAATTAGATGGCAGCGTGAAAAACTTCCGAGTTACTAAAATCTTTGGTTTCTTTGGATTACAACGTGTTGAAATCAATGAAGCAAAAGCAGGCGATTTAATTGCCGTTTCTGGTATGGAAGATATCTTTGTTGGTGAGACTGTTGCTGACGTAGCCCACCAAGAAGCATTACCGATTCTGCACATTGATGAACCAACATTACAAATGACATTTTTAGTAAATAACTCTCCATTTGCCGGTCGTGAAGGTAAATACGTAACTTCTCGTAAAATTGAAGAACGTTTAATGGCAGAATTACAAACAGATGTATCATTACTTGTAGAACCGATTGGACCAGATTCTTGGACTGTATCTGGTCGTGGCGAATTGCATTTATCAATCTTGATTGAAAATATGCGTCGTGAAGGATACGAATTACAAGTTTCTCGTCCAGAAGTTATCGAGCGTGAAATTGAAGGCGTAAAATGTGAACCGTTTGAACGTGTTCAAATCGATACACCTGAAGAATATATGGGTAGTGTTATTGAATCATTGAGTCTACGTAAAGGTGAAATGCAAGATATGATCCACACTGGTAATGGTCAAATTCGTTTGATTTTCTTAGCACCAGCTCGTGGTTTGATCGGGTATACAACTGAATTTTTATCAATGACTCGCGGATACGGTATCATGCACCACACATTTGACCAATATCTACCAATGATTCAAGGTACAATTGGCGGACGTCATCAAGGTGCGCTTGTTTCGATCGACACGGGTAAAGCAACTACTTATAGTATTATGAGTATTGAAGAACGCGGAACAGTCTTTGTAGAGCCTACAACTGATGTTTATGAAGGTATGATCATTGGTGAAAATAACCGTGATAATGACTTAACTGTAAACATCACAAGAGCAAAACAAATGACTAACGTTCGTTCTGCTAACAAAGACCAAACATCCGTTATCAAAAAAGCAAAAATTCTTACATTGGAAGAATCTTTAGAATTCTTGAATGAGGATGAATATTGTGAAGTGACACCAGAAAGCATTCGTTTAAGAAAACAAATTCTTAATAAAAACGAACGTGAAAAAGCAAGTAAAAAGAAAAAAGTAGCTGAATAAACGAAACATTTAGAATTAAGGTAGGGTAGATAGGACAAAACTTATTAAGTTTTGTCCTATTTTTGTGGATAACTTTTAATGAATAATCTTAAAAACTACGTATATTACAGTATAAACACTGATAAACAAGGATTTTTGATTTTTGTGATAAAGGCCTTGTTGTTTCACGTTAGCTGAATTGTTTCACAGGCAGACGAATCCTCCCTTGAATTGCCTTATAGTGCATGCTAAAATAACAACCAGACACAAAGAACGGAGAGAATTTCATGATTGACATCAAGGGTGTATTAAAAGAAAAATTTGGATACGACGAATTTCGTCATGGACAAGAAGAAATCATCAATCATGTTTTACATAAAGAAAATGTTTTAGGTATCATGCCAACAGGTGGTGGGAAATCAATTTGTTATCAGCTACCGGCGCTTATGTTGGAAAATTTAACTTTAGTGATTTCACCATTGATTTCATTGATGAAAGATCAAGTCGATGCGCTAAATATGATGGGGATTCCTGCTACATTCATCAATAGTACGATTTCTCAACAAGAAATGAACAAACGAGTTCAAATGGCGGTTAATCGCGAAGTGAAGCTTCTATATGTCGCACCTGAACGATTAGAATCATTTGATTTTCAACAACTATTATTACATGTTCCCATTGATTTATTGGCAGTCGATGAGGCCCACTGTATTTCGCAATGGGGGCATGATTTTCGCCCGAGTTATTTGCGTTTAGCTGAAATCATTGAACAATTCCAGCAGCAGCCAGCTGTTATTGCCCTGACGGCTACTGCAACGCCTCAGGTCGCCGAAGATATTCTTAAGCAATTACATATTCCAAATGATAATCAGGTACAGACTGGTTTTGCTCGAGAGAACTTAGCATTTCAAGTTGTGAAAGATCAAAATCGAGATGTTTTTCTTTTGGAATATTTAAAATTGAATCAAGGACAATCTGGCATTGTATATGCAAGTACTCGAAAAGAAGTTGAACGGATCTACCACTTACTTCAAAGTAAAAAGATCACTGCTGGGATGTATCATGGTGGAATGAACGAGAAAGAACGGAGTCATAATCAAGAAGAGTTTTTATTTGATAAATTGCAAGTGATGGTTGCGACAAATGCTTTTGGCATGGGAATCAATAAAAGCAATGTTCGGTTTGTGATTCATGCCCAAATTCCAGGAAATATAGAGTCTTACTATCAAGAAGCAGGACGTGCGGGGCGTGATGGACTTCCAAGTGATGCCGTGTTACTTTATGCGCCGCAAGATCTTCAAATTCAACAGTTTTTTATCGATCAATCAGAAATGACGATTGATTATAAACAAAAAGAATATATGAAATTAAGAGAAATGTCTCAATATGCAAATGCGCAAATGTGTTTACAAAAATTTATTTTACGATACTTTGGAGAGAAAGGTTCTGATTGTGGCCGTTGTTCCAATTGTTTGGATCAACGAGAATTAGTAGATATCACCGTTGATGTTCAAAAGATTTTATCATGTGTGAAAAGAATGGGTGAAAAATTTGGTAAGGGTTTAGTAGGGAAAGTATTGACAGGCTCAAGAGATAAAAAAATAGATCAATGGCATTTTAATCGTTTACCTACTTATGGATTGATGAGAGATCGAACTCAAAAAGAAGTCAATCAACTGATTGATTATCTAACCGCCGAAAGATACCTAAATCCATCAGACGGGCAGTATCCGTTACTATCTGTTTCGTCTACTGGGGTTCAAGTTCTGTTAGGTCAACAGAAGGTTTTTAGAAAAGAAGATCAACGTGTTCGCAAAGTAGTTGTAAATGATGGTCTTTTCGAAAACTTGAGAGAGTTACGAATGGATTTAGCACAAGAAGCAGGTGTACCGCCCTATTTGATTTTTTCCGATAGTACATTGAAAGAAATGTGTGAAAAACTACCTAAAAATTCAATTCAGTTACTGCAAGTAAAAGGTGTGGGACAAAATAAATTGGACAAGTACGGAGAAAAATTCTTAGCAGCAATCGAAACGTTTAAACAAACAGAAGATGAAGAGGTCAGCACTGAAGATGCATAATATAAATTGAGACTAGGACATAAATCTAGATTTATGTCCTAGCCTCATTAGATTCTGTTATTTAGGGTAGACTGCAAAACGATCTTCTTTTAAGGGGATGATTTGAATGGGTTCAGCATAAAAATCTTCTAATTTATCTTCAGTGAATAGTTCTGATTGCGTTCCTTTGGCAAAAATTTCTCCGTCTTTCAATAGCATTAGATGCTTGAAGCACGGTAGGATTTCTTCGGTGTGATGCGTAACGTAAAGCAGCGTAGGGCTGTTTTTTTGCTCAGCGATGTTCTGGATTTGGTATAAAAGTTTTTCTCTAGCGAATAAATCCAAGCCATTACAAGGTTCATCTAAAATCAATAATTCAGGATCGGCCATTAGAGCTCTTGAAATCAAAACCAATTGACGTTCTCCTTGAGACAAAACTTCATATTTTTTTCCAATTAGAGATTCTCCACCAGCACCTTTTAAAATAGCTTTTGCCTGTTCCAATTCATGCTCAGTGTAATGTTGGTAGATCCCTATACTAGCAAATTTACCTGAAAGAACAATTTTTTCAGCTGTTTCACGATTCTTCATACGATACTGTAAGGCTGTACTGACCCAACCGATTCGTCGCTGAAGTTCAGGAATAGATGCGTGACCAAATACCTGATCTAAAACTTCTAATCGTCCTTTTGACGGCCATAAATATCCGCAAATCAGTTGTAAGAGCAGTGTTTTACCCGCACCATTCAATCCAATAATAGCCCAGTTTTCAGACTTTTTAACAGACCAATTTACGTTATTTAAAAGTGTCTTTTTATCCCGAATAAATGAAACGTCTTTAAATTCAAAAGCATTCATACTAACTCCTCCTTTTCTTTATTTTACCATTAAAATTCAAGAATAGAATAGTAAGAATTAGAAAAAAGCGAAAGAAGAAAACACTGTCAAGAAAATTTCATTGACAAAGCTTTCATCCCCCTGTATAATTGCTTTTGTTGCGTTATGAGGTGAGAATATGAAATGGTCTTTATTAGAACTAAACAAATACAAAGACAAACCCTGTGAATTTTCAGAGACACTAAATTTAAAAGAGTCACTGATGAAAAGAGATAATCTGATTTTAGATGTTAGTCCTGTCAAAGCAACCGGGCTACTAACAGTAGGAAAAGAAGAATACTTGCTTCACTATCAAATCGATGTTATTGTAACAGTTCCCTCTTCACGTTCTTTAACACCCGTTCCTCTCAAGCTTTTGATTAATGTCGATGAGGTATTTATGACTCTGGAACAATATCAACAAAGAGATGAACGTTTGGCAGATGAAGAAATCATTTTGTTGGAAAAACCAACAATCGATTTAGATGAGTCAGTCGAAGATAACATTCTTTTGTCAATTCCGATTCAAGTTTTATCAGATGAAGAGCAAACAAGTCATGATATGCCAAAAGGCAATGACTGGGAAGTCCTTTCAGAAGAAGACTACGTGCAGAAAAGACAAGAAGAAGCACAACAAACAATGGATCCTCGTCTTGCTAAATTATCCGAATTATTCAGCGAAACATCTGATGAAGACGATAAGTAGTAAGATTGGAATATACCCGTGCATTTTATGCACACATCTTTACAAGGAGGTGGAACACCAATGGCAGTACCAGCTAGAAGAACTTCAAAAGCTAAAAAGGGCAAACGCCGTACTCATTACAAATTAACTATTAAAGGTTTGAATGCATGTTCAAACTGTGGTGAAATGAGAAAAAGCCATCACGTATGTCCAGCATGTGGTCATTACGATGGAAAAGACGTAATCTCTAAAGAAGCATAAAAAACATTTTTTTGAAAATGTTAAAATCCCCTAGGCTAACCATGGAGCCTAGGGGATTTATTTTGTTTGGAGTTAATGGATTTGATGGACAATTGTCGAAATTCTCAAGGATAAACAAGAATAAATCAAATTATTCGAACTATTTTGTTTTCATATCAAGCATTCTACGTTATAATGATGTAGATTATAAGAAAATTCTAATGAATTTCTTTTCAAAGATAGTGGGAGGATACATGATGACAAAACAACAATTTGGCGTAGTCGGAATGGCCGTAATGGGAAAAAATTTGGCCTTAAATATCGAAAGTAGAGGCTATTCAGTTGCCCTGTTCAATCGGACAGGTTCAAAGACAACGGATGTCGTTGAAGAGCATCCAGATAAAAATTTCAAAGCGACTTATACAATTGAAGAGTTCGTAGACTCTATTGAAAAACCTCGTCGCATTATGCTGATGGTTCAAGCTGGATTTGCAACCGATGCAACGATCCAAGAATTATTACCTCATTTAGACAAAGGGGATATTTTAATCGACGGCGGAAATACATTCTTTAAAGATACGATTCGTAGAAATGAAGAACTAGCTAATTCAGGAATCAACTTTATCGGGACTGGTGTTTCAGGTGGTGAAGAAGGTGCATTAAAGGGGCCTTCAATCATGCCGGGCGGACAAAAAGAAGCCTATGAACTAGTGGCTCCTATATTAGAAAAAATATCAGCTAAAGCTGAAGATGGCGAAGCATGTGTGACATATATCGGTCCTAATGGGGCAGGCCACTATGTTAAAATGGTACACAATGGAATCGAGTATGGTGATATGCAATTAATTGCTGAATCCTATGATCTTATGAAAAATATTCTTGGTGTTTCTGTTGAAGAGATGGCTGAGATTTTCAAAGAATGGAATCAAGGTGAACTAGACAGTTATCTTGTAGAAATCACAGCTGATATTTTAACGCGTACTGACGACGAAGGGACAGGTAAGCCAATCGTTGATGTAATCATGGATGCTGCCGGTAACAAGGGCACTGGTAAATGGACAAGCCAAAGCGCCTTAGATTTAGGTGTACCACTACCGTTGATCACAGAATCAGTTTTTGCTCGCTTTATTTCTGCTTATAAAGATGAACGTGTAAAAGCAAGTAAAGTCTTAGCTAAGCCTGAAACACCTGGTTATCAAGGGGATAAAAAAGAATTGATCGAAAAGATTCGTGAAGCGTTGTATTTCAGTAAAATTATGAGTTACGCTCAAGGCTTTGCTCAATTACGTGTAGCATCAGAAGATTATGAGTGGGACTTGCCTTTCGGTGAGATTGCCAAAATCTGGCGTGCAGGTTGTATCATCCGTGCTCAGTTTTTACAAAAGATCACAGATGCATATGATAAAAATCCAGCAATTGAAAACTTATTATTAGATGATTACTTTATCGATATAACAAAAAAATATCAACAATCTGTTCGTGATGTTGTATCGATTGCAGTTCAAGCGGGTGTTCCAGTCCCAACTTTCGCTTCAGCTATTGCTTATTACGACTCTTATCGTTCAGAGCGTTTGCCAGCAAATCTGATTCAAGCGCAAAGAGATTATTTTGGGGCTCATACGTATCAACGAATTGATAAAGAAGGTACGTACCACTATAGTTGGTATAATGAAGAATAGTACGTTTGAAAGCCATGGGATTCAAAAATTTCTCATGGTTTTCTCTCTGCTATGAAGTAAAAACAGGTTGTTGCTAGCTTTTTGACGCAAAAGTGGGTATAATGGGTAAGCTTTAAGATAGCTTTTAAAGAGAAAGGACAAATAACCAATGAGTAATATTCTAATTATTGAAGATGAAAAAAACTTAGCACGTTTTGTAGAACTGGAGCTGAAACACGAGGGCTATACTACAGAGGTTCACTACAACGGACGTACTGGTTTGGAAGCGGCTTTAAATAATGATTGGGATGCTATCCTTTTAGATTTGATGTTGCCTGAATTGAATGGGCTTGAAGTTTGTCGACGTGTACGTCAAGTGAAGAACACACCAATCATCATGATGACAGCAAGAGATTCTGTAATTGACCGAGTGTCAGGATTAGATCATGGTGCGGATGACTACATTGTAAAACCGTTTGCTATAGAAGAGTTATTAGCTCGCTTACGTGCGTTACTTCGCCGAATTGATATTGAAGGTGATAAAAATGTAGCAAAACAAACAACTATCACCTATCGTGATTTAACAATTGAAAAAGAAAATCGCGTTGTTCGCCGTAATTCTGAAATGATTGAATTAACGAAACGTGAATATGAACTACTATTAACTTTAATGGAAAATGTAAATGTTGTATTAGCTCGTGATGTACTATTAAATAAAGTTTGGGGTTATGAAACAGAAGTCGAAACGAATGTTGTCGATGTTTATATTCGTTATCTACGTAACAAAATTGATGTTCCAGGCGAGGAGAGCTACATTCAAACTGTTCGTGGAACAGGTTATGTGATGCGCTCGTGAAATATTTAAAAATGAAAAAAGCAGCAAAAAAAGAACTGAAGGGGCCTTCTTTGACAATCAAGTGGGCTTCTGCAAGTTCTTTCTTCATATTTGTTGTATTTACTATTTTTGCCGTGATCACTTATAAATCCTCAGTCAACCTCATTGTTGAGAAGGAACGAGAAAATGTAGAGAGAACAGTTGCTGAGGTGGGGAATCGTTTAGCGAATGCTGATGGAAACTTGAGTGTATCAGATGTCTATGAAAAATTGAAAACACCTAGTGTTGATGAAAATGCTTTGGATAACAAAAGGATTTCTATAGAGGGCTCACTGATGGAAATGGATACGATGATTTCTGAGCTAGGACAGCCAGCATTGTTCCTATCAATATACGATAAAAAAGGGACTCTAGTATTTGAAACACAGAAATTACAAAGTCAATTAGGAAAAAAAGAAAAAAAATATGCTGAAATTAAATCAATCGATAACAAAACAGGTTTTTTAATTATTCAACCAGTTTATTCAAAAAAGAACAGAGAGCAGATTGGTTATATTCAGGCTTTTTACGAGTTGTCTTCTTTTTATGATATTAGAAACCGTTTATTACTGACGCTGATTGTATTAGAAATCATCTCATTGATCTTGAGCAGCATACTAGGGTTTATTTTATCTTCTTACTTCCTAAAACCTGTGAAAGTTTTACGAGATACTATGGATACAATTAGAAAAGATCCGCAATCGGATATCCATATGCCGGATATACATTCTAATGATGAGTTAGCAGACCTCGCAGAAATATTTAATGAAATGTTAGATCGCATGAGACGATACATTGAGCAACAAGAGCAATTTGTAGAAGATGTTTCCCATGAATTACGTACACCAGTTGCGATTATAGAAGGGCATTTAAGCTTATTAAATCGCTGGGGAAAAGAAGATCCCGAGATTTTGGATGAATCCCTAGAAGCAAGTTTGCAAGAAATTGTTCGGATGAAAAGCTTAGTCCAAGAAATGTTAGATCTATCGCGAGCAGAACAAGTTGATGTGCAGTATTCGAATCATACCTCAAATGCTAAACAAGTCGTCTATCAAGTGTTTAACAATTTTAAAATTCTATATCCGGATTTTGTTATTACTCTAGATGATGACTTATTGCATGAAGTGACATTGGGTATTTACCGAAATCACTTCGAACAGCTTCTAATCATTATTTTGGATAATGCAGTAAAATATTCGACGACTCGAAAAGAGGTTCATATTTCAATTTCAAAAACATTAAGTGAATTTGAAATTGCTATTCAAGATTTTGGTGAAGGAATTCCAGAAGATGATTTAGATAAAATATTCAATCGTTTCTATAGAGTAGATAAAGCACGAGCTCGTAACAAGGGCGGAAATGGATTAGGATTATCAATTGCTAAACAGCTAGTAGAAAATTATAAGGGAAAGATAGACGCAGAAAGTGTTGTTCATCAAGGAACAATATTTAGAATCTATATTCCAATAGTTAAAAAAAGTGAAGGAGAAGAGTAGGAAAAAATGTTCCTGCTCTTTTTAATCTTTTAACCGAATAATCTAATCATTAGAACACATAATAGTAGAGAAAAAGCGAATGCTCAAATGAAGTTCAAGTAATTTGTTCGCTAAGAAAAAAAGAATCAAAAAACAGGCATTTTCTAGTTGCATTTTATGATAAGTATTGTTATATTTATAAATGTTCTAATGAATGTTTGTTAATTGGGTGAAAGAGAAAAAATGTTTTTTTCCTCTTGACGAAAAGAATACAATCATGATAGAATAACAAAGTTGTTAATTAATAACAACAAAGAAACTTGAAAAATTAGGAAGAAAGTTGTTGACAAATAACAAACGACCTGATAAACTAATGAAGTTGTCGCGAAACATTCGATAACATCAAGCAGAGAAAACTTTGAAACTTTTTTAAAAAAGTGTTGACATCGAATCGAAGATTTGATATGATATAAAAGTTGCTGCGAGGTAACACAGTAGACCTTTGAAAACTGAACAAAGTAAGACGAACCAAATGTGTAGGTTGTTTTTACAACGGTAAAAACAAACAACAATTTTTAACAAAGCGAAGCAATATGCTAGCAACCAAATGAGCTTAACAATCTTCGGATTGTGTTCAACTTTTATTATGAGAGTTTGATCCTGGCTCAGGACGAACGCTGGCGGCGTGCCTAATACATGCAAGTCGAACGCTTCTTTTCTACCGAGTGCTTGCACTCATTTGAAAAGAAGAGTGGCGGACGGGTGAGTAACACGTGGGTAACCTACCCATCAGAGGGGGATAACACTTGGAAACAGGTGCTAATACCGCATAATAGTCGACACCGCATGGTGCTGACTTGAAAGACGCTTTCGGGTGTCACTGATGGATGGACCCGCGGTGCATTAGCTAGTTGGTGAGGTAACGGCTCACCAAGGCCATGATGCATAGCCGACCTGAGAGGGTGATCGGCCACACTGGGACTGAGACACGGCCCAGACTCCTACGGGAGGCAGCAGTAGGGAATCTTCGGCAATGGACGAAAGTCTGACCGAGCAACGCCGCGTGAGTGAAGAAGGTTTTCGGATCGTAAAACTCTGTTGTTAGAGAAGAACAAGTAGGAGAGTAACTGCTCTTACCTTGACGGTATCTAACCAGAAAGCCACGGCTAACTACGTGCCAGCAGCCGCGGTAATACGTAGGTGGCAAGCGTTGTCCGGATTTATTGGGCGTAAAGCGAGCGCAGGCGGTTTCTTAAGTCTGATGTGAAAGCCCCCGGCTCAACCGGGGAGGGTCATTGGAAACTGGGAGACTTGAGTGCAGAAGAGGAGAGTGGAATTCCATGTGTAGCGGTGAAATGCGTAGATATATGGAGGAACACCAGTGGCGAAGGCGACTCTCTGGTCTGTAACTGACGCTGAGGCTCGAAAGCGTGGGGAGCAAACAGGATTAGATACCCTGGTAGTCCACGCCGTAAACGATGAGTGCTAAGTGTTGGAGGGTTTCCGCCCTTCAGTGCTGCAGCTAACGCATTAAGCACTCCGCCTGGGGAGTACGACCGCAAGGTTGAAACTCAAAGGAATTGACGGGGGCCCGCACAAGCGGTGGAGCATGTGGTTTAATTCGAAGCAACGCGAAGAACCTTACCAGGTCTTGACATCCTTTGACCACTCTAGAGATAGAGCTTTCCCTTCGGGGACAAAGTGACAGGTGGTGCATGGTTGTCGTCAGCTCGTGTCGTGAGATGTTGGGTTAAGTCCCGCAACGAGCGCAACCCTTATTGTTAGTTGCCATCATTCAGTTGGGCACTCTAGCGAGACTGCCGGTGACAAACCGGAGGAAGGTGGGGATGACGTCAAATCATCATGCCCCTTATGACCTGGGCTACACACGTGCTACAATGGGAAGTACAACGAGTCGCTAGGCCGCGAGGTCATGCAAATCTCTTAAAGCTTCTCTCAGTTCGGATTGTAGGCTGCAACTCGCCTACATGAAGCCGGAATCGCTAGTAATCGCGGATCAGCACGCCGCGGTGAATACGTTCCCGGGCCTTGTACACACCGCCCGTCACACCACGAAAGTTTGTAACACCCGAAGTCGGTGAGGTAACCCTTGTGGAGCCAGCCGCCTAAGGTGGGATAGATGATTGGGGTGAAGTCGTAACAAGGTAGCCGTATCGGAAGGTGCGGCTGGATCACCTCCTTTCTAAGGAATATTACGGAAACTTATACATTCGTCGACACTTTGTTCAGTTTTGAGAGGTTTACTCTTAAATTAATATGTACCACGGGGCCTTAGCTCAGATGGGAGAGCGCCTGCTTTGCACGCAGGAGGTCAGCGGTTCGATCCCGCTAGGCTCCATTAGTAACCAATGGGTTACTAAATTATTGTTCATTGAAAACTGGATATTGAAGTATAAAAGTAATCAAAACAAACCGAGAACACCGCGTTGAATGAGTTTTTTAATTAAAATAGTTCGAAGCTTATTTTATTGGTCACGCCTCTATCGCTAGAGAAACGAGCCAAACAAAACCGATCGTAAGATCGTAAGGTTAAGTGAATAAGGGCGCACGGTGGATGCCTTGGCATTAGGAGCCGATGAAGGACGGGACTAACACCGATATGCTTTGGGGAGCTGTAAGTGAGCTATGATCCAGAGATTTCCGAATGGGGAAACCCAGCATCTTTTATAGGATGTTACTATTCAGTGAATACATAGCTGGATAGAGGTAGACGCAGAGAACTGAAACATCTAAGTACCTGCAGGAAGAGAAAGAAAATTCGATTCCCTGAGTAGCGGCGAGCGAAACGGGAAAAGCCCAAACCAACAAGCTTGCTTGTTGGGGTTGTAGGACTCCGATGTGGTAGTCTGTCAAGATAGTCGAAGAACCTGGAAAGGTTCGCCAAAGTGGGTAATAGCCCCGTAGACGAAATGTTGGCAACACCTAGGAGGATCCTGAGTACGGCGGAACACGAGAAATTCCGTCGGAATCCGCGGGGACCATCCCGCAAGGCTAAATACTCCCTAATGACCGATAGTGAACCAGTACCGTGAGGGAAAGGTGAAAAGCACCCCGGAAGGGGAGTGAAATAGATCCTGAAACCGTGTGCCTACAACAAGTCAAAGCCCGTTAATGGGTGATGGCGTGCCTTTTGTAGAATGAACCGGCGAGTTACGATTGCATGCGAGGTTAAGGTGAAGAGCCGGAGCCGCAGCGAAAGCGAGTCTGAATAGGGCGAATGAGTATGTAGTCGTAGACCCGAAACCATGTGATCTACCCATGGCCAGGTTGAAGGTGTGGTAAAACGCACTGGAGGACCGAACCCACGTACGTTGAAAAGTGCGGGGATGAGCTGTGGGTAGCGGAGAAATTCCAAACGAACTTGGAGATAGCTGGTTCTCTCCGAAATAGCTTTAGGGCTAGCGTCGAAGTTAAGAATGATGGAGGTAGAGCACTGTTTGGACTAGGGGCCCATCTCGGGTTACCGAATTCAGATAAACTCCGAATGCCATTCATTCATATTCGGCAGTCAGACTGCGAGTGATAAGATCCGTAGTCGAAAGGGAAACAGCCCAGACCACCAGCTAAGGTCCCAAAATATATGTTAAGTGGAAAAGGATGTGGGGTTGCACAGACAACTAGGATGTTGGCTCAGAAGCAGCCACCATTTAAAGAGTGCGTAATAGCTCACTAGTCGAGTGACCCTGCGCCGAAAATGTACCGGGGCTAAACATATTACCGAAGCTGTGGATCACACCTCTGGTGTGATGGTAGGAGAGCGTTCTAAGGGCGTTGAAGGTCGATCGTGAGGACGGCTGGAGCGCTTAGAAGTGAGAATGCCGGTATGAGTAGCGAAAGACGGGTGAGAATCCCGTCCACCGTATGACTAAGGTTTCCTGGGGAAGGCTCGTCCGCCCAGGGTTAGTCGGGACCTAAGCCGAGGCCGATAGGCGTAGGCGATGGACAACAGGTTGATATTCCTGTACCAGTTGTTTTTGTTTGAGCAATGGAGGGACGCAGGAGGCTAAGGAATGCATGCGACTGGAAGTGCATGTCCAAGCAGTAAGTCTTGAGTAGAGTCAAATGCTTTACTCTATACGGACAAGCTGTGATGGGGAGGGAAATAATAGTACCGAAGTTCCTGATGTCACACTGTCAAGAAAAGCTTCTAGTGAGAAAACAACTGCCCGTACCGTAAACCGACACAGGTAGTCGAGGAGAGTATCCTAAGGTGAGCGAGCGAACTCTCGTTAAGGAACTCGGCAAAATGACCCCGTAACTTCGGGAGAAGGGGTGCTGACTTCGGTCAGCCGCAGTGAATAGGCCCAAGCGACTGTTTATCAAAAACACAGGTCTCTGCAAAATCGAAAGATGAAGTATAGGGGCTGACGCCTGCCCGGTGCTGGAAGGTTAAGAGGATGGGTTAGCTTCGGCGAAGCTCAGAATTGAAGCCCCAGTAAACGGCGGCCGTAACTATAACGGTCCTAAGGTAGCGAAATTCCTTGTCGGGTAAGTTCCGACCCGCACGAAAGGCGTAACGATTTGGGCACTGTCTCAACGAGAGACTCGGTGAAATTTTAGTACCTGTGAAGATGCAGGTTACCCGCGACAGGACGGAAAGACCCCATGGAGCTTTACTGTAGCTTGATATTGAGTGTTTGTACCACATGTACAGGATAGGTAGGAGCCGATGAATCCGGAACGCTAGTTTCGGTGGAGGCGCTGGTGGGATACTACCCTTGTGTTATGAACCCTCTAACCCGCACCACTTATCGTGGTGGGAGACAGTGTCAGGTGGGCAGTTTGACTGGGGCGGTCGCCTCCTAAAGAGTAACGGAGGCGCCCAAAGGTTCCCTCAGAATGGTTGGAAATCATTCGCAGAGTGTAAAGGCAGAAGGGAGCTTGACTGCGAGACTTACAAGTCGAGCAGGGACGAAAGTCGGGCTTAGTGATCCGGTGGTTCCGCATGGAAGGGCCATCGCTCAACGGATAAAAGCTACCCTGGGGATAACAGGCTTATCTCCCCCAAGAGTCCACATCGACGGGGAGGTTTGGCACCTCGATGTCGGCTCGTCGCATCCTGGGGCTGTAGTCGGTCCCAAGGGTTGGGCTGTTCGCCCATTAAAGCGGCACGCGAGCTGGGTTCAGAACGTCGTGAGACAGTTCGGTCCCTATCCGTCGCGGGCGTTGGAAATTTGAGAGGAGCTGTCCTTAGTACGAGAGGACCGGGATGGACTTACCGCTGGTGTACCAGTTGTTCTGCCAAGGGCATTGCTGGGTAGCTATGTAGGGAAGGGATAAACGCTGAAAGCATCTAAGTGTGAAGCCCACCTCAAGATGAGATTTCCCATTTCTTTAAGAAAGTAAGACCCCTGAGAGATGATCAGGTAGATAGGTTGGAAGTGGAAGTGCAGTGATGTACGGAGCGGACCAATACTAATCGGTCGAGGACTTAACCAAAGAAACGAAATAAAAAAGTAGATCGGACAGTTTGATTACAACTTCAATCCAGTTTTGAGTGAATAATCACTCAATTGAATAGCAACAACACCCAGTGTGGTGGCGATAGCAAGAAGGATACACCTGTTCCCATGCCGAACACAGAAGTTAAGCTTCTTAGCGCCGATTGTAGTGAAGGGTTTCCCTTTGTGAGAGTAGGACGTCGCCACGCTGATTATTCCGGCATAGCTCAGTTGGTAGTAGCGCATGACTGTTAATCATGATGTCGTAGGTTCGAGTCCTACTGCCGGAGTTTCTTAATATAAGCTTTATGAGTATGCTTGCTTCTTTTAACTTTGGAGAGTTGTCCGAGTGGCCGAAGGAGCATGATTGGAAATCATGTAGACGGTTATCGCTGTCTCAAGGGTTCGAATCCCTTACTCTCCGTATTAAGTCTTTATTGGCCCGTTGGTCAAGCGGTTAAGACACCGCCCTTTCACGGCGGTATCACGGGTTCGATTCCCGTACGGGTCATTTATATTTTTTGGAGGTTTAGCTCAGCTGGGAGAGCACCTGCCTTACAAGCAGGGGGTCGGCGGTTCGATCCCGTCAACCTCCATTAAATTACGGTTTGGTAGTTCAGCTGGTTAGAATGCCTGCCTGTCACGCAGGAGGTCGCGGGTTCGAGTCCCGTCCAGACCGTTTATAGTTTTTGGCGCAGTAGCTCAGTTGGTAGAGCAACGGATTGAAGCTCCGTGTGTCGGCAGTTCGATTCTGTCTTGCGCCATTTGGAGGAATAGCGAAGTGGCTAAACGCGACGGACTGTAAATCCGTTCCTTAGGGTTCAGTGGTTCGAATCCACTTTCCTCCATTATTTAGTAGGGATATAGTTAAACGGTATAACTACGGTCTCCAAAACCGTCATTGTGGGTTCGATTCCTACTATCCCTGTTAGCAAGTTTATGGCGATTGTGGTGAAGTGGTTAACACAGCGGATTGTGGTTCCGCCATGCGTGGGTTCGATCCCCATCAGTCGCCCTTAGCTTTAATTTTTATCATATGTTTTATGGCGATTGTGGTGAAGTGGTTAACACAGCGGATTGTGGTTCCGCCACGCGTGGGTTCGATTCCCATCAGTCGCCCTTAGCTTTTAATTTTAATTATTGGGGTATAGCCAAGCGGTAAGGCAACAGGTTTTGATCCTGTCATGCGTTGGTTCGAATCCAGCTACCCCAGTTTTCTCTTTTTGAGAATGTTTAAATTGTAATATGGCGGTATAGCCAAGTGGTAAGGCAGAGGTCTGCAAAACCTTCATCACCGGTTCAAATCCGGTTACCGCCTTGCAAAAATTATTTTATGCCGGCGTGGCGGAATTGGCAGACGCGCTGGACTCAAAATCCTGTGATCTCACGATCGTGCCGGTTCGACCCCGGCCGCCGGTATATGCCAAGCATTAACATATTCTTATGTTAATGCTCTTTTTTTGTTTAAACATTTTGAAGTAATTTTGTATTTTTGTATCTTATTCGTTGATATTTAACTGAGATTGAAGTTAAATTACTTGGTATAGAGAGTAATATGGCTTCATTTTTTCTATCGATTCACTCTTTTTTTAGTAAAACACTTCTTTTCGGAGAGTTGGGGGAGCATCCTTATCGTTAGATGTTTTAGGTGTTGCTGGGTTTCAAATCTATCAAGATTATTTAGTAATTGATAAAATGAATACTCTTAAAAATATGAAAAATGGCTATTTAAAAAATATCCAGACAATGCAGCCGTAAAAGAGCATCATGGAAAGATAACAAATTACTTAGAAATAAAATTTAACTATTAATATTAGAAACACTAAAAAATAAGTATATGTATTGATAGAAGTTAGTAATACTGAAAAATTAAATCGCTCTTATTAATTACCGACTTACGTTAAGTAATAATAATATTTTATAAGTAGAAATTTTTTTATAAAGCGAATGATTGTATTTTTCCTTGGTTGACAACGCTTTATTTTCATGTTTTAATAACAAGAGAAATCAAGATTGTTACTGAATTTTCAGGCTATACTTTATTTCTTTTATTAACATTTAATTAGCTAGCTGATCTAATCTCATTGAGGAGATATTATGGAAGTAAAAAAAGTAATCAATAATAATATTGTGAAGTCACTTGATGCTGACGGTCACGAAGTACTTGTGATGGGCAAAGGTATTGGCTTTAAAAAAAATATCGGCGATGTTATTGAGGATTCTCTTATTGAAAAAATATATACAAGCAATGCCGATTTAAATACAAATAAGCTTACGCAGCTGTTAGCAAATGTTCGTTTAGAGCATTTACAGGTTGCTAATGAAATTATTGGATTTGCCAAAGTTTCTTTAGGAAAAAAGCTGAATGAAAATATCTATCTTACGCTAACTGATCATATCGATTATGCAATCGAACGACAAAGTAGCGGTCTACCTGTTAGAAACGCACTGCTTTGGGAAATCAAGCGTTTTTACAATCATGAATATTTGATTGGAAAAGAAGCATTGACTATTATTTCCAATCGTCTGGATATAGTGCTTCCAGAAGATGAAGCTGGTTTTATTGCATTACATATCGTTAATGCAGAACTAGATTTATCTCAGGTCAGCCAAGTTTCAGAAATGACAAAAGTCATTCAAAAAATCATTAATATCGTTAAATATCATTATAAAACTGATTTGGATGAATACACGCTAAATTATGAACGATTTATTACGCATTTGAAATTTTTTGTTCAACGTTTATTTAGTGGAATAGAATTGGATAAAGACAAAGATGAAGGTTTCTTATTTATGTTAAAAGAAAAATATCAAGAAGAATATCTTTGTGCACTGAAAATACGCGAGTACATTGGAAAAGAATTTGGTCGTGAATTACAAGAGGACGAGATGATCTATCTCACCATCCATATCAGAAGAATAACCAACAATTAAGGATTGTTACTGCGAAAGAGCAGGCTATACCTAGGGAAAATCTCTTTGAAATAAGAGGTTTCTTAGGTATTTTTTTATGTATTTTATTTCGATTTGTAATTAAATTAGGGGGATGAACGATGAATTATCAAGAATTAGCACAAACAATTATTGAAAAAATCGGTGGAAAACAAAATATCACGGGTTTGACTCATTGTGCTACTAGATTACGCTTTAATTTGAAAAATGAAGGAACAGCAGAAACAGAGGTATTGAAAAATACAGCAGGCGTGATGGGGGTTGTTTCAAAAGGTGGACAATATCAGGTCATTATTGGTAGTGATGTTGGAAGTGTTTATAAAGAAATTTTAAAAGAAGTGCCCGCATTAGATGAAGAACAAGTCGAATCTAATGGGAAGGATGAACGTGGTACGGCTTCAAAAGTTATCGACACGATTACAGGTATTTTTACACCAATCTTACCAGCGATTACGGCGGCCGGTATGTTAAAAGCTGTTCTGTCTCTTCTAGTTGTCTTTAACGCGATCGACAAAACAGGTCAGACTTATATTATCATTGATTTTATGGCAGATTCTGCTTTTTACTTTTTACCTATTTTGTTAGCAGCGTCATCTGCACAGAAATTTAAAACTAATATGTATTTAGCCATGATGGTTGGTGGAATTTTACTCCATCCAAACTTTGTAGGGATGGTCAATGCAATCAAAGAAACTGGAGATGGAAGTATTCATCTATTTGGACTGCCAATTTCTGCAGTAACGTATGGCTCCTCCGTTATTCCAATTATTTTAGCCGTTTGGTTTATGTCTTATGTCGAGCCAATTGCAGATAAAGTGTCACCTAAAGCAATTAAATTTTTTAGTAAACCATTGATTACAATTGCAATTGTCGGTACTGTTTCGTTAGTAGTGGTGGGACCAATTGGGTATTTGATTAGTGATGGTATTTCAAATGGAATCAAAGCATTGGAGAGCTTTAGTCCGTGGTTGGTTCCAACGATTATTGGCGCGTTGACACCGTTGTTTGTAGCTACAGGAACTCACTATGGCTTAGTACCTATTGGGATTAACAATCGTATGACAACAGGATATGATAGTGTGATCTATCCAGGTATGTTAGCATCAAACCTTGGACAAGGAGCTGCTTCTTTAGCCGTTGGTGTGAAAAGTAAAAACTCTTCAATCAAACAGGTAGCTGCTTCAGCAGGTCTAACAGGTTTGTTTGGAATTACTGAACCTGCATTGTACGGTGTCAACTTGAAATATAAAACGCCCTTATATGCTGCGATGATTGGTGGCGGAATCGGTGGTTTGTTTATGGGAATCACTCGAGTGAAGAACTTTACTGGTGGTTCACCCGGTTTATTGACACTTCCAAGTTATATTGGAGATGATACCTTGAAACATTTATATATGGCTTGTATCGGAGCTGCAATCAGTATTGTGATTTCTTTTGTAGTCTCATACATTTTATATAAAGATCCAGTCGTAGAAATACCAAAGACTACAATCGATAATAAGGAAGAGAACTCTATTTCTGAAGCAAATACTCTCACAGAGGTCGTTACACCAATAAAAGGTGAAGTAGTAGCCTTGACAGCTGTGGAAGATGGAATGTTTTCAGAGGAAATTTTAGGTAAAGGCTTTGCAGTTAAACCAGTTGAAGGTTCAGTTTATGCGCCAGTTTCTGGAATTGTAACAGCAATTTTTGATTCTAAACATGCAATCGGTTTAACCAGTGACTCTGGTGTGGAGTTATTGATACACATTGGCATCGATACGGTTCAATTAAATGGTGAAGGCTATGAATACTTTGTTGATAAAGGACAAAATATTGAAATAGGTGATAAATTAATTGAATTTGACTTAGATAAAATTATTGAAAAAGGCTATAATATAATTACACCCGTTGTTGTAACAAATTCAGCTGATTTTGGTGACATTATTACATTAACCAAAACTTTAGCTAAACCAGGTGAGCAAGTAATGAAAGTCATTCGTTAAGTAGGCTTTTATTCAAATAAATTGTTGGAGGTTTTTGATATGGGATTTAGAAAAGACTTTTTATGGGGCGGCGCAACAGCGGCCAATCAATGTGAAGGGGGCTATAATGAAGGCGGCCGAGGCTTAGCGAACGTAGATCTAGCGCCAGTGGGACCAGATCGTTTTCCAGTGATCACTGGAGAGAAAAAGATGTTTGAATTTGATGACGAACATTTTTACCCAGCGCAAAATGCAATCGACATGTATCACCGTTATAAAGAAGACATTGCGTTATTTGGCGAAATGGGCTTTAAAACCTATCGTCTATCGATTGCCTGGAGTCGTATTTTCCCTCTAGGAGACGAAACAGAGCCGAATGAAGAAGGATTGAAGTTCTATGAAGAGTTGTTCAAAGAATGCCATAAACACGGGATAGAGCCTCTTGTAACGATCACACATTTTGATTGTCCGATGCATCTCGTCGAAAAATATGGTGCATGGCGCAGTCGTGAATTAGTCGGGTTTTATGAAAATCTATGCAATGTCATCTTTAATCGTTACAAAGGCTTAGTAAAATACTGGTTGACGTTCAACGAAATCAACATGATTTTACATGCACCATTTATGGGCGCAGGGCTTTATTTTGAAGAAGGGGAAAACAAAGAACAAGTGAAATACCAAGCTGCACATCATGAATTATTGGCGAGTGCCATTGCGACCAAAATCGCACATGAAGTCGATCCCGAAAACCAAGTAGGCTGTATGTTAGCGGCTGGTACAAACTATGCGTACACTTGTAAACCAGAAGATGTTTGGGCAGCTCGTCAAGCAGATCGTGAGAATTTCTTCTTTATCGATGTCCAATCTCGTGGAGAATATCCAGCGTATGCGTTGAAAGAATTAGAACGTGCAGGGATTGAATTACCAATCGAAGAGGGCGATTTAGACTTATTAAAGGAACATACCGTTGATTTTATTTCATTCTCTTATTATTCATCACGGGTCCAATCAACAGATCCGGCAATCAATGAACAAACAGCTGGAAATATCTTTGCCTCAGTGAAAAATCCGTATTTAGAAGCAAGTGAATGGGGCTGGCAAATCGATCCACTTGGATTGCGTACCACGATGAATGACTTGTATGATCGTTATCAAAAACCACTATTTATTGTTGAAAACGGCTTAGGTGCCGTGGATACGCCAGATGAAAATGGAAATGTGATCGATGATTATCGGATTGAGTATCTAGCCGCACACATCCAAGCAATGAAAGATGCGGTTGAACTTGATGGTGTAGATTTATTAGGTTATACAACGTGGGGCTGTATCGATCTTGTTTCAGCTGGAACAGGAGAGATGAAAAAACGCTATGGCTTCATCTATGTCGATCGAGATAATGATGGAAAGGGGACATTGAAACGCTCGAAGAAAAAATCATTTGACTGGTATAAAAAAGTTATTGCTACAAATGGGGAAGACTTAACAAATTAGAGCTGTTTTTAAGAAAAATACTAAAAGGTAAAAATGAGTTTGATTTACTCATTTTTGCCTTTTTTTCCATTCATTAAAAAAATAATAATTGGGTAGAGTAACCTGTTACTCAAAATGGAACAAAGTACAAGCTGCTGTTCTCTTCATCAAGTATTTAGAAACCGCTTTAAAAATGAGAAACTTAGCGGTATGCTTAACTCGTCAATAGGAAAACTCGAGGAATCCGACAACACAAATCAAAAAGAGAATGGTGGAAGCAATGATGAAAAAAAGAGACTTTGTCGATACAAATGATTTTACGAAAGCAGAAATCGATTTTATGATCCAGCTAGCTTTGAAATTAAAAGAAGCAATCAAAAATGGCTATTATCCACCCCTTTTAAAAGATAAGACGTTAGGGATGATTTTTGAGCAATCATCAACTCGCACGAGAGTATCTTTTGAAACGGCGATGACACAACTTGGCGGTCATGCACAATATTTAGCACCAGGTCAAATTCAATTAGGCGGACATGAATCTTTAGGTGATACTGCTCGAGTGTTATCTCGTTTAGTAGATATTTTAATGGCACGAGTGGAACGTCATCAAACAATTGTCGATTTAGCCAAAGATACAACGATTCCAGTTATCAATGGCATGAGTGACTACAACCATCCGACACAAGAATTAGGCGACATTATTACAATGACAGAACATCTACCAGAAGGTAAAAAGCTGAGTGATTGCAAAATTGTCTTTGTTGGAGATGCGACTCAGGTATGTGTATCAACAATGTTTATGGCAACGAAAATGGGTATGGATTTTGTTCAGTTTGGACCAAAAGGATTTCAAATCAAAGAGGAAACACTTGCTATCGGTCAAAAAAATGCGAAGCTATCTGGCGGTAGTGTGCAAATGACAGAAAATGCAGAAGAGGCAATGAAAGATGCTGATTTTATTTATACGGATGTTTGGTATGGATTGTATGAGGCCGAGTTATCTGAAGAAGAGCGAATGGCAACATTCTATCCAAAATATCAAGTGAACCAAGCTTTGATCGATATGGCTGCGCCACATGTCAAATTTTTACATTGTCTACCTGCCACTAGAGGAGAAGAAGTGACCGATGAAGTGTTAGATGCACCTTATTCAATCGTTTTAGATGAAGCAGAAAATCGTTTGACGGCAATGCGTGCATTGTTGGTTTATTTCTTAAATCCATATTTAAATTATGCGAGTGAAGCAGTCGGCGAGTTTTATGATGCACAATTTGAATTAATGTTAAGAAATGCTGTCGTCGCTAAATGATTTTTTAGAACGGATGGAATAGAAGTGATCTATAGTTAAGATTCTACTTCTATTCCCGTTTCTTTAATGAAAGGTGCGTAAAAACATGAAAGAAAAAAAGAAATTTCGGTTGTTTGATGCAGTTTTAATGGCAGTAGTTGTCATACTTGTTGTTGAATCTGCCGCTCCTGCTGCTGCTATTGGTTCATCCCAATTTTTTTGGTGGGGAATTTTATTAATTTTATTCTTCTTACCTTACGGCTTGATCTCAGCGGAATTAGGCACTACTTATACAGGTGACGGGGGTATCTATGATTGGGTCAAGATGGCCTTTGGGCGTCGATGGGGCGCGCGTGTTGCTTGGTTTTATTGGATCAATTTTCCGATTTGGATGGCTAGCTTGGCGGTGCTTTTCACAGAAGTCATGACACAAATTTTCGGATTAGCATTAGGGACACCAATTTTAGTTATAGTTCAATTAGTTTTTATCTGGGGAGTAACATTGATCAGTTGTTATCCTGTCAGTGATAGTAAATGGATTTTGAATATTGCTGCATTTGCGAAAGTCGGCATTATGGTTTGTTTAGGCGTGTTAGGCATTTATCATGCTGTGACAAAGGGCATGGCGAATGATTTTTCTGGGAGAGCGTTGTTGCCGACATTTGATTTAAATAGTTTGAGTTTTATTTCTGTGATTTTGTTTAACTTTTTAGGATTTGAAGTGGTAACAACCTTAGCCAGTGATATGGAAAATCCGAAAAAACAAATTCCGCAAGCGATCATTTACGGCGGTATTTTGATTGCATTCTTCTATTTATTTGCTGCATTTGGGATGGGAGCAGCAGTGCCAGCAGATCAATTATCAACTTCAGGTGGGTTGATTGATAGCTTTATTTTATTAGTTGGTGGGATCAATCCATTTGTTATCATCATTGGCTTACTGTTTATGTATACCTTAGCGGCAAATCTGATTTCATGGGCTTTAGGTGTGAATTACGTTGCCTTTTATGCTGCCAAAAATCATGATATGCCAAACCTATTCGCAAAAGAAAATCCTAAAAACAAAATGCCAATAGGAGCTTCAGTCATAAATGGTATTGTAGCGTCGCTGTTAGTGATTGCAGCACCGTTTATACCAAATGAAAATATTTTCTGGGCATTTTTCGCATTAAATGTGGTGGCATTATTAGTTTCTTATATTATGATGTTTCCTGCTTTTTTGAAGTTACGCAAGATTGATCCAGATAAAGAGAGACCTTTTAAAGTGCTAGGAGGACCACTTTTTTTGAAAATGATCGCATATATTCCTCTAGCGTTGTTAGTTATCACTCTATTTTTTTCGATTGTCCCTTTATCCAAAACAGAATATGCTGAAAAAATTCCTATTTTGATTGGAACGATGGCAGCGGTGATTATTGGTGAAATCTGTATTCGCTTAGGAGATAAAGAGTATGCAAAAGAGCAACAGATAAAAAAAGAGCAAGAGAAAGGGAGTTTAAACCATGAAAACAATTGATAGTTCACCTAAAAAAGACGGATTCCGCATGCCAGGAGAATTTGAAGCACATCAAGGTGTATATATTTTGTGGCCAGAACGTCCAGATAATTGGCGCAATGGCGGCAAACCAGCACAAAAAACAGTTGTAGATGTAGCCCTTACTATCAGCGAATTTGAACCAGTAACAGTAGGTGTATCTGCAAAACAATATGATAATGCTCGCCATATGCTGCCAGAAAGTGTTCGAGTTGTTGAAATCGCAAACGATGATGCTTGGGTTCGAGATTGCGGTCCAACCTTTGTCAAAAATGATGAAGGTGAAATTCGTGGTGTAGACTGGACTTTTAATTCATGGGGCGGATTAGTTGATGGACTGTATTTTCCTTGGGATAAAGATGATCAGGTCGCACAGAAAATTTGTGAAATAGAATGGCTGAATCGTTATCGCTTAAATGATTTCGTTTTGGAAGGTGGTTCGATCCATGTGGATGGTGAGGGAACCTTGATCACTACAGAAGAATGTTTACTATCGGAAGGTCGAAATAGCCAGCTTTCAAAAGAACAAATCGAGCAAGTATTAAAGGAATATTTATCATTGGAAAAAATCATTTGGCTAAAACGTGGAATTTATTTAGATGAAACCAATGGCCATGTCGATAATATTGTTAATTTTGTGAAGCCTGGAGAAGTTGTCTTGGCATGGACGGATGACAAAGACGATCCACAATATGAAATTTCAAAAGAATGTTTAGCTATTTTAGAAAATGAAACAGATGCTAAAGGTCGTAAGCTTGTTGTGCATAAATTACACGTACCCAATCCGATATTAATCACTGAAGAAGAGAGTTTTGGAGTGGATGCAGTAGCTGGAACCTTACCAAGAGAAAAAGGGGATCGTTTAGCTGCAAGTTATGCAAATTATTATACGGCAAATGGTGGTGTCATTTTACCACTATTTGATGATCCAAATGATGAAAAAGCAATCGATTTATTACAAGTATTATATCCTGATAGAAAAATTGTTGGTGTACCTGCAAGAGAAATTCTTTTAGGTGGCGGAAATATTCACTGCATTACCCAACAAGTACCAAAGTGAGGTGGAATAAATGAAAAAACGTATCGTAGTTGCATTGGGAGGAAATGCTATTTTAACAACGGATCCCAGTGCTAAAGGACAACAAAAAGCTTTAGCGTACACAGCATATTATTTAGCAGATTTCATTGAAGCAGGTCATGAACTGATCATCACGCATGGTAATGGCCCTCAAGTTGGAAATCTATTATTACAGCAGCAATTAGGTGCTACAAAGAAAAATCCAGCAATGCCTGTCGATACAGCCGTTGCAATGACACAAGGCAGCATTGGCTATTGGCTTGAAAATGCGCTAGTAGATGAATTGAAAAAAAGAAATATCTCTAAAAACGTAGCAACACTTTTAACCCAAGTGGTTGTCAGCGAAACTGATCCAGCTTTTCAAGCACCAAGTAAACCAGTTGGTCCCTTTTTAAGTGAAGAAGAAATGGAAGTAGAGAAAAGAGAAACATTTGCAACATACGTAGAAGATGCAGGTCGAGGATTTCGGAAAGTTGTTCCTTCACCAAGTCCGATCGATATTCTCGAATATCCTGTGATTGAACAATTAGTAGCAAATGGAATCGTTACGATTGCAGGCGGTGGCGGAGGTATTCCAGTAGTGAGAAAAAATGGCACCTATCAGGGTGTGGAAGCCGTGATAGACAAAGATTTTGCTTCTGAAAAAATAGCTGAATTGATTCATGCGGATAGGCTAGTGATATTGACAGGTGTCGATCATGTCAGTATCAATTTCAATCGACCAAGTCAAGCGGATTTAACCAAAGTAACGGTTGCAGAGATGGAAAAATATATTGAAGAAAACCAGTTTGCACCAGGCAGTATGCTCCCAAAAGTGCAGGCGGCAATAATGTTTATTAAAGAAAATAGCAACGGCAAAGCAGTAATCACCTCCATAGAAAATATCAAGAATTTATTAGAAGAAGAAACAGGTACCATCATTACTGCTTAGTTTTATAGAAAGAGTGGAGACAAAAACTAGTTTCTACTCTTTCTTTCTGATATATTAAAAATATATCGCTTACATAACGGAAATTTTAAGCTAAAGAAGCGTCACTATTCTAAGAAATGGAGCAGGTGTAGAATAGTGGATAACGGACCAATAAGCAAAAGGAGTACCACTATTCTAAGAAGCGAAGCGAATGTAGAGATAGCGGATAACAGACCAATAGGTAAAAGGAGTAACACTATTCTAAGAAGCGAAGCAGATGTAGAAATAGTGGATAACGGACCAATAAGTAAAAGGAGTACAGACTATATGAAGTTAAAAATGAGTAATCCTAAAGAGGATGGTTTTTTTGCACCGGGAGAATTTGACCTACACAAAGAAACATACATGATCTGGCCGGAACGAGCTGATAATTGGCGTAATGGAGGAAAACCTGCGCAAACTGCCTATGCACAAGTAGCCCAAGCCATCGCGATGTTTGAACCAGTTACGATGTTGGTTTCGAAAAATCAATATCAAAATGCTCGTCACTTATTGCCTGAGTCTATTCGAGTGATGGAGATGAGTAATAATGACGCTTGGATCAAGGATTATGGGCCTATTTATGTAACAAACAAAAAGGGGGAAATTCGTGGAGTAGACTGGCGTTTTAATGCGTGGGGCGGATTATTAGACGGCTTGTATTTCCCTTGGGATCAAGATGACTTGATTGCTGAAAAATTGTGCGAATTTAATCATATCGATTACTACTCTTTAAAAGAATTTATTTTAGAAGGATGTTCTATTCATTTAGATGGCGACGGAACATTATACACAACAGAAGAAGTTTTACTTTCAGAAGGTAGAAATGGTAAACTTTCTAAAGAGGAAATTGAAGAAGTCCTGAAAGTATACTGTAATGTAGAAAAAATTATTTGGCTAAAACAAGGATTCTTTTTAGATGAAACCAATGGAGATATCGATAATATGCTGAATATTGTACGTCCGGGCGAAATCGTCCTGACTTGGACAGAAGACCCCGATGATCCTCAATATGAAATCTCAAAAGCAGCCTATGAACAGTTAAAAAATGAAACCGATGCAAAAGGCAGAAAATTGACTATTCATAAAATGCTGATGCCTGAACCAATGTATATCACAACCGAAGAAAGCCAGGGAGTAGACTCAGTCAATGGAATGCTGCCGCGCTTTCCTGGAGATCGACTGACTGCAACATATGTTAGTTATTTTACGGCTAACGGCGGGGTTGTTTATCCATTATTTAATGATAAGAATGATCAAGCAGCAGGAATATTACTGGAAAAATTATACCCAAACCGCAAGATTATAGGGGTTCCTGCACGTGAAATTTTATTAGGTGGCGGAAATATTCATTGTATTGCACAAAGTGTTCCAAAAAATAAGTAGGAGGGAAGAAAATGGACTTTTTTGAAGTGATAAACCCTCACGTTTCGGAGCTAACAAAAAATGAACATCTACTATTTGATTATGTTGTAAAAAACTTAAATGAAATTAAAAATAAAAGCATCCGTGAAGTAGCCGATGATTGTTTTGTATCAACCACAACATTTCTCCGATTTGTTAGAAAAATTGGTTTTTCTGGTTATAGTGAGTTCACAACAGTCGTTAAATATACTCTTTTAAATCAGAAAAAAGAAGAAAAAGTCAGTCCCTTTGTTGTTTCCCAAAAAGATTATCGTGAAGAGTATCTAAAAAATATCAACGAATCTGTTCGTGTGATCGATAAAAACAGTTTGATAAAAGTAGGAGAGTATTTAAAGAAAAAACCAATTATCTACTTATTTGCTAAAGGAATGAATAAACAGCTGATGCAGTATGTAAAGTATCTATTTGTAGCAGCTGGATTTTTGGTGGTATTTCCTGAAGATCAGCCAATGCGAGCAGTTGTGCAACAGCAGATAAAATCTGAGGATATGGTATTTATTTTAACCTATCAAGGAAAAGATGAAGAATGGATTCAATTGATGCAGTATCTAAAAAATGCAACACATCCGTTATTAGTATCGATCACGGGTGCAGATAATAACGTCGTACAAAATATGAGTGATATTAATTTTTACGTGTTTACAGATGAACTCTTTTTAAACAAAATGGAAATCACTTCTCATATTTCAATGTTGGCGATTCTTGAATTGATTTTGTATCAATATTTAGATAGCGCTGAAGAAGGAGAATATCATTTGGTTTTTAAATAAATAGGAAGTTGGGACAAAATCGTTTATTCGGATTCCTTAAGGCTAGGATATAACTCGTCGAGTTATGTTCTAGCCTATTATTTATTTCCTTATAGATTGTTTTTTCAGTAATACCTAGTCTATTTTCTTAGAAAAGACTCGTCTACCTTGTTTGAGGTCGGTATGATTTACTCTATACTCTGTTGCGGATTGGCCATAGTAGGATTTGAAAGCCTTAGAAAAATTAAGAGGGTCATTGTAACCAACGGAAGATGCGATCATCGTAACTGTATTAGAGGTATTAACTAATAAATCAGACGCTTTTTTCATTCTGAATCGTAGTAAATATTGTTGAGGGGAATACCCGATTTGCGCTTTAAAAATTGCATATAGATAACTTCTACTTAAATTTAATTGCGAACAAATATCGGTAACCGTTATTGCACGATTAAAATAGTTGGCTATATATTTAATAGCTTCTAAAAAATAAAGTTCTTTTTGCGATTTTTTAATTTGTTTAGTAGATGGAAATTCGTCTGCAAGTATGTAAAGCAGCTTATATATTTGACTATCCATCAATAAGTCAATATTAGAATCGCCTACGTTTTCTGATAAATCTACTAATAGAATAAATTCTTTAATGAACGCACTATGGGCAATATTCTTTAAATAGAAAAAATCTAATAATGAGGAGCGTTGAAGAAATTCTTCGACCTTCGTTCCACCAATTCCAATCCATACATATTCCCATGGCGTTTGTTTATTCGCTTGGTAAAACGTAATGTGATCTTTAGGCAAAACAAAACAATCTCCAGCTGCTAAATCAATTGAATCTCCATCAATATGTAGACAGCCAGAACCATCTAAAATAAAATGAAGCACGTAATTTTCTCTAATGGATGGACCAAAGGAATAATTAGGTAAGCAAGCTTCTCTACCGCAAAAATCAATATTTATATCCAACTGTTTTTTTTCGTATTCATAAAAAACAAAATCCATGCTTATTCACCTCAATTGATCAATTAAGAACATTTTACCATGAAATATCAACATTTTGCTATTTTAGGAAACGATTTCATAAATTAAAATAAGAGATATCAATGATAGAGGTGAAAGAATGAATATAGAATTCGATAATCAAAAAAATTTTTTTCATGTGTACTCAGATAAAATAAGTTTGATTTTAGGTATAACAAAAGAAGGTTGTCTTGTACAAAAATATTTTGGAAAAAAAATCAAAGAATATCATGAATCAAACCGATATGAATATTTGGACCGAGCTTTTTCACCGAGTCCCTATTCAAATGATCGTACTTTTTCACTGGATACACAACGATTGGTATATAGCTGTACAGGATTAGGAGACTTTCGAACTCCAGCTTTTGAAGTAGTGAATGAACATGATGCGTTAGCAGATTTACGTTATCATAGGCATAAAATTTATTCTGGGAAAAAAGAACTGACGAATTTACCTTCAAGTAGAAGTAATGAAAAAGAATGCATGACGTTAGAAATTGAATTAGTCGATTCATTTCTAGAGATGAATATCCATTTATTCTTTACGATTTTTGATGACTCTAACGTTATTGCGACGCATGCAGAATTTGTAAATGGAATGAAACAACATTTATTTTTAAATAAAGCACTTAGTTTCATGATCGATTTGCCAAGTTCAAATTATGACCTTATTAAGCTGACAGGTAGTTACGCAAGAGAAAAAATGGTCCAAAGAAGTAAACTGCAGCAAGGACTATCGATCGTTAATTCTAGAAGAGGAGCATCTGGTCATGGAAGTACGCCGTTTATCGCGTTGGCAGAGCCTAATGCAAATGAAAATTATGGAGAAATCATCAGTTTACAGTTGATTTATAGTGGTGATTTTGAAGCGGGCGCTTTTGTAGATCAACTACAAAATACACGATTATTTATCGGAATCAATCACGAAACATTTGGCTGGCAATTAAATAAAGGAGAGACTTTTATAACGCCGGAAGCACTTCTAGCCTATCATGACCATGGTTTAGGCCAAATGAGCCGTGAGCTTCATGATTTTGTAGATCGGTATATTTTAAGAGGTAGATATAAACAAAAAGAACGACCGATTTTGTTAAATAATTGGGAAGCTACTTACTTTGATTTTAATGAAGAAAAATTGCTTAAATTAGCGGATCATGCTGAAAAAGTTGGCATTGAGTTATTTGTTTTAGATGATGGCTGGTTTGGAAAAAGAATGGATGATAATTCTTCTCTAGGCGATTGGACAGTGAATTACGACAAATTAGAGATAGGTCTGAGCGGTTTGGCAAAAAAAATCAATGACCGTGGCATGCAATTTGGTTTGTGGGTCGAGCCAGAGATGATTTCTGTAGATAGCGAACTTTATCATGATCATCCAGATTGGTGTATACAGGCAACAGGTCGTGAACATACATTTAGTCGGAACCAATTAGTTTTAGACTTATCGCAACAGGCTGTTTGTGACTATATTATTCACTCGATGTCTAAGGTATTTACATCTAGTACTATTCAGTATGTTAAATGGGATATGAATCGTAATATAACGAATATCTCTTCTCTTTCAAACGCAAAAGGGGGAAAAGAAGTAGCACATCGATATATGTTGGGACTTTATCATGTTTTAGCTGAATTAACGCAAAAATTTCCAGAAATTTTATTTGAAAGTTGTGCAGGTGGAGGAGGTCGCTATGATCTGGGAATGTTGTGTTTTATGCCGCAAACATGGACAAGTGACAACACCGATGCAATTTGCCGTTTAGATATTCAATTCGGAACGAGTTTGATTTTTCCTGCTATTACGATGGGTGCTCATGTGTCGGCAGTGCCTAACCATCAAGTTGAACGAAGTGTGTCGCTTGAAACAAGAGGAGCGGTTGCAATGGCTGGTAATCTGGGATATGAGCTGGATTTGACGAAACTTTCTGAAGCGGAATTGAAGGCAATCAAGGAACAAATCAGGTTTTATAAAAAAATCAGACCGATCATTCAAAAAGGGAAACTCTATCGACTAGATTGTTCTACCAACGATAATAACGATATTGCATTTAGTTATGTTGCCAAAGATCAAAGTGAATCTGTCGTAACATATGTCAGAAAACTTGCAGTAGCAGAGGCACCAATCACTTTCATAAAATTAAAAGGTCTGGATAGTGAAGCAACCTATCTTGAGATAGAAACTGGACGTCGATTTTGTGGAGATGAACTGATGAATGTTGGTCTAACGATTCCTTATAGTAAAGGAGATTTTTCAAGTATTGTCTATTATTTTAGAAAACTATAAATAATTCTAATTTCAAAATGCGTACTTAATTAAAACGAAAGTTGAGGGGAATAAAATGAAAAAGTGGACGAAAATTGTCTTTGTGACAATCGCAACAATTAGTTTAACCGCATGTGGAAAAAAACAAGAAAGTAACACAGGTCAAACAGAAATTGAATTTTTCTCTCAAAAAAAAGAAATGAAGTCGACGTTGGAAGAAATCATTAAGGACTTTGAACAGGAAAATCCAACAATTAAAATAAAATTCACTAATGTACCAGATGCTGGTACAGTTTTGAAAACTAGAATTGCGAGTGGTGATGTTCCAGATGTCGTGAATTCATATCCACAAAACGCTGACTTTCAAGAATGGGCGAAGGCAGATGTTTTTGAAGATTTAACCAAGGCATCTTATATGAGCAATCTAAAAGAAGGTGCAGCGGAAACTTACGCAATCGATGGTAAAGAGTATTCGGTTCCTTTAACGAGTAATGCCTGGGGTTTCTTCTATAATAAAACTGCTTTTGAGAAACTAAAGATAGAGCCTCCGAAAACTTGGGCAGAGTTTGAAACGTTAGTCAAAATGATCCAAGATAAAAATGAAATTCCCTTTGCGGCTTCTTTGACAACGACCGATTCATGGAGCTTAAATGGTTATCATCAATTAGCTTGGGCAACTGTTGACAATGGATTCATAGGAGCAAATAAAGCGTTAGTTCACAGTCCAAAAGGCGGAATCAAAACGGGGAATAAAGATTTCAAAGAAGTGGTTGAACGATTAAACTTAATGAGAGGAACAGCCCAAAAAAATGCCAATGGTGCCACTTATGACGATGCAGTCGCTACTTTTGCCAATCAAAAAGCACTTATTTTTCCTCAAGGTATTTGGGCATTGCCAGCGATTCAAAATCAACAGCCGGACTTTGAAATTGGAATGTTTGCGTTTCCTGGAGAAAAAGTAGGCGAAGAACTGACAGTAGGAGCAGCTGATTTAGCTGTATCGATCAGTAACAAATCTAAAAATAAAGAAGCGGCAAATGCATTTGTTGAATACTTAACAACAAAAGAAGCCATGCAAAAATATTATGATGTAGATGGTGCGCCAACAGCAATCAAGTCTGTTGAAACAAAAGGGAAATTTCCAGAAACAGAAGGTGTTACGCAGTATGTATTTACAGATAAACAGATTGTTTGGTTGCAAAAGGATTGGAATTCAGAAGAAGACTTCTGGCATGCTACCGTTGATTATATTAATAGTGGGAATAAAACTCAGTTAGCTAAGAATTTAAATAGTTTTTTTGACACAATGAAATAGTTGGAAAAAGAGGGGATCACTAATGAGAGTAAGAGAATTTTTAAATAAAAAATGGGCGTATCTTTTTGTTGCAGTTCCAATTATTCTACAATTGATTTTTTTCTACTTTCCAATGCTACAGGGCTTTTTCTATAGTTTAACAAATTGGACTGGATTGACTTCAAATTATGAGATGGTTGGTTTGAAAAATTATCAATTGATTTTTTCTGATGAAAAGTTTTTTAAAAGTATTTCTTTTACAGTGATTTTTACGATCGGATTGATTGTTGGTGAGATTATTATTGGTATTTTTATTGCTCGGTTACTGAATACCAAAATAAAAAGAGTAGGTCTTTTTAGAACGGTATATTTTTTTCCAGCTGTATTAAGCACAGTGACGTTAGGATTGATTTTTAAACAAATTTTTAACTATGGTTTGCCTCAAATCGGTGAAGTACTTGATATCAGTTGGTTACAAGTGAATTTGATTGCTGATGAGAAAACGGTTTTTTATGGCGTGCTTTTTGTTGCACTTTGGCAAGGAGCAGCTATGCCGATTATTATCTTTCTTTCAGGATTACAAAGTATTCCTGAAGAAATTTTAGAAGCGGCAGGAATGGATGGCGCATCCAAAAGTCAAATTTTTCGCCACATAGAATTACCTTATCTTTTACCATCATTGAGTATGGTTTTTATTATGGCGTTAAAAAGTGGGCTAACTGCTTTTGATTTGATATATGCATTAACTGGAGGAGGACCAAGTGACAAAACAACAACACTGGGTCTATTAGTCTATAATTATGCGTTTAAAAATAATCAATATGGATATGCTAATGCAATAGCTGTGATTCTGTTCGTTATCATCGCGTGTATTTCGATCATCCAAATTCGATTGTCCAAACGATTTGAAGTATAGGAGGAAAAATCATGAAAAAGAAAACTGCATATGTAAATTACCTTTTTTTAGCAATAGGTGTATTAGTCATTTTGATTCCTCTATATTTAACAATTGTTAGCTCTTTTAAAGATACACCACAAATTACAGGAAATTTTTTTGGCATACCTAATCCATTTACAACTGAAAACTTTTCTCGTTTGCTAGATGATGGGGTTGGTGGCTATTTTATCAATTCAGCCGTCATATCGATTCTATCGATTCTTTTAATCACACTGATTGTACCGATGGCAGCTTTTTCAATTGCAAGAAATATTTCAAAGAAAAAAGCCTTTGTTTTGATGTACTCATTTTTGATTTTGGGAATCTTTGTTCCTTTTCAAGTGATCATGATTCCAATCACCACGATGGTCACAAAATTAGGGCTATCAAACATTCCCGGATTGATTATTTTATATTTAGCCTATGCAGTTCCACAAACATTATTTTTATACGTTGGCTATATTAAAACAGGTATTCCTGTAGAATTGGATGAAGCAGCTCAAATGGATGGGTGCAGCAAGTTTAGGATGTATTTTAAAATAGCCTTTCCATTAATGAAACCGATGCATGCTACAGCGTTGATCATTAATGCATTATGGATTTGGAATGATTTCTTATTGCCATTACTAATTTTGAACAAAGATGATAGCATGTGGACATTGCCGTTATTCCAATATAATTATCAGGGACAATATTTCAGTGATTATGGCCCTTCATTTGCTTCATATGTTATTGGAATCATCACCATTTCAATTGTCTATTTAATTTTCCAAAAAAATATTATCTCTGGAATGACCAGTGGCTCTGTAAAATAAAAAAAGTTATCCTGAACGAATGGGCTCCGTTCAGGATAACTTTTTTATCATAGTTTACCATTGTCATGCTGATGTTTCGGTGTATGTTTTAAAAATGAATACGCCGCAAGTGTAATTGCCGATAATGTTGCTCCTGTAACGAATACTTTTTTCATAGAACATCCTTCCTTTCATCTTAGTGATAAATGTATATTAAGTGCAAAGACTGCACATACGTGGACGGTAGGATTCGAACCTACACCTCATCGGGTCGAGAATAAACATCCGTTAGTCCTCAAAGAGTTTTAACACCACGTTCATCCACAAAATTACTTGTTGTTTACTGTGATTAAACTATAACCTTAATAGATTAAATCAAACATAAAAAAGCTTGAAAAAAGTGTGAATTTATTTGAAGTAGTTATGAAGAGTATGAATTTCATGTAGAAAACAAAGTATCCTATAAAGAATTCATACTAAAACGAAGTGAACTTATTAAATATAAGACTATGATATAATATAAAAATATTGAATAGTGCTATCATCTAGATTATGGAAAAGAGAGTGAACGGAAAATGTGGAAAACAAAAGAAGAAAAAATTGCTACATATCAATTATTAGTGCAACAACAAGCCGCAATCACTGAAATAGAACATGATAAAATTGCTAACTTGGCCAATTCTTCTGCGCTTTTAGCTGATGCTTTGCCTGATACTGTTTTTGCTGGTTATTATTTATTTGATGGAGAAGAATTAGTATTAGGTCCGTTTCAAGGAAAAGTTTCATGTACTCGAATCCAAATGGGAAAAGGCGTGTGTGGGGAATCAGCTGAAAAACGCGAAACATTGATTGTTAAAGATGTCAAAAATCATAAAAATTATATCTCTTGTGATTCAGCTGCATTATCTGAAATTGTTGTGCCAATGATCAAAGATGGAAAGTTTCTTGGTGTTTTAGACTTAGATAGCGCAATCACACATGGCTATGATGAAGTAGATCAAGAGTACTTAGAAAAATTTGCTGAAGCACTTATAAATAATACTGATTTTTAATGAACTATGAGCCTTCCTTTCGCCTAATTTCTTTTAGCATGAGATAATTATAGAAAATAGATAGAAAGGAAGAAGAGTATGTTAGAAGTATATTTGAATTTTAAGAATCAAGCGGCTGAAGCCATTGCTTTTTATGAAACAGTATTTGATGTGAAAAGTGAAGGTGTCATGACGTTTGCAGATGCGCCTGAAGATCCTGAACATCCAACACCAGAATCGTGGAAAGACTTGATCATTAATGCATCAATGACGATTGAAGGCGTACCTGTCATGTTTTCAGATATGCCGGATGGTATGGGGGTAACTTTTGTTGAAGGCAATAATGTTTCTTTGGTAGTTAGCACAGATGATGAAGCTAAAATTGATCGAATCTTTAATCGTTTAGCTGAAGGTGGAAAAGTCACGATGCCATTAGCTGAAACATTTTGGACTAAAAAATACGGCATGCTCGTTGATAAATTTGGTATACATTGGATGCTTAATTATTATGCTGAAGCTTGAATGTGTGTGTCAATAAATAAAGTGAATAGGAAATCAGCAATAGATTCTATATGATTAAATCTGTTGCTGATTTTTTTGTTTATATAGAAAAAATCAACTGTTCCATTTAGAGAAAGTTTTGATATAATAATTGAGGAAGGATAGGAGGAGGGATAGAGTATGATTGGTTATTTATATCTTTTTATCGCTATAATAAGTGAAGTCATTGCGACAAATCTATTAAAAGCAACAGATGGATTTAGCAAATTAATACCTTCTGTGGAATGTCTGGCTGCGTATGTTGTTTGTTTTTATAGTTTATCTAAAGCAATAAAATATATGCCCTTAAACGTTGCTTATGCACTTTGGGGAGCAGTTGGCATTATTTTGATCACGATTTTTTCAGTTGTTTATTGGAAAGAGCAAATCAATACACCAACGATTATCGGTATTGGTTTTATTGTAATTGGTACGATTTTAGTGAATACATATGGGACAGGGCATTAATTTTTTTAATTATGGACCATTCTAAGCAGTGTTATACAACGACAATAAGAAGGTGAAGAATCAGCTTCTGATCCTTTGAAAATCAAGAAAAATATGTTATACTACTAAAAGCGTATATTATGCTATTTAATCTTAACGGGGACGTTACGGATTCGACAGGCATAGTTGAGCTTGAATCGCGTTTCGTAGGTTACGTCTACGTAAAAACGTTACAGTTAAATATAACTGCTAAAAACGAAAACAATACTTTCGCTTTAGCTGCGTAAAAACAGCGGGTGAAGATCCTCTCGGCATCGCCCATGTGCTCGAGTAAGGGTCTCAAATTAAGTGGGATACGCTAAATTTTTCCGTCTGTAAAATTTAGAAGAGATCATCAGACTAGCGAGAGTTCGGGCCTGTTATGCGGCATGAATTTCAGCGAAGCCTCAAAATAGTATGACTATGAGCGTAGAAGTTTAAGTGACAATGTGTTTGGACGCGGGTTCGACTCCCGCCGTCTCCATAATTTTTATGGAGACAGACAGTAGAAACGTTAATGTACAGAGGTTTGTACAGCGTTTCTACTGTCTATTTTTTGCTGATGTAGAGATTGATGCAGATTTAGATTAGTTACTCATAAAAAGTGGAATAAGATATTAACTGTTGCAACTGAACAGTTTAATTCATCAACTTTCCTTTGGTAAGCGTTGAAAGAATGTATCCAGAATTGAACAGATGTTTAGTTTATAGGTTTTCCCGAAAAAGCGGAATAAGCTATTATTCTCCAGATGTGGTGAAATATGGTTGACTTGCAAGATATTTAAAGATCAATTAGTATTTACCGATCAAACAGATAATAAGATACTAGAGAAGCCTTCACTGTTGCTCACTATAAGTCACAGACTATTATTTAAGTGATTTAAAGGTATTAGCCAACAAAAGTTATCGTATATGTGCCAAGCAGTTGTAATGAACGGATGAATTTTAGCAGAGCGAGTAGAAATTATCGATGTTAAGTAACTTTTAGTAACAGTTCTACCAATCTATACGATACATTAGTTATTTAGAATTATCTATATTTAAAGATATTTTTAGACTACTTTGAGCTTGTCATTATAGTTTTTTTAATCCCGCCAGACAGTAGAAACGTTAACGTACAGAAGTTTGCACAGCGCTTTTACTGTCTATTTTTTATATTTAAGTAGTGAGTGAATTAATTTTATTTTACGGAGTAACATATAACGATTAGTTAGCTAGTCGTTTAGTGATTGTAATTTATCCAAAGTTTTTTTAGGAATTGACGATTCGTCAATACTTGTAGGACCTTCAGTTACTCTTTTTTTACTTAATTTTGCTTTAACATAAGAGTTTGGTTGTAAAGGAGTCGGTTTTTCGCTAGAGATTTCTACGTCACGTACATCTTTGTGGCCGTCTGGTGATATAAAAGTTAATTTGTAATTGTAGGAGTATAGTCCACTAATCGTTTTACCGTCCATGTCCATAGTGGGTTTCATTTCAGGAACTCCAGAAGGCGTTTTAGCGTAGGCTACGGAACCAACATATGTTTGGGAATAATAGAAAGCAAAAAAACCACCAGCAACAAATAAGATTAATATTATAAATTTAAGAAATTTCATTTTAATATCCTCCGTTTAATTTTTTATTTAAATAGATAATAACAAATACTTAGTAAATATATCCATCGAAATTTGTAATAGTGAATAACAATATTGTAATACAAATTTAGTGAAAATAGAGGATTGGGTGCACCAATGTCTAACCGCATCAAAGATAGTCTAAGAAATTATTATAAAACGGATAAACAGATCAAACAAGGTGAGGAAAAGCCATGATATCCACACAGTCAATACGATTTAAATGACTGAATTACTCAAGTTTTGAGTGAAGCGGACGAAGATTCTTATGTGTCTGGTGAATGTACTTATTCAGTCTGAATGGATAGAGGTTTAGCAATCAAGGAAGATGAATCTGGTCAACATCATTGATTAGGCGGGGACTTTTTATAGTGTGTTCGCATAAAATTGAAGTATAATAAATATAACTTAGTAAAAGTAAGGAGTCGTTTTATTTGGAATATGAAAAAGTCCTAGAAAAAGCTTTGAGTTATAATGTGGTAACGAATGACAAGGAGGGGTTTCCTTTTACAGTTAAATTTTCAATTATTTTTCATAGAGAAGGGTATAAGTCGTTGTTTTTTTTAGTTTCGAATGATTCGTTGATACTGGAAAACATCACTCATAGTTCTAAAGCAAGTGTGACTGCATCGATTGGAACGAACGAAGCGAATATTCGAACCATTAATCTAAAAGGTATTTTTACTATAGAAAATACCGAAAATTACAGTGAAATGCAAGACGAAATTGATATTGTTAGAAAAGCGATTCGAAATGATAATGTTAAATTAATTAAGTTTACAACGCTTGAAACTAGAATGGATGATATTGTAAATTTAGGTTTATATTACAATTAAGAAGTAATAGAAGATTACGTATCGAGTGGTCTTTTTGTTCGGAGGAGTCATTGATGAGAGTAATCAAGAGCAAGCCTGAAACAGTGTTCGCATTAAAAATCATCCTATCTAACATATTAAAGAATTCTAATCATCATTCAATTTATACTTAGTCTAAAAGTTGGGTATTTATTTATAAATAAAATCAAAAAAACTTCACAATTTTCTTGTATCATCAAAAGGTACAAAAAAACTAGTATGAGGTGAATCTTATGAGTTTATTAAAATCAGCAGTTAAATATAAAGCTGCAAAATCTGTTACAAATAAAGTAGTCGGTGATGGACTGTTGTCATCCGTCATTGCAGCAGATATGGTTAAAAAAAGTAACGCACGTGGAAAACGTAAAAAAGCTGAGCGAAGAAGCACTGGCCGTTGAGCAATAAAATAATATGATTCAAAAAAAGCCCTCACGATTCTAGAGGGCTTTTTTAATCTAGTTTGCTTTTTTAGATTGATACCTATAGGCAAAATTTTATTTTTAAAAAAAAGTTTTTTCTATAATTTAGATAGGCGGAGAAATAAAAAAATCTACTGAACAGGGGAGTTTATATAGAATGATGGTACTCGATTAAGCTTATCAGTGAATAAACAAATAAAAAACAGTAATTAACCAAAGGGTTGAAATGAAATACATAATGTAGTACAATGGATATACCCTAATAGTATTTTCATTGTACTCGATTTGAGTAATACTCTTTATCCCACCTTGAAAGAGGTGGGATATGTTTGGTTCTATGTTTTATGTCTCTTTGAGAAGTCCCACGGAATAGCTGTTTAACAGTTTTTGTCCATTCTTTTCGTGAGTAAGTATTTTTACTTCTTTCTTTACTTGAGCAGCTTGTAAGGTATCACCAGTGTTTTCTAATAGGTGAATAAAGTCGTAAACGCGTTCCATATAAACAGGTTCACCTTCACGAATATAATTTAGAAGGTTTGATAGATATTGCAAATTTAATTTAAAACTATAATTTTCACTTTGTTTATCTTGCTTTTTCGCTAGTTTGATGTACCTTTCAGCACCATCATAATCTTTAGCATATAATTTTAGTGAAATAAGGTTGATAAGTATGTTGTATGCAAATTTTTTAGTAGTAAAGTCACGTTGTTCTTCATATTTAATTGGAAACATTCTGGCTACCAATAAATCTGCTTGTTTTGAATTAAAAAATCGACTAAGATTTGCTGTAATGACATAGTCATATTGGAGATAAAAGGTTTTTTTTAATAATTCTTCAAAAATATCGTTTACTTCTTTTGAAGTGATGGGCTCAACTTCTTTCCAGTGTGCATGAAAGTAGTTTTTAATAGCTATATAATTTGATAATTCTCTTAAAGTTTTTACTTCTTTGTTATTTAATGAAAAAAAATAGTTGAGCAACTTTTGTTTTGTACTCTTATTCTCTAGATGAGCGCCGCAATAATAAAAAAATTCTCTAAAATCTTGTTGCTCTTTATCGAATGTTGTAAAACTAAAAAATTCTTCAGCATTAATGGAAGTCTGACCTAATATCTCCTCAAGCTCATTTACTTTTAAAGAGCGCTTACCACTTTCAATTTTTGAATAGGTGGAAGGATCTGTATATTCTGACATCATTTCTCTTTGTGTAAGTTTTAATTTAAGTCTAAAAAAACGTAGAGTTTCTGTAATATTCAAGCCTTTATCCCCCTTCTTATGCGATTATAGCATAAAATTATTATAAAATTCCTATTTTTAATAAAAAATTAGCTAATTCATTCTATTTTTATGCCAATTTCGCATTTTTTCATTTTATTGCTTTATTTTTCTTCGCCTGTTTGTTATTCTTTACTTAAGGAAAATTATTTGTTCACGAACGTTAATGTTTAAAAATGTTGAATGGAGGTGTGCTAATGATATCATTAATTGCTCTAGTAACTGGTGCCATTTCTGTATTTGTTATTACTGGTGGGGGCTAGATATATTGTATAGCCAACTTTTTATTCAAGTTATCAAAAACGTTTTGTAAACAAACAATTTAACTAAAAAAAAACTAAAATGTATTAGTAAAAAGTGCGTAACAAAAAAAGTGCAAAATAATGGCTTCTGATTTACTTTTCCTGTTGAATGAAGTAAATCAGAGGCTGTTATTTTTTTTATTTTAAACGATTTTCTTTTAAATACTCACTATTTGTTCAGAGATTACATATTGATCTATCGTATACTTAGCTGCCAATGATTTTGAAAACGTCTTTTCTTCAACCTTTTTCATATAATTAAAAAAATTAATTTCACTTTCAGTGGGTTGTTCTTTGGACAAAATTTCTTTGTCATACGTTAAAGGAACTGACTCTGAAAAATAATAGGAATCGTTTTTAGAAATAGAAAGTCTGAGTGTATCACCGAATAAAATATTATTTTCTTTAGAAAAACTATCTTTTTTCAGATCAATCAACCATGTATTGTGGAATGTTGTGGTTATTTTGATTAATTTTTGGGTCATTTTTATCCTCCAGTTGTTCAATATAGTATCCTTATGTATCTATTATACCAAATGGTATTGAATTTCAAACACAAAGTTTGGTTAAAAATTATTTTATATGATCGATAGTGAATCAATTGAAAAGCGATAGAAACAACTTGGAATGAAATAGTCGATCGTCTTTTTACAAATAAGTTGATAGGATAGACTAACTGGAGAAATCAAAGGAGTAAATAACATGGAAAAAATCACTAAAAAAATGTTTGTGACATTGCTTGACGATAAAGAAAATCGATTTGCGGTCATTATCAATCACTGGTTTTATTACATAGAAAAAGGGCGTATTTATCGTTTTCAACAACATAATAATACCAAAATGTTCACGATGTTAGGCTCTTTTTATGAAGGTGAGATCGATAGTGAGACAATGAACGATGCATTGAAAAAAAGCATCATCAATCAAATCCAATATGACTGGTTTACTGATGTTTGGAAAGAGACGATCGTCGAACGAATTAGTCATTCTCCTTATGACTTAGAAGCGTTCTTTTTGTAGTGTGTAGATAAAGCGTACTTGTAAAGTAGTTGTAATTGCGAATTTTTTTTGCTAAGATAAGCGTATATTAATAAAAATGGTTGGGCGCAAGCTTCAAGGATCATGTTCTTCAAGGGGTGAGAAGAACGATTTTTTGAACTTACGCCCTTTTTTACGTTCTAAACAAAGACTAAGGGAATAAGTTGTGTTTTTAGTATTTAAAAGCACGAGTTATTCCTTTTTAGATTGTAAAGAAATAGTAAGTTCAATAAATAAGAATAAAGAGTTGTTCATTATAGGATAGGGGTGAAAAAATGGTTTTAGAAGCATTAGATAAAATTCGCGAAGCGGAAGCGTCTATTAAAAAGATGAGACAAATAGCAGAAAAAGAAATTAGCACGTATGAAAAAAACAAAGCAATTGAATTCAAAAAGAAGCAAGAAGACAGTCAAGACAAAGTCAATGTTTTACTTCAAAAGTTAGAAACACAAAAAAATGAACAGCTTCAAAGAGAAAAAGATGTTCTACTAAGCGAAGCGAAAGAACAAGATCAAGAGTTCAAAGAAAAATATGAAAAAAACCACGAATCTCTGATTGATTACGTAATAGAAAGGGTGAAAAAAATCTATGGCGGTCAATAAAATGGACAAGATGACGATTATTGCTGCAGCCGAAAAAGAAGAAGAGATCCTTCAGGCAATTCAAGGAATGCAAGCGATCGAAGTCAAAGATTTTTCTCTTTCAAATGTGGACAGTTCTTATATAGAAAACCATTTTGCCGCAACATTATTAGTAGGAGACGAACTAAAGAAAAAACATTATCAGTCAATGCTGACAGAGATACAGGATGGATTGACATTTATTGATCGTTTTTCAGAAAAATCATCGAAAAAGAAACCAATTAAAAGGCAAATTCGTACATTATATTCTTTGGAAAAGGCGTTTGATGAGCAAAAGATAAGTGAGTATCTCAAGGAAATAATGTCACTGAAAAGTAAATTAAGGATTATTGAGACAACAAGAAAAGAGTTGTTGTTAAAAGAAAAATGGTTGGCTCGTTGGCAGTATTTAGATATTATTCCAAAAAAGCATGATCTAGAATATACCAATATACTATTGGGATCAATCAGTTCAGTTAATCAAACAGACTTTCTTTCGGAAATAGATAGAGCCTTATCTATTTATGTAGAAGAAATTTATCAAAGTCAAAATCATCTCTATTACAGCTTGATTTATTTGAAGAGTCAATCAAAAGAGTTGGATCGTATTACGGCTAAATATAGTTTTAATCGATTTGATTATCCATACGATAATTTACCGAAAGAGGCCTATCAAAAAAATAAAGAGGAACGACTTTCACTTATTGAGGAAGAAAAACAAGTTAAAAAAAAATTAGCTTCTTATCGTGATTGTTTGGAAGAATTATATCTGGCAGAAGAGATGACCTATGCTTATCTTCATAGAGAAGAAGCCAAAAAACATTTATTGAATACTTCGTATTTTTTTATTTTACAAGGCTGGATCCCCATTGATGAGAAAGAGGAGTTATCGTCAATTTTATTGGATGTACTACCCCAGGATGAGGTATATATGTCTTTTGATGAACCAACCGATGATGAGATCCAGGCGGATATTCCAGTTAAATTGAAAAATAATTCTTTGGTCGCACCGTTTGAAATGTTGACTGAGATGTATAGTCTGCCAAACTATGATGAGATTGATCCAACACCAATCATGACGCCATTTTATATGGTATTTTTCGGTATGATGGTGGCAGATATCGGGTATGGTCTATTGATGTTGTTGGGTGCTTTTTTTTCACTGAAGTTCATAGTTTTACCACGAGGAATGAAACGTTTTGCAGATTTTTTCCTAGTAGTATCATTTCCAACGATTGTTTGGGGATTTATTTATGGGTCATTTTTTGGTGCTGCTTTGCCAAAAGTATTATTTGGTTTAACATTACCGTTTCCCATTTTATCAACGAGTGAAGATGTGAATACGATTTTGATTCTATCTGTTCTTTTCGGTTTTATTCAATTGCTGACTGGATTGATAGTCAATGGGATTGTATTAACGAAACAAAAGCGTTATTTGGATAGTATAGGCGAAAGTTTTGCTTGGCAAGGATTACTTGTAGGTATTTTGATTGTGGTTTTAGGGATGTTGATTTTCGTTAGTAATGAGTTAGTGATACTTGGACTGGTTGTCGCTAGCATTTCAGCATTATCAATCATTACTGTACCGATTATCCAGTCAAAATCAAAAGTCAAAGGATTGGCTAAAGGACTTTATGGCTTATACGGTTTAACAGGCTATATTGGTGATTTAGTCAGTTATACGCGACTGATGGCGCTTGGGATTTCAGGTGGAAGTATTGCGGCTGCGTTTAATATGTTGGTAGAATTTATGCCTCCAATGGCTCGTTTCACAGTTGGAATAATATTAATCATCGCGTTGCATGCGTTGAATCTTTTTTTAAGCTTGTTAAGTGCTTATGTTCATGGAGCGCGTCTACAGTATGTAGAGTTTTTTGGAAAATTTTATACAGGTGGTGGTCGTGCCTTCAAGCCGTTAAAAACAGAAGAGAAGTATATGAATATTGAAAAAAATTCAAAAGCAAAAGAATAATGGAGGAATAAAAGTATGATAGATTACTTGATTCATAACAATGGTGGAATTTTATTCGCAGTTTTAGGAATGGCGATAGCAACGATTTTAGCTGGAATTGGTTCGGCCAAAGGAGTTGGATTTACAGGGGAAGCGGCAGCAGCCTTAACAACGGAGCAACCTGAAAAATTTGGTCAAGCACTGATTTTACAATTGTTGCCAGGAACGCAAGGATTATATGGATTTGTTATCGCCTTTTTGATTTTTATCAATTTGGCTAATGATATGACGATGGTTCAAGGACTGGATTATTTTGTTGCATCATTACCGATTGCGTTTGCTGGATTATTTTCTGGAATCGCTCAAGGGCGTGTGGCTGCAGCTGGGATCCAAATTTTAGCAAAAAAGCCTGAGCATGCAACGAAAGGGATCATTTACGCTGCCATGGTTGAAACATATGCCATTCTTGGATTTGTTATCTCATTCTTACTTGTACTAAATGTGAAGTAATAGGAGGAAAACGATGGATGCGATCGAAAAAATTGTCGAACAGATTCTAGAAAAAGGTCGAATAGAAATTTCAACGTTCAAAAAAATTGAAACGGATCGAATTGACCGTGAGTATCAAGAGAGAGAAGAGTTGCTGTATTTGCAAGAAAGTAAGTGTATTGAAAAAAATGAAGACCAATTAAATAAATCGTACAAGCAAAAAGAAAATCGCCAACAATTAGAAATCAAACAAGCGACCTTGAATAAAAAACAAGACTATTTAGAAAAACTCTTTTTAGAATCAGTTGAGCGAATGAATCACTGGACAGAAGCAGAGTTTCAAACATTTGCTGAACAAATCATTTCGCACTTACCAGTTGAAGGAGAAGCGTATTTAAAATTAGGTGCGTTTTCAAAGGGAAAATTATCTGAACAATGGTTAGTAGAACATTCTAATGACAAATTGACATTGAAAGTTGAAACGACTGTTATTCCAAATACTGGTGGATTTATTGTTGCAAAAGATGGTATCGAATATAATTTCTTATTTATAAGTCTGGTTCAAGAAATAAGAAAAAAGGAAAGTTTCAAAATAGCAGAATTGCTGTTTCAATAACACGTATGTCTAAGAAGTTTTTAAGGCTATATATTATCTAGCTATGTATTGATTTCATTCATAGTTATTAGAGTAGGAGGATCATAATGAAAGAGACTGTTTATAATCAAATCAATCCTTTGGTTCGCCTTAAAGAAACAGAGCTTTTGACTAATGCGCATTATGAACGATTATTAAACGCAAACAGCATGGAAGAAGTAAAAGACAGTTTAAAAAGTACAGTCTATGAAACATACCTGACATCAGATTTTGCAGAAAGATTTGACTTTATTTATTCAAAAGAAAACGGAAAGTTATATGGATGGCTATACGAAATGGCACCAGAGCCAGAAGTGATTACAATCTATACTTCTAGAGCGACTTTTCATAACTTAAAAGTTCTAACAAAAGCTGAATTGATAGGAAAAGATTTGGATTATTTATTTATCGAGGATGGACGTTATTCGATCGAAACAGTAAAAAGTGCAATCCGTACCCGTGTTTCCACAGAATTACCAGAAGAACTGATGAATGCGATTTTAGAAGTATTGAATTATTTTCAAGAAGCCTCCACACTTCAAGCAATAGATATTATTTATGATCGGAATTTCTTGAGATTTCAACGCCAATTAGCTGAGACACTAGGTGACAAAGACATCTTGGCTGAAGTCGTGGCATTTATCGATCTAACGAATATTTCTATAATGGCTAGAGGGATCAGACAAGGGCAGCAGGAAAATTTTTTATCAACTGTACTGTCCAGCGCAGGGAGCATTTCTAAAGCAAGATTTTTAGCATATGCCGAACAATCACTTGTGCAATTTACGGATTTTATTCTTAGTACAGCGTACGCTAAACTTTTAGTGCCTATTGTATCATCTGAAACGAAAGAATTAGATTTAGTCGCATTTGAAAAAGTAAAAGATGACTATTTGACAAGCTTATATGATAAAGCAAAAATCATGGCTTTTGGACCGTTACCATTGCTTGCTTTTTTACATGCAAAAGAAGTGGAATGGAAGAATTTACGTTTGATTTTAGTTGGCAAACGAAGCAATTTTCCAGTTGAAGTTGTAAGAGAAAGGATGCGAATGACAAATGGCGCATAAAATTGGTGTAATCGGCGCTAAAGATTCCGTGATGCCATTTAAACTTTTTGGTTTTGAAGTTGTGTATGCAGTTGAGTCGAATCAAGTGAGAAAAACGATTGAATCAATGGCAAAACATAATTTTGGGGTTATTTTTATTACTGAAGAGGCCTCTGAATTGTCTATAGAAACGATTGATCGTTACAAAAGCGACGTTACACCAGCGATTATTCTGATACCAAGTCATAATGGAACAAAAGGGATTGGTTTGAAGGAAATTCAAGATAATGTTGAAAGAGCGGTTGGACAGAATATATTGTAGAAGGTTGGATAGTTTTGTTCGGCTCTATGTTTGACAGTACTGGGTGAGGTTGCTCAGCTTTATATTGATCTAGCTTTGCAGGCTAGCTCAGCTTTTCTGAATAGGAGGAATGATTTTGCAAACTGGTAGAATTGTTAAAGTATCCGGTCCTTTAGTTATGGCGGAGAATATGTCTGATGCAAGTATTCAGGATATTTGTCGTGTAGGGGAATTGGGTGTTATAGGAGAAATTATTGAGATGCGAGGAGATGTCGCATCGATTCAAGTATATGAAGAGACAACAGGGATCGGCCCTTTAGAGCCTGTCGTTACAACAGGAGAGGCTTTGTCAGTTGAATTGGCACCAGGATTGATCTCAGAGATGTTTGATGGGATTCAGCGCCCTTTAGACACATTTGCTGAAGTAACGAAAAGCAACTTTTTAAGCAGAGGTGTTCAGATTCCTGCCTTAGATAGAAGAAAAAAATGGTTATTTGAACCATCCATCTCTTTAGGAGAAGAAGTTTCAGCGGGAGATATCATTGGATTTGTTCAAGAGACAAAAATGATTGCGCATAAAATCATGGTCCCTTTTGGAGTCAGCGGTGTTGTAAAAGAAGTCAAATCTGGTGAGTTCACGATTGAAGAAACGATTTATATGATCGAAACAACGACAGGGGAAAAAGAATTTACAATGATGCAAAAATGGCCAGTGCGACGTAGTCGTCCAATTATAGAAAAATTGAATCCAAGTGTTCCTTTGCTTACCGGACAACGCGTTATTGATACTTTTTTTCCAGTAACGAAAGGTGGAGCAGCAGCTGTACCTGGTCCATTTGGTGCAGGTAAAACAGTCGTGCAACATCAAATCGCAAAATGGGCAGATGTAGATTTGGTGGTTTATGTAGGATGTGGTGAGCGTGGGAACGAAATGACCGATGTATTAAATGAATTTCCGGAGTTGATCGATCCAAGTACGGGAGAATCTGTGATGGAGCGTACTGTTTTGATCGCAAATACATCTAATATGCCTGTGGCAGCTCGTGAGGCTTCTATTTATACAGGAATTACGATTGCTGAATATTTTCGAGATATGGGCTATTCTATTGCAATTATGGCAGACTCGACTTCTCGTTGGGCTGAAGCATTGCGTGAAATGAGCGGACGTTTGGAAGAAATGCCAGGAGATGAAGGATATCCAGCCTACTTGGGAAGCCGTTTAGCGGAATATTATGAACGGGCTGGACAAGTTGTGGCATTAGGTAAAGATCAGCGTGAAGGAAGTATTACAGCGATTAGTGCCGTTTCACCATCTGGTGGGGATGTTTCTGAACCAGTCACTCAAAATACATTACGCGTCGTAAAAGTATTCTGGGGCTTAGAAGCAACTTTGGCGCAAAAACGTCACTTTCCATCAATTAATTGGCTACACAGTTATTCACTTTACGATTCAGAAGTTGGAAAGTATTTAGATCAATACCTTCAAGTTGAATGGTCTGAAATGATAAAAGAAAGCATGCGTATTTTACAAGAAGAATCACAACTAGATGAAATTGTTCGCTTAGTTGGAATCGATTCGTTATCTGACAAAGACCGTTTGACTTTAGAAGTTGCTAAATCGATTCGTGAAGATTATTTACAGCAAAATGCGTTTGATGATGTTGATACATTTACTTCAAGAGAAAAACAATACAAGATGCTTCGATTGATTTTAACTTTCTATAATGAAGGACATGCTGCACTAAATTTAGGGGCCTATTTATCTGAAATTATGGCTGGAACCATAAAGGTAAGAGAGTTGATTGCTAGAAGTAAATATTTACCCGAAAATCAGATTGAACAATTAGATGCATTAGTTGATGAAATAAAACAAACGCTAAAGCAAGTGATCGCAGATGGAGGGATGACTTATGATTAAAGAGTATCGTACGATTAATGAAGTTGTCGGTCCTTTGATGATCGTTGAAAAAGTAGAAGGTGTGAAATACGAAGAATTAATTGAAATTCGTATGCAAAATGGTGAAATTCGTCGTGGTCAGGTCCTTGAAATCGATGGTGACAAAGCGATGGTTCAGATTTTTGAAGGAACGAGCGGTATCAATCTTCGTGATTCAAAAGTTCGTTTTTTAGGTCATCCGCTGGAATTAGGTGTGTCAGAGGATATGGTTGGACGAATTTTTGATGGATTGGGTCGACCAAAAGACAATGGTCCTGAAATTTTGTCAGAAAAAATGATCGACATCAATGGAGAAGTTATCAATCCTGTTGCTAGAGATTATCCAGATGAGTTTATTCAAACTGGTATTTCAACAATCGATCATTTAAATACGTTGGTTCGTGGACAAAAATTACCAGTATTTTCAGGCTCTGGTTTGCCACATAAAGAATTAGCCGCCCAAATCGCGCGTCAGGCGAATGTTTTAAATAGCGATGACGAATTTGCGGTCGTGTTTGCGGCAATTGGGATCACTTTTGAAGAGGCTGAATTTTTCATGGAAGATTTCCGCCAAACTGGAGCCATCGATCGTTCTGTGATGTTTATGAATTTAGCCAATGATCCAGCGATCGAACGAATTGCTACACCAAAAATGGCACTGACAGCAGCAGAATATTTAGCCTATGAAAAAGGCATGCATGTCCTAGTGATCATGACAGATATGACCAATTACTGCGAAGCCTTACGCGAAATCTCAGCAGCACGTCGTGAAGTACCTGGTCGTCGCGGCTATCCCGGCTATTTGTATACTAATTTGGCGACGTTATATGAGCGTGCTGGACGGATTCGTGGATTGAAAGGCTCTGTAACTCAGATTCCAATATTAACAATGCCAGAAGACGACAAAACCCATCCAATTCCTGATCTCACAGGTTATATTACCGAAGGACAAATCATTTTATCTAGAGAACTTTATAAAAGCGGGATTCAGCCGCCAATCGATGTATTACCTTCATTGTCTCGTTTGAAAGATAAAGGTACCGGTGAAGGAAAAACAAGAAATGACCATGCTCCAACAATGAATCAATTATTCGCAGCATATGCCCAAGGAAAACAAGCGAAAGAATTAGCTGTGGTACTTGGTGAATCCGCATTATCAGAAGTAGATAAAATCTATGCGGAATTTGCGGAGCGTTTTGAAAAAGAGTATGTCAATCAAGGGTTTTACACGAATCGTACTATCAATGAAACAGTAGATTTAGGCTGGGAACTGTTATCGATGCTACCAAGAACTGAATTAAAACGAATCAAAGATGAGTTGCTGGATCAATATTTGACCGAAGGAGCGTGATCGAATATGGCACGGTTAAACGTGAATCCTACTCGAATGGAACTTTCTCGTTTAAAAAAACAGCTTGGAACCGCAACCCGGGGACATAAATTATTAAAGGACAAGCAGGATGAACTAATGCGTCGATTTATCAGACTGGTCAAAAAGAATAATCAGCTTCGGATCGAGGTAGAACAAGAAATAACAATAGCTTTAGCTGATTTTGTATTGGCAAATGCAACCCTAAATGAAGTCTTTATTGAAGAATTAGTGGCTATTCCAGCAGATGAGGTCACCCTTGATGTGATTGAAAAAAATAGTATGAATGTGACTGTGCCCATCATGAATTTCCATTATGATGAAACAATAGTCGAAGCACCACTAAATTATGGGTATCTAAATTCAAATGCAGAACTTGACAGTGCTTTTGATAAAATCTCAACAATTTTGCCAACATTATTGGAATTAGCAGAAGTTGAAAAAACCTGTCAATTAATGGCTGCAGAAATTGAGAAGACACGTCGTCGTGTGAATGCGTTAGAATATATGACGATCCCGCAATTAGAAGAAACGATTTATTATATCCAGATGAAATTAGAAGAAAATGAACGCAGTGACATCACTCGTTTGATTAAGATTAAAAATAGAGGCAGTCATACCTGATAAGGATAAAAATAGAGAAGAAGTACCGTTAATACGGGCTCTATACTTTCTGATGTTGGTGAGAAATCACCGGCATCTTTTTTTAATGCAAAATAATAGAAAAGACATCCCGATATCCTTTAGAATTAAGTCGACTAAAACCAATTAAAAGGAGGAAATCAAGATGTCTTACACCAATCTTATCAAAAATACCTTAGATATTCTAGACTTAAACATTACTTTTACTGAAAATTCTTTAGAAAAAGAACGCATTAAGGGACGAATTTGTCAGGTATTTTCTGGTACATTAGACTATTTAGCCCACTCCTGTCTTCATTGTGGAGAGAAAGAAAAAGGAAAGATTATTCGTTGGGGCTATACGACTTGTCTTATTTTAATGAACGATGTGTCTGAGTATCAAACGTATTTACGCTTGAAGAAACGCCGTTTCTTCTGTTATTCCTGTGAAAGAACGTTCGTCGCTGAAACAAGTCTGATCCAAAAAGGGTGTTCGATTTCTAAGAAAGTGAAGCTATCCATTGCCGATCGATTAAGAAAGGTCACGTCTATGAGTGAGATTGCGCGTCAAAAGAAGGTCTCTGTTTCTTCTGTCTATCGCGTCTTGAAACAATTTTATGAACCGAAAAAAATCAATCGCCTGACCTTGCCTGAAGTCCTTTGTTTTGATGAATTTAAATCGGTTAAACAGGTCGCTGCTTCTATGAGTTTTATCATGATGGATGGTCAAACAAAGCAGTTAATTGATGTCATTGAAAACCGTCAATTGTCCTTTTTACAACGTTATTTTTCACGATTCTCTTTGTCTGTTCGTGAACGTGTAAAATATATCGTTTGTGATATGTACGCTCCTTATTTTTCTCTCGTCAAAAAATTGTTTCCTATGGCTCAGATTATTCTCGATCGCTTTCACATTGTCCAACACATTGGACGAACCTTTTTAAAACACCGCATTCAACGAATGAATCTGTTTCTCCAGAAAGGAACTGTAGAGGCAAAAAAATATCGACACTTGAAGAAGTACTGGAAACTTCTTCAAAAGAACCAATCGAAGCTCGATTTTGAAAAACGCCAATGGCGTCCTTCTTTCCGCACCTATTTAACAGAAACAGAACTCGTTGATCGACTCCTTGCATATGATGAGGAGTTAAAATCTGGTTACACCTGTTATCAGAACGTTCTTTATGCGGTACAAACACGAGACTACACAAGATTCCACTCGCTATTAGAACAAGATTGTTCTGGACTTCCCGTCTATTACCAAACAGTTTTTTCTACCTTTAAGAAAGTTCAAAATGAAATTAAGCATGCTCTAGAATTATCCTATTCCAATGGCCCATTGGAATGCTTGAACAACCATATCAAAGTGTTAAAGAGAAATGCGTATGGGTTTCGTAACTTTTATAACTTTAAATTGAGAATTGCTTTATGCTTTGGTAACGTTCTTTTTCAGCCAAATAGAAAAACCTAGAGGTATTTTCCTCTAGGCCTTACAATAATTGATTTAATTCTTTGGATTTTCTTCACCAACATTAGTTGACAAAGAGCCTTAATACGGCAACTCTTCTCTATTTTTTTGGATATTCACTACTTTGTATAGCCCATAATTGATCTGTAATCATTGAAATAAATGAAATTCCTGCATCCGTTTGTCCATTTGTAAAAACGGTCAAAATAAAAGGATGCTCAGTTTCTAAGATGCCAATGTCATGCAAGAAACCAGCATAGGAGCCAATTTTATGTGCAACTTTTCCAGATGTTGTTGGTGTATCCATTCGTTCATGGAAAACGGTCCGTTTCATATAATCATAAATCGTTTGATATTCTTGGTTTGATGCTTTTTCTTCGTATAAAATAGTGAGAATTTTTGCAGCATCCTCAGAAGTAAATTTTGCATCGTCCCATTCTGTTTCTTTCTGTAAGAAATGGGCATAAAGAGCTTTCTTTGCCGCAACATCTCCGCCCAACGTACCATACAACATATTTTTTGCGATATTATCTGAATAAGTGATGCTATATTCCTGCAAGGTTCTGACTGAGTATGTTGGCTCAATATTATTGATGATGATTCCAGTGCCTTCTTCATAATCTTCTTTTTCGTTAAATGTAAGTTGATCATCCCATTTTAAACTACCAGCTTGAACTTTGTCTGCAATCATCATAGCTAAAGGAACCTTGATTGTGCTGGCGCTATAGAATTCTTTTGTCCCATTCACCGAAATTTGTTTTCCAGTGTTTAAATCCACATAGGTCATCCCAACGTCACCTTTAAAAGACTTTGCTGTCTCAGTCATTGTTTGTTCGATTTTATCGTAAAAGACCTTCTGTTCGGGACTTTCTTGTTTTTTTGGCTCAAGATCTTTAGCTGAATTTGTGGATTTTTTTGTTGGAACATTCATTTCTTCACTCGTTTCAGTTTCGTTTGCGTAATCTACAGTATGAGTAGAAAAAAAGAAGGAAACGATCAAAAAGAAACAAATAGAGAAAATCATCCCATATAGAGTCATTTTCTTTTTTTCCAAATAACGTTCGTTCCTTTCAAAAATCAAAAATATCATGATCATATCAAAGCATAATTATAGCATGTAAATGAATTAATTTAAATCTATGACCACAACCATTTAATCACTTTTTCTATAGATTTGCAAGGTGCATTATGCTGGTTAATGGGTATCAAGCAGTGAAAACTATGATTTAAGCTTAGTTTAAGGTAAGTAGAATAAAGTAATAATTGTTCACAGGAAATATTATACAACTACACGGCAAGGATCAAGCATTTGTTTTATAGTATCAAGTTGCAAGATCTAATTTGGTTAGAAAAAATCAAAATGAAATGGACCTAAAATGCCACAATTGATTTTTTTTATTCGAAACTAGAGGAACCGGCTGCACTTTACTTTGAAATGCAATGAAGATGAGACTGAATGTTGAAAGTATAAGGTGACTGAAACAACTATTTTTACTTTATACAAGGAGGAATTAGATGAATTTTATCAAACGCGCATTATTAAGTATGAAGAACAAAAAAGGACGAACATTTTTATTATGTGCTGTCTTTTCAGCGATTCTAATTTTTGTTTTAGCAGGTTTAACAATTCAAAGTGCCGCGCTTACGGCAACAGAGAATGCTAAAAAAAGTGTAGGTGCAACTGTTACACTGTCAGCGAATCGAGAAGCAGCGATGAAAAACAATCAAGAAGGGGATACAGCAGAAAAACCAGATCCAGCTAGTTTCAGTTTGACACCCGTTTCATTAGGGGATGCCCAAAAAATTGCTTCTTTAGATAATGTGAAAACTTATTCGTTTCTATCATCATCATCTGCTGGAGCAGGTGACGGTATTACCCCGATTTCAAATGAATCAGAAAGTCAAAGTACAACAGCTTCAACCGCGAGTGACGATCAAGGAGGTACACAAACAGATGGTCAACCTCAAGAAGGTGGCCAAATGGGTGCTGGTCCAATGTCTAATATGAAACAAAGTGATTTTCAAGTAAGCGGTGTGATGAATTTGTCTATGTTGAGTGATTTTTCTAACGGGACTGCTGAAATCATAAGTGGAGAAGCAATCACTGAATCTGACAAAGAGACAAATAACGTTGTTATCGAGCAGACCTTGGCTGAGGCAAATGAATTAGCAGTGGGTGATACATTTAAAGTGACTGATCCTGAAGATGATACAAAAACATATGATTTAACGATCAAAGGAATTTATAAAACGACTGAAAACGGTGATAGCATGGGAATGATGTTTAATTTCCTAAATCCTGCCAATATGCTATATACGTCTTATACCTTTGCAAATACGTTAAAAGGCGATGACGCTAAAGATACGATCGATTCAGCATCCTACACGTTAAATGATCCGAAACAAATGGACACATTTGTTGAAGCAGCAGAAAAATTGATTGATACAGAAAATTTCAGTTTACAAACCAACGATCAAGCATATCAACAAATGCTACAGCCTCTAAATAACGTGGCAAGTTTTGCTAAAAATATTGTGATTTTAGTGGCAATAGCTGGAGTGATTATATTAACGTTGATTGTTATGATGACAATCAGAGAAAGACGCTACGAAATTGGCGTATTATTATCCCTTGGAGAATCTCGTTTTAAAGTTATTCTGCAATTTTTCAGTGAAATCATTATTTGTATGTTTGTTGCATTGGTGATTGCGACCTTTAGTGGAAATATTGTAGGAAATGTCGTCGGTGAGCAGTTGATCAACCAGCAAACAGAAACCGTTCAGCAAACTGGAAATAATCAAGGTCAACCGACAGAAAAAGATGGAATAGGCGGACAACAAGGACAAGGTGGACCAGGAGGAATGAGCAGACTCGGTGCAAGTTCAAAAGAAGCAGCTAAAGCCATCGAGGAATTAAATATCTCCGTTCAACCAAAAGAAATTGCTACACTAGCTGGAGTAGGACTCTTGATCAGCTTTTTTTCAATTGTACTATCTTCCATTGGAATTTTAAGACTACAGCCTAAAAAAATCTTGACCACATAGAAAAGAGGAATTACGATGTTGCAAACACAAGAAGTAGGATATTGGTACAATAATGAACAGGAATTTCTTTATAAGCATGTAAATTTAGAATTTCAGCGTGGAAAAATGTATGCAATTTTAGGAGCGAGCGGTTCTGGTAAGACGACATTTCTTTCGTTGATTGCAGGATTAGATATTCCTAAAACAGGTGACATTCTTTATAATGGTGATACACTCTCTAAAATCGGTCTTAGAAATTACCGCAAAAATGAGGTGTCAATCATTTTTCAAGCATATAATCTATTACCTTATATGTCAGCCTTAGATAATATTTTGACCGCAATGGCGATAGCAAACTCAAAGCAAGCGGATAAACAAGCGTATGCGTTAGAAAACTTAGCGAAGGTAGGGATCGATGAAACATTAGCTAAAAAGAATGTGAACCAGCTGTCAGGCGGTCAACAACAACGCATAGCAATCGTTAGAGCACTTTGTTGTGATCATGAACTGATCGTAGCTGATGAACCTACAGGGAATTTAGATGAAAAAACGTCGAAAGATATTGTTGAATTGTTCCAAAAAGTGGCACATGAACAAAAAAAATGTATTATCATTGTGACGCATGAACAAGAAGTAGCAAAAGCATGTGATGAAGTATATGAATTGAAAGATCAAGCATTTCAATTAATTAAATAGCAAATAATAACCAAGACGATTTTGGCAACTTTGTCTTGGTTATTATTTGCTAGAAGAAAATCGAAATTGATTTTCCCGATTTTTTGTTAACGTATTTGTCCCGTTTGATTTTTAAAAGTTTCATCTGTCGATCGGCGATTTGACGAGTAGAGAGAGTATCCTCTTAATTGGTTCTAAAGAAAAAAAGCATGACTAAGGAAATATTTAGAGAAAACAATTCTTAAAATAAGCAAACCATTTCCTACAAGCTAGAAATAGCGTTAGAAATATCTAAAGCGTGTTTAGAAGCTGAAAAAAGAGCAGAATTTGTAGTGAAGTTGCCGGCGAATCTCAGTCGATTCGTTTTTTTTAAAATTGGTGTAGATCATATCTAGTGTTTATCTTATAGGATTTCTGCAGCTATATTGACGATCGCACAAAAGTGATGAAAATAGAATAGATGGACTAAAACGGTGCTTAAAAGAGTTTGTTTTTGTCTATTTTCAATTTCTTTTTTCTTAGTAGTCTGCTTTTTTTTCAGTAAATGTTATAATTTATTGGAAGTGGATCGAGAAAGAAGTGAACAAGATGAATAAGCGATGGAAATGGTCTATTACAGGAGGCGTGCTCCTTTTGTTTTTTATCTTTTTAAGTACCTGTTACTTTAACAAAGAAAATGGGCTTTTTGAAGAACATTTATCGCAAAAGCAACAAAGTAGTCATAAAGACATAAATTCGAAGTCTGATGGCAAACAAAATATCGATCAGATAATCAAAGATGCTCATTTTCAAGGTACAGCTTTGCTCGTTAGGCAAGACCAGATTTTTTATCAACAAAGTTATGGGTATGCAGACGCACAAAATAAGCGCCTAAATAAAATAGACGGATTATTTCCAATTGCTTCATTACAAAAGATAATTACAGGTTCGATTATTTTAGAATTGGTGAAAGAGGGTAAACTTAAATTAGACACTACATTAGATACTTTTTATCCAGAAATCGATTTAAGTCAGACCATCACGATTAAACAACTGCTTGATCACAATTCAGGTATTGTTATGTTAGAAGAGGAACCAGAAAAACTTTTGACAAGTCAGGAAAGCCAGATGGATAATGTTTTGAATAGCTTGTCTATAATAGGAAATAAAGAATTTAATTACACGAATAGTAACTATACAATATTAGCTGGCATTATCTCCAAACTCACAGGTCAACCTTATGAAGATGTCGTCCAAAAAAGAGTGATCGATAAGCTATCGTTACGTCATACTTATTTTTGGGATAATCTACCTAAAGACGAAACTATTCCAACGCCATATTTTTATATGAAAAAAGATTACCAGCCAGATCCATTTCCAGCGAGTGAAAAATTATTTTCTAGTTTATTAGGAGCAGGCAATATGTATATGTCCACTGAGGATTTTTGGGTATTTATTCAAAGTTTAGCGAATGGTCAGCTTTTTGAACAAGCGGAATATGACAAACTAGCATCTGTTAAGGAAGAAGGGTATCAGGCTGGGATGATCTATTTTGATAATTTGAAATATTCACAAGGTAGCTTAGGCGGGTATGAAACAGTTATTTATGGGGATCAAACGAATCAAAATCTGGTGATTCTGTTTGCAAATCAACCTGCAAGCGATGGGATGCACGTTTTAAGCGAACAACTATACAATCAGTTACTAGACATGTAATCGTTATTTGTGAAAAAAATGAAAAAGAGATAGGAAGTTTTTCATTTTTATGCTATTATTTTTAATAAATCAATTGAAGAAGGTGAAGAGATGCCATTATTATTTGGAACGGCAGAATTTAACGAACAAGATCATTTAACGATCGGTGGTTGCGATACGGTTCGTTTAGCTGAAAAATATGGAACCCCACTATTTGTTTATGATGTTGCACATATTCGAGAGCGTGCAAGAGGATTCAAACAAACATTCAACTCTTTAGGAGTAAAAAATAAGGTGATTTACGCAAGTAAGGCATTCTGTTGTTTAGCGATGTATAAACTTTTAGAAGAAGAGGAATTAGGGTGTGATGTGGTTTCTGCTGGAGAAATCTATACGGCAATCAAAGCTGGTATGTCTCCTGAAAATATAGAATTCCACGGAAATAATAAGACCAAAGAAGAATTGATATATGCCGTAGAACAAGGTGTAGGGACGATTATTATCGATAATTTTTATGAAATCGATCTATTAAGTGCTGTTTTAAAAGAAAAAGACAAAAAGCAAAACGTTATGTTTCGGATTACACCAGGCGTAGATGCAGAAACGCATGAGTATATTTTAACAGGACAAGTAGATTCTAAATTTGGGTTTGATGTAAACAGTGGACAAGCAACACAAGCATTAGAAAAAATCTTAGCAGATGAACGTTTGATTTTAAAAGGAGCGCATTGTCATATCGGGTCACAAATTTTCTCTGCCGAAGGATTTTTAGCAGCAGTTGAGAAGATGTTGCTTATTTTAAACGAATGGAAAAAAGCGTTTGATTATACTGTCGATATTTTAAATATGGGCGGCGGTTTTGGTGTGCAGTATACGGAAGCAGACGACCCGTTAGAACCAGAAGCTTTTGTCAAAGCGATCGTAAGTGGGGTCAAAGGCCAATGTGAGTTGTTAAATTACACATTTCCAGAAATCTGGATCGAACCTGGCCGCAGTATTATCGCCGAAGCGGGAACAACGATTTATAGTGTTGGTTCACAAAAAAATATTCCCAATGTACGTCACTATATCTCAGTAGATGGTGGAATGGGGGATAATATTCGCCCAGCTCTGTATGATGCAGTATATGATGGCTTTTTAGCTAATAGAATCAGTACAGAACCATCAGAAGAAATGAGGATCGTCGGCAAATATTGTGAATCTGGCGATATTTTGATTAAAAATATCGAGTTACCACCAATGGAACCAGAAGATTTATTTGCTATGACAAGTACAGGTGCATATGGCTATTCAATGGCGAATAATTATAATCGTAATTTGAAACCAGCTGTCGTTTTTGTTGAAAATGGGCAAGATAAATTAGTCATTCGTCGAGAGACTTATGCAGATTTGATTTCATTAGACTGTGAGTGATAAACGAATTAAAAAACTGGGATAGAAGCATTTAATCCCGAATAAGCTACCGTTTATTTACGTTTAGGGTGTGAAACAAAAGTACGCTTACTTTTGTTTTACACCCTTTATTTTGGGTCCACTCATACTTTATTTCTTAAATAAGAGTATAATGAAAGAAGGAACAAATTATTTAGGATTGAGGTGACGTACTTGAAGTGGATTGTGTTGATTTTAATTATTTTAGTGATTTTGATTATTGCAGTTTCTTTTTATGCAGCGAATTTTTTCTTGAATGTAGCACTTTTTAGAGATAATAATTGGTATGATAAAACTGGTCATAAGATGATGAATCCAGATAATTTCAATAAAGGAAAGTCTAAATATGATCTTATTGAAGAGGAACAAAATCAACAAGGGGATGAATTTTGGCAGGAAGGATTTGCTAAAGATCATTGGTTAAAAACAGATGGAGAGAATCTTTATAGTCGCTTGATCATCCCACATCCCGAAAGTAAAAAGTGGGTCATTTGTGTTCATGGTTATCGTTCTTATGGCAAACGGGATATGGCTTTTGTAGCATCTAAGTTTTCTGAACAGCAGTATAATATCTTGATACCGGATTTGAGAGCACATGGAAAAAGTACAGGCAATATTATTGGTATGGGCTGGCTAGATCGTCTAGATTTATTAAAATGGATCCAAGAAGTGATCGACATTGAACCTGCTGCTGAAATTATCTTATTTGGCGGATCGATGGGAGCGGCAACGGTGATGATGACAAGTGGTGAACGATTACCCCAAAATATTAAGGGCTTAGTTGTAGATTGTGGGTATTCATCTGTTTACGATGAGTTTGGGGCAATGTTGCGTTCTGCATTCAAATTACCTGCATTTCCTATATTGACCATCGCTGATCTATTAGCTAAAAAGAAAGTCGGTTACTTGCTTAAAGATGCATCTTCGGTAGCCCAATTGACTAAAAATCATTTACCTACATTGTTTATCCACGGTACAGGCGATAAGTTTGTTCCACATCAAATGCTCTATCAAAATATGGAAGCTTCAAATGGTGTGAAAGAAAGTTTGATCATTGAAAAAGCACCTCACCTATCCTCGTTCATTTATGAACCAGAACACTATTTTGATACGGTTTTTGCATTTGTTCATCGTTATTGTTAAAGAGAGGGGAAATCATATGGATGCCAAAAATAAGCAACAGAAGTTGAATTTAGGAATTATATTGATTTTGATGGCGGCTGCGTTGAGTAGTTTAGGACAATTGGCATGGAAATTTGGTGCGGATGGAACTGGTTATTATGCAATTATTCTTTATGCAATTGGTTTTTTTGCAGCAGGAGCTGGCATGTTTGTTATGATGGCAGCCTTCCGTTATGGTGAAGTGTCTATTTTACAACCGATGATGAGCTTGGGTTTTGCACTGTCCATCGTTTTAGGTGCATTGTTTTTAAACGAAAGTGTTACATGGTATAAATTATTAGGAACAGCTTTCATTATTGCAGGATCGATTCTTTTAGGGATTGAAGGAAACGAGGAAAAGATATGATAAATTACGCAACGATTGTAACGATTTTGATCATTACGACTTTTTCTGGCAGTGCAGGTGCATTAGCTTTGAAAAAAGGAATGAATGATTTACCTCAGTTGACCTTCAAGTTAGTATTGAAGAGTGGCTGGATTTATTTAGGTTCTTTACTATATATTTTAAGTGCAGTAACCAATATCGTATTATTGAAATTCTTAGATTATTCAATTGCGTTTCCAATGACATCTTTGACGTATGTTTGGACCGTGATTATCAGTTATTTTATTTTTAAAGAAAAGCTAAGTATTCGTAAAGTGCTAGCTGTAATTTTGATTATTATGGGTGTATTTATTATTAGTCAGTAAGGCTTGTGATTGGCAAAGTAATTGTTCTCATTGTATTATAGACTAAAGAACAGGAGGGGTTACTATGACTGGCAAATCAAAAGGAATCGACAAAATCAAATTATTGCAAGCAGTAACAACGATTGTTACAGGAATCTTTATGTTGAATGCTGTATTAAAAGCAAGTAAAAAATAAAAAAACTTATTTGTAAAAAAATGGCACAAAAATGTGTAGAACTGAAAGGTTTGTTTTTGCTTCAAACGTTTATTTAAACTTAAAGGATGAGATTAAAGTGATTTTTACTTTTGTCTCATCCCTTTTTTATTTTTCGAGTGAAAAATCGAATGCAACAGTCAGTATAGTGCCAGAAATGATGATAGGGACTACATTAAATTAAAAAAAATAACATCTATTTAATGTTCGTTTTAAAACAGCATAAGTATTTACAACTTTACAATAAGTTATTTACATGTATTTTTGAGTGTTGTATAATTAAATCTTAAATGAGGTGTTATATAACATGTGTAAAAAGATATATTATTATCCATAGTAATTGAAGAGGAAATACATATATAATAAGAAGGTAATGTTAATGCTAAAAGCATTTTAAAAAAATTCGCTTATTAGGCGTACACTTTATTGCTGAAACATAAATAAGAGTCAGATTAAAAAACCTGACTCTTACCGAGCACTCTTTAAAAGAACTTAACGAATACCCAAAGCAATCCGAGCATATCGTGACATTTTATCAGTTGTCCAAGCTGGGTACCAAACTAATTTTACTTCTGGATTTTTCACTTCGGGAATTTCTTTTAAGGCCTCGTGAATTTGTTCGGTCAGAACATCAGCTAACGGACAGCCCATGGTTGTTAAGGTCATTTTGACGACAGTATCCCCAGTTTGGGCGAATTCAACCTCATAAATTAAGCCTAAATTGACGATATCTATACCAAGTTCAGGGTCTATTACTGTTTCCAGCGCTGTTAAAATCTGTTCTTTAATATCGTCAATCTCTTCAGCAGACCATTCTTGATTTGTTTCAGTCATTGTATCTACTCCTTATTTTTAGTCGTCCACTGAGCTTCTACGAATCTCTTCGTAAGGGCAATAATGGAACTCTTACAGACTTTATTCTTTTCCATATGATACCTTTTTTTAAATACTTTGTAAATGAGAATCTTTTTCAATGAAAAGTGTTTGATTAGTGGAACAACTCAATAGCATGTGAGGCCAATTTAAAATTGTAGCGTAAAAAGCATCAACTCATGTTCAGTTGCGTTAATAATATTATGTTGGGTAAAGGCTTCTAAAAATATGGCATCCCCTTCTTGCAGGATGAGGACCTCATCTTTTAGTTCGACTGTTGCTTCACCTTTTATCACATAATTGATCTCGCAAAGATTATGAGCGATTTTTTTACCACTAGATGATGATTGGGCATCAATATAAATTTTTGAGATCACCATATTGTTTGTATGTACTGGTAAATTGAACAATGTATCATAATAAGTAGAGTTTGTTTGCCAAGGATTATAAATTGTACCAGAAGAATTTCGAATGACTTTATACCCATTCTCTGAGGTTTCATCATCTTGTATCACTTGGGGTGCTTCATTAGCTAAGAGTGAGGCAACCGTCACGTCTAATGCGTCAGCAATTTTTCTCAACGCTTCAAGCGAAGGACGATTCGTACCACGTTCGATTTGCGACAAGAAACTAGCGGAGTATCCTGTTTTTTCACCTAGTTCGGTTAAAGTGATTCTTTTTTCTTTCCTTAAAATCTTGATTTTTCTAAATTCCATTCATAGCCGTCCTTTGTATAATGTCCTTTTTTCATTCATATTATCTCGGATTCGTTACAAAATTACAAGTACTTAGTTTTTGATTAAAAAAAACAAATATAAATCTCATTATTATATTGACATTTACATAGAGTAAACTTAAAATTGTAACAAATAATTCAAAATTTTTAGTAAAATTTAATTCAAAATTAAAAAAAGATTAGTTATTATTTCTTTTGGATAGATTTGCTTTTTTGATTATATTTATTGATTTAAATTGAATACTATTCGGGAGGAAATACTGTGAAGATAACAAAAATCAATGTAGCACCAAAAGCGGTTGAATTAAAAGAACCAATCACGATTTCATTAGGAACGATTGAGCATTCTATGAGTGCAATTGTTGAAATTGAAACAGACGAAGGGATAATTGGTTATGGAGAAGGATCTCCTGGTATTTTGATCACAGGTGAAACGTTAAAAGGTACAACAGAATGTATTCAGTTATTTGAAAAGCAATTATTGGGTGTTGATCCTTTAGATATAGAAAAAATTCATAGTATTATGAATTCTGTTGCGGCTCATGCACCGTCAGCTAAGACTGCAATCGACATTGCTTGTTATGATTTGTTTGGAAAAAAGACAGGGTTACCAGTCTATAAGCTTTTGGGTGGTTTTGATTCGTGTGTCAAAACAGATATGACGATTGGTATCGATCGTCCTGAAATAATGGCTGAAAAAGCAAAACTGGCTGTTTCACAAGGATTTGACACTCTGAAAATCAAAGTAGGTACAGGATTTAATTCGGATATTACTCGTATCCAAACAATTAGAGAAGCAATCGGCAGTCAAATCAATCTGCGTTTAGATGCTAACCAAGGCTGGAAACATAAAGAAGCCGTCAATACGATCAATCATTTAGCACAGTATGATATTGAATTAGTTGAGCAGCCTGTTTCATATCACGATATTGAAGGATTAGCATTTGTCACAAATAACGTTTCCATCCCAATTATGTCAGACGAAAGCTGTTTTAATTCAAAAGATGCCTTACGTTTGATCAAAGCTCGAGCAGTAGACTTCGTGAATATTAAATTAATGAAATGTGGCGGCATCCATGAAGCACTAAAAATCAATAGTATTTGTGAAGCGGCTGGCGTTGAATGTATGATCGGCTGTATGGTTGAAGAGACTAATATTGGTGTAACTGCTGCCGCGCATCTAGCCGCAGCAACTAAAAATATTACCCGAGCAGATTTGGATGCAACCTTTGGACTTAATGAGGTCGCGATTCCTGGTGGTGTAGGAATGGAAGCTACTAGTTTGATTTCTTTGTCCGATAAAGCAGGCTTAGGTTTGAATAAATAAGAAAGGTGAGTGCTATGTATTACGATTTAAAATTTATGAGTGTGCCATTACCAGAAGATATCATCAAATTGAAGAATTATGGTGATTTTAAAGGAGCCGAAAAGTTAATTGAATACCTACTATCCAAAAAAATACCAGAAGCATTGAGAAAACGTTTAGAAATCGAACAAGACATCATTCGGATTGTCGGAATCAATGAGTATCCTTTTGACTTTATTGAGGCCAACAAGATGATGAAAGAGACATTTAAAGACTATGAAGAACAAGAATTGACTAACTTAAAAGACACGGGAAAAGTTGATTGGCTTTATATTGATGGCACGATTCATTTTCAACGTCGATTTTTACTAAATTTGATCAAGACACAAGCAGATTATGAAGCAAGGTTGATTGTCAAAGAGGATAACGAGGTAGATCGTTTACGAAAACAAGAGTTGACTCAGAATGTTCAAAAGATGAAAGAGCAAGGGAGCCGCAAAGTAAAGATTCATTTGAAAACGAGTATACAAGTAAAAAAAGAATATGAACGTCCAGGAGAAACCGTTAGAGTGTATTTACCCTTACCTAAAGATTGTAAGCAAGTATCAGCTATTCAAATTTTAAAAACCTCACCTGAAGCAACGTTTATTGCACCAGAAAACGAAGCACAGCGAACCGTATACTTTGAAACGATTTTGAAAGAAAATCAAGTGTTCTCAGTAGAATACTGCTACACGAATCAAGTTGATTATGTAACATTAGATCCAGAAAAAGTTTCTGAGATCCAACCACAATTTGAATTAAGTGAAGAGTTGCCACACATTCGGTTCACACCTTATTTAGAACAGCTACTTGATGAAATTTTATCAGGTGAGACGAATCCAATTAAGAAAGCGCGAAAAATCTATGATTTTATCACGACTCAAGTCAATTATTCGTTTATGCGAGAATATTTTACAATTGAAAACATTTCAGAATATGCTGCCGTCAATTTAAAAGGCGATTGTGGTGTTCAAGCTATTTTGTTCATTACTTTATGCCGGATGGCTAACATTCCCGCAAAATGGCAGTCAGGCCTCTATGTATCACAATATTATACGGGGTGCCATGACTGGGCACAATTTTATGTAGCGCCTTACGGATGGGTTTTCGCTGATCTATCATTTGGTGGGGGTGCACGTAGAAATGGTGATTTGGATCGGTGGAATTACTACTTTGGTAATCTTGATATTTTCAGAATGCCTGCAAATAGTGAAATCCAAAGAGAGTTTAATCCGCCAAAACATTTTTTACGAGCAGATCCGATAGACAATCAACGCGGGGAATTTGAATATGAAAACCAAGGTCTTCCTTATGCATACTTAGATGTGAAACAAACGTTAGTTTCAATGGAGGAGCTTGTGTAATAAATAAAAAAAGAAGGAAAAGGTGGAACGTATGAAAAAAGGGTTAAAACAAAGTGTTACATTGATCATGACAATGCTGTTACTTGCAGCTTGCGGGGGAAGTAGAAGTGGTAAGTCAGCAGATAGCTCAGAAAAAAAGAATGCAGCAGATCAAAAATCATCAAAAGTACTGAATTTAATGGAAGCATCAGAAGTGGGGTCAATGGACACGATTTTCACTCAAGATGAGCCTAGTGTAAATGCACAATCTAACGTGTTTGAAGGATTGTATCAATTAGATGAAAAAGACAATGTTATTCCAGCTGTTGCAAAAGAAATGCCAGAAATTTCAGAAGATGGTAAAACGTATACGATTAAATTAAGAGATGATGCAAGGTGGTCAAATGGAGACAAAGTAACAGCAAATGATTTCGTTTTTGCTTGGAAAAAAATGGCGGATCCTAAAAATCAAGCAAATTACTTTTTCTTAATGGATGGCACGATTCTAAACGGGACAGAAATCGTGAATGAAGAAAAATCAGCTGATGAATTAGGTGTCAAAGCTTTAGATGACTATACACTTGAAATCCAAATGGCAAAACCAGTAACGTATTTCACGTCGTTACTAGCATTTTCACCATTTTTCCCACAAAATGAAAAATTTGTGACAGAAAAAGGCAAAGACTATGGAACGTCAAGCGAAAATATTGTTTCTAACGGTCCATTTTTGATGGAAAATTGGGATCAATCCTCAATGTCATGGGATCTAGTCCAAAATCCAGATTATTATGATGCGGAGAAAGTAAAATCTGAAAAAATCCACTTTGAAGTATTGAAAGAAACAAATACAGTCTTCAATCTTTATGAATCGGGTGAACTGGATGTAGCTATTCTTACAGGTGATTTTGCGAAACAAAATAAAGACAATCCAGATTATGAAGCCATACAACGTTCAAAAGTCTACTCATTACGAATGAACCAAAAGAGAAATGATAAGCCGTCGATTTTTGCAAACGAAAATGTTCGTAAAGCAGTTGCATACGCATTAGATAAGAAAAGTTTAGTGGAAAATATTTTAGCAGATGGTTCCAAAGACATTTACGGCTACATCCCTAAAGATTTCGTGGCGAATCCTGAAACAGGTGAAGATTTTAGAAAAGAAGCTGGCGATTTGGTAAAAACAGATGAAAAATTAGCAAATGAATATTTAGACAAAGCCAAAAAAGAATTGAACGGTGACGTGACGATTGAATTATTGTCTAAAGATGGTGACGGTGATAAGAAAGTAGCAGAGTTTATTCAAGGACAATTAGAAAAAACATTGCCAGGCTTAAAAGTCAATGTCAAAACTGTTCCTTTAAATAATTCGATCGAACTAATGAAAAAAGGGGACTATGAACTTTCTGTCAGTATGTGGGGACCAGATTACCAAGACCCGATGACATTTTTAGAAAGCTCAGTTAGCACAAAAAACAAAACAAGTTACCGTAGTGAAAAATATGATCAGTTGATCGATGATGCTTCTAATAAGTATGCCAATGATCCTGAAAAGCGTTGGGAAACGTTGATCGCTGCTGAAAAAGTTTTAATAGAAGAAGATGTTGCGTTAATTCCATTATATCAACAAGCGAGAGGACAATTAGTCCGTCCAGGTGTTGAAGGGATTGAATATCACAACTTTGGTGCAACGAGCACTTATAAAAATGCGTATATCAAAGATTAAATGAGTAAGATCTAAAATGTTACTAAAAAATCAAAAATCTTCTAACAGAAAAACTTGACCTCAATTAGATTTGCTTGTATTATACTACTTGGGCACCTTTGAGAAGGTCAGAAGTTTACAACGAATTCCAGCTCCCTATTCTTTTTGGATAGGGAGCTTTTGTTTTTTATCATTAAAAAACAAGTTGTTGTTCACTCATCTCTAAAAATCTATTTTGAGAAAGGGTTTTTTATATTATGACAAAATATATCTTTGTTACAGGCGGCGTAGTTTCTTCGATTGGGAAGGGAATTGTTGCAGCATCTTTAGGACGTTTATTAAAAAATCGCGGCTTGAAAGTAACGATTCAAAAATTTGATCCATACATCAATGTGGATCCAGGCACAATGAGTCCTTACCAACATGGAGAAGTTTTTGTCACAGATGATGGTGCTGAAACCGATTTGGATTTGGGTCACTATGAACGTTTTATTGATATCAACTTAAATAAATATTCAAACGTCACAACAGGGAAAATTTATTCAGAAGTGTTGAGAAAAGAGCGCAAAGGCGAGTATTTAGGTGCTACAGTACAAGTTATTCCTCATATTACGAATGAAATCAAAGATAAAATCATGCGTGCAGCCAGTATGACAGATGCAGATATTATTATTACTGAAGTTGGCGGAACCGTTGGAGATATCGAATCTTTGCCATTTTTAGAAGCATTACGTCAAATGAAAGCTGAAGTAGGTAGCGACAATGTAATGTATATCCACACAACCTTGATTCCTTACTTAAAAGCTGCTGGCGAAATGAAAACTAAACCAACCCAACATAGCGTAAAAGAACTACGCAGTTTAGGAATTCAACCGAATATCTTAGTTGTCCGTACAGAATTACCAGTTTCTCAAGGAACAAAAAATAAATTGGCTCAATTTTGTGATGTGGCTCCAGAAGCTGTTATCGAATCACGAGATGTAGAAACATTATATTCGATTCCATTAGCCTTGCAGGCGCAGAACATGGACCAAATTGTCTGTGATCATTTAAAAATAGATGCACCAATTGCTGATATGACTGAGTGGCGTGCGCTAGAAGAAAAAGTATTAGGCTTGAAGAAAACAACTAAAATTGCTTTAGTAGGGAAATATGTAGAACTTCCCGATGCATATCTTTCAGTCGTTGAAGCTTTGAAACATGCTGGTTTTGCGTTTGATTCTGATATTACAATTGATTGGGTCGACTCGCAGGCATTGAATGAGAATAATGTTGCAGCTATCTTAAATGATGCTGACGGTATCTTGGTACCAGGTGGCTTTGGTGATCGCGGAGTGGAAGGAAAGATCGAAGCAATCCGTTTTGCTCGTGAAAATGACGTACCGTTTTTAGGAATTTGTTTAGGGATGCAAATGGCTTGTGTTGAATTTGCTCGCAACGTTGTAAAACTTGAAGATGCAGGCTCTGCTGAAAACAACCCAGGTATTCTTAACAATATTATTGATTTGATGGCAGATCAAGAAAATGTAGAAAACCTTGGTGGAACGCTACGTTTAGGCTTATATCCATGTAAACTTAAAAAAGGCAGTGTAACAGCTGCTGCCTATGAAGGCCAAGAAGTCGTTCAAGAACGCCATCGTCATCGTTATGAATTCAATAATAAATACCGTCAATTATTTGAAGAAAATGGCTTGGTCTTTTCAGGTGTTTCCCCAGATAATCGTTTAGTTGAAATTGTTGAGATACCAGAGAATAAATTCTTTGTAGCTGCTCAATTTCATCCAGAATTGATTTCTAGACCAAATAGACCGCAGCATTTATTCAAAGGATTTGTTGAGGCTGCTTTAAATAATCAGTAAAAATAAAAGCGTAGGAACAACTTCAAAAGTTGTCTCTACGCTTATTTTTTCTTTATATATCAGCCAAAAGATGTTCTTCTTCTGGCTGCACTATTTGGAACCGGTGGTGTTGAAGGTTGGCTAGGGACTTCACTACTCTCGGTCGGAGCAGTCGGTTCTGGCGGCTCCGTCTGTTGAGTAGAGGTAGCTGGTGGTTCAACCGATTGAGTAGAGGAAGACTCTGTTTGTGAAGGAACGGTAGTAGTAGAGCTGCTTGTTGTTCCTGTTTCAGAACTCACTGGGTTTTCCCATGATGAAGAACTTTCATTGCCTGAATTCGACGGTAATAATTGTTCTTCATAAGCACCTTTTACATACAATTCATTCCCTGAGCGTATAACAGTATCCGGCATGACCCAGTCGTCATTTGAGACGCCTTCAGACAGATACGTCATCATTTCTCTGTAGACATCAGAAGCAGTTCCCCAATATTCATAAGGAATAGGGGTTAATCGCTGTTTATAGCCCGTCCAAACAGAAACAGCATAATGAGGTGTATAACCAACAAACGTGCTGTCAGGGGCAATACTAGACGACTCAGAGGCCCCTATTTTGGCAAGATCATCATCAGTATAGTTGGCTGTTCCAGTTTTTCCAGCTTGGATCAACCCAGGAACGCCTGCGTTGAAGGCTGTACCGCCAGAAATAACATCTTTAAGCATATCTGTCATCATATAAGCAGTTGAATCTTTCATTGCGCGTTTACTTTCTGTTTCGGTCACATCTTCAGAGCCATCTTGATAGACGACTTTGTTTACGTAATAAGGTTTGTTATAAACACCCATATTCGCAAATGATGCATAGGCAGCTGCTAATTTTAGAGAAGACACGCCATATTTATTGCCGTCTAATTCACTTGTATTACTAGATATTGCATTTGCAGCGACAATATCTTTAAATTCAATCCCTAAATCTTTAAGGAAGTCAGCAGATTTGTCACTTCCAACAGCATCGAATGTTCTTATAGCTGTTGTATTACGAGAATACATGATCGCTTTACGCATAGTTAGAGCCCCGTAATATTGCATATCTGCATTTGTAACAGGAATGTTGGTTCCTTCATAGGTCGTGGGTTGATCCATCATGATGCGACCTGTTGAATAATTCAAGTTCTCGATGGCAGGACCATAGTCTGCGATCGGTTTCATCGTTGATCCGACATCCCGATCTGTTTCAATAGCTAAATTTGATCCCAATTGGACATCGTCTGGAATGTTTCGTCCTCCGATTTGCGCTTTGACCTGTCCCGTTTTGACATCGATCACAGTTGAAGCAACCTGAAAATCTGGATCAGGATATTCTACATAAGTATCGCTGTTGATAATATCATACAAACGTTTTTGCGCATCCATGTCAAGATTGGTATGGATGTCCAAGCCATCTGTATAAGGATTTTTCCCCATCTTTTCTACTTCAGCGATAACTTCTCTGATGTAGTTGTCAACAATTTTACGATTTTCATTTGATTGTTTTAAAGGTTGTAAACCATCATCGATTGGAGTCGCTTTAGCCTCTTCGTACTCTTTTTCTGTGATTTTTTTATTTTCTTTCATGGTATATAAAACGACGTCGCGACGTTCTTTAGCAACATCAGGTTTTACATACGGATCGTAGTCATTTGGTGCTTGAGGCATTCCTGCTAGTAGAGCTGTTTGCGGAAGTGATAGCTCAGCTAAGGGTTTTCCAAAATAAGATTGAGCAGCGGTCTCCATGCCGTATAGACCATTTGCCATATACACTTTATTAATGTAATACGTTAAAATCTCTTCTTTTGATTTTTCTTTTTCTAGTTGCATTGCAAGCCAAGCTTCTTGGGCTTTTCGCTTGAGATTTTGATCTTTTTCTTTTGTCGAAAAGTAAGATAGCTTGATCAATTGTTGTGTCAGTGTACTACCACCCTGCAAGCCACCAGTCTTAAAGTTTGAAAAAGCGGAACCCAATATTCGAATTGGATCAACACCGCTATGTTTGTAAAAACGTTTATCTTCAACGGATACGACCGCATCTTTTAGTGACTGCGGTACATCGGTTGGTTTGATCATTTCACGTTTTTCAGCTCCTAATTCTTCAAAGACCTCATTATTCGCGTCGTATAATTTTGAAGAAACAGTGGCACTAAGTTTTTCGTCTTCTAATTTAGGCGCATCTTTGGCATAGGACCAAAACAGACCTAAACCAGCTAGAAGACCTATTATTCCAAGCAGAACCAATCCTAAAAATATTTTTAGAAGGATTCGCTTTTTCTTTGGCTTTTTGCCGCCGCTGGACGATGTGTTTGCGGTGCTGTTAGAAGAAGGAGATTGTCCGTGTCTCGCAGCACGTGATCCTATTCCATCAGTTGTCATTAATCGCAACTCCTTTGTTTGATTGAATATGTTGTTTGACCGCATCTAAGTACGGTATTCTAGGTGCAATGCCAACGTGAATTTCTATTCCCTTTTTTTCAATAAGCGTTAAAGGCAACGATTTTTTTCCGCTGCTTTCTTGTTCTAACCAGCACGCTACTAATTCTTCTCCGCTAAAAAAGAAACATTTATTCAATGAAGAGAACCACAATAGAACAAAGCAAATTCCTTTTTGTGCCATACATTGTTGGATATGATCGATCTGGTGTTGATGAAAGTTTTTTAAGGGAAACGAAGTTTTGTTTTTTGTTTCCTTTGCTTCAAAGTCCAGATAGTATCCTTCGTAGACACCATTATAATCAGTGGTAGAGGCTTGTCTAAAGTAAGCTTCTTTGATCACGGCAGCACTACGACTGGGGTAATCCACTTTGACAATTTGAACGGGAGTAGGCTTTTTATGAATAACTGCGATAGTACGAGCTAAATAAAAAGCATTGGTTTTATTGATTTCTTCTTCAAAATCCATTCCTCGTTTACCAAATTGAATTGATTTTTGGTTTTTTACTTGTTTTTTTGATTTGGGTGCTTCATGATTATTATAGGGAGTACCATTAGGATAATGAAAAGCCATTTCTATCACACTCCTAGCCAACATTATAACAAAAAATCTTTATGAAAGAAAAGGAATGTCTATGGAAAACGTAAAAACTCTTTATGTGACTGGTTATAAAAGCTTTGAAATCGGGGCTTTTCAAGACAATGATCCTAAAATTACAGTTATTAAAAAAGTATTAAAAAAGGAAATTATAGGGTATTTAGACACTGGATTAGAGTGGATTTTAGTTTCTGGCAATCTTGGAACGGAGATTTGGGCAGCAGAAGTCGTGGCTGAATTAAAAAATGATTACCCAGAATTAAAATTAGGTCTGATTTATCCGTTTAAAGAATTTGGTAGTAATTGGAATGAAAAAAATCGAGGGAATTTAGAAAAAATTGAACTATTAGCTGATTATGTCGATTCAGTGAGTCACCAGCCATATAAATCACCAGCGCAATTAAAAATGCATACGCGATTTTTATTAGAGCATTCTGGTGCCAGTTTGTTGGTTTATGATAAAGAATACCCTGGTAAAACTGAGTATTTCCTTAAGGATGCTGAACTTTTTTCTGAGAAATTTCCGTATGAAATACGCTTAATCACAATGGATGATTTACAAAACTCAATGGAATAGTGAGAATCTGTTTGATTTTCTGACGATTTTCCTATACAATAATGCTGTTGAACTATGAACTTTTATCCTAATCAAAGAAAATAATGAGGTGTAAGTATGGCAAATTTAGTATACAGTCCAAAAGATATTTTACAAAAAGAATTTAAAACAAAAATGCGTGGCTATGATCCGGTTGAAGTTGATGAATTTTTAGATAACGTAATCAAAGATTATGAAGCGTACAACAAAGAACTTTTAACCTTACAAGAAGAAAATAATCGTCTATTAGCTAAACTTGATCAAGCTTCTAAAGTACAACAAGCTATGCCTACTCGTAGTGCACAAGAAATGCCTAAGAGTGCGGCGGTCACAAACTTTGATATTCTAAAACGTTTGTCTAATCTAGAGCGTGAAGTATTCGGGAAAAAATTAGATGATACACCAGCTTCGAATCCTATTTCTGGTATGAGTCACTCTAATCCATACGAAAGCAATCTACACAGTTCATACGACCGAGAAATAGACAACTCAGAAACACGTCAATTTTAATTCATTTAAAGAAAGATTTTGTAATTTTCGGGTGATCGCGGTTTGAATTTATTCAAGCTGAGGAAAGTCCATGCTCGCACAGACTGAGATGTCTGTAGTGTTCGTGCTTAGCGAAAACATAAGCTAAGGTACTTGAAATGGTAAAGGCAGCTCGTTTGAAAAAATAGCTATTTTTACTTTTTAGAGTAACGGCAGGAAAAATGACTAAGGCTTAGGCTATGTCAAAGTACCCTTGAAAGTGCCACAGTGACGAAGCAATTTTGGAAACGGAATTGGTGGAACGCGGTAAACCCCTCGAGCGAGCAACCCAAACAATGGTAGGGGCGCTCTTCTAAAGGAAATGAACGAGTAGAAGAGGCAGATTGATTTCTGCAGATAGATGATGACCGTCGAGTGTCTTTCCCTGAGAGGCAGTCGATACAGAACATGGCTTACAGAAAATTACAAGTATTCAGGATGACCTTCCAACTTTGTTGTGAAGGCTTTTTTTAAAGTAAGAGATACATTAGAGTATTTTATATAGTCAAACAAATCAAATATAAGACTATTAAAAGCAAGAGGAGATATTATGACAAAAGAAAAAACATTTAAACTTGTTGCAACAGCAGCGAGTGGTTTAGAAGCATTAGTAGGAAAAGAATTACGAGATTTGGGTATTCCTTGTGAAGTAGAAAATGGCAAGGCTTTGTTTGAAGGGACAATGGAGACGATTGCTACCGCTAACTTATGGTTGAGAACAGCCGATCGTGTCAAGATTATTGTTGGTGAATTCGATGCATTTAGCTTTGATGAACTATTTGAAAAAGTTAAAGCATTACCTTGGGAAGATTATTTGCCGATGGATGCAGAATTTCCTGTTGCTGGAAAATCAATTAAATCCAAATTATATAGCACACCAGATTGTCAATCGATCACCAAAAAAGCGATCGTCAATCGTTTAAGAGAAGTTTATCATCGTCCTGCGACCGTACCTTTAGCTGAGACAGGAGCGTTTTTCCAATTAGAAGTTGCTCTTTTAAAAGATCATGTGACTGTAACGATTGATACGACAGGTCCAAGCTTATTTAAACGAGGTTATCGTATTGAAAAAGGTGGTGCGCCTTTAAAAGAAAATATGGCGGCAGCTTTAGTGACATTAACGAATTGGCGCAAGGACCGTCCATTTTATGATCCAGTTTGTGGTTCTGGGACGATTTGTATTGAAGCAGCGTTGATCGGGCATAATATTGCACCAGGATTTAATCGTGAATTTGTTTGTGAAACATGGGATTGGGTTGATTCAGCTATTTTTGAAAAAGTTCGTAAAGAAGCAGATGAGAAGGCAGATTATGATATCAAACTGGATATTATGGGTTCAGATATCAATGGAAAAATGATTGAAATCGCTAAAGCAAATGCGGAAGAAATTGGTTTGGGTGATTCAATTACCTTCAAACAATTAGCGTTACAAGATTTTACGACAGAAAAAGAATACGGTGTAATGGTTGCGAATCCGCCTTATGGTGAACGTTTGGGTGAAGAAGAGTCAGTCCGCAAATTATACAAAGAAATGGGCGAAGTGTTCCGTCCACTTAAAACCTGGAGCAAGTATATTTTAACGAGCGATTTAACCTTTGAGCAATATTATGGGGCAAGAGCTACGAAGAAGAGAAAATTATATAATGGTGCCTTACGCACAGATTTGTTCCAATATTGGGGAGAAAGACCACCAAGAAAACCAAGAGAAAAGTAGGGGGAGCAATATGAAAGAACCAGAATTTTTACAAGAAATCAAAGAAATCGAGTTGTTGAATGCAGCTTTGGGACTATTAGAATGGGACAGTCAAACTGGAATGCCTGAAGCCAGTAGTGCTTTTCGCGGTGAAGCGGTCGGTTATTTATCGGGAATGGCTTTTGAACGTAGTGTAGGACCTAAAGTCCAAGAAGCGTTAGCTTATTATGACACTCATTCTGACGAATTATCTGAAGTGGGGATGGCTGTCTATAAGAAAGTCAAAGAAGAATATGACCTAAATCATAGTATTCCTGTTGAACGGATGCAAGCATACAATACAGCTTTAACTAATGCTCACACTGCTTGGTTACAAGCTAGAAAAGCAAAAGATTTTTCTGAAATGAAAGATGAAATCCAAATAATCATCAATTTTTTAAAAGAGTTTATCCCTTATTGGAAAAAAGAGGAAGCAACAAATTACGATGTTTTATTAAACCAATATGAACCTGGCTTGACTGTTGAAAGACTAGATCAGATTTTCGATCAAGTAAAGAAAGGAATCATGGAAATCAGAGCGGAAATTGCTGAAAAAGGTACAGTTCCACGTACTGATTTTTTATCTAGGCACGTAACGAAAGAGCAACAACAAACCTTTGTAAAAGGCGTTGCAGAGCAACTAGGCTATGACTTTTCTCGTGGTCGTTTAGATGATACGGTTCATCCGTTTATGTTGGATTTAAATCGCAATGATGCGCGGATCACAACACGTTGGGATGAAACGAATTTTTCGATGGCAACTTTTGGTGTTATTCATGAAGCAGGTCATGGGATCTATGAACAAAGTATCGATCCAAAATATGATTATACGCCGCTTTCAACAGGTGCTTCTATGGGAATCCATGAGTCTCAATCGTTATTTAATGAAATTATTATTGGTAGTAATAAACAGTTTTGGAAAAAACAATTCCCCTTTTTTAAAGAATGCACAGAAGGGACCTTTGACGATATTGAGTTTGATACTTTTTATGATTCATTAAAAGAAACAAAAGCGAGTTTGGTGCGAATTGAAGCTGATAGTTTAACTTATCCACTTCATATCATTATTCGTTATGAAATTGAAAAAATGATTTTTAATGAGGATATTTCGGTGGAGGATCTACCACAAATCTGGAATGATAAATACGAAGAATATTTAGGCATACGCCCAGAAAATGATTTAGAAGGAATCGTACAGGATGTTCACTGGTCTGGTGGTAGCTTTGGTTATTTCCCATCATATGCGCTGGGATACATGTATGCCGCTCAATTACGTCATGCTATGGGCAAAGAGATAGATGTGGATACTGTTTTAGCTAGTGATGATTATTCTGTAATCAAAAATTGGCTGACTGATCACATCCATCAATACGGGGCATCAAGAAAACCAAATCAATTGATTTTAGATGCCACAGGAGAAGCTGTGAATCCGCAATATTTAATCGATTATATGAAATCGATTTATTATGATGTATACAAAATCAATGCGTAATTTTTTTATTTAGCGGAAATGAGGGAACAGTTATGCTATCAATTAATGAATACCTAAAAGCCGGTGAAACGACTGTGTCCAATTTGGTTATCGAGAATTACCAGAAAATTGGTTTAACAGACGAAGAATTTCTATTTTGGCTACAGTTGTTCCGTTCCCAAGCAAAAGGTGATTTGTTTCCAGATTTAGCTGAAATCAGTCAAATCATGGGAAAACCGATCGATGTTATTTATAAATTATTGAATCAACTCGTTTCACGAGGGTTTTTAATTATTGAAACAAAACAAAATGAGCAAGGTCAAATGATGGATACGTATGATTTACTCGCAATCTTTGAAAAAATTGACCGTTTACAACAAGTACAGACAGAAAAACAAAAAGAAGTGACATCGGAAGAAACAATCAAACAGCTATATCAAGGATTTGAAAAAGAGTTTGGACGTCAACTGTCTCCGATCGAACTGGAAATGATTGGACAATGGTTAGAGACGGACCATTATCAACCTGAGCTTATTCGACTAGCATTAAGAGAAGCTGTATTAAATCAGGCGTATAGTTTGAAGTATATTGATCGAATCTTACTGGCTTGGGAGCGTAAAAATATTACCACTAAAGAGCAAGTTGCAGAAGATCAAAAACGTCGAAAACAAGCATTGATCCAAAAAGAAATCGAACAACAAAGTGTCCAAAATGAGCCAATTCCCAAAGTTACCTTACACAATTGGCTTAACCCAGAAGATAGTGAGTAGGAGGTAGATAGATGCTTTCTAAAGAAAAAACGATGGAAGCAATAGAAACAATGTATGATATGTTTCCAGAAGCGGCATGTGAGTTGACACATAAAAGTCCATTTCAATTATTGATCGCTGTTATTTTAAGTGCGCAAGCAACGGATGTTTCTGTGAATAAAGCAACACCAGCGCTATTTGCAGCTTATCCAACGCCTGAGGCTCTTGCAGTAGCTCCTATTGAAGATATCATTCAAAAAATCAAAACGATTGGGTTGTATCGAAATAAAGCAAAAAATATTAAAGCCTGTGCCGCTCAATTGCTGGAGCAGTTTGCTGGGGAAGTTCCTGAAACTCGTGAAGAACTAGTTTCTTTACCTGGCGTGGGACGTAAAACAGCTAATGTTGTGTTGGGTGATGCATTCGGCGAACCGGCGATTGCTGTTGATACCCATGTTGAACGAGTGTCAAAACGATTAAGAATCTGTAAACTTGATGCTAGTGTTATGGAAGTTGAACAAACGTTAATGAGAAAAATTCCGAAAGAATTATGGGTGAAAACCCATCATACAATGATCTTCTTTGGTCGTTATCACTGTTTAGCACGAAATCCCAAATGCGATATTTGCCCGCTTTTGTATATGTGCCAAGAAGGTAAAACAAGAATGAACACAAAATAATAAAAAAAGAGTGTATAAACGTTTTATTGTTTATGACACTCTTTTTTGTTATTTTAACCAATCCCAATAACGAAATGAAATAGTTTATCTGAATAGGTGAGCTCATCTAAATCTGTTCGGATCGTCTCATTGAGTAATTTTAGTTCATCTGTAACAATACCATCTACACCATAAAACATCATGCGTGTCATAGTATCTTCATCATTCACAGTCCAAGCATAAACTTTCTTTCCGTCATTGTGTGCAGCATTGATAAAATTCCGATTCAAGGTTGTATATTCCATGGTAAAAAAATCTACATTCATAACAGGCGGTCCAACAATATTAAACGGGAGAATATACCCAACATAAAATTTCGGTTCTTGTTCTTTTAACTGAGTCGCTGTATCAAAAGTCAAAGTATGAAGAATATGTTTTTCAGTTAAAATAACCTTTCGATATTTTTCCGTAAATCGCTTAACTAAATCGGGACTATCTTGCGGTGTTGTTTTGATTTCAATCAATAATTTTTGATTTAATTCGCGTGCTTTTGCAAGGTATTCATCAAAAGAGCATACTTTAGCTTCCATACCATTTTCTTTTGCTGTCAATTGGGTCAATTCATCCAATGTAAGCTGATTGGGTCTTTTATTTACACCAGTCAATTTTTTTAAATTAAAATCATGCATCACAACAAACTGCTTGTCTTTGGTCTCTTGTATATCCATTTCTACATAAGTAGGATGTTCTAAACTAGTTTTTTCTAAAGCGGGCAACGTATTTTGAACGCCATTTGATGCATCAACACCTCGGTGAGAAATCGTTAGAGGTTCTGTGACAGATGGATTACTTAAATAATTTGTATTATAAGTACCAACACCAATGCCGAAGATTACTGCGATAAAAGCAAATAATCCAATTTTAAAGGCCGTCCATTCTTTTCTTGGTTTTTTGGGCTGATCAAAAAACCATTGTGGCAATCCGGGTAAAAAGCCTTCATCATCCATATAATCGATCGTGATATAAAAAACGCCTACTGTAGAAAAAACAATATTAAGAAGTAAAATAAATTGTAAAAGTGTCATGGCAATTACAGCACTGACCAAAGCATAACTAGGAATAGCTGTTTCAATAATTGCTTGGGCACTTAGGATCACTGTATAACTGATAACGAAAACTAAGAGGATACTCCCACCAATGACAATAAACTGCCCTAGAATTCTAAAAAAATGATTTTTAGTTGAACGCCAGCTTTCTTTAACAGCTTGGCGGAAAGGAACATCTCTTAAAATCATTTCAGGTAATGCAAAAATCAAACGAATAGATAAATAGAAGAATACTAAATAGACTAAAATCACTAAGGCAATGATTGTCACACGATTAGCGAAAATAAAGTCCATAATAAAAGCTGGAACTTTTATTTTTGCCAATAGATCTGAATTAAAACCTAAACCACTAAGTGGCAAAACAAAGAAAAAATAGAACAGGAAAAAAAGAATCGTACTAAACCGAATTTTTTTAAGTTGAAGAAATGTTCCTTTAAGTAAATTTGTTAAAGAAATTACTTCCTTTTTCTTTATAAAAAAAATACTCAAAAGTAAAAAGGTAAATTCAAAAAAGACAGCAACTACGATCGCTAAGAGGACAAGGATCAGCGCAATCAAAACACCAGGATGTTTTGAGAAGATGATCGGAATGGTATCATAAGATAAATAATCAATTTTCCCTTGTCTTAAAATGAAACGCGTTGAATTTGCTAAAAGCGGGAGAAGTACAAAAAGCATAAAGCCATGCATCAATAAAACATCGCGGAAATATGCCGATGTACCCGCAAAAAAATCAATCATATTTTTAAAACTACTCTTTAAATAGCGCATTTATTACTCCACTCCTATAAAACTAAAGTAAAAGAAGACAGGATACAGTTGCATCCTATCCCACTATAAGTTCTATTATATATTTTTAGACACTAAAAGCCTAGTAAACCGTTTAAAAATGTACCGCCATAAATCAAAGCTAAACTATATAAGAAGATTGAAACGGGTTTAGCTAAAATAATAATCAATGTAAATTTCTTTAGAGACATTTTTGTCAAGCCAGCCATTAAGCAAAGAGCATCATCTGGTGCGACTGGGAAAAAAATCGCTAATGCAAAGAGACGTTCAAAGCGTTTCTCATTATCAAGCCAACCGATATATTTATTGTACGTCTTATCACTGACTAAACTTAAGATAAACGGTTTTCCATATTGACGTCCCAAAACGAAAATAATTACAGACCCAAGTGCGATCCCAACATAATTATAGATAAATCCTGCAAAAGGACCAAATATTAGCACGCCTGCAGCACAACTGATACCACCTGGAATGATTGGAATTACGACTTGAATGATCTGGATCAACATAAACAGAATGGGTCCTAAGATCACTGAGTCACCGACTAATCCTCTCAAAGCATTAATATCTTTAAAAACACCTAATCGTACAAAATAAATCGTCACAGCAATTGTTGCGATAATGCCTACGATTGAAATAACGTTAATAATTTTCCTTGAAAGTGCGATGCTCATATCTATCATCTCCTTGTTAATAACTATCTCTAGTATAAAAGTCTTATCATTATTTTACCATTATTATTTATGCAAGTTCACGAACAAAGTTGTAAGAAGGAACTTGTTAGGAACATTATACAAAGATTTATCGCATAAAACATCATACTTTAGCCCTAAAATAAATAAATAACTGAGCATTTTCTATTTACAAGGTAGAATGAGAGGATTATAATTGTCTTAAAGATTATGGCGCACCTAAAAATATAATAATATAAACCTGATGATTTATAGTTGGAAGAAGGAGTAACATGAAAGAAAAGAAGAATGAAGCAGAAAAATTATTAAACTATGCCAATGGCCCCAGCTTAGAAGAAATAAATAATACGGTTGATGTACCGAAAAATGGAAGTTTTTTGCGAACATTGATGGCATATAGTGGCCCCGGTGCATTAGTGGCAGTTGGTTATATGGACCCTGGGAATTGGATTACATCGATTGCTGGTGGTGCAGAATACAAATACGCATTGTTGAGTGTCATTTTATTATCCAGTTTGATTGCTATGCTGCTTCAAAGTATGGCCGCTAAATTAGGAATTGTGACTGGAAGAGATTTGGCTCAAGCGACACGAGAACATACCAGTAAAAAGACAGGATTTGTTTTATGGATCATAACTGAACTTGCCATCATGGCCACGGATATTGCAGAGGTGATTGGTGGTGCAGTAGCACTACAATTATTATTTGGCTTCCCGTTATTGATTGGTGTATTGATTACAACATTCGATGTTTTATTGTTATTACTATTAATGAAACTTGGTTTTAGAAAAATAGAAGCGATCGTTGGTTGTTTGATCGCTGTGATCTTTTTTGTTTTTGCATATGAAGTCGCCCTTGCAGATCCAGCGATCGGTGAAGTGTTGCGCGGATTTATTCCAGATACGAAAATTGCAACTGACAAATCAATGTTGTTTTTGGCATTAGGAATCGTTGGAGCAACGGTCATGCCTCATAATTTATACTTGCATTCATCAATTGCTCAAGCAAGAAAATTTGATCGTAATGATGATGAAGAAAAAGCGAAAGCCATTCGTTTTACGATTTGGGATTCGAATATTCAATTGACTGTTGCTTTTATCGTTAATTGTCTGTTGCTGATTTTAGGTGGCGCTTTGTTTTATGGAACGAACAGTGATCTTGGCAAATTTGTCGATTTGTTTGACGCTTTGAAAAACCCTGATATCGTTGGGAATATTGCAAGTCCAGTTTTAAGTATTCTATTTGCAATAGCATTGCTTGCATCGGGGCAGAATTCTACAATAACCGGAACACTTTCAGGTCAAATTGTTATGGAAGGGTTTATTCACCTGAAAATGCCGCTGTGGATGCGTAGGGTTGTGACACGTTTGATTGCCATTGTACCAGTAATTATTTGTGTGATCCTTTATGGTGGTAGAGAATCAGCGGTAGAAGATCTATTGTTATATACACAAGTATTTTTAAGTATTGCGCTACCAATTTCAATCATTCCTTTGACCATGTACACAAGCAATAAAAAAATTATGGGTCGATTTGCTAATCCAATGTGGGTGAAAGTTTTGGCTTGGATCATTGCGATTGTATTGACAGCATTGAACCTATTCTTGATTTATGGAACGTTGACAGGTGTAAATAGTTAAAACAAAAAAGGAAAGCGATTCTTCGTTGAATGGCTTTCTTTTACGTATATATAATAGAATTCGGTCTACAGAAATGGTAGAATGATAAAGACTAAAATTTTGAAATGAGGGTTTTAAGTGACTGAATATTTAAATGTTGGAAAAATCGTCAATACTCAAGGCTTAAAAGGGGAAGTACGAATAATTTCTCAAACGGATTTTCCAGAACTACGCTATAAAAAAGGATCAGTTTTGACATTATTTCAAGAAAAAAAAGCGCCAATCGAAGTAACGATCAAAACACATCGAAAACATAAAAATTTTGATATTGTCACATTTGAAGATCATTTTTCAATCAATGATGTTGAAAAATATCGAGATGGGATTTTAAGAGTGTCAAAAGACGAGTTAAAAGATTTACCAGGTGATGAATTTTATTATCACGAAATAATCGGGTTGACTGTCATCGACGAAAATGACGAAGAACTTGGTAAAATCAAAGAAATTCTTTCACCAGGTGCAAATGATGTCTGGGTTGTTCAAAGACCAAAGAAAAAAGATGTCTTGATTCCTTATATTGAATCGGTTGTTCAGTCGATTGATTTAGAAAAAGGGATCGTTCGTGTAGAGATTCCAGAAGGTTTGATCGACGATGAGAATTGATGTATTGACGCTTTTTCCAAGAATGTTTGAAGGCCCGATGGGAGAATCGATCATTGGAAAAGCTGTGGAGAAAAATTTGCTAGAAATCAATGTTTCTAATTTCCGTGATCATTCGGATAATAAGCACCAGTCGGTCGATGATTATCCTTATGGTGGTGGAGCAGGAATGCTCTTAAAAGTTCAGCCGATTTATGATAACTTAAGAAGGATTGAAGAAGCATCGCCGAAAACTAAAAAACGTGTGATTTTGTTGGATCCGGCAGGAAAGCGATTTGACCAAAGCATGGCGGAAGAATTTTCCGAAGAAGAGCATCTAGTCTTTATTTGCGGTCATTATGAGGGCTATGATGAGCGTATTCGTTCTTTTGTGACAGATGAAGTTTCTTTAGGCGATTATGTCTTGACTGGCGGAGAATTAGGAGCAATGGTCATGATCGATGCAACGGTCCGTCTTCTTCCTGATGTTTTAGGGAATAAATTGTCTGCTCAAACAGATTCTCATTCAACAGGATTATTGGAACATCCGCAATATACACGTCCAGCCGAATTTAATGGAATGAATGTCCCAGAAGTCTTAACGAATGGCAATCATAAATTGATTGCTGAATGGCAATTGAAAGAATCCTTACGTAGAACCTATTTAAGACGTCCAGATATGTTGGAGATACTTGAACTTGATGATGAAATGAAAAAATTCCTTGCTGAAATCATTGAAGAGGAAAAGTCTGTCAATGAATAGAAAATAAGGGATCTTTAAAGAAAATTCCTTTACAGCATTGAATACCTATGTTAAACTATTTCAGTGAGTGCAAAGCGCTCAACTATTACGATATTCCGCTGTGGCAGTGTCCATAAGAATGTTTGGAATGAGGAGAAAAAAGAATGAATCCATTAATTCAAGAATTAACACAAGATCAATTACGTACGGATATCCCTGCATTTCGTCCTGGAGACACTGTTCGCGTTCATGCGAAAGTAGTCGAAGGAACACGCGAACGTATCCAATTATTTGAAGGAGTTGTTATCGGACGCCGCGGCGCTGGTATCAGCGAAACTTATACAGTACGTAAAATTTCTAACGGTGTTGGTGTGGAACGTACATTCCCATTACACACACCACGCGTTGCGCAAATCGAAGTAGTTCGTTATGGTAAAGTTCGTCGTGCGAAACTTTATTACTTACGTGCATTACACGGTAAAGCAGCTCGTATTAAAGAAATCCGTCGTTAAAAACTTGTTATTAATTAACAATGGCTCTTTGTCAACTAATGTTGGTGAAGAAAATCCAAAGAATTAAATCAATGATGAAGCCTAGAGGGAAATGCCTCTAGGTTTTTCTATTTGGTTGAAAAAGAACAGACCCAAAGCATAAAGTAATTCTCAATTTAAAATTATAGAAGTTACGGAAGCCGTAGGCATTTCTCTTTAATACTTTGATATGGTTATTCAAGCATTCTAACGGTCCGTTGGAATAAGGCAAATCCAACGCATTTTTAATGCCCGTTTGAACTTTTTTAAAGGTAGTAATTGTTGTTTGATAATAAGCTGGAAGCCTAGAATAATCTTGTTCTAATAACACGTGAAACCGTGTGTAATCTCTTGTTTGTATGGCATAGAGAAAATCCTGATAACAGGTATAGCCAGCTTTTAATTCTTCATCATAGGCAAGTAATCGATCCACGAGTTCGGTTTCTGTTAAATAAGCACGGAAGGAAGGACGCCATTGGCGTTTTTCAAAATGGAGCTTCGATTGATTCTTTTGAAGTAGTTTCCAGTATTTCTTCAAGTGACGGTATTTTTTTGCTTCTACAGATCCTTGATGGAGAAAGGTATTCATTCGTTGAATGCGGTGTTTTAAGAACGTTCGCCCAATGTGTTGCACAATATGAAAGCGATCAAGAACAATCTGAGACTTGGGAAATAGTTTCTTAATTAAAGAAAAATAAGGCGCATACATATCGCAAACAATGTATTTTACACCTTCACGAACAGATAAAGAAAATCGTGAGAAATAGCGTTCTAAAAAAGGCAACTGGCGGTTTTCAACGACATCGAGTAATTGCGTTGTTTGTCCATCCATCATAATGAAACTCATAGAGGCAGCGACTTGTTTCACTGATTTAAATTCATCAAAACAAAGAACTTCTGGCAAGATGAGTCGATTGATTTTTAGGGGTTCGTAAAACTGTTTCAATACGCGATAAACAGAGGAAACAGAGACCTTCTTTTGACGGGCAATTTCGGTCATAGACGAAGTGTTTCGTAGACGCTCGGCAATCGAAAGCTTAACTTTCTTAGAGATCGAGCAACACTTTTCGATAAGACTTGTTTCAGCGACAAAAGTTCTATCACAAGAATGGCAGAAGAAACGACGTTTCTTCAAGCGTAAGTATGTTTGGTATTCAGAAACATCATTCAGTAAAATCAGACAGGTTGTAAAGCTCCAACGAATAATCGATCCGTCTTCATGGGCACCACAATGAGGATAGGAGTGCGCTAAATAGTCCAACGTACCAGAAAACTCCTGGCAGATCCGTCCTTTAATGCGTTCTTTTTTTAAAGAATTTTCATTAAAAGTAATGTTTAAGTCTAGAATATCTAAGGTTTCTTTGATAAGATTTGTATAGGACATCTTGATTTCCCCTTTTGATTGGTTTTAGACGACTTAATTCTAAAGGATATCAGGGTGTCTTTTCTATTATTTTGCATTAAAAAAGATGCCGGTGATTGTTCACCAACATCAAAAAGTATAGAGCCTTAACAATGAACCCCTTGATTGTCAAGGGGTTTTATTTTTGTCTATTTACAAATGATAAATGTATGAGGTTTGAATATTCATAGTTTAAAACAGAATTCAAAACTTTTTTGAAAAAAATAACTTAAACAAGGAACAATACAAAAAAATAACTAACGTCCTTTGTTTAAGTTTATCAAAAAGTATTTTTCTTATCGTTTAAGTTAAAAATCCATTAAATCATTCTGTACAAACATAAATAACTTTTGAAGGAGATAATTTTCGTTCTTTGAATCAAAAGCAACGACAATATTTTGCTTTTTACTCTCATCTTTTAAATCGATAATTTTAATACGATATCGATCTTCTAATGTTCCATCATCCATCCCCGAATATAAAAAGGCTAATCCTTTACCAAGAGAAACCATAGAAAGCCCCTCATCAAGATCTTTCACATAAAAATCCACTTTCAAATTAAAGCCATTTTTGATCCCTTGGCTAATCACGTAATCGACAATAACAGGGGAGTGTTGTCTTTCAAGCAAGATGAACGTTTCTTGACTTAAATCAGCAAAATCCAACTCATGCTTATGACTTAATACATGATCAAAAGGGACCGCAATTTGTAAATGATTTTTCATGAATACCGCTTTTTCAATAGTTTGATTCGCTTGAAAATAAGTTGATAAATTAAAGACTAAATCATATTGATCAGTAGAAAGCCCATCAGCTAAATTCATGGGTGTATCTTGCTTCATTAAAAATTGAACATTAGGATGATTGCTTTTAAAACGCTCAAATAGCTCATACATTCTGCTCATATTGATATTCTGTAAATATCCAATTTTTAAAATTTGTGTTGTTTTATCAGAATTTATTTGCGGGTCGAACAGATGAGCTAAATGATCAACACGTTTTAAAACGTCACTAACTTCTGTCAAGAACTGTTCACCAGCGCTTGATAGCGTAAGTCCATGATTATGGCGAATAAATAATTCTACGCCTAATTCAGTTTCTAATTCTTGTATTCGTCTACTCAGAGTTGGTTGGGAAATATACAATTTTTCAGACGCTTTTGTAAAACTACCCTCAGTAGCAACTGCAACAAAATAATGTAAGGTCGTTAATTTCATTGTAGCTCCATTCAATTAAATATAGTTAATAGTAGCTTTAGTATAAAGTTCACGCATTCATTTAACAAGTTTTTCTTATAGTTTATTGATCGTTGGTAATTGCAGATAGGAAGCATACTCGCCACCAGTATGGAGAATATGGGTTCCTTTGTTATCAGGTGTACATCCTGGTGTGCCAGGCATCACTGATCCGAGTTCATCTTTGCTACTTACAACCATTCTTAATGTTTCACCAGCTTTATATGATAGACCGAGCGGACTTAATACGATATCAAGGTCCACAATTTCACCTTGTGATAGTTTTTCAACACGGTCAAAGCTATACGCAGGGATTTCGTCTGTTGTAAGCTTATTATCAAGATGACGCATTGATGCTCGAAGACGTCCCCAAGCGCCTTTATACCGTAAAGCTGAGGCACCTTCTTGGGTAAAATCTTGGAGTGCAGCGCCGTGATTTGGAATGACAAATTCACTTAAAACATTCCCGAATTTGTCTAATTTTTGAATCCAAACAAAAACATCCATATCCTCATAACCATCAACTTCCATGAAGAGCTTCGCTTTTGGATAACCAACAAAATCTGTGTCCTTATCGAAGGTCATTTGAAAGGAGGTGCGCCCTGGTAAACTTTCTGAAGAATATTTTACTGGGAAATCGTTTGATTCAGGATTTTCTTGTAAAGTACGGAATAGCCCATTCATGTAATAACGTTTGTTTTCACTAGCTAAAGGTGGGAAAGATTCAGAGGCTATGTCTGTTTGATTGCCTCCTTGAAAATCAATCAGAGAATAGCGAACGGCTGGCGTATTTGTCCAACCGTTGTCTTTTTCAAGTAAATAGTAATCAAAGAATCTGCGTAACTCTTCCGTATTCTTTTCATCATAATAATAAGGCCATTCTTGGCGATCGTGGATACGAAGCCATTTTTCTGATGAACCTAATGTGCGCCAAGAACGGAAGGTCCCCATCGTGTGTAGCGTATTCGAGTAGCTTGCGATAACAAAGGCGGGTACTGTAATTTTGCTTGGATCAGCAACTTTGTCTTGCCAAATTGCTGTATCAGCCAAAGGATAGGCGCTCATTTCTTTTAGTAAGTCTTCCCGTTTGGCACTTTTTGCACTGACATGATTTACTTGCAAGCGTTCAATAAAATTTTCATCAGGGATGCCACCAATAAAGGCAAGATCACGGTAAGCATCGGCAAGTCCTTCAGTAGGATTGATACACGTTAAGTGAGGAGGTGTTTCAGCCGCAATATACCACTGTGAAAAGGCTAAATAAGAGGTTCCTGTAAGAGCTGTTTTACCATTGGACCAAGCTTGAGAAGCTAACCATTCGATTAAATCATAACCATCCTGCGCTTCTTGAGAACCAATCATCGTTGTGTTGCCTTCACTATGAGCGATACCTCGCATGTCAGGATTACAAACAGCATAGCCATGCGCACACCAATAATCGGGATCAGGAGCCTCAAATTTGGTTAAGCCTGAGTTCCAGTGATTGCCCATACCAAGCATATTGAAAAGATTTTTATAACGAGGGGCTGTTCCAGCGCTTTTTCCATAAGGACTCCAAGCAATGAGAACAGGAACTTTGGCTTCCGTCACGGGTAAATAGATATCCGTGTAAATCGTGACGCCGTCGCGTAATTTTACTGGAACATCTTTTAATAGTTTAATATCATTCGTCAATGGTTTAAAACCTTCAGCAAGTTGTTGTCCTTTTTCTAAGATGATTTCTTTTGCTTCAAATGGGCTAAGTACGCCATGTTCGATACCGTTATCAATATAGTCAAAAGATGGACTAAAGCACATTTTTTCTGTAATTTTTGTAGTCATATAGATTCCCTCCAATTGTATAAAAAGATTGATTTACTAAGCAATTCAAATTATACAAGGCAATATTTTGGAAGTAAAATTGTATTTTTGGATACTTGACTCAAGAATATTTGTGCTATGCATAAAATGAATAGCGGGGGAATCAAGAGAAGTCGTATTTTACAGCTTTAAAATGAATAACCAAATAGGGAACGTAAGATAAAGCCTATGAAAAGTGAAAAAACAAAGTAAGAAAAAGTGATATACAAATACGTTTTTTCTCTAGTTGCTCTGTATTTAAATAATGAAAAAATACCCAAAATAAAGAAGATTATAGATAAAATCATGATCCTCACCTCTAAAATAATTTTAACAGGTTAAAATAAAAATGGAAAAAATTAAAGTACTAAGCGAAACTTGAAGAACAATAAATCGGAATACTATTTTAAAAATTGTAAAGAGAGCATAGAAATAAATCCTATAAGCAGCTGATTAATTTTAATAGGCAACTTATTTGTTTTTTCTATACTCTCTGTGATTCGATTAGATTATTTGACTAACATGTATTATTGTCTTAACTCCAGTAAAAATGTTGCGGCCTGTTCTTGATTCATAATACCATTCTTTAGTTTATCTGCGATGATTTCGATTTCTGATCCTTTTGCACCTATTGACATGGCTAAAGAGCGAGCTTGCATAGACATATGGCCTTGCTGGATTCCTTCTGTAACTAAAGCACGTAACGCAGCTAAATTTTGCGCTAAACCAACAGCAGCAATGACTTCTGCTAACTCTTTTGCATTGGCTACGTTTAAAATTGCTAAAGCTGCTTGCGCTTTAGGTAAGACACTGATGGCGCCTCCAACAGTTCCAAGAGCTAAAGGGATTTCAAGTGAGCCTTTCAGACCATTTTCTACAAGTGACCACTGACTTAATCCACGATAAGATCCTTTGACAGCAAACGCATGAGCCGCTGCTGCGACTGCGCGGGTATCATTTCCAGTCGCTAAAACTACAGCTTCAATTCCGTTCATGATCCCTTTATTATGTGTAGTAGCACGATAAGGATCTATTTGAGCAAATTGTGAGGCGGCAGCAATTTTTTCTGCAACTAATCTTCCAGACTCTAAATCACCTGTTTTACTTAGGCTAGTAAATGAAACCTCACAGGTTGCCTTCACTAAAGATTCTGTTGCGTAATTACTTAAGATACTAAATAGAATTTCATCATCAAACCATTGACGGAATAAATCAGCAACACCTTCTAAGATAGAATTGAGAATATTGGCCCCCATCGCATCTCTTGTATCAACAAGTAAATCTACAGATAAGTAGCTATCGTACTCTGGGAATTGACGGACTTGGATTCTTCTCAATCCACCGCCACGTTTTACGATAGAGGGATAACTTTTTTCTGCTTGAACAAAAATCTTTTCTGAAAGTCGATTGATTTTTTCTTCGATTAGCGCTGGGTTTGTAACATTCATAAAAACAATCTGACCTCGTAAAAGTCCTTCTGATAACACACTTTGAATGCTGCCAGAATTTCGTATCATCTTAGCTCCATTACTACATGCTGCAATGACAGAAGGTTCCTCGGTTGCCATCGGCACATAGTACTGTTTATTATTTACAAAAATATCAGGAACAATACCCATAGGTAAAGCCATTTCACTAATTTGATTTTCAATTAAATGATTCGCTATATCTTCATCTAAAGACATATTTTCTAACGCTTGTCTGTTCTCTATAGAAAGGTTCTCTTTTTCTTGTAAAAATGTCAAGCGTTGCTCTTTTGATAGTTGATAAAACTTTTTATCTGTTGTTTTTTTTTGTGGGCGTTCAATAAGTAAGGCAAGTCCAAGACCTCCACCGACGCAAAGGGAAGCGACTCCGTATCGACTGTTTGTGTCTTCTAATTGATGGGCTAAAGTCGCTACGATGCGAGTCCCAGAAGCACCAATTGGATGCCCTAAGCTAATGCCGCCACCCCAAATATTGAGTTTTTCATCAGGAATCTTCAATTCATTTTGAACGACGATAGAAGATGCCGCAAATGCTTCATTAATTTCAAACAGATCAATGTCTTCAACACTCAGATTGTTGCGTTTTAATAAGGAGTGAATCGCCTTGATAGGTGAAATTCCCATGATGCTTGGATCAATCCCAATTTCAGTTATATCTTTCACAATCGCAATATAAGGAATATCATGTCTTTCAGCGAACGATTTAGATGTGAGTATCATGGCTGAAGCAGCATCGTTGATTGTTGATGCATTGCCTGCTGTGACAGTACCATTTTCTTTGAAAACCGTTTTTAATGTACTTAGTTTCTCTAAAGTTGTATCTTTACGAACACCTTCATCTTGAGCAAAAATAGCACTATTGATCGTTAGGGGAACTATTTCTTTCACAAATTTTCCTGTAGCTTGTGCTTTGGCTGCTTTCATTTGTGATTGGACTGCAAAGGTATCTTGCATTTCTCTTGTCACGTTAAATTGTTCAGCGACATTTTCAGCAGTTAAGCCCATCGCTTTGCCACTGAATGCATCTGTCAAACCGTCTACCATCATAGTTGGCGCAGGTTTTGAATAGGTTTCTTCTTGTTTGTATGTGATAGCTGGAGCCTTTGTCATACTTTCTGTTCCACCGGCCAAAATAACATCCGCTTCACCCAATTGAATAGATTGTTTGGCTAAACGTATTGCTTTCATGCCGGATCCACAAACTTCATTTACAGTAAAAGCGGGTACTTCAAAGCTTAGTCCACTGTTGATTGCAATTTGTCTTGCTGGATTTTGTCCATTTCCCGCTTGTAATACATTTCCAAAAATGACTTGTTGTATGTGTTCAGCGGCTTTTTCGTTCCTTGTAAGTAACTCTTTTGTGACAGCTGTTCCTAATTCAACTGCAGATAATGACTTTAATTGTCCTTTATACTTGCCGATAGGCGTTCTTAAAGCGTCGATAATTACGATTTCCACGACGTCACCTCCAATATGAAATATACCATGGTTTGTGAAAAAAGAATACTCTATAATCTATAATAGAAAAACTTCTGAAATTCTTTAACAATTTTTAATTGATTCTTTTTTCTACCTACTTTGACTTAAGTTATGATAAATTATACTATGTACAGAGAAGAATAATGATAAAGGAGACATAAGATGAATGTTGGGATAGATAAAATTAGTTTTTTTGTTCCGCCTTACTATGTGGATATGACGGATTTAGCGCTAGCAAGAGGGGTAGATCCGAATAAATTTCATATTGGTATTGGTCAAGATAAAATGGCTGTGAATAAAAAAACACAGGATATAGTGACCTTTGCTGCAAATGCTGCAAAAAATATTTTAACAAATGAAGATAAAGCTCTAATCGATATGGTGATCGTGGGAACTGAGTCTGGAATCGATGAGTCAAAAGCGTCAGCGGTAGTTTTGCATCGATTAATGGGGATTCAATCATTTGCTCGTGCTTTTGAAGTGAAGGAAGCGTGCTATGCTGGTACTGCTGCGTTGCAGTACGCGGTAGCTCATATTAAAAATCATCCTGAAAGTAAAGTATTAGTCGTAGCGTCTGATATTGCTAAATATGGACTCGCTTCTGGTGGTGAACCAACTCAAGGTGCCGGGGCTGTTGCGATGCTAGTTTCGGCTGATCCAAGAATTTTACAATTGAATGATGATAGTGTGGCATTAACCCAAGATATCTATGATTTTTGGCGACCAGTGGGACATGACTATCCAATGGTGGACGGGCAACTATCTAATGAAACTTACATCCAAGCATTTCAAAAAGTATGGGAAGAATACCGGAGTAGATACAAAAAATCAATCAGTGATTTCCAGGCTTTAGCTTTCCATATTCCTTATACAAAAATGGGGAAAAAGGCATTGTTAGCTGCTTTGGAAGAGGAATCTCCAGAAGAACAGGAACGCATTTTAACTAAATATGAAGCAAGTATTATGTATAGTAGACAAGTTGGTAATTTATATACTGGATCTCTATATTTAGGGCTGATTTCATTGCTAGAAAATGGTCAATTGAATGCAGGAGAGCAGATCGGGTTATTTAGCTATGGATCCGGTACTGTAGCAGAATTCTTTAGTGGCAGACTTGTTGACGGTTACCAAAATCAATTGCTCACAAATCTTCATCGAGCGCAACTAGACAATCGAACAGTATTATCAATTGCTGAGTATGAAGAGCTATTTAACGATATTTTGGATACAGATGTAAATAGTGACTACGAAGATGAACTTCCGTATAGTATCGCTTCTATTTCAAATACAGTTAGAGCATATAAGGAAAACTAGTCTGTAAGAATAATTTGAAGTTATTTAAAGATTATTTATAAAGCAATATATTTTTGTTAAATCAAGAGGTTTAGACAGAAGCGTTTATTCGGATTTTTTATGGCTAGGATATAACTCGTAGAGTTATATCCTAGCCTCTTTTTGTTATAGATTGTAACAGATGAATAGTTTTATTTCTTTGAGGGTTATTTTTCAATATATAGTGGCTTAAAATGCTTGACTTGAAGTGACCTCTAAGTGAACTCTAAGTGATAACTTAAAATCATATAGAAATATGCAACGTGAGATATGGAATTAGATTTACACTATTATTTTACTAGGAGGAATAAGATCATGGAAACTGTTACTTTATCAAATGGTGTTAAAATGCCAATAAGAAAATTTGTAAAAGAGGATAAAATTGTTTTATAATGAAAAAGAAAGTAACTTGTTAAGGAATGCGTAAAGGAGGAGTAAGGCATGAATATAAAAAAAGTAAGTGAATTAAGCGGTGTTTCTTCAGATACTATTAGATATTATGAACGGATTGGTTTGATTCCACCTGTGAAACGCAGTGATAATGGGATTCGTAATTTTGACGAGGAAGATTTGCGTTGGATTGTCTTTAGTAGACAAATGAGAAATGCGGGTCTATCGATTGAATCGCTAGTGGAATATTTAACCTTATTTCAAGTGGGGAATGAGACAGTTCCCGCTCGTAAAGAAATTATTGCTGACCAAATTTCGGAACTAAAAGAAAAAGCAGCGGAATTAAATACAGCTATTGAACGGTTAGAGTTTAAGCTAGCCAATTACGACGAGCATATGATACCTGCTGAAAAGGCCTTACGAGATTTTAATATGAATAGATAATAGAAAATGAATTGCTTCTAAATCTTGTCTTTCTTCTAAATATTTTTTTAGAGGAAGTCTGATTTGGAGGTTTTTTTTATTTTTTTTGAAAAAACGCTTGACTTGGAGTGGACTTCAAGAGCTAGACTATTATTGTTAGTAAGAAAAAATGGTCATTTATTTAGTAACATAATGATACTACGTTTAAATTAAGGAGGAATAACATGTCAATCAGCCAAACTGCACAGAAGAACCATGATGAATTATTTCCAAACCATGAGTCAGTCCTAGCCAAAACGGATCCAGAATTTATTGAGATCTTTGACAACTTTACTTTTGATGAAGTCCTTCAATATTCAAATCTAGATGTAAAGTTACGCATGAAAGTAACGCTAGCTTCTTTAATTGCAATGCAATGTGTCAATGAATACAAAGCGATGATGAATGCTGCGTTAAATGTGGGTGTTTCACCAATTGAGATAAAAGAAGTTGTCTATCAAGCTGTGCCTTATGTCGGTTTAGGGAAAGTATTCGATTTCTTGCACGCTACCAATCAGTTTTTAACTGAAAGAAGTATTTCACTTCCTTTGGACAAACAAAGAACTACTACAAGTGAAAATCGCTATGAAAAAGGCTTGGAAATTGTACGAGAAGTTGCTGGAGATGCTGTAGATCAGATGCTTAAAACGATGCCAGAGAATCAAAAACATTTTGCTACATTTTTAGCAGATAATTGTTTCGGTGATTATTTTACGAGAAAGGGATTAACATCGAAAGAACGCGAATTACTGATTTTCACGATGTTGACTTCAATGGGTGGTGCGGATGCTCAGTTGAAAGGCCATATTCGTAATAATCAGCGTGTTGGCAATGATAAGCAACAATTGATCGAAACGATCACCATTTTACTGCCATTTATTGGCTATCCAAGAACATTAATCGCATTAAATTGTATCAATGAAGTATTACTAGAAGAAAACGAAAAATAAAATTGAGGAGGAATTACAATGAACTATGTAAAATTTGGCAATACAGGAATGGAAGTTTCAAGAATTTGTTTGGGCGCAATGGGTTTTGGTGATCCCAACAGTGGGTTTCACGAGTGGGTCTTAGAAGAAGAGGAAAGCAAAAAAGTGATCAAGAAGGCGTTAGATTTAGGGATTAATTTTTTTGATACAGCCAATGTCTATTCCTATGGAGCCAGTGAACGGATTCTTGGAAAAGCGCTGAATGAATATGCGAATCGTGATGAAATCGTGGTTGCAACTAAATTGTTTACTACCATGAAAAAAGATGTTCCAAATAGTGGTGGGCTTTCAAGAAAAGAAATTTTTCATCAAATTGATGCTAGTTTAGAGCGTTTAGGGATGGATTATGTTGATTTATATATTATTCATCGTTGGGATTACAATACGCCAATTGAAGAGACGATGGAAGCTTTACATGATGTTGTGAAATCTGGAAAAGTTCGTTATATCGGTGCTTCTGCGATGTTTGCTTGGCAGTTTGCTAAAGCGCAAGCAGTAGCTGAGAAAAACGGTTGGACAAAATTCGTTTCGATGCAAGATCATTTGAATTTGTTATACCGTGAAGAAGAAAGAGAAATGCTTCCTTTATGTGAAGATCAAAAAATTGCGGTGACACCTTATAGTCCATTAGCTTCAGGTCGTTTGACACGTGATTGGAGCGCACAAACCAAGCGCTTTGAAACAGATAAAACAGCGATGTCGAAATATGATAAAACAGCTGATCAAGACCGTATCATCGTTGAAAGAGTAGCTGAAATTGCTGAAAAACGTGGGGTGGAACGTGTACAAATTGCCCTAGCGTGGTTGCTTCAAAAAGGACCCGTTGTGGCACCGATCATAGGCGCTACAAAAGAAAGTCATTTGACGAATGCCATTCCTGCTTTGGATTTGATTTTGACGGATGAAGAAGTGCAATTTTTAGAAGAACCTTATATTCCTCATGTCATTGTTGGTCATCAATAAGAGCTCATTCGAAACGAGAAAGAAGGATTTAACATGAAAATACTAATTTTAGGTGCAGCCGGTCAAATTTCAAGAATGGTCACGGATTTGATTTTAGCTGAAACAGAAAATGACCTTGTTTTGTATGGTCGCAATCTTTCTAGTCGGATTTCTGTGAATGACCCAGCAAGGGAAGTCATCATTGAAGGGGACTTTAATGATAAAGTTAAATTGAGACAAGCTTTGATTGGGGTGGATATTGTGTATTTAAATGATATGAGCTCTCCAGTTGCGACGCAATCAATCGTTGAAGCAATGGAAGAATCTGATGTTCACTATCTAATTGGTGCAAATGTCTTAGGTATTTATAATGAAGTTACAGGCCTCTTTGGTGAATGGAACACGAGTATGGTTGGTTCGACAGCTATACAGAAACATTTGAAAGCAGCGAAACTGCTAGAACAATCTTCGTTAGATTATGTTATTTTAAGATTAACTTGGTTATATAATCAAAAAGGCAATGAAAATTATGTATTGACTCAAAAAGGAGAATCATTTATCGGTGCTCAAGTAACAAGAGAAGCGGTTGCTAGACTGATCATGACGATTATTCATGATCCAGCTAAATACGCTAAAACTAGTCTAGGTGTAAGTGAGACTGATACTGACTGGGCAAAGCCCTCTTTTTACTAAGGGAGGTTCAGCATATGAACATTAAAGAAATGAGTAAGCAAACGAATACACCGATCAACACCATTCGTTACTTTGAACGAATCGGTTTGATTCCTCAGGTCAAGAGAAATCATTATGGACTACGCGAGTTTTCTGACGTAGATGCTGATTGGATTCGTTTTATCAAGCAAATGAGAGAGGTCGACGTTTCTATCGAACGCTTGATTGACTACGTGGTATTATCTGATCAGCCAGAAAAATCAGTTAAAGCTAGAAAGGAACTGCTAAAAGAACAAACAAACGACTTACAACAACAAATCAATTTGCTAGAAGCAGCAAAAGACGAGCTTCAAAAGCGAATGATAACAAACTAAATCTAAAAAAGTAAAAGGAGTTTTATTATGTGTGAAAAATGTCAAACGAAAGTATTACAAGCAACGGATAGCAACTATGCCTCTTTTGAACGAGCGGTAATTGAAAGAAGAGTATTAAAACCCGATGATGTGGCAATCGATATTAAATATTGTGGTATTTGCCATTCAGATATTCATCAAGTAGGCAATGATTTTGGTTCTGGTATTTATCCAATGGTTCCAGGTCATGAGATTACAGGGATCGTTTCAGCAATTGGTGATCAGGTGACAGGATTTAAAGTGGGTGATCGTGTAGGTGTAGGTTGTTTTGTCGATTCTTGTGACGAATGTGCCTATTGCTTAAGAGGAGAAGAACAATTTTGTACCCAAGGTGTGGTCATTGTTTTTAACTCAAAAGATTATGATGGAAACTTAACGTATGGCGGGTATAGTCAGAGTATTGTTGTGAAAGACCGCTTTGTGATTCATGTACCTGAAAGTCTTGATTTAGCTGAAGCAAGCCCGCTTTTATGCGCTGGAATCACGACTTATGCACCAATGAAACGTTTAAATGTTGGACCTGGTAAAAAAGTTGCCATCATCGGAATGGGTGGTTTAGGACATATTGCTGTTCAATTTGCCCATGCATTAGGGGCTGAGGTAACAGTTTTAGGCCATTCTGAAAGTAAAAAGAACGAAGCACAACAATTTGGGGCTGACAATTATTATCTAATTAGTGACCCAGAAACGTTCAAAAAATTAAAAGGACAGTTTGATTTTATTTTAAATACAGTTGCAGTAAGTTTAGATGTTGATTTGTATTTAAGTTTATTAACGGTCAATGGAGCGATGGTCTATGTTGGTTTAGCTACAGAAGCCCAAACATTTCATGTGGGAAGTTTATTTAGAAATCAAGCAACAATCACAGCTTCTAATGTTGGTGGGATCCCAATGACCCAAGAAATGATCAACTTTGCAGCTGAAAACAATGTATTGCCTAAGATTGAAATGATCACGGTGGATCAAGTGTCCGAAGCTTATGAACGAGTGTTAAATAGTGATGTCAAATATCGCTTTGTGATCGATATGGAAACCTTGTAGAGTATAAAACGGTTCTTTTAGAAATTCGTTCTACTTTATTGTAAAATAAGTATGTGAACTTAAAAAGGAGAACCCTTATGGAATTAAGAGAACTACGTTATTTTTGGACCGTTGCAGAAGAAAGGAATTTTTCAAAAGCTGCAAAAGTTTTACACATTACCCAACCAACTTTAAGCCGACAAATCAAAGAATTTGAAGAGAAATTAGGCACACCGCTTTTTATACGAGAAAATAGGCAATTGACCTTAACAGAAGAGGGCTATTTTCTAAAAGAACGAGCAGCTGAAATTCTAACCCTAACTGAACAAACAGAACGTGAATTTAAAGAACAAAGCAGAGGCTTTTTAAGTGGACATTTTTCAATAGGCTGTGTTGAAGCGGATAATTCAGATACGATGGCGATGATGTTAGAAGAATTGGTGAGTGATTATCCTCAAGTTACTTTCAATATTGTCTCTGGGACTAGCGATGATATTAGCGATAAATTGGAAAAGGGGATTTTGGATCTAGCCATTTTATTAGAACCTATAGCTACATTGAACTTTGAAAAGATTATTTTACCTAGGGAAGAAAAATGGGGATTATTAGTATCTAATGATTCTTTTCTTGCGCAAAAAATAGTTATTCAGCCTGATGACTTAGAAGGGATTCCACTACTGAGCTCAAATCGTTCAGAGGTTCAGTTAATGCTTGAAAGTTGGTTGGAAAAACCGTTGAATGATTTAAATGTAGTAGGCACTTTTAATTTGATTTTCAATGTTTTTTCGTTAGTAGAAAATCGTGTTGGTTCGGCTTTAACGATCGAAGGAGCAACAACCAATGGTAAACATGAAGGATTGACATTTGTCCCGTTAGCTCCTGAAGTTAAAACAAATTGTGTTCTGGTTTGGAAGAAAAATCGAATTCAAACACCTGCAGTAAAAGAATTTATCCAACGATTTAACGATGCTTTTAAGGCATAGTAGCTGGTTAGTATAGGCATTAGACGTATAGAGAAACAGGCTGTATCATTTACTTGTAAGTAGATGATACAGCCTGTTTTTGTATAAGTAAAGGATAAAAGAAGGTGATCAAATGACGGCAATCGTCTATTTTTCTCGTCCTTTTGAAAATTTGATTGATGGAAAGAAAAAGTATTTGCAGGTAGGAAATACAAAAATCATTGCACAAAAAATTGCTAAAATACTCAATGCTGAAATGTTTGAAATTCTTCCACAAATGGCTTATCCAGAAGCTTACGAAGAAGCGGTTATTCAAGCAGAACAGGAAAAAGGAACAAACGAGCGACCAGAATATCAACCACTTTCGCTTAACTTAGCAAACCATCAGAAGATTTATCTAGGGTACCCTAATTGGTGGGGAACTTTCCCAATGGTGGTTGCAACTTTTCTAGAGGAAAATGATTTATCAGGAAATACTATTTATCCCTTTTGCACACATGAAGGTAGTGGAATGGGCAATAGTATAAATGATATAGAGAAATTATGTCCTGATTCGATGATCCATATCGGCTTACCTATTCGTGGGTCCAGAGTTGAAAAAGCAGATATCACAATCAAAAACTGGTTAAAACATGAATAATCAAAAAATAAATAAATTGGAGGAATAAAGAATGGCAAAATTTGAAGAAGTAAAAAATGGTGTGATTTTCCCTGTGGGAGAAAAAAATGAGGCCTATGCGCAATATTTTATCGGTCAAAGCTACTTAAAAAACTTAATTGCAGATCCCAAGATCAATGTAGGTGTAGGCAATGTCACCTTTGAACCTGGTTGCCGCAATAATTGGCATATTCATCATGATGGGTTTCAACTGTTATTAGTAACTGGCGGTGAAGGTTGGTATCAAGAAGAAGGAAAAGCTGCGCAATTTTTAACTGCTGGAGATGTGATCGTTACCCATGACGGTGTGAAACATTGGCATGGTGCAGCAAAAGATAGCTGGTTTGAACATATAGCAATTACAGCGGGCACGCCAGAATGGTTAGAACCTGTTTCAGATGACTTATACAATCAATTATAAAAATGAATAAAAGATGGGAGTCCTACTTAATGAAAAAACAAACAGCTGGCAGAGATCAATTAGGTGCATTTGCACCAAAGTTTGCACAACTAAATGATGATGTGTTATTTGGTGAAGTATGGTCAAGAGAAGAACAACTTTCACCACGTGATCGTAGCATGATCACATGTTCAAGCTTACTAACTCAAGGTGCACCACAATTAGAAGCACATATGAAAATAGCAAAACAAAATGGTGTAACAAAAGAAGAAATGGTGGAATTGATCACTCATTTAGCTTTTTATACAGGATGGCCAAAAGCATGGTCAGCTTTTGCTCTAGCGAAAGAAATCTTTGGTGAATAAAAAAATATCTTTTGTGTATCTTAAAAGGAGATAGCCCAGTGAATAAAGTAACCAAACTTTCATTATTATCTGTTTCATTACTTGTCGTTTCAGGTGGAGCAATTGCTGCGAACATTCCAGCGATCATGATGGCTTATCCTACGATCGATCCTACTTTGATTGAATTGATTACTACAATTCCTTCTTTATTTATTATTTTAACTGTTCCTTTTAGCTATAAGGTTACTAAAAAATTTGGCTACAAACATTCTGTTCAGATCGGCATAGGAATTGTTTTGATTGCGGGAATTATGCCTGCATTTATTCCTTCATTTTGGCTTCTTTTTTTCAGTAGAATAGTATTTGGTATAGGAATTGGATTATTTAACCCGTTACTTTTTTCTTTAGCAGGAAAGCTGTATCAGGGAAAAGAACTGTCATCCGTAATTGGTTTTCAAAGTGCATTTGAAGGAATTGGCGGTATGATCATTACATTTACAGTAGGTCAATTATTGGTAATGAATTGGCGAAGTTCATTTTTAGCGTATCTATTTGCGTTACCGATTTTTCTTTTGTTTACATGGTTTGTTCCAGATGTTTCAATTGAAAAGCAGGAAAATAGGAACGAGCCAGAGAATCAAAAAGTCAACTCTTCAACATATGGCTATATCGCTTTATTGATTCTAGTTGTAACCATTTATATGTCAGTTACTGTCAAAATCACGTCTTTGTTGCTTGAAAAAGGATTCGGAAATGCAACAGATGGTAGTAATTTAATGGCTTTAGTAGGATTAGGTGCCATGACTGCAGGGATGTTATTTGGAACGATCGTTACAATAACTAAGCAATGGACGTTACCGATTTCTTTTTTTACCCTAGGGATATCGATGTTTATGATTGCCTTTTCTCAAAATTTAGTGTCAATCTCATTTGCTGTGCTAATATGTGGTTTTTCCTTCCGCACATTTATCCCGTATTTATTTAATGAGGTGAATCAAGATACAAAAGGAAATTCAGAAAAAAGTACCTCTTTATTGTTAATTGGTTTTAATATTGGTGCAGCTTTTGCGCCCATCTCAATTTCTATATTAGGAAATATCCTCTCTTTGAATGAGAATACTGATATTTTTATTGCAGAAGGGAGCATTATGATCCTACTATCTTTGGGTACTCTATTCAGTATCGTAAGAAAAAAAGCAACAACTAAAAGCTAAGAGGGGGACTAAAGTAATGAATAGACCAACAATCATTTGCCATATGCTGACGTCTATCAACGGAAAAATCAGTGGTGATTATATGAGTTCAAAATACGCCATTACTGGTAGCGAAGCCTATGAAAAAACCAACGACAGCTACCATAGTCAAGCATGGTTATGCGGTAGAATCACGATGGAACAGAATTTTACTGATTTTCATAAACCTGAGTTAAAAGAAATAGAAACACCTTATTCTAGAACAGATCATGTTGCACAAGCAAAAGCCGAAATGTATATTGTCTCAGCGGATCCTTCTGGTAAAGTTGGTTGGACTGAAAATACTGTGAAATACGAAAATCGTCCAGAAGCCCATATTATTGAAATTTTAACAGATAAAGCCAGTGACGAGTATGTTACTTATCTTAGAGAGCGACAAATCTCTTATATTTTTGCAGGAAAAGAATTGATCGATTGTACACTTGCTTCAGAAAAATTATTGGCTTTATTTGGAATCAAAACACTAATGGTTTCAGGAGGTGGCTACATCAATTGGTCATTTTTACAAGAAGGGTTGGTCGATGAAGTGAGTATTATCATGACACCCGCGACAGATGGACGAACTGATACAAATACGATCTTTGAAAGAGCAAATCATTTACCTGAAATTGTACCAGTTGGGTTTAAATTGAAATCAGTGGATATTTTTGAAGAAGATACCTTGTGGTTGAGATATAACGTGGTTAAATAAATAAAAAGGAGTCAAACGTATGAATAATATAAAAGATAAAGTCGTAGTTATTACAGGTGCCTCATCAGGAATAGGGGAAGCAACTGCTCAGCTATTGATTGAAAACGGCGCAAAAGTCGTTCTAGGTGCGAGAAGAGAAGAGCGCTTGAAAGAACTTGTGAAAAAATTTGGTGACCATAGTACGTATGCTGTGACAGATGTTCGTAATCTCAAAGAGGTAAAAGCACTTGTTCAAGTTGCTAAAGAAAAATTTGGCAAGGTTGATGTTCTATTTGCAAATGCTGGAATCATGCCAGCTTCCAATATGAGTGAATTGAAAATAGAAGAGTGGAATGACATGGTGGATAGTAATATAAAAGGAGTGCTTAATTCATTAGCAGCTGTTTTACCGGAATTCACAGCGCAAAAATCAGGTCATGTGATTACGACGAGCTCAATTGCTGGATTGAAAGTTTTCCCTGGTAATAGTGTCTATACTGGAACTAAACATGCAGTGCGTGCTATTATGGACGGTTTTAGGATGGAATCTGCAATGGAAGGAACCAATATCCGCACAACAACGCTTTATCCAGGAGCAATTGCGACAGAATTACTAGATACTATTTCTACTCCAGAAGTCAAGAGCGGAATGGAACAGTTTTATCAAATTGCAATCACACCAGACGCTGTGGCACAAACTGTTTTGTTTGCAATTTCTCAACCTGATACTGTTGGGATTACTGAAATGACCATTTTACCGACACAGCAAGCATAGAAAAATTAAGACAACAACACGAATCTATCAATAGAGTGAGTCAAAATAGATCGAGAAATAGAATAAATTCAATTTATGAAAAGTGAAATGTGGGTAATTTCCAGCATTTCACTTTTTTTGTTTCATTTGTGATGAACGGATGCTAAATTTTTATTAAAATTAGTGAATAAATGAAGATTATTTAGAGTCAATCAAGGTAAAATAATGTAATAAATGAAAAATTTTGATTGTCTGTTTTTTTATAAAACGATTATTTCTTTAATAAGCAAAATTATCTATAAGAAAGTAGGTCATAATGGGAAAACGAGCGATATTGATCATACATGGATTTGGTGGTAATGAGGAAGAAATCATGTATTTACACGAATACCTGGAGCAAAACAATCTTGATTCATTTTGGATTCGATTAACTGGACACGATGGAAATAAAAAAAACCTTTCAAAAGCCACAGCTAGCCAATGGATAAATGATGTTGAAAATAAATTAAATGAACTTGAACAAAATTACACGCAGATTACCTGTATTGGGTTTTCAATGGGTGGCTTATTAACAATTCAAGTATCAGATAGAGAGTCAGTGGATCAACTTATTTTATGCAGTACACCGATCTATCTTTATAATGCGAACATCATTATGCAAGATATTGTGCTGTCAATTATCGATAAAAATCAAGAAACATTAGATTATTACTTTAGCTCAACGCAAGCAACACCGATTCGTTCGTGTCTTCAATTTTTATCTTTACTTAAAAAAACAAAGCGTAAATTGAAAAAAGAAGCTTCTGGAACAACTAATAAAAAAATGCTTATTGTACAAAATAGACAGGATGAAACGACTTACTATAAGAGTGCGTATTACTTGGCGAAAGTCAGTAATGCGAACGTTTCTTTGAGAATGTATGAAAAAGGAAGACATCAGTTGTTTTTAGGAGAAAATAGAAGAATGGCAGTAAAGGATATTAAAGAATTTATCCTTCAATAATTGTTTAATGGTGGAATAATCAAAGACCTCATCGACGAAGTGACAAAGACGAAAATGAGGTTTTTTCTGTTTTTTTATTTAATAAGTATGGCTCTCATCTTATTAAAATGTATTGACTTAGAGGAGTTAGTGAAACGTTTTTATTTTGTTTTTGAATAGAGCTGTTATTTATGGTTGGAATGTTAGTTTTATTTATAAGAAAACGCTTGCTTTTCTTATAAATAAAGAATATAATCATTTTTGTAGAAACGTTTCACCAAATATTATTGAGGAGTGGAAGTATGAAATCATGGAAAAAGCTTTGCTTATTAGGAACAACTTTATTTGCAACTGTAGGTGTTATGGCAGCATGTTCTTCAGAAAATAAAGAAAGCGCTTCAGATGAGCTGACATTTTGGTACATGGGTGATGGTGATGAAGGAATCAAACCAATTATAAATGAATTTACGAAGGGATCAGGAATCAAAGTCAAAATCCAAAGTATTCCGTGGTCTACTTCAAGAGATAAATTACTAACGGCAGTCGCCTCTAAAGAAGGACCGGATGTTGTTCAAATGGGAACTACTTATATGAGTGAATTTGTTGATGCTGGGGCCTTGATGGATATAACAGAAGATGTGAAAAAAAGTGATGTTATGCAGTCAGATAATTTCTTCGATGGCTCTGTAGCGACAACTCAGTTTAGCGGTCAAACATATGCTGTACCTTGGTATACAGAAACTCGTGGATTGTATTATAGAAAAGATTTATTAGAAAGTGTAGGCTTTAAAAATGCGCCTAAAACATGGGATGAATTAGAGGATGCAGCGAAAAAATTAGCAGCTCGTGGTGATAATAAATATGGTTTTGGAGTTGAACTAAAAGAACCTACTTTTGGTTTTATGTTTGCACGTCAAAATGGATCGAAACTATTTGGCAAAGAGGATGAACCTTTATTTAATCAACCTGAAATGGTCGACGCATTAAAATTTTTAGACAAGTTAGTCCAAGATGGTTCTTCTCCTAAAACAGATTTAGGGTTAGAAATCGGCCAAAGTTTCGGTGGTGAAGGTGTTGTACCAATGTTTATTAGTGGTCCGTGGATGATTAATAGTATTAAAGATTCTGCTCCTGACATTGATGGAAAATGGGGCGTTGCTGAATTGCCGAAAGGTCCTGTGAATAATTTATCCGTGACAGGAGGAGCCAATTTAGCAGTGTTCGATAGTTCTAAGAAAAAAGAGGATGCGATGAAATTGATCGAATATCTTTCAAAACCTGAAAATCAAACTAAATTCTTTGAAAGTACTAATTCACTTCCAACGAATAAAGAATCATGGAATTCAGATGTATTTAAAAACGACCCATTGATTTCTGTTTTTGGAAAGCAACTAAATGAATCACAACCAATGCCATTATTGAAACAATGGGATGAAATCTCTCAAAACTTTATGAAGCAATGGGAACAAGTAGTTGTGAGTGGTAAAAATCTTCAAGAGGCAATGGACGAATTAAATGAACAAACAGAAAACTTGATTAAATAGTCTCAAGGAGTAATCGGAACAAGAGATTGAATAGATGATTATTCATTTGGCGAGTGAATCATAGATGTAAACAGATCTTTTGTTCCTTTTATTGATTTAGCAAGGAGGAAAAGCACCATGAAAAAATCAAAATCGCCTTATTTTTTTATTGCTCCAGCCGTTGCATTATTACTTGTTTTTTCGATCATTCCGATTTTTATTGCGGTAACAATCAGTTTTACGGATATGAGCTTGGCTGGTTTAGCTGATTTTTCAAGAATCAATTTTGTTGGCTTTGATAATTATTTAACGATCTTTAACGACAAAGTGTTTGCTCAAGCGATGTTCAATACCGCCTATTATGTGATTATCGGCGTACCGCTGGTGATTATTTCGTCATTAGCTTTAGCTATTATGATCAATTTTGGAGAGAATAAATTTTTCTCTTTTATGCGCTTAGTTTTTTATAGCCCTTCGATCACGAATACAGTTGCGGTTTCTGTTGTCTGGATGTATTTATATAATCCAACGATCGGTTTATTAAATCATCTCTTATCTTATTTACATGTTGGTCCAATTATGTGGCTGACAGATCCAAGTACATCGAAAATTTCACTGATTATCATAGCTGTTTGGAAAGCAATTGGATTGAATATGTTAATCTTTTTAGCTGCGATTCAAGGGATACCTAAAGAATATTATGAAGCAGCAGAAATCGATGGTGCCAATAAATGGCAGCAAATTTTAAAAATCACAGTTCCATTGCTGAAATTTTCGATTTTCTTTGTAACCGTAACAACTTTAATTGGTTGGTTCCAATTCTTTGATGAACCCTTTGTTATGACTAAGGGTGGACCACTAGACAGTACGTTATCCGTTGCTCTGTTTATTTACCAAAGAGGTTTCCAATACAATAAATTTGGATATGCAGCAGCAGGATCTGTAATTTTATTTATTGCGATCATCATTGTGACCAGTATCCAAATGAAAATTCAAACAAAACAAAAAGAAAATGAAGGATAAAAGGAGAGAACGATATGAATTCACATAAAAATGCGCAAATGAGTTTTAAGCTTTTTATCGGTATCCTCTTAGGCGTTCTGGGTATTATGACCTTTTTCCCATTTCTTTGGATGATTTTTTCTTCATTTAAAACCAATGCGGAAATCAATCAAATTGTTCCTAGTCTATTTCCCAAAAATGCGACACTTGATAATTTTAAGGAACTTTTTATCAAACTTAACTTTGGAACTTATCTTAAAAACACGTTGATTATAACGGCCTGTTCATTTATTGGTTTATTATTGAATGCTATGGCAGGCTATGGTTTTGCCAAATTTGATTTTAAAGGAAAAAATGGCCTTTTTCTAATGGTGTTAGCGACAATGATGATTCCAGGTCAAGTCACGATGATTCCCGTTTATTTGTTGTTGAACTCGGTTGGTTTGACAAATACTTTGATTGGAATTGTCTTACCTGGACTTGCTGGTGCATTCGGAATCTTTCTGTTCAGGCAGTTTATGAACACTATTTCAAATGAAATGCTAGAAGCCGCAAGATTAGATGGAGCCAGTGAATGGTTCATCTTTTTCAAAATCATCTTACCTTTAAGTCGTCCCATCTTAGCTGTTCAAGGAATATTGACCTTCATCGGTGGGTGGAATTCTTTCTTATGGCCGTTGATCATTGCCAATGATGAAAAATACTATACGTTATCCGTTGGTTTACAACTATTACAAGGACAACATGGGACAAATTATGCCTTACAAATGGCAGGTGCGACGTTTATGGTTATTCCGATTTTGATTGTATTTTCCATTTTCCAAAAGTACATTTTACAAGGGTTTAATGTCTCTGGAATAAAATAAACAATAAAAATAAAAATCTTCCCCAAATAAAAATATAAGAAAAGGTGAATAAACTTGGAGCAAAAACAATTGATCGATTTACTGAAACAAATGACATTAGAAGAAAAAATAGGACAATTACTTCAGTTAGCGGCAGAATTTTATTCTGAAAAGGCGGAGGAAAAAACAGGACCGATGACGGATCTTGGTTTGACGCATGAAGATATCAATAATGCAGGAACAACACTTGGAATTTCAGGTGCAAAAGAAGCAATTCGTGTGCAAAAAGCGTATATGGAAAACAATCGCTTAGGCATACCAACGATTCTAATGGCCGATATCATTCATGGCTTTCGTACGATATTCCCAATTCCTCTTGGTTTAGGTAGTTCATGGGATATTGAAGCAGCTAAAAAAGTTGCAGAAGTTTCCGCGAAAGAAGCTGCTGTATCAGGTTTACATGTGACGTTTTCACCAATGGTCGATTTAGTTCGTGATCCACGTTGGGGTCGTGTGATGGAGTCAACAGGAGAAGATCCTTTTTTAAACAGTCGTTTTGCGGAAGCATTTGTTAAAGGGTATCAAGGCGATGATTTGAAAAATGACTTTTTCACAGTGGCTGCTTGTGTCAAACATTTTGCAGCCTATGGTGCAGCAATCGGTGGACGCGATTATAACACAGTGAACATGTCTGAAAGACAGTTGAGAGATAGTTATTTACCTGGTTATAAAGCGGCACTTGATGCAGGTGCAAAGCTAGTAATGACGTCTTTTAACACGGTAGATGGGGTTCCGGCGACAGGGAATAAATGGTTATTTAGAGAAGTCTTGAGAAAAGAGTTTGGCTTTGACGGTGTTGTGATTTCTGATTGGGGCGCAGTGATCGAGTTGATTCCTCATGGTGTAGCACAAGACAAAAAACAAGCGGCGGAACTTGCCATTAAAGCCGGTGTTGATATTGAAATGATGACGACTTGTTATATCGAAAGTCTACAAGAATTGGTCGAAGAAAAAATAGTAGATGAAGCAGTCATAGATGAAGCTGTTTTACGAATTCTGACATTGAAAAACGATTTAGGTTTATTCGAAAATCCTCATAGAGGAGCTGATGTGACCTTAGAAAAAGAAGTTATTTTATCAAAAGAACATCGTGCCATTGCAAGAGAGGTAGCAAGAAAATCAATTGTCTTATTAAAAAATGAGACTATTTTACCACTATCAAAACAAGAAAAAGTGGCTATAGTAGGTCCTGCAGCTAGCTCTGATGATGTCATCGGGGTTTGGTCTTGGCAAGGTAAAAAAGAAGAAGCGATTTCGTTAGCGCAAGGAGTTTCTCAACTTGATGCAGAGTATGTGATTGGAAAAGAAGTGTTTGATTATTTCGAGCCAAGTCAAGCGGCAATCAATGAGGCGGTTACTTTAGCCAAAGAAGCGGACAAAGTTGTCTTAGCATTTGGAGAACAAGATTGGATGAGTGGGGAAGCTTCGAGTCGTAGTGATATTCGTTTACCACAAGCACAACTAGACTTATTTAAAGCAGTCCAAGAAGTGAATCCTAATATCATTGTGACCCTGTACAATGGTCGTCCGTTAGATCTACAAGGAATTGATTCAGCGAAAGCAATCGTTGAAGCTTGGTTTCCTGGAACCGAGGGAGGTTCAGCTTTAGCAGATATTTTATATGGAGAATACAATCCAACTGCCCGTTTAAGCATGTCATTTCCAGAAACAGTTGGACAAGTGCCAGTGTATTATAATTATGATAATACGGGTAGACCCTACAAATCGGGTGACGAAAAATACGTAACAAAATATTTGGATGTATCGAATTTCGCTAAATATCCCTTTGGTTTTGGTTTAAGTTATAGTGAATTTGCCTACACTGATTTTACATTAAGCTCAGATGAAATGACTCCGACAGAAACAATTAGGGTTTCTATTACTGTTGAAAATCAATCGTCTATCACAGGCCAAGAAACGGTTCAATTGTACATTCGGGATCAAGTTGGGGAGGTTGTTCGTCCAGTGAAAGAATTAAAGGGCTTCGAAAAAGTAACGTTACAACCTTATGAAAAAAAGAACGTTCAATTTACAATTAGTGAAGAACTGTTACGTTATGTTCATGGTGATCAAACTTATGCTAGTGATGCTGGCATGTTTGATGTCATGATTGGGTCAAACAGCAGAGATACTTTAACAAAAACGTTTAAATTATTGAAATAGATAGGAAGAGTGAGATGACGTATCACAAACGAACGATTAAAAATGGCGGGACAATAGTTTCGTTTTTAGAAACTGGTGATCTTTACGAAATACTACATGAAAATATCATGATCAATCAACTACATGGAAATGCATTAGATGGTAGTTGTAATCAGCTTTATTTAAGAGTTTACGAAAAAAGCGGTATTCAAACCGCATCGATGGTTGGGTCGAATTCGGCGAGTAAATTTCAATTTGGAAACGAACAAGCAACTTGGATCGGTCAGTTTTTAGGTGTGTCTTATCAAGTAGATTTTCGTCTAGCGGAAACGGGTATTTGGTTTTGGCAAGTAACTTTATCAGGTTCAGGTCAAAAAGTTGAAGTCATTTACGGACAAGATCTTGGAAATGCAACAAAAGGTGCTGTCCGCTCGAATGAGGCTTATATGTCCCAATATTTAGACCATCATGTCACAAAAGAGAATGGAACAATTACTATTTCTTCGAGGCAAAACCAACCGCAAGATGGTCATTTTCCAGTGATCGAGCAAGGAAGTTTAAATCCGTTGGTGAGCTTTTCGACGGATGGTTATCAATTTTTCGGTCGTGAGTATAAAGAAACCAATCAAGCAAAAGCATTGAAGCAAGAGTATTTATCAAATGAAGTATATCAGTATGAATTTGCTTATATTGCATTACAAACCGAAATCTATGAACTAACCGAACAACAAACAAAGCTGGTATTTTATGGCGCTCCAATAAAGAACCAAGCACAAGTCATTGAAAAGCCACTAATTTCTTTAGCAGATATCAAAAAAAGGTATGAAACACTAAAATTTGGCGTAATCGAGGAACAAGGAACAACCAATTCAAAAAAACTAGGTAAACCAATTACAGGTAAAACACTGACGGAAAAAGAGCGTAATGAATTATTCCCACATCAAAACTTAGTTGAAATAATAGATGGAAACGTGGCTTCTTTCTTTACAGAAAGTTACCATCATGTGGTTTTGAAAGAGAAAGAAGTCGCTATGGAAAGAGCACACGGACATATTCTTTTAAGTGGCACTGAACTGAGTGTAGAGCGACCAATACTCAGCACAACCGTTTATATGTATGGTCTATTTAATTCTCAAGTCGTTTTAGGAAACACTTCAATGAATAAATTAGTGAGCAATAGTCGAAATTCATTAAACCTCTTAAAACAATCTGGACAAAGAATTTATATCAAAGAAGGCGAATATTGGCGAATATTGACAATGCCATCTGCGTTTGTAATGGGATTAAACTCGGCCACATGGTATTATAAATTAGAGAATGATATAATTAAAGTGAGAACCTATACGCTATGTGATACCAAAGAAGTTCGTACAAAAGTTACAAGTCAACAAGGGTTGAGCTATACGTTTGCTGTGACCAATCAATTGATAATGAACGCTGATGAAGATGAACCTGCATACAACGTGACCAAAGTAAATGAATTGGTGACTGTAAAAGCTTCGACTAATTCAGTGATCCATGAAGAGTATCCTGATTTAACGTATTATTTTTCCTTAGATAAATCGTTCGAATTGACCGATGAAGGGTTGTTTTTATCTGGTGGATCCGCAGAAATTTTAACGACTTTTGTGATTGAAGAACAACAAGAATTTTCGATGCATATTCAAGGTAGCTTAACTGGAGAAGCATTCAAAAAAATAGAGACCACATATAAGAAGGAAAATGATCAATTCCTGAACTTTATTAATGGCTTATTAAATAACTTCCAATTAACACACGAAACAGAAGATGTTGAGTCGATGAATGTCTTGTCGCGTTGGTATACACATAACATGCTGGTGCATTATCTTTCTCCTCATGGATTAGAACAGTATGGAGGAGCAGCATGGGGAACACGGGACGTTTCACAAGGACCAACAGAATTTTTCTTTGCAGTCAATCGTCCAGAAGTCGTGCGTTCAATCATAAAAAACGTTTATGCCAATCAATTTGAAGATGATGGAAATTGGCCCCAGTGGTTTATGTTTGATCGATATGAAAAACAAAAAGCGGATGAAAGTCACGGAGATGTGATCGTTTGGCCAATGAAAATAGTCGCTGATTATTTAGCTAAAACAAAAGATTTCGGAATTCTAGATGAAATGATTCCTTACACAGATCGTAAAACGTTCTTGAAAACCCCAGAAACTTATACCTTGTTTGATCATGTAAAGAAAGAAATTCAATTCATTGAAGACAACTTTTTACAAGGAACGTATTTATCTTGTTATAGCGATGGTGATTGGGATGATACTTTACAACCGTATGATAACAAGTTGAAAAAATATATGGCAAGCAGCTGGACAGTTGCTCTGACGTATCAAGTAGTAAAAAAATTGGCTAACTTATTATCAGAAGTTGATGCTGTATATGGTGAACATTTAGAGGAATTGTCTATCAACATAAAAAAAGACTTTGAAACGTATATTTTATCTGATCAAACAATTCCAGGGTTTGTTTATATGGAAGATACAAATCATGTTGAATTTATGATTCATCCAACTGATAAAAAGACAGGCATTCAATATCGTTTGTTGCCAATGACCCGGAGTATGATCGCTGAATTATTGACCGCTGAACAAGCCAAACATCATTATGCGATTATCAAGGAGCACTTGCAATTTCCTGATGGCGTCCGCTTGATGAATCGGCCAGCTACTTATAAAGGTGGCGTAAGCACAAACTTTAAGCGTGCAGAACAATCAGCCAATTTTGGCCGTGAAATTGGGTTGCAGTATGTTCATGCGCATATTCGTTTCACTGAAGCGATGGCCAAACTTGGCGAAACAGAGGAAACGTGGCGGGCTTTGAATGTGATTAATCCAATTCAACTAAAAGAACATGTCAAAAATGCCGAAATACGCCAAGCGAATGTGTACTTCAGTAGTTCTGATGGAGACTTTAAAACTAGATATGATGCGCAAGAAAACTTTGGTAAGCTAAAAGAAAATAGTGTTGGTGTCAAAGGCGGCTGGCGGATTTATTCTAGCGGACCTGGTATTTATCTGAATCAACTATTAAGCAACGTTTTAGGGATACGAGAAGATAGTGAAAATGTGATTTTTGATCCAGTATTACCAAAAGAGTTAAACGGATTGGCAATGATTTATCAAATAGCGAATAAAGAAGTAAATGTTGTGTTTCATTTACAAAGTCAAAAGGCAACCGTTGTAGCAAATGGAACAGAACTACCTGTAAAACGAGAAAAAAATCCGTATCGTCAAGGCGGACTGATTGTCTCTTTAGAAAAACTCAATGCTTGCTTAGACAAGAGTGAAAATCAACTAGATATTTATTGTTAGGAGATGAGCGTACATGGTAGGAATCAAAGAAATTGCAAAAAAAGCAGGTGTATCGATCTCAACTGTTTCTTATGCGTTAAATGGTAGTCCAAAAGTAACTGAAGCAACTCGAGCAAAAATCCAAGCGATTGCAGAGGAATTGGACTATGTTCCTAACATGGCTGCTCGAACTCTAAAAAGGCAGCAAACCAATATAATCGGTGTTTATCTAGCTGATTATGGAGGCAGCTTTTATGGTGAATTATTGGATGGTATTAAAATAGGACTGGAAGCACAGAACTTTGAAATGATCGTTTGCAGTGGGAATAAATCACATTTGTTTATTCCCGAGCGAATGATTGATGGTGCAATCATTCTTGACTGGACGTTTAAGAATAAAGAAATCGAACAATACGCAGGACGAGGGCATTACTTAGTCATTTTAGATCGTATGATCACGCATGAAAATGTACGTAAAGTGTTACTAGATAATAAAGGCGGTGCAACATTAGCAATTGAAAAAGCTGTTGCCAGCCAAACAGAAAAAATGTTTTTAGTCTCTGGACCTAAAAAAAGCTATGATGGTCAAGAACGATTAAGTGCTAGTATCAAAGAATTAGAGCGGTTTGGTATTGATTATGAGATTATCTCAGGTGATTTTACAGAACCTTCTGGATATCGGGCAGCTAAGGAAATCATGGAGAAAAATCCAACATTTCCTGTTGATATTTTTGCGTTAAATGATGAGATGGCCATTGGTATTTACAAATATTTCAAGGAAACACCTTACGAAATTGGCCACGAAATTCGCTTGCTCGGCTTTGATAATATTGATATAAGTGCGTTTGTTCAACCACGATTAGCAACAATTTCATATTCTAAACACCGTTGGGGAATGCTAGCAGCTGAAAAAATCATCCAATTGATTGCTGGAGAAGAAACTGAAGATGATCATATTTACACGAGTTTTATAGAAGGAGCTTCATTTCCTGCGAGGAATGAATAAAGATATTATTTGATTAGAGAGAACTAAATAGAATAGTTTAAGAGGGTACACCGAAATAGATGCTTGATTTCGGTGTACCCTCTTAACTATATATTAAACAGTTGTAAAATGAACTATTTTGATTTAAACTATTTATCAAGAGGTGATAATCATGATTTCTGATCGAGATAGTTTAGCTGAAACTGTTTATATTCTAAGTATTTTGCAACAAAATTATGTAGTATCAAAATTAAAGACATTACAACTAAATAGCATACAAGCGCGTAGCCTAAGTTATATTTCTATTCACCCAGGAACGATACAACGTGATGTAGCAGATTATTTAGGTAAAAAACAAGCAACGATTACAAATATTTTAAAAGGGTTAGAGAAGCGGCAACTTGTTTATCGTGAAATCCCAAAAGACAATGAAAGACAAAAAAATATCTTTCTTACGAATGAAGGAAAACAAGTAGTTGACCAAGTTAATCTACTTTTTGAAAAGCTAGATGAAAAATTTCGAAAGGGTTTAACGAATGAAGAACAAAAACAGCTAAAAACGATCCTAGCCAAAGCTGAAAAAAATTTTAAGGAAAAATAGTTCGATTTTTTACAATAAAAAGGAGATGGTTGTATGATCACAGAAAAGAAATTTGGTAATGGAGACAATGTTTGGATCAATATTGATTCCGATCAAATTGCAAGTGACTCAGAATTATATAAACAATATGGTATCGACAATGAGATTATATCTTATGCTTTGGATAAAAATGAACGGGCCCGTATCGAATACAACAATGAATTAAAAACATTTATCCTAATTTATAATGTTCCGCAAAAGAAAAAGGATAACCACCATTATGAAGCAATCCCAATGACATTTTTGATTAAAAATAAGCAATTATTGACAATAACAAATAGTGGAAATGACTATATTATCGATTATATGGAAAAATATTTACAAAACAATGCGGATAGTTCTGTTTATAAATTTTTATTTTCGAGTTTATTCTTGATTACAGATAAATTTTTTCCTGTCATCGAAGAGATGAATAGCGAACGAAATCAAATCAATGATATGCTAAAAGAAAAAACAACTAAAAAGAATTTATTATCACTCTCAGATGTAGAAACAGGTGTTGCTTATTTTATTTCTGCTACAAAACAAAATACTGTGCTGTTAGAACAAATAAAAACCAACGTCATTTTTCAATCATTGAATGATGTAGAAAAAGAACAATGGGAAGATACGTTGATTGAAGCAAGACAATTAGTAGAGATGGCACAATTGACGTCACAAGTGCTTCAGCAATTATCTGGAACTTACAATAACATTTTAAATAATAATTTAAATGATACAATGAAAATTTTGACTGTATTGTCTATTTTATTAACAATACCAACCATTGTGACCGGTTTTTTCGGGATGAATATGCCATTGCCTTTGGAGCATAATATTCTAGGTTGGATGATTGCTATCGGGATTAGTTTGATTGGCTGGTTCGGTTTATCATTTGTCTTACGTCTTATATTAAAATAAGGAAACAAGTATGTGGTGAGCAACAAACGTGAAATCACTATAAGTTACTCACACTACATATGAATCGGTTTCTTGGGAAGAAGTAATACTTTTTTGTTCAACGCTTTTTTGAAGTTTACAAATGCTTGGATTATTTTTTTCTTAAGTGTTTAATAAAAATTATGATTGCTAAGATCGCTAAGAGTGAACCTATGACCCATGGAATCATGAACGCTAATTCTGCATCTACCATGTGTATTCCCCCGTTCTTATTTAATGACTGATGTTGGATCGTTTCCCCAACCTATAATACATTTTAATCGTAAAGGGCATAATAATCCATTAGGAACTATCAATCATTTTTTATAAACATAATCTAGCCTCTTGCAGTTCAATGACTTTTCAGGGATAATAAGGAACTGAGTCTAAAAAGCTAAAACGATTTAGATAATTAATCCTAAAAATACGTTCGCACTGAAATAAATTAGATGATGTGTAGGATGATTTGATCAATAACATAGAAGAATGGGGAAACAATGGACAAAACAAATTTCAGTACCTATGCAATAAGTGAGGTACTCCTAAGAGCAATTTCAGATTTGGGCTATGAAACACCAACGCCAGTTCAACAAGCTGTGATCCCGGCAGTCTTGAATGGAAAAGACGTCTTAGTTCAATCACAGACCGGTAGCGGTAAAACAGCTAGTTTTGGTATCCCGCTTTGTGAAAAAGTAGAATGGACCGAAAACAAACCTCAAGTTCTTGTTTTGGAACCAACTAGAGAATTAGCTCAGCAAGTGCAAGAAGATTTGATCAATATCGGTCGTTATAAACGAATAAAAGCTACAGCAGTTTATGGAAAAGCATCTTATGTTAAACAAAAATCGGAATTAAAGCAAAAGAGCCATATCGTTGTAGGAACGCCCGGTCGTGTGCTTGATCATATAAAAAAAGGCTCCTTACCTCTTGAGAAAATCAATTGCTTAGTGATTGATGAGGCAGATGAAATGTTGAATATGGGGTTTATAGATCAAGTAAAAGAGATCATCCAAGCCTTGCCAGAAGCAAAAAATACAATGCTATTTTCTGCAACAATGCCACAAACGATCGAACAAATGAGTCGTTCGTATCTGAATGAACCAATCGTCGTGAAAATTGAAGCTACAGAAAAAACGACTCCAAAGATTCAACATGCTTTTTTAGAGACAACAGATGAGAATAAATTAGCTGCATTAGAAGCCGTGACCATCGTCGAAAATCCAGATACATGTATCATTTTTGGAAATACACAAGAGAAAGTCAATGACACGTATGATTTCTTGGTCAAAGCAGGATATCCAGTCGGAAAATTACATGGTGGTATGATGCAGGAAGACCGTTTTGAAGTAATGGATGCGTTTAGAAAAGGCAAGTTTCGTTACCTTATAGCAACAGATGTAGCGGCTCGAGGCATCGATATTGAAAATATCACTCATGTCATCAACTTAGATGTACCTTTTGAAAAAGAAAGTTATATCCATCGTGTTGGCCGTACCGGTCGTGCTGGTAAAGAAGGCTTTGCATTAACGTTTGTCACACCAAAAGAAGAGGCTTTGAAAAAAGAAATCGAATCATTTGGTGCATTTACAATGACCAAAATCACCTTGCCTAATACTAAATTTGTAACAAGAAGTAAAGCTGCTTTTGAAAAAAAAATAACCACAAAGCAAAAACCAAAGCATCAAAAAGCGAAACGCGTAAATGAAGAAATTACCAAAGTTTATTTTAATGGCGGCAAAAAAAAGAAGTTACGAGCATTAGATTTTGTAGGGACTCTCTCAAATATTGAAGGAATTACTGCAGAAGATATTGGAATCATTACTATTCAAGAAAATGTGACCTATGTTGATATTTTAAATGGAAAAGGGCAACTCGTCATTCAAGCAATGAAAGATCGAACAATTAAAGGCAAGCAATTGAAAGTACACGTAGCAAGAAAAAAATAATAAAAAATAGACATAACGCCATTTTACTGAGTTATGTCTATTTTTTATGTATATAATTAGTGAGTATACTGTAAATAAAGATTCACTATCTCGACTATTTATCTAAATAGCAACCTAAATTTTAAAAAAGAATAAAACCTAATTTTTCATTAAGAAAGCCGTCGTAAATGACAATTATTCTACTTATAAATTATAGTTAATAAGTACCTATTTATTTCACGGATAGAAAAAAGTTGATGAATGATTTGGAGAAAAAAATGAAAAAAATAAAAGAATTAATTAAAAATCGTAATCTTTCAACCTTAAAAAATCGTAAGCGAGTTGGCGTGATCGTATTATTTTTAACGATTGCTCTATTTTTATTATTTGTGATACGACTTTCATATATTGTAGTAACAGGTAAAGTTGCAGGTGTTTCTTTAGATGAAAAAACAAAAGAACTTTACCAAGTACACGAGACACTTGAAGCAAAACGCGGCTCAATTTTTGACAAAGATGGTAATGTCTTAGTGGAAGATTCTAGTGCATTTTCGTTATATGCGATTTTAGATGAAAACTATACTGATTTAGAAGGCAAAAAATTATACGTTCAAGAAAAAGATTGGCCAGCGATCGCAGAACTTTTTGAAAAATATGTGAAAATCGATAAAGCAACGACACTAAAGCAATTAAAACCTAGCGTAAATGAAGACGGAGAAGCCATTACAACAGTTGAGTTTGGAACAAATGGCAGAAATCTAAATTTTGAAACAAAAAGAAATATTGAAGAAGCATTAAAACAGCAAAATATATCGGGTATCTATTTTAGAGAAGAAAAAAAACGTAGCTATCAATCTGGAAATTTTGCGTCTTACTTTATTGGCTACACCCAAGAAGATGATAAGGGAAATGAAAAAGGTGTAATGGGGATTGAAGAAGCCTATAACAATAAATTATCTGGTAAAAATGGCTCTAGAAGTTTTGAAAAAAACTCTCCTTTAGGTGATGTAAAACCAGGTAGTGTAAAAGAAACAAAGCAGGTTGATGGAAGTGATATTTATACGACATTAGATAGTAATCTGCAATCTTACCTAGAAGAGTTATTGGACAATACGATGCAAAAGTATCAGCCAGAGCTTATTACAGCCACATTGATGGAAGCAAAAACCGGCAACATATTAGCTACTTCTCAAAGACCTTCGTTTGAACTGGATACCAAAAACGGATTGGGGGAGGCTGAGAATAGTTGGAGAAATATTCTTTTAGAAGATGTTTACGAACCGGGTTCAACAATGAAAAGTATGATGGTCGCAAGTGCAATCGAAGAAAATAAATTCAATGAAAGTGAGCAATTCACCTCAGGTAGTATTAAGGTTGATGATGCAACGATCAATGATTGGAATAATGGTGTCGGCGAAGGGAATATGACGTTTAGACAAGGGTTAGCGTGGTCAAGTAATGTTGGTATGGTGACACTTCAGGAACGTATGCCAGATTTATGGCAAGAATACCTTAAAAAATTTGGTTTTGGTCAAAGTACAAATTTTGGATTATCTGGTGAAGCAGCTGGAGAAATCCAAAATAAGACAACAGTCGATCGCGCAATGACCTCTTATGGACAAGGTATCTCTGTTACCCATTTACAAATGCTTCAAGCCTATACTGCTATTGCCAATGGCGGAAAAATGATGAAACCGAATATTATCAGCAAAGTGGTTTCCCCAACTGGAGAAGAAACAACTATCCAGCCAGAAAATGTTGGAACGCCAATTTCTAGTGAGACGGCTGGAAAAGTGTTGGCGTACATGCAGGATGTTACAGTAGATCCTAAATACGGAATGGGAAAAGAATATGCAATTGACGGACTAAATGTTTCTGCAAAAACGGGTACAGCAGAATTTTTTGAAAATGGTAGTTATCAAAAACAGGAGTATCTACATTCTGTCGTTACGATCACACCCACTGAAAACCCTGAGTATATTTTTTATATGACCCTTAAAAAACCAGTACTACAAGGTATTTCAGCAAACGACATTATCTCTGAGGTATCGAATAAATTGGTGAAACGAGCTATGGTTTCGCGTGATTAAAAAGAGCTTGGGACATAAGTCTTAAGACAAATAAAACAGAAGACCGAAAATCATAAAAATGATTTTTAGTCTTCTGTTTTTTAGTTTCTTGGGAGAATTATTCTTGTTTGATAGCTTATTTAGCCTATATTTTCTCAAATTTACAGCCATTAGCGCAAGCCCAATTTCATTGTGTGCCTGTTGTTTCCCTCGAACAGAGAACCGAGTGAACCCTAAACAAGCCTTCAAATGTCCGAAAGCTGGTTCGACGTCAATTTTTCGTTGACGATAGAGTTTACCTGTTTCTTCTTCTGAAAGCAGCTGTTGAATTCTTGCTTTAAAGTATTCCCAATTCATGTTCTTTTGAATCTCACGATTCTTGTCACTCTTCGCTTTTGTACACTGGCTTCGAAGAGGACAATTCGAGCAGTCTTCACATTCATACCGTTTTAAATAACGTTTAAAGCCATATTTATCTGTACGAATAGAATAGTTTCGAAAATTCATTTTTCGTCCGTTTGGACAAAGAAACGTATCATCTAATTCCTGATACGACCAGTTTGCTGGAAGGAACGGATTTTGTTTAAACTTTTTCTTCTGTTCTTTATGGTACATGGCATAAGTGATGAGTGGTGTTCGCTCGTGATCCTCTAAAACCGCTTGATAGTTTTCTTCTCCTCCATAGCCGGCATCTGCGACAATATAGTTTGGCAGATCAAAGAAACGCTCTTTTAAAGTGGTTAAAAAAGGGCGCAATGTTCGTGTATCTGTTGGATTTGAGAAAAGATCATAGCCTAAAATATACTGACTGTTCGTGGCGATTTGAAGATTATAACCTGCTTTCAACTGACCATTTTTCATATGATCGTCTTTCATGCGCATAAAAGTGGCATCTGGATCTGTTCTAGAATAGCTGTTTCGTTGTCCTAAAATCTGTCTATGTTTTTGATAAGCGAGTTTTCGCTCTTTAAAGTCTTTGAAAAGTTTCCTTAATTTTTTTGGAACTTTTCGTTTAGAACGAATTGATTTGCGCGTAATTCCATCCTTTGCTTGTTCGATTTTATCTGTAAACTTTTCGACAACATGCGCGAGATTTTCTTCAATCTTGCCTAATTCAGTGACAGATAATTCTTTTTCGGACTCGCGCTCAATTTCAGGAATAATCGTATTTTTCAATAGTTCATCATAAAGAAAGGTTGATTTTTCGGTGAGTTTTTTGTCAAAGTTATCAATGGATTTTCTCCAAACAAAGGTATATTTATTTGCGTTGGCTTCAATCTTTGTGCCATCGATAAAAATAGCTTCTTCATCGATTAATTGTTCCTTGACTAATTGACTACGGAATTGGACGAAGCACTCCCGAAGGAGTGTGTTCACTAAGGGATTCACACGGAAACGATTGATTGTTCGATAGCTAGGTTGATAGCTTTGAGTGAGCCACATCATGCGAATACTGTCTTTCGTCAACGCTTCAATCTTGCGACCAGAAAATACAGATTGTGTGTAGGCGCATAAAATCATCTTCATCATCATTTTGGGATGATAAGAAGAAGGACCCATCTGATGGTGAAAAGGAAGAAAACGTGCCTCGGGAATACTTTCCACTAATTGATCAATAACAAATGCGATATCATTTTTTTCTAACTGAAAACTAAAATCTAGAGGAAGAATGACTTGATTTGTGGTATAATTTTTAAACATAAGAACACCTCGCTTGTTTATTTGTGTAGTTACTTTTATTCTAGCAAAGGTGTTCTTATTTTTATAGAAAAAAATAATCCAGATGCCAATCAAGTTGATTGGTATCTGGATTTTTCGTTAGGACTTATGTCCCAAACTCTTTAATGTTTCTATAACTTGTTCATCTGGTGTAACAAAGATTGTTTTTTGATTTTCATAAATAACATATCCCGGTTTAGCGCCATTTGGTTTATGCACATGTTTTACTTGGACATAATCAACGGGTACTTGAGCAGACAAGCGATATTTAGAATAATAAGCGGCAAGATTTGCAGCTTCTGATAGTGTTTCATCAGATGGATCTGTATCCTTGATAATTACATGAGATCCAGGAATGTCTTTTGCGTGGAGCCAAATATCTGTTTTTCTTGCTGTTCTAAGAGTAAGCTGATCATTTTGCAGATTATTACGACCAACAAGAATTAGCGTACCATCACTTGAATAAAATTCTTCTGGTTTGCTTTTTTTTGGTTGTTTCTGTTTCTTTGTGCCACGTTTTTTTACATAGCCTTGTTCAATCAATTCTTCCCGAATCATCTCGATATCCATTGGACCAGCGATTTCTAATTGAGATAAAACAGACTCCAAATAGCTGATTTCTTGGTTAGTTTGTTCAATTTGTCCATGTACTACTTTGACTGCATTTTTTAGTTTTTGATATTTTTGAAAATATTTTTGAGCATTTTGATTTGGCGTAAGTGCTGGATTTAATTTTATTTTTAATAAATGATCTTCTTCGTAATAATTAGGTAATTCAACGAATTCAGCGCCCTTTGGAACTTGAGTCATAAATGTCGTCAAAAGTTCACCGTCACGTCGATAATTTTCAGCATGTTCTGTATCGGCCAAAGTTTGTTGAAGCTTTATAACTTTACTTTGATTTCGTTTTAGTTCATTTTCGATTTTATGAATCAATTCGCCGCCTTGTTGTTTTACACGGTCTTTTTCAGCTTTACCGCCATAAAATGCATCTAGTAGTTTACTAAGATTTACAAAATTTTCTTGTTTTCCTTTCAGAGATGCAAAAGGAAGCGGCGTAAAGAATTCTTTATTTTCCCTAATCGTTAATGTTGGTGAAATTTCATGTTCAATCATCGACCAAAAGGTTTTCCAAACAGGCATTTTCTCGTTTGGTTGCCCATTTAAAAGAAACGCTAGCTCATCTGCTGTGTCTTTCCCTAATCCTTGAAATTGACTTTGTAGGTATTTTCCATTAATTTCGCTTGTTTTTGAAAGAATGTCAAAAACTTTTTCTTTAGTCGATAAGAAAGGATTTTCTAAATTTTGTTTGGGAGGATCAATGTATTCAACACCAGGGAGTAGTGAACGATAACTATTTTGAGAGCTTCCAATATGTTTGATGGCATCTAATATCTTGCCGTTTTCCTTATTTATCAAAACAATTGTACTATGTCTACCCATCAATTCAACGATTAGAACGATATTTTGTAAATCACCTAGTTCATCTCTTTTTGAGAAAGTAAAATGAATCACTCGATCATTATCGATTTGATGGATCCTTTCCAAAATAGCTCCTTCAAGAAATTTACGCAGCATCATGACAAAGTTTGGTGGTGTACCAGGATTGGCATAAGCGATTTCGGTCAGTTGGATCCTTGCATAACTTGGGTGAGCTGATAGAAGTAATTTATGATTTTTTCCCTTAGTACGAATAATTAAAATAATTTCATTTTCATAAGGCTGGTGAATTTTTGAAATTCGGCCTGTGGCGAGGGTCTCGGATAATTCTGAGACCATTGCATGAGTAAATACGCCATCAAATGACATAAACATCCCTCAATTCTATATACATAATAATACTATTATAACGGAGTTCTTTTTATTTAGAAAGGAAGTGAGAAATAAAAGCTCAAGAATGTGAATTTGATGAATCGATTTAACAAATGACTGCGCTTTCCTATAATATTTAGTATAATATAACTAGATTTAGTACAGGGAGGAAATATCATGGTAAAAAGATTAATCAGTGCTAGTTACAGTGAAGTCGCAAAAATGACGGCGGAGGAGCTTAAACAGTCAATCAAAGCGAGCGAAGGTCGGACGATTTTGTCAGAAAATGTCGTTATAGCATCGCCTCAAGCTGGAGATATTAGTAATGCAGAAGTTGCTGCTGCATTTGGAGCAGATTTAATTTTATTAAATGTTTTTGATTGCTTCAATCCAATCGTACAAGGAATTCCAGGTATGTCTTTTGATGAGGTCATGAGCTATTGGCAGAACCCAGAGTCAAACAAAATAAATCCAATTCCTATTTTAAAAGAGCTGGTTGGACGTCCAATCGGAGTAAATTTAGAACCAGTTGATGAGTCATCGGCTATGTTTAGTGATAAATTAACCATCAGTTCTGGCCGCATAAGCTCAAAAGAAACGATTCAAAAAGCAGAAGAAATGGGCATTGATTTTATTTGTTTGACAGGAAATCCCGGGACCGGTGTGACTAATTTGGAAATTGCCAAAGCAGTTAAAATAGCAAAAGAAAATTTTTCTGGATTGATCATTGCTGGAAAAATGCATAGCGCAGGCTCAGATGAGCCAGTTGTTTCTATGGAAGCCGTAAAAGCATATGCAGAGGCTGGCGCGGATATTTTATTATTACCAGCTGTTGGAACTGTACAAGGTTTTGCAGAGGAAAATATGAAAGAGGCAGTAGCTATTGCAAAAAAATATAATTTATTAACAATGTCTGCGATTGGAACTAGTCAAGAAAGCGCGAATAAAGAAACAATTCGACAAATTGCATTGACCAATAAAATTTGTGGGGTCGACATTCAGCATATTGGTGATGCCGGATATGGTGGACTTGCCCCAGTTGAAAATATTTATGAGATGTCTGTTGCCATTCGCGGAATGCGTCATACGATCAATCGAATGGCTCGTTCAGTGAATCGATAACAAAAAACAAGAAGCTGGTTTTATCCAAAGCTTCTTGTTTTTTGTTACGCATCTGGCCAAATTTGTTTTGCTGTATCAACAACTAATCTTACTTTTGCCCATTGTTCGTCCTCAGTTAAATAATTTCCTTCTTCTGTAGAAGCAAAGCCGCACTGAGGAGAAAGACAAAGATTTTCTAAGGGAATATACGTTGTCGCTTCCTTAATTCGCTTAGTTAAATTTTCTTTTGATTCTAATTCTGGAAACTTAGAAGTGACTAAACCAAGGACCACTTTTTTTGTGGGATCATTTTTGTAAATTTGTGCTAATGGTTCAAATCCACCTGAGCGGTCATCATCATATTCTAAGAAGTAGCCATCAATAGCCAATTGTGCTAAGTACGTCGCAACATGGTCATAAGCTCCTGCAATTGCCCAATCAGATTTATAATTGCCGCGGCAAACATGCATTGTAATTGTCAAGTCATCGGGTAGATCCTTCAGTAATTTGTTCACAACGGAAACACCAGCCTCACATTGCTGTTGCCAATGCTTGATTTCGTCTTCCGTCTTAGCATTTTCAATAAACCCAGTATACATCCCCCAAGAAGTATCATCGAGTTGGAGATAACGACAGCCTAAATCATAAAATTTCAGAATCGTTTGATGATACGCTTTTGCCAAATCATCGATAAACGCATTCTCATCTTTGTAACTTTCATAAGTAAATGTATCACTCTTACGATTGAAAAGTAACGTTGGAGAGGGAATTGTAGCTTTTGCACTAATTCCTTCAGGTGTATGCTGCTTTAAAAAAGTAAATGCCTCAAAAAAAGGATGATTCGGATTGAAGGAGACTTTATCTGAAATTTCATAAGAAGCTGCTCTTGTTTCAACTTCATTAAATTGATAGCCATGTTCAGGTGTTGTTTGTGTTACCCCGTTTAATCCCCAAAGAAAGTCTAGATGCCACCAACTTCGGCGGAACTCACCATCTGTAACGGCTTTTAAGCCGTTTTTAACTTGTAGGTTGATTAATTCAATGATGGCTTGATCTTCAATTGTTTTTAGTTCTTGAGCAGAAATTGTTTGATTTAAAAAATTTTCTCTTGCAGTTTTTAATGTCGTAGGTCGCAAAAAGCTACCTACTTGATCGTATCGAAATGGAATCTCTTTAATAATTGTCATGTTGTTGCCTCCTTTTTAGTTGTATGCGTCTTGCCAAATTTTTTCAGTAATTGTTTTTACAAAATTAATTTTCTTCCATTGATCTTTTTCCGTCAAGTGGTTTCTTTCATGTATTGATGAAAAACCATATTGAGGAGATAAGCAAACCTGATTTAGAGATATAAATTGACAGGCTTTGTTGATTCGCTTTTCAATGGTTCCTCTATTTTTGTCAGACTTGTTGGAAAATAAAAAAAGTCCAATACTTTTTTGCAAAAGTAAAGGACGATTGAACGCGTTACCACCTTTAATTCAAAAATCTCTCACAAGATTTTTCTCAATAGGTACAGATGCAATCAATACCTTAACGCTGTAATGGGCGTTCCCAATAAAAACTAAAAGGCCATCTTCCTGTTTTCTCAAATTATCTCTTTTCAGCTACCGAGACTCTCTCATTAATTTTCTAAAAACAGTACTCTTCTTTTCATCGTATTTTAATGTATTCATCATATTGAAAAGTATAGGCTAGAGAGATCTGTTTGTCAACCAATGAAAACAGATTCTATTATTATTGTTTTTTTATAATTATATAATTTTAAGTGAAAAACCTCCTTTTTTATTAAAAATAACGCTGGTATTATTTGTTATACTAGGCAAAGGAATCAAGTACTAGTATAATAGAGGTACAAGTAGCAGAGGAGAGAAGAAATGAAGAAGAATTTTGTAGATGTTAAAGATGATTTTGTCGCTTATTTAAATAGACAAAAAAAACTTACGGCAATCATGCTGGCCGTGATCGTGCTATTTATTATAAGCTTATTCATAGTAGTACCGAAAGTGCAAGCGAATATTCGTGCTTCTGAAATTAAGTCTTTAGTAAGCCAAGAAAAACTGGCAAAAAAAGCCAATTATTTAAATACTAAAACTGCTGATGAAGAGATCAAAGAAAAAACAGCAATGACGGTTTTATTCTCAGTACCTAGTGGAAGAACATATGAAAATGTCATTGATGTATTAAAAAGTTCTGAGCAAATGAATGATTTCAATCATAGTATTTATATCTATCCAATGGTTTACAATGTGGGTGAAATAGAAAAAAATTACGAAATCAAACAGAACGACGTAACAATTATTTTCTTTGAAAATGGAAAAGAAAAAAATCGAGTTATCGTGGATGAAAGTTTTGATGCAAAAACGATGCTTATTCCATCTTTGAATCAATTACCATTGTCTAGTTTAGGAGAGAGTATTCAGCAGCCACCAGCGCAAACGCCTAATACAACAGAGTCAACTCAACCACCAGCTGAAAATGCAAGCAGTGAAGAACAATCGATAGAAAATTCTGCAGAAGCGGATTCAGTTGCACAATAAAATCAATTTAGTAGAGAGAAGGGCTTGATATGAGAGAATTTATTCTATTCAGTTTATTGGGACTTTTTATGATGAAACCTAGAGTAAAGCGTGTATACGTTAGAAGTGAACGACGTGGCAAGAATTAAGTGGCGGACTTTGGCGACAGATTTAGTAAGAAAGAGGACTTGGCCTAAAACTGAGTCCTCTTTCAATCGTAATACGTCAAAAAAGGTCCGGATAACTGAAAAGATTCGTTTGATTCCTTTTGACAAGATTCGCAAAGAGTCCTTAAAATGGTATCAAGATCCAGAAAGTATGCGTAATATAGTTGGAATAAAAATTAGCTACACCAAAGAGCAAATTCAACAAATGTACGAATGGCAAAATGAGCATGGGCTACTTTATTATATTGAATATAATGGAGGGGATCGACCTCAAATAATCGGTGATGTCTGGTTAGCAGAAGATGATTACGCTATTGTGATCGACCAAGCATTTCGTAATCGTCATATTGGGAGAATCGTTACAAAATATTTCATCTATAAGTCAAAAAAATTAGGCAGAGATTTTATTACAGTTAGTGAAATATTTAATTGGAATAAAGCCTCACAAAAAATGTTTACAAATTTAGATTTTTATCCATTTAGAGAAAATAAAGATAGTTGGAGTTATCGTAGACGCTTAAAAAATCGTGAGACCTAAATAGAGTTCAAAATATTCTTTATTTAAATCAATTTTAGGCTTGACGAACAAATTCTTTATAGTGTAAACTGATTTTAACAGAAAAACTAGAGGGGTGAGTACATGAACGGGCTATCAAAACCAATCAAAGAATTGAATAATTCATGGCAAAACTGGCGTAGATAGTTGTATGTATGATACTCTCGTAGATACAACTTTAGAAGACAAATTCTAAATTTTGTATCTATGTCGGCTTATTAAAGATGATTTTTTGACCGCATAGAGGATCGTTCTATGTGGTTTTTGTTGATAAAACAACGACCGCTCCTTTTTAGGATTTGTCGTTGTTTTTTGTTTGAAATCGTTAAATTATAAGAGAGAGAGGAAAAAATATGAGAAAAAATCGTTTATCCGCTGTGGTAGTAATGATTGTTGTTTTTTTGATTGGATCATTTTTTATAGGAAAGAAAGAAACAGCAAAACAAAAACTTCCCACAGTTGGTGTCTTACAATTTGTCAGTCATCCAGCCTTAGATCAAATTTATAAAGGAATTCAAACTGGTTTGAAAGAAAACGGCTATAAAGATGGCGAAAATATGCAAATTGTTTTTCAAAACGGACAGGCGGATCAAAGCAAACTAGCCACAATGAGCCAACAATTGATACAAGAAAAAAAGTCAGATGTTTTGATTGGGATTGCAACGCCGGCAGCTCAAGCGCTTGCTAATACAACTTCTGAAATACCAATCATTCTTGGGGCGATCACTGATCCTGTCAGTGCCGGTCTGGTAGCCGATGATCAAAAACCAGGAGGCAATATTACTGGTGTAAGTGATAAGTCACCAGTTGCTGCTCAGTTTGATTTAGCAATGGAAATTTTGCCGAAAAGTAAAAAAGTTGGAATTCTTTATGCCTCATCTGAGGAAAATTCTAAATATCAAGTTGAAGAAGCAAAAAAGGTTGCTGAAGAGAAAGGGTTAGCAGTAAAAACATTTGCTGTTCCTTCCAGTAATGAAATAGCGCAAACAGTTCAAGTGATGACGAGTGAAGTGGATTTCATTTATATTCCGACTGATAATACAATCGCTAATGCAATGCAAACAGTCGTAAGCGAAGCCAATAAAACAAAAACACCGATTATTCCTTCAGTAGATACAATGGTTGAACAAGGTGGACTGGCTACAGTAGGGATCAATCAATTCGAATTAGGAGTTCAAACAGGAAAGATGGCAGCTGATGTTTTATCTGGAAAAGCAAAACCTGAAACGACACCGATTTATACATTTAAAACAGGGGATATCATCATCAATCAAAAGCAAGCAGAAAAATTAGGAATTTCAATTCCTGAAAATATCAAATCAAATGCAACCATTATAGAATAACCACAAGGAGAGGATCAAATGATAGTTTCAGCAATTGGACAAGGAATGTTATGGGCAATATTAGGATTAGGGATCTTCATGACATATCGTATTTTAAATTTTCCGGATATGACAACGGAAGGATCATTTCCACTTGGTGGAGCAGTTTGTGTAACAGCTATTACATCGGGGATTCATCCGATTTTTGCTACCTTGCTTGGTGTTTTAGCAGGGATGTGTGCCGGTCTTGTGACGGGGTTACTATTTACTAAGGGAAAAATTCCAGTAATATTGGCAGGAATATTGGTCATGTCAGGTTTAAATTCTGTTATTCTTTACGTGATGCAGACACCAAATTTATCTTTATTGAACAAACCAAAAATCCAAGATTTCTTTTTACAACTAAATTTACCTAATTATTACGATATCATTTTTTTAGGTGTAATTTTTTTAACAATTATTATTAGTTTATTACTATTTTTCTTTAATACGAATTTAGGACAAGCCTACATCGCAACAGGCGATAATGAACATATGGCACGTTCAATCGGAATTAAAACAGATTCTATGAAAATATTAGGATTGACGTTATCTAATGGCGTGATTGCATTATCTGGTGCGTTGATTGCCCAAAACGATGGTTATGCGGATGTCAACAAAGGAACAGGCGTAATCGTTATCGGTTTGGCGTCGATCATCATAGGTGAAGTGCTGTTTGGGGAATTGACCTTTGCAGAGCGCTTAGTCGCAATTGTTGTTGGAAGTATAATATACCAACTACTTATTTTACTCGTCATCAAATTAGGATTTGACACAACCTACTTAAAAATCTTTTCAGCTGTGATTTTAGCCCTATGTTTAATGATTCCACAATTGAAAAAAGCATTGAATTTACACTTTTTACCGCAAAAGGAGGGTGAAAAATGAGTACAGTTTTAGAACTTAGAAATGCAACAAAGCGTATTGATAATGGACTGAACGAAACAAAAACGATTTTAAATCACGTGAATTTAAAAATTGCTCAAGGTGAATTCGTCACGGTACTTGGCGGAAATGGTGCAGGTAAGAGTACGCTATTTAATAGCATTGCTGGAACCTTAGCTTTAAGTGAAGGTGAGTTGTTCATCAATGATCAGAATATTACAACCTACTCAGAAGAAAAAAGAGCCAAATACTTAGCTCGTGTCTTCCAGGATCCAAAAATGGGAACTGCGCCAAGAATGACTGTTGCTGAGAATTTACTCTTAGCTAAGTATCGAGGAAAAAGACGTGGATTTCGTTTGCGTAAAATAAATGAAGAACGTACTTTATTTACTAAAATCTGCAGTGAAGTTGGTAATGGACTAGAAAATCATCTAGATACTCCGACAGGCAATCTTTCCGGAGGACAGAGACAAGCATTAAGTCTATTGATGGCAACTTTGACGAAACCTGAGTTACTGCTTTTAGATGAACATACAGCAGCATTAGATCCTAAAACGTCTAAACAATTGATGCAGTTGACAGACCAACGAATCAAAGAAGGGCAATTAACATGTTTGATGATCACTCATCGCATGGAAGATGCTTTACGTTATGGGAATAGACTGATCGTGTTACAAAAAGGTCAAATCATCAAAGATTTGAATCAAGTAGAAAAAGAAAAATTGACCTTGCAAGATTTACTATTGTTCTTTGAAGAAGAAGCAGAAGAAATCGCTCTTGACTAAAAAAGGTGTGAAACAAAAGTGAAAGTTACTTTTGTTTCACACCTTTTTTTAGTACTGATTTATTTTTGTCTACTATTTTTTTTAACAGACGTTCAACAATTCCAGTTACCATAAAACCAGCTGCAATTGCTCCTGCGGTCATGATTACTTTAATAATTGAATGTGCTCCTCCAATATAATCACCTAAAACAATATTTCTAACTGCTTGATAGGCAGGTCCACCTGGGACTAAAGGTACAAGACTAGGAATATTAAAAATCGTCATTGGCATTTTTTTTCTGCGCGAAAAATAGATACTTAACAAACCAATACCCATCGCACCAAGAAAATTAGCAAAAATGTCTCCTGAGTCCATATTTTTAGTAGACCAATAAATCATCCACCCAACAGCTCCAGTTATACCGCAAGCGTTTAACACTTTTCTAGGAACATTTGTAACAATTCCAAAAGTAACTGTGCTTAAATAGCTGAATAAACAATGAATAACCACTTCCACTATCATTTCCCCTTACATAAATAATTTAAATACGATCGCAATGCCAATGCCAATCGAACCAGCAACAAATATTGCTTCGGTTGCACGCGCCGTTCCACTTAATAAATGACCTGCTAGAATATCTCTGAATGAATTTGTGATCGCAACACCAGGTACAAGGGGCATAACAGCACCGATAATAATGTTATCAATATTTACAGCTAAGTGAAATCTGACAGCTAAATAAGCGAATAAACCAATTGTAAAAGCAGCTAGAAAATCATCCAAAAACTTAATATTCAGTAAATTCTTGGCAAAAAAAGAAACGCCAAAGCCGACCATGCCAATGACAAAAGTCGCTAAAAAATCTTGCCAAGTTCCACCAAATATATACATAAGTGTACAACTGACCAGTCCTGCTGCAAAAATTTGTAATGAAACAGAATAAGTTGGCGCTTCATGATCGATATTTGAAAGTTTTAGATTCAATTCTTCTAAAGTGATTTCTTTATTCGCAAATTTTCGTGAGAGGTTGTTCACGATCGCTACTTTTTCTAAGTTGATACTTCGCTCTGTTACGTTTTCTAATTGGGTATAATTACTGGAACGAAAGCCCATGAAAAGACCTGTTGCTGTGACATAGCTAACACTTTCTTTTTGACCAGCATTTTCAGCAATTCGGTTCATTGTATCTTCAACGCGATAAACCTCAGACCCACTTTCAGTCATTATTTTACCAGCCATTAAACATGTATCTAAAATAAGCTGTATCGTTGATGGTTTCTTTTCTTTCATAGATCCAAAACTCCTTACTGTAAACGTTACACTAAAATTAGTGTATCACTTTTCTTAACCATTTTAAATGGATAGACCATTTTACCAGTCGAAATAGATAAATTTAAAGCCTATTTGTTTAGATTATCCTTAAAATTATAAAGAAACACTAAAAAAACATAGGAAACTTCACAGATACCCAAAAGATCCTTGCATTTTCTAATCAAAAGTCCTATCCTTATAGGTAACAAACCAAAGGGGTCTAGATATTATGGGTAAACAATGGTCACTTTATTCAGTAAGCAGTCTGATTTTACTTGTATTGTTAAAAATAACCTTCGATCAAGGACATATAGGACTAAGCGTATTTTTACTCTTTCTCTTACTAATTCAAGTGACAGGAACCGTTATCTGTGTTCATCAAAAAAGACATAAAAAAGAAGAGGTTGGGACAGAAGCGTTTAACTCCGAGAAATAAGTTGCTTCTGCTCCAACCGTTTATTCAGATTCTTTAAGGCTAGGGTATGACTCATAGAGTATATCCTAGCCTTTTTTTAATCGTATTCTTAAATCAAATCAAAATGCTTTAAGGCATGGACGATTCCGCCTTCAGTATTTTTCTTAGTAATAAAACTGGATCGTTCTTTTAACTCATTTCGTGCATTGCCCATAGCAATTTTGTTGTCGCATGCTTCAAATAAAGCAATGTCATTCATTCCGTCGCCAAAGGCAAATGTGGGAACAGATGGCAACTCTAGTTTTTGAAATAGTTTTTTTACACCTGATCCTTTAGAAACACCTTTTCTGACAGTGTCAATAGAAAAGGGCCCATTACGATAAAAGGTCATTTCTGGGAAATGTTTCAAATAATGCTCGTCACCGTCTTCTGACAAAATCAACATCATATTGACTGTTTTATCTTTCAAGGTAGATCGATCGATCACAGGAGCATCAGAATGAATAAAATCATATGCTTTAGTTACTATCTCATTATGCCCAGAACACCAAATTTGACGATCATTGTAAAAGGAAAGCTCATGACCCAAACTTTTCACGTGTTCAAACATATTTAAGCACTCTTCATAAGTGAATTCATCTGAATAAACTTTTTTTCCATCAACTTGAATAAACTGACCATTCATAACAATAGCTGAATCGATGCCACTGTCCTTCATGAAATGATCGATTTCTACAACGGTTCGTCCAGTTGCGATTAGGGGTAAGACATTGTTTGCTTTCAAGCGGCTAACAGCCTCTGTTATCTCAGGTGTGATTTGTGACTTGTGATTCAATAAGGTTCCATCTAAATCAAAAAAAGCAACTGCTTGTATATTTTCCATGAATTTTCAACGTCCTTTCATACCTAATCTTATCAAAAATTGAACAAAAGACAAAGCTTTTTTGAAGAAAGAGAGAAGTTATTGGAGCTTGGTTATTTTTAGAGTATAATATAAATGACGTTAAATTTAAAGAGAAAGAGGCGAATGAAAATGAATGTATTGATGATTGAAGATAGTGTATCTGTATCAGAAATGATGCAAATGTTTTTTTTAAATGAGGGCTGGGAAGCGACGTTTGAATATGATGGTAAAGAAGGATTAGATACATTTTTAGCAAATCCAGAAAAGTGGGATATGATCACATTAGATTTGAATTTGCCGACGATGGACGGAATGTCAGTCTGTCGCGAAATTCGCAAAATTTCAAATACCGTTCCGATAATAATGCTGACGGCAAGAGATTCCGAAAGCGATCAAGTGATCGGTTTAGAGATGGGAGCAGATGATTATGTGACAAAACCCTTTAGTCCTCTAACGTTGATCGCGCGGATCAAAGCATTACATCGTCGGTCAGAGATCGGTGAACATGCGCCTGACTCTACGGATCGTTTAAGTGATACATTTGATGTGGAAACAGATCACTTTAAGATGAATACAAAGACAAGAGAAGCGTATCTGGATAATAAATTGATCGATGGCTTAACACCAAAAGAATTCGATTTACTTTATACATTAGCCAAAAAACCAAGACAAGTGTTTTCTCGGGAACAGTTACTTGAAATGGTTTGGGATTATCAATATTTTGGTGATGAACGGACGGTAGATGCGCATATTAAAAAATTACGTCAAAAAATTGAAAAAGTGGGACCACAAGTCATTCAAACAGTTTGGGGCGTAGGATATAAATTTGACGATTCTGGAGTAGCTTAGATGAAATATTTATATCAACAACTGCTGGCTTTTTGGGGTGTGATCATTCTTATTATTTTGATTGTCGGGACTTCTTTTACGCAATTGACGAAAAAAACGATGCAAGATAACAATTATGAGCAACTTAGAGGATATGCTATATCAGCGTGGAAAGCAAAAGATTCAATCAGTAGATTTCCTGGAATGACTGATCAGGATTTATGGAATACATCGTTTAGTTTATTTGAAGGTTTTTTAAGCAATCAAGATGTTCAATTTGTTTTTTATGATGAAAGTATGCATGTACAATATCCTTTGAAGACTGAAAAAAAGATAGATGATTCTGTGATCAAAGAAAATTGGAGCGCTCTGATGCAAGGGCAGCAAGAATATACAACAATCAACAAAGATATATACGGAAACAAACGCATGTCATCATATGTGATGATGCCAGTCAGTACAACAAATGACCAAAATGAAAATATCATCATAGGCGCATTGATCATTACCCAGCCAGCTAAAAATGTTTCTGATAGTGTGGATGCGATAACTGCTAATTTGATCAAAGGGTTTATTATCTCAAGTATTGTAGGGTTGATTTTAAGTTATTTCTTTGCCAGTTTCCAAGTGAAGCGAATCAATCGTATGCGAAAAGCAACAAAGGAGATCACTAGTGGTAATTTTGATATCAAACTTGTGAGTCATGATAAAGATGAATTCGATGATTTGGCAGAAGATTTTAATAAAATGGCCGAATCACTGAAAGAATCCAGAGAAGAAATCGATCGGCAAGAGGATCGAAGACGTCAATTTATGGCCGATGCTTCTCATGAGATGAGAACACCTTTGACTACAATCAATGGCTTACTAGAAGGACTGCAATATAATGCGATCCCAGATGATCAAAGAGAGAATGCCATTAAATTGATGCAAAATGAAACCTCTCGTCTCATTCGATTAGTGAACGAAAATTTGGACTACGAAAAAATTCGAACCAACCAAATTAGTATCGTTGTGAAAAAATTCAACGCAACTGAAACCTTAAAAAATATTCTGACTCAATTGGAAGGAAAAGCTGATTCTGCGAATGATAAGCTTATATTGGAAACAGAAGAAGCAATCGAAGTCTATGCTGATTATGATCGTTTTGTTCAGATAATGGTGAACATTATTCAAAATGCGATTCAATTTACTCAAGATGGTGAGATTCTTATCCATCTGCAAAAAGGATATTTAGAAACGATCATAACCATTACTGATACCGGTATCGGTATGTCAGATGAGCAGGTTCAAAATATTTGGGATCGTTATTATAAAGTTGACCCATCCAGAAAAAATACAAAATATGGTGAATCTGGCTTAGGTTTATCCATTGTTGAGCAGTTAGTCAGACTTCACAAAGGAAAAATTAGTGTCACAAGTGAAGAAGGTAAGGGAACAAGCTTTACCATTTCATTTCCTGATATCGAAATACAAGATGACTTATAAAAAAAGAGCTTGGGACGTAAGTCCCAAAAACCTTAAAATAAAAGACCGAAAATCGTAAAAAATGATTTTCAGTCTTTTATTTTTTAGATTATTGGGAGAATCCTTCATGTTTTCTAGCTTACTTAGCCTATATTTCCTTAAATTTACTGCGATTAACGCGAATCCAATTTCATTGTGTGCCTGTTGTTTCCCTCGAACAGAGAACCGAGTGAACCCTAAACAAGCCTTCAAATGTCCGAAAGCTGGTTCGACGTCAATTTTTCGTTGACGATAGAGTTTACCTGTTTCTTCTTCTGAAAGCAGCTGTTGAATTCTTGCTTTAAAGTATTCCCAATTCATGTTCTTTTGAATCTCACGATTCTTGTCACTCTTCGCTTTTGTACACTGGCTTCGAAGAGGACAATTCGAGCAGTCTTCACATTCATACCGTTTTAAATAACGTTTAAAGCCATATTTATCTGTACGAATAGAATAGTTTCGAAAATTCATTTTTCGTCCGTTTGGACAAAGAAACGTATCATCTAATTCCTGATACGACCAGTTTGCTGGAAGGAACGGATTTTGTTTAAACTTTTTCTTCTGTTCTTTATGGTACATGGCATAAGTGATGAGTGGTGTTCGCTCGTGATCCTCTAAAACCGCTTGATAGTTTTCTTCTCCTCCATAGCCGGCATCTGCGACAATATAGTTTGGCAGATCAAAGAAACGCTCTTTTAAAGTGGTTAAAAAAGGGCGCAATGTTCGTGTATCTGTTGGATTTGAGAAAAGATCATAGCCTAAAATATACTGACTGTTCGTGGCGATTTGAAGATTATAACCTGCTTTCAACTGACCATTTTTCATATGATCGTCTTTCATGCGCATAAAAGTGGCATCTAGATCAGTTCTAGAGTAACTGTTTCGTTGCCCTAAAATCTGTCTATGTTTTTGATAAGCGAGTTTTCGCTCTTTAAAGTCCTTGAAAAGTGTCCTTAATTTTTTAGGAATTTTTCGTTTAGAACGGATTGATTTGCGCGTAATTCCATCCTCTGCTTGTTCGATTTTTTCTGTAAACTTTTCGACAACATGCGCGAGATTTTCTTCAATCTTACCTAATTCAGTGACAGATAATTCTTTTGAGGACTCTCGCTCAATTTCAGGAATAATTTGATTCTTTAACAATTCATCGTAGAGAAAATTTGATTTTTCAGTAAGCTTTTTATCAAAGTTATCAATGGATTTTCTCCAAACAAAGGTGTATTTATTGGCGTTGGCTTCAATCTTTGTACCATCGATAAAAATGGCTTCTTCATCGATTAATTGTTCCTTGACTAATTGGCTACGGAACTGGACGAAGCACTCCCGAAGGAGTGCATTCACTAAAGGATTCACTCGAAAACGATTGATGGTTCGATAACTAGGTTGATAACTTTGAGTAAGCCACATCATGCGAATACTGTCTTTCGTCAAGGCTTCAATCTTGCGACCAGAAAATACAGATTGTGTGTAGGCACATAAAATCATCTTCATCATCATTTTCGGATGATAAGAAGAAGGCCCCATTTGATGATGAAAAGGAAGAAAGCGTTCCTCCGGAATACTTTCAACTAATTGATCAATGGCAAACGCAATATCGTTTTTTTCTAACTGAAAACTAAAATCTAGAGGAAGAACGACTTGATTTGTGGTATAATTTTTAAACATAAGAACACCTCGCTGACTTATTTGTTTAGTCACTTTTATTTTAGCAAAGGTGTTCTTATTTTTGTACAAAAAAACAATCCAGATGCCAATCAATTTGACTGGTATCTGGATTTTTCGTTAGTACTTATGTCCCAAGCTCTTTTTAAGCTGTTTTGATGATCTTATCCATATAAGGACTCTCAGCTATTTGGATATCGTTGGTCAAAACGAGAATGGCTTTTTGTTTTTCTTTTGCTATTTTTTGAAGAAGGGGTAATAGTTCTTGTCTTTGACCAATAGAAAGTGCTTGGAAGATGTCATCAATAATAATGATATCTTTTTCTACGAGAAGTAATTGGACTAATTGAAGTTTGATTTGTTCAAAAGTATTTAATTGTTCTTCAGATTTATTTAAAACACTTGTAGTAAGACCAACATAGTCGAATAAATTATTCAAAAATTTCTTTTTCTCTCTTTCTTTAATAGAAGAACCTACAAATAAGTTATCTCTGATAGACAGGTAAGGTAAAAAAATATTCTCAGATAAAATAAAGCCCACGGCCATTGATTGCTTCATATCAAATGTTTTATCAATAAGAAAGTAGAAATCTGCTTGAACACTACTCTGATCTTCTAAAATGACTGTCATGTGTTGTTGCTGGAACAATTCATTAAAGCTTTGTTCTGTCCAATTTTTTGCTAAAGAAAAATTCATTTACTCACATCCTAAGTTCTTTTTTTGATTTTTTTGAAAGAAAATAAGTTGAAAATATTGTTATACTGGTTGTAATAGTTACTAATAAAAGACAATTTTTTATAAAAGCTTTTAAAATGGTATCAAAAGGTAGATTGTTTATGCTTGTAGTTAAAAAATGTGTGTCACTAGGTGTACTGATCAGTTGATTTGGAGTGTTCTCTACAAATACGTTGGGAGAGAAGAATGCTACTCGTTTAATACCCATTGCATTTGTAAGCAACGGTCTCATTTGTATTAAAATATATTCATATGTATGCTGACAGATTAATAGAAACACTGCCGTGATAAGTACTCCTATTAAAAGTGGAATAATACTTTCCAATATAGATTGTTGGATGACATAACGATTTGAAAATCCCATAATACGCCATTTCATCATATCTTGTTTTTTCATTTTTAATGAAAGATAGATTAATGTGCTAATTAAAACGATCCAAACAAAAAAGGTAACGATATATAAAGAGGAGTATAGTTGCATGATTTTTTGATAGTTCATATGATACTCATTATTATTGATAATAGTATTCACTTGATTATAGAAAGAATTTTCTATATCTCTAAGATTTAAAATGCTCGTTAATAAAAATAGAAAAAAAGCAGAACTGATACCAACGGCAAAGGAAAATTTTTTATGGTAAGAAACACTAGCAAAAGCGTAACGAATATTATTCAATTAGGATCACCTCACTAGTATTAGTATAAAAGAAGAATATGAATAAACTATGAATAAGATATAAAAAAGCTTGAGCAATTTGCTCAAGCTTTTATGATTATTATGTGTTATTTTCCAGATTTTAAATAATCTTGGTAAGTTTCAGTGTGGTATTTATCAACAGTTGACGTATCATTATTTTTACTATAAACACTTGTAGATTTATTGCCTTTGTCCTCTTCGATCTTCTCCAATTGTTTTAACTGATCTTTGTAATTATAGTCATCTGGGTTTACTGGAGTTAAACCACTATTGGTATAGAAACGAAGTAAGTCACCATTTGTAGTTTGATCCGACATTTGCAATTGCAAGTTGGCTTTTTCTTTTAATGCCTTAGCCTCTTGCAGCTCTTGTTCAGTTGGTGTTTCGATTAAACGACCTGTTGCAGTTTCATAGATACTTGAGCCAAGCATAGTGTATTTTGGTGAAACATAATTTCCATTTCTAAAAGCAACCAACTGCGAATTTTCTTTAGAAAATAAATCTTGTCCCATTTGAATGTAGTTCTTCGTATCAACGCCCATTAAGTGTAAAAGGGTAGGTAAAGCATCAATTTGACCACCATAAGTATGATTGATTCCGCCATTTGTTTGGCCTGGAATGTGGATCATATAAGGTACTCTTTGCATTGTTGAGTTATCAAAGTCATTCCATGTCGATTTTGTTTTTCCAAGTAATTCAGCTAAGTTTTGATTTCTAGAAGTTGAAATACCATAATGGTCACCATAAAGCACGATCACTGAGTTATCATACAATCCAGTAGCTTTTAAATAATTAAAGAACTCTTCAACAGATTTATCAAGGTAGTTAGCAGTTGCAAAATAACCATTGATTGTCTCGTCAGAAGTTTGCGCTATTGGAAATCCAGCTTCATCATTTGTAAATTGAGAATATGGATAGTGATTAGAAACAGCAATAAATTTAGAATAAAATGGTTGTTGTAAGTGTTCCAAGTATTGTGCAGATTGTTGGAAAAATGGTTTATCATGCAAGCCATACTGGAATGAATTATCTTCATTGACATCGTAATAATTAGCATCGAAGAAGTAGTTATAACCTAAATGTTTGTATGTCTCATTACGATTCCAGAAGTTTCCAGCATTTCCGTGGAAGACAGCACTTGTATAGCCCTCTTCTTGGCCTAAAATAGCAGGCGCTGCTTCAAAGGTATTTTTACCACCAACATGGGTGAAAAGTGATCCTTGATCTAAACCAAACAATGAATTTTCAAACATCGTCTCAGCATCACTTGTTTTTCCTTGTCCTACTTGATGGAAAAAGTTATCAAAACTATAGGTACTGTTGCTATGATATAAACTATTGATAAAAGGCGTAACAACATGTTCAGTGCCGTTTTCGTCTTTTAATTTGTAATCAATTAAAAATTGCTGGAAACTTTCCAAGTGAATATAAATGACATTTTTCCCTTTAGCCATGCCAAATGTATCAGGATTTGGTGCAGCATAATGATCTTTAACATAATCAGAAACAGTATCCATGTCATTTTCACTAGCTTCTGCTCGGACTTGATTTGTTTGATAAGTCGTAATACCATCGTAAACGGTGAAGGCATTCAAACCTAAAAATTTAATGATATAATCACGAGAAAATTGACGTCCTAATAATTGGGGACGAGCTGTCTCAGCTAAAGTCAAGTTTGCTACAAAAAATAAAGCCGACAACATGCTGATGGAAACTGCAACCCGTGCTCGAACTGGGCGTTCATCCATTTTGATTTTTTTAGTAAGCAATAAAATAGCCACAATAATAAAGTCAAGCCAATACAAAACGTCATAAGGTCTAAATAATCTTAGGGCACTTTCACCCAGACCGCTTGCAACTTTTCCAGTCGCCAGCATGGTATTGACCGTGATGAAATCAGTGAATTCTCTGTAATAAACAACATTAGAGAATAACAGTAAAGACATTAAGAAATAAATCACCATCATTGTAATGTAAGAAGCTTTCGTTCTTCTAACATACAATGCAATCGCCAATAAGAAAAAAGTGGAAGCAATTGGATTGATAAAGAGAATGAAATATTCAAAAGCATTCTCAATTCTTAAATTAAAATCAGTGGTGTAAGCAAAAATGTTTTTAAGCCATATCAGCACTGCAACAACTCCGAAAAGTCCTAAGCGAGTGTTTAAAAATTTAGGCATATGCATTTTTTTTATAATATTCAAAATAAACGTATCCTTTCTAAAGTCAGATCTAAAAGAAAACAAATGAAAAAGTATCAAATACTTTCATGTACTCTATCAATTTTACTCTCTCTACAATTTTATGTCAATTTAAATTAGGAACGAACGGTATAAAAGTTAATAAAATTTTACTTTTCTTAAGATATGAGCGTGTTAGCTATTAGGAATAGCTAACGACAGAAGAGTTATTTTTTGATATACTGACAAATGATGAGGGAGTAGACAGCTGTATGGTTGTTTGTCATAAAATTAAATTGAGGTAAAGGATGTAACAGTTCATGAATATAATAGTAACAAAAAAATCAGAAAAAAAATTTAAAGCTAGATATCCGCTTATTCAAAAGGAAGATTTACTCGATATCCCTAAATCATTTTTAGCTGAATGGGTCAATTTTGTTGATAGTAAGGGCTCTTTTATCGCAACAGGTTATCTTGGTGAACAAAATAAAGGAATCGGATGGCTGGTAAATTGGCAAGGAAAAGTAGATTCGCTATTTTTAGAAAATTTATTTTTGAAGGCTAAAAATCATAGAGTAAGATACGAACAAGATGGATTGACAACAGCTTATCGTCTATTTAACGGAGAAGGTGATGGTCTCGGGGGCTTGATTATTGATCGTTATGATGATTTTGCCGTATTTTCTTGGTATAACGAAACGTTGTATAAAAAAAAGAAAGAAATCCTACAAACGTTTAGAACGAGTATGCCAGAAATCAAAGGGGCATATGAAAAAATTCGTTTTTCTAACCATTCGTTACCTGAATCTCAAAAATTATTTGGAGAAGATGCACCTGAACCTCTTTTAGTATTTGAAAATGGCGTAACTTATGCCACCTATTTAAATGATGGGCTAATGACTGGAATATTTTTGGATCAAAAAGAAGTCCGTGGCCGCTTAATCGAAGGAATAGTTGCAGGGAAAACGGTATTGAACATGTTTAGTTATACTGGGGCATTTTCAGTTGCAAGTGCGATGGGCGGTTCAGACATGACCACGAGTGTTGATTTGGCGAAACGCAGTTTACCGAAGACAACAGAGCAATTTGAAGTGAATCATTTAGCTGTGGAGGATCAAAAAATCGTTGTGATGGATGTCTTTGATTACTTCAAATATGCTGTACGAAAGCAATTGAATTATGATGTGATCATTCTTGATCCGCCAAGTTTTGCTCGAAATAAGAAAAAAGTTTTTTCGGTTGCTAAAAATTATGGAGATCTAGTAAAGGATTCCGTTGACATTCTAAAAAAAGAAGGTTTGTTGATTGCTTCGACAAATGCGGCTAATATTTCTATAGAAAAATATAAAAAAATGATCGTTCAAGCGTTGGAAGAAAAAAAAGTACGTTATCAAATTAAAGAAACCTTTCAACTACCTAGCGATTTTAAAACAAATAAACATTTTGAAGAAGGCAACTACTTAAAAGTATTTTTTATTGAGATACAAAAATAATTGGTTCCTTCAAGTATAATACACATTTCCGTTTATTTATGCTTCATCTCTTTACCACCAGCAAGAAGCGTTTGAACGGCAAAGTGTAATGCTGGCAATGACATTAAAAGATCTTGTCACCACCGGCACAAAAGAAGTTTATGCAACAACGCTTTTTAAAGATTCGTCTGTTTTCAATAATACAAAGCAAAATTATCCTATTCTGCAGGAAATGGTGCCACCGAACTCTGCCATATTCTTTCCTAATCAAATTTTATTTAGAACTTACACTGGAATGGAGATCATGATCCAGCAATTTGATGTTTCTAAATTCGATAAGGACCCTAGTGAATTGAAATTAACAGATTACTACTATGATATATACGAAAAAGATAAAAAACTATATATAATAATGAAATAGAGAAATACAGAGGAAACGCATCTATAGATGAATTTTCTCTGTATTTTTCTATTGATAAAATAGGTTTTGCGCAAATGGAACAATAAATTCTTTAAAACGCAACGCAGCTGGTGAAAGAAAATGCTCTTTTTTTGTTGCTAAATAGATATAACGAGGTAAAAAGTTATCTTCAAGGGCGATCGTTTTAACCTTATAAGCCGAAATTGATGGAATTTTTGGCATCAAAGCAATCCCGTAATCATGTGCAACAAATCCCAACATCGTGTGATCTTCTTCTACCTCACAAACAATAGTTGGTGTGATTGAAGCGGCAGCCATCAGCTTATCAAGATAAGGACGTAAGCCACTTCGTTCATTAAAGTAAACAAAAGGATATTTACTCGTTTCTTTCAACGAAACGCGATCATACACAGCTAAAGGATGGTCAATGGGGACCACTAAAACAATTTCTTGTTCTGTTAAAATTTCATAGTTTAGCTGTTCGTCTTCCTTGAGCTTAGATGTTATGGCAATATCAACTTCCTCTTTCAAAAGTAAATCGGTCATATCAGAAGAATTCCCTTGGAATAAATTGAAGCGAATTTGTTCGTTACCAGGATAAGTTGAAAATTCTTTCATCAACATTGGTGCTAAAAAAGAACCAGCAGTATAAATAAAGCCAAAATCAATCAATCCTTTTTCTGGACTAACTAACTCTTTTAACGCACGTTCTCCTTTAGCTAATTCTTCTAAGGCGGTGGAAACATAAGTATAGAAAAATTTTCCGTATTTAGTCAGTTGAATATTTCGCCCTTTTTTTTCGAATAATTGCGCATCCAATTCTTTTTCTAATTCAGACATAGAATGACTTAAATTTGGTTGCGTTGTATTTAATAATTTTGCAGCATGGGTCATATGTTGGGTATCAGCAAGCATTCTAAAAAATTCTAGTTGTCGCAAATTCATAGGTGAAAACTCCTTATCAGTCATTGATTCATAAGCACAGTTTATCAATAAATGAGGAAACATGCATCAAAAAAGTGGAAATAGTCTGTTTCGATATATAAATTATATTTATGAAAACGATGAAAAACATTCATTTGAATTTATCAGTTTTCTGAATTAAAATAAAATCATAGAAATTGTGAAAAAAGTAACAATATAGTTTTTCAAGTATATTGATCCGTTTTTCAGAAAATCATAGAAAAATTAAATGCGGTATAAAGCGATGCAAATCGATTTTCCTAAATTTTTCACAAAATTGACCGATTTAGTTCACTTTTAAAAACAGGAGGTAATTATGAATAATTATCAAGCAATATTTGAACCATTAACAGTAAAACGTATGACGCTAAAAAATCGTGTTGTTATGCCACCGATGGGAACCAATTTCGCCAATATGGATGGTACATTCAGCATGCAACATGTTTCATATTATGAACAACGAGCTAAGGGTGGAACAGGTTTGATCACGTTAGAAAATGTTTGTATCGATTATCCGATGGGAACCAATGGTGCTCGTCAATTAAGAATGGATAATGATCAGTATATTTCAGGATTATGGCACTTTAACGAAAAAATGCATGCATACGGTGCTTGTACTTCTGTGCAAATCAATCATGCAGGTGCTTCGGCATACGGGTTACGTTTAGATGGTGAACAACCAGTTTCAGCTTCTACCATTCCATCAAAAAAAGGAAACCCGATTCCTCGTCCTCTGACTGAAGAAGAAATTTACGGAATTGTTGATCGATATGCTGATGGTGCATTAAGAGCGCAAAGAGCTGGATTTGATTGTGTAGAAATTCACGCAGGTCATTCTTACCTTTTAAGTCAATTTTTGTCTCCGTTATACAATAAACGAACAGATAAATTTGGAGGAAGTCCTGAAAATCGTGCTCGTTTTACTAAATTAGTAGTTGAAGCAGTTAGAAAAGCAGTTGGACCGTTTTTCCCGATTTCTCTTAGATTTAGTGCGGATGAATTATTAGAAGGTGGTAATACGTTAGAAGATACAATTGACATCTTAAGTTATTTCGCAGAGGAAGTAGATATTTTGAATGTATCTGCTGCCCTGAATGATAGTTTGCAATATCAGATCGATAAGATGAACTTAGCAGATGGTTGGCGTGCGTATATGTCAAAAGCGGTCAAAGATCGTTTTCCAGATAAAATAACGGTTACTTCAGGGAATATTCGCAGTCCTAAGCGTGCGACAGAAATTCTAGAATCAGGGGATGCTGATTTGTTAGCGATGGGTCGAGGCTTGATTGCCGAACCTAATTGGGTCAATAAAGTTGCCAATGGACAAGAAGAGCTATTAAGAAAATGTATTTCTTGTAATATTGGTTGCGCGGATCATCGAATCGCCAAAGCTCGCCCGATGCGCTGTACAGTCAATCCAGATCTTCATTATGAAGACGAATATAAAATGAAGCCTGTTTTACATCCGACAAAAATGGTTGTAATCGGTGGTGGAACAACAGGACTTGAAGCGGCAGCCACAGCAGCTGAAGTTGGCGTCAACGTAGAACTTTTTGAACAAAAGGAGTATCTTGGCGGCTTGGGACATGAAATCGCTCGTTTTCCAGACAAAAAAAGAATCGATGATTTTATTACTTACGAAATCAATCGCTGTAAAGAGTTGGATAATCTAGCAATTCATTTGAATCATGCAGCAACTTTGACAGATATTGAAGCAATTGGACCAGATATCATAGTTAATGCAACTGGAGCCAAACCTTTATTACCTCCAATTAATGGCTTAAAAGAACAATTAGACAATCCAAATAGAAAAATCTTTTCCATTTTTGATATTTTAGATGATATGACGAAATTCCAAGAATTTGAAGGGAAAGAGATTGTTGTGATTGGCGGCGGTGCAGTTGGACTTGATGTTGTAGAATATTACGCTGAACGTGGAGCGAAAAAAGTCAGCATCGTGGAAATGCAAGGTGAGATCGGGAAAGATTTAGACTTGGTCACAAAGCTGGCGATGAAGGAAATTGTCGAAAAATTCGGTGTGGAAGTTCATGTAGAAACCAAGTTGATTGAAGTTAGAGAAAGTAGTTTCTTGGTTGAAAAAAATGGAGAAATGATGGAATTACCATTTGATTTAGGTTTTGTGTGTTTAGGAATGCGTGCAGAAGCACCGATGATTCGTGAATTGGATAATTACGCTAGAAGTAACGGCGCTGTTCTTTTAAATATGGGAGATAGTAAAGTAGCTAGACGAATCATGGAAGGGACAAGAGAAGCAAGAGATATTTTAAAAACAATCGAAGTCTTAGAAAATACTCGAACACAAAAAATGTTGTTTGAACAAACTAAAAGTCTTCATGCAGCACAAATTAAATAAAGTGAGGGAATTTATTATGACAGAAAGAATTGATGGACACACATTATTGATTAGTTTGATTGCAACACCGATCCGTCACAGCTTATCACCAACGATGCATAACGAAGCATTTGCTAAATTAGGATTAGATTATGCCTATATGGCTTTTGAAGTAGGAAATGAAGAATTGAAAGATGCGGTTCAAGGAATTCGTGCTTTAGGGATTCGTGGGTCGAATGTCTCTATGCCAAACAAACAGGCAATCATTCCTTATTTAGACGAGCTTTCACCAGCTGCAAAATTAGTTGGTGCAGTGAACACCGTAACCAATAAAGATGGAAAAGGTCATTTAGTTGGTCACGTGACAGACGGCACTGGTGCGATGCGTGCACTTATGGAAGAAGGCGTAAATGTCAAAGATCAAATCGTTACAATGACAGGTGCAGGAGGTGCGGGAACAGCAATCGCAATTCAAGCTGCTTTAGATGGTGTCAGAGAATTACGTATTTTTAATATCAACGATCAACACTATAAAAATGCTGAAGAAACAGTGAAAAAAATCAATGATAATACAGAGTGTACAGCGACATTGACTGAATTATCCAATCAAGTGGCATTCAAAAAGTCCATTAGCCAAAGCAGCATTTATATCGACGCGACTGGTGTCGGCATGAAACCATTACAGGAAGAAAGCTTGGTCAATGACCCAGAAGTCATTCGTCCAGATTTGGTTGTTTTTGATGTTGTCTACAGTCCAAAAGAAACAAAATTATTAAAATTTGCTCGTGAACACGGTGCAAAGAAAACCATTAATGGTCTAGGCATGATGCTTTATCAAGGAGCTGAAGCATTCAAGCATTTCACTGGGGAAGATATGCCTGTAGATTACATTAAAGAATTACTATTTGAGGACTAACAGTTAGGAGAAAACGATGAAAAACAAATACACACCGACCGCCATAGGTCTATATATCAACTATATTGTCCATGGGATGGGCGTTATCATTATTTCACAAAACCAAAATTCTTTGATGACTCAATGGGATACGGATTTGATGGGGATTGCTAAAGTTATTTCGATGTTAGGGATAGGTCGTTTGATTGCGATCATGATATCAGGTCGTTTATCTGATAAATTTGGACGTAAGCCATTTATTTATCTGGGAATGGTGACTTATGCAGCTTACTTCTTCGGAATTTTATATAGCCCAAGTGTTGAGTTGGCAATGTTTTTTGCAGTAGTTGCAGGAATTTCAAATTCATTCCTTGATTCAGGTACGTATCCTGCTTTAATGGAGTCATTTCCGAAAACAGCTGGAACAGCAACCGTTTTATTGAAAGCATTTATCCAAGCTGGTCAATTTGCTTTACCACTGATCATTAAATTTTTAGTTTCTAATCACTTATGGTTTGGCTGGTCATTTATGATCGCAGCAATTTTACTTGGTATCAATGCAATTTACTTGTGGAAACAACCATTTCCAGATGCGGATGCCAAACTTGCTGAGGAAACAGAAGACATCGTGGAGCAGGCACCGGCAGTTAAATTTAAATCAAAACCCAAAATGGCAATCGAAGGTGTTGCATTTGTCATTTACGGTTTTATCGCACAAGCAACGTTTTATCTGATCAGTCAATTTATTGGAACATATGGTGAACAAGTTGCTGGTATGGCTCAAACAGATGCAGGCGTGTTAGTTTCTTATTATTCAATTGGGTCATTATTATGTGTAGCATTTACAGCAATTATGGCATCTAAAGTTCGTTCAGTTTATCTAGTTGTTATCTATACCTTTGTTTCATTTTTGACAATCGCTGTAATGTGGTTGTTCCCGACACCACTTGTTTGTATGATTGGCGCAGCTTTAGTCGGTTTCTTTGCAGCAGGAGGCGTGTTACAATTAGGACTAACTGTTATGGGCGAAATGTTCCCAGCAGGTAAGGGAACAATTACAGGAATTTATTATACATTTGGTAGTATAGCTTCGTTTGTTATTCCAGTTGCAGCAGCACAAATCGCAAAAACTAATGTACGTGGTATCATGTTATTCGATACGATTATTGCAGGAATCGGTTTTATCTTGGCCGTTATTATTTTCATTCGCTATCGTCAAACAATTGATACTGTTAAATAAGTAGGAGGCAAAAAATGAATACAGTGACAGTAAAAGATGTGACTCTCGGAAGTGGGAGTCCTAAAATTATTGTTCCTCTAGTAGGAAAAAATGAAGTAGAATTAATAGAAGAAGCGAACTATTTATTAACGATCGATTGTGACTTGGTTGAATGGCGTGTTGATTTTTTTGAACAAGTTGCAAATTTTCAGGTGACTGCAGAAATGTCAAAAAAAATAGCAGAAATCTTGTCAGATAAACCTCTATTATTCACCTTCCGCACCAAAAAAGAAGGCGGAGAGATTGCATTTTCAGATGAACAATATTTTGGCTTATATAAAGCAGTTATTGAGAATGGTGCAATTGATTTACTAGATATTGAGTTGTTTATGGATGATGATCTTGTCCAACAAACGATTAAAATAGCACATGAAAAAGAGGTCAAAATTGTGATGTGCAATCACGATTTCGATAAAACACCTAATAAAGAAGAAATTGTTTCAAGATTATGTAGCATGCAAGAAAAAAATGCAGATATTTGTAAAATTGCTGTAATGCCGCAATCTTCAAATGATGTATTAACACTTTTGGAAGCAACAAATGACATGAAAACAACTTATGCCGATCGACCAATCGTCACCATGTCAATGGGACAATTAGGCATGGTCAGCCGGATGTGTGGCGAAATCTTTGGTTCAGCAATGACATTTGGTGCCGCTAAAAAGGCATCTGCACCAGGTCAAGTACCAGTAAGTGAATTACGTGAAATTCTCAAAACATTAACACTTTAAAAAATTAGATTGGAACAGAATCGTTTATTTAGATTCCTTAAGGTTAAGATATAACTCGTAGCGTTATGTCTTAGCCTTATTTTGCTTGCATCCATTGATTTCTCTGATAAACTTAATTGTGAGGTGAATAGACTTGGCTAAGAAAAAAAAGATACAAAAAACAAATGCAATGCGAATTATTGAACAACACAAGATTACTTATGTAGAATACGAATTTGAATGGAGTGAAGATCATTTAAGTGCAGATAATGTTGCTGAAAAGATAGGGATCGAAGAAGGAAAGATTTTTAAAACTTTAGTGACAGTAGGAAATAAAACCGGACCTGTCGTTGCAGTTATTCCAGGAAATAAAGTATTGGATTTAAAAAAATTAGCGATAGCAAGTGACAATAAAAAAGTTGATATGCTTCATTTGAAGGACTTAGAAGAAACGACAGGTTATATTAGAGGAGGATGTTCTCCGATAGGAATGAAAAAATTATTTCCAACGTTTATTGCCGAAGAAGCTAATCAATTTGACACAATTATTGTCTCAGCTGGAAAAAGAGGGATGCAAATAGAGGTATCACCATTATCTATTCTTCAAGTGACAAACGGAAAAATAGCTGATCTAACCATGAATGATCAAAAACAGGAATAAAGACTTACAAGTAACTATTACTGGAATTTTTGTAACGCTTGTCTGGCTAACGTATCTGCGCCTTTATTTTTACTTTCGGGCAGCCATTTTACTAATAGTAAAGGGAAACGATTTTCTAGTTGTAAAAAGCTTTGTAAATAAGATTGAAATAAAGGGTTTTTGGCATGTTTTTTTTCGATTGTTTGGATAACTATTTTACTGTCAGAATGAATCAGGACAGTTTGACCGTTTAGTTTTTTTTCAATGATTAATTGTAGAGCGTAAATAAAAACTTTAAACTCAGCCTCGTGATTGGAGCATTCCCCAAGCGGGACATGAATTTGATCGTGAAGTGCATCCCCTACAATAACGATACCGCCAGCACTTGGTCCAGGATTTCCTTTTGTTGCAGCATCGACATATATTCGTAACATAAAAATCTCCTTATTTTCTTTTTGTTAAAAGTTGAAGTATGTTATTATTATAACATACTGAATTTTTATTAAGGGGTCGCTACATGAAGAAAAAAGTCTATCATTGGCAACCAGAATTATCAACAGCGATAATTTATTGGTCCTGTACATTTGGCATTTTATTTTTAAGTTTGATTTTGACGTTGGAACATACGCGTCCATATTTGATTAGTAATATTGTGTTAGGAATTTTCTTTTTCTTTGCATTATTAGGGTTTAATCGTTATTTTATGATTGACGATAAGTATTTGATTGTTCATGCACTACTACCAGTGAGACGCAAAAAAATAGTATTATCAAAAATAGAAGTAATTCGTGTTGGTCCTAAGTGTATTGAAGTAAAAACATCTGAATTCAAAGAAGGGACACAAATGTTTATTATGACCAAGAAAAATAAAACCGCATTTATAGTGTCCCTCAAGCAACATCCGTTATTTAAAGCAAAAATTATGGATGACCCTGGGTTGACTATTAGTAAACATTATTAAAAAACAGCATTCTGCCAGGCAGGATGCTGTTTTCTTTATATTTTCTTCACATGAGCGGCTTGTAATCCGCGTGTACCTTCCATTACTTCAAATTCAACGGCTTGATTTTCTTCCAATGACTTAAAACCATCTTCTTCAATCGCTGTGAAATGAACAAAGATTTCTTCATCTTCATTGTACCCAATAAAACCGTAACCTTTTCTATTATCGAACCACTTGACGAACCCTTTTTCCATTCAAATCACGCTCCTTTATTTTCTAAAGTCTAGCATCATTATAAGGTGAAAAAATGAACCCGTCAAACTTTTACAAAAAAGATATTTATGGGATAAGAAAGTCTTATGATAGCCATTTTAATCAATAATAACCTAACAAAAATGCATACAACGTCTGTTATCGTTCGGGAAAACATTGTTTTATCTGATCATATATCGAAAGTTTTCAGGTCGGTAAATTGATTGTCTGCCAAAAAAGTAAAAGAATTCACTGGTTTCAATTAACAGGACACAGATTTTTTAGAAAATAGAAAGGAAAATCAAGTTTAGAACGAACTAAAAACAATATTTTTTTATTCAAGAGTTTTCATTAGGTTTTTTTCAAAGAAAAATTTATTTTTACTCAAATCAACTTCTTTCTTCCAGTCTGCAAGTTTTTGTTATATACTTTAAACTAAAGCTCGAGGAGGAATCAGCATGAATATTCGTTGTACTAGAAATACCGGATTTTATGGAATGGGTAGTCCGATCGAGGTCAGAAAAAATGGTGAAAAGTGGATTTATTTAACCCAAAATCAAACGAAGAACATGGAAATAGATGACTCAGTCTGCACAATACAAGCTAAGTTTTTCTTTTTGAAAAGTGTCCCTTTTTCTGTGAGGGATCAAGGACAATTGATTAATTTAGAGATAAAGATGAATCCTACACTGATTTTGGTTTATGTTATACTATTCGTTGGAATGCTCTTGATTCCTGTATTGCATTTAAATATAGTAGGAATTTCACTCTTACTTGTCATTTATTTTATTTTTGTGTTTTCAATGTTAAATAAAGCATATATAATCAAGGAGAAAGTGTAATGGGTGAGAGAGCTGAGGCGTTTTTAAGTAGTTTTAATCGTGTTGAAAAATGGTTTCGTGAACAATTAAATAGTCCAACCAATATGGGCTTTAGTGAAATGGTTCGTCGTTTATCCAGGAAAAAAGATAGTCAAATAGCATTGTTTCAAGATGATTTATTGCAAATGGCTCAATTAAGAAATGCGATTGTCCACGAACAAATTTCATCTGACTTTGTGATAGCTGAACCCAATGAGTGGGCTGTTCGCCGCATATTGGAAATTGAAAAAGCGTTGATTAGTCCTGAAAAAGTTTTACCTCGTTTTTCAAAAAAGGTCACCGGATTCGATGTAAATATTTCAATCAAAGAAATTTTATCGATCGTTGCTCGTAAGCGCTATTCACAATTTCCAATTTATGATGATGGAGTATTTAAAGGCTTGATCACGGTACGTGGCTTGGGGATTTGGTTAGCAGTAGAAAGTTCCAAAGGCGACATCCAATTAGAAGGAAGAAAGGCTTCTGAACTTTTAGTTCGTAATTTTAAAGGCAATAACTACCAATTCGTCGACAAGGAGACAACGGTCTTTCAAGTTGAAAAAATGTTTGTGACGCAAGTCAAATTAGAAGCGATCCTGATAATAAAAGATGGTGATCCCAATGGTAGTTTGCTTGGTATCATTCGTCCAAGGGATTTATATAATAATTTAGAGAAGGAATGAAAGCCGTTGTTAGCAATATATTTAATTATCAGTGCAGTGTTGATCGGTTTAGATCAGTGGGTCAAATATTTGACCGTTGCCAATATTCAATTAGGTGAAACGAAAGAATTTATTCCTGGCTTCTTGTCTTTTACGTACCTTCGTAATACAGGTGCCGCATGGAGTCTTTTGGAAGGAAAAATGTGGTTCTTTTATATTATTACGGTGATCGTGGTAGCCGTAGTGTTATATATCTTAGTTAAAAACGTTAATGGAAGCAAATGGTTTGCAGTCGGTTTGAGTTTAGTGCTAGCTGGCGCTATCGGAAATTTTATTGATCGCTTACGTCTTGGTTTCGTTGTTGATATGTTTCAAACAGAATTTATTCGCTTTCCTATATTCAATGTTGCTGACTCAGCGCTTGTTATTGGCGTGATATGTATTTTTATTTATTTGATTTTAGACGAAAAAGCAGCAAAGGATGGAAAAAATGGACCAAATTAATGTAAAAATAAAACAAGAAAAAGGACGAATTGATAAAGTTTTAAGCGACTTATTGAAAGATCATTCCCGTTCGCAAATTCAGCAATGGCTAAAGGACCAAAATATTACGGTCAATGGTGAAATTACTCGTTCAAATTATAAAGTAAAAGAAAATGACGAGATTAGTATCAATATACCTGAACCAGTAGAACTTGATGTTTTGGCAGAAGATATTCCGATCGAAATTGTTTATGAGGATGACGATGTATTAGTCATCAATAAGCCTCAAGGCATGGTCGTTCATCCATCAGCAGGACATCAAGATGGAACACTTGTAAATGCGTTGTTATATCACATAAAAGACTTATCATCGATCAATGGTATCATCCGTCCAGGAATCGTTCATCGTATTGACAAAGATACTTCTGGTTTGTTGATGGTCGCAAAAAACGATAAAGCTCATATTGCATTAGCAGAACAATTAAAAGATAAAACGTCAATTAGAAAGTATATTGCTTTAGTTCATGGTGAAATAGCCCATGATAAAGGTGAAATCAATGCACCTATCGGTCGTTCAAAAAATGATCGCAAAATGCAAGCCGTGATCGAAGGCGGAAAACCTGCAGTAACACACTTTGAAGTTTTAGAACGATTTGAAGGGTTTACTTTAGTACAACTACAATTAGAAACAGGACGTACTCATCAAATTAGAGTTCACATGAAATATATCGGGTATCCAGTTGCTGGTGATCCTTTATACGGACCAAGAAAAACGTTAAAAGGCAATGGTCAATTTTTACACGCCGAAGTGTTAGGTTTTAAACATCCGACAACAGGCCAGATGATGGTATTCGAAGCGCCTTTACCAGAACTTTTTGAAAAAACTTTAGACCAATTAAGAAATAATGATTGATTTATTTTTAAAGAAAAGGTACACTGTTTTAGAAAGAAAATTAAATAAGCAATCCTTTAATAGTAGTCCCGTGAGGCTAAGAAGGAAACATGCAGAATACTATCTAGGTGCGCTTAGAAAAAATCTGCGTGAGATGAATAGTATCTTTGCATAGATAAATTCAATCCTCCTATCCGAATACGGGTGGGAGGATTTTTTTGATGTTAATTGCTGTGAATCATGAAAAAGAGCAAGCATATCCGCCTGATATGCTGAAACAGGAAGCTCCAAAGGCATCTTAGTTACCGAAAAATCCGTATTTTTAGGAGGAGCAAAAAATGCAAGAAAAAGAAGTCGTTGATACTGTGACAATGAAACGAGCACTGACAAGAATTACGTATGAAATTATCGAAAGAAACAAAGGCGTTCAAGATATCGTATTAGTAGGGATCAAAACCCGCGGGATTTACATCGCTCAAAGAATTGCAGAACGATTAAAACAATTAGAAACCATCGAAGTTCCTGTTGGTGAGTTGGATATCACATTATATCGTGACGATATGGACGGTCAATCAATGAAAGATCGTTCATTAGGAGAACCAGAACTTCATTCTTCTGATATTCCAGTTTCATTAGAAGGAAAAGAAGTCATTTTAATTGATGACGTTCTGTTTACAGGGCGGACGATCAGAGCTGCAATGGATGCCGTGATGGATTTGGGACGACCACGAAAAATTTCATTAGCCGTTTTAGTAGATAGAGGACATAGAGAACTTCCAATTCGAGCAGATTATGTTGGCAAAAACATTCCGACTTCAATGACAGAAGAAATCATCGTTGAAGTAGAAGAAAAAGACGGCGTCGATCGGATTTTGATTGCAAGCACAGAGGAATAGACAAATATACTAGTAAAGATAGGATAGGTTGATATGACAGAAAAAGAATTTCGTAATGATGAAGCAGTTTTAGATATTCACGACAGACCCAAGACAATACATTGGATTGGATTGAGTTTACAACATCTATTCACAATGTTTGGCGCGACAGTTTTAGTCCCGATATTAGTTGGAATCGATCCAGGGATTGCATTGGTCAGTTCAGGTCTTGGAACGATCGTCTATTTATTTGTAACAAAGGGAAAAATTCCAGCATATCTGGGAAGCAGTTTCGCCTTTATAGCTGCCATGCAAATGTTGATGAAAAGCGATGGCTACCCGGCAATCGCTCAAGGAGCAATCACAACAGGACTGGTTTACTTAATCGTTTCAATTATTATTAGTAAAATCGGTTCGGCTTGGCTAGATAAAATTTTGCCGCCGATCGTGGTCGGACCAGTGGTAATGGTCATCGGACTAGGTTTGGCTTCAAATGCTGCAAATAACGCGATGTTCAACGATGGAAACTATGATTTTAAATTCATTGCAGTTGCTCTGATTACATTAGGATTAACAATCTTCTACAATATGTTTTTCAAAGGATTCTTAGGGTTGATTCCGATTTTACTTGGAATCGTAAGCGGCTATCTTGTTGCATTAGTATTCGGTATTGTGGATGTAGAGCCAATCAAACAAGCAGCTTGGTTTGCTATGCCGAACTTTGAAATTCCTTTTGTGCAGTATGAGCCAAAGCTATATTTAAATGCAATCACAACAATGGCACCAATCGCCTTTGTTACAATGACCGAGCACATCGGACATCTAATGGTTTTAAATAAATTAACTAAGCGGAACTTTTTCCAAGAGCCAGGCTTATCAAAAACATTGATGGGTGACGGTGCAGCACAGATTGTAGCTGGTTTAGTCGGAGGACCTCCTGTCACAAGTTACGGAGAAAATATTGGTGTTTTAGCCATTACTCGAGTACACAGTGTGTTTGTCATCGCAGGTGCTGCAGTCTTTGCAGTCGGTCTTGGGTTTGTAGGAAAATTAAGTGCAATTATTTTAAGTGTTCCAGGTCCAGTTATTTCCGGAATCAGCTTTGTTCTTTTCGGTGTAATTGCCGCTAGCGGATTAAAAATCTTGATCGATAATCAAATCAACTTTGACAAGAAGAAGAATTTGCTGATTGCCTCAGTGATTTTAGTCATTGGAATCGGTGGCTTGGTCTTTAAACTAGATACTTTTGAATTATCGTCAATGGCATTAGCAACAGTTTTAGGAATTATTCTTAATCTAATTTTACCTGAAACGGCTCGTAGTGAAGAATAGTTTATCTAGGAAAAAAACATCTCAGTTATAATTCCACATTTTTTTGCCAGAGATGAAGCCTATTACGCTTTTAAATTTAGGAGGAATGAATGCATGATCATCACATCTGAACGTATCAGTTTAAAACATCTTTTGACTGTTGAAGCCTTAAGTGATCAAGAAGTTATGGGGTTGATCCGTCGCGCACAAGAGTTTAAACAAGGGGCCGTTTGGCAGCCTGAAAAAAAACAATACTTTGCGACAAACTTATTTTTTGAAAATAGTACTCGAACCCATAAAAGCTTTGATGTTGCAGAGAAAAAGCTTGGAATTGAAGTGATTGAATTTGAAGAAAGTATGAGTTCGGTCAAAAAAGGTGAGACCCTTTATGATACAGTGTTGACGATGTCAGCAATCGGAGTCGATGTAGCAGTTATTCGCCACGGAGAAGAAAATTATTATGATGAATTGATCCAAAGTAAAACGATCCAATGTGCCATTATCAATGGTGGAGATGGTAGTGGGCAACATCCTAGCCAGTGCTTACTAGATTTGATGACGATTTATGAAGAATTTGGTCACTTTGGCGGATTAAAAGTTGCAATCGTTGGAGATATCACTCATTCTCGAGTAGCAAAATCCAATATGCAAATGCTAAAACGACTTGGAGCAACAATTTATTTCTCTGGACCAGAAGAATGGTATGACAAGCAATTTGAAGCATATGGTCATTATATGCCCCTTGATGAAGTGGTTGAAACAGTGGACGTGATGATGATGTTGAGAGTACAACACGAGCGCCACGACGGTTCAGAAATTTTTTCAAAAGAGGATTATCATAGAGATTATGGTTTAACAGTTGAGCGCGCTAAACGACTGTCAAATCAAGCAATCATCATGCATCCAGCACCTATTAACCGAGATGTGGAATTAGCGGATTCACTTGTAGAAGGAATCCAATCACGTATAATTCAACAAATGAGCAATGGGGTTTATATGAGAATGTCAATTTTAGAAGCAGTATTACAAGGAAAGGCATAGGTGAACTAAATGAAAACACTTATCAAAAATGGAAAAATCATAAAAAAAGACAATCAATTGATTCCAGCAGAAATTTGGATCGAAAATGGGAAAATCAGAGCAATTGGTGAATGTTTTGAAGAAAGCACATTTGAAAAAGTTTACGATGCAAAAGGACAATTGATCATACCTGGATTAGTCGATGTCCATGTTCATCTAAGAGAACCTGGTTTTACCTACAAAGAAACAATCAAGACGGGAAGTAAATCAGCCGCTAGAGGTGGATATACAACTGTTTGTGCGATGCCAAATTTAAATCCAGTACCTGATACTGCAGAGAAATTAAAAGAAGTTTATGAGATCATTGAAAAAAATGCTGTGGTAAAAGTGTTACAATACGCACCAATCACAGAAGAGCTGCGAAGTGAAACATTAACGGATCAAAAAGCACTAAAAGAAGTTGGTGCTTTCGCATTTACAAACGATGGTGTAGGAGTACAAACTGCTGGAACAATGTATCTTGCAATGAAAGAAGCCGCAGCAATTGGCATGGCGATCGTAGCCCATACCGAAGACGAATCACTCCTTTTTGGTGGAGTCATGCATGAAGGGAAAATTTCTAAGAAACTAGGATTACCGGGGATTTTAAACTCCACAGAGGCATCACAAATTGCTCGAGATGTTGTTTTGGCTGGTGAGACTAGAGTCCATTATCATGTCTGTCACGTGTCAACAAAAGAAAGTGTCCGTGTGATTCGTGATGCAAAAAAAGCTGGAATTCATGTAACGGCAGAAGTGGCTCCCCATCATTTGATTTTAATTGACGAAGATATTCCGGAAGACAACGGTTTTTGGAAAATGAATCCGCCCCTTAGAGCAACAACTGATCGCGATGCGCTGATTGAAGGCCTGCTTGATGGCACAATTGACTGTATTGCAACTGATCATGCACCTCATGGATTAGAAGAGAAAAACCAAACTTTTCTAAAAGCGCCATTTGGAATAGTAGGCAGCGAGACAGCCTTCCAATTGATCTACACACATTTTGTTGAAACAGGCAAATTTACACTTGAACAAGTGATTGATTGGATGGCAACGAAACCAGCAGAAATTTTTGGTCTGACCGCTGGAACACTGACTATTGGAGCACCAGCAGATATAGCTGTTTTCGATTTAGAGTTGGAAGAAACGATTGATGACAATGAATTTGAATCACTGGGAGTGAATACACCTTTCGTTGGTTGGAAAGTCAAAGGAACAACCTTAATGACTTTTGTTGATGGACAATTAGTTTGGTTAAAGGGAGATGCATAAATTTGAAGCGACTATTGATACTAGAAGACGGAACCATTTTTGAAGGAAAAGCGTTTGGTGCAGATGTCAATGTTGTTGGAGAAATCGTATTTACAACAAGTATGACAGGCTATCAAGAAACGATCACTGATCAAAGTTTCAATGGTCAAATCATTACATTTACCTACCCAATGGTCGGCAACTATGGTGTCAATCGCGATGATTATGAATCAATTACTCCAACTTGTAAAGGAGTAGTAGTTAAAGAACAGGCTCGACTTGCCTCGAATTGGCGTGCACAAATGACGTTAGATGAATTTTTAAAAAGAAAAGGAATTCCAGGGATTTCAGGAATCGATACACGTGCACTGACGCGAAAACTTCGTTCAGTCGGAACCTTGAAAGCTGCTTTCATTGATGCAGATGATGATTTGACTCATGAATTCGATCAGTTGAAAGCAACGGTTTTACCTAAGAATCAAGTAGCTCAAGTATCAACAACTAAGCCATACCCAAGTCCAGGTATCGGTCGAAATGTAATAGTAGTTGATTTTGGTTTAAAGCATAGCATATTACGTGAACTATCAAAACGTCATTGTAACTTGACTGTTTTACCTTATAATACGACGGCTGAAACAATTTTAGAACTTTCACCCGATGGCGTGATGCTGACAAATGGACCAGGTGATCCTAAAGATGTACCGGAAGCGATTAAAATGATTCAAACAATTCAAGGCAAAGTACCGATTTTTGGGATTTGTCTAGGTCATCAGTTATTTGCTTTGGCAAATGGAGCGGATACCTACAAAATGAAATTTGGTCATCGGGGATTAAATCATCCTGTCAGAGAAATCGCGACTGGAAGAATCGATTTTACTTCACAAAATCACGGATATGCAGTAGATGAGGCAACGGTTGATTCTGAGCAATTGCTGGTCACCCATGTGGAGGTAAATGATGGTTCTGTTGAAGGCGTTAGACATCGTCAGTATCCAGCATTTACGGTTCAATATCATCCAGATGCAGCGCCAGGACCTCACGATGGACTTCACTTATTCGACGAATTTATGGAACTAATGGATGCTTGGAAGGAGCAAGACTAATGCCAAAAAGATCAGATATCAAAAAAATCATGGTTATCGGTTCAGGACCAATTATTATTGGTCAGGCGGCAGAATTTGATTATGCCGGTACTCAGGCTTGTCTTGCTTTGAGAGAAGAAGGCTACGAAGTCGTTTTGGTCAATTCAAATCCAGCAACGATTATGACCGATAAAGAGATTGCAGATCACGTATATATTGAACCAATCACGTTAGAATTCGTTTCACGGATTTTGAGAAAAGAACGTCCAGATGCATTATTGCCAACACTGGGCGGTCAAACAGGATTGAACATGGCGATGGAACTGGCAGCTTCAGGTATTTTGGATGAATTAAACGTAGAACTATTAGGCACCAAACTAAATGCCATTGACCAAGCCGAAGATCGTGATTTATTTAAACAATTAATGGAAGAGTTAGATCAACCAATTCCAGAAAGTGAAATCGTCAATACGGTTGAACAGGCGGTCGAATTTGCCAATCTAATCGGTTATCCAATCATCGTACGCCCTGCATTTACCTTAGGCGGTACAGGCGGAGGGATGTGTGATAACGAAGAGGAATTACGAAACACCGCTGAAAATGGTTTGAAATTGTCCCCAGCAACTCAGTGTTTGATTGAAAAAAGTATTGCAGGATTTAAAGAAATCGAGTACGAAGTAATGCGTGATTCTGCTGATAATGCGATTGTTGTCTGTAACATGGAAAATTTCGATCCAGTTGGGATTCACACTGGTGACTCAATCGTTTTTGCACCAAGCCAAACATTGTCAGATCATGAATATCAAATGCTTCGTGACGCATCTCTTAAAATTATCAGAGCATTAAAAATAGAAGGTGGCTGTAACGTTCAGTTAGCTCTAGATCCGCATAGTTTTAATTATTATGTGATCGAAGTGAATCCACGTGTTTCCCGTTCATCGGCATTAGCCAGTAAAGCTACTGGATACCCAATCGCTAAGTTAGCTGCAAAAATTGCTGTAGGTCTCACGTTAGATGAAATGAAAAATCCTGTCACAGAAACAACTTATGCAGAGTTTGAACCAGCTTTAGATTATGTCGTAGCAAAAATTCCTCGTTGGCCATTTGATAAATTTGAAAAAGGGGAACGTCGTTTAGGCACGCAAATGAAAGCGACAGGTGAGGTCATGGCGATTGGCCGTAACATTGAAGAGTCATTGTTAAAAGCTGTTCGTTCACTTGAAATCGGTGCTTATCATAACGAACTAAAAGAAATCCATGAAGTCAGTGACGAACGATTGACTGAAAAAATTGTAAAAGCACAAGATGATCGTTTGTTTTATCTATCTGAAGCAATTCGTCGAGGGTTTACGATCGAAGATTTGGCTATGCTTACCAAAATAGATTTATTCTTTCTTGACAAGCTACTTCATATCGTTGAGATAGAAGATAGATTGAAAAAAAATGTTAAGGATGTTGAAACGTTAAAAGAGGCAAAGCAAAATGGTTTTACAGATCGGAAAATTGCCGAATTGTGGCAGCTAAAAGAACAAGATGTTACTGACTATCGTCATGCACAACAAATTCTACCAGTGTACAAAATGGTCGATACTTGTGCGGCAGAATTTGAATCTCAAACACCTTATTTTTACAGCACATATGAAATTGAAAACGAAAGTCTTCGCTCCGATAAACCTTCTGTATTAGTGCTGGGTTCAGGCCCAATCAGAATCGGGCAAGGGGTAGAGTTTGATTATGCAACAGTTCACTCTGTAAAAGCAATTCAAGCAGCAGGATTTGAAGCAATCATTATGAATAGTAATCCAGAAACAGTCTCAACAGACTTTTCGATTTCAGATAAACTTTATTTTGAACCACTAACGCTAGAAGATGTGATGAATGTGATCGAATTAGAGCAGCCAATGGGCGTTATCGTTCAGTTTGGTGGTCAAACAGCAATCAATTTAGCGGAGCCATTAGTAAAACAAGGTGTCAAGATTCTGGGAACTTCAATCGAAGATTTGGATCGAGCTGAAAACCGTGACTTATTTGAACAAGCGTTACGAGAACTAGATATCCCTCAACCTCCAGGCGATACTGCAACAAGTGCTGAAGAAGCTGTAGTCATAGCAAATAAAATCGGTTATCCAGTTTTAGTTCGTCCGAGTTATGTACTTGGCGGTCGCGCGATGGAGATTGTTGAAAATAAAAAAGATCTTGAGGATTACATGCAAAATGCTGTAAAAGCTTCTCCAGAACACCCAGTATTAGTGGATAGCTATCTCTTAGGTAAAGAATGTGAAGTTGACGCAATTTGCGATGGACAGACGGTTTTGATCCCAGGTATTATGGAACATATTGAACGTGCTGGTGTTCATTCGGGAGATTCGATGGCTGTTTATCCACCACAAACCTTATCAAAAGAAATTCAGGAAACGATCACTGATTACACAAGAAAGCTGGCAATCGGATTAAATTGTGTCGGTATGATGAACATCCAATTTGTTCTCCATGACGAGAAAGTATATGTGATCGAAGTCAATCCAAGAGCGAGTCGAACAGTTCCATTTTTAAGTAAAATTACAGGAATTTCAATGGCTCAGGTAGCGACAAGAGTAATTCTAGGTGAAAAACTAACAGACTTAGGCTATCAAGATGGATTATATCCAGAAGGCAAACAAGTACATGTCAAGGCACCCGTTTTCTCATTTACTAAACTTCAAAAAGTAGATACGTATCTCGGTCCTGAAATGAAATCCACTGGTGAAGTAATGGGTTCTGATTATAGTTTAGAAAAAGCATTATATAAAGCTTTTGAAGCATCGGGATTGCACTTGCCGAGTTTTGGAGCGGTGTTGTTTACTATAGCGGATGAAACGAAAGAAGAAGCATTAGCGTTAGCGAAACGTTTTAATGACATCGGTTATAGTTTGATCGCCACTCAAGGAACCGCAAAATTCTTAGCAGATAATGGCTTGTTAGTTAAATCAGTTCTTAAAATAAACCAAGGGAGTGAAACTGTTCTTGATATGATTCGAAGCGGTGAAGCACAAGTCGCTGTCAATACAATGGATAAAAATCGTTCCGATTTGAAACAAGACGGATTTTTGATCCGAAGAGAAGCAGTTGAGCATGGTGTTCCGCTATTTACTTCGCTAGATACGGCGGAAGCAATCCTGAAAGTTTTAGAATCTCGAGCATTTTCAACTGAGCCAATTTAAGTTTGAAGAGGATGAGACAAAGCGAAAAAGTATCGTGCGTCGTCTTCTAAAATCGAATAGCGTTGTAAAGGAGTAGAATAAATGAAGCAGGAAATAATGACCATCACCTCTCAGCAACAACTAGCTCCCAGAATTTTCCAAATGACATTAACAGGTGAACTAGTTAATAAAATGGAAAAGCCCGGACAGTTTCTCCATATAAAAGTACCGCGTGAAGATATGCTCTTAAGAAGACCTATCAGTATCAATCAAATCGATAAACAAGCAAAAACGTGTACGATCATCTATCGAACAGAAGGTGATGGCACCAAAGTGTTAGCTGAACTTACTGAAGGAGACACGTTAGACGTTATGGGTCCTTTAGGAAATGGCTTTGATGTCGATTGTTTGAGTGCTGGGCAAAAAGCTTTCGTGATAGGCGGTGGAATTGGTATTCCGCCTATGTACGAATTATCAAAACAATTGATTGAAAGACAGATAGAAGTCGTTCATTTCTTAGGCTATGCCTCTAAAGAAGTCGCTTATTTCGAAAACGAATTTATCGCACTAGGGGATACAAGATTCGCAACAGATGACGGATCTTTTGGAGTTGAAGGAAATGTCGGGAATCTTTTGCTGGATGCACTGACAAAAGAGCAACCGGATGCTGTTTATGCCTGTGGTGCAAATGGAATGCTAAAAATGGTTGCACAAGTTTTTTCTGATAATCCTAATGTCTTTCTTTCATTAGAACAACGAATGGCTTGCGGTATGGGGGCTTGCTATGCCTGCGTATGTCATGTGCCAGATGATGAAACTGGGACAAAAAGTGTTAAAGTTTGCGATGAAGGGCCGATTTTTAGAGCCAGTGAGGTGGTTTTATGACGAAAAATTCGTTAGCTATAACTATTCCAGGTTTAAAATTAAAAAATCCTATCATTCCTGCGAGCGGTTGTTTTGGATTCGGAGAAGAATATGCTAAATACTACGATCTTAGCAAATTAGGATCGATTATGGTCAAAGCAACAACACCGCAAGCACGTTTTGGAAATGCAACCCCAAGAGTGGCAGAAACGCCTAGTGGTATGCTAAATGCGATCGGTTTGCAAAATCCTGGTTTAGATGTTGTGATGAATACCAAATTGCCAGCTTTGGAATCCTATGATTTACCAATTATTGCAAATGTGGCTGGCGCTTGTGAAGAAGATTATGTTGAAGTTTGTAGCAAAATCGGTGATGCACCAAATGTTAGTGCAATCGAGCTAAATATCTCCTGTCCGAATGTAAAACATGGAGGTATAGCTTTTGGAACAGATCCAGATGTTGCGTTTCAATTAACACAAGCTGTAAAAAAAGTGGCTAAAGTACCAATTTATGTAAAACTTTCTCCGAATGTGACTGATATTGTGCCAGTTGCACAAGCGATTGAAGCTGGTGGAGCAGATGGATTTTCAATGATCAATACACTTTTAGGAATGCGAATTGATTTGAAAACTCGTCGTCCAATTTTAGCTAATCAAACAGGAGGATTATCAGGTCCTGCAATCAAACCCGTTGCTATTCGCCTGATCAATCAAGTCTCACAAATTTCTAGTCTTCCAATTATTGGTATGGGTGGTGTTCAAACTGTAGATGATGTTTTAGAAATGTTTATGGCTGGAGCAAGTGCTGTCGGTGTTGGAACTGCTAATTTTACTGATCCTTATATTTGTCCGAAACTAATCGACGCTTTACCGATAAGAATGGCAGAACTTGGCATCGAATCATTAGAGCAATTAATTAAAGAAGTGAGAGAGGAAAAAAATCTATGAGTCAACGACCGATCATCGCATTAGATTTCCCTTCAAAAAAAGAAGTTGAGTTTTTTTTAGCCAATTTTCCTGAAGCAGAATCATTATTTGTTAAAGTTGGAATGGAACTGTTTTACCAAGAAGGACCTGAGATTATCCGTTGGTTAAAAATGTTAGGACATTCAGTTTTTCTAGACCTAAAATTACATGATATTCCAAATACAGTAGAACAATCAATGACAGGTTTAGCTAAACTGGGTGTAGATATTACGAATGTTCATGCAGCTGGTGGTATTAAGATGATGAAAGCCGCTAAAGCTGGATTAAAAAAGGGAACGAAAGCTGGAGCGAAAGAGCCGATTTTGATTGCTGTAACACAACTTACATCAACAAGTGAAGAGGAAATGCAGCAAGACCAATTGATTGAAGTCTCTTTAAAAGAAAGTGTGATTCATTATGCAAAATGTGCAAAACAAGCCGGATTAGATGGTGTTGTTTGTTCGGCATTGGAAGCAAATGATATTCACCAAGCGACTAATGAAAGCTTTATCTGTTTGACTCCTGGGATTCGTCCAAGAGGTAGTGACGTTGGAGATCAACAACGTGTTGTGACACCAAAAGATGCAAGAAAGATTGGTTCGACCTATATTGTAGTTGGCCGACCAATAACGCAGGCGAAAATACCTTATGAAGCGTACAAATCAATAAAAAATGAGTGGAATGGAGAAAGATAATGACAGAATTAGCCAAAACGATTGCCAAAGATTTATTAGAAATCGAAGCTGTTTTTTTAAGTCCAAATGAGCCTTTTACGTGGGCAAGTGGAATTAAGAGCCCGATTTATTGTGATAACCGAATCACGATGAGTTATCCAGTTGTTCGTAAAGAAATTGCAAAAGGACTTGCAAAAAAAATTAAAGAAACATATCCCGATGTACAAGTGATTGCTGGAACTGCAACAGCAGGAATTCCTCATGCAGCTTGGGTAGCAGATATTTTAGATTTACCGATGGTTTATATCCGTAGTAAAGCCAAAGAACATGGAAAAGGCAATCAAATTGAAGGTAGAATTTTCAAAGGACAAAAAATGGTCGTCATTGAAGATTTGATTTCTACTGGCGGAAGTGTATTAGAAGCAGCTGAGGCAGCAAAGCGTGAAGGTGCAAATGTGTTAGGTGTTGCTGCAATCTTTACCTATGAATTACCTAAAGGTACAGAAAAATTTGCAGAACACAAGATGGATTTAATTACATTAACCAATTATTCAACCTTGATCGATGCGGCATTGCAATCAAATTATATTGAAGAAAATGATGTTGCTTTATTAAAAAATTGGAAAAAAGATCCAGAAAATTGGTTAAATAAATAATTTGTTTCATAAAAAGTATAATTTTTGATCGTGTGTTCAAAGGTTATACTTTTTTCTTGATTATTCGATTCTTTAGTTCTATTTGAAAATGCGAATAAAAAAAGGGAAAATTAGTTTTTGAAAATTGACTGTTGTTACTAAATGGTATACAGTTATTCAGACGATAAAAATAGAAGGTGGGGTTTGATGAAAAATATTCGAAATATGGACGTGGAATGGGGTTATGAAGGTGAACTTGGACCAGAACATTGGCATACGCTATGTGATTGGTTTTCAACTGGAGCTAAGTATCCCTATCAATCGCCGGTTAATTTATCAAAAAACTTAATCAATGGTATATCTACTAGTAGAGCGATTGATTTTTGTTATAAAACAGAAGAATTTACTGAAAAAGAATTTAAGAATACATTTCATTTTGTTCCACCAAATACTGAAAGTTACGTGATATTTGAAGATGAAAAATATTATTTAACAGATATTCACTTCCACACACCAAGTGAGCATACTTTTGATGGAGAACATGCACCACTAGAATTTCATTTGGTTCACATGAATAATTCTGGTGATAACTTGGTTGTCGGCTGTCTATTTACGATTACCAAAGATAATAATAAATTTTCAAAAAAGCAAACAACGCTTGAATGGAACTCAGAGACGCATCAACAATGGTTTGATCCGTCGATTTTTTTACCAGAAAAAAAATCACATTTTCATTATTTAGGATCATTAACGACACCTCCAACAAAAGGACCCGTTCATTGGTTTGTGTTTGATTCTATTCAAAAAATGGATCAAGATTTTTTTGAGCGAATTGACGAAGGCATGTTACCGTTTAACAACCGCCCAGTTCAAGGGTTGAATGGACGTAAAATTTATTTTTCTGAATAAAATGGAGGATATTTATGAATATTCAACAGATGAAATATGTCGTAGCTGTTGCAAATAACGGTAGTTTTCGTGAAGCTGCGAAAAAGCTTTTTATCACGCAACCAAGCCTTTCTAATGGTATTCGTGACTTAGAAGAAGAGATTGGCGTAACCTTATTTATTCGTACTAATAAAGGTGCATCATTGACTGAAGAAGGATTGACCTTTTTAGAACATGCAGAAAAAATTTTAACCCAAATGGACATGATTGAAAATCGCTATCAAGAAGTGACGAAAAGTGAACGCTTTTCGATTTCTTCTCAACATTATGATTTTCTAGGTGAAGTGATGGGAAAAGTCATTCAGCAATTTAAAGATCAGTATAAAAATTTTCGTGTGTTCGAAACAACGACATTTAAGGTCATCGAAGATGTAAAAAGTTATCATAGTGAACTTGGTATTATATATTTAAATAGTCAAAATCAATCCGGAATCAAGCGTTATTTAGAACAAGCAAATTTAACATACGAGATTGTCGGGAGCTTTAAAACGCATATCTTTCTAGGAAAAGATCATCCCTTAGCACAACAAAAAGAAATTGAGCTAGAACAATTAAGTTGCTTTCCTCAAGTGCGTTTTACCCAAGAAGGAAGCAATTTTGCATACTTTTCAGAAGATTTGATTGAAAATCAGGAACAAGAAACAGTAGTTTATACAAATGATCGAGGGACTTTGATGAATTTGTTGGTAGAGACAGATGCTTATGCATCTGGATCTGGTGTGGTAACGGGTTTTACTAAAAAAGAAATTTGTTTAGTTCCCTTAGCTGAAAGTACAGATAATAAAATTTGTGTCCTTTATCAAAAAAACAAAACAATCAGCGCGATTGGTCAATTTTTTATAAAAGAATTGAAACAACTTTTTTGAAATAACTCAAAGAACAATCATTTAACAGTACAAAATGATAACGCAACAACTCCAAGAAACCAGATGAACTAATTCTGATTTCTTGGAGTTGTTTTTAATTATTGTTCATTGATTTCAACAAAATCGCTCATTAATTGTAAAACCTTTTCCATTTCTTCTTGTGTTCCTATCGAAACCCTTAAATAGTTGTTTAATCGTTCAATTTTAGGAAAATAACGAACAAAAACATCTTTGGCTTCTAAATAATGATAAAGCGTCTCAATGGTCAAATTAGGATGAGTGAGCAACACGAAATTTGTTTGTGAAATCAGAGAAGAAAACCCAAATGTTTCAATGTTTTTTGCAAACCAATCTCTCGTTTTGCAAATGTTTCTAATTATTTGTGCATAATATTTTTCATCCTCAACTGCAGCAACAGCCAATTTTTCAGCTATTATATCAACTGAATAAGGATTAAAAGATGATTTTATACTTTCCACAACTTTAATATACTTTGGATTGCCGATAGCATAACCCACTCGTAAACCAGCTAAAGAACTTGATTTTGACAAAGTTCGAATAACAACTAAATTAGGATACGTTTCCAGTAGTACGACAGCAGACTGATCTGCAAAATCTATGTAAGCTTCGTCAATGATTACAATGACGTCCTTATTTTCCTCCAATAATGCTTCAATTTCTGCTAGAGGTTTGAATAAACCAGTGGGTGCATTCGGATTGGCAATGATTATGCCACCGTTTATCTGTTTATAATCTTCTAAAGCTATTTCAAAATCATTGTTTAGTGGTAATTCCTTAAATGGCACTTTAAATAGATTCGCCCAAACTTTATAAAAACCATAAGTGATGTCTGGAAATAAAATTGGGTCCTGACTATTAAAAAAAGCGAGAAAACAAAAGGCCAATACTTCATCAGATCCGTTTCCAATTAAAAAATGGTCAGGAGATAAGCCATGTTTAATACCCAATGCTTTTTTTAAAGAGAGATTATCAATGGAACTGTATCGTTTTAATTGTTCCGTCTCGAATTGTTTCAGTACCTTAGCAACATTTGGCGACGGCGGATAAGGGTTCTCATTGGTATTCAATTTAATCATCGCAGGATAATTTGGCTGTTCTCCTGGAATGTATGGTGTAATGTTTCTGATCCCTTTCATTATCGTTTCTCTCCCTTCGTTTCTTTTAACTATAAAGAAACAACAAGCGTTTCGCAAGTTAAATCTGTGAATTTGAAAAGAAAATAAAGATTTTTGAAATTCAAATTTCATTTTACATTAAATTATGCTATGATAATTCCATTAATAAAAATATGAATAGTAATCAAGTGTTTCGATTGATTTAAATTCTAAATGGTAGAGAATTTTGATTTAATGGTCGAATCACTGAGGTATGAGGGGATGGTTTCATGGATTTAACAAAAAAATTTAACAAGCAAGTATATAAAATTGCTGTTTCAACAATTCGCCAATTTGACGAACAAGTAACAAACATTAAAGGAATCATAAAATTAACATTGGGAGAGCCAGACTTTAATACCCCAGAGCATGTAAAAACTGCGGCACGTGATGCAATTGACAATAATTTTTCACATTACTCCGGCATGGCTGGGTTGACAGATGTTCGTGAAGCAGCCACTTTTTTTATGAAGGAAAAATATGGTGTTAGTTATCAACCTGCATCTGAAGTTTTGGTAACAGTAGGGGCGACCGAAGCGATTTCAGCAAGTTTGTTATCTATTTTAGAACCAGGTGATAAAGTTTTGATGCCAGCGCCCATTTATCCAGGATATGAACCGGTGATCACGTTGGCTCAAGCAGAACCAATCTATATTGACACTACATCGAATGATTTTGTATTGACTCCAGAAATGATTGAAGCAGCAATGTTAGAACATGGGGATCAAGTCAAAGCGATTATTCTAAATTATCCAAGTAATCCAACTGGTGTAACATACAATCGTGAGGAAGTAAAAGCTATTGCAGAAGTGCTGAAAAATTATTCGATTTTCGTCATTAGTGATGAAATCTACAGCGAATTGACCTATGAAGATCAGCATGTATCAATTGCGGAATTTATTCCAGATCAAACCATTTTGATCAATGGTTTATCAAAGTCGCATGCAATGACTGGATGGCGGATCGGTTTTATCTTTGGTCCTGAGAACTTGATAGCTGAAATTATAAAAGTACATCAGTATTTAGTCACAGCAGCTTCTACAATTTCTCAAAAAGCCGCAGTTAGAGCTTTAGTTGAGGGTATGAACGATGCTGCAGTGATGAAAGAGGAATATCGTGAGCGCCGAGATTTTGTTTACGAACAAATGACCTCTTTGGGTTTTGAAGTAGCTAGACCTAATGGAGCTTTCTATATCTTTGCTAAAATTCCTGCTGGATATGAACAAGATTCAATGAAATTTTGTATAGATCTAGCACAACAACAAGCAATCGCGATCATTCCAGGAGTGGCTTTTGGTAAAGAGGCGGAAGGCTATGTTCGGATCAGTTATGCAGCCGATTTAGCTACATTAAAAGAAGCCATGAAACGAATAGGAAATTATATCAAAACGAACAGTTAAGCGAGCAATCGTTTAACTGTTTTCTTAGCTCAACAGAACCTTTACATTCCTTTACCGATTATTTACACAACGTTGAAACAGAATTAACACATCGCTGTTAAACTAAGCTTGTAACTAATTGAAAAGGACGTGTAAAAATGAAAAAACGTTTAGTATCAGCAATTGTTTTAAGTGTAGGACTTTTAATCGCAGGGTGCGGCAATCAAGGAGCTGCGACTAGTGAGAGCAGTAATAAATCTAAAGATAGTGGAAGCAATAGTAATCAACCTGTTAAAATCGTAGCAGTTGGTTCAACCGCTTTACAACCATTAGTAGATGCAGCAAAAGATCAATTCGTTTCTGAACATGCTAATTATACGATTTCAGTTCAGGGCGGAGGTAGCGGAACAGGACTTTCTCAAGTCGCTGATGGCGCTGTGACAATTGGGAATTCTGATGTATTTGCTGAAGAAAAATCTGGTGTAGATGCCTCAAAATTAGTTGATCATCGTGTCGCTGTTGTCGGAATGGGTCCTGTGGTCAATAAAGAAGTTGGTGTTAAAAACATTAGCAAACAAGAGTTGATCGATATCTTTACTGGAAAAACTAAAAACTGGAAAGAGTTAGGCGGTAAAGATCAAGAAATTGCAGTAATCAATCGTCCAAACGGGAGTGGAACGCGAGCAACTTTTGAAAAATGGGGACTGGATGGAGAAAAAGCTGTTCAATCTCAAGAACAAGACTCCTCAGGGACCGTTCGTCAAATTGTTTCACAAACACCAGGTGCAATCAGTTACCTTGCTTTTTCTTACATGGATGAATCGACAGCTGCCTTAAGTATTGATGATGTAAAACCAACAGAAGAGAATGTAGCAGATAATTCTTGGAAAATTTGGTCTTATGAACACATGTATACCAATGGTGAACCTGATAAAGATGTAAAAGCATTTTTAGATTTCATGTTGACAGATGATGTTCAAGAAGGCGTTGTTAAAGAGTTAGGCTACTTACCAATGACTGGCATGAAAGTTGAACGAGATGTTTCAGGGACAATCATTAAAAAATAAATTTTTCTCCCCTAAAATACCAAAAAGAGGTTGAACGTGAAATGCGTTCACCTCTTTTTGATGTACTCAATTTTTCGGAAGCTCGACTGTAAAAGTAGAACCCAGACCTAAGTGACTGTCAATTGTAACCACTCCACCTAATAATTCAGTATAATTATGCACAATTGATAAACCTAAACCTGTTCCACCGGAATGTCGGCTTCTTGCTTTATCTACTCGATAAAAGCGTTCAAATACCCGTTCTTGATCTTTTAAACTAATACCAATACCTGAATCTTTCACAACGAAAAAGAACGTCTCAGCGAAACCAAAATCAATTCTGATCGTTCCGTCAATTTGGGAGTACTGAATCGCATTTTCAATCAAATTTTTAACGATTGGATAAAATAGTTCATACTTGGTAGTATAAGTAACTGTCTCATCTCCAAGAATGTCAATCGTTAGATGCTTTTCTTTGATTGTTTTACGATATGAGCGCAAAAGTTCATTTGTAAAAGGAAGTATGGCAATGTCTTGATCATCATAGGATATATTTTTTCCATCACGGGATAGCTGTAAAATTTCCTGAATCAATTGCTGCAGACGTAAAGCATCTTTTTGCATGATTTCTAAAAATTGTGATAAGGTTTCAGGATCATCTTTTGCCCCATCCAATAAGGTTTCAGTAAAACCCAATAAGGAAGTGACGGGTGTTTTTAATTCGTGAGATACATTACTCACAAAATCTTTTTGAATCTTCTCTAATTGTCTAACGCGTGTTAAATCATAAGCAATCCCCAAAACTTGGTAGTTATTGCCATCTTCTTCTATAAAGCGTAAAGACATATCCAAAATTGTTTCATTCAACGAGTCAGTCAGCTTTATTTCTTGGTGTACCGAGCTTTTCTCTGTGATCACTTGATGAATCAAATGAATCAGAGCAGGTTCTTTAATGACTTCAAAATAATCTTTTGCTGTATCATTTTCTTCGATTCTCAAAATCTCAATCATTTTAGGATTGGTCAATTGTAATTTTCCCTCAACATCAATAATAAAGACACCGATCATCAACTCATCCAGTAAGGCGTGAAATTGTTCATCAGTGGACGTATAAGCTAAATACGTTTGACTCATTTGTTGGCTTAAAAGATTGACCGTTTGATACAATTCGTTCCATTCAGGTGAATCTTGAATGATCGAACGCGCTTCATCTGGATATTTCACTATTTTTTTCAGGACAGGTAAAACAGTCACTAAAGGTTCATTTTTTTGATGAAGCAATAAAAAGATGAACGCGGTAATGATCAAAAATAGAAGGCCAAAAGTAAGCAAAATATAGCGTTTGAACGATTGTATACTATTAGAAAAAAATTCGGTTTGTTCTGAGATGCGAATAATCCCGATCAGTTCTCCATCTTTATCAACGGGCAATGCTAAATAGAGTAATTCTTCCTTTAAAGTCGCACTTTTTCTTAATGCAGCGCCAAAATCAGCACCTGAAAGAATTGCCTTGACCTCAGGCCGGTTTTTCCTAGACTCCTGCAAATCTGAATCCACACTGTCATAAAAAATAGCTCCGTCGGCATCCATTAATGTCAATCGTTCATTTTTATCTGTTGAATAGTGCTCGATAAGTTTTCTTTCTTGATTTGAAAAATGTTGTGTTAAAAATAAATTAGGAGAGAGTTGGTCAAGAATCAAGGTTCCTTTTTTCTGTAAATAGTCTTCTTGCTGTGCGATTATTTCTTTTTTAAAAAAATAGTTTGTTAAAAGAATACTACCTAAAAATAAAGCAATCATCACGATTCCAACTAACCAATATTCAATGCGTTGGCGTTTTTTCATTTTTTAGGCTCCTGAAATCGGTAGCCAAATCCTCTGACTGTAACCAAATAGGCAGGTCGCTTTGGATCAATTTCAATTTTGTCTCTTAAATGACTGACATGGACATCGACGATACGACTTTGACCTGCAAAATCATAGTTCCAAATTCGATCAAGTAAAGTATCGCGATCAATCACTCGGTCTTTACGCTTGATAAAGTAGACGAGTAACTCAAATTCTTTTGGCGTAAGCTCGATTTTTTCGCCACGAACATTTACCTCATAATTTTGTTCATCAACGCTGATTTCTCCTAATACTAGAGGCGCTTTAGCCTCTTCACTAAATTCTTCTGATTTAGAAGAAACAGGTTTTAAACGTCGGAATATGGCTTTCATTCTCGCTAGAACTTCTCTAGGACTGAAAGGCTTTGTTAGGTAATCATCTGCGCCAATTTCCAACCCAATGATCTTATCAACTTGATCGTCTTTAGCAGTTAAAATCAAAATGGGGGTGTCAATTTTTTCTCTGCGCAATGACTTTGTGATTTCTAGACCATCCATATTTGGTAGCATCACATCTAAAATGATAAAATCAAATTGATTGGATAGGGCTAATTCATACCCAACAGCACCATCCTCTGCAGATATTACTTCATAGCCGTCTTTTTCCAAGTTAAATGTCAACAACGTAACAATCGACGGTTCGTCATCAACAACCAATACTTTCTTCATCTATTCGGCTCCTTTAAATACGAAATAAACACAACGTCATTTTATCACAAATTTCTTGGTATCAAAAACTTTATGGAATGTTTCTAAAACTACTTTCAAAGGAAAAGAAATGGTATAATAATAAAGATTGAAATGAGGGAAGCAAATGATTGGAATCAGCGCATGTCTGGGTGGTGTTTGCTGTCGCTATGATGGTCAAGCAAAGGAAATCACCGCTTTAAAAAAATTAGTTGAAAACGGGCAAGCAATGCTTGTTTGTCCAGAAGTTTTAGGGGGCTTACCGATCCCTCGTGAACCTGCTGAAATTAGGGGCGGTGATGGATTTGATGTTTGGAACGATGATGCGAAAGTCCTCACTAAAAGAGGAGAAGATATGACAGATATGTTCAAACAAGGCGCAATCACAGCGTATCAAAAATTAGTTGAACAAAATATCACATCGATTATTCTAAAAGAAAATAGTCCATCTTGCGGAAGTAAAGGAATTTATGATGGTACATTTTCCGGTAATCATCGCACTGGTCCAGGGGTTGCGACAGCATATTTTATCTCTAAAGGACTTAATGTGATTTCAGAAAATGAGTGGCAAACGGTGACTGATCCCAAGGAGTAAAAGATGTCAGAAAGTAGAAAACTTAACTCGTCAGTAAATATATTCTCAAAGGTCTTGGCATGAGACGTTCCATTGCAGCTTTTATACAATAAAAGAAATAAACTGTTTGTTTCTTTTTAAAGTACTCATCCGCAAAAAAGTTTTTCCGAATCAAAATGATCTAAGTGCAAAGTTTTTTACTAGCTATAATCACCAAATAATGATGGAAGAGTGTTTTTCTAAAAAGGAATTTTACGCTAATATACAAAGTTATTCTAATCAATTGATAAAATCTTTTGAAAAAATTCTTGAAAATCAACTAAGAACTATTGACTAATCACTCTGAAATCGGTAACCTAAAAGGGATTGAAGATAGGGGTAACAACTATGGAAATTGAAAAAACCAATCGAATGAATGCGTTATTTGAATTTTACTCCACTTTGTTGACAGAAAAACAAATGAATTATATGGAGATGTACTATGCCGATGATTTTTCATTAGGTGAAATTGCGGAAGAATATGAAATCAGCCGCCAAGCAGTTTATGATAATATCAAACGGACAGAGAAAATCCTAGAAGAATATGAAAAAAAACTTCATCTATTTTCTGATTATGTCGTCCGTGGAGAGTTGCTAGAGACACTTAAAAGCTACGTGAGCGAAACATATCCGAAAGATACAACAATTCTAAAGTATATAGAACAAATACAAGAAGTAGAGGAATGAGATTATGGCTTTTGAAAGTTTAACAGATCGCCTACAACAGGCAATGAGCAAATTACGTCGTAAAGGAAAAGTATCTGAAGCTGACGTAAAAGAAATGATGAGAGAGATTCGTTTGGCTTTATTGGAAGCCGACGTAAATTTACAAGTTGTCAAAGATTTTACAAAACGGGTTCGTGACCGTGCAGTTGGTGTAGAAGTTCTTGAAAGCTTATCGCCAGCGCAACAAATCGTTAAAATCGTTGATGAAGAATTAACGGCAACATTAGGTACCGAGACCGTTGGCTTAAACAAATCAGAACGCATTCCGACTGTGATTATGATGGTCGGATTACAAGGTGCTGGTAAAACAACCTTTGGTGGTAAATTAGCTAATCATTTGATCAAGACTGAAAACGCACGTCCTTTGATGATTGCAGCCGATGTGTATCGTCCAGCAGCGATTGATCAATTGAAAGTTTTAGGCCAACAATTAGATGTACCGGTTTTTGATATGGGAACAGAGACTAGTCCAGTCGAAATCGTGCGTCAAGGGATGGCGTTGGCTAAAGAGAAGAAAAATGATTACGTCTTAATTGATACGGCAGGGCGTCTGCATATTGATGAGACATTGATGGACGAGTTAAAACAAATCAAAGAAGTAGCACAACCAGACGATATTTTACTTGTAGTAGATGCAATGACAGGTCAAGATGCAGTAAATGTTGCTGAAAGCTTCAATCAGCAATTAGGAATAACAGGGGTTGTCATTACAAAACTTGATGGTGATACTCGTGGTGGTGCCGCACTATCTATTCGCTCTGTCACTGGTGCACCAATCAAATTTATCGGTTCTGGTGAAAAATTAACTGATTTAGAAATTTTCCATCCGGATCGTATGTCCAGCCGTATTTTAGGTATGGGAGATATGCTGACACTGATTGAAAAAGCACAACAAGATTATGATGAGAAAAAAGCTGAAGAACTTGCAGTAAAAATGAAGGAAAATAGCTTTGACTTTAATGATTTTATTGAGCAATTAGACCAAGTAATGGGTATGGGACCAATCGAAGACTTGTTAAAAATGATTCCAGGAATGAATAATATGCCTGGTCTAGAAAACGTCAAAGTGGATCCAAAAGATGTAGCACGTAAAAAAGCAATGGTGCTTTCAATGACACCAGCTGAAAGAGAAAATCCAGATTTGCTGAATCCAAGCCGCCGCCGTAGAATTGCAGCCGGTTCAGGAAATAATGTCGTTGAAGTCAATCGAATGATCAAACAATTCAAAGAATCTAAAAAAATGATGCAACAAATGTCTAAAGGCAACATGGATATTCCAGGTATGGATCAAATGCTTGGTGGAGGTATCAAAGGTAAACTCGGAAAAATGGCCATGAATCGTATGGTGAAGAAAAACAAGAAAAAGAAAAAGAAGAAAAAATAGAGTTGAAAAAAAAAGCAGGCCACAGTCATTAGATTTTGGGCTGCTTTTTTTGATGAACGATAATTCAAAGCAGATTTATTTTTGACCGTGTCGATAATTTTTATGCTTCCAATATATTTAGGGGTAAACATTAAAAGAATGAATGGTTCAAAAAATGAAATCCTTGGAGGGGCAACGATGAAAAAACGATGTTCTTGGGCAGAAGGTAATGAAAAAATGAAACACTATCATGATACGATTTGGGGAGTTCCAGTCTATGATGATCAGCGCCTGTTTAGAAAATTGATATTGGATATCAACCAAGCTGGCTTAAGTTGGCAAACTATTTTGAACAAAGAAAACGATTTTGATGCTGCTTTTGACGATTTCGATATAAAAAAAGTCGCTCTTTACGATGAAAATAAGATTCAAGAACTTTTGAATGATCCAGGAATCATCCGTAATCGTAGAAAAATCGAGGCAACTATCCATAATGCTCAAAAAATTATTGAGATTCAGAATGAATTTGTCTCTTTTTCCAATTATTTATGGGGATTCAATGCTCAAAGTGTTTTGAAAAACGCTTATCAAAATCAAGTAGAGATTCCTACAACAAATGAATTATCTGATAATATAGCGAAAGATTTGAAGAAAAGAGGGTTTAAGTTTGTGGGCAGTACGATCATCTACGCCTTTTTAGAGTCTATTGGGATGATCAATGATCACATAACAATATGTTTTCGATATGAAGAACTAAATTAAAAATAGTCTGAATCGAAATAATTTTCGATTGTTGCTTAGGCTATTTGAATTTAATTAACCACTTTTTTTTAAAAGCAAGATAAGAACCAACGATTGTTTTGGAGAAAAAGCAGCCAATTCCATACTGTATTTCCGATAAACATTCTATATGATCAACGTAATTTACGACAAAAAGGAGAACCAATGACCTTAAAAAAGACAGTTAAGATGCATCTTGAACCTGAAGAAATCAGGGCTATTAAACACTTGAAAGAAAAAAATCGAATGCTGTATTCTATTGAATACAAACTAGATCTAAGCTTTTTCAACATAACTACTGATAAAGTTAATCACTTACTTTGTTGGTATGAAGATGAATTAGTCGGCTATGCAGCGTTAAGTAATTTTGATCCGAAAGAGCTAGAAATAACGATGATTGCAAAACCCGACAGTGAGATCTATACAAAAATGAATGAGGCAGTGCTAGAATTTTCTCAACAGCGAAACATAAAAGAGAAGCTTTTGATTACAGATCATAACGATACTTTTGTAAATGAATATCTTAAAGGGATGAATAAATATAAATACAGTTTTTCAGAATACGCAATGATTTTAGCAGTAGACAAATTTATTTCTAAGTCTTACGATATTACTTTAGAACCTGCAAATATAGAAGAAGCTAACATAATTGCTGGATTAGAAGAAGAAGAAGAAATCGTACCGCTAGACACGGACGATTTGAAAAAAACACTTGTCTTAAGAAAAAATGAGCAAGTAATTGCAAGTATTAGGGTAGAAAATGAACAAGATTCATATGGGATTTATGGATTTGTCATAAGAGCAGATTTAAGAAACCAAGGCCTAGGCAGAAAAATACTCTGTCAACTCATTCAACAATTGTTGGAAAAACAAGCAAAAGAAATTTATTTAGAGGTTGAATCAACTAACGAAGTGGCTTGTCATTTATATAGAGCAATAGGATTTGAGGAAAAAACACTATTTGACTATTATGTTTATGAACCAATACTTGAATAATAAAAAAATAAGCTATGAAAAAAAGAAAAATTCTTTTCTATTCACAACTTATCTTTGTTAAGCAATTGTTGATTTGCCCCTGCCAAGGTGAAATAATTATAACATATCTGGAACTAAAAGTACCAGAAATCAGCGGTTTAAAGCTTTTTTAAAGGTGTCAAGAAAAAACTCTTTACAGTGTGCTTTAAATCTGGTAAACTAACATTTGTGATTAAGTTAATGGAGGTGTAATATATAAAATGTCAGTAAAAATTCGTTTAAAACGCATGGGTTCTAAAAAGAGTCCTTTTTACCGTATTGTAGTCGCAGATTCTCGTTCTCCTCGTGATGGACGTTTCATCGAAACTGTTGGAACTTACAATCCTTTAAAAGATCCTGCAGAAGTAGTTTTAAAAGAAGATTTAGTTTTAGACTGGTTGTCTAAAGGCGCTCAGCCTTCAGATACTGTTCGTAACATCCTTTCAAAAGAAGGCGTTATGAAAAAACACCACGAAGCTAAACTTGAAAAGAAATAAGGTGACCGATGATGACAGATGTGAAAGAGTTAGTCTTAACTATCGTTCGCCCATTAGTCAGTCAGCCTGAGCTGGTTAAATTAGAAATAGAAGAATCAGATGTTTTTCTAGAGTATAATTTGACCGTATCACCGGAAGATATTGGTCGTATCATTGGCAAGCAAGGACGTGTTGCGAAAGCAATTCGTACAATTGTTTACAGTGTACGAGTAGATGGACCAAAAAAAGTTCGTTTGAATATCGTAGATGGTAAATAGCACAAAGTAAAGCATCCCATTTTGGGGTGCTTTTTTTTGCACAACCTATACATGGTACACATTTAGTAATGCTGAGAAGAAATACAATAAAAAGATGAAGAGTAACCAGTCAATTCACAGGTATCTCTTCATCCTTTTAATTGAATGATTATTTTTTTCTGAATACTTTGATTTCAAAAATAGGTGAATCAAAACTAATTTCTGCTTCATCGATCATCAGACCCAGAAGATGATAATCTTCCACTTCATGGTGGGTGATCCCAAGTAATTCATCATAGTAACTTTCAATACTTAGATCTCTAGGTGTATTTAACAACTCTAATAAATGCAAGACATTTTCTGGCTCTTTTGCTGTTTTTCCTCGAATTTTGATAGAAAAACCTTCCGGAGTAAAGTCAACATCAATTTGGATTTCTACAATATCATTTGAAAAAAAGTAAGTTAATAATTCATCTACAATTCTCTTTGCCTTATCTCTTTCTAGCATGTTGATTCACCTTTCTGATCTGTAAAATATTATCAAGTAATGGTACCATGACGGCCGCTACAAAACCAGTAGAAAATCCATTATTATAAAGATTTAGTCCGCCATGAAGATAGCTGACATTTGTGACTAACGACATATGCAAAAATCCGGCAATCAAACCAAAGGTAATACCATAATATCCTGCAATAGGTGCTAAACCTGTACCAAAAATTCCCGCAAGAACGACAGTTGTTTGATTCACTTCAAAAACCGAAGATAACTGCGCAGTCAAAAAGACGCTGACTAATAAGGGTAAACTATTAAAGAGATGATTACCAAATGCACTAAAACCAACAGCAGATAAAATCGCTCCAATGATCGGACCATTAAGAGTGGAGTGACTAACTTGAGTATAGCCGACAAGTAATAATCCCATGAGCGCCATATTCATCATCGTAGCACCAACACCAGCGATAGAAATAAAATCAGTGATCAATTTCCCAGAAGTTTTACTGATATCTTTTAACTCTTTTAGCGAAAAATGATTGACTATAAATCCAACAAAAAACATGACCAAAAATAAAAATAATAGAAAAAATAGCAGTTTACTATGATAAGCTGTTGAAACTAAATTTTTTCCTTCGATTTTCCAACCAAACATTCTTAAAATACCTGTAAATAACATCGCAATCAAACCAGAAGTAAAACCGACGTTATACAAGGAAAAACCTTGATGAAAGGTAAGAACATGAGACGCTAACGGCGGTAAAATCAGGCCGATAAAAATACCCACTAAACATCCTAACGGAATAGAAAACATCAAAGGTAGCGAAAGACCAAAAGTGAGGTAACTAATAATTGGAGATAAAGCACTACCGAATAAGCTGACAACGATAAATTGAGAAAAAGGTTTTTTTACAATTCTTGCATAACAAAGTCCACCAATAATGATTGGAATCGAATTATACAAATTTTTTCCAAAAAAAGAACAACCTGATACGGTAAATAATGCTGCGATAATAGGACCATTGATCGGAATTTTTTCTTTTTTAGCAAGTAAAACACTGATCAATGTGAGTAATCCACTATTTACAAAAGCACTACCAAATGTTCCAAGTTCAATATAATCAGTTAATAAGTTGCTAGGTGAGGTTAAAATGCGAAACATTCCCGCCCAAAGTGCTGTAAGAGGTTCACTAAGCAAACCAATAAGAATCAAAATAAAGCAATAAAAAATGAGAAGATAATAATTTTTATTTTTATCAATTATTTTTTGATTTTTTTTGTCAGTATGTAAAAAAAGTGTTTGGCTGTTATTTTTAGCCATAAAAATACCCCCGTTATCTATCAATAATTTAACTATAGCCTGTAGAACATTCATTGGTCAATAACATTTTGGTAAAGTCTAGCAAATTATCATATTTTTTAGATATATTGATAATTATTGAGAAAACAATTGGATAAAAAAGTGTAAAATGAAAGAATAAATAATAAAAATGTAAATAATTATAAATTGAAAATTATGAAATAGTTTTTACGAGCTATCATCACGTGATACATTATCAAGCTTCACGGGCTAGTCTCTCGCGAAAAAGATAAAAATAGAAAGAGGGAAAGGGCCCCTCAGTCGATTTTTCCTATTTTCCTGTCGAGACTGAAAGAGCCCGTTACGCTTTTCGTCATCGAGCTTCACGGGCTAGTCTCTCGAGAAAAAGATAAAAATAGAAAGAGGGAAAGAGCCCCTCAGTCGATTTTTCCTATTTTCCTGTCGAGACTGAAAGAGCCCGTTACGCTTTTAAATTAAGGAGGGGTTATTTTGGTTAGAAAAAAGGTTTATAAAAAACAACATATTTTGGCAGCAGCGAGAGATTTATTAACAGAAGAAGGCTTTTCTTTTATAACAGCACGAAATGTTGCAGAGCACATGGGTATTTCAACGCAGCCTATTTACCTTGAATTTAAAAACATGGAAGAGTTGAAATTGACCTTGTTAAAAACAACACATGAACGGTTAGAAAATGAATTCTTTTCTAAAAAGCAAATCTCACATAGTCTTTCAAATTTCGGTTTAAATTTTATCAATTTAGCTAAATCCAACAGCAAGATGTACATATCATTGTATGTAGATCAGCATTCATATGGTCAAGAATTGAAGCAACTATCATTTGATTTTTTTCAAAAATCCATCCAAGCGGATGAAATGTATCTAGATGCCTCAAAAGAACAACTTGAAAATCTTCATATGAAAGCATGGATTGTTGCGACTGGAATGGCATCGTTGAGTATCTCTGGAATAGTAAACCAAACAGAAGAGCAATTAATCAAAGTATTTACAACTATTGAAAAAAATAGTGAAATAACATAAGGATAGAATTGCATAAAATTGATTTGAGATGTTTTTGATACAGCTTTTATAATAATTGTATAGGTTAAAAGTCCTGATTTAGCTAGTTCCTATATAAATAGACCGATAACTACCTATGTCAAAAGACCTATGTAGATTTCGTATATTTGACTGATTTTCTTTCGTAGTTTTCTTGATAAAATAAGTTTATCAAATGAAATTTGGAGGAATAATCGTGAAAATAATCAAAACAATCGTTGTACTAGCTGTGCTTTCAGGAGCTGCTCTTTTTGGGGCTAAACTTTATACGCAAAACCAATCAGATGAGCTTTCTGGCACAATTGATCAATTAAACCCTTTAGTTGATAAAGGGGAAGTCTATGTTAAAACAAAAAAGGCCGATAGCGTTAATGGCTACGGGATTACGACTTATAAGCAACCAACGTTTGACAAAGACGGTAAGAAAAAAAATCTAACGTTTACAGCAGATCACGAATTAATAACGGATCGCTATTTAAAAATCTATAACAAAGGTGCTCACGTAGAAACCTATGAAGAAGTTTCTAAAGAGGATGTTCCTGAAAAAGCACTAGAGGAACTGAATAAATAAAAAGACTGCAATCGTAAAAAAATCTAAACAAGCAAGTTGGACAAAAGAGAAGATATTAAAAAACGTCTTCCTTTGTTCAATAATAGTTTAGATTCTTTTCGAGCAGTCTTTTTGTGATCAATTTGTTCAAATAGCCTGAGGTATAAAGTCAATTGTACATAAATCATTGTGATGAAAATGGATAGTTGCTTGAATTTGTCCATCTTCAATCAATTTTTGTGCAGTGTCTTTTACGTCTTCTTGGTCAAATTCCTGAAAATTGATTACATTTGCTACAAAATGAGGAGATTTACGATTGGAAGCCTCAAGTATAAGCGTTTCGATTTGTGGATTGAACGTCATTCGTCTTCACCTCTTTTATTAACAGTAACACTTTATTGCTAAATTGAATAGTAAAGCGTCGATATATGAGGATATGGAAAGAATTTTTCGCACTTTATTTTTCAGCAAATGTTTTCATAATCAGAATAAGCGTTACTTTTTTTCAAGATAATTAGTTTTTTGTTTGATAAGGAAAGTAACTTTTGTAGTTCAAAAATATTCTTGTTTTCATAATGATGATTCCAGATAAACATCTTTTTTAGTAACTGAATGCTAGGTTTATAATGAGCGCTTTCTCGATTGGTGACTTGTTTGATGTAACGACTAAAAATACGATATACTCGGATATAATAGGGAGGTAATAATAAAAGAATAATCTCTGCACTCTCTATAGATGGTTTGATCCAATCTCTTGTCGTGGTTCCTTCAATGATCCACGTTTCTTTAGCTAAGATTGCCTGTAACTGTTTAGCAGATTCTTCTACAGGATGTTGTTTATCTCCTGTAGGATGACGGTCCCAAATAAGGTCATCTAATTCATAATAAGGAATTTTTTTTTGAGCAGATAGTTGTTTGGCAAATGTTGTTTTCCCACTGCCAACGGGACCTGTAATCAATATTTTATTCATATTTAATCTCCAATTCGATTAAAAAAAGAATGGCAGTAGATCACCATTCTTTTTTATTTATTATTTTGCTTCTTGCAATATATTGATTTTTTCGATTTTAATCTCTTTTTTCGGTTTGTCTTGCGCATCAACTTCAGCTGCTGCGATTTTATCGACAACGTCCATTCCTTTAGTCACTTGACCAAAAACAGTATGCTTACCGTCTAAGAAAGGTGTTCCACCTTTTTTATAAGCTTCGATGATTTTTTCTGGATAATCATCTTTTAAAAGGCCGTCAGAAACATCTTGATCGTTTTGAACAATAAAGAATTGACTACCGTTAGTGCCATTTCCTTTTTCATCTGTCCCGGCATTTGCCATCGATAATGCGCCTCGAAGATTGTATAATTGGTTAGAAATTTCATCATCGAAAGGTTTGTCCCAAATACTTTCACCACCAGTGCCGTCACCTTTAGGATCGCCACCTTGAATCATGAAATCCTTGATAACACGATGGAAAGTAACATTATCATAATAACCATCTTTTGCGTGTTTCATAAAGTTTTCTACCGTTTTTGGTGCTTGTTTAGGAAACAATTTAATTTCAATATTTCCTTCTGTCGTGACCATTTCAACAAGATCTTCGTCTTCGCTGACTTCATCTGATAATTGAGGTAACTCAACCGAATTTACATCAACAGATTCAGATGTTTTCGTCTCAGTTGAAGATGTTGCAGAAGAATCTGCTGATTTTTTCTCATTTTTAGGCCCACATGCTGCAAATAATATTATTGAAGTTAAAAGAGCTATTGCAGCAATGAATTTTTTTGTTTTCATAAAGTTAAGTCTTCCTTTCAAAAATCGTTATACTTTATAATAACAAATCCTTTCTAGAACTGCTAGTCAAAATAGAAATTTTTAAGATTTATAAAAGGTGTAGACCACTTTTTTTTAATCTGCTATAATGAAAATGGATACATTATAATCAATACAAATCATAGGAGGCATTAATAATGGGAAAATTAGGTATTTCTATTTATCCAGAACGTTCAACCTTTGAAAAGGACAAAGCCTATCTAGACTTAGCACATAAATACGGATTTAAACGTGTTTTTACAAGTTTACTTCAAATTACAGAAGAGAAAGAAAAGGTATTAGCCGCATTTAAAAAAGTCGTTGATTATGCCAATAGTCTTGGAATGGAAGTTATGGTTGACATTAATCCAGCCTTGTTTGAACAATTAGAAATTTCTTATGATGACTTATCGTTTTTTGACGAGATGGGCGCATATGGTGTGCGTTTAGATATTGGATTTACAGGTGCTGAAGAAGCAAAAATGACTCGCAATCCATATGGTATCAAAATCGAAATCAATATGAGTACCGGGACAAGTTATGTAGATAATATCATGAGTTATTCACCAAATACAGATAACTTATTAGGTTCGCACAATTTTTATCCACATCGTTATTCTGGTTTAGGTTATGATCATTTTGTTTTTTGTTCTGAAAAATTCATAAAATATAATTTAAATACAATGGCATTTGTAAATTCCCATGATGCGACATTTGGGCCATGGCCGACTCAAGATGGCTTATGCTCATTAGAAGACCATCGTGATTTAGAAATCGCCACTCAAGTAAAACACCTCCTTTTAACTGGTTTGGTTGATGATATCTTAGTTGGTAATGCTTATGCATCTGAAACCGAATTAAAAGCAATGGCTGAAGCATTCAATGCGGAATATCCATCTGTAAAAGTGGATGTTGCAGATGATATTACAGAAGATGAAAGAGAAGTCTTGTTTACAAGTCTTCACAGCTATCGTGGAGACCGATCAGAATATATGCTGCGCTCAACGATGACTCGTATTCACTTTAAAGACAGAGCCTTTGAAGCACATAACACTAAAGACATGACAAAAGGAGATGTTGTGATCGACAATGTTGGCTATGGTCAATATAAAGGTGAGACGCAAATCGCATTAAAAGAAATGAAAAATGATGGACGGGTAAATGTTGTTGGTCGTATAGCTGACGACGAATTGTTCTTATTAGATTTCTTGAAACCTTGGTCTAGTTTTAAATTAATTGAAAATAGTAAATAAAATACAATTGAGTTCAAATGAAAGGAACAGAAAACTTTCGTATGAGCTCTTTTTTTGTTATGATTCTTCCAAAATAAGGTGAACTGATTGCTCATTTTGATAAAATATAGAGGTAAGGAGTGAAACGCAATGGAAAAAGAATTAAGCATTTTATTAACCAAACTTCAAGGGATTGCACAAACAGGGAAAAAATATGGGAAAGATATTTTTGATCAAGAGCGATATGAAGAGCTTTCTAAACTAACAAAAGAGTTAATGAGCATTCTTTATCCCGATTTAGTAGACCAAACATTGACTATTCTTGTTGAAAAAGATGAAGGATACGCTACACCAAAAGTAGACATCCGAGCAGTTGTTTTTAATCAAGAAGGAAAATTATTGTTGGTAAAAGAAAAAAGTGATAATCGCTGGGCTTTACCTGGCGGGTGGGCTGATATTGGGTACTCACCAAAAGAAGTGGCCGAAAAAGAAACGTTGGAAGAAGCGGGTCTAGTGGTTAAAGCCCAGCGAGTGATAGCTATCTTGGATAAGTCAAAACATGATTTTCCGCCAGCATTAACATATGTCTATAAGTTCTTTATACGATGTGAGGCGCAAAGTGAAAAGATAGAGACAGGTATTGAAACAAATGATGTAGGTTACTTTTCACTGCAAGAAATACAAGCACTTTCACTTTCGGAAGAACGTAACATCATTGACAATTTTCAAATGATTTTTTCTGATTATCAAACCGAAAATACTAACATTATATGTGATTAATATTGCGAAAATTCCAATAAAACATTATACTATCTAAGGATTTGAAAAAATTAGTATCATTTTTTTCAGAAGTTAAGCGTGAGTGATACTTTTAAAATGGGGAGTAATGGAATGAATCGTGTGGTAAAAATTTTGATCGCTATAGTAGTGTTGGTCGTTATTGTATTAACTGGAGCTGGAATGTACTTCTATAATTATGCAGTTGTTCCTTCACAAAAAGATTTTCTAGCTGGCGATACACCAGGAACAGATGTAAAAGAAAAGACACCCGAAGAAAAATGGTTTAAAGACAAAAATAATCGTACTTATTGGGATTTGACTTCAAAAGATGGATTGGAGCTAAAGGCAATCTATTTACCTGCGAAGGAAAAAACAGATAAAAATGTTATTATGGCTCATGGATATATGGGCAGTGCTGAAACAATGGCTGATTTTGCTAAAATGTATCATGACTGGGGATATAATGTTTTAGTACCTGATGCCAGAGGACATGGGGAAAGTGAAGGAGATTATATTGGTTTTGGATGGCCAGAGCGAAAAGATTATTTGCAATGGATTGATAAAGTGATTGCTGAAAATGGTAAAAATGCTCAAATCACTTTATTTGGTATTAGTATGGGTGGCGCTACAGTTATGATGACTAGTGGTGAAAAGCTGCCAGAAAATGTGAAGGCGATCGTCGAAGATTGTGGCTATTCGACGGTGAATGATGAGCTTGCATACCAATTAAAAGATATGTTCAATTTACCTGCATTTCCATTAATTCCAGTAACCAGTTTGATCACTAAAATTCGTGCAGGTTATTTCTTTGGGGAAGCAAGTTCAATTGCCCAGTTGAAGAAAAACGACGTACCAATGTTGTTTATTCACGGTGATGCAGACAAATTTGTACCATTTGAAATGTTAGATGAAGTCTACGATGCAACGAATGCACCAAAAGAAAAATTTGTGGTAAAAGGTGCCGAACACGCCAAATCTTATTCAATCGATCCTAAAGCATATAAAGAAAAAGTTGAAGGCTTTTTAACAAAATATGTAAACTAACGACTATCGTCATCCAGCTTTGATAGGCTGATGACGATTTTTTAAAATAGAAAAATTCTATTAGTTTAGAATAAAACGCCATTTAAAATCTATTCTTGCTGATTTTACTATACATAGGCTAGAATTCTTTGATATGATAATAAAAAGAAATGAGGTAAAATAGATGGAAGAACAAATCATTGACTATCTGCATTACTTACAAATAGAACGAGGACTTTCTCTTAATACGAGGAAAAGCTATGAAAGAGACCTACATAAATATTTATTATTTTTAAAAGAACAAAAAATAGACCAATGGCAATTGATCGATCGTTACATAATTATGGAATATTTACAAACCTTGCATAATGAGCACAATTCGTCTGCAACGATCATTCGAATGATTTCAAGTTTAAGAGGTTTTCATCAATTTTTAAGGCAAGAAGGATTCACAGATCATGATCCTATGCAACATATAGATTCGCCCAAAAAAGCACAAAAACTTCCAAATACACTTTCAGTAGAAGAAGTGACTAAATTAATCGAAACACCTGATACGACAAAACCTTTAGGCATAAGAAATCGAACAATTTTAGAGGTCATGTATGCGACGGGCTTACGGGTAAGTGAATTAGTTGATTTGAAGATAGGTGATTTACATTTGTCGATGGGGTTATTACAAACGATTGGTAAAGGAGATAAAGAACGGATTATTCCTTTAGGTGATTATGCGATTCAATGGATCGAAAAGTATCTAGAAGAAGCGCGTCCTACATTGATCAAAAAAAATCAAAATGAAACACGATTATTTGTCAACCATCATGGTAAGCCTCTATCACGTCAAGGGGTTTGGAAAAATTTAAACAAAATCGTTCAAGAGGCTGGTATCAACAAAAATATTACCCCTCATACGTTACGGCATAGTTTTGCCACCCATTTATTGGAAAATGGTGCTGATTTGAGAATTGTTCAAGAACTTTTAGGACATGCGGATATTTCTACGACACAGATTTATACCCATATTACCAAACAAAGAATGGCAGATGTCTATAAACAGCATTTTCCTAGAGCTTGATTGTAGTAAAAGAAAGAAGGTGAGATCATGTTAAACTATTATCGAAAAGAGCAACGAAAAATTGCGATGGGTTTATTAAGTTTCCATCAAAAATTAACGAAGTATCACTCACTGCTAAAAGAAATAGACATGTATGAAACGGATGCTGATTTACATTTGCTTTTTTGGACGCCAGAAGGTGAACAAAATATTCAAGGAATTGTGGGAATTGAGATCGAAACATCTGAGGCAATGATTTTACATGATATATCGATCAATCCTTCTTTCAGAGGCGAAAAATTAGGATTTGATTTGTTAAACGAAGTGGCACAATTGTATCCTGAGACAAAAATTTATGGGACATTAGCAACATCAACATATTTATCTAAGTGGAAAGAACACAATGCGTGAGTTTTATGGTAAACTAAAGAGTTGAAAAAGAAAGTTGGATGATTTTGCAGGAAATTAATGTGAAATTGGATGTATTCGAAGGACCTCTCGATCTTCTCTTACATTTGATTCAAAAATTGGAAATTGATATTTATGATATTCCAATCGCTGCAGTAACAGAGCAGTACATGAATTATATTCATACAATGAAAACATTAGAGTTAGAAATTGCTGGGGAATATTTAGTGATGGCGGCAACCTTGATGGCAATCAAAAGTAAGATGCTTTTACCAAAACAAGAATTAGAAATGACTGAAGATGATGAGATTCTCGATGGTGAAGATCCACGAGATGCTTTGGTTGCTCAATTAGTAGAATACCGAAAATTTAAATATGCAGCAGGTCTTTTGCATGAAAAAGAATCGGAAAGAAGTCTTTATTATACCAAAGAACCAATGGATATTGATGAGTATAAAGAAGAGAATCCCTTACTACAACCAAATCAATTGAACACGATTGATTTGTTCCTTGCTTTTCATGCAATGTTAGAGAAAAAGAAAAGCCGTCAGCCAGTCGAAACGACTGTTACGGGCGACGATGTATCGATTGAAGAAAAAATTATGATGATCACTCAAAAAATGTCTCAAATCGATCGGAATACACCGATAAATTTCGAATCTTTTTTCACGTCATATTCTAAACAAGAAGTTGTGACTACTTTTATGGCTTTGTTAGAATTAATGAAAAAAGGAGTCGTTCATGTAGAACAAGAAGACAATTATAGTACGATTTTATTGTATAATACGTCTGAAGAGATTGAATCAAGTACGGAGGAAACAGCGTGACCACAGTTAGTCAGATTGAAGCGATTCTATTTGTAGTCGGTGAAGAAGGAATTGGATTAGAAGAATTATCTTATTTACTAGAGTTATCCACCGCCAAAACATACGAAGCGTTGACCGCTTTAAAAGAACGCTATGAAGCAGATAAACAAGCAGCTTTAAATATTTTAGAGGTAGGCAATCATTTTATATTGTCCACTAAGAAAGCCTTTGCGCCGTTACTAAAAAAATATGCACAATCACCTATCTCAAATTCTCTGTCTCAAGCTGCCCTTGAGACCTTATCGATTGTTGCGTACAAGCAACCAATTTCAAGAGTAGAAGTAGATGAAATCAGAGGAGTCCAGTCGGCAGGCTCAATGCAAAAATTAGTTGCGCGTCAATTGATCGAAGAAAAAGGACGGGTAGACGGACCTGGTCGAGCTATTTTATACGGTACGACCGCTTATTTTATGGATTATTTTGGTTTAAGATCTCTAGAAGAATTACCGGATATCCATCAAATGGAAGAAGAAATCGCAGAAGAGTTACCATTAGACCTCTTTTTCGACCGTTACAAAGAATTGAATAAAGAAGCAACAACGGACATAAACGAATCGGAGGAAGAAAACTAGATGGAAAGACTTCAAAAAGTAATCGCACACGCTGGAATCGCATCACGCAGAAAAGCAGAAGAATATATCGTCAATGGACGTGTCAAAGTAAACGGAAAAATCATTAGAGAATTAGGAACACAAGTAGGAAAAAATGACAAAGTTGAAGTAGATGACGTCCCAATTTATAAGGAAGAATATGGATACTATCTTTTCTATAAACCTAAAGGTGTAATTTCAGCTGTTTCAGATGATAAAGGAAGAAAAGTCGTAACGGATTTTTTCTCCCACATCAAAGAACGTATTTATCCTGTTGGTAGATTAGATTATGATACATCAGGCTTATTACTACTGACGAATGATGGGGAATTTTCTCAAAAATTGACTCACCCAAGTCATGAAATTGATAAAGTTTATGTAGCAAAAGTCAAAGGATTAGCAAAAAAACATGATTTGCTTCCACTGACTAAAGGAATGAAAATCGAAGGCTACAAGACAGCGCCAGCCGCTTTTGAGATTATCTCTGTCGATTTAAAAACAAATACGAGCATAGTAGAATTAACCATACACGAAGGTCGTAATCACCAAGTGAAAAAAATGCTTCAGGCTGTAGGTTATCCAGTGCAAAAACTTAAAAGAGAAAAATATGGTGATTTAACGTTGAAAGGGTTACGCCCGGGTGAATATCGTAATTTAAATAAAAAAGAGATCAGTGTTTTAATGAACCAATCTAAATAAATATTCTTAAGTAGATGAGTCAAGACTATACTTAGTTTTGATTCATTTTTTTAAAAGTCGCGTACGAAGATTTAATATGTGACTTACTGAACAAAAATATTGCTTTTTTCTATAAAAGTTGTATACTGAAAGTGTACAAAAATTAAATAAAGGTTCGTCTTCAGGGGCAGGGTGAAATTCCCGACCGGTGGTTATAGTCCACGACCTACTTCATTTGAGGTGGCTGAATTGGTGAAATTCCAATACCGACAGTAAAGTCTGGATAAAGAAGATAGGGCTTATTTGAATTGGCATTTTTCAGATAAGATAACTCTACTCTATTTTCCCTGCAGGAAAATAGAGTTTTTGCTGTGAAATAGTTTAGTTGATCGAAGAATAAGACAGTTATTGGCGAACAAAGTGAGAGTAATTACTTTCGTACTAAAACTAACGATAAGTGAATCACTTTCACGACGAAACAATATAATTCACCTAATGACTGAACAATGATTAATAGTAAAATGGCTATTAAATCAGCATTATATAGCTAAAAAAAATTTTATCATTCGATTAAGAAAGAACTTGCAGTAACACAAGAGTAATCGCTGGGAAATTCAATTTAGAAAAGTTCGTTTGAAGATGGGTCCTTAACAGGAGGATTTCATATGCGAAACAACAAGGTACAAAAAATGGTAAGTGTAGCAATGTTAGCAGCAATAGGTGTCGTTTTACAATTTGTGGCATTTCCAATCATGCCTGCTTTCAGTTTTTTGAAAATCGATTTTAGCGATATACCAGTCATGATCAGCATGTTTTTATTCGGACCGTTAGCTGGTATTAGTACAGCATTTATACGATCTGTATTGCATCTATTTACGACGGGGGCATCCCCACAAAATTTAGTAGGAGATGCGGCTAGTTTCTTTGCAACAACAGTCTTCACCTTGCCGATGTATTATTTTTTCAAACGAGGAAGCGACAAGCTTTCTAATAAGATTTTAGGTATTTCTACAGGAATAATTGCCTTAACTGTTTTTATGGGCGTAGCAAACTACTTCGTGATCACGCCGCTTTATTTAAAATTATTCGGCGTATCAGCAGGACAATTTTTAGGAATGTCTTTAGCAAAGTATGTTACCATCGGTATTATTCCATTCAATTTGATCAAAGGCGCGATTGTGAGTGCTGTTTTCTTAGTCCTACACGCAAAACTTTTGCCATGGCTTTCTAGAAAACAATATCAATTAGGGAACAAAAAAACAACAATCAAGTAAATAAATATATAGTGAAAAACACAAAGAAGTTGGGGCAGAAGGAGTTTTTTCTGACCCACTCTTTTTATTTTTTTGATCATCAAGACAAAATTGTCTAATTACTATTTAATTTCTGGTAAAATAAGAAAGTGAAGAATGGAGAGATAATAATGAAAAAGTGGCAAAAACGACTGCTTTGGTTTGTCGGAGTACTTGTAACATTGATTTTAGTAGGTTTATTCTACATAAAAACAATAACCTATACGCCAACTACAGCTGCATTGGAGGCATCACAACAAGCAACTGACGAAAATGGCATACTATTCTTTAAAGGAGATCAAGAAAAACCAGCACTTATTTTTTATCAAGGGGCATTGGTTGAAAATACTAGTTATAGTATTTGGGCTGAAAAAGTAGCAGATGCTGGATTTTCAGTGTATTTGGTAAAACAACCTTTGAATTTAGCCGTTTTAGGGCAAAATAAAGCAGAGAAAATCATTCAATCGAATCATCTAACTAATTATGTCATTGGTGGGCATTCATTAGGAGGCGTTATGGCTAGTCGATTTGCTGTTGAAAATAAGAACCATGATGGATTGAAAGGCGTGTTTTTTTTAGCAAGTTATCCTGATGAAAAAGGCAGTCTAGCGAATTTCAAAGGTCCAGTTCTATCTTTGACGGGTTCTGAAGATGGGGTTTTAAATTGGCAAGCTTATGATCAATCAAAAAAATACTTGCCTAAACAAACAGTTTTTCATGAAATCAAAGGCGGAAATCATGCCGGGTTCGGAAGCTACGGTGAACAAAAAGGAGATAAGCCGGCTCAGATTAATAATGATAAACAACAAGAAGAGATTGCTGATCAACTAATTGATTGGCTAAAAACAATCAAATAAAAATAAAAGGAGAGGAGGTTGGGACAGAAGTGTTTAGCTCCGAGAAATAAGAGGAAACTCACGAAAATTGCTCTTCAAATTTTTGTGAATTTCAACTTATTTCCGAAGGAGTTGCTTCTGCTCCCACCGTTTATTCGGATTTATTAAGGCTAGGGTATAACTCGTAGAGTTATGTCCTAGCCTCTTCTCTTTTTATTATTGAGAAAAAAATTCAGTTTGTATTATTTTTCTGTGATCTCTATTGCACGAACAGGACATTTGCGGTACGCTGTTAAAGCATTGTTTCGTTCAGATTCAGGAACAAATTCATGAAGGGCTTGGTGATCATTTTTCAAAATGACGATCCCATCATCATTATAATCGAAAATTTCTGGTGCATAGACTTGACATAAACCGCAAGCAATACATTTTTCAGGAATTATTTTACATAACATATGAGCACATCCTATTCTATCATTGAAAGAGGTGGAAATATGGAACCTTCCTTTATTTTAGCTTTATTTCAGCACGGATACAAGGTGCGGACTTCAACTTTGTATCATCTTTTAAAAGGCAAACGTACAAGTTCAGTTTTGTTGTATGGTTTTTTGTATGACAATTTACCTTTTTTTCACTTATTTCCAGAAATAACCGAAAAACAATTTAATGATCTACTGGCTAGTTTAGTTAAAGAAAAATTGTTACTTCAAACTTTAGATGGTGAGGTACAGATAACAGAATCAGGCAAACAAACAATAGAACATGATATGGATCATTTTTTTTGGATCAATAATTATCGTTTTGGAAAAACGGATGAAATAATTTGGCGGTTATTACAATTTACGGTGCAGGTTGTCTCAAATTTATCCTACGCGAACAAACAGTATGTTCCACTTGAGCAATCACCATTGTTTCAAAAACAAGTAAAAATGTATATAAAATCGATGCCAAAAGCTCAGTTGATCGAAACCGTAAAAAAAGAATGGACTCAAATTTTTTCTCAATTAACGAATGAAGAGGCTTGTTTTTTTGCGCAACAATTCTCTGGGTACCAAAAAATTGGGAAAACTTCTTTTCAATTAATCGGAGATCAAAAAGAAACATTAAAGGGATATCTTCTCAAAAAAGAAAAACTCCATCATTTATTAGCTACAATTTATCTAATGCCAGAGAGTAGTTTTTTGAGACAACTGATTCTTCCTTTATTTAAACAAAATGAAAATAAAAGCATGAATGAAACGGTCCTTTATCTAAAAATGCAACTATCAATTGAAGAATTGGCTCTGAAAAGAAGAGTCAAAATAAGTACGATCAAAGATCATCTTATGGAATTCGCTTTAACAGAAGAGTTCCCCTTTGAACAGTTTATATCAAACGCAACTAGTGAGTATTTAAAAGACTATAAAAAACCCTATCAGGATTGGGAATATCGTGTAGCAAAACAAAGCAATCCAGAACTTGACTATTTTGAATTTCGTTTGTATCAAATTCAAAAAATTAGAGCAGAAAGAGAAACCAGCGAATGACAATCAATTTAGAACATGTATTACAAAATAAATTTGGGTTTAGCACATTCAAACCAGGACAAAAAGAAGTCATCGAACAGTTGCTAAATAAGCAGGACACATTGGCTGTTTTACCTACAGGAACGGGAAAATCCTTGTGTTATCAACTATTTGGACAGTTAGTCAAAGGAACAGTAATTATCGTTTCGCCATTATTGTCATTAATGGAAGATCAAGTGATTCAGCTTCAAAAAAAAGGAGAGACGAGTGTTATCGCATTAAACAGCAGCTTGTCTTTTTCAGAAAAGCAATATGTCCTAAATCACCTGAATGACTATAAATTCATTTTGATCAGTCCTGAAACCTTGACCCAAAAAGAAGTACGAAAAAAAATAGCAAGTTTAACTATTGGATTATTTGTAGTAGACGAAGCCCATTGTGTTTCCCAATGGGGTGTTGATTTTAGACCCGAATATACCAAATTAGCTAAGATCCAAGCAGAATGTGGCTATCCATTGACCTTAGCATTGACTGCCACAGCTACTCCAGCCGTAAAAAAAGAGATCATTAAACAAGTATTTTCCCAGCGCAAAGTGATCTCAGAAGTGATTTTTTCTGTGAATCGACCAAATATAGGGTTGATTGTCAATCAAACTACTGAAAAAAATGACACCTTGATTTCTTACCTGACACAATTAAAAAACAGAGGAATCATTTACTGTGCAACCAGAAAAACAGCTGAAAAAGTCAACCAACTAATTACGGAAGAGACCCATTTGAAGTCAGCATTTTATCACGGTGGTTTGATAGCCAATGAACGAAGCTTACTACAACAGCAATTTGTATCAAATGAATTAGATGTTTTATGTGCGACAAATGCTTTTGGAATGGGGATCGATAAATCAGATGTACGTTTCGTCATTCATTATGATTGTCCCGATAGTTTAGAAAATTATGTTCAAGAAATCGGACGAGCTGGTCGTGATGGTGAGGCTAGCGTAGCAATCCTGCTTTATAGAAAAGGAGATGAATCCATTCATTATTATTTCCAGTCTGAAAGTAGACTCGATCGAGGTCTTTTAAATGAATTGGTTTCATATCAATCAAAAAATCAAGAACAGATTTTAACGATGTTAAACGAAATTCAACAAAAATGGTTCCAAGGATATTTAGAAAATGAATATACAATCGAAGAATTAGAAGAAAGATTATTAAGAAAAGAGAAAGAACGTCAACAACAGTTGAACACTATGTTAAGCTATATCAATGAAGAAAATTGTCGCCGCCTATTCATTCAGCAGTATTTTTCAGAAAAAAAGACTGATATAACACAAGAAAATTGTTGTGATCGATGTGGCTTATCCTTTGACAATTACAAAGGTCAAATAGTACAATCACCAGAAGAAAACGAAACCTCTGAACAATGGGAGGACATTTTAATAAGATTATTTAAAGAATCAAAATAATCTTTTTTTAAACTGCAGTTGTTTAAAAGCTGTGGTATAATAGCAAACGAGAGAATTTTAGGAGGAACGATACGTGAGTAAAAAAGATAATAAAAAACCATCAGGTGCACGTGAACCTTGGGAGCAGTCAATCTATGATACAGATAAAAATGCTGGGGGCTCCCGCTCAGAAAAACGTCAACAAAAAAAGGGCAATACGGTCTTTCTAACAATTTTAGTTATTCTATTATTATTGATCATTACGTTACCTGTTGGAACCTATCTTTATGTGATGAGAGATAAGCCTAACAATAAAGAAGCGAGTCAACCGTCATCATCTGTAGTTGTTCAGTCATCGACAAAAGACAGTTCAACTTCGTCAAGCGTTTCACAAGAGTCGTCATCATCCTCAGAAGCCGTAACGGGTGAAAGCAGTGTGCCGCAAGAAACGACACCGACAAGTGAAGCAGAAGGAGCAGCTGTTTATACAGAAGTGTTGAATGGAGAAGGACCAAATCAAGTTGCTTCAAGAAATGGAATAACAACAGAAGAACTATTGCAGTTAAACGGCTTAAGTTTGGATTCTGTTTTACAACCAGGTCAGTCTTTACGCGTTAAATAATTGAATGAGTAAACAAAAGAGATAAATCAACCTTTACTTTTGAGGGTCTGAAACAAAACAATCTTGTTTTGTACCAGACTCTTTTACTATGCGATAAACAAAGGAGTTCATTATGAAAAAGATAAGTATTGCTATCGATGGACCAGCATCTTCTGGAAAAAGCACAGTAGCTAAAATTTTAGCAAAAAAATTAAATTATATTTATTGTGATACAGGTGCAATGTATCGCGCACTGACTTATTTAGCAATCAAAAAGAAGATCGATTTTGAGAACGAAAAAGAATTGGTCAAATTATCTTTGGACCATACGATTTCATTCAAGCAAACAGAGAAAGAACAACTTGTTTTCGTTGATGGAATAGAAGTTACAGAGGAAATCAGGCAGCCAGATGTAACAAATGCTGTTTCGATTGTTGCAAAACATAGAGCTGTTCGGGAAAAAATGGTAGAGCTTCAGCAAAAAATCGGTCGTGCTGGTGGTGTTGTGATGGATGGACGAGATATTGGGACTGCGGTCTTGCCTGATGCACAAGTCAAGATATTTTTAGTTGCTAGTGTAGAAGAACGTGCTGAAAGACGTTTTAAAGAAAATCAACAAAAAGGCATAGAAACCGACTTCGATACCTTAAAAAAAGAAATCGAACACCGAGATTATCTTGATACAACGAGAGAAGTGTCTCCATTAAAACAAGCAGAAGATGCAGTGAAAATTGATACGACTGGCATGAACATAGAAGCAGTCGTTAAAGCGATAGAAGAGATCATCCTAACGAAAAGTTAAGAAACCTATCATAATAATTGTAAAGAAGTATGACTGAGAAAAGTTATACTTTCTTTGTCTTAAAGAAAGAAAATTTCTTCTAATATCCAAGAAAAACAAGAAAATGAGAGAAATCGCTTTATTTTTTTAGCAAAATCCCGTACTATTAAAGGAGTAGGTCAGTTTTTACGAATTTTTTGGTGGCATAGGAGGATAAGTATTCATGACAGAAGAGAAAAAAGTGGAAATAAGCAACGAAACAATGGAAGATGCAATGAATAGTTTTCAAGAAGTGAGTGTTGGCGACATCGTTAAAGGTGAAGTTCTTGCTATTGAAGACAAACAAGTAATTGTTGGTATTGAAGGCGCTGGCGTTGAAGGTGTGGTACCAGCAAAAGAATTATCAACAACTCAAGTAGAAGATATCAATGAATTAGTGAACGTTGGTGACACTTTAGATTTAGTCGTTATCACGTCAATCGGCAAGGATAAAGAAAACGGTAGCTATTTACTTTCTAAACGTCGTTTGGATGCTAAAAAAGTTTGGGAAGAAATCGAGCAAGATTTCCAAGCAGGAAAAATCATCGAAGCACCTGTTACCAATGTGGTTAAAGGTGGTTTAGTGGTTGATGTTGGCGTTCGTGGATTTGTACCAGCATCAATGGTAGAAGACCATTTTGTTGATGATTTTTCGGCATATAAAGGGCAAACTTTGACCTTCAAAATCATTGAGATCGAACCTTCAGAAAATCGCTTGATTTTATCTCATAAAGCAGTAGTGGCTGCTGAGAAAAATTCTAAGAAAAAAGATATTTTAGCAACTCTTCATGATGGCGATATCGTTGAAGGTAAAGTTGCTCGTTTAACTGATTTTGGTGCGTTTATTGATTTAGGCGGTATTGATGGATTAGTTCACGTTTCTGAAATCGCCCACCAACATGTTGCTAAACCAAGTGATGTGTTGACAGTCGGTGACGATGTGAAAGTGAAGATCCTTTCAATAAATCCAGACGAAGAACGTGTTTCTCTATCAATCAAAGAAACATTAGCTGGACCTTGGGAAGATATTGAAAACAAAGCAGCAGTTGGTTCAGTTCTTGATGGAACGGTCAAACGTTTAACCAGCTTTGGTGCATTTGTTGAAGTATTTCCAGGTGTTGAAGGCTTAGTTCACATTTCTCAAATTTCACACAAACATATTGCAACACCTCACGAAGTTTTACAAGAAGGTGAAGCAATTAAAGTGAAAGTATTAGAAATTAATCCAGAAGAACACCGTATTGCATTAAGTATCAAAGCTTTAGAAGCCAAACCCGAATCTCAAGAAGAACCTAAAGATGTCCAAGAATATGAGTTGCCAGAAGAAAACACTGGTTTCACAATGGGTGATATCTTAGGTGATGCTTTAAAAGCACAAGATTCTGATTCAGAATAGTTTTAGTAAAAAATCGGAACGGAGGGAAACCTTCGTTCTTTTTTTGTAAGTAAAATAGTGATAAAAATCATTTAATTTGATTTTCAGTAGATATAAACGATGTTTAAATTTGCAGATGAGTATTGTGCTTGATATTATTTGCGGAACTGATGAAGAGATTGACCTGCTTTTTTGAATAATTTACTTAAATATGTAGAGATCAATGATAGGATATTGGTTTAATTTGCTTATTTTATCAGTTTTTCTTGCATCTTAGACAAGCTTTAGGTAAACTAGTAAAGATTGAAAACTTGTCAAGGAGGTAATTTGAATGGCAAATCCAACAATTGCAATTGTCGGGCGCCCCAATGTAGGGAAATCGACGATTTTTAACCGTATAGCTGGTGAGAGAATTTCTATTGTAGAAGATACACCAGGTGTAACAAGAGACCGTATTTATGCCACAGGAGAGTGGCTAGGACGTGAGTTCAGCATTATTGATACAGGTGGTATCGATTTAAGTGATGAACCGTTTATGGATCAAATCAAGCATCAAGCTGAAATCGCTATTGAAGAAGCAGATGTCATCATTTTTGTCGCAAGCGGCAGAGAGGGTGTTACAGATGCAGATGAATTAGTAGCAAGAATTTTATACCGTAGTAATAAACCAGTGATTTTAGCTGTAAATAAAGTTGATAATCCTGAAATGAGAAATGATATTTATGAATTTTATTCGCTAGGTTTAGGCGATCCATTCCCTATTTCTGGAAGTCACGGTTTAGGTATTGGAGATGTACTCGATGAAGCTGTTAAGCATTTCTCAACTGAAATCGAAGAAGAAGATGAAGATACGATCAAATTTAGTTTGATTGGACGTCCTAATGTGGGCAAATCATCATTGATCAATGCGATATTAGGTGAAGATCGTGTGATCGTCTCAGAAATTGAAGGCACGACTCGTGATGCAATCGATACACATTTTGAATCAGAAGATGGTCAAAAGTTCTTGATGATTGACACAGCGGGTATGCGTAAACGAGGAAAAGTATATGAATCGACAGAAAAATACAGTGTTATGCGTGCAATGCGTGCGATTGAGCGCTCAGACATTGTTTTGATGGTCTTAAACGCTGAAGAGGGTATTCGTGAACAAGATAAGAAGGTTGCCGGATATGCCCATGAAGCAGGACGCGGTATCATCATTGTTGTCAACAAATGGGATACTGTCGAAAAAGAAACAAATACGATGCGTGACTTTGAAGAAGAAATCAGAGAAGAGTTTCGCTATCTTGATTATGCACCGATTATCTTTGTTTCGGCATTAACAAAACAACGCTTAAATAAATTACCGGAATTAATTGAACTTGTCAGCATGAATCAAAATCTTCGTATTCCTTCTGCGTTGTTAAATGATGTAGTGATGGATGCCATCGCCATTAATCCAACACCGACGGATAAAGGCAAACGTTTGAAGGTATTCTATGGAACGCAAGTAGCTATTAAACCACCGACCTTTGTTATTTTTGTAAATGAAGAGGAATTAATGCATTTTTCTTATGCAAGATTCTTAGAAAATCAAATTCGCAAAGCTTTTACTTTTGAAGGAACACCGATCAAAATCATCCCAAGAAGGCGGAAGTAGCGCATTTTACCACACTTTTTTCAAATGTACAAATAAATTCGTTGAGTTATCAAAAAAAATGATATTTTTGAAAAAAACTGGTTAAAACATATCAAAAACCTTGCTATTACAAGCTTCCTATGATATCGTGATAACAGAATATTGATCCAATTCAATATTTATACGTCATTTTTGGACCACTCAAAAATAAACGTAAATTAGATATCTTTTAGATATCCTATCCCTTGTGGAGGAGGTGAAATAATCCATGGCAAATAAAGCAGAATTAATCGAAAACGTTGCATCTTCAACTGGTTTAACTAAAAAAGACGCAACTGCAGCAGTGGATGCTGTATTTTCAACAATCCAAGAATCTCTTGCTAAAGGTGAAAAAGTTCAATTAATCGGTTTTGGTAACTTTGAAGTACGCGAACGTGCGGCTCGCAAAGGACGTAACCCACAAACTGGTAAAGAAATTCAAATCGCTGCAAGTAAAGTACCTGCGTTCAAACCAGGTAAAGCGTTGAAAGATGCTGTTAAATAAGACAGTTCTTAGAACCCTTGATTATTCAAGGGTTCTTTCTTTTTATTCTAATAAAAGACAGAATAAAGAGCTTGGGACATAAGTCCTAACGAAAAATCCAGATACCAGTCAAATTGATTGGCATCTGGATTGTTTTTTTGTACAAAAATAAGAACACCTTTGCTAAAATAAAAGTGACTAAACAAATAAGTCAGCGAGGTGTTCTTATGTTTAAAAATTATACCACAAATCAAGTCGTTCTTCCTCTAGATTTTAGTTTTCAGTTAGAAAAAAACGATATTGCGTTTGTCATTGATCAATTAGTTGAAAGTATTCCGGAGGAACGCTTTCTTCCTTTTCATCATCAAATGGGGCCTTCTTCTTATCATCCGAAAATGATGATGAAGATGATTTTATGTGCCTACACACAATCTGTATTTTCTGGTCGCAAGATTGAAGCCTTGACGAAAGACAGTATTCGCATGATGTGGCTTACTCAAAGTTATCAACCTAGTTATCGAACCATCAATCGTTTTCGAGTGAATCCTTTAGTGAATGCACTCCTTCGGGAGTGCTTCGTCCAGTTCCGTAGCCAATTAGTCAAGGAACAATTAATCGATGAAGAAGCCATTTTTATCGATGGTACAAAGATTGAAGCCAACGCCAATAAATACACCTTTGTTTGGAGAAAATCCATTGATAACTTTGATAAAAAGCTTACTGAAAAATCAAATTTTCTCTACGATGAATTGTTAAAGAATCAAATTATTCCTGAAATTGAGCGAGAGTCCTCAAAAGAATTATCTGTCACTGAATTAGGTAAGATTGAAGAAAATCTCGCGCATGTTGTCGAAAAGTTTACAGAAAAAATCGAACAAGCAGAGGATGGAATTACGCGCAAATCAATCCGTTCTAAACGAAAAATTCCTAAAAAATTAAGGACACTTTTCAAGGACTTTAAAGAGCGAAAACTCGCTTATCAAAAACATAGACAGATTTTAGGGCAACGAAACAGTTACTCTAGAACTGATCTAGATGCCACTTTTATGCGCATGAAAGACGATCATATGAAAAATGGTCAGTTGAAAGCAGGTTATAATCTTCAAATCGCCACGAACAGTCAGTATATTTTAGGCTATGATCTTTTCTCAAATCCAACAGATACACGAACATTGCGCCCTTTTTTAACCACTTTAAAAGAGCGTTTCTTTGATCTGCCAAACTATATTGTCGCAGATGCCGGCTATGGAGGAGAAGAAAACTATCAAGCGGTTTTAGAGGATCACGAGCGAACACCACTCATCACTTATGCCATGTACCATAAAGAACAGAAGAAAAAGTTTAAACAAAATCCGTTCCTTCCAGCAAACTGGTCGTATCAGGAATTAGATGATACGTTTCTTTGTCCAAACGGACGAAAAATGAATTTTCGAAACTATTCTATTCGTACAGATAAATATGGCTTTAAACGTTATTTAAAACGGTATGAATGTGAAGACTGCTCGAATTGTCCTCTTCGAAGCCAGTGTACAAAAGCGAAGAGTGACAAGAATCGTGAGATTCAAAAGAACATGAATTGGGAATACTTTAAAGCAAGAATTCAACAGCTGCTTTCAGAAGAAGAAACAGGTAAACTCTATCGTCAACGAAAAATTGACGTCGAACCAGCTTTCGGACATTTGAAGGCTTGTTTAGGGTTCACTCGGTTCTCTGTTCGAGGGAAACAACAGGCACACAATGAAATTGGATTCGCGTTAATCGCAGTAAATTTAAGGAAATATAGGCTAAGTAAGCTAGAAAACATGAAGGATTCTCCCAATAATCTAAAAAATAAAAGACTGAAAAACATTTTTATGATTTTCGGTCTTCTGTTTTATTTGTCTTAAGACTTATGTCCCAAGCTCTTCTTTTTATTCTAATAAAAGACAGAATAAAAACCAATCTGATCAGATTGGCTTAAAGGATAGAGAATAATTAGTTATGTTTGAAAAAAATCGTTTAACTATGAACAATGGAAAATGCTAATTATTCAAATCAGACTGAATCACTCTGTTTCTCAAACACACTGAAGTTTAATGAACTGCGCTATTTTTCACTAAACCTTAGTCGTTCTTTGAAACAAGTTAAGTATAAACTCTAATTAAGAATTTTTTACATAGGTAAATTAGACTATCTAGAACAAAATAGTGAATTAATAATGCCTGTTCTTTAAGAGAATTAAAAGAACAAGCATTATTGATTGAAGTTCTTTGCTTTTCAAAAATAAAAATCCTCCCTCTTTCTGTTTTACCACAACTAATGGTAAAATGTAGAAGAGGAGTGTTGTCGATGGAATTAGTTTATAAGAAAAATCAGCTACAGACAACCATTATTTACGGTGAGACCTTTGCCTCCCAGATCAAATCAGCTTCATTTGAATCGAAACATCTTTTTTTAATTACTAATCAGCGCTATTATGATTTGTTTTCGGAGAAACTGATTCAGTTTTTTGATGACAAACAAGAATTAGATTGGTATATTTGTAAGAATGATGCTCATTGTAATAATATGAGTGAATTGGAAAGTGTATTAGCCTTTTTAGCGAATTTTGATCAGCAGCAGGACTTTCTTTTTTTGGGTGTAGGAAATGAAGGCGTTGTGCAATTAACTAACTTTTTACACGAAACATCTGTACTGAATTCTGATTGTTGGCTTTTGCCATTATCCATTCAATCATTAAGTAAAAGTCTAATTCCAGAAGTCCAAATAGAATTAAAGAACTATCCTGTGTTACAAAGACCAGTTCTTGCAGGAAGAGTCATCTATGATCGTACACTAACAACAGACCATGGGGATCGAAAATTAATCGATTTTCTTGTATTTATTCGATGTGGATTGGTTTGTAGCCATGATTTTTTGCGAATGCTTTTTAGAAACTACAGTGATGCAAATCGGTTGAATCAACAGTCTTTTAATGGCATGTTAGATGAGATGATCCGCTATTATGAGAACGACGGTGAAACTATCGATCAATTCGGACGATTGTTTGAACAGGGCTTTTTAGAAACCCAGAATGGTCATTTGCTCTCAGGTTATATGAAACGCTTTTTGGGCTGTATATTGCAATTGCTTTGGTCTCAAGAAGTCAATCAGTTTTCATTTCATTATAAAAATTTTATAATATGGTTGATTCGATTAGGTTTTCCAGTTGAATTTCCTGAACAAATTTTAGTGAGTGAGTATGTGGAAGGTATTTTGAAATGTGTTGAACGAGGTGAGCAGGCTGCTTTATTAAAAGAAGTTGGAGTGCTTGATCAATTGCAAAAACCCACAACAGAAGACCTACTGGCAACAATAGAACAATATAAAATTATTTTGAAAGAAATTAGAGGATAAAAAATGACAACGTATAGTGAAAAAATGCTCCAAGCATTACACAATGAAGAGTTAGCTCAAGCACAATTGATGTTAGCAGAAGCAATTAGAAAAGATGACGATGATACACTTGCTGATTTGGGCGAAGAATTATTGTCACTTGGGTTTTTAGAAGAAGCAAAATTAGTTTTTGAACATTTATTGACAATTTTTCCAGATGCAGATGGACTTAATATCCCTCTAGCAGAAATTGCTATTGAAAATAATTTGATTGATGATGCGTTTATTTATTTAGAAAAAGTAGGGAAAGATAGTGATAGCTATGTTCAAAGCTTGCTTGTAACAGCGGACTTATATCAAGTCATCGGTATTCCAGAAGTGAGCGAGTCAAAATTAAAAGAAGCCCAACGATTAATGCCTGATGAACCGTTGATTTTGTTTGCATTAGGGGAATTGTACTTCTCTAATGGTCAATTTCAGGAAGCAGCAGCTGCGTATCAAGAACTTCTTGAAGCACAAGTGACAGAAATCTCTAGTATCTCACTCAACGAACGATTAGGAAGCAGTCGCAGCATGTCAGGCGACTTTGAAGATGCGATCCCATTTTTAGAAAAAGCCTTAGAAGAAGGGCAAACAGATGACCGTTTATTCCAATTAGCCTTTACGTACTTACAGCTCCATGAAAACCAAAAAGCAATTGCCCTTTTACAGCAATTAAGAGTGTTGAATCCTCATTATCAATCGTTGTATTTATCATTAGGGGAGGCGTTACAAGAGGAAGAACAATTGGATGAGGCGCGAACAGTTTTAGAGGAGGGAATCAAAGAAAATCCTTTCCAAGTTGATCTTTATCAGTTAGCTTCTGAGAATGCTTATCGATTACACGATACTGAAAAAGCGGAATCTCTGTTAAAACAAGCCTTAGAGCTTGGTGAAAAAACAGATGAAACAAGACTTACATTAAGCAATTTGTATTTAAATGAAAATCGCTTTGATGAAGTGATTGAAGTTGTACAGCAAATGGAAGAGCAAGGACATCCTTATGGTGAATGGAATTTAGCTCATGCGTATAATGAATTGGAAGAGTTTGATTTAGCAAAAGTGCATTTCGAACAAGCGTATCAAGAACTTTCTCATGAACCAGAATTTTTAAAAGAATATGCTGTTTTTCTTCGTGAAGAAGGACAAATGGAAAAAGCGAAAGAATTATTACAGCATTATCTTCAACACGAGCCAGGGGATACTGAAGCACAATCCCTATTAGATGATATTGAAGAAAGATAGGTGATTCGATGTTTGTCAATGTCGCAGAAAAAAAGGAATTTTTAATTTGGCTGGTTAATAATATCTCGTTTAGTCAAAGAGAGGTATTATGGATTTTGAATTATTTAATCAATCATGAAGCTATTTTGAATAATGTTCATTTTATCGAGCAGGCGGATAAAACAGTTCGCGGAATAAAAGTTACGGCAAGAGAAATGGACGATGAACCAATCCGTTTGTTTTTATCAGGAAAAGAATTTACAGATACAGATCAGATTTTTCATGAAATTCGTATGAACTGGAAAGAAGCTCTTTATGTGGAATGTGTATTTGAGGGCTCTTGGCAAAATAGCCAATACTTATCAATTTTAGAAGATAATCCGTATGCCCGCTGGAATGAGCAGGTAAGTGAAGATGTCATCGACAGTATCAACGCATTTTTTGCTCATGAAGAAAAGCAAGCAAAAGCAGCTCTGTTACGGAGTCAAATTGATTTAGCACTAGAAGATAATGATTATGGAGCATTTTTAGAATTAACAGATGAATTGAATCGCTTAAACAAATAAAAAAAGGTAAAATAGATTAGGTAGAAGACGGTCTATTTTACCTTTTTCACGTGTATTAATTAAGTTGTTTTTTTCTTTTAAAACGCATTTTTGCAGGTTTTAAGTAGGTAAATCCTTCGCCGATCGCTTCGTGGACATTTATAACAGAAATGAATGCTTTTTCATCTAATTCATGAACGATTCGCTTGATTTCCATAATTTCACTAGGACTGACAACAACATAAAGGACTTTTTTCTCTACTTGAGAATAGCCACCTTGTCCGTCTAAATAGGTGACACCTCGCTCTAATAGCGCCATAATTACTTCTCCGATGTCCTCAGAGTGATCAGAAATAACTAAAATTCCTTTAGCAGCGTATGCACCGTCTAAGACAGAATCAACGACCTTACTGAACACAAATGAAACAATCAACGTATACATCATTCTTTTGACATCAATATAACTTAATGAAAGAATCAAAACAAAAATGTCAAAGAGTAAAAGTGAACGCCCCATACTAATGCCATAATTTTTTTCTAAGATTCGAGCTACCACATCTGTACCACCTGTCGTACCGCCTACACGATAAACCAAGCCGCTGCCAATACCAGCAGCGAGTCCGGCCAACAAGGAGGCAATCAATAAGTCGTGGTCTAGATTGACCTCTATAGGGAAACGTTGCCATAACCATAGGAAGACTGATAAAGAAACTGTTCCTAAAATTGTATAATAAAATGAATGCTTGCCTAAAACTTTACCGCCGATCAAAATCAGTGGAATATTGATGATCAAGGTTGAATAGGCTGGATCGATGTCAAAAAGCGCACGTAAAATCAATGTAATCCCAGTTACGCCACCTTCTGCTAAGTCATTTGCAATATTAAATGTTACTAATCCAAATGCATAAAGACAGGTGCCGGCTAAAATTAATAATACGTCTTTAACATAAAATTTTTTTTCTTCAATCATTCTCTTCACTCCTAAAACATATTGGACTGATACTGTTTTTCTTCATATCCAAGAACTTTTATCCAGTACTCACTTTATCATTCTCATTATAAAACAACAAGTAGAACCTTTTCAGATGGCGCAGTTTTTGATAAGATGTGTAATAGAAAGGTTGGGGTAAAAATGAAAGATGAAAATCAATCTCTGCATTCTATGCAAGAGGAAGTGGATACTTACATCCAGCAATTTAAAACAGGTTATTTTTCTCCATTAAGCCAAATGGCACGATTAACAGAAGAAGTAGGAGAACTCGCGCGAGAAATCAATCATTATTATGGTGAAAAACCTAAAAAGTCAGATGAAAAATTAAAAACGGTTTCTGAAGAATTAGGGGACGTATTATTTGTCACGATGATCATGGCAAATTCATTAGATATAGATTTAACGGAGGCATTTCAAAAAAATATGGAAAAATTCAATCAACGGGATAAATATCGTTTTGAACGAAAGGATGGGCAAATAAATGATTAAAATTTTAGTCGCAGGTTTTAAAGGAAAAATGGGGGCAACGGCAACAAAAATGGTCTTAGATCATGTCGGTTTTGAACTTGTAGGGGTGCTGGATCCATTTGAAGAGAAAAACAATCTTAATGAATTAGCAGAATATCCGGAAATCAATGTACCGATTTTTAAAACAAAAGAAGACGTTCTTTCTGTTCAGCCAGATGTTTGGATTGATTTTACGATTCCAGCTGTCGCTTATGAAAATACTCATTTTGCCATTGAACATAAAATATCACCGGTTGTAGGGACAACTGGATTAACAGAGGAACAATTAGCTGAGTTGACTGATCGTTCAAAGACACTGGAAGTCGGCGGGTTGATTGCACCTAATTTTGCTGTGGGTGCTGTTTTAATGATGCAGTTTGCGCAAAAAGCGGCAGAATATTTCCCAGACGTTGAAATTATTGAGCTACATCACGATAATAAATTAGATGCCCCAAGTGGAACGGCAATCAAAACGGCAGAAATGATGAGTGACGTTCGTGCAAAGAAAAAACAAGGTCATCCTGAAGAAAAAGAATGGATCGAAGGAGCTCGCGGAGCAGATTTTGAAGGGATGAAAATTCATAGCGTTCGTTTACCTGGGATGATTGCCCATCAGCAAGTTCAATTCGGTGGTATTGGCGAGGGCCTAACGATCAGACATGATTCTTACGATCGTAGTTCATTTATGACAGGTGTTGCTTTAGGCTGTGAAAAAGTTGTTCACTTAAACAAATTAGTCTATGGGTTGGAAAATCTATTATGAAATTAGAGATCATACCTGATGAGTTCACGCGAGCTACTAGCGTACTCAAAGAAATTCAAGCTCATGGATTTGAAGCTTATTTTGTTGGCGGAAGTGTTCGTGATGCGTTATTGAATCAATCCATTCATGACGTTGACATTGCAACTAGTGCATACCCAGAGGAGATCAAACAAATTTTCCACCGAACGATCGATGTGGGAATTGATCATGGGACAGTTCTTGTTTTAGTTGGGGATGAACAGTATGAAATTACGACATTTAGAACAGAATCAACATACCAAGATTTTAGACGTCCAGATAAGGTGACTTTTGTTCGTTCCTTAAAAGAAGATTTGAAGCGACGCGATTTTACGATCAACGCTTTGGCAATGGATGTTGATGGGGAAATCATAGATTTATTTGATGGCATAGCTGATTTGAAGCAAAAAATCATTCGTGCTGTTGGAAATCCTAAAGAACGGTTTCATGAAGATGCTTTGAGGATGATGAGGGGATTACGTTTTGCTAGTCAATTAGATTTTAAGATTGAAGCAAATACGTTATCTGCCATTGAAGCGTTTCATCGGTTATTAGATAAAATATCCGTCGAACGAATTGCTGTAGAATTTATGAAACTTTTATTAGGAAAAAATAGGCGAGCTGCGTTATTGCCGTTCATCGAGACTGAGTGTTACCTGTATTGTCCTGGTTTAAACAAATTCGGTGAAGCTCTATTTAATTTTTCAGATCTTCCAAATAGACAAATCGAATCAGAAAGTCAAGCTTGGGCTTTACTAATTAAGACACTAGGATTAAAAGAAACCGAGATTCGCGTTTTTTTGAAATCGTGGAAACAGTCGAACCATATGATTCAAGAGGTGCAAAACCTTGTTTATGGCTTGAATAAACGTCTCTCAGAAGAGCTACACGACAAGGATTTGTTTGATTTAGGCTTAGATACAGCATTGTCCGTTGAAAAACTGTTGTTTTATTATGGGCAAAAGAGTAAACTTGAAGAAGTAAAAGAACGATATTTATCTTTGCCGATCCATGACAGAAAGCAGCTTGCTGTTACAGGGAATGATTTGTTGGATTATTTCGACAAAAAACCTGGAAAATGGCTAGGTGATATGATCGAGATACTTGAGGTCGCTGTTGTAAAAGGTCAAATAGTAAATAACAAAGAACGATTGATTGGATATGCAAAAGATAAGATCGATGAGGAGTGATAGCCGTGAAAGAATTCTCAAAAAAATTTGTTGTTGGGTCAAAAGACACTGCAAAAGAAATCGGGTCGGGGGATTTAGATGTATTAGCCACACCTGCAGTCCTTGCAATGGTTGAGAACGCTGCAAAAGAGTATTTGCACAAAGAATTAGCGTCAGAAGAAACGAGTGTAGGAACATTGATTGAAGCGAGACATTTAAAACCTTCAATGGTTGGAGCAGAAATTATTGTGAAGGTCAGTGTCGAGTCACAGGAAAAAACAAAAATCAATTTTTCTTTTGAAGCTTTTGACAATGGCCAAATCATTGCCACAGGTATCCATCAGAGAGCTGTTATCTTAACCGATGTTTTTTTAGACAAATTAGCTCTTTCTAAGTGAGAAAGCGAATGGTGTGACCTAACTTGAAAGTTATGCTAAACTTAACTTTGTAGAAATTATTTAGATAAGGAGACTTATATTATGAGTAGAGAAATGACAGGATTAAAATTTTATTTTAGAAACGATGAAACTTGGACGATCGGTCGTCGTTTTATCGGAGATTTATGGATCAAACAAATCACAACAAGCTTTGGTCGTATTCATGGAAGCGAATTTATGGAAATCCACCCATGTGAAGGCTTTAAAATCGAAATCTTCCAAGAAGGTGATCACGTTCAAACACATGATATCAACCTTGGCGGACTTGAACTTGGAATGTTCGCTCGTGCTTTAAAATATGAAGATATTGAACGTATGGAAATTTTATACAAAACTGGAACACCAGATTTAGTTTATTTCCCATACAAAGATAAAACTGACGAAGGTTTAGACAATGTCTATCAATCTACTAAAGTCAGTGAAAAAACAAAAAGCTTATATATCGTAATCGATCCAAAACAAACGGTTGATGACGTATATGGTAAAGAACTTTAATAACTAATTGATTTGACCGTAGATTTCTTTTTGGAGATTCTGCGGTTTTTTGTTAAAATTGTGAGGTGTAAAAATGAAAGCTATCGAGTTACGATCCAAGAACAGTCAATCAATGTTAGAATTGACAAAAGAAGCACGACGGCCAAAAAGAAATGCTGATCAGTTATTGATCAAAGTCGAAGCAGCAGCGATCAACCGTACCGATTTAATGGCAATAGAGACTGGAAAATTACCAAGAGGAAACACTATTTTAGGTGTAGAAGTTTCAGGTATAGTAATCGAAAGTGAATCAAATTTATTCCCTTGTGGTAGTCGCGTGATGGGGCTTGTGAATGGCGGTGGATACGCTGAGTACACCGTGATGAATCTTGGGAATGCAATGCTTTTATCTGATCAATTAACATTTGAAGAAGGAGCGGCAATTCCAGAAGTCTTTTTAACAGCTTATCAAACACTATTTTGGCTAGGCGAACTGAATTCTCATCAATCTGTTTTGATTCATGCTGGTGCTAGTGGTGTGGGAACTGCTGCAATTCAGTTGGCGAAACACTTAACATCGGCCAAAATCTTTGTCACAGCAGGCTCTCCTGAAAAATTGGAATTATGTCGCTCGTTAGGAGCAGATGTTTTGATTAACTATCATGACGAAGATTTTAGTGAGAAGATTCAACAAGAAAGCAATGGCCAGGGCGTGGATGTTATTTTGGATTTTGTCGGCGCATCCTATTGGGAGAAAAATATTGCGAGTATTGCCTACGATGGTCGACTGATTCTTATCGGTATTTTAGGGGGCGCATTGATAAGAGAAGTTAATTTAATGGATCTACTAGAAAAAAGAATAACCATCAAAGGAACGTTGCTCACACCAAGAAGTGATGCTTATAAGGCAAAGCTGACTAAGGAATTTTCAGATAAAACGAAGATACTATTTGAAAAACAGGAGCTAAAACCAGTTGTAGATACAATTTTTCCGCTTGAAGAAGTGGCAAAAGCCCATCAATATATGAGAAGCAACCAAAACAAAGGAAAAATCATTTTAAAAATCAATGATTGAATAGTGAGCGATAAAAATGGTGAAAAAAAATAATGGACCAAAAATACAAGAAGAAAAACGAACCATTCTTGCAATGATCGAACTCTATTACAAAACACATGATGAACCTCAGATCGATAAACAAAAAATGCGATCTTATTCAAAACTTCGGTTGGATGTTTGCCGTTTTGGGGAAGAAAAACCTACTTGTAAGCAGTGTCCTGTACATTGTTATCGTCCGGATTACAAAGAGCAAATGAAACAAATAATGAGATATTCAGGACCAAGAATGTTAGTTTATCATCCAATTTTGGCAGTAAGGCATCTGTTGAAAGAACATAAAAGTAAAAAAATAAAAACGTGATGAACATATGTAATCACTAGTTTTTATTTGAACTAACCCAAAAAATGAATGAATAGAAAATAAAATAGGTTGACACTTGGTTTGCCTAGGTATATACTAAGAACAATTCTTAAATAAATCAGTTACGGAGTGATTCATATGACAATCATGAAGCATAACCAATTACAACTGAATAATTATTACTTTAGCTATTTTAGATGAGTTTGTATTCATGAACATTGTGGATGCAGACTAGCAAGTTTGTATCTATGATGGCTAGGGGATTTTGAAATGACTTTCAGCCGCGTAGATGAGAAAATCTATAGTGGCTTTTATATTACCCATTTTTTGTGAGGTGTTCACTGTAGATTTTTCTAAAAATTTACGTGAATACCTTTTTTATTTGAGAAAAATCGTTTTTGAGGAGGAAATAAGATGGAAAATAAGATCACAGGACATACGAGATTAGCTGCATTATTCGCTACACCGATTCGTCATAGTATTTCACCAATGATTCACAATACAGCTTTTCAAGCATTAGGGATCGATGCAGTATATCTTGCTTTTGAAGTGGGGACAGATGGGTTAGAGCAAGCAATTGATTCAATCAAGACTTTGGAAATGCTGGGGGCAAACTTATCGATGCCAAATAAAATTTTGGCGGTCAACTATATGGATGAATTAAGCAAAGCCGCGCGCTTGATCGGTGCGGTGAATACCATTACCAATGATCATGGTAAATTAACAGGACACAACACTGACGGTACGGGTTTTATGAGAAGCTTGCGAGATATCGACGTCGACATTATTGGTAAAAAAATCACTATTATTGGAGCTGGTGGGGCAGCTACAGCCATTATTGTTCAAGCAGCACTAGATGGCGTTAAAGAAATCACGGTTTACAATCGAAAAGATGATTTCTATGACAAAATCAAAGAAAAGCTAGCTTACATTTCAGAGAATACAGATTGTACGATTAGCTTACATGATTTATCTGATGAAAATAGTTTAGCGAAAGATGTAGCAGAAAGTGCACTGCTATTAAACGCAACAGGTGTTGGAATGAAGCCACTGGAAGAGAAAACACCGATTCAAGACTTTTCCATCATTCGCCCAGATCTTGTAGTCTGTGATGTTATCTATACACCTAGAGAAACAGAATTTCTAAAACAAGCTCGTTTACGTGGGGCTAAAACCAATAATGGTTTAGGAATGCTGCTTTATCAAGGTGCTGCAGCGTTTGAAAAATGGACAGGAAAAGAAATGCCGATAGAAATCGTAAAACCAATTATTGAAAACAACTAAATTTGAATTGATTGAAGGAGAGAATAATAATGATCGTCATTATGAAAACAGAAGCAACGAAAGCACAAATCAAAACAGTGATCGAACGAGTAAAGAAAGAGGGACTAGAAGTTCATCTAAGTGAAGGCAAAGAACAAACAATCATTGGCTTGGTCGGTGACACCAGAAAAATGCAAGATGTAGCATTCAATAGTTACGATGGGGTTGAAAACGCAGTCAGAATATCTTTGACTTACAAACTAACCAGTCGTGAGTTTCATCCAGAAAATACGATTGTTAATGTTGATGGTGTGAAAATCGGTGATGGCAGTATGACGATGATGGCAGGACCATGTTCAATCGAAAGTTTAGACCAAATTCGAGAATGTGCCAGAATTGCCAAAGCAGGTGGCGCAACTATTTTACGTGGTGGAGCCTTTAAACCAAGAACATCACCATACGCTTTTCAGGGATTAGAAGAAGAAGGTCTAAAATATATTCGCCAAGCAGCAGATGAATTTGACATGAAAGTTATCACAGAAGTCATGGATGAAGCGCACATCGATATGATTGCAGAGTACAGTGATATTTTACAAATTGGTGCTCGAAATATGCAGAACTTTAAATTGTTACAAGCTGTTGGAAAAACAGGTAAACCAATTGGCTTAAAACGAGGAATTTCTGGTACAATTGATGAGTGGCTAAATGCAGCTGAATATATTGCTGCCCAAGGAAATTTCAATGTGTTGTTCATTGAACGTGGTATTCGTACCTACGAAACAGCAACGCGTAATACACTTGATTTAAGTGCTGTTCCATTAATTAAAAAATTAAGCCATTTTCCAATCATCGTTGACCCAAGTCATGGCGTAGGAATTTGGGATCTTGTTCCTTCAATGGCACGTGCAGGTGTTGCAGCAGGTGCGGATGGTCTGATCGTTGAGATTCACCCGGATCCAATCAACGCTTGGTCTGATGGACCTCAATCTTTAAATGAAAAAACATACATGCGCATGATGAAAGAAGTCCACATTATGGAAAAAGCGATGAAAGAAATTAATGATTTAGATTAAAAAGGGTGTCAAATAGAAGGTTATTATTTTCTCTTTACTAAAAAATAGGAGTTGAATTAAGTGAAACTCACTGTAACTTTACCAAATCATTCATATGATTTGACCATTGAAAACGGTTTGCTGAAAGATATCGGTTCTTGGGTTCAAGAATTATGGTCGCCACAAAAAATTGTCATCATAACAGATACAAATGTTCAACCTTTGTACGGTGAGCAAGTCGAAAAAAGCTTGAAAACAGCAGGCTTTGAGCCCGCAACTTTTGTGATCAATGCAGGAGAGCAAAGTAAAAGTTTGACTGTAGCCGCTGAAATTTATGATTTTTTGGCGGATGAAGGAATGACTAGAAGCGATGGTATTATCGCTCTGGGCGGCGGAGTTGTTGGTGATTTAGCAGGATTTGTTGCTTCGACATACATGCGTGGTCTTCATTTCTTACAAGTTCCAACGACATTATTGGCTCAAGTAGATAGTAGTATTGGTGGGAAAACGGCCGTTAATACAAAAAAGGCGAAAAATTTAGTAGGTACATTTGCTCAACCTGATGGTGTTTTGATCGATCCTGATACGTTGGATACTTTAGAAGTAAGACGAATTCAAGAAGGGATCGCTGAAATCATAAAATCTGCTGCTATTGCAGATGAAAACTTATGGCTAAAATTAGATACATTAACTGATGAGTTTGATTTAAAAGCCCATGCGACAGAAATTATCGCAGCTTGTTGTAAAATCAAACGGAAAGTCGTAGAAGAAGACGAACTGGATAACGGAGTTCGTTTACTGCTCAACTTTGGGCATACAATCGGTCATGCATTAGAAAATACAGCCGGCTACGGTAATTTAACTCATGGTGAGGGCGTTGCAATCGGGATGAGCCAAATCACAAGAGTTGCCGAAAGTAAAAAGTTGACTCCACTTGGTACAACAGAACAATTGAATCAAATGATTCAAAAGTTTCACTTACCTACTTGCTCAAATTATTGGGATCAAGAGAAACTATATGCGGCATTGACACATGATAAGAAAGCACGGGGCGGAAAAATCAATATTATTTTATTGGAATCGATAGGTGAAGCCAAAATCGTTCGGATTCCGATTGAAGAAATGAAGAGTTATTTAGATTAGCGAGCTGCACGGGCTAGTTTGCTACGCTTTTAAATTAGGAGGAAATCATATGCGTTTTATTACAGCGGGAGAATCACATGGACCAGAATTAACAGCAATTATAGAAGGTTTACCAGCGGGGATGCCATTATCTCCAGAAGATATTAATTTAGAGTTAGCTAGAAGACAAGGCGGATACGGACGCGGCGGCAGAATGTTGATTGAAAAGGATCAAGTAAGGATCACGTCTGGCATTCGTCATGGCAAAACATTAGGATCACCAGTGACGCTTGTCGTTGAAAATAAAGATTGGAAAAATTGGACTTCTGTCATGTCGATCGAAGAAGTTTCTGAGAAAGAGAAAAAAATCAGACGCGTAAATAAACCACGTCCGGGTCATGCAGACCTTGTCGGAGGGATCAAATATCAGCATGATGATCTCAGAAATGTATTAGAACGTTCATCAGCGCGTGAAACAACAATGCGCGTTGCAATTGGAGCCGTTGCTAAAAAATTACTAAAGGAATTGGCTATTGAAGTTGCAGGACACGTGGCAATATTAGGGGGTATCAAAGCTGAAATTCCAGATAACTTAACGGTTAAAGAAATTCAAGAACGCTCAGAAAATTCAGATGTGCGTGTACTTGATCCATCAGTCGAACAAGAAATTCGTGATTTAATTGATAAAACTAAGAAAAATGGAGACACGATCGGCGGTGTTGTAGAAGTCGTTGTTGGTGGTGTACCAACTGGTCTAGGAAGTTATGTTCAATGGGACCGTAAACTAGATGCAAAAATTGCCCAAGCCGTTACAAGTATCAATGCATTTAAAGGGGTTGAATTTGGGATCGGGTTTGAAATGGGCTTTAAACCAGGTAGCCAAGTCATGGACGAAATTGTTTGGGATAAAGCAACTGGCTATACCAGAACTTCCAACAATCTAGGTGGTTTTGAAGGCGGTATGACAAATGGAATGCCAATCGTTGTTAGAGGCGTTATGAAGCCAATTCCAACATTGTATAAACCATTGCAAAGTGTCAATATCGATACAAAAGAACCATATAAAGCAAGTGTAGAACGCTCTGACAGTACAGCGGTTCCAGCTGCTAGTGTAGTTTGTGAAGCGGTTGTTGCAACAGAAGTTGCTAAAGCGATGCTGGAAAAATTTGGCAGTGATGCTTTTGAACAGATGAAAGAAGAAGTTGAATCATATCGCCGTTATACTCAAACGTTTTAACGAAAACTAAAAATGGAGAGTGACACGGAATGAATCAAAAGGTTTTGATCGTCGGTCTAGGATTGATTGGCAGCTCATTAGCATTATGTATAAAAAAAGAACAGCCACTTGTAACAATTATTGGAATAGATAATCAGAAAACTTCGGAAGAATTTGCTTTAAAACGAAACATCATCGATCAAAGAGGAACTTCCATAGAAGATGCGGCGGTATTAGCGGATGTCATTTTTCTATGTACGCCAGTTAAAAGTATGCTGAATCAATTAAACGTATTAGGAAAGTTACCTCTAAAAAAAGAAGTTATCATTTCTGATGTTGGCAGCACAAAAGTAGAAATTATTGAAGCAGCTAAAAAAGCCGGCTTAAACACATTTATTGGTGGACATCCAATGGCAGGATCACATAAATCTGGTGTGACAGCAGCTGATGAAAATTTATTCGAGAATGCTTATTATATTTTAGCTTCCTCAGAAATAGAAAAACAACCTCAAATCGAAGCACTGCAAAAATTGTTACAAGGGACTCGAGCAAAATTTGTAGTGCTTACAGCACAAGAGCATGATCAAATCACAGGCATGCTCAGTCATTTACCACATATTATTGCCGCAGGCTTGGTCAATCAAAGTAAAATTTTTAATGGAAAACATCCGCGTTCTAGACAATTAGCTGCTGGCGGCTTTCGAGATATCACGCGAATTGCTTCGTCGGATCCACAGATGTGGACAGATATTTTATTAAGTAATAAAGAGGCATTATTAGAGCTGATGAGTTCATGGCAATCTGAAATGGCACAAGTATCGACTTGGATCGAAAATGGAAATAAAGAAGCTATTTTTCAATTTTTCTATGAAGCAAAAGAAACGAGAAATCAAATGCCCGTTCATAAAGAAGGAGCAATTCCGGCATTTCATGATTTATTTGTGGACGTGCCAGATGTTCCAGGTGTGATTGCCGAGGTCACAGCGTTACTTTCGAAAGCTCAGTTATCCTTAATTAATTTGAAAATTCTTGAAACGCGAGAAGATATCTATGGTATTTTACAATTAAGCTTTAAACGGCAGGAAGATTCAGAAAAAGCGAAAGAGATTATTGAAAAAGAAACGGATTACTTGTGTTATGAAAAATGATTTTTGTTGAGTTCGATATTGTGTTTTGGATGATCGGTATAGCAGGTCTATGCCTGGTTTTTACTTTGAAACATAGAACGTTTCAAAGCTAATTGCCTAATTTTCCGCAGGATCATGTGATTCGTTCGGCTTTTAAATTTTAGGAGGGATATTTTGGATTTAATGATCAATAAAATTGGTTTAAACGGAATGATTGATATTCCCAGTGATAAATCGATTTCTCATAGAAGTATTATGTTTGGTGCAATCGCAGATGGAAAAACAACGATTAAAAACTTTTTAAGAGGTGACGATTGCTTAAGTACTTTAAAAGCATTTCAGGATTTAGGCGTTGAAATCGAAGACGATGGTGAAGTCATAACGGTTCATGGAACTGGTTTTTCAGGGTTAAAAAATGCAAAAAACGCAATCGATGTTGGAAATTCAGGAACAACGATTCGATTGATCATGGGAATTTTAGCTGGAACATCGTTTACCACTGAATTATTTGGGGATCATTCGATTGCTAAACGGCCAATGAACCGAGTAATGTTGCCGATCAATCAAATGGGGGCTGTGTGTACAGGTCATGATGGAACTGAATTTCCACCTTTAACGGTGAGAGGAACAGAAACTTTACAGCCCATTCATTATCAAATGCCTGTTGCGAGTGCACAAGTAAAATCTGCGATCCTTTTTGCTGCTTTACAAGCACACGGAACATCAGTTATTTTGGAAAAAGAAAAAACACGAGATCACACAGAAGATATGATTCGTCAATTTGGTGGAGAAATTAACGTTTCAGGAAAAGAAATCAGTATCAGCGGTCCTCAAAAATTGCTAGGGCAAGAAGTCATCGTACCAGGAGATATTTCTTCAGCTGCATTTTTCCTTACAGCAGGATTGATCATTCCAGATAGCAAGATTATACTGAATAACGTTGGGTTAAATCCGACACGCACAGGGATCATCGACGTGATTCAACAAATGGGTGGAAACTTAACGATTCAAGAAACTGGAAGTACCGCAAATAAAGCTGGAACTTTAACAGTTGAAACAAGCGATTTGAAAGGAATCGAAATCAGTGGGGAAATCATTCCAAGATTGATCGATGAACTACCGATCATCGCATTGCTGGCAACTCAAGCTGAGGGGATGACGATCATTCGTGACGCTGAAGAGTTAAAAGTGAAAGAAACGAATCGAATCGATGCAGTTGCAACTGAATTAACTAAAATGGGCGCTAATATTGAACCGACTGACGACGGTCTGATCATTCATGGGAAAACACCGCTACATGCTGCACAAGTGACTAGTTATGGTGATCATCGTATTGGCATGATGCTGCAAATAGCTGCTTTATTAGTAAAAAATGGCACAGTAGAATTATATAAAGCAGAAGCAATTTCTGTTTCTTATCCAAGATTTTTTGAGGATTTAACTAAATTATATTGATAAACGGAGGAACAAAGATGAAGGGGATTATTTTAATTGGTTTTATGGGAGCTGGAAAAACAACTGTTGGAAAACTACTTTCAGAAAAGACGGATATGGAGCACATTGATTTTGATGATAAAATCGTTGAAGAAATTGGTATGACCATTCAAGAATATTTCGATTTATATGGTGAAGAAGCCTTCAGAGAAAGAGAAACGAATGTCTTAAAACGCTATCTAGATCACAATCAAGTAGTATCAACTGGCGGTGGGATCGTCATGAGACCGGAGAATCGAGAACTATTAAAACAAATGGCGCCTGTTGTGTATCTACAAACCAAACCAGAAGTTTTTATCCCACGTTTGAAACACGATTATACAACGATCAGACCTTTAGTTGTATCGAAATCTCCAGAAGAAATCAGACAAGTTTTTGAACCAAGAATTCCTTTTTATGAGGAAAGTGCCAGCTTAGTCGTTGATACGGATGAACGAACACCAGAAGAAATCGTTCACGAAATTTTAGAGAATATATAAGTAGGTGAGCCAATGAAAGTCGGATTTTTAGGTCCAGAAGCTTCTTTTACTCATAATGCAGCGAAAACGGCTTTTCCTAAGGAAGAGTTGATTTCATATCATTCGATTCCAGCTTGTATTAAAGGCGTTGAGTTTGGTGAAGTTGAATTAGGGATTGTCCCAATCGAAAATACGATCGAAGGGTCTGTCAACACGACCGTAGACTATCTATTTCACCAAACAACGATTCCTGTAGGAGCGGAAATCGTTTTACCGATCTATCAACAATTGATGGTAGCAAAAGAGAACAAAGCATCATGGCAAGATACAACAAAAATATTATCTCATCCTCAAGCTTTAGCACAATCGCAAGAATTTATACGTACCTTTTTCCCAATGGCAGATCTTGAAGCAACACCTTCTACGGCATATGCCGCAAACTTTGTCGCTCTCCATCCTGATCAAAAAATTGCAGCCATTGCACCTAGACTTTCTGCTGAGAAGTATGAGCTTGAAATTGTTGGTAAAGATATCCAAGACGTAGCAATCAATCAGACTCGTTTTTGGGTGATCGGGTCTGAAAAAGTCGAGTTACCAATTGATGCTACTGAAACAAAATTAACGATCGCATTGACAATGCCAAATAACATGCCTGGAGCTTTACATAAAGCATTATCAGCCTTTAGTTGGCGAGAAATCGATTTAAGTAAAATCGAATCAAGACCATTGAAAACAACATTGGGTGAATATTTCTTTTTAATCGATATCAATGTTCAAAAGCCACAACAATTATTAGATAACGCCATAGAAGAAATACGGTTAATGGGTGGATCGGTAAAAATATTTGGAAATTATGCGATTCATCCAATCAACGGAGTATAAAGATCTGAAAAGGTCTTTTTCTTTTTTGTTAAATTTTGTCTATCTAATAGGAATTTATAGTAAAATAGGGTATGATTATAGCTGTTGTTAATTGAAGTGAGGTGGAAATGATGAGCCGTGTAGATCGTTATAAACATATACATGATAAATCAAAACCAGTAGAAGAAAAAAATGGTTTTAATCCAAGAAAAGAAAAAAATTATACTGAAGAACCTAGAAATAGCTATTATCAAGAACAAGAACCCCTAAATGAACCACAACAAAACTCTGAACAAGCAGGTTCATTAGAAAAGCCAAAAGGTTTTTCAAAAAAAGAAAAGAAACCTAAAAAGCCAAGAAGAAAAAGACGGTTTAGTTGGCCTAAAAGAATCGCCTTGTTTTTTGTTGTGCTGATTGTTTTGGCAGTGGGTTTCTTTTTCAAAGGAAAATCATACGCTGAACATGATAATTCTTTGCCAAAAGAGGCAATAGAAACGTTTAATGGCGTAAAAAGTGCGAATGGCGCTAATAACATTTTAATTTTAGGGAGTGATACTAGAGGAGAAGATTCTGGTCGAGCAGATACCATTATGGTTTTGCAATTAGATGGTCCTTCTAAAAAACCTAAACTGATCTCATTTATGCGTGATACATTTGTTGATATTCCAGGTTATGATGAGAACAAGATCAATGCAGCCTATGCATTAGGTGGAGCGGATTTAGTTCGTCAAACATTAGCTGAAAATTTCAATATACAGACTAGATACTATGCCAAAGTAGATTTTCAATCTTTTGAAAAAATTATTGACTCGATGTTCCCTAACGGAGTTAAAATCGATGCTGAAAAAGATTTGAATTTAGATGGCGTTGACATTGCCAAAGGAAAGCAGAAAATGGACGGTCATACACTATTGCAGTATTCTCGTTTTAGAAAAGACGATGAGGGTGACTTTGGTCGCGTTCGACGTCAACAACAAGTGATGACAGCTGTTATGGGACAATTAAAAAATCCTTTAGCCTTACTTCGTACACCTGAATCTTTAGGTCGTTTGGTTGGCTATATGTCCACAGATGTTCCCACATCGTTTATGCTAAAAAATGGCCCGTCGCTACTTTTAAAAGGTGGTAGTGGTATCGAGCGCTTAACGATTCCTGTTGAAGGATCTTGGAGTAACTTAGATGTTGATTACGCCGGAAGTGTTCTTCAAATTGATTTGGATACGAATAAATCAGCTGTTCAAAGTTTTCTTGATCAATAAGTATTTTATTTAATTATGGACTGATTTATGCTATATTTATAATACTGTAAAATTAGTGAAACGAGGTTACAAAATGAAAATTGCTATTGTGACAGATAGTACAGCTTATTTACCTGAGCGCATCAAAGACGCACCTAATTTATTTGTTATTTCCATCCCTGTTATTTTAGATGGTAAAATATATAACGAAGGAATCGATATTGAAGCGGATGAATATTATAGCTTGTTGAATAATAGTAATGAATTTCCGACGACTTCTCAACCTGCGTTAGGTGAAGTTATCGAACTATATAAAGAAATTGCGGCTAAAGGATATGATACGATCATTAGTATTCATCTCTCATCTGGTATTTCCGGCTTTGTTAATACATTATTTTCATTAACAGATTCAATTGAAAATATTACGCTTTACCCTTATGACTCTAAAATTACAAGTGTACCAATGGGACATATGGTAGAAGCTGCATTAGATTTAATTAAAGAAAATGCCAGTTTAGAAGAGATATTTACCAAACTAGATATCATTCGCGACAATACATATGCGTATTTGATCGTAGAGGATTTAAACAATCTTGTGCGTGGCGGACGCTTAACCAACGGTGCCGCTTTGATTGCTGGGTTATTAAAAATCAAGCCGATTTTAACATTTGAAGAAGGTAAAATAATTTTATTCGAAAAGATTCGTTCGACGAAAAAAGCATTTGCCCGTGCAGAAAAAATAATAGGCAAACGTGACAAAGAAATCAATCGCCCCGTTAAGTTGTATGTGATCCATGCAAACAATTTAATAGTTGCAAAAGAAGAAAAAGCAAAACTTCAAGAACAATATCCAGATGCAATTATTGAAATAGGTCATTTTGGTCCTGTTATTGGGACACATTTAGGTGAAAAAGCCATTGGAATTTGTATTTCAGCCCAATAAATTTAGAGATGAAGCGAAGCTGTTTTCAGTTTAGTTTCATCTTTGTTTTTTAGCAGGCTATTCTTTTAAGTACTGTTGTTTATCTTGAACAAGTAGAGAACTACTGTCGGCTAGACACTCGTATAGTTCAATTTAGAAAAATAGTATGTTACAATAACAATCAAATCATACTTTTTTAATTGATAATCAATAAAAAATAACGATTCAATAGTCATTTTCCTTTAAAAGTAGGGTATACTTAAAGAAAAAAGGAGGGCGAGTGGATGAATTTAACTGAAGAACGATTACAAAAAGAAAAAATGAAACAAGTTCAACTACTCGCTGCATATTATCAAGTAGTGAATCGTTTACCACTTGGTGATAAGAGAGATCAGATGATTCGTGATATATTAGCTTGTAAAGATAAGATAAAAAAAATCAATCAGCAATTGACAGAATTAAATAAAAAAGAGTAACTATCTTTCAGTTATAAAAGGAGCTTATTTTGAGTATAGATTTGTTTACAGTGCTACTCGCATTTTTTGTTGTGATCATGTATATTTATTTGGGTTTAGTAAGAAAAAGTGTTCTGATTAAAAGTGTTAAAAGAAAATTTATTTATATTTTAGTGATTGGCGTTAGTTTGCTTATTTTGTTGCTTACACTTGTGAGTGAACAAACGATCGATCAAAGAATTCGTGGCGTGCTCTCAATCTTGTTAGTCTTAAGTTTTTTACTAGATTCAAAAGGACTTTCAGATGATCGGCTTATTTTAAGCCCGTTTGACAAGAACGGGGTCATGTATCAGGATATAGAAAAAATGGCTCTATTACTCAAGAAAAAAGAAATTCGATTAAATTATTTTAAAAATGGTCGACGAGGCCCGATGATGAAATTCACTATACCATTAGAAGAGTTACTCGCATTTCTTTCTGAACGATTGAATGAAGAAGCTGAAATCAGTATTTTAGTAGATGAGGACAACTAGATAGCAAATACGATCGGAAAGGGGAAATGACCATTATTTTCTCTTTTTATTACAATTTAAAGGCTATAAATTTTATTCAAAAAGTTTTTTGAGAAAAATAGTAAATTTTAGTAGGTATTTCGTTAACAGTTTGCTATAATGTGCAGAGAAATTCTGAAAGGAAGTATTGTTGTGAACAAAGAGATAGAGCAACGAATTGCTGAATTGCGCGAAAAATATAAGGAGTTACCACCTGAAAAAAAAGCGGAGTGGGAGCATCATATAAAAAAGAGAAATTTTTTAAATTATAAAAAAATTGAATTGATCAAGTCTGAGTTACTTCGTTTGGAAGCACGTCGAGCACAATTAGAGCTATGTGACAAAGAAAAAGAGCTTGGATTGATAGAGAAAAAAATTAGCTATAAAAAAGAAAAGTTATTACGATGTTTAGGAAAACAACTCAATCAATAATTATTAAGGGGGATACGAGATGGAGTTTGCTTATTTAATTATTGTATTTGCTATTGCTATAACCTTTTCCAATGTCTTCAATCGCATCGTTCCGATCATTCCTTTACCAATTGTTCAAATAATCGTAGGGATTATCATTGGATTAACGGAAATGGGTCGTGAAATTACCTTTGAGCCGGAAATGTTTTTAGTGATGATCATTGCTCCTTTATTGTTTCGTGAAGGAGAACGAAACGATATTTCAGCAACTATGAAAAATTTTAGTGTTATTTTGTTTTTAGCTTTCATTGGCGTGCTGATCACACTTGTTAGTGTGGGCTGGGCTTTACATATGGTTATTCCTGCTTTGCCGATCGCCGCTTGCTTTGCATTAGGTGCAGCTCTTGGACCTACAGACGCAGTAGCTGTAGGTTCTTTATCTGGAAAAATCCAAATACCGCCTAAAGCGATGCATATTTTAGAAGGTGAAGGCTTGATCAACGATGCTTCTGGTGTTACCGCTTTTCAATTTGCACTTGCAGCATTATTGACAGGTAGTTTTTCAGCAACGGATGCCGGAATCACGTTGATCGTTTCTAGTATAGGAGGCGCTATCGTAGGAGCTGTTTTAGTCATGATCAAGCGTCAAGTCGTAATGATTTTGGAAAAAGCTTCAGCAAGAGATGTAACTGGTTATCTCTTGCTAGAATTATTGTTGCCTTTTTTGGCGTACATGGTTGCTGAACTTTTCAATGTTTCAGGAATTATCGCGGCCGTTATCGCAGGAGTGATGCAAGCAGCAAGTTTTAAAAAGATTTCATTATTTGAAGCAGAGTTGTCAAGTGTTTCAGAAAGTACTTGGGGAACCATTACATTCACATTGAACGCATTAGTCTTTCTGTTCTTAGGAATAGAATTATCACAAGTTTTTTCTCCGATTTGGAATAGCGAGACATACTCTAATAGCTTCTTGATGCTTGTTATTTTAATTTTAAGTGTGACATTATTTGTAGCTCGTTTTTTCGCTATTTTGTTGATTTATAGTGTGAAAAATAGCTTCAAACATGTTTGGGAGTCTATGAATGAAATGCTGATTCTGACGTTCGGGGGAGTCAAAGGAACTGTCAGTTTGGCGACAATTTTTATTTTACCTATAACGTTAAATGGTCAAGAATTTCCAGAACGATCGTTATTGTTGTTTATTACAGCCTGCGTGATCTTGGTCACATTAGTAGGTGGGATCGTTGTACTGCCATTTTTAACAGAATCTGACGACGTAGAAAGTAATAATGTGCAAGGAATTACCTTACTACAGGATGTTATTGAGCGACTTAAAGTGATCAATCAGAACGATCCTCAAGTTGAGATGAACGTGGTGATTGAAAACTATCAAGATCGTGTCAAAGAATTATATACTGAACAATTACCGTCTGATCAACGACAAGAAGTTCAAGAATTAAGAGCATTGATCGTTTCGATTGAACGTGATGGTTTAGAAGAAAGTTTCCGTCAAAAAGAAATTGGGATCGAAGGGTACCGACTATATGAACGTCTGATTTCTAGAATGGAACGCTCTATCGCTAGACAATTATTATCTATTATTGGTTTTTGGTTGCTTTTCGTTCGCCAAATTATTGCGTTTTTTGTTCACCCGAATCTGTTGATTGGGAAAAAAGGGGAAGAAAATCGGCGAGAATTTAAAAAAGAAGAATTAGAAAACGTTCGACAAGTTTTTTTACAAAATACTGAAGTTATTTTGAAAAGTTTGGATAACCTAAAAGGGGTTTATGATGATGAGATCATTCAGTTCTTTATCGAAGGACGTTTGCAACTCGCCCATAGGTTGGAAGATGGCACATTCATTGATTCATTTATCATTCGTTCTCAATCCGTTTATGTTAAGGAACTTTTGATTGGCTACCAAGAAGAGCGGAAAGTCATTGATGAATATGAACTGTCTGAAATAATTACTTCTTATGAAGCAAATGAATATCGAAAAAATGTTAATCTTTTAGAATCCTATTCGATTAATGATGTTTCTGATATTATTCCATTAAAGAAATTAACAAGAGAATTAAAAAAAGAAGCGGACAGGTCAAACTAGCTTCTTTTTTTTACTTTTTTTTGTTACAATAAGCAGGATGAAAAGGGCGTGAGCATATGAATGAGTTAAAAGTAAACGAGTTGACCAAAACATATGGCGAGAAAATGTTATTTGATAACATTTCTTTCCATATTCACGATAAAGACAGAATCGGACTAATTGGTACAAACGGAACAGGAAAAACGAGTTTATTGAATATTTTAGCTGGAAAAGATAGTGGTGATGGAGATGTTACAGCGATCCAACAACCAAATGACTATCAGATAGGCTATTTGTCACAAGATCAAGAGTTTGATCCTGAATTAACGGTTGTAGAAGCTGTTTTTCAAGGAGAAACGCCTATCATTCAAGCCGTGAAAAATTATGAGTTAGCCTTACTTGCATTAGCAGAGGATGGACTTAGTGAAGTCGCTCAAAAACAATATGCCAAGGCAGAAGAGCGGATGAATAAAGAAGATGCCTGGACGGCAGATACTGATGCTAAAATCATTTTACAAAAATTAGGTATTGAAACCTTGCATAAAAAAATTGGTGAATTATCTGGAGGGCAAAAGAAACGTGTTAGCTTAGCTCAAGTATTGATTGAATCACCAGATTTATTGTTGCTGGATGAACCAACAAACCATTTAGATTACGAAGCAATCAGCTGGCTGGAAAGCTTTTTAAACGGCTATCGCGGCGCTATTTTAATGGTGACCCATGATCGTTATTTTTTAGATCGAGTAACGAATCGAATTTTTGAACTATCTTTTGGAAAATTGTATGAATATAAAGGGAACTATGAAGCATACATCATCGCTAAAGCGGAACGTGAACGCGTCGGTGTAGAGCAAGAAGAAAAAAGGAAACAACTCTACAAGCAAGAACTAGAGTGGATGCGAGCTGGCGTAAAAGCACGGGGAACAAAACAACAAGCTAGACAGGATCGCTTCCATGATCTTAAAGAAAATCTTCATCAAGTCAATCAAAAAGGTCAATTGGAAATTGATGTAGCCACACAAAGATTAGGGAAAAAAGTCTTAGAAATCAAAGATGGAAACTATCAAATCGAGCATAAAACGATTCTAAAAGATTTTGATTTGCTTATTCAGGCAAAAGACCGTATTGGGATTACCGGAAAAAATGGTGCAGGAAAATCAACATTGCTGAATATTCTTGCTGGCCGTTTAGATTTGGAAAGCGGAATATACTCAATTGGTGAAACAGTCAACTTAGCATACTACACACAACAAAATGAAGCGATGGATCAAAACCAACGCATGATTTCTTATTTGCAAGAAGCAGCCGAACAAGTGAAGCGGACAGATGGAACAAGCATTGGTGTTGCTGAATTGTTGGAACGATTTTTATTTCCTCGCTTTATGCATGGGACCGTGATCGGCAAACTTTCTGGTGGCGAAAAACGGCGCCTGTATTTATTGAAATTATTGATTGGTCAGCCAAATGTGTTATTATTGGACGAGCCAACAAATGATCTGGATATCGATACGCTAACGATTTTAGAAGATTATATCCAAACATTTAAGGGGGCTGTGATCGCTGTTTCGCATGACCGATATTTTCTTGATAAAACAATGGATAAATTACTTGTTTTTCAAGGTGCAGGTCAAATCACCACTTATTTCGGTTCAATGAGTGAATATTTAGCAGTGAATAAAGTACAGTCCAAAAAAGTAATCAAGGCTGAAATAACATCACCAAAAGAAATAGAAAAGAAAGAAAAAACCAAATTGACCTACATGGAACAAAAAGAGTGGGAAACGATCGAGACGGATATAGCACAACTTGAAGAACAGACAGCACAATTGAGTGAAGAAATGAATCATCAAGGAGATGATTTTACAAAGCTACAAGAACTTCAAACTGAGCTTTTAACAATAGAACAAAAGCTTGAAGAAAAAATGGAACGCTGGGAATATTTGAGTGAATTTGCAGAAAATTAGGAGGCAGAAACTATGGAAGAAGCATATTTATCATTGGGTCGTAAAATTTTAGAGGAAGGTCACTTCAAAGAAGATCGTACTGGTACAGGTACCAAAAGTATTTTTGGTCATCAAATGCGTTTTGATTTGTCACAAGGTTTCCCTTTATTAACGACGAAGCGAGTACCGTTCGGTTTGATTAAAAGCGAACTTTTATGGTTTTTAAATGGTGATACGAATATTCGCTATCTGCTTCAACACAATAATCATATCTGGGATGAATGGGCTTTTGAGCGTTACATCAAAAGCGAAGATTACAACGGGCCTGATATGACGGATTTTGGACGTCGCGTTCTTAGTGATGAATCATTTAAAGAAAGTTATGAAAAAGAGCACCAAAAATTCTGCGATGCTATTTTATCGGATGATGGTTTTGCAGCTAAGTATGGCGAATTAGGAAATATTTATGGCGCTCAGTGGCGTCATTGGGAGACAAAAGATGGTGGGTTTATCGATCAACTTAAAAATGTTATTGAAATGATCAAAAAAACACCAGACTCCAGACGTCTGATCGTATCTGCTTGGAATCCAGAAGATGTTCCATCAATGGCTTTACCGCCTTGTCACACAATGTTTCAATTTTATGTAAATGATGGGAAATTAAGTTGCCAGTTGTATCAGCGTAGTGGAGATGTTTTCCTTGGTGTTCCATTCAATATTGCCAGCTATGCATTATTGACTCACTTGATTGCTCATGAAACAGGTTTAGAAGTAGGAGATTTTGTCCATACTTTAGGTGATGCTCACTTATATACAAATCACATCGATCAAATGAATCAACAACTCGAAAGAGAGAGTCGATCATTTCCTACATTAAAATTGAACCAAGATAAAAAATCAGTTTTTGATTTTGAAATGGATGATATTGTAATCGAGGGATACGATCCGCATCCTGCAATCAAGGCGCCAATAGCCGTTTAATTTGAAAGGAGCTCTTTAATGTTAGCAGCCATATGGGCACAAGATGAGCAAGGGACGATCGGGAAAGAAAATCGATTACCTTGGCATTTGCCAAATGATTTGAAATTTTTTAAACAAATGACTGAAGACAACACCATCGTTATGGGACGAAAAACCTTTGAGGGGATGGGGGGGCGACCGTTACCAAATCGTCAAACGATTGTCTTAACTAGAGACAAAGCATTTCATGCAGAGGGAGTCCTTATATTCCATACGGTAGATGAGGTTCTTGATTATGCCAAAACTTTTTCAGGCATTACCTTTATTGCAGGTGGCTCAGCGGTATACGAAGATTTTTTACCTTTTTGCGATGTATTGTATCGGACAGTTATCCATCATTCATTTGAAGGTGATACGAAATTTCCTTCTGTGAATTGGGATGATTGGACACTGATCAATTTAAGCACAGAAGAACAAGACGAAAAAAATAGCTATGCCTATCAGTTTGAGACATACCAACGCAAAGTTGTTGTGGATGATTAATAAACGTGTTTGATTTAAACGAAGAACGAACAAAAAAACATACTCTCATCAGTATGTTTTTTTATTTATCTAAATATGATTGCGGTATAATCCGACAACTTTACCTAAAATACTAACGTTTTTCAAGATAATTGGGTCTAATGCATCATTTTCAGGTTGTAAACGAATATGTTCTGCCTCTTTAAAGAATCGTTTACATGTCGCTTCATCTTCGTCTGTCATCGCAATAACGATATCGCCATTTGATGCAGCGCTTTGTTTACGGACAATAACTTGATCACCGTCTAGAATACCAGCATTGATCATACTTTCACCTCTGATAGTCAGCATGAACAAAGCATTTTCTTCTGCTACTAGATCTGGTGGCAGAGGGAAAAAATCAGATGCTTCTTCTACAGCTAAGATAGGTTCACCCGCTGTAACGACACCAAGCATGGGAATGACTGTAGGCCTCACACCAATTCTTTCTAAGCCATCAGCAGTCAATTCAATCGCTCTTGGCTTAGTCGGATCACGTAAAATCAGTCCTTTTTTTTCTAAACGAGCTAGATGTCCATGAACAGTCGATGTTGAAGAGAGGTCAACTGCTTTTCCGATTTCTCTAACAGTAGGGGGATAGCCTTTTAGCTCAACTTGTTCATATATATATTTTAATACTTCGATTTGTCTTGTGTCTGTACGTTTCACCACAACCCGCACCTTCTTTCGATTTATATTTTTAGTGTACCATAGTTTTAGGTAGGAATCAAACAAGCGTTCGTGTTTTTTGAGAGGATCAAGTATCTAAAAAAATTTGATCAAAAAGAAGCATGATCAGAAATTGATTTTTCTAACATTAACTGACTTCGTTTCGTATTTTAAGTGCGAATATAGTTGTATTTTTGGTATTCATCTTATAAGATAGATATGTAAAGCAAACTTGTTTAATTATAGGTGTTATCACTTAAAATAAGGAGGTAAAGATAGATGTTATCATCAGAAAAAATGAGTCGGATTAATGAACTTGCTAAGAAAGCGAAAGAAAATGAATTGACTGAGAAAGAAAAAGAAGAGCAAAAAGTACTTCGTCAAGAGTATCTAGCTGCTTTTCGCGGTGGAATGCGTCACCATATCGAAGGAATGAAAGTGGTTGATCCTGAAGGAAATGATGTGACACCAGAGAAACTGAAAGAGATTCAAAAAGAAAAAGGATTACACGATAGAAAATAATTTTAGTTTTTTTTACTAAAAGTAATTGCTTTCATAAACGAAATACGATAAAATGTAGTTAATAAAGGTAAAAAAAACCTAAATAGGAGATGATTTTTTTGTTCGATAACACTGATCAGTTAGGCGTCAATACAATTCGTACCTTAAGTATCGAAGCAGTTCAAAAAGCAAACTCAGGACATCCTGGATTGCCAATGGGTGCAGCGCCCATGGCATACACGCTTTGGACAAAGCATTTGAAAGTAAACCCAAAAACGTCAACAAATTGGGTAGATAGAGATCGTTTCATTCTTTCTGCTGGTCACGGTTCAGCAATGCTTTATAGCTTGCTTCACTTAGCAGGTTACGGTGTAACAATGGATGATCTAAAAAGCTTCCGTCAATGGGATAGTAAAACGCCTGGGCATCCAGAAGTGCATCACACAGATGGTGTTGAAGCAACGACAGGGCCTTTAGGTCAAGGAATTGCGATGGCTGTTGGTATGGCGATGGCCGAGGCTCATACTGCCGCAACCTATAATCGAGATAGTTTTCCAGTGATTGATCATTATACCTATGCATTATGCGGTGATGGTGACTTGATGGAAGGCGTTTCTCAAGAAGCAAGTTCCATGGCTGGACATATGAAATTAGGCAAACTGATCGTGTTATATGATTCAAATGACATCTCTTTGGATGGCCCAACTTCAAAAGCGTTCACAGAAAATGTTGGTGCTCGTTATGAAGCATATGGTTGGCAGCATATCTTAGTAAAAGATGGCAATGATTTAGAAGCCATTTCTAAGGCAATCGAAGCTGCTAAAGCTGAATCAGATAAACCAACATTGATCGAAGTTAAAACGGTCATCGGTTATGGCGCTCCCAAAGAAGGAACTTCTTCTGTACATGGTGCGCCAATCGGAGCAGATGGCATTACTGCTGCTAAAGCGGTCTATGGTTGGGAATATCCAGATTTCACAGTACCAGAAGAAGTCACTGCCCGCTTTAAAGAAACAATGATAGATGAAGGTCTAAAAGCCGAAGATAAATGGAATAACATGTTTAAAAATTATACAAGAGAACATCCTGAATTAGCTGAACAGTTTAAACAAGCATTCGCAGATGAACTACCTGAAAATTGGGATAGTGAACTACCAACATACGAAGTAGGCTCAAGTGCAGCTAGTCGTGTTACAAGTAAAGAAACGATTCAAGCAATCTCTAAAACTGTACCAGGTTTCTGGGGCGGTTCTGCTGATTTATCAGCTTCTAATAACACTATGGTTGCAGTAGAAAAAGATTTTGAACCTGGTCAATATGAAGGTCGTAATATTTGGTTTGGCGTTCGTGAATTCGCTATGGCTGCAGCCTTGAATGGGATTCAATTACATGGAGGAAGCCGTGTTTATGGCGGAACATTCTTTGTATTTACAGATTATTTGCGCCCTGCATTACGTCTGGCAGCAATCCAAAATACTCCTGTAACCTATGTACTGACACATGACTCTGTAGCAGTTGGCGAAGATGGACCTACACATGAACCTGTTGAACAATTAGCAAGCATCCGTTGTATGCCAGGTGTACAAGTGATCCGTCCTGCTGATGGTAACGAAACAGTTGCCGCATGGAAAATTGCGATGACAACAAAAGATGCTCCGACTGTTTTAGTCTTAAGCCGTCAAAACTTGCCAGTAATTGAAGGAACAAAAGAAAACGCAGATGAACTTGTTCAAAAAGGTGCGTATGTGATTTCGAAACAAAAAGGTGAAAAACCCGAAGGAATATTAATTGCGACTGGTTCAGAAGTGAATCTAGCGATTGAAACTCAAAAAGCTCTATTCGAACAAGGTAAAGATGTCTCTGTTGTTTCAATGCCTAGTTTTGACTTATTCGAAAAACAAGCAGCAGCGTATAAAGAGTCTGTTTTACCTAGGGATGTAACAAAAAGAGTAGCAATCGAAGCTGCTTCGCCATTTGGCTGGGAGCGTTATGTCGGAACTGCTGGCACGACTGTAACCATCAATCACTTTGGTGCATCTGCACCTGGCGATTTAGTCTTAAAAGAATTTGGTTTTACGGTGGATAACGTTGTTTCAAAATATAATGGTTTATAGCATAGAAATGATTTAGTTAAAAAATAGTAGGAAACTCATACCATGTGAGTTTCCTACTATTTTTTTATTTTACTTAAATTTTACTTCGCGCTAAGTTATACGAAAGTTTTTCCATAATTTTCAAACCTACTTTTTTGTAATATAGGTGTAATAAATGTAATTTAATTTTCATTTATCAAAAAAAACAATAAACAGAGAACAAAGGTATTTATAGTAATAAACGTGTTCGAATAATAGACACTTTGTAAACCGAATGAAACAAAAAAAGAAGTGAATAATAAAACAAAAATTTCACTCGGATTACGCTCGCTTTAAAACTTCAAATTTCAAGAGTAAATAATTGTTTATAAAAATATCACCAAGTAGAATGGTAATATGATGTTCTATTGAGGAGGAACAAATGAATGAACGAAATCAAAACAAGAAGTAGTAGACACCAGAAAAAAGAATATAAAATGAACCGAAGAAAAGTTGCGTCTGTGATAGGAACTTCATTAGTATTTCTTCCAATCGCAGGGAATTTATTACCTCTAAGTGTAAAAGCTACAGAAGTTGAAGCACAAGGGGAAGTCTCACAACAAGCATTTATTGATTCGATTGGTTATTCTGCATCATCAGTCGCTGACGCTAATAATCTCTATGCATCAGTTATGATCGCTCAAGCATTGTTAGAAAGTAGTTATGGTACTTCAGGTTTAGCAGCAGCTCCTAATTATAATTTATTTGGTGTAAAGGGAAGCTATGGCGGACAAACAGTTTATATGCCTACATCAGAATATTTAAATGGCGAATGGGTAACATTGAATGAACCATTTAGAAGCTATCCATCGTATGCAGAATCGTTTCAAGATCATGCTAACGTACTTAAAACAACAATGGCTAGCGGAGATTACCACTACTCAGGCGTTTGGAAAAGTAACACGACTAGCTATGCGGATGCAACAGCGGCTTTAGCTGGACGCTATGCAACAGATCCCAATTATGCTAGCAAGTTGAACTGGTTGATTTCAGCATACGGCTTGACTGCTTATGATAGTGGAAATACTGCGCCAACTGTAGTCACTGAAAGTTCAGTAACGGATCAATCTGCTATCGGACAAAGTAGCGCCACAATTGCTGGGCAAACATATACGGTAGCTTCTGGAGATACGCTTTGGGGTATTTCTGAAAAATTCGGACTCACTGTTGATCAACTAATGGCTTCAAATGGTATAACTGCTGAGTTGATAACTGTAGGTCAAGTATTACAAATTGCATAAAGAAAAGCTGCCAATCAACTGTCACGTAAAATGACCGTTCATTGGCAGCTTTAATTTTATCGTTTTCCAGCTCGCAGCTCTTCTAAACGTCGCATACGATTTTTACTCAAATCCTTCATTCTCGGTCTAGGTAGAATCGCTTCGGAGGTTGTGGATGACCTTTTTTTATAGGTTGCAGGGTCTTTAATATCAAACTTTTCTAAATAGTCGATTACTTCTCGCACAATTGGGGTTGGAGTCGAAGCACCAGCCGTTACGCCTACTTGTTCGACACCGGCTAGCCATTTTACGTCAATTTGTGAAACATCTGAAATTCTATGAGCTAAAACTCCAGCTTGTTCGATAGACACTTGTGCTAAGCGATTAGTATTATTGCTTTTAGGATCACCAACTACAATCATCAAATCGCATCCTTGAGCTTGTTCAACAACTGCCTCTTGTCGTACTTGAGTTGCTTTGCAAATGTCTTTATGAATAAGTACTTGAGGATATTTTTCCTTGATTGAATCCATTAAATCACGAACATCCCATTGACTCATCGTTGTTTGATTGGTTACGAAAATATTTTCAGTGATCAGATGCAACTTATCGATATCAGTAAGATTAGCAACTAAATGAACGTGCTCAGGAGAAACACCCAGTGCGCTTTCAGATTCAGGATGATTTTTTTTTCCAATATAAATGATTTCGTAACCTTCAGCAACTTTTTCATCAATCAATTCATGCGTAATCATCACATCAGGACAAGTAGCATCGATAACAGTCAATCCTTTTTCGACCGCTAGTTCTTTTACTTTAGGTGAAGTTCCGTGCGCTGTGAAAATAACAGTTCCGTGATCGATTTTGGATAATATGTCTTCACGAGTATCACCGTCCAATGTATGGATTCCAATACTTTCAAAAGCATCTGTTACATGTTTATTATGAACGATCATTCCTAAAATATAGATTGGACGTGGCAAATTTTCATCAAGCGATGCATTTTTTGCGATGATCATTGCGTCAACAACACCATAACAATAACCCCGCGGACTAATATTTTTAATTTTCATCAAAGTAACTCCTATTGACTAATTTTTATGCTCCTATTTACTATACTATATTTTTGTTAAATTTGTTTAAAGAGTATTTATCTACGGATCAATAATAGCAAAATGATAGCCAGATAAACAGATATAAGCTATTATAAACACAAGAACCTTTATTGCTTATACGAATATTGAATGGAGGAATGGATCATGACTCAAATTTTTAATTCAGTTACCGAATTAATAGGTAAAACACCTATTGTTAGGCTAGGACATATTGTACCAGATGGAGCTGCTGATGTTTTTGTGAAACTTGAATTTTTTAATCCAGGTGGAAGCATTAAAGATCGAATTGCCTTAAGTATGGTTGAAAAAGCTGAAAAAAATGGGTTACTCAAAGCTGGAGATACAATTGTTGAACCTACTAGTGGAAATACTGGGATTGGTTTAGCGATGGTTGGTGCGGCTAAAGGGTACAAAGTTGTTATTGTCATGCCAGATACAATGAGTATCGAACGTAGAAAATTAATGCAGGCATACGGAGCTGAACTTCTATTAACACCTGGTGCTGAGGGAATGAAAGGGGCAATTGCTAAAGCCTCTGAACTATCGGAAAAAGATGGGTATTTCATGCCTATGCAGTTTGATAATCCAGCAAATCCAGAAGCACATGAAAAAACAACAGGAAAAGAAATCCAGGATGTTTTTGGTGCTGGCGGATTAGATGCTTTTGTTTCTGGGGTCGGAACGGGCGGAACTATAACTGGTGTCGGAAAAGAATTAAAACGAGTTTATCCAAACATTTCAATCGTTGCAGTTGAACCAACAGAGTCACCAGTATTAGAAGGCGGATCACCAAGTCCTCATAAGATTCAAGGAATCGGGGCTGGTTTTATTCCTAAGGTTTTAAACACAGAGATCTATGAAAAAATCATCGCTGTATCTAGTGAAGATGCTATGGAAACAGCTCGACAATTAGCTATTAAAGAAGGGCTATTAGTCGGAATATCTGCTGGAGCTGCAGTTGAAGCTGCCATTCAAGTAGCAAAAGAATTGGGTGTTGGGAAGAAAGTCTTGACTGTTATTCCAGATAATGGTGAACGGTATCTTTCAACAGCATTGTATAGTTTTTCTGTATAACTGATCATAAAAGGAGAGCGTAAATTTACGACTTTCCTTTTTTATTACATTTAACTAGGCAAAAAGTATGTAATATTTTTTGATTCATAGAAAATCATGATAATTGTCCTATTTCCTGCACGATTTATGTGATTATTCTTGTCAAGTTAGATTAGAAATAGTATCATTTAAGAAAGAAGACTGGGAGGGGAACCAAATGGACAATATATTGGTAAAGAATGCGCTTGAAGAATTAAAAGAAGCCAATATTCGTATTACTCCTCAAAGATATGCAATTTTAGAATATCTAATTGAGAACCATAGCCATCCAACAGCAGACGAAATTTATCGTTCTTTAGAAGCTCGTTTTCCCAATATGAGTGTTGCGACGGTTTATAATAATTTACGTTTGTTTACTGATATTGGTTTTGTTCAGGAAATGAATTACGGCGATGCATCTAGTCGTTTTGATTTTAGTTCGAAAAAACACTATCACGCCATTTGTCAAAATTGCGGTAAGATTGTCGATTTTCATTATCCTGGTTTGGAAGATGTAGAGATGGCAGCAAGTAAATTGACTGGTTTTGAAATCAATGAACATAGATTGGAATTGTATGGTCTATGTCCCGATTGTCAAAATACAAAAGAAGACTGAAAAGAGGTATACAATGAAATCAATTCACACAGATAAAGCTCCTAAAGCAATTGGACCATACGTGCAAGGGAATATTGTGAACGGCTTATTATTTGCTTCAGGACAAGTTCCATTAAGTCCAGATACAGGCGAAGTCGTTGGTACTACGATTCAAGAACAAACAGAACAAGTTCTTAAAAATATTGCAGCTATTTTAGAAGAAGTAGGAAGTGACTTTGATCATGTTGTCAAAACGACATGCTTTTTAAAGAACATGGACGATTTTATTGCTTTTAATGACGTTTATGCGAGAGCGTTTACAAATCAATTACCTGCTCGCTCAGCCGTAGAAGTGGCTCGCTTGCCTAAAGATGTTCTTGTAGAGATAGAAATTATTGCGGCAGTAATTGAATAGTTTATAGATTTCACAAGCTGAGAAATTTTATTTTCTCAGCTTTTTTTGCTTTAAAAACAACATTTAAAACGAATAGATTTATTAGTTTTATGGGAATTGAATTGAAAACTCAGAAGTTTGTGAAAAAATAACTTTATGATTCACAAGCAAAGAACTCGAAAATGACTTTCTACTTTGTTATATTTTTAATAGACCAATAGGTTTTTAATGAGTTTATTGGTGAAAAATTTAACTTGAAAGAAGGGATTTACAAAATGAAAGTCGTAGTCGTAGGATGTACGCATGCAGGAACAGCTGCAGTCAAAAGTATTTTAACAAATCACCCAAATGCGGAGGTAACTGTCTATGAAAGAAATGATAATGTATCATTTTTATCTTGTGGTATCGCATTATATGTTGGGGGCGTAGTAAAAGAGGCGGCTAGCTTATTTTATTCAAGTCCTGAAGAACTAGCGTCACTAGGTGCTACCGTTAAAATGGAACATGAAGTCGAAACAATCGATGTTGATCATAAAACAGTCACTGCAAAAAATTTAATTACAGGAGTTGAAGAGACAGTTTCATATGATAAATTAGTTATGACAACTGGTTCATGGCCGATTATTCCGCCGATCAAAGGGATAGAGGCTGAAAATATTTTATTATGTAAAAACTTTAATCAAGCCAATGTGATTATTGACCGTGCAAAAGATGCGAAAAAAGTTGTTGTTGTCGGTGGCGGATATATTGGTATTGAATTAGTTGAAGCATTTGTGGAGTCTGGTAAGGAAGTGACTTTAATCGATGGCTTAGACCGCATTTTGAATAAATATTTGGATAAACCATTTACAGATGTTTTAGAAAAAGAACTTGTTGAGCGTGGTGTAACATTGGCTCTAGGTGAGAATGTTCAAGAATTCAAAGCTGATGCAAGTGGACATGTGAATAAAGTAATTACGCCTAGCCAAGAATTTGAAGCGGATATGGTCATCATGTGTGTTGGATTTACGCCAAATACCACACTTCTTAAAGACAAGGTAGATATGTTACCTAATGGTGCTATTGTGGTCGATAAGTATATGAGATCAAGTAACGCCGATATTTTTGCAGCTGGAGATAGTGCAGTTGTACACTATAACCCAAGTAATACGACGAATTATATTCCTCTAGCAACGAATGCAGTTCGTCAAGGTATGTTAGTCGGTTACAATTTATCAGAAGAAAAACTAGCTTATCGTGGAACACAAGGAACGTCTGGTTTGTATTTATTTGGCTGGAAAATTGGTTCAACTGGGGTTACTTTAGAAAGTGCAAAATTGAACGGTTTGGATGTTGAAGCAACTAAATTTGAAGACAACTACCGCCCAGAATTTATGCCAACAACTGAAAATGTTATGATGGAGTTAGTTTACGAAAAAGGAACAAACCGCATCGTTGGTGGACAATTGATGTCTAAATATGATATTACTCAATCAGCGAACACGTTGTCTTTAGCGGTTCAAAATGAAATGACTGTGGAAGATCTTGCGTTATCAGATTTCTTCTTCCAACCACATTTTGATCGTCCTTGGAATTATTTGAACTTGTTAGCACAAGCAGCACTAAAGGATATTGCTAAAAAGTAAGAATTAAAAAAATGAAATTGGACAGAAGTGTTTAACTCCAAGAAATAAGAGGGAGTTGCATCTGATCCCATTGTTTATTCGGATTCCTTAAGGCTAGGATATAACTCGTAGAGTTATGTTCTAGCCTTGTTTTTTTGACAAATTAAGCTTAATAGTTGCTCTTTTTGCTATTTTTTTGAGATACTTGAGAGGTAGATAAGATTGAGGGGTTAGACAATGGCAGGAAATAGGAATATAAAAGAAGTTGCGATCCGTTCTTTGTATGCGTTGATCGGTGTAGCAATTCTAGCTTTTGGTGCGGCAACATTACGTGTAGGGCAAGTAGGATTAGATCCCTACACAGCAGCGAATATTGGTATCGGTAGTGCATTAGGTCTTTCGTTAGGCGTGTATCAGTTGATCATCAATATTTTGATTTTAGGATTAGTTTTTATTTTTGGAAGGAATTATATCGGCATTGGAACTGTAATAAATATGGTTCTTACAGGTTTTTTTATTGATTTTTACACGTGGATATATACTACTTTTTTCACAATTAAAATCAATCTATTATCTCAAACTGTGTTACTTATTTCAGGTGTCGTAATTTTTACTTTCGGTGCGTCATTTTATATGTCAGCTAAACTAGGAAATGCACCATATGATGCGATTGCACCTATTATTGTTGACCGTACTAAAGCTCAGTATCGTGTAGTGAGAGTTACACAAGATATTTCTTTTGTTATATTGGCATTTATTTTTGGAGGACCAGTTGGGATTGGGACTGTCATCAATGCATTTTTTACTGGACCTTTAATTGATTTCTGGAATAAAAAAGTCAGCGAACCGATAATTGAGAAAAGTGTAAAAAGGAAAATGAGTAGCTAAAGAGTTTGAGTATAGTAAGAGAGTACTTTATGCTAAAAAATAGAGGTTGAGACAGAAGCGTTCAACTTATTGCGGAAGGAGTTGCTTATGCTCCCATCGTTTATTGGGATTCCTTAAGGCTAGGACATAACTCGTAGAGTTATGTCCTAGCCTTATTTTCATTTTTAAAGAAAATTTAATTATTTTTTTAAAAAATAATAAATATTAATTAAATAATAAATATCAACGATTATAATAACGGTTTCATAAAATAAGTTAGTAAATATATCATATCTTCAAATCCTTTAAAATAAAGGGTTCTCCATTTTTATATTACATTTTTCGTTAAAAGATACTATATTTATAATTAAGTAATTTTAAATTATAATTCATATTATTTCCAAAAATATCATGAAGGTTATATTATTTATATGTACAAATTTGATATTTTGAGAAAGGAGGGTGTCTGTTCATTTTAATAAGCTTTTAGTTGTTCGTTAAGTGGTATTGGTTTGAAAGTAAAAGGAGGATAATCATGAAAAGTGATAAACAGAAAAAGAGACGTACCAATAAGTCGAAAAAACAAAATAAGTACCGTACATTATCATTAGTTTTAACAAGTAGTTTAGTTATAGCACCGTTGACTGTTCCACTATCTTTTTATTTACCGGGAGGAATTACAGCGTCTGCTGCAATTTTAGACGCGGAAATACTATCCAACATTAGCAGCTCAAACAATAGCGGAACAAATAGTGGGACTCGTTGGATGGCAGACGGCTCCTCAAAGAATGTTGATTTTTCAATAACTGGGAGTGAGTTAGTTGGTGGTTCAGTTATCACAAGTGGAGCAAAACAAGCGGTATTAACTATTCCAAATGAGTTAAATGGGCGAGTTTCTACAAACGGTACGGCACAAATCAATACAAATATTACTTTAACGGTTAGTGATTTGACCTTCTTAACTGGGACATTAAACGCAGTTAATGAATTATCTACTTTACTAACTGATATTGTTGATGGTTCATTTGGGAGTTTAACTGGTGTAACTTTAAATTTAACGACAGTTAATCAGAAAATCGATGCTTTAAATAATCTTGAAAATTTTGGTAGTGCACAATTTAATTCTAATGCAACGCTTTCTCCTGATGGAAAATATATCCAAGCTAACATCGATGATGGATTAGGTTTAGTTTTAGCACAGAACATATCCTCTCTTTTACAAGATTTAAAAGCAGCGGTCAGTGCTTTAAATGCAACTGGAAGTGGTATTGGTAGCAATGCAGTTGCAGGGCTTATTAATACTGCTTTACTTCCAGTCAAAGGAACTGTAAATACAGCAATTAATCTTGCCTTGCCATTTGTAGGATTAGGTGGTGCTGGTGTAAATCAATTGGCTGATGCTTCGGTGTTGGGCGCAACAACAATCAATATTCCAACAAGTATTGTTAGCCCGGAAACCTTAGCGCAAAATCTGGATGCTAAATTTGTTGGTACTGTTGTGAAAACGGATACCATCGATGTCAGTATACTTAATACGGCTAACGGTGTTTCTAATGTTTATTACGCTAAAACTGCTGCAATAGTAGCTCCACCAGCAGTTACAAACACAACTGGAACTTCTCTAACAGGTTATACAGTAACTGGTACAGCGACTGCAGGTGATACGGTCACTATAAAAAACGCAGCTGGTACGACTATCGCATCAGGAATTGCGACGGGTGGAAATTTTTCAATTACAATTCCACAAGGAGCCGCAACTGCGAACGAAGCATTGACAGCAACTGCTTCTAATGGAGGTAACGACAGCACACCAACTCCATTTACAACACCAGCTGATCCAATTGTTGTAGCACCACCAGTTGTTACAAATACTACTGGAACTTCAACAACGGGTTATACAGTAAACGGTACAGCAACATCCGGAAACACAGTCGACATTCGTAATGCTGGTGGAACGGTCATTGGTACTGGTATTGTGGATGGAACTGGAAACTTTAGTATTACTATTCCACAAGGTCAGGCAACAGCTAGTGAATCCTTAACTGCGATTGCTAAATCAGGATCAGATGAAAGTACACCGACATCATTTGCTACACCAGCAGATCCAATTGTCGTAGCACCACCAGTCGTAACAAACACAACTGGAACTTCGGCAACTGGACACGTTGTAACTGGTACTACATCAGCAGGAAACACCGTAGATATTCGTAATGTTGGCGGGACTACAATTGGCAGTGGTATTGCCGATGGTAGTGGTAACTTTACCATTGTGATTCCACAAGGATTGACAACTGCTAGTGAATCTTTGAATGCAGTGGCAAAAATTGGGATAAATGAAAGTACACCTACTCCGTTTACAACACCAGCTGATCCCGTGGTCATTGGTGCACCAACAGTTGACAATGTAGCGGGCACATCGACAACGGGTTATACAGTAACTGGTACCGCGACCGCAGGAAATACTATAGACATTAAAAACACAGGCGGTACAGTGATTGGAACAGCTGTAGTTGATCCAAGTGGCAACTATACAGTGACAATTCCAGCTGGTTCAGCTACACCAAACGAACAACTATCTGCAGTGGCCAAAGATACCGATGGCAATCAGAGTCCAGCAACTTCATTTACGACACCAGCCGATCCAGTAGTCGTTACAGCACCAACGGTTGATAGCGTAACAGGAACCGGAGCAACTGGTTACACCGTAACCGGTACTGCAACAGCTGGTAATACTGTGAACATTAAAAACACAGGTGGCACAATAATTGGAACTGCAGTTGCAGATCCAAGTGGCAACTACACAATTACGATTCCTGTTGGGTTAGCAACACCAAGCCAACAATTATCGGCAGTAGCAAAAGATGCGGACGGCAACCAAAGTCCAGCAACTTCATTTACAACACCGGCCGATCCAGTAGTTGTTACAGCACCAACAGTTGATAGCGTAACGGGAACCGGAGCAACTGGTTACACCGTAACTGGTACAGCACCAACAGGAAGTACAGTTGACATTAAAAATACAGGCGGCACAGTGATTGGAACGGCAATTGCAGATCCAAGTGGCAACTATTCTGTTGCGATTCCAGCCGGATCAGCAACGCCAAACCAACAATTAACTGCGACAGCTAAAGACGCGGATGGTAACCAAAGTCCAGCAACACCATTTACAACGCCAGCTGACCCAGTAGTGGTCGCAGCACCAACAGTGACCAATGTGATGGGAACATCAGCAACAGGCTACACCGTAACTGGTACAGCAACAGCAGGCAATACTGTAGAAATCAAAAATACAGGTGGCACGATTCTTGGAACAGCAATTGCAGATCCAAGTGGCAACTATACCGCTGTGATTCCAATTGGATCAGCAACACCAAACCAACAATTATCGGCAGTAGCAAAAGACGCGGACGGCAACCAAAGTCCAGCAACACCATTTACAACACCGGCCGATCCAGTAATGGTTCAAGCACCAACTGTTGACAATGTAGCGGGCAATTCAACTACTGGCTATACCGTAACGGGTACAGCACCAGCAGGAAGTACGGTTGAAATCAAGAATACTGGTGGAACAGTGATTGGATCAGGTGTAGCTGACGGCAGTGGGAATTATACTGTTACGATTCCAGCCGGATCAGCAGCGCCAAACCAACAATTAACGGCAACAGCTAAAGATGCAGATGGTAATACAAGTCCTGGGACAACGTTTACAACACCGGCCGATCCAGTAGTTGTTACAGCACCAACAGTGACCAATGTTGCTGGTACGTCAGCAACAGGCTACACCGTAACGGGTACAGCAACAGCAGGCAATACTGTAGAAATCAAAAATACAGGTGGCACAATTATCGGAACTGCAATTGCAGATCCAAGTGGTAATTATACCGTTGTGATTCCAATTGGATCAGCAACACCAAACCAACAATTATCGGCAGTAGCAAAAGACGCGGACGGCAACCAAAGTCCAGCAACGGTATTTACGACACCAGCTGATCCGGTAGTAGTCACAGCACCAACGGTTAATAGTGTAACAGGGACTGGAGCAACTGGTTATACTGTGGCTGGTACAGCAACGGCTGGCAATACTGTTGATATTAAAAACACAGGTGGAACAGTGATTGGAACAACTACGGCGGATCCAAGTGGCAACTACACTATTGTGATTCCAACTGGATCGGCTACTCCAAATCAACAACTATCGGCAGTAGCAAAAGACGTTGACGGTAACCAAAGTCCAGCGACACCATTCACAACACCAGCAGATCCAGTAGTGGTTCAAGCACCAACTGTTGATAATGTAACTGGTACATCAACAACTGGTTATACCATAAACGGAACTGCAACAGCAGGAAACAGAGTTGATGTGAAAAATACAGGTGGCACGATTATCGGAACTGCCGTAGCAGATCCAAGTGGAAATTACACAATCGCAATTCCAGTAGGGTCAGCACAACCGCTTCAACAACTGTCAGCTGTAGCTGTAGATGCAGATAATAATCAAAGTTCAGCAACATCATTTACAACACCGGCCGATCCAGTAATGGTTCAAGCACCAACCGTTGACAATGTAGCGGGTAATTCAACTACTGGCTATACTGTAACGGGTACAGCACCAGCAGGAAGTACGGTTGAAATCAAGAATACTGGTGGAACAGTGATTGGATCAGGCGTAGCAGACGGCAGTGGAAATTACACAGTTACGATACCAGTTGGTATAGCTACACCAAATGAACAATTAACTGCAACAGCCAAAGATGCAGACGGAAATACAAGTCCTGGAACAGTCTTTACAACACCGGCAGATCCAGTAACGATTCCAGCTCCTGTTGTTACTAGCGTAACAGGAACTTCTGCTACGGGTTATACAGTAGTTGGGACTGCAGTTGCAGGCGATACAGTTTCAATTAAAAAATTAAACGGCACAGTGATTGGTTCAACTCAAGTGGATGGCAGTGGAAATTACTCAGTAGTGATTCCATCAGGATCAGCTAGTCAGCTAGAGCAATTGAGAGCAATCGATTCTGACGGTGCTGGCAATCAAAGTTCAGCAACGCCTTTTATTACACCAGCTGACCCAGTATTTGTAGCTGCACCAATCATAACAAGTGTACTCGGTAATTCTCAAACTGGTTACACAGTTAAAGGGACAGCAACAGCAGGTGATTCAGTATCACTTAGAACGCTTAGTGGAACTGAAATAGGTGTTGGAGATGTTGATGGCAATGGTAAATTTTCGATTGAGTTAGATTCTCAAGTAGTGGATCAATTACAACAGTTAAATGCGTTAGCAATAGATGACGCACTTAACTCAAGTTTACCAACATTATTCACAATCCCAGCGGATCCTTCATCAAATATTGAAGCGCCAGTCATTGACAATGTAACTGGCACATCCAAAACTGGTTACATCGTAACTGGTAAAGCAACAGCAGGTAATAAAGTCAAAATCCGCAATGCTGCTGGAAGAGTAATCGGTTCAGGCGTTGCTGATTTAAATGGTATGTTTCTAGTTAGAGCACCATTTGCGTTAGATGGTGAATTCGCGATTGCTTTACCAAAAGGTTCAGCAACCGAAAATGAAGACTTGACAGCAACAGCTGAAAACAATGTTGGGGATGTTAGTGCAGCAACTCCATTCATGACACCAGCCGATCCAACAGTCTTTGTAGCAACACCAATAGTCGACAGCGCAACTGGAAACTCTATGACTGGTTACACAATTAAAGGAATTGCAACACCTGGAAATGATGTCGTACTTCAAAATACAGCAGGAGAAATTCTAGGTGCTGGGACTGCAAGTGAAACAGGTCATTTCGTTATTGAAATTCCGATTGGTTTCGCCGAACCAAAAGAACTAGTTTCAGCAATTGCAAAAGATAGTGATGGCAATCAAAGTGAACCAGCTAATTTCAAACTTCCAGCTGATCCAGCTAATGGTAACGGAAACAGTGGGAATGGCAATGGAACTGGTGGCAACTTAGGCAATAACGGAAGTTCAGGCTTGAAAAACATAAGTAGCACGCAAAAAAATCTTCCTAACAACGGTGAAATTGTTAGTGATTGGGGGGGAGTAGGGGCATTATTACTAGGAGCTTTTGCTTTCTTCACTTTCAAACGTAAAACTAAAAACGAAGATGAGTAAAGCTTCGAATTAACACGTTTACTTTCTATAAGGGTTAAACGAGCTTGGGACGTAAGTCCCAAAAACCTTAAAATAAAAGACCGAAAATCGTAAAAAATGATTTTCAGTCTTTTATTTTTTAGATTATTGGGAGAATCCTTCATGTTTTCTAGCTTACTTAGCCTATATTTCCTTAAATTTACTGCGATTAACGCGAATCCAATTTCATTGTGTGCCTGTTGTTTCCCTCGAACAGAGAACCGAGTGAACCCTAAACAAGCCTTCAAATGTCCGAAAGCTGGTTCGACGTCAATTTTTCGTTGACGATAGAGTTTACCTGTTTCTTCTTCTGAAAGCAGCTGTTGAATTCTTGCTTTAAAGTATTCCCAATTCATGTTCTTTTGAATCTCACGATTCTTGTCACTCTTCGCTTTTGTACACTGGCTTCGAAGAGGACAATTCGAGCAGTCTTCACATTCATACCGTTTTAAATAACGTTTAAAGCCATATTTATCTGTACGAATAGAATAGTTTCGAAAATTCATTTTTCGTCCGTTTGGACAAAGAAACGTATCATCTAATTCCTGATACGACCAGTTTGCTGGAAGGAACGGATTTTGTTTAAACTTTTTCTTCTGTTCTTTATGGTACATGGCATAAGTGATGAGTGGTGTTCGCTCGTGATCCTCTAAAACCGCTTGATAGTTTTCTTCTCCTCCATAGCCGGCATCTGCGACAATATAGTTTGGCAGATCAAAGAAACGCTCTTTTAAAGTGGTTAAAAAAGGGCGCAATGTTCGTGTATCTGTTGGATTTGAGAAAAGATCATAGCCTAAAATATACTGACTGTTCGTGGCGATTTGAAGATTATAACCTGCTTTCAACTGACCATTTTTCATATGATCGTCTTTCATGCGCATAAAAGTGGCATCTAGATCAGTTCTAGAGTAACTGTTTCGTTGCCCTAAAATCTGTCTATGTTTTTGATAAGCGAGTTTTCGCTCTTTAAAGTCCTTGAAAAGTGTCCTTAATTTTTTAGGAATTTTTCGTTTAGAACGGATTGATTTGCGCGTAATTCCATCCTCTGCTTGTTCGATTTTTTCTGTAAACTTTTCGACAACATGCGCGAGATTTTCTTCAATCTTACCTAATTCAGTGACAGATAATTCTTTTGAGGACTCTCGCTCAATTTCAGGAATAATTTGATTCTTTAACAATTCATCGTAGAGAAAATTTGATTTTTCAGTAAGCTTTTTATCAAAGTTATCAATGGATTTTCTCCAAACAAAGGTGTATTTATTGGCGTTGGCTTCAATCTTTGTACCATCGATAAAAATGGCTTCTTCATCGATTAATTGTTCCTTGACTAATTGGCTACGGAACTGGACGAAGCACTCCCGAAGGAGTGCATTCACTAAAGGATTCACTCGAAAACGATTGATGGTTCGATAACTAGGTTGATAACTTTGAGTAAGCCACATCATGCGAATACTGTCTTTCGTCAAGGCTTCAATCTTGCGACCAGAAAATACAGATTGTGTGTAGGCACATAAAATCATCTTCATCATCATTTTCGGATGATAAGAAGAAGGCCCCATTTGATGATGAAAAGGAAGAAAGCGTTCCTCCGGAATACTTTCAACTAATTGATCAATGGCAAACGCAATATCGTTTTTTTCTAACTGAAAACTAAAATCTAGAGGAAGAACGACTTGATTTGTGGTATAATTTTTAAACATAAGAACACCTCGCTGACTTATTTGTTTAGTCACTTTTATTTTAGCAAAGGTGTTCTTATTTTTGTACAAAAAAACAATCCAGATGCCAATCAATTTGACTGGTATCTGGATTTTTCGTTAGTACTTATGTCCCAAGCTCGTTTTTTATGATGATACTACTAGCGAACGATTCTTTTTTTAACCTAATGTTTTCTCAGAATGAATCTATCTTTCTTCTCCTTTTTATCGTAAAATGAAATTAGACAAAATGAAAGGGAGGATATACACATGCCGATTCGTGTTCCAAAAGAGTTACCAGCTATCAAAGTACTTGAAAAAGAGAAAATTTTTGTAATGGACGAAGATCGTGCCATGCATCAAGACATTCGCCCTTTGGAAATTCTGATTCTAAATTTAATGCCGAAAAAAGACGAGACTGAAGTTCAACTTTTGAGACTTCTAAGCAATACCCCTTTACAAATAAATGTAGAATTCTTGCATATGAGTAGTCACGAAGCAAAAAATACATCTAGCGAGCACTTAAAACGTTTTTATTATCAATTTAAAGATGTCAAAGAAAAATTTTATGATGGATTGATCATCACAGGCGCACCAATTGAGCAAATTCCTTTTGAAGAAGTTGATTATTGGAAAGAACTGCAGAAAATTTTTAAATGGAGTACCTCACATGTTTTTTCGACGTTTCATATTTGCTGGGGGGCACAGGCAGGACTCTATCACCACTATAAAATCAATAAACATCTATTAGATCAAAAATTAGCAGGAATTTATACTCATAACGTATTGAAACCGACTTGGAGTATCTTAAAAGGATTTGATGATGTATTCTTAGCCCCTCATTCCCGCTATACGGAAGTCAAAAAAAGTGACATAGACAAAACAAATGAGTTGGAGATTTTAGCAGAATCAAAAGAAGCAGGAATTTTTTTGGTTGGTAATAAAAATAATCGAGCATTTTATGCAATGGGGCATTTAGAGTATGATCGTGAAACTTTGCAGCAAGAATTTGAACGCGACAAGCTAAAAGGGATTTTAACGGAGCTACCTACAAACTATTTCCCAAATGATAACATTGATAGTATGCCCCAATTACGATGGCATATGGCAGCGTCTTTGTTATTTTCTAATTGGTTAAATTATGCAGTTTATCAGAATACTCCTTATGATTTATCTACATTACTTGATGAAGAAAAATAGTAATGATAGTCTAGTTAAAATAAAAAGAGATCTCTTTTTATTTTAACTTTTTATGAGTACGTTGAAATGATAACGCTAACATTTTGTTTGCTCAGCCAACTCACTCAAGCATTCTTATTCCTTTTTTTTAAAATTAAACGTATTATAAAAAGAAGGAAGGAGGATACTTCGTATTGAAACGATAATGGAATAAAAAAGGGAATGACTAAAAATTTATAGTATTCACAAACAATAAAGTTATTTAATTCTTTTTTAGATGCCATTTTTGTAGTTACGATAAAAGTAAGCAGTTATTTGGCATCACCTAGCGCGTATGTAAAAAATAAAAATGCTTTAATTAACTATATTTGGAGGAAAAATGATGAAAATACCTAAAAAATTTTTGAGTGGGTTGCTCCTTTCAATACTCTTTCTTTTTTCGTTTATACCAGCTTTTGCACAAGAGATTGATGCAATTTCTGCGCCTACGGGAATAAAAGCAGTGATTGTGATCATTCCATTGATTGTAGTATTGGTCTTATTATTTATGAAAGTGGATATGATCATCGCAGGTTTTGTTGGTGGTGTTCTAGCAATGATTATTGGAGGAATAGGATTAGAACAAGCAAACCAACAATTATTGGAAACGATCCCAATGATGCTTGGTATTACTGTACCGATCATCAATTCAGCGATTGCAATGGCTGTTTTTAAGTCTGGTGGCTACTCAGCAGCATTGACTCTTGCAAAACGTGGTACAAAAGGTAAAGTCGAGTATGTTTCAGCATTTATCGTCATTTTGCTTGCGGCAGCTACCTATATGTCCGGCATCGGCGGCGGCAGCGCAATGGTGATTGCACCATTGGCATTTGTAGCAGTTGGTGTAGTTCCTGAATTAATTGCAGCGATGTCGCTTGCTGCAGCAGTTTCATTTACAACATCGCCAGCATCGTTAGAATCTAGTATTGTTTCTAAATTGGGGGACTTTAGTGTTGCTGAATATGTTTCGGATATGCGTCCAATTTGGTTATTTTTTTGTGCTTTAGCAATAATTTTAGCTTTTTGGGGAACTAAACGTCGAAATATCGGTTTTAAAGAAAATAGTGATGATGAATATGCAAACATGAGTAATAAAGCGTTATTTAAGTTGACTTTACCAGCAATCTTTTTGCTGTTTGCTGTAATTTTTGGTCCTGTGGTGAATGACCTTGTTGGATTTCCAATATTAACACCGTTAGTTTATATGATTCTAACACTTGCGTTGATTTTTATTTGTTCAGATTTCACGTTAAATCAATCAGTGGAAGCAATGGTCGATGGCTCAACATACATTTTGACTCGATTATTCCAAGTGGGAATCTTTCTGGCATTTATTAATATCATTGCTCAAACAGGAACGTTTGCGGTTATTGCAGGTATTGCAAGCGCTGCACCGACTCTGATCATGGTTCCCGTTGCGATTTTGACAGGCATTCTAATTGGGGTGCCAGCAGGCGCGTATGTCGGTTCAGTTTTGACTCTTGTTTTACCTGTGGCTGTGTCTTTAGGTTTTTCTTCTATAGAACTTGGTTTAGTTGCGGTCGGGGTCGGCTTAGGTAGTCAAATGAGTTTCGTGAATATCACGATGCAAGCTTTATCTTCAGGATTCCAAATTCCAATATTAGAAGTTGTAAAAGGAAATGTTAAATGGATCAGTATTGCTTCTGTCCTGTTGATCGGGATTGGATTCTTTATTTAAATTAGATAGAAAGGGTGTATAAAATGGATATTTTAATTAAGCAAGCAAGAGTAAGTGATGGAGAAGCGTTGCAAGATGTGGGAATTAAAGATGGAAAAATTGTAGCTATTTCAGAAAATTTAACTGATAATGCGGTAACTGTAATTGAAGCAAATGGTCGTGTGTTAATCCCTGGTTTAGTCGAAAGCCATATTCATCTAGATAAGGCGTTGATCGCTGACAGAAAACCAAATAAATCAGGAACTTTACAAGAAGCAATCAGTGTTACTGCCGAATTGAAACCAACATTCACAGAAGAGGATATTTATAACCGAGCAAAAAGAGCGTTGGAAATGATTATTTCTCATGGTGTAACGGCCGTTAGGACCCATGCAGAATTTGATCCAGCACAAGGTTTTTCAGGATTCAAAACAATCATGAAATTAAAAGAAGAATATAAAGATTTGATTGATATGCAAATTGTTGCGTTTCCGCAAGAAGGGATTTTTAAAGCGCCCGGCACAGAAAAAATGATGTACGAAGCCATGGAAATGGGCGCTGATGTTGTTGGCGGTATTCCTTATAATGATGCTCCAGCAGATAAACATATCGATTTAGTCTTTGAAATCGCAAAAAAATATGACAAATACATTGATTTACATCAAGATTTTAGCGATGAAGCAACAGATATTTCAATCGAATATTTATGTAAAAAAACGATTGCAGAAAACTATCATGGGAGAGTATCTGTGGGACATTTAACAGCTCTTCATGCACTAGAGCCAGATCGATTAAGTGAAATTTTAACATTAATGTCTGAAGCTCAAATTAGTGTAATGGCATTACCCGCAACTGATCTACATTTGGGAGCTAGAAACGATGATCATAATGTAAGAAGAGCTGTGACGCCAATTAGAAAACTTCGTGATGCAGGTGTGAATGTATGTCTAGCAACGAATAACATTCGGAATGCATTTACGCCATATGGAAATGGTGATTTAATGCAAATCGCTATGTTAGCAATCCCTGTAGGTCATTTAGGTGGAGCGGATGATCTGCCAACTGTCTTACCCATGATCACAGATAATCCTGCTAAAGCGTTGAACATAGAAAATTATGGAATTCAGGTTGGCAATAAAGCTGATTTGATCTTACTTGATACCAAAGTAAAAGCAGACGCAATAATTGATATTCCAGAGAGAAATTATGTTATCAAAAATGGAAAGATTACAGTTGAAGTAAAAAAAGAAGTAACTATTTTTAAATAAATCCACAAAAGCCAGTTAAAGACCAGTATAAAGTCTATAACTGGCTTTTTTTAAATGGATACTTTATTAGTTTAACATAAATATATTATGTAAACTAATAAATGATGAACTACATTATGTTGGAAATAAAGTAACTATAAAATGTTTTAATTCTCAATTAAAATAAGCAATTGAGAATTAAAAGTCTAAACGCTTGTTATTCCATACATTTATATGATACTCTTTATTATATAATAAATAATATTGGAGGTATAAGGAATGAAAGTTATTGTTTTAGGTTCATCGCATGGAGGCTACGAAGCAGTAGAGGAATTATTAAATTTACATCCAGATGCAGAAATTCAATGGTACGAAAAAGGTGATTTTATTTCTTTTCTATCTTGCGGTATGCAACTATATTTGGAAGGGAAAGTAAAAGACGTTAATTCTGTTCGCTATATGACTGGTGAAAAAATGGAAAGCAGAGGAGTCAATGTTTTTTCAAATACAGAAATTACTGAAATCAAACCTGAAGATCATCAAGTCGTAGTGAAAGATTTAGTATCAGGAGAAGAACGTGTTGAAGCGTACGACAAACTAATTATCAGCCCAGGAGCAGTACCCTTTGAGCTAAATGTACCTGGTAAAGAATTAGAAAATGTCTATTTGATGCGCGGTAGAAAATGGGCTATCAAATTAAAAGCAAAAACAGTTGATCCAAATGTAAACAATGTTGTTGTGATTGGCAGCGGATATATTGGAATTGAAGCAGCTGAATCTTTTGCTAAAGCGGGTAAAAAAGTAACAGTTATCGATATTTTAGATCGACCTTTAGGTGTCTATTTAGATAAGGAATTTACGGACGTTTTGACAGAAGAAATGGAAGCAAACAATATAAACGTAGTAACGAATGAAACCGTCCAAAGTTATAAAGGAGAAGGCCATGTTCAAAAAGTTGTCACAGACAAAGCTGAATATGATGCCGACCTTGTAGTTGTAGCAGTTGGTGTTCGTCCTAATACTACTTGGTTGAAAGAGACATTAGCTCTTCATCCCAATGGTTTAATCAAAACAGACGAATACATGCAAACAAGTGCGCCTGATGTTTTTGCGGTAGGTGATGCAACATTAATCAAATACAATCCAGGTGAAACAGACGTTAATATTGCCTTGGCAACAAATGCTAGAAAACAAGGACGATTTGCTGTTAAAAACTTAAACGGACCTGTAAAACCATTTCCAGGAATCCAAGGTTCTTCAGGTTTAGCTGTTTTCGACTATAAATTTGCTTCTACAGGAATCAATGAAGAAATGGCTAAAAAACTCAATAAGAAAACTAAATCGGCCCTAGTAGTTGAAGACTATTTAATGGATTTCAATCCTGACAAGCAAACAGCTTGGTTTAAATTAGTATATGATCCTGAAACAACTCAAATTTTGGGTGCACAATTAATGTCAAAAGCTGACTTAACTGCTAATATCAATGCGATTTCATTAGCAATCAAAGCTAAAATGACAATCGAAGATTTAGCTTATGCAGACTTCTTCTTCCAACCGTCATTTGATAAACCTTGGAATATTATTAATACTGCGGCTTTAGCAGCAATGAAAAACGAACAATAATCTATGGAGGTTGGGACAGAAGTGTTTATTTCCGAAGGAGTTGCTTCTGCTCCCACCGTTTATTCGGATTTATTAAGGCTAGGGTATAACTCGTAGAGTTATGTCCTAGCCTCTTTTTTTTATGCAGTAAAAATGATATGATTCGAGTAAATAATAAGAATTGGTGGGAAAATAGATGGAAATAGCATTAAAAGAAATGAATGTTTCTGATTATGAAAATTATCTCTCTTTTGCAATTGAAGATTATGCTAAAGATAAAGTCATGGCAGGAACTTGGAATGAAGAAGAAGCAATCTGCTTAGCAACGAAAAGTTTTAACGAGCTTCTTCCAGAAGGTAAAGATACTAAAAATGATTATCTTTATTCGATTGAAAATTCACTGGACACGAAAATCGGCTTTTTATGGGTTCATTTGAATAGAACACCTTATGCTTCAAAATTATTTATTTATGATTTTATCATATTTGAGGCGTTTAGAAATCTAGGATATGGTAAACAAACTTTGACTTGTTTAGATGAAAAAGCGAAGGAAATGCATGTGTCACAGATTGACTTACATGTGTTTGCTCATAATAAAGGTGCGATTCATTTATATGAGCAAACTGGTTTTGTAGCAACAGATATTAGTATGTCAAAACAGATAAAATGAAACGTCTTTTAAAAATCTACACCTGAAATGAGGATCAAAATGAATCATCATCCCAGTAGAAGAATCATGACGGAACTAATTCAAAAACAATGGACCGATCACTCTATTTATGCTGCCGTAGTGAATGAAAAAATGGACATTATCGCTATAGGTAAAACGACCGTTAAAGAAACCAATGATCCAACAGCTCATGCTGAGATCAATGCAATCAAAGTAGCTTGCATACTTTTAAAGAAAGATGTTTTACCAGCAGGTTATTGGCTGTATTCAACTTTTGAACCTTGTCCACTATGTTCATCAGCTGTTATCTGGAGCGGTCTCGATAGGGTAGTCTATGCAAATGATTCTAGATATAGAGGCTCATTACCTGACTGGTCTTTCATTAAATGTAAAGATATTTTGAAACAAGGCGCTTCTATTCATACAGTAGAATTGATTGAGAATTTCATGTTGGAAGAGATCAAAGACTACTTCATTAGACACTAGAAATAAAAAAACTATTTAAACTATATTTACCTAATGTGCACCAGTTGTTAAAGTTATTCCTGAACAAAGAAAATCACCGAAAAGACACAAAAATTCAATCAAGACTTTTCGTTGGCAATCGTGTTTTTGAAAAGACTTTTCAAAACACGGGCTATTCATCAGATTTTCAAAAGAGTCTTTTCAAGGAAACGGTTGCTTGGGGTAGTTTGATTACTCCAGCTGAATTTGACGATACCATGGGCGCTACAGACTTTCTGAAATATAAAAAAACGGGTAAACTAAATTACTTTTAAACGATACTTATCTGTATTTTAGGGATACCCTTATTTAGTTTTTTAGGAGAATAGGACACTATTTTCGAGCGGTCGCTAAACACTAAAAATTCGCTAATAAATTCTCTTTTTGCTCGTAATAACCGTTTTTACGCTGTATTATGAGTAAATCTTCTCTTTTATGAGAATGCAAAGGAGATTATTATGGATTTTATTAATTGGCATGGATTGACGCAACAAGAAGTAGAGGAACGTCAAAATGAGTTTGGAGTAAATCAATTAGAGCAAAAAAAACAAGAACCATTTTATTCAAAAGTCTTTAAGATTATTTTGGAACCTATGTTTTTGCTACTTATCGTGGCTGCCCTTATTTATTTTTTTCTAGGTGATCCTATAGATGGTGCAGTGATGCTTACTTTTGTCGTTGTTATCATTGCTATCGAAGTCATTCAAGAATGGAAAACGGATCAAACACTAAATACATTAAAAGATCTTTCCGCACCAAAAATCAAAGTAATTAGAAACAATGAAACGATTGAGATTTTGAGTGAAGAAGTTGTCCCTGGGGATCTTATGTTAATAGAAGAAGGAAACAAAGTACCTGCGGATGGATTTGTGATCAAAGCAAATGATCTTAGAGTGAATGAATCTTCTTTAACTGGTGAAACTGAAGCTGTATGGAAAACGATTGCTGAATCTAAAAAGTCTCGAACAGCAGATTATTGGCGCAACGATTATGTCTATACAGGCACTTTAATCACTACAGGGAGTGCTACTATTTTAGTGAATACTACTGGAACGAATACTGAATATGGTAAAATTGGAAAGCATCTTGTTACAGCGGAAAATGAACGTTCTCCACTAGATAAGCAAATTGGTACTTTAGTCAAAGTATGTGCGATTATTGCCTTTTTTTTACTTTGTATAGTCGCTATGAGTACATTTTTTAGTAGTACAAACTTAGAATTGAGCAATCGCATCATACAAAGTATCTTATCAGGTATAACGATTGCTATGGCTATGATTCCAGAAGAATTTCCTGTTGTTTTGACTGTATTTTTATCTATGGGTGCATGGCGATTGGCGAAGAAACAATCTTTAGTTCGTAAACTTCCAGCAGTTGAAACGATGGGTGCGATATCTATTTTAGCCGTTGATAAGACGGGGACGATTACTGAAAATAAAATGACGGTAACAAACGTTTGGGCTTACGATTCTAATAAGGAAAATCGCTTAAATGAAGTAATGGGCCTAGCAAGTGAAATCGATCCATATGATCCTATGGAAATAGCTATTTTGGAATACAACGAACAACAAGGTTGGAATAAAGATACGCTATTCAACAGCCCACTTATTACAGAGTATCCATTTACGGATGAACTTAAGATGATGGGGCATGTTTGGCAACGAAATAATCAGATAGAAGTTACTGTAAAAGGTTCTCCAGAAAGTGTCTTGCGTATCTCAGATTTATCGACAGAAATGAAAAAAATGATTCAGACTAAAATCGATATTTTTGCAAATGAAGGATTGAGAGTCATTGCTGTGGGTGAAGAAATCGTTAATACAGCAAATGAAATTCCTGAAACTATTGAACAGTGTTCACTAAAATTTCTTGGGCTGGTTGGACTAGCTGATCCACCAAGAAGGGGGATTGAACAAGATATAGAAGACTGTATAGAAGCGGGGATCAACGTGGTTATGATTACTGGAGACAACGGCATTACAGCAACTTCTATTGCAAAAAAAGTTGGAATTCGTAATGCCGAAAACTTTTTAACGGGTTTTGAATTAGACCAAATGGACGATAAGATGCTAGCAAAAAAAGTAGCGTCTGTAAATGTTTTTTCAAGAGTGACACCAGAGCATAAAATGCGAATCATCAAGGCTTTCAAAGACAATGGGGAAGTCGTTGCTATGACAGGTGACGGTGTAAATGATGCACCAGCACTTAAGTATGCTGATATTGGTATCGCCATGGGCAAACGTGGTTCGGAAGTTTCTAGAGAAGCTGCAGATATCATTTTATTAGATGATAATTTTTCAACAATTGTGAATACAGTAAGAGATGGAAGAAGAATATATGATAATATTAAAAAAGCGATTGGGTATATTTTTGTCATTCACATTCCGATTGCACTGACAGCATTTTTAGGGCCTGTTTTAGGAATTCCTCAAGAAGCATTATTCTTATTACCTATACATGTCGTTTTGCTTGAACTCGTGATCGATCCAACTTGTTCAGTTGTTTTAGAGCGTCAGCCCAGTGAACCGGATATAATGAAACGTCCACCGAGAGATCCATTTGCAACTATATTATCAAGGAGACTATTAATTCGAATCATTCTACAAGGAGTTGCTATCTTTTTTGCGTCGTTTTCAGCGTATTATTTCACACTTCAGCAAAATCCAGCAAACGATGAACTTGCCAGAACAATGGGGATGACAGTCCTCATCATAGCAAATCTTTTTCTTGTTCAAGTAAATAGTTCAAATCAGCTATTAGGTATCCAAACATTTCTAAAATTACGACATGATAAAGTAACTTGGATAATTTTAGGTGGGACTAGTATAAGTTTACTTGCTTTAATTTATTCTCCAATAAATGCATTTTTAGATTTAGCACCATTGTCAGCGTATCAATTAGTGATTTGTCTCTTATTAGGTATGGTATCTGTATGTTGGTATGACATTGTAAAACTTTTTAAAGCCTACAAGAAATCGTAACAAGCAACGTTAGATAAAGAAGCTACATTGATAGTTACAGCTTAGTACTTAATGTAGCTTCTTTATCTACTTTGTATAATGTATATTATGTAAACTAAAATAAAAAAAATCGAACGTAGCAATCTCTCGCCTCGCTCGATTTTCATTTAAATTAGTCCATTTTTTTCGTTATAATATTGGTGATAATAATCGAGAAAAATTTTGCTTGAATCGTAACCAATGTGATTGATCCTGAATAATTTCGTCTGTTAATAAAATACTGTTATTCATATCGTTCTCAAATATTTGTGTTAGTTTCCATGCGATTGCCGTATCATAGATAAACGTGCTTACTTCAAAATTTAACGCATAACTTCTAATATCCTGATTGGTTGTCCCAACCATACAAATCTCATTATCAATGATCATCGTTTTAGCATGGATGAAACCATTTTGATACATGTAAATTTTGACACCTCTGATATGCAGATAATTTGCATAGTATTGCGTTGCACGATAAATAAATGGATGATCCGGCATACATGGAATCATAATACGCACATCAATACCAGATCGAACAGCAATCAATAACGCATTGATCATGCTATCATCGGGAATTAAATAGGGTGTTTGAATCCAAACCGATTTTTCAGCGGATAAAATCATTTTGATAAAGCCACTTTTTAAGATTTCTTCTTCAGAATCAGGCCCGTCAGAAACAACCTGTAAAGCCAAATCTCCTAGCTCATTGTCTTCAGCTATTTGGAAATAATTTTCTAGATAATCCATTTTATAGGAGTCATGTTCTACAGAAGCATTCCAATCCATAATGAAAATTTCTTGCAACGAGAAAACAGATGTTCCAACTAAACGGATATGTGTATCTCGCCAATAGCCGAATTTTTTACTTTCTCCTAAATATTGATCTCCAACGTTAAATCCACCTGTCCACCCTATTTTTCCGTCAATCACAACTATTTTGCGATGTAAATGATAATTCAAACGTGTCTTACTGATCATGTTTTTTGACGTAATAAAAGGAGCGACTTTTCCTCCTAGCGCCAAAAAATGCGCAAAGAACTTTTTGTTTGCTCCTGGAGAGCCCCACGGATCATAAATCAAGTGAACGGCTACCCCTTCTTTAACTTTCTCTCCTAGTAAATCTAAAAACTTATTTCCAATACGATCATTGAAAAAAGAATAATACTCAACATGAACAGTTTCCTTGGCTTGACGAATATCTTCAAATAAAGCCTCAAACTTCTCTATTCCATCTGTATATATTTCCAGACTGTTTCGTTTGCTTAAAGGCGAAGAATCCATATTTCTAAAATATTTATTCAATACTCGTGCATCAGTTAGCAAATTGATATCTAATTTCCCTTCTGATTTTAGATTATCCTCGTCAACCTTTTTTTTAATTTCAGTAATTTTTACTTGATCATAAGCTGTGAGATTAAACACCTTTTGCCCATCAATACCTCTGCCACAAAAAAGATAAATGATAAAACCGATTCCCGGTAAAAATACCAAAGTCATGATCCAAGCAAGAACACTTGAAATGCCTCTTGGCTTTCTAAAAACTGTAATGATCGCTGCTGTTGTATTTAATAACACCAACCCAAAAAGTATGATGATAAAAATTCTCATCTGATTTCATTTCCCCTTAAAAATACGTAGTATATTGATTATAGCAAAAACTATTGATTCATCCAACGAATAACGTCGTAGAATAGTTATATTTGATTGATTATTCTTATAAGCAGATAATTTGTTTTTCACTATTTTAATTCTCATAATGTTGTACTATAATGTGCAGATGTATCTAATTTAAAAAAAGGAGTTATTAATAATGGATATTAAAATGCTTGTGACGATCTTTGTGGTCAATTTTTCTTATATCACATTGAATACGATTCGATTTATGCTGACAATGAAAGGCTATCGCTTGATTGCTCCTTTAGTTAGCATGGCCGAGATAACGATTTATGTACTAGGTCTTAGTATGGTGCTGAATCGATTAGATAACCCGATAAACTTAGTTGTTTATGCTCTTGGTTATGCAGTTGGGATCAGCGTAGGAATCAAAATTGAAGATTATTTAGCACTGGGCTATATTATGGTAACGGTCATTCTCCCCTCCTCTACAGAACAATTAAATTTACCAGAAATATTAAGAGAGCATGGATATGGTGTGACTCAAAGTTTTGGTGTTGGCCGTGAAGGTGAACGAATGATTTTAGAAATTCTTTCTCCACGCAAAAATGAACGGAGTCTGTACAAACTGATCAACGAAAAAGAACCTCGAGCCTTTATCATTTCATATGAACCTAAATTTATTTCAGGAGGCTTTTGGACGAAAAAAGTTCGGAAAAGAAATAAGTAAGATCAACACCGCTTCGTTATTTTCATTAATAATGAGGCGGTGATAAATTTGAAGGTTAAAGGTTACATAATATAATTATAGTAACTTGAAATAGCTGATAGAATGATATTTGTTAGGTAAATAATTTTTGAATAGAAAACTGTATAATTGTTGTTTATAGAACATACGTTGATTCTCATTTTCGATGGTTTTCCATAGAGAAATCAAATCCTTTTTAAGTTCTTCTAAGCTATTCTGAATTTCATCAGAATAATCATTACCTGCTATAGTTGGAGTCGCTAAGTATAATTGATTTTCTTTATTTTTTTTCAAATCACCTGTAACCAGCAACGCCTCTTGGAAAATAGTTTGCCTCCGCACTCTGTCATTATTCCGTTTGACAGATCGCATCACTTTTTGAATTTGGGGAATAAAATAATGAATGTCTACATCCCCGATTAAATTCTGCAGTGAGTCAAATTTTTGAGGTAATTCCTGTCCATTTGAAAGTAAATTGAAATAATTTGCTAGGTCTAGCGGAATTAAGCTGTCAGGATAAATTGAGACGAAACGCATCGAATCGTTACCTGCTTCTTTTTTTAAGAAGAATGACAAGCTTTCTATAGAATTCCTAACACCAAAGAAATAGGTTCCTTCTTCTTTTTCAAAAAATAAGGACCAAAGCCACTCTCCAAATAAGAAATAATCATTGGCCGTTGTTTGTTCTTCTGTGATTTTTCGAAAGCTTTTTTCTGTTGAATCCGGCAGTTTCAACAAGTTTTCATTCGTATAGATAGGAAAAATTAAAGTATATCGTCGATTTTCCCGCTTAAGAAGCTTGTGTTTGATTAATTTATCTAAGTATAACTCTAGGTTGCTATCTGTTGGAATAGCTGCCTTTATTTGGCGTAAGATCACTTCTTGTCCGTTACGATTTGAAAGGTAAGCTACTATTTTATTGAACAAAGGATCTATGATGATTTTATTTAATTCTTCTTTATTTTCATTTGATGCAAAATAATAGGTTACTTTTCCCATTCCCATGCTAGAATCACTCTTTCTTTCCCTTTAATAAAAATAAAAACTACAGCTGGAGTAAGCTAACCGCCACCTGTAGTTTATTAAGTTGTTAAATCAACTGTAAGATCGATTAACTAAATACTTCAGTTAATTGAGGAACCACTTGTTTTTTTCGAGAAACTACGCCATTTAAGAAGGCTCGGTTATTATCTAGCTTCACATTAAAGGCTGTCTCTACTTTATCCAAGGAATCTCCGATTACTAATAACTCAGAATCGCTATCTAGAATATTTGTGATGATCAACACAAATAAATCATAGTTGTTTGTAGCGTTCGCGTTATTCATTGCTGTTTCAAGTTCAGCTTGACGGTCAAGAACTTCATTTAGATCGACTGTATTGACCTGAGCGATTCGAACATTTTTATCGCCCATTGGGAAACTTTTGGCATCTAAATCTAATAACGTTTCAGCAGATTTGTCACTTAAATTGGTACCCGCTTTTAACATGTCTAAACCATAACCATTCAAATCGATTTCTGCGATAGTTGCTAATTCATTTGCAGCATCGATATCTTCTTGTGTGGATGTTGGTGATTTGAATAACAACGTATCAGAAATGATTGCTGAGGCCATCATTCCAGCAATTTGCTTAGGAATAGTGATGTTATTCTCTTTAAACATCTTGAAGACTATCGTACTTGTACAACCAACTGGTTCAGCACGATAGTATAACGGATCAGCTGTCTCAAAGTTAGCGATACGATGGTGGTCAACGACTGCAAGAATCGTCAACTCCGCAATATCAGAAATACTTTGTTGGAATTCATTGTGATCGACTAACATGACTTGATTTGTTTCCCCTGCGGCACTCTCTACTACTCTAGGTGCATCTACATTAAAATAATCTAAAGCGTATTGTGTTTCTTCACTGGGTGTTCCTAAGGCAACTGGTTCTGTATCTTTCCCTAGTTCTTTTTGTAAGTATGCGAAGCTGATTGCCGCTCCAATTGCATCCGTATCAGGATTTTGGTGTCCAAAAACAAGAATTTTTGACATAAAAATAGTTCACTCCTTCTTTTTTCTTCATTATTAATAATAACAAAAAATAGAAAAGAAACAACAATAATTGCTGCTCTTTTCTATTTTTATAAACTATCTTGAGGCATAACCTTGATAATCATTGACATGAAGTAACTTTTTAGCATTCGTTACACGATCCTCTTCAGGTGGTTCAATTCCGTTAAGCGGGTATTCTAATCCTAATTCATCCCATTTGTATTTTCCCATCGTATGATACGGTAATACTTCCACTTTATCGACATTCTTCAGCGTTTTAATAAATGTATCTAAGCGAATTAAGTATTCATCGTAGTCACTGCGTTCAGGTACTAAAACGTGGCGAATCCAAACTGGTTTCCCAATTTCAGAAAGATATTGAGCCATTTCTAAAATATTTTCATTTCCAAGTGAAGTAAGTAATTTATGTTGTTCATTGTCAATGTGCTTGATATCAAACAACAATAAATCAGTATAGTTCATTAATTCTTGAAACTGGCTAAAAAATGGTTCTTCTCTTGTGAAAGGTTTGCCACAAGTATCAATGGTCGTATGTATTCCTTTTTCTTTGGCTTTTTTAAATAAGTCTGTTAAGAATTCTAATTGAAGTAATGGTTCACCACCACTTACCGTGATGCCACCCTTTTCACCCCAATAAGAGCGATATTTGATTGCTTCATCTAAAACTTCGTCTGTTGTCACTTCACGTCCACCAGAACCAATTTTCCAAGTATCCGGGTTATGACAAAACTGACAACGCATACGACAGCCTTGTGTGAAAACGATAAATCGAACACCGGGTCCGTCAACGGTCCCAAAATTTTCTGTAGAGTGAATTCTACCCATAACAGGAGTTGTCATTCCTTGTTCCTCATTTCTTAAAAAAAGGGCTGACACGAAGTCAACCCTTCAGTTGTTTGTTTATTATAGTCTATCGTGAGAAGTTCTAGAGATAACGTCTGCTTGTTGTTCAGGCGTTAAGTCACGGAATTTCACAGCATATCCAGATACACGAATTGTTAAGTTAGGGTATTTTTCTGGATGCGCTTGTGCATCTAATAATAATTCATTTGTGAACACGTTAACGTTCAAGTGGTACCCGCCTTTGTCAAAGTAGCCATCCATTACGTTACGTAAGTTGTCGATTCTTGTATCATCATCTTTACCTAAACCGTTAGGATTGATTGTTTGTGTATTAGAAATCCCATCTAACGCACTTGTATATTCTAATCTAGCTGTTGAGTTAAGTGATGCTAAAAGACCATTTTTCTCACCTAAGAATTTGCCATCTTGATAACTTGGGTTAGCACCAGGTGCTAATGGTTTACCAGCGCGACGTCCATCTGGTGTATTCCCCGTTGCTTTACCGTAAACAACATTTGAAGTGATTGTTAATAATGAAGTTGTTGGTTTGGCATTACGGTACGTATGTTGACGTCTGATTTGAGTCATGAAGTACTCAAGAATCCAGTTTGCTGTTGCATCTGCTTCTTCATTGTCGTTACCATAAGTTGGGAATTCATTTTGAGGAACATAGTCAATTGCTAGACCATCTTCGTCACGGATCACTTGTACGTTACCATGTTTGATTGCCATTACTGAGTCAGCAGCATGTGAAATCCCTGCAATACCAGTCGCAAACGTACGTTGTAAGTTGCTTTCCATGAAGGCTAATTGTGCAGCTTCATAAGAATATTTATCATGCATGTAGTGGATAACGTTTAAAGTATTTACATACAATTCAGCTAACCAGTCCATGATGTCTTTGTAACGATCGATAAATTCATTGTAGTCTAAAGTATCGCCTGTCATTGGACGGAATTTAGGTGCTACTTGCATTTTTGTTTTTTCGTCTACTCCACCGTTGATTGCATAAAGAACAGCTTTTGCTAAGTTAGCACGAGCACCGAAGAATTGCATATCTTTACCCATAACTGTCGCAGAAACACAACATGCGATCGCACAGTCATCTGATCCCCAGTTAGCACGTAATAAATCATCATTTTCAAATTGGATAGATGAACTTTGTTTTGCAATTTTAGATGCAAATGTTCTAAATCCAACAGGTAAATGTGAAGAATATAACACAGTTAAGTTTGGCTCAGGAGATGGGCCCATATTTGTTAATGTGTGTAAGATACGGAAATCACTCTTAGTCACTAATGAACGTCCATCTAATCCCATACCAGCGATTGATAAAGTAGCCCAAATTGGGTAACCAGAGAATAATTGATTGTATTCTGGCGTACGAGCAAATTTAACCATACGTAATTTCATGATCAAATGATCGATCATTTCTTGTGCTTCAAATTCAGTGATAAGTCCAGCTTCTAAATCACGTTGGATATAGATATCTAAGAACGCAGAGATACGTCCGATAGACATTGCTGCACCGTTTTGAGATTTGATAGCACCTAAGTAACCAAAGTATAGCCATTGAATTGCTTCTTTGGCATTTTCAGCTGGTTTAGAGATATCGAATCCGTAAGTTGAAGCCATTTCTTTTAAGTCAGCCATCGCTCTGATTTGTTCTGAAATTTCTTCTCTTAAACGAATAACATCATCTGTCATTACTTTGTTACCAGTGTTGCTTAAATCTTTTTTCTTTTCAGCAATTAAGAAGTCCATTCCATATAAGGCAATACGACGGTAATCACCGATAATACGACCACGACCATATGCATCTGGAAGACCTGTGATAATTTTGTTTTTACGTGCTGATCTCATCTCTGGCGTGTATGCATCAAAAACACCTTGATTATGTGTTTTTCTCCACTCTGTGAATATTTTAGACATTTCAGCGTCAACTTCGTATCCATTTGAAGTTAAAGAATTGTTGGCCATGTTGATACCACCAAATGGCATGAATGCTTGCTTTAATGGTACGTCTGTTTGTAAACCAACGATTGTTTCTTCTTCTTTGATCAAATAGCCTGGTTCGTGAGAAGTTACGGTTGCAGGAATGTTTGTATCCATATCGTAGACACCATTTTTTTCATGCTGTACTTCAAATAATTCCTGTAATTTTGTCCATAATTTGTCTGTGCTTGGCGCGATTGGCTCTAGGAAAGAATCGTCACCTGTGTATTCAGTGTAGTTTCTTTGAATAAAGTCACGTGTGTCTACTGATGTTTTCCATTTGTCGCCTTTAAAGCCTGTCCATTGCTCCATTGTGGGCCTCCTTAGTATGCTGAAATCTATTGTAACAGCTTTATGTGATTAGTATAACACATCATCAATTTTATGCAAGCCTTTACTTACTATATTATGAGCTAATTCTTCATATTTTAAATAAATATTCAAATAAATGGCTTTGTATAAGTGTTTAACGTTTGTGATTAATGTAACTAAGTTATCTGATACTTTATTGTGAAGTAAGAAATCTGTTATAAAAAAAAGAGTGACTGTACTAGTACAGTCACTCTTTTTTTCTAATTCTATAGAACAGCTAATCTATTATTTAGACTCTTCATTCGTTTTTGCTTCTAATTCTGCCGAATGCATTTCGTGCACTTCCAAAATCTCACCATCTTGTTTTTCATCAAGCATAAATGAACCATTTGATGTTCGATCATTGATTGGGTATTTTTCAGAATCGATTGTATATTGTTGTCCATTTTGTGTTGTAACTAATAATTCTAATGGACTACTTTCTGACATAAATGTTACGCGATGAGGATTCTTTTTCAATTCTCTTAGAACCATCAATCCACGTTTTGCACGTCCGAGTTGTGGCAATTCTTGAGCCAACATTCGTTTGATGCTTCCTCGTTGTGTCAACAATACAATTGGTGTGTCACCATCTTCTTGGACCAACAAACCATTTACTACATAGTCTTGATCTTTCAAGTTCATTGCTTTAACACCAGCAGCTTTAGCACCAACGACTGGTACTTCTTCTAATGGATAGCGCAAACCAAATCCTCTATGACTAACTAAAAATACATCTAAGATCTTTTGTTCATTTGTTAAATAAACATTAACGATTTCATCAGTTTCTGATTTTAGTTTCATACAATTTGTTGGACGACTCTTATACGTTCTCCATGGTTCAAAATCGGTCATTTTACTTTGTTTGATCATACCTTCTTTTGTCATGAAAACAAATGTTTTCGTTGGAGAAAGTTCTTTGTAGGTATAAACGGCAATGATCGATTCATCGACTGACAGATTTAAAATAGCTTGCGAAATATGTTCTCCTATTTCTTTCCATCTTAAATCGGGAAGTTCATGAATTGGACGATAGATCACATTTGCTTTATTTGTAATCAGTAAAATATGATCTAAGGTATTAACTTCCCCTGTATAAAGCAAGAAGTCTCCTTCTTTCATTCCTACCTCTTCTGGTTTGGATGCGCTGTATGAGCGTAGGCTGCTTCGTTTGATATAGCCTTCATGTGTAACCGTTACAATAACGTCTTCTTGGGCAACTAAAACCTTCGTATCGATCTTGATTTCTTGGATTTCGTCTTCGATCTGGGTTAAGCGTGGATTTCCATATTGTTTTTTTACTTCACGTAATTCTTTTTTCATCACATTGAATAATTCTTTTTCGTCACTTAGAATTTTCGTCAACTCTGTTACAAGTTGATTCAACTCCTCTGCCTCTTTTTCAAGTTGTGTGATATCCGTATTTGTTAATCGGTATAATTGTAATGTAACGATTGCTTCTGCTTGTTCTTCAGTAAATGCATAGGCTTTTACTAAATTCATCTTAGCATCTTTTTTATCTTTACTTCCGCGGATCGTTTCGATCACTTTATCTAAGATCGATAAAGCTTTGATCAAACCAGCAACGATATGTTGACGTCTTTTGGCTTTATTCAATTCAAATTGACTTCGGTTGGTGATGACTTGTTTACGGTGAGCAATATAGCTATCTAAAATCCGTTTTAGTCCAACCTGCTGCGGTGTCATATTGTCGATTGCTACCATATTAAAGTTGTAATTGATTTGTAATTCCGTATTTTTGAAAAGATAGTTCAAAATACCTTCAGCATTTGTATCTTTTTTCAATTCAATCGCAATCTGTAAACCAGTACGATCACTTTCATCACGAACTTCAGCGATACCGTCGATTTTTTTATTCAAACGGACCTCATCCATTTTTTTCACTAATGTCGCTTTGTTGACTTCATAAGGAATTTCAGTAACTACAATTTGTTGTTTTCCACCTTTTAGAGGTTCGATTCTGGTTTTTGAGCGCAGAATCACTTTTCCACGACCCGTTTCGTAGGCTTTCTTGATTTCTTCTTTTCCTTGTAAAATACCACCTGTCGGGAAATCTGGTCCTGGAATAAATTCCATTAGTTTGTCTAATGTCGCATTAGGATGATCAATCAAATAAATCGTACCATCAATGATTTCAGCTAAGTTATGGGTAGGAATTTCAGTTGCATAACCTGCTGAGATTCCTGTAGAACCGTTCACAAGTAGATTAGGATATTTCGCTGGTAAAACAGTAGGTTCTTTTTCGGTATCATCAAAGTTCCAAACAAAATCAACTGTTTCTTTTTCGATATCTTTTAATAATTCACCACTTAGTTCAGATAAACGAGCTTCTGTATAACGCATTGCAGCAGGCGGGTCACCGTCCATACTTCCGTTATTCCCGTGCATTTCAATCAAGACTTCTCGAAGTTTCCAGTCTTGACTCAACCGAACCATTGCTTCATAAATACTACTGTCACCATGAGGATGATAATTACCCATGATATTTCCGACAGATTTTGCAGACTTTCTAAAACTTTTTTCAAAGGTATTTCCATCTTTATTCATGGAAAATAAAATTCTACGTTGTACAGGTTTTAATCCATCACGAATATCAGGTAGGGCCCGTTCTTGAATGATATATTTGGAATATCTTCCAAAACGATCGCCCATTACTTCTTCAAGCGTTAATTCTTGAATATCCTGGCGTTTTTCCAAATTTGTCACTCCCTACTCTAAATCGAATAAACTGATCTCGGCAGCTTCTGCTTCAGCATTTTTACGTTCAGTTTCTTCTTTTTTTTCTTCATCTAATACTTCATTTGAAATAGATGGGGAAATTTCTATTTCGCCATCTTTTCTATCTAAGATGCTGCCATCTTCTTCCAAGGTAAATTGCACATGTCGTTCGATCCATTTTCTTCTAGGCTCTACTTTATCGCCCATAAGCGTCGTTACACGGCGTTCTGCTTGAGCCGCATCATCTATTCTAACTCTAATCAATGTACGTGTCTCAGGGTCCATTGTAGTCTCCCACAGCTGATCTGCATTCATTTCACCTAAACCTTTGTATCGTTGAAGCATATATCCTTTGCCGACTTGTTCAGTCACGCTGGATAATTCTTCATCTGTCCAGGCATATTCTGTTACAGCTTTTTTGCCAATTCCTTTTGATACTTTATAAAGAGGCGGTAACGCGATATAGATTTTGCCTGCTTCGATCAATGGTTTCATATAGCGGTAAAAGAATGTTAAAAGTAAGACTTGAATATGGGCACCATCGGTATCCGCATCTGTCATGATAATGACTTTATCGTAATTACAGTCTTCAATTGAAAATTCTGGCCCAACGCCTGCGCCAATTGTATAGATCATTGTATTGATCTCTTCATTTTTCAAAATATCCTGCATTTTAGCTTTTTCCGTATTTAACACTTTTCCCCGCAAAGGTAAAATCGCTTGGAATTTTCTGTCTCGACCCTGTTTAGCTGAACCGCCAGCAGAATCTCCTTCGACTAAGTATAATTCATTTCTTTTAGGATTTCGTGATTGCGCTGGTGTTAATTTACCAGATAAGAGAGATTCGCCTTTTTTCCGTTTTTTACCATTTCGGCTTTCTTCTCGCGCTTTGCGTGCAGCTTCTCTGGCTTCTCGCGCTTTGATTGCCTTACGAATCAATTGTTGGCTCATTTCACTATTTTCTTGTAAATAAAAGCCCATTTGCTCTCCGACAACATTGTCCACAGCATTACGTGCCATTGGTGTCCCTAATTTTTCTTTAGTTTGACCTTCAAATTGCAATAGGTTTTCTGGAACACGGATTGATAATACTGCCGCTAACCCTTCACGGAAGTCACTACCTTCGAGGTTTTTATCTTTTTCTTTTAGCAAACCGACTTTTCTTGCATATTCATTGTAAGCTTTCGTCATAGATGATTTCATACCCACTTCATGAGTACCACCATCTTTTGTCCGCACGTTGTTTACGAAAGAAAGGACATTTTCTGAATAGCCATCATTATATTGGTACGAAAGCTCAACTTCGATACCATCTTTTTCGCCTGAAAAATAGACGACGGGCGTCAAGGTGTCTTTTTCTTCATTAAGATAGGCTACGAATTCTTTGATCCCTTCATCATAATGAAAAACTTCTTCTTTTAGTTCGTCACCTCTAAGATCAGTTAGGGAGATTTTTACGCCTTTTAACAGAAATGCTGATTCTCTTAAACGTTCTGCTAGTGTATCGTATGAAAAATGTATTGTTGAAAAGATAGTATCATCTGGAAGGAAAATAACTGAAGTTCCATTTTTTTTATTCGTTTTACCAACTTTTTTTAAGGTTCCGACAGGTTTTCCACCATTTTCAAAACGTTCCATATATTCAACGCCATCACGGACAATACGTACTTCTAACCAACTGGATAAAGCATTTACTACACTGGCGCCCACACCATGAAGTCCACCCGAAGTTTTATAACCGCCTTGTCCAAATTTACCGCCGGCATGAAGAACAGTGAAGATCACTTCTACAGTTGGGATTCCAGATGCGTGCATACCAACTGGCATTCCACGACCGGAGTCGGTGATTTTGATACTATTGTCTTTTTGAATCGTTACGTTGATTTCATTTCCGTAACCGGATAATGCTTCATCTACTGCGTTATCAACGATTTCATAGACTAAATGATGTAATCCACGGCTATCTGTGGAGCCGATATACATTCCTGGTCTTTTTCGTACAGCTTCCAATCCTTCCAAAACCTGGATGGAGGCGTCATTGTATTCATTGTTTACTTTTTTCGCCAAAGAAAAAACTCCTTATACTTGAATTATAGGGCCAAAGGCCACATCATTACAATAATACTCTAAAAGCTCTCAAAAAAAAAGAGCTTTCCAAAACGGCCACTCTTTTCTTATGATACTTTACGTCTATTTAGGCATTTTAGCTAATTCAATTTTAATGCAACGATTCATTATAATAGCATTTCTTCCTGCCTTTTTCAACTTATCGTAAGCTTCCTGATTTTCTAACCCTAGTTGAGCCCAGAAAACTTTTGCATTTGTTTTTAAGAATTCATCTGCCACTTCTGGTAAAAATTCACTTCTACGGAAAATATCAACGATGTCGATTTGTCCTGGTATGTCTTGTAATTTCTCGTAGACTTTTTCACCAAGAATTTCTTGGCCGACTAAAGTTGGATTTACAGGAATGATTTCATAGCCGTATTCTTGCAGTAATTCAGCTATTTTATAGCTTGTCCGGTCTTCTTTGGCACTTAGTCCAACGACCGCGATTCGTTTTGCTTGTTTTAAGTAATCAATTATTTGTTCTTGTGATGGGTTTTCTATCGGCATTTTATTCATCCTTCCTTCTTTCTCTTAATTTCATTATACAACGAATAGATAATTATTGTTAGCTGTTTCTATTCATGATAGAATAAATGCTAGTTTGAACAGAAAGAGGTTACTTAATGAAATTCTTGGTGCTATTAATTATAGCTTATCTACTTGGTTCCATCCCTTCTGGCGTTTGGGTTGGAAAATTATTTTTTAAAAAAGACCTTCGGCAATTTGGTAGCGGTAATACAGGAACAACGAATACGTTTAGAGTTTTAGGAAAAAGAGCGGGTATAGTTGTTTTATTAATGGATATTTTAAAAGGAACATTAGCAACTTGTTTACCTCTGTTGTTTTCTTTGAATGTTAATCCTTTAGTTTTTGGGGTTGCCGCAGTTTTGGGTCATACATTTCCGATCTTTGCCAAATTTAAAGGAGGAAAAGCTGTTGCCACAAGTGCAGGGATGATATTGGCATACAATCCAGAATTTTTTGTTTATTCTGCCTTGATTTTTATTATTATATTATACATTACCAGTATGGTTAGTTTGACCAGTATGATCAGTGCTGTACTTATTACGCTTTCAACGGTTATTTTACCGTTTTCTATCCCTGCTATTCTTCCTAAATTTGATTGGTTATTAACAACAATTGCTTTAGCTTTGACTGTTTTTATTTTTATTCGTCACAAAGATAATATAAAAAGAATCAAAGATGGTACTGAAAGTCGTGTACCATTTGGTTTAGGTGCTAAAAAAGAAAAATAAAAAAACTAGGATCCGAAGCAGCATAAGCTTCGGATCCTAGTTTTTTATTTAGTAGTAAGTGTATAGTGTGTTTTAAAAATATCTGCTGCTGTTAATTTGTTGATCCCTTTTTTATCAACAAGATTTCCTGTTGCATGTACTTCGTCAGCAATGCCGCACCAAGGTTCGATGCAAACGAATGGTGCTTCTTGTGGATAAGGAGACCATATACCAACGTAAGGCATATCCGTATAACTTAAACTAATACTATGAGGTCCTTCATCCGTTTCAATCATAAAAGCGTTTAGACCTTTCGTTTCAAAAATAATTGCGTCGTCTTTGAATAATTCTCTGCGAATAGCAAGACTAGTATTGGTTTGACCTAGTGTTTTATGCTCAAAATCTGCCAAAGGACCTACTAACGGGATCTGAGTGCGCGATTTTTTTGGTGAAAAACTTAAATAATAATCATCAAATGTCAATTCTGGTTCTAATGGAACATTAAAGGCAGGATGACCACCGATTGAAAAGTACATATCACTTGTACCTGTATTTTCAATTTGATAGTGAACGACTAAATTATTTTCTTCTAATGCATAAGAAAGAATCAATTCAAAATCAAATGGATATACTTTTTTTGTCTCTTTATTACTTTTTAGTGACAACGAAACTAGTTCAGAAGCATGTTCGATCACTTCAAAAAGGCTATCTCTAGCAAATCCATGTTGACTCATTGGATAGGTCTGATTTTCATAGGTGTATTGATCGTCTTTTAAACGACCAACAATCGGAAATAACACTGGAGCATGTCGTCCCCAAAATGCTGGGTCTCCTTGCCAAATGTACTCAATATTATTTTCCTTTGATTTCAAGCTCACAAGTTCAGCGCCATCTTCAGCAATTGTCGCAATCAGAAATTCATTTTCGATTTGTACAGTCATCGTTATTCCCCCCTACTTGTTATCTTTTTCCAATTCTTTAATAAACTGTTTGTTCAAAACTTTCAGATACGTCCCTTTCATTCCCAAGGATCTAGATTCAATGATACCGGCAGATTCTAATTTTCTTAATGCATTTACGATTACTGAGCGGGTAATCCCGATTTCATCGGCAATACTTGAAGCCGTTAATCTACCTTCTTCACCATCTAATGCTTTAAAAATTGCCTGGACCGCTTTCAATTCGCTGTAGGACAAAGTATTGATTGCCATTTGTACGGCAGTTGCACTACGAACATTAGCTTCGATATTTCTTGATTGTTGATAAAGTATCTGCATCCCAACAACAGTGGCGCTGTATTCCGCTAATACCAAATCTTCATCATCAAATGATTGCTCAACTCTTGCTAAAATAATCGTTCCTAAACGTTCACCAGCACCAAACATTGGCACGATCGTTGTTAGACCAAAGGGATATTTTTCACGTAGTTCGACAGGAAATGCAGTCAAATCACTAGTGATTGAAATGTTCGCTTCTGTTTTATTCAAGTTGTCTGCAGCGTCAGTATAACTTTGAGGAAAGCGCTTTTCTTCAAACATATGTTTTACACGTGCATTATTAACGTCAAGTTTTTCATTATACCCTAACAAAACCCCTTCGTTACTGATAATATAAGCATTACTATCTAAGACGTCACCTAAAATCACTGCCATCTTGTCGTAAGGCAATTCGGCTTTTTGATCAAAGGTGTTTTTTTGTTGCAAAAGCTTATTGATTTGACGGGTTTTTTCTAATAAAGTAGTCATTTTTACTCCTCCTAATTTAAAAACTAAAAGAGCTCGTTCAGCCTTGAAAGGGAAATAGAAAAAATTACTAAGACAACTGTTATCTCATTTATTTTTTATCTTTTTCCCAAAAGGCTAGCTCTTTAAGCTGGATATACGTGGTAAGAACAGTCCGCATTACATCGATCTTGCATCTAGATGATCCTAAAGAATATAGCGACTTAAATCTTCATTTTGTACAATACTATTTAGTTTTTCATTCACATACGCTTCTGTAATCGTAATTTCACCCATCTGCATATCAGGCGCTTCAAATAATAAATCTTCCAATAAACGCTCTAAAATAGTATGCAGGCGACGGGCTCCGATATTATCCGTATCTCTGTTCACGTTAAAGGCAATATTCGCAATTCTTTCGATGGCTTCTTTTGTAAAAATCACCGTAACATTTTCCGTACCAATCAAAGCAATGTATTGCTTGATCAAAGCATTATTTGGCTCAGTTAAGATTCTTATGAAGTCTTCTGCAGTTAAATCATCTAGCTCAACGCGAATTGGGAAACGACCTTGTAATTCAGGAATCAAATCACTTGGTTTAGACAAGTGAAAGGCACCTGATGCGATAAATAAGATGTGATCCGTTTGAATCGAACCGTATTTTGTATTGACTTGTGAGCCTTCAACGATAGGTAAAATATCACGTTGTACACCTTCACGTGAAACTTCACCTGAATTTTGCTGACTCTTTGAGGTAATTTTATCAAATTCATCAATAAAAATGATTCCACTGCTTTCAGCTAAACGAATAGCTTCGCTATGAATATCTGCCTCTTTAACGATTTTGGCAGATTCTTCTTTTACTAATAGCTCCTGAGCTTCTTTTACTGTAACGGTGCGTTCAACCTTTTTCTTAGGTGATAATGCACCTAATGTTTCATTCAAATCGATACCCATTTGTTCCATGCCATTATTCATAGCAGGCATTGTTTTTTTAGGTTCTTCTATTTCGATCGTTACTTCACGATTGTCTAGAAGGCCTTTTTCTAGCTGTTCCAGAATCGTTTTACGATTAATTTTGATTTCTTCGGTGACATCTTCTTGTGTTTCTTGTGGCTGCTGGGCACTATTGAACATTTGCATCATTTGCTCAAACTGATTATTGGATGTTTGTTTTTGTTCTTTTTTAATGCCAGGTACAAGCACTTTGACTAGACGGTTATTGGCTTTTTTCAGGGCTTGGGAGTAAACGCGGCTATATTGTTTTTTTTCAACGATTTGAATCGATTGTTCTACTAAATCACGAACCATTGATTCTACATCGCGACCAACATATCCTACTTCTGTAAATTTAGTCGCTTCTACTTTAATAAAAGGAGCATTGACGATTTTTGCCAAACGTCTAGCAATCTCTGTCTTCCCTACTCCAGTAGGACCAATCATTAACATATTTTTAGGTGTGACATCTTGCTGCATTTTTTCTTCAAGTTGTAAACGACGGTATCTATTTCTCAAGGCAACTGCGACAGATTTTTTTGCGGTTTCTTGTCCAATAATATATTCATCTAGTTCTTTAACGATTTCTCTTGGTGTTTTGTTTAGTTCGTTCATGGTCATATCCCCCATTTATAATTCTTCTACAATAATATTGTGATTTGTAAAGACACAAATATCGGCAGCGATACTCAACGCATTTTTAGCGATTTCTTTAGCAGACATTTCTTTGTCTCCGTAATGCTTCATCGCACGAGCTGCAGACAGGGCAAAGTTACCACCTGAACCAATTGCTAAAATACCATCATCTGGAGTGATTACTTCACCCGTTCCAGAAACTAGCAACATTTCTTTATCATTCATCACGATCAGCATAGCTTCTAGTTTTTGCATAGATTGCTGCGTTCGCCATTCTTGTGCTAATTCAACTGCCGCTCTCGTTAGATTGCCATTGTATTCATTTAGTTTACCTTCAAATTTTTCTTCCAGTGTAAAAGCATCTGCGACACTTCCTGCAAAACCAACAACCACTTCGTCATTATAAATTCTACGGACTTTTTTAGCTGTTCCTTTCATAACAACAGATTCTCCCATTGTTACTTGACCGTCACCAGCCATTGCAAATTTCCCATCTTTTTCAACAGCACAGATTGTTGTTGAATGAAATTGTGATTCAACCATTGTTATTCCTCCTGATTTAAAAGCACAGCGGGCTTGTTCAGCTCTGTTAGAAAACTAGGAAAATATGAGGGTGGCGCTTTTTTCAATAATCCTATTTTTTCTGAAGAGTTAGCCCGTGAAGCTAGATAATATTTCCTACGTTATGCACGAGGATGAAATGTTCGATAATTTTTTTGCAAGCTTTCTTTTGTTACATGAGCGTAAATCTGTGTGGTGGATAAGTCAGAGTGACCCAATAGTTCCTGAACAGTACGCATATCTGCACCATTATTTAGTAAATGTGTTGCAAACGTATGCCGTAACATATGAGGATGGATATCACTACTCAATGTACTTTTTTTGATAAGTTGATTCAAAATATACTCAACGCCTGTTGGAGTAAGCTGTTCACCATGATGATTAACAAAAACAAAAGTATGCTCTTGATGGTATTTTTCCATTAAAACAGCTCGTCCTTTATCTAAATATTCTTTGAGTGCATCTGAAGCAAAAGAACCAAAAGGTACATACCGATCTTTATTTCCTTTTCCATGAATCAATAATACATTTGTAGAAAAATCAATTGACTCTACTGTTAGGTTTGTACATTCACTTACCCGAATACCGGTGCCATAAAGGATTTCTAGTAATGCTTGATTTCTGAAATCTAAAGGTTTTGTTCCTGTAGCACTTTCAAATAAAGCGTCCATTTCCTTTTCATAAAAGAAACGAGGAAGTCTCAACTGCTTTTTCTTCATGTGGACATAAGAAAAAGGATTTTCTTTGATTACTTCATTTTTAAGTAAGAATTGATAGAACGATCGTAAACTAGCAATTTTTCTACTAATAGAATTTCGACTGTATTCTTTATCATAGAGAAAACTTAGGTAGGTACGAATATCTAAATGGTCAACACTTAAATAATTAGCTTCACCTGAATCCTTTAAAAAATCAAAAAAATTATGCATATCTTCTTCATAAGCAATTTTGGTTTTTATAGAATAGCCACGTTCAACAATCAAATAGTTTAAAAATAGCTCTGACCAATTTTTCTCATGCATAGATCTTCCTCCAATAAATTACAAAGTAACTTTAGCATACCCATTTTGAAAAGACAAATGAATTGTCAGAATTTAATCAATATTTTCAAATTAGGTAACAATTTATTCATATTTAGCTTTAAATACGCATAAATTATAAGCGTAATTTAATCTATTATTCCAACCTTAAAAAAAAGAGGAAGAGAAAAACTAAAAAAATAGTTTTTCTCTTCCTTTAAATCGGGCTACTTTAATTATTTTGTTCTACAAGATCAAACTCTTGTGTTACTTCAGCTAATGTCGTAAGCGCTCTGTCAGCGATTGCTTCATAGCGTTCTTTTTTGTCTCTAATTCTCTCTGGTAGCTCAGGGAATAAACCAAAATTAGCATTCATTGGTTGAAAATGTTTGCCTTCTGCATGCGTAATATAGTAAGCCATACTTCCTAGAGCAGTTTCTCTTGGGAAAACAATCATTTCCTCCCCTTTTGCCAAACGTGCAGCATTCATTCCAGCGAGCAAACCACTAGCAGCGCTTTCTACATAGCCTTCAACGCCGGTCATTTGACCTGCAAAAAAAAGATTCTCTCTTTTTTGTGATTGGTATGTTGGTTTCAATAATTCTGGGGAGTTCATAAAACTATTGCGATGCATCACACCATAACGGACAAATTCAGCATTTTCTAATCCTGGGATCATCTGGAAGACACGCTTTTGTTCTCCCCATTTTAGATGTGTTTGGAAACCGACCAAGTTGTACAACGAAGCTGCCGCGTTATCTTGGCGTAATTGGATTACCGCATAAGGACGTTTACCCGTCTTAGGATCTTCCAATCCAACCGGTTTTAAAGGACCAAATAACATCGTTTTGATACCACGTTTAGCCATTACCTCGATCGGCATACATCCTTCAAAGAATTTCTCTTTTTCAAATGTCTTTAAAGGAACAACTTCAGCTGAAATCAATGCTTCGTAAAATGCGTTGAACTCTTCTTCAGTCATTGGACAATTTAAGTAGGCCGCCTCGCCTTTGTTGTAGCGAGATTTCAAGTAAACTTTATCCATATCTATCGTAGCTTTGTCAACGATGGGAGCTGCTGCATCATAGAAATAAAAACCATCTGAGCCATTAAACTCTTTGATTTGTTCAGCCAATGATTCTGAAGTTAGTGGTCCTGTTGCGATAATCACGATTCCTTCAGGGATTGCTGTAATTTCTTCATTTTTTACAGTGATAAGTGGATGATTTTTTATTTTATCTGTGATTTCTTGTGAAAATGTATCACGATCAACAGCTAAAGCACCTCCCGCTGGTACAGCAGTTTTATCTGCGCTGTGGATAATGATTGAATCTAAACGACGCATTTCTTCTTTTAACACACCAACAGCATTTGTTAAATTGTTTCCTCTTAATGAATTTGAACAAACTAACTCAGCAAAATTTTCTGTTTGATGTGCTGGTGTATTTTTTACAGGGCGCATTTCATAGAGTGTCACTGGAACGCCAGCTTGTGCAACTTGCCAAGCTGCCTCGCTACCTGCTAAACCTGCCCCTATAACTGTTACAGAAGTAGTCATATATTTCCTCTTTTCTTCAAAAAACCAACGAGATTTCCCGCTGGTCTTTAAATTTCTTATTTTTGAACGTTTTCTTCATAGTCGCCATTAATACAAACGACTTGTTTTCCACCTTTAACTTTTTTCTCAACAAGATATTGACCACATTTTGGACATGGGCGTCCGATTGGTTTGTCCCAAGATGTAAAGTCACAATCTGGATAGCGGCTACAACCATAGAATAATCGATTCTTTTTAGATTTACGCTCTATGACTTGACCTTCATTACAGACTGGACAAGTAACACCGATCTCTTTTACGATTGCCTTGGTATTGCGACATTCGGGGAAATTACTACAAGCATAAAACTTACCGTAACGGCCTAACTTGATTACCATTGGATGACCACATAAATCACAATCGAATCCCGCAGGTTCATCTTTGATTTGGATTTTTTCGATTTTTTCTTCAGCATTTGTCAGCTCTTTTTCAAATGGTTGATAGAAACGGTCGACAACTTCTACCCATTTTTCCTGACCGAGACCGATCTTATCCAAATCGCCTTCCATTGAAGCAGTGAAATGAACATCCACAATTTGTGGGAAGAATTCAACGATCAATGAGTTGACAATTTCACCCAACTCAGTTGGTTCAAATCGTTTATTGGTTAGTTTAACATAATATCGTCTTTGGATAGTTTCTAACGTTGGCGCATAGGTTGATGGACGTCCTACGCCATTTTCTTCTAGAGCCCGAATCAAGGTTGCTTCACTAAATCTTGCTGGTGGCTGAGTGAAGTGCTGTTTTGGTTCGATATCCAACGCATTAACTTTATCACCTTCAGCTAAATCTGGTAAGATATTTTCTTTATCTTCTTTTCCATCATCTCGACCTTCGACATATACTTGCATAAAGCCTTTGAATTTCACTTTCGCGCCATTCGCAATGAAAATCACGCCATTTTGTTCCAAAGTTACTTTCATTGTATCCAAGACAGCAGGTGTCATTTGACTTGCAACTAGACGGGACCAAATCAGGGTATAAAGTTTTAATTGGTCTTTATCTAAATACTGTTTGATTTCGTTTGGAGCACGCATCACACTAGAAGGACGGATCGCTTCGTGAGCATCTTGGGCTCCTTGAGCATTTTTAACTTTACGTCCGCCATGTGCTGAGAACTCACTACCATACGTTTTTTCAATATATTCAGCTACTTCAGCTTTTGCTGAATCAGCTATTCTGGTAGAGTCAGTACGCATGTAGGTAATCAAGCCCACAGTTCCTTGTTTCCCCAATGCAATACCTTCATAAAGTTGTTGTGCAACCATCATGGTTTTTCTCGTTCTAAAATTTAATTTTCTAGCGGCTTCTTGTTGCAGGCTACTTGTTGTAAAAGGCAATGCTGGATTTCTCTTGCGTTCTTTCTTCTCAACTTTTGTTACATCGTATTCTTTCCCTTTGATCCGTGTCGTGACTTCTTTTACGGCTTCAGCATTTGGTAATTTTTTCTTTTTGCCGTCTAGCCCCCAGAAGTTGGCTTTAAATTTTTTCTTTGCTTTTTGGAAGTTACCATCTATACTCCAATATTCTTCAGGAATAAATTTGCGAATATCATTTTCACGATCGATGATGATTTTTAGCGCAACAGATTGAACGCGACCAGCACTCAATCCTTTTTTTACTTTACGCCATAGAATAGGGCTCAATGAATAGCCTACTAAACGGTCTAAAATACGACGTGCTTGTTGTGCATCAACTAAGTCTAAATTGATCGTACGCGGTTCTTTAAAAGCTGATTTTACGGCTTCTTTGGTGATTTCATTAAACACAACGCGATTCTTATCTTTCAAATCTAAGCCAAGAAGGAAAGACAAATGCCAAGCAATGGCCTCTCCCTCTCGGTCCGGATCGGCTGCTAGATAAACTTTTTCAGCTTTTTTAGCTGCAGCTTTTAAACTTTTGATTACATCACCTTTACCTCGAATTGAGATATAGTGTGGTTCATAATTATTTTCAGTATCAACACCCATTTTACTTTTGGGTAAATCTCGAATATGCCCAACGCTGGCAACAACCTTATAATTTTTTCCTAAATATTTTTCAATCGTTTTGGCTTTAGCAGGTGATTCTACAATAACTAGATATTTATACGCCATTCAACGTGAGGCTCCTTTCGGTTTTTGTGTTTCTTCTATTATATGTATCAAAATGTAGAGAACGCACAAATCGTACTTCATCATATCTATTCATCACAAGTTTGTCAAGGATTGATACAGTTAAATCGAAAAAAGTTGAATTTCTTCTAGGATATCTTGGGGGCAAATTGTGCATTTTGCCCCCTCTTGAATAAGGCCATGACAACCATCAGACTGGGCATCGAATACATTGCCAGGTACTGCAAAAACGTCACGTCCATATTCTAATGCAGCTTGAGCTGTGATCAATGAGCCACTCCTTTTTCGTGCTTCAATTACGCACGTTCCTAAACTTATTCCGGCAATAATTCGATTTCTCATTGGAAAATGGTATTTTCTGGGGCCAACACCGTTAGGATATTCACTGATGACGAGTTGTTCTTCCATCATCATTCGTTGGATATGAGCAGTCTCCTTAGGGTAACAAATATCAAGCCCGGTTCCAATGACACCAATGGTATTCCCGTTATTTTGCATAGTAACTTGGTGACTAACACTATCGATCCCTTTAGCTAATCCACTGACAATAGTGAAGTTATTACGAATCATTTCTGGAATCAATTGTCGGACAACATTTATGCCATAGACAGAAGCAGCTCTTGCTCCGATGAAAGACAGACAATTTTTTTCTAAAAGCTTGATATTGCCTTTATAGAATAACAATGTGGGACAATTATAAATTTGTTTTAAGTAGTAAGGATAAACAGGATCCAAAATTGTAATAAACGTGTGCTGCTCTTGGTATTCTTTTAATTTTTCTGATTCGCATGTCCAGTGATCCCATGACTGAGAAAATAATTTTTGGTATGTTGTAATTCCAGCAATTTGGATTATTTCTTCTTTTGAAAAATCGGTACTGTCATTGTATTTCATTGAAAAATCTAAGACTTTCAATATGCCTAAATTGCCGATCCCATTGCAAACTGTCAATTTAAAGAGTAGATCTCGTTGTTTATCTGCCATAAAAAAACCTTCTTTCACTAATACTTGTTATAGTAAGTATTCGCAAAAAAAGGTGTTTTTTATTTTTATTAAAACATATCTTTGATTGGAGCGAACGTTTTTCTATGAATTGTACAGATTCCTTGTTGTTTCAACCCCAGTAAATGCTCTTTTGTACCGTAACCAGCGTTGTTTTCAAATCCATATCCTGGATACATTTTAGCGTAGTCTTCCATCAGACGATCACGAATCACTTTGGCAATGATACTTGCTGCCGCAATCGATATAGAGCGTGCATCGCCTTTGATAATGCTTTCTTGAGGAATCTTAACATCGAGCTTCATTGCATCAATCAATAAATAATCGGGCATAAAACAAAGATCTTCCAGTGCTATGCTCATCGCCAGTTTTGATGCTTGATAAATATTGATTTCATCGATTTTGTTGTGATCTACCATACCAACGCCGATCGAGAGGGCTTGATTTTGGATTTCGTCATAAAGCGCATCTCTTTTTTTGGCTGATAATTTTTTAGAATCATTCACTCCGAGAAGTTGAAAATTGTCAGGGAGAATGACTGCCGCCGCAACAACTGGGCCAGCTAGTGGACCACGCCCGACTTCATCAATGCCTGCGATGAAACGATGCCCTTTGATACGTGCATTATTTTCAAATTGCTGCATTTCTTCAAATAACGCTAACTCTTTTTCGTGACGCTGAATTCTTCTATCCCATTTTGCCAACGCTTGCTGAACACCGCTACGTTCGTCTGCTTGCCATAACTGGATTCTTTTGTCATCTCTTTTGTCAATGGTATTTAAAGCTGCTTTAATTTGTTGAATTGAGTCACTTTTCATCTTTTGTTGCTCCTAATTCTTCCCAACGATCTAAAGTATAGGGTCCCAATCTACTGCTACGGATTTCCTGAATGATCATTTCGCTTGCCCGATCATAATCATCACGAAATCCACGTTTTTGACTGATTAACATCAAAAGTTCTGCACCTGGCAAAAATGTCTCTTCTTGCGTTAATTTATAACGTTCAACCAAACGTTCTGGATAAAAACGTGAAAAAAATGTCAATCCATAAATCGCTAAATCATCTAAATGCAGAAGTTGATCTTTTATTGCGCCAGTCAAAGCTAATTTTTTCCCGATTTCCTGATCCTCAAATTTCGGCCACAAGATTCCAGGTGTATCCAACAGCTCTAAATCAGATCCAGAACGCAGCCACTGTTGGCCTTTTGTCACCCCAGGTTTATTACCTGTTTGCGCGATTTTTTTTCCGACTAAACGATTCATCAATGTAGATTTCCCAACGTTTGGAATACCAATGCACATCGCTCGGATAGCCCGTGGTTTCACTCCTTTTGAGCGTTCACGATCAAGTTTTTCTTTTAATGCTTTTTTCGCTTCAGGAACGATTTTATTAATGCCTTTATTCTGCTGTGCATTAATGATTAATGTATGATAGCCTTTTTCCTGAAAATAATGCTGCCATTTCTGATTTTGTTCTTTATCAGCTAAATCCCCTTTATTGAGTAGGATCAAGCGAGGCTTTTGCTGAACTATTTGATCCATCATTGGATTTCTAGATGAAAGGGGCAGTCTTGCATCGACCAATTCAAAAACAATGTCGACATATTTGATTTTTTCAGATACTTCTCTTCTAGCTTTGGCCATGTGTCCAGGAAACCATTGTATTGTCATTTTATCACCTATCTTGGTATGAATTTCATGTGCGTTATTGGGTAGTAAACAAATTGTGCTTTTCCTAAAATATACTTACTTTCAACAGCCCCAAACGAACGGCTATCTTTTGACATTCGTCGATTATCACCCAACACAAAATAACTGTCTTTGGGTAAGATATCTTTCGTAGTCAGATCACTTAAATTAAAATTAGTTGTGTAAGGAGCTGTCTCGTGATCTTTTTTTATATTTTTTTCTAAAAAAGGTTCTTCTATTGGTTTTTCATTTATATACAGCTGATCATCTTCATACCGAATAGCTTCTCCGGGTAGTCCGATCACTCGTTTAATATAAATTTCTCCATTTGGTAATTTGAAAACGACTACGTCAAAGCGCTTGACTGATGAAAATTTTTCCATCACAATCATGTCACCTTGACTAAGTGTTTTTTCCATTGAATTCCCATCGACAGGAACTGGAATTAAAATAAAACCTCTTAGTATAAATAACAACACTAAGGAAGGAACGAGTATTTTTATGAAAAAAATAAAATAGCCAATATAAGATTTTCGTTTTTCCACTATTTCCGCTCCCTTTTTCATACTGATTCTATTATAAAGGAAAGACACTAGAAAAAGCGACTAATTTAAAGGAAAAATGAATATCTTGTTAGTAAAACGTAAAATTGGTGTGAAAAGGTTATTTTTCACACCAACTACTTCTACTTTTTATTATTTTCTGTTTGAAGTTCTTTTATACCTGTTTCATATGCATGATCATTATCTTTTATTTTTTTGCCGATCTCTACTTCGATCTGAGTAGCTGTTTCATTGTCTACTTCTCCTGTGGCTGGAAGATCATTTTCTGTTTGTATGGTACTGACTGCTGCTTGCGTTTGTTCTGTAAAATCACTACTGTCAGCGTTGACTTCATAGCCTAGCGCTTTTAATAAGGCATTGACATTTTTTACAACAGGCGAAGAATCTCCTATTTTTAGCGTTTTGTCCCTTGAAATTGGTGATAAATACGCAAAGTCTGGATAGTCAGCTTTGATTGTTGGTTCTAATCCTTTTTCATGGATCCATTTGCCATCGGGTGTTAGCCATTTAAGCACGGTTAATTTTATTTCACTTTTATCATTCAAGTTTTTGACAGTTTGAACGGTTCCTTTACCAAATGTTTTTGTTCCAATGATTTTTTTATTGCCAGATTCTTTTAGAGCTGCCGCAAATATTTCAGAGGCGCTGGCACTGCCCTCGTCGACTAGAACAACTGTCGGCTCTGTTACTTTAAAACCTCCATCTAAATCACTAGAGGCGATATCTTCACTTGTATTACCATTTTTGTCCTCAAATTTGACGATTGTTTTTCCATCTTCTAGGAACATACTAGCCATCTTCTCAACTTGATCAAGTAATCCCCCAGGATTTTGGCGCAAATCGATCACAAAAGATTTCGCCCCTTCTTTTCTTAATTTTTTGATCGTTTCTTGCAATTCTTCGTATGTGTTTCCGCTAAAAGAAGTGATCTTGATAGAACCGATTGAAGGGTCTTTTTTGTCTAACTCACCTTTTACAGTCTCAATTGGAATCGTATCTCGGATAAGTTTTAATTCAAAGGTTTCTTCGCCTCGTTTGATTGTCAAACGGACTTCTGTCCCTTTTTTTCCACGTATTTTGCTGACAACTTCAGAAAGGGTCTTGCCTTTCGTTTCTTCATCATCTACTTTTAAAAAGACATCATTGGCCTTGATCCCTGCTTTCGCTGCTGGAGAGCCTTCGATTGGCGCTTGAGCGACAGTTGGAAGGTCGTCTATCATGGTCATTGTTGCACCGATTCCTTCGAAACTACCTGTAAGACTCTGATCTAATTCATCTGCTTCTGGTTCATTGAGGTAACTTGAATACGGATCGTCCAAAGCTTCTGTCATCCCTTTTAGTGCCCCGTCAACTAATTTTTGTTCATCTACTTTACCTACGTAATTATTGACGATTTCATTATATAAATTATCGACCTCTTTTAGCTCACTGTTTTGAGCTGGGTTATCAGCTAGTTGTTTTTTGTATTGATAGTCGAAATAAATATAACCGCTACCTCCTGCTAAAAAAGCAACACAAAGAATCGAAATAATATATTGATGAAAAGGTACTTGTTTTTTGTTTTTCATACTTGTCATCTCTTTCTGTAAAATTATCATTGCATATTTTTCAGTTTACCATGAAAAAAAAAGAAGGAAAAGCTTTCTTTGCCTTTCCTGTTTCTTTTATTTATTGTTTTCTAGGTATTTTTCCCATAAGTCATCAAAAATGTGCATATTTGTTAAGTAATCAGCATTCATTTCTAGGTAAGATGATACTTCATGGTAATCTTCAGACTGTTTAGGAAACTGAATATCTTTAGCAGCGTCATTTGCAAATTGGCTTTCCTCAGTTTTCTTAGGTGCTCTCAATGTCATTAAATAATGATAAAAACTTCTTCTCATACCTTCACCAATTCTTTTCTATAAAATTTGACCGCGTTGAATGTGCCTCTTCGTAGCGCTTAGGTTCTTTTTGATAAAAGTCTTGGTGATAATCTTCTGCAGGATAAAAAACAGCTGCAGGTTCTATTTTTGTAACGACAGGCTCACTGAAACGTCCACTTTCTTGTAAAGCTTGTCGACTTTTTTCTGCAATTTTTTTCTGTTCCTCACTTGTATAAAAGATTACTGGACGATAGTTATCCCCTCGATCTTCAAACTGACCTAAAGCATCAGTTGGATCTGTCTGATGCCAATAAATCTCAACTAATTTCTCATAAGACATGATTGCTGGATCAAATTCGATCTCAACGGCTTCGGTGTGACCTGTCGTATGACTCAGCACTTGTTCGTACGTTGGGTCAACAACATGTCCGCCTGTGTAACCAGACGTTACCGAGTGGATACCTGGCTGTGTGTCAAATGGCTGGATCATGCACCAAAAACAGCCGCCGGCAAAAATCGCTTTTTCCCTCAATTTGACTCCTCCTTCTTGTCATTGCTATCTTTTGGCAAATAAATATTCATACGGATGTCATCGTCAACTAAATTTATTTTTTCAGCACGAATAAACAAGCCATTTTGCATTCTAAATTGATCTAAACGAAGTAAAATAGTGCTGTCATCTGGATTGACTTCTACCCAATTTGGTAATTTATAATCTCTTTTGACAAATTTCAAAATCTCTTTCATCGGTAATCCTAAGGTACCAATAGATAAACTTTTGGCTTTTAGTTGCACATTCCCATCATCCATTACGTATGGATCAAAATAAAGATAGAACTGAATTGGATGACCCAGAACTTTAAAGGTACCATTCAACATCGCTTCATTTTCTAAATAGAATTCATAGGTAATGTCTGATCCTTTTTGGAAATCACTAAGATAAAAATCAATTAGTGCATTTATTTGTTTTTTCTTAGATTGAATTGCAATAACAGGTGTTCCGTCTTTTTCAACTAGCTCTGGAACAGGTTTATAGTTTGGTTCACGGATTTGAGTAACTCTTACAAAGACAAACGCTAGACTTCCGATGATCAGCGCAATCAAAACAATAAAAGCAACTTTCCAATGATTGATCGATTTTTTCACTTCAGGCGCATTTTTTTTTCGTTTGGTCACTTTTTTAACTTCTTCTTTTTTTTCTGATTCATTTTTCATTTATCTCACTCACTTCCTTTTTCAAGCCATTTATCTTGTTTTTTTACCATTTCGTTACGTACTGCACTTGCCATGATTTGATAGCCTAAATTATTGGGGTGAAAGTGATCTTCTTCGTATAATGCATTATTTTTGATATCTTGTTCTTCACTAGAAGTAGTCCCAGAAGCTATATCTTCACTGCTAACGATTCCTACCTCGTCCCCTTTTCCTTTGTAAAGTAAGTCATTGATTGGAATAAAATAGGCATTTTTTTCTGTGTTGACAATTTCTTGTGTACCATTATTCCAAGTATCCACTATCTCCTGCATTTCTGTGATATCAGGGAAATAAAGATAAAATGGATTATAAATCCCTAATACGTAGATCGGCGCATCAGCATTGTATTCACGGATTTCGGCAAATAATTTTTCTACTTCTTTTTGATAATTTTTTAAAGGTTTTTCAAATGATTTTTTCGTCAAACGGAAAATATCCCCTTTGATTACTTTCATTAAATCGTTCCCGCCCACTGTTAAAGTAATGACATCAGCTGAAGCTAAGCCTTCTTGAATTTCTTTATTTTTTTTGATCCGTTTGAGAATTTGATCGCTTCGGTCGCCGTTTTTACCAAAATTATCTATTTGAACACCATTTAAATTGTACTGTTCCTGCAAATCCTTCGCAACTAATGGGACAAAGCCGCCTGAACTAGTTGAATCACCTATCCCTTCAGTTAATGAATCGCCGATTGCCGTATAGTGAATGACTTCTTTTGTTTCACTTTTAGCTTTTTGCAGTGCGCCAGTGCCTAAAATTGGTTTAGCTTTAGGAACAGCCACGATCAATAATAAAAATACGCCAATAATGGTAATAAAAAAGAGCGCAAAATTAGGCCAATTGTTTTTTAAAAATAGTTTCATTGTATTCCTTCCTTTGCTGTAAGTCACGAAAAATGTTCTGGTCTGAAGACTTATAAATTTGAGCGCTATTATCCTCTTTTGCAACACATGAGAACAGACTAATTCGTTGATACACAGTGTCTAAATTTTATTTTACTAAACTAAATTATCTCTAGTTTATGTCCATTTGTACAGTAAAATTCACAAAAACTATTATTAAAAAGAGCAGATCAGTTTGATCTGCTCAAAACTCAGTCTGTATAGTACATGATAGCAAAAGCACCTTTACCTGTATGTGTTGCGATCACAGGATTTGTATGTAATACAGGAATATCCATATCAGGAAACAATGCTTGTAGTCCTTCTTTAAATCCATTCGCTAATTCTAACCCATCTGCATGAGAAATACCGATTTGTCGAACATTGGATAACGTACTCAACTCATGTTTTAGCTCATCAAACCATTTATTGAAAGTTTTCATGCCTCGACCTTTAGCGACTGGTATCAGTTCTGTATGATCGAAATCCATGACGACTTTCATATTAAAAATACTGGACAATAATCCAGTTGCCCGGCTGATTCGGCCGCCCTTAACTAGATTATCTAATGTAGAAATTCCAATGAATAATTTTGTATTTTCTTTGACGTGATTGATTTCAGCTAAAATTTCTGGAACACTTGCTCCATTTTTAGCAAGTTTTGCAGCTTGAATTACCTGAAATGATAATCCTTGGTCAGTGAAATCACTATCGATTACCGTAACATTAGCAGAGCTTAGGTTTCCAGCTTGTCTTGCTGCTTCTACTGTCCCGCTCAAACCTTTTGTCATATGGATTGAAATCACTTCGCTACCATCAGCACCTAAGCGGTCATATAGTTCAACAAATTCGCCGATTGGCGGTTGGCTGGTCTTAGGCAATGCTTTTGCTGTACTCATCAATTCCATAAACTTTTCGCCTTCTAAATGATCGTCATCAGCGTACACTACACCGTCAATCATCACAGATAAAGGCATCATTTGAATAGCTAAATCATCGCGTACACTTTTCAGCATTGTGCAAGAAGAATCCGTCACAATTTTAACATTTGTCATAATTTTATCACTCTTTCTTTAAAAACAACCTCAATTCGTGGTAAAATACTTTTGAGGCTTAAATGTCTGTTTATATTATAACAGACAAAGAATTATTTTTCACCAAATTAAAATGAAGGAAGCTGATTTCTTGGAAAAAGTAAAATTTTCAAAAAAATATATGATTTTAAATGAAGTTCTTAATGCGGTAACTCACGGGATCGGGGCTGGATTAAGTATTGCAGGATTAGTGATTTTACTGGTTAAAGGTGCACATCTTGGTTCTGCGGTCCACGTTGTTTCCTATGCTATTTATGGTTCAACGCTGGTGCTCTTATTTTTAGCTTCGACTTTATTTCACAGTTTGATTTTTACTAGAGCGAAGAAAGTTTTCCAAGTTTTTGATCATAGTTCGATTTTTTTATTGATTGCTGGAAGTTATACGCCATTTTGTTTACTAAGTATCAAAGGCTGGCTTGGTTGGCTATTGTTCGTGCTTATCTGGGTGATGGCAATCAGTGGTGTCGTCTATAAATCCTTAACACTCCACAAACAAGAAACAGTAAAAAATGTATCGACCATCATTTATATTATTATGGGTTGGCTTTGTATAACTGCTGCAAAACCATTATATCATTCTTTAGGACCTACGGGAATCGCGTTATTAGTTGCAGGAGGTGTTTCATACACATTAGGAGCTGCATTTTATAGCTTAAAAAGTGTTCGTTTTATGCATGTGGTTTGGCATTTGTTTGTTATGTTGGGAGCAGGCTTCATGTTCTTTTCAATATTGCTTTATACTTAGAATAATACAAAATCCTTTATTTAAAGGTTTTAAGGTACTTCTTTTTTTGACTTGTCAAAAAGAAGTACCTTTTTTGTATTTATCTCTTTACAAACCGAACAAACATTCGTATAATGATTATACAAACGTTTGTTCGATAAAAATTATGAGGTGATTAAGAATGAAAGCAATTCGTCGTGGCGGGTTATTATTTGTTGTATTGATTATTGGTATTTTCTTAGGAACATTAGGGTTACAGTCCGCTTTACTTATTGTTAGCCCTCTATTCATTATATGGTTCATGTTATGGGATGAGAAAAGATACACCCATACAAGAAAAAAAAATGAACAGCAACATTATATCTATCGTAAATATCCATAGGACAAAATAAAAATGATCTCTACTCTGGATTTTATCCAAGGTAAAGATCATTTTTTTAATATTCCATCAATGTAACGATTTCATAGCCGTTAATTTTGTCACGTCCGTGTAAGTCCATCAATTCGATCAAAAATGCACAACCTACAACAATTCCGCCTAAAGACTCAATCAGCTCGATAGTCGCCTTGATTGTGCCGCCAGTTGCTAATAAATCATCACAGATCAATACTCGTTGCCCAGGGATTATCGCATCTTTGTGAAGCGTTAATGTATCCGAACCATATTCTAAATCATAGGTTACTTCTATTGTTTCACGAGGCAACTTGCCTTTTTTACGGACAGGAGCAAAACCAACACCTAGCTCGTATGCCACAGGACATCCTACGATAAAGCCACGTGCTTCAGGTCCTACGACCATGTCGATTCTTTTTTCTTTTGCATAATCAACGATTTGTTTTGTTGCTTCACGATACGCCTCCCCATTTGCCATCAATGGTGAGATATCTCTAAATATAACGCCTTTTTCTGGATAATCTGGAATACTAGCAATATAATCTTTTAAATCCATTTTTTATACTTCCTCCTCATTCCACAGCCATTGTTGTAATGTCTCACGATCGCTGTATAACAAAAACTCTTCTGTTTTAATTCTTTTTAAGCGAGTTTGATAGACCGTACTTTCCGTCAAAGGATGATTTTCAGGGTTCTCAACTTTTCTTAAAACACCGTTTTCTATTGTAACAAATCCTAGATCAAAAAACACCTGAATCATAAAAATTAATAACTTTTCTTGTATTTTTAAATGTTTAGCGACAACATTCAGTTTATAGCGAACATCTACTTGTTCCTGTTGTCTCACAAATTTGTATAGTTGGGCATATTGTTCTCTTGTTCCAGTTCCATTTAAATAGGCTTCTTCTTGAGAAATTCCCATCATATAGACACGCTCTATTTTTCCAACTTGTGTGATTTGTTTTAATAAATCGATATCGTCTGGACAGTCAACAAAAACGAGTTGTTCGCTATTTGTTGCTTCGATCGTTGCTACTGCTTCAGGAATACTGGTAAACAAATGTTGCTGACTAGTTTGATCATCGATCAATTTTTGGCTATCTACATTAAAATAAACATATAGCGTATTTGCTGAAGGTATTTCTTTTTGGCGAGCATTTTTCCCTCGTAGATCGAATAACTGAACGCCATCAACTGAAAAATCGCTGACCATTAGTTGCGGTTTTTTATTTCCATTCCACTCATTGATCGACAATTGCCCTGCTATATTGGTCGTTCCCTGCCCGAATTCATCGACTTGGTTGCCCATTTGAAAGGCAATGGCATCTAATTTAGTACTGCCTTGGCTTATTTGGAATTTAAGATGACTTTTATCTGCTCCGATTTGACGGCTTTGTTCGACTGAGACATCTTCAAATAAGAAATTAGGTACGGGATTATCTGTACCTAAAGGAGCAAGAATTTTTAATTGCTGAATAAATGAAATCGTTGCTTCTTCAACTTTTAATGACTCATCTATCAAGAGTTCTTGTCCTTGAGACAAATCGATTTGATTTGTCTCTAGATAATGGATCAGATGTTGTTTTACTTTAGCGATATTGACCACAGGCAACGTCATACCAGCAGCCATATGATGACCACCAAAATGTGTAAATTCTTCACGAATTTCACTTAATGCATCAAACAAATTCAAAGCTGAGACGCTTCGGCCAGAACCTTTAGCTGATTCGTTGTTTTCATCGATCGTAAGCACGATCGTCGGTTTCCCTGTATCTTGCATGATTCTGCCAGCAACGATCCCAAGAACCCCTTCGTGCCACCCCTGCTTTGCAACAATATGGATAGAATCAGTGGGGTCAATAAGTTCAAAAGCTTCTTTAGTGATCTTAGCCACGATTTCTTTTCGTTCATCATTTTGGCTATTGATATACGTTGCGATTCGCTCTGCTTCTTCTTCATCAAATGTTGTCATCAGTTCCACACCTGGAGTCGCATCACCTAATCTACCTAATGCATTCAATCGTGGTGCGATCGTAAAACCAATATTTTCCTCACTAATGGCTTCTTTTTTTAGTTCAGCTGAGTGGATCAAACTATCTAAGCCGATTCTTTCACCATTTTGAATCATTTCCAGTCCCATTTTGACAAGTACTCGATTTTCATCTGTTAGTGAAACTAAATCAGCAATTGTACCGATCGCTACTAAATCAAGAAATTCAGCAGGCAATTCTCCTAATAAAGCAGTTGCAACTTTAAAAGCCACTCCCACTCCAGCTAATTCTCCAAAGGGATAATGACCTTGTGGATGTTTCGGATGAATGATCGAAAACGCCTTTGGTAATTCTGGAGGCAATTCATGATGATCTGTTACGATGACATCGATCCCTTGCTCCATGGCATAGTTGATAGCTTCATTCCCTGCAACTCCATTGTCAACAGTAATAATTAATTGGACACCATTTTCAATTTGTTCTTTAAAGACAGCTAGATTAGGTCCATAACCGTGAATGAATCGATTCGGCAAGAAGTACTCCACTTCCCCGCCAATCAGCTCGATTGCTTCTTTCATAACCGTGGTACTTGTAATACCATCTGCATCATAATCCCCGTAAACCACTATTTTTTCACCTTGGGCTACAGCATCTTGGATTCTTGTTACTGTTTTTTCCATATCATGCATTAAAAAAGGATCATAAAGATTGTCTATTGTAGGGCGCAAAAACGTTTCTAGCGCTTCTTTTGACTGAATACCACGATGCCATAAAATCTGGCCCAATAAGGGATTGATTTGTTCATTGGTTAGTATATTTGAAAATTCTTCAGGCAAATCACTCTTTTCTCGTAATTGCCATGTATATTTTGCTTTTTTCACGACGTCACTCCTAACCAGATAATTATATCAAATAGCGCAAGAAAACTAAAGAAAGTATCCTAAAAATCAACAAATTAAAAAGCAAAGATAAACGGTTTATGCTTTACCTTTGCTTTTTTAGTGTTATATTTTTTCTTCGCCGCTTCTTGGTTTAGTAAAATGATCGACACGACTGCCCACAGACTCCGTATCAGCACTTGGCGTGATAGGCGCAGCAGCTGCTACAGCATCATATTTCGCTTGTAGTTCAGCCAGCTGATTTTCGTATGTTCTTTTTACTTTTTCAATTTCGTCTTGTGCTAATTTATCTGCATCTGTTTTATATACTTCAATTTCGCTCTGTAACTCTTTCACTTGTTTTTTCTGTTTCAACAATGTAGTTGTCGACGTTAGTAAGCCGATTAGTGCGCCGAGAATCGCAGATCCTAGAATAATAAGGATCAGCGGACCGGTAATTTTCGTAAACCCGAAATTGACTGGTACTGTTTGACTATTTAACACTGCAAAAATAACAACGATCAAAACTAAAATAAGGCCGATAACGACACGCCATTGATTTTTCATATTTGATTTCCCCCTCATGTAAGTAAACGCTGATTTGATATGTTACTTTTTATTTAATACACCACTAGCTAATAAATCCCCCATATGCGGAAATAATGTGTATAAACGATAGGCACCTTCCATCAATCTTGGACGATTGATTTCTCGTTTGCATGTACCCATAGCATTCACGATTTCTTTGGCTAATTTATTTGGCTCTAATACAAACAAGTCGACAGAAGCTAAATAGTCGCCTGATGGATCAGCTTTATCAAAAAACTCTGTTTGAATGGGACCTGGATTAACTGTTGTCACAGAAATTCCTAAAGGCTTTAATTCTAGGCGTAATGCATTTGAAAATCCTAAAACGGCAAATTTCGTAGCTGAATAAACTGTCGATTTTGCTGTGGCCATTTTTCCAGCCATAGAAGCCACATTGATGATATGACCAGATCCTCTTTCAGCCATTTGAAGCGCTGCTTTTTGCGTAAATACCATCAAACCTAAAACATTCACTTCAAACATATTTCTAGCGACTGCTAAATCAATATCTACAAAGTTTTCAAAAATTCCAAAACCTGCATTGTTGACTAAAACATCAATAGGACCTACTTCTGCTTTGATTTTTTCAAAAACATTCTCTACATTTTCTGGATCTGAAATATCTAGCTGGAAAGAAAATGCAGTTTTACCACTTAGTTCTTCACAGGTTTCTTTTACTTTACCAATCAAATTGATTCGTCTGGCGCATACAACGACGATTGCTCCTTTTTTTGCTGCTTCATAACAAATTTGTTCGCCTAAACCAGCTGAACCGCCTGTTACCACGACTACCTTATCTGTTAAATCTTGTCCTTTGTACATCCTAATTCCCCCTTACTCAGCTTTAAATGGAATCTCTACTATTTCCATATCTTTCACGATTCTTGTTTTAGGAAAAATCTCTTTTGCTTCATTTTCTAAATGGATAATATCACCAGTTAAATAACGCGCGCTGATGTGCGTCAATATTAGTTTTTCCACATGGGCTTCTAACGCGACTTGTGCTGCTTGTTGGCTTGTAGAGTGATAATAGGCTTTCGCCATTTTTTCTTCGTCTTTATTGAAGGTACTCTCGTGCACTAAGATATCCGCATTTTCTGCTAGCGAGACACTATTTGGTGTTTTTCTGGTATCGCCAAGAATCGTTACGATTCTACCCGATTTTCTTTCACCAACAAAGTCTTTCCCATCAATTACTCGTCCATCTGATAATGTTACGGATTCCCCACGCTTGATTTGACCATAGATTGGACCCGAGGGGATGTTTAAAGCAGCTAATTTGTCGACTTGCAATTCTCCTTCATGATCGGCTTCTACGATGCGATAGCCAAAACTAGCAATTCCATGATCTAATTTTTTGCACGTCACAGTGAATTGTTTGTCAGAAAATACGACACCTTCTTTTATTTCAATAAACGTTAATTCATATGAAAGACGTGTCTGTGACACTTTTAATGTGGTTCGAACGAACTCTGCTATACCAGTTGGACCATAAATTTCTAATTTTTCATTTCCGCCTTGGAACGAACGACTGCTTAATAAACCAGGCAAGCCAAAAATATGATCCCCATGCAAATGAGTAATAAAAATTTTTTCGATTTTTCTTGGGCGGATATTGCTTTTTAGAATTTGTAGCTGTGTCCCTTCACCACAATCAAATAACCATACTGCATTTCTTTCATCTAATAGTTTTAGAGCGATACTACTTACGTTACGATGTTTTGCTGGAACCCCAGCGCCTGTACCTAAAAATTGTAATTCCATGAGCTACCTAACTTTCCTTAAACTTCTCTTTTATTTTAGAAGAAAGTTGCCGCTTTAGCAAATAATATTTATTTTACAGGAAAACGTAAAATAACAGTAGTTCCTTTTGGCGTAGTATCTGTTAGTTCAATTTTCCCTTGATGCTCGTCCACGATCCACTTCGCAATAGATAGTCCAATGCCATAGCCACCTGTTTTGCGATTTCGTGATTCTTCTCCACGATAGAATCTTTCAAAGACTGCTGCTTTTTTCTCCTCGGCGATACCAATGCCTGTATCACTGATTTTGATTGACCATTCGTTATTTTTTACGCTTGAATAAACAGTGATTTTCTCACCAGATTCAGTATATTTAAGTGCATTGTCTAACAAAATGATCAGTAACTGATGAATTCTTTTTTTATCGAAAAATAATTTCTGCTCTTCACCTAAATCAATGACAAAAGCTTTTTCTTCAGCTAAAGCTAATTCTTGATATGGCAATAAAATGGTATTCAAAAAGTGGTTGATTTTTACCGGCTCTTTTTCCAGTGTCAGTGCATTGGAATCTGAACGAGCTAATAGAAGTAAATCACTTGTCAATTGGCTTAAGCGTTGTACTTCATCTAGTGATAAAGCAATTGTTTCAGATTCTTCTAAAATCGTATGATTTGGCTTTGTGAATAATTTTTCTAATTTTGCTTGAATAATCGTTAAAGGTGTTCTCAGTTCATGTGAGGCATTTTCAACGAATTCTTGCTGTTTTTTCCAAGAGATCAATATAGGTTTCATAAACCATTTGGAAAGAAAATAGCTTAGGGCAATGGACAATAATCCAAAGATGATCATGCAGATGATCAGAATTTGTTTAAATTGTTCCACAGTTCCTTTTATAGGGTCAGTATTCACCAAAAGTTGAATATAAGCAACCTGATTTTGATTTTCGACTGGCAATGTGATCGAGCGAAATTGCAAAGAACGACCATTACTATCTTTGGTTTGGACACTGCTGATTTTACGTAAATCTGCAGTAGATAAGTTTAAATTTTGGAAATCGTAAAATCGAGAGCCTAACTCTTCTTCATTGAGTATTTCCCCGCTTTTTGACCAAAGAATTACCTGTTGTTGAAAATTGTTAGGCGGCGGTGTATCAAATTTACCTAACTCAAAAGAACTGTCTTTTGATGGTTCGTTTTTGATCAGTTGATGTTGTAGAAACTTTTGATCATCAGCAAGTCGTTCTAAATCATGGTCGACTGTTTGGTAAATAGATGTTTGCACTAATTGAAAAACGATCAGCCCTAAGATAAGGAAAATACTTGCGAATGAAAGTAAGTTTATCAAAAAATAATTGATTCTTTGTTTTTTGCTTAGTTGTTTATTCATGATCCAAGCCCTCTGGTACTTCAAAAAGATAGCCTACATTACGTAACGTTTTGATCCAACGGTCAATTCCTAATGGTTTTAAATTTTTCCTGAGGTTGCTCATATAAACTTCAACAACTGTTAATGTGGTGTCTGATTGAAATCCCCAAATTCGATCGAACAATTGATCTTTTGTAATGATGCGACCCTGATTTTGCATTAGATAATGCAATAAATCAAATTCTTTCCCTTGAAGCGTCAATTCGTTGTTCTTAAAACATGCTTGACGATTATCCAAATCCAAACTTAGTTCATTAACAACTAACTTATTTTGACCATTCATGCCTAATGCACGACGGGCAAGTGCCTGAACTCTCAGCAATAATTCTTCTCGGTGAAAAGGCTTTGTCAGATAATCATCGCCACCGTTTTTAAAGCCGTTCACTTTATCATCTAGCCCATCTTTAGCAGTCAATATTAAAACAGGGGTATAAATATTTTTCTTCCTCAAAGCAGTCAAGACCTGCTCACCCGATAGTGATGGCAACATCAAATCTAGTACGATCAGATCATAAATCCCCCGTTCTCCCTCATACAAAGCCTCTTCACCATCATAAACTTGAGTGATTTCACCTGTTTCAGATAAAATTTCTAAAATACTGTCCGATAAGATTTCATCATCTTCAACTAATAGTATTTTCAGCATCTGTTTCACATCCTTATAAAAAAAGAAGACGCGTAGACATAAATTCTTTGTCACGTCTTCTCACTTCTTTATTGTAACACTGATCAACGATTAATTTTCATCAATTTTGTTTGTATCCTGTTTTTTATCGTGCCATGATTTTTTAGCTGAATCTTTTGTTTCTTTTTCTACTGCTTTAGCATCTGTAATTTCTTTTTCCACGTCTTCAAAATCTAGACGAGTGATTTCTCCACCCAATTCGTTCATGATCAATTGATTTAAAGGCCGATTGTCATCTTCCTCAGCGATCAAGATCAAGCCCGTTTCTCCTTCGCCGATTTGCTTTGTCACATGTTCAAAAACTGTTTGGGCTCCTTGGATTTCTTTGGCATCTTGAGAAGCTCCGAACAAACTCCCTGCAAACCAGCCTAATAAGATACCTAATGGACCACCTAAAATACCAATCAGCATTCCGATCATACTATTCGTTGATGTATGATTATTGCCTGTAAAATCTAGAAAATCATCGATTTTAAACTGATGAACACCATCGTTTACATGGGTTACTACAGCCATTTGTTCTCCTTTGATTTTTTTTTCAGCATATAATTTCTTTATTTCTGAAAATGCTTGGTAAGCTTGACTTTCTACTTCAAAATGCATAATAATAACTCGTTTAGACATATGACCACCTCGTTCTTTTTGATATTCTTATTCTATCAATAAACTAGTCATTAAAGCAATGAAAATCGATTATCTCGGTGGTTGACAAACAAGGTGTTCCTCCTATTTGTTTGCCTGTGACCTCTGTACCGGATCGATCAATGGATATCACCACATCCTAAAGTGAAATTTTTGTTAATAAAGTTGTAATTTCCCTCTTCCTTTGACTAAATTTATTATATAAAAGAAAACATAAACGAAGCTTAAAAAAAATTCTAACTCTGTAAATGTCTGTTTTAACGATATAGTGTTTCAGATACTCTATACTTCAATTTAATAACGAAAAAAGAGCCGATACACAAGCATCAGCTTTTTTTTCGTTATTATTCTACAAATTCAAACTCATACTCACCGATTCGGACAATATCTCCATCTTTCGCTCCACGAGCTCGTAACGCTTCATCAATGCCCATACCACGTAATTGACGTGCAAATCGCATAACACTTTCGTCATGTTCAAAGTTGGTCATTTGGAATAATTTCTCCAACGAATCTCCAGATAAAATCCACGTTGCATCAGAATCACGGTCAATTGTAAATTCTGGTCCTTCTGGTTGGAAACCATAACGAACAACATCTTCAACGATTTCTTCCTCATATAATGGAAATTCTGGCGTTACATCGATCAAATCAGCTGTTGCGTTAAGTAAAGGCTCGATTCCTTTACGTGAAACACCAGAAATCGGGAAAATCGGTAGATGATCTGCATACTCATCTGTCCGTTCTTTTTCGATTTTTTCTTTGAATTTTTTTAAATTTTCTTCTGCTTCTGGCATATCCATTTTATTTGCTACAATAATTTGTGGACGTTCCATCAAACGCATGTTGTGAGATGCTAGCTCTTTATTGATAGCTAGATAATCTTCATAAGGATCGCGTCCTTCCATCCCACTCATATCGATTACATGTAAAATAACCCTAGTCCGTTCAATATGGCGTAAAAATTGTGTTCCAAGTCCAACACCTTGAGATGCGCCTTCGATCAACCCTGGCAAATCTGCCGCAGCAAAACTACGTCCATCACTTGTTGACACCATTCCAAGGTTAGGAACTAATGTTGTAAAGTGATAGGCACCAATTTTAGGGCGAGCTGATGAAATAACTGAAAGTAAGGTAGATTTTCCAACTGAAGGAAAACCAACTAAACCAACGTCAGCTAAAACTTTCAATTCTAATTCGATTTTTCTTTCTTGACCAGGTTCACCATTTTCAGCAATTTCAGGTGCTGGATTTTTAGCAGAAGCAAAACGAATATTCCCTCGTCCACCTCGTCCGCCTTTTGCTACAGTCAGTGTCTGACCATTTTCAATCAAATCACCAATCAACGTACCTGTTTCAGCATCACGAACCGTTGTACCTGGCGGAACTTTTACAAAGGTATTTTCTGAGCCACGGCCATGCATGCCTTTACTCATGCCATTTTCACCTGGCTGTGCTTTAAAATGACGATTAAAGCGAAAATCCATCAAGGTACGTAATCCTTCTTCCACAACAAGAATAACATCTCCGCCTTGACCACCATCACCTCCGGCAGGTCCGCCATCAGGTACGTATTTTTCTCTACGAAAGGCAACCATTCCGTCTCCACCCTTACCAGCTTTGACATCGATCGTTACCTGATCTAAAAACATGGACATATTTTGTCCTCCTATCTTAAAGAAATTGGGATAAAGGATTTTGCATCCGAAAATAAAAGAAACCTATTTCACCATTTCTTCTGGTTTTACATTTTTTTACAATTTTAATTGTTTGTGTCGTTTTGCTTTTCAAGAACAATATCTGTTTGAAAGCCTTTCTTATTGTAAAGGTTAAACCTAAATTTGTCTAGCCAAATTCGTTTTTATGAACTGGAATTAGAAGCTGCTACAGAGACAGCAATAGCCGCAGCCACTGCACTAGCTTCTTGTGCCATCATCATTGTGATCGTTAATGCGGATATATTCAAATTATTGTTAGACAAAAGGCTCATTTCTTCATTTATCAGTAAACCTAAAGCTAAATAATGACGAAAGTCCTTATAAAAACGTAAATTTGTTTTTTCTTCAAGAAGCTCTAAGTACTCACTTAAGGCTTGAAAATTTATTTTTTTTAACGTATTCAAAAAAGCAAGTGTGACGATACTATTATAAAATTCAGGTCTAAATCGAAGCCCTAATCCTTTCAACTCATCTATTACAAATTCAATTTGGTCGATCAATTCAATAGAGAACTTGCCAGTTAGCATAGCAGCGGTCGCCGCAGCAAATTGAAGTTGATTTGACTTATGAAATCCACGATCATTTAAGATTTGGTAATACTCTTCCACCAAATCTCCAACCTGTTTAGTCGTCAAAGATTCTAAGTTTTTTTGCTGAGCCAAAGCGATTGCAACCATACCATCCTCGGCACCAGTAAGAAAATAATGATGCGCCTTTAGTTCTTCAAAAATACTTTGTCCTCTACGTATGATAAATTCTTTCTCAGCTGTTTCAGTATATTGAAGCAAGTAAGCCGAAAAATAAGAGTAGGAAGACGCCTGGAAACCCACATCACGCAATCGCTGATAATCAGTGATCAACAGATGAATATCTAATGCCTTCGATTTACCATTTGCTAATAATATTCCTAATAAAATCCCTCTAACTGGTTGCACTAACACATTAAAAATTCCCAGCTCACTTTGAAGCTGTTTTTCCATCCAACGGTAATCCATATCTGAGAAACTGCGTTCATTGTTTGCGAATGATTGCGCAACTGTATAAACTACTCGTTTATCAAACCATTTCCCTTTACCTTTTTTAAATGCTTGGTAATTTATTTGAAGTAACGCAACAACATGACTCCTATTCATTTTTCCAGCTCCTTCTTGATCAATAAAAAAGATTTTTGACAAAATTTTTAAAATACGCCCACAAGATTGAGACACAAGCGTTTAACGCCCGCTTATTTCTGAAGGCATGGTTTTTGCTCCCGCCGTTTATTCGAATTCCTTAAAGCTAGAATTTAACTCGTAAAGTTATTTCCTAGCCTCATAAGCCCTCTTTTTTTTATTGAAATCAAGCATGTTCAGCAATATAGTTCACTAATGACTCTGTCTCATCCCATCCTAAACATGGATCAGTAATAGATTGTCCAAATGTTTTTCCATTGGCTTCTTGACGTCCACCTTCAAGGAAACTTTCAATCATAAAACCACGGACCCATTTTTTCATATCATGATTCCACGAGCGATTGAACAAGGTTTCTTTAAGGATCCTAATTTGTTCTTTGTGTTGTTTTCCAGAATTGTCATGATTTGTGTCAATGACGATAAAAGGATTTTTGTAATCCCCCTCTTTATACAGATTTACTACTTTCAATAAGTCTTCGTAGTGATAGTTAGGATTGTTCTCTCCGTACTCGTTTAACCCACCTCTTAATACAACATGCGCTAAGGGGTTAGAGCTAGATTCAACTTCAAGTCCGTTAAAAATAAATTCTTGTTTTTGTTGTGCTGCATATAATGAGTTAAATAATACCTTTAAATTGCCGCTAGTTGGATTTTTCATGCCTGTGGGTTGATTGATGCCACTAGCAACGAATCGATGTTGTTGGTCCTCTACAGAACGCGCTCCAACTGCAATATAACTAACTAGATCTTGAACAAATTCTAAGTTTTCAGGATAAAGCATTTCATCTGCTGTTGTTAATCCCGTTTCACTGATCACACGATTATGTAAACTGCGAACGGCTGCAATTCCTTTGATTAAATTACTTTCACCTTCTGGATTTTGTTGATGTAATAATCCTTTATAGCCGTCGCCATTTGTCCTAGGTTTATTGGTATAAACGCGTGGAACCATAAAAATTTTATCTTGGACTTTTTCTTGTAGCTTTGCTAAGCGTGTAACATATTCCATTACAGCATCTTCATTATGTGCTGAACAGGGACCGATCACTAAAAGAATTTTTTCACTTTCCCCTTCGATGATTTCTTTTAATTCTTGATCACGAACAGCTTTTACTTTCTCTTGTTCAGGTGTTAATTTTGATAAAGATTTGACTTGTTCAAAATTGATCGGTTTGCTTAATGATTTAAAACTCATACAATAACTTCCCTTCATTTTTCCTATAATCAAACAATAAAAAATTGATACGACTAAAATAAAAAAAGCCTCGTCCTCTTCATTTCTGAAAAGGACGAGACCGAATGATCCGTGTTACCACCTTTGTTTACAATCAGCTTGCACTCATTGACTTGACAGGTACAAAATTATACCCTGGCACAATAACGGGTGCACATAACCGTCACAGCCTACTCGATTCGGTGTGAAGTTCAAAGAGGAATTCAGATACATTAGGTTTGCGCGCCTCTCAACAACCGGCTACTTTCTGTACGCCTGTATTATCTTACTAGTTCTTATCAAAACATTTATTGTTTATTGAAGTCATTGTAAGAGATTCTGTCAGAATTGTCAATCATTTAAAAAGTAAAAATCGAAAAACGATAATATGAAAATTTGCTTTATTCGACATTCACTATTCAGAACTAAGCTATTCAGTTGGTTGATTTTTCCTTTTTTGTTGACATGCTTGACAGATACCATGGAATGTTAGGCGATGATCTTTCACCATAAAATGATATCGTTGTTCGATCACCTGTTCTACTTCACCTAGTAAATCATCTTCTACTTCTTCGATATTTCCACATTCTAAACATAAAAGATGATGATGGAAATGTTTTGCTCCTTCTTTACGTAAGTCATAACGCGCTAATCCGTCATTGAAGCTTACTTTATCTACGACTTTTAAGTCAGTTAAAATTTCTAATGTTCGATAAACCGTTGCTAAACCAATTTCCGGGCTCTTCTGCTTTACTAAAAAGTAAATATCTTCTGCAGATAAATGATCTTTCTCATTTTCAAGTAGGACCAAAACTGTTGCCTCTCGTTGAGGCGTCAGCTTGAAACCAGATTCATGCAATTGTTGTTTTGTCTTCTTTAAAGCAGCAGTAGAATCCATTAATGCAGCCCCTTAATTATAATAATTATAATCTAGAATCGTCATTTCTAGTATTACATTATAATAAGTATAAAATATCTCTTGAGTATTTGCAAGTGATTCTCAATTAGAATAAACAAACTACTATTTTTCTGATTGATCTTCTTTTAAATGAGTCAATCCTGCTTCTTGAGTAATTTTTCCTTGCTTCAATAAATTACCGATTGCACGTTTGAATTGTGCTTTGCTGATACCGAAAGTTTGTTTGATTTCTTCAGGATTTGATTTATCTGTAAAAGGGATAGTATGATCTGCTGATCGTTCCAAAAAAGTTAAGATCATCGCTGCATCATCACTGATAGCCTCATAACCACGTGGTTTTAAAGAAATATTAAGGGTGCCATCCGGGCGTACACCGATCACACGACCATTCACTCTTTCCCCTAAACGAGGTTCTTGATAACGTTCTGAAGGGTGGATAAAGGCACTATAAAAATCATCCGTCAAAACAAATGAACCGACCATTTTTAAGCGGTACACGATGCCGCTGATATTTTCATTTTTCAACTCTTCCGTTCCAGGTTTGGCCATCGCTTTGAAAATTTTCTCATCTGCTAATTCGCCCCAGATTCGTTCTTTATTATCAACTTTTAAAGCGATCATCAATTGATCCCCTTTTTTAGGCCATAATTCACGCATTACAGGCAGTTCATCCAATGAAACGACAACATCCTTATCTTTTAAACCAATGTCCACAAAGGCGCCTAAATCACGTCTTGTACCTGTCACTGTTCCGAATGCATATTGGCCTATCCGAGCCGTAGGTATGTTCGTCGTCATCTCTGGTTCTTGTTTTTGATTCATATAACCGAAGCCTTCTACAGCTTCACCGATCTCATGTGTACCTTCTTCTTTAGATAAACGCAATGTAATCCCATTTTTTTGCAAAAAGTAGTGACTTTCATTTTCATCGATTACTAATGCTGTAAAAATTTGTGCTAATAATTCGTTCATATTATTCTCCTTCTGGCACTTAGCCTAAAAAAATACGTAATAATGCAATCGTAACGATTCCTACTACAACTGTTTTCATCAAATCTTTTGTACGAATAGCAACAAGTAAAGTAGGAATACAACTTAACGCTTCTAACGTTTTTACTTTAGGAAAGCCTGTTGCCTGAACTTCTAAAATACTCTGAAATAAGAGCGCCGTCAAGATACAAATAGGAATATACGATAAAAAGCGAAGAAACCATTCTGGAAAATCTACCCGTTTTGAAATCAAAAAGGGAAAAATCCGTGGAATCCAGGTAACAATCGAACACCCTAAAATCGTCAACAAAACATAATTACTACTCATGATGATTCACCATCCCAACTGTACAGCCTAAAAGTGTAGCGAATAGAACAGAAATCTCTGGTGAAAAAAAGCCCATAAATACGTACAACGATAGACAAACTGTTCCTAAAACAATCAATGTTTCTTTCGTATGCTTTTTGATGGGTCCATCTACTTGTAAAATAAACAATCCCGCAAACATTGCTACTAAAGCAAAATCTAAGCCTAAAAGGTAAGGATCTGGGATAAAGGTACCTAATAATCCACCTATGATAGTTGAAATGATCCACGCCAAATAAGCCGTAATATTTAAACCATGCGTCCAAGCAGAACTTACTTGACGGTCGTTTGTTAATGCTGTCATGAGTACGCCATAAGATTCATCAGTTAAAAGAGTACCAATTCCAATACTAGTTATCAGCGGTTCTTTCTTGAAATAAGAAGCCACAGACATACTCATTAAAAAATGGCGCAAATTAACTAAAAAAGTTGTAAAAATAATTGCTGAGATCGGTGACTGGATCGCTAGCATACCACAAATAATAAACTGGGCTCCACCGGCATAAATTAAAATCGACATCAGTGCGATCTCCATAATGGATAGTCCAACATTTTTTCCTACTACTCCCGCTGCGATACCAATTCCTAAATAACCCAAAATCGTTGGGATGCAGGCATTTATCCCTTCTTTAAACGTTACATATTCTTTATTTTCCATACCATTCTCCTCGTACTGAAACCAATCGTCATTGGTATTTATTAAAAAATAAAGGCAAAGTAAATTCGCTCTACCTTTATTCGTTATTTAGGGTGTGAAACAAAAGTGACTTTTACTTTCGTTCCACACCCACCTTCATTTTCTGAAAAATAATGTCTTATCTTCCTGCATTTCTTGAAGCATTTCCTTTGAACCAACCAGTTTTAGCATTGATCGTTACTAGATATTGGTTATCTGCTCCATATAAATTATAATAACCTTCGCCGTCTATAATTCTTGCTGGTTGTAAAGAATAGCCTCCTTCTTTGATATACCCACGTTCAATACTTGTGGCAATTACTTTTTCTTTGACATCAGGTGCCCAACTCCAAGCAGGATTACTCATATCACTGACATCATTAGGATTCACTGAGTACACAGGATCCGTGTAAATGCCTTGAGCATTCGGTCCTGAAAACGTGTTAGAGTCAGGTTGTGCGCCATTAGTCGCTTGTGTATCATTTCCCTGACTACCTGTGCTCCCATTAGATTGAGCAGGAGTTTGATCTGCAATTGCTTGTTGCTCTGCAATCGCTGCCTCTGTATCTTTTAATGACGCATCAGCTTTTACTAAGGCTTCATTTAATGGTTTGCGTAATGTTTCGCTTTTGACTTTATCGACTTCTGTCTTAGCGGCTGTATAATTTTCTCTGGTCAAAGCATCTGTCAATTCATTGTTTTTATAAAAAACATCTACGGCTGCTTTTGCAGTTTGCAATTGATCATATTGATTCACAGCTTGATCCGTTGCCTGATTCAGTAATTTATCAAAGTCGTCAGTTCCTTCACGCTTTGCAAGGTCTACTTTTTTATCAGCTTTGATTGCAACATCTTTTAATTTGTTTCCGTCGATGATCGGTTGCACAAATAGTTCATTTACTTTGGTAATCGCAGTCTGCTTCTCAACTACTTTATTATAAAGAGATTCTAGATCTTTATAGTTGGCCTCTTCTTTAAGAGTATCTAAATTTTCTTTGATAGATTTTGGACTAACACTAACCATTTCTGGTTTAAGAAACAGTTGTTTATCATCTGTAAAATAACTATTTAATTCTTTTTCAGTTTGGGTAGCTAATTTTTCTTGTTTTTGTGTCACTTGACCATCAGTTGATGGCTTCTTTTGTGTCTGACTATAGGCTAACCATGAACCTCCAGCAAGTACTACAACTGCCGCTAAAATGATTGACATTTTTTTATAGTTCTTGTGTGTTGAAGGACCTGAATCCTCTTTTTTTATTTCTTTTGGTTTGGACTCTTCATCTTTTGATGTTTCAAATTGTTTTTTAGCTGTCTTAGTTTCTTCTCCATCTTTAAAGAAAATCGGCGCTTCGTCCATTTCTATTTCTTCAGGTTTTTTACTTTTTGATGGAATCTCTGCTGTATTGTTTGGCAATGCTTTTGGACCGATCGGTTTTGTGTCAGTTACTGCTTCTTCTGGTTTAGTGAATCTTTTGATTTCTTCTTTTGGTAATGTTTCATTTTCTTGATTTAACTCTTTGTCTGGTGTTTCAGTTGTTTTTTTATCGGATTCGTTTGGATTCACTTCATCTTGTCCTTTATCATTTGATTCTAGTTCTTCACCAGAGGCTAGTGGTTGCTCGTCAATTTCTAGCTTTTGAACATCTTCATCTGTCTTTTCTGATTCGATCGGTGCATCAACAATTGGTTTATCATTTTTATGTTCATTGATGTATTGATTTAAAGCAGCAGTATTCAAAGGTTCGTCATTTGGTGAAATGGTGTCTTTTTCAGTGTTTTCTTTTTCTTCTGTTGGCGATACTTTTTCTTCTTTCGTTTCAATTGGTGTTTTTTCTTCTGGTTGTTGTTCATTAAACATTGTCATCACATGACCAATGCTCATATCCTTTAATTCTGACCATTCGATATTTTCATTTTGTTCTTTATTTAAAAAATTAGAAGTATCGTCTGTCTTTTTTTCTTTTGACTGATTTTCTTTAAAAGAATAACCACATTTTGGACAGATTTCTTCTTGGTTGTCTATTTCATTTCCGCAATTCGGACATTTTTTCGTCATTCATTCCGCCTCACATTCTACACATTCGTAAATCTAATCTACCATAAAATCGCGTTTCTTCCAATATGTACTATCTAACTTTTTTGTTACGATTGTTAAAAACAGCCCTTTCCGAAAGAAATCGAAAAGAGCTGTTCAAATTTTTTGAAAAAAACTTCTTATTCTAGAAAATCTTTCAATTGTTTAGAACGAGAAGGATGGCGTAATTTACGTAGTGCTTTCGCTTCGATTTGACGAATCCGTTCGCGTGTTACACCAAATACTTTACCCACTTCTTCCAATGTTCGTGTTCGCCCATCATCTAAACCAAAGCGTAAACGTAACACATTTTCTTCGCGGTCAGTTAATGTGTCAAGTACATCTTCTAATTGTTCTTTCAACAACTCATATGCTGCATGTTCAGCAGGACTTGTTGCATCTTGGTCTTCAATGAAGTCTCCAAGGTGAGAATCATCTTCTTCACCGATCGGTGTTTCCAACGAAACTGGCTCTTGTGCAATTTTTAAGATTTCCCGTACTTTTTCAGTTGGTAAGTCCATTTCTGCACCGATTTCTTCAGGTGTTGGTTCCCGACCCAAATCTTGCAGTAATTGACGTTGGATTCGAATCAATTTATTGATCGTTTCCACCATATGCACAGGAATTCGAATCGTTCTAGCTTGGTCAGCAATCGCACGAGTGATCGCTTGACGAATCCACCATGTCGCATAAGTTGAAAATTTAAATCCTTTACGATAATCAAATTTTTCAACAGCTTTCATTAGACCCATATTTCCTTCTTGGATCAGATCAAGAAATTGCATGCCACGTCCTACATAACGCTTTGCAATCGAAACAACTAAACGTAAGTTAGCTTCTGCTAAACGTTGTTTTGCTTCTTGATCCCCTTCTTCGATTTTTAAGGCTAATTCTACTTCTTCTGCTGCCGTTAATAATTGGACACGCCCGATCTCTTTTAAATACATACGGACAGGATCATTGATTTTAACACCAGTCGGGGCAGATAAATCTTCCATTTGGGCTTTTTCAGCAACTTTAGCGTCTTTTTTTAGACTATGTTCACTTGGATCACCATTTTCATCAACAACACTGATTCCAGCATCTTCAACTTTTTGGATCAACTTCTCCATTTCGTCGGCATTCAATGTAAATGGCGTTGCTAATTTGTTTGTTAGATCATCATAAAGAACATTGCCTTTCGGTTTGCTCTCTTTGATAAAGGCTGCCAATGCAGCTGCATATTTTTTTTCTGTTTCTTTTTCCATGAAAGAAGGCCCCCTTCATTTTTCCATTCGGCTAAATATATAAATAATAGTCAATTACATTGTCTAAAAGAATCATTAAGACGCTGTACGACTTTTTTGCAATTGTTTTACTAAGTTTACGACTTCGATTGCTAGTTCATCTACTAACTGCTTATTTCCAAGGCGTTCTGCCTCTTTTTTCTGCAGTTGTTTTTCTTTAATTTGATCTTCTAAGCTAGAATTTTCAATCACTTTTATGACATCAGCAATTTCACGCTCCGAACTTTCTTCAGAAATTATTTGCAAAGACACATCAATCGCTAACTTCTTAACCGCTTCTTCTTTGAGATAATCAATAAAATCAGCAAGTAAAAAGTCAGAATGAATGCTCATATAACTGTCCAATAATAAATAAAGTTCCTGATATTGGTCATGAGCAAAACTAAATTCTGATAGCTGAATCATTTGATTTCTGACGCTTTGTTCATTCATCAAACGATAAAGCAATGTACGCTCTGCTTTTTCTACTTGCGTCAAAGGCAACTTATTTTGCACTAAAGGAGCGGACATCTCTTCAGGCATTTCGGGTGGTTCAAGCATATCATCAAATTCATATAGTTGAGGTGCAGGCGTTGTTTGTTGCTGGCGTTCACGTCTTTTGGTTGAGCGTTGTTGTGTTTCTAATTGTTTTAGTTGCTCTTCTAAAGAATGAAAAGATAATTGGAATTCTTGTGCTAATTGATTTAAATAACGATCTCGCTCTAATGGCGACTGCACTAATATCAACTCTTGTAACAAATCGTTCACATAATCTAGTTGTTCTTTTTCGTTATTCATATTTCTAGTCAAACGATGATAGTGCATTTTAAAACTAAAAACTGTCTCTCGACCATGCAATGCTAACTCACGAAATGACTCGTCACCATATTTTCTCAAGTACTCGTCTGGATCCAATTTTTCTGGAATACTGACGATACTTAATTGAAAACGACTGTGCTCGCTTAACAAAGAAATCGCACGATTGGTCGCTTCTACTCCAGCTGTGTCACCATCGTAACAAACTACTAGTTCTTTCGCTACACGTTCGAGTTTACGGATCTGCTCATTGGTCAAACTAGTTCCCATCGACGCAACACCACTCGTGATACCCGCTTGCCAAGCTGCGATAACATCCATAAATCCTTCAAAAAGAAATACAGTATCTTCTTTACGGATTTCCTTACGAGCTTTATCAAAGTTAAATAAGGTATCTCTTTTATTAAACAAAACAGTTTCCGGACTATTTAGATATTTAGGCATATCATCACCCGAAAAATCTTCTGTTTTAAGTAATCTTCCTGAAAAAGCAATTATATTTCCACGATCGTCATTAATTGGAAACATGACACGCTGATAAAAACGATCCAAAAATTCACCGTTGTCTCTTTGGATAAACAATCCCGACTCTTTTGATAACTCTTCAGCAATTTCATCATTTTGAAATACTTGAGTCAAGAAATCACGCTTTTGAGGTGCGAACCCTATTTTGAATGTTTCGATCAGTTCTTTGGTCAATCCGCGCTCTAATAAATAATTCAACGCTGGCTCACCTATCTGTGTGTTCATCAAAACATGATGGTATAGATCCGCTGCCTTTTTATGCAGTTCAATTAATTTTCGATTTTGGAAATTTTCCGTCGAGTCAGACTCCATATTAACCCAATCGATATTGACAGGTATCTGTTCTAATTCAGCCACTCTTCTCACGGATTCCGGAAAATTGATTCCTTCTATTTCTTGCAGAAAATTAAAAACAGTTCCGCCTTTTCCGCAGCCAAAACAGTGAAAAATTTGTTTGTCTTCTGCTACTGAAAATGAAGGGGAACGTTCTTCATGAAACGGACATAAACCCATATAATTCTTGCCGGATTTTTTTAATTGAACATATTGTCCAACCACATCAACGATGTTCGTACGTTGTCGTACTTCCTCGATAACTTCTTGAGGAATTCTTTGTGCCACTGTTCTCACCTCCAAAAAATAGCTAAAAGCTAATTCATGCGATAGTCAGTAAAAAAGCACTGAAAGCTTCAGCGCGACTTTTAAAAGACACAATTACACATGTTTCATTGTATCATACTAATCATAATTTTCAAGTAAATTGCATTTTTATTTTCATAGCGAATGTATTTTAATGGGATTAGTTTACATAAAAATATTATGGTAACTTTATTTATCATAGATAAACAGAAAAAACAGACCACTATCATCTGTTTTTTCATCTATTAGCTATAAAGACTGAGATTACTTTCTCAGTTCATTGTGAGTCTCTTGAATTTTAGTATCTTGTGCCGTCCACAACTCCTTAACGACAGGGATATTTCCTAATTCAGTCATGTTACTTGGTAAGATCACTGTATTTGTGTCACTTCTGACAACTTGCTTAAATGCTTCAATTCCTAAATAAGCTAACGCTTGATCATTTAAGTCACTCTCTTTGATTGCTTGATTCAACGATAAAATACGTTGTCTCTCAGCTTCTGTTGTAATACGAATACGTTCTGCTTCCGCATCCGCATCAATTTTTGTTCGTTCTGCTCTCGCGTTTGCATCGATTTTTGTTTGCTTCGCTCTAGCTTCAGCGTCGATTTGCATTTGTGACGCATTTGCTTCTGAGTCCAAGATGATCGATTGTTTTCTACCTTCTGAAATCGTGATCGTCGATTCTTTATCTCGACTTGCCGTGATCAGTTTGTTCATTGAATTTACAATTTCATCTGACACAGAAATTTCGCCAATATTGATTCGGTCGATAGATAAACCGTAGCCGGCCGTGATGTCTTTGACACTTTCAAATAAACTTACATTAATCTCTTCTGTACCATTAAGCACTTCATTTAAGTCCATCTTCCCTATGATGCCGCGTAAATTTGACTGGCAATCTTGAATCATAGACGTAACTGAATCTTCATTATCATAAACGAACGCCCGAACATCTGTTACATGATATTTGATTGCTTCATCCACCTCAACAATTACATTATCACGTGTAATGACGCTTTGAGATTCAATTTCTAAAGGTGTTTGTTTTAAAGAAACGCGTCCCCTTACTTTGTATAGTACTGGAATCAGGAAATGAAGTCCAGGGTCGATTGTTTTAACATACTTACCAAAACTTTCAACTATTTTTACTTCACCTTGTTGGACAATAATGACCATTTTCGAGATAAGAATCAGAATCAAGACAAGAACAATAATAAAAATTAAACTATTAAGGATTATCAATATAATTCACATCACTTTCGAATAAATAGTTATTTACAGATACAAATAATTCTGTGCTGGAAAAATCTACGACCTCCAACATCGCCCCCTTTTCAGGGATGCCATTAATTACACGATACATATATGGACTGCCATAAATCCGTATGACACCATTAAAATTATCTGTAGCTGAGCGAAAACATTTCCCAATCGTTTTGCGCATTTGATATTCTCCACTCATAGATCCCCCTCCTTATTTTTATACTTTTCATCTCGTTTTAAAGATCCTTGATCGTTTTACCAGCTCGTTTCATTTGGAAAAGACCGATCATGATTCGAACCACAATATTAAATAGCATCATCACAGCAAAAATCGGTAATGTTTGGTGATTTAAAAATCCTACTTCTAAAATACTATGGAACAGCATTGCAGCAACATAAATACCACCAACAGTTGTAATAGCTAAGAAAATCCTTAATGGATTAAACGGCAAACACGCACGAACGACTGCCATACAACTAATACCGATCAATAAATAATACATCAATGTCGTTGTTTCCATTTGAGCGAACCCTTGATTTTGTCCCATCAAGTAAACAGCCACGATATTGAACACTACTAAAACTGCATTGACAGACGCATTTCTCAATGCTGTTGGTAAGAATTTTCCTTGTACTTTTCGTTTATCGCTTTCAAATGACAAGAAGAATGCCGGATATCCTTCAATTGCTAAATCGATCAAGGTGATTTGAATCGGAATGAAAGGAAATGCAATTGTCGTAATCACGCAGATCATCGATAAAATGAACGAATAAATTGTTTTTATAAAGAAAACACTCGCAACTTTGGTTACATTATTCACAACACGTCGACCTTCGAATAAGACATCGGGTAATGTCGTGAAATCAGAGTCCAATAACACTAAATTAGAAATTTGTCTCGTTGCCCCATCACCTTCTGCCATGGCAATGCTGCAATCTGCTTCTCTTAAAGCTAGAACATCATTAACGCCATCACCTGTCATCGCTACAACATGATCATTATCTTTTAATTCGCGAACGATCGTACGTTTTTGTTGGGGAGTTACACGACCAAAAACAGTATAATCATGAACTGCTCTACGCACGTCTTCTTCTGTTTCCATCGTGGACATATCAATATATGATTCATAGCCAAATAATCCGGCGCGACGCGCAATATTAGAAACCGTGACTGGGTTATCACCAGAAATAACTTTTAAATCGATTCCTTCTTCACGTAAATACGCTAACGTTTCATTAGCATTTTGACGAATTGGGTCATCGATTTCTACCACTGCTAATGGTTCTAAATAGGGCATATTTTCTTCATCTAATGGCGTATTTTCTGCAATTCCCAACATTAACACACGGTATCCGTTCTCTTGTGCATCAATCACTTCTTTTGGCAAACGCTCAGCTGCAACTAATTTTTCAGGCGCACCAAGATAAACTGTCCCGAGCTCTTTAAATTCAATCGCTCCCCATTTTCTTTCGGAAGAAAATGACAGCGTCTTAATAGCACCAAAACGGTTTGAAAGTTCAAAATAATCACGAATTGCTTGCATCGTAATGTTGTTATCTGTACTTTCTGCTAAATAGCTACCCATGATTTGCGAGAAATTTTCATGGTAATTTGGATGTAACACTTCAACTTTTTGAACTTTCATTTTACCTTCAGTGATTGTTCCAGTCTTATCTAAACAAAGTGTATCGACATGGGCTAATGTTTCAATTGAATACATATCTTGAACCAGAATACGTTTTTTGGCTAACTTTACAACCCCTGTTGTCAGCGTAATACTGATCAAGAGAACCAAGCCTTTTGGCAACATTCCAAGTAAAGCCGCTGCCGATGCCACTACCGATGCTTCTATACCAGAGTCACGTATCATAAAACTTTCTACAAACAAAATGATCCCCAAGGGAATAATCACAACGCTCGTAAATTTCGATACTTTACGAATCGAATTAACTAATTCAGACTGAATTGGTTTATGAACTTTTGCTTCAGCTGTGATCTTAACCGCGTAATTATCTGCCCCGACATGAATCACTTTTCCATACACTTGACCACTTGCTAGAAAACTACCAGATAATAAAACGTCACCTTCCGTTTTTTCGATCAAATCTGATTCACCAGTTAGCAATGCTTCATTAGCTTCTGCTTTTCCATCTAATACTTCCATATCAGACGGAACTTGTTCCCCCGCAGAGATCAAAACGATATCATCTATTACTAATTCTTTTGTATCGATTTCTACCTCTTTACCGTCACGAATAACATGAACGCTTTCTTTAGCGACAATCGATAATTTCTGTACTAAGTTTCTAGCATGGATTTCTTGATAGATCCCCATTCCCATATTCACTAATATAATGGCTAAAAAGGCTAAATTGGAGTAGGCTCCAACAAAAAGAAGACAAAGTGCGATTCCAAAGTTTAAAAAGTTAAACAATGTCATTACGTTATCATAGATAATGGCCTTTGTGGATTTAGCGACATTCTCTTCGTAGTCGTTCTGTAATCCCTGTTTTTTTCGTTCTTCTACCTCTAATTGAGTCAATCCTTGTTTTAGATCAAACTTATTTGTCATGGATTTGATTCCCTACTTTCTCATTGTTAAAAATACATCTTCCTTAGTTTACTTGTTAATAGAAAGAACTTCAAGAAAATCCTTAAGAATTCGTACTAATTCATATACGATAATTCTTAAGGATCGGTATTTTTATATTAACTTTATTTTAACCACTTAATAAACTGTTCGTTCATTCTTACCAAATCAGCATAAAACATGTTTCCTCCATTACTATATAAAAATCCTCCATTATAAAGCAATGCCTGCGGACGATTATAACGGTATGTTTTTTGTTCCGTATTTCCAAGCAATGGTGACAGTACTTCTTTTGAATACTTTTCTGCTAGACGAATCGAATTTTTCCCGCCGCGTTCTTTCACAAATTGAATATAATCTAACCCAAAATTATACGCTTGAACAGCTGTCCAAATATCACAACCTGCTTCATTGGCTTGATCGATCGATTGGGCTAGAAAGGCCACTCCATTATCAATGCTTTCTTTGGTTGTTCCGATCATATGCCGCTCGCCATATGCACTCTCACTACTTTGCATCAAGTCCTCTGTACGACCTTTTGATTCAGTATAAATAATAGCTAAAACTAAATTTTTGTACTCTGGAATATTATTCTCTTTCACTGCTTGTTCCACTTCATCCTCGTAGGTCATCACCTGCTGAACGTTTTGGCGAATCTTAAAACCAAAATAACCTAAACCAATAAGCAGTAATAGTAAAAACAAAAGTAACAATCTTTTTACGATTTTCATCCATGTGCCCATCTTATCATCCAACCTTTTTATAAGTAGATTTCATCATACTTTATTATTTAAAAAAAATCTAAAAAAAGAGTCATTCTTTAGTATTCTTTAATAAAAATTTGAAATACTATTTAACCATTTTAGTTTGAAATCTAATTAAAAACAGATATACTAAGGAAGTCAGGTGGTATGGATATGGAAAAACAAAAAAAATTACTAATAGCTGTTGATAATAGTTTTATTTATTATGAAATATCAGGTACAGGTTTTCCCCTGTTTCTCCTTCATGGAAATGGTGGAAGTGGAAAATATTTTGAGAAACAAGTTCCTGAATTCAGTCGCCACTTTACTGTTTTTACAATTGACAGCCGAGGACATGCTCGTTCAACAAATAATAGTAACATCCTCTCCTTTGATCAAATGGCAGAAGATATTTATTTAATTATGCAACAAGAACACATTACACAAGCAAATATCGTTGGCTTTAGTGATGGTGCGAACTTGGCAATGGTTTTTGCAAAAAAACATCCTGAAATGGTTCATCGTTTAGTTTTGAACGCTGGCAATACCGAGGTTGAAGGAGTCCATTTACCGATAAGATTGATTACATCCATTCAATCTATTTTTTTTAAACTTTTTGCATTATTCAGTAAAAAAGCGCAGCGACAATTACTTCTCACTCGCTTAATGACGCACGACATTGGTGTTTCTAGGTCTGATTTACGGAAACTAACAGCCAAGACCTTAGTGATTGTTGGTAAATACGATATCATCAAACGCTCTCATTCAATTTATTTGGCAAAAAATATTCCGAACGCTTCATTTGTTTTAATTCCGAAACAAGGACATTCTTTTGCAAAAAAAGATCCAAAAACATTCAATCGAGAAATTTTAAAATTTTTACAAGAAAAGTAGGTGCTATTAAATGAAAAAATTGCTTCAATGGGTTAAAGATCGTATGAGCTATTTTAAAACTATTTTTATTTTTTCAATTGTTATTATTGTTTTACGTGAATTACTCTCTATCGGCAAAACAATCTCATTCAAACAGCTTGGGGATATTTTTCAAGATATTGCTATTTGGAAAATTGGGTTGATGTTGCTGATCGGTCTGATTGCTGTCATTCCGATGATTGGATATGACGTGATTCTGAATAAGATTTTAGATCAAAAACCAAAAAAATCTTTTCTTATAGAAACCAGCTGGATGATCAACACGATCAATAATATTGCTGGATTCGGCGGTTTAGTCAGTATCGGATTACGCTCAGAATTTTATGGCAAAGAAAAAGATGGCAAAATGGTGGTTAAAGCACTCTCGAAAATTCTGATTTTTCTTATGTCAGGTCTATCTATATATAGTTTGATTGCTTTTTTCTTAGTGACGTTTGGCCATACAAATGATTACCTTCAACAGTATTGGATTTGGCTTATCGGAGGAGGTTTATACTTCCCAGTCGTTTTAATCACAAGTTTGATCAGAAAAGACGAATATATCGGTGATATTAATAATCAAACACGGTTTGGACTTATTTTAACTTCATTTTTAGAATGGACTGGTGTTGTAGGAAGCTTTTTACTGATTGGTATCTTAATGGGAATAAACATGAACCCTATTCAAATCATTCCTCTTTTTATAGCCGCTTCAGTGATCGGGATCGTCTCAATGATTCCAGGTGAACTTGGGAGTTTCGATATTATGATGATCCTTGGCTTATCAGCTTTGGGGATTAATCGAGAAGTTGCAGTCGCTTGGATTTTACTTTATCGTTTATTTTATTATATAGTACCATTTATTATTGGAACCATCTTCTTTATAAAAAATCTAAGTCATGTTTTAAATAAACGCTATGCTGGAATTCCAAGAGAATTAACGACAGCATTAGCACATAAAATCGTTGTTTTTCTCATGTATTTTTCGGGTATTATGATCGTACTTTCGGCTACAATTCCAGAAGCATTCAGTCAGTTTGAGTGGTTAACACGATTAAACCCACTTTCATTTCATATTATCACGCAACTCCCTGCTATTTTATTGGGTTTTTTATTGCTGATTATGGGAAGAGGGATTGCTGCCAGAGTCAAACGGGCTTATCTACCAACTATCGCTTTAATTCTAATAACGTTGATTTATACTTTTATTAAAGATTTCAGTTGGGGGATCATTTTATTTCTCACTCTTCTACTGATAATCGTCATCTTTTCTAAAGGAGAACTATTCAGAGAACAATTGGTCTATTCTTGGGAAATGGTCACTATTGACGGTATTATTTTTCTTGCATTAACTATTTTATACATTGTGATCGGTGTTTATAATTTACCCACATTCCCGCATCATAAACATCACTTTATATCATTCTTTTTCTTTCCATCAGAAAAAATTTGGTTTTCAGGCTTTATGGGAATTTTGTTAGTGACGTTGTTTAGTTATTTGTTCATCCGATATCTAGAAGGTAACCGTCACAAAATCGGTACTTTACTAGACGATGATCGTGCGCTTACTCTTTTGAATACGTATGGTGGAAATACCGATAGTCAGCTGATTTTTCTAAAAGACAAAGATATGTACATTTATACAAATCAAGATAATGAAGATACTGTGTTATTACAGTTTAAAACACTTAATAATAAGTGTGTCGTCATGGGAGATCCTTCTGGTAAAAAAGAAGACTTTCCAGCAGCTATGGAACAATTCATTAACGAAGCTGATCGCTTTGGCTATCTTCCTGTTTTCTATGAAGCATCTGAAGAAATCGTGATGTTTTTACATGAATTTGGTTATGATTTTATCAAAATGGGAGAAGAAGCCCATGTGGACTTACCTAATTTTACGTTATCTGGGAAGAAGATGAAAAGTGAACGAGCGGTTATGAATCGTTTTAAAAAAGAAAATTATCAATTTGAAGTGCTACAACCTCCTTTTTCAGCAGAGTTGATACAAGAACTAAAATTAGTCTCTGACGAATGGTTAGGTAACCGAAAGGAAAAAGGCTTCTCATTAGGGTTCTTCTCTGAAAGCTATTTACAACGCGGAAAAATAGCGGTTGCTAAAAACCAAGACAATCGAATTGTAGCATTTGCTAACATTATGCCCACTTATACCAAAGAAGAAGGCACGATTGATTTAATGAGATACAGTAAAGAAGCCCCATCTGGTGTTATGGATTATTTGTTTATCTCGTTATTTAGCTATATGAATGATGAAGAACTCACATACTTTAATTTAGGAATGGCCCCACTATCTAATGTTGGAACATCCAGAAAAAGTTTTATTCAAGAACGAATTGCTTATCTCGTTTATGAATTTGGATCACGCTTTTATTCGTTTCGAGGACTACGTGATTATAAAGAAAAATATGCTACAGAGTGGGTCTCTAGATACACGTTATACTCGCGAGACAGCTTTATTGCGTATGTAATGATCGCATTATTGATCATAGATAATGCTCCGATCGAAAAACAGAAGAAGGTTCATGGTGTTCGTCGGATTCTTATAAATAGATATCATCGATAAGTCAACAGATTTTCTTCCATCATGTATAGAAAAGAGGATACTACACGCACTTATCAGTGTGTGTAGCATCCTCTTTTATTTTGTTATTAGTTCAAATTTATCATTAAGACAGGCTGTTCCTGAAATACTGATCTGATGTAACTTTCGGCAATCTCTTATAGCACGAACTGAAACAATTCCTTCTCTTTTTACATGTTTTCCTTGAGAAACACGGATTTCTTTACTTTTTTTCTCTATATAAATATGATTTAACGCATAAGCACCCATTACCCCTGAAGCGGTTCCTGTCACTGAGTCTTCCATTGTTCCAGAAAAAGGAGACGAAAAATGCCGTGCTGTAAAAATCCCATCTTGTTTCGAAACAATCGCAAAAGGATGAACAGAAGACTTTGGCATTTCCTTTAAAATAGCTGGAAAAGTTTCCGAATTTGGCTTCATCTTATCCAAAACTGCTTCATTCCTCACTGGAATAAGTAATGTCCACGACCCTGTGTTCCCATATTGGATCGGCAACTTAAGGTGTAGATCTTCTAGTTGAATTCCTATACTTTTACAAAGGGCTACCTTGTCACCTGAAAACTCAATAAACGTTGGTTCTGCTTGCTTCATTATGATTCTTTGTATTTCATCATCATATATAATCGGTAAAATACCTGCACCTGTTTCAATCTGCAGCTGACGATCACCTTTTCCATTAAACAAAGCAAATATTGCGCCAATCGTTGCATGTCCGCAAAGTGGTGTTTCATGACCAGGCGTAAAATACCTTAATTTGATAGCGGCAGCATCACTTTTACAAACAAAAACAGTTTCATTAAAACCAACTTTTTTTGCAATTTTTTGCATTTCTTCTGTAGTAAACTTATCTCCATCCAATACAACACCTGCTGGATTTCCTTGACCTGGGATTTGTGTAAATGCATCTACCCTCAAAACATTACATCTCATCTATTTTTCCCCCCACCCTTTTTCCAACTAGTATAGCACAGATAAATCACTAATAATTTATGTAAAAAAAAGAACCTCTGATCAATCGTATCAGAAATTCTTTTTTGTTATTTTTCTATTTCAGTAACAATACCCGAACCTACAGTCCGTCCACCTTCTCGAATGGAGAAAGTTGTTCCTTGTTCAACTGCAATTGGATGAATCAATTCAACATCGATTGTTACATTATCTCCTGGCATAACCATTTCAACGTCATTCGGCAATTCAATAATCCCTGTTACATCCGTTGTCCGGAAATAAAATTGTGGGCGATAATTTGTGAAAAATGGTGTGTGTCTCCCCCCTTCTTCCTTTGTTAATACATAAACTTCAGCAACAAATTTTGTGTGCGGAGTGATCGATCCAGTTTTTGCAATGACTTGTCCGCGTTCTATTTCATCCCGAGTGATCCCTCGTAAAAGAATTCCGACATTATCCCCTGCTTCACCTTTATCTAATGTTTTACGAAACATTTCAATACCCGTAACTACTGCTTTTTGTGTGTCAGGTTTAATACCGACAATTTCGATTTCGTCTCCAACGCTTACTTTCCCTCGATCAATACGACCAGATGCAACGGTCCCTCGACCAGTAATTGAAAATACATCTTCTATTGGTAACAATAAAGGTTTGTCCGTATCTCTTTCTGGCGTAGGAATATATTCATCCACCGTGTCCATTAATTCCATAATGACCTCTTCAGCAGCCGAGTCCCCTTCTATAGCTTTCAATGCAGAACCTTTGATAATGGGTGTAGCGTCACCTGGAAAATGATATTCGTTTAACAACTCCCGAATTTCCAGTTCTACTAAGTCGATTAATTCATCATCGTCTACTAAATCGACTTTATTAAGAAATACTACCAAGTATTTTACCCCTACTTGACGCGATAATAAGATGTGCTCTCTTGTTTGTGGCATCGGTCCATCTGTTGCTGATACAACTAAGATTGCACCGTCCATTTGAGCTGCACCAGTGATCATATTCTTCACATAATCCGCATGTCCTGGTGCATCGATATGTGCATAATGTCTTGACTCAGTTTCATATTCCACATGTGATGTATTGATTGTAATACCTCGTTCACGTTCTTCTGGCGCTGCATCAATACTAGCATAGTCTTGCGGGTTTGCTAGGCCTTTTTTTCCTAATACTGTTGTGATTGCAGCAGTCAATGTTGTTTTGCCGTGATCGACATGCCCAATTGTGCCGATATTTACATGTGGTTTACTTCTGTCATAATGTTGTTTTTCCATAATTTACAAACCTCCTATTTTGTTTAAAAGTCATGTAGACAATCAGTTGATAATTGACCATTACTGACCTTTATAATGCCATTATATCTCTTTTAAACAGTTGTGCAACTTATTTGCTTACTAATTGTAAGTATGCGGAAAATGATAAACACAAAAGAGACTAGGGTATAACTCAACGAGTTATACCCTAGTCTTAAGAAATCCGAATAAACGGTTGGAACAGAAGCAACGCCCTCTTATTCCTCGAGTTAAACACTTCAGTCTCATCCTCGAGTATTACAATCATACATTACTCACTTTTCATAAAACTGATCCATCTTATGTTCAACAGCTTCACCGCATACATTCGCAAATTCTGCTGACAGTCGTCGAAGCTCTATTGCATCTTCCAATGAAATATCTTCAGTTCGAAACTTTTGGATAAGTCCTACTAATCGTTCTGTATGTTCGTTCATGCCACTACCACCTCTTTTTCTCAATCAATCACTTGCTCATATATTGTTTCATCATAAACTGTTAAAATGAATTTTTCTTTATAAGATTTTGTTGTCTCTTTTATTGATTCTATCAAGTGAGATTCGCAATCAATATAAAGGATGATTGCTTCAAAGCGATCTTTTGTCTCTTTTAAAAAGCGTGTTAAATCCTCAATGGTGCTTTGCTTGGTCATTGTTTCATAAGCAGGAATTTGCTTTGCTCGAATAAAATTATGGGGAATTCCTCCAGAATAGCCAATAATTGCGATTTTTTTCCCCGTGTGCTCTTTTTTTACTAATTCCCAAATTTTATCAATTTTTCTTGGATTATTTCCTTTAATTATAATCATGTGATTCTGCTCCTTCTATTCATCATATTAACTCAATATGACACAAAGAAACCGTATGATCATCAACTGGCACTTCTTTGTGTCCAGCTTTATTCATGCAAGGTAATCTCCTCCTAAATTTAAAAGCTGAACAGACTCACACCACTTTAACTGAAAAATAGGATAAAAAGAAACTAGCGTTTTGCTCGCAATCGATTTTTATCTTTTTTCTGACGAGTTGGCCTTTACAGCTAGATAACCTAATACAAGTACATTCTAACCATATCATAGAAAAAAAATAAAGCAACTATAGAAAAAAACTACCTAAGAATTTCTCTTAGATAGCTTTTAATCTACTATTTTACAATTACTTTACCAATAGAATCATTAGCTGAAGTTGATTGATTTGATTTAACTAAATCATAATTTTCAACGACATCTTGGTTTGTAAAGACAACGATCAAATCAGATTTTTTACCCGCTGCGTCTAAAGCCGCTAGGTCGATCGTCGCAATTTTGTCACCTTTTTTCAAAATTTGACCTTCTTCAACATCTAAAGTAAATGGAGCACCTTGCAGCTCAACAGTATCCAAGCCCATGTGTAACAATACTTCAATGCCAGATTCTGTCTGAATCCCTAAAGCGTGTTTTGTTGGGAAAATACTTGTGACTTTACCTGCTACTGGCGTGTAAACTTCACCATCACTCGGTATAACTGCAAATCCGTCACCCATCATTTTTGCTGAAAAAACATCATCTTGAACATCTGAAATTGGAATAACCTTACCGTTTGCAACAGCGTACAACTCAGTTTCTTTTACAGACGCTTTTGGTGCTACTTCGACTTCAGACTCTACTACAGTTTGACTTGTAACAGGTGCTGCACCATTACGTATTTTATTCATTTCATCTGCTACAAATTGTACTTCGGTCCCTACTATCACTTGAATATTTGTATCATCGATAACTTTAACGCCTGGAACCCCAGTTGCTTTTATTTTTGCTTGATCAACTTTTCCAGTGTCACTAACAGTTAAACGTAAACGAGTTGTACAGTTATCGATTGACGTAACATTAGCATCGCCACCAAGACCTTGATAAATTTTGTTTGCTAAAACCGCAAATTTATTATCACCAGTTGTGTCGATATCTGGTGTTACTTCGTCTTCACCTTCTTCGCGACCTGGAGTCATCAAGTTGAATTTTTTGATTGCAAAATCAAATACGAAGAAGTAAAGAACTGCCATCACTAACCCTTGAACAAGTAACATATACGGTTGATTTGCGATTGGGTTGCGTAAACTTAAAACAAAATCGACTAATCCTGCACTGAAAGCAAAACCTGCTGTCCAGTGGAAAAGTGCAGAAATAAATAGTGAAATTCCTGTCAAAACAGCATGTAAAACATATAATGGCCATGCAACGAACATAAATGAGAATTCTAATGGTTCAGTAATACCAGTGAAGAAAGATGCAAATGCTGCTGCGATCATTAATGATGCAGTCGCTTTTTTCTTTTCAGGACGAGCATTACGGTAAATTGCATAAGCTCCTGCTGGTAAACCAAACATCATCATTGGGAAGAAACCAGCTTGATACATACCAGTAACTCCTTTTTCCCCAGTACCAGATAAGAAGTTCCCGATATCATTGATCCCAGCTACGTCAAACCAGAATACTGAGTTTAACGCATGATGCAACCCTGTTGGAATCAGCAAACGGTTAAAGAAGCCATAAAGTCCAGCACCGACAGCGCCTAATTTAGAAATAGCTTCACCAAAACTTACTAATCCAGAGAACACAACTGGCCAAATGAAAAATAATACGCCAGAAGCGACTAACATCGCTAATGCAGTCATAATTGGAACCAGTCGCTTACCACTAAAGAAAGATAATGCCATCGGTAATTTTACCTGACTAAATCGATTATACATTGCAGCTGCAATTAATCCTGACAAAATCCCGATAAATGCATTACCGATTTTAGCAAAAGAAGGATCTACTTCTTCAATCGGAATACCTTGCATTGCACCAACAGTTGCAGTTGAAAGTAATGTGGTTACTACTAAGAAGGCAACTAAACCACTAAGAGCCGCTGCACCGTCTTTATCTTTAGACATTCCTAATGCTAAACCGACCGCAAATAAAACTGGTAAATTATCAATAATCGCACCACCTGCTTTAACTAAAAAGACAGATAGAAAATTCGGATCTCCTAAACCAGTCATTACGTTAGGATCAATCCAATACCCAATACCCATTAAAATCGCTGCAGCTGGTAATACGGCTACAGGAAGCATCAATGAGCGTCCCATTCTTTGCATATATGCTTTCATTTTTATCTCTTCCTTTGTCTTTTATTTGATCATCTTAAGCCGTTCGATATGAATAGCCAGATAACCTAATTCTTCATTTGGTACTTGGTAGTGAAAATTCCTCATTAACAAAACTTGAACTTTTTTCGATATTTCGTAACTTTCCGCATACTTTTTACGAACAATATCTAAAATCTCATCATCTAAAACAGCATACTGACTTTGTTGGAAACGGTGAATAAATAAGCGTAGGTGATTGACCAATCGTGAATAACTCAAACTCATTTTTTCATCATGAATATTGATCCCTAATTCTTGCTCTATCAAATGAATAATTTCTGAAACAATGGTAACTTCACGAATACTTTTACTATTATCCGTTCGTCCACTACGAGCACTATGAATATGGATTGCAATATAACCCGCTTCGTCATAACTAAAAGGTATCTCCAATGTTTGTGTCAAATAATCGACTGCCCATTGCGCTATCGAAAACTCTTCACTGTAAAGAATCTCAATTTCATGCAAAAGTTTGTTTCTCACAATGATATTGTTTTGAATATTCTCTGCGGCAAAGGCAATATGATCACTTAACCCAATATTGATATGTTCATTCAATTTTTCTCCAAGTACAATCTCTGCATGCGCAATAATTTCCTCTGTAACAAAAAAATATTTTTCATCAATTTGTGATAATAAAACTTGGAGCTTCTTCAAGCCTTCTGGTTCCATTACAAACATTCGTTCCACTTGTTGTGGAAATAACAAATCATTTTTCTTTTTGTTAAAACCTACGCCTTTACCAACTGCTACTTTTTCCTGCCCAGCGTCAACGACGAGCACAGCATTTTGATTAAGTACTTTTTTGATTTTCATAAACATTCCTCTTCTGCAGAAGTAGATTGTTCGTTTTCCTGTTGTAAGACAACAAAAAAAGCATAGAACAATCCCGTCAAAATATGAGTATATCATATTTTTTTGAAATTCTTCCATGCCTAGTATTATCTAGTCACATGAAAACGCTATTTGTTTTTTGTTAACAGTGATAGTTTACAAACATATAGACCATTTGTCAATCATTTTAATTTAATTTCGTTAAAACATGAGCGTTCTCAAAACGAGAACACTCATTCATACTTATGCTTTATTCTTTTTCTTCAGGATCAGCATACTCATCTTCATCATCAAAGTCATCATCTACATCGTCTTCATCGATGATTGTAAGGTCTTCTTCAATCCCTGGTAACACTTCTTCTTCATCATCAGAATCTGCTCCGATTTCTTGAAGATCTGAGTTATAAGCTTTAATCTCTTCATCTTCTTCATCGTCATCATCATCGTAAAGAATATCGTCATCATCATCCGTTAATTCAGCATCTTCCGGATCATCATCATTGTAGTCGATCACATCTTCATCGTTAGCATCAATAATGAAGGCATTAACTTTCTTACGTTTTCTACGGCGTGGTTTATCTTCTTCATCTTCTTCCAAACCATGTGTTACTTCTTCGTCGATAGAATCGATTGGATACCATGAGCGCAAGCCCCAACGGTTATCTCCTAGAGAGATAAAACTGCCATCAATATTTAAGTCAGTATAAAATTGTGCTAAAGAGTCACGAATTTCGCTGTCAGATTTTCCAAGATAATTTTGAATTTGGTTTACTAAATCAGAGAAGTCCATCACATCTTCACGTTGTTCTAAAATTGCGTGCGCAACTTCGATCATGGATAATTCATCTTTATTCAACCCGTCAAATACATTAATTTCCAAACGGTACACGTCCTTTCACAGTCTACTCCTTATCATACAAAAACATGAAGAAAAAATCAATTGATTATTGCATAATTAAGCAGTAAATTCTAGTTCTAAATGATATTCTCCGATTTTTTCTGTTTGAGAATACAAATCATAATCAATTAAAATACTTCCAGCAACCGGCTGATCCTTAAGACTGAAGCGTAAATTACGCGTAAATGTGGTAATTTGGAATAAACCATATGGCGTTTTGTAACTAGTATCCAAACGCTCTTGATAAGCAAACTTAAGACGCATTCTAAGTCCGCCTGCACGAATCAATTGAATTTTACCATCTGGTTCAACTTTGATCGTTACAGGAACAGCATCTCCTTCTTCTTGCTCTTCTTTATAGCGGATATACAACGTATCGCCAATTTTTACGATTTGACCTTCCAAATCAAAATAAAAGTTTTTCTTCTCACCAGCTTGATCCACTACTGTTTTCAATTGAATAGATACTGGTGTTCCTTGTGATAAATCCATTAAAAACACTCTCCTTAATTTAAAAGCGTAGCGGGCTCGTCCAGTCTCGGCTGAAAAATAGAAAAAATTGATTGGGACGCTTTTTGTCACATTCCATTTTTATCTTTTTTAAGAGAGACTAGCCCGCGAAGCTAGATAGATTTAAAAGTTGAATAGACCTGTCCAGTCTCAGGTGAAGAATAGAAAAAATTGACTGGACGCTTTTTGTCACATTCCATTTTTATTTTTTTCTAAAGAGCTAAGCAACACAAAATTTTCATCTTGCTAACCCTCAAACCAAAGCTTCCGCAATCAGTTGATCAACTACTAAAATAGTACAACATTTGCCAAGTAATAAAGGTTTGATACTTTCAGCTTTTTCCTCACCACAGCCAATGACCATTACTTCTGGTATATTCACCAAATCTTCCACTTTTATACCTAACATCCGCTCACATATTTCATTGTTCACTGTTTGACCATTTTTGTCAAATAAGGACGCTACTGCATCACCTTTGACACCAGATTGTTTTATGATTTTTAATTCTTTTTCGGTTATATACCCAAGCTGTTTCCATGTGGAACTTTCGTTTGGGTTCCCTACACCAATAATCGCAAAATCAACATTTTTAGCTTGTGTCATTGCTCGGCCAACTAATTGCGATTGGTTTAAAACATTTGCTAATTCACTATTCTCTGCTAATGCAGGTGCATAAAAATATTGACAACGACTATTTAGTTTTTCGGCCAATCGAAAAACTAAATGATTTGTATCAAAATATAGATGCTCACTTGAAACACCCCCGACCAAAGGGCAAACATTGATCGTTGGAAAAGATTGATACGGTACCTCATTGATCATATCAGCCAACGTCGTTCCCCAAGATAAACCAATGCTCATTTCGGATTTTAAATGCTCCTTAAAGTAAAATGCAGCGGCTCGACTAACGTCTAATTTTATTGTTTGTGCGTGCTTTTGTTCATTAGTCGGTATGATGATCACATCGTCAAGTTGATATTTTTTTTCTAAACGCAATCCTAGTTCCACTGTATAAGCAGATTCATCTTTGATTGAAATTGAAACAATCCCTGATTCTTTGGCTTGTTGCAAAATTTTTGAGATTACTGGTCTAGAAATCCTCATTTTTTTTGCAATGACAGCTTGCGTTAATCCTTCTTCATAATACATTGTCACAATTTTCAACATTTTTCTACGGTCTTCACTGATTCTCATAGCTAAACCTCGACCTCTGACATAATTTGTTTTATCGCTTCGACGATTGACTCTACTTGAGGTATTGCATATGTTTCTAATAATTTTTGTGCTGGCATCGGGACAAATTCTCCACCTAGACGAACAATGGGTGCTTTTAAATTCATCACCAATTTAGATTCTGCAATAATTGATGCAAGTTCCGCACTGAACCCACTACTTTTAACAGCTTCAGTGATAATAATCACCCGTTGCGTCTTTTTAACAGACGTCAGAATTGTTTTGTGATCAAGTGGGACAAGTGTTCTTGGATCAATGACTTCGATGGAAACGCCAAACTTCTCTACGATTTCTGCCGCCTCCAACGCTTTACTGACCATAATTCCAGTGGCAATAATGGTTATGTCTTTACCGCTTCGTTTAATATCAGCTACACCAATCGGTATGCTATAAGATTCTTCTGGAACTCTTCCAATCGTTTTATATAGTAATTTATGCTCATAAAACATGACCGGATTGTTATCGTTGATAGCTGCATGGAGTAATCCTTTTGCATCATATGCATCGCTCGGCTGAATGACTTTCAATCCTGGTATATGTGCCGTCCAATTTTCCAAACTTTGTGAATGCTGAGCTCCAGCTCCCGTACCTGATCCAGCTGCTGTTCGCATGACTAAAGGAACATTTGCTTTACCACTGTACATATAATGGATTTTGGCCGCTTGGTTGACTAATTGATCCATTGCAACAGTAATAAAATCTGAAAATTGTAATTCTATTACTGGACGCATCCCCGTCATGGCTGAACCTACTGCAACACCAGCAATTGCACTTTCTGATATTGGTGTATCACGAACACGTAGTTTCCCATATTTTTCCTGGAGTCCTTGCGTCGCACCAAAACCACCACCGTAAACACCGATATCTTCTCCTAAAAGAAAAACACATGTATCATTAGCTAACGCTTCATCCAATGCTTCATTGATTGCTTTTAAATAAGTAATTGATCTCATATGTCATCCTCCGCATAGACATGCGTCCATAGATCTTTAACGGTTGGCTCACTGTCTTGTTTTACAGATGTCACCAAATCAGTCAGTTCCCTTCTGATTGTTATTTCTAACCGTCGAATTTGATCTTCATCTGCCTTCTTATCTTGAATCAATTGACTTTCAAGACGCAAAATAGGATCATTATTTTCTTTCCAGTCAAGATACTCATCTTTAGAACGATAGATGAGCCTATCTGATTTTGAATGTCCTTTATGTCGATACGTCAAGGCTTCGATCAACGTTGGACCTCCGCCTCTTCTTGCCTTGGAAACTGCTTTTGAAACCGTTTCTGATACTAGGCTTAAATCATTACCGTCAATCGTTATTCCTTCAATTCCATAACTTTTACCACGATCCGAAAGCTTCTCGATATTGACCATCTGCTCAATGGAACTACTCATTCCATATTGATTATTTTCAATAAAGTAAATAACAGGTAATTGCCAAATAGAAGCTAAATTTAGTGCTTCATGAAAACTTCCTTCATTTGTAGCACCATCTCCAGCATAGCATAAAACAACTTGATCCGTTCCTTGCATCTGCGCACTTAAAGCAGCACCAGCAGCGATTGGAAAACCTGCACCCACAATACCATTTGATCCTAAATTACCAACATCCAAATCAGCAATATGCATACTACCGCCTTTGCCTTCATTCGTCCCAGTTTTCTTCCCTAATATTTCGGCAAACATACTTCTGATATCAGTTCCTTTTGCAATACAATGTCCATGATTTCTATGTGTAGAAACAATCCAGTCACTTTCTCTTAAAATTCCTGCACCACCGACCGCTGTTGCTTCTTGTCCAATACAAAGATGCATCGTGCCATGTAGTTCTCCAGCTTCGAAAAGCTCTTGAATTAATTCTTCAAAAATACGAATTTCCCACATTTTTTTCAAAGCTTCTAGCTCTTCAATTGCTTTGTCTTGTTGAATCTCGATTGTCTTTGACTTCATCCTCTCACCTCATTTACATTTGTTCTTTAAAGGATCATATGTAAACATATTATAATTTTCTTTGACCGATAGCAAGATTTTCTCTTCATTTTTTCTTTAATTTAAACATTTATCCACTTTCCACGTTATTTATACATACATAAGCATGATTTTTCTATTAAATCGTATATAATAGAAAGTGGAGGTGGAAACAAATGTTATTTCACGATGAAGAAGCGATGTTATTTTGCATGCATTGCCAACAAGAAACACTCCATGGTATTCAGTATATGAACGAGATCATTTCCAGTATTAAATGTACAAAATGTCATAACCAAATGAGTATCGATATTGATGCAATGAATCAATTTCACTATTATCTCTACGAACGCCTAATCTCTAAGCCAGGTCGTTTGTCAGAAGAAGCTCGACATGATTTTAGTAAATTTTTAGCCACCATGCCGATGAGGATCATTAGTAAACCGATGCGTTTTACGAATGAATATAATCAAATGAATAAAGAAGTAAAGGATTACGTTTCCCGCGTAAAACAGGATGAAGACAAAGATGACTAATTTAACCGAACTATTTACAACTGATACCGTTTTTTTGTATGATCAGGCTTGTTTGACCGAAAAAGACTATTTTCTTCCTTTTGCCTTGACAGATACATTGACAACCTTCTCCGGGCTTAATGAGCAGCCTATTATTCACTTTTGGCAACTTGACCAAGCTATGATTCTTGGTATGAAGGATACTCGAGTAACTGATCTAAACAGTGGTCTTATCTCATTACGACAAGATGGTTACAATAGTGTGATTCGTAATGCTGGAGGCCTTGGTGTGATCGCAGACACTGGTGTTTTAAATGTATCTTTGATTTTACCTAATCAAGACAATAGAAAAATGAGCATTGATGAGGCTTATACTCATATGTGGAATTGGATCAAATGTGCATTCGAAGATTCAATACATGATATTAAAGCTTTTGAAATTAGTGAATCTTATTGTCCTGGTACATTTGACTTGAGTATCCATGGCAAAAAATTTGCAGGAATAGCTCAACGGCGTGTAAAGAATGGAACAGCCATCATGATTTATTTAAGCGTCAATGGAAACCAACAAAAACGTGGTGAAACGGTTCGTCGATTTTATGAGGCTAGTTTGCAGGAAAATTTCGGTAAAAATGGTTATCCTCCTGTCGATCCATCTGTCATGGCGAATTTGGAAGACCTCCTTCAAAAAAGATTAACCATAGCGGAAGTGAAAAAACAATTAATTAGCGTATTATTAGATAACAGTCAAATTACGATTGATAATCAAATCGTCCCTACTCTATTGACTTCCGAAAAGTTCACCACTGAAATAGAGAAACAAATGAAAAAAATGCAACAAAGAAATCTATTACTTAATTAATGTTGTTTGAATATCATACTATCTCAAAAAACAGCAAAGAACCAAAAGAGACAATAAAACAAGTGCCGTTGTTCTTACAAATTCATTCGTTTAAAAAAAGGAACAGCGCGCCATTAATGAAAAGGAGTGAATCAATGTCAATCCCTTACAAGTATCAAATTTTACCGATTGAAAAGGTCTTTAGAGACCCCGTTCACAATTATATCCATGTGCAACATCAAGTCATTTTAGACCTGATCAATTCAGCAGAAGTGCAGAGATTACGTAGAATCAAGCAACTTGGAACTTCTTCTTTCACCTTCCATGGTGCCGAGCATAGTCGTTTCGCCCATTCGTTAGGTGTTTATGAAATAACCCGACGGATTTGTGATATCTTTCAGCGTAATTATTCCGCTGAACGCTTAGGGGAAGATGGTTGGGACGATAGTGAACGTCTAGTTACACTTTGTGCTGCTTTACTGCATGATGTTGGTCATGGACCTTATTCTCATACATTTGAACATATTTTCAACACAAATCATGAAGAGATCACAGTAGAAATCATAACTTCTCCAGAAACTGAAGTCTTTCAAATACTGAATCGAATTTCAGCCGATTTTCCAAATAAAGTTGCAAGTGTCATTACTAAAGAGTATCCTAATCCCCAAGTTGTTCAAATGATTTCCAGTCAAATTGATGCTGATCGGATGGACTATTTATTACGTGACGCTTATTTTACAGGAACTGAGTATGGGACTTTTGATTTAACGAGAATTTTACGAGTGATCCGTCCATATAAAGATGGATTGGCTTTTGCCATGAATGGAATGCATGCAGTAGAAGATTACATTGTAAGTCGCTATCAAATGTATGTTCAAGTTTATTTTCATCCTGTTTCTCGTGGTATGGAAGTTATTTTAGACCATTTACTTCATCGTGCAAAAGAATTATATGAGCAACAGCCTGAGGATTACCTATTGCATTCTCAGCTTCTCGTGCCTTTTTTTAAAGGAAATTTTTCATTACAAGAATACTTGAAGTTGGACGATGGAGTATTGAACACTTATTTTACCCAATGGACATCGTTGCCTGATCCGATTCTTAACGATCTAGCTAATCGCTTTTTAATCCGTAGACCGCTTAAATCTGCAACATTTTCTGGCAATCGGGATTCTGTGACTATTCGTCATCTACAAATGTTGATTGAAAAAGTAGGGTATAATCCGAAATACTATACTGCCATCAATTCAAGCTATGACCTGCCTTACGATTTTTATCGTCCAGAAAAAAATAGTCATCGTACTCAAATCGAGATCATGCAAAAAGATGGGACTTTAATCGAACTATCTAAAATCAGTCACCTCGTTGCGGCTCTTGCAGGACAGACACAAATCGATGAACGTTTTTATTTTCCAAAAGAAATGGTTGACCCAAAAAGACAGCAGCATTATGATTTATTTGATGACACCTATCGTGAATTTGCTGCTTATATTCATAACGGTGCATTAGTTGAAGGAAAAAATTAAAGAATATTTTTACAGGAGGATGTTATGACAGTCAAATTAGTTGCAATCGATATTGATGGAACCTTACTTGATTCTAACAGAAAGATTAGTTCAAAAGTGAAAGAGACACTACAAAAAGCCAATGAAAATGGAATGTATATCGTTTTATGTACTGGACGACCTTTGCCAGGTGTGAAAGAACAATTAGCAGAACTAGATTTGTATGGGGATAATGATTATGTGATCACCTATAACGGTTCCTTAGTTCAGGCAACAAAATCTAATGAGATCATTTCTCGTTATACATTAAGCCATGATGACTTTTTAGAAATTGAATCCATGGCCCGCAAAGTGGGAACTCATCTGCATACTATCGATGATAAAGCCATCTACACAGCTAATAGAGATATTGGTAAATACACGGTGCATGAAGCATCTTTAGTAGATATGCCCCTTAAATACCGTACAGTTGAAGAAATGACTCCTGACATGTCTATTATCAAAATGATGATGATCGATGAACCTGAAATTTTGGATAAAGCTATTGATCAACTTCCAGAAGCATTCACTAATAAATACACAACTGTTAAGAGCACCGATTTTTATTATGAGATTTTGAATAAAGAAGCAAGTAAAGGAAATGCTTTAGCCAAACTTGCCGAACATCTAGGGATTTCTCAATCAGAGACAATGGCTATTGGAGACAACGAAAATGATTTGTCGATGATTGAATATGCTGGTATTGGCGTTGCTATGGGCAATGCGACCGATAGTGTCAAACAAGCAGCTGATATTCAAACAACCAGTAATGATGAAGACGGCGTTGCTGAAGTTTTATTGAAGTATATGTAGTCATAGAGCTTTTTAAACAGTTTGCGGTGATTCCGCAGACTGTTTTTATGTAGTATTGCCTTTCCTAGTTTTTCAATAAAAAAAGAAAACAAATCATACGTGACTTGCTCTCTTTGCTTATTCCGAATTCTCATTGATTGGCTGTCCATTTACGCACCGCCCATTTATGACTTCCACGTTTTAGTAAAGTCACGCCTTCATCCACTTTTACCCAACAAATTGTATTGGTTTTTTCCAAAGGTTCGCAGACTTGAGTCCAACTTTTAGCAACAAAAAAGTACCCAGGATTATAATAATCTGTACTCCGGTGTCTTGAATGAAAATACTCATCTGCTTGCCCAAGATACTCATCAATAACCACTTCGATCCCAAGTTCTTCGATCATTTCTCGATTGATCGCAGTTTCTTTGGTCTCCCCCGCTTCGATTTCTCCACCCGGCAAAAAATAGGCGCCATTTGGTGCCTGTATCAACACTATTTCGCTTCCCACGTTTCTTGATACAATAATATATGCGCCTAGCCTTTTTTTATAGACCAACGTTTCCATTTTTTCACCGAATGATGGTATTTTCATAAAAGCAACTCCTTTTCTTTTAACTTGATTTTACATGAGAAATTTCTCATGAACAAGTAATATCGTATCATTTCACTCACAATTCCACTAAAGTTTATGCTAATATGAAAATACTAGCAGTTTACTTAAAGTAATCTGCGGTACTATTTACTTTTGAAAGGAAGATGACTCATATGAAAATGGCTCACACTTGTGTTCGTGTCAAAGATTTAGAAGCGTCGTTGAAATTTTATCAAAAAGCATTCAATTTTGAAGAAAGCCGCCGTCGCGATTTCCCAGAACATAAATTTACTTTAGTGTATCTAACATTACCTGGTGATGATTATGAACTAGAATTAACGTATAATTACGATCATGATGCTTATAACTTAGGAGATGGTTATGGTCACATCGCTATTAGTACAGATGAAATCGAGAAATTACATGCTGAACAAAAAAATGCTGGTTTCAATGTTACTGACATGAAGGGCTTACCAGGAACACCTCCATCTTATTACTTCATTACTGATCCTGATGGGTATAAAATCGAAGTGATTCGTACTCGTTAGTACCAAAAAGACAGTTGATCATCATTTAGGCTTTGCCCCAAATGATGACTAACTGTTTCTTTTTCACTATTTTTCCTATTACTTTTTGATTTATGTCTACCTAAAATCAAATTCTACCCCTTATTTCATAAAAAAGTGATACACTGTTATTCTACATATTAATCGAGGACGTGATCAAATGACAAAGATTATCGGCATAGCTGGAAATCAAATTATCCAATCCGTTGATGTCTTCAACGGTAACCATGTAAGTTATACACCACAAGCATTTGTAACTGCTATTCAAAAATCAGGCGGATTACCGATTGTTTTACCAATTAGTGATGGACAAAATGCTGCAGCATATATTTCTAAAATCGACAAATTGTTATTAGCAGGGGGACAAGATATTTCTCCTGATTTTTTTGGAGAAGAACCGCATCCGAAACTTGAAGAAACCAATCGTAATCGTGATGTCTTTGAATTAGCATTAATCAAAGAAGCCATCAAGCAAAAGAAACCTATCTTTGCAGTATGCCGTGGTATGCAACTGTTGAATGTTGCTTTAGATGGAACATTATATCAAGATCTTTCGTTGTATTCTGACTGGACAGTTAAACATGGTCAGGAGCCGACCCAGCCACAATTTGCTACACACAGCATTCAAATGGAAAAAGACAGCATTCTTCATCAACTTTTTGGAGAAAAATACCATGTCAATTCTTATCATCATCAAGCTATTAATTCCCTAGCTCCTTCTTTAAAAATTACGGCTAGATCATCTGATGGAATTGTGGAAGCAATTGAGTCAGTAGAGACTGATAAAAGAATTTTAGGTGTTCAGTGGCATCCAGAACTTCGCTTTGATGTAGATAAAAATGAGTTTAAGTTATTCGACTACTTTGTAAATCAACTATAAAAAAACAGGGCTGAGATAAAAGTGATTTCTACTTTTATCTCAGCCCTTAAATGGTAACAACTCGTTCAGACCATCCTTTTTTCTGATTAAAAATCAAAATTATCTGGATCTGGACCTAAGCGTTCATTCGTATTAAGCGCATTGATTCGATGAATATCTTCATTTGTTAGCTCAAAATCAAAAACATCAAAATTTTGTTTGATTCGATCTTGATGAACCGATTTTGGAATAACGATAATATCACTTTGTAAATGCCATCGAATAATCACTTGTGCTGCTGTTTTATTATATTTTTTTCCGATTTCCACTAAAGTCGGATTCTCTAAGATTTTACCTTGTCCTAATGGAGACCAAGCTTCAACTGCGATATTATTCTCAGCTAAAAATTTACGTAAAGGTTCTTGTGTCAAGGTAGGATGAAGTTCAATTTGATCAACCATCGGCACAACTTCAGCATCTTTTAGTAAGTCCTCAATATGGTGTTCATGGAAGTTAGAGACACCGATCGCTTTAGCACGTCCGCTTTGATAAATTTCTTCCATAGCGCGCCACGAATCTTTATATTTCCCAGCCACCGGCCAATGAATCAAATATAAATCAACATAATCCAAACCAAGTTTAACTAAACTCTCGTCAAATGCTTTCAGAGTTGACTCATAGCCTTGGTCAGCATTCCATAATTTGGTTGTAACAAATATTTCTTCTCTCGGAACACCTGACGTACGAATTCCTTCACCCACGCTGACTTCATTTTTATAGGCTGCTGCAGTATCAATCAAGCGGTAACCTGCTTGTAATGCCCATTTCACTGAATCAACTGCCTCTGCTCCGTCTTTTACTTGCCATACCCCTAAACCTAAACGCGGGATAACTGAACCATTCTCTAATACTTTTGTTTTTTCAAAAGACATTTTTTTCATTCCTTTCTTTGAAAAAGTAAATACAGATTAAGTATACTCTTTAAAATATCAGATGGAAAATAACTGGATTGTCTGGAAAGAATGTCGTATCTTATTTAACGAATAAAATTTTTTTAATTCCTCAAACATTTCAAAATCAAAACTAAAAAAGGGTAAAGTCCATTAGTAAATTGCTCAATTTTTTTCTTTCTTTTCTGTAGCGTTCTTTCTTTCAAATTTTCATTTATCAACATTTGTAACGTCTCTATTCTAATAATTTTCTTAGCTTGTATTGTGTCAACAGTATTTTTTTCTACTGGATCAACATCATAAATGGTCAGATCATAACAGTCAATCAACTGATTAAGCTTGTCAGCATATTGAATATCTGTCGCATACTTCCCTGTCAAAAATGACGTTACTTCCATATAATTATTGGTTTCGCTTTTCCACGTTCCTTTATAAAAATCAGAATTGCCAGCAATCCCATTTTTCATTAGTTCGGCATAGTCTTTAAGAGACTCGCTATAGGAAGGATATTGACAGAATTCAGAATTGACTACAAATATATTTCCTTTTCCGTCATCTTCTTGTGTGTTCATTCTGACTGTAGCACCTTCAAAATCGCCTTTGATTCCAAATAAATTATGATAAGGTGCATTCGCTAGAAGGCTGTCACCTGATTTTGATTCTAGGATTGCCTGAGCAATCATTACTGAGGTATATAGATCATGTTGGTGGGCAATTTCTCTAGCTTGCTCTCCAATATTCTTAACAAACTCTTCCGTCTTTTGATTTTTGATAATGACATTCACGTTATGCTCTGAAACTATCGCCTCTTCTGATTTTTTTCCATCTTGTTCTTCTTTTGAATCTGTAGTTTGTTCTACTTCGACGAAACTTAGTGTTTGTATTTTTCTTATATCTTTCAAAGATACAGCACTTGCTATGCTTGGTAATAACAAGGTATTTAAGATTAATACCACAAAAAATAATTTCTTCATATGAATCTCCTATTCTTAATCTGTCATCTTAAAGTAGTAATACGCATTTCCTTAAGTTTTTGATTAAAATTTAGCAAAAACAAATTATTTTTTATTTAATCCAAAATAAAAACAACAACAAGAGCCGTCCGTCATCTTCCATTTTCTCCTATTGCTTTCAAAGCTTATATCTTCTGTAACTAAGTTAAGTTTTAATAGTCAGAAATATTTACTACAAAAAAATGCTGAGACAGAAACATCTAGCTCCAAATAGGCTGTTTTTATAACCATTTATCCAGATTTAAAGCCCGAAACAAAACTAAAAATCAGTTTTGTTTCGGGCTCCTTTGTGCATTTTTATATTTTTATATTTCTAATCCAACCATCTGGAGCCGGAATGTCTCCAAATTGAATGCCTGTTAATTCGTCATATAATTTTTGGGTTACGGGCCCAACTTCTGTTTCACTATAAAAGACATGGAAATCATCGTATGTTTGAATACCGCCAATTGGCGAAATGACAGCAGCTGTTCCACAAGCTCCAGCTTCTTTAAATTCCTCTAAAGAATCAATGTAAACATCCTCTTCTACCGCTTCCATTCCAAGTTTATGTTCCGCTAAATAAAGTAATGAATACTTCGTTATACTTGGTAATATTGAAGGTGATAATGGGGTGATAAAACGATCATCTTTCGTGATGCCAAAGAAATTAGCAGAACCGACTTCTTCGATTTTCGTATGAGTTGCAGGATCTAAGTAAATACAATCTGAAAAGCTTCTTTCTTTTGCTTCTTCCCCTGGCAATAAGCTAGCCGCATAATTCCCACCAACCTTGATTGCACCCGTTCCTTGAGGAGCTGCACGATCATAATCAGAAAACACAAAGTTCGTCGGCGTTAATCCACCCTTGAAATAGGCGCCTACAGGCATACAAAAAACAGTAAAAATAAACTCTGGTGCTGAATGTACACCAATTCCTTCTCCAACACCGATCAGAAGTGGACGAATATATAATGTCCCACCACTGCCATAAGGTGGAATAAATGCTTCATTAGCTTTTACTACTTCCTCTACTGCATGAATAAATTTATCCTCTGGTACCTCTGCCATCAACAATCGTTTTGCGCTACGATTCATTCGTTTAGAATTCTCATCCACTCTAAATAGATTGATCGAACCGTCCTTACAGCGATAAGCTTTTAACCCTTCAAAACATTGTTGTCCATAATGCAATGCGGCTGATCCTTCGTGGATATGCAGTGTATTATCTTCTGTTAATTTGCCATCGTCCCATTGACCATCTTTCCAATTTGAAATGTATCTAAATGGTGTTTTTATATAATCAAAACCTAAATTATCCCAATCAATTGTCATACGATCACTCCTTATTTTCAGAATATTGTAACACATTTTCAATTAATTTGTTAAGCTTTTTGTTAAATAATGACATCTTTTTTCAAATTCAAGTATAATGATAAAGTAATCACAGATAAAAAAAGAAAGTTGGGATATCCTTGTTTATTCTTGGACAATCAATATCCAGTAAAACAGTTGAAAGTACAATGGATTCTGCAATTGATATAAAAACTGCTGCTGAAAAGAAAGTCAATGCTCTTGAACGTTTTTGGAATGGAATTAATTGGGACAAAATAATTGCCATTTTGATTGAGAAAGCAATTTATCTTCTATTTCTTATTCTTTTTTTTATACTCCTAAATCGTATCGGTAAAATACTTATTGACAAAGCATATAGGAACTATAATAAAAAACAAACATTCAATGAAAGTCGCCTAAAGACAATTCACACATTAGTCAATAATGCCTTTCAATACACCTTATTTTTCTTTTTCATCTATTCCTTATTGACCGTTGCGGGGGTTCCTGTCGGGTCTCTCCTTGCTGGTGCCGGGATTGCTGGTGTAGCAATTGGTTTGGGTGCACAAGGGTTCATGAATGACATTATTACCGGTTTTTTTATCATTTTAGAACAGCAAATGGACGTTGGTGATTATATTCGGTTATCTGCTTTAAACATTGAAGGAACTGTCACAGCTGTAGGTCTTAGAACTATACAGATGAAAGCTCTAGATGGTACTGTTCACTTTATTCCTAACAGAAATATCACTATAATAAGTAACCTCTCTCGTTCTAACATGCAAGTTTTGATCGATGTTCGGATCGTACCTGACGAAGGCTATGATAAGATTATCGCAATCATTGAACAAGTCAATATGGAGTTAAAGGAAAAGTATTCAGAAAGTATTCAAACAGGTCCAACGATTTTTGGGATGGTGGATCTGGGAAATGCAAATTTTGCCATTCGCACAACAATGTATGTATTGAATGGCAAACAGGCGCCAATCAAAGAAGAATTTTTAGCTCAATACGTAAAAAAATTATCTGATGCAAACTTTACTATTCCAAATACACCGATTACACTAAAATAGCAAAACGATGGCAAGGAAACGAAAATGGGTTATCCCTTTCGTTCCACAGCCATCGTTTTGTTATTTATCTAATGATTTCAAAAAGTTGCTGATATGTTCCACAGCAAATGGGATCGCTTCTTCTTTGGGTTCAAATTTAGCAGAATGCAGACCATATGCACTATCTACACCTAACCAAAACATTGTCCCTGGTACTTTAGATAACAAAAAACCAAAATCTTCACCTGTCATCGCAACTTCAGCTTTTTCAAATAAAACACCTGATTCTTGTTCCATAAACGTCATAAAGTTTTCAGTTGTTTTTTTATTATTGATCACTGGAAGATACCCTTTTTGATCCAAAAATACGTCTACTTCGCAATTAAATGATTTTGCAATCCCCTCACCAATTTCCTTGATTCTAATCTGAGTCAATTGATTCATCTCTTCTGTTAAAGTTCGGATCGTACCTGAAATCGTCGCTTCCCCTGCGATAACATTTGTTGCAGTGCCAGCATTGAATGTACCAAATGTGACTACCGCACCTTCAACTGGATTCACATTTCGACTAACGATTGTTTGTGCTTGTTGGATGAGACTCATTCCAGCTACGATCATATCATTTGAAGCATGAGGAAACGCCGCATGCCCACCTTTCCCTACCAAAGTAATCTGAACTTCACACGTTGCAGCGAAAAGAGTACCGACTTTTGTTGTGATTTTTCCTACTGGTAACTCCGGATTCACATGCAGTCCATAAAATTCATCAGGAAGCCAAGCACCAAATGCTCCATCTTCATACATCAACATACCACCAGCTTCATTTTCTTCTGCTGGTTGAAAGAGAAATAAATAATTATTTTCAGGCTGTTCTAATGTCATTTGTGCCAATAATCCTAACCCAATCGTCATATGAAAATCATGTCCACATGCATGCATATACCCTTTATGGATAGACTGAAAATCAGAATTAATTTCTTCGGTTATTGGTAAACCATCGATATCAGCACGCCAGCCAATCGTTTTTTTTGGATTTTTTCCATGAACGAAAACCAAAATTCCTGTTCGCCATATCTTATATTCTATAAAATCTTTTTTTATTGATTGGATTATTTCTAGCAAGTATTTTTGTGTTTTTTCTTCTTCTAACCCGATTTCTGGTATTTGGTGCAACTGTCTACGAATCTCAATTAACTGTCCTTGAATCATTGTTGATCTGCCTCTTTTCTATTTCTCTATATCTTATTGTTGAATAAAAAGAGTTTTCTGTCAATCCTTCATTAAAAACAATCAACGATTTTTATACAGACTTTAAATAGTTTTGAGCAAACATGTCAATTTTATCCAAATCAATTCCTTTAAGTTTTTTTTCCTCACTTACTGGAACCCACGAAGGTTTATAGCCTCCAAATGACATAATTTCAAGAGCATGCTCCCTGATTGCTTCTGGAATACTTGCTGCAATCACATCATCCGTTGTCTTTGGCTTTGAATTACACAAGTAACAAGCTATTATTTTAGTTAATAGATCTGTTTGATTCTTTTTTAAAAAATCTCTGATTGGTTTATACATTTTATCATTACGAACACCTGCCCCCACAATGATATGAGTAAATCCATCTAAATTAGGTTTTTCGTGATTAATATCGATAATTGTAGCATTACTGAATTTTTCACCTAACAGTTTAGCACATTCTTTGGACGCACCAGATTTTGTTCCATATAAGATCAATAATTTCATTCGTTTTACCCCCGATTCTTTCTTTACTTTACAGATAAGAGTATGCTTGTTATGATAGTTTTATCAATTTATATTTCGGCGGAAAAGAATCTCGTTAAACGAGATATATTAAGCATAAAGCGAGGAAGAAAATTTGTCAATACATCAAGATTCAAATACAAACCCATCTCTAGAAAAGCTCACCTCTTTATTACGAGGCTTCGGCTCACGTTCTATCTTACATCAACAAACTATCGTTCACTCTTTAGGCATTCCTTCGAATGACTATATTTCAATCGATTTATTAAACGAATTAGGACCACTTACAGCTGGAGAATTAGCAGACAAGACAGGCTTATCTACGGGAACAATCACCGCCTTGATTGATCGTCTAGAAAAAATCGGTTACGCTCGTCGGGAAAAAGATCCCCATGATCGTAGGCGCGTCATTATTGTACCAACATATGAAGATAAAGAGGAAATAAAACAAGCCTACCAGCCATTAGATATTGCCATGAAAAAATTAGGAAGAACATATTCGGAAAAAGAATTGCAATTGATTACGCACTTTTTATCAGAAGCTATTTTAGTGTTGGATAATCAACTTCAAAATAAATAATTTAACTACTTTTGTTTATGCCTGAATAAACGGTAGGAATAAAAACAACCCCTCTTCTTTATTCATGATATTTCACCTTTTTTTCGGATCCAGCGTCACAGATTTGAAAGTTTAAAAGCGCAAAAAAGACTAAAACTAACGTGTAGTTTTAATCTTTTTTGCGCTTTTAATGAATGTGTGATAGAAGCATTACAATTTTCGTAGCTCGTCCATCATATTTGTCTTGCTTTTAGTTTTTTCATCAATATTTTTTATCTTTTTAGCTGGTACGCCTGCAACTACAGTGTAGGGTGCAACGTCATCAACAACAATTGCTCCAGCTGCAACAACGGCTCCTTCACCTACTCTAATTCCTTCTAGAACAACTGCATTTGCACCAATCAAAACATTGTCTTCAATGACCACAGGATCTGCACTAGGCGGCTCGATCACACCTGCCAAAACAGTTCCCGCACCAATATGACAGTTTTTCCCGACTGTTGCGCGTCCACCTAAAATCGCGCCCATATCGATCATAGTTCCTTCACCGATTACAGCACCGATATTTATAACAGCGCCCATCATGATTACAGCATTATCCCCGATTTCAACCTGATCTCTGATAGTTGTCCCTGGTTCGATACGAGCATTGATCTCTTTGATGTCTAGCATTGGAATCGCAGAATTACGAGTATCATTTTCAATCACATGATCTACGATATTTTCTTTATTTGTTTCCAAAAATTCTTTGATTACATTCCATTCACCAAACAAAGTACCTGTTTTACAATTAGTAAATGCTTGAATTTCATCCGGAAAGGTTACTTCTTTGAGTTTTCCTTTCAAAGTAACTTTTACTGGTGTTTTTTTTTCAGCATTCCCAATATAATTAATAATTTCATATGCGTCCATCAAAATAACTCCCTTCATAATACAGCTTAATAAAGCATTTCAAAAAACTCGCCACGTTTAAGTATCTAGCTTATCAAAAAAATAGGAAAAAGTGAATAATTGATTTAAAAAAATCAAATCACTTTCATTTCTATAGATTCACCATCAGATTTTGGTAAAATGATATTCTTTCGTTCCAGTTCATGAGCCATATGATTGATTGCCTTCAGCAATTCTTTGCGTGTGATGATTCCTTTAAAACATTGATTGTCATCTACTACAGGCAGAAATGCTGCATCAACTAACAAATGAAGTATATCTTCAAGTTCCCATTGTTCGCCAATCAAAGGAACATTGACTTCCATGACATCTGCCACAGTAAAATCTTGTAATTTATCAAAATCGACTGATGTGATATCAAACATTTTATCCACTACATCTGATAAACTAATCAATCCCACAAAACGATCCCCTTTATCTAAAACAGGGATTTTTGAATATTTTACTTGAGATAAAACTAATAAAGCGTGACTTAGCGGATTCAAACACATTACGTTTGCAACATTTTCCGCTGGTATCAAAAAGGTTTCTTGTTTTTCTAATAATAATTCTTTTATAGCAGTTCCAATCATTGGAGTGCCTCCATTTCATTTTCTTTGCCACAATTAACATTGTACAGAAAACGGATGCAAATGTCTTGAAATTCAAACTTTTTTCATAACTCTTAAAAAAAATTAAGATTTGACCCTATTTCCTTCACTTTCTAAAAACCTGAATAAATGTTAATAGAATGTCAGAATCATTCGGAAATTATCTAAAAAACATAAAAAATAAGATACACTGTAGCCTTTTATCACGATTTTTCTAGAAATAGCTAGTCAAAATTATTTTTTGTTAAAAACAAAATGTAACTCTTTGTACTTTTGATGATTTCGACCGTAATATTGAACAATGAATTGTTCTGAAGTACTTTCGATAATCGCATAGGATTTCAATTGAATTGGCCCTCTAGGCAAGCTAATACTTCCAGGATTCAAATAAAGAACATTTGCCCGAACTTCACATCCAATTTCATGGGTATGCCCAAACAGCACGATATTGGCTTTGGCTTTTTCAGCTTGTAAAGCAAGAGAAGTCAATCCGGAACGAACATTCGCCAGATGACCATGTGTCATAAAAATAGTATCCATTCCAATTTTCTCTACGATCATATCTGGAAATTCAGGATCATAATCGCAATTTCCTTTTACTACTATAAAATCATTCCACAATTCATCCGTGGGTTCTAATTCTGAATCTCCGCAATGAAACATTTTGTCAACTTTTCCTCGATAAGTTTCTGCCAAATCAATTAATATATCACGATCACCATGATTATCACTTACTACTAGATATTTCATGCACAACCTCCTAGTTTTTTAGCCAATTTTCCCATTGATTTCTTAATGTTGCAACAGCTCTTCCTCTATGACTGATCTCATTTTTGCGCTCGTCTGAAAGTTCGGCAGCTGTTTTTTGTTCTTCTGGAACGAAAAATAATGGATCATAGCCAAACCCGTGATCACCACGTGGAATGGTTCCGATTTCTCCAAGCCAATTTCCTTCTACAACCAAACTTTCTTTCTCAGGAGCAGCAAAAACAAGTGTGCAATGGAATGTCGCTGTTCGTTTTTCTTGTGGCACTCCAGTTAATTCATGCAGTAATTTAGCATTATTAGCAGCATTATTCGTCGGTTCACCAGCAAAGCGCGCAGAATAGATTCCTGGTCTGCCATTTAAAGCATCAACAATCAGTCCTGAATCATCTGCTAAAACTGGTTGTTTTAAAATATCTGCAATTGTTTCAGCTTTTAAACGAGCATTTTCTTCAAAGCTTTTGCCTGTCTCCTCAACATCAGGCAAATCTGGATAATCCAGTAACGTTTTTACATGGTATCCTTTTTCGGAAAAAATTTTCGTAAACTCTTTAGCTTTTCCTGGATTTCTTGTAGCGATCACAATCGTTTTAGTTTCGTTAGGAAATGATTTCTCAGCTAATGGATTCATCAAGGCTTCTTTTTGATAAGCAATCAAGTGCTCGATGCCCGTTTTACCGTAAAATAGTAACGAATTCAATTCATCACCTGAAAAAGTTGCTTCTTCACCTGTACCTTGAAGTTCGACAAAATTACCTGATTCCGTCATCACCAAATTCATATCCACAGCAGCTGCAGAGTCTTCCTTATAATCTAGATCAAGAACGCAGGTTCCGTCACTTAATATACCAGCGCTGACCGCAGCAAGATATTCTTTGATCGGATTTTCCTGTAAATCCCCTTTTTTAAGCAGTTTATCAACAGCAATTTTCATTGCAACAAATGCACCAGTTATGCTGGCTGTGCGGGTTCCTCCATCTGCTTGGATCACGTCACAGTCCACAATAATACTTCGTTCGCCTAATTTTTTCAAATCGACAACCGCTCTCAGCGAGCGACCAATCAAACGTTGGATTTCCATCGTTCTGCCAGTCAATTTTCCTTTTGCGCTTTCACGGATGTTTCTTGTATTCGTGGCTCTTGGAAGCATACTATATTCAGCCGTCACCCAACCGGTCCCTTCGCCTCTTAAAAATGGTGGAACCTTTTCTTCCACGGTTGCAGAACAGATTACTTTTGTATCGCCAAAAGAAATCACTACGGAACCTTCTGGATGCTTATAAACGCCCGTCTCAATGATGATTTTTCTTAATTCTTTCGCTTGTCTTCCATCATGTCTGATCATGTTTCACTACTCCCTCTATGAAATTCGACAATCGCGCCTGTTCAACGATGATCGTTTCTAAATTTAGCCAATCATCGGCAATTGCTTTAAACATTTTTGCAGAACCTGTGGTATAAAATTCATTTGGCTTATTTTTATACTGCGGAGTATTTGCTATGTCAAAATAATCTAACAACATACTCACTTCACTCACTGTTTCAGCACCCGAATCGATCAAGGTCACTTGGTTTCCCATTACATTTTGGATCAAAGAACGCAATAATGGATAGTGGGTACAGCCTAAAATCAACGTATCCAGTTTTTTCAATTGTAATGGATTTAACGTTTCTGATACGACTTTTTTTGCTACAGAAGAATGAAATTCGTTACTTTCGACAATGGGAACAAATTTAGGGCACGCTAAGCTTGTGACAAACGTATTGGGGGATTTACTTAATAACGCTTCTTCATAGGCTTTACTTTTGATTGTTCCAGCTGTGCCGATGACACCAATGCGATTATTTTTAGTTGCTTTCAACGCAGCTCTAGTTCCTGGTAGGATCACGCCTACGACTGGAATAGCCAATTGCTCTTTTATTTCTTCTAATGCTACAGCAGTAGCGGTATTGCATGCAATTACTAACATTTTAATTTTTTTTTCTAAAAGAAAATTTGTCATTTCCCAAGTAAATTGGACTACTTGTTCAGCAGGCCTTGGACCATATGGACAACGTGCTGTATCTCCAAGATAAATTAAGCGCTCATTGGGTAGTTGCCTTAATGCTTCTTTTACTACCGTAAGTCCGCCAACCCCGGAATCTATAAATCCTATTGCTTCATGATTATTCAAGTCAATCAAACCTTTACAGTATTTTTTCAACACTCTTATTCTCTACTTTTTGCTGCTTTTTTTCAAGTTTTATTATCACTAGCTTCTATTATATCACTCTTTATATAGCAAGTTTTCATTTAGCTTGCGCTTTTTAATTGTTTTTCTTTATTAGCCTTTAAAAAAAACTGGTAATCTTATTTTCTGTATGTTATAATTTCTAACATTAACGGATGGATAGATTTATGGCTATTAGATTAAATATAAAAGAAAACTATTTTTATGAAAAGAAAATAGATAGAGTGCCATTTCAACACTTCAGCACTGATCTGTCAGGATCAAAAGATTGTCTATCGCACTTTCCATATTCACAGATTTCTATAAATATTCGTTTTTTATTTATTTTTCACCTGTTCATCCACTCGCTCACTGATCTATATAGATTAACCGTGATGTGATAATTTTATACATAAAGGAGAATGACCATGATTTCGTTGGAACATGTAAATAAGTTTTTTGGGGAGCATCATGTCTTGAAGGATGTATCGTTAAACGTTAACGAAGGAGAAAAGATCGTCATCATCGGGCCTTCTGGTTCTGGTAAAAGTACTTTGATCCGCTGTATTAATCGTTTAGAAAAAGTTACTGATGGCCATATATTTGTTGACGGGATCGACATAACAGAGCCAAAAGCACCTGTTCAAAAGGTTCGTCAAAAAGTTGCAATGGTTTTTCAAAGTTTTAATTTATACGCCCACAAAACAATTATTCAAAATCTTACCTTGGCCCCCATCAAAGTCAAAGGCGTCAGCAAAGAAGAAGCAACTAAGACTGGGATGGAATACTTGGAGAGAGTTGGTTTGGCTGATAAGGCGAATGCATATCCTGCTCAACTATCCGGTGGACAACAACAACGAGTCGCCATTGCACGTGCTTTAAATATGCATCCAGAGATTATCCTTTTTGACGAACCTACCTCAGCTCTTGATCCAGAAATGATTCAAGAGGTACTCGATGTTATGGTAGATTTATCGAAACAAAATATTACAATGATTTGTGTGACACATGAAATGGGTTTTGCTCGTCAAGTAGCTGATAAAGTCATTTTTATGGATGACGGTCAAATTATTGAAACGGGAAGTCCAGAACATTTCTTCACTAATACTCAAAATGAACGCGCAAGAGAATTTTTAAGTAAAATCATTCATAATTGATAACACACATACCAAGGAGGAATTTTAGATGAAAAAAACAAAGAAATTTTTAGGTGCACTGTCCCTTGCGTTATTACTTGGTCTGGTTGTAGGCTGTGGAAGCGGTGGAGACGACAAAAACGCCTCTAATTCTGGTAACAACGCAACAACTGATCTTCAAAAAATCAAAGATGCTGGTGTTATCAAAGTCGGAGTTAAAGAAGATGTCCCAAATTTTGGCTATATGAATCCAGATACAAATAAAAATGAAGGAATGGAGCCAGATATCGCACGTTTAATTGCAAAAGAATTGACTGGTAATGAAGATAACGTAGAATTTGTCGGTGTAACTGCTAAAACGCGCGGCCCTTTATTAGATAACGGTGAATTAGACATGGTAATTGCTACTTTCACGATTACGGATGAAAGAAAAGAAACCTATAACTTTACAACACCTTACTATAAAGACGAAGTTGGTTTTTTGGTAAGAAAAGCGGATAACTTTACAGATACAGCTAGTTTAGACGGAAAAACGATTGGTGTCGTTCAATCTGCAACGACCAAAGAAGCGATTGAAAAGCAAGCAAAAGAATTGGGTGTATCATTCAACTATCAAGAACTTGGTTCATATCCTGAACTAAAAACTGCTTTAACGTCAAAAAGAATTGATGCTTTCTCAGTTGATAAATCAATTTTGACAGGTTATGTAGATGATAGTACAGAAATCCTTAAGGACGGTTTCTCACCCCAAGAATATGGCATTGCTACGAAGAAAGCAAATACTGAACTAAATGATCAGTTGAATAAATCAATTGAAAAATGGGAAAAAGATGGTACTTTAGAAAAAATTTACAAAACGTGGAATCTGGATTAAACGTTCCCAGTTTCGTGCAATTTTGTTAGGATTTGGGAGGAAATTAGATGTTCATTATAGCGAATGCAGGACCTTTTGCACTCTATCGATGGGAAGCATTGTTTAAAGACTGGAGACTTTTTGGGGATGCTTTCCTCTATACTATTTTATTAGCTGTGGGTTCACTGATTGTAGCATTGTTGCTAGGTATTTTTTTTGGCAGCCTATCTGCCATGCAACATAAATTATTGAACGTAATCAGTCGAATCTATGTTGAGTTTTTTCAGAACACACCATTATTGATTCAGTTTATTGTGGTTTACTACGGTTTTCCATTGATCAGTCCAATGCTGACTTTTTCTACAACGACCATCGCCATTCTCTGTGTAGGTCTTTATCATGGCGCTTATATCTCAGAAGTTGTCCGTTCTGGAATCGGCGCTGTTCCTAAAGGGCAATTTGAAGCAGCTTATTCACAAGGTTTCTCCTATGGGAAAACAATGCGCTATGTTGTACTACCACAAGCTTGGCGTATCATGCTGCCACCACTTACGAATCAAATCGTCAATTTAATCAAAAATACATCGACTGTAGCCATCATCTCTGGTGCTGATGTAATGTTTACAGCTAACAGTTGGTCTTCAATCAATTTAAATTATATTCCAGCTTTCACAGTCGCAGGATTTCTTTACTTCATCCTGTGCTTCCCATTAGCCAACTTAGCACGGAAATTGGAAGAAAATAATAAGAAAGCTTATACCCGATAGGAGGATGCAAACATGTCTTTTTCAGAACAAATGAGTCAACTTCTGACCGGCAATAATTTGCGCTTTTTATTCGATGGTTTGAAGCTTACACTTTATATTTCTTTTGTTTCGATCGTCTTAAGTACGATTTTTGGGACAATTTTAGCTGTTTTAAGAAATCAAAAAACTGGACCTTTAAAATTTTTGTCTAGTGTATATATCGAAATTGTGCGTAATATTCCTAATTTATTATGGATCTATGTGATTTTTCTGATTTTCAAAATCAAATCTACCCCCGCTGGTATTGTTAGTTTTACTGTTTTTACAACAGCAGCTTTAGCTGAAATTATCCGAGGTGGATTAAACGGTGTAGATAAAGGTCAAAAAGAAGCCGCTCAATCACAAGGTTTTAGTAATGTTCAAATTCTTGTGCATATCGTATTACCTCAAGCGATTCGCAATGTATTACCCGCAATCGTTTCTCAGTTTGTCACGGTAATCAAAGATACTAGTTTCTTATATTCTGTCATTGCATTACAAGAATTGTTTGGAAAGTCTTATATCTTAATGGGTCGCTATGCACAAACAGGACAAGTTTTTACTATATATGGACTTGTGGCTTTGATGTATTTTGTAATCAACTTCTCTATCTCCCAATTTTCAAGATGGTTATCTAGAAATTGGGTATAAAAATAAGGATGTAGCCCAAACTATTTTAGTTTTTGCTACACCCTTATTTTTTTATCGAATCGTTACATTAAAATGTTCGACTAACGCTTTTTCTACTTTTTCCATTGATTGGTTGATTTCTTCATCTACCAATGTGGCTTCTGCATTTACAAACGTTAAGCTATACGCCATTGATTTTTTACCTTCAGCAATATTATCCCCTTGGTAAACATCAAATAAATGAACAGATTGCAAGAATTTTCCAGCTTGTTTAGAAATCGTTTCAACTAATGCTTGACTAGTTACTGATTCATCAACCAATAAGGCAATATCTCTTGAAATAGCCGGGAATTTCGAAATTTGTTGATAAATCAAAGGGTCACTTTCTTCTTCAATAATTGCTTGAAGATTCAATTCAGCTACATAAGTTTCAGGAATTTCGTATTCTTTTGCCACACTCGGATGAACTTGACCGACAAAACCAATGACAGTATCATTCAATTTTATTAAGGCTGTTCTTCCTGGATGCAACTCTTGGTTTTCTTTTGTCGCCTCATAAGTTATCTTATCAGCAATACCTACAGAATCAAATAGCGTTTCAAGCATGCCTTTGAGTGTATAGAAATCGACAGGTATTTCTTTAGTCTGCCAGTCTTTTACTACTTTATTTCCTGATAATACAATGCCTAAATGATTTTCTTCATACGGCAATTCTTTTTTAGGATCACGATCTTGATAAAACACTCGTCCAATTTCATAGAGAGCAACATTATTATTTTTACGAGCAACATTATAGGCTACATCATCTAATAAGCCCGAAATCAAGTTCATTCTTAAAACAGAGCGCTCTTCACTCATCGGCCATTGTAAGCTTGTTGTTAAGCTTTCTCTCATCATAAATTGACGAGATTTTTCTTCGGTTGTCAAAGCGTAACTAATTGCTTCGCTTGCACCGCAACCTTCTAATAAACTTTTGATTTTACGAACCAATATTTGCCCACTCGTTAAACTACCAGCTACTGTTTCACCTTTTGGTAGTGTTGATGGTAGGTTGTCATAGCCGTAAATACGTGCAACTTCTTCAATCAAATCAGCTTCAATCGTTATATCCCAACGTCTAGACGGAACAGTTACAGTATATTTTCCTTGATCAAGTTTGTAAGTAAAGCCTAGCGTATCAAAAATTTCACTAACTGTATCCTGATCCATATCAGTACCTAAGTACTCATTGATTCGTGAAATCGTTACACTGACAATAATCTCTTCAAGAGCTAATTCAGAACCAATCGCTTTACCTGCGACAACAGTTCCGCCAGCTAATTTAGCGATCATGGCTGCTGCCACATCGCCTGCTTCACCAATCGTTGCATGGTTGATGCCTTTTTCAAAACGACTAGAAGATTCACTACGTAGATTGAATTCTTTTGACGTTCTACGAACCGACAAAGAATCAAATAATGCTGATTCTAAAGCAACTGTAGTTGTTCCCTCAGTGATTTCAGAGTCCGCACCACCCATTACACCAGCTAAAGCCACAGGAACATTTCCATTTGTAATGACGATATTTTCATCTGATACTTTTCTTGTTTCGCTATCTAAAGTAACGATTTCTTCGCCAGATTTGCCACGTCTGACTAAAATAGTTTTACTATCCAACTTATCATAATCAAACGCATGCAAAGGTTGTCCAAATAATAAAAGAATATAGTTTGTTACGTCAACGACATTATTGATTGGACGAATGCCCTCATTCATTAAACGAGTTTGCAACCACAACGGACTTTCAGCAATTTTTACATCTTTGATGATTCTAATTTGATAGGCTGGTGTATCTTTTTTATCTTCTACTTCAACAGAGATATAATCAGCAGCAGTTTGGGTGGCATCCTCTTTTAAAATTTCATCATTGAATTGAGGTGTCTGACGATAAATAGCGCCTACTTCATACGCTACACCGCGCATGCTTAAAGCATCAGCACGATTTGGCGTGATCGATAATTCGATAATATGATCATCCATATCTAAATAAGAAAACACATCATCCCCATTGATAGCATCCGCTGGCATATAATAAATCCCGTCAGAATAAGCTTTAGGAATCACATTATCAGAATAACCCAATTCTTGTAACGAACAGATCATCCCATTTGAGACTTCACCGCGCATTTTACCTTTTTTGATTTTTTGATTTCCAGTAATTCGAGATCCTGGTAACGCAACAATTACTTTAATGCCGACTTTGACATTTGACGCACCACATACGATTTGGGATAATTCTTCTTCGCCTATATCCACTTGGCAAATTGATAAATGATCCGAATTTGGATGAGGAATACATTCTTTAACCTCACCTACGACTATTTTTTTCAAGCCTTCTTCTGGTACTTCCACGCCTTCAACTTCAATCCCAGTCAAAGACATTTGATCAGATAATTCTTTTGCTGAAATTTTCGAAAGATCTAAATATTCACTTAACCATTTATAAGAAACTAACATCATCGATTACTCCTTTACCTTGAACTGATTTAAGAAACGTAAATCATTTTGATAGAAATTACGTATGTCGTTCACACCATAACGCAGCATTGCTACACGATCTGGTCCTAAGCCAAAAGCAAAACCTGTATATTCATTTGGATCGATCCCTGACATAGATAGAACATCTGGATGAACCATACCGGCACCTAAAATTTCAATCCAGCCAGTATGCTTACAAACATTACATCCAGCCCCTCCACATTTAAAGCAACTAACATCAACTTCAACAGATGGTTCTGTAAACGGGAAATAACTTGGACGCAGGCGAATCTTACGGTCTTCACCAAACATTTTTTTCATTACAACTTCTAAGGTTCCTTTTAGATCCCCCATCGTAATATTTTTATCGATAACTAAGCCTTCAATTTGATGGAATTGATGACTATGCGTCGCATCATCTGTATCTCTACGGAATACTTTTCCTGGAGAAATCATGCGTAATGCACTTTTTGAAAAATCATGTTTTTCCATGGTTCTGGCTTGAACAGGTGACGTATGAGTACGAATCAAAATATCATCAGAAATATAAAATGTATCTTGCATGTCGCGAGCTGGATGATCTTTAGGTAAATTCATGCGCTCAAAATTATACTGATCCGACTCTACTTCATATCCTTCAACAACTTGGTATCCCATACCGACAAAGATATCTTCGATTTCTTCCATTACTTGAGATAATACATGACGTGTACCGTGGGTCATCTGTTTTCCAGGTAAGGTAACATCGGTCGTCTCTTGTTCTAACGCCGCATTTAACGCAATAGTTTCTAAAACTTCTTTGCGTGCTTCAACAGCGTCACTCAACATATCGCGAATTTCATTAGCAAAACTTCCTACTATCGGACGTTCCTCAGCTGATAAATCCTTCATGCCTCTCAACACTTCTGTGATCGGGCCTTTTTTCCCCAGTGTCTCTACTCTGATTTGGTTTAGTGCTTTAAGATCAGATACAGTTTGAATATTATTCAACGTTTCATCTCTTAATGCTTCTAATTGAGCTTTTAATGTCATTTTTTTATTCCTTTCTTTTGTTTGGTAACAAAATTGAGTATAAAGTATTGATGAAAACAAGTCATTTTTTACAACAAACTAATTAAAATAAAAAACGATAGCCCGCTCCTATATTAAGGAACGAGCTATCGTGTTACCATCCTACTTCATGATAAAAAATCATGCACTCAATTCATATAACGGCTTTCACCGGTCTGATCTCTTTGGAACAAACAAACTCCGGAAGTGAACTTCATTTTTCGATTACGTAACCTGTTTTCAGTCTAAGACAGGTTTTCCCTTTTCGTATCAGCCAAATTACTCTTTTCCATCTACATTTTTTGTTATTCAATTGATTATAGTGTACAAGAATTTACATCTGAGGTCAACTGCATTCTTCCGCAGTGACCCATTTTTCTGCCCAATGCTGGATTTGTTCCATTGCATGTTGTAGGTCCTTACCTTTATTTGTGAGAAAATACTCTAGACGACTGCTCTCATCACAGCGAACTGCTTTTGAGATGATCCCTTCCCCTTCTAATTCTTTCAAGCGTTCCACTAATACACGATCGCTTAGTTCAGGGATTTTTTGTTTTAACTCGCCAAATCGTTGAGGACCATTTTCCAAAAAGACATCAATAATCAAACCATTCCATTTCTTTCCTAAAATCGTAAATGCCTTTTCGAATTTGGGACATAGTGAAAATTCGGTTGTTTTTACTTGCTCCATTTTCCTCACCTCGTAAACTGAGTATAGCACACAACTTACAATTTGTAAGTATATCTGCTTTTAATTTAATTCATTTTTTCAATAATTTGCTCTTTGTCCAAATCAATAATGATCCCTGCGGACAATAATACTAGTAATACTTGATTTACTTGTTTGTTCGTTGCTTGCGCCAACGCTTTTCGATATAAGTTCAGCTGACCTCTATAGCGCTGAATAACTTTTTTGATTTCTTGTGGATTGTCAATATCTTGGACAAAATCAGTCTTGTAATCATAGAGAATGCAGTCCTCATCGTGCAAAATGTATCCATCAATCATACCATGGATCAATAAATCGTCTTGTGTTTCTTTTGGGTAATCTTTGATCAGTTCTTCTGCTTTCAACAACATTGAAAACGGCTGTTCACGAACAATTAGTGCTGGATTTTCAAGTAATTTTTGTCCTAAACTAGTGCGGTAAAATGATAGCACTTGTTCGATATTGATTCGTTTGGCTACATTTTCTTGGATGATTTTTGTTTGAACTAATTCCTCAAGCAATGCACCAATGGTAGCCTTTGTCGGTGCTTCGTTTAAATCCAAAAGCTGTAATAAATAATGAGTTGCTGTGCCGATTTCAACAGCCGATGGTTTTCGGATCGTTTCAATAAATCTGGGTTTCCCTAATTCTCCTTCACTAATCCGATGAATAATCATCGGAGTTTCCTGAATTGTATTTTTTTCATCTACTTCGATTTTAGCTATTTCTTTATTATCTGGATCTTCAAATACACGTTTTATTTCTGATACTGATTGATAATTCGTTGTTTTTGTTGAAAGCTGATAAGGATAATCATAGTTCAAACGTTGAAGAGCTTTTTTTATCTTTTTTGGATCACTTGTCTGAGAGCTCACTTTTTTTAAGGAATCTGTTTCAATAAATTGAAGGGTCGCAAATTGATCTTGTATTTCTTTTTCCGTTACAAAAGAAACATTGAACCCTGCAGCGTGTTGCGTGATTCCAGCGACTGTTTCAGTAACAAAGGTTGTTTGAAATTCCGACATTTTTTGATGACGAATCAAACTCATCCCAACCCAGTTCATCAAACTACTTTTCCCTTGCAGACGATTTTCACTGGGCAAGACTTTTGTCTGAACATCTCCAACTTTCAGCCATTCTTTGAAAGCAGCCTCTTGATTGTTGTAAGAACCGACCAAATAAAGTTTTTGCTCTGCTCGTGTCAATGCAACATATAATTTACGCATTTCTTCTGAAAGTAATTTTTTTAATTTTGCTTGTTTGATTGCTAAAAACGGCAATGTTTCATACAACATACGTTCTGCTTGATCAAGATAACGAATCCCTACACCTAAACGATCATCAAATATATAACGTTCATTTAAATCACCAAGATTGAACTCTTTGGTCATGTCTAGAATAAAAACGACAGGAAATTCTAACCCTTTACTCGCATGGATCGTCATCACCCGCACCGCATTTTCATCGCTCAAAATCACGGGTTCTGCTAAATCCTTATCTTTTTCCTGCATTTTTTCAATAAAACGAACAAACTGAAATAATCCACGGAAACTGGTCTGCTCATAACTCGCTGCTCGGTCAACTAATGCAAATAAATTGGCTTGCCTTTGTTTACCAGCAGGCATTCCTCCTACATAATCTAAATACGCAGTATCTTGATAAATTTGCCAAATCAATGTCGCTAATTGATTTCGTCTTGCCATTTCTCGCCATTTCTCTAACCATTCAGCAAATTGCATAGTCTTTTCTTTTAACGTTTGATGCCCTTTTTCGTTAGTATCATTTAGGTTAAACGATAAAAAAGCTTCGTAAAATGAACTTTTTTTAGCTGCCAATCGGATCGTCACTAATTCATTTTCTTTCAATCCTACAATTGGTGAACGCAAAATAGCTGCTAACGGAATATCTTGATAGGGATTGTCGATGATCTGTAACAGAGACACCATTGTTTGAACTTCTGTTGCTTGAAAATAATTTTGAGCATCATTTACCTGAATTGGAATTCCAGCTAGCTTAAAAATTTCTAAAATGGTCAAATTATTTTTCTTCGTCGGTGTCAACAGCACAATATCTTTATACGTAAGTGGTCGATTTTCTTTGACCGATTTATCATAGATCAAAAATTTATTATCGATCAACTCTCTTATTTTCAGCGCGGTCATGTGCAACTCGCCTTCAGTTTTATCTTCCAGAATTAATTGAGAATCATCCGTCACTTGCAAGCTCTCTTCCTGCTCTGATTTTTTTTCATAAATCAATAACTCAGTATCATAATTTTCAGCTTCTGAAAACTGATCGAATCCATGAACAAGTTGAGCCGCTTCGTCATATTCGATTTGACCGACGCGTTCGTCCATTAATTGCTCAAAAACTAAATTGGTAAAATCTAATACATTTTTTCTGGAACGAAAATTTTCAGCTAAAACGATTCGTTTTCCTTCTTTATTTTGACCATATTGATTGTATTTTTCAATAAAAAGCATTGGATCAGCTAAACGGAAGGAATAGATAGACTGCTTCACATCTCCCACCATAAATAAGTTTCCATCTTCTGCTATTGGTCTTCTTAACCAATAAAGGATCGTCTCTTGTAATCGATTGATATCTTGATACTCATCGACTAAAACTTCATCAAATTTATCGCGATAATATGTTGAAGCTTCTGTAGCCGACCATTCACCTGTTTCTTTTTTTGCTAAAATCGCTAAGGTGAAATGCTCTAAATCATTGAAATCGACTAACCCTTTTTTCAGTTTTTGTTTACTATAACTCTCTATGAACGCTTTTCCGACTTTAGCCATTTCTTCAACAAGTGGCTGTGATTGATTTAAAATTTCTTTCATTTGTTCTGGTGATAACGTAAACAAGTTGTTCAAATTATCATTTATAGCTTTTTTATTTTGCTCTCGTAAATTTTTCGCTTGTGCAGCTATTTCTTTCAACTCTTCCACACGTACGGTAGGATAACGTTCAAAAGTAACAGTTTTAGAAATTTCAAAACCTGCTTCTAAATCATTATCTGCTAACTGGCTGATAAAGGTCTCAACAAAATCTTTTTCATTTCTGGCAAGAATCTCGATTTTCCCTAATTTTTCTTCTCCTTCAGTTAAACGGATCATCTCTTCATAACGATTTACACACCGAAACAGACTTTCCATCAGCTGAGGTTTTAAATACTCTTGAAATAAAACTGAATCACCTAATTGTCCAGCGACACGATAACTATCAGCTAGATGCATCAACCAATCATCAGGATCGGGATTGGCACGGGCAAATTCATATAATGAAAAAATCAAACGAGTCAATCCGTCATCACTACGATCATTTGAAAAATTACTAGTCAACTGGTAAAAAGATTCTTGGTTTTCCGCGTAGAATTGCTCTCTAAGCTCATCCCAAACATCCTCTTTTAAAAGCAACATCTCGGTCTCATCTGTCAACAATCGAAAAACTGGATCCATTTCGATCAAATAATAAAAACGACGAATCACTGTTAGACAAAATGCATGCAAGGTACTGATATTAGCTGTAGGCAGCAAGGTCAATTGTCTAATAAAGTGCTGTTTTTTCTCTTGATCACTCTCATTTGTGATCGCTTTTTGCAAAGCAAGCTGAATTCGTTCTTTCATTTCTTTGGCTGCAGCCTCTGTATAGGTTACGATCAATAAACGATCAATATCTACACCACTTTTTAGCTTTTCGATGACTCTGCGGACAAGAACAGTTGTTTTCCCAGAACCTGCGGAGGCCGACACTAAAATATTTTCATTTCCGTCAAAAACAGCTTGCCATTGATTGTCGGTAAATTGTTCATTTTCTGGACGTAAAGGAATTATCTTACTCATCTATCCGTCCTCCCTTTTGATCATTGTCAATCAAACGATCCATCACTTCTTTTTTAGATAACGTCTCAATTCGATTGTAATTATTTTCTTTTAGCATCACATCAAAGTTACAGACACTTCGAAATGGACAAAAACGACAAGCAATTCGTTCTTTTCCTTGATAAGCTGGATTCAAACCGATCTCACCGCTAATAATCTTATTCCCGGCTTCAATAAACTTGCTGCGGTTATGGATCAATAACGCATCTAACTCTGGTTCTGTTACAAATTTATCTTCTTGACGACGACCTGGTTTAATTATTTCTTTAGCTGATTCTTCTATCGGGTAAATCAAAGAACTTTGTTTGGCTTGCAAACTTTTATCCAGATTTTCAAGTAAGACTGGGTCATTCAATAACAATCCATCAAATTGAAATTTCTTTAAAAGTTGCTGTTCTTTTTTATCTTCCGTTTCATATGGAAGAATAGGATTGTGCACATGAAGATAAAACGAACCTGCCGGTTTGGCCGATTGACCTACTAAATTCACAGCATCCATCAACGCGACATCCAAGTATGTGAGCATCTGCATTGCTAGTCCATAATACGCTTCTGTAATATTAAATTTTTTGTGACTCGATTTATAATCTACGACTCCTAAATAGACAGAATCAGGTGTCACCAGTTGATCCAAGCGATCAATCTTACCTCTAACACTTATATTCCCCCCATTTTCGAGAGGTAGTTCTAACCCCTTGATCCCTTTTTGACTAGCGATCTGCCCGAATAAAACTTCCGTCTGAACAGCTGTCATTCCACTGCGTTCACTTTGCCGCTTCAGTGCCCAGCTAACTTTTTTTATCGTTTGCCCAAGCTGATAGCGAATATAGTTCATTCGACTCGATGAATCAAGAATCGAAAATTTTATCTCGCCGAACACAGCATTCAGGATTTGTTCCGTAAACTCGTTGACTTCTCGATCGGTCAGCTCAGATAATTGTTTCTTTTGCATGATCAATAATTTAAAGAACTGGTCCAATGCCTCATGGAAAAAATCACCCGTTGCCGCTGGCGATAAACCAAAAACATCTCTTTCTTTTAATCCTAAACCAAAACGTGAAAAATATTGATACTGGCATCGATAGAAACTTTCCATTCTAGAAACAGATGTATAAATATGTTTTGTATATAATTCATCCGCTAGATGCTCTTGTAAATTTTCTGGCAAATTTTTATGACCCAGACTTTCAAAGACATGTCTTGCTAGTTTTGCTTGTGAGCGTGTCATTAATTCTCGTTCCAAAGCATCCCAAAAAGACGGTATTCCTTCGTGCGTTTCTTTTTTCTGCCGCTTTAAATTGGTTAAGTCACTAATCAACGTTCTGTAAGTTCCGATATGTTCTAAACTAACCTGTTCATCATCTGAAATCATAAGCCCATTTCTTTGTTGTTTGTGCAAACCTAAGTCATTTTGAATATTGGTTAAATAGGCAGAGGCTTTAACGTCTTTGGCAGTATCTTTCACACTAGGATACGAAAAATACAAACGTTCTGTTGCCGAATTAAACATGATATAGGCATTAAATGGTTCCTTGGCAATACTTTTTCTCGTATCATTCATTAAAAACTGCCCATCTTCTAAGTGACCATTAACAAATTGCCGTTCTTCATCAGACAGCAACGTTTTATTATCGAATTTTTGTGGTAAAACCTGATCTGTCAAGCCAATTGCAAATACGACTTTTGCCTGCCCAGGTCTAGCAAGATCGATTGAGCGAACTTGTACCTGATCAATAGCCGTTGGTACTTTATTATAACGTAGCCCTTCTAATCCACTAGAGAAAATTTCTTCAAATAAAACTAAGTCAAAGGAGTCATTACCATAAATCGTCACATACTCATCAAATAAGGTCATCAACGCTTCCCACGTCTGTTCATGGTTGCGGGCCTCTTCTAATTGTCCCTTTTCAATTGCTTGGTTGCGCCACATCATTAACTGCTTTTCAACACCATTGTTCACTAAAAAACGATAAAAATAATCCGCAGCTTCGATTCCGGTTTTTGCTTTTTTAAGTTTTACAAAAAAGGAGGGTACTGTTTGTTGAATCATTTTTCGTACAGCATTTGATTCTTGTTCGATCAATTCAGTATCATCTTGCTGTTCTGCTTCAAAATCGTAACGGATAAAATGCCAATCCTTATCTTTTTCCCAATGGTATCCTTCATACCCGTAAGCTAAAACCACATTTTCGGCCAAATCAACTTTTCGACGCCATTCATCTCGCTGTGTTCGCCATTCTTCACTGGAGACTTGATCTTCGATTGGAAAAAATAATTCAGTTCTTAAAAAACGTAACACATCTCGATAACGATAATGATACGCATGGATCGCAAACAAAGACTGAATAAATTCAACTAAAGGATGCTGTTCCATTGCCATATCTCGATCTAAGTAAATAGGAATTTTATGCATGGAAAATAGTGGTTCAATCAACGATTCATAACTGTCCAACTCACGCGTCAACAATTGAATATCTTTATACCGATACTTTTCCTCAACGACTAATCTTCTGATTTCTTTTGCGATATGATTGATTTCTTCCTTAAGATTTTCTGCACACCAAAATTGTAAATGATCATATTTGATCTCTTGTTTTTCTTTTTTAGGATGATTTTCTTGCGCCTTAACCCAATAGTTTCCAAGGGATTTAAGACTCTTGTCAGTTATCAACACATTATTTTTCTCAATATGGTCAGGCATTATCGGTACATTAGCATTTCTAGCAAGTTGATACAGTTGGTGATAGGTCGTGCCTGTTTCATAAAATAAATTCATCAACGAAGGTAGCTCATTCGGATATTTTTTATCCAATACCAAAGATATTTTAACTTCACCACCTCGCCGCATCAACGTATCGATCAACTTCAACTCTCTAGCTGAAAAATGATGATAACCATTGATCACAAATAACACATTACTCAGATCTTTTGTTTCTAGATAATCAGTCAAATAATTGATAATTTCTGCTGATTTAATGCCATATTGCATCATTGTTTCTTCAAATTTCGAAAAAATTAATTTGATATCTTGAATCTTTAATTGTAAATCCTGTTCTTTACTATCTGAATTTGGTCCTGATAATTGGCCAAACAACTCAACTAAATCAATATTTCCATCTTTTATTTCCTGATACAAGTCAAATAACTGTTGAATAAATCCTGATTTATTCACTTCTCCACGAAAGACATTCAATGATTCTTCATTTTCCGACAAAATCTTTCTAAAAACCATTGCAGCTCCTGCTTCGGAAAGAATCTCTGAACTATAATACTGTGTATGTTGTAAAAAGTACCATGCTAACCGATAAAAACTAAAGACTTGAAAGCGCATGGTCGCAATTGAATCACTATGATTCGAATGGATCCGTTTAATTCGTTTAAGTGCATTGATCTCTTGTTCAAATTTCATGTGATTCGGTACTAAATAAAAAACTTCGTGTGAATCATTTTCAGATAACCACTCCACTGAAGCTTGCAAAAGGGCTTCCTCTAAATCCATTTCAGCAGTGCCACGGATAAATTGCAGACTCATTTTTTCACATCCTTTATAAATGTTCCATGTTCTTAGTTTATCATAAAACAAACTTAAATATACTTCTGATTCATTAACAAAAAAAAGCCTCTTAATCAAAAGAGAACTTTCTTATATTGCATTCATTGCGTAACTATTTAAATCGTCCCAAAACGATTTAACGGCCATAGAACAAATTTAACATCACCTGATATTTTATCTTTATCAATGAAGCCGATCATTCGTCCATCCTTTGAATTTCTGCGATTGTCACCCATCACAAAATATTCACCTTCTGGAACCTTCTTATCACCTGTAACTTCACTCAATGTGAAATCAAAGGTTAAAGGTGAGCCATCTGTTAAGTCCTTTTTGAATTCATCCAAATAAGGTTCTTTTACCTCTTTACCATTGATATACAAAATATCATTTTTAGACTCGATCGTGTCTCCAGGCATACCAATCACTCGCTTGATATAATTCTTATCCGGTTCATCTGGTGCAGGAAATGTCACAATATCAAAACGTTTGATTTCCGTGTTTTTTAAAGCAATCACTCGTTCACCATCAGCTAATGTCGGATCCATTGAATGTCCTTTGACCACAACGGGCGTAAAAACGAATTGCCTTAACAAGAACAGTAGTGCAGCTAAACCAACAAAAAATAAAACTGTATGTAATAACTCTTTAGACTTCAAATTCATTCCTCCAAAAAACTTACTTTCTATATTTTACCACAGACAACGGATTTTCTACAGAATTCTTTTCTTTTTATGCAAATTTTAAGGCATCTTTTAATAATTTAAAGAGTAGGATCTTAAATTATTAAATGAAATAAAAAAATTGACGCGCATTTTAGTAATTTAGTTACCGTTTTAACATTCTCTATTGGAATAGATACTAGGCTATTTCGTTTTTAAACTTAATCAAACTTAATTACTCATTTTCGAGAAAAATAGATGACTGTACACGAAACATTTGATAAACTGAAGAAGCACAGCATTGATAAAGGAGGATTACTATCATGTTTATCTCATTTGGCATGTTTATTGGTTTAATTATAGTAACGATTATTATGATCGCATTGATTATCTATTTAACTTTTACAGGTGGCGAAAAAAAATCACGTTACGATAAAACCCGTCAAGTAGAACAAGCTGCTAAAGAACGATTAGCTCAAAATGATATCACCACATCATCTCAGACAAATGACGTTGATCTGAATGAATCGAACCAACAGTCCAATTTTAATCAAGATACTTACAATGATAATCGTTATACTCAGGAAACACAATCTGAAGAAACGGTTGAAGAGGATTATTCATTGCATGTTCTGCCTTACCCAAAAGACGAAGACTTTAAATAATTAGACTAAAGATCCACCATGATTGGGCCAATAATCAGATCATTCGATCAACTTGCTTAAAAACTGTCAAACTATTTTACACGGACAAATGATCTTATAAATGAGTTGAACTTTTTTTGTAAAGGAAACAGTAATTTCTATTTAATTGATATAAAAATACCGTTAAAAGGATCAATTTCCAATTAACGGTATTTTCTGTTCAATTAACTTATTTCAAACGTGCATTCAATTCTTTTGCTAATTCTTCAAAACCAGGTTTACCAAGTAAAGCGAACATATTTTTCTTATAAGTTTTTCTTTATTATACCTATATTAGTAGCCATAATTGGCGATACATCAGTATTTTCGTTGTCTTTGTTTATCATAAAAATCTTTTTTTGCCACTTTTATCTAAAATATGCCACCAAAATGCCACCAAAAACGCTTGATTGTAATTTAATTATCTCACTTTACTAACGATAAAGTATCTCGTTCTGGACAACACGAACAATAGTTCGTATAATGTCATCAAGGTGATTGAAATGAGATACGTAAAAACCGTGCATCTAAAAGAACATATACGACCAGCTCAATATTTTTACTCTTTAAACCTTGTGCCATTTAGAAAAGTATCTTCCAAAAGATTGAATATTGAGGGAACCATTTATAATCTATGGTCATTTCCTAAGATAAAAAAGCGAGATTACTTACTTGCATTCCCTCTTGAAAAGATTGATCATTTTATAGTTTTTGAATATACAGATCAACAGCAATATCTAACTTTACCAACCAATAAAGTATATAAAAGGACTGACTTTAAAATGAAAACAAGACAAGTTGAATATTTATTCGACGATATAAAGCGTGCTGATACATGAATATCTTTTTGGTTAAACCCTTATCTAGAATAGCTTAGTCCCTACTTTTATAGTAGGGATTTTTATTTTGAAAAAAAGTTTAAATATTTTACGCAAAACACTTTACATACCGACCAATGGGTGGTATGCTAAGTATGTAATCAAGTAAGAGAAAAAAAGGAGATCATTAAAATGACTAAATCAGAAATATTTACAGCAGCATGGGAATTAGCAGAAAGAGGAGCAATTGATTTCGGAGGTTCTAAAAAAGAATATTTTGCAGAAAGCCTTAGAATTGTTCTAGCTGACAACGCTGAAATGGCATCTGTAGAAGAAGGTCAAGAAAGAGCGGCTTTATTAAATAGCATCCATACAAACGCTAGCAAAGCTTTGGAAAAAGGCGCAAACATCGACATGGCGAAAATTCATTACTTTGTAAGTCGAGCTAGAAGTAATAAAGAATATGCTAGTATGGATTATATCAAAAAAATGGCTGATCACTTTAAAAACAAAATTGCGTAATAAGAAAGAAGGAAACTAAAATGACAAAAATTTATGTATTAGATCAAGACGTGATTATCTCGGAGGAATTTTACAGCATTGAACAATTGTTAGAAGAAATCGGTACTTCGACAAACTTTATCGATATTCAAATTGATGGCGAGAAAAAACGTTTGAACAAAGGAATTGATTACTAATTAGAGGGGTCTCCTCCCCTCTCTTACTTAAATCTGAAAGAGGTAATAATATGAAATTTGAATTATTTGCAACGCTGTATCAAGAAGCTTTAGAATACACTGACTTAGAACTGTATACTGCGGAACGAGGTTGGCAAGATTGGATGGATAGTTTCGGCAGTGAGCAGTTAGGGGTTATCCTTGCATCTATTTATGACTTAGCCCATATGTCTATAAAACAGATGCGCGAAAATAAAAAAATCAGTCGGGCGCAATTTTCTAGAATTTATAATATCCCAATCAGAACTCTAGAACATTGGGACGCTGAGACAAGAAAAATGACTAGCTATGATAAAATGCTGATTGCTTATACATTTTTTATTAGCGATTACGTAGAAAGTGGTAGAAATAATGAATAAATTATTACAATTGCAAGTGGATGTGATTTTTTGAAAAGAGAATTATGCCCTAAGCCAAGACGTGAAAAAAAGGCTACTTACTTGTTTAAAAATAAAGTAAGAGAATTACGAGAAGAAAAGTGTATGCTAAAGACTGAATTGTGTGAGCGTGTAGGTGTATCTTATCAAACTATATACCGGTTAGAGCGAGAAGAATTTTCTCCAAGTTTACTATTAGCTCATGACATAGCTGATGTGTTCGGCAAACCAATAGAACAAGTCTTTATTTTCGAAACAAAATAATTTCCTCTCCTCTTTTGAGAATTTTATTGTACAGAAATTAGTTTATAAACAAAACAAGCCTACCTCAACTAAATGAGATAGGCTTTTCTTAATACTACACACTCGCTCGTTTCCGCAAACGAATGCAATTGAAAACGGAAAAATTATAATAGCACGTACCCTCTGTTTGTGCAACAAAAAATACCGCTCTTGATGAGGGAGCGGCACGATTGTGTTGAACGTATAGATAGGTACGTTCTTTTTTAGTTTATAGTGGTTGGGTGGGATTGTCAAAAGGCGGGCATAAACTCCTGCTTTTCACCACTCACTTATATAAGCTGGAATTATAAAAGTATTTAGTATTGAACATAGATGTTGAAGTTAGAATTGCAAATTTAGTAACAAATAGTTTATAATCATAATAAAAAGGAGGAAATTTATGAATATATTAAAAAAAATATACTTTAAATTGAAAGATAAACTATCGGATGGGAGCATAGATAGTTATCATTACCGAGCTATCCTTCAATGTTTAGCACCTATCTCACTTTTGCTGTTTCTAGTTCTTGAATTTTTTGTCATAAAAATTATTCATACACCTTCGCAATCTGCGATACTTATGTTTATTGAGTTCGCTGTGGGAATTATATTCTTTGTATTTAATATTTTTGCAATAATTTTTTATATAAAAAAATGGCGTTCTTACCTAAAGAGCAAAGACAGACTACTATCAATTTTACTTTTCCCTACATTTCTTCTTCTTCTTTATGTAGCTTTGTTTTGGCTCACTGTTATCAGTGCAGAATTTCATAATTTTTTTAATTTATTATTCAATTTCAACTTTCCCAATATCGAACCGTACAGAGCTGCTGGACCGGTTGTTTCTTTTGTGACGACGATTATTCAAATCATGTTCCTTTGCTTTTTCCCAATATCTATTTCTCTATTAATGAACGGTATGTTACCTGAGTCATTGCAGAAAAAAGATGTCACGGCGAAACAAAAAATAATACGAACAGCAATAAAGATATCTATTATTATTGTTGCAATTTTACTCTCGTTTATATTTTCTATAATAAATAAAGAAAATTTTGGTTCCATTTCCATTCTCACCACGCTTTTTACTTTTATATGTACTCCTAAAACAATCTTGCGGCTTTTTTCTAATCAGAAAAATATTGAACTTATGAAAATTTCCGAAGATATTCTTACAAGTTTCGACAGAATTAAGTTTATTTATTATGAGTTTATTTTTGCATGGTCAATTTCCATTTATATTTTTAATCCAAATACAACAAAAGATAGGCTTCTGATCTTTTTAATTTCACTATTCATTTTATTGTTTATAACTTCGTTTGTACAAATTTATTTAAAAAATAAAAAGAGTGATTCATTTGCTAAATGGATAGTTGATATTCCAGACGAAATTGAACCATCCGAAGAAGCACCCAAAGAAATGAAAGACCTTATCTAAAGGGAAAATTATTCTCTTATATCTGATTGGTATAAAAAAATAAAGCCCCCATAATCGTGAGGGCTTTTATAATCCAGAACTTATATGACACTTAATAGTTACTTTATGGTATCATTATTACTTGTGAAGGAGATGAAGATTTGGATACTTTTAAACTAAGTCAAATAGATTTTGGGAAAACTGATGGAAAAAACGAAGCCGAACAGGATAATTTTTTCTCTCTATTTTATGATGATAAAAAATACTATGAACGATTAGACAAAGAAAATTACTTTATCATCACGGGGCAAAAAGGCGCAGGAAAAACTTTATTAGCTAATTATTTCTCTAAAAATAAAAGGAAAAACAAACACAACTCTGTAAAAAATCTATACGCAACTGATTTTTTAGAGGAAAAGCTCTTATCTTTCAGTCGTAATAATTTAATTAATGAAGAGTTATTAGTTTTTTGGAAATATGTTTACTTCCGTGAACTGGGTGAACTGATTTGCACGAAAATTGAAAGTCTGCCTTTTTGGTACTTTTCAAGAAAAAAAAGAGCGAAAATTTTACGGTCTTTATTGAATGATATACAATTAATTGTTGATACTTCTGCAACAACCGAAATTGAGTCTGTTTCGGTAGGTGGTGAACTTGCAAAAAGTCCAGCAAGTATCAAGGGTGGGTTGAGTAGCAGATTGTCTGCAGAATCCACTACATCAAATCAATTAAAAAAAGCTGATTATTATCAAATTTTATCTAAAATAGAAAAAGAAGTATTCTCTTTGATATCAGATAATGAAGAATTTTATCTGATTTATGATGATATGGATCAACTTGAAGAACAAATGCCGAAAGATGAATTTGTTCGCTTAATGCAAACTATGGTATATGCCGCCGATAATATAAATAGTTCTTTTCGAAATAAAACTAAAAAAGCTAGAGTGATACATGTAATTAGAAGCGATATAAAAGAATTGATGGTATCCAGCTCTCATAATTTGATAAAGATTATTACTGACTTCGGCATTGAAATAGACTGGTATTTTAACAAAAAAGGTCGTTCCACAAATCACCCACTGATGAAAATGCTAATTCATAAAATCAGATTCAGTGTCCCACAGTGTGAAAAATTGAGCGACGAAGAATTGTATGAAGCCGTTTTTGATAAAGAAAGAGCAATACTGGATTATTTATTAGAGTATAGTTTTGGTAGACCAAGAGAAATTATACAATTTCTAAATATATTGAAGGAAGAGTTCCCAGATAGCAAAAAAATATTTGTATCTCAACTGACTGAGTGTTTAACGAAATATTCACAATGGCTATATGAAATAACTTTGAGCGAAATAAAAATACAAGAGGTTTCTGAAGATATTAAAAGTACCTTAGACTTGATAAAAGAGCGGGGATATAAAAAATTCAAGTATTCAAAACTTGAGGAATTTATGAATAATAATTCTAAAATAGATATCAATGATTTGCTTGGAGTTCTTAAAGTCATGTATAAACTCGGTTTGATAGGATTAATGAACAAAAACGGTACATTAGAATTCTACTATAGAAGTAATGCAATAACCGAGCCACATGATAACTCCAGATTCGTTACTCACTATGGATTGCTAAAATATTTGAATTTAAGATAAAAAATAGGGAAGGATAAGTGTAAAAACTTCTCCTCCCCTAAGACACTATGTCCATCACCAAAAAGTTCTCCACTTAAGAGAATATCTTTGATAATTTTTTACTATTTTCTATAATTTAATAGTATAAGCAAATAAATCAAAAGTCAAGCAAAAGAATTAATACTTAGTAAACATATTATAAATTTTTAATTGTGTTTAACACTTTCAGTTTACACCCATCATTCTCCCGAAATACTATGTACAAGCCCTCCAAATAAAGGAGGGCCATTTCACTACTTCCTTACCAACTTAATCTCAACTGCTTCAATGCCTTTACCTTGTCCAATAATACCAGCTTGTCGTCCATCGCTTACCCACTCAGACCAACCAATTGATGATTGGTGTACACGGTAGACAATTTTGTACTGATCTTTCAATATGCCGTTGAGGGTCATTTTAAGCGCTTCTATACGAATCCCTTTTCCAGTTGATCCACCTTCACCTCTTTTGGCTTTATCCCATCCAGACCCAGCTTTGTGAGCCTCAATGTTTACCCAATCTTTTGATCCGTTGATTAAAACATTGATTGCCTCAATCGTGTTTCCTTGTCCGACAGAACCAGCAAGTTGCCCCGATTCCATAAGCGGTCCCCACCCATATCTTGTTAAATGGACCATATAGGATAATCCGTTTGTTGGTTTGACATGACCACTTTGTTCTGGTCGTACTGTGTTGTACTGATTATGCTTGCGTTTAATTATTTTGGATGCTGGTTTCTCTGGCGTTGGACTAACGGGCTGATTCAACTTAGCTTTAAAAGCTACCCATCGACTCCAATTGCCATCTAGATTAAATTGAGCAGGACAGTTTTTCCTTGATGCATCATAGTGCCGTACTACTCGATCACTAGATAAACCATATTTGGCCATTAAGTACTGTACAAGCTCCAGTGTGTTTTGTTCTGTCTTGGCCGTCACAGTTCCAGATGGTAGGCACATTTCAATCCCAATACTATTTTGATTGTCGATACCATAACGTCCATATCCGTCTCCACAATGCCAAGCTCCGTTAGATTCTTCTACCGATTGCCAAATAGAATTGTCATCTACAAAATAATGAGCTGAAGCTCCTCTGTTACCGCCAGAAAAATAATCTATATTGTTTTTAGCAGTGGACTTTGTACCTACATCATGCACTACAATGTATTCAACGTTGTTACCTGAAAAATAATTAAACGGACTAATTTGTCTTTGAATTGGTAACATTACTCCTCATCCTTTCGTTGTTCGATTAAGTGACTAAACAATTGATGCAATCCTGTTGAAGCAAGACCGCTCAAAGCGCCATAAACAATGTTTTCCAAGCTTACGCCTTGATTTGCCACACAACCTAAAAAAGCCCCCAAAAGAGCTAATACAGTCGGAATATATTGATTACTTACTTCATCCAGCCATTTGATATGTTTGATGCAATACCCCACAATTAAACATGCAAGGACTACGATTGCAATATAGTATTGTTCTAAATCCATTATTTTTCTCCTCCTTCTATTTTGTCTATTCTTCGGTGAGCTTGTTTAGTTGATTGCTCAACAATAATCAGTCTTTCTCGGCTTTCCTTGTTTTCTTCTCGTATTGTCTTTAAATCATTTTCAATTCTCGTAACACCATTATTAATATTGCGAAGATCAACTAACATGCCAGTAGCTTCGGCAGCTTCTTTTTTATCTTCTGATTTTTGATTTCTGCGATAATTAACCAAGCCAAAATAGATACTTGCACAAATGGATGCAACGGTTAAAAGCACCATAATTTCAATTTTCATATGTCACCTACTCTCTAAATATGTTTTAATTAAGCTGTTCGTACCCACATATAAACTGCATAATATGGTGGTAAATTGCTTTGTGAGTCGGATTTCCCTACAACATTTACACCTCCGCTTTGCATCCCTGATCCTGATTTAAAAGCCATTTGAGAGCTGTTAGTTGTATTTACTGACCATTCCACAGCATAGGGAACATTTTTGCTATCTAAAGAACTAGAAGTGAGTCTCAATTGTGCATATACAGATCCATCACCTAATTCATGAATATGATTTTCTGCTCCTCCTATTTTTTTGGCCGTACTGAATTTTGTATTATTTTCGTCTACGCCTACAAGCATCCTCCCTTTAATACGCTCCCATGTGCCCGTGTAAACAGTATTCGGATCGAAGTCTTTTAATACATTGCTGATCACTGCCCCAACCTCATGTATCTCCTTTTTTACCACTTCAAAATTTTCTTGTACTGCTTCAGCGCTATTCTCCATACCGCGATAAATTTTCTTTAGCTCCATTTGTATATCCTCCTTTAAATAAACAGCTCAAACATCAACGATTGTTTCGTTTCCTCGTCGATTATTAAGTAATGTGTATTATCAATTTTGACAAGCTCGCCATCCGTTCTGTAAGCATACGGCACAGACACGACACATGTTGTCGCATCTTTATGTGTAACTTGCGATGCTACAGATTGGCTAGCAGATCCGCCGAATAAACCGGCTGGTTCTGTTCCTATTGGCACTACCCCTAAACCGTATGTCCACGTTCTGACATTTACTGTTGGCGGCGCATTCAAATCATGGTTGATCGTTACGTCGAATCCAACCGGAACAAAAGTGATGAGTAATTTCTCTATATTTTCTAAACGGCCATCTAAAACAGGAAAAGCACCATAAGTTTCGCTATCCCTCGCGTTGATCACTTCGCTATCCACAGTTACATTAGCTATAACATCCACCATCTGGCGTTCAATACTAGTCTGGCGTTGTTCTACCTGCTCTTGACGTTTCAACGTATCTTCAGATAAATCTTTTATTTTATTAAACAAAACGCTTGTATATTCCATCATTCTGGCTAAAGCCTCACGAACATGTCGTCTCCACATCTTAGTTCTAATCCAGAGAGCGAATTTTTGTGATAGTTCATCAATTTCACCGTATTTGATTGCTTCTTCTACTTCATCTACATCTGTAGGATCCCTATATTCCACCTCAGTGTTCTCGCCCGTCGGCTGTGTATCATAAAATTTTTGTTCTGGCATTTTTTACACCTACTTTTTCTGCAATTCTTCGATAATTTTTTTCAAATCATCAATTTCTTTTTGCTGTTTCTGTAAATTACTATTTTGTGCAGCAAGCTCTACTTGTTGCGCTTGGATAGTAGTGCCTTGATTGCTAAGCGTTTCTCCTTGCGCTGTCACATTTGTTTGTAACTCTGGTATCACTGCGGTAGCTTGATCCAATTCGATTGCTTTTTCATTAAATGCAATGGCTTGTGCTTGCAAATCAGCGACGTTTTTACCACTTTCGGTGATTCTTCCTTTAACTGTTTCAAGAGTTTCTTGAAGGCCTTGATACCCAAGCTGATATTGAGAGAGTGTTTTCTTTCCAGTTCCGATAGTCAGAGTGATTCGTTGAGGATTCAAAATATCAATTTTTTTCTCAATCACTTGTAATGATTCTCTACCATAAAGAAGTTCATTTTCTATGGGATAAGAATTACCTATTTGGATCATTTCGTATCTACTATCCAACAACCCTAGTTCTATTGCTTCAACGGTCCACGTCACCAACATTAACCGCTGAGCTCTCAAGTAGCTTTCACCTCTACGTTTCAGAGTATATTTATCCGTTATATTAGGGAATTCAACTTCTCCCTGAATAACTCCAAATTTATCAACTAATTTTTGATCAACTAAATAATCCTTTCCATTGTTTAAACTTCCAATTGTTACCTTAGGCCGGGAAAAATCCGTTCCTATGTCAATTTCGCTTGACGTCTCAATATCTTGACCAAGCGGCACGATTCTAGTTACTAACTCTGCTACGTCAATATCTCGTTCAGCACTTTTTAAATTTTTTGTTATTTGTAATGGTGTAGTAGATTCTGAGCCATAATCTGCTAAATAATCCAGATATAATCTACCTGCACTGGTTCTTAAAATAAAATAACCGCCTAAGCGGTCTAGCAACTTATCTTTAATTACTTCTGCTGTCTTACCATATGCAAAACCACGATAAACAGGTTCGTCATCATTTACAGTCACTTTTCCTAAGTAAATTTTCTTGTATGCATCTACTTGGCTGTTATGAGTGTTTAATGCCCGTTCTAGAAAATTACTCACCGTCATCAATTGTGGTTTTAAATAATTCTGTGTGCTGTCATACAAATACGCTTTCTGATCCTCACAAAGAATCTTTTCCACAAAATTTCCGTCTCCATCCATTGCATTCGTTATCTTGGCGACTCTTCCGTGAAACAAAACACTTTTATCAGGACTTTGTACAACGACCATGTTTATAATTGGCTCTATTTTCCGATAGGCGGGGTTATTGATATTGATAGCAAAATCAAACGTACTGATCCCAATACCTTCAAGCGATAAATCCAATTCACCAGATACAATTTTATTGCCATAATTAGCGGGCTCATGGACAACCAAGCCCTCTTTATCTGTAGCATGACTATAAAGCGTAATCCTGTACATCAGACCATCACATCCTGTTCCATCGTAAAGCTTATATGCCCAGTACCAAAGATAGTTAAATAGTTTTCACCCCGATTTAACTTGAAAAAGATATCTGTGTTCTCTCCTTGCTTCACTTCAATTCGTAAGCCATCCTCTAATAAAATGAACATCGATGCGGTAGCTATTAAAGTCGGGCTTGTCGCGTTTACTCCCTCATTTGCTAATAATATTTTACGTTGCCCACGCACCCAGAAGCCTGTCCATTGATCAATTCCATCTACAAAGTAATCGATATCGAATTCATCGGAATAGCCGTTCGCATTTTTTAAAGCAAAAGGATAACAATCAAATACTAAAGACAGGGTTAATGAATTGTATTCATGACTGTCTTCTGCTGTCACGCTCTCGCATTTCCCGAGCCAATGGCATCCGTCTAACCAGGTATCATAAATGGGCATAATTTCATTCAACATTAACTGTTGTTTCGCTTCTTGCTCCAACAGCTTACGCTGATCATAAATTACCTGAGGCCGGTAAAGTTTGATTTCTACTTTTCTATTTTCAAAAACACGTTCTCCTAATAAACGAGAAAAATCATACACACCTTGCATATAAGGTATCGATTCAATAATTTCTTGTTCATCTGGACTAGGAGCACTATGTTCTATGACGTAAAAGCCAGATTCTTTGCTATTAAATCGTCCCATCTCCACGTACTCAATAATTTCCGTCATGATCGATACCTCCTAGCATAACTTGCTTGACCCCCTAAAAAACCGTCCATTTGATTGCCTATACCTCCAACCAATGCACCATTATCCAATACAACTTTCATATTTTTGATTGTATCAACCATTTCATCCAGCGTATTTTTAAGTTGGTTATTAGCCTGATACTCAACATTAAACTCAGTAGATACTTTGTTCGTTTTGTCTGTTACGGCTCCCTGTATATCATCAATCATATTTCTAGCACTAGCTACAGCAAGCTTTGTGTCTTCTTCGATACCAACCGCAACTCCTTGAGCAATAAATTTGCCGACAGTATCTCTAAATAAACGCGAAGGAGATTTTATTTCAGCTTTCTTCTTAGCTTCTTCGTTTACTGCCGTAACCAAATCTTTCATAGCACTAACTGCACCATCTTTTCCAGCCGTTATCCCTGTCGCCACACCAGCTGCCATGTTACTTCCTGTAGGTACAAAGTCGACTGATCTAGCCCCTAATTCTGCAGAATTGGCAAGGTTCGTTCCTGACGCTTTTGCGTTTGGATTCTGTTTGTTGATCCCGCTAACAAAACCACTACCGTTTGCATTTCCCGCAGCCTCATATTGACTTTTCTCTTTTTTAGCCGCATCCGAACCGGACCTAGCGTTATCCTTCGATACTTTTATTGTGTTAGGCTTTTGAGATTCTTGTCCTTTATTTAAAGATTGCATTAAGGCTTTCCCTACAGCATCCATGTCTGTAGTTCCCGACTTCAAACCGTCTAATAGTTGATTTTTACTAGTTTGGCCGTTCGTAAACATTTCAGGAGGTAGAGCATTTAAAGTGTTCACAATATCTTCTTTGCTCATATTTGCCCACAATGAAGGGTCGTTTGTCATTAACCCCTGCACTAATCCATTACTTGAATCGATACCGCGTTGACGTAACAAACCTGATAACAACATCATTTGAGCATCAGTATCTGCACCCATCTTGACGTAAGATTGATAAATGCCTGCCAATTGCGTATCAGTTACGCCTTTCATTTGAGCCAATCCATTAGCGACAGTCAAAGCCTGCTCTTGCCCACCTCGTGATAAAAGATCAATAAGTTGAGCACCTTGAGTCATTTCAGTTTCAAGTATTTGAGCGTTGTTTTCTTGTAAACTAGTTATTTGGCTTTGGAACGCCGCTTTTTCTGATTCTGTTTTAGCTTTGCTTCGTTGCTCTTCCAATACTTTTATCTGGTCATTGTTTACCTTAGTCTGTTCAGCTTGTATCTCGCCTAGTGTTCGAAGACTATCAACAGCCTGCTTCCGTTCTTCATCGCTCAACCTTTGCCCGTTGGCCATCCTATTAACTGCTGCATCCACAAAATCTTGATTCTGCTTGGTTAATTCCGTTCTAATACTTTCAGTTCCTTCTTGCAAAGCTTGTCGTTGTTGGTCGTTCAATGCTTGACCTTCAACATTTTTATTTTCTTTTAGTTGTTTAGAGTAATCTTTGTATACAGTCAGCATGTCGTCATTACCTTTTTTAACTGTCTCGGTATACAAAGCTGCTGCATCCGCATAGATTTTTTGTTTTGCTTCCTCTGATTTTCCTTCTGCCGCCTCGATTTGTTTATTGTAATTATCGGTTGCAGACAATTGTTTCTCTTTGATCGAGTCAAGTAAATCAAGTGTAGTCTTAAAATATTTTTCTGTTGCAGTATTCGCACTTTCGACATTAAATGCATCTGTCAATTTTTGTTTCGCTTCATCTAATTTCGCCGAATAAGTACCTAAACCATCATTTGTCTCACCTATATTTGCTCTTAATGCCTTTATAGTTTCACCAGCTGCATTCGTTTCTTTGCCTAATTCTTTTGTTGATTCAGCTACGCCTTTCATTGCTGAATTATCAATAAGGTTTTTGAAATCGTCTTTGATTCCTGATAAATCATTTTTCATGTCTTTAAATGCCTTATCAGCACCTTTATTATCGCCTTTCATTTTTGCCCACAAACCTTTAATTGCATTTCCGACTGCCGAGGCTGTTTTTACTACAGCTACGCCAGCAAAGACTAAAGACCTAAAACCATCTACAATTGAGGCTAATGCCACTAATAAAGCGCCACCCAAGATTATACCCAACCATTTAAATGAGTTGCCTAATACTTTAAGAACAGGTTCAAAACCTTTGAACATGGATCCTAAACTTTTAATCGAATTGCCTATTGCACTAAATGCAGATTTTGTGAAGCCTTGAATGTTCTGGAAATTCGACCTCCATGCTGCAACTAGACCAGCAATTGCAACTCCTAGTAATAGGATTAATGCAGTGATGGGATTAGATAACATTGCGGTGGTTAAAACTCTTATGGCTGATACCCCTGCAGATGCCATGCCTTTAAAACTGCTCCCTACAACAGCTGTAGCATTTTTCATCAGATGACTGAAATAAGCTGTGACACTACCGCCCGCTTGCATTTGTGCAAAAAATGTTTTCATTGAAGTGATTGGAGTAAAAAGTTTTTGCCCAAAAGAAGATAAGCTTCTTTGCATCATATTTATACCTGAAAGAAAATTTCTAGATTCTGGAACAAACGCTATAATTGATTTCGTAAAGGATTCAAAAATATTAGTTTTCCCAGTGGAGTGCAGTAGCTTTGTAGCGTTAAAAATCTCTCTATTTTTTAACACGAATGTCCCCACTCCATTAGTGAAAGTTGATAGTCCACTTTGGAATGAATTGAACAAACCGCTGAATGCGCCTTTGGCAATAGTAGCCCCATTCATTAACTTAGTACCAAGTTCAGTGTTTAATTTAGAAATATCTCCAACTAAAGCTAAAGCTGACGAACCAAATGAAGCAAAATATCCTCCAACGCCATTAACGATTTGTAGCCCTTTAAAAGCAAAAACAAGCTTAGGTATTTGAGTTATCAACAACCCAATCTTATCCGCATTAGCAGAAATATATCCTGAAAACTGGACAATTTTAGCAGAGACCATTTGAACAACATCTCTAAAACTCTCAATAGTTCCTTTGCTAGTTATAAATGCTTTACTAAATCCAGCCGCAGATGACAACACGTCCGTGAAAGCAGTAGAAACAGCTGGCGCTATTTGTTTAAACGCTTGTTTCAAAATATCGATATATGGAGTGAGTAAAGTAAGATAATCCTTAACCTTTTCAGCCATTCCTCCTACGGCAGTAGCAATTTTGGTCAAGTTTTCTTCTGCAAATTTGCCAGTAGCTGCAATCCATTCTTTGATCGTCAATCCGGTTAGTTTCTTAGCTAGTTCATCAAACTGAGTGATCATGGCCAATACACCACGAGTAACCGCTGCACCCATGTTGTCAATTACCCCACGCCATGTCGTACCAGCATTTTTAGCAGCACCAACTACTTTTACAACACCATTAGTCCCTTCTGTCATGGCTGTTTCAACAGTATCCAGGAAGTCTGCAGCGCTTATCTCACCTTTTGATAAAGATTCCTGAACATCGTTAGAACTACGACCCATCGCTTTAGCATACATACCTACCGCATCAATACCGACATCAAACAATCGGTTGAGCTGATCCATTTCGACTTTCCCTTTAGTTCGCATTTTAGCTAATGCATCGGTAACGCCTGACAACTCATCGTTCGTACCTTTTCCGTATGCGCTGACTGCATCCGCCCATATGCCAACGGATTTAGTAGCTGCACCGATTTCCATTCCGCGGGAAACAAAGTTTTGTGTGGCTTTTGCTGCGACATCCAAACCATATGCTGTACCTTTCGTGATGCCTTTTAGGCTATCTAGACCAGCAGCCGTTTCTTGTGCAGAATATCCCATTAATTTCAATGTTTTATTAAATGAGTCCATCGTATCCGCACGACCCATCGCGGCCGATATTTTACCTGTCACTGTAGATACTGCCATACCAGCAACCTTTACAAGACCCATAGCACCCGCAATAGATTTCATGCTAGAAACAACTCCACCCGCGCTACCTGTAACTCCTTTTGCGCCAGAGCTAAACTTTCCGAGCAAACCACTAGCTTTTTGAAAAGTGGAAGTAAACCCATTATCTTTTGCTCGTAGTACGGCTGTGACGCTTTTGGATTCTACCATCTAGTTTCCTCCTTTCCTCTGTGCTAAAAGCGCCTTGGCTTGCTGTAATCGTGCCTGCATTTCATACAAATCTTCTTTGATTTCTTTTTTATCTTCTTGTCCTAATGAACCTAAAATAGTTTTCTCGTTTTTTGAATGTGGATAAACATCTTCAACTTCTTTGTATAAAAATTTATCACCTTTTTTATTCATGGTTTTGAACATGCGATTTGCCAATCCCGCAAGAAATATATCTCGTGCCTTATCATTCTCGTTAAGTTGGCGTGCTTTCATTCTTAAACCGAACTCCCAAGGAGTCATACACTCAATTTCTTTTAAAGTGATTCCTTGGAAAGAACGAAAACAAGCTAATACTAGTTCGTCATAGCTTGCTCCATTGCTGTCTCCACTTGATCTTCTGCCATTTGCATCATTTTCTCGATTGATTCTTTGATTTTCGTCACTCGTTTCTTCAACAATGGCGCTGATGTTAAGAACCCGATAAAATTTTCAAATAAATTCTCCACCTCATCAGATGTTTCGAGGTAATTTATAATATCTTGTTCTGACAATTCATCATAAGTAACTAGACTAGCTGATAAAACTTGCTTTAAAGATTCAGGATCCCCATCGATTAAACCACCAATCAATAAGGTCAATCGATCAACTTCTTTCGTGTCGTTCGGTAGCGCATTAATTTCATTCAAAAATTTAAATCCAAATACTAAAGGGTATTTCTTGCCATCAATTGTAACTACTGCTTTTGTTGCTTTCTTAGACATATGTTTTCCTCCTAATATAAAAAGGAGAGGGATAATTTCCCACTCCTTTACTCAGTTACGGTTATCGTACTTGTTGCTGTTTTTCCATTAATTGTTGTTGCTGTAATCGTGGTAACACCTTCTGCAATACCAGTCACTTTCCCTTGTACTGGGGTAACTGTAGCCACCTGAAGATTAGACGATATAAACTGCACCGTTTTACTCTGTGCCTCTTCAGGTAGTATGGTAGCCAGTAGCGTATCTGTTGCCCCTATTGCGATAGTTACATCTGTTTTATCCAATGTGATACTATCGGGGCTTACTACTTTGGCGCTGTTTGTGGCTCATAGATTGCTTTTGGTTCTTGTGGTTTCGCATCAACGATAGTATCGTAGAAGAAGGCTTTTGCCAGTTCATCATTCTCTGCATCGACTGTCGCTTCACCATTTACTAGTAAGCCATTTAAATTAAGCGTGGTCGATACCGTGGAGTTACTTTCTGCCTCCGCAGCATCAGGAAAATTGCCTAAAATACCAGTACCATATTGCGCTTTGTACTTACGTTCTTCACCTTCTACAGGATTATCAAAAAAGATTCGCCACACTTCAATCTCTTCACCTTTTTCGTATGCGTATTCAAGCATATTAAAGACATCTGTGTTCGTTTTCAGGAATTCCATTTCGATATTTGACTCAATGCTACCACCTGAAGCCACGCTTCCATCTTTTGTAGCTTGAGTATCCACATTAGTTTCTCGGTTATAGGTATGACTCATTTCTAAAGCCAATATTCCTGCTTTTTTAAATGCCCGCTCTTTTTGTAAGCGGAACATTAATTTGACATTTTTACCATGAATTGCTTTTTCCATATTATTATCTCTCCTTATTATTGGAATTGTAATGTTATATCTAAAACACAATGGACAAGGTTAGTTCCACCTCCACTAGTATTTTCATAAAATGTTTGTGTGTCGCTAGCAATCGCTTGCCAACTGAAATGTTCAGTGTTCCTAGTTTCGTATATCGCTTTTTTGAGTTCTCCAAGCATCCGATCTGCTTCACGGCGTTTGTGATCGTAGCCGAAAACATGAATAATCAAGTTTGTTTTCCCAAGTGTCCTTGTTTTCGTTTGTTGGTCATTACTAAATTGCTCGCCTATAAACACATATGGGTAGGAGGCCTCATCATCCGGTAAATAATCATACGTTTCAAAACCTAATTTTTCAGAGGCTTTGAAAATACCATCATAAATCTCGATATAAGGATTATTCATTTCATCAACCTCTCTATATTTTTTAAGAACTGTGGCCCAGCTACATTCTGAGCTTTCTTCATATAAAATTTCCCATAAATATATCGTGTACCGTATTCTTGATATGCGGCATAATCGGCGGAAGCTGTAACTTCTCCGGTCATTCCACCATCTTTAATTGATGGTGTTTCTGACCTCTTTAAATAACCAGTTTCTACAGGAGTATTTTTAGCTGCTTCTTTTGCCATAAACGCTGTATCTTGTTTGACTATCTTTTTGACATCTTCCAGCTTCCCTGCTTCTACAACTCCATTCAAGAGGGCTTCTATGCCTTCAAATCCTATGTTATAGTTCCCCACGATGCTCAGCTCCGTAAAAAGTTGATGCGTTTCTCAAACGTTGGCTTTTTACAATTTTGTAGTATTTTTCATCAATTTTGATCCACCCGCTACGATATTCTAAAGGTCTGCCAATTCTAAAAATAACTATCTGCTCTTTTATATCAGGAAACATGTTGGAAATTTTATCTGCACTTACCTCAGTAACATTGGCAAAATAGCTGTCTTGTTCTGCTTTTTTACTGTCAAAGTAAACAATCCGTTTGTCGTACCTCATAGAAAATTAGCAACCCCTCTCCTAGGAGTAACATTCTTTTCTGCTTCTTCTTTGGTTTTCCAAGCTTCGATATCATCTTGAAACTCATCTAAAAGCTTTCCATAGTTGATTGTTTCCCCTTCTTGACCATAGGAGTTCATTCCTTCGTTCCCTTTTCGGTTAAATCGTTTAATGGTACATTCCACCACTATATAGTTTAAAACCTCAGGAACAGCATCTAAGAAACCTAGGCGAACGTTCAATTGCTGAGTAATACGCTTGATAAAATCTGTCAATTGTTTGTCTAAATCATCTTCTTCTATTTCCAGCGTCCGCTTAACTTCAGATAAAATAGTTGATTCGTCCATAAAAGCCTCCTTCTGAATAATAAAAAGGCTAGTCAATGACTAACCTCTCATTTATTTCAATGACGGCAATACTGTAGCTTGAAATACGTTGTCTGCTTCTGGGAAACTTGGTAATGCAGTTCCAGCAGCTTTAGTCCATGTTCCGACTGGGTCAAGTTTTTCTTCGTAAACCATAGCAATAATATTGCCGACTTTATAATCATTTGAACCACCAGACACTAAACGAGATTCTTCTGGCGTCACTCCGAAAATAGATTCACCGGGGTTTTCTGATCCAAACATAACTAATTTATCCTCTGGGAAATACCTTTCCTTAACTAAAATTCCTGATGCATTTTCTTTATTGTATTTCGCATCGTATGTCGCAATAGTTGGCAACCCAAACTGTTGTAACATTTGATTTAACGATCCAGGAGTAGGTAATAGTCCAGCATCTTTGAAGTATGCCTTTACGCCTGTATTTTGTAAAATAGCATTACGAACTTTAGTTGATGTCAGCATTCTTGTAGGCATAGTATCTAAAGTTGATGCCCATTCTGTTAATAATCCGATAATATCTGTATTTGCTTTAGTAAAGTCAGCATTCGCTTGATGTTCTTCTGGAACGTTGTAGTCAACAACCAAGTCTAATCCATTCTCATCAAGTGTTACAGTACCGTTTGCTAAAACTTCCATACGCATTTTTTCTACACGAGCGTTTACAGAACCAACCATTGAATATACATCGTTGTATACTTCTTGCTCTAAATAACGTTGTTCTTCCGCAGTGCGTGGGTTTCGTAATGCAATTAGATCCTTTTCTTTCAATTGGATTTTACGTTTGATAAATGCTAGTTCTTGAGCGCTTTTCGAAGCAACACGAGAAGCGATCTCTGCCTCTGTATCAAATGCGTGTACGCTAGCAATTGTAGGAATCTTAGAACCCGCTTTTAACACATCAAATTCTAATCCTTGTACTTTTCGAGACGGAAACAGTGACTCTCCTAATAGAATTGGTGCTTGACGATCATTTACATAATCTAATACATTTTTTTGTGAAAATAACTCTGCAATATTTGCCATTTGTTTATTCCTCCTATTTTATCCTTATTGTCCGCCACTTGGCGCAGTTGGTAGTGATAACATTTTACCTGCAGCGTCGTATAACTTAATTTCTCTCATTGCAGTTTGTGCTTCATCAGTCGGTTTAACTGGTAAGCGATCAATTAAGATATGTCCTTCTACAATCACACCAACAGGTTGCGGGCCATTTGAAACATCTACATCGTTAATCGTGATGCCTTCTGCTGTTGCATCGTTTTTCGGATACACTGAACCGGCCGGCAATATGCCATCAACTACACCAGCATGTGTCCCATCAACTTGTTTTGTGAAAGACAAGAAGTCGGCACTTTTTAAAATATTAATATCTTTGTACGTTTGATTTTTCTTTACATAGACCATTTAAATTCCTCCTATTTAGTTGCCCAAAGATCATTCTCAGGCTGTTTAGTTTGATTGTTGGCTTCTTTCGCCATTTGCGCTCCACGAGAAAGAGTAGCTGACGTTGTGCCATCAAGAGGTATCTTAGACCCTAAACGTTTTTCAAAGTCTGCTTTGATGACTTCTCTTTCGCCCTCAATTAGTTCGACAAACGTTTTTACTCTCTCTGACGTAGCTTCTGCGCTGTCTTTGACGACAAACGAAAGAATGCCTTCGCTTGCTTGAATTCCTTTGTCAGCGAGCATTGATGTAGCTGTATTTGCCATTTGAACTAAAGTTTTCTCTCTTTTTAGGTTGTCAATTTCTTCTTGTAGCTTTTGTCGCTCGTAGTCAGTTTTTTCTTTATCATCCATTTCGGCTAGCTTCTTTGCCTCGTCTTGTTCTTTTTGCTGTTCTGCCTTCCACTTAGCAAATTTAGTATCAATGATTTTATTGACATCTTCGTCCGAATATTTTTTATCGGGTTCGTTCGCCTCTTGCTCTTTTTCTGTTGCTTCTACAGTTTCTTCGGTAGTAGTGTTATCCGGATTATCACCACCGCCATTTGATCCTGTATCTTCCGCAAAAAACTGCAAGTTCATTTTCAATTTCGTTCTTTTCATGATAATCGTTCCTTTCCCATATCTTTTAACGTGGATAAATGCTTGCACATCCATAGCTTTTAAAGTCATCAATGCTTGGACATAATAAAAAGCCTAGTGATCTGCTAGACTTGAGCTTCCCATTTTTTTGCGAAGTCTTCTTTCATTTTTTTGATTTTATCAAGCAGATAATTGATTCTTTCGCACCATGATTCATTGATAAACATGCACTCTTTTCCTTGTAGATATGTTTTTGTTCCATCTTCATCAGAAACAGATGCGAAATCGATATGCATTACAGTTTGTAATTTTTCTAATTCCTCTTCTAATCCGGTGATAACTTTTAACTCTGCATTAAAGTCTTCTACTATTTTCTCGATATTCATCGTCACACCTCTCTTTCTTAAGAAGCCTCTATTTGAGTTCTCAATTCATCCATCAACAAATTAATCTTTTCTGCTAATTCTGTTATTTTCGATTCGCAAACATTATCCTGTTGCTTCTTAATAAGTTTTCTTATTTTTTTATCTGTAAAGCAAATTGTAGTCTTGCCTTTGCAAGCTTGGCATACGTAGTAAATATGCTCTATTTTGTTTTCCATCTTATCTTTTTTAGAGATTAACGGTGTTAATTCTCCACAATTCGGGCAAATAAATCTGCCATTCGCATTCTCCATCATTACACCTCACTTTCTACAAACGGAACGATACTACAGCGGCAATTAGGATGGATAGGCGGCGCATTATCCCCTCTTTGCAGTTCTTTTAATAAATATGATTTACCCTGTTTAGATAAACAAACAGGACAAGCACTACTTTCAGGCACGAACTCAAATCGATCATAGCCAGCTTGTTTTATACAGTCAGCTTGTACAAACGTCTGCAAGTTTGTCGTCTCTGTCACCAGCAGTCGCTTAGCTTGCGAATAAGTGGCATCAAAAGCTCTGCGAATATCTCTTATAAATACTTTGGGATTTTTACCCGATATTAGAGCCTGCCGTAAGATCCTATTAAGCTCCGTATTAAGTATTTCTCGGTGATTATCCCAAACATCCATGAAATCAGCATACTCATGAGAACGATAAATAAGCGCCTCTATTTGGGAGTTGGTCAGTTTGATAGACTCGCCAAGTATACCGCTTTGTCGTTTGTATTCTGTTTGTATGTTTTCTTTAAACCATTTGTACATCTCTTCCGCTGCTAGATCACCCATTTTAGCTATTTCCAATCCGATCTCATTTTGTAGTAACTGCAGACGACTAATTCGCATTTTTAAGTTGTACAGTTTTAAGTCTTTGTTAGCTTTACTGGTAAAGTCTCTTCGTTTAACATACTCTTTAGCTTTGCTGGAAAAGGCTTCTACATTCATCTTGCTAGCTCGTTTCCTTGCTTCAGCATAGGTGATTCGTTCTTCTTCAGCATACTGATTCCAAAACGCCTCAATATCTTTTGATATTTCGAATCTAGCTAACTCAAGTTGATTTTTTATCAATTGGTTCCGTTTCTGCATACGTCTTTCGACTTCTTGAGCGTTCAGCCTCTCTCGATTCATCCAGTGATTCTTCGCTATCGTTATCACCTACTCCGCTAATTAAATTTTCAACAGTCTTTTTGCCTTCAGAATCTTCTGTTCTTTCGCTAGCGACCCTCAACTGCTCCTCTTTTACCGGAACACCAGTTAATTTTTCAGCCATCTCAAATAACGTTTCATCGGATACAATCCCAACCATACCAGCAATAACTTTCATGATTTCCTCATCAGATTGCGGAACGTTCGGAGTAAAGAGGATTTCTATAGCATTTACCTTTTCGTACAATAACTCTTGTTCTTCGTCTGGATCCATAAAAATAGACTTCACCTTATCGACGAAGCCTTGTGGTTTATTCAGATTGTCTTTCAATGACCATGAGTGCGTGAGTAATCTCAATCGGCGCATGATAGCTTTCTTCACCATGCGTTCTTTGTTTTTTCTATCGTTGTCACTTCCCCAGCCTTTAAAGCGGAATCCGATTCCAGATTGATTACTTCCTATATTTTCATCGGTGAAATCAATTAATGATGTGAAACGTAACATATCTGAAACTAATCGGTCGTTGTAAGCTTCAGTCCCTTGGGTATCATATTCTTTTTTTAGATAGCGCGCATCTGGTTCGCTCCCCGTTTGACCTTCACCGTAATATTTTTTATCACCTAATACTAATAGTCTGGCTTGTAACATCTCTTTCAAAACTTCGCTTTTAGAGTTTTCTCCATCTTCATCCGCTGCCGTTTCCGGATTTCCTTTAATAAGCAAATATGCCTCTGAAGAATCCTGTTGAAAGTTTGCCATAGAAGATTGAGACAGGTCGTAAGCGTCAATATTATCTAAAACTGTTTCGAAATCACCTAGACGTTCATCGTTGTTAATCCATTCGTTGATTTGAACTGTATTAAAATACGTTTGGTGTTTATCTTCTAGAGTAGAATTATCATAGTCTTGTTCTTTTGACTCATACTGATAAAAATAGCCGTCATTGGCATAAACATCTATATAGCTAGTTACTTCATCATTAAATTCAACTTTATAATAATGTACACCACACACCGAATTCTTGTTTGTAGATGTGTCATAGATAATAAACGTTTCTTCCGCATTGAACTTAACCATCATTTCTTTTCCGAATTCGTCACGCCCTATATATTCAAATGCTCTTCCCAATGCAAGCACATCATCTATTACCAATTGATTGTGGTAATCTTCGTTTGATTGGCTAGAAAATTCATTAATCTTATCAGCTATAGTTTTATCGCCACTATACTTTAAAGGATTACCTAAAAGTACACCTTTCTTAAAATTAACAATAAACCTACCCCAATCATTAGCAATTTTATTATCTGCTCGATCACTGCTCTTATCTTCTGTGAATTTAATATTGTTTTGAGCGATTGAGTACCTCTTTAACTCTTGCAATCGAGGAACTTGTTTTTCTTGATGATGTTTAACGAATGTGACAATCATCTTGAAAACATCCTCGTGTTCAAAATCAATCACTTCCTCTACAGAATCATCCGCATACTCCATTGTCCTTTTTGGAAGTTTCTTAACGGGAACTCGATATACTTTGTTTGCCTCTGCGTCAAATCTCGATCCGTTTAATAATTTGATTGTCATTTAATCACCTACCTAATCCTAATTTCTTGAATGTATTTATCGTTTTCTTGACGTTTATTGGTTCTGGTTTTGGTTTGTGTTGATTATAAATTGCGTATCTAAGTGAATCGAGTACATCATCAAATTCTTTGATAGGTTCGCCTTTCTTTTTGTCCCATACGTACTGGTATATTTCGTCTTTAAACTTTTCTACTTTGTCTCTACAGATAAAAAGTTTGTTTGTTTTGAAATGTTTTGCTACGGATTCAACTCCAGATAATCTTGCCTTATCTGCATTATGAGCCTTTATGCCTTCTCGTTGGAATCTGGCGACATGTTCGGGTCTTGCGCTATCACACCAAAAAGGCACCCTAGCCCCGTAACGGGATTGGATCCCTTTCGCTACATCCACCCAATAATCTATTTCTTCATACTGTGAGGCATGTTCTTCTATTAAATATGATACCCCGTCATCTGTTTCGCCGATAACGATTATAGACCCCCAGTGTTCATATCCCCAGTCAACACCACAATAATATGTTGATAATTTCGGCAATGATTCGGATTGTACATAATGTACACTTGCATCAAAATCTCGATAAACCACACCTTCGGCAGATACCCACAGGCCTTTTATGTCTCGATCGTAAAACATCCCGCTTGGGGTAGCTTCTTTTATGTTTTCTCGATAACGTTCAGCCAAAAATGTGTTATCATCCAATTCAAAATGAAACGATTTAATATTCTTACTCGGATTATCAATATATTCCTTTTTTAACCAATGTTCTGGGTTATCCGGGTTTGTATCGCCTAATATCCTTGCGCCAGTTCCAGAACAACGCGAAACAATTTCAGCAAATACTTCTCGCTTGGCTAGCGATGCTTCGTTTACATAAGCGCCGAAAGCTGTCATACCTCTAATAGCTCCAACGCCTCCAATATTTCCCGTATATGCTTGTACCACCTTCACTCCAAACAACTTAAAATTTCCGTGTTTGTCATACTTAGGTTCGATGTTGTACATATTATAAAGCTCTTGTAATATGTTCTTTTGAATCGTTGAACTGGAAACACCAGCTAATATGTACATCGGCTCTTTTACGCCTTCGTCATCGGCTATTTTCCTAACACGTCTTAACTCGAATAGAAATAAGTCATTATTTATTTTCGTTTTACCTGAGCGCTTCGCTCCATGCAACAACGTTATAAACCAATCTTGTTTTATTGTTTCTGTCAGTACCTCAATCTGTTTTGCGTTATATACATCAGTTAGTGCCATTTAATTCACCGCTAATCTTGTTAAGTAACTCATCAAGTTTATCTTCAGTCGTTTCAGTTGTTTCGTTTGCTGACTGCATTTTTGTAATTTGTGCCTGCCTCAAAGCATCGCCGCCCAAGTACTTCATAAGCTCGCTCATAGCCTTCTGCTTATCGTAGAGTTTAACGGAAACGCCATCTTTACCCTTTTTAACCTCTTGGATAAGTGACCCGTCCACTTCTTCGGAATTTTTAAGCCTTACAAACGATACTGGGCGTTCTTCACCATCCTCAAACTCAACTAGTTCCTGACCAAATTCTGTATAGTCTGATATGTCGGAAAATGCTTGTTTAACGTATCCTTGTATTAAGTCTTTCACATCAACAAAGGTTTCTTGTTGCAACTCTGCTTTAAGCCTGTGTAACTCTTTTTTTATACTATCATTTACTATCAATCTCCTACTATTAGCATTAGCTGACTGATAATCACATTGGTAAGCTTGTTGGTACGCCTTTGTTGCGTTGAAATGCTGTAAATAGAATAAACAGAACATCTTTTGTTGTTCCGTTAAATTGTCATTCTCTATTACGGGTTGAGGCGTAACGCTATTTGTAGCGCTACACTTTTCTTTTGTAACGTTGCGTTGCGTTTCAGGAGGTGCCTTGCCTATAAGCTCATCCCATTTATATCGAGATTTCCACCCTCTGACAGTTCCAGATGACGCTTCAACTTGGATTGCAATTTCTTTTAAAGGTTTTGCACCCTTACTATCTTTATATAGATTAAATGCTATTACTCTTTTCTCCACATCAGCGTCACCACCTTTCCGTTAAATATGATTATTCAAATCGTTTTCTCAATTTTTGCATTTTATTGTTAATCGATTCAGCGAGTTCACCTTTCTTAGTTCCTATTGGTGTTTTCTCCTGCTTCTTAAGCAACTGTCGTATCTCTTTGTCAGTGTAGTAAACAGTTATTTCCGTGCCACATGACTTGCACACGGCATATACACGTTGTACGCCGCTACCTAAGTAATCAGTCTTATAAATGATTGGCGTGTACTCTCCGCACTCACCACAAGTTACTAATGTTTTATTGCTCATAGCTTCCGCTCCTCCCTAATCAAAAATAACCGCCACGAATGACGGTTTATGTAATATAAAAAGCCACCGCATAACCGATGACCGTAGGCGCAATACATCCGGCATATAAAATTAGTATCTTGCCACTAACAGAAAAAAACTATTTGTTTAAAAAAAACAATTGAAAACGCTATTGAATTAACTAATAGTAATGTATATAATATATTTATTAAAAGAGAAAGGATGATTTACATGTATTTTGCCACACTAAGATCTAAAGAAGGGGAACTTCGTGCACTTAATAATTTAAAAGAAAGTGGGACTGATTTACACAAATTTATCCCCAATATTATCATTACTGATGCGTCTGCTGATGTTTTAGATATAATAAATCAAAAATATCCACTTCAATCTTTACTGGACGTAAGAGATTTAGATGCAGATAGTATTGAAACACTAGAAGAGTTGCTTCAGGATAATAAATATTCCCATCACAAAATTGTCTATCCTGTAGATATCTTGCTAGAGCCTAATGATGCTAGTGCTGCATACGAATACGTAAGAATTCCAAAGAATAATATTAGTAAGTTCCTTATCCAATGGCTTGAATCAAACAAAGAATCAGTACCTCAAAATATTTTTATTGATTTCGAGTATATTGATGATAAATTGCCTAATGATCTTATAATTGATGTGATTAACTTAATAAATAATCTACCTTCAACAAACATAATAGTTTCTAGTGGCGCGATGCCTCAAACCGTTCCTGTAAAGTCTACAGAAAATTATAAACTAGAAAGATACGAAAAAATATTATTTAATAGAATAAATCAAGCTACACAGAACAATGTATTTTATGGAGACTATTCAACAATCAGTCCAATACCATTAACTTCTACGGGTCCAATTATCCCAACAGTTCAACTTAAATACACTTTAAATGATTACTACTGGTTTGTTCGCAATGGACAACGACGAGGGAATTATGATTTTGTAGCAGTCTGCAAAGAAATCAAAAATGGAGCCCCTGAATTTAGCCCAGATTATTGTTGGGGAGACAAATATATAGATAATGTTGTAAAAGAAAATCGTAATTTAGGAAATCCTTCTGTATGGGTTTCTGTTTGTGTCAATCGTCATATCCAAGTTTGTATTGATGAATTTAAATAAAAAAAGAAACACTCAGGCCTGTTCTGTGTGTTTCTTTTTACTTATATACAGTTTCTTTTTTAAGGGTTTCTCTGATATACTTTTTTAGATTTTTTTTACCTGTTATAGATGTCTCTGATTCTAATTTATTCACTACATCTTGTTTAAACATTTTCTGTATTTCAGTTTTACTATACTTTCTAGTAAAAATGGAAAGTTGCTTTGCCAAAAACTTGATTTGGTCAGAAGATAGAAGAGACACAAAATTACTGAATGAAATATTAGGATTTAGTTTAGCTTGTCTAACAAATCGAATATTTAAAGAATTAATATCTTCGCCAGTTACTTCTATAATTCCCCAATGACTTGGAACCACCTCCGAAATAACTTTAGAAAATTTGTCACCAGTAACTACATAATTTCTTTCGAAATTCAAATCATATTCAATCACTTGAGACTTTAATCTGGTAAGTGAATCGAAATCACTTTTTATCTCATAGGCAGTTACATGACCATTAATTGCGACTAAATCTGCTCTTGCCTTGCCAGAAGGAACAGTAATCTCTTCATAAATCTGACAATTTTTATACGATTTTATTCTTTCAATAAGTACCTTTCGAATATCCTTATCATCTAATCGCATTCTATCGCCTCCAAACACTAATTCATTTTACCTACTAAACAATAAAAAATCAAGACAAAAATCCTGCATCCACTCAATGTATATTGGATACAAGATTATTTATAAATTTAAAAAAATACGTTACCAACAGCGCTATACCTCAATAACCCACCCACAGGCTGTAAACTAGGTATTTACCTGTGAGCGAGTGTTAAACCATCTACAGCAATCATTAATTCCAGTTGAATTTAGCTTTAATAGTTGTGTAATTGTTTGCTGTAGGCGATTTATCTAATTTGTTGATAATACTATTATATTCTTAAAATTAGTGGACTACATGGTGTTTTTGTCCACAATTAGTAAATCTCTCCTACTTTTTTTGCGTAAGTCTCTAATATTTTTCTACGCCAAGTATAGATTCCTGATTTCGAAACATTTTCACGTACGCCAATTTCTCGCCATTTTAAATAAGAATACTCACCCCATAGGTAGACATCACATATGTGTTTAAGTTCATCTGACAAACCTTCATATGTTTCTTTAATCGCCTTTTGTTTCATCGCCCATAGATAACATTTCGGATTATCTTCTAATTTAATCATGTCAGTTAAAGCTTTTTGGGTATGCTCTCGACTCCCTCTTATCCAATCGTTGATATCTGGTTCATGGAATTGATCAGCTATCACTATCGTTGCGATGATACTAGGTATTTTTTTATATTGTCTAAAGTCCTCTTCCCAACTACTTAGTTTTGTATCACTTATATAAGTTAAGCTCAATCCGCTACCCCTCCCAACTTCTCTAGATATGCCTTAGCCCATTCCTCAATATCTATGAATACTGCTTTTTGAGCATCAGTATATCTTTCGTGATCGAGTTGTCTGGTGATTAATTCTCTCTTGTTAAATTTCCCTTTGGCTGAAGGATCATTTACAGCCTCAATTATTTTTTTATCAACATTATTTTTTAACCAATCCATATTTTTTTGTTGAACTTGCATGTTTCTGATTAGTAATTTCAGAACATATGTTGCTGATTCCACTCACATCACCCTCCTCTATTAAACAACCCACCAAACGCCTGTTGCCTGCTCATGGTGCATTAATTATCTCAATAGCTTTAGCCTTGCTTAAATTGCCTTTGTGTTGCTCAACGCGGTTTGTAATCCGAGCGATTGTTTCTGCTTTAGCAACTCTCTTGTTGTCAAGCTCTATTGTTTTTCGTTCGTTCTGCATTTCGGCGATTTGATTTTTAAGCTGCCTATTCTTAATAACTAAATCGCTGTTCTTGTTTTCCCTATCAACTAGTTGGTTTTCTAAATTTTCGACACGTTTATTTTTATGTTCTAACCCTCTGATGATCCGCTCTTTATTCTCAAGAACTACTTTCAATGCATCCAATTCTTCAATTTTCGCTTTCAGTTCATTAATTTCTTGCTCTTTACGATCTAGCTTCCCTTGTAGTTCTTTTTCTTTTTCGTAACCTTGAACTACATAAGCCTTTAAATTATCCACTGATATTTGGTCTGTCAGTTGTGCTTCTTCCTCTGGTTGCTTTTTAAACAAATTAAACATTTGTTACCTCCTCCAGAAATTTAATCAGAATAACTGGATCAAATCCCTCGGCGTTTGTATGATCAATAATCGTAGCTCGTAATGCTTGACCTGCTGTCATACCGTTATTTTTATAGCCGCTATAGTGGAATTTTAACCACGTCACGCCTTCCTTTTGTTTGTCTGCCTTAATGCCTTTAGAACAATACTCACACATCAGCTTTCACCTGCTTTCATAATCCGGTCAACAGATTTATCAAAGTATTCTTTTTCCTTTTCCATACATATAAATTCACGCCCTGTATTGATTGCAGCTACTGCAGTTGTTCCTGATCCGCTACATCCATCAAATACCACGTCACCCTCATCAGTGTATGTTTTTATCAGATACTCAAAGAGAGCTACTGGCTTTTGAGTTGGGTGTATCTTTCCTTTTTGCGCACCGTTGGAAAAGGTCAATATGCTCTTAGGATATCTTTCTGTGCTGTCGTATGCTGCATGGTTGTACTTGTTGTAATTTGTTGTTAATTTATCATTTCTTTTGTGCTCCAGAGTACTGACTTTTCTTTTATGGCCGGTCGTCTTTTGTGGATTATAGGTCGGTAACTTTTTATAAAATACTAAAATTATTTCGTGAGCTCGCATTGGCATCTTTTTAGCATTTAAAAATCCCGTCGGGGTCGGTTTGTCCCAAATCCAATCATATCTAAACATTTTTAAATTACTGAATATTAATTTGCTTGCAAACGGCTGAGTCGCAGTTAAAACAATAGCTCCATTATCTTTGATGATCCGCTTATATTGTTCCCATAGTTGATCCAGCGGAATAATACTATCCCATTTGTTTTGAGTAGTCCCGTAAGGTAAATCACATAGAATCATATCGATGCTTTTATCTTGTATCTGCTGCATACCTACAAGGCAGTCCATGTTGTAAATTTTGTTTAGCTCAAGCATCAGCTATCACCATCCAATCTAACAGCAATATCCGCAATCACAGGAACTGTCACAGAGTTACCAGCCTGTTTGTATAGTTGACTATCACTGTTTACTTCTTTTGCCTTATCAAACGCCCAATCTGGAAAGCCTTGTAATCTCCAACATTCACGAGGTGTTAATTTACGAATCTGGAAACTCTCAGTTACTACAGCTTGCTCTTCACCAGTTAATAGAGTATTAGCAATTCCTTTACCTACCCTACCTCTTCTTGTTTCAGAGTTCGGATGAGAAATATTAACGCTGTCGCCGGGTGTAGCTTCTGAATATCCTTTTGTTGTGGCTTCTTTAATTAATATACCTGCATCTGATTTACTCGATTTTAGTGTTCTGCTAAGTTCAGGTAAAACACCTCTGTTGAATCTTTCTGAATCATTCACGTATATTCCGCCTAGTACTACTCCATGCCTATCTTGAGCAGTCAGAGTAAACATTTCTTCTCCATCATCTTTAAACCGTCTGCCGTTTTGCCGTTTTTCTAATCGATCAGGCGTTAGGACAGGGATTGCAATTTTAGTCGGGTCTTTTTGTGTGGTAGTGCTGCACATTGTCGGAGCAATTCCGTTAATTGAAACAACATCACCACTTTGAGATTTACCCATTTTTCTAATATTCCCTATTTTTTTGATTCTATATTCGTTATTAGTCGTTGCACCATCTCTTTCGAAAGGAAATACTTTTCTGGTACCCGCTCCTCTAAGATGTCCGATAATGAATATTCGCTCCCTGTTCTGTGGGACGTAATCTTTTGAGTTAAACAAATGCCATTCCACATCATACCCGAGTTCATCCAAGGCTCTGAGGATTGTCTCGAACGTAGCCCCTCCTTCGTGGTTGAGCAGTCCTTTGACGTTCTCAAGGAATAAATAGCGTGGTCTGAGAATAGATGCGAACCTTGCAATCTCAAAGAATAGAGTTCCTCGAGTATCGTTGAAACCTTGTCTTTTTCCTGCAATGCTGAAAGCTTGGCACGGAAATCCTCCACAGATAACGTCGACACGTCCGATTCCTCGAACAAACTCGTCTGAAACTGTTGTAATGTCATGCATTTCCACCTCTCCTGTTGTATCGTGTATTACTTTGTAACTAGTACGAACAAATTTATCGATCTCGCAGAATCCGACACATTTATGCCCTGCCGATTCCATACCTAATCGAAAACCACCAATGCCAGCGAATAAATCTAAAAATTTCATATAATCACAAAGGAGTAAAAAGCTTTTTAGTGTCGGCCGACAAACCTCCACTCCTTTCGTTTAATTAATTTTCTAACCAGTATAGGTGATACTATAAAATGTCCCACATATTTCGTAATCCCTAAACACCCACATTTTACTCATTGCGATTCCCCTACCTCCTGTAGTTCTTCGGCTGTTTGGATGAGGTCAAATTCATCAGCGTTCATATCGTCCCAACCGTAACCGTCAAATCCACTCACGCTAATTAAGTTTGATTCGCTAGTTGTCTTTGCGAAAAATAGCTCTCCTTCATACTTAACTATGTCTCGATCACGAAACTCATCCATCTCACGCCCTTTACTGGCAAACTGTTCCGCACGTCTGAACGTTGCTATCTGTTCGGTGGTGGCTGGCGAACATGAAACAACATGCACAAAAGATTTTAGATCCTCATTAAAAATACCGTTTATTAAGTCATACATTTTACCTCTTATAGCATTAGATTCTTTTGTCTCTATTTTGATAATAGTAAGCCCATTTGTAGGATGTTGCGCCGCCACATACTCCCCGACCGCAAATGCTGGTTGGTGGTCAGTCAAATAAATTGGTCCCATTACAGCGTTGACCGCTTGAAGAATCCCTTCTTTGTACCCATCTACCCATGCAGGATTGGTTATATTCAAATCATCAGTATTCCCAGTAGGCTCAACATTCGATTTTTCAATCAGCTTGTCTATAATAGTTTTTTCGATTGTAATTTTCTCTGTCATTGTGATTCCTCCCATTCCTTACGAATCTTACCTAATTCTTGATCAGCTTTTGCCTTTGTTTCAAACTCTAGCATTTTGCCATCTTTTACAAATGGACTCCAACCGCCTATGGTATTTTTCTCGATCATATATTTTCCGATTGGTGTTTCAATCACCCTAAATTTTCCGTTACAATAAATCATTTTGCTTCCTCCTTGATTGGCACAATCCCCATCACTACATAGCCCTCTTTTTGTGCGTAGTCTGTAATGTAGGTGACTTGGACATGATAAATTTCTCCTGTCAATCGTGCATCACTGTCGATTTCATTTAAAACAAGTATGTCATTAACTTCAAAATTCCTATCATTTTTACGAATCTCAAATGTTTTTAAGCCAGAAATTACTTGTACAAAATATTGATGCTCTATTTTTAGATTGTGATCTTTCATTTATTCTTCCTCCACTGGATGTCTAAATACCCAATATTTTTCATTAATTGCCTTAATTTCTTTTTCACTGAACCATTGTGTTCTATATCCATCGTTTTCGCTCTCAGGTACAATTTCATAAGAACTTTCCCAAAGTTGCATTAACAACCAACGATCACTTTCGTCTTCGTAGAATACAACCTCATACAACGGCTCTTTTTCCACGGTGTAGCCGTTAGCGACTGCCAGAAAAAATAAATCTTCGTTTTTTCTAAACCATTTTGAAAATTCATCATTAGGTATCGCTGTTGAATAAGATTCCGCACAACATATAATTTCTACTTTGCTAGCTCCCATAGTTAGCCCTTCCTTTATATGATCATCAGCTACTTGTGGCACCACAACCTTGTCCTGTTGGGTTGGTAGTGAGTATAGAATTTCCACAACTTCGCTACAGGCTTTATTGAAACCATCTTTGTATTTTTCGCTTATTGCTTCATCATTCAGTTCATAATAATCGAATTCATCAGATTCTCGAAAACGTAGTTCGTCAACTGTTTCTACTAAATTATCGGTATCAATCCCCATGTGTTGCGTCCTCCTTACATTTTTTAGATTTTCATGTATATTTATTTCAAGATAAGTTATAATTTTATCGAGGTGATAAAATGGAATTAAACGACAATCAAATAAGCATTATAAATATTGTTTTAACTGCTCTTATAGCTATTTTTACAAGTGTCCTTACATCTAGGCACATTTCAAAACCAGAAAAACAACAAACCGCACGACTTATATTTGATAAATGTTATTCTCAGATATACTCTTTAGTAGAATACAAGCTTTTCTCTAAAAACATTTCCAAGGCTGAGGTTAACCAAATTGGAACTCAAATAATTAATATTTGCGACTCATCTGGAAATTATTTTTTCCCATCAATCAAAATCTATGCAGAAAGAATGGCTAACGCTGACTCTTCATCATATATGAGACATTGGCAGTATTTTTCAGAACGATTCTCGTTGAGATATGACAGCACTTGTAAAGAAATTGGCATGCCTCTTAGGAATAATGCATATAGAATAAATCGAAGGCAATATAAAAATAACTTTGATCTTTTCAAAATTTCTCTTATGAATAATTGGCCAGATTTCGTGCTATTGATAATCCTATTTATATTTGGGGTATTCTTATCCATAAATCAAAATTAATGTCCCTAATACAGTGGCAAGGATTACTCCAAGGAAGCTAAAGCTTCCTTTTTCATTTGTATAATACTTCGATATCAAAACGGTGATCATTACCCATAAAATATATTTCATAAACAACTAACTCCTTTAAATAACTATCTCATTCACCAATTCTGCTTCTTCATCCCACGCTCTAAACTTCGGTTTATTCATTCGGTTCACCGTCCTTCAAGTATTTGTATTTTCTCCCCTGCTTGTCATATTTGTTTCGCTTGGCATAATGGGTGATTCTATCTCGTGATAGTCCCATAGCATGCGCTGTATCTTTAATCGACTGGAAAAGTTCAACAGTTCCGTCAGGGTAATAAACTTCAACTTTGGTACGTTTTCCGCTTTTAGACTTTCTAGGCATTTCTATCTGCCTGCCGATCTCTTCCGCTTTTTTCTGAGCTTCTTTATCACCTAGCTCAGCACGTACCAGATAATAGCTTAGTAGTTTGCTTCTCATTTTCCTTTCGGTCATTTTCTTATTCATGTTTATCCCCCTAGAACGGCAAATCATCATCTGAAATGTCTATAGTTGAGCTTGTACCGCCAAATGGATCATTCTTATAATTCAAGTCCGGCATTTCATTTTGGCTATTATCTTGCGTTTTAAACGTGTCGTTTTGATTCGATGAAGAATTACCCTCAGAATGGTTTGAAACGCCTGTATTTTGATTATGCGACCCCTGAGCGTTATTCCTATCTTCATTCGCTTGTCTTGATTCCAATAATTGGAAATTCTCGCAGACTACTTCAGTTACATAAACACGCTGACCTTGTTGATTCTCATAGTTTCTAGTTTGAATACGACCTGTTACGCCTAACAATGTACCCTTACGCGCATAGTTAGCCATTGTTTCAGCAGGTTTGCGCCATATCACACAGTTAATGAAGTCTGCTTCTCGGTTACCATTCGCATTTGTAAAGTTGCGGTTAACAGCTAGGGTAAATGTTGTGACAGCTGAACCACTTGCAGTAAAACGTAAATCTGGATCTTTTGTTAATCTTCCAACTAGTACAACATTGTTGATCATTTAATTACCTCCTCCATCTTTTGCAATAAACGTGTTGCGCCTTCCAGATTCCTAATGTTTTTTTGAGTATTTCCTGTTGTTTTTATTTGCCTGTCGCTAATTAACACTAAATTTTCATCATTTTTGAGTAGTTTCTTTATTTCTCGTAGTATCAATCGCTTTTCAATCCCTAGCATCCGTCCTCCTACTTTCTAATCAATTCCAAAAGATAGTTCTACTTCTTCAAGAATCCAAATGTGATACATATTCTCTTCGTCAATTAGCTCTGACTGTTTCGGAAAAAATTCGATTGCTTGTTTTTCTTCGCCAAACAGTTCATTTTTAATTCTCTGCTTTTCACTCCAAGGAATATCAGTTGAATCGATATTTCTAATTGCAGCATGCTTAACTTTCCCAAGCTCTGTATCTATGGTCCTGACCAAAACGGCGTACTGGCTGTTAATATCCTTGTACGCTTCATTCATTTCTCTTACCCACCCATGAACTTTAGAACCTACTGTGTTAGGCGCTGGCACTCGTTGCCAATTTTTAGCCATCTATATTTCCTCCTACGCCGTTTTCTCGACGAAAATTTTGTGTTTGTAGTCATAGATTGCAAGTGTAATCGCTATACCATATCTACAAGCAAACATCTTGGCTTTGATGTTAAAGTCCGCTGTACGCTTGCCTTTGACATCTACCACCTTGACCAACTTGTCACTATCGTAAAATGTAAAGTCTGGTTTGTATTTGATGGCCTGATACCTCTTACCGTTTAAGCTAAAAGCATCATGGATCACGAACGATTCTTGCATCTTAAAGTTAGTAATCCTTTGTTGTTTTAGATGATAGTAATAAGCGACTTCTGCCTTAGAATCAAACGTTATACCGTCAATGATTGTCTTTTGATTTTTATACTTATTTTGCTTTGGTAGTTTAGATTTAATTTTCTTAATCGGCCGTCTTGTTCCTTTTGGATAATTCATCTACTTACCTTTAGTTAAAAACGCTTGTATCTCAGCATCTAACTTTGCTTGTTCTTCTGGTGACAATTTAGCTTCTGGAGTTGGATTAGTTACCAGCTCTGGCATAGTTTCTTGTCTGACTGGTTGGCGTTGGTAGGTGCCTGTCGGTTTTGGTGGTGTCAAGTCATACTCATCATTGAATCGATCATCACGAATCCATCTAAACAATTCTTGCGGATGATACCACTCGTTAAGTTCGATGTATTTCAGGTAATCCGTATATCCTTTATTAAACTGTTCTAAAGCTTCTTTAGTCTTAATTTTTTTGACGAACTGTTCTTGCGCTTTTTTCTTGTTTGTTTTCTTTGGAAACTTTTTCCAAATTTCATCAAACGATTCAGACACGGTTGAACTCTGTTCAACACTGTTCTTTTTATCTAATGTATTATTAACTGTATTATTAATAACTGTATTATTATCTGTGAAGTTTTCTTCACTAGGGGTGGTGAAATTTTCTTCACTACCCTCGTGATCATTTTTTCCATAGGTGATGAAATTTTCTTCACTAGGTTCATAGAAATCTGTTTCAGTTGGAAACGGCAATATATAGATATGCCTGCGTTCTACTTGCTTGCTATTCGGCTTATAGAAAACACGGATATTAATGTATTTCTTTTTTTCAAGTTGCTTCATCCATGAGATGATTGTTCGCTTGCTTACTCCGTATAAATTCGCAAAATAGAGATTTGTAGCCCAGCAGTATCCTTTTTCATTGGATAGTGCTGTTAGCTCTCCATACAATAGCTTTGCGTTACCGTTTAAATCATTGTCATACCTTACTATTGCAGGGATGATAGCGTAGTAACTTTTTTGATTTTCCAAGATTACCCTCCTATCCTTAACTTCTTGATTGTGTCGTTATTTAATTTTATCCCTTTTACGTGATAGTCAGTTTTAAATTTGTTCAACCCTACTGTGTGTTTCTCCATATGATGTTCATGACAAAGCGCTGCAAAAGTATATTCTGTATGATCTACTTTTTTACGACTCCTACGACCTAATGCTTTGTCGAAATGGTCAATCTCGGCTCCTGTTTTACCGCAAATACAGCACACTCTTTTAGTTATACATTTATAAAAATAATACTCTTGGTTAGCGGGTAGAATCTCATAGCCTTTTTTAAACGGGATGTTATTTTCAAAGATGAAATCTAGGATAATATCCGCTAACAAATTAGCATCACTTACTGTAGATTTTGAATCATCAGCAAGGCTTATATTTCGTCCGCTAATGCCCTCGAACAAAAAGTAAAAGTATTCCTTTAAGTCTTCGGTAGATTGTCCATAATAAAGGAATATGTCCCCTATCAGCGCATAGATAAAATTACGCTGTTGGACTGTGAACCGCCGAGGGTCAATAAAGCGTACTTCGATGATCCTGTCGCCTTCGTAACCCTCGTACATAGTCCGTAACCGATCGATATTTACTTGCTCGTTGATCTCTGCTTTCATCTGATTATTTTTCAATAACTGAAGTACTGCAGAGTACGTGTCTAGCAATGGTTTTAGCATTTAAATCACTTCTTTTCGACTTCTTTTGTTGTATCAATCGGCGGTTTTTTATCATCGAATAACTGTGTTTGTTTCTCATTCTCCTGGTCAGATAATGCTTCTACATTTTCGGGTTCAGGAATAACAACAGATTCCAATACTTTTGCCATTCTCTCAAGAACATTCGCTTTAAATTTTTTAAGAGGTAAATAATTTAATTGAGCATGCATCTCATTAAACTTCTTTTCATGTTCTTCTGATTTGTTGGCAAGTTCTGTAACAAGTGTAATTAATTCTTCTTGTTGTTTTTCCAAGTCGACGCCTGTATCTGACCAATCGAATATTTTATGACCAATCTCAGTAGTAACAGAAAATGGCAAGTTAAACATATTGGAATTATCTTTGGTTGCTTCTGCGTTGTGATCCTGATCCATTCTTAACGCTATCGCAAATTCATATTCTAAAACGTCTTTCTGATCAGGTTTTAACCCGACCTTTTCAACGGTAGTTTTGCCTTTCTCGTCTTTTTCCATAGAATATGCTTGTTTACTTCTTGCTGTTGCTATCACATAAACAGAATTACCAGTAACTAATTTCATAAATTGTTTTTCTAATGGTGCCACCTTAGCCCAAGCAACCATTTTCATATTGGGTTTACCTTTTGATAAGGCTTCAACTTGCTCTAAAATTCCACCTTCACCGCTCCATGCGTGAGAAATGGAATCAATAATCACCACTTCAACGCCAGAGTTTTTCATAAGATTGAATGCTTTAATGTAATTATCCACTGTAAACGGTGGCTCAAAATCTAAATGAAGGAATTCCCCAATGTAAACATCTGCCACAGTAGCCTCAGCATAAAGCAGTGACCGTTTATGCTCTGTATCAATAACTCCTATTTTTTCCCATTGTTCATCATCTGAAAGATCAGGGAACATTTTTTCGATAATTCCTTTTGCTATGAGTAATGCCGAAACTGTTTTGCCGCTTCCGCTAGCCCCAGTTAGCATAATTGGAACTTTTAGTTTTTCACGCTTTGCTTTTTTTACTTCCATTATTTTCCACTCCCTAACTAATTAGTTCTTCGGATGACACAAAGCCTGTTAATCGTTTATGGCCACGACAATAATCACATTTACCGCACATTCGTGGTTTCTCTTCACCGTTTTTAACTGCAGAAACACGTTCTATGTTTTCTTTCACATTGTTTAAAGCTACTATCAGTAATTCGGCTCTAATTTCAATAGCTTCTATATCACAAGGAGTTTGTTTACTAACTGCGATAATATATGGAGAAAATTCTTTATTATATTTCTGTTCTAATAAGTCTTTGTAAATCGCCATTTGTTCGTAATAACCATAAGCTTCAACAAACGGAGTCCATACTCTACGAGATTCAGACCAGATTTTTTTGTGGATATCTGCTGTTGTTTTGATATCAACAAAATAGCCTTGCTCTATATTTAAACAATCGATTTTGCCTTTCCAATTTTCTCCGTGCAATGTTCCTGTTATTATGACTTCTTTTTTCCCTTGATAGAGTCCATCGAAAAAGGCGTCTTTTCTTAATCTTTGGACCATTTCTTCTGCACCAACAAAAGCAGCCCTTAATTTTCCTTGTTTGGTCAGCATTTCTTTCTCGTGATCTTTCTTAAATTTCTTGTGTGCCTCGTCACTCTCAAATGCAGAATGGACATAGTTGCCAACTAAAAAAGCTTCTGTATTTTCTTTTGGAATTTCTCCAGTCAATTCAGCAAACGCTTTAGCCTCGCAAGAAATAAAACTTTTATACTGCGACGCTGATAAAAACTCCCATTGTTTGTCGTAATAATTTTTTTCAGTCAAAGTAGTCATCGGGTTCCTCCTGGTATTCTTCTCTATAAAATTCTTCTGGCGGAGTAGTCAACCAATAGTCTAGTGCATCTTGTTGTTCTGGCGTCATTGTCAAAATCCACCTTTCCGTGGTATACTTTTGTTAATATAATTTAGTAAGTGACTGACAGGACTGCCATCCTATCGGTCTTTTTTTATTCAAATAATTCACCTTGTCTATTCGCTTCTTTGATCAACAAACGCAAATCTGTGCCTGGTAACCATTCATCAATATATGCCAAAGCATCATCAAACTTGATTCTTGGTAGTTCTCCATATCTTGGTAAATGGAAATACTGTTTAAAATCTTTCCAGTAATTTGAGTACACTTTTTTAGCATGTCGTTTATACGCCGGGCTATCTTTACCGCCAAGACACTCTACTACTTTCTTATTCGACTGCTGCTTAATCTCAAATTCTTGTTGCCCAGTGATCCGCATTGTGTCTTTTAGAACAGTTACATCTTTCTTTACTTCCTTCATGTCTTCCAATTGATAAATCATCATATCTTCGATCGTTTGAGGAACTGTTGCTTTTCTGATCGCATCTTCCATATCGTTGAACGCTTTTATATATTTTTGTTTAAACCCTATAGCTTTTTTTCCAGTGAATCCCATCGCTAAAAGAAAGAAGCCATCACGACTGATAAAATAGATTCGTCTTGGTCTTCCGTACAAATCAGGTTCAGTCCCTTCTATAAACATCTGTCCAAAATTGGACACATCTTCTTGCAATGCATCAATGTCTCTCAATACGTGTTGGTGTTTCTTATTGAAGCTATCAGCCACTTGTAAACTAGTAGTTACTGCTTCTTTGTTTTTCATAATTACTAATTCTTGCATTTGTATTTCTCCCTCCATTGCTTCGCCATTAAAACTGGTTCAATATTTTTGTGATACTCAGCGTTTAATTGCTGATACAGCTTTTCATGTTGTTCTTTAGTCATACTATTCACCTCGCAATGGAACAAAAATGACAGTCACTTCTACATCGAAAAACTCAGCAATCTTATAAGCTAGTTCTAAGCTTGGTTTGTACCTATTACTTTCGATACTTTCAATAGTTTGTTTTGAGACATCCACACTATCCGCTAAATCCTTAACTGATACATGATTCATTCCTCTAATAACTTTTAGATTGTTTACGTACATTGCAATCCCTCCTAATTAATTCTCTTGCGTCCATTCTGCATTGAATGAAAATCCAACGTGCGTACAATGATATAAGCGACAATAACGACTAAAGATAGCCAGAATGACATATGAGCCGTTGCGATAACGAATAACGCCATTGGTAAATCTTTTAATTTAGCTGTGCCATTTATGATGCACAGAATGATAATTAATATTCCTGCAACTACCCATAAACTCGACATGGTAGCCAAAAATAGTACAAATGGTGTTTCGTCTAATGCTGAGAAAAATTTATATTTCATTTCGGTTGCTCCTTTCCAATTTGTATTGTTAGAAATCATTCACCTTGGTATAATTACTTATCAGCAAGTGGTCTGCTGAAATAAATTAAGGTGGTGAAAAATCATAGTTCAAAAATTTCAAAAAGTATGTTTGAACGGTCATCAATTGAGTGTTACATCTAATAGCTCAGTCGATCCAGATGGATTTTGTCCAAAATGTGGTGCAAATGTTATTTCTACTTGTCAATCGTGTCATGCACCCATTAACGGCTGGTTCGAAAGTGATGGTGTCATTTATGTCGGCCCTAGAACAGCAGAAAGACCTTCTTACTGCACGAAATGCGCTACCCCTTATCCTTGGACAGAACAAGTACTTAATAACGCCATCGAATTAATTTCATTAGACGATGCATTAAGTGATGAAGACAAACAACTAATTAAAACGGCGATTCCTGACTTATTAGTGGACACACCAAGAACTCAACTGGCAGAAGCTAAATTCAAAAAAGTATTTCCTAAAGTTTCTGGATTCGTAAAAGATTCAATGTACAACCTCTTAGTTGATGTCATTTCTGAGGCTGCTAAAAAATCACTTTTCCCTGATTAGGTTTTCCACATCTACAACAATAATTATCTTTTTTCATGATTACACGATTGCACCAATGGCATTTGGTATAGTCGTGTTTTCTTTTTAAATACTTGAAGTAGCTATTTTTCGGTATCTGCTTTTTTATTCTCATCATTCTCCTCCTCCTGATTTCTGTATTCTATCTACTACACTGCCCACCCACATCACCGCTAAAAATGTACTGCCTTGCACCGTCTCGCCTGTGGCAAAACAACTCACGGCTATAGCTAGTAGGATTAGGTTTGCTGTGGTTAGTAGTATTGCTTCCACATTTCTAGCCTCCTTGGTTGGTTTGCTGTGGTGATCATTTGTTCTTTTTGTATTTCTCCCACCAAACATCTATTTCATCTTCAATAAATCGGACAATGCTACCTTTCCTTACATGCGGAATCGGATCGACACGATCTTTTTCCCAACGAACTACCGTTCCATAACTGACATTTAATTTTAAAGCAACATCTTTCCTTGTTAATGGTGGCTCATTATATTTTGGTCTCTTAGACAGACCTCCTTCTAAAACTCTTAATTGTGCATTAGCCATTTCGTTCTCCTATCTGATTTATTTGTTAAAATGTTTAGATTTGTAAATTACACTTGCGTAATTCTTAATTACGCATTATAATATAAAAAAAGAGTTATGAAATTTTAGGAAAATCATCTGCCCACAATTTTTCAAAGTCACATGACATGACTTTAGATAATTTTATGGCCAGTTGGAAACTTGGATTAGATCTATAATTTTCGATGTTTCGAATAGTAGTTTCTGTAACTCCCGCTAGTTCAGATACATTCTTTTGAGTCAGATTCTTGTCCAAGCGAACAGATTTAAATGATTTTCGAATCGAATTCATGAAAACACCCCCTTTGGTATCTTATTTAGTAACTGGTAATTACATAAATGAGTATATCAAGTAATTTTCAATTACGCAAGTGTTTTCTCTTAAAAACTTTTTTTAATAACAATTGGAGGTTTACTTGATGTCTTTAACAGCTACACGTATAAAGGAATTGAGATTGAATAAAAACATGTCTCAAGCAGATTTAGCTAAGGTTTTAAACATGAAGAGAGAAAATGTATCGAATTATGAACGGGGAACCATTACCAACCTTCCCAGTGAAGTTTTGGAAAAGTTGGCAAACTATTTTAACGTATCTACTGATTACTTACTAGGTCGTACAGATACCCCTGAAAAGTCCTTCTATAGCGAGAAGGCCCTTGATGTCGTTGATATGATAATGAATAACAGTAATAACATATTCATGGAAATTATTGAGAATTTACCAATTTTGGATGATAGCGAATTAAAAGTTGTAAATGATATGATTAAGTCTTTAGTGTCTTTAAAGCAAAAAAAGAGCTAAAGATAGCTCTTTCGCGAGGTTTGACGTTTTAAAAATGCAATAATAAAGTTTATAACTTCTGGATTATCTATTGCATTCACCAATTGATAAATAATTTCTTTTTGCTCTTCCATTTTTTGACACTCCTTTTTTTGGAGTGCACCGCTCTTACAATAATATACAAACTTAAAATCATTAATAAAGTCTGTTTAGCAAAAAATAGATGTTAAAATGATTATTGAATGTTATACTATTATTGTTGTAGCAATAGCTACACATAAGGAGCGGTACACTAGCTGGATTAGTGTATATCGTTAATATTCTGATCCTAGTCAGAATATTAATGGCTCCTATTTTTTTGTTTTAACCGCCTGTTTGAATAATAAATACAGAAATTACTGCTATAACTGTTGCTAATACCATATCTTTCACCTCCGAATAATTATTGTAACTATAGTGTACCAAATTTAACACACTTAAAAAAGAAAAGATTTCTCACGTTTGCCAATACAACAAATTGATATTAGTGTAATTCCAGTAAAATTCAAAATATCGGTATTATTAAAATTAAATTTAAGTTACAAATGAATTATAATTTGTCGATACAGCAAATATAAAAGGAGGTATTTAACATGGATATATCAAAATCAATAAAGAAATTTAGACTTGAAAAAGGACTTAAACAAACTGATATAGCCGTAGCTAAGTTTTCTTCTACATATTCTAGAATTGAACGCGGTGAACGATCAGTCAAATTTGATGATCTTCAATTAATAATTGATGCACTGGGTATTAGTGAATATGAATTTTTTTCTTATTCATTTTTAAGTGACTCAAAACAAAATTTTACAAAAAAAATTCGGCTTGCATCTAGTAAACCAGAGGACGAAATGCTTAAATCTCATATGATTGATACTTACTTTGTGGAATCTTATAGATTTTCAAATAGCAGTAAAGAACTATCATACTATTATAGCTTGAAATCTCATTTCCAATTAAAATGGGGGTTTCAACCTCTAAATGAATCTGAATTATCACATATTTTTAACCACTTAATTTCACAAAAATATTATGGCTATTATGAGTACCATCTATTTGCGAATACGATACATCTGTTTGATCCAACTAGAATTAAGCAAATAATACTTTGCTTGTTGCCTATTAAAGAAGAAGAATTGCGTGATCATGACACAAAAAAATATGCATATTCTGGATTGATAAATGCAATCAGCGAATTAATGTACGAAAGAAACTATGAAGATGTAAAGGAATTAATAAAAATTGCCGAAATGATTGATGTCAATAATACAAATTATTATTTCAGATTTTCAGTCCAATACTTTAAAAATATTATTGAATATATAAATACACGGGACATGTTATATTTAAATAAAATATATAATTTTATAGATTTAGTTAAAAATATAGGTGATATTGAAATGGCTGAAAGAATGAATAAAGAGGCTACAGAACTTATTATTAATAATGAGAAAATAGATAAAAATGATATCGGAATATCGTTAATCAAAGATCAATAAGAAATTCATTTTTTGTTATTTACTTATATGGAGGAGTGATAAAATGGCCACCATTACCACATACAAAAACAGCAAAGGAAAAGATTTTTACAAGTATCAAATAGATACTGGTGTCAATATTGCTACTGGTAAAAGAAAGAGAATTTCAAAGAGTGGATTTAGAACGAAAACTGAAGCCAGAGAGGCTGCAAAAGAAGCTGAGTATCTTTTTAAAAGCGGAAAACTCGAATCTGGAAATACTCAAATTTTATTGAAGGATTACCTGACTAAATGGATCAACGAATATAAGAAAGACGTTAAAGAAGGTACTATGATTGTGCATCGCTATAATATTTCGCATTACATCGTACCTCATATCGGTTTTAGCAAGCTTTCTGATTACAAGTTAAAAGATCACCAGGAGTATATCAATAGTTTGTATGAACTAGGATTGGCTACCACTACCATCAGATTAATAAACGGAACTTTGCACAACGCCTTCAAAAAGGCTATATCTCTTGGCATGATTGAAATTAACCCTTGCAACGGTGTTGAATTCAGGAAATCAGTCACTTCGAAAGAAAAGGAACTTCACTATTTCAATAAAAATCAAATTGAAACCTTTTTAACTTTTGCGAAAGAGGAGAACGAATACATTTATTATTACTTTTTCCTTACTGCAATCTATACCGGCATGCGTAAGGGCGAGTTAATGGCATTACAATGGGATAATGTAGACTTCCTGAGGAATACGATTAAAATTGATCAGACACGCTTGTATCGGAAAGAAAAGAATGGACAACTTGAATTGTCCACTCCTAAAACTGAATCAGGATTTAGAACACTCGTTATGTCAAAAACAGTTAAACAAGCATTGCTAGAATTAAAAAATAGGCAACAAAATTACCTCACCTTCTACAAAGAAAGAAAATATGTTGATTTAGATTTTGTCTTTTGTTTCAAAGATTTCAACCCAATAGCAGACAGAACTGTGAACGGTGCTTTTGAACGGATTAGAAAAAAAGCGAAGTTACCCAAAATCAAGGTTCATGATTTAAGACACACGCACGCTATCTTACTTCGTCAAGCTGGAGTTAGTTTAGAAGATATACAAGGAATACTAGGGCATAAAAACCCCACTGCTACCCTAATTTATGCTCATATAACAGAAGAAGTAAAACAGAGTGCTATGGATAAATTAGATAGCCACATGGATAACAAAATCAAATCAAATGCCACCAAAATGCCACCAAAGAGAATTTGAATTCCTCTTTGATGGCATGAGTCCGAGTATTATAAACTTTTAAATCATTGATTTATAGGCGCGCATTCAATTCTTTTGCTAGTTCTTCAAAACCAGGTTTACCAAGTAAAGCGAACATATTTTTCTTATATGCCTCTACACCTTCTTGATCAAAAGGATTTACACCATTTAAATAACCTGAAATTCCAACTGCGATTTCAAAGAAATACATAACATAGCCTAATGAATAAGCATCCATTGCAGGAATTTTAACGATCATATTTGGTACGCCACCATCTGTATGAGCGAGTAACGTTCCTTCAAAAGCTTTTGTATTTACAAAATCAATTTCTTTCCCTTGTAGATAGCCTAATCCATCCAAATCTTCTGTTAATTCAGGGATAGAAACAACATGGCGCGGTGCGTCAACTTTTACAACTGTTTCAAATAAGTTACGCATACCGTCCTGAACATATTGACCCATTGAATGTAAATCAGTAGAAAAATCAGCTGCTGCTGGGAAGATTCCTTTTTGGTCTTTTCCTTCTGATTCACCAAATAATTGTTTCCACCATTCAGAGAAATAGTGCATCCCTGGTTCGTAGTTGATTAACATTTCAGTTGTTTTACCTTTACGGTATAAAATATTTCTTAATGCAGCATATTGATATGCTTGATTTTTACTTAAATCAGTTGTTGTTGCATATTCCTTACGCGCATCATTAGCACCTGTCATCAAAGCATCGATATCGCCACCACTAACTGCAATTGGAAGTAATCCAACTGGTGTCAATACAGTAAAACGTCCACCAACATCATCAGGAATCACAAATGTTTCCCAACCCTGTGCATCTGCTTCCACTTTAACAGCACCTTTAGCGCGATCAGTTGTTGCATAGATACGTTTATTGGCTTCTTCTTTACCATATTTTTTAATCAATAATTCTTTGAATACTCTAAATGCGATTGCAGGCTCTGTCGTTGTGCCTGATTTAGAAATCACATTAACTGAGAAGTCACGATCACCAATAACATTTATTAAATCAGCTAAGTATGTTGAGCTGATACTATTTCCTGCAAAGAAAACTTGTGGCGCTTTTCTTTCATCTGCTGATAATAAATTATTAAATGAATGATGTAAAAATTCAATTGCTGCTCTTGCACCTAAGTAAGATCCACCAATACCAATTACAACTAAAACTTCTGAATCTGATTGAATTTTTTCAGCTGCTTTTTTGATACGAGCAAATTCATCTTTATCATAATTTTCTGGTAAATCGATCCAACCAGTAAAATCACTTCCAGCTCCAGTACCTTCTCTTAATGCTTTGTCTACGGCAGTCACTTGTGCCTGCATGTATTCCAATTCATGATCAGCAACAAATGGTGTCAAATTGGAATAATCAAATTGAATGTGTGACATTCCTTCTCCTCCTTGAAATTAAACTTAGTACAGTATCTACTTTACGTTCTTTTGATGCTTTTTTCAAGCAAATTATGATTGTCTGTACCAATTTTATTTTAATTCATTTAAAATGAATACTCTCTACTATTAAATAAGTAAATCATTTGAAACTTGAAATGAAATTGACAAAAAACTTCTTGAAAAAAATGAAGAATAATCATACCATTGACATTACGACTATTCTTCATTATTTCTAATTATAATGTTAAAATCAAACTATTTTTTTCTTTTAGACTAAACTAATCCTTGGCTCATCATAGCTCGAGCAACTTTTTCAAATCCCGCAACATTTGCCCCTAAAACGAAATTATCCGCAGCATCATATTTATTAGCCGTATCGCGACACGTTTGATAAATATTTTTCATAATATCATCCAACATGCCATCTACTTTTTCAAATGACCAAGACAAACGCTCTGAGTTTTGGCTCATTTCTAATGCAGAAACTGCTACACCACCAGCATTTGCAGCTTTACCTGGGCAATACAATACGCCTGCTTTATCGAGTACTGCAACAGCATCCAACGTACATGGCATATTCGCTCCTTCAGCAACTACCTTTCCGCCATTTTTGACTAAAATTTCAGCTTGCTTTTCATTTATCTCATTTTGGGTGGCACAAGGCAACGCAATATCATAAGAAACTTCAAAATCCCACACTGATTGGCCGTCATAATACGTCGCGCCTGAATGAGTATCCACGTACTTAGAAATGCGTTCACGATTTTTCTCTTTTAGTTCTTTGACCAATTCAACATCAATACCATTCGGATCGTAAATAAAACCATTTGAGTCAGAACAAGTAAGAACTGTTGCACCTAATTCTTTCGCTTTTTCTATCGCGTAGATCGACACATTTCCGCTACCTGAAACAACAACTTTTTTCCCTTTAAAGGAATCATTTGAGTCGTTTAATAGATGTTTAACGAAATAAACACAGCCATATCCTGTCGCTTCCGTTCGCGCTTCACTGCCCCAATAGCCTAATGGTTTACCAGTAAGAACGCCCGCATCATAATTTCTCAAACGCTTGTACATCCCGAACAAATAGCCAATCTCTCTTGCTCCAACACCAATGTCTCCTGCTGGTACATCGGTACTTGGTCCGATATGTTTTTGTAGCTCAGTCATAAAACTTTGACAAAAACGCATGACTTCAGCATCTGATTTTCCTTTCGGATCAAAATCGCTCCCGCCTTTACCACCACCAATTGGTAAACCAGTCAAGCTATTTTTAAAGATTTGTTCAAATGCTAAAAATTTCATCACACTTAAATTTACGCTAGGGTGAAAACGTAAGCCGCCTTTGTACGGACCAATCGCAGAATTATATTGGACACGATAGCCGCGGTTGACTTTCCAATTTCCTTGATCATCTTGCCAAGGAACTCTAAACTGTAAAATTCTCTCTGGCTCGATCAAGATACCTAAAATATTGGCTTCAATGAATGCTGGATTTTCTTTTAAAAATACCTCAACCGTTGGTAAAAACTCGTCAACTGCTTGCAAGTATTCTACTTGCCCTCGATCATTTTCATGAATCTTTTTTTGAATCTCTTCCACGTACTGTTTTGCTTCCATTTAATCACCCTCTCATCGTTATAATCCTATTTTAACCTAAATTCTGAAAATTTCCACAATTTTTTACCATTAATTGCAAAAAAAGTAGAAAAAGTTTTGAAAATTGTGTTAAACTACCATTGAAATGGAGGAGAATTTATGAAATTATTCGACGTCATCGTTGTTGGGGCAGGTACAAGTGGTATGATGGCTGCTATTGCCGCAGCAAAATCTGGAAGCAATACATTATTAATAGAAAAAAACAAACGAGTAGGTAAAAAACTTTTACTAACTGGCGGTGGTCGTTGCAACGTGACAAACAATCGTCCAGCAGAGGAAATTATTGCACATATTCCTGGAAATGGAAAATTCTTATATAGTGCTTTTTCACAATTTAACAATTACGATATTATGGAGTTCTTCGAATCAAATGGAACTCACTTGAAAGAAGAAGATCATGGCCGAATGTTTCCTGTCACAGATCGTTCAAAAACAATCGTTGAGACTTTGTTTAACCAATTAGAACAACTCGGTGTAACGATCTACACAGAGGCAAAAGTTGAAAAAATATTGCGCAAAGAAGATCAAGTCATCGGAGTGGCATTAGAACATGAAAAAATTTACGCTCCTTGTGTTATTTTAACAACAGGCGGTCGAACTTATCCTTCTACTGGCTCAACTGGTGATGGTTACAAACTGGCAAAAAGATTGGGTCACACGATCAGCACCTTGTATGCAACTGAGTCTCCAATACTATCGAACGATGATTTTATAAAAGACAAAACCTTGCAAGGTCTTTCATTACAAGACATTTCACTTTCTGTTTTAAATAATAAAGGAAAGCAAGTTGTAGAACATCAAATGGATCTTCTTTTTACTCATTTTGGTCTATCTGGTCCAGCAGCTTTAAGATGTTCAAGTTTTGTAAATCAGGAATTAGCAAAAAATAATCTGAATCCTGTTATGCTCCAATTAGATATTTTCCCTCAAAAAACTATAGCCGAACTAACGAAAGAGATAAAACGAAAACTTTCAGATCAACCAGATAAATCAACAAAAAACGCTTTAAAAAATCTCGTTCCAGAACGTCTGCTGGATTTCGTCTTAAATAAATGTAACCTAGCCGACAGCCAATCTAAACAAGTCTCAGATCAACAAGTGGATCAACTCGTTCAACAATTAAAATCTTTTAAGATAACAGCCGAAAAAACACTGCCAATCGAAAAGTCTTTTGTGACCGGAGGCGGTATTTCATTGAAAGAAGTTCAACCGAAAACGATGGAAAGTAAATTGATCAATGGTTTGTTTTTTGCAGGTGAATTACTTGATGTTAATGGTTATACAGGAGGCTATAACGTTACTGCTGCTTTTGTCACTGGACATGTGGCTGGAACACATGCAGCTAGCATTGCAGAATATACGTATTTACCTGATTTAGATGAGGAATAAGTGTATCCTTACTATAGAATAAAAAACATGCTGGAATCCTTATCCAGTGTGTTTTTTATTACTCTATTTTTAACGCATCGACTACGACTTTAGCAGGATAAATCGTTAAAAATAAATCAGTCTTTTGTTTGATGTTTTTTTACTCTCCATATGTGAAAATAGTTTTAGGAGGTGGTTATGATGAAAATCAACTTAAAACGACAAACAACTTGGGGATGCGTACGTCACTTCATTGTATATAAAAATGGTGTTAAACAAGGAAAACTATTCAATAATATCACAACTGAACTAGAGGTTAAAGTTGGAGATACCCTTGAATTTAGAGAAGGTCTTTTCCGCTTTTCTCAAAAAATATATGTAACTTCTGAAACGAAAGAAATAACGATTACAAATACAAATGATATCAAGCGCTTATTCTCATTATTTATTATTTTATTTTTAGCAATTTCTTTACTTAGCCTTTCCATCGCTTCGTTAAAAATATTTTTATTCACTGAATTATCTGCCTTTATCCTTTTGAATCATCTATTTCGCTATCGTTCATATGTGTTTAATATCGAGCCGTTAGATTCATTATTAAGTGACGTTTCTGGAGTTGAACTCTATTAAATAAAATTCTGGGACAATAGTCAGAAAAAATCTGATCATTGTCCCACTTTTTTGATTTAAGGGTACACAAAAAGCACACAACCTAGTAAGATTAAAGTGAGAAAACTCAACCAAAAGGAGTGTACTTTTCTATTTGAAAAATTATGCCATCACTCAAACCACTTTACCACAGCTTCGTCGTCCAATCTACCACTCGAAAATGATGTTAAAAGTGATTCTTTCGGCTTACACGCAACGTGTTTTTTCTATTTATTTGTATATTAACGTAAACTCGTCAATTTTTTCAACTTTAAATTGGTTGGCTTCAAATTCCGTTATATTAGTTTTTCCCCTATTTCCCAAGATAAATACACTATCGGAATGATTAAGATTTTCTATTTCTTCGTTATCTGAATAAAAATAGTATTTTCCATATTTAAAACGAGTGATGTTATTTTCTTTACTGTATGGCTCATCTTTCTCCGATTGCCATTCATAAGGTGACATAGGATCATAAAAACGAAAATAGATAAATTGTAAATCTCCTTGTTGCACTAAACTGTCTCGATAAACTAAAACATTTTCAAATTTGTTTGTTTTATTTATGACCGTTTTCAAATTAGTAGACATTATATAACTACCATTTCTCATCTCTTGATTACTAGTATAGTCTTTTATAAACAGAACAAACAAACATAAGAAAAATACAATAGCCATATTGTCAGTTACTTTATGTGTATACACCCACAAGCTTTCCAATCCATAAGAAGCAATAATGATCAGAGGGAACATTATAATATTCCAATGATGTACCAGTGGTGTAACAATCACTATACACGGGATAGCAGCTAGCAACCACAGGAATATGACTTTACTAAATAAATCTTTCTTATTATTTTTACCACACCTAAAAATAACAAGAATACGCCTGCAAGATTATATATAAATCCAAATCCATTCAATGTACTAAAACGAGCACCATCTACTCCATGTATTAATAATGAAATCCCTTCTCTCAAATTATTTATAATGGAAATGAATAAATTATCGTTATATAAAATAGTTTGACCTTCATTTTGTGTATATAAAAGCTTTGGTATCGTTATTTTAAACAACGATATATTATTGTCTCCAAAGAATTGTATCCCTGCAAAAATAACGATAGGTATGATACATAACGTAGCGATTACAGTTAAGATGATTATTTGCCGATTTGTAATTAGCTGATTTTTTTTACTAGATAAACTAAACCAATTAAAAAAATTGGCAAAAAATACCATGTTGCTATATAAGAATATGCTGTTAAGCACAGTAGAATAATAGACAGGCTATAGTAATAAATTCTTTTTCCTTTTTCTGTGCTAGCCCCCAATATCAACCAACATATAGCTTGTAAAATTAAATTAGGAGCAATATTTGCATCTAAACCAAATCGACTCCCCATAATGCTCCACGGGTTGATACTAATAAAAAATAAAATAGTAACAATTAATTTTCTGGATTCCATTTTTTTTAGTAACGTATACATTAATAAAAAAATAGTACATGTAGATACAAGTAGCATCGGAAGTCTAATACTAAATATTGTCAACCCTAACAGTTTGATAAAAGGAACTGCCATATACGCATATACTGCTGATTGACCTGAACCATAGCTAACTAAATAAATAGGTAATCTATTTAACGCACTGTCTACTCCATAATTAGCAATGGACCACGCGTCGTATCCTGCCATCGTTTCTCCTTTAATATTTTCATACTCTTATATTTATTTACTGTTCAAATTTTAAATCTACAATATCACTTCACCCTCCAATAAAATATAAGTTTTAAATTCATAGCTTTCCCCTGCAGGTACTAAGGTTTTATCTACGAAGAAACGTATCAACTTATCTCCGTTAATTTTTGAAGTGTATGTCGTATAATACGGTTTCCCTTCTAGCTTTAGTTGCTTTTCACCTTTGAAACTATCAAACCAACGTCCACTGGAATTTTGTATTGCATATTTTTCAACATATCCGTTAGCTGACTCTAATACAATTGTTTTATTATTTCCAAAGGGTATCTCCAATTCAAAAACATCTATATCTTCTTCGGTATCTATTCTTCCTTTTACCAATTCATTTGCTTTTATTTTCGTTGCTGTTTCACCTGTATCTCCATGGTTGTCTATAGCTTCACCTTCTAGTAAAATATAAGCTTTAAATTCATAGCTTTTACCTACAGATACTATGGTTTTATCTACGAAGAAACGTATCAACTTATCTCCGTTAATTTTTGAAGTGTATGTCGTATAATACGGTTTCCCTTCTAGCTTTAGTTGCTTTTCACCTTTGAAACTATCAAACCAACGTCCACTGGAATTTTGTATTGTATATTTTTCAACATATCCGTTAGCTGACTCTAATACAATTGTTTTATTATTTCCAAAGGGTATCTCCAATTCAAAAACATCTATATCTTCTTCGGTATCTATTCTTCCTTTTACCAATTCACTTACTTTTATTTTCGTTGCTGTCTCACCAGTATTCCCGTGGTCATCTATCGTTTTTATATCAATAATACAGGTAGCAACTTTACTATCGATCTGTGCCTTAATGGTAACAAGACCTGGACTGTGCGCAGTTACCACGCCATCGGATGTAACAGAAGCTATTTTATTATCAGTACTTTCTCAATTAATTTTGGTATTGGTTGCGCCTACTGGCTGTATACTAACGCTTAATGTGTGTGACTCATCGGGAGATAATTCTAGCTTACTCGCTGATATATCAATAGATTCAACAGGTATTTGTATGTCTTCTTTTGTCATTAGACTGTAAATCATCGCAAATTTTTCTTTTGATATTTTAGTACTTTCTGAACAAAGAGTATTGTCTCCTGTAATAAGATATCCAGATACAACACTTCTAACTCGATAATCAGAATCATATATCGGAGAACCACTTTGACCTGGGGTGGTATCAAATACAGTCAAAATTCTATCTTTTTGCCACCCATTAAATTCGTAATTGCGTCCATTTATAGTGTATGAGATCGTATCTTCTATTTTCTTTGAATCCGTATACATAAAGTAATTTATTTTACCGTCTATATCACCAGGATAGCCCGAAGTTGTAAAAATATCTCTTCGTTCACTGTCAGTGTATGTTACAACCTGTTGTTTCCCCTACAGGTTCTTTTAATTTAATTAGCGCAATATCATTGTCAACACTTGGATTTTCTAACCTAGATTTCAAAATGTATATTTTTTTTATGAGACTTTTCTTAAATGGTTTTTCACTTCCGGAAAGACCTGGATCAAACCCATCTATAACAAAAAATCCAGCTTCTTGATTCCAAACTACATGAGCCGCAGTAAGAACTAAATCTTTTTGAATTAGAACACCACTACCAACACCATTGGTTAGCCCTATGGTTGAATATGGAAAAATTGTAGTGTTAAATACTTTCTTTCTATCATCTTCACCGATAATCCCCGATTGTCTATTATTTGTTACACCATTACTTTCAGAAGGTTCTGTAAATTCTGGCATGTTATCATATATTGATTCTTTAAAAGGTATAATTTTTTGTTTCCCTGATTGTACATCATACTCGACAAAATCATATGCATTACTTTTATTTAATTCCTCTGCGTAGCTATTTGAAAACCACACACTTCCAAAAATCAAGCATAATCCCATAGCAACAAACTGTTTTTTCATTTCTAGCCCTCCATTATTCATCATTTAAAATTATTTCAATTCCATTAACATTTCTGATTAAAAGAAAAAGTCTTATTCATTATATAATATATATTATATTTATTTTTTTTATATTTTCCTAAGTAAGAGGAAAAAAAATTGTTACAAAATTTTCTTTTACCAAAGAACTTAGAGATAACGTTGAGCTGTATAGCTATTGCAAGTCACAGTATTTCCACATCTGAAAAAAGATGCAAGTCGTGAGACAAATAGGGAAGAAGGCCTCTCAATCTTTTGAAAAAACTGAAAAATAATTTGATAAATTTCAAATTATTCAATAAAAATATTTCAATTTCATTAAAAATAAGAGCCTCTAAAATGAAAAAAGAGAATCCTTGATTTACTAAGGTTTCTCTTTCAGTCTAGAGTATACTAATTGGTTAGTAGTGTTAGAACTTGGTATAATACTTAATTGTGTCAACTATAGAAATAAATAGCTCATTACTTAAAATAGAAACTTTTAGACTTTTTTATTCTATAAGGAAAGTTCGACACAACTTCCCTAAGAGAATGATATAAGTCGAGTCTGAAAAAACTATATACTTAATAGCAAATTCTATTGATTATACATAAAACAAGGAATGATTGAAAGCAGATAAAAACGACTATTTTTGGAAATCATCTAATTAAGTAAATCTGTTTAAATTTGCTACTGTAAATACTGATTAGTCGCATACATATAAATTTAAAAAAAGTGATTTCGCTGTATCTTCACAAAATCACTTTTAGCTACTTACTAATTTGATATAAAAGGATCATTCTTTCATTCACCTAAAACGAATATTTTAGGTACGAACCGTACAAAAATGTCAATTTCCTGCCGCTACCTCTTTTTTATGAAAATCCCTAACAAAAAAGGAGCAAATATTTTAGACTCACTCCTTTTCCTGTTCTAGTTTCTCTACTGTTCGTTGGTAGGTCCGTTGTAGTTCATTTTGTTTTTCTTCTACTTTTTGTGTGAATCGTCGAGTTTCAGATTGAATCGTGGCTTGACTTTCTTCCATTTGGCGATAGAATGATCGCTTATCCCATGAATCATTTTTTGTATGATATAGAACTTTATCCATCAACTTTTCGGTGTCTTTTTTGAAATGTTCTACTTCTTCGTCCATCTTTTTCTGGGTTTGTTGAAGGTCTCGTTTTTCCTGCTCGTATTGTTCGGTTACTTGACGTTGTTTCTTTTTTCGTTCTTCTGGACTCATTCGATTAAACCTCTTTTACAGGTGTTTTAAAGGTTGGTTTCGCTAACTGGGTCAAACTCTGTTTGGCAGACGTTGCACTGTTTCCCTGTAAAGCTCCTTCTAGTGCGCCTGGAAGGATACTATTGCTTTGTTGGTACATGGCTTCTGCCAGTTCATTTAGTGTACTAGTAGACGTTTGTCTGGTTGTGCTTAACCGTGCCTTTTTTGCGGTGATGATTGCTTTTATAGCGATCCGTTCTTGATTTTTCTGTTCTTGTTTTAATTTTAATTGTAAGGCTTTTTCTTCCTCCATACTAAAACTCCTTTGTTACTTCTTCGTAAATATATTTTTCCCTGCATTGCCATCATATTCTTGAATGTTCTTTGCGACAGTCGTTAACGTTTTACTGAATGCAGTCAATTTTTCTTTGTATTTTTTTGCTTCGTTGGTATTGCTTGTTGCTTGGCCACTATCCCACAAGTTAGTTTTTTTATAGGGAGCAATCAGGGCTTCAACTTCATAGCTTTCTAAATATTTTTGAATGTCCTTTGCTCCATTTTCAATTTCTTTTACAACCAAATCTACTTCATCTTCTGCTTCTTGTTGGTCATTTTTTTGAATTAATACATAGTCGTCGCCAACTATTTTCGCTTTGTTTGCGACTTCTGTGGCAAGTTTGCCCCGAAGTTCAATTTTTTTACTGCCAGAAGCTCCACGTATACGTCCTTGTAGGCTAGCTACGTCTCCTTGCCATTCACTTGCGACTTTAGCATCGGCAACAATTTTGTCGTATTCTTTCATAAATTTTTTATAGAGGTACGCATCTCATGCGATTGCTGCCCAAAATGCTCCAGAATCCATTCCTGCTCCTGTAGTGGCTAATAACTTGTTCATATATTTATCGATAAGTGCAGATAATTTGATCCCTGCACTAAAAATATACCCATGGTCTTTTAAATTGGCTTCTTTAGGTGTCCCATCTGGATTTAATTGATACTGTCCAAAATCATGACTAGAACCATTTTTACCACCATCAAATGTTGTGTTAAAGGATTTTGGCAATAAATAATGGACTTTTCCGATTTCATCCACGCCTTTTTTATTTCGATTCAGCATAGAAACAATATCAAAAGCATTCACATAATATTCGATTTTTCCTTGTTCTTCGAGCAGTTGAATATTTTTACGCGCTTGCTCGTTGGGCATATTATCGATACTTATTCGCGCATCTGGTCCTTGAAATAAAATGACTTTATCTATTTTAGAAATATCTCCAGCTGGCAAATTAGCGACAGCCTGTATTGTCACCATTGTTCCTAATGAATGTCCGGTCATAGACATGGTTGCATTCGGCGCTTTTGTTCTCATCTCTTCTATTTTTTGATGCATCGCTTCTGTTGCTAATTTTGCTTGGGGGATATGGGCATCTCCTACTGCAAAGGACGCATTATTGTTCACCCAATCGTTTAAATTATTACCTGCCCACCCTTTTTTTACATCTGTAGAAGCACCATCACTTCCACGAGTAGTGAAATATGTATGTTTGGTGTCTGTATTTAGGGTAGGGGTATTCGTAACATAATACGAGTTATACCCTGCTTTTTCATCCGTTAATAACCCTTTTTGGTATTCCTTATCTTTGCCAAAAAACTTCTTTTCAGTTACTGTTTTGACTGTGTTATCTGGTTGTAAATAAACGGAATCAATACTATTTCCATGTGCATCTTGTGAACCAGAAAAATCAAATTTAACCGATTGATCTTTTGCTAATTGTTTTTTTTGGCTATCAGTCAAACCATTGGCAAAGTTATAAATATTTCCTTCACTGTCTTTTCTGTTGTTATAAGAACTTTGCGCCAAATCTGCATAAATATTGGTGAAGTTATCCAAATCAGCCATTATTTTTTTCTCCTATCCCTCTATCGAAATTATTAGTAGATAATTCTTTTATTTCTGAAGGCATATTTATATTATCTGGAATAATGGTAATAACACCACCATCAATTTCATTCTTGTTACTGTCATATAAATTAATTTTTAAAGTATATAGTTTTTGAGTAAATGCCCCACTATCTTCAACTTTAAATGAATTCCATTCATAATCTACCTTTGAGATTTTACTTTTAGGATTTCTATTTTTGATATATTCGGTTAGCTCACTTTCATGTTCTTTGAGAAAAGTAATTTGTTTTTCTTTTTCTGTTGGTTCGGTCATTTTTTTCACTCCTAACACACCTATTATTCCTACAAGTATGATAATTCCTGTAATTAGTCCTAGTTTAACTGCTTTTTTCTTATTCAAACGTTAAACTCCTTTACTAAAAAAAGCGTTAGCGCAAGGCTTTGCACGAACGCTTTTTTCGTCACTATATTTTTTAGTTTAAACCGAAAGAACTGGCATCTTGTTGGTCACGTTGTGCCACTGTATCCGCATATTTATTTAATTGACTATTAATGCTGATAAGCAGTTCTTCCATTTTCTTCACGTTACCTTCTAGCTGATTGTATTGCTCTAAGTATGATTGAAATGCTTGACCTTTCCATTCTTGTGCAATCTGTTGATTCATTGAGTTTACTTTACGAATCGCATCTTGGATTTGTTGTTGTGATTGTGTATACACCTTTGCTTGTGATTTCAGTTGCTCGGGTGTGACGGAAATTGCCCCTGCCATGATTATCTCTCCCTTTTGAATAATTAATTTTACTAATCAAGTATATCTTTCCTAATTTTTCTTGTCAATTATAAATAATATAAAAAAAAATAAAACATTCCAAAAGGAATACATATAATCGATTTTTGTTAAAACTTAACAAATGAAGAGTTATCGTGTTTTTTTAGTACAGGAGTGTATATTTTCGTTCGTACTGTTCAACCATCGGTAAAAAACAAGTACGTTGATGATCATTCTGACAGTGTCGGAGTAATTCTTGACATTCATACGCTCGTTTCACTTCTTGTGGTGTGGGAATATGTGTACCTAACAACAACGTTAATAAAGTAGTAAGGGCTGTTACTTCGTCCTTATTAAGAATTTTTTTGTTCATCAGAGAGTGTTTTGCTGACCATAATTGTTGAATCGTCCATTCATTTTTCAAGAGACATCCTTCTTTCTCGTTATATTTTTTTAAATGAGGTGTAGCATACCATCTAATTCCTGTTGGTGAACAGGGTATAAAAACAAAAACATCAATAAAAAATAAGCATTAAAGTGATCTAACTTTTGTGTAGGGTGTATTGCTAATCTCTGTTTGTCAGTAGCAAATGTTAAAACGCTGCGTGGGTATCGTTCTGTAGAACCACCACCAGAAATGCCTACTCTTTTGTTTTACCGTAGTTACTGCCATCATTTTGGTGCTTAGTGTAGCTATTTACTGGCTTATGTCCTGTTGTTTTTTGAGGGTTGTAGGTAGGTAGGTAGGTAGGTAGGTAGGTAGGTAGGTAGGTAGGTAGGTAGGTAGGTAGCTTTTTATAAAAAACGAGAACATTTTCATGTGCCTTCATTGGCATTTTTTTGCGTTTAAATGTCCAGTAGCAGTTGTTTTTTCCCAAATCCATTCATACCTCAACATATCCAAATTACTGTTGGCAAGGATTTTATCAAAAGGTGTTTGAGCTGTATGAACGATTGCCCCATTGCCCTTTATGATTCGTTTATACTCTTTCTAAAGTGGTTCAAGAGGAATTAAACTGTCCCAATGGTTATTTGTGGTTGCATAGGGTAAATCACAAAAAATCATATCTATAGTATGGTCTGGAATCCGTTTCATGCCTAATAAACAATTTTCATTAAAAACTTGATCCCACAGTTCATTAATACTTTCTACTGTTTTCATTTCTTCACTTGCTACTTTAGTCAAAAAATGACCATACTGATTATCTGCAGATAATTTTTGAATTACTCGATCTGTAGTTCCTAAATTCAGAATCACACGCTGTTTAATTTTCGTTCCTTCCCTGTAATTCTCTGCTAAACTCCAATATATAGTATTGTTTACTTTCCTTTTTTTAAAAACATTTTGACATTATAACCTCCTTTTTTATGACACTACATTTCTAAATCTATCCCAAAAACCGCTGTTTAAACGTTTCATGAAAATACAGTTCTTAATGTTCATTCAATGCCTAATATAACGCACCCCTTTTTTTGCATGTAATCGGTTATGTACGTAACTACTACATTGATTGATTTTCCAGTGTAATGATAACTGTTCCACTCTTTTAAAGATAATCGATCACCATCCTTAAAATCTCAATCATTTTTCCTGATTTCAAATTTTTTCAATCCAGTTCGTACATCTTTAAAATATTCAGGCGCAATTTTTAGCCCATGAATCATTAAAATTCTTCTTTCCCAAAAACCTTCCTTTTTTGAGACTGAATCTACTTAGTTAATTCACCTTGTCATTTTTCTTTTTAAATGGCACGAAATTATTTCGATAAATGGCAATTTTAAGTTACATAAAAAGACAAATGAATCTAGCTTATGGCTAAATTCATTCGTTTTTTTCATTTTATAAAATTATTGTTCTGAAACTCTATTTTCTTTCGCAATCTTTAACAGGATATACTTTCTTTTGCACCTTAAATTATTGAAAACTGAATTAAAAATGTTTAAAAAATCCCGTGATTAATAAAAATTTTTTTGAGAAATGTTAGTCTATTTTGAACTGATCTTTATTTGCTTTTGCAAACTCTTTAAAAGAAGTCAATTTTACGTTATACGTTTTTAATAAATTAATATCCACATTGTAACCAACTAAATTATCCCATTCCTGACCTAAGATAGAAAATGGATGCGTTCCTTCTCTTTTTGATTCTTCGATACTAAGTGTTGAGACCTCAATCTCTTTTCCTGTGACTTTTGAAATGATTTCAGCAATATCTTTATACGATAGTGATTCAGCAGCTAGTTCAATATTGTGTTCATTGAATTTTTCAGGATTTTCAAAGGCTGCACAAACAAACATAGCAAGATCTTTAACTGAGATATAATCTATTTGTGTATCAGCAAAAGTAACGGTTTTTATTTTCCCTTGTCTTAAATCAGGATATATGAGCTCGACTTTCTCAGTGAAATTCTCCATAATCATGGCTGGTTTCAGTATTGTCCATGAAGAAAATCCTGCAGAACGGACAGCTTCTTCTATATCCCACTTATCGGTCCAATACTTTTCAAACCAATAACCTGTTCCCCATTTTGGAAACTCGGTATATCTACTTGTGGCTGCAACAGAAGTATGTACAAATTGTTTCACACCACTTTTAATTGCACTTTGAATAACTGCATACGCTTGCCTTCTCTCCTTATCATTTTCGATAGTATCTATTCCAGAAATTGGGACTGAAAAAACAGCATCAACGTTCTTCATAGCATTTTCCAAAGAAGACGAATCATCAAAATCACCTACTACAGCTTCGGCTCCTTTTTGAATAAGATCTTGGACTTTAGATGTGTTTTTGTCTCTTACTAAAACTCGAACATTAAAGCCTTGTTTCAGCGCTTCATTTGTGACAGCACCTCCTTGTAATCCGGTAGCACCGACTACTAAAATTAATTTTTGATTGTTTGATTTCATGTATAAATCACCTTTCGAGTATAAATTTTTATAAAGTTTTTTTAGCATTTATGTAACAGTTCACCTTTTTTATCATTGAACAAGATTTTTAAAAACCACAGCAAACATGTTACAATCACTTCATTATGTTTAAACAAATAAAACAAGTACTGTCTTTTTTTGTATGTACTACTATTTTTGGTAGTAATGAGAATGTTTAGGAGGATATTATGAAAAAAAATACAAAATACTACACACCTGAATGCTCTTTAGCAAAAGTGCAGAAAATGTTAGGTGGAAAGTGGAAATTGGTGTTACTATGGTATCTTTCAGAGCAACCACGGCGATTCGGAGAAATTAACCGTTGTTTTCCTGAGATGACACAATCAATGTTGACCAAGCAACTAAGAGAACTAGAGCAAGATAAACTTGTCCATCGTGAAGTTTACAAAGAAGTTCCGCCAAAAGTAGAGTATTCATTAACTGAGTTAGGTGAAAAGTTTTTTCCGATTATAGAAACCATGTTTGAATGGGGAGAGAAGTATTTAGATAACTGAGTTTACTTGAAAGTTGAAAAACACATTCTAACACCTTATCTTATTTGGATTTGGGACTAACATTTCTATTTTGACAAGTATCTATAAAGGACACTCAAAGCAGATAGTAAAAGCTATTTTCATTTTTAATTTGAGGAATTGATACTTAGGGTGTCCAGAAAACGACTATTTTTGGAAATCAAACATTTAAGAGAATATGACTCGCAGGTTCGATTTACCGAAAACAAAAAGCCGATGCAAACCATCTAAAAGCTAAATTAGTGTTGGATCGTTCCAATTTGCGAGGTAAACAAGGTCATGACACTAAATTTAAAAAAATTAGGGACCTATATGGATGAAAAGACACAAAAAGAAGAAAAAACAAGTTAAATTTTGACAATAATCATCAAAATTTAACTTGTTTTCTTTTTTAAAGGACTATTGTCCCAGACTCTCTTTTGTACTATTTGTCTTTTATTGTCATTAAATTAATTACTCTTCATCAATTCCGTCACATAAAGGACAGTATCAGGTTGTTCTTTTTCAATCTTAGCAATTGCTTCAGAAAAGTTTGGTAGATGGTCTTTGTGTGCAATCAGTAGTTCATCCAACAATGTTTTAGACATTGCTCCGCCAGGAACTAATGGATTGATCGTGAAGGCATGTAATGCCGCACCATAATCTCCGTCAATAGCTGCACGAATAACCGTCTCTTCCATTCCTTTCATCACTTGAATGATTCCACGAGCAGCTGGTGGGAATGCGCCCCAATTGTACGGCTCATGTCCATGTGCAGTTACAGGACCTGACACTTCAACAACACAATCATATGGTAAATCAGTGATCGTTCCATTATTTTCAGTTGAAACGACCATATCTGTACGTTTATCATTATGGATCGATGCAATCAACTCACATGCAGCATCACTATAATGTGTCCCACCACGTTGTTCCAACTCTTTTGGTTTGTAATCTAAGTTTGGATCTTTGTATAGTTCAAATAAACGAGCTTCTGTTTCTTTTACCACTTGGGCTCTTGTCTCACCTTTTTCAAATTCTTCGATCGAATGCTTCAGCATTTCATCTTCAATATAATAATAGCGGTGGTAGCCACATGGTAACAAGCCTAAATCCTTGATTTGTTCATAATGGAAAGGTGCATTATGAATATTTTTCAAATGACTCTCAGAATCCTCTTGAGGTCCATAAATCAAATCGATCAACTCTTGCGTGCGCTCATTTCCTTGTTTGTCCCATACACGGTGCCAATGGAAGTGGTTGATCCCCGCAAATTTGAAGAATAGATCCTCTTCTGGAATGCCTAATTTTTCAGCTGCTTGTTTTCTGTGACCGATCGGTACATTACATAAACCGGCAGTTTTCTTCCATCCACCATGTTTAATTGCCGCTTCTGTCACCATGCCAGCAGGATTAGTAAAATTAACAAGCCATGCATCTGGACATAATTCTTTCATATCTTCAATGATTCCAAGAACCACAGGAATCGTACGGAATGCTTTAAACATACCACCTGCTCCATTTGTCTCTTGACCTAATACGCCATGAGATAATGGAATACGCTCATCTTTGATCCGAGCATCAAGTAATCCTACTCGAAATTGTGTTGATACAAAATCAGCATCCTTTAAAGCTGCACGACGGTCTAAAGTTAAATGAACCTCCCAGTCTAGACCAGCTGCTTTGACCATCCGTTTAGCCATAGCACCAACAGTTTCCAACTTTTCTTTTCCTTCTTCAATATCAACTAACCAAATTTCTTTGATTGGCAGTTCGTCTTTTCTTTTAATATATCCTTCAATCAATTCTGGTGTATAACTAGATCCTCCACCAATTGTTGCGATTTTCAATGCTTCTCTTGTCATGTGTTTCCCTCCTGATTTTTTGTTCAGAATACGTTCTGACATCGTTTACAATATCATGATAATATGTGGGAATGTTCCCATGTCAAGCACTATTTCAAATTATTTTATGTTATACTTATTAAAATGAAAAGAAGTTGCTTAGACTCTGAATACTAATAAAAATTCATTCTAGCGATACTCATTGTCGCAAATTTTTTTAGGTTTTATAATTTTCAGGCTAACGTTATACTTCTCTATTCATTCAATTAGTGAGGTGTTGGAATGACAACGATTATTGATGTAGCCAAAAAAGCACAAGTCTCAAAATCTACTGTTTCTAGAGTCATTTCTGGAAATGGTTACGTTAGTGAGGAAAGTCGTTTAAAAGTGTTAGAAGCAATGGAAGCGTTATCGTATTCTCCAAATTTGATTGCTCGTAACCTTCAAAGTGGTGAGACTAAAACGATTGGTTTTCTTGCTCAAGGATTTATCGATCCTTTAGGTATTTTTCTTGAAAGTTTCATCTCTATAGCAAAATCCTATAATTATTATGTAACCCTTTATTTTACCGATGGAGACAAGAAAAAGGAAATCGATGCGTTAAACCAAATGAGGTATAAACAACTAGACGGTGTTTTTATTTTGACTAGAGCAAATAAGTGGGAACTGATTGAACCCTACAGTATTTATGGCCCAATCGCTACCTGGCATCGTATTGATTCTGAACGAATCTATTCTTCATATATTGATCACTATTCAGGTTATTTACGCTCGTTGGATTATCTTTTTCAGCGTGGATATCGTTCGATTGGGCATGTTTTAGGACATTTTGAAAACTTGAATACAAAAGCACGTTTAAAAGCAATTGATGATTTTCATAGAGAAAAAAATATTTCTATCAATGATGAATGGATTTTCCGTGATGAGAATCGAACCGACAATGGACGTCGCATTGCACAACTATGGCATGAAATGACGAATAAAACAGATGCAATGGCGTTTTATACTGATTCAGTCGCCGCAGGTTTTATCTCCGAACTTCAAACATTGGGTTACTCCATTCCAGAAGACGTCGCTGTTATTGGCTTTGATAATAGTGAGATCAGTCGATTGATGCATATTACGACTGTCGACTATTCACTTAAACTACAAGCAGAAAATTCATTTATCTATATTCATAATCAACTCAATAAAGAAACCATTCCAGAACAAGAGATGAGTGTTCGCTTGATTGAAAGAATGACCGTACCTTTTAGAGAACAAAAAAAGAGCAATGAAGATTAAAACCTCCATTGTTCTTTTTCTTGTCTATTTCGCTACTTTTTTACGTTCATTTTTTAAAATTGAGATTGATTGCTTCAATGATTTCAACACGCCGCCTTCACTATAAACTAGGACATTTGATTTATAGAGTTTTGCTGAGAACATCGTTAGTAAAATACCAAATACAACAAGAATCAATACAGAAATCACTGCTCCTGTTGTTGTTACTGTCTCACTTGCTAAACGAATCGGCATAATGAAAGATGAAATCAATGGAATATAAGAAGATATTTTGATCACGATATTTTGTGGATCTGTTGTTCCTAATGAAATTCCGATAAAATAACCGATCATTGCAAGATAGAGAATCGGCTGAACAGCTTTTGCTGTGTCTTCAGGTTTTGATACCAATGAGCCACATAATGCCGCTAAAACTGAATAGACCAACACACCTAGTACAAAAAATATTAATGTGAAAAATAAGAAACTACCGAAAATATTGGTAGAAGAAAGACCTTCTAATAACCCTTTCACCATTTCTACATTTTTTAATTGTGTATAGCCGATTCCTATTGCCGCGGCATAAATCACAATTTGTGTCATAGCAACTAAAATGACACCTGTTAGTTTTCCGTAAAAATGTGTTTGAGCTTTGGTACTTGATAAAATAACTTCCATGATTCGTGTTCCTTTTTCAGAAGCGATTTCCTGTGCAATAATCGATGCATAGGTAATGATAAACACCCAAAGAATGATCGTTATTACAAATGACATAGCTGACTGAATTGCTGTATTATCTTGACCTGTTGTCATTTTTCCATCGCTATCAAAACTAACTTTAGTTTTCTCAAAATTGGCTGGTTGACTTAAACTGGTTAATTGTTCTGTCGTCAAATTTAATTTACTTGCATTCAGTGAGGACTGAAGTCCGTTAAGCATTTGCCCCATCATCAATTCTGTTGTTGTACCTAAAGATGATTCTGCATATAGCTTGGCTTGAATTTGTTCTGTTTTAGTATCCAAGACAAGAAATGCATCAAGGTCTTCATTTTTCAATTGCTCTTCGGCTTCTTTTTGCGACTTGATTACTTTGAAGGTATAATCATCTGTCTTTGATTTAGATAATTGCGTTGCTAATTCTTGATTATTTGAGACAAGCCCAACTTTCGTTTCTTCAGAAAAACCTCCTGCTAATGAACCAGCAATATAAATAATGCCCATTACAATAAATGGCACCAGGATCATAATGATAAAAGAAACAGATTTAACATTTTTCTTGTACACATCACTCGCTATAATCCAAAATTTACTCATTTGGTTCACCTGCTTTCATCTTGAATATCTCTTCTAAGGTTGGAGGTTGCTGATTAAACATTGGTATATAACCAAATTGAGTTGCGCGAGCAAAAATCTCTTGCCCAGCTTTTGGATCGTTTAACGTGACTTCCAAGACACCATCACTACGCTTTATAGTAGAGTTTACACCTTCGATTGCTAAAACATCTTCTGGATTTAAAGGGGATTCTAAAAATACTTTTGTACGTCCAAAACTTTCACGTATTTCATGAACCTTCCCATTAAGAACCATCTTGCCGTTTCTTAACATTACAAGGTGATCACAGATTTTTTCTACATTGTCCATATTGTGACTAGAGAAAATAACACAAGAACCTTTCTCTTTCAATGATATGATTCCCTCTTTTAAAAGCTCCGCATTGACTGGATCTAATCCACTGAATGGTTCATCCAAAATAACTAATTTGGGCTCATGAATTAGTGTTGCAATCAGTTGAACTTTTTGTTGATTTCCTTTAGAAAGTGATTTTACTTTATCTGTTTTTTTTCCTTTGACTTTGAATTTTTCCATCCATTCATCAATTTTAGGTTCAATTTCTTTTTTCGTTTTCCCTCTTAATTGCGCAAAATAAATCAATTGTTCTTGAATAGAAACTTTTGGATACAAGCCACGTTCTTCGGGTAAATAGCCGACATCGTTATAGTCTTTCCCGCTTAGTTGATGCCCATTCCAAAGTACAACACCGCTATCTTGCGTTAAAAAATCCAATATTAAACGAAAGGTCGTTGTTTTACCTGCACCATTTTGGCCGATCAACCCAAGTATTTTTCCGTCTGGGATTTCAAATGACATATTGTCAACAGCTGTATAGTCCCCAAACGTTTTAACCAAATTCTTTACTTCTAACATTCCCCATCCTCCTATGTTCAAATTAAATAAGCGCTTTAATAAAGAGTAAGTTATTCATTTTTACTGATCAAAACAACTTTGGTTTTAACAAATTTCACTATAAATCACTAAATATTCAGATAATTTCATGAAAAATTGTTTTACTTTGTTAAACCATTCACTTCTTTCATTTTATAGTATCGCGAGTTAATAGCCATGTCAATTTTTTTCGCAAATTAGTCCTTTTCACTTGACAAAAAAATGAAAAGTAGGAGAACTGAATTCACCTAAATAAATGCAGTTCTCCTACTGATTACTGATCTAATCAGCCTTGTCTTTAGAATTCAGTTCTTCTTGATGTAAATGCTCATACACCTTTTTAGCAACATTTTTTGGTAAACCAGATGCATTCAATTCTTCGATTGAGGCTGCAGTGATATTTTTTAATGACTTAAACTGCTTTAACAATTCTTTTTTTCGTTTTGGTCCTAATCCTTCTATATCATCCAAACGTGAAGCAAAACTATTTTTACTTCGTAGTTGCCGATGAAACGTAATCGCAAATCGATGGACTTCATCCTGAATACGCTGTAATAAAAAGAACTCTTGCGAATTTCTTTCTAAGGGAATAATATCTAAATTAGGTCCGAAAAGAAGTTCACTTGTTTTGTGTTTATCATTTTTAGCCAAACCTGCGATTGGAATATCTAACCCTAATTGATTATTCAGTACTTCTTTGGCAGCATCTATTTGACCTTTTCCGCCATCAATCACGATCAAATCTGGAAATGGCAAATTTTCTTTTAAAACACGAGCATAGCGGCGATAGATCACTTCGCGCATTGAGGCGTAATCATCTGGCCCCTTAACGGTCTTAATTTTATATTTCCGGTATTCTTTTTTATCGGGGCGTCCATCAATAAATACCACCATTGCCGAAACTGGATCTGCCCCCATGATGTTTGAGTTATCAAATGCTTCAATTCTTATAGGCGTTGGTATATTCATCGCATTTCCTAGTTTTTCAACTGCGCCAACTGTTCGTTCTTGTTTACGCACGATTAGATCAAATTTTTCCTGTAAAGCAACTGTCGCATTTTTACCAGCTAACTTGACTAATTTCTTTTTTTCTCCTCTTTGAGGTTTTAAAACTTTTGTTGAAAGCATCGCTTCCACACTTGCAATATCGATATTATCTGGAATTAAGACTTCTCTGGGGATAAAGTGTTCATTTTCTTGATAAAATTGCCCGATAAACGTTAAGAAATCCTCCTCTTCTTCATTATAAAAAGGAAAGATAGAAACGTCTCTTTCAATCAATTTGCCTTGACGAATAAAGAATACTTGAACACACATCCATCCTTTATCAACTGCATAACCAAAAACATCACGATCAACTAAATCTGCATTCGTCATTTTTTGACGTGTCATGACTGTTTCGATTGCTTTGATTTGATCACGATATTCTGCCGCTTTTTCAAATTCCATATTTTCTGCTGCTTCATTCATTTTTCTTTGTATTTCTTCTTGAATGACCGGGTGTCCACCGTTCAAAAAACTTTTGATCTCTGCGACCATTTCTGTATACGTTGATTTTGGAATGTCAAAAACACAAGGAGCTAAGCATTGCCCCATATGATAATAAAGACAAACCTCTTTTGGTAGCACTCGACATTTTCTTAACGGAAAAAGGCGATCCAGTAACCGTTTTGTCTCATTTGCTGCACCCACATCCGGATAAGGACCAAAATATAATGCTTTATCTTTTGACACTTTTCTAGTAATCAATAGTCGAGGGTAATCCTCGTTGGTAATTTTAATAAACGGATAACTTTTATCATCTTTCAACATGATATTATACTTAGGATCATTTTTATGAATCAAATTGATTTCAAGAAGTAAAGCTTCAATATTTGATTCAGTTACTATATATTCAAAATCTTCTATCTCACTGACAAGCCGTTCTGTCTTTGTATCATGGCTGCCGCTAAAATAAGAGCGTACACGGTTTTTTAACACTTTCGCTTTACCAACATAAATGATTGTTCCATTTTTATCTTTCATCAAGTAACAACCTGGTTGGTCAGGAAGCAATGCTAATTTATGTTTGATTTTTTCGTTCATAGTACTTCCTTTCTAGGTTAGGGATAGATTATATTATACCATTTTCTATAGATTTAGGCATAAAAATGAGGCTGGAATATAACTCTACGAGTTATATTCCAGCCTTAAGAAATCCGAATAAACGGTTTAATTCTAAAGATACTTGTCGATCAATGCACGTAGTTGCTCTTTTGAATGAACACCAACTGCTTTTTCTACAACTTCTCCGTCTTTTTTCAATAGTAACGTTGGAATACTCATGATCCCGAATGAAGCTGGTGTTTCTGGATTTTCATCTACATCCATTTTCGTGATTTTTACTTCACTTTCATCATATTCTTCACTCAATTGTTCTAAAATTGGTGATTGCATACGACAAGGACCACACCATGTCGCCCAAAAATCGATCAAAACAAGACCGCTATCTGTTTCAGTTGAAAATTCTTTATCCGTAATTACTTGTGTCATATTATAAGCCCTCCCATTTATTAAAGCTAAACAAGTTTCACCTAGTATTAACAGAATAATAATAAAAATTGACTGAGATGTCTTTTATCTCGTTCTATTTCTATCTTTTTTCAAAAAGGTTAGCTTGTAAAGCTAGATATTGGTTTCTGAATTAATTATAGCACTGGTTTGTTCATTCGACTAATTTTCTGCTTACTAAAGGTAAGCATCTTATTTGAATTTTACGATTGTCGCTCCATTACCGCCTTGGTTTCCAGGGGCAAATTCAAAACTACTCACACTGCGATGATTTTTAAGGTAATCCGTAATACCTGTACGTAAAGCTCCCGTCCCCTTACCATGCACGATCGTAACTTGAGAATAGCCTGCCAAAATTGCTGCATCTAGATATTGATCTACTTCAGCTAAGGCTTCTTCATAACGCTTCCCACGTAAATCTAGTTGGTTCGCTACATGACTGCTTTCACTTGATCGAACAGCTGTTACTCTTTGCGTCACTTCTTTTTCTGGTGCAACAGGAGTCATGTCACTTTCGTTCACTGACATTTTTAAGATTCCCAATTGTACTTGCCATTCATGATCGCTAGACTTACGAATCAGCGTTCCTCGTTGTCCAAATGTATTAACGATTACTTCATCACCTGTTTTTAGTTTCTTTTGTTCTTTGGCTTTTTTCAGAACTTTATTTTTTTCAAGTTTTGCTTCTTCTTGATGTAATTGAGAAAGTTTAGATTTTGCATCGATTAATTGGTGCTCTTTGATACCGCCTTGATTGCTACCACTTAGCTGCATTTTACGAATATCTGAAATAATGCCTGCTGCCTCTTCTTCTGCTTGTGACACGAGTTCATTCGCTTTTTGGCGGGCTTTTATCATTTCTTTTTCTCGTTCATCAAAAAAGTAACTGTAGGCTTCTTTCAACTCGTGATGCAACCGTTCAGCCTCATCTACATAATGACGAGCTTCTAAATATTCAGTTTCGGCCATTTTACGACGATTCTCTAAATCAGCGATCATTTCATTTAAATCTTGACTTTCACCGTCCATGATGTGTTTTGCTTCATCAATGATCGTTGTATCTAGACCAAGACGTTTTGAAATTTCAAATGCATTACTTCGTCCTGGAACACCGATTAATAAACGATAGGTCGGGCTCAACGTATCCACATCAAATTCCATACTCGCATTAATGGTTCCTGCGCGATTATAACCGTAGACTTTTAGCTCAGGATAATGGGTCGTTGCCATCACATAGGCACTTTTACTCCCTAATGCATCTAAGATCGAAATCGCTAGTGCTGCCCCTTCTTGAGGATCGGTTCCTGCACCTAGCTCATCGAATAACACTAAACTATGACTATCTACTTTTTTCAATACATCAACGATATTCGTCATATGAGAAGAGAATGTACTTAAACTTTGCTCGATCGATTGTTCATCACCAATATCGGCAAAAATTTCATCAAAAATGCCCATCCGGCTTTCTTCACCCACTGGAATTGGCAAACCAGATTGCCCCATCAATTGAAGTAATCCTAATGTTTTCAGTGTGATCGTCTTACCACCCGTATTTGGTCCAGTAATCACAATCGCCTGATAATCTTTTCCGATTGTAATGTCATTAGGAACAGCCTTTTCTTGATCCAATAATGGATGTCTTGCTTGTTTAAAGTAAATATGATTTTCTTCACTGATTTCAGGAACTACAGCATTCAGTTCTTTACCAAAACGAGCTTTGGCATTTACAAAATCTAACTTACCGATCACATAAGCATTATGCATAATATCATTTCGATGCGGAACTAATTCAGCAGATAGCTCTGATAAAATTCGCTCGATTTCGTTGCGTTCTGCAATTTGATGTTGGCGTAAACGGTTGTTCAGATCAACGATCTGCTTTGGCTCTACGAATAACGTTTGGCCTGAAGCACTTTGATCATGGACTACTCCACCAAAAACACTTTTATATTCTTGTTTAACTGGAATAACATAGCGTTCATTTCTCATTGTTACGATTGCATCGCTTAAATACTTGGCGTTTTTCCCTCTGACGATACCATCCAGTTGTTCGCGAATCGTCTGTTCACTTCTCCGTATACTATTTCGAATGTTTTTTAACTCAGGTGATGCTTCATCGGTCACTCGTCCATCTTCGTCGATAGATTCTTTCAATCTACGACTCAGTTCAGGTAAAACGATCAATTGATCAATCCAAGCGTAAAGTCTGAGTAAATCGATTTCGCTATCTTGTAAATCATTAAAAAAGCGTATAACTTCGGAAGTCGTAGACAACACACGTCCTATATGGGCTAATTCGACTCCGTTCAAATCAGCTCCTATTTCGATTCGTTTCATATGTGGACGAATATTCTCTAATTTAGGAATTGGAATACCGCCGCGTAAACGTTGGATCTTCAATCCATCTTCGGTTTCTTCTAGCCAAGATTGAATACTGGATCCATCATTTACAGGAAGTAGGTGCTCGATTTCTTCTAAACCTTGTGCTGTAACAACGTACTGAGAAATTAGCTGTTTCACCTTATCAAATCCTAATGTTGTTAAAATTCGTGTATTCATTTTTTCACCTTCTGTTCTTGTAATACTTTTTCTATTTAATCATCTGCTCGATCCAAAGATGATAGATTTGTTTAGAGAAAATTGGTGTATCTTTTATGATGTATCGTGCTAACCCACTGTTTTTAAATTGATTTTGGACTGAATCAATAGGTAGCATGGATGCTGTACTTAAAACTAAAAACACTCCAATATAGACGACGATCAAACTTATAAAACCGCCAGCTAACCAATTTGCTTGTTTTAATACAGGTACAAAAACCAGTCCATGAGCTAAAACAGCCAATAGTCTCACAACTAACCAACCTGCTGCTAAGATAAGTAAAAAGGCTACCGCACCGTAAAACGCTTGATCTAAATCAAGTGTAATATCTTGTTTGAAAAAAACCAATTTAGTATCAGCTGTTGGTGACGGATACGGGATGAACAATTCCAGATGAGAGGCTAAACTCTTATAATACGTTTTGGCGATAAAATAAGAACAAAGATAGCCAAATGTATAGAGAGCTTGCAAAATCAGTCCTCGTCTAGCTCCTGTATAAAATCCAATGGCGAAAAATAGTAATATAAGTAATGTTAACATCCTGTCATCCTCTCAGATTATTGGTCTTGAGTGCTTTTGCTTTGAATTTGCTGTTTTCGATTTTCATTTAAGATTTGCTGTGCTTCCATATGATTATGGATTTCTACATCATCTTGACCGTTTTTTTTCAGCACACCTCTTGCCTCTTCTTCAATCGCTTCGATACGTTTGATTCGATTTTCCAGTTCTGCTAATCGAATTGTACGTTTTTTTAACTCAGCTACTTCTTGTTCTAAGTTAAGTACTTTTTCTTGTTTTTTTAACTGATCAGAAATTGCATTGATTGCTAATAGTACTGATGCTTGTTCATCATTGGTTTGTGGTGAAATATGTTTGATTTCAGCTAGTTGCTCATTCACTAGCTTTGTCACTAAATCCATATGTTGTTTGCTTTCTTGTCCAATGATTGTATACGTATGCTCTGCAATCACAGCTTTATATCTTGTTTTTTCTTTGACCATGATAGTGTTCCCTCCTGTAGTGATCCATTACATGTTATTGTACCATGAAAGTTAGCATTTTGTGTTCTCAAATAAACCCTTTCTTATTATATGCTACTGAACTAAAAAATTAAAGGTTTAGTCTTATTATTACAACTTTCGTTAGATTTTAATTGAAATACACTGTTCTTAAAGAAGCTAGGATATAAGGAATCTGAATAAACGGTGGAAGCAGAAACATACTTTCGAAGAGAATATTTCTATTTTCACCGTTTACTCGCAGTTAGGGTGTGAAACAAAAGTGAATTTTACTTTTGTCTCACACCCTAATGATCGTCTATAACATATCAAACAATGATAATTGATTTTCATCTGGCAAATCTTTTAATACACCATTTTCGGTCATATATTCAATCAATGTTTTCGAAACTTTTCCTCTACTTGCCAGATCTTCTTTAGACAAGAAAGGTTCATTTCTTGCTTCAACAATCGATTTCGCTACGTTGAGTCCCAAACTAGGAACCGCTCTAAATGGCGCAATCAAGGTATCTCCATCAATCACGAAATTCTCAGCATCTGATTTGTATAAATCGATCATACCAAATTTAAACCCGCGTTCGATCATTTCGTTAGCAAGCTCTAAAACAGTTAATAGATTCTTTTCTTTTGTAGATGCTTCTAGTCCTTTATCTTGAATTTCTTTCATTCTTGCTTTCACTGCTTCTTTTCCTTGTGACATTGAAACTAAGTCAAAATCATCTGCACGAACGGAAAAATAAGCACAGTAATAAAGGATTGGAAAGTAGACTTTAAAATAGGCCACACGCAATGCCATCAAAACGTAGGCGGCAGCATGCGCTTTTGGGAACATATACTTGATTTTTGAACAAGAATCGATATACCAATCTGGTACATTATTTTCTTTCATGGCAGTCAAATATTCTTCTCTTAGTTCATCTGGAATTTTGTTCCAAAGCCCTTTACGTACAGTCTCCATGATTTTGAAGGCCATCCCACTATCTAGTCCAGCATGGATTAAATAAACCATGATATCATCACGACAACCAATTACTTCTGCCAGCGTCGCTTCTCCTCGCCTAATCAATTCCTCAGCATTGCCTAACCAAACATCTGTTCCGTGAGAAAGACCAGATATTTGAAGTAGCTCTGCGAAAGTGGACGGATGGGTCTCTTCCAACATCCCTCGTACAAATCGAGTCCCAAACTCTGGTATTCCTAGAGTCCCCGTTTTAGAATAAATTTGTTCCGGTGTTACGCCTAACACTTCAGGACCAGCGAAAATACGCATCATTTCAGGATCGTCTGTCGGAATCGTTTTAGGGTCGATTCCAGATAGGTCTTGCAGCATTCGAATAACAGTAGGATCATCATGCCCTAATATATCAAGTTTCAAAATATTATCGTGGATCGAATGGAAATCAAAATGTGTCGTTTTCCATTCAGAGTTTTGATCATCAGCAGGAAACTGGATCGGCGTGAAATCATACACATCCATATAATCCGGGATAACGATGATACCACCTGGATGTTGACCCGTTGTTCGTTTGACCCCTGTAGAACCTTTCGCTAAACGATCCACTTCGGCTGCTCTAAAATGAAGATTATGGTCACGCTCATATCCTTTCACAAATCCATAAGCTGTCTTATCTGCAACAGTACCGATAGTTCCAGCTCGATACACGTATTCTTCACCAAATAAAACTTTCGTATAATTGTGCGCTTCAGCTTGATAATCTCCTGAGAAGTTCAAATCGATATCGGGTACTTTGTCTCCATGGAAGCCTAAAAAAGTTTCAAATGGAATATCATGACCATCTTTAAACAAACGTTGACCGCAGTTTGGACAATTTTTCTCAGGCATATCAAAACCAGAACCATATGATCCGTCTTCAAAAAATTCAGAATGTTGACAATTAACACAGTGATAATGAGGTGCCAGAGGATTAACTTCCGTAATCCCTGTCATCGTCGCTACAAAACTTGAACCTACCGATCCACGTGAACCCACTAAGTAACCATCTTCCATACTTTTATGCACTAATTTTTGAGAAATCAAATAAATAACTGAAAATCCATTTCCGATAATACTATCTAATTCTTTTTTCAACCGTTTTTCAACAATATCAGGCAAAGGATCCCCGTAAAGTTCTTTTGCACGAGTATAGCTTAAATTTCTGATCTCATCTTCAGATCCGGGAATCTTTGGTGTATATAGATCATCTTTGACAGGTGTGATTTCATCACACATATCTGCAATTGCATTTGGATTTTCTACAACAATTCGATGAGCTGTCTCTTCACCTAAAAATTGAAAAGCAGTCAACATTTCATCGGTCGTTCTAAAGTGAACCGCTGGTAAACTATGACGATTCAATGGATTAGCTCCACCCATAGATCCAACTAATATTTTTCGATAAATGCTGTCTTCTTCATTAAGATAGTGGACATTTCCAGTAGCTACAACGGGTTTTTCTAATTCATCTCCAATTTTCACTAAGTTCGTAATAATTTCTTCTAAGTCAGCTTCACTTTTCACCAATTCTTGTTCAAGCAGTGGCGCATATACAGCTTTGGGCATGACTTCGATATAATCGTAAAACTTTGCACGATTTTTGGCTTCTTCTACCCCTTTTTGCATCATAGCTTCAAAGATTTCACCATTGGAACAGGCAGAACCAATGATCAAGCCTTCCCGTAATTTACTCAACTGTGAGCGAGGAATTCGTGGAATCCTGAAAAAGTAATTGATATTCGACATCGAAATTAATTTAAAAAGATTTTTCAACCCAACTTGAGTCGTTGCTAAAATCGTTGCATGGAAAGGTCTAGCACGTTTATATGAATCGCCTTCTCCAATATGCATATTCAGTTCGTCGTGATAATTCATATCGTGATTTTCTTTGGCATCTTTCAAAAAGATCCAGCATAAATGTCCAGTTGATTCAGAATCGTAAATCGCACGGTGATGTTGTTCTAGATTGACACCGAATTTTTTAGATAATGTATTTAAGCGATGGCTTTTAAATGTCGGATTTAAATAGCGAGATAATTCCAAGGTATCAATAACTGGATTTTCAGCTTCTGGAATCCCATATTTGCCATTACTTGTATTTAAGAAACCCATATCGAATGATGCATTGTGGGCTACAAGAATTGTATCTTCTGAGAACTCTTTAAATAAACGTAGGACTTCCTCTTCCGATTTTGAGCCGCGTACCATTTCATCCGTGATCCCAGTTAAATTAATCGTTGTTTGGGATAAAGGATGGCCTGGATCGATAAATTGTTCAAACGTATCAATGATATTCCCTTTGTGCATTTTAACAGCTGCAAGCTCAATAATCGTATCATAGACCGCTGATAGTCCAGTTGTTTCCACGTCAAAGACAACATATGTAGCTTCACTTAGTTCAATATGAGCTTCGTTATAAGCAATTGGAACGCCATCGTCTACAACATTAGCTTCTACGCCATATAAAATTTTGACTCCTGCTTTTTTTCCAGCACTATGAGCATCTGGAAATCCTTGTGCTCCACCATGATCAGTGATAGCAATTGCTTTATGCCCCCATTTTCCAGCTTGAGCAACATAATCAGCAACGTTGTTTGTTGCATCCATCGTACTCATATTACTGTGTAAATGAAGTTCTACACGTTTATCACCTTCTGGAGCATAGTCCTTACGTGGCGCATGTTTGACCTCCATCAAATCTTGGCAGTTCATCACTAGATCACGCATAAAGGTATCTTCTTGAATACTTCCTCGAACTCGAATCCAGCTATTTTTTTGAATTGCATCAAAAACTTGTTCATCTTTTTCGCCATTTGAGAATTTTTTAACGATAAATGATGAGGTATAATCCGTAATTTTTAAAATCAATATTTTTCGTTTTGAACGTAATTCTCGTACTTCTACATCAAAAACAAATCCTTCGATCGTCACTCGACGCTCTTCTTCTAAAATATTGCCCATTGGCATGATCGGTTCATCATTTGGTATATTACGGCCAAGACGAATCGGTCCTTCAAGCGCTGGTCCTTGTTGCTGCTGTTGTTTTTTCTTTTGTTCATGCTTGATAAGTGATTCGGCTGCTTGTTGTTGGAACGCTGCATTTTGTTCTTGCTTGCGCTCTTCAAATAATGCCAATACTCGTTTTGCTTGCTGCTCATCCATTTTAGGTTCAATATGAAATTTTTGAAATCCATAATTGATATACAGCTCTTCAATTATTGGTAAATATTGTTGTTTCAAATAAGGAATAACTGCGTCATTATCTACTGGTAGAATAATTTTCTTATCTTCGATAATTGGCGTCTGCGTCTTGATTACGCGCTGAACTAAAGGCGTATCACATTGGCTATTCAATAATGCTAATTGCCAATAGTCAGTCAATTGTTCTTCAGTGAATTCATTTTTTTCAGTTGAAATTTTTACAGATACGCTTGCAATTTGTTGAAAAGCTAGTTCTAATTGCTGCATAAACGATTGATAAAGCATTATCGGTAAAATCTCAGTGAATCCTAAATGGAATTCCCATAAGCGGCTTTGTTGATGAACAACAACTTTGTCAATTCTTCCTTGCTGAATAAGCGGATGTTGCCGCTCTTGTTCATTTAATTGAATTTGATCAATCAACTTTGCAAATAATTCTTGTGCTTTGTCTGCCACTGATGAACCTCCTTATAATAAAAGCGGAACAAGCTCGTTCAGCCTTAACTGAAAAATAGGAAACTATAACTGAGGAGCTCTTTGTCTCAATTATCGTTTATCTTTTTTTGAAAAGGCTAGCTTGTATAGCTAGATAGATGAAAGCGAAATGGACTGTTTGGGCTCTGACTCAAAATAGGATAAAGATGTTTTTTCTTAATCTTCACTTTTTAAAAAAAACCAGTCCATAAAGCGAAATAAATTTAAACTCACCAGTCTTTAACTGAATAACTTGATAAGAAAGAGGCCCTTAGACATTTCTGCCAAGTGCCTCGCCATAGTTAAGTATACTATTTTTCTAGATGAAATACAATGTAAAGAACACTCATACAAGTCGATTTACCTGTACTATATTTGCTTGCGGAACTGAAAACCTGTCTATGAAATCAGATTAGTGATCGATTCCATAGACAGGTTAAATTTATTCTTTGTCTGCATTCAATAAAATAGATAATGTACTTTCAAGCTCTTCTTTACGAACTTCGACCATTTCTCCAGTTCGTTTGATTTTCACTTCAACCACACCATCTACTGCTTTTTTACCAACTGTGATACGGATCGGACAACCGATCAAATCAGCATCTGCAAATTTAACCCCTGCTCGTTCATTACGGTCATCAACTAAGACCTCATATCCAGCAACTGACATCACTTCTTCTACTTCTTGTGCAAGTTTCGTTTGATAGTCGTCTTTAATGTTCATTTGAACGACATGTAGATCGAATGGTGAAATTCCTGCAGGCCAATTAATCCCATTCTCATCAATATTTTGTTCAACAATCGCTGAGAGCAAACGGCTAACACCGATTCCGTAACAGCCCATGATGACATGTTTTTCTCTACCATTCTCATCCAAAACTGTTGCGCCCATAGCTTCACTGTAACGAGTTCCAAGTTTAAAGATATGACCAATCTCAATACCTTTAGTAAATTCTAAAACGCCATTTCCATCTGGAGAAGGATCGCCCTCTTGTACAAAACGTAAATCTTCATAACTTATTGGCGTAAAATCACGTCCTGGATTAACGTTATTATAATGGAATCCAGTTTCATTTGCTCCAGTTATTGCATTTGCTAAATCTTGGACATGTAAATCTGCAAATAACTTCACTTCTTCAGATAGTTCAACTGGTCCGATAGACCCAAAGTCTCCACCTAAATATTTTCGTGCATCTTCATCTGTTGCTTCCTCTAAAAAGTCAACACCCAAGAAATTTTTCAGCTTAACATCATTCACTTCATGATCGCCACGCACTAAAACTAAAACAGGTTCACTATCCGCCATAAATAAAACTGACTTAATAATACGTTGTGGATCAACAGTGAAAAATGCAGCCACTTGTTCAATTGTTCCAACATTTGGCGTAGCTACTTTTTTAATGTCTAATTGTGTTTCGTGTGACTTTTTAGGAGTATAAAGACTTGTTGCCATTTCCAAGTTTGCTGCATAATCACTATCTGTTGAAAAACAAATAGTATCTTCACCTATATCAGAAATTGCCATGAATTCTTTAGAATCTTTTCCACCCATAGCGCCGCCATCACCAATGATTGCTCTAAATTTTAAACCACAACGCTCAAAAATAGCTGAGTAAGCTTTCTCATAATCACGGTAAGATTGATCTAAACTTTCTTCATCAGCATGGAAAGAGTAACCATCCTTCATAATAAACTCTCGACCACGTAATAAACCAAAACGAGGACGTTTTTCATCACGGTATTTTGTTTGAATTTGATAAAGGTTCAACGGCAAGCGCTTATATGAATTAATTTCGTCACGAATCAATTCTGTAAATGTCTCTTCATGTGTTGGACCAAGAATATAATCACGCTCATTACGATCTTTCAAACGATAAAGATTTGGACCATATGTTTCATAGCGTCCTGATTCTTTCCATAATTCTGCTGGTAATAATGCAGGCATCAACATTTCAATTGCGTCGATTTTATCGAATTCTTCCCGCATGATTTTTTTTAGTTTCTCAAGTACTCGATTCGCTAATGGTAAATAAGAGTAAATCCCTGCTGAGACTTGGCGGATATAACCTGCTCTCAATAGCATTTGATGACTTAATACTTCTGCATCATTAGGCACCTCACGTAAAGTAGGGATTAACATTTTTGACTGTTTCATTAGAACTCTCCTTTGTCTAAACGAATTGTTGAAACTCCTCAAGTGATTCGTTATAAAATCCAATTAATTAATTAAAAGAAAAATCGTTGAATATCATTCCAAGTTACTAACACCATCAATAACATGATGAACCCAAAACCAATCAGTGTCAGTATTCCTTCTTTTTCTTGACTTAAAGGTTTCCCTCTAACTCCCTCAAAAATATTTAAAACGATCTTACCGCCATCTAAAGCCGGAATCGGAAGTAAATTAATGATTCCAAGATTGACTGATAACATGGCCATTAGCCAAATCACTGTACTTAAGCCTGCTTTTGAGGCTTCTGAAGACATCTGGAAGATCATTACTGGACCACCCAATTTATCTAAACTAAAACCAGTAAACATCGATTTAAGTGCTGTGAATATTTGCATAGAACTACTTAAAGTTGTTTGAATACCACCAACCAATTTATCTGCTAAACCAGTTTTCATAGGTGGTAAAATTCCAATCACGCCAATTTCTTTATCTCCTGATTTTTGACTTTTAGGTGTAATATCGACTTTTTTGGTCTTTCCACCAGACTCAACCATCATATTTAGTTCTTTATCCGGACTATCTTGAATAATTTTTGTAAAATCATTCCAATCGCTCACTGATTTTCCATCAATCGATACGATTCTATCGTCTGCTTTCAAGCTAGCTTTTTCTGCTGGACTATCTGGTTGAATGCCGCCTATCAGATTCGTATTCGTATACGTTACGCCACCTTGCATAAAAACGTAAATTGTAAACAATACAAACGCTAAAATAAAATTGTTCATCGGTCCAGCAAAATTCGTCAACATTCGTTGCCAAAGTTTTGCTGATTGGAACTGTACATCAATTGGTGCGATTCTCACTTCTGTTCCGTCTTGTTCAATGATAGTTGCATCATGATTTACTTTGTAAGTGATTTCTTCAGATTCATCACCATTGACATAACCTTTGATAAATAATTCTTTTTCTAGATCAGCTTCTAACATTTCCATTGGAATACTGTTTGTCAGCTGAACTTTTTTACTTGTGTTGATTTTTACGACTTCTTCTTGTTCATTCAATTCAACAGAAAGAGTCATTCCAGGGGCTAGCTCGGTCTCATCTTCTCCCATTCCAGCCATGCGTACATAGCCACCTATAGGTAAAATTCGAATCGTATAAGCAGTTCCATCTTTTCCTTGATGTGCAAAAATCTTTGGTCCCATGCCAATCGCAAATTCACGTACTAAAATACCAGAACGCTTTGCGAAGAAAAAATGTCCAAATTCATGCACTAAGACAAGAATTCCAAAGACAATAATAAATGTAATAATTGTTTTCATAAACGACCTTCTTCCTTTATCCATCTTTCTACGATAGTTCTTGTTTGTTTATCGATCGCGATCACTTCGTTCAAAGTGACTTCATTTGTTTCTGAATAGTTCTCCACTGCTTTTTGGACAAATTCTTCAATTTGACTATATGAAATTTCTCCATCAATAAATGCATTGGCTGCAATTTCATTGGCTGCATTGTAAACAGTTGGATACGCTCCGCCTTTTTTTCCGACATAAAATGCTAATGCTAGCATTGGGAAACGATCAAAATCCATTAGTCCAAAATTCAATTGACCAATCTGTGTTAAATCAAAGGGCTTTTCATTTTGGATCGGTAAACGGTTTGGATACGTCAATGCATATTGAATCGGTTCACGCATATCACTTGGACCAAGTTGAGCCAAATATGCACCATCTTTTAAAACGATCATTGAATGAACAATGCTTTCTTTATGTAAAACAACTTTTATTTTATCATAATCTGTACCAAATAACCAATGGGCTTCGATAACTTCTAACCCTTTATTCATCATTGTCGATGAATCAATCGTAATTTTCTTGCCCATTGACCAATTTGGGTGGTTTAATGCTTGCTCTAAAGTGACAGACTTTAGCTCTTCGCGCGTCAAATCTCTAAAGCTGCCGCCGGAAGCTGTGATAACTAATTCTTTTAAGTTTCCTTCCTTTTGACCTTCTAAACATTGGAAAATTGCAGAGTGTTCACTATCAACAGGTAGTATACTGACATTATTTTTTTTTGCGGCATTCATGACCCACTGACCAGCCATCACCAATGTTTCTTTGTTAGCTAATGCAATATCTTTTCCTGCTTCGATTGCTGCCATTGTAGGATTCAGTCCAACACTTCCAGTTACAGCAGTCAATACCACATCCACTTGTTCAAGCGTTGCTGCTTTTATAAGTCCTGCCTCTCCTACACCAAATTCCACTTCTGGAAAACGGTCCATTAACTCTTGTTTTATTTGCTCTGAGCCAACACCTACATACTGCGGTTTTAATTGTTCGATCAAAGCCGCCCCTTTTTCACTGTTTGAATGAAACGTTAGCGAAATGATACGGAATAAATCGGGATAAGCTGTAGCAACATCTACTGTACTCGTACCAATAGAGCCAGTAGCACCTAATAATGCGATTTTTTTCATAGTAAAAAGAAAAACCCTGAACATTCAGAGTTTTTCACCTTCCCTTCTTGTTTAGAAATTAAAATAGTCCGAATAAGTGCATGATCGGAAAAACAAAAAGTAAGCTGTCAAAACGATCTAATATGCCGCCATGTCCTGGTAAAATAGTACCAGAATCTTTTACATCATAATGTCGCTTAATGGAAGATTCCACTAAATCTCCAAATTGACCAACAATTGAAAAAACAACTGTAATTAGCAACATAATCGGTAGCTTGTAAATAAATAGCTCTTTGTTAGGCGTAAGCGTCAAAAATAAAAGAGCTACAACTACTGCACAAAGAATGCCACCTAATGAACCTTCAATTGTCTTATTAGGTGAGACTTCGGGCCATAATTTTCTTTTTCCAAATCGCTTCCCAATAAAATAAGCACCAATATCCGTTGACCAAACAACAAATAATGCATAAAGCAAAACTACAAACCCAGTATGTCTAGCGCTCACAAAGTTTTGGAACCCAACACCTACATATAAACTTGTAATCACTGGAAACCCAGCTTGAGAGATTGTATACATATTTTTTGAAGCAACTAGGCCACCTAATAAAATCATGACTGTTAGATAAAATAAAATAAAATTATCTGCTTTTTCTGGTAAAAAGAAAAACCAACGGTCTTTTGGCAGAACCAAAAATACTGCTCCTAAAGCAGAAAGTACACCTTCAAAACTTATAATTTCTAACCCTTTCATTCTAAATAATTCATATACACCTATGACTGCTAATAATGCTGCCGCAAGTTCAATCACAAATCCTCCATACCAAATGATCGGTATAAAAACCACTAATGCTACGACCGCTGTAATAACGCGCTGTCTCATTTATCTTCCTCCTCAGTTTCCTTTAAGCCGCCAAAACGGCGATTTCTATTTTGAAACGATGCTAGTGCTTGTTCTAACAAATCATCTTTAAAATCAGGCCACAATGCATCTGTAAAAAACAATTCGCTGTAAGCAATCTGCCAAAGTAAAAAATTGCTGATTCTTTCTTCACCACTAGTACGAATCAATAATTCTGGATCTCTTAAATCTTCTGCTAAAAAACCGGTCATCAAATGATCCGCAATTGTTGTTTCAGTAATATTATCAGGAGAAAGTTCATTATTTGCTGTTTTTTCAGCGATTTCTTTTACTGCTGTGAGAATTTCTGCTCTTGACCCATAGTTTAAAGCAAAATTCAAAATCATACCAGTATTATTTTTAGTCTGTTCAATCGCACGTTCAACAGCTTCTTGAGTGTGTGCTGGTAAAAATTCTTTATACCCCATCACCTGTACTTTTACATTTTCTTTGATCAACTCTGGCACAAATGTATCAAAGAAATCTACTGGCAGCTGCATTAAAAAACTCACTTCATCTGTTGGACGTTTCCAGTTTTCAGTAGAAAATGCATATAATGTCAAGACCTTGATTCCTAGCTTACTTGCGTGTTTCGTAACTTTTTTAACAGTATTCATACCTTCTTTATGTCCAGCAATTCTAGGTAGACGACGATTTTGAGCCCATCGTCCATTCCCATCCATGATTATCGCTACGTGTCCAGGGATCGGACCTTCGCTATCAAAAGTAAATGTACTCTCTTTTTGTATGTATTTATTCTTTTGTGGAAAAAAACGTAGCATATTTTTCCCTCCATTCCAAAAATCTGTCTAGACTATTATAGCAATATCTTTCGGAAATGCCTATGCAAATGAAAAATTTTCGTCATTATTTAATAAATTTATTGAGAAATTTCTCCAATTCAATCAGAAATTAAGTGATTTTTTTGCTACTCACCTGCAAAGCTTTCAATAATTTACATTAAATTCAAAAAAGAAAGGAAACAAAACTTAAAGCTGCTTTGCTTCACCTTCTATGATTTTTTTAATCAATTTATTTTTGCTTTATTGGAAGTTTTACTTCCCTATGGTTTTAGATTCCCTTTACTAATCCCAATTTGAACCACAGAATTGATTGGAATAAATTCATTATACTGGCTCATTTTAACAACGGTTCCTTTCGTAACAGTCGAATCGACATAAGTAACTCGATACGTGATATTTGCACCTTTAGATTGATATTCGTCATAGAATATTTTTTGAAGATCTCCCTCTAAAGTATTGTCACGTAAATCTTTGATATATGGCTTTCCGATTGAATAAACTACTTGGATCAATGGCTTGGGCTCTTTTTCTGTATATTTCTTCCCAATTTCAACCGATTGATTAATAAATTGTCCATAAGGAACTTCCTCACTAAACACTTGCTGGACTTGTACTTGCAATCCATTTGCTTTTGCTTCCGCTTCTTCTGATTTAAATTGTGAGAAGTCTGGAACAGTCAATGCTTTACCTGTTGAAACGATAATCGACATTGATTCTTTTTTTGCAACTTTAGTGTCTTTCCCGATACTTTGTGAAATGATTTTTCCACTCTCGACCGTATCTGAATCTGCTTCATCTACTTTGAGTGTAATCTCATTTTTTTTAGCCCATTCCGTTGCTTCTTCTTTTGGTTTACCAGCAAAATCTAGCATTGCGATATCTTTTTCAAAAACTTCTTTCCCTTTAGAAAAATAGACCTTTGATTTGTCTTTGCGTTTGTAGTTTTCAGCTTTTACATCTTTATTCGTTATTTCAAATTTCACATAATCGCCTGCTGGTATTTTATCATTGTATTCTTCAATGATAGCTACATTATCAGCCTTTTGTTCACTGATCCAATTTTTTGCATCATTTATTTTCATTGATTTGAAGTCAGGTAGTGAAACCGGTTCTTCCGGATCTGCTCCAAGGCTGGCATCTACACCTAATTCTTGTCCTTTTTTGATTTGCTTGTTTTTGACTGTTTGGTGAATGATCACATTAGCTTCTTTATCAAAATTATATTTTTGCTCTACCTGGAGCTTCACACCATTTTCGGATGTCCATTCACGAACTTCTGACAGTTCTTTGCCTTCAAAATCTGGAACTTTTACATGAGTCATCTGATAATAGCCAAAATACAACAGTGCAACTGCCGCAAAGGTCCCAAAACCAATATACATAAATTTTCTGATCTTTTTCTTTTTATAGGTCGGATCAGTTTCAATCACTTCATCGGGATTGCGCGACTGCTCAACGGGTGTTACAACACTTGCTTCTTTAGTTGTGACTGGTTCAGATTTTTTCTTTTTTGAACGCTTTTTTGTATAAATCAACTCTTCAAGATTCTCTGGTTGAGTCACTTCTTTAGTACTTGTTTTATTTTGTCTAGTATTATTTGAATTTTGTGGTCCATAAAGCATTTCCGAATCGTTCTCATGTTTCTCTGCTACAGATCTTTTTTTCTTTACTGAAATTTTTCCTGATTTTATTTTTTTTGTCTCTGCCTGATTGCCTAATTTATCTTTTTGCTCATTTTTTTGCTGTCGGGTTTTCTCGTAGTTATCACCATTGAAGTTTGATAGAAAATCACTCATATTTTTTTAACACACCTTTTTTCAGGTAATAGGTCTCATCCGATTGCTCAGCGATATCATTAGAGTGCGTCACAACAATGACACACTTATTATGAACCTTCGCTAAATTTTGAAAAATATCGACAATCTCTTGTTCCATTCCTTCATCTAAATTTCCAGTTGGTTCATCAGCCAAAATGATATCTACATTTGTAGCTAACGCACGAGCAATAGCCACACGCTGCTGCTCTCCACCAGAAAGCCGATTTACAAGTCGATCCGCTTTTTCACTTGTGATCCCAATGTAGTCTAACAAATTATAGGCCACTTCTTTTTGATTAGGAGGTAACTGATTATCCGTAATAGACATCGCCACTAATACATTCTCAAGTGCAGTCAGATAAGGAACTAAATTATAACTCTGAAAAATAATACTGATATCATCACGACGATATTTTTCATAACCAATTGTCTTGATATCTTTTCCACGCAGTAATACTTGACCTTCTTTTGGTGTATCTAAAGCACTGATCAGAGAAAGGAACGTTGTTTTTCCTGAACCAGATTGTCCCAAAATGGTATAAAATTTTCCTTGTTTAAAAGCAACATTGGTGTTTTTTAAAATAAACCGACGCTGATCGCCATCTTGATAAAAATAACTGAGCGCTTTCGTTTCTAAAATCGCCATTTTTCTTACCTCCTACATCATAATTTTCTTTGGATTTAAACGAACGATGTACAATAATGGTAATACTGCTGCCAATAGTACCGTCCCTAACCCAACAACTAGGTAAGTGATGATATACCCAAAAGAGAATTTCACTTCATAAGCATTCATGATATCATCTGCTGTGAGTTCTGTTGAACCTAGTCCGTCAAATCCTATAAACATATCCATTTGATTACTTGTGCTATTTAATAGGTCACTATTCAATAAAGATTCTGAGACCATTTTTCCTAAGAAATTCCCTGTAATCAATGACAGTATCAATGCAATACCACTTATGATCAACATTTCAATGATGATTTGTCCCATAACATGACTACGTTTATCACCTAAAGATAGATATATTCCCAATTCATGCTTACGATCTCGCATGAATAATAGAACGACAAGTGAAATAATCAATAATGTCGCTATTACAGCAATCATAACTACGTACCCTGAAATTTGAGACATTTTCTTCATACTTCCACCAATTTGTTCGTATTGATCTGTTGAAGCTTTCACCGTATATAATTTTGGTAATAGTGGTTGTGTTTCTTGTTTGAATGCTTCTACATCATCTGGGCTTTTTAAAACATAGACTGGTGTGTAGTATTCTTCTTGATCTTCTTCAGATAGATACGGGCTGTTTGAATCAACTTTTTTTAATTTTTCTAAATAGTCTTTGTTAATTTCCAAGACAGTTTTATTTGGTAAATAAATTGTATTGAGTTGTTGTAAAGACATATATTGTTGATTCATCTTTTGATCTTCATTTTTTTTGTCTTCTTTATCTTTCATTTCAACCGTTGTGGGCTCAAAAATCCCAATTATTTGAATCGGTACATCTATCTTGAATAATTCCTTTTCTTCACCGCTCTCGGTATAATCATAGCTTCTAGTATCCATCACCATTTGATCTCCTACAGAAAGTCCATTTTCTTCTGCGACTTTTGAAGAGATCAAGCCAACATTCTTACCATTATCAATATCTTCTTGAGTAAAAACTTTACCTTCTACTATTTTAATGTTCTTTTCTTCCACATCTAAGACTTTAGCGTAGTTGGAACCTTTTAGACTGAATCCTTCCATCATCATGCCAGACTGGTCTGAGTCTGATGAAATACTTTTCAGCTCATTTGTTTGTACCCCCGTCACAGCATTGTAGTCATAATATTTCACATATGGAGAATCTCCTATTTTTTTCATCAAATCTACTTTTAATTGTTCGATTTTAAGATCCTCTTTTGCAAACTCATCTTGATTATTTTCGTAATCAAGTTGTATCGTCGCCATACCACCTAATTGTTTTTTAACACTTTTTTCAACATTTTGTGTGGACTGCTGAATTGCGATTGAACCTGCGATAACATTTCCCAATACAAATATCACTGCAAATAGAATAAGTGACTTCCCTTTTTTCCTAGTAACACTAAATAATGCTCGCTTGATAAAATTCACTTTCTCATCTCCTTTTAAGAAAAATATACCCAACTTTATTATTCCATAACACTAAAGGTTTAACAAGATATTTTTTATCACTCGTTCAAACTTCTACTTTTGGTACATTATGAGTATTAATAAAATATTCGTTTATTTAAAATAACAATTATATAAAAAAAGCAAAAACAACAAGAAATAACACAATACAGTGTAATCTCTTGTTGTTTTATATTAATTTTATTAAACTTCTAAAAGTTCTTTTTCTTTTTCTGAAGTAATAGTATCAATATTTTTTACGCTATCATCGGTTAATTTTTGAGCTTCTTTTTCTAAATTACGTAACTCATCTTCCGTGATATCATTACTTTTTTGTTGTTTTTTTAATTCATCCATAGCATCTCGGCGAATATTGCGGACTGCGATTTTTGCATTTTCAGCCGCTTTTTTTACATCTTTTGCCAATTCTTTACGACGTTCTTCCGTTAATTGAGGAATCACTAATCGAATCACTGTACCATCATTTGTGGGGCTGATTCCTATGTCACTAGCTTGGATCGCTTTTTCAATATCTTCTAGTGAATTTTTGTCGAAAGGTGTGATCATTAAAACGCGTGCTTCTGGAATATTGATTCCAGCAAGTTGATTCACTGGTGTAAGCGCACCATAATAATCTACTTGAATCCGATCCAAAAGGCTTGCATTAGCTCGTCCTGCGCGGATTTGACCAAGTTCTCGTTGTAAACTTTGTTCTGCTTTACTCATTTTTTCTTTTGCAGTTTCTAAAATTGTTCCACTCATTTTTTATTTCCCCCTTACGGTTGTTCCAATATTTTCACCAAGACATGCACGGCGAATATTACCTGTTTCATTTAAATTGAAAACGACTAATGGAATATCATTATCCATGCTTAGTGAGCTTGCTGTTGAATCCATTACTTGTAAACCTTTTGAAATGACATCTAAATGTGTTAGTTCTTCAAATTTGACAGCATTTGCATCTAATTTAGGATCAGCTGAATACACGCCATCAACATTGTTCTTAGCCATTAAAATAACGTCTGCATCTATTTCTGCTGCACGTAAAGCTGCAGTTGTATCAGTTGAAAAATACGGATTTCCTGTTCCTCCCGCAAAGATAACGATGCGACCTTTTTCTAGATGACGTTCTGCACGACGACGGATGTAAGGTTCTGCAATTTGACGCATCTCGATAGATGTTTGAACACGTGTCGGAACACCGATATTCTCTAATGTATCTTGTAAAGCCAAAGCGTTCATTACTGTTGCCAACATTCCCATGTAATCAGCCTGCGCACGCTCCATGCCCATTTGAGCACCGATTTGTCCACGCCAGATATTTCCGCCACCGACAACGATTGCCATCTCAATTCCTAATTCATGGACTTCTTTAATTTCTTCTACAATCTCTTTGATTGTTGGAGGTTTAATTCCAAACCCTTCTTCTCCGGCCAAAGCTTCGCCACTTAACTTTAATACAACACGTTGATATTTAGGTTTTACCATTTTTAATTTCCCTCCACCATTTGTCTAAGAACATTTTAACATACTCTGAACATTCTGCCAGTCTATTTCTTTTGATTTGCTTAAAAAAAGGGAGCGCATCTCAATGCGTTCCCAACTGTTACACAGGTAACAGATTTATTTTTTTATTTGACTCATTACTTCATCTGCAAAGTTATCTTCACGTTTTTCGATTCCTTCGCCAACTTCAAAACGGATGAAGGATTTAACTGTTGCTCCTTTAGAAGCAACGTATTTTTCAACTGTCATATCTGGATCTTTAACGAATGGTTGATCTACTAGAGAAATTTCAGCTTTAAATTTGTTTAAGCGTCCAACAACCATTTTATCAACGATATTTGCTGGTTTGCCTTCATTTAAAGCTTGTTCAGAAAGAATCGCTTTTTCATGTTCTAATTCTTCTTGAGGGATTTGAGATTCATCCACATAACGAGGATTGATTGCTGCTACGTGCATTGCAATATCTTTTGCAACTTCTTCGTCAGTTGTTCCTTCTAATACAGTCAATACTGCAATACGTCCGCCCATGTGTAAATAAGCTCCGAACGCAGCATTATCATCTTTTTCTACTAATTCAAAACGACGGAAGTTGATTTTTTCACCGATAACAGTTGTTGCTTCGATCAATTCAGTTTCTAAAGTACCTTTATCTGTTTTAAGAGCTAAAGCTTCTTCCATGTTTGCAGGTTTATTTGTCGCAATTTCAGTTGCAATTTTTTTCACTAAATCTTGGAACATTTCATTTTTAGAAACAAAGTCTGTTTCAGAGTTTACTTCAACGATTGCTGCAAAATTACCATTTGAAGAAACGTTTGCTAAACCTTCTGCCGCTACACGGTCATTTTTCTTAGCAGCTTTGGCCATCCCTTTTTCACGTAAGTAATCAACAGCCGCTTCCATGTTACCTTCTACTTCTACTAATGCTCTTTTTGCATCCATCATACCGACACCAGTCATGTCGCGTAGTTCTTTAACTAATTTTGCTGAAATATCTGCCATTTTTTTGTTCCTCCTAGTTTTAAAAGCGTAGTAGGCTCGTTTTACCTTGACAGAAAAATAGGAAAACATGAGGTTGGTGCTTTTTGCCAAAATCAGGTTTTATCTTTTTTCCGAAAGGTTAGCCTACGAAGCTAGATAGTTTTAAAAGCGTAGTAGGCTCGTTTTACCTTGACAGAAAAATAGGAAAACGTGAGGTTGGTGCTTTTTGCCAAAATCAGGTTTTATCTTTTTTCCGAAAGGTCAGCCTACGAAGCTAAATAATTTAATTATAAAATTCGTTTTAAAAAAGCTATCTCAAAGGAGATACAGGCTTTTTTTCGCCTAGCCTTCGAGACAGCTTCGTTATTTAAAATTATTCTGCTGAATCGTTTGTGCCTTCAACAACATCAACGATTTCTTCGATAGAAGTTGCAGCTTCTGTTGCTTCTTCAACAAAGATTTCTTCTACAGCTTGATCTTCACCTTGGTTTCCTTCGATGAAAGCGTCAGCCATTTTAGCAGTAATTAATTTAACCGCGCGAATTGCATCATCATTTGATGGAATTACTACGTCGATTTCATCTGGATCACAGTTTGTATCAACCATCGCAACGATTGGGATGTTCAATTTGTGTGCTTCTTGAACAGCAATACGCTCTTTACGAGGATCAACGATGTACATAACATCTGGAATTCTAGGCATATCTTGGATACCGCCTAAGAATTTTTCAAGACGTTCACGTTGTTTGTTCAAACCAACAACTTCTTTTTTAGGAAGAACGTCGAAAGTACCGTCTTCTTCCATTTTATTGATATCTTTCAAACGTTTGATACGTTTTTGGATTGTATCCCAGTTCGTTAATGTTCCACCTAACCAACGGTGGTTTACGAAGTATTGACCTGAACGAATTGCTTCGTCTTTGATCGCTTCTTGTGCTTGTTTTTTAGTTCCTACGAAAAGAGCAACGCCGCCATCTTCAGCAACATTTTTCATGTAATCGTAAGCAGCATCTACTAATTTAACTGTTTTTTGCAAGTCAATGATGTAGATTCCGTTTCTTTCTGTGAAGATATATTTCTTCATTTTTGGGTTCCAGCGACGAGTTTGGTGTCCAAAGTGTACGCCGGCTTCTAGTAATTGTTTCATAGAAATTACTGCCATTTTTTGTTTCCTCCAATTTGGTTTTTATTTGTTCCCTCTTTTCAATTTTAAGCTCCCTTGTGGACTGTATTCCTACAGCACCTCACAAGAAATATATTGAAAATGTGGATTTGATGTAGTTTTCAGTACTACTGAAAATAACACCTTTGTCATTATACAACATAACTAAAACAATTTCAACAGGTTTTCCACCTATTAATAGTTCTGTTTGAAATCATATGAATGCAATTCTATTTGCTTGACCATTCATTTTCTTTCCTTATTAAACAGATCAGATTATCTGCCGCAAACCAACACATAGCAGTCTTATTTTCCATCAATATTAAGAAATCGCCTATTTAGTTATCATTTTCCAAATGATACATCAAAATACCAGCTGCAATTGCTACGTTTAGTGATTCAGCTGCCCCTTTAATTGGGATATAAATATTTTGATCCGTTTGGGCTAAAAATTCAGTTGAAACACCTTGTCCTTCATTTCCCATAATTAAAGCATAATTTTTACTTCTCAATATTTTTTGATAAGAAACGGCCTCAGGATTTAATTCCGTTCCATAGACAGGAATCTTTGCTTTTTTGAAGCCTTCAATAATTCCAGCTAAAGGAGTACGTATTACAGGTAAATGGTAATTACTTCCTTGCATCGCTCTTAGCACTTTTGTATTGTATATATCCGCACTACCTTCTCCCAAAACTACACCAGAAAGCCCTGCTGCATCAGCTGTTCGGATCATCGTTCCAACATTACCTGGATCTTGAATATTATCTAAAAGCAGCCAACCACCTGAAAATTGTATATTTCCCTCTAATTCAGGCATTCTCACAATCGCAAGCATTCCTTGTGGTGTTGGTAGTTCCGAGAGAGATTCTAATACCTCATCCGAAACTAGAATCAATCGTTCGTCCAACTGTCCTTTCAACCAATCTGACCATTCTGTCTGCCCTCGCTGATTAAAAATAATCCAATCGATCTGAGCCTTTGCATGAGCCGCTTCTTCAATTAGATGAAATCCTTCAATTATATATTGCTGCTTCTCTTCCCGATACTTTTTTTTATGTAATTTTTTAAAGTCTTTGATCATTGTATTTTTCGTTGATAAAATTTCTTTCATTTCCCCACCTCACTGAAGTATTATAACATGATTTTTTTTAATCAAACAGTCAAGACTTTACTTGCCAGATGATCAAAAAATCGCTATCATTGATTTAAGAAAAAGCGAGGTGTACAACGATGAGAAAAGTACGCATGAATGTGCAAGGCAGAGTCCAAGGCGTTGGCTTTCGTTATATGACAAAAATGGTTGCTGATGAATTAGGTATTTACGGCACTGTTCGTAATGAAGATGATGGCTCGGTCACAATCGAAGCCTTAGGCAAGGATGAACTAATGAAACAGTTTATCCAAAAAATCAAAGATTCCCCTAGTCCTGCTGGACGCGTGACGTATGTAGATATTCAAACAAACCCTCTAATGGAAGAATACACTAGCTTCAAAGTTACAAACTAATTTAATTTTGGAAGAATCTTACTCAGTCTTGAGACGGATTCTTCTAATTTTTATTGAAAAAAAACGCTTTTTCAAGTATAGTTAATCTTGTGCAAATTTTTTTAAGAAAAGGAAAGAATAAAATGCGAAAATTAAATAAGTGGCTCCTTGGTTCCGGTCTATTCACGTTAGTATTATTTTTATCTGGATGTGTAAAAACAGGATCTGACGGACAGCCTACTGGCGAAGGCATTATCTATAATTTACTAGTAAAACCAATGAGTAGTGCCATTACATACCTTGTGGACAATTTCGATTGGAATTATGGTTGGGCAATCATTTTTATCACGATCATTGTTCGCCTTGTGATTATGCCCTTAGGGTTAAACCAATCGAAAAAAAGCATGATCCAAACAGAAAAAATGCAAGCTATCAAACCTCAAATCGATGCTGCACAAGCAAAAGTAAAAGAAGCAACGACACGTGAGGAACAAATGCAGGCTCAAGCTGAAATGCAGCAAGTCTACAAAGAAAACAATATGAGCATGATGGGCGGTATCGGCTGCCTACCTTTATTGATTCAAATGCCAATTTTTTCTGCGCTATTCTTTGCCGCTCGCTATACACAGGGAATTGCCGATGCATCATTTTTCGGTGTTAATCTCGGACAACCAAGCATCATATTTGTTGTTTTAGCTGGTATTGCCTATTTACTTCAAGGATATCTTTCAACAGTCGGTATTCCTGAAGAGCAAAAGAAAACAATGAAATCTATGTTGATCGTGTCACCTTTAATGATCGTATTCATGTCCATCAGCTCTCCTGCCGGTGTAACTTTATATTGGGTCGTCGGAGGGATATTCAGTAGTATCCAAACATTGATCACAAATCAATTCTTAAAACCAAGAATCAAAGCACAAGTAGCTGAGGAATTAAAACAAAATCCACCAAAACAAGTTATTGTGCCTCGTAAAGATGTCACACCAACAGAAGAAAAAACGATGCAAAAAGCTATAACGCCAAAGAATGCTTCTAAAACTGGTAGAAATGCCGGAAAACAAAATAGAAATTAAAAAACAAGAACCAACGCGATATAATGATTGCAGTTGGTTCTTGTTTTATTTTTTGTCTGCTGAAACGCCAAAAACGAAAAGATCAACAACCTGAGCAATACTTAGCGATGAGCTATTTTGGTCTGTTTTTATATATGGAGACAATGTATTAAGAAAATGTGTTGTTGCGATTTCTGGCGACAATCCAGTTCGTATGGTAAAATCACTTTCTTTAAAAAGATTCAATAAAGGTTCTTTATAGGACTGATTCCATAGAGTAAATAATTTCATCTGAGTCTCATCTGTCAATTTCGTCCTAAAGTCAAGCATCATCAAATCAAAATCAAAGGGATGTTTTGTTTTCAAACATTCAGCAAATTTTTGTAATTTGCTAATGGTTTCAAGAGTTCGATCCTCAACGATTTCCACTAATTCTTCGTTTACATCACTTAATAGATTTTCAATCACACCGACATAAACTTCTTCTTTATTTCTAAAATGATGGTATAAATTAGGCTGGGTCACCTCAGCCAACTGTGCGATTTGCCTTGTAGATGTACTTTGATATCCGTTATCCATAAATAGACGCGTTGCTACTTGAATAATTCTAGCTCGTGTATTTCTCGTTTCTTTATCCATTGCTTAGCCACCTATAGTTGATTTCCTTACTATTTTAACAGAAACAAACAAAGAAACCTATGCTAAATGACATTCTTTTTTCTTTTAATTCCTACAACTAATTCATAAATACAGACGATTGCTAATATAACTAAACTGATGATAACCGTAACGATAACGGCTGGATAAGCGCCATTCCAACCATCTACTGCTTGATGTTTATTCAAAATACCATAATAAGCCCATAATGCTGCTAATCCATAAGGAATATCACGATTACGAATAATAGTTGCGCTTATGATTAGCAAACCGACGATCAATATAACAACTGTCCATAACACTTGATTATTTTGCAGAAACGCACTGTTTTTATCTACCAAGAAAGCTGTGATATTAGCGATCGTAGCTATTGTGATCCAACCAAAATAAATGCTAAATGGCAGTCTTACAAAAATATAATCTTTTTTAGTCAAGGTTGCGTTTGCTAATAGCTGATTGGTATAGACCAACACGGCTAGCAAGGCTAACATGATTACAACAGATAAATTGATTAAAAGATATTGCCAAGCCAATAACCAAACACTATTTAGTATAGAAGAGACAATAAATAGAGCTCTTAACTTTTTGCTTAGCTGCTCTTTAGCCAATATAGATTGATTTGTTGGTTTAAACCATTGATAAACAACGAAACCAGCTAATAATAAGTAAATAACTGACCAAATTGCAAACGTTAGTCCTGCCGGAGCAAATAAATTAGGGTATGAATCTGAAACTTCTTGAGTTGTCATCCCGTTTAAAGGCAATAACACCGCAGCAGCATTCGTTGCTATCATTACAATATAAATGATTGTTACAACTATCTTCACTCCTATAAATTTATTTTTGTTCATTCTAATTCCTCCTTTACAATCCTTTTTTTCCAATAAATGGTAAAAATTTTGGCGTTTCCTGTGCATATGCAATAAAGTCTGGACGATCTTTGTATTTCTTTTCAAGTAAAGGCACTCCTGAAACAAATAAAAGTAACAACGTGATCGTTAAGGGACCAATAATGCCCCAAATATTTCGTGTTTCGTTCAAACTTATAAGAAAAATTCCCCACCAACTAAGTGCTTCTCCAAAATAATTGGGATGCCTTGTCGTTGACCATAATCCAGTTGTTAAGAGTTTTCCATGATTGTGACTTTCTCTTTTAAATTTTGTCAACTCATAATCACCAATCGTTTCATAGCCAAATCCTATAAGCCAAATCAAGATACCTAATCCGTTCCACCAATAAAATGAATTGACTGAGCTTGTCATAGCGAATAGAACCGGCATTGAAACGATCAACAAAAGGACGCCTTGTAAAACAAATACATTTAAATAAGCTTTTAATTTTGCCCAATGTTTCCCCCATCGTTTCCGCATGTTCACATAACGATAATCTTCAGGTTTTCCGATATTTCTCTTAGCTAAGTGGAAAAACAAACGCAGTCCCCAAATGCTTACCAATAATAAAATGATCGTACTGATTTTCGTTTTATCTGGCATGACTAAATAACCAGTAACGGCGACAATAACAAAACCAATTCCCCAAGCTAAGTCAACAATAGAATTATTATGAAGATATTGTGCCAAAAAGAATAATGCAGTAAAATAAATAAACAGTACCAAACTAATAATCCAAATCGTCATACTAACTTCCTCCTTCTTCTAATTCAACAGCAACCGCAACGCTTCCTTGTCCCGCACTCATAGCAACCACCGTCGAGATATCCATTTTATAGCTCGGCTGAAAACCAAGTTGTTCAATTAAGTTTTTTTCCCATTGCAGTGCTCGCTCTGGCGAATTGGCATGGATGATGGCATAGCGTTGTATTTTGTTTTTCTCGTGCCATTTTTTGAGTTGTTTAATAATTTTTCTTTCGTTCCCTTCCAAACTAAAGGCAAATTCACTCAATGTTCCTTCCCCTTCATTATTTAAACTGACAATAGGCTTCAAATTGATTTTCTTTGCTATTTTTCCAGCGAATTGAGGAATTCTCCCGGATTCTACCATAGGATCTAGATCATCGACACTAACGAGTATTTTAAGCTGGCTCCGTTTATTTTTTGTTCGTTCAACAATTTCCTCAAAAGATAACCCTTCTTGAATCCACTCATTCGCGCTCATTACAAGTAACCCTTGTGCTGCAGAATTTTGTTTGGAGTCGATTACATCAATTTTAGTGGTTGTTGATGTCAGATGCTTAGCAGCTTCTTTTACGGTATGAAACGTGCCACTTAATTTCTTAGCCACTGTAATAACTAAAATTGCTTCATATTTAGTCTCTAAAAATGAAAAAAGATTTTCTACTGCTTTCAACGTTGGTTGTGAGCTAGTAGCTCGTTCCGCTTGATTTTTATTTATTTCAAAAAATTGATTACTTTGAATCGTTATTTTGTCGATATAACTAGTATTTCCTATCAAAATATTCATTGGTAATACATGAATTTGGTTATTCAGTACATAATCAGCGGGTAAATCAGCGATCGAATCCGTTACTAGTGCAATGGATGCCTTTGGTTTTGTGTTTACTTGATACTGTAATAACATATCATCAGCTTTTTGCTGAATTGGCTGTCCAACAGTGCTTAAATAGCGCAATACTTGATCAGGTTGATTAGAATGGATATGAATTCTTGCTTTTTTTCGATTCATGGCAACGATTAAGGAATCACCAAAAGGACTTAACTTTTCTTGCATATTATTTTTTGATTGTGTCACTTGATCTAACAAAACTTCAGTGCAGTATCTGTATCGCGGTTCAGATGTATTTTGATGCAAGGATTCAGAGAGAGCCATCTTTATCGAATCGTCTACATTGATATTTGTTTTAACCACGTTCTCTTTGTTGATAAAAGCTTGAGTAAACCCTTCTATAAAGACATAAAAACCTTTTGCACCTGCATCAACAACTTGATTTCTCTGCAAGACTTTTAGTTGTCTCGTTGTGTTCTCAAGTGCTTCTCCAGCTCTAACAAGAGCATTTGGTAACAGCTCTTCTAAACTAGTTAGTTGGTCATTTTCATCCAAAGCTTCTGCCCACGAGCGAATGACTGTAATAATCGTACCTTCAACAGGATTTGCAATAGCTTGATAGGCTTCACTGATTGCAGATTTTACACTTTTTACAAAACTAGTGACAGAATTTTTTTCGTCCTGAAGCAATAAATTATTATAGATACCATTAAAATATTGGGCAAAGATAATACCTGAGTTCCCTCTAGCTCCTACTAAAGAAGCTTCTGCAATCTTTTCAAAAACATCAATGACGGAACTTGTTTCATCTTTTGTTTCCTCAAGGATCGTTTGCATTAATGAGGCCAAATTACTACCTGTATCACCATCTGAAACAGGAAAAACGTTAATGTGGTTCAACTCTTGTTTCTCATTGATCAGTTGAATCGCACCTTGTTGAAATGCAAATAACAACTCTTTGGAATCAATAGACTGACTTTTCATGATTCTTCTTACCTCCAATTAAAATGCTGCGCTATAAAGACGGTTATACCACAAGTAGCTGCAGTGACAAATCCTCCCCATATCAAATCAATAACGGTTACAAAAACTGGCCAGTCCTTGATTGTAGATAAATTGGTTAAATCATACGTCCCATAACAGAGCACTCCAAGTAATGCTCCAGCAGAAATAGCATAGATCAAACTATCCTTTTCAATTGCAGGATAAATGACGAAAAATAAGATTCCAATAAGATACAATACATAAAAAATAGCTGCTGGAAGTATTTTAGTGGGCCCTAATAGATAACCTAAATATTCTTGATAGATTTTTTTCGCAATGAAAAGTAACCATATAAAATCTAGTACTAAAAACCCCACTGCTGCAATACTAAATAATTTTACAAAATGATTCATTTTAGATCCTCCTCAGGTTAATAAAAAAATAGGTACGATAGCCTTATCAAATGATAAGGTTATCGTACCACGTTAAATTCATTTATGAAAAAATTTTGCTTCTATAAAAAAGGTGAGTAAAACTTAATTAGTCTCCTCACCTTTTTCACTTTATTCTTATTTAACGACAAGTAAATCAAGACTAGCTAATGATAATGACATTTTAGCAATTCGATTGAGTTCTTTCAAACGATTTGCTTTCACCTTCTCATCATCTACCATGACCATCGTTTCATCAAAATACTGTTCGATCAACGGTCGTAAGTCTACCAATGCTTGATAATTTTCAGACATTGTATTTTGATTGAATTTCTCTTCAATTTTATTTACTGCTTGATGTAAAGCTTTTTCCGCATCATTTTCAAATAAAGCTGCGTCAACTTTTCCTTCATGGCTTAATATTTCGTGCCCTTTTTTAGCTAAGTTGATCACTCGTGTCAAAGCCTCAACTGAAGGTTTAAAGTCTTTATCCAGCAGATGATTTTTTAAAATCGTCGCAGATGAAAATAGTTTTGTTAAGTCTTTTTGCTCAGATGAAATGACTGCATCGATTACATCATGGCGCATATCTTTCGTTGTTAATAACTGACGCAGACGCGCTTTTACAAAGTCAATAACTTCTTCTTGTCCGCTAGTTAATTGAATGCCATATTTTTGGCTGTCTGAATTGACAGCTGCATCGATATCCTTCTGCAATTGAACTAACGGGAACTGCCAGTCTTTATTTTCAACAATTCGGATTACACCGTACGTTTGGCGACGCAGCGCGTAAGGATCATTAGAACCGCTAGGAATCATACCCACTGCAAAGAATGATAATACGCTATCTAATTTATCAGCGATCGCTAGTACCGCTCCAATAGCAGAAATAGGCAGTTCTCCTTCACTTGATGTCGGCAAATAATGCTCACGAATCGCTTGAGCTACAGCAGGTTTTTCGCCTTTAAGCAATGCATATTTTTCGCCCATGATTCCTTGTAATTCTGGGAATTCACCAACCATATTTGTGACTAAATCAAATTTATAAATTTCAGAAGCACGTTTCAAATCAGTCATTTCATCTTCCGATAAACCTACTTCTTTTCCAATGATTTGTCCAATAATGCCCACTCGCTGCATTTTTTCATAAATCGTGCCGATTTTTTCATGGAAAGTGACATTTTTTAGCTTTTCAACGCATTCTTCGATTGATAGTTTTTTGTCTTCGCTATAGAAAAATTCAGCATCCTCTAAACGAGCGATCAAAACTTTTTCATTTCCTTTGATCACATTTTCAATATGCACACTGTCTCCGTTTCTTACGGAAATAAAATGCGGCAGTAATAATCCTTGATCATTACGTACATCAAAATAACGTTGGTGTTCTTTCATTGACGTTACTAATACTTCATCTGGAACAGAAAGATATTTTTCATCAAAAGCACCCACAAAAGCTGTTGGGTATTCAACTAAATTATTGACTTCTTCCAATAGTTTCTCATCTAGATCTAACTTCCAATTGTTTTTCTTGGCTAAGTGATTTGCTTGTTCGATAATCATCGTTTTTCTTTCATTAGGATCAACGATAACAAATTGTTGTTTCATCTTTTCTTCATACTCATTTGAGTGATTAAGCGTCACGTCATCTCCTAAGAAACGGTGTCCACGAGAATTTCTTCCTGTCGCTACATCAAGAACAGTAAGTGGAATCACTTCATCATCTAACAGAGCAACGATCCAATGAATCGGACGTATATATTCAAAGTCATAATCAGCCCAATGCATCGTGACTGGAAAAGTCAAACTTGTAATAACATCTTTCAATCCAGTTAAGACATCGATCGTTTTTTGTCCTTGATTATGCTTTGTCACATAGACATATTCCACACCATTCAATTCTTTATAGGTGATTGCATCAGTCGTCAGCCCTTGCCCTCGAACAAAACCTTCAGCGGCCTTACTCCAATTCCCTTCAGCATCTTGAGCAATTTTTTTAGCAGGACCTTTAACTTCTTCTTGTGTATCTTCTTGTTGCTCTGGCAATTGTGTCACACGAACAGCTAGACGACGAGGGGTCGAGAAGCTTTGAACTGTTTCATATGTTAAATTATTTTCGTCTAAGAATTTCACAATTTTATTTTCCAATTGTAAACGACTTGGGCTGACAATATGAGCTGGTATTTCTTCTAATCCGATTTCAAGTAATAGGTCTTTGGCCATGTTATTTTGCCTCCTTAGTCGTTTTATTTTCTTTGTTTAAAAGTGGAAATCCTAATTTTTCACGCTCTGCGACAAAAATTTTCGCCACAGCTTTCGCCAAGTTCCTAATGCGGGCTAGATAACCAGCGCGCTCCGTTACAGATACAGCACCACGAGCGTCCAATAAATTAAATGTATGGCTACATTTCAAAATATAATCATACGCTGGATGCACTAAACTTTCATCAATACAACGTTTCGCTTCTTTTTCAAATTTATCAAAGTTTTCCAATAGCATTTCTTGATCGCTGATTTCAAACGAATATTTCGAATGTTCATACTCTGGCTGATTAAAAATTTCTCCGTATTTCACGCCATCAGTCCATTCTAGATCGTAAACACTTTCTACTTCTTGAATATAAGACGCAAGTCGTTCAATTCCATAAGTAATTTCTGAAGTGACTGGATGACAAGCTAGTCCTCCTACTTGTTGGAAATAGGTAAACTGAGTGATCTCCATACCATCAAGCCAAACTTCCCAACCTAGACCTGCACATCCCATAGAAGGATTTTCCCAATTATCTTCAACAAATCGAATATCATGAGCTAATGGATCGATCCCTAATAATTCTAAACTTTCTAAATATAACTCCTGAATATTTTCAGGTGAAGGTTTCATCACAACTTGAAATTGATGATGTTGATATAAACGGTTAGGATTTTCTCCGTAACGTCCATCTGCTGGTCTTCTTGATGGCTCTACATACGCAGCATTCCATGGCTCTGGTCCGATTGCTCGTAAAAAAGTATACGGACTCATTGTCCCTGCACCTTTTTCAGTATCATATGCTTGCATCAGCATACAACCATTTGATGACCAAAATTTTTGTAACGTTAAAATCATATCTTGCACAGTAAGTTTCTTTTCCATTGTGATCCTCCTAATTTAAAAGCTAAAAGAGCTTAGTCAGCCTCGACTGGAAAATAGAAAAAAATGAGTGTGACACTTTTTGTCGCATTCCCTTCTTATCTTCTTCATTCAAAACCAAGCTATTTTTCATAACGCAGTAACAACTGGGTAAAACTCAATTACTTCACCTTGAACAACAGACACTTCAACTTTCATTGTTTCTGTCAATTCTGTATCGATTTTATATAACTTTTCGCTAGGGTCCGTTTCAAATTCTTCGATTTCTGTACCATCATTCTCCTTTACCTGAACCAATAGTCTCACAAGAGATAAAACGTTTAACTTGTTCTCTGTAAAATCAGCAGGAAAAAATGTTGCATTAAATTGCATGCTGTACCTCCTTTTCGATGATTTTAAAAATAGCACTAAAGTGTTGTTCTCTTTGGATACATAAGAGACAAGCTTTTTACAATAGTATTACAGGCATCGTACTACAACAAAAAGTCCCTATGCCTCAAAGAGACATAGGGACGAATAATCGCGGTTCCACCCTACTTCCGATATCGACTATCGGCAGCTTCGTTTAAACATACTCAAAAGCGCCCTTCAAAAGTTGCTTGTATCTGGCTTACACCTTCCCAGATTCGCTATGACAGCAGTTCTTTCTACTCTTCTTTTTCAACGTATTTATTTATTTCTTCTTTATGATAATCGTTGCTTGATGAGATGTCAAATTATTTTTCAAGATTCAAACAATCTTTGGTAAAATTGTTCTTCATATGAAACAAAAAAATATTTTTTGATCCATCTTCGTGATTTAAATCCATTGACTCAGCTATAGTTTTTATAATCATTGATTTTAAGTTATCGTTTTGTCATTCTCTTCATTTTTATTTTTTCGTTTCGGTATTTTCAAAGTATCTTCCCAACTTTTCATTTGATCAATAAATTTCTTACTCTTTAGATGAATCCCAACATACTCATCGTATAATTCATCAATCGTTTGTCTAATCGCATTTTTCGTCTCCGATTTCACATTGATATCTTGAACCTTGTCATAAGAGATCCCAGAAAAAAGGCGAATGAAATGGATTGCTCTAGGATCAGCATGGTAACGGTGATTGTCAAGATGCCAATGACGTTCACAAAGAACCCCACTATATTTTGATGAATAATCAAACTTTCCACGTGTCTCTTGGCAGACCGTACAATGCGTCCATTCGGGTGTAATACCAAAACGACTTAATAATTGGATTTCAAAAATATTTGTGATAATCTCGGCATCTTTACCTTCATTCAATAAACGCAACGCTTGCTGAACAAAATGATACAAGTTCGGATCGTAAGTCCGATCATCGATTGCCGCATCGACCAAATTCAAAATATAGGTTGCATACGCATTTATAAAAATATCACTCTGAATCATTCGAAATGGTTGGACGTCTTTACTACCATTTAAAAATGACAACCCATCTTCTCTAAAATCACCGATGTATGCAGCTTCAGTAAAAGGCAAAATTGCAGGACCGATCGGATTATTTTTGCGATGTGCTCCTTTGACAAAAAACATCAATTTACCAAAAGATTCCGTAAAAATTTTGACTAGTTTGTCTTTTTCTTTGTAGTCTTTGGTAAATAAAATAATTCCTTTTGTTTCACCTAAGGTCATTTTTTCGCCTCCTATCCGCTCTACTCTATTTTAACAGAGATACAAGTAAAAGAACAATTCCGTAATAATACAGAATTGTTCTTTTTGCTCTCATTAATAGTCATCTTTACGATAACCAAAGTCTTGTAAATGAACTTTTTTGTCACGCCAGTCCTTTTGTACTTTTACCCAAAGTTCCAAGTAAACTTTATCATCAAGTAAATATTCAATATCTTGTCTGGCTTTGGTTCCAATTTGTTTAAGCATCTTACCGCCTTTGCCGATAATGATCCCTTTTTGACTGTCACGTTCAACGATAATCGTTGCTTGAATACGTACTTTATCATTCTCATCACGTTTCATAGAGTCAACTACAACAGCAACTGAATGAGGAATTTCATCTCTTGTAAGCAATAGCACTTTCTCACGAACTAATTCAGAAACAATAAAATATTCTGGATGGTCCGTGATTTGATCATCTGGAAAATACTGAGGACCTTCCGGCATTTGATCAACCAAAACAGCCATCAACCGATCCACATTATTCCCTTCTGTAGCTGAAATCGGCACAACTTCTGCAAATTCCATTTGGCTTGAATAGTCTTCAATGATACCCAAAAGTTGATCTGGATGAACCGTATCTATTTTATTGATGACAAGATAAACAGGACTGGTCATTGTTTTAAGACGCTCAATAATGAAGTCATCCCCTTTACCTCTTTTTTGATCTGCACTGATCATGAATAGCGTTGCATCCACTTCACGTAACGCACTATAAGCTGTTTCAACCATAAAATCACCTAAACGATGTTTTGGTTTATGAATACCTGGTGTATCAATAAAAACGATCTGTGCTTCTGGAACAGTATAAATTCCTTGTATCTTATTTCTAGTCGTTTGAGCTTTGTCACTCATGATCGCAATTTTTTGTCCGACAATTCGGTTCAGCAAAGTAGATTTACCAACATTTGGTCTTCCTACAATCGCTACAAATCCGGATTTATGTGCTTCTGTCATTGTTTCTCTCCTTTATAAAAAACCTTGTAGTATCTGCCAAATTTTTGGGACAAACAACAGCACTCCAACAACAACAGCAAATCCTGTCGTCAAAAGAACTGCGCCCGCAGCCATATCTTTGATTTTTTTACCAATTGGATGAAAATGAAAATCGGTCACCATATCCACTACATTTTCAAATACCGTATTAATGATTTCCATTACTAATACAAGAAAAATCGCAAGTAATAGCCATAACCATTCTGAAATGGCCAGTCGAAACACAAAACCGATAATAATCGCTAGAACACCCATAATAAAATGTGTCCGCATATTGCGCTCTTCCTTGAATACTGTTTTGATTCCTTGAAGAGCAAACTCTAATGAGGCTATAAAATGTTTATTCTTTGCTGTCCGCTTATCTTTTGAGTCCATAGGCATCTAAGATCTCTTTCTGTAAACCAAACATTTCCTTCTCATCCTCAGGTTCCATATGATCGTAACCATTTAAATGTAAAAAACCGTGGACAGCCAAAAAGCCCAATTCACGTTCAAAAGAATGACCATACTCCACCGCTTGTTCTGCAGCACGTTCAGTTGATATCATAATATCGCCAAGATTTCTTGGAAAAGCTTCCGTTGCATCTTCAAATATAATTGGCATTTCGTCTTGTCCTTCTTCTTCCAAAGCAAAACTTATAACATCTGTGGGGACATCTTTTCCTCGATACTCTCTGTTTATCACCTGAATACCTGCATTGTCCATAAATGATACAGACATTTCAGTATCTTCAGCTATTTTCAGAAAATCCGCTGCAAACTGCAACAGATTTTCTACTTCTTCTAGATTTTCTTTTGATAAATTCTCTGTTTCATCAATGAATGAAATATCCATTAGTCATCTCTCTTTTCTTGTTCGACTTTCATTTCTTCCGCTTCTGATTTCATTTTTGGATACTTGATTCTAGAATGGAAAGTGCTACATAAACCATTTACTAAAGACTTCTCTATAATACGAATTTCTTTCATTGTTAAGCCACAATCATCTAGTTGTCCATCTGAAATCCGATCTTGAATAACATTATGAACAAATGCCTGTATCTTCTCGTTTGTTGGATGATCCATCGCACGAACAGCAGCCTCACACGTATCTGCAATACTAACGATTCCAGCTTCTCTTGTTTGAGGTTTAGGACCAGGATATCTAAAATCTGATTCAGAAATCTCAGAATTTCGTTCTTTTGCTTTTACATAGAAAAACTTCATTAATGTCGTTCCATGATGTTGACGGCAAATATCAATCACCATTTCAGGCATATGATAGTCTTCTAATATTTTAGCCCCATCAATGACATGTCCGAAAATAATTTGTTTGCTGTCTTCAGGTAATAAGAAATTATGTGGATTTTCAGCTCCTGCCGGCAAGTTTTCAACGAAGAAATTTGCATGCTTGATTTTACCAATATCATGATAATAACAAGCAACTCGTGTCAATAATGAACGTCCACCGATTTCAGCTACTGCATTTGCACTCAAACTTGCCACCATCATACTATGGTGATACGTTCCAGGTGCTTCTTCAAGTAGTTGTTTCAACAACGGATGATTTGGGTTGCTGAGTTCATTTAAGACGATTACACTGTCATCTGTTACAAGCAATTCGATATACGGGTGAAGTCCCATCGTTGCAAGGAAAGACAAGACGGTTCCTGCTAAAGCACAAATCATCATCGTCCATGATTTACCGTCAAAAAAGCTCATACCTTGGTAAACCATCAAAATAAACTCTAAACTGACAGGGAAAATAATCACCCAAAAAACTGCCACTAATCCTTGTTCAGCAATTCTAGTTCGTTTAACGACTGTAGCTAATAATCCAGAAAACATGTAGCTCACCAAAATAATGGTCAATGAGTTTGTTCCTATAGAATTATAAAATACGAATAGCGAAAATATCACTTGGAAAACAGCTGCTAAAACACCTGCTCGCCGGCTTACAAAATAATTTAATACAAGTGGTGTAAATGCTGCTGGGAAAAACAAAGAAATATACATCATTTGTTCAGATTGGAAAATTTGGAAAAACTTCATCAATACAACGCTTAGTGACATTGCACCTACATAAAACAAAATAAAATGTCTACGCTTGCCTTCTTCAGCTACTTGCTTTGTAAAAAATAATAAAACGAACACTTGTAATACTATTGCTAAAGCCAGTGCTGCCATTGGAAATAGTGAGGTATTTTGATTTGTCATACCTAATAATTCAAGTTTTTCCATCGCTTTACTATCGATCTGAGTTCCTTCACGAACGATGATTTCACCTTGATAGATCATTGCAAGTGGAACAGCATCCATTGCATTTTGACGCATCTCTTTAGTCTTTTTATCGTTAGCAAAATCATTTGCTACGATACCTTGATTTACAATATAGCGAATTTCTTGTTGCATGGTATTCGTGACATCAAGAAATTGGATTTTTTCAATTGCACTTTGACGAATATTATCCAAATCAGCCTCACGAACATGATCTTTCATTTTTTCATCTACAATTTTTAAACTTTCCGTTTTAACTTGCTGAATTTGATTTTCGTCTAATGAAAATATATTCTCATAAAACACGTTTGGAAACTTTTGGTAAAAGGCAACTTCATCTTGATCCAACGATTCAAATTGAGCTTTTAAATTCGCGATTCTCTCTTCTGTAGTCGGTTTCGGAATCGTTTCGTCTTTTTTTGCCTTCGCTTTTTTTTCTTCATAGTCTTTATCCGTCTTTTCATTTGCGGTAATAATCAACTTAAATAGTTTTTCTATTCGTTTATGCTGAACATCCGCTGTGTCTTCCTGATAAATGTACTCTGGTGTAACAGCTTCAGCAGCCAGCTTCTTCTTTTGGGCAGTCTCGTACGTGTTCTCAACGTTTTTATTCGCTCGAATGGTATTTTCAGCCAATTGACCTTCTTTGATTTCTACTCTTTTTTGGTGGACACTACCAAACATAATGATAAATAAAAAACATGAAAAAACTAATAGAAGTATCGGGATATACGCTTTCCCTAATTTATCTCGTAATTTTAGTAATGAGTATTTCAACGGAATTTTCACTCCTTTCCGCAGACTTAAGCCTATTTTTGATCTTCTTTTTCATATGCTCGTATAATTTGAGCAACTACTGGGTGTCTTACAACATCTCCAGCATCAAAATGAACAAACGCAATTTTATCGATCGATTGTAATGTTTTTTCTGCGTGGATCAAACCGCTGCCTACGCCTTTAGGCAAATCAATCTGACTTGTATCACCATTGACGATCATTTTGGAGTTAAATCCTAATCTTGTCAAAAACATTTTCATTTGAGCGATTGTCGTATTTTGAGCTTCATCTAGTATAACGAAAGCATCATCTAAAGTTCGACCTCTCATATAGGCTAATGGTGCAATCTCAATCACACCACGTTCCATCAAACGATTTGTATGATCCATACCAAAAATTTGATACAACGCATCATATACAGGTCGTAGATAAGGATCAACTTTTTCTTTTAGATCACCAGGTAAAAAACCCAGACTTTCTCCTGCCTCAACAGCTGGACGAGTCAAAATAATTTTTTGGACTTCACCTTTTTTTAATGCCGAAACAGCCATAACGACTGCTAAAAAGGTTTTCCCTGTTCCTGCCGGTCCAATTCCAAAAGTAATATCACGTTTTCTTACCGCATCCACATATCTTTTTTGACCAATATTTTTTATTCGAATGGCTCTGCCGTGATGATCTTTTAAAATCTCTTCTTCATACATTGCTACAAAAGAATCTAAATCATTACTTTTTGCCATTTTTAAAGCAGAAACAACATCTGGTGTACTAACTTTAATACCGCGCTGAATCAACACCTGCAAAGTTCGCAAAACTGAAGCAATTAATTGAACTTCGGATTCTTCACCAAGTAATTGGATTATTTCTCCCCTTGTGTTGATGGTTACTTCTGTATTTTCTTCTAAATATTTTATATGTTTATCATGGGTTCCTAAAAGCATACTCACATCATCAGAATCATTTAATTTTAATTCCAACGATATTGACTGATTTTCTGTCAAAAAACGCCCATCTCCTTTATTTTTTCATTCTTTATAATCATACCATATTATTTATTTATTAAAAAGAGAGTGGGCTAAACTAGATACTTGTTTTTAGTGATTCCTCTTTGTTTTCCCATTTTCTGTCTTCATTTTTTTTAAACAAAAAGACCAACGGGTTTCCGTTGGCCATTTCATTTTGACTAATTCTCTTGTAGTAATTCTTTTACAATTGCATTGACCTTATTGCCATCTGCTTTGCCTTTGACTTCAGGCATTACAGCGCTCATTACTTTACCAAATTCTTTTGGTGAAGCGGCTCCAGTCTGATCAATTGCCTTTTGAACGATCTGACGAATTTCTTCTTCTGAAAGTTGTTTTGGCATATATGTTTCAACAATTGTGATTTCGATTTTTACTTTGTCAGCAAGATCGTCACGTCCCGCTTTTTCAAACTCTGATAAAGAGTCTCTGCGTTGTTTCATCTCACGAGATAACACTGTCAACTCTTCTTCTCCGTCCAAATCACGGCCAGCTTTAATCTGCTCATTTTGAATGGCTGCTTTCAACATGCGAAGTACCGATAAAGTATCTTTATCTTTTGACTTCATTGCAGTTTTGATGTCGTCATTCAATGTTGTTAGTAATGACATACAACCGACTCCAATTCATCGAAAACTAGAATTTTTTACGTTTTCTAGCTGCTTCAGATTTTTTCTTACGCTTTACACTTGGTTTTTCGTAGAATTCACGTTTACGAGATTCTTGTAAAGTACCCGCTTTTGAAACGGAACGTTTGAAGCGACGAAGAGCATCGTCAAGAGATTCGTTTTTACGAACGACAGTTTTTGACATGTTAATTCCCTCCCTCCGAGCTTAAAAAGTAACCGTTTTTTATATTTATGAATTATTAGACATAAATAAAATACCGTTCTTGTTACATTATATCGAATGGTTATTTTAACGTCAACCTTTGTATTGAAAAAATGCATAAAAAAGTCCCAAAATGAGTAAATTTTTACACACACATGTATTATTCATCATTTTTCCTCTAAAAAAACAATCATTTACACTCCTCACATCGTCCAAAAATTTCAAATCGATGTCCTTCAATTTCACATCCACTTAATTGCTCTTCAAAAAAATCCATTGGACACATGTGAATTTCTTTTGTTTTTCCACAAACCGTGCAAATGAAATGATGATGATGGCCTACTTCTTGGCAACAATGGAACCGGAATTTTTTTTCTCCGTTCAAATCTGTTGTTTCTAACAGGTCAAATGTTTCAAAATCGTGTAAGTTGCGATAAATAGTGTCATAACTTACACCTTTATATTCTTGATTCATAAATTCATAGACTTCTCTTGCAGAAATATAACGATTTCTTCGAATTAGATAAGTAATCATGGCTTCTCTTTTTTTTGTATACTTTAAGCCATGCTTTTTCATCACTGCTAATGACTGCTCTACTTTTGAATTTGACTGTGCCATTTGACAACCTCCAGTTTTTCAAATCAGAATCATTACGGATAAGATTCATGAAGGTATGGTATAATAAATCTAAAAAAAAAGCAAGAGAGGAATCCTATCATGACAACAAATGAACCTAAAAAATGCGTAACGATTTTCGTTATTTCCGATTCAGCTGGCGAAACAGCTTCAAAATTGGCAGCAGCTTCTATGGCACAATATCCAACGATCGATTTTTCTTTATTTAGACGAACATTTGCAAAAGAAGAAGGTAAACTTAGAAAAGCACTTGAAGATGCCAAACGTGAAAATGCTATGGTTTTACATACGATTGTAAGTGATCGTTTAGTCAAAATTGCGAATGATTTCTTCGAAGAACATAATCTATATCACTTTGATATACTCACACCTCCAGTAGCTGAAATCGAGCGATTGACTGGGATTGCACCTACAAGAGAACCTGGAGCACTGCATCATTTGAATGAAAATTATTTTAAACGGATCGAAGCTATGGAATTTGCTGTTAAATATGATGACGGAAAAGATCCTCGCGGTTTCTTGGAAGCCGATGTGCTTTTATTAGGTGTTTCTAGAACTTCGAAAACGCCACTTAGTTTATTTTTAGCGAATAAAAATTTGAAAGTAGCAAATTTGCCTTTGATCCCAGAGGCTCATTTACCAAAACAATTGTGGGAAACAAACTCTAAAAAAATTGTGGGCTTGACAAATGATCCAGATATTTTGAATGGTATCCGAAAAGAGAGAATGAGAACTTATGGATTACCTGCTAATACTTCTTACTCAGATATTGAAAAAATCAGAAAAGAATTGACTTTTGCCAATGATTTATATGAAAAACTGGGATGTGTCGTTATTAATGTTGCCTCACTCTCGATTGAAGAAACAGCTTCGATGATTTTAAATGCGTTAAATCTGGAAGATCATAGTTATTACGCAACTGAATCACCTGAAGCGTAATAAAAAAAACTAAGAGCATAAGAATGAGTTGATTAAAAACTCACTGCTCTTAGTTTTTTTTCTTAAAATACTTGAATTCCTTCTTGGTCTATTGATAGCACATTGATAGCTGCTGAATCAGGTAATTTCTCCAATTCTTGAACCATTTGATCTGTTTTTTCTTCAGGTGATAAAACCAAAACAGTTGGTCCTGCTCCACTTAAAAATGCGCCATAGACACCTATTTTATGACCTAACGCTCGGATTTCTTCTAAATGAGGCACCAATTTCTTGCGGTACGCTTCATGCCAACGATCTTTTTCCATCATTACACCAGCCAATGGCAAGTTTCCATTTAAAATTGCCGCAATCATTACATTTGCGATCGAGCTTGCCTGGACAGCTTCTTTATACGGAATAGAAGTTGGAAGTACACTGCGGCTTTCAGATGTCAATAGATGAACATCAGGGATATAAGCAATCACATCACACATTGGAAAATGATGTTTCACAGAATGGACTTGTCCGTCAACGTAACTCGCCACAACAAAATCTCCACATATGGCTGGGGCAACGTTGTCTGGATGTCCTTCGATCTCAGTCGCAATCTGTACTTTATCTTTTTGAGATAACTGCAAATTTCCTAAACGATTAGCAAGTTCAATTCCGCCAACTATTACACTAGAACTACTACCTAAACCTCTTGCTAACGGAATATCCGATGTCATTTTCAACACTTTAGGAGCAAGGTCTGGTGCTAATTTTAGTGCTGTTTGAATCAATAAATTTGTTGCATCTGAGGGGATATCACTTCCTAAAGAATGGATAATTTGCCATTCTTTCGCGTTTTCCAATACTTCGATATTAAGGTATTGTGACACGGCGATACCACATGAGTCAAACCCCGGACCTAGATTTGCACTGGTTGCGGGAATTCTTATTTTCATAGTTCTGACACTCCGTTACGCAAATGCAGTCTCATCTCTTCTAAATCACTCATTTTAGAAATTTTGACTTCAGTTGCATTAATTGCTGTATCAGGATCTTTCAATCCATTTCCTGTGAAAACAGCGACTACTGTTTCACCTTGTTTTATTTTTCCACTTTTCACATGTTGAATGATTCCTGCTAACGATGCTGCAGATCCTGGTTCAACGAACACGCCATCTTGCGCAGCTACTTTGCGGTAGGCATTTAGAATCTCTTCATCTGTAACAGAATCAATGTATCCCTTTGATTCATCACGAGCAGCTTCTGCCAATGTCCAGCTAGCAGGATTCCCAATGCGGATCGCTGTCGCGATTGTTTCAGGTTGTTCGATTACTTCACCTTTTACGATAGCTGCGGCTCCCTCTGCTTCAAAACCATGCATTCTTGGTAATAGTGTTCCTTTTTTATCATGCCATTCTTTGAATCCTTTCCAGTATGCCGAAATATTACCAGCATTTCCAACAGGGATTGCAAGTACATCTGGCGCTTGCCCAAGTTGTTCGCAGACTTCAAAGGCGGCTGTTTTTTGGCCTTCTAATCGATATGGATTCACTGAATTTACTAATGCCACTGCTTCTGTTTTGGCAATATCACGGACTGCTTTTAGTGCTTCATCAAAGTTTCCTGGAATTGAAATGATATCTGCACCATATATGATTGCTTGAGCTAGCTTGCCCATTGCGATTTTGCCATCTGGAATAACAACATACGCTTTAACCCCTGCTCTTGTAGCATATGCAGCAGCTGCTGCGCTCGTATTACCGGTTGAAGCACAAACAATTGCTTTTGCGCCTTCTTCAACTGCTTTAGCAACGGCCATGACCATTCCGCGGTCTTTAAATGAACCGGTCGGGTTTAATCCTTCATATTTTCCATATAGATTAATTCCCAATTCCTTTGATAAACTATGCAATGGAATCAATGGTGTATTTCCTTCTGCTAATGAAATCATTGGCGTTTTATCTGTGATCGGTAAATATTCCTTATATTGTGTTAATAACCCTTCGTACATCGATTAATCCTCCAATACTTTAAATGTATTTAATAGTTCGAATTCTTCTGTCAATTCGATTTTTTTGGCGACTTGTTTCATCTGTTCTTTTGTAATTGTATGTGTAATTGCTACGATTCGAGCTCTAGTACCATCAGACTTTTGTTGAACGAGTTGATCAAAACTAACATTTGCTTCAGTCATTATCTGTGTTAATTTTAATATTTGACCTTGTCGATCTGGCACTTCGATTGAGAAATAATATTTTCCAGAAATCGTATCATCTGCTGCCAATTTTGTATCATGTTGATAGGCATTAAACATATGCCCTGTCGTTCCTAAGCGAATATTTTTGGCAATCGTAATGATATCGCTGACCACACTTGTAGCAGTTGGTTTTGCACCAGCGCCAGGTCCGTAATACATAGATTCCCCAACACCTGAACTTTCGATAAATACAGCATTAAATTCATTACGAACGGAAGCGATCGGGTGTGATTTTGCGACAAGCATCGGTCCGACTTCAACTGCAATACTGCCTTCTTGATTCTCTGAGGAACCAATCAATTTCACTTCATACCCCAATTGAGCAGCCATTTCAACATCATCTAAAGATAGTCCCCTAATACCACGTGCATCAACTTGATCCAAGCGAATATTCATTCCGAAAGCAAACTGACTTAAGATCACCATTTTATAAGCTGCATCAATACCGTCCACATCATTCGTCGGATCAGATTCAGCAAAACCTAATTCTTGGGCTTCTTTTAACGCCTGACTATACGTTTTTTTCTCTGAAACCATTTGAGTCAGCATGTAGTTTGTCGTTCCATTAACTATTCCTAATACCTTCTGGATATTGTCCGCAGCTAAACTATTGGCAATCGTCCGCAAAATAGGAATACCACCTGCGACGCTTGCTTCATAATAGAGATCACAATTATTTTTTTGCGCTAATGATACCAATTCACTCCCATGTTGGGCCAAAAGATCTTTATTTGCTGTCACGATATGTTTGCCATTTTCTAGTGCTTTAGTAATGAAGGTTTTTGCGGGCTCTACTTTTCCGATCAATTCTACAATTATTTTGATTTCATCATCATTGATAATATCCTCAATACTTGTTGTGAGTTGGATATCAAATTTCTCAGCTAGACGTTTTTTTTCTTCTTCATCCCGTACTAACGCTTTTGAAATCGAGATCTCCATTCCTGTCACTTGCGAAATTTTCTCTTGATGTTCTTGTAAAATTGTTGGTACACCAGAGCCAACTGTACCTAGTCCAAGTAACCCAACTTTCAATTTTTCCTTCATTCTTCTTCCTCCAACTATAAAATTAGAAACATTTCATTTTCTTCTAATAAAACATGTTTCTAGTATACCCAACTGACGTAAAAAAAACTACCCTTTTCTTTGATTTTCCCATGGGAATCCTAGAAAAGGTGAGTTATTGGTGTTTGATATGTTCAAATGTTTGGTTAAGAATGTCGATGACATGATGATCGTCCAATGTATAATAGATCGTTTTTCCTTCACGTCTGGATCTTACTACATGATTATCTCGTAATAGTTTTAATTGATGAGAAACGGCTGATTGTTCCATTGAAAGCTGTTCTCCGATCGCCGTTACATTCAATTCTCCTTTTTTTAACAAAAGTAAAATTCGCAATCTTGTTGGATCACTCAACACTTTATATAACTGGCTTACTTTTTGAATCTCTTCTATTTCTTTCATCGCTGAGCTTCCTTTCATTATTCTATTATATATTATAGCAAACTTTTTTCAAAAGACGATAAAATTCTTCTTTGATGCTAAAAAGGCAACTAGGATTTAAATAGCTCTCCCATTTGCCTCTTGTAAAGTATCGTTTTTAGCTATTTGCTTGCTTGACTGCATCGATCACAGCATATCTAAATCCGTTTTTTTCTAGAGCAGTAACACCTTTTATAGTACTGCCTCCAGGTGAAGTGACACCATCTTTTAATTCTCCTGGATGTTTTTTTGTTTCGATTGCAAGTTTAGCAGACCCTAACATCATTTGGGCAACTATCTCATATGAAAGCGCCCGAGGCATACCTTCTAACACCGCGCCATCTGCTAATGCTTCCATAAAAATATCTACAAATGCTGGACTACATCCTGCAACTGTACCAAATGTTCCCAAAAGATCCTCGCTGACCTCTTCTACCTTTCCTAATGATTCCAATATGCGAGTTGCTTCTGCTTTTGATTCACTAGGCATCTGATCTGCAAAAACAGTACCGATCATTCCAGCATTCACACTTACAGGAGTGTTTGGAATAGCATGAACAACATGAATCGCTTCCCCTAACACAGCTTGAGCTTCTTTTACTGTATGTCCTGTCGCCACCGAAATAAGAATAGTATTTTTACTTATGTTCGGGGCTGCTTGTGTCAATATCTCTAAGACAATTTTAGCACCTGTAGCAATGAAAATCACTTGGCACTCTTTCAAAGCGTCATACTCTTTGATCAATTTAAATCCAAGTTTCTTTTGCAGTGCTTCAGCAGTACCACTTGAACCACCCTTTACAAATAAATTTTCAGGTGCTACTATTTTTGCTTTTAGCAATCCTTCGATCATCGCACTGCCCATATGTCCTGCTCCGATAAATCCAATCTTCATTTTTACCACTCCTTATGATTTTACAAATAAAAAGACTGAAATAAACCTATTGTCCAGTTTTTTTCAGTCCTTTCATTTTAATTTGTTAATGCATTAACCGCTTGTTCAAAATTCTTTATTTTTTGGTCAGCTTCTGTTTGAGAAGATGCTTTAGTTGCCAAATAAAATTTGATTTTAGGCTCAGTTCCAGATGGACGAATAGCAATCCAACTGCCATCTTCCAAGAAGTATTTTAGTACATCGGATGGTGGAGTTGTCAATGCTTCAACTGTTCCCGAAGAGAAAGTTCTTGTTAATTGTTTGAAATCTTCTGTTTGCGTTACGTTGATATCAGCAAAGGACTTGGGTGCTTGTTCACGGAATTTTTTCATCAAGGCTTTAATTTTTTCGCTACCTTCAATTCCACTTAACGTGACTGAAATTGTTTTTTCTTCAAAATATCCATATTCATTGAAAATATCTTGTAAGCCATCGTACAGGGTTTTTCCTTGCTTTTTGTAGAATGCTGCAACTTCCGCCAATAAAACTAATGCTTGAATGGCATCTTTATCACGTACAAAAGATTTTACTAAATAGCCATAACTTTCTTCAAAACCAAACATAAATGTTTGTGAATGATCTTCTTCATATTGCTCGATTTTTTCTGCAATAAATTTAAAACCTGTCAAGACATCTACCATTTTTGTATTGTATTTCGCTGTGATCGCAGTCGCTAACTCGCTAGACACGATTGATTTCAAAACAACTGCGTTTTCTGGTAAAGTCCCAGCTTGTTTATGCGCTTCTAAAATATATTGAATCATGATTGAGCCTAATTGGTTACCTGTTAGAACTTGATAATTTCCATCTGGTAAGCGAACTGCTGCACCTAAACGATCGGCATCAGGATCTGTTGCGATCAATAAATCCGCACCTTCTTTTTCACCTAGACGAATAGCATATTCAAAGGCAGAATGTTCTTCTGGATTTGGCGATTTAACTGTTGTGAAATCAGGATCAGCAATTGCCTGTTCTGGAACAAGAACAAATTTTTCGAATCCAGCTTGTTGCAACGCTTTTTCACCTAGCATCTTTCCTGTGCCATGTAATGGTGTATAAACAAGTTTCAACTCTTTACCCATTTCATTGATCAATTCTTGATTGATTGTAACAGCCTTCACTTCTTTTAGATAAGCGGCATCAACTTCTTCACCAATGATCGTGATCAATTCGCTCTCTTTTGCTTGATCATCTGCTAGAACGTCAACTTTTAATGGATTTTCAACTTCACGAACGTATTTCGTTAATGCATCCGCATCCGCTGGCGGCATTTGTCCACCATCTGCACCATAAACTTTGTAGCCATTGTAGGCTGCCGGATTGTGGGATGCCGTGATCATGATCCCTGAAAATGCATTCAAATAACGAACCGCAAAAGATAGCTCAGGGGTTGGTCTTAAACTTTTAAATACAAAAGCAGGAATGTCATGTTGCGCTAATGTTTTTGCTGCTTCCATCGCGAATTCTGGAGACATGTGGCGAGAATCATAAGCGATTGCAACACCGCGTTGTTTTACCTCAGCTCCTTCAGCATCCATAAAACGGGCCAATCCTTCCGTTGCTTGACGAATCGTAAAAATATTCATCCGATTGATACCAGCACCTAAAATACCCCGCATACCCGCTGTTCCAAATTCTAAAGGTGCATAAAACGCATCTTCGCATTTTTCAGGGTCTTCTTTTAAATCGTTTAATTCTTTTTTTAAATATTCTGGTACGTTTTCTTCATTTATCCACTGTTCATATACTTGTTCCCAAGACATGTTAGCACCTCTTTTTTTCATTTGTTTTTTCTCACTAGTAAGTATATCATTGCAGAGCTTTAGAATAAAGTGATGACTATAAAAAAAAAAACCCTCCTCAAATCGGCTCTACATATTTACTTTAATAGATGTTGAAGTTTTAATAATCGATCGGTAAGCATTGTTGGCTCCGATGCAAAAAAATCTGAAAATTTTCGACTCCAATGTTTCGTTTCTCGAGCTTCACCGAATTCTTCCATTATCTGATTATATTGTTCGATCAATGTGTAAGTATATGGTTTATATCGATCATAATGAACTACCGCAGCCTCTGGCAAACGTGGTTTGACCTCCATTTCAACGATGGGCTTTCCGATGCTTAAACCAAATAATGGAAAAGTGTACTCTGGCAGCTCTAATAATTTACTAATTTCTTTTCCATGCTTGCGTATACTTCCAACAACTACCGAACCTAAGCCTAAACTCTCAACTGCAATGACTGCATTTTCAAGCGCCAAAGCCGCATCTGTCGTTGCTAGAATAATTGGTTCAATACTTTCATCAATAGAATACACACTTTCATGCGCTTCGCTGACCATTTTTGTACGATACAAATCACCGACAAATAGTAAAAAGATAGAACTTTTCAAAATATGGGGATTGCCTGGATTCCAATTGACTAATTGTTCACGAAGCTTTTTGTCCTGAATTACGATAATGCTGTAAAACTGTCCATTCATCCAGCTTGGTGCTTGGCGAGCTGCATCTAAAATCTCTTGCAGTTCGTCTTTAGTTAGATCATGTTTCTCGTCAAAATCACGATAGCTACGTCTATTTTTCAAAATATCAAGCGTTCTGTTCATTTCATTTTCCTCCATTTATGTTTATTTTATCATACTATTTTAGAATCAAGCGTAATTATTTTTGTGATTTTTAGCAATTTTTCTTTAAAAATCGGTAAGGTTTCCATGTCTATTCTGGTAAAATTAATCCGAATACTATCTTGATTTTCACTAAAAGAGAAACTTGGCGCAATTAATAACCCTTCCTGTAAAAATACAGACCAATCCTTTGATCTAAGCTTTCCTTGTTTCCATTTTGCCCAAATATAAAAGCCTCCCTTAGGCATACTTACTTCCCATTCGTCCATTTTATCTAGCACCTCAAATACCGCTGTGGCTCTTTGTTCTACCGTTTCTTTTAGATCAGAAATTTTATCTGTAAAACCTCTATCTGTTAAAGCCAAATTCGCCAATAGTTGTGGGAAAATACTGATAGAGAAATCCATCATTTTTCTTGCTTCCGCTAACTTCTGATTGACTGATGTCGGTGCACTTAGCCAACCAATTTTGGTTGTTGAGCCAAGAATTTTTGAAAGAGAACCAATGTAGAGGACATTTTCCGGGTCTAATTTTTTTAACGGCTGAATTTGATCTGACGGAACAAAATTTAGTTTGGCAAACACATCATCTTCTAATATGGGGATTTGATACTTTTGACATAACTCGACTAATGCTTTTCTGCGTTTCATCGACATCGTTTTTCCAGTAGGATTCTGAAATGAAGGATTGACCATGACCATTTTGACGCGATGTTGGCGCATCATTTTTTCTAGCGATTCTAGATGGATACCTTCTTGATCCATTTTTACGCCATAAAGACGAATACCAGCTGCTTGAAATATCGGTAATGCATACAGAAAAGACGGATCTTCGATTGCTACACTATCTCCTGATTGAAGCAATACTTGTAAAATCAAAAATAACGCTTGCTGCGCACCTGATGTAATTAGAAGACTTTCTGGTGGAAGCGAAAGACCATACTCTTTTTTAGTTTCAAGACTGATTGATTGCCTTAATGGTAAATAACCTAAGTCGTCTTGCTGTTCCTGCTCTAAAAAATGTTTCCATGTCAATGGTGGAAATGAGAAACTGGGAATCAAATCCATTGGCAATTCTCCTGTATACAAATCTAAAATATGCTCATCTGATTGCTTGATCAATCGTTCGATTTCTTCAGTAAAAGGATCAACCTTAGCAAAAGCATTTTGTTCCAAATAGCGCCGCCAATCTGTTCTTGGCGTAGTGCTGATTCCCCATTTCCCTTCATTAACAATCGTTCCACTACCTTGTTTTCTGATAATCCAGCCTAAAGATACAAGCTCATCTAATGCATGAACGACAGTAGAACGATTTACTTGAAAATAATTTGCTAACTTTCTTTCTGAGGGTAAACGTTCACCTGGTAGAAGATCGCCATTTTTAATGTAAGACAAAATTAGTTCGATGATACTGACATATACTGGAACCCCTTTTTCTTTTTTTAGTGACCACATTTTTTAGCCTCCATTATTGGATTGATTTTTTTGTTATTTTTAGTTGGATATTTTATAATTGACTAAGTTTGATTATTATTTTGAAGGATCAACTCGCCTTTCAGTCGGCTTGTACTGCTCATCATCGGATCACTTCGTTCTCCGTGATTCAAAATCAAGGATCAACTCTCCTTCCAGTCGGCTTGTACTGCTCATCATCGGATCACTTCGTTCTCCGTGATTCAAAATCAAGGATCAACTCTCCTTTCAGTCGGCTTGTACTGCTCATCATCGGATCACTACGTTCTCCGTGATTCGCAGCAATTGGATGACCTGAAAATAACCCAATTGGCTGTTTTTGTCAACTTATGTTTGTTTTACACTATATATATCAAAATTTATCTGAATAGAGGTTAGACTATGATAAAAAAAGTTTTAACAGTTGCTGGTTCTGATTCTAGTGGCGGTGCAGGTATTCAAGCGGATTTAAAGACGTTTGAAGAATATGGAACATTTGGATTTTCAGCTTTAACTAGTATTGTGACGATGGATCCAGATGAAGGTTGGAGTCACGCAGTTACTCCGATCGAACCTGATTTAGTGGAAAAACAATTAAAAACTATATTTGCAGGCGGAGCACTTGACGCTATGAAAACAGGAATGCTTGGCTCTATTGAAGCTATCGAAGTAACTAGACTTTATATCGATACGTTTAATATGAAAAATATCGTGATCGATCCCGTCATGGCATGTAAAGGTACAAGTGAATTACTCCAACCAGAAAATGTTGCTGCAATGACTCGTTTGCTTTTGCCTAAAGCAACTGTAACAACACCAAACTTAGTAGAAGCAGGAATTTTGTCTGGAATGGGAGATTTAACTTCTATTGAACAAATGAAAGAAGCAGCAAAAAATATTATTGATTTGGGCCCTAAAAATGTTGTGATTAAAGGGGGTCACCGTTTAAAAACTGATAAAGCGATTGATCTATTCTATGATGGAACGAATTTCACTCTCTTTGAAAGTGAACTATTTTTAACCGATTATAACCACGGAGCTGGCTGTACCTTTGCTGCAGCTCTCACTGCGGGTCTTGCAAAAGGTTACTCAGTCGTTGATGCTGTCTCCTTAGCAAAGAAATTTGTAGCTGCGGCGATTGAAAACGGTCAAAAAATCAATCCTTTTCTTGGCCATGTATGGCATGGAGCATATAATCATGCCCAAGATCGAATGATAGAAAAATAAGGAGTGTTTGAATGAATAAAAAAAGCTCAACGACATCCATTGTATTGGTTGGATTGTTTGCTGCATTGACCGTTCTTGGAACAATGATCAAAATTCCTATGCCAACTGGTGCCTTTGCTCATTTAGGTAACTCAGTTTTATTATTAGCTGTACTTTTGATTGGTTATAAAAAAGGGGCTTTAGCTGGAGGGCTAGGTTTTGCTATTTTTGATGTTTTAAATGGCTTTGCTGCCGAAGCGCCATACTTTATTTTGGAAAGTTTTATTGTCGGGGGTGCGGCGGCGTTGGTCATCTTATTTTTCCATCAAAATATTGATGTCATTTGGAAAGTCATTGTAGTTGCTGTCGTAACAGGAATTGTTAAGATAATCATGACGCAAATAAAAAACACTGTGATGGGACTTATTGCAGGTGCAGATTTTAGTGTATCTTTTGCAAGTGCCTTATCCAAACTACCAGCAACATTTATTAATGTGGCTACAACTATTGTTATTGTGACACTTGTTTATTTTCCATTGAAAAAGGCAATGAGTATCATTTTTTCAAGGCAATCCTTTTGATTTTTTATATAAAGAAACTCCGCTTATCTTGGGTATTCCAACAATAAGCGGAGTTTTCTTTAATCATTTTTGCTAAAAATATTTTCTAATACACCAAAAGCAATTCCAGCTACAGGAAAAATGATCCAGTTTGATCCCCAATTTCCTAATAAAAATCCTTGTCCTAAAAAGATTGCAACAACGATTGGCCAATAAATTTTTTCAAGGGTTTGCAGCCAGGATGGCTTTTTGCTATCTCGTTCTGCTTTAGCGCGTGGTCCTAATTCTCCTTCATCAGAAATGAAATACGTTTGCTCTAGCATTTTAGTAAAACTTCCCATGATCACTCCTCCGAATATAAAGAAGAAAACACCAAAAGATGCGACTAAAAACATACACCCAGCACCAAACATTACATTTTCTTGTGATGAATCTATTAAAGCGTATAAGGATACAGGAATCAATGAGAGAATACTCAACACTACTCCGGCCACCATGCAAAAAACAAACGAACGCTGAAAGTTTTCTTTTCTTTTTTTCATTTCATGTTTTACTTGCATAGGAATAAAACGATCATCCAATTTTTTATTCGAATTGACTATACTTATTCCTGCGATGATAAATAATGGAACTCCAATAGCGGTACCGACAAACAAAAATAGTAGCCCAAAACCTATCCCATAATTTCCACTAGCTAATCCCATAGACGTGAATAAAGTTGCCGCACCTATCATAATCGTCATAACACCAAATCCAATCAGTGTTGCTCCTTTACGTCGAACAGCTAGAAAATCAATTGAATCAGCTAAAGTGATTTCATCCATTTCAAATCCCTTTTCATCAATAAATTCTTGTTTTATGTTCATTTCTTCTACTAACTCATCAATTGATCCAAATTCTGAAATGACACCACCAATTGCTTCATTTTCGGATTTTCCTTGTTTTTTTAAATCCTCATAGCGATCCTCAGCACCTGCTAACAGATCTTCTTTTAATTGTTTTGTTTGACTTGTTTCAGCTATTCCTAAAAATAAACTGTCGATATATTCCTGGATCGTTTTCATTATTTTTCCTCCTTTATAAAGCGTTCAACGACTTTTTTTGTAAGATTCCATTCTTGTATTTTTTCTTCTAAATACGCGTGTCCTGCCGAAGTGATTTTATAGTATGTCCTCTTTTTCCCATGCGTTATCTGACCAGGAAAAGAGTCGATAAATCCATTTTTTTCCAAGCGGTTAAAAGCTGAATATAACGTCGTTTCTTTGATTGAATAATTGCTTTCGGAGATTTCTGTGATTCTTTTGGAAATCGCGTAACCATAAGAATCACCTTCTTGTAGTACTGATAGAATGAATGTGTCATTATATCCTCTTATTGCATCACTGCCGATCATTGAATCACCTCCTATTACTTCACCTGACGTACTACGTCTGTCGTTGTAATAATCATAACACGATTACTACGACAGGTAAAGTAAAAATAATCAAAATAAAAAAGAAACGTAAAATACGCTCCTTTTTTATTTTAATTCACAGCGACTGATGGTCAAACTGAAGATATATACTATTGGGGGACTGAAGGGAAAAAGAACCTTTCGTCTTAAATTAAATTGTATCCCCATTAAAAATAGAATTTTTTACGATCACATAATCTACCTTACGAATCGCTTCAAGATCTCGACCGCCAGCATAAGAAATCGAAGATTGTAGATCCTGCTGCATTTCTACTAATGTATCTGCTAAACTTCCTTTATGTTGAATCCAAATTTTCTTTCCTTCAACATTTTTCTTTTCACCTTTTTGAAACTCTGATGCACTACCAAAATATTCTTTATAAACTACGCCGTTTTCTACTTTTGTTTCACCAGGGGATTCTTCATGACCTGCAAATAGTGAACCAATCATGACCATTGTTGCACCAAAACGGACTGATTTTGCAACATCACCCGGTGTCCGGATGCCACCATCTGCAATTATTGGTTTTCTTGCAGCTTTAGCACACCAGCGTAATGCTGCTAGTTGCCAGCCGCCAGTTCCAAATCCTGTTTTGATTTTTGTGATACACACTTTACCTGGACCGATTCCGACTTTTGTCGCATCCGCTCCAGCATTTTCTAATTCACGGACCGCTTCAGGCGTTCCAACATTTCCAGCAATAACAAAGGTATCTGGTAAATGTTTTTTCAGATGTTGAATCATATTGATCACTGCATTTGAATGACCATGCGCAATATCGATCGTTACATAATCGGGAATCAAATTACGTTCTGCTAATTCTTCTACAAAACCATATTCAGCTTCTTTTACCCCTACACTGATGGACGTGAGCAAGCCTTTAGCATTCATTTTCTCAATAAATGGAATTCGAGCATTTTCATCAAAGCGATGCATGATATAAAAATAATCATTTTTAGCTAAAAATTCTGCAATTTCTTCATCAATAATCGTTTGCATATTCGCAGGTACGACAGGCATTTTAAAGGTATGCTTCCCTAATTTCACCACTGTATCACATTGTGAACGACTGCTCACGATACATTTATTTGGAATCAACTGGACATCTTCGTAATCAAAAACTTTCATACTGTATTGCCTCCTAGTAAGTTCTATTAAAACACGCAAAAAAAAGAATGTTCTCCATCTAATAGTTCGCATTTTAAAACACCTATGCTAATTTACACTATTCATATACAAAAGTCAAAGGTAAATAACGAAAAATTACAATTCCAGAAACAATAGTTCGTGTTTTGAAAGAACAATGGTTATCTTTCGTGTTTATACAGTTTTTATTTTCTTGGGTTCAACTATTTGCTCTTCTGTTTTTTCAGCAGGTAATACATAATTCAATACGATCGCGGCGATCGAAGCCGTTGCCACAGATGAACCGATTAAATACTGTAAAAATTGCGGCAATGATTGAATAAACACTTCAGGAATCAATGTCAATGCAACCGTTAGAATCATTGGAATTGCGATCACATACATTTCCTTTTCATTTATTTCAACTTCTTTAATCACTTTGATTCCGCTAATTGAAATAATTCCGCAAACAATCACAAAAACACCGCCGATTACAGGAGAAGGAATTGAAGAAATCAACGTTGATAGTTTCCCTGACAAACCAAAAACGACAAACCAAGCACCAGCTGCCACAAATACCTTTTTACTTGCAACTCCTGTAATAGAAATGATCCCTGCATTCGTTGAATACCCCGTAACAGGTGTTGTCCCCAACAAAGACGAAATTAGGCAGCCAATTCCCTCACCTACAACTCCTCTATTGATATTTTCATCTGTTAAAGGTTCCTCACAGACATTACTAACTGCAAACCAAGTACCGGTCGTTTCAGCCATTAGTACAACATAAATAATGATCATTGTTAAAATTGAAGACAAATCGAATGAAAAGGAAAGATCAACAAATGGTAATTTTGGTACGCTGATCAATGATGCATTTTTGACCTGAGATAAATCAAGAATCCCCATAAATTTTGCCGCTAAGCTTCCAATGACTAAGGCTAAAATAACAGAAGATATTCTAAAAATACGGCCTTTTCTAGGAAATCGTGAACCGATCATCGCAAATAAGATCAGTGTTACAGCTGAAATCACTGCTAGCAGAATATTTTGTCCTAAATCTCCTGAAGCATTAAAAACATTGTCATTGAGTGCAACCGGCATCAATGATAAGCCCACAATAAAAATGATCGTACCACCTACAATTGGTGGGACAAAAGCTTTGATCAATCGATTGAAAATACCCGTTAAGCCTAAAACAATAACTAAAATTGCGCCAACCAAACTGGCGCCTAAAACAGCTCCCCAGCCGTTACCATTGTGATTATTTGCAAAATAAATACCTGCAACAGCCCCAATAGGAATAAAGGATGGGCCTTGGGCAACAGGCAATTTCATACAAAAATGAGACTGAATGATTGTAGCGATACCTGCTGCAATAAAAGTCGACTGGATCAGCGCTGAAGATTCTTTCGTTGTCAATCCAATGATTGATGCAATAATAAATGGTACTACATACACATCCATCGCTAAAACGTGTTGAATTCCTAAAAGAGCAGATTGACCAATTGATAGATCATCATTTGGTCCTACCGTCAATTTTGATTTTTTCATTTGTGTATCTGTCATTTTGTGCTTACACTCCCTGCAAATTCATAGTTTTATCGTGAACTTTTCTTCCTTGGATCCATACTTCAGTGATCATTTCAGGACGTGATAAATAAAGCAATTTTTGAAAAATTTCCATCAATGGTTCGTTCTCAGAAAAAATCGGTAACTCTTTACTATCAATAATTTGAACATCCCATGCGTAGTCAACAGCTAATTTCCCAATCGGTAAACTCAAAGACTCTCCACCACCTGCAGTTGCTAGATAAAACGCTTCGTTTAAGGTGATACTCGACCCCGAAACACCTCTTTTCCCACTACAGCAATCTTTGTCAACGCCATCTTCCAACATCCGAGATGATATAACAGCTTGCCTGATATTATCGAACAAACTAGGTGAGAAACCACCAGAAATATCACTTCCTAACCCTATTTCTACTTGATATTCGTTTAATAGTTTTGCAATCGGCGTTACAGCGTTACCAAAATATGCGTTAGAAATCGGACAATGTGCAACTGCCGTTCCTTTTTCGGCAAATAACGTCATATCTTCATCTGATAAAAATCCGCAATGCGCCATTATTGATTTTTCTGTAAGTAGTCCAAAATCATTTAAGGCAAAGGCATCGTTTTTACCAAACCTATTTTGAACAAAAGAGTGAGCCCAATCGCTTTCACTGCAATGAGATTGGATATGAATATCATACTTAGCTGCTAAAGTGCCTAAGCCTTTTAAAGAATCGTCCGTACAACTTGGAATAAAACGAGGTGTTACAACTGGATAGACCCCTTGAGGTGTTTTTTGATTCAATTCTAATACTTCCTGAATAAATAATTCAGTTTCATTCAGCGCTATATCAGTTGTAGCATCTCGATAATAGTTAGGGTTTTGTTCGTGATCGTCCATTACAACTTTACCAACTAAACCTCTCTGCCCTTTTTCGCTGCATATTTCTGCTAATCGTAGACTAGACTTCCGATGAACTGTTGCAAAATACAAAGCTGTTGTTGTTCCATTTTTTATTAATTGTGAAACTAAGTCTGAATAAACTTTTTCCGCAAATTGTAGGTCACAAAATTTTGCTTCCAGTGGAAAAGTATACGTATTGAGCCATTCATATAAAGGCAGATCAAGTGCTGTTCCAGCTTGCGCCCATTGAGGTGCGTGGATGTGAAGATCAATAAAACCTGGAAGAATATATTGACCCTGAGCTAATTCTTGAAGTTTATTTTTTTGGGAATACTCTTGAATAATGAATTCATATTCTTTTTCTTTTGGCGAAATAATAGCACTGATCCTACCTGATTCTGAGATACAAAACAGAGAATCCTCTAGAACTGCCACGTTCTTTGAATCACTACTTGAAAATGCTGTTCCTTTTACGACAAACTTATACAAAATGAAAACCCCTTTCATAACAATACAAAAACATTATATAAAATAATTCGTTTTTATTCTATATTTTTCTGTCAAACATCTGTAAAAACTTTCTCGAATCGTTCAAAACACGAACTTTAATCGAATTTAGCAAAAAAAGACACAAAACTAAAATATCGTTTTGCGTTCTCTTTATAATCGGATAAAACATTTTATCTTCTTTTAAATAATTTGATTCACCATTCAAGCTATTGCTTTTCTCTTTCTAAACGGTCGATCTTATCATGAAGTTCAGCGATTGTTTTTTGCAGTTCATCATGCATTTTATCGTGTTTTTTATGTAGCGTTGACAAGCTGTGATGAATAAGTGTGCCGCTACCTGCTGCCAAAGAAGCACCTAAAGCACTCAAAACATTCGTATAATTTCCCAGAATCAACTGTACATTAGCGGATGGTTGTACATTTTTTAATAGAGGGACCCACATTGTTAAAACAGCAAAAACAACTAAATAGAAAAAAAGAAACAGGTAAATGAAAATAGATATTTTACTAGCTAACAACGCTGGAATTTGTTCTAAAAATTGATTTATTTTTTTCATTTCCGATCAACTCCTTACCTTGCATTCTCTTTTAGAAAACTCTCTCTATTATGCTGGATAGCAAAATAAAAGTAAAATATCATTGCGTTCAACCATCCAGCTAAATTTTGATTTTATACTTAAAATTACTGCACTGCCTTTTGATTCTAAGTAGAATTGAGTTATACTTAGTAATGAATCATACTACTAGGAGGCAACTAATTATGCTGAAAATCGAACGTATTCAAACTGGTGTTATTCAAGAAAATTGCTATTTAATTTATAATGAAGAAAATTTATTGATTATTGATCCAGGTGCTGAAGCAGACAAAATAGCCACATTTATTGAAAAGACAGGGAAAAAACCAATTGCTATTTTATTAACACACACACATTATGATCATATCGGTGCAGTCGAAGAGCTCCGTCACCAATATACTATCCCTGTTTATGTCAGTCCGCTGGAACAAGAATGGTTGTCAAACCCTATCCTTAATTTATCTGGACTAGGCCGTCATGACGATATTGCAGATATTATCGTTCAGCCTGCTGAAGTAGAATTTGAATTGACCGATTATGAGTTGGGTGGAATGACTTTTTCTGTTGTACCGACACCTGGACATTCGATTGGCAGTGTGAGTTTTGTGTTTGATGACTTTGTTGTTACAGGTGATGCCTTATTTAAAGGAAGCATCGGTAGAACTGACTTACACACGGGTGACATGCAACAACTTATTCACAGTATCAATACCTATCTTTTCACATTACCAGATGAATTTCCAGCTTACTCTGGACATGGCGATGCAACTACGATCGAACATGAGAAGAAAACAAATCCTTTTTTTAACTAAAAACAACGTATACTATTGTTATTTATCTAATAAGGGAGGAAATAAAGTATGAATGAACCAACAACGCTGTACATTGTTCGACATGGCAAAACGATGTTCAACACAATAGGCAGAACTCAGGGCTGGTCTGATACCCCCTTGACGAAAGATGGGGAACAAGTCATTCACTATTTGGGGCTTGGTTTAAAAGAGATTGATTTCAAAGAAGCCTATTCCAGTGATAGCGGTCGTGCAATGCAGACCGCACGCATTATTTTACAAGAACATCTTAAAGGCGAAGCTATTCCTTATGGCACAGATAGCCGTATTCGTGAATGGTGCTTCGGTTCTTTAGATGGCGGTTATGATGGAGAACTTTGGGGCGTCGTTCCTAGAATTCTAGCGTTTAACAATTATGAAGATATGATGACTAATCGGATCAGTTATAAAGAGTTGGCTGAAGCCATCGTTGCTGCAGACACAGCTAACTGGGCTGAACCTTATGAAAAAATTCGTGAACGCGTTTGGAGTGGTTTTGAAGATATTGCCTATTATCGAGAAAAAAATGGTGGTGGCAATGTTTTGATCGTTTCCCATGGATTGACGATTTCATTTTTAATGTCCTTGATCGATGATAGCTTACCTATGCAGATTGGTCTTGAAAATGGCAGTGTGACTAAACTTATCTATGAAAATGGAAAATTTACGATTGATTCCGTCAATGATACCCACTATATTGAAAATGGACGTAGTGCCTCATATAATTAATCAATCCAGAATAAGTACATTGTGAAACATTAGTGACCTTCAGCTTTGTTTCACGATATTTAAAAAGTAAGAGGTGGGTACAAAAATTACCCTCTCTTACTTTTACATTTTTTTAATTCAAGTCTTTTTTTACAATCTCAACAGCTTGCTTAGAATATTGGATTTTTTCTAATGTTTCCTGATAATTCTTAGCAGCATAAGCAAAGAACAAGACGTCAACTACATAGAGTTGTGCTGTTAATGAAACAGTTGCTGCACTTCGCAATGGGGCTTCTCCTCCTGCTGGTGTCAATAGTAAAATAGAACTTTTCTTCGCCAATAATGAATCAGAATCAGCAGTCAATCCAATCACCATCAGCCCTTTTTCAATAGCCAGATCGGCCAATGCATTTGTTTCCTGATTTTTCCCTGAATTTGAAACGCCTATAAAAATCCCTTTCAACCCGTTTGTACCAAGCGCAGAAGCAAACAAATGATGATCCATCGTAAAAAACACATTCAATCCTAAACGGGTAAATTTTTGATAAATATCTTGAGCAACTAATGACGATGCCCCAAGACCATAAACAAAAATAATTTCAGCACATTGCAAATCCACAACTGCCTGATCAATTGCTTCACTTTCCAAATGTTCATTGGTACGTTCTAAAATATGAATCAAGCGGTGCTGAAGCTTCTCTTTAATCGCATTCGTAGTCTCACCATTTTCGACTTCGGTAGACATTTGAGTATGCACAGATCCAAGGTTCGCTGAAAGCAATAATTTTAGATCAGTAAAACCACTGACCTCAATCGATCGGCAAAAACGAATGATTGCTGCCGGGCTAGACCCAGACTTTTTAGCTAATTCCTGGGCACTTAAATTAATGACTTCGCTCGTATTTTTTAAAATATATTCTGCTACTTTTTGCTCAGAACCAGGCAAATGTTTTTGATGATCTTGAATTGTTAAAATTATATTTTGCTGCATTTCCTACACATCCTTTTTCTTACCGAAATCAATTTTATTTTAATATCTATTTCAGCAGTTTACTTCTTTATTATAGCTAAAAAAAAACAGAAAGGAAATCCGTCTATTAAATTAGAAATAGTTAATAAAAAAACAACTGATTTATCTAGCTCAGCATTCAAATGCCTTATGCTAAGAAACCAGTTGTTCTTTAACTAACAATTATTTAGACTTATTTTTCTTGTAGGTCTTTTGGAATACCAAAGAAAAATGTTGCAATAAAACCACCTGCGTATGCTGCCAGTAATCCTAAAATATAAACCAACCATTGGTTATTTGCGATTAATGGGATTAAAGCTGCACCACTTGGACCAATTGCAATCGAGCCTACATTCCCAAAAGCACCAATCACAGCTCCACCAATACCGCCACCAATACAAGCTGTAATAAACGGACGTCCCAGAGGCAATGTCACGCCGTAAATCAACGGTTCTCCAATACCTAAAATTCCTACTGGCAACGCACCTTTGATCATTTCGACAAGTTTTTTGTCATCTTTACAACGAATCCATAAAGCCAATGCCGCACCAACTTGACCACCACCGGCCATTGCTAGGATTGGTAACAATAAAGTCATTCCCGTTTGGTTTATCATTTCGATGTGAATAGGTGTCAATATTTGATGCAATCCAAACATTACCATTGGTAAGAATGTAGCACCTAGAGTAAAACCGGCTAGAATACCACCTTTTTCTAATACAACATTGATTACCCCTACTAGACTATTTGAAATTAATCCCGCGACAGGCATTATGAGGAATATTGTAATCAATCCGATCACAAGCAATGAGACTGTTGGAGTAATAATGATATCAATTGAATCAGGAATAACTTTGTGTAGTCGTTTTTCGATTAAAGAAAGTAGCCAAACTGCAAAGATAACTCCGATAATTCCCCCTTGCCCTGCTGATAAATTATCGCCAGTCAAAATATTTGGTAGAGGTGTCTCAGGATTCATTCCTGTCAGCATTGTCACTGCTCCAATTACACCACCAAGTGCTGGAGTTGCACCAAATTCGCTGGCACTATTGATCCCCGTATATAATGCTAAGTAAGCAAAGATCCCATTTTTGATAATATTTAAAACATCAATATATTGTTGCCAAGAATCACCAATTGTTCCAGCGACTAAAAGATTGGACATAACTGCCGCGATCCCACCAATAATACCCGCTCCAACAAATGCTGGAATCAGTGGAACAAAAATATTGGAAATAGACTTCAAAACTACTTTAAACTTAGAATTACTTTTGTTTTTTTCTTTTTGTGCCGCTTTCATTTGTGCTGCTTTTTCTTCAACTAATTCTTTTCCAGTTGAATCTTGCTCATTAGAACTTGCAAAGGATTCTCCCAGTTTTACACCAGCCATATCGACCATTTCTTGTGCTACTTTATTGACTGTTCCAGGACCGATTACAACTTGTAGCGTATCATCTTCTACAACACCCATTACGCCATCAATATTTTTCAATCCTTCTAAATTAACTTCATCATAATCACGAATATCCATACGAACACGAGTCATACAATGTCTAAGTTTCAAAACATTCCCTTGGCCACCTACTTCATCATAGATTTCCCTCGCTATACGTTTGATTTTATCTTCTGCCATAGTCTTTTCTCCTTTAAACTTTTTTTAAATTGTATTCTTTATAAAATTATTGCCTTGATTTAATTTTTCTACTGCTTCTTCTTTTGAAGAATTTGTTAGCAACATGACAATAGCAAGTTTTACATTTTCATCTGCCTTTACAAAATAATCTGCGGCCGTTTCATAGTCACAATTCGTCGCTTCCATGATAATTCGTTTTGATCGTTCAACTAATTTTTCGTTTGTAGGTTTTACATCGACCATTAAATTGTTGTATACCTTGCCGATTCCAATCATTGAAATCGTCGACAACATATTTAAGATCAATTTTTGTGCTGTACCTGATTTTAATCGAGTAGATCCTGTTAAAAATTCTGGTCCTGCATCGACTTCGATTGGCATTTGAGCGTATTGACTGATTTCAGCCTCTTTATTACAAGATATCGACGCTGTAGCAGCACCAATTGAATCTGCATATATCAAAGCTCCAATTACATACGGTGTCCGACCACTAGCTGCGATCCCAATCACAACATCTTTGTCTGTCAACGCAAGATCTACTAAGTCTTGTTGTCCTAACTCTCTAGAGTCTTCTGCGCCTTCAACCGCTACAGTCATAGCTTTTTGGCCACCAGCAATCAGGCCTTGAACCATAGATGCATCTACGCCAAATGTTGGTACACACTCTGCTGCATCAAGTACACCTAAACGTCCACTCGTTCCAGCACCCATATATATCAGACGGCCACCGTTATTAAAGGCTGCGATGATCGATTCTATCACTGGTTCGATTTGAGGAAGTGCTTCTTTTACTGCCAAAGCGACTTTCTGGTCTTCTTGATTCATTTTATCTAAGGCTTCTTTTATCGTTAGTTTATCCAAGTTCATAGTTTCCTGATTTCTACGTTCTGTAGTTAAGTTTTCTAAGTTCATTTTACAAAGTTCCCTTCTCTATTAAATTGAAGACTCTACCTGCGTTTATTAAATGAAGCAATGAGCAGTCTTCTGATACAATTTTTGCTGCAATATTAATTTTTTTATTCGCCGGTAAATCTTTTTTTGTTACTTGTATTTCGCCCATATATCTTCCGTAGTGAAGATTATCAATAGTCACACTGCCCTGATTTCGTTCTAATACTATTTCCGGATCAACTGTCGGTATCTCTTTAAATCGCGCATCTGCACTACGAATTACATCACGTGCTTCATCTTGACGATTTTTGTGGACCCCTAGAATATGTGAGTAATAGCTACTGCCGATATCAGCTACTTCAAGTGACAGAATTTGATCACAACTATAGGCTTCAAATTGATGCATTGTGCGCTTGGTAATTTCAGGATCACCCAGATAAACACCATCCACTTCATAATTTTCATTCAAATCCAAAGCTGCTGAAAACGGATTGTCATATCGATGCTTTTCTAGTGTTGGCAGACCTTCATATAATGGTCCTCTTAACTGCTGATTTCCTGGAACGAACGCAAATACCTGAAAACCTGATTGTTTTAGCCAACGATTTTTTTCTCGGAAAAATTGACTAGATAACCCAGTTTCGGGTCTCGGATAATAATTGTGCCAAGCTTCAAAATTTGTGAAATCGGCGTTGAAGGATTGCAATTCTTTCACATCTTCTACAGTGATTGTGCTAGCATTCAATCCAATTGTTAAATATTGAGAAGCCTTCGCAATCTCTTGGTTTGAAATAGCATAATCCATACGTAAACCAGTAACTCCTATAGATAAAATTTCATCCAGTCGTTCAAAAGAAAATCCCGCTCGATTTATTGCTTCACCTGAGATATCAACCATCAGTTTCATATCGGTATTTTGTGCAATCTGACCAAGTTCTTTTAATCTTTGAGCATATAACGCAGCATCATCTTCTGGGATATGTAGAGAAGTAAAAATTCCTTTAAAACCAATTTCGCTCATTTTTTCAATATATGTGCGTGTTTCATCTGTCATCTCTTCACTCAAAAAAATCGAAATGCCATACATTTTAGTCGCTCCTTCCTAATCCGCTTTCATTATAGATCATTTGAAATATTATTTCAACTTAAACATCATTTTTATTTTTAAAATGAAATTTTTTTTCATAAAGGAGCAAAAAAAAGAGAAAACAATTTAATGTTTTCTACTCTTTTCAACTTAATTATGCTTTAGCAGTACCAACTTCATCTCCTGCTTTAACTTGTCCAGTACGGCTAAGATCAAAGCTTTTTACTGCATCCATATTCGTGATCACAACAACCATATCGATTGCTTTTCCGGCATTTTTAATAGCCTCTAAATCAACCGTCGCAATCAACGTTCCTTGAGATACTTTAGAACCTTCACTTACTTTTACCTCAAAAGGGGCTCCATTAAGTTCAACAGTATCGATTCCCATATGAAGTAAAATTTCAAGTCCATTTGCCATCTTCATCCCAACAGCATGCTTTGTTTGAAAAACACTTAATACAACACCATCAATTGGTGAATAAATCTCGCCTGATTCTGGAATAACAGCAAAACCATCACCCATCATTTTTTGTGAAAAGACAGGATCATTGACCTCACTGATTGGAATCAAATTTCCTGTTGCTACTGCATACATTGTTTCGTTTAATTGAACTGGTTCTTTCTTTTTTAAAAATCCGAACATTTCTTTTCCCTCCAATTTTCATGAATAGTAACAGTATAGGAAATTCCACGGATAATTACAACACTCAATATGCTTGAATCTAAATTTTTCTTACACTTATCAAAAGTTAGTTGGTTTTTCTGACTGTAAAAGGTATACTATTATTGATTTATTATTTTATGCTGGAAAGGATTGAAGCTATGCTTTTATCAAATTTATGGAAAGCAATTATTTTAGGTATTATCGAGGGAGTAACAGAGTGGCTTCCAATTAGTAGTACTGGTCATTTAATTTTAGTCGATGAATTTATTAAAATGAACCTCAGCAAAGATTTTATGGAAATGTTTAATGTCGTGATCCAACTTGGTGCGATCATGGCTGTCGTCGTTCTTTATTTCCATAAGTTAAACCCTTTCTCACCACAAAAAAATGAAGTTGAGAAAAAAGATACTTGGATTCTATGGTCAAAAGTTGTTGTTGCGTGTGCTCCGGCTGCAATAATAGGAATCCCATTAGATGACTGGCTAGAAGCAAAATTTCATAATTTCTTTACCGTTGCTTTGATGCTGATCGTCTATGGAATTGCATTTGTAGTGATTGAAAAAAGAAATAGAGATCGCAACCCAAAATGCACAGATTTGAGAGACTTTACGTATAAAGCTGCAGCAATTGTAGGATTCTTTCAAGTCCTATCCTTGATTCCAGGTACCTCTCGCTCAGGAGCAACGATTCTTGGCGCTATTATTATCGGCGCATCGCGATTTGTAGCAACAGAATTTTCATTTTTCCTTGGTATTCCTGTCATGTTTGGAGCAAGTTTTCTAAAGATAGTGAAGTTTGTTATGAAAGGAAATTCATTTGGATTTAGTGAAATAGTTATTTTATTGACTGGTTCTATTGTGGCGTTTGTTGTCTCTATAATCGTCATCAAGTTCTTATTGAACTATCTAAAACGAAACGATTTCACTGTTTTTGGTTGGTATCGTATAATATTAGGTGTTTTACTTATCAGTTATTGGCTATTTTCATAATTCATATCAGAACCGATTGAATCGGTTCTTTTTTTTATAGAAAAATGAGTAAATCAACTTAAACCAGTGATAATGATTATCACTCTTAATTAGAATAAGTATTCAAAAAATATAATCAAATCCCCTTTAAAATAAAGGATTTAACTAATTGATAATCACTATCGTTCTCATTTAGAATAATTCATTATCAATTATATTTATTTTATGCTATTCTCGTTATGAGGAGTGATAACCATGAAACTTTCAGAAGAAAAAAAAGCATTATTATCCACTATTTTATGTTTAATTTTTATGATCATCGGCTTTATCTTAGAAAAATCAGGAACAGTATTTTACCCAATCAGTTTTATTCTCGCTGTCTTTTTTGGTGGCTTCAAACAAACAAAGGAAGGCATACTAGATACGTTTGAAAATAAGCATCTAAATGTCGATTTACTAATGGCCTTGGCAGCAATCGGAGCTTGTATCATTGGAAATTGGTTTGAAGGCGCAATGTTGACCTTCATTTTCTGTCTTAGTAGTGCACTGGAAGAATACACAACTAACAAAAGTAAAAAAGAAATCGCCAGTTTGATGAATATGCAGCCTGAAACAGCTCTTTTACTTGACGATCAAGGCAAAACAACAGACGTCACTGTTACTCAATTACAAATAGGTGATCGTTTGCTTGTACCAAAAGGTGCACGTATTCCAATCGATGGTATTTTGATCAAAGGGTCCTCAACTATTGATGAGGCAGCTATCACAGGGGAATCTGTTCCCGTTGAAAAGGGAATCAACGATGAATTATTTGGCGGAACAATTAATTTAGGCGAAGCGATCACGATGACAGTCAACAAAAATAGTGAAGATACATTATTTGCTAAAATTATACGTTTAGTAGAAGAAGCGCAAAATACACCATCACAAACAGCTAGTTTTATTGAAAAACTGGAAAATACCTATGTAAAAATCGTCTTAGTTGCAATTCCTATGATGATCATCATTCCGTATGTATTTTTAGGCTGGTCATGGAATGAAAGCTTTTATAGAGGGATAGTATTATTAGTTGTTGCCTCACCTTGTGCTCTGGTTGCATCAGCCACGCCAGCAACACTAGCTGCCATTTCTAATGGTGCAAGAAATGGCGTACTATTCAAAGGTGGCGCTTATTTAGAAAACTTAGCTTCATTAAAAGCAATAGCTTTTGATAAAACGGGAACTCTGACTCTTGGTGTTCCTGTAGTCACAGATGCTATATTTTTAAAAAATAAGCAAGAAAGCCTAAATATATTGTTAGCAATGGAAAGACAATCCACCCACCCCTTAGCTCAAGCAATAATTACTCGATTTGAAAATGAAAATACTGCTGTCTATGACCAAATCGAAGTGAAAAATATTATTGGTTTTGGAATGGAAACAACGATTGGTGCAACAACTTGGCGTGTCGGAAAAAGTGCATTCAATGAATATACAACGATAAGTAAAGAATTAGAAATTGAAATCGAGCAACTACAAAATGCTGGAAAAACGGTCATTTATCTATTTCAGGATCAAGAGATCGTCGCTTACTTTGGATTATTAGATGTTCCAAAACCTGAAGCTAAGGAAGTAATCACTTATTTTAAACAATCGGGTATTCATACCACAATGATTACTGGAGATCACGAGAAAACAGCTACGGCTGTAGCAGCTGAGCTTGAAGTGGATGATATTTATGCAGATTGTTTGCCTGAAGACAAAACAATTTTGGTCAAAAAACAAAAAGCGATGTACGGAATCAATGCGATGGTCGGAGATGGTATTAATGATGCGCCAGCCTTAGCGAATGCAGCTATTGGTGTTGCTATGGGCCAAGGCACCGATATAGCAATGGATGTAGCAGATATGGTCTTAATGAAAAATGACTTAAAAAAATTACAAATGAGTCACTTGCTTTCAAAAAAATTAAAACGAATCGTTACTCAAAACATTGCTTTTTCTGCTGGAGTCATTGCAATACTTATTCTCTCCAATTTTTTTCAAATTATTAATTTGCCTCTTGGCGTTGTAGGACACGAAGGAAGTACGATCCTTGTCATTTTAAATGGATTAAGAATGTTAAAAACAATTCCCATTGAAAAAAAATCTCTTCAACCATTTCATACACAAAAAACAGAATTAGTTTAATCAAAAAAGAGACTAGAATATAACTCTACGAGTTACATTCTAGCCTTAAGTAATCCAAATAAACGGTGGAGCAGAAACAATCTCTTTTTCTTAATCCCATTCCTCAAAAAACTCTGTCAAAAAAGACTCTAAAAACTCATGTCTTTTTTTACCTAAAACTTTAGCATAATCCGTATTGAGCGTCTCATTAAGCAAAAGAATTTTTTCATAAAAATGATTGATAATCGTACTTTCTTCTCTATACTCAGCTTTTGAGCCAAGTGTTCTAGGTTTGATTTTAGGATCATAGAGTTGATTTCCTTTAGATGCACCATAATAAATTGTTCGTGTAATACCAATAGCCCCCATAGCGTCTAAACGATCCGCATCTTGCACAATTTGACCTTCGATTGTAAGTTTTTCTGAGTTCCCATTAAGTGCTTGACTAAAAGAAAGATTCTTGATTATATGTGTGATTTGCTGGATTTGGATAGTTGAAAGTTGAATTTCTTTTAAAAATTCAGTTAGTTCTTGAAACGCTAGCTCAGAATCAGAAACCAATTTATCATCGACAGTATCGTGAAGATAAGCTGCTGCTGTAATAATAAAACGATCGCACGTTTCAGTAGCTGAAATTTTTTCCGCTAAGCGGACCACCCTATTTATATGATCCATGCCATGACCTGATTGATCTTTTTTCATTTTCGACTGTGCAAATTGTTTTATTGCTAGAATTTTTTGATTATCCATCTAATCCCTCCGACTGAGTATACAAGAACAACAGTAAATTCCTTTTTCGTTTAAAATTTGAAATACGAATAAAATAATGAGTGGATATAAGAAACTTCTTCACCTCTAACAATGATCAAGTCTTTCTGCTTCGATCTCTACACGCTTAACTATTTTTTATGACCAAACCACCGATTACATCAACAACCGATTCACTAGCATTTAATAATTCTTCTAGTTGATCATAGACATTTTTCCAGCGAATCACTTCAATCGGATTTTGCTCATTCGTAAATAAATCTTTGAGAGAATCACTATATAATTTATCAGCTTTCCCCTCTATTTCACTTACTTCATTTATCATCGTATGCAACGTTTTTGAATTTTTAAACTTTGCAAACTCTTTTGTTGCTGTTAATACGCCGGCCGTAGCTTCTACAGCGTACGTAATGAATATCATAGCATTATCCTTCAACTCTTTTACCACTAGGCTACTGAGTAAATAAACAATACTATTTATGGTATCAAGGACATCATCTAAACGTTGTGTAATTTTAACGATATCCTCTCGATCAATAGGCGTGATAAATGAAATATATAACTCACTCATAATTTTTTGAACAATTTGGTCTCCCTCACGTTCTAAGACATGAATTTTTTCTGCTTCATCTTCTAATGTTTCAAGCGAATAATTGAGTGCAATCAGCTCTAAAAGCTCTGCTGCTTGATGAGCATTTTTTGCTAAATGTTCCAATTCACTAAAGTAATCAAATTGTTTTTTTCTAGCCATTTTACTCTCTCCTTAAAATAGTGCTATAAATAATTTTGCCATAATAAAAGCAATGATCCCACAACCTGGAAACGTCAAGATCCAAGCAATCAGCATTTCTTTTACAATCCGCCAATCCACACTAGATACTCGTTTTGAAGCCCCTACACCCATGATCGCAGTCGTTTTGGTGTGCGTAGTAGAAACTGGAATACCAAAAAGGGACGCTGCAAATAAACAAACTGCTGTACTTAAATCGGCCGCAAATCCTTGATAGCGTTCTAATCTTACCATGTCCATCCCAACTGATTTGATGATTCTCATACCACCTACTGATGTCCCAAATCCCATTGTAACAGAACAAAGAACCATGACCCAAATCGGGATAATAAATCCTGAACCAGACTTTTCCGCCAGATTATTATAATATAGGCCTAACATAAATACACCCATGAATTTTTGACCATCTTGAGCGCCATGTAAAAAAGCATTTGCAGCTGCACCGATCGCTTGTCCATAAGTGAAGACTTTATTTGCTGTTCTTCTCGCAACTCCTTTGAAAAGGATTACAATTAGCTTTGTAACAATAAAACCGCCACCAAAGCCCATAACTGTGGAGACAATTAAACCTATAATTACTTTCGCCCATTCAGAACCGTTCACTGCGCCAATACCTCCTAAGGCCATTGCAGAACCGGTCAAACCAGCAATCAGCGCATGACTTTCACTCGTTGGAATGCCAAAATACCACGCCGCCACAGACCACACGACAATCGAAAATAAAGACGCTGCTAAAGCGACCTGCGATGCATTTCCCTGTGCATCAAAACTAACAATATTACTGATTGTTTCGGCAACTTGTGCATTAAAATATGTCATTACCAATGCACCAAAGAAGTTCATTACAACAGCCATCCAAATCGCAACATTTGGTTTTAAGACACGAGTAGAGACAGCGGTTGCAATAGCATTTGGTGCGTCTGTCCAACCATTAACAAAAATAACGCCCATCACAAGAGTAATTGTTGTAATTAGAGCAATATTCATAGTAACACCACCATTTCATTTTTCCCCTGTCATAATAACATATTTTTTATAAAATGTATCTGTTTTTTCTTGTCACACTTAAATTCAAACTAATTTCCAATTGATGAAATCAATATTTTTTACTGTTAAGGAAAAAAACTTGTCATCTTTTATTGCAATGCCTGTTTGGATTAGGTATAATGATTAGTGTTGAATTACATATGGATTTTCCTGTGTAAGACCTTAATTTATCGGAGGTGAAAGAAATGCCAAATATTGAATCTGCAATTAAACGTGTACGTACTAACGCTAATAAGAATGCTCAAAATTCATCTCAAAAAAATGCAATGCGTACAGCTATCAAGAAATTTGAAGATGCTGTAGCTGCTGGTGCTGACAACGTTGATGCGTTATATACTGAAGCTATTAAAGCTGTTGATATGGCTGAAACAAAAGGATTAATCCATAAAAACAAAGCAGGCCGTGACAAATCACGTCTAAGCAAACAATTAGCAAAATAATGATATTGTAGAAGCTAACCTCGTGTTAGCTTCTTTTTTATGGTAAAAAAGTATGGAATTAAATTCGCTTCAAGTTTAATTCCATACTTTCTATTTATTTTAGTTGAACCTCACTATCTTTACGATCGATCTAACTCTTATATTCAACAAACTTTCTTCTTTCAACTAAATAAAAGGCGCTAACGATTTAGATAATCATATTCTATGTCCATTTTAATTTTTTGCCCAGCTTAAAGCAGCTATAGACCTTCTTGACATCAGCTATATTTCTTGAGTGTATCATAGCAATCGATCATATATATTCTTAAACTATCTGTTCACTTGTCCAGATAGTTTAAGAATAAACAATTCAAACAACAGCTCTTTGTCCATCTTACCCGTTTTCATTTTAAAATCATTCTCCACTAGTTCATCATAAATAGCTTCCAAACGGTCCAACTCAAATCGACGGACTTGCTGCAAAGCTAGTTTTACACGATAGGGATGAATTTTTAGCGTTTCGGCAATATTCGCTTGTTGATAACCTAATTTTGCTAAGATTTTTGTTTGTAAGAATAAGCGAATTTGATTTAACAAAATCGCATTTAATTTAATCGTTTCTTCCCCTTGAAGTAATAAGTCTTCATACAACTGAATTGCTTTTTCCCCGTTACCAGACAAAACATCATTGGTCAGATCAAATACGTTATGTTCTAATGATTTTGGGACAAGTTCTTTGACGCCGATTAACGAGATTATCTTTTTGTCAGAAGAATACAAAAATAATTTTTGTAGTTCTCCCATCGCTTTCGATAAATTCAAATCTGTCAGCTGTAACAATAAATCAAATGCTTCTGGGCGAATCTCATACCCTTCACTTTGAATCGTCTGTTCCACATATTGCCTTACTTCACGTTCTCCCATTGGATTAACGTCAATGACTTCAGCTTTCTTTTTTATTGCTTTTGTTACTTTTTTTCGTTCATCTAATTTTTCAACATTTGCACTAAATACTAAAATAGTCGTCGGTGAAGGTTGCTCCAAATAGTTTATTAAACTATCGATATCATGATCCAATCCATTCGTTTTTCTTTCTGCTGTTAAAAAATAAGGATTTTCGATAAAAACTAATCGATAATCACCAAAAAAAGGAATCGTTTCAGCTTCTTCCATTGCTACAGAAAGTGGTACTTCTTCCATATCAAATGAAGAATAATTAAATTGATCATCTTCTGTTTTGATCAATTGATTCATTAATTCTGTTTTAAATAACTCACTTAAATATTCTTCTGTTCCTTGAATTAAATAAACAGAAGTAAAATGCTGTTGTCTCACCTGTTTTAATGCCTCTTGTAAGTTCATAAATTCCCTCATTTCTCTTTTCCATCCTATCATGGCAATTCAAGAAATGCTAGTCTTATTCCATGACTGTTCTAGCTGGAGACATTCTTGAAAATGGTGTCCATTCATAATAAATCATTCCGTTTTTATCTGTTTGGAACTGAGTTATCTGCTCTTGGTTTAATACCTCAACGGTTTCTGCATGAGGATGGTTGAATCGATTATTACGCCCACAAGAAATAATTCCGTCCTCGAGGCCAATTTTTCGGATAAACAAAGGATCAGATGATGTCTTACTTCCGTGATGACCCACTTTTAGTACATCTACTTTCAGTGTTGGAAAGTGTCTTATTAATTGCTGTTCGCCTTCTTTTTCCAAATCACCTGTAAATAAGAAGCGTCGATCAGAAACTTTTGTATAAACCACCATCGAGTCTTTATTTTCCCCAACTCCTGAGACGATTGGAGCCAGTATTTTCAAAGAAATCGAACGACTAATCGATGCGCCAGCTAAGATTGGATAAATTTTTGTCCCTTTCAATTTTAACTTTTCTAGAATTTGTTGAAAAGCGAGTTTATTTTCTGTTCCTACAGGAAAGTACAATGAACGAATCGGTATCTTTTCATTGATCGCAAGCAAATCACCGCAATGATCCATATCTCCATGACTGATCAAAACTTTATCAAGATACTTTACCCCTTTGCTTTTCAAATATGGAATCACCGAGTAGTCTGCATTAGCCGATTGTTTTGCCTTAACAGCCCATTTTTCTTTTTCGAACTCGACCTTCCCACCGGTATCGATCAAAATATTCTCTTTATGAAATGGTGTTTGAATAAAAATACTGTCCCCTTGCCCAACATCGATAAAAGCAATCGTGCCTTTGGGAGAAAAATATTTATTGTTCATCATCAACAGTAATCCTGCACCTATCAAATAGGCTTTTTTTGAACGTTTGTACATCATATGAAGTAATAAAAAAAGTAAGATACACATGAACAAAAAAAGAACTGGTGGAAAAACTCCTGTAATCAATGTGAATGTACTATAACGACTGAACCACTCAAAAATTGATTGCTGAATCACAAAATATATTTCTAAACCATCTATCAATAGTTGGATCTTGCAGAGAAATGAACTTAACAAACTAATGGTTAATACAGGTAAGATTGCTCGCTCAAAAATAGGCAATAATAAAAATGTAAAAAGACTACTTGTTAATTGCCATTCAAAAAATGTTAGCCCAATCAACGGAATCATCGTAATATTCAATAACAGAGAAAAACAATACATTCGGATATATTGATTGCTGATTCTTTCTAGAATAGGATGGACATACAAAATAAAAAAAGATAAACCGTAACTTAATTGACCACCTGCAGAAAATAATAAGTAAGGTTGGAAAATTAAGCCACCTATCAATGATAAACTCCAACAATCCAACCCCGATAAACGCCATTTAAATTCGCGATTACTAAGTGAAATCATACTTTGCAGTAATGCCCGAACAACACTGATGGAAAAACCAGTTAATCCTGCATAAACAATTGAAAACAACAGCTGCAACCAAAATAATTTTTCTATTGTGATACCACATCTTAAAAATAAATACCTAAAACTTCCAACAAAAAACGTCACATGCATTCCGGATAAACTGAATAAATGAAGAATACCTAAGTTTGCTAATACACTTTCTTTTTTAGCAAACTCATTGGATTTAAACCCAAAAATCAACGTTTTAAGATGCAAAGCTGTTTCTTTCAAAAATATATTGTCACAATAATCAATCGCTTTTTTTCTGAAACTACTAAAAAAAGCTAAAACATCGTACCATTTTGGACTTTCTCTTTCGATTTTATGAATATTACTGACCGATAAGGTTTGATATATTCCATTTTCTTTCAAATACTTTCGATAATCAAATCCATTGAGATTGGTTTGTGGTAATGGTGTCTCAAATTCACCGACAAGTTTCATTCTTAAAGGTAGATTCTCTTCTTGCCAGTTTTGTTTTTCCTGTTCTGATGTAATTTTGTAAAAGGCTATTATTTTTTGTTTTTGTTTTTTACGCGTAGAAAAATGACCTTCCAATTGAAGACGATCACCATCGATTTTAATCTTATCCGGTAATACAGATAAATAACCTGTCATTTCAATTGATTCCACAAACTTTTCTTGTTTTTCTCTGTTTAAGGTCTGCCAACAAGAAATTGTCAGAATGAACATGCACAAAAAACTTACGCCAATAATCATTTTATTTCGTGTGTAAAGCACTCGACTGATAAGATAGAACCAAACCATACCTGTTAATAAGCTTGGTTCTAAAATTAAAAAAACTGTTCCTATAGTTAATAATACTGGAAAGATCCAGTAATTATTGATCTGTTTGAGGTGCTTCTTCCACTGAAGCAGTCTCATCTTCTCCTAATTGTAATTCAGCAAAGTATTTCTTCGATAGTGTTACTTGATCTACAGTTGCACCAACTTGTTTGATCAATGCCATAGCATATTCGTCATTTCGGTAGTCTTTTAAATAATGGATCTTTTTGATTCCAGCTTGTAAAATCATCTTTGTGCATTGTAAACAAGGAAAATGAGTTACATAAATTTCAGCTTCATCTGTCGGAATACCAAACTTAGCACATTGCAAGATAGCATTCATTTCAGCATGGATCGTTCGAACACAGTGACCATCAACCATATAACAACCGTCATCAATACAATGAATATCGCCACTAACTGATCCATTGTAACCGCCAGCGATTATACGTTTGTCTCTGACTACAGTTGCACCAACTTCTAGACGTGTACAAGTACTTCTTAATGATAATAAGACACTTTGTGCCATAAAGTATTGATCCCAAGGAATTCGTTCTAATGTCATATTCTGCTCCTTTTTTTAACTTGTTATTGTTAAATCTATTTTTGCTGAGTTTAAATTATGAATAGGATATACAAATAGTAAATTATAGAAAAAGTCCCGTCAAGAACCTGCACAAAATTTTTTGAAAATAGTTGTCTTTTTTTCACTTAAGTAAAATTTTTTAAGAAGTGATTAACTCTTTTAATTTCTCAAATGTCTTCTCACCAAAACCTGAAATATTCTTTAAATCTTCAATGGTTTTAAACCCGCCATTTTCTTCCCTGTAATGAATGATTTCTTGTGCTTTCTTTTGGCCAACGCCAGGTAAAGTTTGTAATTCGGTCTCACTAGCTTGATTTAGATTGATTTTACTTGTATCTTTACTTTGACTCTCTTGTGACTCACTATTTTTCTCAGATATTTGAATTTCTTCACCTATTTTTGGTACATAAATGACCATTTGGTCTGAAATTCGCTCAGAGAAATTGACTTGTTTTGTATCTGCCACATCACTAACACCTCCAGCAAGCATCACAGCGTCCCAGACACGCATGTTCGTTGTCCCTTCATACATTCCTGGTTTTTCCACAGCTCCCTTTATATCTACGTATATTTGCTGAGAAGACGATTCTATCTCACTTGACTGGGATGAATGGACGGAGCTCATCATCAACTCGTCATCTGGTAGTTTATCAGGTGCAGCTTTAAAAAAAGTAAAGAGTATAATACTACCAATAATTATCAGCAGAATAATGCAGCCGATGATATATTGCTTGTATTTCTGTAACAACATACGATAATCCATGATTTTCCCCCTTCTAAATAAAGATACGCATTCTTTTTATTTTTTCATGTTAGAAAATATGAAAGTTCATTCGTCGAAAAATTATAGTTTTTAAGAACTTTTAGTAGTTTGTCCCACTGAATCTGCCCGACATGAAGTTCATTTGATTTTTACACTAAAATAAAAAAAGCCCAGGACATAACTCTACGAGTTATAGCCTAGACTTAAGGAATCCGAATAAACGGTAGCAGAAACAACTCTTTCTGTCCCAACTTTCCTTTTTTATTTTTCTTTCAACGCTTCAAGATAATCTAATGCATCCTGCACGTTCTTTACAGGTACGATTTTCATTTTAGTTCCAATTTTTTCAGCAGCAGCTTTTGCTTCTTCGTAATTGGTTTTGATTCCTGGCTCAGCTTTTTTCATTTCTTTCGTGATTTCATCATCAGGAGCAAAGAAAATTTCCATTTCATTTTTGCTAGCAGTCACAACCTTTTTGTCGATACCACCGATTCGTCCAACCACTCCTTGAGTATTGATCGTTCCTGTCCCAGCAATTTTATGTCCTTTGCGGATTTCTTTCTGTGTTAATTGTTCATAGGTCTCCAAGGTAAACATCAGACCTGCTGAAGGTCCTCCAATATTTCCTGCATTGATTTCAACAGGAATTGAAGATTCAATTTCAGTATGATCTGTCAGGCCAATTCCGATCCCTGCTTTTTTATCTGTTGGCAATTCGATCAATTTACCTTCCGCCTCTTTAGATTTACCATCTTGTAAATAGCTTACAGTGACGTTTTGTCCGACTTTTTGTTTTTTTACATAGTCGACAAATTCTTCACTACTTTTAAATGTTTTTCCGTCGATTCCTGTCACAGTATCTCCAACAGAAATTTTCCCTTTAAAACTAGAATTATCTTCAATTGCTAAAACGTAGACACCTTTAAAAATCATTTTATATGGAACATCAGCAAGTTTTAACGCTTGCTCAATTGCAGCATTTTTTGACGAATCCATATAATATTGCTGAATTCGATCGTATTCACTGCTGGTACTTGATCCCATCAGCTCTTCTTTACTAACTAATTCTTGAAAATCAGAGAATTTTGCTTTTAATGCTGAGCCTAATGTTGCTTTACGAACCCCAACTGTTGTTAAATAGAAAGCACCTGGTTCGGCATCTTTTTTATTATTCACTGTCACAAAATCTTTTAAATTTTCGGTTGTTCCTGGGCCTTCAATGTAATAAGGTATGGGAAAAATCATTATAACAATTAATAAAATAACTATTATGAAAGGGAGCATCGACTTGATTGATCGTTTTTCTTCATGTTTATTCTTCATTTAGTTTCATCTCACGATTCTTTTGATTTAGTGCTTGATTAATAGAGTCAGGTAAATACATAGAAACATCTCCACCAAATCTAAGTACTTCCTTTAATAGACTTGAACTGATGTGGGCATACGCTTCATCGGCTAGTAGAAAAACAGTCTCTAAATCAGGTGCTAAATGGTGATTCATTCTAGCAATATCTTTTTCATACTCATAATCTTTTACATTTCTTATTCCTCGAATTAAAAAGGTTGCACCTAATTCTGCTGCACCCTCAACAGTGAGTTTCGTTTCTTGAATGATTACTTCCACATTCTCTAAATGGGCAACTGCTGCTTTAATTAAAACAAGTTTTTCCTCTAAGGTAAAAAGTGACGTTTTGTTTGTGTTCACAAAGACTCCCACAATGACTTTATCAAACATTTTTGTGCTGCGTTCTATCATATTTAGATGGCCATTTGTCAACGGATCGAAACTGCCAGGAAAAAGAGCAATTTTAGTCATCATGTACCTCCCGTTTATAAATCGTTATTTGAGTGATACCATAAGTTGTTTCGCGCGTTTTTGCATATGTACCGATCGTTTCAGGAAGTACGACAGATTTATCCGTCTCACAAACAACGACGCCATCTTCACTTAGTAAATTATAGTCAAGCATTAGTTCTATTTGTTTTTCGATTTCCTGTTTAGCATACGGTGGATCAAGTAAAACCAAATCGATTGTTATTTTTTCTTCTTTTAAAAATGCCAACGCTTTATTGGCGTCCATTTTCTTGATTATAAACTTGGAAGATTCTTTTGTTACTTCAATATTTTCTTTGATGATTTTAACAGCAGAGAAATTTTTTTCAATACAAATCCCAATATCCATTCCTCTTGAGACTGCTTCAATTGCGAGACCTCCACTACCTGCATATAAATCTAATACTGTACCTCCATCAAAATACGGACCGATCATATTAAAAATCGATTCTTTTACCTTATCCGTTGTAGGACGTGTATTGTCACCATCCAATGCCTTTAAACGGCGTCCGCCATATTCTCCAGAAATAACCCGCATCTTTTAACGCTCCTTTACTTAATCAGCTACTATACTTTAATAGTATAGTAATTATACAGAAAAAAGATGAAAAATGTTTGACGTTCTTTCACATTTTTCATCTCAATTTTTACACATTTTCAGCTAAACGAATTTGAGTACTTAATTCTTCCACTTCAAATCCTTCTTCTTTCTTATACTGATAAGCAGCTTTTGTGCCAATCTTTTCAGCAAAATTCATCTCTACATCAGGACGGTAAGAACGTTCTACTTTACGAACAAAATGCAGACCATTGATTTTAGCTTCTGAACTTTCGATATCTTCTTCATTCATATAAATGACAACATACTTCATTCTGCGTGATACATAGTGGATCAACCCAAAGCGCTTCAGCGTTTTTAATTGCTTTAAACTGAATACAAAAACAACTAAACAACGTCGTTTTTGGATAGTAAATTCTTTTTCTTCTTTAACTTGCATGACAATTACCTCCACAACCCGAGTGTTTTCCTTTTTCAAAAAAGGGATTTCCAGCATCTACTTTAATATCGTCTGAAATTGTTTTTGCTACTGCCATACCTACTAAATCTAAGATCGTTTGGACACCTGTCTCAGAAAAACGAAATTCTGCGACTTCTTCGCTCATATCCAAAGCTCGCTTTGCTTGACGAACGGCACGTTGTTTAGTCCGAAAATCTGGTGCATGATTCCCATAAGCTTCGATTCGCTCAAATGAATCTTTTGCGTCTAAAAATGCCTTTTGTTTGTCTCGAACATCTTTTGATCCGTACATTGTTTGACGATTTATTTTATAAGATTCAATGCTTTCACTTGTCAAAATGGCTTGAACAAGTTTTTCTGTTTGATCTTCTATTTCAAAAAGTTTTTCTGTTACTATCATCCTTATTCACTTTCCTCTGTTTGTGATATTTCTTTTTCTGATTCTTGTAATAAGACTAACATACTTGCTTTAGAGAAAGCAACGCCTATGTTTTCGTTTTCTTGATGTGCGAAACGAGAATAATACAGTGAATCAGAAAACCAAGAAAGCACAGTGAACGTTGAGTCATAAACCGGTTCTGTATACATACCCGTTGCCTTTTTCTTGTCTAATTGAGCAATTTTCAATAATTTCTGATATTCATCATTTGTGAGTGTAAAACTAGCAGTTGCCATCATTTGTTCTTTGCTATACTGCCAAATTTCTGCTCTTTCAAGCGAAAAAATATTTTTTTGATTTTTATTTAAAGTATCAAATAGTTTTTGAGCATTTTTTTGACTTTCAGTATTCACACGATAACTAGGTAAATCTTCCTCAAGTTTCAGCAAATTGATCGTTCTGATTATTTGATTGCTTCTAACAGCATCAAAACCAGAGGTCTGTTCTGTTATAAAGAAAGGCACAACTTCTCCTTCAATCAATTGATAAGGCATTAATGTCAATAATGTTTTTTTGTCTAAATACGTAACAGCTGAAAGTTTACCTGTACCATGATTGAAAAATAAAATAGCAAATGTTTTGTTATCAAAAGCAATCAATGGTCGATAATTCATATCTTCTTCCATCAGTTCCACATCATAGTTGCTTTCTTTGTATGTAAACGCAAAATTTGAATATATTGTCATCAGTTCTGAAACATCAGATAACTTCATACCAATTGAGAATGGTTTTGTTTCTTTTGAATCGTTGAATGCTTTAATTGCAGAAATTTTTTCGTTTTGGACATTCATTTCTAGATAATCTGCATCTTTTTCGCCATAGATCCATAGCTCATATCCCATAGCTGTGTTCAGTTTTTCAATTGGTTCACCAAACACTTTTACAAAGTCATCTGTTTTTTCACCTATGTAAGCAGCATAACCAGATGTGGAAATTTCCTCATATGGTAAAGCAGTATGGGAGATATCTTGTCTCCCACTTTCTGCTTTTTGCTGCATTTTTTCAGCGGGGAAAAAGACTGGCTGCAAGTATCCGCCTATCAGGACTACCAAGAAAACGCCTAAGAAAGCTAAAAATCGTTTCATCTTTTCCCCCACTTTTCGTTTAATGTTCTTTTACTTCAATTAAGAGGTCACCTGAACTGATCGGTTCCTCTTCAAACACGTAAAGATGCTCAACAATACCATCAAAACGAGCTTCAATCGTAGTTTCCATCTTCATCGCTTCTGTTACTAATAGGGCATCGCCTTTTTTGACTTTATCGCCTTTTTTAACTAAAACCTGAAGGACAGAGCCTGACATCGTTGCGCCAATTTGTTCTTTATTCGTTGGTTCTGCTTTACGTTTTGCTTGAACGGAAGATTTGATAGAGGTATCTTTGATGACTACTTCACGGCGTTGTCCGTTTAAATTGAAGAACAATACTCTATTTCCTTCAATATCAGGATCACCAATTTCATCTAAACGAATAATCAATGTTTTACCTTTTTCAATCTGGACTTCAACCGATTCACCTTGGCGAATCCCTTGGAAAAACGTTGGTGTGTCTAATAAAGTAACATCACCAAAATTTTGGTAAGAAGTACGGTAATCTAAGAATACTTGTGGGTACATCAAATAACTCAATATCTCTTCTAATTTTGGTTCGTAGCCGATTTTTTCAGCTAATTCTGCTTTTACTTTATCAAAGTTTACAGGTGCTGCCAAACTTCCAGGTCTTTCAGTAAATGCTGGACGTCCTTTCAAAATAATTCTTTGTAAATCTTTTGGAAATCCACCAACTGGTTGGCCTAAGTCTCCTTGGAAAAATGTAACGACTGATTCAGGGAAACTTAATTCTTCTCCATTAGCGTAGATATCCTCTTCTGTTAAATTATTTTGAACCATGAATAGTGCCATATCCCCTACAACTTTTGAAGAAGGTGTCACTTTTACGATATCGCCAAACATCAGATTGACAGTATGATACATTTTTTTAATATCATCCCACTGATGACCTAAACCAACCGCTTTTGCTTGCTGTTGCAAATTAGAGTACTGTCCACCTGGCATTTCATGCATATAAACTTCTGTTTGCGGAGCATTCAAGCCATTTTCAAATGGTTGATAATACATACGGACATCTTCCCAATAATGGTTGATTTTTTGCGTATTATCGATATTGACATCAGGCGTACGATCGCCATTAACTAAAGCATAATACAAACTGCTCATGCTTGGCTGACTTGTTGCCCCACTCATTGCACTTGTCGCGACATCAACGATATCAACGCCGGCTTTCGTCGCAGCCGAGTAAGTGATAATACCATTTCCACTTGTATCATGTGTATGCAAATGAATCGGTAAATCTGTCGTATCTTTCAACTCACTGATCAAACGATAGGCTGCTTGTGGTTTCAATAAACCAGCCATGTCTTTGATCGCAATAATATGAGCACCCATTTTTTCAAGTTCTTTCGCCATATTTTTGTAATATTCAACATTATATTTTGCTCTTGATGGATCATTGATATCAGCTGTGTAACAAATAGCCGCTTCAGCAATTTTCCCTGTGTCTCTAACGGTTTGAATACTTTTTTCCATTTGAGGCAGCCAATTCAAACTATCAAAAATACGGAAAACATCAATGCCTTGTCTTGCTGATTCTTTAATGAACTCTTCAATAACATTATCAGAATAATTTTGATAGCCAACAGCATTCGAACCTCTGAACAGCATTTGAAGCAATGTATTCGGCATTAATTTACGAATCTTACGTAGTCGTTGCCAAGGGTCTTCATTTAAGAAACGATAGGCAACATCGAATGTTGCACCACCCCACATTTCACTTGAAAATAGCTCTGGCAATCCTTCACCTGTCAATCGTGCAATTTCTTTAAAATCTTGTGTTCTTACACGAGTCGCTAATAAGCTTTGGTGTGCATCGCGGAATGTCGTATCAGTCAATAAAACATTTTCTTGCTTTTTGACCCAGTCGATCACTCCTTGCGCTCCATCTTTATCTAAAATATTCTTTGCTGTCACATAATCACTACGTAATTCTAAATCTGTCGGAATACGCGGTGCATCAAAATATTTTTTTTCTAACTTTTCAATGCCAGGAAATCCATTGACCGTTACTTCACCAATATATTTCATTGTTTTATTTCCGCGATCTCTTAATTTTGGAAATTCAAATAATTGCGGAGTATTATCAATAAACGTTGTTTTTGCCTCACCTGACTGAAACTCAGGGTGACCAATCACTTTGTGAAGGAATGGGATGTTTGTTTTAACCCCGCGAATTCTAAACTCTCTTAAACAGCGTTCCATCTTTTGGATTGCTTTTTCAAAGGTAAAGCCATGGGTACAAACTTTTACTAGCAATGAATCAAAATAAGGCGTAACGACTGCACCAGAATAAGCATTCCCAACATCTAAACGGACACCAAAACCGCCTGGCGAACGATAAGTATCGATTTTACCAGTATCTGGCATAAAGTGATTTAGTGGATCTTCTGTTGTGATTCGACACTGGATTGCTGCACCATTCAACGTAATATTTTCTTGTTTCGGGATTTTCATATCTTTATGTAAATCAAGCCCTTGAGCGATTTGCAATTGAGATACTACAATATCGATATCTGTGATCATCTCAGTAATCGTATGTTCTACTTGAACACGAGGATTCACTTCAATAAAGTAAAATTGATCTCCTTCAACCAGGAATTCAACTGTTCCAGCATTGATATACTGAACATGTTTCATCAATTGAACGGCAGCATCACAGATTTCTTTCCGTTTTTCTTCATTCATCGAGACACAAGGCGCTACTTCGACGACTTTTTGGTGACGACGTTGTACTGAACAGTCACGTTCAAATAAGTGAATCACATTGCCATGCGTATCCCCTAAAATTTGAACTTCTATATGTTTCGGATTTGAAATATATTTTTCAACATAGACCTCATCCGAACCAAATGCCGCCTTAGCTTCACTTTTCGCTCGATCATAGCCTTCTCTGGCTTCTTTTTCATCGTGAGCAACTCGCATACCGCGACCGCCTCCACCAAGTGCTGCTTTGATCATGATCGGAAAACCATGTGTCCGTCCAAAATCCAAGACACCTTCTACAGTATCAACTGGACCATCAGAACCTGGTATTGATGAAATCCCAGCTGCAACAGCCGCTTCTTTTGCTTTGATCTTATCTCCAAAAATATCTAGATGGTGTAATGATGGACCGACAAAAGTGAGCCCTTCTTCTTCACAGCGACGAGCAAATTCTAAATTTTCAGAAAGAAACCCGTAGCCTGGATGAATAGCATCCGCACCAGATTTTTTAGCGATTCTGATAATATCTTCCATGTCAAGGTACGCTTCAATTGGTTTTTTACCCTTACCGACTAAATACGCTTCATCCGCTTTAAAACGATGAACTGAATATTCATCTTCTGCTGCATAGATCGCCACTGTCCCGATGTGCATCTCTGTACAGGCTCTAAAAATTCGAATTGCAATTTCTCCACGATTTGCTACTAAAACTTTTTTCATTCTTTCACTCCTACCTGTTTATTTAGGCTGACTGAGAAGTATTTAACGTCAAAATAAATCGAAGTTACTTCTGTCTTGCCATACAATTACCTTCATTTATAGTTATTGATTATTAAGTAATCGGTATTCCTGATCCATTTTTTGTTTTTTTTCATCTGCACTGATATTCAGTACAAATGCCACTGCTGTAGAAATAATCAACACACTATTTCCTCCATGACTAAGAAAAGGGAATGTGATCCCGGTTAGAGGAATAACACCTGTAATACCGCCAAGATTAATAAAAACCTGCAACAATAACATTGAACCAATACCGACACACATCAATGAATTGAACGGTTTTTTAGAACGCACTCCGACTAGAATGATACGCGCAATCATAAACATTAAAATTGCTAAAATGATCAAGGAAACTAAGAGACCTAACTCTTCGATCGTAATAGCAAAAATAAAATCCGAATGTGCTTCTGGTAAGAAACCTTTTTTCTGAATGCTATTACCCAAACCTTTTCCAAACCAACTACCATTGTTGATCGCATAATATGAATTTGCTAACTGATGTCCGGCATTGCGTTCATCTTTAAATGGGTTTAAAAATATAGCAAAACGTTGATATACATATTGATACCTTTGAGGAATAAAACTACCTTTGCTTAGTATCAAAGCCTGAATGACAACAATACTACCTAAAATTCCAGCGCCACCAACAAGATAAGTATACATATAGTTTACACCACTAGCCAATAACATAATAATGACTATTAGTGTTAGAATCGCTGCATTTCCAAAATCGGGTTGTATAGCCACTAAAAAAATCAAAAAACCAACCAAAAGCATTGGTCTAAACACAGCTTTTTTAAATTCTTTATCGATATATTTCTGTCTACGCCCCAAAATAAAAGCTAAATACCAAATCACCATAATTTTCAGATATTCGGCTGGTTGCATCGAAAACGCGCCCAAATATAGCCAGCCAGAAGCCCCATTGATCGTTCTTCCCAATGGTGTAAATTTAACGGCCATTAGCAAAACAGAGATCACACTAATTGCAAACATAATAAAGGCTTTATTTTGAAAAACAGTTGTTTTCATCTTGTAAATAAAAAACATTGCAACTAAACTTAAAACCCAAAATTGTAATTGAGAGATGACCATACTTGTTGGTGATAATCCCTTTGATACTAATAATGAAGATGTCGAACTATAGACCATGATCAATCCGATTGCACTAAGGACTAAGTACGGGATCAAAATGCTATAGTCTAACAGATGTCTCTTTTTTATCTTATTTGGCAAAGCTTAACCCTCCTTGCCACTCTCTTTTTTTTCTTGTGTCTCTTCATAAACGTCACTATATAATTGATTAAGCTCTTTTTCTAAGTCACTTAGTAATTGATGTCCTTGTTTTGAACTTAAAATACCAATTCGAATGGCATACGTCACCTGACGAGAAAAACCATACATTTGTGTATCTACGACTTCCTCAAAAGCCTTACACTGGGAAATACACAAGCTATTTTTTTGATTACGGATCAACATAATAATCCTGTTTGCATCATCGTTTAACAGCTGAACGGCAAATTCTTTTGAAATGGATTCCATTTGCACTAAACCTCCCATCTTAATTATGTAATTATAGCATAATTTGTCTGTTCATTAACAGAACTTTTCTTAAAATCCTCTGTTAAAAATTTTTTTACTATCTTAACAAACAGAAATAAGTGGCAGTCTCAATATTCTTTTAAAATTAAATCTGGCTCAACTTTATATAGTAATCACCGTTGCTGCTAAAATCTCGGTATTATTTTGATTTTTTCTAGTATTTTATTTTAATTTAAGCCATAAACAATTGCGTAATAGATGACATAAAACCAACTCAAAGCACCATGAAATACTGCCCAAACAATACTGTGCCAGTTCACGTAAGAGATGACCAATGCTAATGCACAACCAAACGAAACTCCTGCTTTTGCACTCTCTTTCATAACGATTCCTCCTTTATAAAATGTGTGGTTCAACTTGTATATAAATGCTATTATTTATAGTAACAGAATCTATTTTAAGAAGCTATTAAAGTACCTATGAATGATGATTATTTATCTAACATAAATCGAACGCTCTTTTATATAAAAATCGTCTCTTGAACGTTAGAAATTTAAATCTTATATTCAAAGCAGCTTTGCTATCCAATTAAATTTTAATTTAAATGTATTATATAGTTTAAAAAAACGTTTAGAAAAAAATTTAAAATCATTGAAATTTGATTCAAAAAATATAAAAAAGAGCGCGAATGAATCACATTGCATGATTCATTCGCGCTCTTTAAACGTTGTAATAAAAGGTCTAGATTGCTGTTGTTGCACCACGGTATACAATACCACGACGAGGATCAACAGTGATTAATTCATCATTTTCAATCAAGCTTGTTGCATCAGCAGCACCAACGATTACAGGAATATCTTTTGCAATTGCAACTACTGCTGCATGAGAAGTTAATCCACCTTCTTCGACTACCAAAGCAATTGCTTTGTCGATTGCAGGCATGTAATCTTTGTCAGTTGTTTTAAGAACTAGAATAGAACCTTCTACTGCATTTGCTACTGCTTCTTCAGCTGTATTGGCTACAACTGCTTTGGCAATAACTGAAGCTTCGCCGATTCCTTGACCTTGAACTAATTTTGATCCAATCATTTGAATCTTCATTAGGTTTGTTGTACCTCTTTCACCTACTGGTACACCAGCCGTGATGATGATCAAATCACCTTCACTTGCAAAACCTTCTTCTTGAGAAGTGTGAGTTGCTAAATTAAACATTTCATCAGTACTTGCAGGTTTGTCTGCCACTGTTGCATAAACACCCCAAGATAATGATAAGCTACGAGCTTTTTGTTCTGTAAATGTAATCGCAACGATATGTGATTTTGGACGATATTTAGAAATCATGCGGGCAGTATGTCCTGACTCAGTTGCCGCAACGATTGTTTGAATACCTAAATTACGGGCAGTATGTCCAACTGATTGACCAATCGCTTCTGCCATATCTGTTTTGCTGTATAATTTTAATGCAAATGAATCTTGGTTGATCAATGCTTCTTCTGTACGAACTGCGATACGAGCCATTGTTTGAACGGCTTCTAATGGGTAATCCCCAGCAGCAGTTTCACCAGATAGCATAACTGCATCTGTTCCATCATAAATTGCATTGGCAACGTCATTTGCTTCCGCACGTGTTGGACGTGGGTTGCGTTGCATAGAATCTAGCATTTGCGTCGCTGTAATGACTGGTTTACCTAAGGCATTACATTTTTGGATTAAATCTTTTTGAACAACAGGTACATCTTCTGTTGGAATTTCAACACCCATATCACCACGAGCAACCATCAAACCGTCAGAAACTTTTAGGATTTCGTCAATATTGTCGATCCCTTCTTGGTTTTCGATTTTAGGAATGATTTGGATGTGTGTAGCATTTTCTTCTTCTAAAATTTTAGTAATTTCTAAAACGTCGGTTGCACGACGAACGAAGCTTGCTGCGATAAAGTCAACACCTTGTTCAATACCAAAACGGATATCAGCAGCATCTTTATCTGTGATACCAGGAAGGTTTACTGAAACGCCAGGTACGTTAACACCTTTTTTATTTTTAAGAACGCCTTCGTTTTTAACAAGTGTAACGATTTCGTTCGCAGTACGATCGATATCAGTCACTTCTAAGTCGATCAATCCATCATCTAAAAGAATATGAGAGCCAACATTTACGTCGTTGATCAATTCTGGATAAGTAATTGAAAATTTTTCGTTTGTTCCTAAAATTTCTGTCATAGAGAGACGTACTGAATCGCCAGTTTTTAATGTAATAGCACCATTTTCCATTTCGTTCGTACGAATTTCAGGTCCTTTTGTATCAAGTAAGATTGCTACACGTTTCCCTGTAATTTTTGCAGCCTCACGAATATTTTTGATACGGTTTCCATGTTCTTCAAAGTCACCATGTGAGAAGTTCAAACGGCAAACATTCATTCCTGCATTCATTAAGTTTACTAGCATATCAACAGTTTCACTAGCTGGTCCGATCGTACATACGATTTTCGTTTTTTTCATTACCAAACGCTCCTATTCCATTTTTGTTTATACATTATGAAGATTATCTATTTTCCTCAAGCGATACTTTATGAAACTTGTATCTAAAAAGAAATCTCTTGATTTAAATCATAAAGTGATAAATCTGGTTTGTGTTTGTTGTTTTCCAAAGTATCAACGATATCTGCAGAAACAACTTCGTTATTCAGCATGCCGATACATTGTCCACCTTTACCTGCTTTTAATAATTCAACAGCGTAAGAACCAAATTTACTTGCTAAGACACGATCACGAGCACTTGGTGAACCGCCACGGACAACGTGTCCTAAAATAGACACACGTGTGTGGAAATCGCCATGTTCAGAAAGTTTATCGGCAAATTCGTTACCACCCATCACACCTTCTGCTAAAATAATTAAGCAATGTTTTTTGCCGCGATCACGACCTTCTCTAATACGCTTTGCAACATTAACCATGTCAAAATCATGTTCTGGAATGATGATTTCATCCGCTCCACCTGCAACACCTGACCATAGTGCGATATCGCCTGCACCACGTCCCATTACTTCAATGACGAATGTACGTACATGTGAAGTGGCAGTATCACGAATACGGTCGATTGATTCTAGGACTGTGTTGATTGCTGTGTCAAACCCGATCGTGAAATCAGTCCCTGGAATATCATTATCGATCGTCCCTGGAATTCCTACAGCTGGAAATCCACGTTTTGTTAAAGCCATTGCTCCATGATAAGAACCATCACCACCAATAACAACTAATCCTTCGATGCCGAATTTTTTCAATTGTTCGATCCCTTTTAATTGTCCTTCTTCTGTTGCGAATTCTGGGTAACGTGCAGAATATAAAAATGTTCCTCCACGTTGAATTTTGTCACCAACATCCGCAATATCTAAACGGCGGATATCTCCTGCGACTAAGCCTGCAAAACCGTAGTTGATCCCATAAACTTCGATCCCATCAAAAATCCCTTTACGTACCACTGCACGAATTGCAGCGTTCATTCCTGGGGCGTCTCCCCCACTGGTTAAAATACCGATACGTTTCATTCGTTCTTTCACCTCATATAATATACTTTTAAGCTGCAACAAGTTTTGTCACAGTTATTCATTACTCAAAAATATCACGTCATTCATTTTACCATTAATAGTGCAAAAAGTCTTGATTAAAGAAGAAATAATTGAAAAAAGATGAAAACAATTAGTATTTTTTACCGTAAATCATTTGAAAACAACATTTTGATCACCTAAAATCGCTTCTAGTTGTTCTTTTACATCTACTGTATCAGCTACCCAATTTTCTTCTCCCAGAACTAACTTTTTGCCATTTTTTTCAAAGTAAATAATTACTGGTGTATTCCCTCTGTGCTTTTGAATGACGTCTTGAATACTTTGCAAAATTTCTTTTTGGTCTTTCGCTTCAATAATTTTTAAATAACACGTTGTTGCACTGATGCTGTTTTCAATATCACTCGCTTTTTCAATCTGGTTTACCAGTAATTGAAGTTCTTGATTATAATTACTTTTTTCTATTTTTCCTTCTACAAAGTAAACTTGGTTTTGTTCAACAGTTTGACGGAGCGTTCTGAAAACTGTAGGGAAAAGCGTCAAAGATAAGGAACCAGTTAAATCATCCCCTTCAACAAAAGCCATTTGTTCGCCTTTTTTTGTACGAATCACGCGAATATCTTTGACATAGATCAATAAGCGCGCTGATTGGTTTTCTACTACATCACTGACTAACATCACTTGTTTTGCTAAACGCGTTTTTTTGAACTCTTCAGTAGGATGACCTGACAAATATACACCTAAATATTGTTCTTCTTGTTCTAGCTTCTCTTCTAATGAGTAATCTGCAACTTCTACCTCTTTTAGTTTTAGTGTATCTTCTAAAAGATTCATGCTACCGCCACTATAAATGATGTTTTGAATTTCACTCTCTAGACTAACTGCTAATTGACGACGATTTGCTTGCAGATCGTCAAAGGCACCAATGGCAATCAATGGTTGAATATTCTCAGCTTTCAACCACTTACGATCAATACGTAATAAAAATTGATCAAATGTTTTAAATGGACCTCGCTCTTTTCGTTCATCTAAAATATTTTGGATAAAATCTCTGCGGATTCCTTTTAAAGAACTAAAACCGAACATGATTTGATCATCATTATTTAAGTAAAAGCTATAGTTACTAGAATTGATCGATGGCTGCACGATGACCATTCTATTTTTTCGTGCTTCTCCGATATACTCCTTGATTTTAGTAGGATTATGTCTTACCGAATGGAGAATTGCTGCATAAAAAGCGCCAGGAAAATGTACTTTTAAGTACGCCATTTGAAATCCAATAAATGAATAAGCGAAGGCATGAGATCGGTTGAATCCGTAGTTAGCAAAACGCTCGATATAATCGTAAATCATCATTGCAACGTCTTCACTGTGTCCTTGTTTCATTGCACCTTCAACAAAGTGTTTGCGCTCTTCATCTAATACATCTTTTTTCTTTTTACTAACTGCACGTCGTAAAATATCTGCTTGTCCTAGACTAAAACCTGCCATCGTAGAGGCAACTTGAATGATTTGTTCCTGATACACAATAACGCCATACGTATTCTTTAAAATCGGTTCTAAAACAGCGTCAGGGTAATTGATTGGTTCTTGCCCTTTTTTTCGACGAATAAACAAATCAATATTCTGCATTGGTCCTGGACGATACAAGGCATTTACAGCTGCAATATCTTCAATACTTGTTGGTCCAAGTTTTCGTAAAACATTTCTGATACCTGCTGACTCAAACTGAAAAACACCACTCGTTTCTCCGCGTCTAAATAAGGACAATGTCAATTCATCATCTAAAGGAATTTGATTTAAGATCACTTCTTTTTTGTACACGCGTTTGATCGATTTAATCGTATCATCGATGATTGATAGATTTCTAAGTCCTAAGAAATCCATCTTTAGCAAACCTATTTTTTCAACATCATTCATCGTGAATTGCGTCAGAAAAATATCGTTTGAACCTGGTTGTAATGGGACAATATCTAAAAGGTTCAAATCACTGATCACCACACCAGCTGCGTGGGTGGAAACATGACGTGGTAAGCCTTCTAAGCGCATAGCCGTATCGTATAATAGACGGTTCGTTTCAGAAGAATTCACTAATTCCACAAGATTTTTTGAATCAGTATAAGCTGTTTTCAACGTCATTTTCAATGCACTAGGCACAGCATTTGACCAACGGTTTGACTCACTTTGAGACAAACCAAAGACTCGAGCAACGTCTCTCAAAACCATTTTTGCTGCCATCGTTCCAAATGTAGCAATCTGTGCCATATGATAGTGTCCATATTTTTCACGTACATATTGCAGCACTTCTTCACGGCGATTATCTGGGATGTCTAAATCAATATCTGGCATCGAGTGTCTTTCAGGATTTAAGAATCGTTCAAAAAGCAGATCATATTTGATTGGATCTACGTCCGTGATTGATAAAACATATGACACCAGAGAACCCGCAGCAGAACCACGACCTGCACCTGTCACGATTTTTTTATCATGAGCAAAAGCCATTACGTCCCAGACGATCAAAAAATAGTCATCAAACCCCATTGTATGGATGATACCAAGCTCTTTTTCTAAGCGCTCTTCATATTCGGGTGAAACAATTGAAATGCGTTCAGGAAGTTTCTTCAAACATAACTCTTTCAAAAATTCCCCTGCCTGTTTCCCTTCTGGAATCGGGTAATGCGGCAATAAGCGCTGATGTAGAGGAATCTCCACCGTACAGTGCTCGGCAAGTTTTTCCGCATTGTGAATAGCTTGTTCATTCACAATTGTACGTAACTGCTCAGTTGCATCTGTCTGATTTCTGAGATAAAAAGGGCCTTCAATTTCTGTTTCTTCCGCATTAAGCATCATTTGTTGTCCTTTTTCGATGTGCGTTAATACTTTTAATGCAAAGCCATCTTCTCGATTTAAATAACGTGTTTCCTGTAAAGCAAGAAGTGGTTGATCTTTTGCTTCGTAAAACTTAAAAAGTGCCGGATCAGTTTCTGGATTGCATGTAAATGAGGCACCCGCAAAAAAGGAGTTTGGCTCAAATAATTGCACTAACCGATCTAAACTTTCTGCTGCCTCTACCTCACTTTGTTTTAAAGCAAAAGCCACTTCTCCTCTCTCAGACGGCATCACGGCAAATAAATGCGTTAAATACTCTTTAATATCGTCCAAATAAAAATGTCTTTCACTATTCATCTTGGCAGTGGAGATCCGCATCAAGTTTTTATATCCTTCTAAATTTTTTGCATATAATAATAACTGAGCAGATCCTTCAGACTTTTGTGGCGTATATTCTACTGTCAAACCAATGATCGGTTTGATTGCTTCTTTTTTGCAGGCTTCAAAAAATTCGATTGCCCCATGAAGCACATTGATATCGGTAATTCCTAGGGTCGTATAGCCTAGTTTTTTGGCTTGTTGCACTAATTCTTGAATCCGAATAGTACTGGAGAGTAAGGAATAGGAAGTAATTGTATATAATTGTGGAAAGGGCATAGGGCATCTCCTTCTATATATGATGGTTTTAAATCAAAAAATGTAACTTTCAATTTCTTTACATTTGCAAAAATTGTGCTAAACTATAGCTAGAAAAGAGGTGCATTCCATGCGTTACATTCTTGTATTGTTGTGGTCCTTCTTGCTAGGACAAGTAGTCGGTTATATCGGTGGTGCTTTAAACGGCGGAACTTACGATTTTATGCTGACAACGATTATGTCATTGATTACCGGCGTGATTATCTTATTGATTGGTCAATTTGCATTACCAAAAAAAGAAACCACTAAAAGTGCTCAATAACTTTCAGATCGTCGCCTTAAGCTGACTTTCCAAAAATAGCTTTTCAATCGCCTTTTGTTCCGTGAAAGTGATGATTATAAAAAAACCAGTTATTACAAACATTGTAACTGGTTTTTTTATGTTTTCAACCGTTTAAAGACTTTTATTTAAAATTTTTCGAAAATTAAACAATGACAGGCAAATATTTCCTAATACAAAACACGCTGTTACAATAAATACTGCACTATAGCCCATACCATGAGCAACAGTTGATCCAACCATGGGTCCCAAAACTTGCCCGAAATTACTAAACATCTGATTGTAACTGTAAACCCGGCTTACACCCTCTGATGGCGTGATTTTACTGATCAGCGTATTGATTGACGGCATCAACGCCCCTGTTGAGAACCCAAGAAAGAAACGTAGTAATCCTAATTGAAAAGGCGTTTTGACAAAGGCCATTGGAATATAACAAATCATTGATAAAATCAATCCAGCTAATAAAACCTTATGATTACCAATCTTGTCTCCTAGTTTCCCCAATACCGGTGAAGAGATCACAGCAGATACACCAGCAACTGAAACGATTAGACCACTAATAAACAAAATATTGCCAGTATCATGGCTCAATGAGCGAATATATAGTGTCAATATCGGGCTAATACTTGTAACACCAATTTGTAAAATCAATGTTGTAATGAATAATCCAATCAAAATGGATACATGGTCCATCTTTGAAAAAATCTCTTTTGTACTCAATAAATCTTTCTTCTCAATTGGTTGGAAGTCTTCTTTGACCATGAAAATCGTTAGTAAAGTTGTGATCAATAACACCACTCCAGTGATAATAAAAACATTTTCCATCCCAAACCATTGAGCAAGTGCCCCGCCAATCGATGGTCCAATCAAGTTTCCAGCAATTGCTCCTGTCGAAAGAGTTCCTAGTGCCCATCCACTTTTTTCTTTTGGTGCTTGTGAAGCAATCATCGCAGTTGCGTTAGGAATATATCCAGAGAGTATCCCATTAAAAAAACGCATGATCAAAAGCCAATAAACATTTGGAACAAAAGCCAACGAACCCATCGTGATCGTCATTCCAGCCGCTGCTCTGATCATCATCAGTTTCCGACCTTTTCTATCCGCTAAATTCCCCCAAATCGGTGCAACGATTGCTGCTGCAAAAGCCGTAACAGATATGGCAAGACCAGAAAATAACTCTACCTGATTCTTCGGAGTCCCCAACTGCTCAACATATACAGGAATAAAAGGCATTACTAAACTAATACTTGCACCCGTAAAAAAACAGCCCAACCAGGCAACCATTAAATTCTTTTTCCATTCAATTTTCATCTTAAAATACACCTCACAAGTTCTTCACTATTAACTATACTCCAAATTCTCCAATCTCTCAAAAAAATTTTACGTAAACAAGTAAAAAGGTTGTGAAACAAAAGTGAAAATTCACTTTCGTTTCACAACCTAAATAGCAATACATGACAAAAGAAGAAATAACCACCAAAAAAATTAATTGCCATTTTGACTTCTTTTTAACACGATCATACGTTATAAAATTGCCAAAATAATGAAGTTTAAAACAAACAGAGCATTTACTACCCAAAGAATTGGAGAAATTTCTTTAATTTTTCCTTTTGCAACTTTAACTACTGCATAAAAGATAAATCCTACTGCAATCCCGTAAGAAATACTGTAACATAGCCCCATAAAGATCGATGCAAAAAATGCTGGAATTGCTTCTTCTAAATTTGTCCATTCAATATCTTTGAATGACGCAAGCATCATGACCCCAACTAAAATCAATGCAGGAGCAGTTGCTTGTGCTGGAACAATCGCAATCAGTGGAGAAAATAAGCTACTTAATGCGAATAAAACAGCAACCACTACTGACGTCAATCCTGTTCGGCCCCCAGCACCAATTCCTGTAGCACTTTCCACATAAGTCGTAGTATTAGATGTTCCAAACACGGCACCGATCGAAGTTGCAATCGCATCCGCAAACAAGGCTTTGTCCATTTTTGTTGAAAAACCTTTACTGTCTTCCAGCGCAAGCTCATCTTCTTTAGAGAATATTCCTGTCCGACGTCCTGTTCCGATAAATGTACCAATCGTATCAAATGTATCAGATAAGCTAAAAGCAATGACGGTCATCACTACTTGAGGAATTTTTGATGCATCACTAAATAACGACTGCATACCATCTGCGCCAAATGCCGCACCAAAAGTTGTTCCTAATTCACTAATAGAATTTCCCAAAGAATTCTCTTGCCAGTTTATACTTGACGGATCAACGACACCAAGTGGAATCCCAATAATCGTCGTAGCTACAATACCAATCAAAATAGCACCACGAACATTCAAAACAACTAAAACTGTAGTTAAAACCAACCCAATAACTGCTAATATAATTTCAGGATTATTAAAGTTTCCTAATGCTGGAACGATACTGTTTCCATTAACGATGCCTTTATCAGGTTCTGCTTGAATCGTAAAATCTAATAATTTTGCATTCTTAAGTCCCACATAAGCAACAAAGATACCGATACCACCGCCAATTGCGTGTTGCATGCTCTCTGGAATCGCCTTGATGATCAATTTACGAATTTTCGTTACCGTAATCAAAACATTGATCAACCCGCAGATAAATACCATTGCTAAGGCCTGCTGCCATGTATAGCCTAAACCGAAAACAACTGTAAACGTGAAAAAGGCATTTAGACCCATGCCTGGCGCTTGAGCATAAGGAACATTTGCAAATAGTCCCATGATCAAGGTTCCAATGATTGATGCGATAATTGTTGCTAAAAATACTGCTTGAAACGGCATTCCTGTTTGAGATAAAATTGACGGATTTACGAATAAAATGTAGCTCATTGCAAAAAATGTCGTTATCCCTGCAACCATTTCCGTTGAGATAGTCGTTTTGTTTTCCTTTAATTTGAAAAACTTTTCCATGAAATTGTCTCTCTCCCTTTTTACTCTAAGTTTATCAGAATGATTCGTTTCGCTCGTTTAAGTAACTATTTTAGACAGCCAACGATTTCTACAGAACAAGTGCATGTTCCTTTTTTCTGATGAATACTTTTAAAGTATAAGGTAGAGCAAAGTCTATTTCAACAAATTATTAACTTTATAATCAATTCAAGTCGTTAATGTTCGTGTTTTTCAGATTATTTATTATCTTCTGTTTTTGAAAACTCAGCAAAGTGTTTTTCTGTCATGGAATCGATTTCATTTAAATGTTGATAAATGGATTCAATCAAGTGTTGTGAAATTCTAGACAACTCTTCGCAATCTTTCAATTTTAGTTCTCCTGCTTTTTGTTGATTGATCAACTGGTGTTTCGTTTTGAAAACATAGGGATTATCACTAAAAATGATACTTAGCTCCAACGCTTTATAGATACCATGAAGTTCTTTGAAAATATCTAAAGGAATAAATTTCAAATAAATAGAGTAAAATTCAGTTATTTCGTTTGTAATATACTTACTCCCCAAGTTCTGTAGAAAGTTCTAGGGCTGTCAACTCTTTTTCTTCAAGTTGATCCTCATTGATCATATATTTCTTTGAGGAAATCAGCAAATGTTCTTTAAGCAAATTTTTTTGCCACAAATCAACAGTCAAAATCTGTTTTCTTTTTTGATACAATAACTCGAAATTCGATTCTACATTAGAGGTAGTTCCCATAAAATTTTCCAACAAGAAAACTGTTACATAAACCTCAAACGGAACAAAGGAAGATCAATATAGTAGGTTGATTGTTACATTTTGAGATGTTTCTCCTAAAATAAAAAGAAAAAAATTTGAAAAAACAAATAAAAGAACTAGAGAAACTATCAAAATAACGTGGTATTTATCTTTTTTCATACATTAACCTCCCTTATTTTATAGCTAGTTTGTCTTTTTCATTCATAACATTAAGTATAGTATAACATTAAGAATGAGTCCGAGACAAAACGAAAAATTCGTTTTTTTTATAACTCTAAATCAGGATAAATGATGAAAAATAAAGCGCCGTTCTTTGTTTTTTCAAATAAATACTTTCATCCAACTCCTTGATTTTATCTAATTATTGCCAAAGAAAGCTCTACAGTTATTATGTGAAATCCACAACTGTAGAGCTTCTTTTTTATAAAACTTTGCGTTTTAATATAACAATAAAACTGGTACTGATCGTTATTGCTCCAAATAAAACAGAAAGAGAAGATTGCCTTTCACCTGTTTTAGGTAAATTCTTTTTAGCTCCTTTTTCTGAAAGCTCTTTTGTATTTGATGACTCAATGATAGCTTCTTTCTTCGGTAAAATCTCTATTGGAAACATAACGTTATTTTTCTCTTCATCTAACACTAAAGCCGTCAACTTCTTTTTACCTTTTATGTTTAATGAAGTAACGTTGATTTTAATACGACCGTCTGAATCAGCATGTCCAATCAAATCCGCTTTTGGTGGTTCTATTGTTCTTACGCTCGTCTGAGGAATTTTTCCATCATAAAGTAAAATTGTCGCATTTGCTAACGTAACCCCTCTTAAAAGTTCATCGTCTTCATATAAGGGATCGAAAATTGTTGCTTTTTTGATTTTCTCTTCAGCTTCTTTTGTATCAGGCACTTCTGGTTCTATTGGCTCTAGAGGCTTTGTTGGCGCTACTTGTTTTTTACGGTTCTCAACAGTTGCACCAATCGTCTCACCAGCTGCTTCTTTGCTTTCAATATATTCAATGAACGTCTCTGTATCAGGCTTGATTGCATTAACAAAACTAGCATTCGTAAATCCAGAAAAACCATCTCCCCCACCAAATAAAAAGTCGTTGACCACAACTAGATAGGTTTTATCTGCTTGAATAGGTGTCCCGTCTTTTGTCTGCATATCTTGGACTTTGAACGGTTGATTTTTATCTTCAGTCGCAACATAAGTATACGACAAACCAGAAATTTGTAAGAAGTAACGTTCTTCTTCATCATACTGCTCGTTCAATACTTGTTCCACTTGTGCACCTGTCATTTCAACTACTTGCATAATATTTCCAAAAGGTTGTACTGCTTGAGCTGCTCCCCACGTAATGGCACGATTTTCTCCAACAGTCAAATCCGCACGAATCCCACCATTATTCGTCATAGCAAAGTCTGCTTCAATACCTTGCGCTTTTGCCATCGCAATTTGACCATCTGTGATCAAATTACCTAGTGGTGATTCTTTTGACTCGTTCACTTCACGAGTGATCGCGCCAGCTTCTTTCGCTGTTCCGATTTTTTTATTCGTAACTTTGGCGACACGTTCTTCAGCATCTTTCACCGTTGCTTCGACCTTTTCATCAATCTCAGGTGTATCTTTTGCTGCTGGGTCGACTGGCAGGACACTTGCTTTAGGCGTATCAACAAAATCATTGGTCTTTGGATCCAGAGTTCCTTGTACATCAATATAACCTTTTCCTTGTGAAGTTGACTGGACCACTCTTGTTTTGTTGACAACCCCATTCGTATATTGATGGTTATGCGCTGCGAAAAATACATCTACACTATTATCAGGATAAATTTCATCAACTTTCGTCATAATTTCAGCTGCTTCGCCATTTACTTTATTCGCTTTACTCGTAGCGGGAATATGAGCCAACACGACAATTGCATTCACACCTTGATTTTTAAGTTGGCTAGAATAGTAGGCTATCGTTTCAGCTTCATCTAAAAAGTCATATGCTTCATAATGTTCTTTTAAAACTAAATTTGGGATCTCAGTTGTCACAACGCCGATAAATCCAACTTTTATCTTATTATTGGCTGTTCCTACTTCTTTGATTGTATAGGGTTTCCAACCAAAAGGAATTTCTTCTGTTCCTTTTTTTACGACGTTTCCGATCACGATCTGAGTTTTCGATGCTTCTCTTGGGTAAGACATCAAGATACCATATGGATCATTTTCTGGTTTTTCACCGAGCATGATTCGATTGAATTCTTGAAGTCCTTCATCAAATTCATGATTCCCTAAAGTCCCTACAGAAAAATCCATTTGATTCAATACTTTGATCGTCGGCTCATCCTGAAGCAACCCTGAACTGGCTGGACTTGCTCCAACCATATCACCAGCTTGTACACGTAATGTTTGAGCACCCGTATTTGCTGCTTTAAATTGTTCTTGTGCACGATTCAAGTAACCTGCAAGAAGTGGAGCTTTTCCAGCATTCGCTACTTTATTGCCTTGATCGTCAAAGAAGGAACCCGTTGTATTCAAAGCACCATGAAAATCATTGATTCCTAAAATTTGAAAAGGAATGTTTTCTGCTTGCGATTGTTGTACAACTGGCAGATTATTCTTATCCGATCCGTTATTTGTTTGTGCCTCACCGATCTTAGTCGTCCCCACGACGCCGCTAGTGATGCCTCCAATAGTAAATAAAATAGTCAACAAAGAACTTTGCCACTTTTTCATATTTGTAACTCCTCTGCAATTATTTCCAAAAACACATAATTAAAGAGTAACAAATTCCTCACACTCTGTCAATGCAGTTTTTCGTTTTTATCTACCAATTCCAAGCCTTTTTCCATAACAATCGCCGCTAGTAAAATCAACTGCATCACCGTAAATAAAAGAATAAATAATACTTTTTCTATTGACCATGTCAAAAATATAATTTGCAGTGTTTCAATCGGTTTCGTAAATAAATAGACACTATGTAAACGATCAAATCGCCCAACAAAAATTGCCAAACTGGACAATATATTTACACACAAAACAAAGATTGCTCCTTGCCATTTCTTTTGCAAAATATTTCTACTAAAACTTTCATTAAGTACCGTAAATACTGTCGCCATTCCTAAAAAACCATACACACAGATCCCAACTGTCAATAGGCTAAATGAGAACCAGGCAGACAACGACTGACTGAATATCTGATCCATTCCTTGATTGATAGGCAAATTTTCTAAGTGAAAAAAATCTGTAAATAAATACGGAGCATTGGGATAAAATAATAACCAAAAAAATCCTACTATAAGAAAAAGCTGGTTTCTTAGTTTTTTAAAATGGAAACTAATTTCCAGCGGAATATACCCCAATAAAACATTCAATGCCATAAAAGAATACATTTCAGAAAAAAATAACATGTACGTACAATAAATCAAAGTTGCTATTCGTATTGACCAACGAGAGATTTGAATCAACTATTTCACCATCCTTTTTTATCTAGTGTATCATAAAGAAAAATTTTTCTAAAATTTTCTTGAAAACTTGTCATTCTGCTAATTTGTGCTAGACTAAGTTTAAGAAAAATCTTTGGGAGGAACGATTTTGAAAAAATTAATTGCAATCGACTTAGATGGTACAACTTTAAATGCACAATCACTGATTAGTGAAACAACTGAAAAAGCGTTGAAAAAAGCGATGAAACAAGGTCATTATGTCAGTATTGTCACAGGTCGTCCCTATCGGATGAGCGGTCAGTTTTATCGCCAATTAGGCTTAGCTACTCCAATGGTCAATTTTAATGGCGCGCTTGTTCATATGCCTGAGAAACAATGGGCAGATGAAAAAGAAACAGGAATAAAACGAGATTTAGTTTTTGACATTTTAGCCCAAAAAAAAGCATTGAATCTTGATTTTGTTGCAGCAGAGAATAAAGAAACTTTTTATATAGACAGTTTAGATTATTTTGATTCAGCTTTCTTTGCCTCAGAAGTTACTCCGGACAATCTTTTGACTGCTAAAAATTTGATTACAGATCCAACATCGATGATGGTTCGAACCTCTAAAGATCAAGCAGCTCTTGTTTCGGATACTTTGATGAAGCAATATGGTGATTATGTGGATGTTAGAACTTGGGGTGGGCCAACACCTATTTTAGAAATCGTTTCTAAAGGAATTCAAAAAGCCAAAGGTGTGGAACAAGTCGCGAATTATCTAGACATCAAGCGTTCAGATATCATTGCATTTGGTGATGAACATAATGACGAAGAAATGTTGGACTATGTTGGTTGGGGCGTTGCTATGAAAAATGCGACGGATAAAATCAAATCTGTAGCAAACGATATTACTGAAAAAAGCAATGACGAGGATGGTTTGGCTGATTATCTAGAGCGGTATTTAAATTTAAAAGATCAATAAACTTTAAAGACTAGAACAAAGCTTGTGGCTTTTCGTTCTAGTCTTTTTTTGACAAAATCATTAACTCTTGCTAAAATAAGAACATACGTTCGATTTCTTTCAGAAAAGGAGAGTTATGATGGATTTATCCAGAAAAATAGAAATTCTTGCCGAATCAGCAAAATATGACGTGTCGTGCTCCAGCAGCGGTGTGACTGACAACACTCGCAAAGGAACCGTAGGAAACACCTCCACAGCTGGAATTTGCCATTCTTTCACAAGTGATGGGCGATGTGTTTCGCTTTTAAAGTTGTTATTTACAAATGCTTGTATATTCGATTGCCATTATTGTATCAACAGAAAATCAAATTCGATTCCTCGAGCGACATTCACCCCGCAAGAAGTTGCTGATTTGACGATGGATTTTTATATGCGAAATTATATAGAAGGTCTTTTTCTAAGTTCGGCCATTATCAAAAATGTTGACTATACTAGTGAATTATTGATCAAAACATTAAAGATTTTACGTTATGAAAAAGGGTTCAAAGGCTATATTCACGTTAAAGCAATTCCCGGAGCAGACGCGAAATTGATCGAGGAATTAGGTTTTTTAGCTGATCGAATGAGTGTCAATGTCGAGTTACCTTCACGAGAAAGCCTTAATCTATTAGCTCCTGACAAAGATCCATTTGCTTTATATCGACCTATGAAGCAAATCACACATAAGAAAAAAGAACTCTCTCAAGTTCCTGCGACACAAAAAACCACTTCCTTTGTCCCAGCTGGTCAATCCACACAAATGATCATCGGCGCGTCTCCTGAAAGCGATCATTCTATAATCAAAATTGCTGAAAACCTTTATCAAAAGTATGAATTAAAAAGAGTCTATTACTCTGCGTACATCCCTGTAAATAAAGATTCTCTATTACCAGCAATCACGACTGATCCGCCTTTATTAAGAGAGCATCGCTTATATCAAGCAGATTGGTTACTACGATTTTATCGTTTTTCTGCTGACGAAATTTTGTCTGAAGACAAGCCTAATTTTAATTTATATTTAGATCCTAAAGCTAATTGGGCTGTTCAAAATTATGACCAGTTCCCAATCGATGTCCAAACTGCTACTTATGAGCAATTGTTACGTATTCCTGGGATCGGCCCTAAAAGTGCACTTACTATTTTAAAAGCACGTAAATACTATCAATTACATTTATCTGATTTGAAAAAACTTGGTGTCGTTATTAAGCGCGCCCAATATTTTGTTAGCTGTAATGGTATCCGACAGTTTGGATTGATACATGATCCTGAATGGGTCATTTCCTCTCTAATTTCATCACGTCAATATGAAACCTTAAAAAAAGCAAACAGCCAATCACAACAAGAACAGCTGTCTTTATTTGATGTAGAACGTTTTGAAACAACCAAACGAAAGGAATCCGGTCATGCATATTGAAAAGACAAACGAAATTTGGGAATATGACGGTAGTTTTTATGGCTTTTTAACAATTGTCTATCACGCATTCTCTAAAAAAAAATTCCCGGAAATCATCTTAACGCCAACTACCGCTCTAGAAAGCCTATTTCAACCTTATTATATTGATACAGATGAAACACTGGCAATAAGAATCTATGAACGGTTGACCAAACGAGTGAGAAAAGAAAATAGTCAGTTTATTATAGATAGCTTCTATTGCTCGCTTAAAGAAAAGGAACGATATTTGTTAGATGCGATTCAAATTTCATTGGAGTCAGGTGATTTGCTAACAAATCACCTTGGACATTCTTCCATTTTAGCTTTGCAAAAATCCGTAAAAGCTTTGTATAGTGAAGTTCACTCTTTTACAGGATTTATTCGCTTTGAATATGTTGGAAAATTACTTTACAGCTCTATTAAACCAAAACATTTTTCGTTACCTTATCTATGTCCTCATTTTGCAAAAAGATATCCGCAAGAGCTGATCATAATCTATGATGAGACACATCGATTGCTTGGCATTATAGAACAGGGACACACTCGTTTCATTGAAAATAGTGACCTACCAACCTTTAATACTAAAGAAACAGAGCAAAAAGTCCAAGACAATTGGCGAACTTTCCTTCAAGCTGTTACTATTCAAGAACGAAAAAATGAACGTGCACAACTTTCTCATTTACCTAAACGATACCGTAGTCATATGATCGATTTTGACTAAATTTATGCGTTTAAAAAAAAGATACATACAACCTTTCACAAGAATTGTACATATCAATTTAAATTTAATCCACTCTAAGGTGGATTTTTTTCACGATCAATTTGTCTGATAAATGTGATTGGTTACTTTGTTCTCCGATCACTTCAGCAAAAATATTGGTTCGATCTTCTTTTTTTTGTAAATGATATTCGATCTTGCCAGTTTCATTTAACTCGTTCATCATTTCACTGTAATCATCTAGTTCAATTTTTCTAGTAATAAAGCCGAATGAAACTAGTTGATCATCTAAATTTTTAGTAGATATTAAAGAACCGAAAGCAATTTTCTGGCGAATCTCCTGGTTTAATTGTGTCATCCTTACATCTTGACTTTGCTCCATCGTTTTTTTCTTGATCAACGCTTCATATTGCTCTGCGGTCAACATAACACCGGCAACTTTTTTTCTATTGTAAATATAAACACCTGTATTCATTTTTTGAGCTGTTTCAAATATTGTCATAGGTGATTTTTTTACATCTGACACTGAAAATGATATGTCTTGTTTTTCATTATTTCTCATTAGTCAACTTCCCTTCCAACTGATTATATCATACAGTTTTTTGGTGTGAAGGGCTATTTGATCATTTGAATCTTGTTAATAAAAAAAGAGGAAATCATCTGTCGATAATTTCACTCTTTAAAAGTTCATCTCTTTTGTTATCCGCGATAGCGTTCTACTCCATCTAAATACGTTGCTTCTAATTCCATAGTTGGTTTCAATACGATAAAGTCAGCATCTCTACCTTTAGCAATCATACCGCATTTATCGTCAATTTTACAACTAACTGCCGGGACTAATGTCGCCATCATAATGGCCTGTTCTGGTGTAGCAATTTCCCAGTCAACAACGTTTTTGATTGCTTCTTTTAATTTCAAGATACTACCTGCTAAATTTCCAGACTCTAAACGTGCTGTTCCTTCTTTAACAACAACTGGAAATTCGCCCAAATTATAATTACCATCTGGCATACCACCTGCCATCATACAGTCAGTAATCAATGCCACATGATCATGTCCTGCTTTTTCCATTAAAATATCTGCTGCATTCGGATGCACATGGTGTCCATCACAGATCAATTCAGAAAAGACATGATTCAATGACATCAATGCGCCGACCATTCCAGGTTCACGATGATTTAAGCCACGCATGCCGTTATAGGCATGTACAAAGACGCTAGCACCAGATTCAACTGCATCTGTTGCTTGTTCTAATGTAGCATCACTGTGACCTAAAGCCACGACAACACCTTCATCCGTTACAGCTTTTACAAATTCTTTGACACCTTTACGTTCTGGTGCTAATGCTATTTTTTTGATCAACCCACCAGAAGCTTCTTGCCATTCGTTAAATGTTGCTAAATCCGGATCACTAAAATAACTTGGATTTTGAGCTCCTTTATGTTCCTCCGTGAAGAATGGTCCTTCAAAATAAATTCCTTGGACTTTTGCACCAGGAACTTCTTGGTATACTTCACCAATTGTTTTAGCAACATCTTTTAAGCGTTCTTTACTTGATGTTAATGTTGTTGGTAAAAATGATGTAACACCACAAGATAACAAGCCTTCTGACATTACTTTTAAGCCTTCCGCATTGCTATCCATCACATCATGATTCATATAGCCATGAATGTGTGTATCCACTAATCCAGGTGCAATCCATTTTCCTTCTTCTTTGATTACTTTTGCATCACTAACAGGTACTTCCTTATAAAATTCTCCAAACAGACCATCTGTGATTTCTAAATATCCAGGTCCTTTTACATCGCTTTTTAAAAAGAACTTTTCAGCAAAGATAAACGTTCTCATCTTCATCCTTCTTTCTATAATTTTCTACTTTAAACGTACTCTTAAAATCAGTTAAAGTCAAGAATGGTGTAGACCTTTTCTAAAAAAATTTACTTAACTTTCGTTAGATTTTAATTGTTTCAATTCGACATATTTGTTCAGATAAAACTTGATATTCATCTGCTTTATCTTGAATCCCTTTTACAACCATCAATTGACTTTTCAACTGAAATAATTCGCTTAAATAATAGTAACTATTTCTATGTCGTGACCACACAATGCCTTGATCGATGTATATTTGCGCTTCTTCCAGACGGTTTTGATCCGTTAAAAATTTAGAATAATTATAAAATATCTTTGTCAGTTCTGCTGTTACCCGCTCATTTGGTAATTTATGAAAATAATGAATACTCAACTTTAAATATTTTTCAGCCTCTTTAAATTTTCCAATACGGCTGTACGTACTCCCAATACAGCTGATCACTTGAATTTCAAAATCAGACAGATTGACTTTATTTGCTTGGTAAGTAAAGGACAAGCCTTTTTTCAAATCAAGTATCGCCTGTTCAAAATCATTACAAAGATAAAATTTACAACTACCTAAGTAGTAATAATACCGCTGCCAATCCGTATCTAAATGGAGCCGTTCTTCGATTTGGGTATCTCTCATATAATCCATTATTTTTTCATACTTTTTATGTCGAAAATAATCGGCTATTTTTTCAAACATTTGAGTAATCAAACGAACTTCATCTGATTTAAACTGCATGATTTGATCCATAGTCACACCTAAGCGTTGGCAAATTTGCTGCATCACCACAACATTGGGTAATTCTTCATTATTTTCAATCCTGCTTAGCACACTTTGTGAACAAATATCTTCTGATAACATTTTTTGTGTTAATTTTCTATTTTTACGAATTTCTTTAATGACCTCTCCAAATGAATCCACGCGCTCACTCCTAAGCAATTTCAATTATCTATTTTGATTTCAAAAAAATTTTATTAGACTAAATGAACCAAAATATGCGAATTCGCATTATGCATTTATTGTACTTTATTGCATAATATACTGCAAGAACATTACCTAACGCTAAACTGCTACGATTTAAAATAATTTTGCTTTGCAAATAAGGGGTGTTACTCATGACACAAGAGAAACAAATTAGTTTTAGTTGGGATAAAAGTAGTTATAATGGCTATGTAGAAAAAGAATATGAAAATGCTTATTTGGTTGTTGTTTCGGATCCAAGTCCGGATATGGAAGAAAAGTATACAAATCGCATGGTAATTAGTAAAAAAGATTGTCAAGCTACAGATTAACTACTATTTTTTAATCTCTTTGTAAGACAAGTTCTTAAAATGAGAGTGACTCAAAACTTTTTCAGTTTTGAGTCACTCTTTTTGGTTTCATGATAACGTAGTTTATTTTACACTCTCGTTATTTTTGCTTATAGGTGTTTAAAAACTCACGCATTTTTTCAGTCGTAAATTTTAAGTCTTCCATCTTCGGTAGGTATACAATTCTAAAATGGTCTGGCTGAGTCCAGTTGAAGCCTCCGCCATGTACAAGTAAGATATGATGTTCATGTAGAAAGTCCAGTACAAATTTCTCATCATCATAAATATTAAAACGAGCGGTATCGATTTTAGGAAATATATAGAAAGCAGCTTTCGGTTTTACAGCAGAAAGTCCTGGAATATCATTGATTGCGTTGTAAATGTATTCTCGTTGTTCATAGATTCTCCCACCTGGCAATAACAAGTCATCTACACTTTGATAACCACCTAAAGCCGTTTGAATAATTTGCTGAGACAATACATTTGAGCACAAACGCATTGACGCCAACATATTTAAGCCTTCTATATAACCTTTAACATGTTTTTTATTTCCACTAAGAACCATCCAGCCACAACGGAAACCAGCTACTCTATGTGATTTAGAGAGTCCATTTAAAGTGACGACAAACAAATCAGGGGCTAGTGTTGCAATCGGAATATGTGTTAATCCATCCATAACTAAGCGATCATAGATTTCATCTGAAAAAATAATCAAATCATTTTGCCTTGCGATTTCAACGATCTGTTCAAGGATTTCTTTAGGATACAATGCACCCGTTGGATTATTAGGATTGATCAAAACGATTGCTTTTGTATTCGTTGTGACTTTGGATTTAATGTCCTCGATATCAGGATACCATTCCGCTTGTTCATCACAAATATAGTGAACAGGATTACCGCCAGCTAAAGAAACTGAAGCTGTCCACAAAGGATAATCCGGCATTGGTACTAAAACCTCATCTCCGTTATTCAAAAGTCCTTGCATGCACATTGAAATAAGCTCACTAACACCATTACCTGTATAAATATCATTGATCGTCACATTGGGAAATCCTTTGACTTGGCAATATTGTTCAATTGCTTTTCGAGCTGAAAAGATTCCTTTTGAATCGGAATAACCTTCAGAATTACGAACATTCATGATCATATCACGTACAACTTCATTTGGTGCATCAAAACCAAACGGGGCGGGATTACCAGTATTAAGTTTTAAAATGCGAATGCCCTCTTCATGCATTCTGTCTGCTTCTTCTAAAACCGGACCACGAACATCATAACTTACACCATCAAGTTTGTTAGATTTTTCAAAATTTCTCATACTGTATCCCTCATTTTCAAAATTTATATCTTTAAAGTTACGCCACCTAGAAAAAAAAAGCAATGGAAAATTGAAAATTTTCTAAAAAAATATTCTTCTTGATTTCACTCGATCTGCTTTCTACTTAACTATTTAAGTTACGATAATGGTATTTTTAGTAATTAGTATGGATAGGAGATTTACTTTTCTTTGGAGTTGTTTTTTTCTCTATAAACAAATTTATTCTAACAACTGCATAAAAAAACGAGCAACGTTCTTTATAGTAAAGAAAAATTGCTCGTTTTTTTATTTATGTTTGTAAACTCTTGCTTCATAAGGAGCAAAAATTGTATGTTGGTGAATCACTTGATCATTTAGATTCGATAATTCTAGATTCCACTCTTCAATCTGAACATTTTCTGGTAAATCAGCAGAAGCAAAATCTTTAGACAAATTGATAATAATCACAAATCGTTCTTCCCCTAAGCGACGCCCATAAACAAATAATTGAGGATGTTCAGCTAAATAAAGTTTATAACTACCGTAAATCAATGCCTCATTTCGATTTCTTAAATGAATGACCTGTTTATAAAAATTTAAGACAGAATCTGGTTCAGATAACTCATCTAGTACATTGATTTTTTGTTTATTTGGATTGATCACCATCCAAGGTTTTCTTTTTGAAAAACCAGCATATTCTTCTGCTGTCCATTGCATTGGCGTTCGTGCATTGTCACGCGCTGTTCTACGTATTACATTCATCGCTTTTGTAGGAGCCACTCCTGAATGGATCATTTCATAGTAAAAATTTTTAGTATCCACTGCATCGATGTCATCGATTGAAGCAAATGGCATGTTGGTCATACCGATTTCTTGACCTTGATAAATAAAAGGAGTTCCTTGTAACAAGAGAAATGTCAATGCCAAAGCTTTTGCAGAAGCTTGCCAAAACACGGTTTCTTCACTACCAAAGCTTGAGACTGAACGAGGAATATCATGGTTTTCCATATATAAGGCGTTCCAACCTTTTCCATCTGCTAAAGCATTTTGCCACTTAGTGAGCATTTTTTTGAAATGAATAACATCTAAAATTTCACGTTCTTCTTTATTCCAAAGAGATATATGATCAAATTCAAACAGCATATTGAAATAGCCTGTTGTTTCGCCAACCCATTGGTGTGCTTGATCAGCACTAACCCCATTTGCTTCTCCTACGGTTAAAATATCTCGCTTTTTAAAAATTTCTCTTAACTCTTCTAGATGAGTTTCAATTCCAGGAACATTTTTAAATGACTCAAACGGATCATTTGTCGAAGAGGTTTCTATCGGTGCTTTTTTTATATGAGAAATTGCATCTACACGAAATCCATCGATTCCTTTATCTAACCACCAATCCACCATTGAAAACAACTCTCTTTTGACTCGCGGATTTTCCCAATTCAAGTCTGGTTGTTCTTTAGCGAAAACATGAAGGTAATACTGATTCGTTGTTTCATCATATTCCCAGGCTGATCCACCAAAAATTGAAACCCAATCATTCGGCGGCCCATTGATTGTTCCATCTGCCCAAATATAGTAATCACGATAATCATCCTTTAAAGAAGATCTTGATTCTATAAACCACGGATGTTGATTCGATGTATGATTGATGACCAAATCCATGATTACTCTAATGCCAAGATTATGTGCTTCCTCTAATAACAAGTCAAATTCTTCCATTGTGCCAAATGTCTTGAGAATTTGTTGATAATCACTAATATCATAGCCGTTATCAACATTGGGCGATTCATAAATCGGCGTAATCCAGATAAAGCCAATTCCTAAATCCTTAAGATAGTCCAGTTTCGATCGGATACCGTTTAAATCACCAATACCGTCGTTGTTTGCATCCATAAAACTAGCTGGATAAATCTGATAACCAACTGCTTCTTTCCACCACGTTCGCTTGATCGTCATCTATATCCCTCCTAAGTGATGTTTCTTTTCATTATATAAGATATGGTGAAAAAGTGTGTCTAAAATGCATAGTGTTTCATGAATTTTAATTTAATGTAAAAATTTATAGAAAATAGAATTTAGGTTTGCTATAGTTAAAGTGTTTGAATAATAAAAATTTGAGGTGGACAATGAAAAAATTAGTTAGAGTCAGTATGTCTTATATGATTTTTGGATTATTAGCGGGTATTTTTTATCGAGAATTTACAAAATGGAATAATTTTACCGGTGATACCCAACTTAGTGTTTTACACACACACGTGTTGATTTTAGGCATGTTCTTTTTCTTGATTGTTTTACTTTTAGAAAAGAATTTTCAATTAACCAAAGAGAAAAATTATAAAAAATTCTATATCATCTATAATATCGGGCTAGGTGTCACATTGACGATGATGATTGTTCGAGGTATTTTGCAAGTCTTAGACTATCCAGAATCAGCGGCCATTTCAGGTATTGCTGGATTAGGGCATATCATTATTACAATAGGATTAGCTTACTTTTTCCAAGTGCTATTCAAAGCTGTTAAAGAGTGATTTTCGTATACGGAAAATCAACTCTTTTGAAGAGGATAACTCTGTATCTTCTGATGTTGGTGAGCTATCACCGGCATCTTTTTTTAATGTAAAAAAATAGAAAAGACACCCTGATATCCTTTAGAATTAAGTCGACGAAAACCAATCAAAAGGAGGAAATCAAGATGTCCTATACATGCCTTATCAAAAATACCTTAAGTGGTGCAGATAAAAATTGTGAAATACTACTTTGCAACGAAGAAATAGCTTGACTCGCTTGATTGTTCATTCGAGAAGCTTCATTTCCTTGTTGCTGTATCTCCCCTACATAAAATTTTAATCCCATCCTATTTCTTCTTTTCTTCGATTTGCTCTTTTCTCTGTTGAATGTATAATTCTTCCTCTTTATCAATCAGTTGTTTTCTAGTATTTTTCAGTTCATCTTCTTGTTCTTCTAATTGCCATTGTGCTTTTTTGGCTAAAGAGAAGCTATCTTCTCCTTTATTTTTGAAATATTATTCGATTTATTTTATTTTTCAATATGATTTAAATTTCTTAATCGCGTTATTTTAAATATGATTTGATATAATACCCTAACCCTTTAAAAGACCTTAGAAAGCCTCTCTGGGGTTAATGGGAAACATAAAAAAAGAGGTAGGAAGTTTCTACACTTCCTACTTTAAGTTATTATTATTCAAACAGATAACTTAAACAATTTACTTCTTCTGGTTCATAATTTTCCAATGGAATATTTAAAGGTACTTTTTTTAATTCTTCCCTGTCAACCAAAATTAGCTTTTGTTCAGTTAATACTTCTATTAGTTCTGTATATTTTTTTTCTAACTTCTTATTTTTAAATTCTATTAAATCGATTATATCAAGAGTTATACCTTCTTCAGGTTTTTGATATTGTGCCTTTTCAATTATAAAAAATGGACTTATTGCTGAGATTTGTAAATTGATGAACTCTATATAACCACGCTCCATTACTTCTTTTGTTGCTTCTTGTGAAAAAAATGGTTTTGATAGCTGAATATCTTCCATAAAATAATAAGAAAAACACCGAGTATAATCAAAACCACCTGATGGCTTAAACACTATTCCTTCCATGTTTTTTAGTAAATGTTCATCCCATTCATCGCTGTATACATATTTTCTAAGGACATATCCATAGTCCCCTTCTTTCAAACTTCTATTTACAAAATTAATTGCTCTCTCATTTGAGTTCATTAAATTTCCTCCGTACTTCTTTAGGTATATTAGGATATCCATGGATGTTTCCTTTTCCGTCGATATGGACTACAATTTCAGTTGTTACCCCATCACTACCAACTACTCTACCAGAATCATATTCTTTGACAGTTCCTTCTTTCCCTTTTTGCCAATTCCCTTTTTGCCAAGCCTCCTGCGTATCTAATACACCATTTTCTCCATCAATCCAAGTTGATTTATCTTCTGTTGACTGTTCATTATTTTTATGACCTTCTTGATGTTTCCCTTGTTTACCAGCATCCACTGGAGGGGCACCTTCGACTTCACCTGTTACTAATCCTTGCTGTGGTAATAAGTCTTTGGGATTAACGGCTTTTACTCGTTTACTTGCTTCAACACTTCTAGCAGAATTTATTGCTTCTACCGCAGATTTACCGACTTTTACTGTTCCGATACCTTTTCGTATTATATCAATACCTTTACCTATTTTACCAATGTTTCCTAATATTCCTCCAAAAGCGGGTGATAATGGCATTTCATTTCTCATTACTTTTACTTCTTCAACTTTATATTGGTCTTTTCCTAGATAATTTTTGCATTTTTCTAGTTGATTATAGAGATTAGGATGAGCATTTGGTGATACAATTTTTCCATCTTTCATTAAATACCAATTTTTTTTAGTTCCTAAGGTACTACAAATAATAGTATAACCATTTAAACTTGCAATTGTTTGTTTCATTTCTCGATTCTTCACTTCTTGTTTCATTTTCTCTCGTTGTTGCCATCGTGCATTAATAGGGCTTGCCCATGTCATATTTAACCGACCAATGTCAAAAGTTCCTGAGGCTGAATTCCATGCTTTGCAATCTTTAACCTGTGCTAAACCATTATTAAATTCTTGCTGACAGGCTTCATATTCTGCAAAAATACTAGCAGAACGGGCATTATACGCATGGAATTTCTCCAACTGTTCTCTCTTCTTGGAAATAACATCACAAGCATTCATGTATCGTCGTTCTAAGTCTGGACGCATAGTTTTAGCCACATGCATTTGTCTTTCTAATTCTCGTTTTAATTGTTCAAACCGCTGAATTTGGCTTTGGATTTGGTCTTCATCGGTATCGATACTGCTGACCATTCCTTGATATTCACTTAACAATCGTTTATGTGCACTCTCAAGAGCCTCTCCAGTTAAAATAGCAGACCGACAGAGTGGTGTATACACAGTACTAAAATAACTTTTTGCTGAATCATAGGCTTTACCAGAAAGCGGTGCAGATAAAAATTGTGAAATACTGCTTTGCAATGAGGAAATTGCTTGATTCGCTTGATTATTCATACGAGAAGCTTCATTTTTTTGTTGCTGTATCTCTCCTACATAAAATTTTAACCCCATCCTACTGCTCCTTTTCTTTCACTTGCTTTTTTCTTTGTTCAATATATAATTCTTCCTCTTTATCAATCAGTTGTCTTCTAGTATTTTTCAGTTCATCTTCTTGTTCTTCCAATTGCCGTTGTGCTTTTTTGGCTAAAGAGAAACTATCTTCTCCTCTGCTTTTAAAGTACTGACGTTCTTCTGGAGGACTTGTTTCTACTATTTCTGAGTAAAGACGTTGTTCCTCTTGTTGTAGAGAGAAAAATTCTTCTTGTTGTTGTTCAACAGAACGAATTTCTTGTCTTATTGAATCTTGTTCATCTTGAACTTGACGGATTTTTGTCTGATAATCTACCTCCATTATTTAAACCAGCTCCCTAATGAATTGGATTGAAATTGTTGAGAAGCTTGTTGGTCTATAGTAGCAAAGTCTTTTGCGACTGAATGAATAGCATCACCTGCTGAAACAATACTTGTAGATAATTGTTTTAATCCTTTTCCGTAATTAATTGTGGAACTTTTTGCTATCTCATTTCCACTAACATTCGTTCTTCCTGCTACACTCGTAAAAGCATTGATACTATTTAAGGCACTAGCAGATTTGCTGAAGGAAGCGGATACACTGCCTGCAACAGTTATACTACTTTTAACACCCATTCTTTAACTCCTCCTTAGTTTTATAAATACAACTTATTATCTTATTTAATATCTAATTATACCAAATTTTCTATTTTTATGTTCTATTTTTTTATCATTGAACCTACCACTATCTGTTATCTAAAAAATAAAGTTTTAACAAAAACTGCATCACTAGGTGCAACAGAACTTTTATAAAGACATAAAAAAAGAGTGACCTTGGGACATAAGTCTTAAGACAAATAAAACAGAAGACCGAAAATCATAAAAATGATTTTTAGTCTTCTGTTTTTTAGTTTCTTGGGAGAATTATTCTTGTTTGATAGCTTACTTAGCCTATATTTTCTCAAATTTACAGCCATTAGCGCAAGCCCAATTTCATTGTGTGCCTGTTGTTTCCCTCGAACAGAGAACCGAGTGAACCCTAAACAAGCCTTCAAATGTCCGAAAGCAGGTTCGACGTCAATTTTTCGTTGACGATAGAGTTTACCTGTTTCTTCTTCTGAAAGCAGCTGTTGAATTCTTGCTTTAAAGTATTCCCAATTCATGTTCTTTTGAATCTCACGATTCTTGTCACTCTTCGCTTTTGTACACTGGCTTCGAAGAGGACAATTCGAGCAGTCTTCACATTCATACCGTTTTAAATAACGTTTAAAGCCATATTTATCTGTACGAATAGAATAGTTTCGAAAATTCATTTTTCGTCCGTTTGGACAAAGAAACGTATCCTCTAATTCTTGGTACGGCCAGTTTGCTGGAAGGAACGGATTTTGTTTAAACTTTTTCTTCTGTTCTTTATGGTACATGGCATAAGTGATGAGTGGTGTTCGCTCGTGATCCTCTAAAACCGCTTGATAGTTTTCTTCTCCTCCATAGCCGGCATCTGCGACAATATAGTTTGGCAGATCAAAGAAACACTCTTTTAAAGTGGTTAAAAAAGGGCGCAATGTTCGTGTATCTGTTGGATTTGAGAAAAGATCATAGCCTAAAATATACTGACTGTTCGTGGCGATTTGAAGATTATAACCTGCTTTCAACTGACCATTTTTCATATGATCATCTTTCATGCGCATAAAAGTGGCATCTGGATCTGTTCTAGAATAGCTGTTTCGTTGTCCTAAAATCTGTCTATGTTTTTGATAAGCGAGTTTTCGCTCTTTAAAGTCTTTGAAAAGTTTCCTTAATTTTTTTGGAACTTTTCGTTTAGAACGAATTGATTTGCGCGTAATTCCATCCTTTGCTTGTTCGATTTTATCTGTAAACTTTTCGACAACATGCGCGAGATTTTCTTCAATCTTGCCTAATTCAGTGACAGATAATTCTTTTTCGGACTCGCGCTCAATTTCAGGAATAATTGTATTTTTCAATAGTTCATCATAAAGAAAGGTTGATTTTTCGGTGAGTTTTTTGTCAAAGTTATCAATGGATTTTCTCCAAACAAAGGTATATTTATTTGCGTTGGCTTCAATCTTTGTGCCATCGATAAAAATAGCTTCTTCATCGATTAATTGTTCCTTGACTAATTGACTACGGAATTGGACGAAGCACTCCCGAAGGAGTGCGTTCACTAAGGGATTCACACGGAAACGATTGATCGTTCGATAGCTAGGCTGATAACTTTGAGTGAGCCACATCATCCGGATACTATCTTTCGTTAGAGCTTCAATCTTTCGACCAGAAAACACGGATTGTGTATAGGCACATAAAATCATCTTCATCATCATTTTTGGATGATAAGAAGAAGGGCCCATTTGATGATGAAAAGGAAGAAAACGTGCCTCGGGGATACTTTCCACTAATTGATCAATAACAAATGCGATATCATTTTTTTCTAACTGAAAACTAAAATCTAGAGGAAGAATGACTTGATTTGTGGTATAATTTTTAAACATAAGAACACCTCACTAATTTATTTGAGTAGTTACTTTTATTTTAGCAAAGGTGTTCTTATTTTTGTACAAAAAAATAATCCAGATGCCAATTAAGTTGATTGGTATCTGGATTTTTCGTTAGGACTTATGTCCCAAGCTCACTGAACTATGCGGCCAAGAAGACTCGAACTTCCACGGGGTTGCCCCCACCAGCCCCTCAAGCTGGCGCGTCTGCCATTCCGCCATGACCGCATTTTATAACTAAGTATCTACTTTCTAAATCTATGATAAAATACGCTCAAGTTTTTGTCAATCTTTCAAGAAAAATTCAATATTTTACTTTTACCATAAACGAATATCATCTTTTTTGCCTATAATCATATACCTGACACAGCGCTTCATACGATCGATCCACTTTTTCAGGTATTTCAATTGCGCCAATATAATTGCTTCCCTCAGGTCCATAACCGTTCTCATCATTTCTAAGCCGTGGAATTTCACCTAAAACTAACGAAAGAAAATAATCTCTGCTCCACAATCCATTAAGTCTATCTTCTTCAAAAATGATTTCTTCATTAACAGCTTTGACATATGGAACAATCGGAACATAATTTGTAAAAACAGCAGTTGTTTGTTGCCATTCTTTTTCAAAAGTTGCTTTGATTCTTCTTTGTAAAATAGGATCTTCCAGTAATAAAACTTTTTTTGGATTTAAGCCTATAGATTTCACTTTATTTAATGAAAACAGTGCATTTTCACCAGAATTAGTGGAGGTACTCTCGGTTAAAAAGAAAGTCTCATCTAAGTTATACTTTTGCTTGAAATACTCTAAATACATTTCCGTTTCACTTACATCATTAACCTTGATACCCATATTTTTAAAATTTTTCTGTAAAAATGGTGTTGCATGCCCAATACCGCCAACTAGCATAAATAAAGGTGCTGTTTTATTTTCAAATAATTGAACTAGTTCATCAGCTAGATATGGAAGACTATTGCCAGCTAGGATCGCAAGATCATATTCTCCAGCTATTGGTTCTTTTGCAGATAAATAGTTAATGACGGTGTTCCAATGTTGAATCATCTCTACTCTCCGTTCTGCTAATCTTATTATAATACCGTCTTTTCTATTTTTTGAAAAGACGGCATAATGTTACTTTATAGCTATAATTCTATTAGTTTTCCATGGCACTTTCCGCAAACATAGCGTTGCGTATTGACTCTTCGTTTTCGTAAAATCAATGTTTGGCATTTTTCGCACTGGTATTGATGGTAGGACTGTGGCTTTTGCTCCACTAATGGACGAACATAGCGACTTCCACCGGTTTGCTTCAGTAACGATTTAAATTCAGGATCTTTGTGTTGATAGCCTTTGCCTTCTAAATGAAGATGATAATGGCATAATTCATGTTTGATTACATTGATTAATTCTGATTCCCCATAAAATTCAAATACTTTTGGATTAAAATCAATCTCATGTGAGCTTAAATGATAACGGCCTCCAGTTGTTCTCAAACGACGATTAAAAAAGGCCTTATGCTGAAACTTTTTACCAAATGAAGCCAAAGAAATCTCTTCGACCATTGTTTGCAATTGATCATCTGTCAATTCTTGCTTTGTTGATTGCCTTTCTTTAGAAAAACGACTCAAGGCTATTCTTTCCTTTCAGCTTGTGGCAACATCGTTAAGCTGATGCGCCCTTTCTTCGTGTCTACATCTTCCACCCATACAGTCACTACGTCTCCAACTGCAACAATATCGGTAGGGTGTTTAACAAATTTTGTGCTCAGTTTTGAAATATGCACTAAGCCATCTTGCTTCACACCAATATCAACAAAAGCGCCAAAATCAATTACATTACGAACCGTCCCTTGTAGCTCCATTCCAGATTTAAGATCTTCCATAGATAAGACATCTTTTCTTAAAAGAGGAGCCGGCATTTCATCACGCATGTCTCTTCCCGGTTGAACTAAAGCAGCTACTATATCTTTTAAGGTCTCACTACCGACAGCCAATTCAGTCTCTAATGCCGTTAAAGATAACCCCTTAATGCGTTGTGCAGCATCTGGTGTTCCAAGGTCTGCTAATTTCACGTCAGCTTTTTCTAAAATGGCTTTAGCAACATCATAACTTTCTGGATGAATTCCTGTATTGTCCAAAATATTTTTTCCATTTGGAATACGCAAAAATCCAATCGCTTGTTCATACGCTTTTGGTCCCAGACGCGGAACTTTTTTAACTTGATTACGAGCAGTGAATGCCCCATTCTCATCACGATAGACCATTAAATTTTGAGCAGTTGTTTTATTTAAACCTGAAATATGTTGTAATAGCTGTGGGCTAGCAGTATTAACGTTTACACCCACTTGGTTTACAGCGGTCTCTACAACAAAATCCAATTGTTCTGCTAACCGTTTTTGTGATACATCATGTTGATATTGACCCACACCGACTGCTTTTGGATCGATTTTTACAAGTTCAGCTAATGGATCTTGCAGGCGTCTAGCAATACTGACCGCACTTCTTTCTTCAACCTGCAAATCTGGAAATTCAGTTCTTGCCACATCACTTGCTGAATAAACTGAAGCTCCGGCCTCATTAACAATCACATAAAAAACATCTCGTTTGATTTGTTTTAACTGTTCTGCAACAAAAAGTTCTGATTCACGACTGGCTGTTCCATTACCGATTGCGACCATTTCAACCTGATATTTTTCGATCAATTTATTAAAAGCAGGACCAGCTGCTGCACGTTTTTCTCCTGAAGCTGGTTTGTGAGGATAGATTACTTGGATGGCTAATACTTTACCAGTTGCATCAACGATCGCCATTTTACATCCAGTTCGATAAGCAGGATCGAACCCTAAAACAACTTTCCCTTTAAGCGGCGGTTGGAGTAATAGATTCCGTAAGTTTTCGCCAAATATACTGATTGCTTGTTCGTCTGCTTTTTCAGTTAATTCATTACGAATCTCTCGTTCGATCGCTGGACCAATAAATCGTTTGTAGCTATCTAAATAAGCAGTCTCAATGTAAGCTGCAGTTGGTGACTGCTTGTTGCTTCCAATTAATTGTCGTTCTAGGTAAGAACTGATTTTTTCTTCTTCTACCAAAATGGTTACTTTCAATATCTCTTCTTTTTCGCCACGATTTGTAGCTAAAACTCTATGAGAAACCATTTTGCTAACAGGTTCTGAAAAATCATAATACATTTCATAAACCGATTTTTCATCTTTTTCTTCATCTTTGACTAAACTAATATATTGACCATGCTTAAAGGTAAAGTCTCGAATCCAAGAACGGAATTTAGGTTCGTCAGATACACGTTCAGCAATGATTTCATGCGCACCTTGTAGTGACATATCCGCTGAATCAACTTCTTTTTCTGCATCAATGTATTTTTCTGCTTCAGTGATGACATTTCCTTGCTCTGGAAAACTCATTAGCCAGTCTGCTAAAGGTTCTAATCCTTTTTCTTTAGCAATTGTCGCTTTGGTACGACGTTTTTGCTTATAAGGACGATACAAATCTTCTACTTGCTGCATTTTTATCGCTTTTTGAATGGATTTCGCTAATTCATCTGTCAATTTACCTTGTTCTTCGATCAGACGTAACACTTCTTCTTTGCGTTTTTCTAAATTGCCTAGATAAGTATAACGCTCTTCGATTTCACGAATTTGAACTTCATCCAAACTACCTGTCATTTCTTTACGATAACGTGCAATAAAAGGAACAGTATTGCCTTCGTTCAATAAGGTCAGTACTGTAGTTAGTTGTTTCGGACGATACTCTGTCAATTCTCTTTGAAGTAAATCAACTACTTCTTGGTTATACGCTTCTGCCATATTTAACTACCTCTTTTCATTCAACATACTATTTCATTCTAGCATATTTCTCGGATGAAATATAGGACGAGCATAAAGCTTAAAAGAGGCTATGACATAACTCTATGAGTTGTATCCTAGCCTTAAAATGATGCAAAAGCAACACCTTCTTAGATAAGTTGGCATGCACAAAAATTTTAAGAGCCATTTTCGTGAACTCCCACTTATTTTTGGAGTTAAGCACTTCTGTCCCAAAATCGATGATTAAAAATCAGGTTGCCAAGGTCCCTTGACATTTTGGTATTCAATATCTTGTACGATTCCATTTTTGTCAAAAATCACACCATGAACAGAACCTCCAAAAACAGCTCCGCCATCAATCCCAATTTTATTATCTGATAACCATAAATCGGTTGTCTCCATATCACCATGAAGCATCGGTGTGATCGTATGACCAAATACAATGGTTTTTCCTGTATTATTTTTACTTTGATGAAACGCTTCTCTGATCCAAATAAAATCATGTGGGCTCGTTTCACGCCAATCTTTTTTGGCCAAGTCTACACCTGCATGGATAAATAGATAGTTCTCCCATTCAAAATACAATGGACGTTCAATCAAAAATGCAATCAATTCTTTATATCGGCTACGAATCATCATACTGATTTCTGTTGGAGAATATTCTTCCGTCGCTCCTTTATGGAGTAAACTTTCCATCGTCTCTTTACCGCCATTTCGAATATAACTAGTAAACCAATCTTCTGGACTTTTTAAAAACTGTAGAAAGTATTCTTCATGATTCCCTCTAAGATAAACTGCCCCATAATTTTCGACCAATTCTTTTCCAAGTAAAAAACTCTCTTTAGTCTTGGAACCTCGATCATTTAAATCTCCGATCAATACTAACTGATGCATCATCGGATCAAAGTATTGGATTAATTGATTAAATAACTCATATTCTCCGTGGATATCACTGATTGCATAAACAAGTTTTTTCATAAATCCAGCCCCTTTACAACATTCTTTTCTTTTATTATATCGCAATAAGAAGTTTATGATTCAGATTAACAATCGAAAAAATGCAAGAATAGTCATTTATTTAGTAATATCGTAAAAATTGAAACTAATCTTAGACTTTTCATGAAAAAGAGAGTAAAATTATTCAAATGACAATATGTCATAAAATTTAGTAGGAAAGAGCTGAAATTTATGAAGAAGAAAACTATTTTCGGTATTCTTGCAGTTTTAGTTGTTGCGGTTGTTATTTTCTTGGTCGTTCAAGGAAATTCAGGAAAATCCAATGCTGTCACTGTTCGAACAGGAGAAATAAAAAAAGAAACAATTGTTGAAAAACTTTCTACAACGGGCACCTTGATCCCAAATCAAACTCAAGCACTTATGGGGACAGGTAACGTCGTCGATGTATTCGTTAAAACGGGTGATAAAGTAGAAAAAGACAAAGTTTTAGCAACGTACGACAACGGGTTACAATTGATTGCTGGATTTGATGGTACAGTCACTCAAGTCAATATTAAAGCAAAACAAGCTGATACAAATGCACAACAAGGAAGACCTTCGATTCAACTAGATGATCTTTCTACATTAAAAGTCCAACTACAACTAACAAATTCAGAAGCTTCAGCTGTAGCAATTGACCAAAAAGCTGAAATAATCAGTGGCAGCCAAACATTTTCAGGAAAAGTCACTGAAAAAGCCCCCTCTGCTCAAAGTACTCAATCGGCTACAGGTACAACAGCAAGTTTAGCTGCTATCGTAAGCTTTGATCAAGCACCAGAAAACCTATTTTCCGGCTTTGATGTCGATGTTGATATCACAACTAATACAGTTGAGAACGTTCTTGCTTTGCCAATCGAAGCCTTGACATATAATGACAATAATGAACCGATCGTTTATGTGATCAAAGAGGGTAAAGCGAAAGAAACAAAAGTTGAAACAGGCATTCAATCAGACAAATTGATCGAAGTGAAAAGTGGACTAAAAGAAGGCGAAATAGTCATTCTTTCTCCAAATTCTGATGTCAAAAACAATACTGAAGTAACCAAAGAATAGAAGGTGAAATGATTGATCGATTTAAAAGATGTAGTAAAAATCTACCGTACTGGTGGCGAAGAATTGGAAGCTTTAAAGCATGTCTCCTTGCATATTGCAGAAGGCGAATTCACTTCTATTATGGGTCCTAGCGGTTCTGGTAAATCAACCATGATGAATATTCTTGGTCTATTAGATCGTTTTGATGAAGGTACTTATCACTTAAACGGCCAAGATGTAACGAATTTAACAAGCAACGAAAGTGCTCGCGTCAGAAACAAAGAAATCGGTTTTGTTTTTCAATCGTTTAATTTAATGCCACGAATGTCTTTACTAGACAATGTTGCACTCCCCATGGTTTATTCAGGAATTTCAGCAAAAGAGCGAAAAGACCGAGCATTGGAAGCATTGAGAAAAGTCGGTTTAGCGGATCGTGTCGCACATAGACCAAATGCTATTTCCGGTGGTCAAAAACAGCGTGTTGCCATAGCCCGCGCTATCGTAAATGATCCAGCTGTTTTGATGGCCGATGAGCCTACAGGAAATTTAGATTCAAAAACAACTTTAGAAATCATGAAAATTTTCCAAGATTTAAATAATGCTGGTACAACCGTGGTCATGGTTACACATGAGCCCGATGTAGCGCAATATACCAAACGGATCGTGTCTTTTAGAGATGGAGAAATCATTGATGATCAGCCCGTATCCGAGCGTAAAACACTATAGAAAGGAGCCGTTCTCATGGGAATTATTGAAAGTTTTAAAATGGCGATCGATAGTATTTTAGCGAATAAAATGCGGTCGTTTTTGACTATGCTTGGAATCATTATCGGAATTGCAGCCGTTATCGCGATATTAGCTGTCGGCAATGGGGCAACCAGTCAGATCACTGGTACATTTAGTGATTTAGGTGCTTCTACGATATCTGTTTCCACTAGCCGAGATGCAACCGATAGTCAAAAAATCACGAGTAAGGATATCAGGGCATTAAAAGAGGGTATTCCACAAATCGATCATCTCTCTCCGGTTGTTTCGATTCAAGCAGTCGGAGCCGCAAATGACAAATCAAAAGCAACCTTAGTCATGGCAGGAACACCTGATTTGCAATACACGAATCAAGCAATGGATAAAGATATTATCTATGGTCGTTATTTCAATACAACGGAATACTCAGAAGCAAGTAAAGTAGCTGTAATAAGTGCTGATACGGCTCGTTACTTTTTCAACGGACGAGAAAATGTCATCGGTGAGAAAATCAACTTACGCGGGCAAAAAGGACAAATCAGTGCTCGAATCATCGGTGTGACTAAAAGTACCGTAGAAAAAATGGTGGGTTCCTTTGATGAAAAAGAAATGATGGGCTACATTTCAATTCCACTGACAACTGCAAATACTCTAAATCCAGATGCAACGAAAATCACGAGTTTAACTGTAATTGCCAAGTCTAAAGACGATATCGATGCCGTTTCTAAACAAATCGTAAATATCCTCTCTGTACGTCACAATACAGTTGGTGAAAAAGTCTATACTGCAACAAACTTTTTACAAGCACTCGATCAAGTAAATAATGTTTTAGGTTTGTTTATCAACTTTATTGCAGCTGTTGCTGCGATTGCTTTACTTGTCGGCGGTATCGGTGTGATGAATATCATGCTGGTTTCAGTCACTGAACGAACCAGAGAAATTGGAACAAGAAAAGCATTAGGTGCAACAGATAGTAACATCTTATTCCAGTTTTTAACAGAATCAGTTATTTTATGCTTGATTGGTGGACTGATTGGATTAACTTTAGGCGCAATTTTGGCGGTGACTGTCGCTAGCGCTTTAGATATTACTGCTCAGTTTACTTTAAGCTCGATTATTGCTGTCCTTATATTTTCAAGTGCTATTGGCATTTTCTTTGGTGTTTATCCAGCTAGAAAAGCAGCAAAACTTGATCCGATCGAAGCATTACGATACGAATAATTGTTCAATAGTGAAAAGATCAGGACGAGATTCAATTCTCTGTCCTGATCTTTTTTAGTTACACTTCTTTTTTCATCCCTGCTGTGATGAAGTTAAATAACTCCTCAGGAATTTGAAAATGGCCAAATCTCAAGCGTGATCGATACTCCTGCCACAAAGGAAAATCTGCAACTGCCTGTAGTGGCACGGATTGAATGTTTTTCAAAAAATCAATATCTTTTCTATCTGGAATAAAGCCTGGAGCCATTTCAAACGGATAGGCTTCTCCTGGCAAAATCTGTCCCAATGCAATGAACTCTTGGCAAGATTCTTTGGTTTTCAAACTTTGTTTGGGTGCATAATAAATCAGCCAATCACCCTCCTTCATCCGATTTAAAGGAGCTGATTTTCCGTGACATAATTGGCAAAAGCCACCAGCCACACCAAGTTCTACATGATCTTTAGAGGCAACGCCGATCCAATAATTCATACTATTCACCCCTTTTCATTTTTATAGATTAATGGTTTTTCTACTGCCCATACCTAAGATCATAATTGCCTGAGTGAAATGAATTTCATATAATTCTAGCATAGCTCCGGCTTGTTTGATATTTTCTTCATAACTTGGAATCTTTTGAATCCATTGGTCTGCGACATCAAAAACGGTTAAATGACTTTTTTTCACTTGAGCATAATGCACTCGAATATGATTGGTATTTGAAGTTGGAATCGTTGTAAAGGCAACATTCGAATTTTTTTGAAACTCGGTAATTTTTTCATTTCCTTTGAAAGTCGAAAAGAAGAGACATTTCTTATCCTCATCATAAAAAAAGCTGACGATTCTTACATTAGGTATTTCCTCAACACTTGTTGCTAGGGCGATCTCTGTTTGCTCACTCATTATTTTTTTAAAAGTTTCTGTTGTTTTCATAATCTTTTTACTCCTCATTTTTCATTTGTCTGACTGACAAGTTCAGTCTAACAAACAAACCCTGACAACTGATTGTCAGGGTTTGTTAAATTTTTTATTTATAATTTATTTAACGTCCAAGTAACGGTATCACCATCTTTTAGAAAGTATTCAACAGCTCCTACATCAGGTTGTTTACCGTTCACATCATACATCCAATATTTACTCGCTTTTGCATCTTGCAGGTGCCCATCGATCCCACTGATAAAATCTTTTGCCATTTCAATTTTATAGTTTGTCTCCATAGCAGTTTGTAATGATTCATCTTTTTTGACTTTCACTTCTTTTTTATCAAACTCTTTATCGTCTTCCTTCAAGATAATTGTGACTTTAAGCTGATCTTCGTTTGTTTTGGTTTGATCCTTTTCGTCTGTTGTTTTGCCACATGCTCCCAATAAGAAGAGTACCATAACGATCATGGCTGTTTTTATAATTTTTTTCATTTTTAGTTCCACCTTTAGTTAAATTATTTTATATTATATTTGATTAAAATTCGTTGAAGTTTTGTTTGAATTGATTTAAAAAGTAAACACAAGAAAAAAGCATTTGCAAAACAATATGAAATTGTATAGGGTACAGCAGTCAATAGTAACGCCAGATATCGCTGCCAAGAAAAATAGCGATCTATTGAGAAAACAGTCCACACGTCCATAAAGAAGGAAAAGAACAGGCCTGCAAAGATTCCATAAAGGGCTAAAAACCAGTAACTTTTCTTAAGAATTTTCTGTACCAAAGGCAAGCCAGCAACACAACCAATTAATCCCCAAGAAAACATTTGAAATGGTGTCCATGGTCCTTGACCAAATAATATATTCGACGTAATTGCAGACAATGAACCAACTAAAAATCCTACCTCAGAGCCTAAACAAATTCCTGAAATAATGATGATAGCTGTCATCGGTGTAATCGCTGGTATCATATAAAACAAAAATCTGCCCAAAACTGCAATAGCCGTCAATAATGCAATCAGGACTAATTCTTTGCTATTGATCTGCTTTTTTTCATAACGGTAATAGATTGGGACACAAGCACTGATTGCTAAAAACATAGAGATAATCTGATATTGACTAGTTTGAAATAGTAAAACACTCAAAATGCTTAAAATAAGGAGAAATAATAATTTTATTACGATCTTTTTCGTCTCTTCTCTATTCATCAGAAACCTCTTTTGCTACTTTATAAGCGTCAATAACTTGTTCCGTTGTAACTAAATCGTCAAAGAAGTCACGAGAGATTCGACTAGCTGCAGTCGTATAAAATGTATGCTGGCTAAAAAATTCTTTTGGTGTCGCTGTTGTCAATAAATTATTTTGAAAAAAGAGACCACAACGATCAGACAATTCTGCAGCAAAATCTAAATCATGCGTTACAACTAACATTGTTTTTCCTTGTTTTGCTAGTCCCTTCAGTAATAAAATCAACTGTTTTTTTCCGTAACTATCGATTCCCTTTGTCGGTTCATCCAATAATAAAATTTTCGCATCAACTAAAAGTAATTTACCAAGTGCCGCACGTTGACATTCTCCATTACTTAAATCTAGAGGATGTTGTCCTAGGATTTCGTTTAAATCAAGTCTATCAGCAACATTTTTTATCCGTTTTAATTGTTCTTGCTCGTTCATTTTTTGACTGTGTAAATAATACTCATAATCCTCAAATACAGAATCTTTGATAAAAAGCATTTGTGGTTCTTGCGGTAAATAGCCTATCACTTTCCGCATTTTTTTTATTGGTTGATTTAAAACAGAGATTTTCCCGCGATAACAATCATAGATTCCAGCAATCACTTTCAATAATGTGGTTTTTCCAGTTCCATTTCCTCCGACTAAAGAAAAAATTTCTCCCTCGTATACGTCAAAATCTACACCGGATAAAATATCGCGACTATTTTTTTCATAACGGAACCAAGCGTTTTTCAATTGAATACTTTTATTCTTTGATTGTTGATCAACGAAGGAGTGCTTTTCTTCTTTTGTCACCTTTTTAGAAGGAACATGCCTGGCCATAAACTGCTTGCCTTGAACGACAGTGATTGGACATTGCTCAGATAATCCACTTGCGAGATAAATTTGCGTCGCACTAGGCAGGCTGACAACAAAGCGACTATGATCGGTCCCATTTTTTTTGATTTTATTTGAAATATTTCTTGGATTATCAGCAAAGATTATTTGGCCTTCATTAAGAAGAACGACTTTATCTGACTGAGAAAAAACAGATTCTAAGCCATGCTCTGCTAATAAAATTGTTAAACCCATCTCTTTATTTAATCGTACAAGTATATCTAGAAATGTTTGTGAAGCAATCGGATCAAGCTGAGTTGTCGGCTCATCTAATATCAAAATATCTGGCCTCATAATTAAGACAGAAGCAAGATTGATCAGTTGCTTTTGCCCACCTGATAATTCACTTGTTTTATATTCAAGTAATTCTTGAATACCTAAAAAATTGGCCATTTCAGCAATTCGACTCTTAATTTCAGAAGCAGAAATGCCAATATTTTCCAGTCCAAAAGCCAATTCATGCCAAACTCTGTCTGTCACAATTTGATTTTCTGGATTTTGCATGACATAACCAATTTTACTTGTTGAAAAAAAATCTGGAAGATCAGTTATTAGTTCATTTTTCAAATAGATTTTTCCTGTCTGACTACCTGCTGGTGTCAATTGCGGCTTCAACATTTTTAACAATGTTGATTTTCCGCTGCCAGAAGCACCACAAATCAAAATAAACTCACCTTGATCAATTGATAATGTCACTTCCTTCAAAACTATTCGATTACTTCCAGCATATTGAAAACTCAAATTCTCGATTTTAAGATAGTCCATGCGATCACCTCTCTGACTCGATTGAATAACGGTAAAAATGCTAGAATGAAAACAACTAAATAATTTAGCCAGTATTGCTTTACTAATAAATAGGAATGATCATAATACGGATAATAATTAAACTGATAACGACCATTCACCATACCAACTATAAAAAAAATACCGGAGAGAAGAAATAGAATCAAAAGCAACATATCTGTTTTACTCAAGCGATAACTTAGTCGACTGCTTCTAGTCATAATTCCATAACCTCGTGCTTTCATTGAATCAGCAGTATCCATTGCATTTTCTAGTGACCAAGAAAATAATTGCCCAAACAAATCCAGTCCATAAAATGCTCGATCGCTAACGCGTTGTTTTGGCATCTGCTGAACGGTTGTTTGTACTTGATTTAACTCTTGATAATAGTTTTGAAGCAATGGTATAAAGCGAAAAACTAGTGCTAAAATCAATGTAGCTTTAGGGAATCGTTTACCAAAAAGATAAAAAAAATGTTCGGAATCAATTGCTGCTTGTAAATTTTGGAAACAATAAATCACCGTTGCAATCATCATTCCCATAAAAAAACCGTAGATAAATGCTTCCTTCGTAATCGGTTTGTTAAATAAAAAGAACAAAATCGTTGCTCCTCGGTGAACAAATAAAGGATTAGTTATCGTTATAATTGCTAAAAAAAATAAAGGATAAAACACCGATTTCTTTTTCTTTTCTTTCAAATGAACTAACTGAAGGAACAAACTCCCAAAGAAGCAAATACTTAGAATCACTGGATTTGTCGTACTCATTACTATCAAAAGCATTACGAAATAATAGCTAAAAAGGACTAATGGATGATATTCTTTAAAAAGGACTTTGTTCATATCAGACTTCCTCTCTCTACTAGTTATTCGTTATTGAACAATAAAAAAAATGTGACTGTTATCCTTTAAAAAAATACCATGAGTATCCTTAAACAACATTCACATTATATAAATCTAAATAACGAATGTCAACATTTCTTGACTATCCGCTAATCCATACCGATTTATTCATTTATTTTTACCACAAGAGATACTTTATCGCTATAATAAGATGAATGATTCGCTGACACTATACAAAGAAAGGAAGCACTCCAATGAAAACAGAACGCTTACTCGCAATCACGATGATTCTATTAGATAAAAAACAAATCAGTGCTTCTCAATTAGCTAAAACATTGGAAGTTTCTGTTCGGACGATTTACAGGGATATTCACTCTCTTAGTGAAGCAGGAATACCAGTTACCACTTTACCTGGCATAAATGGTGGGATACAAATTATGGATAATTACAAAATAGATAAAAATTTTTTCACCTCTTCTGACATTACATCTTTACTGATTGCTTTAGAAAGTTTGTCTCAAAATGTCTCTCCGATTCAAATCAACCAAACATTCGAGAAGATAAAAACACTTATTCCAGCAAATTTTTTAGAAGAAATTGAATTCAAATCAAACCAAATCGCCATCGACTTGACACCATGGACAAGCAATCATACACTACAGCCGTTTTTAGAAATTATCAAAACTGCTATGGATCAAAGCCGCTCATTATGCTTTGACTATGAAGATAACCATGGAAGAAAAACAAAACGGATCGTCGAACCTCATCGGCTAGTTTTAAAAGAAATCAGTTGGTATTTACAGGCTTATTGCCTAGAAAAAGAAGATTTTAGAACCTTTAAAATCTCAAGAATACAGAATTTAGCCTTTTCTTCTACTTTTGTTCCCCGAGAATTTAAAGCACAGCCATTAGGACATGAACCGTTCTATGGTAAAAAGTTTACGCTCACTACACTCAAAGTAACCAATAAAATCAGAGAACAACTGGTTGATAAATTTGGGCCATTACACTATTCTCCTTATAAGGATACTGAAAAATTGATAGTTTCATTTCCTTTTATGGAAGATGACTTTGGCTATAATTTACTTTTAAGTTTCGGCAATCAATGTGAATGTCTCGAACCACCTCACGTTAGAGCTGAATTAAAAAGTCGTATCGAAAATTTACTCGAACTCTATCAAAACAATTGAAAATGAAAGAGCCTTTCCGTTGGCGCTTAGAAAGCATCAATGGATAGGCTCTTTACTTTTATTTCTTTTTCTTACCGCCAAAAGCATCTTTCATTTTATCAAAGAAGCCTTCTTCTTGTTGTTCACTTACCGTTTGACCGCCGGCTTTCGCAAATGCGCGTAAAGCTTCTTTTTGTTCGTCGTTCAAGTTTTTCGGTGTAATGATTTTAACTTTCACATGCTGATCTCCATTAGCTCCACCACGTAAGCGCGGTGCGCCTTTACCACGTAAGCGGAAGTTTGTTTCTGTTTGAGTACCTGCAGGAATTTTTAATTTTACATCTCCATGAACAGTCGGTACTTTGACCTCATCTCCAAGTGCTGCTTGTACAAAGCTCAATGGTAAATCATAGTAGATTTCTGAACCTTCACGGTCAAAAATAGTACTATCTTCTACGCTGAATACAACATATAGATCACCGTATGGTCCACCATTCATACCAGCTTCTCCTTGATTTGCCAAACGCATTTGTTGTCCATCTTCTACGCCAGCTGGAACATTGACTTTTACTGTATGTGCTTTTTTCTCATGTCCAGTTCCGTGACAAGTTGGACAAGGGTCTTTGATTTCTTTACCTGTACCGTGACAAACATCACAGGTTTGGCGGCTCATTACACGACCAAGTGGTGTTTGACGTTCAACATTGATCGAACCAGAGCCATGACACTTGTGACACGTTTCAGGATGAGTACCAGGTTTAGCCCCGTTCCCACCACAGGTTTCACAGTTATCTTCTCGGTTATATTTAATTTCTTTTTCTACACCAAAAATAGCTTCTTCAAACTTAAGGTTGACTGTATATTGCAAATCTGACCCTTGTCTTGGAGCAGTTGGATCTACACTACGCGACCCACCACCAAAGAATGAATCAAAAATGTCTTCAAATCCACCAAAGCCGCTACTTGAAAACCCGCCTCCGCCAAAGCCGCTGAAACCACCAGCGCCTCCGCCGTAATTTGGATCAGTACCTGCATGACCATATTGATCATAAGCCGCTTTTTTCTGTGAATCACTTAAAACTTCGTATGCTTCAGAAACTTCTTTGAATTTTTCTTCTGCACCCGCTTCTTTATTGATATCTGGATGATATTGCTTAGAAAGCTTTCGGTAAGCTTTTTTTATTTCGTCATCTGAAGCACCTTTTGATAAGCCTAGGACTTCATAATAATCTCTTTTCGTAGCCATTAGTTCCCCTCCAACTATTATTCCATTTATTAAAAAAGGATCGACGCCAATTTATTTATATAAAAACATCGTTGTAATCATACCACAAATTATCCTACAAATAAAGATAGGCAAAGACCAAAGCGATGACTTTGGTCTTTGCCAGCTTATTAGCGATTATTTGTCGTCGCCGTCTACTTCTTCAAAGTCAGCATCTACAACATCATCTGCTCCACCTTGTGCAGCTTCTGGATTTTCTTGTGCTTGTTGTTGCGCTGCTTGTTCATAAAGTTTTACTGTTAAGTTTTGAACGATTTCGTTTAATGAATCACGTTTTTCTTTCATTTGTTCGATATCGTTTGCTTCAACAGCAGCTTTTAACTCATCACGAGCATCTTCGGCTTTTTTCACTTCGTCAGCGTCTACTTTGCCTTCTAATTCTTTCAATGTTTTATCAACAGTGAATAACAAAGCGTCAACGTCGTTACGTAAGTCAACTTCTTCTTTACGTGCTTTATCTGCTTCCGCATTTGATTCAGCATCTTTAACCATACGTTCGATTTCATCATCTGACAAACCTGATGAAGATTTGATTGTGATTGTTTGCTCTTTTTGTGTTCCTAAATCTTTCGCACGTACGTTTACAATACCATTTTTATCAATATCAAAACTTACTTCGATTTGAGGCACACCACGAGGAGCAGCTGGAATATCTGTTAATTGGAAACGACCTAATGTTTTGTTATCCGCTGCCATTGGACGTTCACCTTGTAATACGTGAATATCTACGGCTGGTTGATTATCAGCAGCTGTTGAGAATGTTTGAGATTTACTTGTTGGAATCGTAGTATTACGATCGATCAACTTAGTAAATACGCCACCCATTGTTTCAATCCCTAATGATAATGGTGTTACGTCTAATAATACAACGTCTTTCACATCACCTGTGATAACCCCACCTTGGATCGCAGCACCCATTGCGACTACTTCATCAGGGTTAACTGATTTGTTTGGTTCTTTGTTTGTTTCTTTACGAACAGCTTCTACAACCGCTGGAATACGAGTAGATCCACCTACTAAAATAACTTCATCGATTTCAGATGGGTTCAAGCCAGCATCTTTCAACGCTTGACGTACAGGTGTTTTTGTACGTTCAACTAAGTCACTCGTTAATTCATCAAATTTCGCACGAGTTAAGTTCATTTCTAAGTGCAATGGACCAGCATCTCCTGCTGTGATAAACGGTAAGCTGATTTGAGTTGAAGTAACGCCTGATAAATCTTTTTTCGCTTTTTCAGCAGCATCTTTCAAACGTTGAACGGCCATTTTATCTTTAGATAAATCAACACCATTTTCTTTTTTGAATTCTCCTACCATGTAATCGATGATTTTGTTATCAAAGTCATCTCCACCAAGTTCATTGTCACCGGCTGTTGATAATACGTCGAATACGCCATCACCTAATTCAAGGATCGATACGTCAAATGTACCACCACCAAGGTCAAATACTAAAACTTTTTCGTCTTTATCTGTTTTGTCTAAACCATAAGCTAATGCCGCAGCAGTTGGTTCGTTCACGATACGTTCCACTTCTAAACCAGCGATTTTACCTGCGTCTTTTGTTGCTTGACGTTGTGCATCGTTGAAGTAAGCTGGTACTGTAATAACTGCTTTATCAACTTTTTCACCTAGATAATCTTCTGCGAAGCCTTTTAAATATTGTAAGATCATTGCAGAAACTTCTTGTGGTGTATAAGATTTGCCATCTGCTTCTACTTTATAGCCCGCTTCACCCATGTGACGTTTGATTGAGGCAATTGTATGTGGGTTCGTTACAGCTTGACGTTTTGCAACTTCACCAACTTGAATTTCTCCATTTTTGAATGATACGACTGAAGGTGTTGTACGGTTACCTTCTGGATTTGCAATGATTTTTGCTTCTCCACCTTCTAATACTGCAACTGCTGAGTTTGTTGTTCCTAAGTCAATACCAATAATTTTACTCATAATTAATGATCTCCTATCTTCTATTTTAATTTTTTTCAATTTATATTATACAAACATTTTTTTGCTGTTACTGTGCAACAACAACCATGCTTGCTCGTAAAACGCGGTCATGTAATTTATAGCCTTTTTGTAACACTTCAACGATTGTATCCGCAGGTACTTCGTCACTTGCTGGAATCGTTTGAACTGCCTGATGTAAATTAGGATCGAACACTTCACCCATTGTCGGGATCTCTTCGATGCCTTCTTCTTTCAAAGCAGCTTGTAAACTTTCAAGAACCATTGAGATTCCTTTTTTCAAGCTCGTACCTTGCTCATCGTCAACTTCTATCGCCATCGCACGTTCTAAATTATCGATAGACGGCAATAATTTTTTACCTAAATCTTGTGAACGATAACGAACAAGTAATTCACGCTCGTTTTTAAACCGATTGCTCATGTTGGCAATCTCAGCGCGTGCTCTTAGAAACTTATCTTCCATTTCTGACAATTCAGCGTTCGCACTTTCTAATTCTGTCATTTCTATTTCTGTTTCAGAAACACCTGAATCATCGATAGCTTCCATGTGTTCTTCTTTTAATTCTTCATTTGTTTCTTCTTTATTACTCACTCTAGCAACTTCCCTTCTCATTTCCGTAGAATTAGTAGAATTCTATATTTTCAACTTTGTACTTATTGATCCAAAAACCGATAATAAGCACCAAGTTTTGAAGCTAATTCATGGCGGAAAACATCCACCAAACCAAACATTTTTGAATAAGGCATACTTGTGGGGCCTAACAAGGCGATAGTCCCTTTGCCATGACCCGAGACTTCATAGGTTGCTGTAATCATGCTCATATGATCAAGTAAATCATTTCCTATTTCTGAACCGATTCGAATCGCTATTTGTGTATCGGCTTCTTCATCAGCTGTCAGTAAATGAGTAATTTCATTCGTATTTTTCATAAAAGAATAAACAGATTTTAGTTGTTCGATGTTCTTTTCTACACCGAAGTCTAATAGATTCATACGACCACTGACGAAAACTTTTTCTTCAAACGCGTGTCCTAACATTGCATCAAATAGATTCATCATGCCATCTGGTGTTTGAAAATAACGATGTAAAATCATTGGGATTTCCGTACGTAGACGATGATAAACTGTCAGTAACGGTTGTCCTACCAATTTGTCATTGATTATTTGGGTCATCTTTTCCAAATCCTGACTTGATACAGATGACGGAATCGCAAATACTTGGTTTTCTACGTTGCCTTTATCTGTTACGATAATCGCGATGATTTGACGCTCATTTAATGGAACGATTCGGAAACCAGTCAATCTTCGTTCTTTCACTTCAGGTCCTAACGAAAAAGCAGTATAGCTTGTTAGGTCAGAAAGGATCTCAGCAGATTGTTCAATGATATCATTGATTTCATGAAACTCTTTACCAAAGGAATGGCGAATCGCTTCTAATTCATCATGTTCAACTTCCGCTGGACTTAACAAATGGTCCACATAATAGCGATAACCATCCATTGAAGGAATTCTACCAGAAGACGAATGTGTCTTCGCTAGCAATCCGTGTTCTTCTAAAGCTTTCATATCGTTACGAATTGTCGCAGAACTCGATTGAATGCCTTCTTCCATTAATTTTTTGGAACCTACAGGATTTCCTGTATTTGTGTATTCTTGGATGATAAGTCGCAAAATATTCTTTTGTCTTTCCGTTATCATAGTTACCACCCTTCATTAGCACTCATGTTGTTCAAGTGCTAATACAATTATTAATATAGCAAGTTCTCACAAAATTGTCAAGAGAAAAACAAACTTTTTTAGCACTCTTTATCATCGAGTGCTAAAAAAATAAAAAAGAAAGAAATCAGAGCCATTTAAACTCTAGTTTCATTCCTTTTTATTTTCCTATTCTTTATCTATGAGAAATGCTTCAAACACATCATTTCCTACGAAAAGTCCTTGTTCAGTGAGTTGAATATGATCCTCATTCTCCAATAGCAACCCTTTTTGGACCAACTCTGGAATCGTTTCTTTGTATACATGATCCAATGGTAAACCAAATTTCTCTTGGAAACGCGATTTTGATACGCCTCTCATTTTTCTCAAACCTAGAAAAAGTTCTTCTTCCATTTGATTATTTAATGTCAATAATTCTGTTTCAACAGTAGGCAATTGATTTTCCCTTAATGGTTTTAAATAGTGTTGTATGGGACCATGATTACGATAACGAGTATGGCCTAGATAGCCACTGGCTCCAGCTCCAAAACCATAGTAATGGTCATTATTCCAATAGACCAAATTGTGCTGGCTTTCTTGACCTTTTAAAGCAAAGTTACTTACTTCATATTGATGACGTCCTGCTTTTTCCATCGCAAGGATCGTTTCTTCAAACATTTGCGCTTCAACTTCCTGATCAGGTAATTGTAAGCGACCTTGACGTACCCAATTCATAAACATTGTTTTATTTTCTAAAATCAGTGAATACAATGAATAATGAGGTAAATCAAGCTCGATTGCTCGTCTTAAAGTGTCTCTAAATCCTTCTAATGTTTGGCCAGGTAATGCATAAATCAAATCAATGCTTACATTCAAGAAGTCTTCCTTCTCTAAAAATTTCATTGTATCATAGACATCTTTAGCCGTATGTTTGCGACCAATTTTTTTCAAAAGCTGATCATCAAATGTTTGAACGCCCATTGATAAACGGTTGACTCCATACTCTTTCATCACCTGTAATTTATCTTGTGTTAAGTCACCCGGGTTTGCTTCCACTGTGAATTCATTTCCAGCTTCTATCGGCAAAAGTTCACGTACGCCTTTTAACAACACAGCCAATTGATTAGCCGATAAAGACGTTGGGGTTCCACCACCTATATAGATTGTTTTGGTATCTTTGCTTGGATATTGCTCTTTTGTCAAACGAATTTCGGTCAAAAGACTTTGGATATACTCATCTACTGGCTGACCTTCTAAAAAAACTTTATTGAAATCACAATAATAACAGATGTGTTCACAAAAAGGGATATGTATATATGCTGAAATGCTCGTTGTATCATTTTTCACTGTTTTTATTCCTCCAATTTGAAAGTCCTCTACTCTATTATATCTGTATATAAAAGACCCACTTCATCTTACCATATTCAATCATATAATGTTCTAATTTGATTCAATAAATTCACTATTTAATGTACAAAAAAAAGACACCTTGGTTCATTCCTAGAATCCAAAGTGTCCTAAAATTTCCGATTAAAGTAACTCTTGATATTTTTTCATATATATTTTTTTGATTACCGTTACTAAAAGTAAATACGCAATGATCGTTGGTATTAAATAGAAAAAGTAATTTCCTGGTAAAGGTGCAAATCCAATCGTTGCGCCTAAATTGGTAAATGGTAAAATTGTACCGCCTAAAATTCCAATTGAAGTGACCAGTGTCAATATACCTGATGCTCTACTTTGAAGGAACGGGATCTTTGGTGTTCTTAAAACGTGAAGCACCAACATTTGTGACCATAAAGATTCAATGAACCAACCTGCATGGAAAATCGCAATAAACAATAATTGCTTATCTGCTGTTAATGAGAAAAAGCTGCCACCCAAAATTGTTGGACAAATTATGAAATACATAAATAGATAAGTGACAATATCAAAAATAGAACTGGTCGGTCCAAACCATCTCATGAAAGAACCAATTGATTTTGCTTCCCATTTTTTTGGTTTTTCCACATATTCTGCATCGACATTATCCCAAGGTACAGACATACATGATGTATCATAAATTAAGTTTAAGAAAAGAGATTGAATCGGCGCAACTGGTAAAAAAGGTAAGAAGATGCTTGCTGGAATAACAGAAAATACATTACCAAAATTGGAGCTTGCAGTCATTTTGATATATTTCATGGTATTTCTAAATACTCTACGACCTGATATAATTCCTTGCTCTAAAACCATCAAATCCTTTTGTAATAAAATAACATCTGCCGATTCTTTTGCAATATCAACGGCCGTATCTACAGAAATGCCTACATCTGATACTTTCATGGCTCCAGCATCATTAATACCATCTCCCATAAATCCAACTGTTTGATCATTTTTTTTCAACGCTTTTACGATTTTTGTTTTTTGGTCTGGCGTTACTTTCGTAAAGATATTGTATTCATTAACGATTTTTTCTAATTCAACTTCAGATAACTTACCTATTGCTGAACCACTGATCATTTTTTCAGTTTCCAGACCAACCTCTTTACAGACTGAACGTGTGACTAATTCATTATCTCCAGTTAAAATTTTTACAGAAACACCATTGTTTTTCAATGCCTTGATTGCCGCTGCCGCTGTTTCTTTTGGAGGGTCTAAGAATGCTAAATATCCTTGTAAAACCAACTCTTTCTCGTCTTCTACAGAATAATCATCTAGTTGATTATTGACTTTTTTATCAGCAATGGCCAATACTCGTAAGCCATCTTCATTTAATTCTTTGACTGTTTTTAGTACTTGTTTTTTTATCTCTTGCGTGAGTGGAATAATATTTCCCTGCTGGTTAATGTAAGAGCATGCTTGCAGCATCTCTTCTACTGCTCCTTTGGTGATTAATAGGCTTCGATTGGATCTTCTATCTTTAACAACCACACTCATTCTTCTACGATTAAAATCAAAAGGAATTTCGTCTATTTTAAAATAATCTTCTTCGTCAATGGATAATTCTTTCGATGCTGCTTCAATAATCGCTTTATCAATCAAATTTCGTAAACCTGTCTGAAAGAAACTATTCAAAAACGCAGAATGCAATATTTCATGATCTTCTTGACATGAAGTGTTGTAATGGTACTCAAGAATGACCTTATCTTGCGTTAGTGTGCCCGTCTTATCCGTACACAGAATATCCATAGCGCCAAAGTTTTGAATCGCATTGACGTTTTTCATGATCGTTCCTTCTTTGGCCATATCTCTAGAGCCTTTGACTAAATTTGTGGTAACGATCATCGGCAGCATTTCTGGAGTAAGCCCTACAGCAGTTGCGATCGCAAACATCAGTGCTTCACTCCAATTGCCTTTGGTTATTCCGTTTATCAAAAATACTGCTGGCGTGATGACCATCATAAAGCGGATCAATAACCAGGTGGTTTTATTTACGCCTATTTCAAAACTCGTTTTTTTATCATCATCTGCTACATCTTGTGCTATTTTTCCAAATAATGTATCATCGCCCACACGAACAACTACACCAATCCCGCTACCACTCACAACATTGCTCCCTAAAAATAGTAGGTTTTCAAAATCCGTTTGACTGTTCCTTGTGGACACGACATTTTTAACTTTCTTTTCAACTGGAAAACTTTCTCCTGTCATTGCAGATTGAGAAACAAACAAATCCTTGGCATGGATCAAACGGAGGTCTGCTGGAATCATGTCGCCAGCTGAGAGCTTCACTAAATCACCACAAACAACTTCATCCATCGGGATTTCCATTTCTTTGTTTTCTCTAGTAACAGTTGCAGTAATCTGAATCATATTTTGCAGTTTGCTGACCGCATTACTCGATTTTACTGATTGGACTAATGTCATCGTGCCACTTAATAACACCATGATCAACATGATAAAGACACCCACAAGATCTTTTTCACTTGGTTCCGCGTAAACATATTCAGTAAAAAACGAGATAGTTGCAAGTATCATCAATACTACAGTGAACGGAGTGACATAAGATTTTATCACCGTATAAACCAATGATTTCTTTTTATCATCAGTGATTTTGTTTACACCAAATTGCTCCTTTGAGCGTTTTATTTCTCTAGCTTTTAAACCTTCCCACGAGGATGAAAAATTTTCCAGTACTTTATCAATCGATAGATTAGCTAATTTCTGATACGCTTTTTCATGAATCATGTTCTTCATTTCTTTTTGCATCTAGATTATCCTCTTTTCTTTTAGTTGAGTTTCGCTTTATCGAACTATCTTCCGATATGATAACCACATCCTTTCCACACAAAAAGAGCGCACTGAAAACTCAGCGCACTTCGCCATGAGTCTTCACATTCGTTGAGTTTTGGCACTATACAACGTAAAAAGCCTAAGCTTTTAGCTACCTTAAGAAAAGCCTTAATTCGACAGTTCCTGTTCTACCCATTGGCGTCTCTCGACATTTTTGGGCAGTAGCCTATGTTTGTATAGGAGCCTCACCTAACAAGAAGAATTACATCATCAGTTTAATGAATTATTATTTTTTTTGATAGACAAAAAAAGGAATAACGGTATAAGAATAAACAGATAGCCTATTGACTCATCTTTTTTTATGATGACTTTACGAACGAAGATTTAAACTTCGTTTGTAGAAAATCCAACCTTCTTTTTACAAAAAACTTAGCCTTAAAGAATCCGAATAAACGATAGAAGCAGAAGTAACTCCTTCGAAAATAAGTTGAAATTCACAAAAAGGAATAGCATTATAAGTAAATCGGAATGGCTTAGGTTCATCTTCAAGATTATAATAAATATGAATAAACGCTTATATGCCAACCTCAACATATAAGCGATCGTTCGTCATTTTATCAGAAGGTAATATTCTGATAGAAGCCTCTTCAATTGGTCTGCTACCAATTAAAGAGGCTCTTTTCCTGATTAATCTATAATAATTTATACCTGTTTGGAAAGTTCAATAATATACTATTAATTTTTTATATATTTTTTCTAAAAAAGAACTATTTTAACTAAAATTATTTTATCTTGTATATGATTAGAGTTTTTTTCACTCAAGTGAAGGAGATGAACGAATGAAATTAAAACATCTAGATTATTTTTTAGCATTATGTAAATACAAAAATTTCACAAGAACCTCAGAGGAATTAGGTATTTCTCAACCTTATTTGAGTACTCATATTCGTGAATTAGAATTAGAACTAAACGCTCGATTGATAACAAGAGGCCACAATACCAATGAATTAACGCCAGAAGGACTTGTTTTAAAAACAAGAGGAGAAACGATTTTTCAGGAATTTGAAATGGCTATTAAAGAAATAAACTTACTGGTTCATACTGGAGAGACTGCAAAGATTAAAATTGGGACTAATTTAGCTGACACTGATTATTTGATTGCTAAATTACTAACAGAATTCCGGAACTATTACCCGACTGTTTCACTTGAGTACAGCTATTACGAAAATTTAGAAGATGCGCTTGAAAAAAACGAAATAGATATCGCAATTGGTATTCTATCTGAAACAAACACGAAAATAATAAGTGATTTGATATTCTCTGAATCCTATGTCGTCTTTACGAGTAATAACAATCCACTGGCCCATTTGAATGAAATATCAGCCGATCATTTGAAGCAAATTCCTTTGATAAACTATTCGAAACAGATTTACGAAAAAAAAATAATCAGTTCATGGATTGAAACGAACTATCCACAACTTAAGGATAATCGATATTATGAACTCCCTTCGACAATTTCAATATTAAACTTAGTCGATCAGGATTTTGGGGTAACATTCCTCCCATACTCGCTAACAGAATCGCTTCCTCGTTATTTGAATGTTGCTTCTGTTGAAATGCTTGAAGCACCCTTTAGAAATATTTCTATCGGCTATTCTAGAAATACATCACTGTCAAAGACACACAAACATCTAATTGAACAGCTTCAATATATCTTTTAATTTGCCTTTTGAAAGGAGTCAATGGTCATGGAATTAACGCATCTGAACTATTTTTTATCTCTCTGCGAAGAAAAACAATTCACGAGAGCTAGTAATAAGTTGAATATTTCGCAAGCTGCTCTAAGTAAGCAAATAAAAAATCTTGAAGACGAAATTGGAACAGCTTTATTTTTTAGAAACAGTGGAGAATGTCAACTTACACCTGCTGGAAAAATATTAGAAGCGCATTGTTGGCGTATCAAACAAGAAATATCTTATATTTGTGAAGAAATTAATGATCTTTCTACCACAAAAAAAACTGCAACGCCAACCTTAAATGTTGCTCTTTTTTTAAATGATCTAGAATTTAAATTAATGGATATTCTTTCTTCTTTATTTCGTGAGTATGAAGAGTTGAAAGTAAATACCATAATTTCAGATAACATCTTCAAGTCACTGGAAACAATGGAATGCGATATTGGAATTGGTCCTTCTGTAAAAAAAGTTCCCTCTGAAATAAATGAACTAATTATTTATTCAAATGAATACAATATTATTGTGCGAAAAGGACATCCAGTCTTAAACAATAAAACACTTACTTTGGACTTATTCGACAACTATCCTTTTGTTTTTTTCAAAGAAAATTTTCTTGAAACAAAAACTATTTATGATTGGATGGCAATAAATCTTCCGAAAAGATCTCAAGAATATGATATTCAAGTTGATACGACTGAATTGATTCTTTACATTGTAAACAATACGGACACATTTTCTATCGTTCCACAATATTTGGAATCTCATTTAGATGATTTCAATCTTACATCCATCAACCATGAAACCCTCCCAATTAGAGCGATGTCTATTTATTATCTTAAAAATAAATACATGAACCCTCAGCTAAAACAAGTGTTGTCTTCATTTACCAATACTTCATTTTAATGACTACTACAAACAAATCAAAAAAACTCTAAATATAGACGGAAATTCATAAAAATCTAGATAATAGTTTTTATAAATTTCCGCATACTCCTCAAAGCTAAACACTGTTTTCAACTAATTAGTCAGAAATTTAAGGGATTATTATTTTAAAAAACGAATTTGTGTTGCTTAATTATAATCTGTAGTTAGATTGTTTATTCCTAAAGCCTCCATCTTCTTAAACTCGCTTTGTGGAACACCCCATAAATTAACAGACAATCCTTTACTTTGCGCTTTAGCTATCAGATCTGCTCGATCAACAACACGATCATATTTGATATCTAAACCAGCATTTTCACCTAAAGTGCTTACTTGATCAATCATTTGCTCATCTAAAGTAGTCGCTAAAAACTGAACTTGAGTATCTGGAAGACGTTTTTTCATTTCAATCAAATTGGGATAATCAAATGAGATTATTACTGCCGTATTCGCCATACCATATGCACTAATTAAATTTGCTAGACTATCGTAATCACTTGATTCAAGGTTTTTGGCTTTGATCTCAATAAAAGGGATACTTTTTTTATTATTTATAATCGTTAGAAAGTCTTCTAACGTAGGAATCACTAATTGATCTTCTGAATAATTTTGCTTATTAGCTCCTTGATCGATGTGAAATGAGTTTATTTGAGCTAATGTCAGATCCTTTATTTTTCCTTTACCATTGGTCATTCGATCAATCGTTTTATCATGCATAATGACCCATTGCTTATCTTTCGTCAGCCAAATATCGGTTTCAATTCCCCAGCTATCGGATTGTTGAAAGGCAGGGATAGAGTTTTCAGGTGCAACTTTGTGATTGCCACGATGTGCGACATAGCTTATATCATCCATCATTTCATTAATTTCACTATTATCCGCAGAAATGTATCCTTCAGTTGTACGGTAGATTTTGTTTTCTGAATTAAAAGCGATACCCTTTACGTAAGCTATACTATTCGCTGGTAATTGCTTAGTAACTTTTGACAAGGTTCTATCCTGAAAAAGGGTTGTTTCTTGCATGATACGAATCCGAACAGGACGACTAAGATCAATTGCTACTGTGCTCTCTTCTCCTTTGGCTATTAATCCGTTCGTTGCAGTTAATTCTGAATTCACATGATAAACACCATTATTAAAATCAAAATCTTCGTAATCAATATGAACGTTATAGGTGTTATCCATTTGTCGAATTCCTTCATATATTTTTTTATCGCTTTGATCCTCTTTGAGCCAAACAGAGACTTGGACTTTTTCAATCGTTGCCACACTTTTCGTTTTGATGTTTACATCAAATTGACCTTTCCCCACTTTAGAACGATCAATTTCAGCTTCTATAGTTGGCTGTTCCACGATGAATTCACCAAACTCAACAAGCTCCGTTTTTCCATTTTCTTTTGTGATCAAAAGTTTAATTTGATACCGTCCAACTTCTTGATGATTTTTTACGATAATATCCGATTCCCAAGTATCACTTTCAGGCTGATAAACACCTTGATAAAGCTTTATATCGTTTTGCCCGTTTAATTCACCAAAGGTTGCAAATTCAACTTTTTTTATATGTTTCACGCTAGATAGATTTGCCTTTACTCGATAAACAGTCTGTTTATTGTCTTTATTTATTAAATGAAAAACTGGACGAGGTACAGGATATTTGATCCCCATATTTTGCACTACAGAATCAATCATATGTTCTGAAAATTCCCCTTTCACTTGACTTCCATCCATTAACGTTTTATGTTTTTTTTGAAAATCGATTGTAACTAAGTCTAATTTTACCGATAAAAAATGATAACCATCATAGGAAGAGTTCGTATTATCCTGATAATCAATGTGGATAGAAAACCAAATAAAGGAAGAAATTCCACCTAAAATAACTACTATAAACAAAATCAAAAAACGAAATAGCTTTGTTTTTCTTTTCTGGTTTTCCTTTTTCTCCATAGATTTCCCCTTAAGCTAAATTACTTTTTCTTAACTATCCTATTTATAGTATAACAATTTATTTTTATTTAATGTGGAAAAGTCTACCTTTTACCTTTATTTTAAGATTGAAAGTAAAAATCGTATAAACAGTAGACGAAAATCCATCTGTTTATACGATTCATTAACGATTACTTAGTTTCACTGGAATCTGAAAACCAGTTTAACGAGTCTTTTTCAAAAAATAATCGGCTGTATCTTGTTCGTCTTGTTTTAGCTGAACGATCAAATTTTCTGCTCCATCAAACTTGATTTGGTCGCGCAAATAATGATTCCAAGATACGGTTACTTGTTCACCGTAAATATCTTGATGGAAATCTAAGATGTAGACTTCCACTGTCAACTCGCGACCCTCACCAAAAGTATCATTGTGACCGATCGAGCCCATACCAACATGCCATTTTTCTCCTACTTGGATTTTGACAGCGTAAACTCCTACTCTAGGCAGACGAACAGTACTCTTCACTTTAATATTAGCAGTAGGAAATCCTAATAAACGTCCTCTGGCATCACCATGTACAACTGTTCCGTCAGTTTCATAGACATAACCGAGTAATTCAGTAACTTCTTCCATTCTTCCTTGTTCCATCAAATCACGAATTCTTGTAGAACTGATTTTTGCGCCAGCTAATTCTTCTTTACTTACCGTTACGACTTCAAATCGATCGTTGGCATACTCAGGTAAATGAGCAACATCTGCAATTTCTTTAGGACCATAAGTATAATCAAAACCAGAAACTGCAACCGCTGCATGAAGTCCGACAATATATTGATCCACAAATTCTTGTGGCGCTAAGTGAGCAAAAGCAGAAGTAAATTCGATCACATACAAAATATCTACACCTAAGTTAGCCATCAACCGTTCTTTTTGTTCCAAACTGTTCAAATATTTCATATTTTCAGGTAAAACTTTTTGAAAAACAATGGACGGATGCTGATTAAATGTCATTACTGCTAGTTTCAAGCCTTTTTCTATTGCAATTTTTTTACCTGTTTCAATCACTTTTTGATGTCCACGATGAACACCATCAAAAAAGCCTAATACCATCACAACATCATCTTCTGGGATCTGCTCCGAATTATAAGGATGTCGAATTGGAATAATTTGCATCATAAAACTTCTTTCTATTAATTATTTCGTAATACTTTACTGGGTTTTAATACATTAGGTTTAGTTGGATGAGCCATATATAAGCTCACAACTTGATCTTGATAGAATAATGCGACTAAGTCTTGCGGCATCTCCTTTAAAGTCAATTCAGCTGGACTTAAGCGAACACCATTTTTGACTTTTTGATAAAGCTCATCTGCTAAATCAATGCGCTGAAATTGTTCGATAGCTGTTTCGATTGGTAATAGCGTTTCGTTGATTTCATTTTGCGCCATTTTTTCTGCAACTTGTTCTAACGTCAAGCATTGTTCAGCTGTTAAGCCACCGCTTGCCGTACGTGTTAAGTCAGACATATGAGCCGGCACTCCTAAAGCAAGGCCTGTGTCTACAGATAACGTTCTAACGTAAGTTCCTTTACCGCAAATAACTTTAAAACGCCACCGTTGTGTTCCCTTTGCTTCATCAAAAACAGAATCACTCGTGCGTTCAAAAGAATAAATCGTCGCCTGTCTCTCTGGGCGGTCAACTTCTTCACCGTTTCTGGCATATTCATAAAGACGTTTGCCATTAACTTTAACCGCTGAAAACATTGGTGGAATTTGTGTGATAACACCTGTCATCGTCTGCATAGCATCATCGATTTCTTTATTTGAAAAAGCTTTAGACAGAACTACTTTCTCTACTATTTCTCCACTAACATCTTCTGTTGTCGTAGAAAAGCCAAGTGTGATTTCTCCTTCGTATGTCTTACCAGAATCAACCATATATTCAATGACTTTCGTCCCTTTACCGATACAAATAGGTAAAACCCCAGATACATCAGGATCTAAAGTACCGCCGTGACCAACTTTTTTCGTATGTAAAATTTTCCTTAGTTTGAAAACACAGTCATGGCTGGTCATGCCCGCTTCTTTCCATAAAGGTAAAATACCGTCCATTTATTCGTTCCTCCAAAATTTAAATATCAACTGATTTATTATAGCATAGAAGCAGATAGGAATTCATTTTTTTAAAACTCATTTTGATCGATAATAAATTAAACAAAAAAATAGCTACTAGGAATGAACGATTACAACCACAGATAAAAAGTGTGAAACAAAACGAGTAAAAAGTTTTGTTTCACACTAGTATCGTTAATGTAAATTGGATGCCATTAAGTATTATTTTATGCAGAGTGACCCACAATTACACCGCCAGCATATCCAAATCCAACACGTGTCATGCCAGGATTCAACTCCCAATCTCGGTGACCTGTACCAGATGGTGAGTCCATGTTCGTCTCATTATACCAAGCCATGATGACAGAATTACCTGGAGCAAACAAGAAGGCAATCACTTCATCTCCTCTATTCCAATGATCTGCTGGTACTTGGTAATCTTGCATGATCGACGCACGACCACTTGCTGCAGCTGCAAGTCCTGCATCCCAACTCACTGGATTCAAGCCATGAGCTGCTCGTAAAGAATTTAGCGCTTGAAACGTTGCATCACCAGAAGTAACCGGTGGAGTTACTGGATCATCAGGTTTTTCTGACGGACCAGTGCTTCCTTGATTATTTCCATTCTTTCCCGTGTCAGGTTCATTCGTCGATTGATTTGTTTCATTAGTATTAGAAGGTGCCGCAGTATCCTCCGTAGTATTTTCGCTTTGAGCAGTTGTTTTTTGCTCATTTGCAGTATCTGTCTTAGCCGTCTCGGCTTTTTTTACTTCTTTTTTCTTTGCTTCATTTGCAAGCTGAACTTTTAATGCTTCTTGCTGTTCTTTTAATAGTTTATTTTTTGAACTTTCAGCACCTGATGTTTCAGAATCAACTTCTGCTTTTAAAACATTCAAATCTGCTTGTTTGGCAACCAGATTTTCTTTTTCTTTTTCAAGCTGAACCTCGGCCTTTTCTACATTAGCTAAATTCGTTTGGATATCTGTCTTTTTACTTTCAACAAGAGCTTTGTCTTCTTTTTGTTGTTTAACTAAATCATTATTTGCTGTCATAATTGAGGAAATTGCTTGTACTCTTCCGACTGCATCCGTAATAGATTCTGAATTTAAAATCATATCCAGAATTTGAGTTCCTTGTCCATTGACTTGAACATTTCTTCCTTGTTTTTGAATTGCTTCAGTTCTTTTATTAATTCGCACATCTAACGCTGCGATGTCTTTTTTTAATTGCTCAGATTTTTGTACTAAGGCTGTCTTTTGTTTGTTTAGAGCAATTCCATCATCAAAAATAGACGAAATTTCTTCCTCCAACGAAGTAATTTGCGCTGCTACTCCTTTTTGTTTTTCTTTTAATGCTGTAATTTCTTTGTCTTGTTGTTCTATTTTTTTATCAGTTGTTTCAGCTAATGAACTCATTGGTACTATTGTTCCTGTAACTGTGATCATACTAACTATTAATAATGACAAACTCTTTTTCTTCACTATTAACCCTCCACTTTCTTCAACAGTATCTTTGATAAATCTTATACTCTAAATAATACCATACATTTCATTTATTAGATCGATAAAAGTGTTACAGTTCATTTCAATATAGTTACAAAAATAATTTTATTACAAAAAATAAGTGAAAAAGAGGCCAATACTTAAACACTTCTGTCCCAACCTCGAAGTCCCAACGTATTTCACTATAAACCTTAAAATAGGAAAATAGAGGGTAAACTCGTCTGTCGATGAGCTTACCCTCTAATCTTAGTATGTTTTAGTTAATCAAGTTTTCTATTCACCCTGATTTAATTTGCGGATCAAGTCATCAATATGGTTTCCATATTGAACAGATTCATCTTTTTCAAAAATCAGTTCTGGCGTTTTGTAAAGCGTCAAACGTTGCCCTAATTCTTTACGAATCAACCCTTTTGCTTTATCCAATCCTTGTTGCGCTTTTTGTTGATCAGAAGCTAGATCAGATAACAAACTATAGTAAATAGTCGCTTGCTGCAAATCTCCAGTTACTCGAACATCTGTAATTGTAATATCTTGCACACGTGGGTCTCTTACACGTTTTCTCAATATATCATTGATTTCACGCATAACTTCTTGACCTACTCGGCGGTCACGATAATTTGCCATACTGTTTCTCCTTCTTTCTTACTTTATTTAATATTATTGTTTGATTTCTTCCATAACAAAACCTTCAATTACGTCGTCAACTTTAAGGTCATTGAAGTTTTCAACCATCGCACCACATTCAAAGCCAAGTTTAACTTCTTTAGCATCGTCTTTGAAGCGTTTCAAGCTAGATAGTTTGCCTTCAAAGATAACGATTCCGTCACGAATCACACGAACGCCACTATCACGACGAATAGAACCTTCTGTTACGTAACACCCTGCGATTGTTCCAACTTTAGATACTTTATAAAGTTCACGAACCGTCATTTGACCCGTAATTTTTTCCTCAAATTCAGGATCAAGCATCCCTTTCATCGCTGTTTCGATTTCTTCGATTGCTTTGTAGATGATACGGTGTAGACGAATATCAACTTCTTCTTGATCTGCTTGTTGTTTCGCTTGAGGTGTAGGACGAACATTAAACCCAATGATGATCGCATTACTTGCTGCGGCAAGTGTCACATCACTTTCGTTGATTGCCCCAACAGCCGAATGAACGATTTTCACACGAACGCCAGCAACTTCGATTTTTTGCAAGCTTGCAGCAAGAGCTTCCGCCGTTCCTTGTACATCTGCTTTGATGATTACATTGACATCTTTCAATTCGCCTTCTTTTAGGCTTTCGAATAAGTTGTCTAATGTTACGCGATTATTTGATGAACGTTGTTCAAGCTGCGCACGTTTGCCACGTTCTTCACCTGCTTGACGAGCTGTTTTTTCATCTTCAAAGACAACGAAACGATCGCCTGCTTGTGGTACATCATTTAATCCAGTAATCTCAACTGGTGTTGCTGGACCAACCGCTTTATCACGGCGCCCGATATCATTTGTCATAACACGAACACGTCCAAATGTGTTCCCAACAACGATCGGATCTCCAACTTTTAGAGAACCTTGTTGTACAAGTAAAGTTGCAACAGGACCTTTCCCTTTGTCTAAACGGGCTTCGATCACTGTACCAATTGCACGTTGAGTTGGATCAGCTTTCAAATCTTCTACTTCTGCAATTAGAAGAATATTTTCTAATAATTCTTCAATGTTTTGGTTAAACTTAGCTGAAATATTTACAAAGATTGTATCTCCGCCCCATTCTTCTGGGATCAAGCCATGTTCACTTAATTCTTGTTTTACGTGGTCAGGATTCGCTCCTGGTTTATCTACTTTATTGACCGCTACAATAATTGGCACTTCAGCAGCCTTGGCATGATTGATTGCTTCAACCGTTTGCGGCATAACACCATCATCTGCTGCAACGACTAAAATAGTGATATCTGTGATACCAGCTCCACGAGCACGCATACTTGTAAAAGCAGCATGTCCTGGTGTATCTAAGAATGTAATTGGTTTACCATCGATATCGATTTGATATGCACCGATATGCTGAGTAATACCACCAGCTTCACCAGACGTTACGCGTGAATTACGTAACGTATCAAGCAATGTTGTTTTACCATGGTCAACGTGTCCCATGATCGTTACAACGGGTGGACGTGTTACAAGGTTTTCTTCAACTAATGCTTCTGGTTCGAAGAATTTATCGATATCAGCAACATCGATTTGGACTTTCTCTTGCGGTTCCATACCGTAATCTACTGCCAGTAATTCAATTGTTTCTTTATCTAATGATTGGTTTTGGTTGACCATAACACCCATCATAAATAATTTTTTGATGATTTCAGCTGGCTCACGGTGAATTTTCTTCGCGATATCTGCTACGTTCATTCCTTCTGTATATTCTAATACATCTGGCAATTCACGGAATTTACGTGCTGGAACTGCTGGTTTTGTTGATTCTTGGTATTTACCTTTTTTACCTTTTTTGTTGAATCTGTTGCGGTTTTGGTTATTATAACCATTGCGGTTACGATTTTGACCGCCTCCACCGAAACTATTGTTACGATTCCCAGTATTCGTATTGTTACGATTTTGATTTCCTTGGGTATTATTAGTATTTTGTCCTTGTTGCGGACGGTTTTGCTGTCCAGATTGCGCAGCTGGACGATTTTGGTTGGTATTTTGTGTGTTGCGGTTTTGGTTGGTACTTTGAGTACCACCTTGTGTATTGCGATTTTGATTGTTTTGTTGTCCTGCTTGTGCTGGACGGTTTTGATTTTGATTGTTTTGTTGCGGACGGTTTTGCTGTCCTTGATTTGAACGGTTTTGAGTCATATTTTGGCTGCTTCCTTGCATGTTTCGATTTTGGTTGTTACGGTTTTGATTATTTTGTTGTCCTTGTGCTGGACGATTTTGATTGTTTTGTTGCTGTGGTCGATTTTGGTTTTGGTTTGGTCTATTTCCATTTTGGTTAGCTGGTTTTGGATTTGCTGGTTTTGTTTGCCCGTGACCACTCGGTGCTTGTGGTTTTGCGGCAGTTTTTTGTTGTGCATTTACAGGTTTATTGCCTCCAAATGAGTTACGAAGTTTGGATTCGTCCTCAGAGGAAATTGCGCCCATGTGATTTTTCACATCCATACCTAAAGCATGTGCTTTTTCGACAACATCTTTACTTGATTGATTGATTTCTTTTGCTAGTTCGTAAATTCTTTTTTTCCCCATGCAATCACCTTCCTAACCTTTGATTAGTTCCTTGAACTTCGTCGCAAAGCCCTGATCATTGATTCCGATCACCATACGTGTTCTGCCGATCGCTTGACTTAACTCTGAATGTAAAAACGACTCATTGCAAGAAACGTTGTAATAGGAACATTTGTCCCTAATTTTTTTTCTTGTATTCTCACTAGCATCGGAAGCGACAAAAACGAATTTTGCTTTATTGCTCCGGATATCACCGATGGTCAATTCTTCACCGGTCACTAGTTTTCCAGCTCTCATAGCCAAACCTAGTAAATTTAATATTTTTTCTTTATTCATTGCCAAACAACTCTTTACGTGCTTTTTGATGTTCAACATAGTCTAATAATTCTTGGTAAAAAACATCTGTCAATTTCGTTTCCAACACACGGTCTAAAATATGTTTATTCCAAGCTTCCTTTACTTCTTTTGGCTCAAGTGAAACATACGCTCCGCGTCCCGGCATTTTCCCTGTTGGGTCGATCGCCACTTCGCCTTCTTTAGAACGCGTGATCCGAACTAGTTCTTTTTTAGGTTTCATTTCACCAGAAACAACAGATTTGCGCATCGGGATTTTTCTTTTTTTCATTTTATTCCCTCCAAATCGTTAGACTTGTTCTTCGTCTTCTACTGTCTCTTCTTCAAACTCAACGTTTTCGTAATCATCAGCTGTCATGTCAGATAAAACGATTGCTTCATCGTGCGCCTCTTCAAGTGTCTCTTGATTTTCTGCAGCTTCTGCATAGTAAGCTTCCATTTCAGATTCTGGTTTGATGTCGATTTTAAAACCAGTCAATTTAGCAGCTAGACGTGCGTTTTGACCTCTTTTGCCAATAGCTAGAGATAACTGATAATCTGGAACGACTACAGTACAAGCTTTGTTGTTGTTTGGATCAAAAATAACGTCCACGACTTGGGCAGGATTCAATGCGTTGCTGATGAATACTGCTGGGTCTTCACTCCACTCAACGATATCCATGTTTTCGCCTTTTAATTCGTTCACGATCGCTTGTACACGTTGACCTTTTGGCCCTACACATGTTCCGACAGGATCGATATTCGGATCTGATGAACGAACAGAGACTTTCGAACGATCACCAGCTTCACGGGCAATGCTCACAATCTCCACAATTCCATCATACACTTCTGGGATTTCTTGTTCAAATAATCGCTTCAATAAGTCTGGATGGCTACGGCTAACAAAAACTTGCGGCCCTTTTGAAGTGTTCTCAACTTTTGAAACGTAGACTTTAATACGGTCATGAGGTTGATAAAATTCATTTGGCATTTGATCTTGCTTAGATAAAACAGCTTCGATCTTTCCTAAGTTTACATAGATGTAGCGGCGGTCTTGTCTTTCAACAATTCCTTGCATGATATCATTCTCATAAGCACTGAACTCGTTATAGATAATGTTTCTTTCAGCTTCACGAACACGTTGCAAAATAACTTGCTTTGCCGTTTGCGCTGCGATTCGACCGAAATCTTTTGGTGTGACCTCAAAACGAATTTTATCGCCCATCTCATAAGCTTTGTTGACTTCCATCGCTTCTTTTAAGGACACTTCAAGTTGTGAATCAAAGACTTCTTCTGTCACTTCTTTTACAGCATAAACATGGATGTTGCCTTTTTTACCATCAAATTCTACTTCAACGTTTTGGGCTTGCCCATAATGTCTTTTATATGCGGAAACTAAAGCTGCTTCCAATGCGTCAATCACAATCTCTTTAGAAATACCTTTTTCAGCTTCTAATGCATCTAGTGCATTTAACATTTCTTTGCTCATTTTTTTATCATTTCCTCCTACTGTCTAAATGAAAGGTGAACGGAGCTGGTCAACCTTTTGTCGGTCGATTCTTACAACTCGCGATAAGCTTTTGCTTGATCGTTTTACTTCGTTTAAAACTGAATTGCTAAACGAGCTTTTGCAATGTTATTTCGTTCGAATGTATAATCTTTTACTCTTGTTTTGATTTTGACTGTCAAGGTCAACTGATCTTTATCGATTGTTTTTAAGATACCTTCAAATTGTTTTTCACCATCGAACATTTGATAAAGTGAAACATGAATGTATTCTCCAACTGCTTTTTCATAGTCGCTTTCTTTCTTCAACGGACGTTCAGCTCCCGGAGAGGATACTTCCAAAAAGTACGCTTGAGGAATCGGATCAGGATCCATAGAATCAAGTTTTTCGTCTAGCTGTTCACTAACAAGTGCACAGTCTAAAATATCGATACCGCCTTCTTTATCAATAAAAACGCGGAGAAACCAGTCTCTTCCTTCCTTGACAAACTCTACTTCTACAAGTTCAAAATTTTGTTTTTCTAAGATTGGTGTGACTAACTCGGTAACAGTTTCCACAACACTACTCAAAATTTTCGCCTCCTTCGAGATTTATGTAACGTACTAGATCATAGAAAAGCGAAACGCTGGCTCAACCAGCTAGACCATAGAAAAACGAGAAAAATCAACGTTTTTTTCTATTTTCTTCCTATGTTACTCCATTAAAAAGAGTGAGCAGAAATCCGCTCACTCAAACTAGTATCATTACTTATAATGTATTCTAACACATATTTTCTGAAAACTCAACTTTACGTCATTAGAAAGCCATTTATCAGCAATTATCTTTATCCAAAGAAACATGCTTCACTTTTTTACCTATTTGTTTTACTATTGATAAGAAAAGTTGAAAGGAGCATCGTTATGTCTCAAATACAAGTAATCAAAGTAACAAAAGAAACGATGAAAAAAATGCAGACCTTTTATGAAAAAAATCGTTTAAACAAAACAGTTCCTTACTCTGAATTTGTTGCCAGAATTGGAAATACGACAATTACAGCTTATACCTCTGGAAAAGTGGTTTTTCAAGGTTCGGATGCTGAAAAAATAGCAGCAAACTGGGGCAGTTCACTTAATACGAATAAAAAAACTAGTTCATCCTCAAAAAAAACAACAACTTTACCTGCTAATTTCAGTAAGCTTTCGGTCTTAGGCAGTGATGAAGTGGGCAATGGTAGTTATTTTGGCCCCGTTACTGTTTGTGCAGCATATGTCGATAAAAGCATGGTCGAAAAGTTGAAAGCTCTTGGCGTAAGAGATTCTAAGGAATTGACCGATCCTCAAATCATCCAGCTTTCTAAAGTGATCAAAGAATTGATTCCTTATAAACTACTAATTGTCGAACCAGAAAAATACAATCAGATCCAACCTAAATACAACGCTGTCCATATGAAAGTCGCCTTACATAATCAAGCGATCCACTTATTATTACGTGACATCGAACCAATCAAACCAGAGGCAATCCTGATCGACCAATTTACACCAGAAACGAATTATAAAAAATATGTACGAAGTGAAAAAAATCAGGTCAGCGAAACGTTATTCTTTATTACGAAAGGCGAACAATATCATGTTGCAGTCGCAGCAGCTTCAATCATCAGCCGGGCAGCCTTTTTAGAAGAATTAGATAAAGAATCTGCAGAATTGGGCATGAAAGTACCGTCTGGTGCAGGAGCGACTTCTGACATGGTAGCCGCTAAAGTAATCGCTAAAGGTGGATTGGACTTACTAAGCAAATATGTAAAACTTCATTTTGCCAATACAGAAAAAGCGAAAAAAATTGCTGCAAAATAATAAAAAAGAAGATGTTACGAGACGCTTTGATTTTTTCCAGCTTCGAATTTCAAATTAAAAGACGATATAAAAGTGCTTAGTTCTTTCTTATTTTTGAGAGCTAAGCACTTTTTTGTCTACCTGTTTTTTATTATTCAGCTTCTTGAATTTCTTTAGCTAAATCAGTATAATCGATTGCTGCATGAATAAACGTGTCATCGTTTTCAGGAAAATGTTGCATCAATGTGTCCATCGGCTCGATTTCGATCGTTCCTTTTTCTAATTCAAATGCTATCAAATGACCCCCGAATGTTTGCTCATCGTCTATAAAGTGCAGATGAAAATCTGCTGCTGCAACGCCTTGAAACAACTCTGGCGTGAAAAAACCAACGATAGTTCCTGTACTATTTTTTTTACTAAATTCAGGTTGTTCCTTAGATGCTTCAACTAATCTTTTATATGGTTTTTCTTGTTTAGCCATTGCTCGAATACAGACGTTTTTAAACAGCCCGTGTATTTTGATTGCGTGAAAAAGATTTTCACTTTTCAAGTGTTTACGAATCAGCTTAATGATTTGTGCGCTATTTGCTTCACTAGTCACAGGTATAGAAAAAGATGGTCTAAACATTGTCACTGCGGCATATGGGGTCTTTTGTTTCTCATCTAGATCGATCAAAGCCCCATCTTCTCTTCCTTGATAGGCTTTTCCATTTAAAATGATCAATTCTCCATCTAAATCTGATAAAGTACCAATCCCAAAATCCCCTTTTTTTAAAATGTTAGCGATTGTCTCAGTCCCATCCATCAAACCTGCCATTAATGCACCCAACGTTCCATGCTGATATAAGACTGCTTCTTCTGTCATTGTTATCCCCTTTCTAGTAAAACTGATCTTGTAAAATCGTTTTATAAGCATTTCACTCTCTTTTTAATCGATTGAGATTACAATCATAGTTAAAATTTCTGCATATCTCACAAAATCGGCTGGCAAAAATTCATATCAGAAATACGATGCTTCAGTACTTAGTAAATTTATCTCTATTCGCTTCAAAAATGTAACTAGATTGACCATTTATCAACTTTTTTCACCATAATTCCAGCACCTTTTCTGCTTTTTTCCACGTTGTGTCACATTCATTTTGAAAACAGATTACAATACGTTTCATCACCCACAAAAATAGAATATTCGTAAAAAATTTAAATAAAAATTCTATCTTTTTGATACAGTTTTCAAATCTGTATTATTTTTTATTATAGCACGCCTACTATTTTTTTGTTTACTCATTTGTCTGACAGCCATAAGCGAAGATTTAGTTGAAACAATCGTCCCACTATTCTTCATTTCTATTAACTTTTTTCTTTATATTTAAGAAAGAGTAAAGAATATAGATAGATGTATTTTTTTGGCATATTCCCTTTTTGTAGCGTGAAACCTCTAGACGATGGGATTTCTAGTTTAAAATAAAAAAAATCATTATAAAAAAAGCATATTATAAAAAAATTAATATTTATCTCATTGACTTCACTAGAGATATTTACTATATTTAAGACGATCTGAATAACTTGTTAGGTGAGGCTCCTATGGAAACACAGGCTACTGCTCAAAAATGTCGAAAGACAGGAATGGGTAGGACAGGAATTGTCGAATTAAGGCTTTTCACAAAGTAGCTAAAAGCTCTGCTTTTTACGTTTCATAGTGCTAAAACTCAACGATGAGAATGATAAAAGGCTCTTTTTTGTGCTGAAATCAATCCCCTTCGCTGAGTTATTCTAAGCGGAGGGTTTTTGTTTTTGTAAATAATGTTGACAGGATTTTTACTCTTTAAAGGCGGAGAGACAAATCAAAGAAGGACTGTTTTCTTCATTTTATTTTATCGATCGTGAAGATTCTTCTTTTATTTGGTGCATGTTGTTATCCATTATTTTTTAGTCAAAATACCCTTTTTATCCCCCATCTAAATCAATTCCTAATGCCAAGCTTTATTTGATGATCAATTAAAATGATTAGCGAGGAATAAAAATGAAAACAGGAATGAAATTTTTAGTTTGTATACTTCTTTTGGTTCTCTTGATTATTATAGGAGTCGGCAGTTATACAGCAATCAGCTTTCATAATGGGAAAAAAATGGCTCAATCACAGGTAAACAAGAACAAGAATAATGATTTTTCTGGTGATCAGCAGACGAATATGAAAGAAATCACGATTATGATCATAGGTGATGACGGTCGAGAAGATGATGAAGATGGGGGACGCGCTGATACCTTAATGGTCGCCCACTATAACAGTGAAACAAAGCAACCCAAATTAATATCAATTATGAGAGATTCTTATGTTTCAATACCGGGACATGGTTTAGAAAAAATCAATGCAGCCTATGCATATGGTGGAGCAGAATTAACGAGAAAAGTGCTTAATGACTCGTTTGGATTACCAATCAATTATTATATTTCAGCTGATTTTAATAATTTTATCCAACTGATCAATGAACTGTATCCAAAAGGCGTTGAAATCGATGCAGAAAAAGAGATCAATTTAGACAATGTCGATATAAAAAAAGGCAAGCAAATCATGGATGGCAACACATTGTTACAATATGCTCGTTTTCGAATGGACGAAGAGGGCGATTTTGGTCGCGTAAGAAGACAGCAACAAGTCATGGATGCTTTGGCTAAACAGTCCAAAGATGCTTTACCTCTCACACAGCTGCCAAAAATTGCTGGTGAAGCTGTTGGCTATTTGGATACAAATATACCCACTAATGTGCTTATAGACTTAGCAAAAGATTTTCTTAAAGGGAATGTAAAAAATCTTGAAACATTATCTGTACCAGTTAAAGGGAGCTGGGCATTTAATGACTACACTGATGCTGGAAGTGTATTGGAAGTCGATGAGAAACTGAATGAAGAAGCGATTCATAAATTCTTGAATGATGGAGAAAGTCAATGAAACAAGTAAAGAGATTATCCAAACTTCATTACTTAGATTTTTATATTTTAATCCCTTATTTTATCTTATGTATCGTAGGCATATTAATGGTCTATAGTTCCAGCTCTTACCAATTATTAGACAGTGATCTTGGAACTTCTAGTAAAGCAATCAAACAAATGATCTCTTTTATTTTTAGTTTAGTTTGCATGAGTATTGTGTATCGAATTAATTTGTCTGTTCTTCGTAAACCTAAAATCATGTATTTTATATTGGCCCTTACTTTCCTTTCCATCATTGCCTTGCCGTTCATTGGAACGACAGTTGGTGGCGCAAAACGTTGGATCAACTTAGGCGTACTTTTATTTCAACCTTCTGAGTTAGTTCCTTTAGTCATGATTTTATACTTGGCTGCAAACTTATCAAAAAATGATACCTTGGTTCCCTTTACGTTTAAAGACCATAAGCGATCGCTATTAGTCTCACTTTGCTTTATCCTTTTTGTCGCATTACAACCAAATATCGCAGGCGCTTCAATGATTTTCATACTTGTACTAGCCTTATTTTTATTTAGCGGTCTGTCTCCATTATTTACGTCACTGGCTTTAGTTGGCTTCATTGCGGCGAAACGGTTAGGAACTGTTCTTTTATTGTCGATTCCCACTAATTGGATGCCTCAAAAATTCAGCTATTTGGTGACAAGATTCGAAGTAATGCAAAATCCTTTCATCGACCCAACAGGGAAAGGATTCCAAACATCAAATGCTTACTATGCAATGCATAATGGCGGTTTTTGGGGATTAGGATTAGGAAATAGTATTCAGAAAAAAGGATTTCTTCCTGCCGCTGATACAGATTTCATCTTTGCAATTTGTATAGAAGAATTAGGATTGATTCTTTCTATCGGTATCTTATTTGCCGTTTTCTTTATTGTTGCTCGTTTATTCTTACTTGCAATAAAATCAAAAAATCTTTACTACTCTTATCTCTACCTCGGTTGTGGTATGTTGCTTTTACTTCAAGTATCTGTAAATGTGGGCAGCCTGTTGGGTTACATTCCGATGACTGGACTTACCTTCCCTTTCATCAGCTATGGAGGTTCTAGTTTGTTAATACTAAGTATTACTTTAGGCATCGCTCTTAATGCACGCGCAACTGAGATCAGAGAAACTTATGAGCCGCAAGGAGGGATTTCATGAGAAAAGCATTACCTGCAAAAAGTGAACCAGTAAACTATGCCCTCCTCTTACCTGTTTTTCTTTTGATAATTATAGGATTTGTTGCACAGTATGGTGCTTTTCATGCTGATCCTGCTGTAGAATCCGTTATGCCTTTATTGAAAAAACAATTTTTATGGACTCTTTTAGGATTAGCGACAATGTTCACCACGATGTTTATTCCTATAAAATATTTATGGAAATTTACGCCAACGCTATATGGTTTATCCCTTTTTTTGATGGGATTACTGGTAAAATTTCACGATCCCGTTATGGCGGCTGCTACAGGAACAAAACGTTGGATTCGGCTGGGACCATTTTCATTTCAACCCTCTGAATTTATGAAACTTGGCTATATTTTGATGTTGGCCTATATTGTCACAAGAAGAAGACAACGCTCTGAAAGTCCATCAACTTTAAAAGAAGATTTTCGTTTATTGGGTGAATTATCCCTTGTCAGCCTTCCTGTCTTCGGATTGATGTTTTATCAAAAAGATTTTGGAACAAGTTTAGTTTTTATTTCGATTTTCCTTGGGGTAATACTTGTATCTGGCTGTTCTTGGAAAATTTTGACGGTTGGTTTCGGGACTTTAGGTGTGCTTGGCGTCAGTGGTATTTTATTGGTTTTAACAGAGCGAGGACAAAAAATACTTACCTATCTTCATTTTCAACCCTACCAATTCAATCGCATCCATGCTTGGCTTAATCCTTTTGAATATGCAGATTCGATTTCGTTTCAACAAGCAAGAGGTTTGACCGCAATCGGTTCTGGTGAAATGGTTGGACAAGGTCTGACAAATCTACAAGTCTATGTGCCTGTTCGAGAGTCAGATATGATTTTTACTGTAATTGGTGAAGCTTTCGGTTTTGTCGGGACCTGCGCATTGATTCTTTTGTTTTTTTACTTAATTTATCAAATGTTGATTTGTACATTAAATGCAAAACGTGAATTTTATGCCTATATTACGACTGGTGTGATCATGTATTTCTTGTTTCATATCCTTGAAAATATAGGGTCTAATATTGGATTGCTTCCATTGACGGGCATTCCTTTGCCTTTTATCAGTCAAGGTGGTACAGCTTATTTAGCTAATTTTATTGGCGTTGGGCTGATTCTTTCGATGTATTACCAGAAAGAAAAAGACTAGAGTATTCTTTTATTCATATTATGATCGGATTTGGACAGAAGTATTTAACCGTTAAAGTTATTAGGACTTCGCTTCTGTTCCCACCGTTTATCTGAAATCCATGTGAGTGAGATGTAACTGAAACAGTTATGTCCCACTCACATTATTTATAGAGTGAGCTTGTTATTAAAAAATTTTATAGAATAAATATATGATTAAAATGCACGTCCCCGTATTGTAAAGCTGTCAAAACTACAGCCAAAAGAACTCTTTTCTTATTTGGTCTTGTTTGCTCGATAGATGTGTAAATTAATCGAATTAATTGAAGACTATAAATAGCCAGCGCAATAAATAAAATAGCAGGAGTTTTTACTGAAAAGAAGTAATTCAAGACACAGTAACTAGCTTGTGTTATTAATCCAACATAGAGCCAGCTGATTTCTTTCGACTTTGACACTGCTAACACCCCATTTTTTAAAGTAAATTTAGCATAAAAAAAGACGATTGATTTTATAAAACACTAAACTTGATGCCTACACTAGACCGAGACAAGCATATATAGACTATCTAACAAGGAACAGACTTTTTCTACCACATATCCTAATATAGAGCCGAAATAAAACTGATCTGTGGTTTTGTTTCGGGCTCTTCAAATCCAGAATCTTTCATTATTTATCTCCCCAATCTTTTCAATAAAGAAAAAATAAATACTAAGAAATTCGAAACAAATGCTGGATCAGGAAAAATGATCAATGATCTGATTCTTTAGATTTAAGCTTTTTCTTGCGGACCTCTTTCGCCAATTTCTCAATGATAAATATCGCTGGGATTTGAGTGGTAACATCAGATTGGTCTATTTTTTCAATAGAAATATAATAAGGAATATTTATATCTGCTAAGCGAGCAATTGTTGATTTACTGTTATTTGTAACGGAAATTATTGAACTATCTGATAAATTTAAATGATTCAGGTACGTAATTATTTCATTTGTTTCGCCAGATACAGATAAAGCAATAATACACATTTTTTTTGCAAGTGTACTACTCAAATAATTAATAGGATAATTATTGGGATCTTCTATGCGAATAGCCATATTGAATAAAGAAGAAAAATACAACGCACCATACTCGGCTACTATATTAGATGTACCAATACCAATAAAAATAACCAATTCTTTTTCAAGTAATAATTCTACTGATTCATCTATTTTATTTTTAAAAAAATTATCACTGGAACGAGTGATAAAGGTTATCAACTCTTCTTCTAACTCCGTATTATTCGTAGGTACACTCCCTTCTTTTGATGAACGAACGTATGCTTGTAAACGTATTTTAAATTCTGAGTAGCCTGAGGTTTTAAATTTTTTGCAAAACCTTAAAATACTTGCTGTACTTGTATGCGTATTATCTGCCAGTTCCCGTATAGACATTTTGTTCAACTCATCGAGATGTGAAATTACATATTTGTAAATAATTATATCTGTATCATTCAATACAGGGGTTTCCTCTAAAAATAACATATTATCTCCTTTGAATTTTAACAACGTTTTAGTATATATAAGCTTATATAAACACATGTCACATTTTGTGTCAACACTGTTACAAATGACAAAAGAATTACAATGTAACCGTTTCCTTTCCTTGTATATATTTTAGTAAAAAAAGAAACTATAATAAATAAAAAATAAGAAAAGAGGAATTATAGTGAAAAATGGTATTAAGATAGCCACTATTGGTGGCGGATCAAGCTATACACCAGAATTGATCGAAGGATTTATAAAACGTTATCATGAGTTACCTATTTCAGAACTTTGGCTAGTTGATATTGAAGCTGGTCGGGAAAAATTAGAGATTGTTGGCGCTTTAGCAAAACGTATGGTAGAAAAAGCTGGTTTACCAATCAAAATTGAATTGACTTTAGATAGAGAAGAAGCATTAAAAAATGCTGATTTTGTAACGACACAATTTCGCGTAGGTTTACTTGATGCACGAGAAAAAGATGAAATAATTCCATTAAAGTACAATGTTATTGGACAAGAAACAAATGGTCCTGGTGGGCTTTTCAAAGGATTGCGTACAATCCCTATCATTTTAGATATCGTAAGAGATATGGAAAAACTTTGCCCAGATGCATGGCTGATTAATTTTACTAATCCTGCCGGAATGGTTACAGAAGCTGTATTACGCCATAGTAATATGAAAAAAGTCGTTGGGTTATGCAATGGACCGATTGGAATCGAACGAGGAATTGCTGAGATTTTAAATGTACCTAGCACGGAAATTTACGTAGAATTTACCGGATTGAATCATATGGTTTTTGCTAAACGCATTTTTCATAAGGGCGTTGACGTAACGAAAGCAGTCATTACTCTTATGACTGAAAAAGAAGAAAATACTGTTTCATTAAAAAATATAGCTGATTTTGATTATGAACCAGAATTTTTCAAAAAACTCAATATGATCCCGATTGGATATTTACGTTATTACTACAAAACTTCACAAATGTTGGACGATCAAAAACGGGCGTATAGAGAAGAAGGAACTAGGGCTCAAGTCGTAAAAACAGTTGAATCTAATCTATTTGAATTATACAAAGACAACGATCTCGCTATCAAACCTCCTCAATTGGAAGAACGCGGTGGTGCCTATTATAGTGAAGCAGCATGTAACCTTATCAATTCTATTTATAACGATAAACGTGACATCCAAACAATAAACACTCAAAATAATGGTGCAATCTTAGATATTGATCCTAAGTCAGCTGTAGAAGTTAATTGCGTCATTACTAAACATGGACCAATCCCACTAGTAACTGGAGAGCTACCTGTAGCTATCAAAGGTATAGTGCAACAAATCAAATCATTTGAACGCATTGCTGCAGAGGCTGCGGTTACTGGTGATTACGAGACTGCTCTATTAGCAATGACGATCAATCCTTTAGTATCAACGGATATTGATGCAAAACATATGTTAGATGAATTATTAGAAGCACATAAAGAGTATTTACCAAATTTTTTTAAAGGAGAGATAAAATGAAACTAAATTATTATATGACAAGTGATTATGAACAATTGAGTAAAAAAACGGCTGATATAATCATACAATATATCTCAAAAAATCCCGAAGGTCTTTATTGTTTTGCTGGAGGCGACACTCCTGTAGAAACATTACGATTGATTGCAGAAGAAGTAAAATCAGGTAATTTGGATCTAAGTAAAGCTCATTTTATTGAGCTAGACGAATGGGTCGGGCTTGATCCTTCTGATTCAGGAAGTTGTGCCTCATACCTCACTAAAAATCTATTTATTCCTGCAAATATAAAAAAAGAGCAAATTCATACATTTAATCCTCTTGCAGAGCATATCGAACTAGAATGTGAAAAAGCAAATCAATATATTTCTAAATTTGGTGGTTTATCATTAGTTCTTTTAGGTGTTGGCGTCAATGGTCACATAGGATTTAATGAACCAGGTGTCTCTTTTGAAAACAAAGCACATGTTATAAGCTTGGATCAAACAACGCAAGAGGTGGGAAAAAAATACTTTAGTACAGCAGAAACTATCGATCGTTCTAAAGGAATCACCTTAGGAATCAAACAATTGCTAGATTCAAAATGTTTGATTGTTCAAGCAAGCGGCACACGAAAAAAGACCGCAATTTCAAAACTTTTGGAAGGAAAAATCACTACTCAATGGCCGGTGACGGCGATATGGAATCATAAAAATCCAATTGTTATTGTTGATGAAGATGTCCTAAGTTAGAAAGGAGACTTTTCGTGAATTTTATTGAAAATAGATTACTCCCAGTTCTTTTAAAGATAGGAAATAATAAGCATCTGATCGCTATTCGTAATGGAATTTCTATGACTATCCCTTTTACTATCATCGGCAGTTTCTTTTTGATCATAGGAAATTTTCCCGTTAAATCTTGGACAGATTTAATCGAGCCATGGAGTAATTTGCTGAATGCTCCTGTAAATGTTACTTTCGGTGTATTAGGCCTTATTTCTGCAATCGGCATCGGCTACCATTTAGGGAAAGAATTAGGGACAGACCCTATTTCAAATTCATTGTTAACAACAATCGGCTTTCTATTAGCAACGACTAACGATGACTTGAGTATAAATATTGATGCTCTAGGAGCTTCTGGAATGTTTACAGCTATCGTTATAGGGATTTTCGCTACACATGTATTTCGCTATTTTGTCAGAAAAAATGTTGTTATCAAAATGCCAGAAGGTGTTCCTCCAACTGTCGCTATGTCTTTTACAACTTTAATACCTGGCGCATTTGTGTTGATCGTTATTTGGATAGTACGTTGTTTATTAGGCATTGATTTAAATGAACTAATTTCATATGTATTTCAACCACTTGTTTCAGGAATGGGAACATTACCTGGGATGATCATATATACGATCCTCGTATGCTTATTATGGATATGTGGAATTCACGGAGATAACATCTTATCCGGAATTGCAACGCCAGTTTTTTTAGGCTATCTAGCTGAAAATACACATGCATTCCAAACTGGAGTTGAAGCTCAAAATATAATCACTGAAGGATACTGGATTGTTTTCATGTGCATAGGCGGAACTGGTGCAACATTAGGGCTAGTATTAAATATGATCCGCTCTAAAAATAAAATGTATAAATCGATAGGAGAGTTATCGTTACCCTCAGCAATTTTTTGCATTAACGAACCTGTAATATTTGGATTACCAATCGTGATGAATCCTATAATGATTATTCCTTTTATTGGAACACCTGTTATTTTATGTATTGGAACTTATATTTTGATGAGTATCGGGATTATTGGAAAAATAGTGATTCAAGTTCCTTGGACTATCCCCCCTATAATAGGAGCCTATCTAGCTACTAACGGAAGCATAGGTGCCGCAATTTGGTCAGCTTTATCAATTGTTATTTCATATTTTATTTATATGCCCTTTTTTAAAATCATGGAAAGCCAACAAATCAAAAAAGAAACAGAATCTGAAAAAGTATCCTCTGAATTGATTTAGTTATGTAGTTTTCTATTAAAGCGATCTAAGTAAAAACCAGAAATCTTGTTATCTTTAGATTTCTGGGTTTTGCTATTTAAAGTTCATTCTATTTTTAGTGGCAGAACTATTAATAAAAATTATTTAACATCAATGATTTCCACTCGCTCAGCTAAAACCCAACCATTCATTCCATACGAAGAATATAAAACTTGATAAGCTACATTGGCATTTCTAATTTCATTTTCAAGTTCCTCAAAGGAATCATACATTATGGGCCAGGCTCTTTTTTCTCCTTGCTCTAGCAACTCTTCATTTTCAGAGAAAAGATCATCTAGTGGTCGTTCCTCTAAGTCTAAAATCACACTATATGGCATTTCATCGTAAAATTTATAAGTAAAAATATTATGAAATACTACTTGTTTTTCCTTTGTTTCATCAGTTACTTCTAAAGTTATCTTTTTTTCCTCAAAGTTTACAGTGTAACTTTTTATTATATAATCATGCACATTATTCATATCTACCATTCTCCTTCTTGTCTAGGTGGTTTTTTATTCCAATCCCACTGATGTCTATGTGGAAATTCATGGGTTCTGTCATCAGTATGATTAAAGTCAATATCCTCTATTAGTTTACCATTTGGACCGTAATATCTTCTTTGTTTTACAGATCCATCAGGATTTAATAAGTCAGCTGAAGAATTTGGTTCCCCTTTTCCATCTAAACTTTTTTTCTTATTCTCAAATTCTTTATGTTTTTTTGCTGAAACACCTTCTTCACGATTTTTATCTAATTCCGCAGTCTCATCTACTGCATTGATAGTAGGTGCATTATTTATTATATCCGAAATGGACTGTCTGGCTTTGAGTACCCCTGTACCTTTTTTAATAACATCCGCTATTTTTCCGAGATTTCCTAATATACCGCCAAATCCAGGAGCAAGGGGCATTTCATTTTTCACAACTTTTATTTTTTCAAATCTATACTGATTTTTACTTAAGGAGTCCTTACATATTTCTAATTGGGCATATAGTTCTGGATACTTATCCGGAGAAACAATTTTGCCATTCTTCATTAGGTAGCAATGACCCAATTCATTTTTAACGATTTCATACCCATCTAATTGACAAAAGCCGAAATACCACCGGTAACTTGAATTACTATTAATAGCCATTTTATTCCTCCTTTATATTATTTTATCTTATTTAAATTACTATAATATATATAAAATAAACCTAAAAAAAAGTAATTGTGATTTTACGATTTATTACTAAAAATAAAAAAACTAAACCCGACTATCCAGAGCTTAGCTCACTTTTTTATGTTACTCTTCTTCTGCAATGAATGAGAATCACATTTCATAGTTGATTATTAACTATCATTTTGTCTATCTATAAGAAGAATAACCAACAAACATGTCACTTAATATCTTTAACTACTTTGCTAATGGCATTCATTTTGTCATTCACTAAAATTCTCATTAGCGTGGAACGCTATACATAGTTTATTGATAAAATTATAATTCATTATTAATCAACAGTTTTTGCAATTTCTTAAAATTTTGAAAATTGTTCAACTCTTGGAGCATTTTCCGAATCTCCTACCCACTTTTCACTATGTAATATTATAGTTTCTTAATAGTAACATTGTTTAACAATACATTTTTTTGATTCATATCAATATCATAAAATATTAAAATCAGTTCTTTGTTTGAATTAAAATCCTCTGCTAAAATAAAATAGTAGTCCTACACCATAAATTTATCTTTGTTAAATTTTTAATTGATGTGCCTGTAATTTCTCTCTCCATAGAAGGTTGCCATTTCTTTGAATCTTTGTCAATAAAATCTTTAGCAGTGAGTACTACTGTTGCAGATACGATTCCTTCAACATCCATTTTAATTCCAGTTATTTTATTTATAGCCCCCTGATCAACAATAATATTTACTACTGGAGACTCAATTTCTATATCTTCTCCCTTATCAACCTTGATTACATAAGTTTCCTTCGTTAATTTACTATTATCTATATTAAAATGAAAAGCTAAACTAGAATTTTGCAATTTTTTTAGCGATCTGTTTAGAAAAGCTTAACTTTGATCGGATAATTTCGCTTGTTCTTTAGATATTTCTAGTTGCTTAAATGATACCAAAAAAGCAATAGATACTGTCGTCAGTAAAGAACAAATAGAAATTATTATAGCGATAATATCCTTATTTCTCAATATGTAATTTCTAATTTTTCCGCTTTTCTTCTTTCGATAGTCTATTATTATATGTACTTTTTTTCAACTAAAACACTCTATTTAACCATACCAATATTATGAATAAAAATTCATATAGTGACGTATGAAACTTTTTAGTATTTGATTTTTTCCGCCATTCTAACTAAGTTACTTCATACAATCAACGCATATTTGCACTTATCTAATATATGACCTAGCGATTCGTTAGGTCGTCGTTTCTAATAAGCAAAATCTTCCACCGATTAAACTTAACTTTGTTACTATCAGTATTTGCATATATTATCGTAAGGGAGTTTTTATATGAACCAGATAGTTATATTAGATTGTAATGTGGTAGGATTGTTAGCGATACTGGAGCGGCACTATAGGAGTTTAAGAGTTTAGAGGATGCTACACAATTGTATAGGATGCTAGTGCTAAGTACGGATATTGAGGATAGGATTTGCAGAGTTGTGCGGTAAGAGTATATAATTATTTATGAGGTGAATCATATGGGGAATGATTGATGGTATGAGAAGATACTTAAACAAGGAAATCTTTATTGATGGTTGCCATGCTAATATTATAAATGCTTTGACATGTTATGAGGGAGATTATTCATATCTGGAAAAAACTGGAACTCAAAAAAGATATTCCGCTTCAGATGCTGATTTCATGAAAAGTTTACCATACTTAAAGGGTTTGTCAACTAAAGTGTGTAACTGACAAATTTAAGAACGAAAAAGAACATTAAACCATTCCTAAATAACCTTCGGTTAAAAGGGTATAAGAAAGAAACCTTACCAAAAAAGGAAAATTTGATGTTCTTTTTTGATGCAACAGTGACTAGGAAATATATAAGCTATAAGTGTTGATGCGCTCAGAAAACTGTTCATTCGCCATTAATTGATTTAAGACCATTGGCCAATTGGGAATAAAACCAGCTTTCCATTTCTTTTCTAATTCTTTTACTCGTAGATAAAGAAGCTTTAAAAGGGCGGTTTCATTTGGAAATGCGCCTTTTTTAGTTACTTTTCTAAAGCTAGAATGAATACTTTCAATGGCATTTGTTGTGTACATAATTTTACGCACTGCGCTACCATAATCATAAAGTTGTTCCACATGAGAAAAATTACGTTTCCAAACCTCTACAGCACCTGAGTAGTGTGACCACCGTTTTTGAAAGGCATCAAAAGCACTCTGACAAGCTTTTAACGAAGGAGCACCATAAAACTTTTTCATTTCCCGAGAAAATTCCTTGTAGTCTTTATAAGGAACATACCGAAGCGCATTACGCACTAAATGGACGATACAGCGTTGAACGATCACCTTTGGAAAAATAGATTTTGCTCCATCTTCAAGACCAGAAACACCATCCATAGACATAAAGAAAATGTCCTGTACACCGCGAGATTTCAATTCATCAAAAATCTGCATCCAGCGGTTTTTACTCTCGGTTTCATTCAACCACAACCCTAAAATATCTTTTTTTCCTTTTAAATCATAGCCAAGAATTGTATAAACAGCGTATTCTTTGACTTCATAATTTTCTCTTAACGTCACATACATACAATCCACAAAAACAAAGGCATAACACTTCGCCAAAGGGCGATTTTGCCATTCCTCCAGTTCTGGAAGAACAGAATCGGTGATTGTAGAAATCATTTCGTGAGAAATGGAGAACCCATAAATATCATCAATGGTATGAGCGATGTCTCTTTGAGACATGCCTCTGGCATACATGGACAAAACCTTTGATTCGATAGCTGAAACATCCCGTTCACGTTTCTTAATAAGTTCTGGTTCAAACGTGGCTTCTCTGTCTCTAGGTACATCAATAGGGACTTCTCCAAAGCTTGTTTTTACTTTCTTAGAGCCGAATCCATTTCTTCGATTGTTCGTTTCTTTCTCCTGTTTTGAGTGAATATCGTAGCCTAAATGATGGGTCATTTCGCCTTGAAGCATTTGTTCAAATAAGGGACCAAAAATATCTTTTAGCGCTTCTTGCATGTCATCGACATTTTCAGGATTGTAGTTTTCTAGAATAGTTTTCGCTAGTTCGACGGTTTTAGAATCTCTTTTCTGTCTTGCCATATTCTCGCATCCTTTCATTTTTATTTTATCTGAATTTTCTTTACACGAAAAGAAAAACTGTATAAGTAACTTATCTAGAATTAGCTACTTACACAGTTTATTTTACACTCTCGAAAAAGCTGAATCCTTATATATCAAGGGTTCAGCTATCTTTTAAACTCTATTCTTCTTCTTCTGCCATGAATGTATTGAATACTTCTTCAATCATATCCCATTCAGCATCTGTTTCGATTTGTTGTAATTCGCCTTCTGTTCCTTCATTGTTTTCGATGTAAGCATATGCTTGCAACTCAACATCTTCTTCTTCTGGAACACCCGCGGGATATAGAAGTACGTAATTTTTACCGAATTCTTCTTGTCCGTCAACGGTTAAAAGGATTTCGTATAATGTTTCATTTCCTTGTTCATCAACTAATGTGATATGCTCATGTCCTTCATGATCGTGATCATGGTTGTGCTCTTCTGTCATTGTCTTGCTCTCCTTTTATCTTACACTTGTATTTACAAGTCGATTAAATTTTATTGCTAGCACCGTCTAAATAATTTTGTAAAATCATGACAGCAGCTACTTTATCGATTACTTTCTTTCGTTTCGCTCTGGATGTATTAGCTTGTTCTACTAACATGCGTTCTGCCTGAACGGTGGTCAAACGCTCGTCTTGATACGTAACAGGAATTTGAAACAGCTCTTCGATTTTCTTACCATATGCCATTGATGCTTCAGCTCTAGGTCCGATCGAGTTATTCATATTCTTCGGTAAACCCACAACAAAACGAGTCACTTCGTATTCTTTAACTAATTCTGTCAAACGTTCAAAACCAAATTCTTCCTGCTCTTCATTGATCCGAATGATTTCCACACCTTGTGCTGTCCAGCCAAATGGATCACTGACAGCGATCCCTACAGTTTTTGAGCCAATATCAAGTCCCATTACTCTCATCGAATAGTGATTCCATGATCAGATAAGTAATACTTAACCAGCTCTTCCATGATCTCATCTCGTTCGTGACGACGAATCAAATTTCGAGCGTCTTGATAACGAGGAATGTAGGCGGGGTCTCCAGAAAGCAAATAGCCCACAATCTGATTGATCGGATTATATCCTTTTTCTTCTAAAGCCTTGTATACAGTAGCTAGAGTCTCACTTACTTCCTTCTTACGGCTGTCATCAAAATCAAAACGTACAGTTTCATCTGTAAAACCCATTTATCTACACCTCACTTTTATTCTATTCATACAGTCTCATTCTACTAAAAACAAAGCGAAACTACAAACAAAACTTAATATTTTCTTCTATATATTAAAGATTTTCTTTAAATTTAACAAAATAAGCTGATTATTCGATGGCTAAACTGCTTTTGGTCTTTGTTTTGATTGAAAGAAACTGAGAATTTTTTATATAACATGTTTTTTTATTGTATACTATACTAAAATCTTGAATACAAAATAAAGGAGTATTTTATGTTTATTTGGATCATCTTTGTGTTTAGTGTGTTATTCATTATCTTATTTCGTTTTTTTCTAAGTCAGTCAAAAAAACCGTCTGGAATCATTGGAGTACTAATGATGAATTTGTGGAACCCTGTTTATCTTCCCTTAGTTAAATGGTCCATGAGTAAGATTAAAATAAATGATGGCACTACTATTTTAGATATTGGTGTCGGCAATGGCGCTTCAAGTGATTTTCTTTTGCAGCAAGCTCATTCATTATCTTTAATAGGTATCGACTTTTCGGAAGCTGCGATCACACAAGCCAAAAAGAAATACGCTAACAAACAGATTCAGTTTGAACTAATGGATGTTCATTTTCTTACATTTGATTCTGAACGCTTCGATTTCGTTACGGCTTTTCAAACACATTTTCATTGGACGGATCTACATCAAGCTATACATGAAATTCATCGCGTTCTTAAACCTAACGGTATTGCTGTTTTTGCTTGCGAGACAGCAAAAATCAATTATTTTTTACCAGAATTAAAAAGGACAGCTGATTTTCAAGCTAAAATGTCCGGCCATGGCTTTGTATTGGTAGATCACTATGGGACAGCTAAATGGAGCCTGTTTATTTTTAAAAAAATAAAATGATACCAAACGAGAAAATCGTTTAATATCATCCGTTTATCTATACGTTTGACATGAGTTTGACCATCAACGCTTTTTGAGCATGAAGACGGTTGGCTGCCTCTTGGTAAATTACAGAGTGGGGTCCATCTATAATGTCAGCGGTCACTTCTTCGCCTCTGTGCGCAGGTAAACAATGCAAGAATAAGTAATCTTTTTTTGCTTGAACAGCTAATCGATTATTGATTTGAAATGTCTTGAATACTTCTTCCCGCTTTTTTTGTTCTGATTCGTCTCCCATACTTGCCCAAACATCTGTTATTAAGACATCTGCATTTTTAGCCGCTTGATCTGGGTCATTTACTATCTCGATTTTACTACCGCTTGCTTTTGCATTTTTTTTAGCAAGCTCAATAAATTCAGGCTTTGGTTCATAGCCTTTAGGTGTTGCGATCGTGACATCCATCCCAACTAAGCTACCACCAATCAGAAATGAATGAGCCATATTATTGCCATCACCAATATAAGTTAATTTGATTCCTTCTAGTTTTCCTTTTTCCTCATAAATCGTTTGGAAATCTGCTAGTATCTGGCAAGGATGGTGATCATCCGTTAGTCCGTTGATTACTGGGATCGATGCTTCTTCCGCTAATTCTGCGACCATTTTATCTGAATAGGTCCGGATCATAATTGCATCGACATAACTAGACATAACGTTCGCTGTATCTTTGACAGGTTCGCCTCGTCCCATTTGAGTACTTTTTGAATCTAAGACAATTGCTTGACCCCCAAGCTGAATAATTCCTGCTTCAAATGAAACGCGGGTTCGTGTGCTGTTCTTTTCAAAAATCATGGCTAGTATTTTTCCAGCTAAAACACCACGATAAGCTTCTGGATCGGCTTTAATTGCTACAGCAAGTTCAATGATCGATAGATAATCCTCTTTTGTTAATTCGGTTAAATTTAAAATACTTTTTCCATACATTGAATTCATCTATATTACTCCTTTTACTAGAAAATTTATGTCAACTCATCCTGACTCACCTATGAAACGAGATTATTTAAAACTTTATCTAGTATCACTAATCCTTTCGTAATTTCTTCCTCAGTGATCGTCAATGGCGGTAGCAGTCGTAAAACGTTTTGACCAGCTTTTAATGTGAGTAACCCTTCTGCTTCTAATTGTTCCAATATAGCGTTTAGTGTCTCTTGGTCAGATACTTCAACACCGATCATCAGCCCTTTCCCTCGAACCTCTTTGATTATCGGATTATTTTCTGCAATTTGGGTTAAACCATTAAATAACTGCTGCCCTTTTTTTTCGACATCATGCAAAAAATTTGGTTGATTGATACGCTCAACAACTTTATAAGCAACACTCATCGCCAATTTATTCCCTCCAAAAGTCGAACCGTGGCTGCCTGGCCCAAATGCTGCTGCTAAACTAGCCTTGCCAACCATTGCCCCAACTGGGATCCCGTTTCCCAAACCTTTTGCCAGTGTGAAAATGTCTGGATCGATTTTATAGTGTTCATAGGCATATAAAGTACCTGTTCGTCCCATTCCCGTTTGAATTTCGTCAACGATCAGTAAAGCTCCAAATTTGTGACAAAGTGACTGAACCGCTTGAATCCATTGTTCATCTGCTGGAGATACACCACCTTCCCCTTGGATCACTTCCAGCATAACAGCCGCTGTATGGTGATCGATAGTGGCTTTTAATGGTTCGATCTCATTAAAAGGCAAATAGACAAAATCAGGAACTAAAGGTGCGAACCCTCCATGGATACTATCTTGACCTGTCGCACTCATTGCGCCATATGTTCTACCGTGAAAAGAATTCACAAACGTGATGATTTTGCTTTTCCCCGTTGCTTTGCGTGCTAATTTTATCGCCGCCTCATTTGCTTCCGCACCACTATTGCAAAAATAGCTGATATAGTCTTTTCCATTCGCCAATTTCTCAGCTGTTTGTTCCTGTAAATGATTTTCATATAAATTAGGCGTATGCCATAAAAGATTCGATTGTTTCAGCAATTCTTGATTCAATTCCGGATCATTATAACCTAAGTTCATCACTCCGATACCACTAGTAAAATCCAGATAGTCTTGCCCCTTTTGATCGGTCAGAGTCTGTTTAGCTCCTTTGATCAATTCTAGTTCTTTTCTTTTATAATTCGGAAATAAATAACTCATGCAAAGACCTCCTTTGATTTGATGATCGTACCAGCATGTTGGATTTTATTTGTGATGTGAACTTCTTTTACGCCACCTTTAATCGCCGTTACAGCACTTTCTAATTTTGGTAGCATACCGCCTTTGATTATTTTAGCTGTTTTCAATTTGGGTACTTCGCTTGTAGAAAGTTCTTTCAACCATTGATCGTCCCTTTTCACTCCTGGAACATCTGTCAATAAATATAATTTTTCAGCTTGTAATTCTTCTGCTACTTTACAAGCCACATGATCAGCATTGATATTAAGCCATTCGCCATTTTTTGTTAAACCTAATGGTGCAATGATCGGAATATGTTTGGTTTCAAGCAAATGCTCCAACAATTCTGTGTCTACTTGTTTGACTTGTCCAACTGCACCTAATGTATTCTTATCAAGATATACGCCAGTAATGATTTGACCGCAAGAAGCATTTAAACCAACAACTGAAAATCCTTCTTGTTGAAAATGAGTGGTGATCATCGGTTGGACTTGACCAATCAAAACCATTTGCGTTATTTTCAAGGTCTCTTCTGTCGTTACACGGAGTCCATCTTGAATCGCTACAGGTATATTCAAACGTTGCATCATTTCAGATATATAATGCCCTCCGCCGTGAACGATCACGACTTTTTTCCCTTCTTTTTGCCATTGATCGACTTGCTTGAAAAATGATTTTGTTAAGTTATCACTAGCTACTCCGCCCATTTTTATAACGATGACCTTCTTCATACTTGCCACTCCTTCTAAGTTTGACTTCCTCATTTTATTTACTGTTTAATTTTTATGGATAAATCGGTAAGTGATCCAAGCCACATCTTTCATCAAATCCTGCAAAAATATTCAAATTTTGGATTGCTTGTCCAGCCGCTCCTTTACCTAGATTATCGATGACTGTTACAATTGTGATCATATTCGTTTTTGGATTGTAGGCAAGTCCAATATCGCAATAATTCGAACCTATTACTTGTTTAAGTACTGGATATTGTCCGACGTCTTGAATCCGAATAAACGGACTTTTTTCAAAATGGGCTTGGTAAAGCTGAACTAATTCCTCGTCAGAAATTGGTTGTTTTAATTTTGCATAAGCGGTTAAAAAAATCCCTCTGGTCACAGGAATCAACGAAGTTGAAAATTGAATTGCTGAAAGCTCTGGCGCCCATTTTTTTAACTGCTGGACGATTTCTGGAATATGCTGGTGACTATTCATTTTGTATAGTGTCATATTATCGTGAGTTTCAGAAAAATGAGTCGTTTGGGATAGTCCTTTTCCCGCACCCGAAATTCCTGATTTGGCATCGATAACGATAGAATCTAAATCAATTTTGTTGTCTATTAGTAAGGGTGCTAAGGATAATTCTGTAGCGGTCGCATAGCAGCCTGGATTGGCGATCCATTTTGATTGTCTATTTTCTCGATATTCTGCTAAGCCGTAATCAAAATTTTGAATTACATTCAAAGATGCTGGACTCGATCCGTACCATATTTCATATTCACCCACTTCTTTTAAGCGAAAGTCTCCTGATAAATCGATTACAGGGAAATTGGCTGCAATAAACGGGAGAGCTAATTCTTTTGAAATACCGGATGGCGTTGCTAATAGGACTAAGTCACTTGTTTCCATGATTTTTTCTGGATTAATTGTTTCTAGAGGCAAAGAAACTAGTTGTTTCAAATGTGGATTAACATCTTCTAATGATTTTTTATTCATTGAATGACTGTGAATCGAAGCCACTTCAACAAATGGATGTTGCTTTAGGTAGCGTAAAAGTTCCAACCCACTATATCCTGTCACACCAACAATTGAGACCTTCATCTTTTTCACTTCTTTTCATTTTATTTTTTTAAAACACGTGTTGTTTTTCATATTATAAGTTTTTTGATTAGACAAGTCAATGGTTATTTATTTATTTTTCCTAAATTAATTAAATAAATATGCAAAAATAACGAAAACATTCATTTTTATTTGAATAAAAATAAATAGGCTAGGGTAGAACTCTACGAGTTCTATCCTGGCCTTAAGGAATCCGAATAAACGGTGGCAGCAAAAGCAGATCCTTCGGAAATAAGCGCTTCTGTCTCAACCTCTTCTACTTATTTTTTAGTTCTAGTTTCATTTTAATCCTTTATACAGAAAGATAAATCGTGATTGTTCCATCTGCATTGTATTGTTCAACATCACTTAAATAACTACGTCTTTTTTCTAGCACTTCGTCTCCCCATATTTTTTGCCACGCTTCTCCTACGCCTTTAGGAGTCGCCTCTGTCACTACAATTTCTACATACTCACCGGCATGAATGATTGAGCTGTCAGAAAAATCAGCTTGCTCATTCCCTATCAACAAATCATAGTCCCCTTTAAAATTGCTTTCATAGTTTGAATAGACAGCGAAAAATCCTCCCTCTAGTCGCATCTCAGGAACTTTATTCCATAAAGCAATAATTTCGTCTAAACGATGATTATTCGTTCGGATTTTTTTTCCTTTAATCCTTTTTTCTGTTAATTGAATGGCCATTTTATTCACTCCTTTTACATTTATGAGTTGAGCATAACACAAAAATACTGACAACTATCTGTCAGTATTTCAGTCAATTTTTAAATTTTTATAGATAAAATTGCACCATCACAATTCCGACTAAAATAAAAATACCTGGTAGATAATTTGACACTCTGATTTTAGTAATCCCCATAATATTCAAACCAATTCCTAAAATCATCAATCCACCGATTGCACTTATTTCACCCATCAGTAAATCCAATAATTCTTTAGGAATATAACGCATCAAAACACTAGCAAAAACAGCGATAATACCTTGATAAAGAAAAACAGGAACCGCAGAAAAAAGTACCCCCACACCTAAAGTCGCAGTCAACATAATCGACATAAAGCCATCCATCACAGCTTTGGTCAATAGCGTTTGATGATTGTGCGCAACACCACTTTCAATTGCACCAATGATTCCCATAGATCCAATCAGAAAAATCAGTGACGCTGTCACAAACCCTTCAGCAAAGTTGCTACCCGGTTTTGCATATCGTTTTTCTAGCTTCAATCCAAGTGCATTCATCTTATCTTCGATTCCCAGTACTTCACCAAGCATTGCACCTAAACACAAACTAATCAGGATCACAATAAAAGATGATGTTTTAAACGCCATCTGAATACCTAATACTAAAACCCCAAGCCCAATAGCTTTCGTCACAGTGTCTTTCATTTGTTCTGAAATATTTCGTAAAACCGCTCCAAGTAGACTTCCAAGAGCAATTGCCACTCCATTAACCAAAGAACCCAATAAAATCATTTTTCCATCCCACTCTTTCTATATTTTCACACTTTTTCTTATTATACGATAAGAAGTGTTGAAGGGATATTCCAATGTTTAACTATTTTTAAAATCAGGAAATCGTTTTGCTATTTGTGCACAATGATTGAGAGATATTTTTATTTTTATTGTTCCGTGCTATTTTTTCTCTCAATAATCAACTATACTAATCTTAGATAAAATGATACAACTTAAAAGTGAGGAAAATAAATGACTACCATTGATATAGAAAAAGTCTTGGAGACCTGTTTACTGGCAGGTAAGATCATGTTAGAAAGTGATGCAGAAATGTATCGAGTCGAAGATACTATGAGTCGAATTGCTTTAGCATCTGGAAATTATCGCCTTGTAAGCTACGTCACACAAACAGGTCTTTTCGTGGGGCTGGATGGAACATCAACAATTCGGATGGTTCAAATTTTAAATCGTTCGATCAATTTGGAAAAAGTTTCCACAATCAATCAGCTTTCTAGAGAATATGTTGTTGGACGTCTTACATTAGATGAGCTTTTAGAACAGCTCAAAACACTGGAACAAGAACGTAAGTTTTTCCCGTTATGGTTGAGATTTGCCAGTGCCGCTATCGTCAGTGGAACGATCATGATTTTGTTTGGTGGCGTCTGGGCTGATTTGCTTTTAACTTGCTTAATTGGCGGTTTGGGTTATATTCTTTATTACTCCAGTTTAAGAGTGTTACGTATTAAATTCCTATCAGAATTTTTAGCTGCCTTCTTTATTGGGTGCGCGGCTCTTTTAAGCAGCAAAATCGGGTTAGGAGTTAATCAAGATATGATTATTATCGGCTGTGTAATGCCTCTTGTCCCAGGCGTCCAGATCACAAATGCATTGCGCGATTTACTAGCTGGACATTATCTATCCGGTGTGTCTAGAGGAACAGAGGCCATGATGACATCTTGCATGATCGGTTTTGCTATTGCATTCGTTTTTCAATTATTTTATTAGAAAAAACCTTTGTTGTTTTAGCAAACTTATTTATTAGATATAAGAATTTGGAGGTTTTCAAATGCTCAATTTACTGATTCAATTCTCCTTTAGCTTTTTCGCTTCAGCAGCATATGCCATCCTTACAAATGTGCCTAGACGCTCTCTAGTTGCTTGTGGCTTATCTGGTGCAATTGGCTGGATGTTGTATTGGCTTTCAACTCAATTAGGTGCTAATGCTGCACTAGGCTCTCTCTTGGGTGCCTTGAGTGTTGCAGCTGTCAGTTTTGTCTGTTCACGAAAATTGAAATTACCTGTAACGATTTTCAACATCCCGGGAATGGTCCCTTTAGTCCCTGGTGGTCTTGCTTATCAGGCGGTACGAAATGTCGTTATAGGAAACTATGAAACAGCGATTTATTCAGCCGTACAAGCAATCATGATCGCAGGCGCAATAGCATTAGGTTTAGTTTTATCTGAAGTGTTGAATCATAATATTCGCAACTTTAGAGAAAAACGAGATATCGTGAGTTTAATTAGAAAAAAAGAAGATAAAAAACACTAGCATTAATTACTAAAATGGGGTGAATCGATGAGTGTTATATAACTACTTTCATGAAAAATAAGTAGAAAGGATAAAAATCTATGATCAAAAAAATCAATAACTTATCCCCTAATGAATTAGAAGAAATAATACAGATTTGGCTGACAGCTAATGGTGAAGCACACCCTTTTATTCCAGCATCTTATTGGCGAGATAATCTTGATTTTGTAAGAGAACAATTACCTCAAGCTACTCTTTATGTTTATCATGAAAAGAACAAAATCATTGCATTTTTAGGAATGAATGAACAACATATTTCGGGAATTTTCGTAAAGCGTCCTTACCGAAGTCAAGGCATCGGTCAAAAGTTGCTCAATACAGTGAAGAACAATCATGAAAGGTTGACACTTTCAGTTTATGCGAAAAATCAAAAAGCAGTCAAATTTTATATGAATCAAGGTTTTAAAAAACTTAATGAACAACTAGATAACACCGGTGAACTAGAATACCATCTTGTTTGGGAAAAATAGACAAAAGGTTGTGAAACAAAAGTAACTGCTACTTTTGTTTCACAACCTAAAATTAAAATAAACAGCCACAGCAGCTTTTAAAACGAACGGTAGACATACTGATTTTTCGGCTCTTCTACTTTCTTCACTTTTGTAACATCCACCATCGGAATGTCTCGTTTAAATGGGGCATAATAACCAGAATGGATCGTCCCGGTCAACTCTACCCAATCGTTATTTTTAAACGTCTGTCCTTCTGGCATATGCGTTAATAGGCCAAATACCCCAGAATCCGCTACACAATGAATAATTCCAAAACGGAAAACAAACAAATTCGCTTCCTCATTTTGAGAAGAATTAAATATGAATCCTTTGTACGTGATCGTCTTTCCAATAAACTCACTTGGATAATTATAGATCAATTCCATGACCTCTAAATAATTTTCTTCGGTGACTATTACGCTGTTATCTTTAATATACCTCGTCAGTGCTTGCTCCATTTGCTTATCATAATCTGTTTTGTCAAAATAAATGCTGGTATCCGGCTTTAAATATTGCGTCTCTACATCTGGATCACCAACAGATTCTTTACTTAAAGGGAAATTAAATCCCTTTGCTTCCACAATCGATGTATCTAAACTAACTGTAGGAAACATAAACCCAACAACTAAAGGTAATGCCAGTAAAATATAAGCAATTCCTCTTTGGTAAGGCTTATTTAAGCCATGATCGTGCTCATCGTCATGATGATGGTGAGCTTCAGGTTTCTCTTCTTTATTCCAAAGGATCAGCTGTACCATCGCTAAGACAAACGAAAGAACCATCGATAAAGTAGCTAAGTAGCGATAATGTACATTTATATACTGATTCAATCTACCCGATACTTGTAAAAACATCATCAATGTCGTATAGCCAATTAAAATCAAAAATCGAATCATCTACTATTCCCTCCTTAAATTGCCAATGCGTACAAACTGACGACCACTGTTACAATGCCGACGAATTTTAACATAAAAGATGTTTTAAAATAACGCTTCATCATCAGTAAATTTTTGATATCCACCATTGGGCCAAAGACTAGAAATCCCACAACCGGTCCATTACCGAATAAACTCAATAACGATGAGCCGATAAACGCATCTGCTTCAGAACATAAAGATAAAGTAGCTGCTAAAACAAGCATCACAAGTATCGCTAACAATTTAGTATGCCCTAACTGTAACATTGCACCTGTCGGTAAATATGTCTGCATAGCAGCAGCTAATAATGAACCAAAAATTAAGTAACGTCCTGTATCAAAAAATTCATCAATCCCATGTGTCAGTACTGACCAGCTCTTACGCCAGAATGTTTCTTTTTCATGATGATGTTCTTTTGTCTCTATAACACAAGTATTCTCAATCGCAGATTCCTGTAAAATAGGCTCTTTGTTGACATACGCCAACCAAACGCCCACAACTAGGGCAACCAACATGCTGCCTAGAACACGCCAGATAACAAATTTAGCAGAATTTCCAAAGGCAATATAGGTTGAAAAAAGCACAATGGGATTAATGATCGGTGCCGTTATCATAAAAGCGAAAGCCGTATATGTCGGCACATCTTTTTTAACAAACTGATGCACGATCGGTACGATCCCACATTCACATGAAGGGAAAAAGAATCCTAAGAAACTTCCCACGACAATCGACAAAAATTTATTTTTAGGCAATATTTTTTTGACCCGTTCTGGCGTTAAAAAGACATGTAAAGCACCTGAAATCACACAACCAAGCATGACGAACGGTAAGGCCTCGATTACGATCGATAGAAAAATAGTACCCATTTGCAAAACTGAATGAGGTAAAAATTGAAACATAAAATTCCTCCCACTGCTAAAAACAACACCAGTAATCAATCATTTTACGGATGCTTTTTTTAACACTCCAAAATATAACTAACTATACTGCACCTATCTAAAAAAAACAAGACACACTAGAACTTATTAAAAAATCTATAATCTATTCATTGGATAACAAAAAAATATAGGGCAAGAGACAAAACCTATCTGTTTTGTCTCTTGCCCTAATCAACTTTTTCAAACGCTCAACTTTATCTATCAGATGGCAAATAACTCTGATGCTGATTCAGGATCTGTGTCATAAACATTAAAATCAAAATTAACACCTAAACCTTTTTCAGCTAAAATTGACTCCATCGCCATTCTAGCATGCTCTTTAGTATTATTCTCTTTACTCAAATGACCTAGATAAATTCGTTTCGTGTGATTCCCGATCACATCAGCCATCGTCAAGGCACCATCATCATTCGACAAATGTCCTTTATCGCCCAAAATTCGTTGTTTTAAACTCCAAGGATAGGGTCCCATACGTAAAATCTCAAGCTCATGATTACTTTCGATCAAGTATGCATCTGCATCTTTGATCGTTCCACGTAAATGATCATTGCAATATCCTGTATCCGTCAGCATCACAAACGAACGATTGTTTTTAAAGAAACGGTAAAACTGTGGATCCGCTGCATCATGAGAAACACCAAAACTCTCAATATCCATGTCACCAAATGTTAAAACTTTTCCCATATCAAAGATATGTTTTTGTTCCACAGCAACATTTCCAATCAAAGGATCCATCGCTGCCCAAGTCTTTTCATTCGCATAGACATCTAATTTATATTTTCTAGCAAGAACACCCACGCCATGAATGTGATCCCGATGCTCGTGTGTGACTAAAATAGCATCCAAATCTTCTGGTTTGCGGTCGACTTCCGCTAGCAATGATGTGATTTTCTTTCCACTTAGTCCTGCATCAATAAGCAGCTTTTTGTTCTCTGTTTCGATAAAAAGGGAATTACCTGTACTGCCACTAGCAAGAATGCTGATGTTGAAAGCTTTCTCTTGACTCATTTTGTTTTTCGCTTCCCTTCTTTGTTCTACAGCTACTTATTATACAACTATCACTACTGATTTTCCACCTTTGGTACACTATTATTTGTAATGATTGTATTGCTCATAGCGTTGACCTGTTCTATCTGTAGATTACTCCCGCTGGATTTGACGCCAACAAACCATACAGGGACATATACATTCTTCTCGCGAATTTTATAAATTCTTGTATATGCTAGCTTCCTGAAAGAGATTTTAGCATTACTTGGAATTTTATTATTGATGTATAACGTTTCAATCGCATCTCGTTCAGATGATAAATCCGTCTTATCACGCAGCTCTTCAATCCCTTGAATATGCATTTGAGTATATTTATAGATTTTATATAAACCATCCGACTCATCAGAATTTTCCAATTTTAATGAGATTTGTGCTGTATCATCTTTAAATGGGATACTTTTATAGTTTTGAGAAACAATAAGTTCTGGAAACTCTCCGTCCAAATTAGAAAAATCAGCTAGGTAATGGTATTGACCTCCAAAGAGAACGCTATTTTTATCATTTAAAAAAGCTTCAAGTGATTTTTCAACATTTTTTTCATCAATAAAGTAGCTCGTTTGAGCATAATTCATTTGGGGATAGACTGTCAACAAATTATCGACAATTTCAATCCCGTTTTTAAAGAAGTTTCGGTCTCGTGTGTCCTGTTCAGATTGAATAGCATCATAAAAATTCGTCTGCTCACCACTTAAATAGTATCCTTCTTTTTTTTCTCCAGAAAGGGTTCCTTTATACGAGATGCCATCTTTGTTTAAACGTTTTTCAATGCTGTCTGTCTGATCAGAAAAAGAAACATTATTTTCTTCTTTTACTCCTGCTTGGTAAATACCAAATAAAAACATATTCAAGCCCAAAAAAGCGACGAAAAAAATCCATTCGATTCGTTTGAAGTCCATTATTCCACCTCCAAATTCGCCAGTTGTTCCAGCAATTCACGTTCTGGATACCATTTGTTTTCATAGCGAATGTACCATTCTGGAGTGAGATCGACAACTTGCGTAATTTCTTCGATTTTGTGCCAAGTATAACCAATCATGACCGAATTGATTTTTTCTGAATCCGCACCAGCAGCAATCAGTTGGTCTAATAAGTTTTCAGTACTTTTCAAAACAACTTCATCCTCTGAAGGAATTGGGACTTGAATCGTATCAACACTCGTTTCAATTACCACACTCGACTTTTCAGCCTTATCATTACCGATCGTGATTCTAACTTGTCCTTTATCATTTTCACTAAAGACTGGAAATCCTTCCACAAACGTACGATAATTAATCTCATTTTCAGTACGATCAAAGTAACGAATATTCCCCATATTTGTTCCTAATTTTTTTATATAGTTAAAACTGTCAGAATAGATATTATCCTCAGCTTTTCTGGAATCTAATTCACCATCAAAATGAATCGTTCCGAGTTTTTCATCTGCCGTCAAGCGTTCACTTCCACTCGTATAGGATAAATCCTTACTATCCTCATTGGTTTGAATGTTTTCTGTGTTAGAGAAAAAAGCATTGCGAAACTTCGTTACAGGTTGAGAAGCTAAAATATAACTATATTTTTTCATTTTTTGATTCTCTGACAAATAATAATGTTTGCTAGTAACTGTTTGTTGTTCTGAAATTGGGTTATATTGTACTCCGACTTTGTTCATTAAATTCAAGACTTTTTCGTTATCCATAGTAATGGATGCTTCATAGATATCTTTACGATCAAAATCCAAGAAGCGAATCTTATTTTGAGTTAAGTCAACTTGAATACAGGTAAAGTAAATTGGATCTACATCAATATCCGTCAACTTGAGATCTAATTGATAGACAGAAACATATTCTTTTAGCAAGAATGGCCCTTCATAGAGCAGTTCAAAGCCTTGGCCCATCGATAAATATTTTTCAAACTGTTCTGAATCACCTGCGACAGTTTGAGTCAATTTTCCAAATGAGCTACGTTTGATTTCATTTTGAATATTTGTGATTAAATTCTCACTCGTATTCATTTCTGCTTTTCCATCTTGCATACGAATCAATTGTAATGGTAAAAAGACATCTGTATCAATTCTTTCGTTCACAACAGTTGTCGCAAGTTGGGGATCATTTTTGAGTGGCTGTTCTTTTTTTGAGGAACTGAGCCAAATGCTGACTGAAAAATACAAGCTGAGCATCACTAAAAAGATCAAACCGATCCGTACGATTTTTTCAGTTGTTTTCATTCCCACCAATCCTCCTCATACGGTTCATAAGGCAAGGATATATAAAAGGTAGAACCTTGACCTTCCTGACTTTCTACCCATATTGCACCATTGTGGGCCTTTACTACTTCTCTTGAAATAGCAAGACCTAGACCCGTTCCGCCTTGTTCTCTGGCGCGGGCTTTATCTACACGGTAGAAGCGCTCAAAAACCTTGTTGACATCTTTTTTAGGAATGCCTAATCCTTGATCTGTCACACTAAAAACAACATTGTTATGTGTTTCAAGTAGACGACATGTGATTTCTCCGCCATCTGGAGAATATTTAATTGCATTATTTAAAATATTGTCCAAGACTTGAATTACTTTGTCTGTATCTAATTCCACCCATAAATCACGTTTAGTGAATTCTCTGTGGATCGTATAATTTTTATCATTTGTTTCGATCATCATATCGAAACGGTCTAAAACAAAATTGATCAATTCATTAAAATTAACATATTCTAGTTGTAATTCACCGTTGCCAGAATCCATTCTTGAAAGGTTCAATAGATCATTGATCATGCGAATCATACGATCTGTTTCTTCTAGTGTAACTTTCAGGAAATTAGGGGCAACCTCAGGATTTTCCCAAGCTCCTTCACTCAATGCTTCGATATAACTTCGCATACTGGTTAAAGGTGTTCGCAACTCATGAGAAACATTAGAAACAAACTCTCGACGTTCCCGTTCATTCTTCTCTTGTTCTGTTACATCATGAAGTACACATACGAGACCCGTAATAAAGCCAGACTCCCGACGGATCATTGCAAAATCAACACGAATGATCATTTGATCTTCTTCCATTGAAGATAGCGAACGATCAATCAAAATTTCTTCTGGCTCTTCTAATAATTTTCGCAATGTATAATCTGTTTCTATATCTAAAAGCTCCAATAAGGAAGATCCGATTACATCTTCGTCTTTGACATTCAATAAAGAGAGCGCCATTTCATTGATTGTAATGACCTTACCTCGCCTGTCTGTGGCAATAACGCCATCTGTCATATGAGCCAGTACACTGTCTAAACGATTTCGTTCGGCTTCCATGGTTTCTTGTGCTTCTTCGATTCGTTCAGAAAGTTGATTGAACGTTTCTGCTAACTGACCTAATTCATCTTTCCCATAGACTTTGACTTTTCCAGTGTAATCACCTTTGGCAATTCTTAGCGCTTGTTCTCGCATTTCCCCAATCGGCTGAGTGATTGATCGTGCAATCAAAATAGTCACAATGATCGAAATCGCCCCAGAAATGAGTGACGCTGTGAAAAAGATTCGAGCGGTATCTGTGATTTCCTGGTATTTGCCTTCCGTATTACTCTTAACATAAAGAACCCCGATGACTGTATCGCCAGTCGGGGATTGGATAGGCTGAACATTGATGTATACACGTTTATCATTATCAATCGCTGAATATTTCTTAGCACTGAAATCATTCAAATCACGATAATCATTCTTTTTACCAACGATCCCTTGCTGATTTAAGTCACTCGTCGCTCTTACGATGCCTTTATCATCAACCACACGGGCTTCGATTGTTTCAGCTCCTGAAAAATCGTTTAATGCCTTTTTTAAATTAGCATCGATCTCTGTTCGATCACGCTCTTTTTCGCCCAGCTTTGCGCTAAGAGTACTTGATAATTGGTTGACTTGTCGATCAACATTTTGTTTGTAGTCATTGATTGTTGTCGATTCCAACTCACGGATGAAGTATCCGCCAATAATTTGAATGGCAATCAATAATAACAAAATAAATGATAAGGCAATCTTAAAATTTACCGATTGAAAAAAGTGAACTTTTTTCTTCATAAATCACTACTCCTGTTCAGGGTTTCGAAGATAATAACCAACACCACGTCGAGTAACTAAATAGGTTGGATGACTTGGACTATCTTCGATTTTCTCTCTTAAACGACGCACAGTCACGTCAACCGTCCGAACATCACCAAAATAATCGTATCCCCAAACAGTTTGCAATAAATGTTCCCGCGTCATCACTTGTCCGATATGTTTTGCTAAATAATAAAGCAATTCAAATTCACGATGTGTCAGTTCGATTTTGCCTCCTCTTTTTGAGACCATGTAAGCTTCTGGATGGATTGTCAAATCTCCAATAGTCAGTTCTGATGGTGTTGCTGATTCTGTTTCTTTGGCACTACTTGCGCCACGGCGCAAGTTCGCTTTGACACGGGCTACGAGTTCGCGATTAGAGAATGGTTTCGTTACATAATCATCGGCTCCTAATTCTAACCCTAAAACTTTGTCAATTTCAGAATCTTTGGCTGTAACCATAATGATTGGCATATCATATGTTTTGCGGACTTCTCTGGCTACTTCAAGCCCATCCATTTTTGGTAACATTAAATCAAGAATAATTAAATCTGGTTCTACTTCTTTGACTTTTTCAACAGCTTCTTCGCCATCATAAGCTGTGAAAACCTCGTATCCTTCTTTAGTAAGGTTGTATTTCACAATTTCCGAAATCGGCTTTTCATCATCTACAACTAATATTTTCTTCATAAGAGGCACCTCTTTTTTATTTTGTCTTTTCATGGTTTATCCATATTCTCTCTTATTATACCTTATTTTGTCCACTGTTTCATCTTTGAGAAAAAATCCTTACCCTTTCTTATCTATATCTTGCAAAAACAAAGTCTTTCTGGCTATAATTAGGGATAAGTTTTATTAGAAGGAAGCGATTAAATGAAAGCACCACGACTGCAAGCAGGTGATGAAATTCGAGTCATTGCACCATCTAGCAATTTTTCACTTTTAACAGATTTAGGTATTGAAACCGCTCAGAAAAAAATAACTGATCTAGGATTTAAGGTTACATTTTCTGAACATATAAATGAAGAAGATGTAATTGGATCTTCTTCCATCATGAGCCGAGTCAAAGATTTGCACGCAGCATTTTCAGATGACAATGTTAAAGGGATTTTAACGGCTATTGGTGGTTTCAATAGTAATGAACTACTGCCTTATCTTGATTTTGAGTTGATTAAGCGTCATCCAAAAGTTTTTTGCGGGTACAGTGATATCACAGCTTTATGCAATGCCATTACCGCTAAAACAAAATTACTTACGTACGTAGGTCCTCATTTTTCCAGTTTTCAAATGGATGAACTGCAAGACTATCAAACCAAAACCTTTTTACAGGCCACGACAGATGAGAAAGCATTTGACGTATCTGCCTCTGAATCATGGAGCCAAGATGAATGGTATTTACCTAACCCGAAACGGACCTTATTTGCTAATGACTGGAAAGTTTACAGCCGCTGTGACACTGTTACTGGAACTTGCTACGGCGGAAATCTAGGGACATTTCAATTGCTTTTCGGTACTCGTTTTTTACCAAATCTTGACAGAGCTATTCTGTTTGTTGAAAATGCCGAAGAGAATGATTACCATGATTTTGCTCGTGGTTTGGCCGCTTTACTTCAAGTCGTCAAACATCCTCAAGCCTTATTGATCGGGCGATTTCCAAAGGAGACATTGATGACGGAAGAACGGCTTTTAGCTATTTTATCAAAATATCCTTTATTAAGAGAAATTCCTGTGATTTACGATATGAATTTTGGTCACACCCAACCAATTTTTACGATCCCGATCGGCGATCAAGCAACGGTCGATACTTTTCAGAAAAAAATCACCTTTTTTTAAAAATAAACACATGAATCGTTTCTCTTCAGAAAAGCAACGATTCATGTGTTTATTTTTTATATTCATTTTCTATTTCTTCTTATAGTTACAGATAGCATTTTTTGTAAATCCACTGGTTTTATCTATTTTTTTGCATTAGAATCTACTCTAAAGATTGTTTACTAAAGACTTCTTCGGTGATCACTTAAAATTAGTCTAAAAGCTGGATTCCAATTCCTAAAAGACCTGGTCCAGTGTGAACAACTAATGCCGGACTGATTGTTCCAAAATAAATTTTTTCTGCTTGAGGAAACTCTTCATTCAGCCTTTTGTAAAAACTTTCTGCTTCTTCTACCGCTTGTCCTTGGGCAACGGCTAGCACAAATTTCTTATGATCCCCAATAAACGTTTTTACTAATTCAAATGTTTTGTCCAAACTTTTCTTTCTACCACGCGCTTTAGCTACAGTATGATAGACACCTTCAGCATTACAAGAGATAATCGGGTTTAATTTTAGTGCATTTCCTAAAATCGAAGCAACCAAACCAATTCGTCCACCCTTTTGTAAATACTCCAATGTTGCAACATTAAAAAATACTTTTGCTTTCGTGACATCATTCGTTAATCGTGTTTTGATTTCATTCCATTGAAAATCAGATTCAATCAACTTAGCAGCCTCAATCGCTTGTAAACCACTCCCGATTCCGATAATTTTTGTATCCAAAACAAATGTGTCCAATCCTTCAAATTCTTCTGCAATCAAACGAACCACATTAAATGTCCCACTCAATCCGCTCGAAATTGTAACAGCTAGTACTTTTTCATAGCCATCTGCCTTCATTTTTTCGAATATGTTTGTAATTGTTTGACCATCAGGTAAGGATGTACTTGGGATTTCTATAGGTAAACGCTCATAAACTTCTTCAGGTGAGATATCTACTTTGTCTGTATATGTACGATCTTTATAAATAATTTGTAATGGAATCATGTACATTCCATATTGTTCAACTAATTCTTGTGGCACATCTGTCCCAGAATCTACTAATAGAGCAATTTTTTCTTTATTCATTCACTTGTTCTCCATCTTCTTTTAAGTTTTTTTGTGCTAACTCAATAACCTTTTCAGTAAATAATTTGGTAGCAAACGATAAAGTCGCGCCTTTTACAATTAAATATTCTACTGGTATTGGTCGATCAAACGCTGCAACTGGTTCAATGTCTAATGCCTGAGCAACCACTACTGCTATAGCTGCCTCTTGCTCGTCGCAAAATAAATTATACGCTTCACGAATACCAACGGCCGAACCTTGATACAGAATACCTTGCTTGATTTCTGGTATAGTCAAAACTTGTTTTAATAGCGTAATGGCGATTAAAAAAGCTAAATGTTTTTGATTGTATCGTTTTTTATTAGGAGCTGGGATCAAACCCAACTTAACATAATTATTGACCATCGATGACGTTAATAATGTGTGTTTTTCCTTTAAAATAACTGGTGATAAATATCGTTCAACAAGCGTGATCACTTGATCCATGTATAACTCTATTTCGGGTAGTTCATGCCATCTTGGTAAGTGGACATCTACTAATTCTTTTCCCCAAACTTCTAAAGAGGATTTTATCTCACTCATATGCTCCCTCCTTCTGCTTACTAAAACAGTTTAACATTATTTTTAAAAACATTCAATCTAGTATCTGAAACTAGATTGAAAATTATAATAAAAAACAAGCTTTCTATTTTTAGAAAGCTTGCTCTATCGTATTTGATCCATATTTCTTAAAAATCACTAAACCCATCATCAGCTTCAGTATGACGTTTGTATGAATCAAACCAAAATTTGCTTCTTTTTGGCATATCATGTGAATCAAACAGATCACGAGGATCAAACCCTGAATTCATTTTACCAGCAGTTCTGCCAAAACCGCGACCATGACCACCACGTCTACAATGCATATTATGGCCTCTAAAATCACGTTCTCCTTCTGGGATTTCTGCCTCTAGTGCTTCGAGTAATTTACTCATGATGATTTTGAAAGATTCTTGTTCTGATTCTGATAAAACATCAAAAATCGTCTCTTCTTCTTGCTTACTATCATCAGCTGCTGCCATTCCTGATTCGGTTAACCGAATCACCATCACACGACGATCACTTTCCAATGGTTCTCGGCTGATATAACCATTTTTTTCCAGTTTTCCTAATAACTCACCTAGGGATTGCGGACGCATATCTAACAAATAAGATAGTTCTTTTTGGGTTGTTTCAGGTTGAAGTTTTAATAAATTCAACACTCTTCCTTGTCCTCTATGTGGATTACCAAAAGGTCCATTTTCTCTGCGGCGCTTCATAAAATATCTTTGCATCATTACTTGTAGACTTAGAAACTGTTCCATCAATGTTTGTTCTTCCATAATCGATTCCTCCATAAAATATCACTATAAATCAGGTACCTGTCTTTTATTATAAAGGTACCTGTTTAAAATGTCAACATACAATTTTATACTTTATTTTCAATCGCTTGATAAAGTTGATCCCATAAAAAAAGCACCAGAAGCAACTCCTCGAGTATGCTTCCAGTAACTTAAAATACTTTTTTCAATTGTCTTTTTCCGAATAAAATCCCAATAAAGAAGAATAGTTCCAATAGAACAAAAAATAAAATAAAACTATGCATAAAATATTCTTCTGGCAAGACATTGATGATCGGATCAGTCATTGGATCAAACAACCAATCATCATTATTAAAAAACACGCCATGAAAAGCCACAAAAAATTGATCAAATCCAATAGCCATCAATACACCCAAAAATACTGGAATGATCATTCCCCACTGAAACGGACGAATCAATCGCCAGACTCGCTTTGTCTTGATCAAGCGGAAAACAAAGAACGCACTTGGAATCACTGTCACGAGTAATACGCCATAGCAGAGTAAAAACAGTCGTTTTACTTCGTAAAAATGAAAGGCACCACTTTTGGATACAGGAAAATCAGATAATTTCAAGGTATGATTAAACGGATTGTTTAAATAGGCCATTAATTCATCAAAATTTTTCAACACTGTTGGTTTATCCATATCTACATAATTTAAAATTTTCAACGAATCAATATCAAAAACATATAACAAACGGAAATTAATAGTGATCGTAATACTTAAAGAAATAATGGTCAAAATCAAACACACGATCCCAGCTCGCTCACGCCAAACCCAGTTTCTGTCTTTCATATCAAAACGTCCACTCATCTAGACTATCAACAACATATGTGGGCTGTTCAGGTAAGCTAGAAATAGCAGATTTTGGTGTAAAGCCTGATAAAACCAGTAAACTATCAATATTATTTTGAAGACCTGACTGAATATCGGTTTCATAATTGTCGCCAACCATTATGACATCTTCTTTCGTCATTTTCATGACTTTTAGTGCTTCATTCATGATGATTGCATTTGGTTTTCCGATCATAACTGGTTTTGTCTGCGTTGCCGTTTGCACTAGAGAAATGAATGAACCTGCTCCTGGTAACAATCCACGTTCGGTTGGAATACTTTTGTCTGGATTCGTGCCAATAAACGTCGCACCATTTCTGATACAAAGAGCAGCTGTCGCCAATTTTTCATAGTTAATATTGGTATCCAGACCGACAACAACATAATCTGGTTGTTCCTCATCCCACTCAAAACCAGATGACAAAATCAAATCAACCAATCCTGCTTCTCCAATCACGTAGACACGATTGCCTTTCCCTTGTTCTTTCATGTAATCAATCGTAGCTAGGCTTGCTGTATAAACAGTTTCAGCAGAAACATGGATATCAAATTCTTGTGCCAGTCGCAGGGCTACGGCTTCTGGTGTTTTTGTTGTATTATTGGTCACAAAAAGAAAGGGTAGCTTCAATTCTTGCAAGCGTTCAATAAATCGTTTTCCTGCTGGAATGACTTCTTTGCCTAAATAAATCGTGCCATCTAAATCAATTAAATATCCTCGATATTGTTTTTTCACAAATAATTACTCCTCACGTTGACGAATAGTAAATGAGCGGCCTTTGGCATCATTCTCTTTCTTCCCAATGACTGCTTTTTCCGGTTCACTTTCTTTGCGATTTTTGATCACTGGTTTTGCTTTATTAGTCACAGGTACACGCTTTTCTTGTGTGTGCGCTTGATTTTGATTTACTGGCTTTTTGTTTGGCTTTTTGCGACGTGTTTGTTGTTTTTCACGTTTCCCACCAACTTGTTCAATCACAAAATAAGCACAACCAAAATTGCAGTACTCATATAAATAATCTTCCAGTGTATCGATCCTCTGTTCAGGAGCCGCTTTACGATTGGAATCGTTGAAAAAGCCTTTCAAACGGAGTTGGTCATAGCCCCAGTCACCCACAATATAATCATACCTTGAAAGAACATCACTAAAACGTTCTCCTAATCTTTCTGCATCGAAGGCTTCTCGGTGATTTTTCACTAAAAGGTATTCCCGTGAACCGATCGAAACGTGGATATCATCCACGAGTGTTACGATTTCACCTTTTTTCTTTTCTTTGACCGGTTCTTCTTTTATCTCTTCAAGAACAGCCGTCATCTCTTCAGTTAGGGTCGCTGTCGGTTCTACCTTTTGTTTCGTTTGTTTAGCTGGTTTAGTTGATTTATATGGTTTTTTTACTTTATCTGTCATTTTTTCACCGCCTAGATTTTATTATACCTTGTTTTTATAGGATTGGGTAGTGCTCGCTTAAGTAGTTCCCTAAAACTGTTCGGATAAATTCTGGAAAGATAAATTCAACCTTTCCTGCAAGTTCAATTGTCGGAAAAAAGGGAATAAACATAAAATGATCTACTGTAGTAAATGTATAGTTACGTGTTAGATTGATTGGCTGATCTTGCCATAAAACGTGTTTTTTCTTTTTATCATACGCTATACCATCATAATAAAGTTCTCCAAATACTTTACCACGAAAGCCCATTCCTGTTATCGGAAACTTGCGCAAATAGTGACGATTCTTTTCCATCTCTTTAAGCATGCGAATCAGCTCAGAACCAGGCAAAGTAACGCGGATCAAATGCATTGGATGAGGTAAAGTTTGATGCAGTTGATCAGCATCAACAAGGCCATTTGGTATATCTGACAAAAATAAGCCATTGTTTAAAATTGCAGCTTCAGTCTGACCTTTTTCCCTTAAAGCTTTTAAAGTAGTCACGATCAACGGTTCTCTATCGTTTAAATCAACAAATAAAGGTTGAGGAATTTTAGCAATTTTTTTTGCTTGCAACAACTGGTGCCCTAAAGAAATATAGTTATTGATTTCGTTTTGATCCGCGGGTAATGCTGGTAGCTCAGTTGTTGAGACTGCTTTAGCTTCGCTATGGATGATTTCACCTTTGTCGATCGTTAAATGAACTTCTCCAATATAATAACCAAATTTGCCAGCAGCAGAGAGTTGTGTCGCATTGATTTTTTCACCATATTTGAATAAATGATGCGTATGAGAACCCAACAAGACATTAATTTCGGGAAATTCATTGGCAATTTTGATATCTTCATCGATCCCTAAATGGCTCATTAAAACTAAAATATCACATTTCGGCTGAACTTCTCTAATCAATTGCGGGAGTATCTCATTTGTTGACCGACTATCCCAGCCGTTTGGGTTATAAGTCAAAGGGAACGGTGCAGTTAATGCCACCAAACCGATTTTCGTTTTTTCTTTTGTTTCTATAATTTTATAAGAACTCGCCCAATCAGGTGCTTGTCCAGTCTCTATATCAAATAAATTTCCTAATATAACATCAAAATTCCGATGATCATACAAATGATTCAACTGCTCTTTAGAATTTCCTACACCTTCATTATTACCGATCGTTACTGCATCATAGTTGATTTCGTTCAACAATTCGATATTAGCATGTCCATCAGTGGCTTCTGTCAAAGGATGCCAGCGATCGATAAAATCGCCTAAATCAACTGTTAGAACCGTTTTACCTAACTGCTTATATTTTTCCTTTTGACCTAGCAAGTATCTTCTGATCTTGGGCCAATTTTCTAAGTGTGAATGTATATCATTCGTATGAAAGATGACGATCTCTTCCATTACATCGCCCCCGATTTCAGTATATAAAAATATAGTACCATACTTCTTTAGAATGTTTAGTATAAATTAACGTCTTGTCTGCTCTTTATCAGTAAGGAGAGCAACTTATCGTTGAATATCATACGTTTTTTGTTTCTAATCAATACTATCATCTAGCCGATCCTTAGTAGTCTTAGTCTATCTATTATTTATCTCCTAATAATGATACAATTATTAAAAAGTATTTGATATGGGTTTATAAAGAAAAGATGTTTTAAAAACTTTTTTTGCAATGAACGATGTATTTCTATCAAATAAATTCTTGTTCCATCAACGTTCGCTGGGTTTTATACACCGTTATTATAAATGACGAGTGACAACTAATTTTACGAATAAAGGAGAAAAATATGAAAATCAATGCACCTTTCGGCTCCATTTGGTTGGACGCAGATAACAAAGGTCTGACCGCCGTTTCTTTTTTTGAGATCACTAATCATAAAACCAATCATTTTACTGAACTTGCGGCTAAGGAACTCACAGAATATTTTTCTGGTGAACGGACACATTTTACAGTCCCTTTATCTATCAATAGTGGAACTGACTTTCAAAGAAGAGTCTGGAGCGCTTTATCTCAAATTCCTTACGGTGAAACCTGTAGTTATTTAGACATTGCCAAAGCAGTGGATTCGCCAAAAGCCGTTCGTGCAATTGGTCAGGCGAATAGCAAAAATCCAATTCCAATTATTGTTCCATGTCATCGAGTGATCGGTAAAAATGGGAAATTAACAGGTTACTTAGGTAGCTCAGAACTTGATGGGCTTACGATCAAAGAACACTTGTTAAACATAGAAAATGTGTCAATTGATAAAAATTGATTTCGCCTAACTGTCAAAAATAATAAAAAATAACGGAAAACAAAACAGCATTCGTCTTGTTTCCCGTTATTTATTGTTGTCATATAAAAGAAAGAAAAATAAAACGACTAACTACTCGTTATTGTTTTTATCATCACTATCTTTACCACGGTATTTTTCTAAATATTGTTCTTTTGTCATCACATCACCGACGCTCATATTAAATTCAACAAGCTCTAACCCGGTCATATAAGCAATTGATTCTTTTACTTTTTCAACAGTTTGATCAAAAACAGCTGAAATATCAACATCGTATTTGCAGATCACTGATACATCAACAGCCACTTGCTTGGTACCGACTTCAACGCCAACACCTTTTGTGACATCTTCATTGTCTCTAAAACGGTCTGCAAAATCTGTAAAAAGATTACCGCTCAAGCCTAAGATTCCCTCAACATCTGAAATAACCACACCTACGATTTTTTTGATCACGACATCATCAAATGTTAATTTTGTTTTTAATCCACCTGTATTATTTTCTACTTCTGCCATTTGCCTTCACTCCTTTAATATAATTTTAAATTCCTATCATAGATCTTATTGAATCTATTAAGGAATAAATATCCAAATCTTCATCTCGCATTTTTCCTATCACATATCCTATCGTTGCAAAAATCAATAAAACCAATGTTTTTCCAAAACCGATCAGTAATAACAGGAGCGCTAGTAGGAAAAACAACGTTGTCCAAATAATTCGAAAACGATAAGGTGCAAGCTGTTTGATAAAGCGTTCTTTCTTTTCTTGTTCCATGACGTCCCCCTCCTAAATCACCCGCGATTGTTTTTTACCTAAAACTGTAGATTCTGTTGGTTCTTTTTCTCTTAATTGAACCGTTACATGACTATCAATCGATTCTAAGGCTGTATCTAACGCACTTTGTATTGTTTGTTTGATCTCTTCTGCTAAAGGTTGAAAACGTTCTTTGCTTCGAACATCCACTTTTAACTTAACTGCTACTTTCTCTTTGCCCTTGATTTTGACGATCATTTTGGTTTTATCTGGATGAATAATCGTGCTGTAAGCATCTTCAACAAGTTGTTCTACAGTACTTTTAGGTATTTCGATCCGATTCTTGCCATTTTTAACGATCAGACGTTTTCTTCGCCCTGAAACAGAAAGAACGACAATTAAACTAAGGAATAAAAGTCCTCCTAAAATGAGTAAAATCCATTCAAAAAAGGTAAATAACCATGGATAATTGTATAGAAGTTCGTCTACTTCATAAGACAACCAAGGTATGTCGATCAACTGACTAAGTAAGCCTGCTGTTCCGACAAACAATAGGAGTATGAGTAATGCAAAAATAATTTTCAACAATCGTTTCATATACTTCCCTCCTTTTGAATTAGTTGTTTTGTTATTAATTAAATTGTACCCTCTATAAAAAACTATTACAAAAGATACGAATTCTCTTTTTTACAAGATAAAAAATTTAAGTTTATTTATAGTATAAAAAACGAGTAAATAGTTCTGTCTGAGTTTATCATTCAATGGGGTTATTGTGTCCATCGTTCTGTGATTTTATTCATCCAAATACTCTTCCTTAGAAAATTCTGTATCCTCATACTTACCACTGTCTCCATAGAAATAATTGTAGCGTTGTTTAAATTTGCGGAAAATGTAGGTAACTAGGACTTTGGTGATTGCATAGATAGGGATTCCAAAAATCAACCCAAACATGCCGAGCAAATCGCCCATTACCAACAATACAATGACGATTGTCAATGGATGGACAACGAGTCGTTTTCCCATCACTTGAGGTGCAATCAAATGACCATTTAACATTTGAACCAGCATCCAAACTATGCTCATCTTGAGAAACATACCGAATGAAACCATCAATGCTACAATCAAAGCGGGTATAAAGGCAATTACAGGACCGATATATGGAATAACGGCTGTGATCCCTACAATGATCGACAACGTACCTGAATAAGGTAGTTTAATCAGCCAAAAACCAATAAATGTCAATATACCAATCGCAATCGATACTAAAATTTGACCTTTTAGATAGGCACCAACTTGACTACTCATTGTTGCACCGATTTCTTTGGCATCATTTCTAAAGCGTGGTGGGATGATCTTTAAAACAAAAGAGAAAAATTTCTGATCATCTTTTAATAGGAAAAAAGTAATGATTGGAGCTGTTACCATCACCAACGCGAACCCTGTCAACGTAGAAAAGACCGTAGAAGCGCCTTCAACAGCTTTACTAAAATAACTACCGATTCTATCGGATACACCATCAAACCATCGCTGAATGCCATCTAACGCATCTGCTAACGGTTTTTCCAAAGCGGAATTATGGAAAAAATCAGTGACCATTTTGTTCAAATCATCCATATATTGTGGAAAACTCTTGATCAATCCATCAACCTGCTTTTGTAGTATTGGAACAACCAAAACAATCCCTAAAATAATCAACGAGATCAAAACGATAAAAATCGCTGAGACTCCATATACTCGTTTCACTTTGTGCTTCTCCAACCAATTGACTAATGGGTTAAACAAATAATATAAGATTAATGCTAAAATTGTTGGACCAATAATCGTTTTGAAAACAACACCGATTGGTCCAAAAATAAAACCAACTTGGTTAAAAATAAAAATCACTGCTCCAATTAACAATAAGGCAACTAGAGTGAATAGTAAATTTTTTCCACCAAGAAATTTGATCCAACGTGTTTCTTGTTTCTTCTCCATTTTCTTCCCTCCTTAATTTTATAATGTAATAGGCTCGTTTAGCGTCGAATAAAAATAGGAAAATCAGAAAATGGTGCTTTTTGCCCTATTCTGATTTTATCTTTTTTCGAGAAGCTAGCCCAAGGAACTAGATAACATCACTTCTTTATTGTAGCTAAAAAATCGTTTTCTGTAAAAAAATTATCCTTCTTCAATCAAATAGAAAATCACTCAGCCGTTAGATAACAGACTGAGTGATTTTATTTGTTAATTCGCGGCTTTACGTCCTTTTCTTTGTGTTGCTTCCATAATAACAGGAAGGATCACTGGACGTCGTTTTGTCTGTTCAAACAAGTAACGACTCAATTGCTCACGAATATCTTGCTTTAATTTACTCCACTCAAAATCGCTGCTTTCAAGATGTTTTTCAACAATCTCTGTCACAATATTGCTGCTTTCTTTCATTAAGTCTTTGCTAGTTTTGACATAAACAAATCCTCTTGATGTAATTTTAGCAGGTGAAACAATACGTTTTTCACGACGATTGATTGTCACCACAGCGACAAAAATGCCATCTTCTGAAAGAATGCGACGATCACGAAGTACGATATTGCCAATATCGCCTACACCAATTCCATCAATCATGATATTGTCAGCTGTCGTACTGCCGGCAACGTTCATTTTTTGTTTGCTATACTCGAGAATATCTCCTCGACCAGTAATAAAAATATTTTTGTAAGGAATACCTAATTCATGCGCTAAGTCAGCATGTGCTGCTAATTGACGATATTCACCTTGAATTGGAATAAAATGTTTTGGTTTCATCAAGTTCAACATCAACTGCAAATCGTTAGGCGTTGCATGTCCAGAAACACGCATATTATCAGAGATTTGTTTTACCACACCACCTGCGCGGTACACGATATCCTCTGTTTTTGCCACAGCCGTCTCCATCGCAGTTGTCGGCGTTGTTGTAATATAGACCAAATCGCCTTCTTTGATTTTGATGACACGATGTGTGCCGTTAGCCATTTTTTGTAATGACTTGATTGGTTCACCCATTGTTCCTGTTTCTAAAATAACTAGTTGATCGGCTTGATATTTTTTCATATCTTTTACACTAACGATCAACTCTTCACTTGGTAATTTTAATTTATCCAGTTTGATAGCTGTATTAATGATTCTTTGGAAATCTTGACCTGTTAAAACAATTTTGCGGTCAGAACGATGTGCGGCGTCCAATACTTGCTGCACGCGTTGCAAGTTACTCGCAACACAAGCGACGATGATTCGCCCTTCCCAATAACGGATCGTATCAAAGACTTCATCCGCGATCTGAAGCTCGGAAACCACCTGAGTTGGATTTTCAGCATTAGAAGAATCGCTCAATAATGCTAATACTCCTTCGTTACCGATTTCAGCTAAACGGCCAAAATCTGTTTGATACATTGGAATCGCACTTTGATCAAACTTGAAATCTCCTGTGTAAACAATATTGCCTTCTTTAGTTTTTAAATTGATTCCGATAGAATCCGGAATCGTATGTGTTGTGCGGAAAAAACTGATTGTAGCATGTGCAAAATCGATTTCTGTATGCGCATCGACTACATGGAAATCATTAAAATCTTTTGAATCTGCATGATCTTCGACGTTTAATTTTGCTAATTCGATCGTTAATTCCGTACCGAATACTGGTACATGAACTTTAGATAAAAGATAAGGTAACGCTCCAATCGCATCGGCATGACCATGTGTCAAGAAAATTCCTGCAACACGGTCAATATTTTCCACCAAATACGTAAAATCGGGAATGACCACATCAATTCCTAATAGCTCATTTTCTGGATATTTTAATCCACAATCCAGTACAAAAATCTCATCTTCCACTTCTGCGATGTACATATTTTTACCATTTTCACGAACGCCACCTAAGGGAACGATTTTTATTGTACTCACTCATTTCACCTCTCTATGTTCTCATACCAAATCAAAGATCCAGTATGCTTAAAATTTTCGCTTTTTCTTCTGAAGTACATGATACAAGAGGCAAACGTAACTCACCAACAGAAATGCCGAGTTGATTCAACACCGCTTTTACTGGAGCCGGAGAAGGAACTGAGAATAATGCATTCATTTTCGGTAATAATTGACGCTGAATGCTTGCAGCTTTTTTTATTTCTCCGTTGTCTAGTGCTTGGAACATCTCGTACATTTCAGAGCCAAACACATGGCTAGCAACTGAAATCACCCCTTGTCCACCTATAGCTTTTATTGAAAAAGCTAAGGAGTCTTCTCCAGTATACACTAAAAAGTCTTTTGGCGCCTTTTCTACCAACTCTGTCATTGCATCTAAACCAAAACACTCTTTGATCGCAATGATATTTTCCAATTCAGCAAGGCGTAAAGTTGTTGCTACATCAAGGCTTGCTACCGTTCTTCCTGGAACATTATATAAAATGATCGGTAAATCACTCGCTTCAGCAATTGCTTTAAAATGTTGATACAATCCCTCTTGATTTGGTTTATTATAATAAGGTACGACCGCCAAACCTGCATCGATTCCTCTGATTGCAGAAAGTTCTTTTACAAATTCAACAGAATCACGAGTATCATTGGTTCCCACACCACAAATAATCGGTACTCTTCCGTCAACTAATCGAATCACTTCATTGAATAACTCAATTTCTTCGTCATGAGTCAATGTTGGTGATTCCCCTGTCGTTCCGGCTAAAATAAGTGCTTCTGTATGATGATTCAGCAAATGCTCAACTAATTGTGGTAGTTGTGCAAAATCGATTGCGCCACTTTCATCAAAAGGTGTGACCATTGCTGTAATTATCGTTGCATTTTCTAAATTCATACTTACTACCTCCTAAATTTAAAAGCGTAGCAGGCTCATTCAGCTCTGAATGGTAAATAGGAAAATAGGATTGAGGAGCTTTTTGCCTCATTCCTATTTTATCTTTTTCCCGAAGAGCTAGCCTGCGAAGCTGGATAACATTAAAGCACAACAGCTCATCCAGAATTGATAGGGAAATGGAACTAAGGATTTCTCCTGCATTCACATTTTATCTTTCAAAAAAAGCTAGATATTTAGACTCTCACTAAATCCATCTCATGCAATGTCTCTGCAATTTGAACTGAATTCCAAGCAGCCCCTTTTAATAAGTTATCAGAAACCACCCACATATGATAGCCATTATCAATATCGATATCTTGACGAATCCTTCCTACAAAGGTTTCTTTGCGATCAATACTAGTTAAGGCTTGCGGATAAATTTGCTGGCTTGGATCATCTTGCAAGACCGCACCAGGAGCCTCAGCAATTAATTGTTTGATTTTATTCACGTCAGAACCCTCTTCTTTGACCTCAATATAAATTGATTCAGAATGACCGGACAATACAGGAATTCGGACACATGTCGCAACGACTTTGATGGTGTCATCTTCCATGATTTTCTTTGTCTCATTGATCATTTTCCATTCTTCATACGTATAATCAGCATCTGAAAAGACATCAATTTGCGGTAACGCGTTGAATGCTATTGGGTAGTGTTTTTTATCACCACCAGCTGGTAGAATAGCTGCTTCCAATTTTTCAGCAGGCGTCCCATCGATATACGCCAGCGCTTGCGATTTCAGCTCATTCATCGCATTGATCCCAGCTCCACTAACTGCTTGATAGGTGGAAACGATCAAACGGTCCAAACCATACGCTTGGCGAATTGGTTCAAGTGCCACCATCATTTGAATAGTCGAACAGTTTGGATTGGCAATGATTCCTTTGTGACGTTTCAACGCTTGTGGATTAACTTCCGGTACGACTAAAGGGACGTCCGGGTCCATTCTGTAATGACTTGTATTATCTACAACTACAGCGCCTCGCTTGACCGCCTCCGGTGCATATTGTTTTGAAATACCTCCGCCAGCACTGAATAAAGCGATATCGATATCTGTGAATGATTCGGGTACTAACTCTTCAACAACAAGCGTTTGCCCCTTAAAAGCTAATTTTTTCCCCGCAGAACGTTTTGAAGCTAAAAGTTTTACCTGATTTATTGGTAAAGATGTTTCTTCCAACATCTCAATCATTTTTGTACCAACAGCACCAGTTGCGCCTACCACGGCAACATTATACATTTTTTTCATACTTATTGATCTCCTCTCAAATTACTGAAGAAAGTTGCTTTTCCTATTTTACCATAATATTGTCTTTTACTACATAGGAAGTAAAGTGATTTTGCTTTAATTTTGTCAAAAAAGAATAGGAAAATTTTGAATCCTAACCTTTCAAATCATTTTTTAATGGCATTCTTAGGATCTGTGCAACTTAGTCGACTAATTTTTTTTGCAGATTTATACTGATTTAGCCACACATTTTGAGAGGATGATTAGATGTACACAGTAGCAGATTATTTGCTTGATCGCTTAAAGGAGTTAGAGGTCGATGAAATTTTCGGGGTTCCTGGAGATTATAATTTACAATTTTTAGACCACATTACAGCAAGAAAAGATCTTACGTGGATTGGCAATGCAAACGAGTTGAACGCTGCTTATATGGCCGATGGTTATGCACGTGCGAAGGGAATTTCAGCATTTGTGACAACATTTGGCGTAGGTGAACTAAGTGCAGTCAATGGTTTAGCTGGAAGCTATGCGGAAAATGTACCAGTTATCGAAATTATTGGTTCACCTACCACAACTGTTCAAAATAATAAAAAACTTGTTCATCATACAATGGGCGATGGTGATTTCCTTCGTTTTGAAAGAATGCATAAAGAAGTGACCGCAGCGATTGCCCATTTGGACGCCCAAAATGCTACATCTGAGATTGACCGTGTACTGGCTATTGCTTTGAGCGAAAAACGCCCAGTTTATATTAATTTACCGATCGACATTTCTGAAATGAAAGTAAATAAACCAAAAGATTCTTTAAAACAATCACAAGAAAAGCTCGCTACTATTGAGCTTGAGCTATTAAAGAAAGTGGAAAAAGCATTACAGCACGCCCAAAATCCAGTCATTATCGCTGGACATGAAATTTTAAGCTATCATATTGAACAGCATTTAAATGAGTTCATTCAAAAATTTAATCTACCAGTAACAACTTTACCTTTTGGAAAAGGCGCATTTAATGAAGAGGATTCCCATTATCTAGGAACTTACACCGGATCAACAACGGTTGAACCTCTAAAAAGTCGTGTTGATACTGCTGATCTAGTTTTACTTTTAGGAGCAAAATTGACAGATTCAGCCACATCTGGTTTTAGTTTCGGCTTTACGGACAAGCAAATGATTTCAATTGGAATGACTGAAGTTCTGTTTTATGGAGAAAAATATGCAGGTATTCAGCTAGATCGTTTTGTTTCTGAATTGAGCACCCTATCTGTTTCTAAATTTACAGATGAAATAGTTCCTGTCAAACGATCATCAAACCTACAAATTACAGATAAGAAATTAACTCAGAAACAGTTTTGGAAAATGGTGGAAGCTTTTATTATGCAAGGGGATACTGTGATCGGGGAGCAAGGCACTTCTTTCTTTGGCTTGACGAGTGTTCCGTTGAAAAAAGATATGCGCTTTATCGGCCAACCTTTATGGGGTTCGATCGGGTATACATTTCCTTCAGCATTAGGTAGCCAAATTGCAATGAAAAATAGTCGTCATTTGTTGTTTATAGGTGATGGTTCATTGCAGCTGACCGTTCAAGAATTAGGTACTGCCATAAGAGAACAGCTGACACCAATTGTTTTTGTGATCAATAATAATGGCTATACTGTTGAGCGGGAAATTCATGGTGCAACAGAACCCTACAATGATATTCCAATGTGGGATTATCAACAGCTACCGCTCGTATTTGGAGGCACTGATCAGACTGTAGCCACACATAAGGTCACCACAGAAATGGAATTAGATCAAGTCATGACGGTAGCAAGAAAAGATACGAGACGATTGCAATGGATTGAAGTCGTGATGGATCAAGAGGATGCTCCTGAGTTATTAAAAAAACTAGCGAAGGTATTTGCAAAACAAAATTCTTAAACCGATCATTGTTGCGATTGAATCTATTGACTTTCCAAAGTAATTTGTTATAGTTAAAAGCGATATTTACCTAATTTGAAGGAGTGAATAATATGGCTCGTGTTGAAAGTTTTGAGTTAGACCACAATACAGTGAAAGCCCCTTATGTTCGTTTAGCGGGTACTGAAAAAAATGGGGATGTATTGATTGAAAAATATGATCTACGTTTCCTACAACCAAATGAAGATGAATTGCCAACAGCTGCTGTTCATACATTAGAACATTTATTAGCCGTTAATTTACGTGACCATCTAGAAGGAATCATTGATATTTCTCCTATGGGTTGCCGAACTGGTTTTTACATGATCATGTGGAATGAACATTCTGCAAAAGAAATTCGTGATGCGTTAGTGAACGTCTTGAACTTCATTGCCGAAACAGATTTCGTTCCTGCAGTCTCTGCTAAGGAATGCGGAAATTATAAAGACCATTCTTTATTTTCTGCACAAGAATATGCGAAAATTGTTTTAGAAAAAGGAATCAGTTTAGATCCTTTTGAACGAGTTTTATAAGAGATTTCAATGAAAGTAGTCGGAATTGAAGTGTTTAGCCCTGATAAATAAGATCAGATTGCCTTTGCTTCGACTGTTTAGTCGTATTTAGGGTGTGAAACAAAAGTGAACATTGCTTTTGTTTCACACCCTTTTAATTATCCTAATGCAACATCTAAAATCATCATAATAATGAACCCCAGCATCACACCGAAAACTGCAAAGTGTCGTTTACTTGTCACGGTCTGCTGTGCTTCTGGAATCAATTCCTCCACTACCACATAAATCATCGCACCAGCTGCAAATGCCAAAGCATATGGCAATAACAAACTAACTTTTGTCACTAAGACCGCTCCAATAATCCCAGCAATCGGTTCGACGATGCCCGAAGCTTGTCCGTATAGAAACGCTTTTTTTCGACTTAAATTTTCTTGTCTTAATGGAATCGAAACTGCTGCACCTTCCGGAAAATTTTGGATCCCAATTCCCAAAGCTACAGAAATTGCAGCTAATACTGCTTTTTTCGGATCATCTGCTGAGCTTGCTGCACCAAACGCTACCCCAACAGCCAAACCTTCGGGGATATTATGTAAGGTAATCGAAAAAACTAACAAAATCGTTCGCTTTAAATGACTAGGCAATCCTTCTTTCTCGTGGTTGGGCCCAAAATGCATGTGGGGCAATGTCTTATCAGCCACATACAAAAATAAGCCGCCTAAACCAAAGCCAAAACTGACTACCAACCATGCAATGCTGCCATTTTCTTCTGCTTGTTTAATTGCAGGATCTAGCAAAGACCAAAAGCTTGCTGCAATCATCACACCTGATGCAAAACCAAGCATCATATTAAGAATATCTTTTTTTATTTCCTTGAAAAAGAAAACCAAGCCAGCCCCCAAAGCTGTCATAAAATATGTGAACCCCGTCCCTACTAGTGCTTGTTGCCAAGCTTCCAAAGATAACAACCAATCAATTATTCTAAACACCCCATCTCTCAAAAGTACTTTCCATAACTTTACTTTATCATACCAACAATTTTATAACCACGTTTAAAGTAAAACAAGGAGGGAGTAAACAAAAAATTTGATATTAATTTATAGGGTACGAATTTCAGTATACTCGATGAATTACTTAACGCTACAAACTTTACTATTCCAAAATAAGCTAATTTGAATAAGTGAACTAAGAAGTGTATGTTCTACTATTATTGAAGCTAAAATTTAAAATTGCTCGCTGGTTTTCTATTGAGGAAATGGTGTATAATTCAAAAAAATGAAGATCTAGTCGTTAAAAAAAATAATCTGGTTAATGAATCTATTTTGAAAAAACTAAAAAAAAGCAGATGCAATTATAGCGCATCTACTTTTTTTCTATTTTATTTATTTATTGTCATCTTTATGGAATTTTTCTTTGATATCTTCAAAGCCTTCTTTGATTTTATCGCCTAATTTTTCAGCGCCATCTTTGATATCATCACCAGCATCACGAGCTTTTTCTTTTGCATCACCAAACGCTGATTGTGCTTTTCCTTCAACTTCTTTGCCTTTATCGTCTGTTACTTTGCCTTGCACTTCTTTTGCTTTTCCTTCAACTTTGTCTTTTGCATCATTTACGCGTCCATCTAAATCTGCCATGTGAAAATACCTCCTAGTTAATTTATATTACATAACTAGCATAGCATCATTTTACAAAGGCTTCAAACGATTTGCTTTGTTTTTTAACGTTGAGCTGTTTAGTGTTCGTTCAACCATTGTTTCGCTTGATTGATTTCGTCCATAGTTATTTGATGACCTGAATTGGTGGTTGTGACCGTAACTTCTGCCTGCCTACTTTTTAATTGCTGAACCAATTGGTCTGATGCTTCTTCAGAAACGATAGGATCATTTTTACCCACGGATAACCACAGTGCCTTATTAGAGAGTGAAAACCGTTGCGTATCCACCCCTAGCGACATTGGATGAAATAAAAGCGCATGTTTAATGGTAATTTTACGTTCCAACAAAATATGGGCAGCTATGTTAGCACCGTTTGAATACCCTACAATGATCCAATCTTCCAAAGGTATTGCTTCTTCTTCGCTGATAGAAGTAATAGCTTTTATTAGTCGATCACTTTCTTCTTCTAAGCTCACTAAATCAAATTGATTCAACCCATTTCGTTTAAAAAAACGATTCATACCAGATTCTTGAACTGTTCCTCGAAATGATAGGAGTGTAGCTTCTTCATTCAAAAAACGAGCAATTTCGAGCAATGAGGTTTCATCCCCACCAGTGCCGTGAAGCAGCAGTAACTTTTTTCCGTTTGGACTACCTTTTTCGATTATATACTTCATTTTTGATCCTCTTTTTTCTTATTTGGCATAATGACTAAATCTTTATAAACTTACTTTTAGTAAGCGTAAATTTATTTTAGCATCTTTCTTTCCAATTGTCATCTTCTGACACTTCGATTGAAAAGTAAATGATTCAGATAACTTTTTTTATTATTGTTACTATAATAAAAAGTGCAGATTTTTTCGCAAAGAATTCCTTGAACGATTTCATTTAAAGGTGTGGAACAAAAGTGACAGTCACTTTTGTTCCACACCTTTATTTTTAACGTTTTTCCAATTCTTTTTTAGCTAATGCCAAACAACCGATTGTCCCTGGATCATCTTCTAATTCAGGTGTAACAATGTAGTTTTCTAAAGGTGGTGTTTTTACATAACCATTGAGGAGTTTTTTAAATTCATGATGAACTTTTGCTAACATTTGACGCTGTTTCATCACGCCCCCGCCCAAAATAATTACATCGGGTGCAAGTATCAATGTTGTATTGTAGGCCGCTTGTGCAATATAGTACGCTTCAATAGCCCAAATCGGGTCTTCTTCCGCTAGCTCTTGCCCTTTTTTCCCAGCTCGTTTTTCAATCGCTGGTCCTGCAGCCATCCCTTCCAAACAATCACTATGAAAAGGACAACTTCCCTTAAATCGATCTTCAGGGTGGCGCTTCACGATCATATGTCCCATCTCTGGATGACTGAACCCTTCGATAAAGCGTCCATCTTGAATAACTCCCGCACCTACACCTGTGCCAATCGTATAGTAGACACAACTAGATAATCCTTTTCCACTTCCAGAAACATATTCTCCATAAGCCGCCGCATTAACATCCGTTGTAAACGCAATTGGCACATCAAATCTACTTTTCATCGCCCCAACAAAATCATAATCTTGCCAAGCTAATTTTGGTGTAGAAGTAATATGGCCATAAGTCGGAGAATCTTTATGAATGTCAATCGGTCCAAACGAGCCGATTCCGATAGCTTTCAGCTTGTATTGCTTAAAAAACTCAATTACTAAAGCCATTGTTTCTTCTGGTGTTGTCGTAGGGAAACTGACTCTTTCAATAATCTCAAGATTTTCATTTCCGACACCACATACAAATTTTGTTCCTCCAGCTTCGATACTGCCTAATAATTGTTCTGTCATCTTTGCCACTCCTTGCTATTTTTTCTGTTACTATAATTCAATTCAAATCGTTTAAAATTAATTGATTTTATACATTGTTCTACTTTGATACGTCGTCTCTGGATATAAAACAATATCACCAAATCCATCAAATTCAACTGCTCCTGGACTGACTTGCGTCTCTAAAGTGATCCCACCATGATGAACAAGTTTCTTTCCTCGAATCTCAGGACCCTCTTCAAACTGCGCTGTAAAAATAACAACCGCAGGACGATCCGTATACATTTCAATAGAAAGTTCTTTATCTGGTGCAGTGATGATCGCTTGAGGCTTAACAAAACCTGTATGATTCAAAATAAAAGGATGATCCAATCCATTCACTAAACTATTTTGTTCATAATTCGTTTCGAATACTTGTTTCATAGTCTTAGATTGTCTAAAATCAAAAGGTGTCTCACTGACTGAACGTAATTCACCTGTAACGGTTGTATCCTCATTGACCACCGCAAATCGGTCAGCTTCTACAACTAATTCATGCGCATCAACCGATTGTGTCACGTCCCCTGTTAAATTAAAATAAACGTGATTGGTTGGATTATAAAGCGTTGCTTGATCTGTCTCTGCTTGATAATCAATGATCCATTCATTTTTGTTCGTTAGTGAATAACTTACACGAGCGTTTAATTCTCCTGGAAAACCGTTTTCTTTATCAGGACTCACATACGAAAATATCACCGAAACTTGGTCGCTGCTTTGTTCTATTTTGGCATCCCAGATTTTCGCCTCAAAACTGGCTTCTCCACCATGCAACGTGTGCCCATTTTCAGGAGAAACTGGCAATTGATAGTTCTCATCATCGATTGAAAATGAGCCATTTCTGATTCTGCCAGCAACTCGTCCAATCGTTGCACCGAAGTACATATCTTTAGTATGATATTCCTGTTCAGTATCAAATCCTAAAACGATATTTCGTTCTTTTCCATTCACAGGCACGATCAGATCTACGATTCTTGCGCCTAAATCAGTCACATTCATTGTTATACCTGAATCATTCGTAAGCGAATACAAAATAGCTGTCTGTCCAAACTTTTTTTTACTGACCTTCAAATATCCCATCCCTTTCCAATTACTCAAACTAATAACTATTTTATCATTTTTTGATTCATTTTAATCTTTATTTTATCATTTTATAGTACTTTTGTTTGATTTTACAATAATTCTGTCAAGTTGCACTTTTGATTTTATAAAAAATAAGACCCAACTCATTACTGAGAAAGGTCTTATAACCATTGCTGTTTGAATTAAGCGTCTGGATTGGCGTTGGCATCTTTGATACCATACTTTTTGTTGAAACGGTCCACACGTCCGTCTGCTTGTGTAAATTTTTGACGTCCAGTGTAAAATGGATGAGAGTCAGATGTAACTTCGACACGGATTACTGGATAAGTATTTCCGTCTTCCCATTCAACTGTTTCATCAGAGTGCTTAGTTGAACCTGATAAAAATTTAAAACCAGTTGTTGAGTCCATAAATACGACTGGGTGATATTCTGGATGGATATCTTGTTTCATAGTCTTTTCGCTCCTTTGCCCTGATCCATTTGCTGCACCAGAGTTTATTTGTCGATATACAACACTAATATAATAGCATGATTCGTTTATCGATGCAATTATCTTTTAATATTTTTTTTCGCTTGTCTACCAAAAGAAACATCATGAAAATCTTCAAAGAATTTTTGATTATTTTTCGTTTTACGTAAAAATTTGACAAACTGTTCGGTATATTCTAAAGAATCACCTGTCATGTGATTACGCAACTTCCATGTTTCTTCTAACTGTTCTGATGACATTAGCAAATCTTCTTTACGAGTACCAGATTTTTTGATGTCGATTGCTGGGAAAATACGACGATCTGCCAAATCACGTGACAAGTGAAGTTCCATATTCCCGGTTCCTTTAAATTCTTCAAAAATAACATCGTCCATTCGACTTCCTGTATCCACCAAAGCGGTAGCAAGAATCGTCAAACTGCCACCTTCTTCAATATTTCTAGCAGCACCAAAGAAACGCTTCGGTTTATAAAAGGCAGCTGGATCGATCCCCCCACTCAGCGTTCGACCGCTTGCAGGGATCACTAGGTTATAAGCACGAGCTAGACGCGTGATACTATCCATCAAAATCACGACATCACGCTTATCTTCAACCAAACGCATTGCGCGTTCTAACACTAATTCAGACACACGGGTGTGATTTTGTGGTTGTTGATCAAATGTTGAAGAGACGACATCCCCTTTAACACTACGCTCAAGATCAGTCACCTCTTCTGGTCGTTCATCGATCAATAGTAATATCAATTCTACATCTGGATAATTTTCTGAAATACCATTAGCAATTTCTTTTAACACACTGGTCTTACCTGCTTTTGGCGGTGCAACGATCAACCCGCGCTGTCCAAAACCAACAGGAGAAAAGATATCAATCATGCGCGTTGATAGTCTACCAGGAGTTGTCTCTAATTTGATTTGATTTTCGGGGTAAAGTGGCGTTAATGCTGGGAAATGTGGACGTTCTTTTGCTTCTTCAGGATTTTTTCCATTGACACTTTCAACATGCATCAACCCATAATAACGTTCTGATTCTTTAGGAGGACGTGCTTTTCCAGCAACTTTATCACCGTTTCGTAACCCAAATCGACGAATTTGGGAAGAAGAGATATAAATATCTTCAGCACTAGGTCCATAATTAATGGGACGTAAAAAACCATAACCATCTTGAGAAACAATATCCAAAATCCCTTCCATCAAGAAGAATCCTTGTTTCTCAGCTTGTGCTCTAATAACAGCTAAAGACAACTCTTTTTTGTTCATTTGACTATAATATGGAATCTTGAACTCTTTAGCATAAGAATAAATATCTTTTAATGTACTATTTTCAAGTTCTGCCATTGTTAAATAGTCGCTCATTTAGCCACCTCAATCTCTTCCGTTTCAATCATTTGGATATCAGCACCAAGGGCTGTCAGTTTTTCGATAATGTGGTCATAGCCGCGTAAGATGTACTCTACATTATAAATTGTTGTTGTACCTGATGCCATCAATCCTGCGATCACTAAACAAGCACCCGCTCGAAGATCTGAAGCCACGACTTCTGCACCATGTAATTGTGCTGGACCATTGATGATGATCATATTTCCTTCAATCGAGGCATCCGCTCCCATCCTCACGAGTTCTGGAATATGTTTTGTCCGTTGTGCGTAGATACTGTCAATAACCTCACCAGTTCCTTTAGCTTTTAACATCAAAGGTGTGATGGGCTGTTGTAAATCTGTCGCAAAACCTGGATAAGGATAGGTTTTAACAGTTGTCATCTTTAAATCATGAGATGGGTGTACTTCGATCATATCTTCTTCAATCGTCATTTTAACGCCCATTTCTTGTAATTTAGCAATAAAACTTTCTAAGTGTTCATAAATTACGTTACGAACTTTTACCCCTTCACCCATTGCAGCAGCTAGAGCTAAGTATGTCCCAGCTTCGATTCGGTCAGGAATAATTGAATGGCGGCAGCCATGTAATTTTTCAACCCCTTCGATTCTGATAATATCCGTTCCTGCACCTCGGATGTTTGCCCCCATATTATTCAATAAAGTTGCAACATCGATAATTTCGGGTTCACGAGCGGCATTTTCGATGATTGTTTTACCTTGTGCTTTAACGGCTGCTAACATTACATTGATTGTAGCACCAATCGAAACCATATCCATAAAAATTCGCGTTCCACGAAGTCCTTCTTCCGTTCTTAAATACATCGCACCATGTTCATTGGTCACTTTGGCGCCTAAAGCTTCAAATCCTTTTATGTGAAGATCGATTGGACGCGGACCTAAATAACAGCCACCTGGAAGCCCTACAACTCCTTCACCAAATTTGCCTAATAAAGAACCCATAAAGTAGTAGGAAGCACGAAGACTATTGATTTTACCTTTAGGCATTGGAACAGAAACGATTTCAGTTGGATCGATGACTAACGTATTATTGCTAAAAGTTGTTTTAGCACCCATAATTTCTAAAATTTCAATTAATGAATGTACATCTTGAATATCAGGCACACCATCTAATGTTACTGGTGAATCAGCTAGAATAGCCGCTGGGATCAGTGCCACTGCACTGTTTTTTGCCCCACTGATAGATACTTCTCCTGTTAATGGACGATTGCCATTGATTACGATTTTTTTCATTTATTATTCTCACCTATCTATGTAAAACAAATAGTTTTATTTTTTTGTAATATACCCAAATCATTTTAACACATTAAGAGATAATAAAAAAGCCAACAACCATTCGCTTTGAGTTATTTTTAATGATTTATTGTTTTCTAATCAGTTTTTGTTCATTTTTGAACAAAATAGTTTTATAAATGTTTTTTGACTATAAAAATAGCCCGAGACAAACTATAAATCAGTTTTGTCTCGGGCTGTTTATCATTATGCTTTATTAGCAGAACCGAACCATTCGATGCGTTGTTCAACTAATTCAGTAACAGCTTTTGTTCCTGGTGCTAATAATTTACGAGGGTCAAATCCTTTACCTTCAAGATCTTTGCCTTCTTCAATGTATTTGCGTGTTGCTGCTGCAAACACTTCTTGACACTCAGTGTTTACATTTATTTTAGAAACGCCCATTGAGATTGCTTTTTGAACTTGTTCTAAAGGAATACCTGATCCACCGTGTAATACTAATGGAATGTCACCAACAGCGTCAGCAATTTCTTGTAAGTGGTCAAATGCTAATCCAGTCCAATTGTCTGGGTATGAACCGTGGATATTACCGATTCCGCATGCTAGGTAATCAATACCAGTTGCAACCATTTGTACACATTCTTGAACGTCAGCTAATTCGCCAGAACCGATGATTCCGTCTTCTTCGCCGCCGATCGAACCAACTTCACATTCTACTGAAACACCTTTAGCGTGAGCTTTAGCAACAACATCTTTTGCTTTTTCGATGTTTTCTTCGAATGGTAAGTGAGATCCATCAAACATTACTGAAGTGTAGCCGATTTCGATACATTCTAATGCATCTTCGTATTCACCATGATCTAAGTGAAGTGCTACAGGTACAGTAATACCCATTGAATCGATTAAGTCTTTTACCAAATCGTAACATACTTGATATCCGCCCATGTATTTAGCCGCACCCATAGAAGTTTGGATCAAAACTGGCGCTTTTTTAGCTTCTGCAGCTTCAAGAATCGCTTTTGTCCATTCTAGGTTGTTTGTGTTGAATCCTCCGACACCGTAGCCGCCTTTGCGAGCTGCTTTAAGAAATTCAGTTCCTGATACTAATGGCATAATAAAATTCCTCCTAAGTTTTAAAAAAACTGTATTTGTTAAGGCTTATCCTTAACCAACAGTTATATTTTAGCAGACTTTTTAGTACTTTTCTACTAAAATTAACTTTTTCAGAAAACTTTTGTCCAGAGTTTCACAAAACTGTAGACACTTACTGCTTTTTGTCCAAAAAAAGAAGGAACTGGCTAATTAACCTCGTTCCATTCTTCATAATATTATAATGATAATCTCACCCATGTAACTAAAATAGTGATCAAACTGATAAAACCGATTAACCCATAAATCAACCATTTTTCTTGCTTTGAAACATCTGTCTGCTCTTTAGCATCTATCAAACTTAGATAAAAGAATAAACATAAAAGAAATCCAGGGACATTGACTGTAAATAATTGCTGAATCAAATTGAATTTCAAATAAAAGCCTAATAAGGAATGACGACAGTCACTTGATCGACCCAAAATGTACAAACCAAAAAGTTGAAAAATCAGTAACAAAACAACAATACTTGTTAAAGCCAAACTAGGAATGTTCATAAAAATGGTAAGTATCGGAACATTTTTAACTGCTGCTAGAATCAAACTATATAAACCAAATAACAGCGGAATCGTCAGCCAATAGCCAAATAATATTTTCTTCATTTTAACTGGGTGAAAAAATGCTGTCATCACGTTTCCTCCTCAAATTCATTATTCAAATACGTAACATATTTTCTATAAATCAAATCGACCAATACACTTAATCCAACTAGGGACTGTGCGATATGTTCTTTCCCTGACACTATGAACGCCGTGGAATAATAAAAGTACGCATATTGGGCATGTTCTGCAAAAAAATTATGAGAAAATGCAGTAATTGAGACGACTGGAATTTTCCGTGCATTAAGAGATAAAATATTTTCTTTGATGGCATCTGTTTCTCCACTTAACGATACTATTAAAACGATGTCTTCTTTCGTGATCATGGACATACTAATATCCAATTCTGTTTTAACCGGGATAATGATCGAACGTTTGTCACAAACCATCAGCATCTTGGAAAACTCTTCAATCACTTTTCTTTGAGAATACCCAGTCGCATAACAATAAACAGTATTCGCTTTTTGGATTGCTTTACTTAATGACGTAAAATCGGTTTGTTGTGCTAATTTGACTGTGTTTTCAATATCTTTTGTTTGCAGATCTACTAAATCTGTTTCTGTCGTACCACTATTATTTTGTTTAGACTGGCGCATAAAATACTTAAATTCAGAATAACCAGAAAAACCTAATTTTTTAGTCAATCGTAAAATAGATGATTTAGAACTATGAACTTTTTCACCCAATTCAATAATACTCAGCTGCATAACATCGCGTTCATTTTCTAAAATATACCCTAAAATTGCCCAATCCATTTCACTTAAATGCTTTTGGTGTTTTTGCATCAATGTTTCTAAATTCATATTTGACCCCTCATCTCCTTAGTGTTCTTCCCTTAGTATAAAGGATGAAAATTCAAAACGATACTAAGGGAATTTGCTAAGGAAAACAATACCTAAACCTTTTAAGACAGTTTTGGCCAAAATTCTTTGTTTACTTCTATCAAATCATCTAAAATCTCTTGCGCAATGCGGGCATTTGGTACGATTCTTGACAGCATCAATGCTTGCCATAATTTTTGATAAGAACCTTCTGTCCAAGCTTCAACAACTAACTTTTCAACAGCAACTTGTTGTTCCATCAATCCTTTTTGGAAACGCGGAATCTTTCCTTGAACGATTGGTTCTGGTCCTCTACTTCCCACAATACATGGGACTTCTACCATTGCCGTTTCATCAAAATTGACGACAGCTCCTTGATTTTCAATGATTAATAACATTCTTTCATGGGTGTTATAAGCAATCGCTCTTGCTAGATCAACGATATAAGAAGCATGTTCATCAACTTCTAGTGTAGTTCCTTTGGCTGTGCCAGCTTTTGTGATTCGGTTACATTCACCAAAAACATGTTTTTCACGCCCAGCCATGACTTCATTCGCTCGTGTATATTCTGGATTTGCATGTGCTACTTCATCTTGAGGATAAAAATAATATTTTAAATACGTATTCGGCAATGTTGTGGGATCAACTGCGTAAACTTCTTTGGCTTTAGAAAAAGTATGCATCCAACTGGCATCTGTATGTTGGGATTCCTCAATTTCTTCTTTCAATGAATAACCAAAATCTTTCACATGTTCTTTGATTTTTGGCATTAGATTATTGCCTTCTTTATCTCTGATATCTGTCCACCATCCGAAATGATTCAAGCCATAATAACGTACCACCATATCTTTTCTTGAATTTAGGCCAACTGATTTCGCCATACGTTCTTCAATACCGACTGGCATATCACAAATATTGATGATTTTGGTGTTAGGACGTAACTTTCTTGTCGCCTCAGCGACAATAGCAGCTGGATTGGAATAATTCAGCATCCACGCATCTGGTGAGTATTTCTCCATATAATCAATTAATTCTAAAACACCACCGATAGAACGCATCCCATAAGCAATTCCTCCTGGTCCGCAAGTTTCTTGTCCAATCACACCATATTTCAAAGGAATTTTCTCATCTTTTTCCCGCATGGCATAAAGTCCAACACGGATATGCGCCATTACAAAGTCAATATCTGTAAAGGCCGTTTTGGGATCAGTTGTTGCTAAAAATTGAATCTCTGGAGCTTGTTCTTTGATAATAATTTCGCAAGCATCTGCAATTTGTTTTTGTCTTTCTGGATTATTGTCATAAAATTTGATTTGTCTGATTGGAAATTTTTCCAAATTATCCAATAACATTAAAACAATTCCTGGGGTAAATGTACTTCCTCCGCCTGCAATTACAATTGAAAATTTCTTCATTTTTTTCCAGCTCCTTCATTTTTATTCATTTACTTGATTTTCAGTTCCTAATGTTAATAAGTTTTCAAATTGCTCTCTCACTTGAGGTACATCTAAACCAACGATTACTTGAAAGGCAGTACCACTTCTCACTACGCCATGTGCACCGCCTTCTTTAAATGCACTGTCAGGTGAAACGATCCCTTCATCTTTTACGGTAATTCTCAAACGAGTCGCACAATTGTTGACTTTTTCAATATTGTCACTGCCACCGAAAGCTTCCAAATAGACTGCTGCTTGTTCTGTATACTGGTTCGCGTTTGCAATAGCAATATCCCCTAAAGTTCCAGCTTTTTTCGCTTCTTTGTATTCTTTTTTGCTATATAATTTAACTTCTTGATCCTCCTCTTCTCTTCCTGGTGTGGCAAAATTAAATTTCAAGATCAATGCCCGAAAAACAACGAAATAGATCAACGTGAAGGATAAACCAATAATCAATTGTGTGAAAATCATTCCTTTATGATTGGCAAATAATGGAATCCAATTTTTCGCCAATAAATCGATAAATCCACCGCCCATATCCCCTACAACACCAAAGAAATACATCGTTGCTGCCATTGTTGCAGCAAGAATAGCATGGAGAACAAATAGCGGAGGCGCCACAAACAAGAATGTAAATTCCAACGGTTCTGTGATGCCAGCCAATACAGCAGTCAATGTAACTGGAATCAAAATGGCTAATACTTTTTTGCGCTTATCAGGTTTAGCAGTAAAATAAAAGGCTGCTGCGATTCCTGGTGAGGCAAATATTTTAGAATTTCCATGCAATGCAAAACCGCCTTGTGGAAATAACTGTTTGAGTGGCGTTGTTGTGCGCGCATATTCATTTAAATGCGCCATCCAATATTTGGTGATCCCATTTTCAACAACTGCTGGTCCAAAGACAAATGGTGTATAGATGAAATGATGCAATCCTGTAGGAATCAAGATTCTTTCTAAAAACGTATACAGCCAAACGCCAAAAGTTCCTGCATTTGCTAAGAAAGTTTGCATCGATCCAATACCCATTTGAATTTTGGGCCAAATAAGACAAATTAGAAACGCAATCGGCAACATCGCGAAAAATCCTAAAATGACAACCAACGAAGAGCCTTGGAAAATGCCTAAAAAGTCTGGCAATTTCGTATCAAAATAGCGGTTGTGTAACCAAACGACGATTGCTGAAATAAAAATGGCTCCTATAATGCCTGTGTCTAAGGTTTTGATTCCTGCAATCAGTTTCATTCCACTTTCTCCGCCGACTTCTTGGCTAAAATCAACACCAAAGAATGGACCAAAATACTCCAACATGCTGCTGATAAAATAATTACACGTTAGATAAATAACAAAAGCTTCCATCGCAGCACGAGCGTTGGCTTTTTTAGCTAGTCCAATCGGTAAACCAATAACAAACAATAATTCCATTTGATTGAATACCGTCCATGCACCATTTTCTAACACAGACCAAACGCCATACCAAACCGTTCCTTCATTTGCGATACTTCCCACGATCATCGGATTTTTAAATATAATCGCAAGCGCTACCATAATTCCAGAAAATGAAAATAGTAATACCGGGGTGAACATTGCTCCTCCAAACCGCTGCACTTTCTCCATCACTAGTGAAACACCCTCCTTCTATTAAATTGTTTTACACGTTAGTTATACCATTGTATGAATGCGCTATCAATCATTCTTCGGGTTTTTGGGAAGTCAGTCGTATGATTGAGAAAAAGTGTCAATCTTTGGGAAATTTACCAAATAAATATTTCCCGACTGCAAGACAAATCAGAACATCAAAAAAGGCTGAGACCTAACTCTACGAGTCATATCCTAGCCTTAATAAATCTGAATAAACGCTTCTGTCACAGCCTTATGGTAATCTCTTTAAAAACTATCTCTAGTTTTGCTTTTTTTTACGTTTCTTCATCTCTGGAAAGCTTCCTGTACTTTTAAATATCCTTTGCTCATCTTCATTCGCAAATCGTCCTAAGACTGAATGAGTAGGAATAATGTTCATAAAGGCATTTTCATCAACTTCATAAACGATTTGCTCCAAATCATATAATTCATAACGTGTGATCACCATCATGATCATTCGGCCTTCAACACCAGAATAACCACCCATAGATGGCAATAAGGTCATTCCTCTTATCATTTGTTTTGAAATCGCTTGTGTCACAATTTCTGGCTGGACGGTCACGATCATTGCTGTGATTTTTTGATGACTTGTGTGGATCGTGTCAACGACTTGAGTCATACAATAAATCGAAATGATCGTATACAACGCACTTTCCCAATCAAAAACAAAACCCGCAATCGCCACAATGATACCATTTAGCATAAACATATAATTACCGACAGTTTTCCCAGTAGTTTTCGATAGAACCAGTGAAATAACATCCATTCCGCCAGTTGTAAACCCCATTTTAAGTGACAAACCAGCACCGATGCCAATCAACACGCCACCCATGATCGCATTCATCAAAGGATTGGTCGTAATCACTTCGATCGGGATCAAAATAGTTGTCAAGGAAATCCAAGCTACATTTAAAAAGCTATAAATAGTTGATTCTTTTCCTAGCTTCATAAATCCCAAAACAAATATTGGAATATTTAATAACAAAATAAAAAGACCTGTATCAATCGTAATTCCAAGATGCGTATGCAATAATGTTGCAATGATCTGCGCCACCCCATTCATTCCAGCAGAAAAAACTTTTGCTGGAATCAAAAAAAAGTTCAAACTGATAGCGACTAAGATTCCGGTAACAAAAATCACTGCAAACTTCTTTAATGTCTCACTTTGTTTATATGACATAACCATTTTATTCATCCAAAAACCTCCCATTCATCTAAAAACCGCCAACATTTTTTACCGTTTTGTATAGTACTATTTAGATAAAAATCCCTCGAATTAGGATAACAGCTGATTCAAAAAAAGAAAAGAAAAAAAGTAGAAAATGAGGATTATTTTATTCTTATCTGGTAGCCGGTCAAAAAAATTTCGTTTCTTGACTCAATTATTGCTGGAAAAACGTATTTTTACTTGTTTCTTCCCTATTTAATGGTACTATAAAAGTAAGAAATAACGAGGGGAGAGGATCAAATGGCGGCAAAAGAAGCCAGCTTTGATGTAACATCTGAATTGAACATGGAAGAAGTCAAAAACTCGATTCAAATTGCATTGAAAGAAATCAAAAATCGCTTTGACTTTAAAGGGTCAATTGCAGATATAAAGCTAGAAAATAACAAATTAGTCGTAGTTGCAGAAGACGACTACAAAATCGAACAGGTCAAGGATGTCCTATTTAGTAAGTTAGTAAAACGAGCAGTACCTATTAAAAATATCCACTTCTCAACGAGTGAAAAAGCCCTCGGCGGTTCTGCCCGTCAATACGGTGATTTAATTAGTGGTATCGACAAAGAGAATGCAAAAAAAATCAATGTTGCCATTAAAAACTCTGGTATTAAAGTCAAATCACAAATTCAAGAGGATCAGATCAGAGTTACTGGAAAAAGCCGTGACGATTTACAAAAAGTCATCACATTGCTTAGAAATTTAGATTTACCAGTAGAATTACAATTTACGAATTTCCGTTAATAAAAAAGGCATAACTAGTTGTAAACGTTCATTTATCAGCTAGTTATGCTTTTTTATTTCGTTCATTCACTCAAAAAATCAGATAGTTCATGGGAATCTTTTCCACTGTTTAAACCAACGATCAAGCGAATTCGGGCTTTTGGTCCATTTAATCCCCTAGAAAAAATAATCCCCATTTTCTTTAAATTAACGCCGCCGCCTTCATAGTCATAAATATCTTCAGCGATTCCGTTAGAACAGCGAGAAACTAACACGATAGGAATCTTTCTTTCTAAGAGTCGTCGAAGCGCAGGCAGCGTTTCTGGCGGAAGATTGCCAGCACCTAATGCTTCTATTACGATACCATCTGTTTTGTCATTATCCACTAAATCAAACAAACTTCCGTCCATTCCTGCATAAGCTTTGATTACATAGACTTCACCTGCGACATCTTGAACATCACAAATTTCTTGCGGACGTACTTCACTGGCAAAAAACGTTCGTTCTTTGGCAATCATCCCGATTGGGCCAAATGTGGGCGTTCGAAATGTGGCTACGTTTGTGGTATGGGTTTTTGTCACATAGCGCGCCGTATGGATTTCATCATTCATCACAACAAGGACACCCTTACCATAAGATTCATCTGAACATGCCGTAAAAACTGCACTAATAAAATTATATAATCCATCTGTCCCGATTTCGTTACTTGAACGCATGGCACCTGTTAAGACGATAGGAATTTTATTTTCTAACGTAATATCTAAAAAATAAGCGGTCTCCTCGAGCGTATCCGTTCCATGTGTAATCACTACACCATCGATGTTTTCAGTATACGCTTTCTGGATGCGCTGCTTCAATTCCAGCATTCGTTCTAAGGTCATATGAGGAGAAGGGATATTAAAAATCGATTCTACGATCAACTCAGCTTTTCCTGCTAACAATTCTTCTTGGTCAAGCAAGGGATTCATGCTATTTGTTGTCACATTTCCATCTGCTTCTTTTGACATTGAAATCGTACCGCCCGTATGTAGCACTAAAATTGTTTTCATCTTTTGTCCTCCAGTGATCTTTTTTATAGATAAACTATGAATGTTCTGCTCAAAAAAGAGCCGAGGATCAAAAACTTCGGCCTTTTATCGTCATTTGTCTTAAAATACTTTTTTTAGTATACCAGTAGAAAGCATTTTTTCCTATCACTATCTGTTTAATTCGATTGCCAAAATTGTTGTATCAGTTGTTTTGTCCGTTCATGTGAATAAGAGGTTTGAACCTGATCCCAATGAGGTGGGAAAAAACGTTGAACACCTGTTGTTGAAAAACGTTGATCCAAAAGCAAAACAATTCCTCTATCATCTGTATCCCTGATAACTCTGCCTGCGGCCTGTAAGACTTTATTCATACCAGGAATTTGGTATGCAAATTGGAATCCTTGATTTTTTTCTTGATCATAGTATTTTTTGATCAACTCTTGTTCATGGTTGATTTGTGGTAAACCAACACCAACAATCGCTGTACCGATCAAGCGACTGCCTTTTAAATCAATTCCTTCTGAAAAAATTCCTCCTAACACACAAAAGCCTACCAATGTTTCTGTCGGTTCAAACATAAATTCAGCCAAAAAAGCTTCTCGTTCTATTTCATTCATTTTGCTTGCTTGAATTTTAGTTTTGATTTGAGGATTTTTTTGTCGAAAGCGTTCATAAATAATAGCCATATATGAATAGGAAGGAAAGAAAACTATATAATTTCCTTTCTTTTGCTGGATCATATTCGTCAGGCTTTCAATGATTTTTTCATAACTATTCACTCGTTCTTTATATGTCGTCTGAATATACTTTTCGATAACTAATAGTTGGTTTTCTTTTGGAAAAGGACTTGGGATTCGATAACGCAAACTTTCCTTGCCGCCACCCAAAATTTCCTGATAGTAATCGAGCGGCGTTAAACTTGCTGAAAATAAAATACTTGCTTTGCCTTTTTCTAGTTTTTGTTGTAAAAGATAGCTCGGATCAATACAAAATTGCTTCACGATAATGTCATAATTCTGACAGTCTACATAGGTACAATAATGATCATCATACCCTTCACTGATTTTAGTATAATTCAACAATTCAAAGTAAACAGGTAAAATCTGATTAAGCTCAGTATGATCTTGATTTTCTGGTAGCCATTCTTTTATTTTTTCAGCAAGCGAATACGCTACTTTGACAAGCGAATCAATCGGTGCATTTTGGTGTAAAAAATCTGTTTCTTCCTCATCACAAACTTGTTTGATCTTGTCGAATTCTTTTTCGATTTTATTGAGCGCTCGGATTAGCTTTGTTTGTTTTTTATCAAGCAATTGTTTTAGCTCAGATAGTTTATTTTTGGATAAAATAGCTGAATACATTTCTCTTGAACGATTGACTAGATTATGCACTTCATCTACTAAAAAAACATTTTCTTTGGGTTCCGTCTGCTCTTCAAAAAAACGCCTTAAGTAAACAACTGGATCAAATAAGTAATTATAGTCGCAAATCACTAAATCACACCACAAACTAACATCTAAAGACAATTCAAAAGGACATAAGCTGTGTTTACGAGCATAAATCTCAATAACCTCACGGGTAAACTGATTTTCATTATTTAGTAAATCCCATAATCCTTCATTCAAACGATCATAATAACCATTGGCAAAAGGACAAGCTTCTGGCGTACAATTGCGTTCTGTTAAGAAACAAATTTTATCTTTCGCAGTTAAAGTGACACTCTTTAGCTGTAGCTCCTTATTTTTCATCGCTTCCACAGCATCTTCAGCTACTTGACGCGTGATCGTTTTAGCCGTCAGGTAAAAAGCACGTTCTGCTTTTTCTTCCCCAATAGCTTTTAGTGTGGGAAATAGGGTCGAAATCGTCTTCCCCGTTCCCGTTGGTGCTTCTACAAACAGTTTTTGATTACTTAAAATCGTTTTGTACACGGCAACCGATAGTTCTCTTTGACCAGCTCGATAATCGCCATACGGGAACGGTAATTTTTGTAATGATCGATTCCGAGTTTTACGCCAATTCGCTTTAAAAATCAGCCATTGTTCATATTTTTGTGTCAGATCATCAAAGAATATTTTTAGTTCATCTTTGGTATACTCTTTTTCCTGTCTCGTGATTTGTTCGGTCGTCGTCTGATAATAAGTCAATTGTAAAGTGATTTCATCTAAATCTTCTTGTTGGCAATAAATATGTCCATAACACATTACTTGATACCAATACATCTCTACTTGTTCTTCCAGCAAATCTGAAAATAAAGGTTCCGAAGTTTTGATTTCATCAATCACAGTTCTTTTTTTATCATCAATGAAAATACCGTCTGCGCGGCCTTCGATTATGTATGTTTGCTGATTTAATTCTATGTTGATAGCTAGTTTGATTTCTTTTTGATAATTTTCTCCAGCACTTTTCTGAAGCTTCCGATGGATTTTGGCTCCTTCTAACGCTGTATGTTCACTCGTGTGCCTAGCATCGATGCTCCCTCTTCTTAAAATAAATTCCACTAACCTGCGGACTGCGATTCTTTGCGTACTCTGCATGTTCGATCCCACCTATCCTCTCCTTATTATAGAACATACATTCGCAAAATAAAAGAGGGACTTGATAAACAATGATATCAGAAGGAACTACTTTACAAATGAAGGAGAATTCACAAAAATCGGCAAAACAATTTTCATGAATGTCACCCTCATTTCTCATAACCAATCGCCTCTATCTTGAATTATATATAAAACGTAATGATTTATTCAATCACTATTACTTCAATTTCAAAAGACAAATCAAGTAGAATAATCACTATTTATTTTGACATATTCATAACTTAAATCGCAACCGATCACTTCAAAATTTTCTGACCCTTGATTTAAATCAACGGTTAAGTAAATGTCTTCATTTTCTTCAATGTATTTAGCAATTTTATTGATGTTTTGTTTTTCTTCATGGTTATTTGAAAAAATTGGATACTTACCATAAAAAATCTCTACTTTATTCTGATCAAAAATCAACCCTTTTGTTTTGCCAAGAGCCATCGCAATACGTCCCCAGTTAGGATCATGTCCAAACAACGCTGTCTTTACCAAAGGTGAATTGATGATCGATTTGCCCGCATTTTTTGCTTGTTCTTTACTTTCAGCATTTTTAACGGTGACAAACATGGTCTTAGTCGCACCTTCTGCATCTTTTACAACATCCAATGCTAAATCTTTACAGATTTGATTCAGCGCTGTTTCGAATGCTTTTTTTTCAACTGTATAATGACCACTAGCTAAAAACGCTACAGTATCACTAGTGCTGGTATCCGTATCGATGCTGATCGTATTGAAAGATTGATCAACTGAATTTTTCAACAGAGGATAAATTTCTTTTTTCTCTATTTTGGCATCGGTCAATATATAAGCTAACATTGTCGCCATGTTTGGCTCAATCATTCCCGATCCTTTCACGATCCCTAAAATCGTCGCCTCACCAACTTTTAGACTTCGAACTTTAATTCGTTGATCTGTCGTCAAAATAGCATGAGCAAAATCTTCATAGTTTTCTTTCAACTCGATCGTTTCTACATCTAAAAATTCTTCAATCATTGCGATGGGTAATTGTGGTCCGATCACACCTGTAGAAGACGGGAGAATATTTTCTTTTTCAATCATCAGTTTTGTTGAAAGTTTTTCCAAGATTTTGTATTCATTTTCTCTACCCGTTTTGCCTGTTGCAACGTTAGCGATCCCACTTGTCACTACCACTGCTTGTAATTCAGCATTTTTCACGTGCTCTTTACCGATCGGGATACATTCACCGCAAAATGTATTCTTTGTAAAAACAGCTGCAGCATGACAAACTTCATCTGCTACGATCAATCCAAAATCTTTTCTCTTTTTCTTTATCCCAATATGCATTCCGTAAAATTTAAACCCCATTGGCCCTTTTTCATACACTTCCATCACTTACACCATCCCGTATATTCATAATCATCTGTATTTCACTAATTTTATAAAAGTATAAATCAAAGCGGAAGGTTAGTCAATGTATTTTATATCATTTATTAGCTAAATTCAGGATTTTAATTCAAAATTATGTATTAAATGAATATTAATTGCATAAAAAAACAGTATCTAGAATTCTCCAGATACTGTTTTTTTATTTTTGTCGACTTAGTTGTTTTTACCAAAAATACGTAAAAATGCTAAGAATAAGTTGATAAAGTCAAGATATAATTGTAAGGCGAAGAACACTGCGATACCTGTTCCTGCTTGCCCGCCTGTTTCATTGTAGGCTAGGCGAATTCTCTGATTGTCATATGCTGTAATACCAGCAAAGATCAAAACCATCAAGATTGAAATGAAAAATGATACCGCATCGCTACGTAAGAAAAAGAAATTAACGATCATCGCAATGATGATCCCGATCAACGCGCTATATGCGGCGTGACCCATTGCAGATAAGTCTTTCTTTGTAAACATCCCAACTAATGACATTGCACCAAATGTTGCCGCAGCACTTACAAAAGCACTCACCACTGTCGCTTGAGCGTATAGAAGTAGAGTAGCTGAAATTGTCACGCCATTTAAAATGGAATACAATAAGAAGCCACTGACCGCTAAGCTAGGATTTTTTTGTGCTTTAAATCCTAAGAAAAAAACCAAGCCAATTTGTAAAATCCATAAACCAAAAAATAAAGCTGTAGAATGTAATAATGTCATCAAAACATTAGGATAAACTGTTAAAATCAAATAGGATACTAAGGCACTGACTCCAATTCCCATCGCTAAAAATGCGTAAATCTTTGAATAAAACTTATTCAAGCCAACATTGGCTACTGTTCCATTATTCATCTATTTTTCCTTCTTTCTCTTCTAAATCTACTAATGTAACTTGAGGGGGCTGAACCATTACGACCGCATCAAGGACACGATCCTCTTCCTCATTCACGGCTTCGATCGAAATCGTCACAACATCTTTCATTTTATCTACTTTGATCACTTCAAATTGAAAAGTCAGTGTTTCATAATGAAAAACTGGCTCCACAAAATTCACAGAAAAATTGACCACATGAGATCCAGGCCCTGGTAAATGCTTTGAAATAGCACTAGTAATAATTCCCATCAGCATGATCGATGGTACGATTGGTTTGCCATATTCTGTTTTTTGGGCATAATCATGTTGGATATATAAGGGGTTGGCATCGTTTGTCAAGCCCAAATAAAGAAGTAACTCTTTATCTTCGATCGATTCGGTTAAAGACAACGAATCGCCTTCCTCAATATCTTCGATGGTTTTGCCTAATTTTCTCGGTTTTCCGATATTCAAATTAGTACACCTCCACTAATGATAAGATAATTGTACCAAAATGACGCTAAAAGGCAAGTTAAAAAGAAGAAGCTTCAACAAAACACAAGAATATGCTATTGAGACTCCTTCTTCAAGATTATTTTTTCTCTTTTTTATAAAACACTTCTAGTTGTATTACTTAATAACGTTTCATAAGCTTGTTCAAATTTCTGAACATCGCCTGCTCCCATAAAGACCATTACAGCATTTTCATGATCTAAAAGCGGAGATACATTCTCTTCTTTAATAACTTGTCCGCCTTTTTGAATTTTGTTCCCTAGATCTTCGATTTTCACATCACCTTTTTGTTCTCTAGCAGAGCCAAAGATATCACAAAGGTAAACAGCATCCGCCAAATTCAAGGCTTCAGCAAATTCATCCATCAACGCAATTGTACGTGTAAAGGTGTGCGGTTGAAAGACAGCAATAATCTCTTTATCCGGATATTTTTGACGAGCGCCATCGATTGTCGCTATGATTTCTGTTGGGTGGTGAGCATAATCATCAACAATGATCATGTCAGAAACTTTTTTCTCTGTAAAGCGGCGTTTTACGCCTTCAAAGGTCAGCATCTCTTCTGCCACTTTTTTCATGTCTAAGTTTTCAAAATAAGCTACCGCAATCACGCCTAATGCATTCATGATATTGTGTTGACCAAACGCCGGTAAAACAAAGTGGCCAACAAATTTTTCATCATGATAAACATCAAAAGAAGAACCTTGTGTAGTTCGTTCGATATTTTTAGCTTGTATATCATCGTCATCTGCTAGTCCATAATAGTAAACTGGAACATCTGTGTTTAACTGGCGTAAATATTTATCATCACCATAAGCAAAAATTCCTTTTTTCACTTGTTTCGCCATTGTTTGAAAAGCAGAAAATACATCTTCAATACTCTTAAAATAATCTGGATGATCAAAATCAATATTGGTCATGATCGCATAATCTGGTGAATAAGCTAAGAAATGACGACGATACTCACAAGCTTCAAAAGCAAAAAATTCAGCATTTGGATCACCATGTCCTGTTCCGTCACCAATCAAGTAACTTGTTGGCGCGATCCCAGTCAATACGTGAGAAAGTAAGCCAGTTGTACTTGTTTTCCCATGCGAGCCTGTCACAGCTACACTTGTGTAAGGCTCGATGAAACGACCAATAAAATCATGATAGCGAATAATTTCTGCCCCTAATTCTTTTGCACGAACCAATTCCTCATGCGTATCAGGAAATGCATTCCCAGCTATCACGATCATTTCTTTTGTGATATTTTCTTTATCGAAAGGTAAAATAGTAATACCAGCTTTTTCTAAATCACGTTGTGTAAAGAAATACTCTTCCACATCAGAACCTTGCACAGTTAATCCTTTTTCAAACAATACAAGTGCTAATGAGCTCATTCCTGAGCCTTTGATTCCAACAAAATGGTACAATACGTTTTCTTGCTTTTTCATGATAATCCTCTTCTCTTACTGGCTATATGTAAAAATTAATTTCATTATTTTATAAAAATCGTACGATTCCCATTATCTTACAAATTCAAAAAATAATCAACCCAAAACAGTTAGATAATTTTCTAAGAAAAGAAGAGACTCCATTAAATATCAGTCACTGAAAATTTCAATACAGTAGCTACTTACAGTAAGTTTCTTTAGCTCATATTGATAGGTAGGAACTGCGACTGAATTTCACGATAATTTCAATTTACTTTCGAAAGAGCTGGTGTTGAACCAATGTTTAGTCATTTTTACTCCCCCTCTTTTAGCATAGCACCACAGATATAATGTATTATTATTCTACAAAAAAGGGCTAGTATGACTTTCGGCTCAATACCAAAATCATACTAACCAATCAGTTAGTTATTCTATTTACCATTTTCAAGCTCCTATCAATCGAGACAAAAAACAATTGATAGAGTTTTTGAAGTACACTGACACAACTTTGCGAGGTGTTAACATACATTTTCCTATTTAAAATACTGGCTGTTTTCTAGCTCCATGCTTGAATCTTCAATAATACCACTTAAGGACTTATCTAAGATACCTCGTTTTTTCTCATGTTCTGCTTCAGCTACTTTTTGACCATAGGCAGTTTGGCTTTTGGCATTTTCTTTCGCAGTCTTCAGTTCTTTTCGAGAGCGTGGTAATGTATGGCTGATATCTTCTTCTTTACCAAAGCGTTCCATATCTGGTTTGATTTGTTGGTATTGACGTCTTGTTACTGGTATTTCAGGTGAATCTTTAGGAATATTGAATTTTTGAACTGTTGGGTCTTCATTTCCTTTCACTTGAAATGCTACTGGTTCATCGTCAAAAAGTAAATAAGAATTTTTGTCTTTTCTCATCGCTTCCGTTAATTCTTGTTCTGTCAAAGTGGGTGTTTTTTCTTCTGGAATGACAGAAGCTGGAATATATTTCGGTACAAAATAGGAGCGAGTATCATAGGTAAAATCCTTTGAGAATGCTGTTCTATTTTTGTTAGAAGTGTGCTGAGAACCAAAACCGTACGAACTTCTTTTAGGCATATTACCAAATAAATTATTCTTTTGCTTTGGTGATGCTGTTTTATTATGCGTCATCATATAATTTGGCAAATTAGATTTATGACGGGCTAATTCATCTACTTGTTCCTGACTATGAGAAACATGTTGATTGTTGGTTTTCGTCGGTTGTTTTTGAGGCACCGGCTGAGCGCTTATTGGTTCTATGATTGGTGTACTTTGCTGCGTTTGGGCTTGAGTGCTCATCTTATTGAGCATTGGCTCTTCTTGAAACAATGTGCGTTTATTTTCAGAAACTAATTTTACGCCTACCTCGTCATCATACGCCGGAAAACGAAAATGTTTTCTTTTTATTTGTGTTGGGTTTCCCATTCAAGTCATTCCTTTATTCTACTTTATTGTCAATTCTACCATAAAATAGTGGAATTCTAAACAAATTACCCTACTTTTTCTTTTTTCTCGTTGTAATTTTATCAAAATTTCTCAATCCATATAAAAATAGTCGTTGAAACGAAGTATAAAACTTCTTTCAACGACTATTTTACTATTTAGTTACTATGGGTAGATACGATTTAATAAACGTGGGAATGGGCTTGCTTCACGAACATGCTCAATTCCAGCTAACCAAGTAACCGTACGTTCTAACCCTAGACCAAAGCCTGAATGCGGAACAGAACCGTAACGGCGTAAATCTAAATACCAAGAATATTCTTTTTCATCTAGATCATGGTTACGAATTTGTTCTAGCAGGTAATCATGATCGATTGCTCTTTCAGAACCCCCGATGATTTCGCCATACCCCTCTGGTGCAATCATATCCGCACAAATCACAACGTCATCACGTGTAGGATGTGGTTTCATGTAGAATGCTTTGATTGCTTTTGGATAGTTTAAAATGAAGACAGGACGGTCAAATGAATTGGCAATAAACGTTTCATGCGGTGAGCCAAAATCATCTCCCCACTCAATATCGTCAAAACCATTTTTCTTCAACAACTCAACCGCTTCATCATATGAAATACGAGGAAATGGTAGTTGTGTGTATTTTTTAAGGACTTCTCTGTCACGTTCTAAAATATCTAAAGCATGATCACAATTATCTAATACATTTTGGACTAAAAATGATACATATTGCTCTTGTACTTCTAAACTTTCTTCTTGGTGCATAAACGCCATTTCTGGTTCGATCATCCAAAATTCAATCAAATGACGACGTGTTTTTGATTTTTCTGCTCTAAACGTTGGACCAAATGAGAATACCTTACCAAATGCTAATGCGGCTGCTTCCATGTACAATTGTCCGCTTTGAGAAAGGTAGGCTTTTTGATCAAAATAGTTTGTTTCAAATAAATCGGTCGTACCTTCTGCTGTACTGGCAGTTAGAATAGGCGGATCGATTTTTACAAAGTTGTTGTTATTGAAAAATTCATACGTCGCACGGATAATTTCGTTACGGATCTGCATGATTGCATGCTGACGAGACGAACGTAGCCATAAGTGACGATGATCCATCAAAAAGTCAGTCCCGTGCTCTTTTGGTGTAATTGGATAATCATGACTTTCACCAATGACTTCGATCCCTGTTACACCGATCTCATAACCGAATTTTGAACGGCTATCTTCTCTGATTTCACCAGTGATCCAAACAGATGTTTCTTGTGTTAAGCTTTTAGCTAATTGAAAGACTTCTTCCGGCACTTCACTTTTCACTACAATACCTTGGAAATAAGCTGTTCCATCACGTAATTGTAGAAAAGCGATTTTTCCGCTTGAACGTTTATTCGCGATCCAAGCACCTATTTTTACTGTTTCACCTATATGATTTTTTGAATCAATAATTTGAATTTGTTCCACGATCGTCTCTCCATTCATTCTATTCTTTTACCTATCCCGAATTAAGATATTGCTCTTGTTGATTTTTTCTCAATAAATAGTGCCATTCGTTTAGCTGCTTCTTTTAAAGTCTCTAAATCAGTAGCGTAACTAATTCGAATATTTTCTGGTGCTCCAAATCCAGCCCCCGTCACAAGTGCAACTTGCGCTTCAGCTAGTAAATCATCCACCCACTTAGTAACATCTGTATATCCGCACATCGTTAATGTTTCTTTGATATTTGGAAATAGGTAAAACGCACCATGAGGTTTTTCCAATTTGAAACCTGGCAATGCTGCAAATAGCGGATAAATTTCATTTAAACGTGCTTCAAAAGCTTGTCTCATGAATTCAACAGTGTCTTGTTCACCGACCAATGCTTCTATTGCAGCATATTGACTGACTGCCGTAGGATTACTGGTTGATTGTGACGCAATATCATTCATTGCTGAAATAATCGCCTCTGCCCCGACTGCATATCCAATACGCCAACCTGTCATGGCATAACTTTTAGAAACCCCATTGATTATGATCGTTTGTTTTTGAATCGCTTCAGATAAAGTTGCGATCGGCGTAAAGTCAGCTCCATTATAAACCAGTCTACCGTATATATCATCTGATACGATCAGGACATTGTTTAAGACTGCCCATTCGCCAATTTTACGTAATTCTGCTTCAGAATAAATCATTCCTGTTGGATTAGATGGTGAATTTAAAATCAATAATTTCGTTTTTTCAGTTTTTGCCTCTTCTAATTGCTCAACAGTCACTTTAAATTCTTTTTCCTGAGCACATGAGATGAACACAGGGACACCTTCAGCTAATTTAACTTGTTCACCGTAACTTACCCAATATGGAACTGGGATGATCACTTCATCATTCGGATTCAATACAGCTTGAAAAAGAAGATATAAGGCAAATTTAGCACCATCGGTTATGATCACATTTTTTGTCTGATAACGCAACTGATAGTAGGTTTCAATATGTTTTACAACTGCTTCTCGCAATTCTTTGATACCCGCAGAAGGCGTGTAATAACTTGCTTTTCCACTTTTGATGGCGTTAATTGCAGCTTGCTGGATATTTTTAGGCGTGGTAAAATCCGGTTCACCAACTGTTAAGCTTAAAATATCTTTCCCTTCAGCTTTTAAGGCATTGGCTTTCGCTGCCGCTGCCAGCGTAACAGAGGGTTCTAATTTTTGTGCACGTCTCGATATGTCCATAGTATCGCTCCATTCATTTTTTATCAGAAATAGTACTGTTCAGCACCAATAAATTCGATGATTTTTGACAATCATTAGCTTATTTCATCAAATACTTCTTATTATGCTTATTTTGTCACCTATCATTTTAACCCTATTTCGTCAGACATTTTTAATGACCATGATTTCTTCGGCATTTTCAAATGACAGTAGATAATAATTTAATGATCCGTCATCCCCTTTTGTCACGACCTCCCAAGTGGGTTTGTCATTATAAAGACCTAAGCTGATTTTTTGGATATTTTTTTCTTTATAGTCGGTTTCAATGATCTGGCGGATATTGTCTTCTACCACACCATCTTTTTGATTTAAGACTGTCACGTTTTCACCGGATTTTGGAATAATCACAGCTAATGATTCTCCTTTATCGTCTTTACCTGTCACGCTGAAGTATGTTTTTTTTCTGGTAAACCAATAAAAATGATCGACTGTTTCTAAATGTGCCTGTTCCTTTGCGATTTCCGTTGCTTCTTTTTCCGCTTGTCTTCTTGGTTGCGTTGAGCGAATATAGAAAATACTAATCATCACAATGATCACTAATAAACTCGCAATTATGCCGACTAAGATTTTGATTTTTCTTGATTCATTTTGATCTTCTTGTTCTTGCAATCGACTCGCCCTTTCCAAACTTACTGGCTACTATTATAGCAGAAAATCAATCAAATTTAATAGATAGCAGATAAATTTATTTATTTAAAAATTCTTTTAGTTCCATAGTTATTTCCCTTAGTGATTCTTCTTTGACTGGTAAATTTTTTGGCAAGGCTTTTAACATACGTTTACCATACTTAGCAGTCACTAAACGCCTATCTAAAACAACTAGCGCTCCTTTATCACCGTCGGAACGAATCAAACGACCTAAAGCTTGGCGTAAACGTAAAGCTGCTTTGGGTAAAGCTTCATGAGTGAACGGATTGACTCCCTTTTCTTCAAGATAGTCATAACGTGCTTTGACAAAAGGCCTTTTGGGATTTTCAAAGGGTAGTCGGGTTACGATCAAAAGCGATAATGCTTCTCCCGGCAGATCCACTCCTTCCCAAAAACTGTCAGCGCCTAATAAAACACTGTTTTTAGAATGGGCAAACCGTTTCAATATTTTTTCTCGACTACCGCTGATACCTTGCGCTAAAAGCTCTCTACTTTCATTTAAAAACTGCGGATGCAAACGATAGTAAACACTAGTTAAAATCTCATGTGACGTGAATAGAACCAACATTGAACGATCTTGTTGTGACAATTCTTGAATCACTGATGCGATATAAGCTGAAAATTCTGCAGTATTTGCCTGACTAATCGTGATCGCTTCTTTTGGAATATATAAACGAGCATTTTGTTCATAGTCATAAGGATCAGGTAGCGTTTTAAATAAAACATCTTTCAAGCCTAGTTTATTTGGTAAATACTTCTTATCGTTACCAAATTTCAAGGTACCACCTGTATACAAAATCCTCTGGTAACGGTCATACCAGGTTGTCTCTGGTAAAATGCTCGCTTCTAAATCATTGATTGCAAGCAAACCATAGCCTTGAGGTGCGGGCGTGTACTCTTTGATCCAATGTGGATGCCATTCATTAACATAAATATCAAAACAGCTGTAGATTGTTTTGATTCGTTCAAAAAACTGCAGTAAACTAACAAATATGATCCGCTCAGTTGTCGTATATTTTTCCAACTGATTCACAATCGACTGCTGCAATCTATTTTGAATTTCTTGCATTTCAGTCAAGAGAATCTCGATCTTTTGGATTGAATCCTCTCCATTTAATGATAACTGATCAAACAATGGCTTGGTCAATAAAACCGCATCTGTAATTTGTTGCTTATCATTTTTAAGCAGTTGGTCTATTTCATAAAAGAAATCGCTAAATTCTTCGACTAAATCATTTAATGCCTTAGAATAAATACGGACTAAGCGCTGTTCTTGTGAACCTGATTCGAAAATTTGGTTAATTTGATCAAATAACTGATCGTCTTCCAAATAAAGAGTTGCCTGTTTTTTAAAGGAAACATAATTAAATTGTCGATTAGCAATCTTTCCAGCGATATCAGGTAGATGATGTGCTTCATCAATGATTAAATAGGAACTTTTAGGTAACAGTGGGATTTCTCTTAGCGTCTCTTGAGATAAAAAAGCATGATTAACAATCAAAACATTACTTTGTCTAACTTTTTTATAGAGAAAACGCACAAAATCCTCTTGATACAATGAATCTTGATCAGATAAAAAATCAATACCTCGATGAGCAACATCCCGCCAAAAAACATGATTGAAATTCGTTAATTGTAGTTCATCAAGATCACCTGTATCTGTTTCTACTAGCCAAACTAAAACACCCATTTGATAAAGAGCATATTGTTTTTGCGGTATCGGATTTTTCAAAGTGGCTTTAAATCGCTGTAGATCTATATAATGGCGGTGACTTTTAATAATTGTCGCATGCAACGGTTTAGGACAAATTCGATTGGCTAATGGAATATCTTTTTCTATTAATTGATTTTGCAAAACAATAGAAACAGTACTGATAATAACTGGATTTTCAGGTGTTGCCAAATAACTTAAAGGGAATAAATAGCCAAGCGTTTTTCCAGTTCCGGTAGCAGCTTCAATAAATAAATTTTTATTTTCATCATTCGTAAAATGCTCATAAACTAAGTTCATCATTCGGCTCTGTTCTGAACGATAGCCGATTTTATCTGCAAAGACTTTTTCTTTTGTCTTTTTCTTTTGTGGGAAAATTGGTTTTCCGTATAGCTTTTCTTCATACAGCGGCACCACTTTTTTTCTCAAGGCAATCCCAGAAACGACATGTTGTTCATTTGCTAAAGGTTGAATATCTGTTTTCATTTCTTTATATATGTGATGGATATAGGTACTCGTATCCATTCCGGTTTGTTGGCTCAACTGATCGATCATTTCCATCGTGATCAGTGGTAAACGACGCATTTTTGCTTCGATCAACAATAGAAGTTCTGCTGTGACTTGCGCATCACTATCTGCTTGGTGAGGATTATCATGAATCAGACCTAAGCTTTCAGACAAGTCACCTAGACGGAAACTTTTTTCTGTCGGTAAAAATATCTGAGCCAACTCGACTGTGTCAATTCCTGGAATCTTTAATTTAGGTGTGCCACAACGGAACAGTTCTTGCGTTAAAAAGGAATAATCAAAGTAAATATTATGTGCAACAAATACAGTATCCGCTAATAGATTATAAATCGTCAGCGCTACATCTTCAAAATAAGGTGCTTTTTGTACGCGAGAATTACTGATCCCAGTTAGTTGCTGGATCTGTTTGGAAATAGCTTGATTCGGATTGATATCAGTTGCAAAACGGGAAATGATCACTCCTTCTTGGATCAATACACAGCCGAATTGAATAATCCGGTCCACCATTGGATCGGTTCCGGTTGTTTCTAGATCAACTACTGCATATATCTGCTTATCTTTCATGGACATTCCCGCCTTTCCTCTATCCTTGAAAAGTATACTACAAAATCAACTATTTTTTTAGTATTAGTTTGAATCGATATTTGATAAAGAAATTTCAATGACTGCTTTTATGTACGTTCATTCTACTTATTTTCTTATACGATCCCTTTTTCTATTCAACAAAAAAGTAATCACTCTTTATTTATTATCAGAATGACTACTCTGTTTTAAAAAGATTTATCTATTTAATTCTTTATTCATTTATTTTATTCATTTTTCGAATAAATTAAATACTTCGACTCTTTAATGAGGTCATCGTAGACAAAATAAACAGGAAATCGTATGTCGTTTTTTAAATAGAGCTCACTTATTCTAGGACCGATTTTTTTTACAATTGCTTTATTTTCTGCACTATCAACAAAAACAACGTAACTAAATTCATTTTGATTCTTCATCAATGCTAGAAAAACTTGGTCTATTGATGGCTCTTTTTCAGCATATTCAACGAGAAAATCAATTATTACTTTAGGTGGTATCTCTGGTTGACCTATTTGGATCGCGGTGTTCTCTTTTATAGTATATTGTGCTGTAAATACTGTACGGTTAAGTGTAACGCTATCGGAATGAGGATTTATCCAGATATAATCGATTACATTATTTGTTTCAAATAACTCGACCAAGCCATTGTAATCAATTGTTAGAAAACTGTCACTTTTTTTATAAGATGGAATTCTCTGAAAAACATCTGTATATGCTATAAGAAACTGTTCTCCTTGTGTTGTTACTGACACACTTAATTTATTATTTGAATTCACATCAATCATCAGACCAGAAGAATTTTTAAGCCACTCGACAATTTTGTGAATACTTTCTTCATTTCGTGGAAAATCAAAATAATTTTTGGGTTTATTTTTTTTAACATATTAAAAAACAACTTCTTTTTACCTAGCTTTCTCTTATTTATTTACATTAAGCAACTATTAGCCTGTCGTTTCTTTGTTAGAATAATACTTTATATTTTTATTGTTCCGTTTAGCGTAAGCAATTTCTTTTTTTGTACTTTCTCCAATATAGCCATCAACATCGATCACAAAGATTTCATCGGATATAGCTATTTTTTTGAAATGAATCCTTCCGAATAACGTAGCTTCTTCTTTCGAAATTTCACGGCTTTTATCTTGTTCAAAAAGCAATGGGCTTATTACTGCAAATCCTTTTCTAGTAAGCATTGCTTCACTTTCTCTGAACTCTTTTATAAACTTTGTTGAGCCACATAACGTAATGACTTTTATATCATTCATGAATGTACATCCTTTTTCTGGTCTTTGTTTGACGATATCTGCTTCATACGTATTTTTGCAAATCGCTTTAGGTTCTTCTTCAATGTTGGAAATTAGATATGAACAAATGAAACACTAAAATTCCTAACTTCAAAAAGATGTCGCTTCACTGGTCAAAATTATTCATTAACATTGATTTTTATTATAATATACTTGTATTTCAAAATATACTATAGAAGGTGAGTTTTTTATGAATATTAAGTATAAACAAAAAAAACTATCAATTGAACAGCTTAAAACAATCATTTGTAGATCGGGCATTCATCGACAAACGGACAATGATCAAAAATTAGAAAACATGATCAATCATTCAACATTATTGATTTCTGCATGGGACCAAGACAAAATAGTTGGTTATATTAGGGTTTTAACAGATTACGGCGATGTAGCATACGTAGCAGATTTGGCTGTTGACAAAGACTATTGGGATAACGGGATTGGTAGAGAACTAATGAACCAAGTAATTGAATTAGTAGGCACAGAGATACATATCGTTTTACTTGCTTCTGAATTGGCTAAAGATTATTATAGTAAATTGGGCTTTTGCCATGATCCCAGGGGTTATGTAAAATTACCCAAAAATCCTTCCCCTTCAGATTGGACTGTTTAACTAAGAGCAGCCAATACTGAATAAGAAATAAACTAAAACTTACTATGCTCACATTTTAGTATAGACAATTTAAATTTCACCGGTACCATCATACTACGAAAAGCAGTCTGAAAAAAATGAGCTTGGAACAGAAGCCTTTAACTCCGAGAAACTAATTTACCAACCCATTTCAACAGTTATAGGATTCTTACTATTTTTTTGAATGTTTACTAGACTGTTGTACCATATTGAATAGTGTTTGAAATTGACCTTTAAAAGACATTGTCTGCTCGAAAATATCTTCTCCATCGTTCAACATTTTTACAGTTACCCAGCCAAGAGTCTCTGTAATGGTACTGGCAACACTAGCATTGATTGCAGCACCGGCAACTGTTCCTATACCTGGAAGAAATTTGATGATATTACCAACGGCACTTTTCCCTAAGCCAACAACCACAATTTCTTTTCCAACACTTTTCCCCATGCTTTCAGACCATGATTGCCCAAATAGTTTATGTAAACGAGCCATCATTGTCAATTGAATCGGGACAAGTAAAAGAGCATCTGAAAAAGGGATTGGTGAACACCCTACTATTGCGGCAGTTAAGGATGCCGCATGAACCGTTTGGTGACACTTTTTTCGTGTATCTTCATCTACACCTTCTAAAAATTCATCAAATATACCATCAAATTGGCGTTTACTTTTAGCTAAGACTTTTTCCGCTTGCTCTTTTGATTTCCCATAACTACTAAGAATAATTGAAGATGTTTTTTTCGGGAATTTTTTTATGACTTCAGAAAAAAAAGAGTCAAATTCTTTTTCTTCTGCTTTATTTGCTGTAATTGACCGTTTACTTTCTTTTTGTTGCTCGCTTTTGATTGCTTTTTTTAGATCTGATTTCTTTTTGTCCGCAGCTTTCTTTCTGAAAATTTTTTTCATGTGTATTCCCTCCATAAGCTATGTATATCTTGCAATTGTTTTAATTATTATTCTTTCGTTTTATCATACATGAAAAATCTTATTTAACCAAAGGACATCACTTTTCAAACGAGAATACAGGATAAATAACCAGTAGATAATGAACTAATACTATCCTATTTTATTTTATTAAAGTTTTTCTTACTCTTAATTGTATTGACTGTTGTGTAGCATCATTTCTCAAATTGTTTTCAATTAGACTATAAAAAATAGACTGAGACAAAACGATTTACGTTTCGTATCAGTCTGGTAAAATATAGCATTTTTTTGTTACTTCTAATTAGTTCTCAACTGGCATTAAGCTTAGATTTTGCATATATTGATCCATTAAAATATACCCTTCTAAACGGCGCAGTAAATCAACCGAGCAACGGACTTTTTTGCCGAATAACGAACGGCTGTATGCAATTTCCCGCATTTCCTGCAGGAACTCATCTAAGGAAGAGACTAATCCACCGCAACTTAAACGACCGCAAATCAAGACATCTTCTTTTCGTTGTCTTAATACTTGCCCCCATGAATAATTTAAATATTCTGCTTGACTGATTTGTGCAAGTAGATCAGACCGTAAAACGCTTTTCTTTTGAACTGCGGCCTTTTTACTCCCTAATCGCATACGTTTATTCATAAAACACAAATAGATCTCATCTTCTAAGTTCTCCATCTCACTTTTAGTAAAATTCGGTACTTTTGCAGGAGCTTCAAAGATTTTACAAGCTTTTAATTGTTTTGAAAATCGTGGCCAGTTGCTTGGCGTCGCTTTTTTTGTTTTTCTTTTCTTAAAGACTAGCAACGTAAGATCTACAGGTTCAGATTTCGTATTTTCCGGTACTATTTCTTCCTTCGTATCCGGTTCAACGATCTCAGTCGCTTTTTCTATCTCGATTTGTTTACGTTTTAACTTGATTGATGAACGTTCTTTTTTTGATTCTAGATTATTTTCTACCTTTTTGATTGCTAAAATTGTAGGTTCTTCTTCTGCTTGGAAATCGTCTTGAATTGGTTTTTTCGCCAATTCGTGCTCCGACTTTTTTTCTGTTTCTTCCCCTACATTTTCTTCGACTACTTCTGCTTCGACTTCTTCTGGCATTTCTGACTCTACAGATTCTTCTGTCATAGCTTCATCGACCAGCTCATCTTCTATTGTTTCAGTTTCATCAAAATCAGAAGTCTCAACGAATGCTTTTTCTGATTTTTCTTCTTCGACCATTAAAGGTTGCGCTCTCTTAAGATGGATCGTCTGGATGCTTCTAGAAATGATGGGATTACTTTTAGGTGTATACATTTCGATTTTCCCATGATTGATCGTCTCTGTTAAATCACTGATCATTTTGCGTAAGCGGAAAATCTCATTGGATGTTTCAAGCATTTGCTTCATCATCCCTTGTATTTCCTCAGATTCCAATGTTGATTCTCCTCGAGAAACAAGCGCTCGGTCCTCTTTTTCAAGAGTAATATCCTCAAACCATTGCTTTAAGTTTATGCGAAGATCTCTTCTAGTCGGTTCAAAGCTTCCCATCAGTAATGTATAGTACATAACTTCCGTTTCAACATACATATAAATCTTTTTAACGACTAAAGCTTCAAATTCCTCTGATTCATCCCAGCTATCACAAATTGCGTCAAAAAACGCTTCTCCTTCAGCTAAGTTTTGATAATCTTTTGCTAAGTTTAACTTTCGCACTAGATAAAATGAATACGGCGTGTCTACATTATCGGCATAAATTTCACGGCCAAGATAATCGGGATCAACTTCTTTACAAAGGTAGGTTGATCGTTCTTCTTTTTCTGATTGACGTTTTCGCTTACTAATCATTCTCACTTCCTCAATTTTTTTCCTGTGTAAATCGTATCATCTTTTTAGAAAAAAAAACAGACTTCATACTCTATTATACCTATAAAAATAAAAAAATGTTCTCATTTTTTTACAAATATACGAAATTAAAAGAAAAACATCAGGCAAATTTCACTTTTGAACTTTATAAACTAAAAGATCATCCTATAAAATAGCCTGTATTTATCACTTGATATAAAAATAAAATCAAAAACAATTGTAAAAAAAGAGAGGCTAAGACATAACTCTACGAGTTATACCCTAGCCTTAAGGAATCCGAATAGTAACGGTTCATTAACGTTTTTTTACTTATCCACTACTTCTTTTTTCTCTTCTCTAACAGCATGAAGTCCTACTTTTATCTCTCGTCTTTTTTGAATCAAGACATAAATAAATCCAATCAAAAAGGGTAAAACAAAGCTGCCGAAGCGATATAATAATAAAGATGACACTGCATCAACAGTTCCAACTAACGGTTTAAATAGTAATAAATAAACAAATTCAAATGGACCAATTCCAGCAGGTGTCGGAAATACACCCGACAAAATAACGGCAAAACTAGTAAAAGAAAGGACCAAAAGAAAATCAATATTCGGATGATTCTCTACTAATACCACATATGGAATCACATACCAAAAAAGTAACTTCGCTACGTTCCAGCCAAAAATTCGAATCATGGCTGAACGGTCTTTAGTGATCGTTTGAACTGTTTCTCTTAAAGAATAAATTTGTAGATTGCATTTATCTACCCAATCTCGTAATTTTTTCCGCTTAAAGTGTTTATTCGTCCATTTTATTAAAATCAGTTGAAGTCTGATACTACTTGAAAGAATCAATAGTGAAAAAATAATCACAAATGTCAAGATAACACCGACTAAAATAAATGGAATCATTTTTGGCGCATGAGAATAAAATAAAGAAAACTGAAAAATCAATCCAAGTATCGACAGAAAAATAACAGCAAGTTTATACATGATCATGTGCAACGCTGTCACGCCAACACCTTGAGAAACCGCAAGACCTTTTTTTCTATAAAAATAAATTTCAGAAAGCAGTGTCCCTGTTCCAAATGAAATCACACGATAAAAGGCAACATAACATGATGTGAAAAAACCATCTTTTGTTTTGAAGTCTTCTTCAAAATGAGAAACAATCTCTTTGATCGAACGACCTTCGACGATTTGATAAATGATACCTAACAAGACGACTAATGTCACAACAATCCAGCTAGTATTCATTAATTGGGCAAAAATATCGCTAAGTGAATTATCCATCACGTAGATGATTATGCCGATAATAATTGCCAGCAAACCTATATTAAGAAAAACTTTTGTTTTAGAATTGCTTATCATAGTTTCTCCCCACTAAATTTGTATTCAAGATTATCTCTTATAACTAAAGTAAATAAAAGCAACAGCCACAAGTGTACCAAAGATAAAGAAAAAATAAAAGCTTAATTTTTTTGTTTTGTGATGAAAAAGTTGCTGAGCTACTAAACCACCGATTCCCCCTCCAATCAATCCTATAAATAAAAGATCAAATTCAGGAACCCGCCATTTTTTTCTTTTAGCTCGCTGTTTATCTAGATACATCACAAAAAACTCAACAAAATTTACAATCAACAAATATACCAACGGTAAATATTTCAACAACCCTGTCATTCATTTTCCTCCAAAAATTTATACCTTCAATAGATTACCTTGAAAGGCTAACTTATGTAACGTTCGTTCGGCAATCTAATAAAAATTGCTAATAAGATTCGGGTACAAAAACACTCAAACCATGTTTAATGACTTTCATTTGAACAGGTAGATCCTCACTAGGATCACCGTCTACACGAGTCCCCACTTTTTTTTCATTTAAGCTTTTGATCGTTATTTCAGCAGCAGTTATATATTTGATATCAGGAAGTTCATAGATTTTACCTACAATAATTTTAGGAAGATAAAACGCTAATTTGAAAAAGTTTAGCTTAGGTAAAATAGTTAAATGAAACAGTCCATCATCTGGCGATGCCGAATCATCAAAATTCGTATAACCACCGACAGAATTGGTCATTGTCACCGTGACCAATTGTGTTTTTCCTTGCCATTGTTCATCTTCCGTTTTTATTTCCAAACGATAGCGTTTTTTCTTAGCGAGTAATTTGAAGAAATTTTTCACAAAAATGAGTTTCCCATATTTTTGCTTGTCTTCTTGACTGATCCGAGCGGCTGTATCTGCTAAAATCCCAATTGTCATTGTGCTTATGATCACTTTTTGATTGATCATACCATAATCTATTTTTTTGGTTACTCCACCTAAAATAATAGCAGCCGCATCTTCAAATTTCACTGGAATACCCAAAACTTTTGCCATATTATTGACCGTTCCACCAGGTAATAAGCCAACATTTAAATGAGGCAACTCTTCTTTGAAATCTTCCACATTGTGATTGATCGTGCCGTCTCCACCAATAAAAATCAGCGTATCGATCTTTTCACTCTTTGCTTTTTCAACTGTTTTTTTACTATCACAATCAGGTCCCACTTGTTCTAATAAAAATTGTGTGTCGCTCTGACCATGATCTTTTGCATACTCTACAAACTGCTCTGCTAATTCTTTTCCTTTATCCTGACCAGATGTTTGATTAAAAAGAATCATTACTTTTTCCATTTCGATCACGTTTCCTTCCAATTTAAGAGTGACACAAGCTCGTCCAGTCTTGACAGAAAAACAGGAAGTAAGTCACTAGTTGTAACATTACTTCCCCTTTTCAACATTTATAATTATAAATAATCACAAACGTTACTTAGCATTTGATTCTGCAATTTTTACAATGACATCTGTTGCTTTTTCCATTGATTGTAATGAAACAAATTCAAAACGCCCATGCATATTTTCGCCACCAGCAAAAATATTAGGTGTTGGAATACCTAGATAAGAAATCTTAGAACCATCTGTCCCGCCACGTACAGGTTCAATCACTGGTTCAATTTCAAGCTCAATCATTGCATTCTTTGCTAATTCAATAATGCTCATATCTTTTTCAATGACTTCACCCATATTGTAGTATTGATCAAATAAATCGATTTGCACACGTTCTTGGTCAAATGGTTGATTGATGATTTCTTGAATTTTGAGAATCAGTGCTTTTCTAGCTTCAAATCGTTCATGATCGTGATCACGAATAATATAAGTCATATGAGCCTCTTCTGGTGTTCCGCTCATTTGAGCTAAATGGAAAAATCCTTCATACCCATCTGTCTTCTCTGGTACTTCATCTTGTGGCAGTTGATTATGAAAATCGTTTGCCAATTGTACAGCATTGATCATTGTGTTTTTCGCTGTTCCAGGATGTACATTTTTCCCTTGGATCGTCACTTCTGCCTGTGCTGCGTTAAACGTCTCATATTGTAATTCACCTACTGGACCGCCATCCATCGTGTAAGCAAAATCAACGTTGAATTGTTCTACGTCAAATTTATCCGCACCAACACCGATTTCTTCGTCAGGACCAAAAGCGACACGAATCGTACCATGTTTGATAGATGGCGTTTTGATCAAAATTTCCATAGCTGTCATGATTTCAGCAATCCCAGATTTATCATCTGCACCTAAAAGCGTTGTACCATCTGTCGTGATCAACGTTTGATCGGCATAGTTTTTCAGATTAGGAAAATCTGTTGTATTTAGGGTGAATTTGCCTTCTTTATCTAATTTGATTGTTGATTCACCATCATAGTTTTCGATAATTTGCGGATTGACATTCACTGCATTGAAATCAGCTGTATCCATATGAGCGATAAATCCGATCGAGCGAACCTCTTTATCTACGTTACTTGACAAAGTAGCGATAACAAAACCATTTGTTTCATTATAGATTACATCACTCATGCCAATTTCTTCCAACTCTTTTTTCAATGTTTGTGCAAACGCAACCTGTGTTTGCGTTGAAGGTGTCGTTTCACTTTTAGGATTTGAGCGTGTTTCTGTTTTTACGTAACGTAAAAAACGTGGCAATAAATTTTCATACATCATTGAATTCCTTCTTTCTGCTTTATCTGAATTTAAATGGATTCGTATTTACCTCTGATTCGATAAATTCTATAGTCCAATTATAATCTTTTTTCCATTGATTGAATAGCTCGACCAACTTGGGTTTACATAATTGTTCGATATAATGCCCTGGATCGATCACTGGTAAGCCTTCTGTCAGCATATCATGTCCGGTATGATAATAGACATCCCCTGTGATATAAACATCTGCTTGTGCTTTGATGGCATCACGGAAAAATTTTTCGCCACTACCGCCACAGATTGCAACGCGTTGAATCGGTTTTGTCTCGTCTGCGGCTACGATTCGCAAACCATCCAAATCAAATGTTTCTTTGATTTGAGACACAAAATCGTTTAAAGGAAGTGCTTTATTTAAGTGACCAACCCTTCCCAAACCATATTCTTTCGTGATATTTTCTATTCGATAGACATCATAGGCTGGTTCTTCATAAGGATGTGCTGAAAGCATTGCTTGAATGACTTTTTCTTGGATTGTTTCTGGAAAAATCACTTCGATTTTTGCTTCTTGGACAACTTCTTCTTTACCAATGGTCCCTATTGTAGGATCAGCATTCGCTCCTGGAGTAAATCTGCCTGTCCCAATCAATGAATAACTTGTATTCGTATAATCTCCTTGGTGGCCTGCGCCTGCTTGTCCAAGTACTTTGCGCATAGTTGCTGCATCATCTACAGGGACAAAAACAGCTAGTTTCTTATAAGTAATCGTATGCGTTTTTGTCAGATAAGTTGTATCTTGAATCCCTAACAGTTCACAAAACCAATCGTTTAGACCATTCTCAATAATATCCATGTTGGTATGGGCTGCAAAAACGGCGATATCATGCTTTAATAAATCAGCGTACATTTTTGTTTGTAAATCATCCGTGTCTAAGCGTCTCAATGGTCGAAAAATTGGTGGATGTTTGGCAATAATCAAGTCAACTTGCTTTTCGATTGCTTCTGCCACAACTTCTGGACGGACATCTAATGTTACTAACACTCTATTTAACTTTTTATTCAATGTACCGACATGTAAACCTACAGGGTCCCCTTCTTCAGCTAACCACTGAGGACAATAAGCTTCAAAGCGTTCAATAAATACGTTGCCGTCAAGACTCATTTGACAAGACCTCCTTGATTTCAGTGATTTCTTTTTCGATTTGTTGGATCCTACCTTGTTGATCACCAGTAGCTTTGGCTAATTGAGCTAAAATAGTTTCACGTTGTTTCAATTCGCCTTGCCATTTTTCACGAAAAATCGGTGATTGTTGTTTCATTAGAATTGGACCGAAAAGCCTTTCTTTTTCTGAATAAGCAATTCGACTTTCAATCCTTGAAGCTACAATGATTTCATAAATTTTATTATTTTCTTCTAAAATATCTTCTTCAACAATAGTATAACCATGAACGGTCAACCAATCACGCAATGGTTTTTCACCAATATTTGGTTGTAAAACTAAGCGTTCATTACCTTGAAGACGCTGATTGTTCCATCCAGCATCTAAAATATCACGTATCAAGACACCACCCATCCCACAAATCGTGATGGCCGTGATCTTGTCTGTTTCTTCTACGGCATCTAAGCCATCCGCCAAACGGACAATGATTTGATCCGTCAAACCATTTTTTTTCACTTGTTTTTTTGCTGCTTCATAAGGACCCTTTACGACTTCTCCTGCTATCGCAAAATCAAGTTTCTTTTGTAAAACTAATGCTACAGGTAAATAGGCATGGTCAGAACCGATATCCGCTAAACGGCTTTGTTCAGGGACTAATTCTCCCACGCGTGCTAGACGTTTTGATAATTGAGTTTCATTCATTCGACATATTCCTCCATCATTATTATACCATTGAAAAATCGGGATGAACACTTTGAAAGAAGGAATTTTTTCTTTTTATAAATTGATAATAGCAGACTTAAAACAAATAATCTGTCTTTTACAGGAAAAATGATTGCTTGTTAGTAATTCACTATACAAAAATTCCCTTTAAAGTTAGCTTTTCATTCTGATTCTAATAGAATGAGGCTGGTAAATAAGCGTTTAAGCTTGAAAATAAGCTGAAAGATTGCTTTTGTTTCACACTCATACACATGATTGTACGATAAAAAAATGTTTATATTCATCGAAACTACTCAACTCTTATCCTATGACTTTTTTTAGCTTGTCTTTCTTGACTTTCTTTTTTCAATTTCTTATACGCCTTTTTTGATCCTCGTTCAAGATCACGATTTTTTTTACGGTCATGATAGTCTTCAAATAAAGAATTCAGATCATAATTTGGCGGATATAGCTCAGTTGCACTACGGTCTAATTTTAATTGACGTTTATGAACGGTTATTTTTTCTTTTTCGACATAAATCACTACATCGTCTGTCATTTCCATCGTTGCATAGATTAAGCCAATTTTCTTTTTCTCCGTCCAAAAGACTCGATCCCCTTTTTCATAATTTGGAAAAATAGTTTGCTCTTTTTGTTTTTTGACTTTGTGAAGAGAAGTTTCTTTTTTAGTTGAATAGTTGCGCTCGTGTAAATAGTTATGGGCCTGTTTAACGACATGCTGATCTAAGTTCATTTTGTTTGCAATCCAAAAGGCATTACTTTCACCAGTTTCACCTAATATTAGTTGATATTTTGGTGATAAATTTACGGTATCAAATGCCATTGCTGCGGTCAGAAAGTCTTCATGTTCCTCAGAAAAACGTTTGATTTCTCCATAATGAGTCGTTGTTATAATGATACTGCCCTTTTTATAGAAAGCCTCCATAATCGCGATTGTTAAGGCTGCTCCTTCATTTGGTTCTGTTCCACTGCCGATTTCATCTAGTAAAATCAAACTGTTTTGTTTCGTTTTAGCAAGAATCTCAGAAATATTATGCATGTGGCCTGAAAAGGTACTTAGCGCATTCTCAATACTTTGCTGATCCCCAATATCAACATAAATCTGGTCAAAAATGGCAATGTTCGTGCCTTGATCAGCAATTATTTGTACACCGATCATCGTTTGCAACGAAATCAGGGCAACGGTTTTTAGCACGACCGTTTTTCCTCCCGCATTTGGTCCAGTGATGGTCAAGCCACGGTAATCTTTTCCTAATGATAGATTCAACGGAACAGCCGACTCACCTAACAAAGTATGTTTCACATTGACAAATTCAACGATTCCTTCTTGATTGATTTCTGGTTCGATTCCATTGATTTCTCGACTAAATTTCGCTTTAGCGACTATCATATCGTATTGTGCAATGACTTCCACATTTGAGTGGATCGAAGTCATTTGTTCTGCAATCAAACCAGTCAATGTCGCTAAAATCTGATAAACTTCTGTCGCTTCTTCCATTCTCAGCTGATATAATTTATCATTCAATTTCGTAACTGTTGCGGGTTCAACAAAAACAGTCGTTCCTTTTGATGAAGTATCTATGATCATTCCTGCAATTTGATTTTTATACGCTGCTTTGATCGGTATTGTATAACGATCATTTTTCTTAACAACCATTGCTTCTTGAATTTTTGGTTTATTTTGTCCATTTCTAAGAAATGCGTTCAATTTCAATTCAATTTCTTTTTCGCACTCTTGAATAGCCCGACGAATTTTACGAAGTTCACGGCTGGCATCATTTTCTACTTGATTATTGCGTATGACATGATAGATTTCGTCTTCAATAGTGGAAAATAATTGTAATGAATCACTATATCTAGCTAAAAGTGGGGCAATAAATTGATTTTTTTGCATAAATGACTGAATCAAACGGCTACTTCTTAGGAAATCAGCATAGCTGACTAACTCATTCGGCTCTAAAATAAATCCTTTTTCTACTTGTTTTGTCAGATGCTCGATAGCATTCAAGCCCATAAAGGGGACATGTAAGTTCGCTTGGAGCAGCGCTTTTGCTTCTGAGGTTTCTTGTAAACGTTTCTTGACCACCTCTAGTTGGCTACTTGGCTGTAATGCTTTGATTCGCTCTTTTCCATAGTAACTGATCGCGTATGTCATCAGTTTTTCTTTGATAGTATTAAATTGCGTTTTATTACATGTTTCTTGATTCATTAGTATCTCCTTCTCTTTTAAGAGATACCTATCTTTTTTGAATAGGCCAAAGAATTTCCTTCTAACTGAATATAGTTTTATCGATTAAATGAACACAAAAAAGGGATGAAGCGTCCCTTCATCCCTCAATAATCAATCAATAAAGATAGATATACTACAGTCTATCAGGTGATTTTATATGAGTTAAGATAGGTATCAACATAGGTACGCTAAAGAAGCCATCTAAAAATGGTTGTTTATTCTTCAGCTATTCATTTCCTTTAGTTAGATACTTACACTCACAAAAACACCTCTATGCTTTCTTTGGTTATTCATTTCTCGTTAAGAGTATACTTCATTTTTTTTAATCGGTCAACAAATGCAGTTACAATCGTACCAACTCTTGATATAGGTTCAAGTATAACTGACTTGATTTTTCCCAGCTAAAATCCTGTGTCATGGCGGTTCTCATCAAATGCTCCCAGGTTTTAGGTTCCTTAAAATATAGATCGATCGCCATATTAGTACTATAGAGTAAATAATATGAACTAAACTCAGAAAAACCAAAGCCCGTTCCTTCTTTTGTGACTGGGTTGAATGGCGTTACAGTATCTTTGAGTCCACCAATTTCATGGACGATCGGCAACGTCCCATAACGCATCGCAATCATTTGTGACAATCCACATGGTTCGGTTGCAGACGGCATCAGGAACAAATCTGAGCCGGCATAAATCAATTGCGCCAAATCAACGTCAAACGTAATATTCGCTTTAAATTTAGTCTCGTACTGTTGAGAAAAATGGTTGAAGGAATTCTCGATTCCAGGATCACCAGTTCCAAGTAATACTAATTGAACATCTTTTTCCAGTAATTTAGCTAATTCTTCTAGCATCAGAGGAAATCCTTTTTGAACCGTCAAACGACTAACGACTCCTATCAACGGTACATCTTCACGAATTGGCAAGCCCATTTTTTCTTGCAAGACCTGTTTGTTTTTCTTTTTTCCTGATAGCTCATTTATCGAAAAATTGACTGGAATCGATTGATCTGTCTCCGGATTATTCATATCGTAATCAATTCCATTTATAATCCCACTTAATTTATCTTGCTCAGTTCGTAAAATAGCATCTAGACCAAAACCAAAATCGGGTGTTTTTATTTCTTCAGAGTAGGATGGACTAACTGTATTTACCCGATCAGCATACAAGATACCCATCTTTAAATAATTGAGATCCTCTCTAAAATAAGCAGCACTATAATTATCCAAAGCTATTCCAAAATAATCTGGCAACAATTCTCGACTATATATCCCTTGAAATTCAATATTATGAATGGTCAAAACCGTATTGATCGTTTGGTATGCTTCAATCCACTGGTATTTTTCCTTCAATAAAAATGGAATCATCGCTGTATGAAAATCATTGATATGGATAAGATTGGGTATATAGTTTATCTTCTCTAACATCTCAACGATTGCAATTGAAAAAAAGGCAAAACGCTCTCCGTCATCATCATATCCATATAGATTTTCACGATCAAAATAATACGAATTCTCAATAAAATAATACGTTAGATTATTCATAACGAAACGTTTGATACCACAATGTTGTTGTCTCCACCCAACTGCTACATAAAAGTCAGTCAGGTCTTCACACTGTATTTTAAACGCTTCAGGCATTTTAGTGAAGTATGGAAGAACAACAGACATTTTTGTTCCTTTTTTAGCTAACTCTTTGGGTAATGCACCCGCTACATCACCTAAACCACCTGTTTTAAAAAAAGGCGCACATTCTGCGGCTGCATATAATACATTCATCATTCCTGTCCTCCAATAACATCTACTTCCACTAAATGATTTTTACTTATTACGATAGGATTTTGAGCTGTTCCAGAAATTTTCACACCCGCTTTAACTGTGACATTTTTATCCAATATAGCGTATTCAATCACTGCATCTTCTTCAATGTGCGCATTTGACATGATAATCGCTTGTTTAACTTTAGCACCTTGTTTGATTGTCGTTCTCCTTGAGACTAAACTGTTGTCCAAACTGCCTTCTATGATACATCCCGTTGCACATTGACTATTTTTCACACTGGAGCTTTCTGAATAATAGGTTGGCACTTCGTTTTTACGTTTTGTGTAAATCTTTTGTTTTGTATGCATCAATGCATTGAAGTTTTTTTCATCTAACATATCCATATTCGCTTGATAATAAGAAACAACATCATTGATGCTACTTAAATATCCTTTATATTCATACGCCGTCGTTTGAGTATGCGTTATTTTTTCTCCCATAAATTCAATTAGACTTGTTGGGCTATTATTTATCTGACCGATCGTTAATTGCTCGATCAGCCATTCCGTTTGAACAATAAAGATATCCATAGAAAGATTCAATCGGTCCTCTTTTTCTAAAACCTCATCAAACGTTTGAACTTTTTCGACATTGCCTACTTGGTTGACTTGAATGATCCGATTTTTTCCTAATAATTTTTCGGATTCCATCTGTTTGTATACCACAGTCATATTGTTTTGTTGTTTTTGATGCGTTTTTAAAACAGCTCGAAGGTCAATAGAACAGAGCATATTACTGCCCATAAAAACCGTATACTCAGATTCTGATTTCTCAAGATAATCGATGATCGCAGCGTAATAAGGCAATCCTTGTGCTTTTTTCTTTAAAAAATCTTGATAGAAATAGACAAAATAACTATTTTGCAGAGAATCTAAATTCCACTCTTTCCCTCCGGCGATATGATCAAAGACAGATCTCGTTTCTCCTTCGTTAAACACCATAAAAATTGAATTGATATTGGCATTAGCAATACTTGAAAGAGGAAAATCGATCAACCGATATTTACAATCAAAAGGTAAAGTGTCTAATGGTCGCTCTTCTGTCAACGGTATCAATCCTTTAAACTTTGAGACGTTGCCTAAAATAGCACACATTTTTTTAGTCATCATCGCTTTTTCCTCCTATCACTTCAGAATAACCGATTACTTCAATATCATTTTCTTTATAGACTACTGTATTATCCCCAATGATCGCATTCTCACCGATAATCGCATTTTTGATTTTGACATTTTTTCCAATCGTAGCTCCCGGCATGATCACACTACTTTCAATCGTTGAGCCTTTCTTTACTTGAACACCAGTTGAAAGAATACTGTTTTTAACTGTTCCTGCTACATAACAGCCATCAACCACCAATGAATGACTAACAGATGCTGTTTCAGTAATAAAATGTGGCGGTGAAATAGTGTTTTTTGAAAATATACGCCATCTTTTATCCCGCATATGCAACTCATTTTCCAGACTAATAAATTCCATGCTCGCTTCCCATAACGAATCAATCGTACCAACATCTTTCCAATAACCATTAAAGCGATAGGCATACACATTTTCGCCTGCTTCCAAATAAGATGGAATCACATGTTTTCCAAAATCAAGCATTTGACCATCCTTTGAATAATTGTTTAGCAATACGCTTCGTAACCGCCCCCAATTAAATATATAAATCCCCATTGATGCTAAGTTGCTCTTGGGTTCTGCGGGTTTTTCATCAAACTCAATAATACGATCATGTTCGTCAGTGTTCATAATACCAAAACGTGAGGCTTCTTTAAGCGGGACTTCAAGAACGGCTACGGTCAATGAAGCATTATTGGCAATATGTTCTTCAAGCATTGCTTCATAATTCATTTTATAAATATGATCACCAGATAAAATCAGTACATATTGTGGATCCATCTGATCGATATAAGAAATATTTTGATAAATCGCATGAGCAGTTCCTTCAAACCATTTTTCCCCATCCGAACTGGAATATGGTTGTAAAATCGTCACACCAGAATCAATACCATCTAATCCCCAGCTTGATCCATTTCCAATGTGATTATTCAACGAAAGTGGTTGATATTGTGTGACGACACCGACTTTTTTGATACCAGAGTTAATACAATTACTCAGTGTAAAATCAATAATTCGATATCTACCACCAAAAGGTACCGCAGGTTTAGCGATATTCTTCGTTAGCTTTCCTAGACGTGTTCCTTGTCCTCCAGCTAAAATCATTGCAAGCATTTCTGTTCCCATCTATTACGGGTGGAAATCCACCCTGCCCCCTTTCAAAAAGCCTATTTTTTCCTTTAAAATCAAGAATTTTATCTATTTATCTCGTTACTTTTTTTACTCGTGTATTGATTTGTTTTGGTTTCAAAATTATCGCTCCAAGAGACGGTACGATCGTCTGGATTTGATACTCAAATTGTTTAAACGATTTATTACTTGTTTTACTTACTTGATTTGGTTCGATCCAAGTTCCGCCAAATTCTTTCATCTCCGTGTTCAACACTTCTTCATACGTTCCTGGAAAAGGCACACCTATCGTAAAATTCTTTCTTTCCACTGGTGAAAAATTCAAAATAATGATCAGAAAATCTTTTTTAACCTTCCCTTTACGAATAAAACTTAAAACTGTTTCCTCCTTATTATCAGCGTCAATGATTTCAATTGTTTCTGCAAGGTGATCAAATTCCCACAATGCTTTTTCATTTTTATAGAACCTATTGAGCGTTTTTGTAAAATGTTGCATCGCACAATTCATTTCATCTTCAAGATCAATCCATTCTAAACTGTCCCCAGACTTCCACTCCAAAAATTGCCCCCATTCACTCCCCATAAATAAGAGTTTTTTTCCAGGATGTGTCATCAAGTAAATGTACAGATTGCGAAGTTGGGCAAATTGTTTATACCGATCTCCCCACATTTTATGCATTAAACTTCTCTTTCCATGGACGACCTCATCATGAGAGAGTGGCAAAATGTAATTTTCATTCATCATATACATAAATGAAAATGTAAGGAGGTGAAAGTTGTATTTTCGAAAGGCCGCATCCATTTCATAAAAACGAAGGGTATCATTCATCCAACCTAAATTCCATTTGTAGTCGAACCCTAGACTACTACTTTCAATACTTCCAGTTATTTTAATCTCTGAGGAACTTTCTTCTGCGATCATGATTACATCAGGATGTACATTTTTAATAACAGCATTTAATTTTTGTAGAAAGTAAAACCCTTCCCAATCACGATTTTCTCCTTCTTGGTTAAGTAGCGAAGGTCCTTCATCATAATCAAGATAAAGGATATTCGAAACAGCATCAACTCGAATACCATCGATATGAAATACATCGATCCAATAGAATGCACTGGAAATCAAGAAACTTTGAACTTGTGGTTTACTTAAATCAAAATTAAGCGCTCCCCAACGAACATTTTTTGCTCGAATCGGGTCATCATATTCAAATTGCGGTGTTCCATCATAATAAGCTAATGCATCATCATTGATACAAAAATGACCTGGCACCCAATCAATCAAAACACCGATATCATTTAAATGACAAGCTTCTACAAAATCTTGAAATTCAACTGGCGTTCCATAATACGAGCATAGTGCAAAATAACCGATCAATTGATAGCCCCAAGATTCGCCTAAAGGATGTTCCATCAAAGGCATAAACTCAATATGGGAAAACCCCATTTCTTTAACATATGGAATCAGTACATCTTTCAATTTTTTAAAGGTAAAAGGTGTTCCATCCTCTTCAAATTTCCAAGAACTTGCATGGACCTCGTATATATTGAGTGGTTTTTTAAAATGATCCCGTCGTTTCCTCTGACCTAGCCATTGCCCATCACGCCATTTTTTCTCAGGTACAGTGTAGAGTATAGATGCATTATTAGGGCGTTTTTCGAAAAAAACTGCGAACGGATCGATTTTAAAAATTTCTCTACCATCTGACTGTTTCACCAAATATTTATACAGATCACCTTCTTTTGGTACTGTTGTAACTATTTCCCAGACACCAAATTCATCATCCTTTTTCATAGGTATCGAACGATCCCAGTGATTAAAATCACCCACTAGCCAAATTTTTTCAGCATTTGGCGCCCATACTCGAAAAATAATGCCTTCTTGATTCTCGCAAACTGTCTGGTGAGAGCCAAAATAATGGTGGCTATAGAAATTTTCACCTGTTTGAAACAGCTTCACCGGGCTTTTTTCAGTAGACATTCATCTAGCCTCACTCTCTTAACCTCAACGACTTTTTATTAATGATGATTAAAAATAATAATAAATTTATTTTATTATAAGCAAAAAAGTTACAGAAAATAGTTTTCCTTTCTGAGTATTGCAAAAGAAAATACAGTAAAATTCCTGAAACTATAACTAATTTTAAGCTTTTAATAAAATAAATATCCTTTACTACTTCCGTGTACTAAAACTTTTCTTCATTATTCCATTCTTAAAAAACTAGATTATTAAATAAGTATGAGTGTTTCTTTCTTAAATCTAACAACAAAATAAAAAAAAAGAAAGAAATAGACCTTTAAAACGAAAAAAATAGGTAGGAAGCAAAAGTAAAATCTACTTTTGCTTCCTACCTTAAACCCGAAACGACTGTAACCTCAGAAGATGTAAAGACTGGTGTTACACAATATCTACCTGATTTTCAGGATTAAACGTATCAGTCTAACTTCATTTTTACTTATTGTGCCAACCAGTTACCGACTTCATTCAAAGCATCGTTGATACCAGCTGGATTTTTACCGCCAGCTTGTGCCATATCTGGACGGCCACCGCCACCGCCGCCTACTTTTGGTGCAATTGTTTTGATCAAGTCGCCTGCTTTCAGACCTTTTTCATTTGCTGCTTTAGACATTGTTGCTAATAAGCTGACTTTTTCGTCTTGAGCTGTTGCTAACACTAAAACATCTGATAATTCTTTTTGTTTCCATTGATCTGCTAACTGACGTAATTGATTCATATCTTTTACGTTTACCTGTGCAGCAATGTATGTTGTGCCATTGATTTCTTTAATGTCTTTAAAAATGTCTCCAGCTTGTTGATTGGCTAATTTTCCAGCCAGTTGTTCATTTTCCTTTTGTAAATCGCGTAATTGTTGTTGCAATTGTTCTGTTTTTGACACAACTTCTTTTAGTTGAGGTGATTTAACAATACTTGCAATCATTTTTAATTGTTTTTCTTCTTCGTTCATTAGCTCATACGCTTCTTTACTCGTAACAGCTTCAATCCGACGTACACCTGCACCGATCCCGGATTCAGACACGATTTTGAAAATCCCAATATCTTCTGTATTTGTTACGTGCGTTCCACCACATAGTTCGATCGAGTAGCCGCCGATATTCACGACGCGAACTTCTTTGCCGTATTTTTCACCAAATAAAGCCATAGCGCCCATATTTTTTGCTGTATCGATATCTGTTTCGACTGTTTCAACTGGAATGGCTTCCCAAATTTTTTCATTGACGATTGCTTCCATTTGAACTAATTCTTCTGGTGTGACTTGACCAAAATGAGTGAAGTCAAAACGTAAGTGACCTGGAGCGACTAATGAACCAGCTTGATTGGCATGATCGCCTAAAATATCTTTCAGCGCACGATGTAATAAATGAGTCGCAGTATGATTTTTCAAGATACGATTACGCATTTTTTCATCGACATGAAGCTCATACGTTGCACCTTCTACTAATTTTCCAGTCACTTGAGCCGTGTGTAAAAATTGACCGTTTGGTGCTTTTAACACATTTTCGACATGAGCTACGATCGTACCATTTTCATCTTTGATTGTTCCATGGTCCGCTACTTGTCCGCCCATTTCAGCATAGAAAGGTGTTTCAGCGAAAATCAATTGTGCTGTACCTTCTGAAAGTTCATTAAGGATTTCTTCGTCTTTTAAAATGATCAAAAGTTTACTTGTAGCTTCTAACTTGCTATAACCGACAAATTTACTGTCAACTTTAATATCCGTCAAAACAGCTGATTGAACGCCCATTGAGGTAGCTTTACTTCTAGCTGAACGAGCACGTTCCCTTTGCGCGTCCATTTCTTTTTCAAATCCAGCATGATCAACTTTTAAGCCAGAATCTTCTGCCACTTCTTCAGTTAATTCAACTGGGAAGCCATACGTATCATATAATTTGAAAATATCTTTACCATTTAAAGTAGCTTCATTAGCTGCTTTTACTTTCGTGATCAACTCATTTAAAATATCTAATCCTTCATTGATTGTTTCGTGGAAACGCTCTTCTTCTGTCCGAACCACTTTTTCGATAAATTCTTTTTGTTGCAATACTTCTGGGTAATAGCTGACCATCACATCACCAACTACTGGAACTAATTTGTATAAGAAAGCTTCGTTGATTCCTAATTTTTTCCCATGCATAACCGCACGACGTAATAAACGGCGCAATACGTAGCCACGGCCTTCATTTGAAGGTAATGCTCCATCTCCGATTGCAAATGACAATGCGCGAATATGGTCCGCAATGACTTTAAATGAAATATCGGTTTGTGGTGATTGACCATATGTTACTTGTCCGCTTAATTTTTCTACTGCATGAATGATCGGCATAAATAAATCTGTTTCAAAGTTCGTTGGAGCATTTTGAACGATAGAAACCATACGCTCCAAGCCCATACCCGTATCAATATTTTTATGAGGCAGTGGCTCATACGTATTATCCGCTTGGTGGTTAAACTCAGAAAATACTAAATTCCAAATTTCCAAATAACGTTCATTTTCTCCACCAGGATAGTTTTCTGGATCATCTTCTGCAACGTCGTTGAATGACTCACCGCGGTCATAAAAAATTTCTGAGTCTGGACCACATGGACCCGCACCAATATCCCAGAAGTTGTCTTCAATATCAATGATATGATCCATTGATAGACCAACCTCTTCATGCCAAATACGTTTTGCTTCTGTATCTTTTGGGTAAACTGTTACATATAATTTTTCAGGATCAAATGCCATCCATTCAGGAGAGGTTAGAAACTCCCACGCCCAGTGGATTGCTTCATTTTTAAAATAATCACCGATCGAAAAATTCCCTAACATTTCAAACATTGTATGGTGACGTGCTGTTTTCCCAACATTTTCGATATCATTTGTACGAATCGATTTTTGTGCATTTGTGATTCTTGGATTTTCAGGAACAACTGACCCATCAAAATATTTTTTCAATGTGGCAACACCTGAATTGATCCACAGTAAGGTTGGGTCATTGACGGGTACTAGAGAAGCACTTGGCTCCACAGAATGCCCTTTTGATTTGAAAAAGTCTAAATACATTTGACGAACTTGACTACTTGATAGTTGTTTCATTGTTTCATTCCTACTTTCTAAAAATAAGTGATGAGTTTTCGATTTTGTGCAACAAAAAAAGCGGCATTCACTGCAACACAAGGACGACAAATCGCGGTACCACCTTGTTTGCAATGAAGTCGCTTGACATACGTTCATTACCTCTTAAACTCCATAACGCAGAGTCGCGTTGATATTTCTACCAAAATTTATTTAAAGGGAGCAATTACGTTTTTGTGTTATTCTTCTTTCAACAATGAAGAACTTTCTGTAAACACTCTAAATCGAATCATATCCTTTAGTTTCCCTACAAATTATAAGGAAAGATTGAAAAAAAGTCAATGCTTTCAATTAACTTTCAATTTTAATGACTTTTCGATAGAGATACTCTTTTGGACTTAATTTTTGATCTGCTGAAATCATATGCCTTGGATGGAAATAGGTGGATAGCGGCAGCATCTTCTCAATTATCGTTTCTTTTTCTACTAGTTGATTGATCAATTTACTTTTTGCCAAATCATTCGTCAGCTCAAAATGATTTTGTTCGGTGTCGATCACTAGACCAAACATGTTCGCACCATCCATTTTACTTTTAATTTGACGGCCAGATTCATTATCTTGAATCAGCAATTCATTTCCCCAGCGAAATAAGCGACGGGTTCCCCCACCAACAGCAAACTCCCACTGATCTTCTGATAACAAATCAAACCCTTGCCTTTTGACCGCAAGCTTTAATTCTTCGTGCGTGAAATCATTATGGCTATAGACAAAATAATAATCTGATTCAGGTAAGAACTCTAAATAGCATTCATTTTTTACCAATAAAGATTTTGGAAATGACCAGGTGAAACTTTCTTCAGCAGATAATTTAGGAAAAAGTTGCGCACAAATGATCTCTTCATACGGAAAAAATTGTTCTACTTCCCCTTCAAAGATTCCAGTTACCGTGTCAAATATTCCTAAAAATTCAGTTCCAGCTGGTAATGCGTATTTTTGAACGAACATGGCCGGAATTGCAACTTTTCTTAGATTCGTCGTATACTCGTTTATGTAATCAGAAATTCCCTCTAATGACGTTAAATCATATTGAGGCTCTTCTTCTAAGCATTCAGATACAGGTAAAATTTCTTCATTTGTTAAGGTCGTTTTGAATGTGTTTTTTTCCAAATCCTCTACATCAAATCCTAATAGCTCATGTGAACGTAGTCCTTCTACGCCTAAATCCCAACCAAGAATTGCCTCGCTATTTCCAGGAATGAACACAAATAATTCACCATCAAACTCTAATTCAAACGTGCGACATTTAATGCCATACAGTTCAAAATTTACTAATTGAATCGTATTAATTTCAACAGTTGGTGGCACAAAATACATCAACAATTGCTGTAAAAGCACTTCTTTTTCTGGATCTTTCAAATTTTTCCAATTTGCCCATTCAACTTGTTCAAATAAATCCACACTATTCCCTCCTCGTGCATTTCAAAAATATCTGTTATGCTTAAGTATACCATTGAATGATTCTTTCATTAAGAAAATTATCTGGAGGTTCAAAATGCACATACATTTTGGGAATGAACGATGGAACCAGGCAGCAGCTTTTGCCTTACGTTATGAGGTTTTTGTATTGTAACAAGAAATCTCATTGCACGATGAATTTGATAAATTAGATACTATAGATCGTTATTACTTTGTGGCTTATGAAGGGACACTAGCAATTGCAACGATTCGTTATCAAAATAAAGACAACCGTACGATCCAACCTGATCGCTTCTGTGTTCGAAAAGACTATCGCAATAGAGGGATCGGAAAGAAATTACTTTTGCTATTAGAAGATCAAGCACGAAACGACGGGTATAAATGTAGTATACTCTCTGCAGAAAAAACAGCTTTACCTTTTTACAAATCATTACATTACTCCGTAAACTCTGAAGAGTACTTGGAAGATGGCATCGTTTGTGTCGAGATGATCAAAAAATTAAGCAGCTAAGATGAGTTGATTCATCTTGCTGCTTCGTTTTATTTATAACTATTCTTTTTAGATTTCTTAGCCGTCCGAGTTTGCTGACGACGTTCGACTTTACGTTTTTGCTTATTACTAGCTGAAATCGCCCATTCGATTTTCTTTTTGTAGCCTGGTTTGATTTTTTTCTTTTTCTTTTTAACTAAACCAATCAGCGTTGGATCTTCTAACGCATCTTTTGATTTTTCACGCTTGGTTCTGCGATTACGGTCATACGTGTCGATCAACTCACCATTTTTGATCTCTTTTGGATGAAACTCGATTCCTAATTGTTCCACTTCAGAGATTGCTTCTTCGTCTGCTGGTGAATACAAAGTGATTGCTGTTCCATCTAACCCATTTCTTCCCGTTCTACCTACTCGGTGAATAAAGAAGTCAAGATCACTTGGCACTTCTGCATTGATCACATGAGAAACACCTTCAATATCAATACCGCGAGCAGCTAAATCGGTGGCAACGACATACTGATATTCTAAATCTTGCACTTGGCGCATGACACGTTTACGTTCTCTAGGAGAAATATCCCCATGAATTTTCGCAACTTTCAAGCCTTGGTCTTTTAAATAATCAGTAATTTCATCAACACGTTGTTTCGTATTAGCAAATACTATGACAAGGTAAGGATGTCCTATCGTCAATAATTGATAAATTAGACGATTCTTATCTTTTCCTTTAGTAGAAATCAACCAATTATCGATTGTTTCTGAGATGATATTCTTCGGTTGGATATGCTCTATTACAGGATTTTCCATGTATTTTTTTAAGAAAGGTTTTAGCTTTTCAGGAATCGTCGCTGAGAAAACGAGCATCTGTAATTTATCGGGCAGGCGTCCGGCGATTTGATCAACTTCTTCTAAAAAGCCCATGTCTAATGTCATATCTGCTTCATCCACCACAAAAGCAAATGCAGTATGAGCTTTTAATGCTTGTTCATTCATCAAATCTAAAATACGGCCCGGCGTTCCAATAACCACGTGCGGTTGCTGATGTTTTAATTTCGCAATTTGACGTTGTTTATCTGTCCCACCGACAAAATTTGTCACACGAATTTCCGGCTGACTGAATTTTGCGATTTGAACTGCTTCTTGGTAAATTTGATTTGCTAACTCTCGACTGGGTGCCGTGATCAAAATTTGCACTTCATCCAATTGAGGATTTACTTTATTCATCAATGGTAATAAAAATGTGTGGGTCTTTCCACTTCCTGTTTGAGATTGACCGATCACACTTTTGCCTTTTTTAATGACAGGAATCAATTTTTCTTGTACTTCTGTTGGTTGTTCAAAACCTTTATCTGCTAGTGCTTCCATGATAAAATCGTTGAACTGAAATTGTTTAAATGAACTCATTTACCTCACCTCTTTCAAACTTGTTGTGTAAGTCCTCATGCATTATACCACAAAAACCACAAATCCTTATTGATTTTCTGTATTTTCCTCTCTTTTTATCGTGCTGATCGTATAGGTATGACTTGCTTTTTCGTAAAATAGCCGACGCTTTTTTCTGATCAGTACATAAAACACATTGATGAAAAACAAGAGTAGTAAGAATGAACAAAATAGAAACAACATAAAACTCACAAGCTGCAACATACGATTATTCGAATTCAGTAAATCGGCTGAACTTGTCATGTAGGAACTGATCAGACCATAAACAAAATACAAATACCCATATCGAATAAATAGCGCTCTAAAACGAATTTTTTCATGTCCTTCTTCCACTACTTGAATACGCACGATTTTCTTGCCTATCGTTTCTCCATTCGTAAGTTTTGGCAATAGCATAAACACTAAAAAGACCATAACGAAAAACCAAACTCGTCCTTCTAATGTAGGATATCCTGCAAACCATTCTCTATACTGAGGAATTAAATTTAAAAGCGACATCCCAATTGTTTGAACGATCGAAATCACAAACCAATCGATCAGAAAAGCCACAAATCGTCTGAACAAACTGACCGACTGTCCCTTTTCATACGCCGCCTCATCCAATTCATCTCTTGTTGGAAACAAAAAGGTCAACATCGGTGTGATCCCATAACCGACAATTCCACCAAATGTATTATTGATCAAATCATTCACATCCGCTAAACGGTACGGTCTAGGATAAATAAAGTACAAACCGCTCAACTGCGTCAATTCAAAAAAGAGCGACAAGAGAAAACTAGCTAAAACAACTTTTTTAAATGAGCACTTAAAATAATAACGCAAATAAACACCAAACGGGACTAAAAGCAAAACATTGAATACAGGTTCTAAAACAACTCCTTGTCTAAGGGCTGGAACAAAGGTACTTGGATCATGGATATTCAATACCGTATCGTGTAAAAAACGACTAACAAAATAAAATGGTCGTAATTCAAAATACTGACTAGTGTATTGCGCTACTTCCGCACGAGGCGGCAAAGGTAAAATAATTAAAAAATACGCACACAACAAATAAAATACAAACGAATATAGTATCAGTGCCCGCCTAAATAAAAAGGTGCCATATTTTCGATATTCTCGAATAACAAGTACAAACGAAATCGCAAATGCTAAAAAAGGAAACACGATTATCGCCGTTTTGATTGGCACAGTGTATGCTGACATCTAGAAATCACTCCTTTTCTCCAGTGTAGTAGAAAATGACTATTTTGTCATTTCTAAAAACGAAAGTTTTAACAAAAAAATATATTATGCAAATTGAAAAAATTGCAGTATGATTGTTTTATAAGGATTTAGATTACGATACGGGAACAAATTTTAGTATTCAATTCTTACATTTAGCATTCAATTCTTACATACGGAGGTCTTTTTATGTTAAATCCATACTTTGCTTTTGGCGTGCCTATCTTTCTACTTTTTTTATATATTGTATTTGCTATTATTAGAAAAAAAAGCAAACTGCATTACATTGGCTTTGTCCTTCTACTGATTGCCACCTTTATGATGGCGTTTAGTTTTCAGGTATTACAAGGATTATGGACTTTGGAAGATAGTCATTCCATCGAGCAACTAAATAATTTAAATTACTCGCCAGAACTATTATGGATCCCACTTATTTTAGGGGGCGTTTTAGCTCTTATTAACCTTTGGCGTGGTGTGAAGCGAGTGCAATCATTTCGGGAAGATTCGGACTAGATACAAAAATAGAATATAAAATGCATCCTATATATTTCACAGAGAAGTTTCAAATTGTACCAAGCTTTTGTATGAATTTCTAGATATGATTGCTATTTTCGGTCGATTTACGAAACTTCTTTCCCATTGGAAACAATATTGACAGCTTTAAACTGCTTATATCGTTTTTTTGGATGGTTTCACAAATTATTTTGTTTGAATGAAAGAAAAATATTATATGGAAATACCGTTATTATTATTGAATAATTTTTTCAATGACCAAAATATGCCTGACAACAAAAAGAAAATCATTCGTGAATATCATACTTGTGGGAAAATTTATCACAGCTATTAAGGAAATAGAGGACATGCTGGAAATTTTAGATAAACAGATTTGTGTCCTTACAAGGAAGAATCTCCCAATAATCTAAAAAATAGAAGACTTGAAATCATTTTTATGATTTCGGTCTTCTATTCTATGGTTCTTGGGACACGTCCCAAGCTCGTTAAAATTAATAATATAAAACAACTATTTTAGCTTTAATTCTTCTTCACAAACTCTGATTTCAACTTCATTGGACCAAATCCATCCACTTTACAATCAATATTATGACCATCAGCTGCATCAACCACTAAACGAATACCTTTAACTTTCGTTCCTTGTTTGATGGCACCACTTGCTCCTTTGACCTTCAAATCTTTGATAACTGTCACGTTATCTCCATCCGCCAAAACATTCCCATTGGAATCTTTAATAACAGCTGCTGTATCTTCAGCTGTATCGGTTGGTGACCATTCATGTCCACACTCTGGACAAATAATCATGCCGCGATCCTCATAAGTGTATGTTGAACCACATTCAGGGCAACTTGGTAAATTTTCCATCTAAATTCTCCTCTTCTCTTTATAGATTCAGCGCCCCTTACTGCTTAAAGTAACGGGTCTTCTCTTTTTAATAGCTCCTGATAGTTATTATTTTAATGAAAAAATCTCATAAAAATAACAGCTATCCATCAAAATGTTGTCAATTCATTCTATCGTATTTCCAGATGAAAGGGAAGACCCATTTACAAGAGAAATTTACAAGAAAACATTTATTTGCCTTTTCGATATAAGGAAGATCAGTCATACTCTCAATCATTTATTTTCCATCATCATAACTTATTTTTGACACACTAGCATTCTTCAATCCACCATCGGGCAAGTCTTCATCTATGCCAAAATTATATTCTCTTAGGCGTTTGTCTTTCGTCATTTCTTTTATTCGTTTTTCTTGACCATGATTTTTATTCACTGAAAAAGCAAAACCCAACTACACCAAATGATATTATTTGGCACAATTAGGTTTAGCTTGTCTTAAAAAATCACTATCCACTATTTAACTGGCTTTAGAATAGCAGAAGTCTTGCTAATTATTTTTTATATTCTTTACATAATTTTTGAATCGCTTCATAAATAGCCTTTATTTCTTTTTGATCTTTAGCATTCGCTCCACTGGCTAGAGGATGTCCGCCACCATGATGTTTTTTGGCCAATTCATTGATCACAGGACCTTTTGAGCGTAGACGTACTCGGTAATACCCTTGTGGTTGTTCCACAAAGATTCCCCATGCCAAAACTTCATCGATCACACCAGGTAAAGATACGATTGCGGCTGTGTCTGAATCTACAATACCATATTCATCAAGTAACGATTGGGGCAGAATAACTTTAGCTGCCCCTTGTTCATCCACTTCAATATTTTGGTACACATATCCAGCTAATTTAGCCACATTCATTGGAATTTGTTCTAATTCACGATTTAGCTCTGCAGGATTAAAATCAAACGACATCAATTCGGCTGCTACTTCTAATGTATGAGGCGTCGTTGATGGATATAAAAACCTGCCAGTATCTCCGATAATTCCAGCATATAACAAGCGAGCTGCATTGCTATTTAGGACCAATTCATCTTGATTAAGATGATAGAAATCCGCAATAATCTCACTACAACTACTCGCCTTCGTATTGACCCAAACCAAATCACCATATGGATCATCGTTCGGATGGTGATCTATTTTAATCAATTCCGCCCCTAAATCATAACGTTCATCACTGATTCTAGGAGAATTAGCCGTATCAGTCACGATAACTAATGCATTTTTATATGTTTCATCAGACACTTCATTCATTTGTGCTAAAAACTCTAAGCCCTCAACAGGACCGCCTACTTGATAAATATTTTTCTCTGGAAAGCTTTCTCGTAAAATTTCTGCTAAACCAACTTGTGAACCGATCGCATCTGGATCAGGTCGTTGATGGCGATGAATAATAATTGTTTGATACTTTTTTATTTTTGTTAAAATCTCTTTGACAACATCCATAATATACTTCCTCCTAGGTACGCTCCATTACTTGGCAAACAACGATTGCTTTCGCTACAAGAGCATTCTCCAAATAAACTTCAATGTCCAATTTCGCTGACCGTCGCCCAATTTCTAAAACTCTTGGACGAATAGTAAGTTCACTTTCTAATTGAATCAAACGCAGATAATGCAAACTCATTTGTTCAATCAAAACATTTCTTCTTTGATTAGTGATCATCGTGCGCTGTGTCACATTTGAGATGATTTCACTTAAGACACCAAATGAAATCGTCCCAACACTGTTGACCATTTGGGGTGTGACGGAAAATTTGAACTGAGGCTCATCTGCTTTTCCATTCTCGTCAATAGGCATGACTTCACCAGAGATTTGATCTGAAATCGTATCAGCAATTTGGGGTTGTCTTTGAACGAGCTGCATTGCTTTCATTACATCTTGTCTAGAAACGAAACCAACTAATGACAGATCGTCTTCAACAACTGGCATGACTTCTAATCCATCCCAAATCATTTGGTGGCTGACACTAGCAACACTCATCATTTTTTTCACTACGATCGGATCTTTGGTCATGACTTTGTCCATTGCCAATGTTTCCGTTTTGCCTAAAACATCTTTAGCTGTAACAATTCCAACCAATCGCAGGCTTTTATTTACTACAGGAAAACGTGAATGATGGGTTTTCTCAGAAAGCTTTTGATAATCTGCAATGGTATTCGTGGAATATAAGTAATTCGTTTTTTCTAATGTCGTATAAATGTCACTGACCAACATAATATCTTTTTTGATCAATTGATCGCTCAATGCACGGTTGATCATGGTAGCCACTGTAAACGTATCATACGTTGTTCTTAAGACCGGCATTTCTAATTCATCCGCCAACTCAGCAATTTCGACTTCTGTGTCAAATCCACCAGTGATCAAAACAGCTGCGCCATTTTCCAGAGCTAATTTTTGAACCCCTTGTCGATTCCCAACAATCATCAGTGATCCAGGCGTAATGTATCGCGTCATCGCCTTTTCAGTCATTGCACCGATCACAAACTTATTCAAAACCTTATCTAGACCAGCCGATCCCCCTAAAACATCTCCCTCAATAATGCGAACTACTTCACCAAATGTCAATTTTTCGATATGTTTTTTTAATTTACGTTCAATTCGAATTGTTCCCACACGCTGGATCGTTGAGACTAATCCAATGTTTTCAGCATCTTTAATAGCCCGATACGCAGTGCCCTCACTCACACCAAGATTTTTAGCAATGCTTCTAACAGAAATACGATCACCGATCGGTAATCCTTCAATATACTTTAATATTTGATCATGTTTCGTCGCCATAATGTCCTCCTTATCTTAAAAGTGTAGTGGGTTCGTTCAGCTTTGGCTGGAAAGTCATTCATTTTTGCAAAATTTTCTTCGGACTGAACAATCAAAAACTTATTCTCTTAAGACTTTATATTTTTGTTTTTCTTTCACTCTTCATACATCATCAGCATTTTTTATGTTAAGTGGTTCGTCTGTTTTAATTCGTTATAAGACATTTTTGAAACAGATATACCTTCCACAATGATTGACTTCACTTAAAAAGTATAACAAAAAAAACGACATTTTAGTACAGTTATTCTTTTTTTATTGTAACAGAAGTTAAAAATAAAAAAATACAATTTTTTCCTTTTATATCATTACTCTCATAAAATTCAAAAAATTTATTCAGTACTAAGGTTTTAGAAAAAATTTTTCCTGATAATTTTCATTATTTTCTCACTAACATTTTTTCGAAAAAAGGAGTATCATAAGAACGGAATGTTCATACTTTTTTGAGGAGATGAGTCTATGGAGTCAGTTAATAGTTTTCAAGAAAATAAAGAAGTACAAAAAAATCGCTGGTGGATTTTAGTTTCAGTAGCAATGTTTACTTTTATGTCCACTTTAGATGCCAGCATCGTCAATATAGCGTTACCGACAATTTCAAAGGATATGAAGGTACCAATGAATCAATCGGAATGGATTGTTTCAATTTATTTGATGATTGTTTGTTCTTGTCTCTTGCTTTTTGGAAAAATCGGAGATAGTTTTGGAAAGATCAAAGTTTATCGTATCGGAACCGTGATTTTTACAGTAGGTTCGTTATTATGCGGATTTAATCATTCGCTAGAATTCCTTTTATTTGCACGAATCGTTCAAGGAATTGGTTCAAGTATGACAATGGCCGCAAATTCAGGGATTGTCACAGAAGTATTTCCTTTCAAAGAACGTGGTCGAGCATTAGGTTCGATTGGTGCTTTTGTTTCTCTGGGGTCAATTGCTGGACCTGGAATCGGCGGATTGATTCTTTCTCACTTTTCATGGTCTTATATTTTCTGGATCAATGTGCCTGTTGGAATCATCACAATTTTGATTGGCGAGAAATTTTTACCAAAAGATATCACTAAAAGCGGAAAAAAAGTTGATATACTTGGATTTAGTTTGTTTGCTGCCTTTATTATGACATTCTTTGGAGGTATCTTTATTGGTCAGGAAATCGGCTTTGACGCTACTTTGTCTGTTGTATTATTTGCTTTTGCAGTACTTTCATTTATCATTTTTATAAGAGTAGAAAAACGTGTCCGTCAACCTTTGATCACTTTTTCGATTTTTAAAAACAAGGTCTTTACAATGAGCTTGATCACGGCTGTTTTGATTTTTTCATCTAACTTCTTTGTCAACGTTGTGATCCCGTTTTACTTACAAAATGCCCGTGGTTTACCAGCCAGTAAAGCAGGACTATTGATGATGGTCTTTCCTTTATTAATGGTCGTTGGTTCTCCTATTAGCGGTTTTTTAACGGATAAAATCGGCACAAAGATTTTAACCTTATCTGGATTGATTTTGTTATCGATCACGTCTTTAATGTATATGTTTTTAAATCAAGGCACACCGCTTTGGTATTATATTGTGGCGACTGGTATTATGGGTTTAGGAAATGCACTTTTCCAATCACCGAACAATACGACTGTCATGAGTAGTGTTTCCAAAGAGGATTTAGGCGTTGCTGGGAGTATGAACTCATTCGCTCGTAATTTAGGAATGGTCTTGGGAATTGCATTGGCTACGACAATTTTGTATAACGCAATGAGCGTTGCTTATGGTCAACGTGTGACGACATACATCAGCGCAAGACCTGATATCTTTATTTTTGGGATGAGGATCACGTTCTTAGGTTCTTTTATTTTATGTTTAACAGCTTTAGGTCTAACTTTATTCCGTTCATTAAATGCTAAAAAAAGATAAACCTACTAAAAAATGAAACTGCGACAGAAAATCTCTGCGTTCAGTTTCATTTTTTTAATAGATAATAAAATGACTTGTACTAGTCATCTTCATTGCCATTTTTAATGCTCTTGATGAACTCTTCAAATAATTCAGTTCCAATGCCCATTTTCTTATAATTTTCAAAGATTGACTTTAACTCCATCAGCAGATAGCCAACATATAAAACATAGATCAGCCCTACCCCAGCTCCACCTGGAATCAATGGTGCTAAGGGAATAAAGAACATAAGTAATACCATGCTAGCTACTTTTCTCAATATTCCATTGATCCCTACTTTACTTAAAAAATCAATTTTGGGGTTGATTTTTGCAGCTAAACTACCGCTTAAAAAATCGATGATCATCGCGATACAAATCAATGTTAACACGTAAATTGCTTTATGATCTGCATCGACTAAAAAACGATCTAAATACTCAAACATTTTCATAATTACCACCTTTTTTCATTATTTACTTAACTAGCTTATTATTTTTGAATCATTACGATAGTTTGCTTTAAATGCTTTTCTTTTTTTTTTGAACACTTTTTAACTATCGTATAGGAATACTTTACTTGATTATTGTCTAGTTAAACTACCAAATTTCTCCCATAATAGTGTCATTTTTCTATTAACAGTTTTCCACTTTCATATGACTCAGCAAAATGTATCATCGCATTGTCTAATTCCCGATAAAACTTACTTTCACTCATATGATGTTTCATATATATCGCGATATTTGTTGTAAAATTTCGGTCCATAAATTTGTCATATAATAATTGCCTATCGTACGCATCCAACTGATTCATAGCATCTGTGATCTTTTCTAATTCAACTTCTGCAAGATATTTTCGATCAACCACTTTATCCGGTTTGCGAGAAAATTTTTTATCAATATTTTTCATTTCAAATGTATATGCCGTTGTTACTTTCGGCGAACATTTCTCTCCAGCGATTCTTACTAAAGAACGATACGTTTTTAATAAATTATCAACTTTTTTTTTCGTTTTCTTTCGATCGATTTCAGGGAATAAAAGCATTTTTTATCCTCTCCTTTATTTAGTGAATTAGCTAATCTATATTAAAATCGTTGACTAAAATTAGCATTTACGCTATTATGTAAGTATAGTTAAATAAGCTTTATTCTACTTCTGCTGCTTTCGCTATAGATGCTGACTGCTAGAATAGCTTTATCTAACTACTTACTGACAAATTAGTTTATAAGAGCATTATAATAGCTTAAAAGCTAATTGTCAATTAAAAATAGCTTAAAAGCTAATTTTTTCCATTTAAGCTTATGAAAGGTTGAAAAACATGCGTTTAACTTTCAGAATTAAAGAACTCGCAGACAAGAAAAAAGTTACTTTTGCTGAAATCGAACGAAATACAGGTATTTCTAATGGACAAATTCGTCGTTGGGATACTTCTTCTCCAAAAATAGAGAATATCCAAAAAGTAGCTGATTATTTTGATGTTTCTACTGACTATTTATTGGGACGTTCTGAAGTATCTTCCATTAAAGAAGCTGATCAAGAGGACAAACTCTCTTCTCAGATCATGTTTCGGATGAATACAGAAGGCTTATCTGAAAATGAAGTAGATGAACTGAAAGATGAAGTGGATCGTTTTCTTCGTTTTAGACGAGCTGAAATCGAACGTGAAAGAGAACTAAAACAAGACGACAAGGCGTGATTGGATGACAGAGCAAATTGATGAATATCTTAGTTTTTCTGATAAAATAAACGATTATATCTCAGCGTTGATGGTAGCAAATAATATCGGTTATGAAAATTACGACTGTTCCTATCTTTGGGACTACGTAAAATCTAAGGGAGTTTCAATGCGCAGTTTTCCATTCGATGGCGTAGCAAGAGATCGTATTTCCGGTATGATCGTTAAAGACTCTTTAGAGACAACGATTGGCTATAATCAAAACATGAGTGAAAAAAGAAAGAATTTTACGATCAGTCATGAGATTACGCATTATTTATTTCATATGACTGAAAATGATCTGATTTTTACCGATACAGAAAGTAGCTTGCACTATTCTTATAACGAAGTACTTCATGAGTTTCAAGCAAATATCGGCGCTTCTGCAATACTTGTACCTGATGTTGTATTCTTCCGCTTTTTAAAAGAAGGCTGGAATTTGTCTCAGCTATCGAATCATTTTGGAATATCGGAAAGCGCCCTTTATATCCGTTTGATCCATACGATGCAGGCTAATTTTGGCGTTTCTTATATCGCGGCTAAAACCAATGCAGATGCTATTCGGTATAAATTTAGCGGTAAAGGGCAAAGTGCAGCTGTTGAATTAGGGACGAATTTGGAAACACGTTTGTTTCGAACGAATCGGTTTATTGAAGCGTTGTGAAAAAATAATGTCATACTCAATAAAAACCTAGCTATTTAGTTTTTATTGTAATTGAACTCTTTTAAATATAAGTTTGTTCTAAATACTATAAAACTACCGCGTGAAATAATTTCTACTCCCCCTTTTATTTTTAGAGGGGTGAATATTGAATGTAAGATTGCATGATTGTGTCGTAAAAAGTAGCATATTATGCAAATCAAAAATATGATTGGAGTAGTCAAGATGAGCGAACAACAGAAGAAACCGCAATTATACTAAAAGAACTTGAAAATGAAAATGCAGTTAATTGTAATAACAATTATATAGGTGAGATACACAATGACGATAAAATTGCTGAAGTAAAAGCAACTAACAAAGCTGGATTATTCCACAATGGAGTTCATTGTCCTCGCTGCAGAAGTTTAGATGTGCAGTTCATGCAAAACAACCGGAAAGGTTTTTCAATGGGAAAAGCAGTCGGAGGTGCGCTACTAACTGGTGGCATAGGTACTTTGGCTGGTTTTGCAGGTAAAAAAGGCAAAAAGAACCAGTGGAGATGTAACGATTGCGGCTACACTTTTAGTAGTAAAAAATAAAATCGTTTATGCTTGTTTTGAGTATGGATATTAAAAGAAAGATTTCGACATTGGATAAGAGTAAATAAAAAAATAAGCCTACCTCATGATTGAGATAAGCTTTCAGCCAATAACAGCTATTTTATTATGACTTTATTCATATCAAGCTTATTTCCATGCCCTTCAATACGTGCTTGAATTTCGGGGCCGCTTAACATAGTATCTCCTATTTTATCAAATGTCTCTTTCTCATTTGCTGCTTGTTTTTCAATTTCCTCTACTTTGGTCGAAGAATCAACGATATCCTCTACAACACTCCTAGTTTGCTTATCTAAGTTCATCGGGGCATTTTCTAATGGAAAATTACTAGGCGTTTCCCCTCCAGGTAGAATAGCTAATTCTCCATCTAGAACAAAAGTTAGAAAAACGTAGGTTTTTCCCTCCTCGGGGATAATATCATCCTCTATTAGTGTTAAGAATTTCCCTTTTTCTTGCCCATCGCCGTTTCCGAAATAGTCTCTTGAGGCTTGAATTGTTTCACCTGTTGGAAGGTCCCCCCTTAAGTTATCTATCACATGCAATTTAAAATTAGTTTTTGGTGTATTGCTAATTAATTTTCCGTTCTCGTCATATACTGGATTGGGATATGTTGTTTCCATTTCTTCTACAGTCGCGACAAAAATATTATCCGCTTCCAGTGTTTTTTCTTCAAGTGTGGACGCTCCCATATAAGAACTTTCTAAAATAAAGATGGAGAGTGGTGTTTTCCATGTGTCTACATCATTTTGGTTTTTTAATCCTAGTGATGCTAAAACATCCTTTGTTTGTGAAATCGATGTGCTTACACTTTCTTTTTTATCACTTTTTTTATCTTCATTTTTACACGCAATAAGTGAAACAAGAGTTACACTTAACAGTAAAATTAATCTAAATTTTTTTATTTTCATTCTTTTCTCCTTTTACCATCTTCTTTTAGATGCAAGTAACCCAGCTCTGTCGTCCGCTGTAGGAAGATTATTTACAATACCTGGACCAAAACTAGCATACATTACATTCTTAGAACCTGGAGCATGCCATAATCCTAAAGCATGACCAAATTCATGCGTTGCAATCATGAAACTAAATTCTTCTTTATAGGGATGGTTATTCCTAACCATATAGTAATCATTAAATTCAATCGTTCCGTTTCCTGATGATGTGACTCCACCCACTTTATTTGCACCTTTATTGACATCATATAACCGCACATTAGCTGCCCTATCCATCCGTTGGATTGTTCCTGGTGATTGTTTGTTCCAGTGAATATCTGCATGTGCTACTTGTAAACTATGTTTAGTTCCTGGCTGATTGTATCTCAGAATCTTATTAGATCCACCTAACCAATGATTCCACAGTACGTAAGCATCTGCTTTGACTGGTACCAGAAAAACTCCTAATAAAATAACAATCCCCAACAATATCTTTCCCGTCTTCATTTGAAACCCCCTTTTATATAAAAAGCAATTATATCAGTCTTTCTGTTAAAATTCAATGTTTTTTTAACTTATATTTTTGTTTTTTAGACACGAAAACTGTAATTCTTTTTATTTAGCGTACTTTTTCAATATGTACATACCCTCCGAGGAGGGTATTTTACTACTTCGAAACTAACTTAATCTCAACAGCCTCAATGCCTTTACCTTGTCCAATGATACCAGCTTGTCGACCATCACTCACCCACTCGCTCCATCCTATACTTGATTGGTGGACACGATAGACTAAATTGTACTGATCTTTTAATACGCCATTTAGAGTCATTTTTAGAGCTTCTATCCGAATTCCTTTTCCAGTTGATCCGCCTTCTCCTCTTTTGGCTTTATCCCATCCAGACCCAGCTTTGTGAGCCTCGATGTTTACCCAATCTTTTGAGCCATTGATTAATACGTTAATTGCTTCTATCGTGTTTCCTTTTCTGATCGATCCGGCCAGTTGCCCGGACTCTACAAACGGTCCCCATCCATATCTTGTTAAATGGACCATATAGGATAATCCGTTTGTTGGTTTAACATGACCACTTTGTTCTGGTCGCACTGTGTTGTACTGGTTATGCTTACGTTTAACTATTTTGGATGCCGGTTTTTCTGGCGTTTGATAAACAGGCTGATTCAACTTAGCTTTAAAAGCTACCCAACGACTCCAATTGCCGTCTAGATTAAATTGAGCAGGACAGTTTTTCCGTGATGCGTCATAATACCGTACTACTCGATCACTAGATAAACCATACTTGGCCATTAAGTACTGTACAAGCTCCAGTGTATTTTGTTCTGTCTTAGATACCTATACTCATTTATTAAAGAATAAAGAAGAAGAAACGGCTGATATCTTTGAGAATATTCTTAATAGCCTTTAATTTTTTTTACTAATTCTGTGGTAAATTATTTTTATTAATGTTTCAATCATTTTTTAAAATAACTACAAACTGTACATAAACCCCTTTAAAAAAGGGATAAGAACAATTAAAAAAACCACCACGACCGTCGTCTATGGTGGAAATGAAGGTTGTTATTTACTCTTGGTAGGAGTAAGTATGAAAAACCAATTCGGGATAATTGGCATGAAGACATATTAGCATCTGAATTTAAAATAAAAATGAACACCTATTTTGTATTTCATAAAAAAACCATGAGGAATTACTCATAGAAGAGGTTTTTATATTTTTCTTTTGTTTCTATCCTAATGAACCATATTAGTTCCAACATTTTTCTGCCTGTGCTACACTTTTATTAGTACCAAAGAAATGTTACCGATGTATTCTTTAACTATACAAATCACTCCTTATGAAATTTCGTAAATTGTCAATGAAGCAAATACTATTTGCATACTAATTTCTTTAGGTTCAAATGATTTGTCAAGCTTTTAAATTTAGGAGGAATGTATTATGTTAGATCAAGAAAAAAACAACTTATCTGTTCTATTCTCTGACGAAGTTCAAGGTCCCTTTGTAACATTTATCTTAAATACTCATGTCGCTCACCAAGATGTTGAAAAAGATTCTTTGGCTCTCAAAAATTTCGCGAAAGCTGCAAAAGTCCGCTTCGAGAAGAAGTATGTCGAACACTCTTTTGCCCCTTTTCAAGAAAAAATCGATGCCTTACTTGCTGATTCATCCTTTTGGCGTAATGCTACAAAAAGTGTATCCATCATTATTAGTGAAAATGATATCTTTATCCATCGACTCCATGTTCCTGTCGATAATCAATATTATGTTGATGACCGACCTTATCTTTTAGGAATCATTAAAAATAATCAATTCAATTATCGTTACTATTTAATGGCTTTAAATCGTGATTCCATGGCACTTTATTTAGTTGAAAACAATCAAGTAAAATCGGTCGATCTACCTGCAGATGCACCAACCGATTTAGTTGGTACTTTAGGTGATGAGCTGACTGGCGGCAGTATGAATTACTCCATTCAAGGCGGAGCTGGATACAATGGTTCTTCTAAAGAAGGTGTTGCCTATCATGGTGTGAACACAAAAGATGAAGAAGTCAAAATTGATTGGACTAACTACTATCAAGCAATCGATAATTACTTGAAAGACACCTTTGTAAATTCTGATAACTTACCAATTCGTCTGTATGCCTTACCTGAAAACCAAACACTCTTTAAAAAAATCGCAAAAAATCCTTATCTGGTAAGCGATGCCTGTGTTTCTTCTTCTCCTGCCCAGGTTTCTTTTAAAGATATTGAAAAAGGTGCACAAAAAATCAATCAAGAATTAGAAACAATAGAGACAAAAGCGTACAATCAGTTATTAGACAAAAAATTTGTCGATCAATTGGACGATATCGTTCCTGCATCAGATGAAGGAAAAATATCTCATTTCTTCATTTCTACTGCTAATTTCGTTAATGAAACAACTGAAATGTCGACAGAAGAATTTGATCGTCGAAAGGTTTTGAATAAGGTAACAGATACTGTTCTTAGAACAGGTGGCAAAGTCTTTGTCTTAGATCAAACAGCGTCACCTGATGAAAAAACATTATTGGCTGTTTTACGCTATTAACATTTTTTCTACTAAATGGACAAGAGCCACTCAACAGAATCGTTGAGTGGCTCTTTAATTAAGTTGATTAAATATTTTGTTAGCTATAAAACCATGTAAAAACTATCTATTAGTAAGGATAACCTTATTCTCATCTAAACAATCTGAACCCTTCCTACTTTCAAATCTATGCAGCTCCAAGGCTGCGCCTTCGGAATAGATTTCTACGATATAACTCTATCATTACTTTCATATTTAACGCTCAATACTTCTATACTATAACAGAAATAAGTTTTTTTTGACAATTAATCTTTATTTCTTAACAAATTTTTATTTAATTGATAGATATTACTGGTCAAACGCCTTTAAATATGCTATATTAAGAGTGTAGTTTTTGTTCGGTAATATATGTGTAGCTGTTTCAAATAAACATCTTCCACATTTTCACCTTTCAAGTAATTGCAAAATATGTTTATATCATTAGGAGGATTTTTATTATGGAAACAGGTACAGTAAAATGGTTTAACTCAGACAAAGGTTTTGGATTTATCACTGCAGAAAACGGTAACGATGTATTCGTACATTTCTCAGCTATCCAAGGCGACGGATTCAAAACTTTAGAAGAAGGTCAAGCAGTGACTTTCGACGTTGAAGATGGCCAACGTGGTCCTCAAGCTACTAACGTTAACAAAGCATAATTAACTTAACTTTAGTAAATTCAAAACCTGACGAATATTCGTCAGGTTTTTTTATGTATTAAAAACGGGTGGAACAGAAGCGTTTATTGCCCAAAGGCTTGCTTCTGCTCTCACCGTTTATTCGGATTCCTTAAAGCCACGATATAGCTCGTAGAGTTAGGTCCTAACCTCATCTTATTCCTTGGTCTAAATACTTTTGCCATTATGTTTCACTGTGTTTAATCAGCCTTACTAACTCTTCTCCAAAACCAGAACAACTTAACAAAGTTGCCCCTTCCATTTGTTCTGCAAAATCTTTTGTGACAGTTTTATTCACTAAAGCTTCTTCAATACTTTTCGTGATCAATTGACTCGCTTCATCCCAACCTAAATAATCAAACATCAATACACCAGATAAAAGTAATGAGGATGGATTTAATTGATTTAAACCAGCAAATTCTGGAGCGGTTCCATGTGTTGCTTCAAAGATACCATGCCCTGTTTCCAAATTTAGATTTGCTCCTGGTGCAATTCCGATTCCACCAACTTGCGCCGCCAATGCATCTGAAATATAGTCTCCATTTAAATTCAGTGTTGCTATAACATCATAATTTTCAGGATGTAACAAGATTTCTTGTAAAAAAATATCAGCAATACGATCTTTTATAATTAATTTTCCTGTTTTTTCTGCTTCTTCAAGCTTTTTATCCGCTGCTGACTTTCCTTCTTTATTTTTGATTTCTAAATAGTTTTCCCAAGTAAAAATCTTATCACCAAATTCTTTTTCAGCTAACGCATACCCCCATTTTTTAAAACCACCCTCAGTAAATTTCATGATATTCCCTTTATGAACCAACGTTACAGATCGTCGATCATTTTTTAAGGCATGTTCAATGGCTCCACGAACCAAGCGCTCCGTTCCTTCCTTAGAAACTGGCTTGATCCCAATAGCTGACGATTCTGGAAAACGAATCTTATTGACACCAAACGCTGTTTTTAAATAAGCAATCAGTTTTTCTGCTTCTTGACTTTCAGCTGCAAATTCAATTCCAGCGTAAATATCTTCGGTGTTCTCTCTGAAAATCATCATGTCGGTCTTTTCTGGCTGTTTTAACGGTGACGGAACTCCTTCAAAATATCGAACTGGCCGATAACAGATATATAAATCTAATTCTTGTCTTAACGCCACATTCAATGAACGAAACCCACCGCCAATTGGTGTAGTCAGTGGTCCTTTGATAGCTACAAGATGATTTTTGATTGTTTCCAATGTTTCATCTGGTAACCAACTTCCTGTTTTATTGAAAGCTTTTTCTCCTGCCAGCACTTCTTGCCAAATAACTTTCCGTGTCCCTTTGTACGCCTCATCAATTGCTGTGTCAAATACATCCTTAGCGGCTTGCCAAATTTCTGGTCCGATTCCGTCTCCTTCAATAAAAGGAATGATTGGATAGTCTGGAACAATTAATTTTCCATTTTTAAAACCAACTTTTTGCCCATTTATCATGCTTCCATTCCTCCTGATTGCATTCTGTTATTCAACTCACTATACTTTAACTGTTTAGGTCCAATATAATGAGACCGTGGCCGAATCAAACAATCTTCTTTTTTCTGTTCATTAATATGACCTAACCAGCCAGAAACACGACTCATTGCAAAAATCAACGTGAACAAATCACTATCGATATCCATGCAATGATATACCGTAGCCGAGTAAAAATCGACATTTGGAATCAAGCCTTTCGTCTCTTTTAAATAACGCTCAACCTGGCAAGATAGAAAATACCACTGTTCTTTTTGCGTAATGGTCGTTAGTTCTTTTGCTAGTTTTTTCAGATGCTTTTTCCTTGGGTCTTCTGTCTTATATACGCGATGGCCAAAGCCCATGACTTTTTCTTTACGATCCAATTTCTGATTTAAATAGTCTTCTACATTGAGATTTTCTGAATCAATTTCTTTTAACATGTCAAAAACTTTTTCATTCGCTCCCCCATGTAGTGGCCCTTTCAAAGAACCGACTGCACCTGTAATACATGAATAAACATCAGATAATGTGGATGCGCACACCCTTGCAGTGAAAGTACTGGCATTTAAATCATGATCTGCATGTAAAACTAAAGCTTGATTCATCGCCTCTACACGTATATCTTCAGCAAGTTCTCCCGTCAACATATACAGAAAATTTGCTGCAATCGATAAATCATTTCTTGGAGGAATTGGGTCCAAGCCTTTTCTTAATCTTGCATACGCCGCAATAATCGTCGGCATTTTAGCTTGTAGTGCAATACTTTGCAGATAGGTTGAACGTTCATCTGTCGCTTCTGCATTTGGATCAAACACTCCTAAAAGTGAAATCGTTGACCGCAACACACTCATAGGATGAAGGTTCTGGCGTGTTTGGATTTTTAAACACGTAATGATCGTATCGGATATTGCCATTTGTGAAGATAGCTCTTGTCTAAATTTTTTCAACTCTTGATTTGTAGGTATTCTTAAATACCACAATAAAAAAATCACTTCTTCAAACTGAACTCTTTCAGCTACTAGATCATCGATATTAAATCCTGCGAATAATAGTTGATTCTCTACAATCGAACTGATTTTTGTTTCAGAAACAACAACACCTTCTAAGCCTTTGTGAATCTTCATCCAAGTCCCTCTCTTCCATATATGAATAACAACCTTCAAAGCCATTTATTCGCATACATTTTAAATTACTCTTAAAGCTTTTTACGAATCACCATCGGTAAAATTCCCCCATGCTGATAATACGTAATATCAACAGCTGAATCAAATCGAAGAATCGTTTCAAATTGAATTATTTCTCCATTTGATTTATTTGCAGTAACAGCTACAGTGTCTAAAATACCTTTTGTTTCATCAATATCAATGTCAAATAACTCAGTTCCTGTTAAACCTAAGCTATCAGCATCTTCACCTGGTTTGAACTGTAGTGGTAAAACACCCATCATCACTAGATTTGAACGATGAATTCGTTCGTAACTTTTGGCAATTACAGCTTCCACTCCAAGTAATTGTACTCCTTTAGCCGCCCAGTCTCTTGATGAGCCCATACCATAATCGTCTCCTGCTAAAATCACTAGTTTCGTCCCTTGTTTCTGATAGTTCATTGCGGCATCATAGATGGCCATTTTTTCTTGTGTTGGTGCAAAAATCGTATAGCCGCCTTCGACATCCGGTACTAATTGATTACGAATACGAATATTGGCTAAAGTTCCTCTCATCATCACTTCATGGTGACCACGTCTGGCCCCATAAGAGTTAAATTCACGGACCCCAACCCCTCTATCAATCAAATACTGGCCTGCAGGACTATTTTTTTGAATACTTCCAGCTGGTGAAATATGGTCAGTCGTAACTGAATCACCAAATTTAGCTAAGACAGCTAGTTGTTTTAATGGCTTTCTTGATTCTCTTTCTTTTGTCATTCCTGTAAAATATGGCGGATTCGCAATGTAAGTTGATTCTTCCCAAGAGTATAATGGTTCAGCGTTTGTTTCAATACTATTCCATTCTTCGTTATCACTAAACACTCGAGCATATTCTTCTTGGTACAGTTCTGGTGTAACACATTCATCGATCAATGCCTGAATTTCATCTCTAGACGGCCATAAATCATTAAAATAAATTGGTATATCGTTTTCACCAATGCCAATTGATTCGTTAAATACATCGATATCGACCGTCCCAGCCAGTGCGTATAAAACAACAAGTGGCGGTGAAGCAAGATAATTTGCTTTAACTAAGGGATGGATACGCCCTTCAAAATTACGATTTCCACTCAACACACCTGCAGTCAGTAAATCATTTTCTTTAATCACTTCTTCGACTTCAGGTTTTAATGCCCCAGAGTTACCAATACAAGTTGTACAGCCATATCCAACGAGATGAAAACCTAATTGTTCTAAATAAGGCAATAAACCTGCTTTTTTCAGATAAGCTGTCACCACTTTTGAGCCTGGTGCTAATGAGGTTTTGACGTAATTCGGTACGTTTAAACCAAGTAATGCAGCTTTTTTAGCTACTAATCCCGCACTTAACATGACAAATGGATTTGATGTATTCGTACATGAAGTGATTGCTGCAATCGCTACAGCTCCAGGTTTTAATTGATGTTGCACACCTTCTAAATTTAATGTAACGCTTTCTGTTTGTTGTTTCTCAGAAAGTCCAAACCCTTGTAAGCCAGCTGGCGCTTTCATAGCGTTCTCGAAAGCTGTTTTCATTTCCGATAAAGGGACTAAATCTTGTGGTCGTTTTGGTCCTGCAAGGTTGGCTTGTATTTGACTTAGATCGATTTCTACGACTGTTGTATAATGAGGTTCATGATCGTTTATCGGATCGTAGAATAATTGATTTTCTTTCAAATAATGTTCCGTGATGACGACTGCTTCTTCTTCCCTTCCTGTTAGTCGCAGATACCGAATCGTTTCGTTATCTACAGGAAAAAATCCGCAGGTCGCGCCATATTCAGGTGCCATATTTGCCACCGTTGCTCGATCAGCTAAACTTAATTTAACTAAACCTGGACCAAAGAATTCAACAAATTTACCGACAACTTTGTGTTCTCTTAACACTTGAGTTACTTTTAATGCTAAATCCGTTGCTGTTGCCCCTTGGGATAATTCATTGATAAAGCGAACACCAACAACCTCCGGAATTGGAAAATAAGATGGCTCACCAAGCATACTAGCTTCAGCTTCGATTCCGCCAACACCCCAACCCAAAACACCTAATGCATTGACCATTGTTGTATGAGAATCGGTCCCAACTAACGTGTCAGGATAAAGTAAAATAGTACCATCCTTTTGTTTCTTTTGTGTCACAACTGAAGCTAAATATTCAATGTTGACTTGATGAACAATTCCCGTTGCCGGGGGTACCACTCGATAATTATCAAACACTTTTTGCGCCCAACTTAAGAAGCGATAGCGTTCTTGGTTTCGTTGAAATTCCATTTTCATATTTAGCTGCAAGGCTTGTTTTACTCCGGCAACATCCACTTGGACAGAATGATCGACGACTAAGTCGACAGGGACTTCCGGATTGATAGTCGTTGGATCACCGCCAAAATCAGCAATTGTTTTTCGTAAAGAAGCGAGGTCAACAACAGCTGGAACACCAGTAAAATCTTGGAGAATCACGCGAGCTGGTTTGAATGGGACCTCACCCTTGTTGGCATGTTCTGAAGACCACTTAGCCAGATGCTTGATATGCTCTTGTGTAATCCCAGTTCCATTTTCTTGCCGCAGCAACGATTCCAATAAAACACGAATACTAAAGGGCAATGTTGCAACAAATTGATTTGACTCCGTTTCTAGTGAAGCTAATGAATAATATTGATACTTCTGATTCTTCATTTCAAAAAAAGTTTCCGACGATTGTTTATACGTAATCAAAAACACCCCTCCTAAATTTAAAAGCTGAGCTGGCTCATTTAGACTAGACTGAAAAATAGGAGTGTAGTATTTACTACTGCAACTTTACTTCTATTTATCTCCAGTCATTCACTCCATATGACCAAATATCCCAAACTCTACCTTCATACCTATGTACAACGTTATAAATAACTTGATTTTAGCTATTATAACGGCATTATAAACAAATGTAAACCTTTAGAACAATGAGAAAAGTTACATTAATTAACCTATCGATGTCACATTTGTGTCATATATTCAAATCTCTAAATATAATGACTAAATCCGTCATAAACCGATTTTTTACTAACCAAAATTAGCTCATACTCATTCATTACACATATTATTCTAATTTTAATGACATAATAAAAAAACTAAAATGCAGCCTACTACAACTAACATTTACAGAGTCATATTTTGTCTATTTCGAACTAGTTTTATCGCTTTCATGTTAGACGATTTTTTTTTATAAACAAGTAAAAAAAGGAGGCTAGAAGATAACTCTACGAGTTATATCCTAACCTCTCTTTTAGTTAAATATCTAATGTAACGTTTACTTCTTGCAACGGAATATCGTAAAATCGGTCTTCTCTTCTACCTAAGAAGTCTTTTCCTTGTTGCGGGAACATTGCATACATTAATACATCTTCCGTTGATTTTGCATATTCTCCAATTTCTTTTTTATATTGTGGAAGTTCTGGTGTTAATAAATCTGCAGGTCTAACTGTGATCACGTCATCTTCACCAATAATCAATTTTGTCATTTCTTCTGAAATTGAAACAGGTGGTTTTCCATACAGTCCTTTAACATAATCCTTGATTTCTTTTGGAATCATTTTGTATCGCTCACCACTGATAACGTTCATTACAGCTTGCGTTCCTACCATTTGTGATAAAGGGGTCACAAGCGGTGGATAGCCTAAATCAGCACGAACTTTTGGTACTTCACGTAAAACGTCTTCGTATTTATCCGCTAACCCTTGTTCTGTCAATTGACTCAACAAATTTGACAACATCCCACCAGGTACTTTATAAATCAAGGTTTTTGGTTCGGTGTCTTTTACTTTAGGATTCAATAAGCCATCTTCTCTAAACTTATCACGTATAGGATTAAAATAGTCCACTGCTTCTGCTACTTTCTTCATATTTAAATGAGTATCGTACCCTAAATTCTCTAAGGCTAACGCCATTGATTCTGTGGCTGGTTGACTTGTTCCACCAGAAAAAGAAGAAATCGCTGTATCGATAATATCAACACCTGCTTCAACAGCTTTTAAATACGTCATTTCAGAAATTCCGCTAGTTGCATGCGTATGAACCTCTAGAGGTACTTGGATTTTATTTTTGATCTCTGTAACTAAGCGATACGCATCATCTGGTGTCAAAATTCCTGCCATATCTTTAATGCAAATTGAATCAGCACCCATTTTTTCTAATTCCGTAGTTAAACCGACAAAATAATCAATCGTATGAAACTCACTAGTCGTGTATGAAATTGCTGGTTGACAATGACCGCCAAACTTCTTCGTTGCTTCAATCGATGTTTGCAAATTCCTTGTATCGTTTAGCGCATCGAAAACACGAATAATATCGATCCCATTTTCGATAGATTTTTGAACAAATGCTCCTACGACATCGTCCGCATAATTTTTATACCCAAGTAGATTTTGTCCTCTTAAAAGCATTTGTAATTTCGTATTTTTAACTGCTTTTCGAATCGTTCTTAGACGTTCCCATGGATCTTCATTCAAAAAACGAATACAGGCATCAAATGTTGCACCGCCCCACATCTCCAAAGCGTGATAGCCTGCTTCGTCCAATGTTTGAATGATCGGCAACATATCGCTTGTCGGCATTCGTGTAGCGATTTGACTCTGTTGACCATCACGCAGAACAGTTTCTGTAAAAAGGATTTTTTTTTTCATTTCATCCTTCCTTTCTTAATAAATTACTGATTGTTTTTTGCATTTCTTCTACACTATGGTCTCTTTGTCTACCACAGATTTTTGCTTCTTTCTCGCAGATAAAACAGATTCTTGGTTTGTAATTTAATTCGGTACGACTAATTGAAGATAGACTGTGATCTTTTAAATAAAGTACATCTAAGTCCATTAAACGACCGTACTGGTGTGTTTCTTCAACTTTAATCAGTTTTCTTTTCAGTTCTTTAGGTGTTTCATCAAGGACTAGATAATATTCAGAACCTGTTTTCAATTCTCGGTGTTTACAAGCAATTAGTTGTTCAGGAGGAAAAAGAGCATTGATTTCTTTGATGACAGTCAAAAAGGCTTGTCTTAACTGCTTATTTGTTTTTATAGGTCCTGGAATATTCATCGTAGCGCTTAATAAGGCACCTGTTGGATACTTTTGTAAAAGTTCTTGCTGGATCGTTACTCGTCTTTCTCTGGTATCTAGCATTTCTACTAAAGTAATCATTTCACCCGTTAGATAGGCTTTAGACATTTCTGACCACATCAATAATTGAACCATCACGGTATTCGATCAATGCAACTACTTTATCTCCGTACTCAATCGCATCTGGTCTATCAACGATACTGTAGGCCTTTTTTTGTAGTTCTTTCATTGTTAATTGCGGAACATCTAGTTCTTTAAAATACTCGATTAGATCTTGGCGTTCCGGATTGATAGCTATGCCGATTTCTGTCACCACGACATCAATACTGCTTCCTGGCGTTACAATGGTATTGACTTCTTCAACAATCGTTGGAATTCGACCTCTGATCAACGGTGCGATCACTAAACTCATCTTGCACGCGGCACTCGTATCTGAATGTCCACCAGATGCCCCACGAATGACACCATCTGATCCTGTAATAACATTCACATTGAAATTTGTGTCAATTTCGAGTGCAGAAAGTATCGCTGTATCTAATTGGTTGATCACAGAACCCTTACTAAATGGGGATGCGTACATATTTGCATCGATTTCATAGTGATTATTATTTTTATCTAAAGATACGGCCGATGGATGATCAAAATCTTGGACGTCTATGATTTTTTCCACTAGTCCTTCTTCTAATAATTCAACCATTGCATTCGTGATTCCTCCTAGAGCAAAGCTAGCTGTGATACCGTCTTTGAGCATTGCTTCTTTCAAAAATCTGGAAACAGCCAATGCCGCTCCACCTGTTCCTGTTTGGAATGAAAAACCATTTTTATAATACGGTGAGTGCGTGATTACCTTTGCTGCATATTCTGCAATCAATAACTCTTTCGGATTTTTAGTAAAACGGGTGGCACCTTTGGCTATCCCTTCAGGATCACCAATCGCATCGACTTCTACGACAAAGTCCACATCCGTTTGTGGAATGCTGATTGGCGTATTGGGATAAGGCATCAAGCTATCCGTAATAATCACGACTTGATCTGCATATTTTGCATCGATCATAGCATAGCCTAACGAGCCGCAGGTTGCTTTGCCTTTTGTTCCATTTACATTTCCATAAGCATCTGAGCTGGGTGCCCCGAGAAACGCTACATCAATATGGATATCACCCGTTGCAATCGCTCTTGCACGACCACCATGAGATCTTATCACAACAGGATTTTCCATGATTCCTTCAGAAATTGCAGCGCCGACTTTATCACGTAAACCGCTTGAGGTAATATTTGTCACAATACCATTTTTGATATGATCGATCAAAGGTTCGTGAACATTGGCAATTGAGCTTGGAGCAATCGATAAGTTTTTGATTCCCATCGCTTCGATTTCCTTTAAAACCATGTTCATCACAAAGTCACCTTCACGAAAATGATGATGAAAAGAAATCGTCATACCATCTTTTAAACCTGTTTTTTCAATCGCTTCTCTTAAACTTCCTAATAGTTTTGTGTCTCTTGGTCTAACAGGATTGATTGTGCGACTTGCTTCTTTGTATTCATGAATCGTTGCTAACTCACCTTTAAATAAACCAAATTGCTCAGCATAATTATCTGGAATTTCTTTGCCTACAATATTTTTCATTTTAGACTTCCTCCTCAGAAATTAATTTTGCTGCAATAGCTAGCGCAATCACTCGCTCCGCTCGTTCAACGATCGGCTTATCTACCATTTTCCCATTGACTGAGATCACACCAGAGCCTTTAGCTTCTGCTTCACGAATGCCCCAGATTACTTCTTTGGCATTTTGGATTTCTTTTTCTGTTGGCACATACACGCTATTGACCAAAGGAATTTGGCGTGGATTGATAACGGATTTACCATCGAATCCTAGTTGCTTTATCAATTCAACTTCTGCTAAAAAGCCTGCTGTATTATCGACATCTGAATACACGGTATCAATAGCCGCAATTCCTGCAGCTCTAGCTGAATGTAGGATAAAACTGCGCGCAAAAAACAGTTCTTGTCCATCAGGATAGCGATGCGTTTTCATGTTGGTCACATAATCTTCTGCACCAAGGGCGATTCCGATCAAACGATCACTAGCTTTCGCAATTTCTCGAGCATTCAAGACACCTTCAGCTGATTCGATTGCTGCCATCATTTTCGTTGTCCCAACTCTAATTCCATATTTCGTTTCCATTTCGGACATCACAGCGGCTACATCAATAATATCTTGAGCCGTTTCTGTTTTTGGTAAACGAATCACATCAACACCTGCTAAAACCATCGCTTCAATATCTTGATGTCCAACAGTATCTAATCCGTTGATTCGAACAACGGTTTCAACAGTAGAGTAGTCAAACGTCCGTAAGGCCTTATAAACAAGTAAACGAGCACTATCTTTTTCTTTTAAAGAAACAGCATCCTCTAAATCAAACATCAATGAATCCGCGCCATATAAAGTCGCATCTCTAAGCATTGAAGCATTGGCCCCTGGTACAAACATCATGGTTCTTCTTAGTCGTTCCATGATTGAATCACCTGCCAATCAATCGTTTCTTTACCAGCTGCACGATAAACGGCTGCAACAGTTCGAGCTTCGATCGTGCAATCCAATGCCCCTTTATCCACTGCCTGTACCTTAACATTTGTTACCGCTAATTTTTCTAATGTTTCTTGAATTTTTGCTCGGATCTGACGACCAAATTGTTTTTCAACACTACTGTCTAACTCGATTTGAATCTCATTTACCTCATTTTGAGTAAGTGTGATTAAAATATCACTTGATTCAGTTGTACCTGCGGATGCGTTTTGCTTCATTTCCAAAATGTACACCTCTTATTCTTTAGTTTGATTCATAATTTCTTTGAAGGTATTCATTGGGACAAGCTTTTTGACTTCTTCATAGGCTTGTTCTTCCATCAATGCTCGTACTCTTGAAGCACTGATGATTTCTCCATCCTTCATTTTTCTAGGTAAAATGATCAGACGCAAGGAAGAAGAAAATACATTCTTCATTGCTTCATTATAAATATTGGTCACAGGTGACAATGGTTCTTCTCCAACAAATCTTGTTGTAATCTCTAAAATAGGCGCAATTTTTTCTTTAAACAGAGTGGCGTCCAGTTTAGCTTGAACTTTCGCAACACTAGCTTTTGCTTGGTCTTTTAAAAAATAAGAAGGAAATGTCGCACTTGAAACCATGTATTGTCTAGTCGGCAAAACGACAACATTTTTTAAATGCTTGACTCCTTCTTGAACTAAACGAAAACGTGTAGCTGTATCAAAGAGTGAACCTTCTTGTGACAAAACGAAAACATAAACCGTTTCAGTTTGTTTGGCAGCTTCTGTAATCAAATATAAATGTCCATTTGTAAACGGATTTGCATTCATCACGATGCCAGTATTTTTTTTAGTTGGCCGTTTAAATTTACTTATTTCTTTTAGATAATCTGTAAAATTTGGTCCTCCTTGTTCCATAAAAACCAATTCTTCTGTTGCGATGATTTCTACAAATCCTAAAGAGTGGAATAATTGGCTGACTGTAGGTTTCGTGTATAAAAAATAATGTGTAAAACCTGAATCAATCAACTTTTCCCTTAGATTTCCAACAATTTTGGTCAATAAATTTTCATTTTGATAATTTGGATCGATTGCGACACATTTTAAAATACTTTGATAAATCGAACCCGTTGCAATCAATGTTTCTCCTTCATAAATCCCAACTGTATAATCTACTTGAGTATCTGGTACCAATTCAGAATCTTGCAACAACTGAGCCCACTGATCATAAGCTTGACGATCTCGATCCAACCACAATCTTTTTATTATCATTGCCTGTCACTTCCTATTTTATTTTGCAGGGAAAAGTTTAAGTAGTAATTTAGAAATCAAAAAGAGTAAAAACAATACTAAAAATACGCCACCCATTCCAAAAATCATCAATTCTCCAGCAATTTTCAACGCTTCCATATCCATATTGATTACGGCTCCTTTCCTTTTTGTTCAATCAATTTTCCATCTTACTTATTAAGAGAAGAACGCTAATAACAAGCCACCGGCAATAACTGAAGCGATTTGCCCAGAAACATTGGCGCCGACTGCGTACATCAAGACAAAATTTTGTGGATCTTCGTCTGTCGCCATTTTTTGAATCACACGGCTAGACATTGGAAAAGCAGAAATACCGGCTGCACCGATCATCGGATTGATTTTTTCTTTCCTAAATAGATTCAACAATTTTGCAAATAACACGCCACCCACTGAATCCATGATGAATGCCACTAAACCAAAGGCAATGATCATCAACGTTTGGACATTTAAGAATAAATCTGCTTGCATTTTAATTGAGATCGTTAAGCCTAGTAAAATCGAAACGATATTCACTAATTCATTTTGCGCAGTATTTGATAGACGATCTAAAACACCACATTCTCTTAGTAGATTACCAAACATCAAGAAACCAACTAATGGTAAAGAAATCGGTGCAATAAATCCTGCTACGATTGTGATCGCGATTGGGAAAATAATTTTTGTCATTTTTGAAACACTGTCTGCTTTATAGGTCATGCGAATTCTTCGTTCTTTTTTCGTTGTAACAGCTTTGATCGCAATTGGTTGAATGATCGGCACAAGCGCCATGTAAGAGTATGCTGCCACAGTGATCGGGCCAAGTAAATTAGGCGCTAATTGATTCGACACAAAAATCGATGTCGGGCCATCTGCAGCGCCAATGATTCCAATGGATGCAGCTTCTTCAATATTGAAGCCAAACATCACGGCTACAATGACGGTGAAGAAAATCCCAAATTGAGCAGCCGCACCAAATAAAAGCATGAATGGATTTTGTAATAACGGACCAAAATCAATCATTGCGCCAATTCCAATAAAAATCAGCAATGGAAATAACTCTGTCGCAATCCCCGCTTTAAATAATACATCTAAAACCCCTTCTGCCTCAGAACCATTGACCATCTGAGTTAATACACCGGTCCCTGGAAAATTGACCAAAACTGTCCCTAATCCCATCGGTACTAATAACGTTGGTTCATATTCTTTTTTGATTCCCAAATACATTAACAGACAGCCAATCGCCATCATAAAAATTTGTCCAAATGTTATTGACGTGATTCCTTGAATTAATGTTTCCACGATTTCACTTCCTCCAAAAAATTTCTAGTTTAATCTATTGTAATCAATGCATCTCCAGCGTTGACAACTTGTCCTAATGTGACATGAAGGCCCGTTACTTTGCCGTCAGCTGTCGCAACAACTTCATTTTCCATTTTCATTGCTTCTAAAATCAATAATGGCTGATTTTCTTTTACTTCATCTCCAACATTTACTAAAATTTTTAAGATCGTTCCTGGCATTGGTGATGTCATCGCATCATTACCAGCAGGTACAATAGATTTGGGAGCCGCTGGTTGTTCTACTGACGTAGGCGTTAGTGCAGCGTCCGCTACAGTTTTTTCTGGTGCAACTGTAGGCGCGATCGGTGCTTGTGGCACACCGCCAATTTCTTCCATTTCAACTAAATACTCTTTTCCATCAATTGAGATTTTGAACTTACGTAACATTTTTTTTCCTCCTAAAATTTAACGTGTAATGCGCTCGTTTGACTAAATAAGGTAAGAACTAAATAAGCTTCTTTTCCTTGATCGACTGAATAACAAACTGACTCTCTGGCCGATTAGCAGATGCAATGCTTGTGGTAATTACAGAGATTAACTGTACTTCAGGATTCCTTTTTGAAATACGTCTAACAACGAACTTACTTTCCGGTTGATCACCAGCAGCAATGGCTGTTGCAATCAATGATATCGTTTGATATTCCGACTTTTCTGCCGGAACATATCCAACCATTTCTTGCCATTCATGTTCTCCTGCAACAGAAGAAGACTTTGGTTTATCCATTTTGACTTTCATTTTTTCTTTATTAAACAGCCGTTCAAATAGACCCATGAACTCACATCCTTTCTGTTTATGAATTCATTATAGATAAAAACGATTGCAATAAAATGAAATCATCAAGCTTAAATTGTTCTTTCACTGTTCCTCTTTCTCCCACTTCTTTTAAAACACTTAAAAACGTTGCTATATCAACATTTACAAGCATTTAACAATTTATTAACATCTCTTTAATATCTCTTTAAGAAAACGCTGTCATCTTTGTTTTTTTAGTGTTCTTTTTCCTCATTTTATCTATTTATCTAAACTTTCTTGGATTAAACTTAGCCTTGTTAAACGAAATAAGAAAGGGTTTTCTTTTTAGCTTATTGTTATTTTTCTATTGCTCTAATCCCTTAAAAGAGACGCCTGATTGTTTTGGAAAACGAATTTAATGTTGAAGGAGAGAAGAAAATGTTATTAACTGTTTTATCTTATGTAATGATTATTGTCTTTATGTTTGTCATTATGAAAAAGAAAATGTCACCATTTACAGCTTTGGTTTTGATTCCACTGATTTTTGCCTTGATTGCAATGTTTGCGGGGGTTTCTAAAAAAGGGTCTATTGGAGACTTTGTAATGGAAGGAATCAAAACAACTTCTACCACGGGTATTATGTTGTTGTTTGCCATTCTTTATTTTTCAATTATGTTGGATGCTGGGTTATTTGACCCCATCACGAAAAAAATGATTCATATTGCAAAGGGCGATCCAATGAAAGTCTTGATTGCTACAGCAGTCGTCGCAGCTGCCGTTTCTCTTAATGGAGATGGTACAACAACCACATTGATCTGTTGTTCTGCTTTTATTCCTATTTATAAAAAACTAGATATGAAATTGATGAACTTAGCTGTTATTGTTATTTTACAAAATACAATCATGAACCTCCTTCCTTGGGGTGGACCAACAGCCCGTGCGATGAGCGTATTAAATGTAGGAGCTGAAATTTTAGCTTATCTGATGCCCGGTATGATCATTGCTTTACTTTATGTAATTTTCATCGTTGCACCTTCTATGGGTAGAAAAGAACGTGCTCGTCTTGGGATCAAGCAACTGACAGATGAAGAAATTGATGCAATGACAACTGTTACAGATGAAGAAACATTAGCAATCCGTCGCCCTAAAATTTGGTTATTCAATGCTATTCTAACGATTATTTTGATTGCGTTATTAGTAACAGATTCATTCGTTGGCCTTGGTTTACCTCCATTATTTCTATTTTTAACTGGTACGGTGATTGCTTTAATGGTCAACTACCCTGTTTTAAAAGATCAATCTTCTCGTATCGGTGCGAATGGCGGTGATGCTGTGCAGGTGGTTATCTTGGTTTTTGCAGCTGGCGTCTTTATGGGCCTTTTCCAAGGGACTGGTATGGCTGAAGCGTTGGCTCAAAGCTTTACAAAAATCATTCCAAATCAATTAGCTGGTTTTTGGGGTCTAGTTATCGCGGTAATTTCTGCTCCAGGTACTTTCTTTATCTCAAATGATGGTTTTTACTTTGGTGTCTTGCCGGTACTAGCTGAAGCTGGACGTGCTTACGGATTCACTGATATGCAAATGGCTTTGGCTTCATTGATGGGACAAGCATTCCATTTGTTAAGTCCATTAGTTGCCTTTATTTATCTATTACTTCGTTTAACCGGTTTAGACATGGGACAATGGCAAAAAGAATCGGCGAAATGGGCACTCGGTATTTTCATTATCTTTGTTGTCACAATCGTTTTGACTGGTCATATGCCACTTTATATTCCACAATAATTAGTTAAATTGACTGAGATAAGATGAGACAAAATAGTTAGATCACTTTCTAAAGCAGAACGATTTTAGGGAACGCAAGTCATGCATTCGAAAATAAACTAAAATTATCGGAAGACACAATACACGTAATAGATTGAACTTACGCAATACCTACTTGTTTTTCGGAGCTAAATGTTTTCGTCTCACTCTTTTTCTTATCTTTTTTAGCAGTATACAATAAAAACATTCATTTATTTTTCCTATTATTAATAAGCAGAGGAGTAATCAGATGAGTACGATATCAGAAGCCGTAGGGAAAAATTTAGATTTAAGCCTAAATGAACCGCTTAAAGAACTTGTCTATAAAGCATTTAGAAAAACAATTATTCTTGGTGAAATTCCAGCAGGTCAACGAATCAATGAAAAAGAATTTTCCGAGAGAATGAATATCAGTCGTACACCGATCCGCTATGCCTTACAAAAGTTGCTTGAAGAAGGGTTGGTTGATCATGTTCGAGGAGTGGGAAATATTGTTCGTGGAATATCGCTGAGTGATGCCAATGAAATTTACGCCATTAGAAAATCTTTGGATGTTTTAGCAACGACCACTGCAATGAAAGAAATGTCTTCTGAAGATTTTGCTGAACTGAAAATGTTGCTGGCAGAAACTGAACGTTTAAATGACGAAAATGAAATTGATGCGGTGTTACAAAATTTTTCTGATTTTAATGAATTCATTTATGAAAAAAGTAAAATGCTGCGTTTAAAATCGATCGTTATGAAATTACGTGAATACCTCGTCTACTTTCGAGATATTTCGATTCGTTCTAAAGATCGTCGAGATAAGGCTTTAAATGAACATTGGCTAATTTATAAATGTATGATGAACCAGGAAGAAGAACAGCTAAAGCTATTGATCACAGAGCATTTGGATTATTCTCAAACATTTATTCTTAAGGAAATGGAAAAACATTTAAATGAAACAGCTAAATAAAAAAAACACCTCTCAATTGATTGGCGAATTTGCACTACAAGCTTTATTATATGAAGCAGCTCTTTACCCTAAACCAGGTCTAGTCGATCCTAAAAGCTGCGGCGCACATACAGATATGAATTATTTTACTTTTATTGATAGTAGTGTCGCCCTTGCTCCTTTTCTTACGGAATATGCACAGTTAGGTTTCACTCATGATGGAACACCATTAGACTTATTTGAAAAGGTACGGACACTTGGTAAGAAAGCAGAAACCGCGATGCTGAAACAAACGAATGGTGTCAATACCCATAAAGGAGCCAATTTTTCGTTCGCCTTACTTTTAAGCGCTACAGGGAAAGTAATGAATGCGCAAAAATTCGAACTCCCTTTATCCCAACAAAACACATCCGCTATTTTCAATTATATACGTCTTATGACAAAAGGATTACTTTCAAATGATTTTGCTGATTTAACTCAAAAACAACAATTGAGCTATGGAGAAAAACTTTATTTAGAATATGGTATCGTTGGGATTCGAGGTGAAGCAGAATTAGGTTATCCTACGCTTAAAAATAGTGCGCTCCCCTTTTTAAGGCAGCATTGTAAGAGTGAGCTACGAACACTATTTCTACTATTACTACTCCATTTAATGGCTACAACTGAAGATTCTAATTTGATTAATCGCGGTGGGATTTCGGCTTGGCAAACCGTCAAAGAACAGGCCTGTGAACTATCACAAGCTTTTTCCATAGATTGTTCAAAAAAAGAACTAGAAGATGCTTTATTTCTTTTTGATCAGCAATTGATCAAAAAAAATCTCAGCCCTGGTGGGTCAGCTGATTTAGTCGCTTTGAGTTTCTTTTCAGGAAAATTGGAAGGTTTATTTTAAGGTTTACATAAATAAAAAACAGGTGATGACTCGATTGATCACCACCTGTTTTATAATTATAGCTATTAAACACCCGCTTTGGCCTCTCCTTCCGGATTGAACAGATAGCCAATTCCCCAAACCGTCTGTAAATATTTTGGTTTTTTGGGGTCATCTTCGATTTTATTTCTTAGATAATTAATATACACAGTGATTAGATTCTTATCCATATCTCCATTACTCCAGACATTCGCATAAATCTGTTCTTTACTAAATACTTGATACGGATTCTCCATAAAAAACAAAATCATCATGATCTCCTTTGACGTCATGCTCACAATTTCACCATTTTTGCTAAACTGATATTGGTTTTTATCAAATGAAAAAATCCCTTCTCTCAACATCGTTTCTTCACGTTGTTGACTCAAGGTCAATAGCTGCTCTGTTCGATTCAATGTACTAATAACTTGCGCTCGTAAGACATTTGGCGCAAACGGTTTAGGCAGATAAACATCCCCACCAGATTCTAAACCACTAATAATATCATACTCACTCTTTTTTCCACTAACAAATATGATCGGTGTCAATGGTTGACGTTCTCGAATCAATTGAGCCAAATGATATCCGTCACTTTCATGTTCTAAACTAACATCCAATAAAAATAATTGAAATGTCACTCGATCCATAATATCTAAGGTTTGTTCAATTGTATCACTTTGATACACCAATAATCCCGTTGATTGAAGCGATTTCCAAATTAATCGGCGAATTGCAGGATCATCATCTACTACTAAAATTTTTTCATTCCGCAATGTATACACCTCAACATTCTTTTTACGTTACCTATACAATAGCGGAATTATCTTTAAATTTCAACATGAACTTGTTATGATATGAACAGACTTTTAAAAGGAGCTAGACCAATGAAACGAACAAATAGAATTGTGAACATCATGATCGCAGCAATGATCGTTTTTATTGTTGCATCCGTTTTCTTTGCAGTTCGTGGTTTTTCCGTTATTCGCAAAACAACTACTGCCAGTGGACAAGACTTTTTATTACAGTCGACAGAATATGTTGGAAAAGTGATTCAGCTTTCCATGAAAAATCGACACCAAGCACTTAATTATCTAGCTATCGATGGCAATTTAAAAAATAGTGATAATCCAGAAACTTACTTAAAAAACAGTTCTTCTTCTCTCAATACATTTTTTGAATCACTAAACAATGAAGCTGACGCACTTTTTTATATGAAACCTGACGGTACCCCCTTATACGCTTTTCATTGGGATTCTAAGAAAAAACAAGTAGTCATTGCAGATATCAAGACCATTCATCCATTCATTAGCCATGATTTGTCTTTAAAACAGCTTTTAGCCGAACCGACCGTTCAAAATGGTGATTCGTATTTTATCGACAAAAAAGCCTATGTCAATTTTTACCAAGAAATCAAAACTGCTTCTGGTACTATCGATGGTTATCTGATTTTACCGCTAAATTTGGACGTTTTCTATAGGAATTTTCTGCAAGATTTTGAAGTCGACTATAAAGGCTATCCCATGATTAAAGACCAGTCAATGACTGTCATTATGCATCCTGTAAAAGAGCAAGTTGGTTTAGACATTATCAACGGCCGAGAAAAACTTTATCCGAACTTTGATTATTCTGATTTAAAACGATTGGAAAAATATCAGCTAAACCATTCATCTGGAAAATTGACCTACAACTCTTATTGGTGGGATGAAGATACGCCGACAGAAGTCTTAAAAATCAGTGCCTTTGAATGGATCGATGTCGGACTTGCCCATTGGGTTGTTGCAATAAATGCCGATTATAATGAACGAAATGATGCCATTATTAATTTTGTGATCGTCTTGTCTTTTCTACTCGTTTTATTATTACTATTGATCATTATCTGCTCGCTCTTTATTCATAATTTTAGAAAAAAAGAAACGATCGAAGCAGAAAATCGTCAATTGATCGAAAAGCAAAAACAACAAAAAATGCAGCATCAACTTGAATTAGAACTCTACCAGCGAAATAAAATGGAAACAGTCGGTTTATTAACCACTTCGATCGTTCATGACATGAACAATTTTTTAACCCCCATTATAGGCAACACACAATTATTATTGGAGGAACACGGAGACGATCCTTTATTGAAAGCAGATTTAGAAGAGATTTTACATTCTGCCCAAAAAGGAAAACAGCTCTCTTCAAATGTATTGCACTTTTCTAAACCTCAAAAAAGTGTTCAAGAATGGATGGACATTTCAGCTACGATTGGTGTAGCCGCTCATTTGATTGGGGAAATCATTCCTAAGAAAGTTCAACTAACGCTATCCATTCAAGATAATTTGGGAACGACTAAATTAGAAGAAACTGATTTACAAAATTTGATCTATAACTTAATCACCAATGCCTATCAAGCAACAAAAAACAATAAAGACAATATACAAAAAATTCAAGTAACTGTCGGACCTGCCTCAAAAGAGACAACTGATTTTCTGAGAACAAACACCCATCGGATAAATCATATTGACAGTTTTGTTACATTGGAAATCTCTGACAATGGTCCTGGCATCCCCATAGCATTACAAGAAAAAATATTTGAACCCTTCTTCACGACGAAATCAGCTGATGAAGGGACTGGTCTTGGTTTGTTTGCAGTAAACTCAATAGTTGCGAAGTATGAATGGTTCCTTTCATTAGAGTCAATAGAAGGTTTTGGAACAAGTTTTTTCATCACATTCCCCGTTCGTTCATGTGAATAATTAAAAAATAAGCATTCTTTTGTTCTATTGGTTTGAAGAATGCTTATTTTCATACAAGTATTTTTAAGTCGTCTAAAAACAAACGTTAGAGTATTTTTTTTCTTTCTTTTTCGTTATACTAAGATTGAAATCATTTATTGAAGGAGTTCTATTATGGGGAATTATTTTAGTATTATTATTGGCATTGTTTATCTTATTGGTGTATTTTGGATCCCAAAGTGGCGCAAAAAAAAGGTGAATCAAGATTGGAAATTTTATGAAGTACTTTGGTTCTCAATTTGTTTTATCGTGTATGTCATTTACCTAGAAATTCAGCTTCACACCTACTATTTCTTATTACCATCAAGCTTTCTACTGCTTTTTCTTTTTAGTTATTTTAAAGAAAAACGTAGATTAACAAATGGGTTATTATTTAACTTATTTCTAATTGTTGGTATGACTTATTTGGGGTCTTTGCTTTATAGAACACTCAATCCATTATTGATTGTTTTAGCAGGAATTACGCTCGTTGTTTTGTTCCTACTTATATTGATCGGACTTTATGCCTTGGTTGTATTTTTGTATTGGAATGCAATCGTCGTTATGCGCAAAGAAGGACATTCATTAGCGAACTTATTAACACTACTTTTAGCAGTTGGTCTGACGGCTTTTCTTATTTTTAATCATTATTCAAGTCGAATTTTGCCTGAGTGGGCCTCTCTATTATTTGGTATCTTACCACTCTCAATGTTCTACTTTTCTTTTGTTTTCTATAATTTTTTGACGATTTCAGTCATTTATCAATTTAATCAGCCTAAATATGATCAAGATTTTATCATCGTTTTAGGGGCTGGATTGATCGATGGAAAAACAGTCCCGCCACTTTTAGGCAAACGAATCGAAAAGGCCATTCAATTTTATAAAGCCCAAGCCAATGCTACATTAAGTCCACCCAAAATTCTTATGTCTGGTGGTAAAGGGAATGATGAGCATGTTGCTGAAAGTATTGCAATGAAAGATTACGCCATCGAAAAAGGAATTCCAGAAGAAGATATTTTAGTTGAATCAAATTCAAAAAACACCTTAGAAAATATGAGATTTTCAAAAGAAATCATGGAAACAGTTTTTGGTGGAACAGATTTTCATGCACTATTTACAACCAACAATTTCCATCTGTTTCGTGCAGGTCTTTTTGCGAAAATGGCGAATCTAAACGCAGATGGACTTGGAGCAAAAACAGCCTTTTACTTTCTACCAAATGCTTTTTTAAGAGAGTTTATTGCCATTGTAATGATGCACAAACGCCGTCATTTGATTATATGCGGACTGATTGCATTCGTGATGATTTTCTTAGCATTCGTTCAATTCTTTTTTATCTCTCGTCATTAAACTTAAAACAAAATTGGAACAGAAGCGTTTATTCTGATTCCTTAAGGCTTGGATATGACTCGTAGAGTTATGTCTAAGCCTTATTTTTTTTATGAAATTGGATATGGCGGATCTCATCATAGCCAATCTTATGCCCATCTACATAAATCCCTAATGCATCATGTCCTTGAATCCTTCCTATAACGTCTGCACCGTAGTTCCCATCACAATCCAGTTCTTCTTTTTGAATCCTCACTTCAGCTTGACTTTGAAAAGCCTGAGCTAAAACTTCATCGATTTCCGTCCAACTCATTTGAATTTTTTTTTCAGCTGGCTGTCTTTTTTTCTCTTGTTCAATGATTGCTGTATGTTCAGATAAATAAAAACCTGCCCACTTTTTCATTTTTCGATCTTGATACTGTTCAAAATAATAATCCCGCTCTTTGCTCATTGTAAGCCCTCCATTCCTCCAGCATGCCCACCGACTAATGATGCTCTTGAAATTGCTGTGCCGCCTGATGATACTGAACTCGCATGAACTAAAGAAACATAGCCAAATCGCTGCCGGATATCATCAATCAGCTGATCTAACTCTAACTCTTTGATCTGTTCATCAGGTTCATGAAATAAGTCTAGTTGTACATAAGTATTATAATTCAATTTGGTATAAGTAATCCCAATATGTCGTACTTCTTCTCCATGCCAATGTTGTCTGAATATTGTTAAACAATACTCAATCAACAGCTTACTACTATTTGTTAAAGGAACTTTCATTTGTCTTGAAAATCCTGATCCTAAAGACTTATCAGTCCTTGAAAAACCAATGGATAAATGCACACATTCTGTCTGGCAATGTGCCTTTCTAAGTCTGGCCGCCACTTGTTCCGCCATTTCACGTATCACAACTTCGATCTCCTCTTGTCGCAAATAATCTCGCATCAAAATTTGAGAATTATTATAAGAGCGTTCTTCTGGTATATATTTTTCCGATAAACGGCTGCGGTCGATACCATGTGCATGAGCATAAAGCTGTTCACCGATGATTCCTAAATTTCTTTTCAGACTATTCAAATCAGCATGTGCCAAATCATAAACGGATCGAATCCCTAAATTATTTAAGCGTTTCTCCATTCGACTCCCAATCCCCCACATATCGGTCATCGTTTCGATTGTCCAAACTTTTTCGGATACATCCTCATAATGCCATTGGGCTAAGCGCTCCTGATTATGCTTAGCTTCAATATCCATCGCTAATTTTGCTAATAAGGGATTATCCCCTATTCCAACTGTGATCGCTAATCCTGTTTCATTTTTGATTCTTTGTTGGATGATCTGTGCGAGTTCTACCGGTGTTCGTCCAAATAATTTCCAACTAGCGGTCACATCTAAAAACGATTCATCAATCGAATAAATATGTAGATCTTCATCTGCTACATAGCTCTTATATATCTCATTGATTTTCATATTTTCCTTGATATACTCATTCATTCGCGGTGGGACGATTACCAATTCTGGATGGTTTGGAACATCATATTTTCGTGTCACATTGGTGATTCCCAGTACTTCTTTCGCTTTTGGAGAAGAAGCTAAAACCAAACCACCCGTATTTTCTGCATGACTCATGACTACCAACATTTTTTCAATTGGATTGAAACCTCTAGCGACACATTCTACTGACGCGTAAAATGATTTTACATCAATGCAAAAAATCACTCTTCTTGGTTCTTTTTCATAATCAAAAAACATAGCATTCCTCTCCTTGTTTTATTTCAAAACCAATTATACGAACATACGTTCATTTTGTAAAGGGGAACACCTTTTTAAATTTGAGCCTGAGTAAAAATAATTCTTTTTTTAGAATTATAGATAGAACTACTATCTAAAAATGTAAAAAAGCATTATAGTTATATAAGATATTACAAACAACGAATCATAGTTTAAAGGAGTGAAGTCTGTGTCGGTTTATGAAAAATTTATTCAAAACGAACGATTAAGACGTTTTTTTGTTTTGGGTGTTGTTATTTTTGTTTTATTTTTAGCTAGAAGTATGATCACAATGATTTTATTAACATTTATTTTTACGTTTTTAGCGCTTCATTTCGTGAAATTTGTTCAGCGCTTTTTAAAAATCCCATCGCTCATACTAGTTTTAGCAACCTATTCTTTAATTGTTTTTTTAGTCTATCTGGCTATTACAAAGTATGTACCAGTTGTTATCCATCAAACAGTTCAGATGTATAACTCGGTGATCCATTTTTATAAAAATCCAGGAGATAATCATAACCAACTATTGATGATCATAGATGACTATCTAGAGAAATCAAATTTAATGTCACAAATCCAAAATGGGGCGAGTACCATTTTACGTTATGTTCAAGACATTGGTTCGATCGGTATTTCCTTTGTCCTTTCATTTGTTCTAAGTTTCTTTTTTATGATCGAGAAAAAACAAATGACTGAGTTTTCTAAGTTATTTTTAAAAAGTGATTTCGACTGGTTTTTTCAAGACATCTATTATTTTGCTGATAAGTTTGTAAATACATTTGGTGTCGTAATGGAAGCTCAATTCTTTATTGCTGTTGTTAATACTAGTATTACAACGATTTGTTTGGCTTTGATTGGATTTCATCAATTGCCAAGTTTAGCAATCATGATTTTTCTTTTGAGTCTAATACCCGTTGCAGGAGTGATTATCTCCTGTATTCCGCTAAGTTTCATCGCCTATTCACAAGGTGGTATCAACGATGTAATTTATATTTTAGTGGTGATCATCGTAGTGCATTTATTTGAGTCTTACGTATTGAATCCCAAATTTATGTCCAGCAAAACAGAATTACCGATTTTTTATACATTTGTTATTTTATTGATCAGTGAACGATTGTTTGGTGTTTGGGGATTGATTGTCGGTATCCCGATTTTTACTTTCTTTTTAGATATCTTAAAGGTCAAACCCATCCATTCTTTCACTGAAAAAATAACATATGATCCAGAAAATAATAAAGAAAAATAATTCCTTTGCTCTGCTTTCGTTTAAAAAATAGCTAAATCAACGCTTATAAAATTGTTTAGGCCGATGAATTAATGCCTAAACCAAAACTTGTAAACGTGACTCTCAAGGAAGTATTTGACAAGTTGGCTTATTTGTCGTAAAATTGCTACAAAATAACATATCAAACTTTAATAAAGCGAAGTAGCAGTAATGTCCCTTTTTCAGAGAGTCAGCATTTAGTGAGAGTTGGCATATACATTTTTGTGAATTACACTTTTAGTTTCCTACCGTAAGTAGGCGTCTATCTACGATACAGATTTGAGAGGTATATGATCTTTTCATGTACAATTTGGGTGGTAACACGGCGAAGTTCGTCCCATAGGCTAAAACCTATGGGGCGTTTTTTATTTTATTTAGGAGAGGAATAGGCGAAATGAAAAACATTATTGATGAATTAGAATGGCGTGACGCCATCAACCAACAAACAGATAGCGAAGGTTTACGAAAATACGTTGAGACCGAGAGCATTTCACTATATTGCGGTGTGGATCCTACAGGAGACAGTATGCATATCGGGCATTTGATTCCATTTATGATGCTAAAAAGATTCCAAGCATTCGGACACCATCCTGTTATTTTAATCGGTGGCGCAACCGGAACAATCGGTGATCCAAGTGGACGAACAACAGAACGTCAATTACAGACAATGGACACCATCCAACATAACGTTGACTCTTTAACAAGACAGATGGAAAAATTATTTGCTGTAGATACTGACAATACATTAACATTAGTAAACAACTATGACTGGACACACAATCTTACTCTTTTAGACTTCTTAAGAGATTATGGTAAATTTTTCAACATCAACACAATGCTTGCCAAAGATATCGTAGCAAGCCGTTTAGAAACAGGAATTTCCTTTACAGAATTCACGTACCAAATCCTACAATCAATGGACTTTTTGCACTTATTTCAAAATAATAATGTCCGCATGCAAATTGGCGGCGCCGATCAATGGGGCAATATTACAGCAGGTTTAGACTTGATTCGTAAAAAAGAAGGTGCGGATGCAAAAGCCTTTGGTTTAACAATTCCATTGATGTTAAAAGCAGATGGAACAAAATTTGGTAAATCAGCTGGCGGTGCAGTTTGGCTTGATCCAGAAAAAACAACGCCTTACGAATTCTACCAATTCTGGGTAAACCAAGACGACCGCGACGTAATCAAATACTTGAAATTCTTTACCTTCTTAACGAAAGAGGAAATTGATGCCCTAGAAGTAAAAGTCCAAACGGAACCACACTTACGTGAAGCACAACGCGTACTAGCAGCAGAAATGACAAAGTTTGTTCACAGTGAAGCTGATTTAAATGATGCTCTAGCAATCTCAGAAGCATTATTTTCAGGTAACGTAAAAAATCTAACCTCCAAGCAAATTGAAGAAGGTTTTAAAAACATGCCTACTATTGAAACAGAATCGCTTGATCAAAATCTTGTAGATTGGTTGATTGAACTTGGAATCGAACCTTCTAAACGCCAAGCTAGAGAAGATATCACAAATGGTGCAATTTCAATCAATGGTGATCGTATTAAAGAATTGGACTTTACCGTTACAGCAGATCATAGCTTTGATGGAAAATTTATTATTGTTCGAAAAGGGAAAAAACAATACACTTTAGTGAAAATACTTGCTAAATAATAGGAATATTTTTGTCGTTTCAAATCAAAGAAGATGCGATCAATAGTATAAGGCAAATAGTCATTATGATTCACCAACCATTAAATAAAAAATAGTTCCAGATACGTTCTATTTAACAAAAAACGGCTCTATACTTTCTGATGTTGGTGAGAAATCACCGGCATCTTTTTTTAATGCAAAATAATAGAAAAGACATCCCGATATCCTTTAGAATTAAGTCGACTAAAACCAATTAAAAGGAGGAAATCAAGATGTCTTACACCAATCTTATCAAAAATACCTTAGATATTCTAGACTTAAACATTACTTTTACTGAAAATTCTTTAGAAAAAGAACGCATTAAGGGACGAATTTGTCAGGTATTTTCTGGTACATTAGACTATTTAGCCCACTCCTGTCTTCATTGTGGAGAGAAAGAAAAAGGAAAGATTATTCGTTGGGGCTATACGACTTGTCTTATTTTAATGAACGATGTGTCTGAGTATCAAACGTATTTACGCTTGAAGAAACGCCGTTTCTTCTGTTATTCCTGTGAAAGAACGTTCGTCGCTGAAACAAGTCTGATCCAAAAAGGGTGTTCGATTTCTAAGAAAGTGAAGCTATCCATTGCCGATCGATTAAGAAAGGTCACGTCTATGAGTGAGATTGCGCGTCAAAAGAAGGTCTCTGTTTCTTCTGTCTATCGCGTCTTGAAACAATTTTATGAACCGAAAAAAATCAATCGCCTGACCTTGCCTGAAGTCCTTTGTTTTGATGAATTTAAATCGGTTAAACAGGTCGCTGCTTCTATGAGTTTTATCATGATGGATGGTCAAACAAAGCAGTTAATTGATGTCATTGAAAACCGTCAATTGTCCTTTTTACAACGTTATTTTTCACGATTCTCTTTGTCTGTTCGTGAACGTGTAAAATATATCGTTTGTGATATGTACGCTCCTTATTTTTCTCTCGTCAAAAAATTGTTTCCTATGGCTCAGATTATTCTCGATCGCTTTCACATTGTCCAACACATTGGACGAACCTTTTTAAAACACCGCATTCAACGAATGAATCTGTTTCTCCAGAAAGGAACTGTAGAGGCAAAAAAATATCGACACTTGAAGAAGTACTGGAAACTTCTTCAAAAGAACCAATCGAAGCTCGATTTTGAAAAACGCCAATGGCGTCCTTCTTTCCGCACCTATTTAACAGAAACAGAACTCGTTGATCGACTCCTTGCATATGATGAGGAGTTAAAATCTGGTTACACCTGTTATCAGAACGTTCTTTATGCGGTACAAACACGAGACTACACAAGATTCCACTCGCTATTAGAACAAGATTGTTCTGGACTTCCCGTCTATTACCAAACAGTTTTTTCTACCTTTAAGAAAGTTCAAAATGAAATTAAGCATGCTCTAGAATTATCCTATTCCAATGGCCCATTGGAATGCTTGAACAACCATATCAAAGTGTTAAAGAGAAATGCGTATGGGTTTCGTAACTTTTATAACTTTAAATTGAGAATTGCTTTATGCTTTGGTAACGTTCTTTTTCAGCCAAATAGAAAAACCTAGAGGTATTTTCCTCTAGGCCTTACAATAATTGATTTAATTCTTTGGATTTTCTTCACCAACATTAGTTGACAAAGAGCCCAAAAAACAAAAGACCGAGCTTGGCTAGCTCGGTCTTTCTTTGTGTGACAAATATGCTATTTAAATATGAATTGGCAAACCTAAAGCCAACTCAGAAGCATCCATAGTAATTTCCCCTAAAGATGGGTGTGGATGGATCGTTAATGCAATATCTTCAGCATTCATGCCAGATTCAACTGCTAATGATAATTCAGAAATCATATCACTTGCGCCAACTCCGCCGATTTGTGCTCCGATAATGACATTGTCTTCGTTTGTTGTTACCAAACGTACAAATCCTTCAGTTTTACCTAAAGAAATAGCACGACCGTTACCAGCGAATGGGAATTTGTACGCAGTTGCTTCTAATCCCGCTTCTTTGGCTTCAGCAATTGTCATACCAACACTTGCTAATTCTGGATCAGTGAAGGCTACAGCAGGCATTGCTTTGTAGTCAACTTCTACTTTTTTACCAGAAATTGCTTCTGCCGCAATTTTCGCTTCGTAGCTTGCTTTATGAGCAAGAGCAGCGCCAGGTACGATATCACCAATAGCGAAGATATTTGATACGTTTGTTCTACCTTGTTTGTCCACTTTAACTAAACCACGTTCGCCAACTTCAACACCTGCTTGTTCTAAACCAAGATCATCTGTGTTTGGACGACGTCCAACTGTTACCATTACATAGTCAGCAGTGACAGATTCTTCTTTACCGTCTACTTCATATTTTACAGTTACGCTGTCGCCATTGTCGATTGCTTCTTTAGCCATTGCTTTTGTTACAACTGTTACATTTTTCTTCTTGAAGTCATCTGTAACTAGTTTAACCATGTCTTTTTCATACGTTGGTAAGATTGAAGGGCTACCTTCTAAAATCGTTACTTCAGAACCAAGATTCGCATATGCTCCACCTAATTCCGCACCGATAACACCGCCACCGATAATAACAAATTTCTTAGGTACTTCTTTCAAGCTCAAACCGCCAGTAGAATCTAAGACACGTCCGGCAAATTTAAATCCTGGGATTTCGATTGGACGAGAACCTGTTGCTACGATTGCATTATTGAATGAGTATGTTTGAGCTGAATCCGGATGAATCACGCGTAATGTGTTTTCATCAACGAAGAAAGCTTCTCCTTCAATAATTTCGATTTTATGTTTTTTTAGAAGGAAACCAACACCGCTTGTCAAAGTATTAACAACTTTGTTGTCTTTCCATTCTTGTGTTTTTGTAAAGTCTAGCTCAACACCTTTAGCTGTTACACCAAACATAGTTGAATCTAGTGATTCTTGATAGTGATGTCCAGCTGCGATCAATGCTTTAGAAGGAATACATCCAACGTTCAAACATACACCGCCGATAAACTCACGTTCAATGATCGCAACTTTTTGACCCATTTCAGCAGCACGAATCGCTGCAACGTATCCTCCAGGACCTGAACCAATTACGACTGTATCTAATTCAATGGCGAAATCTCCTACTACCATGTGATAATCATCCTTCCATTAATAATAATTCTGGATCAGCTAATAAACGCTTGATGTTGTTCATTGCTTTTTGAGCAGTTGCCCCATCAACGATACGGTGGTCAAAACTCATTGAAAGTTTCATAACACGTCCAACAACGATTTCACCGTCTGCATTTACAACTGGTTGAGTAGCAATTGTACCTACGCCTAAAATTGCAACTTCCGGGTAGTTGATAACTGGTGTGAACCAGCCTCCGCCAACTGAACCGATATTACTGATTGTGATCGAGCCATCGCGCATATCCGCACCTGTTAATTTACCTTCGATTGCAAGAGCTGCTTTTTCGTTGATTTCATCAGCGATAGCAAACATGCTCTTCGTGTTCGCATTTTTAACGTTTGGTACATATAATCCATGATCAGTATCTGTTGCGATACCAATGTTATAGTAGTTTTTATAAACGATTTCTTGTGCTGCATCGTCAATTGATGCATTCAAGATTGGGAATTTTTGAACTGTTGCTGTCAATGCTTTTACAACGTATGGTAAGAATGTTAATTTAGTACCGTTTGCTGCTGCAACATCTTTAAATTTCTTACGGTGATCCCATAATTTAGATACTTCCACTTCGTCATGCAATGTAACGTGCGGTGCAGTATGTTTACTGTTCACCATCGCTTTAGCAATTGCTTTACGAGTTGGCGTCATTTTTTCGCGAGTTTCAGCTTCACCTAGATCAGAAACAAATGGTTTAGCCGGAGCTTTTGGTGCAGCTGTTTCAGCTGTAGCAGTTGCTTGTGGTGTTGCTGCAGTTTGTTCAGCTTGTGCTGGCGCTACTTGTCCGCCACCTGAGATAAAGCTTTCGATGTCTGCTTTTGTGACACGTCCACCTTTTCCAGTTGGTACAACTTGCGTGATATCAACGTCTTTTTCACGAGCAAATTGACGTACTGATGGCATAGCCAAGACACGTTTGTTTGGATCAGCTGCTGCTACGACACCTGTTGACGCAGCTTGTGCTGGTGCTGCTTGTTCAGTTTGAGCAGGCGCACTTGCTGCTGGTGCTGAACTTGATGCAGAGTTATGTCCAGGTGCATCGATTTCGATCAATACATCCCCAACGTTTGCTACTGTGCCTTCTGGAACCACAATATTTTTAACTGTTCCTGTTACTGGTGAAGGGATTTCTTCGACAGATTTGTCATTCTGTACTTCCAATAAAGTATCATCTTCATTGATGGTATCTCCTGCTTTAACGAACCATTTTACGATTTCGCCTTCTGCAATACCTTCACCAATATCTGGTAATTTAAATTGGAACACGCCGCCACTGCTGTCTGCTGCAGGTGCTTCTGGAACCGCTGCTGGTTGTGCAGGCGTTTGTTCTTGAGCTGGAGCAGCTGTCGGTGCTGCATCATTTTCTGGATGTCCAGGTGCGTCGATTTCGATCAACACATCTCCAACATTTGCTACTGTGCCTTCTGGTACTACGATAGATTTAACTGTTCCTGTAACTGGAGATGGAATCTCTTCTACAGATTTATCGTTTTGAACTTCTAATAATGTATCATCTTCATTGATGGTATCTCCTGCTTTAACGAACCATTTTACGATTTCGCCTTCTGCAATACCTTCACCAATATCTGGTAATTTAAATTGATAAGCCATTTTTTAAGCCTTCCCTTCCTTTATCGTATCTGTCTAACTGGAAAAATGCGGAAACAACAGCGCTAAATTTCCACGTGAAAACATGTCACGTGAAAATTCAGGCATGCTATTTAAAGCAATTTTATTCAGTTTTAATTAAAATTCTGCGATTTCTCTTGCTTTCGCTTCGATATCTTTAGCATTTGGCAACCAAATGTTTTCTGCTTGTCCAAATGGGAAGATTGTATCTGGAGCAGATACACGGCCAATTGGCGCTTCTAATGATAATACTGCACGTTCAGAAATTTCAGAAACAACCATAGCACCAACGCCAGCTTGTTTTTGAGCTTCTTGAACTACGACTACGCGACCCGTTTTTTCAACTGATTGAATGATTGTTTCAACATCTAAAGGAGCGACAGTACGTAAGTCAATGATTTCAACAGAAATATTGTCTTTTGCTAAATTGTCAGCAGCTTTGATTGCTTCACGAACCATTGCACCGTAAGTAATGATAGAAACATCAGTACCTTCGCGAGTAACAGCAGCTTTATCTAAAGGCACTTCATATGCTTCATCCGGCACTTCCTCACGGAATGAGCGGTATAGTTTCATGTGTTCTAAATAAACAACTGGGTCATTGCTTCTGATCGCAGAAATCAATAGTCCTTTTGCATCATATGGATTTGATGGGATGACTACACGGATACCAGGAGATTGAGCAATCAATCCTTCTAAGTTATCTGAGTGAAGTTCTGGTGTATGCACACCACCACCAAATGGCGCACGAACAGTAATAGGCATATTACGTGTTCCACCCATACGGTAACGAGTACGAGCCATTTGACCGACGATTTCATCAAAGACTTCAAATACGAATCCAAAGAATTGGATTTCAGGAACTGGACGGTATCCTTCTAATGCTAAACCAAAAGCCAAACCACCGATTCCAGATTCTGCTAAAGGAGTATCGAAGACACGGTCTTCGCCAAATTTTTCTTGTAAGCCTTCAGTTGCACGGAAAACTCCGCCATTTTTACCAACGTCTTCACCGAAGACCAAGACGTTTTCGTCTTTCTCTATTTCAAGAGCTAAGGCATCTGTAATTGCTTGGATCATTGTTTTTTGTGCCATGATTATTTCGACTCCTTCGCTTCGTAGAATGCAATTTGTTCTTTAATGTTTTGAGGTTGAACTTCAAACATATTTTTCAAGAAATCAGATACTTTTTGTTTTGGAACTTTATCTGCTTCTGCAATTGCTACTTTGATTTCTTCTTTAGTTTTTTCGATTACTTCGTTTTCTTTTTCTTCAGACCATAACCCTTTGTCTTCTAGATATTTACGGAAACGAATTAGTGGATCTTTTTGTACCCATTCGTCATCCATATCTTTTGAACGGTAACGAGTTGGATCATCACCTGATAATGTATGTGGACCATAACGGTAAGTTAATGTTTCGATCAATACAGGGCCATTGCCATTTGCAGACCATTCGCGCGCTTCTTTTGCAATTGCATAAACTGCTAATGGATCCATACCGTCAACGACGATCCCTGGAATTCCTGCTGCTACAGCTTTTTGTGCTAATGTTTTAGCAGCTGTTTGTTTTTCACGAGGTGTTGAAATCGCAAAACCATTGTTTTGGATGATGAACACGCCGTTTGCATGATAGGCTCCTGCAAAGTTGATTGCTTCATAGAAATCACCTTGTGAAGAACCGCCATCACCTGTATAAGTGAAGACAACGTTTTTCTTGCCGCGTTTTTTCATTCCTAAAGCAACACCAGCTGCTTGGATGTATTGCGCACCAATGATGATTTGCGGTGGTAGAGCATTTAATTCTGGTGCATAGTGGTTACCTGCTACATGGCCACGAGACCATAAAAATGCTTCTGTCAATGGTAAACCGTGTTGAACTAATTGAGGTACATCACGATAACCTGGTAATAGGTAATCTTCTTTTTCCATAGCAAATTGACTTGCTAATTGGCTTGCTTCTTGTCCAGCTGTTGGTGCGAAGAATCCTAGACGACCTTGACGGTTCAAAGCAGTTGAGCGTTGATCTAATACACGTGACCAAACCATACGAGTCATTAATTCTACTAATTCGTCATCTGATAAATCTGGTACAGCGTCTTTGTTTACGATTTTCCCATCTTTATCTAAAATTTGAAATGTTGGGAAATCAGCGTCGACTTTTTCCATAAGTGCTTTAAAGTCAATAGGTTTTTGTTTCTTTGCCTTTGCCATTTTGTCACACAATCCTCTCTGTTACGTTTCTTTTTTTCGTAAAAAATAAAACAGCATCAAAAACTGTATTACTTTTTATCGACTACACTTACAAATTATCACTAATTAGGTAAAAGAGCAAGTAAAAAGTGAGCATTTCTTCAAATTTGATTAAAATACCTGAAACCTATCGTACCAAAGGTTAGTGATTAAAATCACAAACAAGAAACCGTTTTATAAAAAGCTCTCCCAATCATATCTTTTGACATTACTCTGTTATAGTCGATGTAATCCTTGTTATGTTACAGTAGATTTTTAAATTAGAAATTATTTGCTGAAAACAGAGTAGTTTTTTTCAAGCATACTAAAAAGAACAAAGACAAAATTCTTCTAATTTTGTCTTTGTTCCCCAAAAAACGAATATTAATATCTAAAAACCTATTTTTCTCTTCTCTTTACGAATAACAACTTTAAACACAATGAAATTTTTCGTTATTTCTTTCGAGTTTTTATTCCTGAAAAATAATTATTTCACCCTATTTATTTTTTACTAAAATGAGGTATGAACATTTTCTACATTAAATCCACTCTTTAGTGATATGGATATAAAGTCGTTTGGCAACCTCTACTGTGATCAAATATAGTACAATGATCAAAATGAACCAGCCCCAATAATTAGCTGGAAGTTTCACAAAGTCGAAAACCTCCCGAATTGGTGTCAAGACAATCAACAATCCTAAGGCAACTGCACCTAAGCTGGACAGAATCACAGCAGGTGAGGCAATACTTTGAATAAATGGTAATTTTCGAGTACGAACCATTTGAACAACTAATGTTTGACTGACTAAGCCCACAACAAACCAACCTGTTTGGAATAAATGTTGACTGCCAACAGTATTTGCACTAAATACAAACCACATCACAGCATATGTCATAATATCAAAAATACTACTTACTGGCCCAATACATAGGGTAAATTTCATTAATCCATTGGTTTCCCAACGTACAGGTTTTAATAAATCTTCTTCATCAACATTGTCCCAAGGAATCGCTAATTGTGCGATATCATAGATTAGATTTTGAATCAATAATTGAATGGAAAGCATTGGTAAAAACGGTAAAAACGCACTTGCAAGTAATATTGAGAAAACATTCCCAAAGTTAGAACTGATCGTGATTTTAATATATTTCATCATATTACTAAACACTTTTCGACCTTCGATCACACCATCTTCTAAAACATTGAGACTTTTTTCTAATAAGATGATCGAACTTGCATCTTTGGTAATATCAGCTGCTGTGTCAACAGATATTCCAACATCCGCTTTACGAAGCGCTGGCGCATCATTGATCCCATCTCCCATAAATCCAACTGTATGACCATTATCTTGTAAGGTTTCAATAATTCGTGATTTTTGCATCGGATTCAACTTAGCAAATAAATTAGTTTTTTCTACTTCTTCTTTCATTTGTTCATCCGACATATTATCAATGTCCGATCCAAGTACAACATGTGACACTTCTATTCCTACATCACTACAGACTTTTTTAGCGACAATATCATTGTCTCCTGTTAAAACTTTTACGTTTACGCCATGCTGATGCAAAGACTTAATAGCAGTGATCGCTGATTTTTTAGCTGGATCTAAAAAGCCCATAAAACCGATCAAGGTCATTCCTTGTTCATCTTCCACACTATAGATAGCTTCACTATGAACATCTTTTTTTACAGCTACAGCTAATGCACGCATCCCTTGTTCATTCATGCGAATATTGACTTCACGCATTCTTTTTTGTAATGCTGGTGTTAGAGGGACGATTTCGCCATTGATTTCTGCGTGTGTGCAGACAGCCTCCATCTCTTCAACAGCACCTTTTGTGATCATAAATTGATGACCATCAGCATTAACGACTACCGTTAAACGACGGCGAGAAAAGTCAAACGGAATTTCATCCAATTTTGTGACTGAGCTATATGGGCTTTGATTATTATTTTCTTCATAAAAGTTGATTACAGCGATATCCATTAAGTTCTTCCAGCCTGTTTGGTAATGAGAATTCAAAAAAGCCATATCTAATACTTGGTCATTGATTTCGCCTAAGGGATCTAGGTGTTGCACCAAGACGACTCTGTCTTCTGTGATCGTTCCCGTTTTATCCGTACAAAGAACATCCATACTACCTAAATTTTGAATAGAGGGTAATTCTTTCACAATCACTTTATGTTTAGATAGACTCAACGCACCTTTTGCTAAATTGCTTGTTACGATCATCGGCAACATCTCAGGCGTCAAACCAACTGCCACAGCAATCGCAAAGAAAAATGCCTCGCCCCATTCTCCTTTAGTAAGACCATTAATCAAAAATACGATAGGAAACAAGATCATAACCATTCTTAATAAAAATTTGCTAACTTTAGTCAAACCAATATCAAAAGAAGTTTTTCCACGTTGCGTTGTCGCATTTTTGGCAATATCACCGAAGAACGTATTTTGCCCAGTCTTTAAAATAATCGCTTTACCTTGTCCACTTAATACGTCAGTTCCCATAAAAATCAAGTCTTGCATATCTAAAGCAGAGATAGAATCTGAATTTTTATCGATGCCTGCATCCACAAATTTTTCTACAGGCATTGATTCTCCAGTCAACGATGATTGATTGATAAATAAATCCTTTGTCCAGATCAACACAGCATCTGCTGGGATCATATCCCCTGTTGCAAGTGTTACGATGTCTCCTGGCACCACTTCATCCATCGGAATCTCTTTGGTTTGCCCGGCACGTGTCACAGCTGTTGTATTTTCGATTAGTTCTTTTAGATTCAAACTTGCTTTTTGAGAACGATATTCTTGAATAAATGCAATAATAACACTAGCTAAAATCATAGTTCCCATAACAATTGCTGCTTCAAAATCTTTTGTTGCAGCTGATACGACCATCAATAATGCTAATACATAAACAAACGGATCTTTAAAGGCTTCTAAAAACATAATAATTGCGGGCGTCGGTTTTTGTGCGGATACCTCATTTGGTCCATATTCTTCTAAACGATTCTTGGCATCTTCTTCAGATAAGCCCTTTTCTGAGGTACGAAGCTCCATCATCAATTCTCGTTCAGAAAGTAGTGCTAATTTTCTTAATTCTTGGTCTTTTGTTAATTTCTTGGCATCTGCTATTTTTTTGTTCATCATTTTCTTTTCCTCCTTTTGCTTCATCTTATTTAGAAGGGGCAGGAAAAAATCATTTCGATTCCATCGTTTCTAAGATAAAGGCTACATTTCGTTTATTTCTCGACTGACTGGGGTCTTCCATGAGTCTCTTCCTCTCTTTTGTTTATTTTGGAACGATGAAATTTTTTGCTAGGTGTGGATTTTGTTATATTGAGTACTGCTCCTTATACTTTTTAACATCAGCTCTGGCAGATCCAATTGGTCCTTCTGATCTTAGGGCTTTGGCTAGCTGATTCTGATTTTTCTTTTGGCTGTTTGTTTCTTTTTGCGGAACTTCGCTCCCTTTGGTCGCCAAGTACTGTTCATCATCAGCTCTGGCAAAGCCTGTTGGTCCTTCAAGTCTTAAGGCTTTGGCTAGCTGATTTTTGTTTTTCTTTTAGCTGTTTGTCTTTTTTTTTGCGGAACTTCGCTCCCTTTGGTCGCCAAGTACTGTTCATCATCAGCTTTGGCAAAGCCTGTTGGTCCTTCAAGTCTTAAGGCTTTGGCTAGCTGATTTTTGTTTTTCTTTTAGCTGTTTGTCTTTTTTTTGCGGAACTTCGCTCCCTTTGGTCGCCAAGTACTGTTTACCATCAGCTTTGGCAAAGCCTGTTGGTCCTTCAAGTCTTAAGGCTTTGGCTAGCTGATTCTGATTTTTCTTTTAGCTGTTTGGTTCTTTTTGCGGAACTTCGCTCCCTTTGGTCGCCAAGTACTGTTCATCATCAGCTCTGGCGGAGCCAGTCGCTGTGATTCACAGCAAAACAAAAACGCACACTCAACAATAGAGTGTGCGTGAAATAGCAACTTAAATAAAGCTTCTCTATCGTTGAGCTTTAGCACTATAAAGCGTAGATAATTTCTTATCAGCTACATTATGAATGACCTTCACGATCATTCCTGTTCAACCAACTAAGAGTCTCTCGATTCTTTCGCGGCAGTAGCATATGTCAAAATAGGAGCCTCACCTAACAATTATTCAGTTCTTAATCCGTATTCATAATAGTTCATATATCAAAAATTGTCAAAAGAAAACATAATTCTCCATTTAAATTTAAACTTCTGGAATTGGTTCACTTAACAAAATTTCTCCACTTTGACCAAAGTAATCCACTTTCATTGCAAGTAAATCTGTCCGCCAATACGCTACGCCTGCAACTCCAGCAAGTTCTGTAAATTTTTCAAATGTAATGTCACCTGCTTGTGCTTTTAAAACGGCTCTTTTTATTTCTGTAGAAGACTCAGTTGCCGCCACTTTTTTAGGTTTACCATTCAGTTGGATTTCAATGTATGATGCCTCATCATAGTAGCGATACATACCTGCTTCTACTAAATAATCATATTTTTCAACACCGATCTTTTTAAAATCACGGATCAACTCAGAAAATCCACCTGCATTTTTTTCTTTATTGACGACTTCTTCGATTGCTTTTAAATCAAGGCTCATCAGATTCACTCCTATTAGATAGTATAAAAAAAGAGCTAAGTCAAAACGTATCAAGCTTTGACCTAACTCTTGGTCAATCAAAATTATAATGATGCTTCAATAAAATGATTGATTATTTCACTTCTTCAACTTCTGTCATATCTTCAATATATTTATAGACTTGCTGCCCTGCAATTCCGCCTTCTCCAACAGCTGTTGTGATTTGACGTAATGTTTTTTCACGAACATCACCAATGGCAAAAACACCTGGCATACTTGTTTTCATCTCTTGATCTGTTTCGATCCAGCCTTCTGCATTTGTTAATCCAGCTTCTATGAACGGCTCTGTTAATGGATCAAGTCCAACATAGATAAAAACACCATCTGCTGAAATTTCTTTCACTTCATCCGTCAAGACGTTTCTTAGTTGTCCACCTGTTACGACCATATCATTTCCAACGATTTCTTCTAAAACAGTATTCCATTCAAACGAAATTTTTTCATTAGCAAACGCACGGTCTTGAATAATTTTTTGGGCACGTAGTTCATCACGACGATGTACGATTACAACTTCTGAAGCAAATTGTGTTAGATAGATCGCTTCTTCAACAGCTGAATCCCCTCCGCCAATCACTAAAAGTTTCTTATTGCGGAAGAATGCACCATCACAAACTGCACAATAAGAGACACCGCGACCTGCAAATTCTTCTTCACCTTTAACACCTAATTTACGGTGTTCACAACCTGTTGCAATGATCACCGTTTTTGTTTGGTACGTTTTATCATCACAAATGACTTCTTTATAAGCACCTTGATCTTTGATATCTTTCACAATACCATATGCATTTTCAGTGCCAAACTTCTCAACGTTTTCGTACATTTTATACGCCAAATCAGGTCCCATGATTGAATCAAAACCTGGATAGTTTTCTACTTCGGCTGTATTATTCATTTGTCCGCCTGGCGCACCGCGTTCGATCATCAATACTGAAAGATTAGAGCGTGACGCATACAGCGCTGCAGTCATTCCAGCAGGTCCTGCTCCAATTATAATTACATCATACATAAGTTTTTCACCCTCCGAAATTTTCAAGTACATTCACTTTACAACTTAACGTGTTGATTGTCTATATTTCTGCCCAATGATAGTATCTGCTTAAAACAAATTTATTTTGAATCGTTTATTTTCGTTTTTCATTATATCATGCTTTTTTCTGGATAGCATCTCTTTTGTACTTACTATTAATAAGAAAATAGTGTAGAACAAAACGAAACATCCGTTTTGTTCTACACTCCAAATTCGACGAAACAGCGAGAAAAAATCAGCTACTCTTCGCTTAGAGCACATCGAATTTTAGTATCTTTTATCCTTCACTGTTTTGCAATTTATACATATCTGCATACAACCCATTTTGGGCTAATAAATGTACATGATCCCCACGTTCGACGATCCGACCTTTATCCAACACTAAAATTAAATCAGCATCTCGAATGGTGGATAGACGATGAGCAATCGCAATCGTTGTTCTACCTTGACGCATATTCGCTAAGCCTTCTTGGATCAATCCTTCTGTTTCAGTATCGATATTCGCTGTTGCTTCGTCTAATACTAGGATTTTCGGATCAGTTACAATCGTTCTAGCGAATGAAATCAGCTGACGCTGACCACTTGAATAACTTGCGCCTCTTTCGATGACTTTTGCATGATATTTTTTTGGTAAGGTTTCAATAAATTTATCTGCTTGCACAAATTCCGCTGCGACTTTGATTTGTTCATCCGTGATTTCTGGATTCAACATTCGAATATTCCCAGCGATATCGCCATAGAACATAAATGCATCTTGTAAAACCAATCCCAATTTTTTCCTCAACTCAGCTAAAGGATACTCACGAATATCACGATCGTCGATCAGAATTTCACCTTCATAAAATTCATAAAAACGCATCAAAACGTTAATAATCGAGCTCTTACCACTTCCTGTATGTCCGATCAACGCCACGGTTTCACCAGGGTTGGCAATAAAACTAATATTATTCAAAACATTATTCTTACCATCATAAGAAAAGCTAACATTACGAAACTCGATTTTCCCACGCATAATTTCTGCGTTAGCTCCTACATTTTGTTGCGGAGTCAATTCTTCATTATCAAAAATTTTCAAAATTCGACTCCCTGCAACCATCCCATCCGTAAAAACACTTAAAAAATCCATCATTTGTGTCATTGGATTAAAGAAAGCCTGCACATAGGTAACAAAAGCATAAATCATTCCAGCTTCTACAGGAGAATGCAATGCATCAAACCCAAATAATGTTAGTGTCAAGGCAATCGCCAACGTATAAAGGAAATTAATGATTGGACCCAACAACAATGAGTTAGTTTTGATCATTGAAAAACGTGTACGTAAATAATCATTATTCGTCTCTTCAAACTCTTTTTCCAAACGGTGTTCCTGTCTAAATTGCTGAATAATCTGCATGCCGGAAATATATTCATTTAGCTTCGTATTTAGCTGACTTAATTTTTCACGCATACTTCTATAGATTCTAGAACTAAATTTTTGATAGTACCAAATCACGATCAATAAAATAGGTAAGAAAACCAGATTATACAACGCAATTTTCCCGCTGATTTGAAACATCGCAATAAATGAAGAAACTACGGCAAAAATCCCGGTTAAAACCATTAAAAATACATACCAGAATTCAAATAATGTCTCCGTATCATTCGTTACACGAGAAACAATCGAGCCTGCTGGTGTTTGATCAAAATAACGCATTCCTAAGGTTTGCAACTTTTCAAACAACTTCACACGAATAAACTGATACGTTTTGAGTGAAGCGGTAGAATATAAAAACCATTGGAAAAACCAGACGATACTTTTCACGATCACACCAAATAGATACAAACCAGCAAAAAAGAAAATCACTTGATTGGTTGCTGTTTTTGGCGTCAAATAATTATCCATAAACGTTTGAATAATTCTCGGTAAAAGAATATTAATGATGGATAAGACCAATGCAAACAAAATAGCCGTTATAAACGTACGACGAAATGGCTGTGCAAATTTAAGCAATCGCTTAACAATCGAGACTTGTTCTTTTAAAGGAACTGATTTTGTCCATTCTGATTCATATTTTTCTTCCATTATGCTTCACTCCCTTCAATCTTCGCTTCTAATTGTTGTTTATCCCACATTCGCTTGTACCATCCATCTAACCTTAACAACTCTTGATGAGTACCGCGTTCAACGATTTTCCCTTCATCTAAAACGATGATTTCTTTTGCATGCATCACACTACTTAATCGATGGGCTGAAATAATCGTTGTTTTTTCTTTTCTAGCCTCTTTTAAATTTGAAAGAATCGCTTCTTCCGTTTTTGCATCCACAGCAGATAATGCATCATCTAGAATCAATAACTCTGGATCTACGATCAAGGCTCTAGCAATTGAAATCCGTTGTTTTTGCCCACCTGATAAAGAAACCCCACGCTCCCCAACTAACGTATCATATCCTTTAGGGAAAGCCTTGATTTCATTATTGATAAACGCCATTTCAGCAGCCTGTTCAACTTTTGCTTCAGTAAAATCAGGATTAGCAAAACGAATATTATCTCGTACTGTCATAGAAAACAGAAAATGATCTTGAGGAACATACCCCATTGAGTTCATCAAAGCATCCAATGAATATTCTTTGATATCATGTTCGCCAAACATCACACGGCCTTGATAATGATCGTATTCACGCATCAATAATTTTAAAATTGTCGTTTTACCAGCGCCAGTTTTCCCAACGATTCCTAATGTTTCTCCCACACCCACAGTGAATTTGATTTGTTCTAGTGTAGCTTGATCATCTTTAGGATACGTGAACTGAGCAATTTCCATTGATAAACGACCTTTAGCTGGTATTTGGATCGCATCTTTTTTCTCTGTAATATGTGTTTTCTCATGTAGTAATTCATTCACACGGTCATAACTCGCATTTCCACGCTCAAGTACATTAAACAAGCGACCAATCGCGAACATTGGCCAAACGAGCATCCCAATATAACTTATAAATGAAATCAACTGCCCAATCGTAATCGTGCCGTTCATAATAAAACGTCCGCCCACAATGATTGTTAAAACATAAGAAATCCCAATGATCAATGTGATAAACGGATCAAATAAAGCATCTAGAAAGTTTACTCGTTTATTTTTAACGATAGCATCCTCAATTTTCTCTGTAAAATCTTGGATATCTTCCTGTTCTTGCCCAAACGTTTTGATGACCTTAATGCCTGTGATGCTCTCTTGTGTCTTATCATTGATCGTAGAGAACGCTGCTTGAGAATCACGGAAAGCATCATGCAATTTTGATCCCAAGACTCTTGATGTCACAGCCAATAATGGTAAGGGAATTAGCGCAATCAACGTTAAGCGTAAATCCACAAATAAAATCATGGCAACAATCGTGGCACCACCTGTGATGAATGAATCTGCAAAGGTTAAAATACCTGCTCCAGCAACATTCTGGATGGCATTTAAATCGTTCGTTGCATGAGCCATCAAATCTCCCGTTCGATATTTCTGATAAAAAACATTGTCCATTTTTGTGAAATGATGGAATAATTGCTTTCTTAAATCTTTTTCCAATTTTGCAGCACTTCCCCAAATATGTGTCCGCCAAATATAACGAAAAATATATTGCGCTATAGCTGCCGCTAATAGAATACTAACCCAAAATAAAATAGGTTTGATCGTCAGATTCTTTGAAGTGATCTTATCAACGACGATCCCAATGACTTTTGGTGGAACTAATTGCACAAGCGCTACCATAATTAATGAAAATACCCCAATGATGTAACTTTTTTTCTCTTGCTTGAAAAACCACCCTAACTTTTTAAATATAGACATGTACATTCTCCTCTTCTAAATTGACTACTGTGCGCTCACATCTTTTATTTGTTGTTTTCCCATTTTCATACAACTCCTTTCATTTGCTAAAAATAAGTGCAAAAAAACGGACCCAAAAAAAAGGCCCGTTGTGCGCTTGAAATTTGATTAGCCTCTGAAAAACCTTATTTATCTCCTTGGTTTTTCATTTGCTGCATCATTTGACGAATCTTCTTCTCAGAAGGTTTTTGTCCCATAGACATCATCATCATTCGTAACATTTCCTCATTAACGGGAGGATTCTTTTTGAAATAATCTTGCATATATTTGCGCGCAAGGAAAAATCCACCTGCTGCACCTGCTAATAAAGCGATAATCGCGATTAGTACTACTAAACCTGTTGACATATAAATTTCTCCTTTCTATTAGAAAAGTTGAATAAGAACTTCTGCTTGTCGTATGATGCAGTCACTATTCTTATCAAACTTACTGTTTCTCATTCTAAATAGGGTTATACATTCCCATTTTTATAAATTGCTCTCAAGAAATCATTTTACTAGAAACAGACCAAAAAGAAAAGCTCTTTTGTCATATTCCTCACAAGAAATTTACGAAAGACCATTTCTTCCTATTTTTATCTAACTTCACGAATGATTCTTTATAAAAAAGCAAATTTCCATTGAGATTGATATCATCTCATCTTACTGTGCTTCAATTTTTTCCAATAAATCTGGATCGAATTTTTGTGACTTCAACATTGCAATTTCGAAGCCATAAGGTGGTTTGCTTGTTTTTTTGTCTGCGCCAACGTAAGGTGTTTCTAAAATTTTAGGTAACTCTTTCAATTTTTCATGATGAACGACTTTATTTAGTGCCTCAAAACCAATTGTTCCAAAACCGATGTTTGCATGGCGATCTTTGTGAGAGCCCATTGGATTTTTAGAGTCATTCACATGGACCACTTTCAAACGATCCAAGCCAATGATCTTATCAAATTCTTCTAAAACACCATCAAAATCATCTTTTACGTTATAACCAGCATCGTTTATATGACAAGTATCCATTGTGACAGATAATTTTTCATTTAGTTTCACTCCGTCAATGATCGTTGCCAACTCTTCAAATGTCCGACCTAATTCAGTTCCTTTACCTGCCATTGTTTCCAATGCAATTTGTGGCACTTGTTCTTTCCATAAGACTTCATCAAGTCCCTTGATGATCTGCTTCAATCCAGCATCAACACCAGCTCCTACATGAGCTCCTGGATGAAGTGTGATTTGTTTTGCACCTAATGCATGCGCACGTTCAATTTCTTGACGTAAAAAAGAGGTAGCAAATCCAAAATTTTCTAATTTGATCGTATTTCCTAAATTAATAATATAAGGCGCATGAACAACAATATTGCTTAAGTCATGTTCAGCCATATACTTTTGACCGGTTTCAATATTCATTTCTTCAATTGGTTTACGGCGTGTATTTTGCGGCGCACCAGTATAGATCATAAAGGTTGTTGCACCATAACTTGCAGCTTCTTCTGCTGAACCTAATAACATTTTTTTACCACTCATACTAACATGTGAACCTAATAACATAATGATCCTCCTAATTTTAAAAGCTGAATGAGTTCGCTCAGCCTCGACTGGAAAATAGGAAAAAATGACTGAGATGCTTTTTATCTCATTCCTTTTTTATCTTTTTACCGAGAGGCTAACTCGTGAAGCTAGATAATTTTAAAAGCTGAATGAGCTTGCTCAGCCTCGACTGGAAAATAGGAAAAAACGACTGAGATGCTTTTTATAACAAGTCCACTTCAGCTTTTTTCCAAAGATTAACCTGATTTTTGGTTGACTCTCTACATCGTTTTGATAAAATCAACGAATCTTACACTCTTTAAAAGAGTACGGGAAACCAGTAAAAAAAACAATCTTTTTGCTTTTTGAATCAAATGATATCTACTTTATATTTTTTCTGTAGAACAGGTGTAACAAGTGATCCATTCTTCTACCGAAAGTTTACGAACTAATTCTCCAATCAACTCATAAGGAATATTTTTTGGATTGCTAAACCGAATACAACTTTTCCCCATATTCAGCTTTGTTGGAACAGTTTTTTGGTATTCTTCTTGAAACCAAGATAATAATTCTTTATTTTCCATGATTCCCATATGATACAATGATAAATGATTTTTCTGAGCAGCTAAACTAATAAAGGGCAACGGTTCATCTTCTCTACCTAAATACCCATTCGGAAAAACGCTCAAAGGAACAACATAAGTAGGCATCCCATACTGCATTTGCAGCACAAAGCCTTCTGGTATATTCTCAGCAATGACTTTTGCTAACTGCTGATAAGAATCTTGCCACTTCTCATCAATATTTTTTACATATTTTTGAACTTCATCCATAAAAACTCATCTCCTATTTGGTCCTTTTTGTATCTAAATGATTTTTAGCCTTCTATTCGATTCTACAATGCAGCATTATTTTACCATATAAATAGGACTTCTTCATTCTTTACATTTTATCTAAATAGAAAAATAATCCTTCATGACACCGTGGTATACTATACATGTTAATTAAATGAAGAAAGTAGGAAGACCTTATGACTATTATTGAAGATTATATCGCAAACACACCAGAAGATCGCCAAGCAAAACTTACACAACTCTACATTACGATCAAACATCTTATTCCAGAAGCTACAGAAAAAATGTCTTATGGAATGCCAACTTTTTATTTGAATGGTAACTTAGTTCATTTTGCTAATGCTAAAAACCATATTGGTTTCTACCCTGCTCCGAGTGCTATTAAAGCGTTCCAAAGTGAATTAACTGAATTTAAAACCAGTAAAGGCGCGATTCAATTTCCTTTAAATGGTGAATTACCCGTAGAATTGATCAAAAAAATCGTCTTATTTAGATTAGAAGAAAACACTCAAAAATAAAAACGAGTGTAAGTGTATCCTAATCTTTTTATGAAGCAAACCAAGACTAAACCTATCTTTTTTGTCTATTTATATTAAGTTTTTTTGATTAAATCATCATAAATACTTGAACAACTGTTCAATATAGACTTTTTTTGCTATAATATCACGGAATGTATCATTATATTGAGGTGAAGCTTTTGGACAACCAGAATAATTCCCATAAAACGGAACAACATTCTAAAAAAGTACCAGAAAAGAAAAAGATTTTTTTAATTATAAATGTAGTGATTCGTGTATTGCAATCATTATTTGTCTTAGCAGTTGTTCTTCTACTTTTAGGTGGCGCTTTAGGACTTGGAGTCGGTATGGGGTATTTTGCTTTTCTAGTTGAAGATACGCAACCACCAACCAAAGAAGAACTTCAAACAGAAATCAGCGATATCAGTGAAGTTTCCAGAATGACATATGCTGACGGTACGAACATTGCGATGATTAAATCTGATTTAGTCAGAACAAGAGTTGACGGAGAACATATCTCCCCTCTTTTGAAAAAGGCGATTATTTCTACTGAGGACGAATACTTCGAAGAACACAAAGGTGTGGTTCCAAAAGCAGTGATTCGTGCCTTGGTTTCTGACGCGACAGGTATCGGCGGATCGTCTGGGGGATCGACATTAACACAGCAGCTAGTGAAACAACAAATTTTAACAGATGAAACAACGTTCAAACGAAAAGCCAATGAAATTCTGCTGGCCTATCGTATTGAAAAGTATTTTTCAAAAGATGAAATCGTCACTACTTATCTAAATGTTTCTCCATTTGGACGAAATAACAAAGGAGAAAACATCGCAGGTGTTGAAGAAGCAGCGAAAGGTCTTTTTGGCAAAAATGCCAATGATCTAACTCTTCCTCAAGCAGCCTTCATTGCTGGGCTTCCACAAAGTCCGATCGTTTACACACCTTACAGTAATACAGGTGCCTTGAAAGAGGATGAAAACTTAGCTTATGGGATGAAACGAAAAGATTTTGTTTTATTCAGTATGTATCGTGAAAAAGCTATTACCAAAGAAGAATATGAAGCCGCGAAAAATTATGATTTGAAACAAGATTTCCAACCGCAACAAGAATCTAATCAAAATACTGAAAGCTACCTATACAATGCTGTGCTGGAGCAAGCGACTAATACAGTGATGGATATCAATATTGAAAAAGCCGGTGTAAAAAAAGAAACTCTTGATGAACTTGGGCTTTCTCAATATAAAGATCAAGCACGAAAAGAAATTCAAAATCGTGGTTATACAATTCAATCCACAATTGATCAAGTTGTTTATGATAGTATGCAAAATGCTGTAGCAAACTTTGGTTATATGTTAGATGACGGTTATGGCGCAGGGCTTGTTGAGACCGGAAATGTTTTGATGGACAATAAAACGGGTAAAATCATCGGCTTTGTAGCTGGTCGTGACTTTAATGTTAGCCAAAGTAATCATGCCTTAGACACAGTCCGGCAAGTTGGTTCCACGATCAAACCTATTTCAGTTTATGGACCTGCAATCGATCAAGGAATGATTGGGTCAGAAAGTCGATTAGCCAATTATCCTACTACATACCGTAGTAGTGGCAAAGAGCTAGCTAATGCCACAAATTCTGGAACAAATACATTTGACACTGTCCGTCATTCATTAGAATGGTCGTATAATATTCCCGTTTACCATCTAAATGAAGCAATGAAAGCACAGATGGGCGATGATAATTTCTCTTACACTAACTATTTAAGTAAAATGAATTATCCTGCTAGCGATGCTTGGGCTTATGAATCAGCACCTTTAGGATCTGTTGAAACAACCGTTCTAACTCAAACGAATGGTTTTCAGACACTGGCCAACAAAGGACAATATCAAAAAGGCTACATGATCGATAAAATCACAGACAACAGCGGAAACGTTATTTATGAACATAAAGATGAACCTGTTCAAGTCTATTCTGAAGCCACTGCTTCAATTATGAATGATATGATGCGTTCAGTCTTAGACTCAAAAATAACAACCCCGTTCAAAAATATGGTCAACGGACTCAACCCTGCTTTTGGAAATGTCGACTGGATCGGTAAAACAGGAACAACAGATGCATACAAAGATGCTTGGTTAGTCGTTTCTACACCAACTATCACCTTAGGTTCGTGGACAGGTTACGATAATCCTACGGCAATGAGTCCAAATAGTGGTGATCAAAATAGTGCCTATTTAGCTAATCTAGCAAATGCTATCTATTCAGTAAGACCTGATCTATTCGGTACTGGTGAAAAATTCACCCTTTCAAAAGACGTAATCAAGTCAAATGTCTCAAGTTTTACGGGAGAAAAACCTGGAACCTTTACTTACGACGGTGGAACGTACACAGCTCCTGGACCAAATATTGAATCATTTTATGCAAAAGACGGCGCTCCGAAAAGCCAATACAAATTCGGGTATGGCGGATCGGATGCCAATTACAATGCTTATTGGGGGCGTTACGCAAAACCCTCTCCCCCTTCTTCAACAACTCCATCCTCTTCAGAGAAGAAAGAAGAAAAGAAAAAAGAAGAGGAGAAAAAAGAAAATACGACTCCAACATCAAGTAAGACTAATAATGAATAAAAAAAAACCGCTGATTTCTCGGCGGTTTTCTTTTTTTGATATAGAAAAATTTATACTACAAAAAACGAGGCTAGGATCTAACTCGTAGAGTTAGATCCTAGCCTTAAATCCGAATAAACGGTGAGAGCAGTAACTCCTCTTTTTTCTTGGAGTTAAACGCTTTGTCTCACTCTCGTTAAACGTATTATTTAGTTGAACCTTTTTGATCCATACCATATGGTAAGATGACTGTCTTATCTTCGATTTCTTCTTTGTTCATTAGTTTTGTCAATAAACGCATTGATACAGCACCGATATCATACAAAGGCTGTGTCACGCTTGAAAGACGTGGACGAGAAACTTCAGTTAGCAACGAATTATTACTTGTGATGATTTCGAATTCTTCTGGCACTTTCACACCAGCATCGATCATACCATCCAATAAGCCAATCGCTAATTCATCATCCGTCACATAAGCTGCTGTCGCACCACTATTTCGAATACGTTCAGCTAATGAGATACCTACTTTAAACTTATACTCAGATTCAAAAATCAAGCCTTCGTTGTATGTCAAACCATTATCAGCAAGCGCTTCTTTATAGCCTTTGATCCGATTTTGACCATTGATCGGATCAATCAATGCACCGCTGACAAATGCAATTTTTTTATTGCCATTTTTAGCTAATAAGTTTGTTGCATCTTTTGTTGCTTCCTTGTAATCAATATTTACACTACCTACTTGTTCATCAGGATCGATTGAACCGGCCAAAACAACAGGTGTTTTAGAGCGAGAAAACTCACCGCGGATTTCATCCGTGATATGATGCCCCATAAAAATGATTCCATCAACTTGTTTCGCTAAAAGATTGTTTAATACATTGACTTCTTTTTGATCGTTGCTATCCGAATTTGCTAAAATAATGTTGTATTTGTACATTGTTGCAACATCATCGATTCCTCGTGCTAAAGAGGCAAAAAAGATATTACTAACATCTGGGATGATAACTCCCACAGTCGTAGTCTTTTTACTTGCCAAACCACGTGCTACAGCATTGGGACGATAATCCAAGCGATCAATTACTTCTAACACTTTTTTTCGCGTAGCGGGTTTTACATTGGGATTACCATTGACTACACGGGATACTGTCGCCATCGATACATTCGCTTCACGAGCAACATCATAAATGGTGATTGTTTGTTTTTCCATGTTAATTCTCCTAAATATTTATATTTTTTTCATTTTCTGAAAATGCTGTTTACATTTCTCACTAAGAATATCAGAGTTTTTTTATTTTTGCAACCGTTTTATCCTATTTTCATGAAAATTTACTCTATATTTCAAAAAGCGCTTTATAGCATTTCGTGGTATGATAAAGATAAGTTTTACAGTAACTAGCTCTAAAAGAAAGAAGGATATCTATGAATCAAGAAAAATTGAATGATCTAAAAAAATGGATGGTAAGTGAAAATATCGAGCTCACTTATATTAGTGACCCTGGGCATATTGCTTATTTTTCTGGCTACAAAAGTGATCCTCACGAACGAGTGTTAGCCTTATTTATCCCGTTAGATCATGACCCTTTTTTATTTACTCCAGCTTTAGAAGTTGAAGATGCTGAAAAAAGCTCATGGTCATATCCCGTCTATGGTTATCTTGATAGTGAAAATCCATGGGAAAAAATCGCCAGTTTAATTAAAAAAAATGGAAACCCAAGTAAAATTGCCACTGAAAAAGACTCTTTAACAGTTGCCCGTTTTGACAGTTTAAACTATTACTTCCCAAACAGTGATTTTTCAGCTAATGTTACACCTCTCATTGAAAAATTGCAATTACTGAAAACTCCCTCTGAAGTAGCTAAATTGATGGAAGCTGGAGATTGGGCGGATGTTGCTTTAGAGATTGGTTTCAAAGCGATTAAAGAAGGAGCCAGAGAACAAGAAATACTAGCCGAAATCGAATATCAACTAAAACGACAAGGAATTCGTTCAATGAGCTTTGATACGTTAGTCCTAACTGGAAAAAATGCGGCGAGCCCACACGGTAATCCTGGAAATACAGCTGTTGCAAAAAAAGACTTGGTTTTATTTGACTTAGGTGTAGTTTACAACGGTTATTGCAGTGACGTAACACGAACAGTTGCCTACAAAGAACCTACTGATTTTCAAAAAGAAATCTATTCAATCGTTTTAGAAGCACAATCAAAAGCGATGGATGCTGTTAAACCTGGAATCACAGCAGGAGAATTAGATGGAATCGCTCGTGGTGTCATTAGTAGTTATGGCTTTGGTGAATACTTCAATCACCGTCTAGGTCACGGTATTGGAACTACAGTTCACGAATACCCTTCTTTAGTAACTGGAAATAATTTGGTTATTGAAGAAGGTATGTGCTTCTCTATCGAGCCAGGTATTTATATTCCAGAAAAAGTCGGCGTTCGCATCGAAGATTGTTTACATGTAACTAAAACTGGTTGTGAAGCTTTTACAAAAACACCAAAAGAATTAATAATTATCGATTAAAAAAAAACCAGCACGAGAGTGTAAAATAAACTGTGTAAGTAGCTAATTCTAGATAAGTTACTTATACAGTTTTTCTCTTCGTGTAAAGAAAATTCAGATAAAATAAAAATGAAAGGATGCGAGAATATGGCAAGACAGAAAAGAGATTCTAAAACCGTCGAACTAGCGAAAACTATTCTAGAAAACTACAATCCTGAAAATGTCGATGACATGCAAGAAGCGCTAAAAGATATTTTTGGTCCCTTATTTGAACAAATGCTTCAAGGCGAAATGACCCATCATTTAGGCTACGATATTCACTCAAAACAGGAGAAAGAAACGAACAATCGAAGAAATGGATTCGGCTCTAAGAAAGTAAAAACAAGCTTTGGAGAAGTCCCTATTGATGTACCTAGAGACAGAGAAGCCACGTTTGAACCAGAACTTATTAAGAAACGTGAACGGGATGTTTCAGCTATCGAATCAAAGGTTTTGTCCATGTATGCCAGAGGCATGTCTCAAAGAGACATCGCTCATACCATTGATGATATTTATGGGTTCTCCATTTCTCACGAAATGATTTCTACAATCACCGATTCTGTTCTTCCAGAACTGGAGGAATGGCAAAATCGCCCTTTGGCGAAGTGTTATGCCTTTGTTTTTGTGGATTGTATGTATGTGACGTTAAGAGAAAATTATGAAGTCAAAGAATACGCTGTTTATACAATTCTTGGCTATGATTTAAAAGGAAAAAAAGATATTTTAGGGTTGTGGTTGAATGAAACCGAGAGTAAAAACCGCTGGATGCAGATTTTTGATGAATTGAAATCTCGCGGTGTACAGGACATTTTCTTTATGTCTATGGATGGTGTTTCTGGTCTTGAAGATGGAGCAAAATCTATTTTTCCAAAGGTGATCGTTCAACGCTGTATCGTCCATTTAGTGCGTAATGCGCTTCGGTATGTTCCTTATAAAGACTACAAGGAATTTTCTCGGGAAATGAAAAAGTTTTATGGTGCTCCTTCGTTAAAAGCTTGTCAGAGTGCTTTTGATGCCTTTCAAAAACGGTGGTCACACTACTCAGGTGCTGTAGAGGTTTGGAAACGTAATTTTTCTCATGTGGAACAACTTTATGATTATGGTAGCGCAGTGCGTAAAATTATGTACACAACAAATGCCATTGAAAGTATTCATTCTAGCTTTAGAAAAGTAACTAAAAAAGGCGCATTTCCAAATGAAACCGCCCTTTTAAAGCTTCTTTATCTACGAGTAAAAGAATTAGAAAAGAAATGGAAAGCTGGTTTTATTCCCAATTGGCCAATGGTCTTAAATCAATTAATGGCGAATGAACAGTTTTCTGAGCGCATCAACACTTATAGCTTATATATTTCCTAGTCACTGTTGCATCAAAAAAGAACATCAAATTTTCCTTTTTTGGTAAGGTTTCTTTCTTATACCCTTTTAACCGAAGGTTATTTAGGAATGGTTTAATGTTCTTTTTCGTTCTTAAATTTGTCAGTTACACACTTTAGTTGACAAACCCACCAGCACTCTAATTAGAATGCTGGTTTTTTCACGGCTATTTACCTTTAACATCTTCTACTGTTTCTTTAACAGCTTTTTTTGTTTCATCTTTTGCTTCTTCTGCTTTTTCAGGAACATCTTTCGTAACTTCTTTAGCTTCTGTAACACCTTCTGAAACTGTTTCTTTCGCTTTTTTCGCTGATTCTTTGACATCAATAAAGATATCATCAGACGCATCTTCTGCGATGTCACCTAATTCATTGACTTGATCATTTACATCTTGAGCAGTCTTTTTAAAATGGTCAGATAAATCGTCTGTCTGTTTTTTAAATGATTCTAAAACAGTATCTGAAACACCTTGTGCTTTACCTAATGAATCTTTCGTCTTGTCTTTCACATTACCAGCTAAATCACCTGCTTGCTCTCCAAGCTCACTCGCTTTTTCTTTAGCGATCGATGATAATTCAGAACTTTTTTGCACAGCATAATCTGTATAATCCGTTGCTTTATCTTTAAAATCGTCTGCTTGATTTGCTAAATCTTCACGTAACTCTTTACCTGATTTAGGTGCTAATAAAAGAGCTGCCACCGCTGCTGCTGTCCCACCAATAATTGCTCCTAAAAAAAATCCGCCTTTTTTCGCCATGTCTATTCCTCCATTATCTTTTATTATTTAGTTGTTTCACTTACTTTTGATGATTTTTTTGAGCGAAATGCTCTAAAAGCCGCGCCGCCTACTTTACTTACAACGCCTGCTTTAGCCGTTGTCTTGCCGACTGATCCGACTTTTCCTAACAAATTTCTGCTAGAATAATTCAACTCAGAAACACTCTCACTTAGTTCTGCAACTGCAGCAAACAACGGATCGATTGTTGCTACTTTTTTATTGACATCATCTAGCAATTCGTTACTTTTTACTAAAAGTCCCTCCACTTGTCTAGATAAAACATCTACATCATTCGTTACAACCTCAATTGTTTTATTTGCTTCATCAACTGTAGCGGTAACGCTATCCACTGTTTTACTTATTTTCATTAATACTAAAACAATAAATACTACTAATACAGCAAATGCCACTGCAGCAATAATCGCTGCAACCTCTCCACCTGTCATCTTCTTGCTCCTTCCATCAATTATTCCATGTTCTTAGAATAACACCAACTGGGATTTTTCACAAATCATTCAATTAGCTTTGTTATCTGAATTATAACAATTTGCAAACAAAGTCTCCACCTTGTTTTTACAGAAAAAGACAGAACAAATTTTGCTCTGTCTAAAAATGAAGCTATCTTATCAAACATTTCGCTTATTTATGCTTAGATTCGTCTTCTTTAGCAAGTTCAGCACCTAATTCAATAATATAGTCACGTAGATTGTCCTTCACTTCTGGGTGAACTAATCCGTATTCAATGCTTGTTTTCATGAATCCAAATTTATCGCCTACATCATACCGTTTACCGGTAAACTCTCTGGCAAATACACGTTGTGTTTTGTTCAATGTATCGATGGCATCGGTTAATTGAATTTCGCCACCAGCTCCTGGTTCTTGTGATTCTAATACGTGGAAAATTTCTGGTGTCAACAAGTAGCGACCGATAATTGCTAAATCACTCGGTGCTTCTTCTGGCGTTGGTTTTTCCACAAAATTATTTACATTATACAATCCTTTGGCAACTTGGGCTTCTGGATTAATAATGCCATATTTTGATGTTTCTTCATGTGGAACCTTCATTACCGCAATCGTTGATGCATGCGTTTCTTCATAATCATTCATCAATTGTTTTGACAATGGAATTTTGTCTTCCATGATATCATCACCTAACATGACAACAAATGGCTCATTTCCAACAAATGCCTTCGCTTGTAAAACTGCATGTCCCAATCCTTTAGGATGAGATTGACGGATAAAGTGAAGATTTACATCTGTTGTTTCTTCCACTAATTTTAGTAAATCTGTTTTATTTTTCTCACGAAGATTGCTTTCTAATTCAAAGTTTGCATCAAAATGATCTTCGATCGGACGTTTTGCTTTTCCGGTAACGATCAAAATATCTTCGATCCCTGATGCTAATGCTTCTTCCACGATAAATTGGATCGTTGGTTTATCAACGATTGGTAACATTTCTTTTGCCATCGCTTTGGTTGCTGGTAAAAATCTTGTTCCCAGTCCAGCTGCTGGAATAACTGCTTTTTTTACTTTCATGCCAATTGGCCTCCTAAATTTATATAGAGAACTCGTTTTCTGTTTTACCATCACGCAGCATGATATCTTTTGCCGCTTTCTTTACATCTTCACCTTCATACAATACCTTATAAATCGTTTCTGTAATCGGCATTTCAACATTTAACTGTTTGGATAATTCATATGCTGCTTTTGTTGTTGAGACACCTTCAACGATCATCCCCATGTTTTCAAGCACTTCGTCTAAGCTATGCCCTTTTCCAAGAAGATTCCCTGCCCGCCAATTGCGCGAGTGAACACTGGTGCATGTAACAATCAAGTCACCAACTCCGCTCAACCCAATAAAAGTCAACGGATTTGCTCCCATTGCTACACCTAAACGACTGATTTCAGCTAAACCACGCGTCATGATTGCAGCTTTGGCATCATCACCAAAACCTAAGCCATGAATTGCACCCGCTCCCAAAGCAATGATATTTTTCAGTGCAGCACCCGTTTCGACACCAATCACATCATCATTTGTATAAATTCTAAAATAGTCATTCATAAATAGTGATTGAACATATGTCGCTGCGGCTATTGTCTCACTTGCAGCAGTAATCGTTGTAATATCATGAACAGCTACTTCTTCTGCATGACTTGGACCAGATAAAACAACCACTCCACGTCTTTTTTCAACTGGAATTTCTTCCATCAAAACTTCCGATATCCGTTTATGACTACCTTGTTCCAACCCTTTACTTGCATGAATGATCAAAGGTTGATTTTTGCATTTTTTTGTAAATTCTTGAGCCACTGCTCGAATTGCTTTCGTCGGAACAACAAACAAAACTGCATCTGCATCTTGAATACATTCCTCTAATGATATCTTTCCTTGGATCGATTCTGGGATCACTAAATCAGGTAGATAATGACGATTAGTATGGTGCGTATTGATTTCATCAATTTGTGCTTTATTATGTCCCCAGATGCGAACCTCATGACCATTTTCTGCTAAAACCTGTGCCAATGCAGTTCCCCATGAACCAGGACCTAAAACAGCAACTTTTTGTTTCATTGGTGAAAATCTCCTTTCAAAATAAGAAAAGCTGAGCGAACTTGATCAGCTCTGACAGAAAGATAGGAACACTTGATTGAGCCGTTTTTTGGCTCCTTCAATTGTTATCTTCTTTCCGAAGAGCTAGTTTGTGAAGCTAGATCATAGAAAAGCTGAGCGAACTTGACCAGCTTTGACAGAAAGATAGGAAAAACTGATTGAGCCGCTTTTTGGCTCCTTCAATTGTTATCTTCTTTCCGAAGAGCTAGTTTGTGAAGCTAGATCATAAAAAAGCTGAGCGAATTTGACCAGCTTTGACAGAAAGATAGGAAAAACTGATTGAGCCGCTTTTTGGCTCCTTCAATTGTTATCTTCTTTCCGAAGAGCTAGTTTGTGAAGCTAGATTAAAATATTTCTATAAATATATCTACCATTCAACTTCTTATTTCTTTAACTAACCAAATTAAATGACAAATTTTATAACTTTCATATTCATTTAACATTTTACCATAGCTCAGCTGTAATAGGCAGTTCTATGCAGCCTTTTTTACAATTCCTTTATCGCGGTCATAAAATTTTACTGTGCCTGTTTTACGTCGAATGATCACAAGCAAAATCGCACCGAAAAATAACACAAGAGAAACAAGTTGGGACACTCGAATACTTCCAAATGCATACAAACTATCTGTACGCATACCTTCTATGAAGAAGCGACCGAAAGAATACCAGATAATATATCCTAAGAAGACTTCGCCTTCTTTTAAGAAAGCCTTCTTTTTCCTTAAAAGAATCAATAGAATAAATCCTAGGACATTCCAGACAGATTCATATAAAAAAGTCGGTTGATGGTAAATCCCGTCAATATTCATGTTATCAATAATAAATTTTGGTAAATGCAATCTTTCCAAAAAGCTCCTTGTTGTCGCTGGACCATAAGCTTCATGATTCATAAAATTACCCCAACGTCCAATCGCCTGCGCCAAAATAACACTTGGTGCTGCAATATCTAAAAATGTCCACGTGGAAATAAAACGATGTCTTGTGAAGAAAAATAACGCAATTCCTCCACCAATCAGTCCACCATAAATTGCGAGTCCGCCATTTCTAGTCAAAATAATCTCAATTGGATTATCAACATAATCTTGCCATTGAAAAATCACATAATACAAGCGGGCACCAATAATAGCACTTGGCAAGCCCCACAACATAAAATCAATCACGTCATCTTCTTTCAAACCGACGCGAACTGCTTCTCTACTACTTAGCCAAACAGCTAGTACGATTCCTGAAACAATAATAACTGCATACCAGTAAACAGATATTCCAAAAAAATTAAAAGCTACTGGATTTACTTGTCCTAACATTTGGCTTCCTCCTAATTTAAAAGCTGAATGAGCTGTCTTGCATCGACGAAAAATAGGAAAACATGACGGTGACGCACTTGGTCACTTTCAGGTTTTATCTTTTTTCCTAAAGGCTAACTCATGCAGCTAAGTAATACATCATAGTAACAACGTTCCGCTTGGCTACTATCAGATTTAATTCCTCTAAGCTTTAGCTCTTAGGAATTGATGAACGAGGAAAATAGTATGGTACTTCATCTCAACTAAAGAGCGTCAGAATTTTCCTCAATCAATCTTGTCAAACGGTCCTCAAAGGACTTTGTTGCATCATAGCCCATAGTTTTAGCACGGAAATTCATTGCTGCCACTTCAATAATGATTGCTACATTTCGCCCTGTTTTAACAGGAATGCGAATTTGAGGAACATCCACACTCGCAATTTCCACCATCGTATCATCAGATCCTAAACGATCATATTTCTTATCCTTTTCCCAAGCCTCTAGATAAACTACGAGCTGTACCTGCATAAACCCTCGAACAGCACTTGCACCAAATAAATTCATTACATCAATGATCCCGATCCCACGAATTTCAATTAAATGCTGTAAAATCTTAGGTGGTTCACCAACAACGGTTAATTCATCTTGCTGATAAACATCCACTCGATCATCTGCAATCAATCGATGACCACGTTTGATCAATTCCAATGCTGTCTCACTTTTACCGATACCGCTATCTCCTTGAATCAGAACACCTAGCCCATAAACATCGACTAATACACCATGTACACTAGTTCTCGCCGCTAAACGACTATCTAGATAGCTCGATAATTCTCCCAATAATCTTGATGTAGAAATTGGCGAACGTAAAACTGCCAATCCTTTTTCTTTTGCTGCTTGTACCATTTCCTCTGGCGCTTCTAGCCCTCTAGAAATAATAAAGGCTGGCGTATCCTTTTCACACAGACGACGCATCACCATCAACCGCTCTTCTGGTATCATCCGTTCAGAAAATGTGATCTCTTTACTACCGAATAATTGCAAACGATTATGAGGATAATAATTAAAATAACCCGTTAGTTCCAATCCAGGACGGGAAATATCTCCAGTTGTGATTTCTCTATTTAAACTTTCTTCATCGCCATAAACGACTTCTAAAGAAAGTTTTTGCACCAGTTGATGAATTTTTACAATTTCTTCCATCTTTATCATTCATTCCTTTCCTGTTTCCTACTCGTTCCATTTTATCATTTCATATGGTAAGTTTCTAGCTATTCGAAAGATTGTCTTTGTTTTGTTTGTATTATTCGTGTATCCGTTCTTTTTATCCCCATATTTTTATTCTGAAAGAGGTTTAAAAAATTCAAATACTCGTTATTCATTGACTAACCTAAATTAATTCGTATACTTAGTTTTATCACTGTATTCGGTCAAAAACAATAAATTGGATGTGCTTTCATGAAAAATAGCTTAAAAGAACAAGTAAGAAATCTTCCACTAACCCCTGGTGTCTATTTAATGAAAGACAAACACGGTACAATTATTTACGTAGGCAAAGCAAAAAAATTACGGGAACGCGTTAGTAGCTACTTTGTTAAAAACAAACAGCACTCAAAGAAAACAATTCGTATGATTCAACAACTGACTGATTTTGATGTCATTGAAGTTGACTCTGAACTCGATGCACTCTTGCTTGAATGTCAACTAATCCAAGAATATCGCCCAATTTATAATCGGCAGATGAATTCTTTTGAAAGATACCAATATATTGAAATCAATACCGAATCTGAAGAAGTATCAATCATTATTCGCACTATACCCTCGAAAAAAAATTGCTTTGGGCCTTTTTCTATCAATCGAAAACTTTTTGAATTAAAACAAATTTTAGAAAACGTCTATGAATTAAACAAAAAAAATTACTGGCAACAATCTTTCTCTAAAAATACAGCATCATCATTTGACCAAGATATCGTAGCTTCAGAAATACTTGGTGCATTCACCTTAAACAATCAGCAGCCACAAAATCGCTTAGAAGCAAAAATGATTGCAGCTTCAGAAAATAATTCATTTGAAAAAGCACTAAAATTCCGTGAAGAATGGCAGTTTCTTACCCGCTTTTTTAATCAAAATAAAAAATTAGTTCTAGCTTCTCAAACTGATTGGCAATTTTTGTATATTCCGATTGGTTCAAAAATAAAATGCTATCTTATTCATCAAGGTATGATCATAAATAGCCGAAAACTTACAAAACAAACTTTTTCTAAATATAAACCGAGCGAACTTGCGAGAAAAATGCTTCCTAATAATAAGCCCGAAACTATCACGCAATTCTCCAAAGAACAAGTTGATTTTATTACTATTTTATATAACTACATTAATCGACATAAAGAATGTCAACTACTCGAACTAGCAGATCCCTTTTATGAAGAATAGGGGAAAAATACCACATATGATCAATACAAAGATTTTTACTAATGCTCTTCAAAATCAGATATGTTTTTTAAATTTACTTATTTTCATCTATAAAAAAAAGGATAAAACCCAACTTATCGTTTAAGTTTTATCCTTCTCCACTATATTTATCTATATTCCGTTCACTAACGATCATATTAACTAAAGACATGATCACTGCCATTAGAACAGCTGCTCCAAAACTGGAAAAGCCAAAATTCATTTCTCCAACGAATGAAGAGGTCATCTTTAAAATCGCCGCATTCACTATGAAGCTAAATAAGCCAAATGTAAGTAGCGTAAATGGAAGCGATAAAATGGTCAACACTGGTTTTACTAACATATTCAATATAGATAGCACAAATGCTGCAATGATCGCCATCCAAATACTTCTCACAAAAATCATATTTGGGAAAATCACTGAGAGTGAGACAAATGTCAACGTATTAACGATCAAACGCTGAAAATAGGTCATTAGAAGTCACTCCAGTCATCATCGTTCACTTTTTCCGCTTCTTTTCTTTGTTTTTGTCCGTTCGCATGCGGATTTGCATTGCGAGTATTTCTATTGTAAGAATTTTTATGACCATAATTGTTGTAGTTTTTATTTCTACCTGAAGGAATCAAGATAGCTAAAACAATATATAGTAAAATTGGACTACCAATAAAGATAAAACTGGCTACCACATAAATCACACGTACAATCGTAGGATCAATCCCTAACCACTCTGCAATTCCAGCAAGGGTTCCTGTTAATACCACGTTATCGGGAGATTTTGTCAATCGTTTTCTCATTTTTTTCACCTCTCATCTCTTAGATTTTACGTTTCTCTTCTAGCGACAGTCAAGAGAAATACTCTTGACTATCGAAAAAAAGAGATTTTATTTCAAGCAATCAAGTTCTACCCACTTATTTATCTGTATCTTTTAAATAAATGTTTCCTGTTGTTGTAGAAGCATTGATTTGCGCCATTTCATCGTCATTTAATCGTCTAAATTGTAGTAGTTGATTGGTTCTTTCTTTCTTCTCACGAATTACCTCATAGTCACTTAAACGGCTATTGATGCTACCTAAACTCGTTTTTACCGTACCTTCAATGCCTAATTCAGTTGGTAATGCAATTTTGACATTGCCATTGACAGAACTTGCTTCTACTTTACGTAGTGTATTTTCTTTCGCTGTAATACGTACGTCACCATTGATCAATGAAACGCCGATTGTTTGAGGCGTCGCAGCTATCGTTATCGTCCCATTAACCGTTTCAATGATATTATCTAAGATTTCACCATCCAAGACTTTGATATCACCATTGACACCTTCTATTTCAAGCATTGTTGCATCAATTTTATTAAATGTGATTGAGCCATTTGTTGATTTAGTATAGACATCTTTTGCTTTCAATGTTTCAACGGTCACATTGCCATTTAATAATTTAATGGATACGTGATCAAATGTACGTTCAGGTAAGTAGAAAACCAAATCTGCGCGAACACGTTTGTTTGGAATTTGGAACGAAATCACTTCATCATCCACGTCGATCTGACTTCTTTCCAAGAACGCTTCAAGCGGTGTTTCAGCATCCATTTTACCATAAAGTTTGATTTTTCCTTCTACTTTAACATCAGGTTGATCCCATGTTTTGAATACGATATTTCCATTTGCTACTTTAACATCGATCAAACTTGCAAGTGGTGCTGGGTAGTTAAATTCATGTTCGAATTTTGTTGTAGCAACACCAGGAACTTTAAAACTAACGTCTTTCCATTCCATATTGTCATTCATTGTTTCTGAAAATGTGCTGAACGTTTTTTTGAGGAATGAACCTAATTGTGATCCAGCTTCACTCATTTTTTCTCCGACTTGATTGATCGTATCAGTTGCTTGGTCTTTCCAATCATCAGGGATATCAAATTTTGAAGCGACGCGATCTTTCGTGCCAGACCATTGTTCTTTGCGAATGTTTTTCAATTCAGCTTCAAGAGCAATTTTTTCTTGAATTCGTTCATCTAAAGAATCTTCTAAAGATTTAATTTCAGTTTCTAGTGATTTTCGTAACTCTAAATCTTCATTTGTTAATTCACTTAATTCTTCTTTAGTATTTAATTCCATCAATTTTTCTTGTGATTCTTTGATTTCTTCTTTAACACCAGCAATTTCTACGTTGATTTCATCTAGCTCAACAGATGTACGATTGGCTTGTGTTGCTAAATCATCTAGAATTTTTTCTAAACGTTCATGATCTTGCGCTTCTTTTGCTTTAACATCTTCTTCAGAAATCTCAGGTTCAACGATTTCGTCTTCTTTTTGATTTTCTAGTTTGTTTAGTAGATCTACGACTTTATCATTTTCTTTTGTATCAACAGTTGTATTTGTTACGTTTACTTGGTCAGCAGCTTTTTTGATTTGTTTTTCATCTTTTTCTGTCGCCATATTTTCTAATAATACTAAAGCTTCCTCTGAAGATAGGATACCTTTTTTAACTAAGTCTAATACTCTTTCTCTTTCTTTCATGGAAATTGCCTCCTTAGCAAATTTTTCACCCGAGGGTGTTTTCCTTATGTACCTATTATGCCTTCTTTTTTATTATTTGTCATAGGACTTAAGAATGAATTTTACCCTGTACTTCCGTACAGTATCAAAAAAGTTGTATAAATGTAAAAAAAGAAGAAGATCATGCACTATACGTGCTATCTTCTTCCTTTAGTCATCATGTAAACTAATCAACCATTTTTAAAAGTTTCTATGATCAATGGTGAATAACAGTACAAATATCTACGCCAGAATCTTTTAATTCAGTATTAGACAACTTAACCCAATAAAGATTCACACAAGCTGATATTCTTTTGCTTCTATAATAAAGTTTCACAATCATATCTTTTTGATTCAGGTTTTAATACTTGGTCAATCATTTTTGCACTAGCCATTATTACAATCCTTTAGTTTGGATAAATGCATGATACACTCAGTTAGAACATTTGAAAAAACATTGTCAAATTATGTTATGTTTCTTCTTTAGTACTAATCTATTAGTATTTATTCATCATGGTTAGTATTTAACTCTGTAATTTTTCCAGTTGCTAGATAAACAATCCATTCGCAAATGTTCGTTACATAATCCCCAATACGCTCCAAATACGTTGCTACATGCAGATAATCCGTTCCACTGATCACTGTTTCTGGATTTGACTGCATCGCCTTAATCGAATGGCTATAAATACTAGAAAAATACTCATTCACTCGAGAATCCATTTTAGCAATCATTCGAGCATCTTTTTGATCAGTTTTTACATATGCAATCAAGACATTATCCACCATTTTTTTCACGTAATCTGACATATCGGAAATTTCTTTTTCGATCTCAGGAATTCTTGTTTCACCTTTTAGACGAATCGTTGATTTCGCAATCGATACTGCGTGATCTGCCATTCTCTCTAAGTCAGAGCTAGCTTTCATAACAGTGATGATCATTCTTAAATCAGTTGTTACTGGTTGTTGTAAAGCAATCATTTCAAAACTCTTTTTTTCTAATTTAACTTCCATATCATTGATTTCTACATCATAATCAATTACTTCTTGCGCTATTTTTTTATCGTGGTTGATATACGCACGTACTGATTTATGCACTGCACTACTAACCATCATTCCCATTTCGTAAAATTGATTATGAAGATTCAATAATTCTTCTTCAAATTGACTACGCAACATGGATGTTCCTCCTTTATTTAACCAAATTTTCCAGAAATATAATCTTCTGTTTGTTTTTCTTTAGGATTCAAGAATATTTTCTTCGTATCATTAAACTCTATCAATTCACCTTGCAAAAAGAAAGCAGTTTTATCAGAAATTCTTGAGGCTTGGGACATATTATGTGTCACCATGATCATAGTATATTTTTCTTTCAGCGTCAAAAGCATGTTTTCGATTTTACCGCTTGAAACAGGATCAAGCGCACTCGTCGGTTCATCCAATAAAATAATCTCAGGATCAACTGCTAAAACACGAGCGATACAAACACGCTGTTGCTGTCCACCAGATAGGGACAATGCGCTTTTATGCAATTTATCTTTGACGTCATCCCAAACAGAAGCAGCTTTTAAACTATTCTCTACCGCTTCATCTAGTACTTGCTTGTCTTTCTCACCTTTCAAACGTAAACCATAAATCACATTTTCATAGATAGAAAATGGGAACGGATTTGGTTGCTGAAAAACCATGCCAATTTCTTTACGTAAGTCTACGATATCCGTTTTTGGACCGTAAATATCTTTACCTTTGTAGACCACACTTCCAGTAATCGTCACTCCAGGAATCAAATCATTCATTCGATTCAATGAACGGAGATAGGTCGACTTACCACAGCCAGACGGTCCAATCATCGCAGTGATTTCTCCTTGATTAACAGTCAAATCAATTCCCTTTAATGCTTCTTTTTTACCATAGTATAAGTGCAAATCTTTTGATGAAATAATTTCTTTTGTCATCTTGCTCCTCCTAACCAAAATGTCCAGAAACGTAATCTTCTGTTGCTTGAATTTTTGGTCGTGTAAAGATTTTTCTAGTCTCATCGTATTCAATCACTTTACCTAAGTAGAAAAAGGCAGTGTAATCACTGATACGGGCAGCTTGCTGCATATTATGTGTTACGATAATGATTGTATAATCGTCTTTTAAATTCACTAATGTTTCTTCAACTTTTCCTGTTGAAATCGGATCTAGCGCACTAGCTGGTTCATCTAAAAGTAAAATATCCGGCTTCATCGCAATCGCCCTAGCGATGCATAAACGTTGTTGTTGACCACCAGACAACGCTAAAGCACTTTTGTTCAAATTATCTTTGACTTGCTCCCAAAGGGCTGCTTGTTTTAAACTTGTTTCCACAATTTCATCTAGTTTTTTCTTATCTTTTACACCATGTTGTTTGAGGGCAAATGTAATATTCTCATAAATCGATTTACTGAATGGATTGGGACGTTGAAAAACCATACCGATCCGTTTACGCATTTCATAAACATCAACTTCTTTTGTATTCACATTCACATCTTTATACATGATATTCCCAGTTACTTTAGTATTTGCAATACCATCATTCATCCGATTTAACGAACGTAGATAGGTTGACTTACCACAACCAGAAGGGCCAATCAAAGCCGTGATTTTGTTTTTTTCAAACTCTAAATCAACTCCCTTGATGGCTTCATTATCACCATACCAAACATGTAGATCATCGGTATGCAAAGCAATCGGTTCTGGCAATTTTATGATATTTGTGTCGTTTAAATTATATTCTTTCATTCTGATTCCCCTAACATTAGGCTGATGTCATTCTTTTATATAATCTGTTTCCGATAAAACGTGCGCCGAAATTAAAGAGTAAAACGACTAAAATCAGAACAGCAGAAGCACCTGCAGAAACAGCTGCACCATCTGGCATTGTGCCTTCTGTATTGATTTTCCAAATATGAACAGCTAAGGTTTCAGCTTGACGGAAAATACTGATTGGGCTTGATACACTTAATGGATTCCAATTACTGAAATCTAAGGCTGGTGCACTTTGTCCTGCAGTATAAATCAAAGCAGCCGCTTCACCAAAAATTCTTCCCGAACTCAAGATCACTCCTGTTAAAATACCTGGTAAAGCTTCTGGAACAACCACTTTTAATACTGTTTCCCAGCGAGATAAGCCCAAAGATAAACCAGCTTCCCGTTGGGTGTAATGCACCGCTTTTAATGATTCTTCAACGTTTCTTGTCAATAAAGGCAGGTTGAAAAATGTTAACGCCAACGCTCCTGAAATAATTGAAAAACCATAACCCAGCTGTACGACAAAAATCAAGAAACCAAACAAACCAACAACTACTGAAGGCAGTGAGCTTAAAATTTCGATCGATGTACGAATCACATCCGTTACCCAGTTTTTCTTCGCATACTCAGATAAATAAATACCTGCACCTAACGAAATAGGAAAACTGATCAGCATCGTAATCAACAATAAGTATAATGAGTTAAATAATTGAATGCCAATACCTCCGCCCGCTTGATAGGCTTTAGAAGGTTTAGTCAAAAAGTCCCATGAAATATGCGGAATACCTCGAATTAGAATATAAAGTAGTAATGCTGCCAAAATCAGCACGATCACGCCTGAAATCGCATATAAAACACCTGTTGCAATTTTATCTGCTTTTTTTGCATTCATTATTTCAAGGCTCCTTTCCTACCAATGATTCGAATAATAATGTTAAAGAATAATGACATCAACAATAGGATCAAAGCAAGTGACCAAAGCACATTGTTTTCTACAGTTCCCATGATTGTATTCCCAATTCCCATTGTCAAAATACTTGTCAATGTTGAGGCTGGTGTTGTTAAACTAGACGGCATGATTGCTGCATTTCCAATAACCATTTGGATTGCTAAAGCTTCACCAAAAGCACGTGCCATACCAAAAACTACTGCAGTTAAAATCCCTGGAACTGCGGCTCTTAAAACTACTTTATAAATTGTTTGCCAACGTGTTGCACCTAAGGCAAGTGAGGCTTCACGGTAATGACGCGGAACTGCTTTTAATGCATCTACAGTCATAGTCGTAACAGTTGGCAGAATCATAACAAATAGTACAAATGTTCCAGCTAAAATCCCGAAACCTGTACCACCGAATATCGAACGGATAAATGGCACAATTACTGATAAACCAATAAAACCATAAACAACTGATGGAATCCCAACTAATAATTCAATTACAGGCTGTAAAATTTTCGAGCCTTTTTTCGGTGAAATTTCTGTCATAAAAACAGCAGCCCCAATTGCAAATGGTGTTGCAATAATTGCAGACAAAAACGTTACGATAAAAGAACCGGCAATCATAGGTAAAGCACCTACCATTGGTTTACCATCTGTTCCTGTTTCGCTTGGATTCCAATTTGTACCGAATAAAAAGTCAGACACTTTGATATCATTTGTAAAAAAAGTCGCTAAACCTTTACTTGCTACAAAATAAAAAATCGATAAAACAACCAAAACAATCAAAGCAATACAAAGAAAACTAATAAATTTCCCTCGTTGCTCCATTCTAGCGCGCTTTGATTTTGTTAATAATGTCTTCTGCACATCTTCCAAGAAAATTCCTCCTTAATTTAAAAGCGTAACGGGCTCGTTTAGCTCTGACAGTAAAATAGGAAAAATTGTCTGTGACGCTTTTTGTCACATCACATTTTTATCTTTTTTCCGAAGAGCTAGCCCGTGGAACTAGATAGCATTAAAAGCGTAACGGGCTCGTTTAGCTCTGACAGTAAAATAGGAAAAATTGTCTGTGACGTTTTTTGTCACATCACATTTTTATCTTTTTTCCAAATAAATTCCCATACGCTCAACACTTTTCATAATAAACTCAGTGTAACTTTCGAACATAAATTTGCGTTTAATAACATGTAAATCTTATGTTAAGTTTGTAAATTTTGTGTAAAGGTCGATTAATCAATGAGGTTTACTTGCCAATCTCGTTCCACTTCCATTTTAGAAACAGGAATATATCCTAATTGAGCAATAATTTTTTCCTGTACATCGTCTGACAACATAAATTCTAAGAATTCATCTGTTAATTGTTTTGGTTTTCCTAAAGTGTACATATGCTCATAGGACCAAATTGTCCATTTATTCGTTACAACATTCTCATCAGTCGGTTTTACCCCGTCAATACTTAATGTATTGACTTCATCATTAACATAAGAAAAAGCAGTATAACTGATTGCTCCTGGTGTATCTGCAACAATTGAACGGACCATGCCGCTTGAATCTTGTTCTTGGGCTTGAATTGCTGTTTTGCCATCTAATACCCATCGTTCGAACGTAACACGTGTACCACTTCCTGCTGCACGATTCAGCATGACGATCGGAATGTCTTTTCCACCAATTTCTTTCCAATTGGTTATTTCACCTAAAAAGATTTTTCTCAAGTTTTCCAATGAAATATCTGATACTCCAACATTTTTATTAACAATTGGCGTAATCCCTACTACAGCAACTTTATGATCCGTCAATTTAGATGCATCAATTCCCTTTTTCTCTTCTGCAAATAAATCTGAGTTTCCAATATCCACTGCACCAGACTGAACTTGACTCAATCCTGTACCGCTTCCTCCTCCTTGGACATTAACAAAACGCCCAGGATTTTGATTTTGGAACTCTTCTGCTGCTGTCTCAACTAAAGGCTGTAACGCTGACGAGCCGACCGCTGTAATCGATTCACCTCTATCAATCCATTTTGCGCAACCTGATAATGTTAGTACTCCAATTAGACTAAAAAATAATAGCATTTTCTTTTTCATTTATCTGATAATCCTCCAAACTCAATTCAATCAATTCATTTTAACATTAACTGTTTCAGTTGAAAATTATAAGTTTTCGAAGTGAGTGCTTTTTTTGAATAAAATAACAAAATAGACACTTCAAAAATTAAAAAGCACAACTGAATCTTCAGGTTGCACTTTTGGCATTAATTTATAACAATGGAGAGATCAGGCGAGCTAATCCTTCTTTCAATTTGATGAACATGCCGCGATTATGGTATTTTTCTTCTGTTAAAAGCTCGGATACTTTAGAATCTTCGTAAAAAGCATTTCTGACTTTTTCTGAAAATTTTTGATCATAAATAATTGTATTGACTTCAAAATCAAGTCTGAATGAACGAACATCGATATTCGCTGATCCAACAGAAACAATACCGCCGTCAATGATCATTGTTTTGGCATGAATAAATCCATGTTCATACGTTTCAATAATAGCCCCATACTCCAACAGTTCTGCTGAAAATGAATATGTCGCCCAATAGACTAACATATGATCCGGCTTATTTGGTATCTGCATACGTACCTTGACACCCGACAGTAAAGCTAATTTTAAGGCTTCATGAATCGAGGCATCTGGTATATAATATGGTGTTTGAATCAAAATTTCTTTTTTGGCTATTGAGATCATTTTTAAATAGGTCATCTTGATTTGCTCATGTTCTGAATCTGGACCACTAGTCACTACTTGAACTGCTTTTTTTCCATCAGAATAAATAGGAGGGAAATAAGCTGAATCGTAGCTCAACTCTTTTCGATGTTGTGAATTCCAATCCATCAAAAAGCGATTTTGTAAGCTGTAAACAGCTTCACCATGAATTCTTAAATGATTATCTCGCCAGTATCCAAACTTTTTAACTTCACCAAGGTATTCATTCCCAACATTAAAACCGCCAGTATAACCAATTTTACCATCGATGACCACAATTTTTCGGTGATTCCGATAATTGATTCTTGGGTTTAAGTACGGAACAAATAATGGAAAGAAGAAGGCAATTTCACCACCAAGTCTTTTTAGCTCCTCAAAAAATTTCATGTTTACTTGCGTCGAACCCCAAGCATCTAGAAGTAACCGGACTTTTACATTTCTTCTCACGGCATTGATTAATTCCTGACGAATTTCTTTGCCCAATGTATCGCCACGGTAAATATAATATTCCATATGAACGTGGTCTTTGGCTTGTCTGATATCTTTGATCAAACCGTCAAATTTTTCTCTCCCATCCGTATATAAATGAACCTCATTATTGGTGGTGTAAAGAGAACTTTCAAATACGGTCAGCATATAGATCAGCTGCTTTGAATCCACCTCTCCTGTTGGCGGATGAGGAAACAATCCCCTTAATAATGATTGTTTCTCTGATTGAATTTCAGCATTCATACCGATCTTAGCTTGCATCTTCATATCAAATATCTTATCTTTTGAAATACCTCGGCCTAAGAAAATATACAGAATAAACCCTAAAACTGGAATAAACATCAATACAAGTAGCCATGACCATGTTTGAGCTGTTTGTTTCCGTTCACGAAAAACGATAACCAACGATAATAGCATATTCGCAATAAAAATAATAAAAAATAAATTATCATATAAAAATTTCATTCATACACCCCAATCACTTCACTCGTATATTCCCCAATAAAGCATAACGAACTTATGAAAATAAGTAAAGAAAAAGCAGACAAAAATGTCTGCTTTGCCCTTATTAAATTTTTAAGAAACGACGCATAGAAATGATCGACCCAAGAGAGCCTATTGTCATTCCAATCACTATCATTAATAAATCAATCTGCCAAACAAATGATTCAGGTTTTAATAATGAATAGTTTGAGCTTAGGAGTTGTGGGTTGAACAACGTGTAGAATTGTTGATACCCAAAAGTCAGTACCAAAATTGGGATAATTGCGCCAATTAAACCGATCCAAGCTCCTTCTATAAAGAATGGCCAGCGGATGTAACCATTTTTAGCCCCAACCAAACGCATAATTTGAATTTCTCTTTGACGAGAAAGAATCGTAATACGAATCGTATTAGAGATCAAGAATACTGCAACAAACAATAGTAAGATTGCAGCGCCCAACCCCCATGTTCTAACTTTACCTGCAATACTGAAAATTTTATCTGACGAAACACCACCATAATCGGCTTTAAAGACATTCGGCAATTTAGCTGCTTTATCAGAAATTTCTTTCGTATCTGACGGCTCTTTGGCACTTACATAATAAACATCATACAATGGATTGCTATCACCTTCGAATAAGTTCCACGCTTCACCCATTTGTTTTTGGATTTTCTGTAATTGCTTATCTTTATTTGAATATGAAATAGTTTCAACATTGTCGATTTTATTTAATTCTTTTTCTAATTTTTGCATTTCATCGGGTGTTGTACCGATATCCACAAAAACAGAAACTGTTACGTTTTCTTCGATATCTTTTGCTAATTTTGTTGCATTAAAAATCACTGCCATAAAAAGTCCAACAAGAACTAAAGTAATCGTAACAGCACTAGCAGACGCAATTGTCATCCACCCATTACGTTTTAAACTTTTGATACTTTCTAGGACATGAGAAAAGAATGTTCTAATCATCGTAGCCATAGTCTCCTTCCGCTTGGTCTCGAATAATCCGACCATTTTCAATGGCGATTACGCGATGACGGATCGTATTTACAATCGTGCTATTGTGTGTGGCCATTACAACCGTTGTTCCTTGTGCGTTAATCCGATCCAATAGTTTCATGATTTCCCATGAATTTTCTGGATCAAGATTTCCAGTTGGTTCATCAGCAATTAGCACTTTAGGTGTATTTACGATTGCTCGAGCAATTGAAACACGTTGTTGTTCCCCACCAGATAGTTCACTTGGGAATACTCTGACTTTATGTTTTAAGCCAACAAGATCAAGAACTTCCATTACTCTCTTCTTGATATCTCTCGGCTTACGACCAACAACTTGCATAGCGTAAGCAACATTTTCGTAGACAGTCTTTTTCGTCAATAATTTATAATCCTGAAAGACAATACCTATTTCTCTTCTAAGGTAAGGAACTTCTGAATTTTTTATTTTCATTAAATCATGACTCGCAACTTTCAAACGTCCTTTTGTAGCTTTTTCTTCACGGTACATCAATTTGATAAATGTTGATTTTCCGGCCCCAGAAGGTCCTACAACATAAACGAATTCACCTGGTTTTATTTCTATTGAAATATTTCGGATCGCTGTTGTACCATTCGAATATTTCTTCATTACATCTTTCATTTCAATCATGGCGCACTCTCTCCATCTCTGTTTTCTAGGCTATCAATCATTATAACATGACTTTGTTTCAAGGCTCTTTCAACAGTTTACAATTTTGTTTCATTTCTGTGAATTGATCAATTTAATTTTTGTTTTAAGTAGGCATCAATAAAACCATCTAGGTCTCCATCCATTACTGCCTGTACATTTCCCGTTTCATAATTGGTACGATGGTCTTTGACCATTGAATACGGATGAAAGACATAAGAACGAATTTGTGAGCCCCAACCAATCTCTAATTGCTCCCCACGTAATGATGCAGCTTCTTGCGCTTTTTTATCCATCTCCAATTGATAAAGTTTTGCTTTAAGCATTCCCATCGCTTGTTCTCGGTTTTTTAATTGTGAACGTTGCGCTTGGCTGGCTACTACTGTTCCAGTAGGGATATGTGTGATTCGAACAGCTGATTCTGTTTTATTGATATGCTGTCCGCCTGCTCCGCTTGCACGATACGTATCGACTTTTAAATCGTCTGTATTGATATCGATCTCTACGTTTTCATCTAATTCGGGCATAATATCAACTGAACAAAACGAAGTATGACGGCGTTTAGCGGAATCAAATGGTGAAATGCGTACTAAGCGATGAACGCCCTTTTCAGATTTTAAATATCCATACGCATTATATCCTTTGACCAGAAGCGTAACACTTTTGATGCCTGCCTCATCTCCTGACTGGTAGTCTAATGTCTCTACTTGAAACCCGTGACTTTCAGCCCATCTGGTATACATCCGAAGCAACATACTGCCCCAATCTTGGGATTCTGTGCCGCCAGCTCCTGGATGAAGTTCCATGATAACATTATTTTTGTCATATGGCTCGTTTAAAAGTAAAGAAAGTTCATAAATACTTAATTTTTCTTTTAAAGCTAGCAATCGTTCTTCTAATTCTTCTTGAGTATCTACATCATATTCTTCTTGTTGCAACTCACTCATTATTTCCAATTCTTCCAATTCATCAGCAAATTGATGAAATTGTTGAAATTTTTCTTTATAAGAATTAGTTTCATTGATCAATTGTTGCGCAGTTTCAGAATTATCCCAAAAACCAGGCTCTGCCATTCTGTTTTCAGCCTCAGCAATGTCTTCTTCTAATTGATCTAAGTCAAAGAGACCTCCTGAAACTTGTGATTGATTGGTTCATTTCATCCAAAAGAGTTCGAATTTCAGCATTTTCCATGATATTGATCTTCCTTTCACTTTCTACACTTTCTTACACAACAAATGAAGGCGAGGCAGATGCCTCACCTTCATCAATTTTTAAAGACCTTTACCGTGGCAATTTTTATATTTTTTACCACTACCGCATGGACAAGGATCATTGCGGCCTATTTTTTCATCAACATGAATTGGTTGCTTTTTAGCACTTGTGTTACTTTCAGGTTCTTCTTCATCTGATGGATGAACAGCTTCACCTTGCGCTACTTGCTCACGTTGAACATTTTGACGGATTTCTGATTTCATGAATAGACGAGTTACTTCAAATTCTATTGCTCCAATCATTTCTTCAAACATGTTGTATCCTTCTGTTTGATATTCAACTAATGGATTGTTTTGTCCATAGGCACGTAAACCAACTGATTGGCGTAATTGATCCATTGCATCGATATGGTCTGTCCATTTTGTATCAACAACACGTAGAATAACAACTTTTTGGAATTCCAAAATTTGTTCTGGACCATTTAATTGTTCTACTTTGACATCATAAACTTCTTGAGCACGTTTTACTAGATACGCTTTGATTTCTTCTGGCGATTTGCCTTCTACATCTGCTTTAGAAATAGAGTCTTCATGAACTAATGTTGATGAAGCGAAATCAACGATACCATCAAGATTCCAATTTTCTTTCTCTAATTGTGTATGGCTATCTACCACACGAGTAATCGTACGTTTTACCATATTTAATAATGTTTGAGTCAACTCTGTATCTTCCATAATAACTTCTTGACGTTGTGCATAGATAACTTCACGTTGTTCACGCATCACATCATCATATTGCAAGACATTCTTACGTGTATCATAGTTATTCCCTTCCACACGTTTTTGAGCTGATTCTACTTGTTTGCTTAACATTTTACTTTGGATCACAGCATCTGATTCTTCAATGTTCATACGATCCAAGAATGCTTTGATTCGTTCAGAGCCAAAACGTTTCATCAGGTCATCTTCTAACGATAGATAGAATTGAGAAACCCCAGGATCTCCCTGACGACCAGCACGCCCACGTAATTGATTATCGATACGGCGTGATTCGTGACGTTCCGTACCAATAACGGCTAAACCGCCAAGTTCGATAACACCAAGACCAAGCTTGATATCTGTACCACGACCAGCCATATTGGTAGCGATCGTTACCGCACCTTTTTGACCAGCATTCATAATGATTTCAGCTTCTTTAAAGTGGTTTTTCGCATTCAATACTTCATGCGGTACCTTTTCTTTATTTAATAACTCCGATAATAACTCTGAAGTTTCAACAGCAACTGTACCAACTAAGACTGGTTGACCATTATGGTAACGTTCTTTGATGTCTTGAACAACTGCTTTGAATTTACTTTCTAGTGTTGGGTAAAGTAAATCTGCACGGTCATCACGAATGATTGGACGGTTTGTCGGAATTTGGAAAACTTGAATATTGTAAATTTCACGGAATTCTTCTTCTTCTGTTTTAGCCGTACCTGTCATCCCAGCTAATTTTTTATACATACGGAAATAGTTCTGGAATGTGATAGTTGCCATTGTTTTTGTTTCGTCTTCGATTTCTACGCCTTCTTTAGCTTCAATCGCTTGGTGCAAGCCATCTGAATAACGACGGCCATCCATGATACGACCAGTAAATTGGTCAACGATCAATACCTTGCCTTCTTGAACAACGTAATCAATATCACGAAGCATGATAAAATTCGCGCGTAATGCTTGATCCATATGGTGCGTCAACGCTGTATTTTCAATATCATAAAGGTTATCTAAACCAAAGTTTTCTTCAGCTTTTTCAATACCCGCTTCTGTTAAACTAATTGTTTTAGACTGAACATCGATTTTATAATCTTCTTCTTCTTTTAAACGTTTAACAAAAGTATCTGTACGTGTATAAAGTGCAGTTGATTTTTCTGCTTGACCAGAAATAATCAATGGTGTACGGGCTTCATCGATCAGAATTGAATCAACCTCATCTACAATCGCATAATTTAGCGGACGTTGTACCATTTGATTGCGGTAAACGACCATGTTATCACGTAAGTAATCAAATCCTAATTCATTATTTGTACTATAAGTAATATCGCAATTATAGGCATCACGTTTTTCTTCTGATGTTTTTGAATTGATATTCAATCCAACAGTTAGACCCAAGAAATTGTACAATTCACCCATCTCATCTGAGTCACGTGTTGCCAAATATTCATTGACTGTTACGACATGGACACCTTCGCCAGTCAATGCATTCAAATATACAGGCATTGTAGCGGTCAAGGTCTTCCCTTCACCCGTTCTCATCTCAGGGATATTTCCATCATGTAAGACTATACCACCCATCAACTGAACAGGATATGGATATAATCCTAAGACACGTTTGGCTGCTTCACGGACAACCGCAAATGCTTCTGGTAATAATTGATCCAGTGTTTCACCTTTTTGATAACGAGCTTTGAACTCGTCTGTCTTCGCTTTTAATTCATCATCACTTAATGCAGCAATAGCTGAAGCGTGAGATTCTACTTGATTGGCAATACCCTCCAAGCGTTTTAGTTCCTTTTTATCATTTTCGATCATCTTTTTTAAAAAATTAGCCATGTTTTAAGTGTTCCTTTCAATAAGCTCTATTTATTTTTTGCACTGAATGCACAATCATCCTGTCCATTTTATCACTTCTTGGTAAGAAATGAAATAACTTCTCTTAATATTAATAATATATTATGTCATTTTTTATGTATATAGACTTAAAACAAGGAAAAGAGACTTCGGCAAAACGTATGCCGTCCTGCTTCAGTCTCTTAAAAAACGAATATCCGAGTATCACAGACCTCGATAACAATTTTTCTAAAAATATCTATTTGAGTACAAAGCAACTAGAGATTTTTAGCTTTTCCTCATTAAATCAACGTCAAATGATCTGATCTATTCAATTTAATCTGTTTCGATCAAACCATATTTCCCATCTTTACGACGGTAAACAATGCTAGTTCCGTTTGTTTCTGAGTCTTCAAAGATAAAAAAGTTATGTCCTAACATGTTCATTTGTAAAACTGCTTCTTCACTATCCATTGGTTTCAATGAAAGACGTTTTGTACGAACAATGTCTAATTCTGGCGTTTCATCTGGTGTCTCTTCACCGTTCAAGAAAATTGCTGCTTTAGCAGTATTCATCCCTGTTTCACGAGATTTACGGTTAATTTTTGTTTTAAATTTACGAATTTGTCTTTCTAATTTATCGACAACTAAATCAACACTAGCATATAAATCTGGTGATGTTTCTTCGGCACGTAAAACTAAATAAGGTAGAGGAATAGTAACCTCAACTTTTGCTGTTTTTTCAGTATAGACTTTTAGGTTCACATGAACCGTAGCTTCAGGTGAATCACTGAAATAACGTTCTAGTTTACCTACTTTTTTCTCTACATAGTCTCTTATCGCTTCAGTAACTTCGATGTTTTCTCCACGCACATTATATCTAAACATAACGATTACCCCTTTCATCTACTGCTAAAGAAGGAATAAAAGGACCACTCTGTTATCCTTCTTCTTGATTCTATTATAACGAATTATATTACTTTTGCCAACAAAATTGCGGTTGATTTTTTATTTTAATCGTTCTTCTATCTTGCGAGCGAAAACGTATCCAGTTTTGAAGGTGTATTTTCTAAAATAACTTGAGCTGCATGAAAAAGTGTTCTTCCTGTTGTATAAATATCATCAACTAAAAGAACTTCTCTCGCGATGATTGCTTCTTGCCCTTCTTTCGTCAATTTGAAAGGTTGTTTCAACGCCATTCGATCTTTTCTTGTTTTTTGTACTTGAGAGTCTCCGTCTATAAAACGTACCAGATAAGGCTGGTACGCAATATTGGCTGCATCTAACAATCCCTCAACTTGATTAAAGCCTCTGACCTTCATTCGTTCTGTTGAAATCGGCATCGGAATCACTAGAACATTCTTTTTTTTCTTAAAGTAAGCCTGCAAAAATACTGCAAAACTATATCTAAGCCTATAATTTCCTCTAAATTTATATTCTTCAAACCATTCTTGCATTGTTTTATTATAGACAAAAAGAGCTTCATGATGAAAATCATATTCTGGATAACATCGTTGCCACATTATACAATCATTACAATATGGCGTAGTTGACAACTGACGTTGACATCCTAAACAGCTACCTTTTTTTTCCAATAATTGGAATCCTTTAGCACACGATAGACACAATTGTTCTGCTGCTATTTTTTCAGGCAAAAAAATTTCTTTGATTGTTAGATTTCTACTAATCATTTGACCACAATAGTTACATATCATCTATCAACCCTCTTTCAATACCTAACGTATTCATTTTTTTGATTTGCTTGATCGCTTCTTTCATCGCTTTTGTACAACCGTCATGTAAAAACCAAACCTCCCCAGCAGTATAATCCATTCGACGATCAACTCGCCCTGCGATCTGAACAAGCGCAGATGTTGCAAATACAGGATGATTTGCGCCTAAAACAATCACCGAGACACCATCAAATGTTACACCGCGTTCTAATATAGTTGAAGTCATCAGAATCCGATATTCTTTGTTTCTCATCTTTAAAACTTTTTCTAATCGCTCTGGATCTTGTGAATGAACATAAGCTAAAGGTACTTCAGGAAATTTCTTTTCAACAGCTTCTTTGAGCTGTTCCATTAAAGAGATACTGGGACAAAAAATCAGTACATCATTTTTAATCACTAGTGAGTGAATTTTAGCTACTAATGCTTTAGGTGTATTGCCTTTTTTGATTTTTTTATACCATTGATGACACCATTTTATTTTGGGAACCGGTAAAATTCTTCGGTGATATCGCGCTGGCAAAATGCTAGTCTGTAATTCATTTTTATCTGTTTTTTTAGTTAGCTCTTTGGTTGGCGTTGCAGTGAGATAGACAAGTGAACTATTTTTTTTGATTGCTTGTTTTACGCCATACTGCAATAGTTGATTGCCAACAAAAGGAAATGCATCTACCTCGTCGATAATCAATACATCAAACGCATGAAAGAAGCGTAATAATTGGTGCGTCGTACAAACTAGCAATTTAGTATAACGATAGCATTCCTCCATCTTGCCATGAAGTAGTATCGCAGGTTCTTCTGGAAAAACAGTATGTATTCTAGGAAACAGTTCCAGACATACGTCTACTCTAGGTGAAGCAATTGCCACTCGATAACCGCATTCTAAAGAATAATGGATCGTTTTAAACAGCATTTCCGTCTTTCCGGCACCAGTAACTGCCCAAATCATTCTAGATTCATGATTTTTTATCGAAGCTAATAAGTCATCTGAGACTGCTTGCTGTCCATCCGTAAGTGTCCCATCCCAAGCAAAATGAACTGTTCTTTTGACAGGTGTTGGTTCTGGCAAATAATAAAATTTCTGGCTAGTATCCACTCTGCCTAACTGGATACATTTAGGACAATAATAATGTTCTGTCACTAATTGAACTGTATTCTTACTATGAATCTGACCACAACGCAAACATTGGATTGTTTTTTCACTCACTTCTTGCATAGTCAATAATTTTTGACTCTTTTTTTCGATGTTTTTGATAGTTTCAATTTCTTTTTTTAAGACTTTTCTTCCCCATAATTCTTGCATTCTTCCCTCCTTATTTAAACTACGCATTTTCTACTTTATTTTTTTATTTTTTTCAAAAAAAGGGTTATCATTTTTTCCATTGCAAAAAACTCGACCCATTCACTTTTCCAGCAAATTAGTCGAGTTTTTAGTTAAAATGAGGCATCACTTGAACAAACGATAGGTGAAGCCTTTATTTTTTAATCTTTTCCAATCAAATTTAGTGCTTGCTTTAACACATTCTCTCCGTTCATCATGCCATAATCTGCCATATTGATTACTTCTAGAGGAATTCCTTTTGGCTCTAGTCGTTTTTCAAAATCACCTTTCATGAAACGAACTTGGGGGCCTAATAATAACACGTCCACCGTTTTACTCTCCAAATTGTTATCAGCATCCGAAGCAGAAACTGCAAATATATCTGCATCCAAACCTTGGGCGTCAGCCGCTTTTTGCATTTTAGTTACAAGCAAACTTGTACTCATTCCAGCAGAACATACAAGCATAATTGTTTTTTTAGCCATAATAGCCATCCCCTTTTTTCTATTGATAACATAACAAACATTATATTTCTCTTTAATCATAGTATAGTGAAATGATAGCTTTTGTCAACGCTCCCTACTTTTGATTTATCCATATTTTATAATTATAAAAGCCAGTTTGATTTGAGCAGTTTATTAAAAACAACATATTCTTTCTCAATGTTGACTTGGGCAACTTGATATCCTGCATTAAGCCAACCATAAGCTCCTTTTTCTGGATATTTATGATCATTTGCCCACCAATCAATATCTGTACGTGCGGTTTTAGGAAGTCCTGATTGAGGGAAAAGTAACTCGTCAAACTGCGTAAACGTTAAAGTTACTTGTGACCCGCCATTAGTTGTTAAATAATGGGTAACGCTATCATATTTTTTCTGACGTTCTTTTGCCAAATCATTCACTCCCTTATTTTATTCCTACTTTCCTTGAATTGAATCTTTCTTTAATCATTATCTCATAAAATTTTAAAGAAGCAAATGAAGGCCTTTTCACAGTTCTTAAAGAGAATAGTTGCTTCTCACCTTTATTTTTTTTATACTTAACGTATTATGTAGTAAAGGACTGAGCAAATGCTTGATAGTTATTTTACCATTCGTTCGGATGGAGAAAGTGAAATTGAAATCAAAAAATCACGTTTTATTTGTTCTCTCAAACGAGTCTCTTCAGAAGATGAAGCAAAGGAATTTATTGCTCAAAAGAAAAAAGAACATTGGAAAGCCAGTCATAATTGCAGTGCTTTTGTCATTGATGAAAAAAGTGCCATCCAGCGTAGTAGTGATGATGGAGAACCGAGTGGAACAGCTGGTATCCCTATGTTAGAAGTCTTGAAAAAACAGGAATTAATCAATGTGGCAGCTGTTGTCACACGCTATTTTGGTGGGACTAAATTAGGTGCAGGTGGACTAATCAGGGCATATAGTCAAGCTGTTTCTCATGCATTAAATAGTATTGGACTTGTCCAAGGAAAATTGCAACAAGAAATTCGTTTAACAATCAGTTATCCAAATCTTGGAAACGTTCAAAATTTCATGGAAAATCATCCCTACACATTAAAAGACACGATTTACGGAGAACATGTTGATGTTATTTGCCTTGTAGATGAAACGACATCCGAACAATTTATGGCAGAAATCGTTGAACTATTAAGTGGACAAGTGACTTTTGAAGAAGGCGAATGTTCATATCATGAATTACCAATCGAAAAAAAGGAGCCAACGTTGTAAGTGAAGGTTGAAACCCTTTAGAATTATACATTTTACCACTATTCGACAAACTAAAAAAAATGAACGCAGACGACTTCTCTATACAGATGCGTCGACAAACGTTCATTTTTTTGCGTTTATTTTTCTAAATAAAATTCAAAGCGATTGCCTACGTATTGGGTTCTAACATACTCAAACGGTGTACCATTTTCAAAATAAGATATTTGGCGTAAGCGAAGTATCGCATCTCCACGTTTGATTTTTAAATAATCCGCAATTTGTTCTGAGGCTAGCATGGCAGAAACAGTTTGATTGGCACGGCCAATCTTGTTCCCACCTTTTTCTTCTAAAGTTTTATAGAAAGAATTTGTGATTTCGGTCTTACTGTATTGATCGACTAAAGAATAAGGCACACTCGCCACTTCAAAACAAATAGGCAAATCATCCGCAAAACGAACTCGCTCCATGCGAACTATTTGGTCATGTTCTTTTAGGTTTAATTTTTCCATCTCACTGGAACTTGGTTTGGCTACATAATAGGATACGGTACGACTGGATGGAACTCGATTTTGGGAAAGCATAATATCTGTAAAACTTGTTGTTCCCGTCATTTTTTCTTGAACTTTTTTGCGGGCAACATAGGTACCAGATCCGATTTTTCGCTCCAAAATCCCCTCATCAGCAAGTGTTTGAATCGCTTGTCTCAACGTCATCCGACTAACACCAAACTGGATCGAAAGCTCACGTTCTGATGGAAGTCTGTCCCCAATCTTCCAAACACCATGTTCAATGTCGTTTTTTATTTTATCGTGTATTTGAATATAAACTGGTAAACTTGACACCATCTTATTTCCTCCTCTTTATTCCCTTTTATTATAACTGGTATATACCTTATAAACAACCAAAAGTTCTAAATTACAGTAAAGAGAGGGTTTATCTACTAAATTTGGTATGGACAAATTTAATATTTAGTCATTGGCTGCAAAAAAAATAACCTAAATTGCTTCTGACACGCAACTTAGGCTACCTATTTTTAAATACGAGCTTTTTCTTCATCCATCATTTTGTTAGCTGTCGCCATCATCAAACGAATTCGATTTAACTGATTTACCAATGATACTCCTGGATCATAATCAATCGGTGCAATATTGGCTTTAGGATATTGACGACGCAACTCCTTGGTAACCCCTTTACCTACAACGTGATTTGGAAGGCATCCAAAAGGCTGCATACAGACGATATTATTTACATCTGATTTCAATAACTCGATCATTTCTCCTGTTAAAAACCAACCTTCACCTGTGTGATTTCCGATTGAGAGGATTTTCCCTGCATCTTCTGCCAATTCTTCGATGGAGCTAAGTCCCTCAAAGCGTTTGGAATTTCTTAGCGCTTTGTCCATCGGTTTTTCAACATATTCGATGATTCGAATCGCAAATTGAGCTAGATTTTTACTTTTTTTGGACATGCCCATATTGTCATATTTCCATATTTGGTTGTACAAAGAGTAATTCATAAATCCAATAATATCTGGCACAACCGCTTCTGCCCCTTCAGCTTCTAATAAACGAACAATATCGTTATTGGCAGTTGGTGAATATTTAACCAAAATTTCGCCAACAATTCCAACTTTTGGTTTCTTCACTTCATTTAGAGGGACTTCATCAAATTCTTTGATGATTTTTTTCATATTTCGATTGAATAAAGTCAACGAACCATTACGGACATTATTTTCGATCTGTTTTAGCCATTTAGCGTGGAGCGCATCAATCATGCCAACTTGTGTTTCATACGGACGTGTTCGGTACACAACCCGTTCAAATAAATCTCCATATAAGAAGGCTACGGCAACGCGTTTCAACATGGGCAGTGTAAATTTAAATCCTGGGTTCGATTCTACTCCTTTATTCCCCATCGAAACGGAAACGACTGGAACTTGTGGAAATCCTGCGTCATTCAACGCTTTTCTTAATAATGGAATATAATTTGTTGCACGACAGCCGCCGCCTGTTTGCGTCATCATGACACTGACATGATTTAAATCATATTTCCCGCTTTCGAGTGCCTCGACTAATTGACCAATCGAAATGATAGCTGGATAACAGGCGTCGTTATTCACGTATTTCAGACCAACGTTTACTGCTTCACGATCATCTGCTGGTAAACAAACAACATTATAGCCCGAAGCTTTTAAAGCAACATCGACCAATCCTGATTGATGGATGGGACTAAGCATCGGTAATAATAACGTATGCGTTTTTTTCATGTCCTTCGTGAAGATGATTTTTTCTGGTTCTTCATGCTGTAATTTTGGTTCAAAATTCATTTTTTCTCGCTCACCAACTGCAGCTTTTAAAGAACGTAAACGAATACGAATTGCACCTAAATTCGACCCTTCATCAATTTTCAGGACAGTATAAATTTTTCCATACTGATCCATGATCTCTTCTACTTGATCCGTCGTGACCGCATCTAAGCCACAACCAAATGAATTCAGTTGAACGAGTTCAAGATTTTTAGATTTAGCAACAACGCGAGCTGCTGCGTATAAACGAGAATGATACACCCATTGATCGACTACGCGTAAATTTCCAACATCACTAAGATGAGATACACAATCTTCGGTCAAAACATGGAAACCTTCTTGTGTGATTACATCCGCAATTCCATGATTGATTTCAGGATCTAAATGGTAAGGTCGTCCAGATAAAACGATTCCCTTCTCTCCTTTTTGATTCAACATCACTAAGGTTTCTTCCCCTTTATTACGGACATCTTCTTTGAAAGCATCTAATTCTTCATAGCCATGTCGTAAAGCTTGAGCAACTTCATCTTCTGAAATACCTAGATCCGCAAATGTTTCGCTTAGCACTTTCGCTACGGATGCTTCATTAGCTAAATTAATATACGGATTACGGTAATCAACCTTACCATCGCGAATATCATCCACGTTATTACGAATAACATCAGGATAACTTTGCACAATTGGACAATTAAAATGATTATCCGCTTCTGCTGATTCTTGACGTTCAAAAACGACACCGGGATAAAAAATCATTGGCACCTTTGAATCGATCAGCGCTTGAATATGACCATGGGAAATTTTGGCTGGATAACATGCCGTATCACTAGGGATCGTTTCCATTCCTTGTTCATACAATTCTTTATTTGATCTTGGTGACAATTCTACTCTAAAACCTAGATCAGTGAAAAAAGTATGCCAAAGCGGATAATTTTCGTACATATTTAAAACACGTGGAATTCCGATCCTACCATAAATCGCATCTTTTTCTTTCAATGGACGATACTTAAATAACTTGCGGTATTTATAATCCACTAAATTGACTTTGCGGTCTTCTCTTTTTACTTTGATTCTGGCGCCACGTTCACAGCGATTTCCAGTGATAAATTGACGGCCATCAGAAAAGATCGTCACCGTCATCATACAGTTATTTTCACATAAACCACAATGGGTAAATTCTTTATCTGCTGTGAAAGTATTCAACTCTTCAAGCCCCAAGATGGTAGTTTCCTGTCCTAATTCATAATTTTCTAGTGCAATCAAAGCAGCCCCATAGGCTCCCATAAGACCTGCAATAGAAGGACGAACGACTTCACGCTCACTGATTGTTTCAAAAGCACGCAAAACAGCTTCATTATAGAATGTCCCACCTTGGCAAACAATTTTCTTGCCTAACTCTTCTGGGCGACGAACTTTGATTACTTTATAAATCGCATTTTTGATCACTGAGTAGGACAAGCCAGCAGAAATATCACCGACAGATGCTCCTTCTTTTTGGACTTGTTTGACTTTTGAATTCATAAATACGGTACAACGAGAACCTAGGTCAACTGGCGCTTTCGAACTTAATGCTTCTAAGGCAAAGTCTTTTACATCAAAATTTAACGATTTGGCAAATGTTTCGATGAACGAACCGCACCCTGAAGAACAGGCTTCGTTTAGTTGGATCGAAGACAACACACCATCTTTGATCGTCATCGCCTTCATATCTTGACCGCCGATATCTAAAATAAAATCAACGCCGGGCTGAAAATGATCTGCAGCTTTGTAATGAGCCATCGTTTCAACTTCACCAATATCGACTTTCAATGCATTTTTAATCAAATGCTCTCCATACCCAGTAACAGCTGATTTTCCAATAAATACATCTTCTGGTAATTTTTGGTATAACTCTTTTAAGACACTCATTGTGGTTTCTAATGGTTGCCCTTGGTTATTTCCATAAAATGAAAATAATAGATTCCCCTCTTCATCAATCAATGTAACTTTTGTCGTCGTAGAACCTGCATCGATCCCTAAAAAAGCTACACCATGATGATCCGCTAATGCTTTTTCTTGCGCTTTCGCTTGGTCATGACGTGCTCTAAAAACGTTTAGTTCTTTTTCATCATTAAATAGTGGCTCTAGTGTATCCGTTGGCTTTAATTGTTCTTGATCGCCTTTGGTCAAACGATAGATCAAATCAGCTAAAGTCGTTGGATTCGCTCCTTCAGAATAAATTGCAGCGCCCATCGCAACAAATAGTTGTGGATTTTCTGGAAAAATGACATCCTCAGGCTGTACATCTAACGTTTCGATGAATCTCTTTCTAAGTTCTGACATAAAGAACAGTGGACCGCCTAAAAAAGCGATTTTTCCTTTGATCTTTCGACCAGCTGCAAGTCCTGCAATCGTTTGGTTGACTACTGCTTGAAAAATACTTGCCGAGATGTCTTCTTTAGCGGCTCCTTCGTTGATCAAAGGCTGCACATCAGTCTTAGCAAACACGCCACATCTTGAGGCGATTGGATAAATTGTTTGGTAATTTTTAGCTAATTCGTTGACCCCGTTTGCATCGGTTTTTAACAGCACTGCCATTTGATCGATAAAAGCGCCAGTCCCACCAGCACAACTGCCGTTCATTCGTTGCTCTAACGCCCCTTCAAAAAAAGTGATCTTCGCATCTTCACCGCCAAGTTCGATGGCCACGTCTGTTTCTGGAATGATTTCTTCTACTGTTTTTGTACAAGCAATCACTTCTTGAACAAAAGAAATATTCAGAACATCTGCTAGTCCCATCCCTCCAGAACCTGTGATCGTCATTGTGATTGGGGTCTCTTCACCTAGTTTCGTCATTGCTTCGTTTAAAACTTTTTCGGTTGCAGCTTTTACATCTGAGTAATGTCGTTCGTATTTAGCGAATCTCGTATGATTTTTTTCGTCAATAATTACTAATTTCACAGTTGTAGAACCAACATCGATTCCTGCTCTTAAAGTCATAGGTTTGCGCTCCTTAAATTTCTTATCCTTTTATTTCACAACACTTTGTTGATTATACTACGAAGTGTCTGATATAATACTTATGTATATTTTAGAAAGATTCTAATTTAATTGCAACAGGCAAAACGCCCTAATTTGTGAGATAAGCAACAAACTTTTTAAAACTGTTGATTATTTCGAAAGGAATTTTTTATGTCAAAGAAAACGGACCTTCGGGTAATGCGAACACGCAAAATGATTATCGAAGCTTTCTTTCACTTAGTGGAAGAAAAAGGATATGATGGTATAACGATCCAAGACATTGCAGATGAGGCAATGATCAATCGCGCGACTTTCTATGCTCATTTCAAAGACAAACAAGACCTTTATGAACAAATTTTTGATTTTGCGATCAATGCCTTTACTTCTGTGATCGATACGGAACAGATTATTGTCAGCAATCGAATCAAAGTCAAACAAATTGAATTTCTATTAACCAATATTTATATCAACATTCAAAAGAATAAAAATTTCTTTTTGACGATCATGGATGGCAGTTCAAATGAACTTTTGCGTAAGAAGCTGGCAGATATTATTTATGAAAAATACGCGGATATTTTTTCTAAGCTTAAAATCACAGAGAATGATATTGAAGTGCCAATTGATTTTATCATTGAGTATATGACGTCCATCTTTATAGGAACCCTTCATTGGTGGATCACAAGTGACACGGACATGTCTCCCAACCATTTAGCCAGACTTGTTATTAAACTTGTTGGAAACGGTCATTTGACTGTTCTAGGGCTTGAAATCGATAAATAATCCCTGTATAAATAAAAAAAGAACGTGTGACAAAACTGAAGATCAGTCTTGTTTCACGTTCTTAATTCGAATAAACGGCGAGAAAAAAGCAGCTCTTTTCTCGGAGCTAAACACTTTTGTCTCGGCCTCGTTCTTATTTATTAAATAATTTTAACGATTTTTCGCACGCCATTTCTTTGTATGCGCCGTATCTCTAGCTGTTACAACATGAATACCTTTTACTTTATCATCCGTGTCTTTTTTAGAAAAAAGATTCACTTTTACATCATATTTACCATCACGTGCTAAGTCATAAACTTTTTCAGCTGTTTCAGTTATTTTCTCTTTAATATTCATCCAATTCACTCCTCATGCTTTTTCATTCACTTTATCACATATTTCAAAAAAAGAGAACAAAAGTTACTATCGATATTTTAGTCAAAAAAAAGAACAACTCCATATGAGTTGCTCAAATTAAACTGGGGTAGCTGGATTCGAACCAACGCATGACAGGATCAAAACCTGTTGCCTTACCGCTTGGCTATACCCCAATAAGTTAAAAATGGAGGAAAGTGGATTCGAACCACTGAACCCTAAGGAACGGATTTACAGTCCGTCGCGTTTAGCCACTTCGCTATTCCTCCAAAAGGTTTTAGTAAAAAACCTGACTTAGTTATAATACAAAACTTTCGAGAAAAATGCAAGTCTTTTTCTAAAAAAAATTGTTATTTATTTTAATCGTTTAAATTCCATTGACGGATAATATATTCGATCGCTTCATCAAGCGTTTTCACAGTCGCTTCATTGCGACCATCAATTACTACAGCAAATTTTTTTGTGTCTTGTGCTAAGACTTGACCAATTTCCTTTTTGCCAATCATCAAGGTACTCACCGTGATCGTTTCACCATTTATTTTTTTTTCTGCTTCTTCTATTTTGACTTCTATATCTTTATTTTTTTTTGACATCTTCATCCCTCCAAAGCTATATGTTATCACGTTACGTAAAAAAAAGAAAGTGGGCAAAACTTGGTGAGGTTTGCGCCACTTTCCTTTTTTCTAATAAATGTAAGACTTTTTTATCAATTAAACACTAAATAGTCGTTTTCTCTTGACCTCGCTAAGTACGCTACAGAAAATGCCTACTATGATCGAAATCATACCAATAATAATAAACAACCATAAAAAACTCGACAAATAGGTTTGAATAAAATCATACATTGCTTTGGATTGAATACCGAGTTTCTTTAAAAAACCCTGCATCAAAATGATTGTAGGAACGACTATCATCATTAATCCACTGCCTGTCCAAATATATGACCAATACCTCAATAAACGATGGAAATAACCTCTCAATGAAGAATAGAGGGCAAAACTTAACAAAGCCCATAAAACACCGCAAATAACCATAAAAATGACTAATTTTGACTTATAGTTCATGACTTTCCGTCCATAAGAAACTAAAAAAGGCAGCTCGATATAGCCTTTGTAGACTGTTATAGCATTATCTGAAAGGCTTGTTACAGCTTTCTCAGATTCTGGTGTTATCTCGATATTTTTTTCACTCATATACTCTTTGATTGCTTTAGAGACAGTATCATGGATCTCTTTTTCGTTAGAGATCGAATATTTTGTCCCTGTATTGTACATTGCTTCGAAATATGCATCTACGTCTGTCTTCACTAATTCTTTCCTGACTGATCGATTCAAAACACCTTCTGGAATATTGCTTCCCAAAGCACTATTTTCAATTTGACGATTAATTTCTTTTGTTAATTCAGAATAATAATCTGCTTTTGCTGCTTGCTTTGCAATATAATTCTCACTAAAAAGAGTGAGTCTCAATGTCAATAAAATCAAAAATGCAAATAGAAATACAGAGGATAAAAAAGCAATAAAAAAGCGAGAGATTATTTTTACTAAATGACTGCGATTTTTCATCTGACTGATTCTCCTCCTTTATGACTTCTCATCAATGATTGGTCCAGATACATAATCAGCTGAAACAAAAACACGTTCTGGTGTTAAACCGATCGCATCTAATGGATAACAAGTATAAAGAATCAGTGATCTTTTAGAGCGGTCACCTAATTTTGTATTGATTGTTGAATCTTTGTAATCAGCAACTTTCACTTCGGTCACTTGATACAGATAATCCCCATAATGGGTATTGATCGTCACTTCATCTCCAGGTTCTAGGTAATAAATTTTTCCAAAAGATGGCAAATTATGCCCACCAATCAACGTTGTTCCAAGATCTCCTGGAATCATACTACCGATATATTGTCCTGCGCCTAAACGTAAAATATCTTCACTATCGCCATAATATAATGGTTCATTAATTCCGACTTTGTCGATCACAACCTCACCAAATTGGTCTCCTCCAACTGGATAGACCATATTTGAAGAAGATAACTCGCCTTTTTCAGACACTTCCATCCCAGCTTTACCTGCATCAGTCGACTTTCCGTCTGAGGATGCTTGCTTTGTTTTATCCGTTCTTTTTTCGAAAAGGTTTGTCCCTTTTTGATCAAACGATGGAGCATCATTCAACGAGATCAATTCCACTGCTGAAGATGCGAAGTTAATGACAGGTGCACCAATTATATAAATTATGAAGTAGCCAAAAAACATAAAGAGAAGAGGCACGTAAATAAATGCCCCTACTCTTTTTAATTGTTTCATATTATGCTAATTTGTTCTTTCTGCTCATGAATACTGCACCTGCTGCAGCTACGATCAATGAGCCAAAAGTAATTCCGCTTAATGCGTAATTTGATCCTGTATTTTTAACTGGTGTTCCAGTTTTGTAGACAGGTGCACCTTTAGTGTCAGTAATCGTCACTGTAGAATACGTTCCACCCGCTCCAAACGTAATTTTCACGCCAACAGCATTTCCAGCAGCAACAACATAATTTTGTAATTGAGAAATTACGTTAGCTGGTAATAGCTTGATCGCAGCGCCAAGTGAATTAGCCCCTGAAGTATCAACAGATACCCCTCCGACTAAAGTACGGGCTGCTTGAATGTTTTTAACTGCTTCATCCGCTTGAGCTTGTGTTAAATCAACACGTTTCAAGTGATTAGAAGCTGCATTCATCTCAGCTGCACCGAAACTGAATTTTTTACCGCCGATTGTTACGCCAGCATTCAATTCATCAAGTACAGTCTGCTCAGTTGCTGAAATTGCTCCGTCAGCAGACGCTGATGTTGCAAAACTCAACACTGCTACAGTCGCAATGATAAATCCGATAACTTTTTTCATTTTTCATTCCTCCTACCTTAATATTTATAATCAATTACAAACTATTATGTAATAATTATACCAACAACAACCTCTATCGTTTAGAGGATACGACGTAAGAATATCAAAGGAGTAAAACACTCTACTATTCTAAGATGATTATAGATACAAATTCTTTACTATATAAAATTATCATACGCTCATCTAATAGTCAAACTGTTTTCAAAAAAAATATCTTCTATCTCTTGCTATTATTCACATTTTATAATTTTTTTGAAATAAATGTTGCTTCAAACACATCATATTCTGCTTCTTTCAATATTTTTCCAATTTGTTGCGTTTCGCGGCTTTCTATCTGCAACTCAATTACTGTTTCTAGCTCTTTGCGATTTACCACAACGGTTAAAATACTAAAATCATTGTCTGACAATAATTTTGTGATATCCGCTAAAATCCCCTTGTGGTCTTCTAGAATACGTAATTGAATTCTAGTACCGCCGTCATTGTAGCCGGTGATTTTTAAAAATGCATCGAAAATATCATTATTGGTTATAATGCCAACGAGCTTCTCATTTGCATCAACGACAGGCAATACACCTATATTGTTTTGACGCATTAAGAATATGCCATCTTCCAAAGAAGATTCTGGTTTGATTGTTCGAACTTCTTTTACCATCACGTCTGCCACTGTAGTCTTGTTTAATAAATAATTTGCTTCATAGACACTTAAACTTGTAGCTTTTGATGGCATTGCTGATTGGATCGTTCCTTCTGTGATCAAACCGATAACTTGCTCTTTTTTGACAACAGGCAAACGATGAATATTATTTTTTTTCATCAAATCTACAGCATCAAAGATTTTCATTTCTGGTTGAGCAACGACTAAATTTTTTGTCATAAAATCACTTACACTCATGTTGTTACCCTCCTAAATATGCTTTTTTAACTTCTTCACTTTCTAATAATTCCTTACCAGGACCAGTTAAAACAACTTCACCTGTTTCAAGCACATACCCTCGATCAGCAATTGACAACGCCATTTTTGCATTTTGTTCGATCAATAAAACAGTCGTTCCTTGTTTGTTGATTTCTTGGATGATATTAAATATTTCTTGAATAAAGATTGGCGCGAGTCCCATGGACGGCTCATCTAATAACAGTAATTTTGGTTTGGACATGAGTGCTCTGCCCATCGCCAGCATCTGTTGCTCTCCGCCGGATAAAGTTGACGCATCTTGATTTTTACGTTCCTTTAAAATTGGGAAGCGTTCAAAAATCATATCGTACTCTTTTTTTAAGTCTCTGTCTTTCCGTAAAAATGCACCCATTTCTAAATTTTCTTGAACAGTCAAACCAGCAAAAACATGTCGTCCTTCTGGTACTTGACACAGACCGGATGCCACAATTTTTTGCGGGACCATTTTGTGAATTTGTTGTCCTTCAAATGTAATTGTCCCCTTTGAGGGACGATTCAGACCTGAAATTGTTCTCAAAATCGTCGTTTTCCCAGCACCATTGGCTCCAATCAGCGAAACGATTTCTCCTTGTTCAACATTAAAACTTACATCCCGCACTGCTTGGATCACACCATAATGAACAGATAAATTTTCAATTGCGAGCATTATAGTTCACCTCCAAGATAAGCTTCGATCACACGAGGATCGTTTTTGATTGCTTCTGGTTTGCCTTCAGCAATAATTCTGCCATACTCTAAAACATAAATTCTTTGACAAACATCCATGACCAAACTCATATCATGTTCGATCAAAACGATCGTGATTTGAAATTCTTTTTGGATTTTTCTAATTAGTTCAGTTAAATCTGCTGTTTCCTGTGGGTTCATACCTGCTGCCGGCTCATCCAAAAATAATACTTTTGGCTGTGTCGCTAAAGCACGTACAATTTCCAAACGCCGTTGTTCACCATATGGGAGATTTTTCGCTACCGTTTGCACTTTTTCTTCTAAACCAAAGATTGCTAAAAGTTCAAGTACCTTCTTTTCCATCTCTTCTTCTTTTTTATAAAAAGTTGGTAAGCGTAAGATACTAGCTAGAATTCCTTCTTTATTTTTACTATTCATTGCGATCAACACGTTGTCCATCACCGTTAAATCTTTAAACAAACGAATATTTTGAAATGTTCTACTTAAGCCCATATCCGCAATTTTATAAGGTTTTAAGCCATTCAATACCTTTTCTTCACCTAAAACATCTAAAGTCACAGTGCCTTCACTTGGCTCGTAAACACCTGTTAAAAGGTTAAACAAAGTTGTTTTCCCAGCACCGTTTGGCCCAATCAATCCAATCAATTCATTCTTTTCTAATGAAAGATTGACATTGGAAACAGCTGCAAGTCCGCCGAAGTTTTTTGTTAAATTACTAACGTTTAATAGAGGCATTTGAGTTGTCCTCCTTTTTATTAAATAATTTTTTTACGGAAAATTCCCACGTTCCAAGTAATCCGCCTGGTTTAAAAATCATGATAATGATCAATGCTAATGCGTAGATGATCATTCTAAGTGCACCAGCATCTTGTAAGAACATATTCAATATCCCCAATACAATCGCTGAAATGAATGTTCCAGTAACACTCCCGATTCCGCCAAATACTACGATAATCAAGATGTCGATCGACTTCATAAAGCCAAAATCTTTTGGCGCAATCGTTTGGACATAACTTGAATAAATTGCTCCTGCGACACTGGCTGTAACAGCACCGATAATAAATGCTGCAACTTTATACTTTGTCGTGTTCACGCCCATTGATTCAGCAGCGATCTCATCTTCTCTGATCGCCATTGTCGCACGTCCTGGACCACTATGAATAAAATTAACAATAATCAATGTTACGATGACCACAAAGCCAAAAACCATTGGCCAGCTGACCATTGGCGGAATACCAAAGATTCCTGCTGGACCATTTGTAATATCTTTCATATTGATAATAACAATTCGAATAATCTCAGAAATTCCCAGTGTTGCGATCGCTAAATAATCGCCCTTTAATCTCAAAGTTGGGATACCGACTAATAAGGCTACGAGTCCGGATAACACGATTCCCAGTAAAATCCCACTGAAAAAACCACCCATCGTCGGATACTTAACGAGCATGATCGCTGCACTATAAGCACCGATCGCCATAAATCCAGCGTGTCCTAAAGAAAACTGACCTGAAAAACCGATAATCAAATTCAACCCTAGTGCCAACATAATATTGATTCCGATCGTAATCAACGTATATTCAGTAAATGGCGTGATCACACCTGTTATATACAATACGTAAATAAAAGCATAAGCTAAAGCAGCAATCAGAAGCCAAACAACGTTGTATTTTAAATTCTTTTTCATGTTTGCCACCTACACTTTCTCTTTGATGTTCTTGCCGAGAATTCCAGCAGGACGAATCAATAAAATAATAATCAACAATGCATAGACCACCGCATCTTTATAATCTGAAAAACCAAGTGCAATCGTAATCGTCTCTAATAGACCGATCACAAAACCACCCAGTGCGGCACCCGGTATGATCCCAATCCCACCTAAAACAGCCGCAACGAACGATTTAAGTCCTGGAACTACGCCCATCATCGGATCAATGGAATTATAATAAAGTCCAATTAGCATACCAGCAGCTGCTGCTAAAGCAGAACCTAATGCAAACGTAAATGAAATTGTGCGATTGACATTGATCCCCATTAGTTGTGCAGCGTCCGCATCTACAGAAACAGCACGCATTGCTTTTCCCATTTTTGTCTTTTTGACAATCAGTTGTAACGCAATCATCAATACTAATGAGATAACTAAAATGAGAACTTGAATATTTGAGATTTGAATAAACCCTAATTGATAATTTTTAAATTCAATTGCTTGTGGAAATGATTTTTTTTCTGGTCCTAACCAATAAATCATTCCGTTTTGCAGTAAAAATGACACCCCTATTGCGGTGATCAAGGCTGCGATTCTTGTTGATTTTCTTAGAGGTCTGTATGCTAAAAATTCAATTACCACACCAATCACCGCAGCTCCTGCCATTGATAAAATCAGCGCTGGGAAAAACCCTAAGTTTAATTTGTTGATAAAGAAATACCCCATAAATCCGCCCAACATGTAGATTTCTCCATGGGCAAAGTTGATCAATTTGATAATGCCATAAACCATTGTATACCCTAAAGCTAATAGTGCATAAATACTCCCTAAAAAGAGCCCATTTACTAGTTGTTGGATTACTACTTCCATGATTATCACTTCCAATATTTTAGAATAATTGCTATTTCATTAAAGTAAAAAGAGGACGGACAAAACGTGGAACCTTGTCTCACCCTCTTTAAGTTACTTATACAGCTTACTTTTTAAGGATTTACCGCATCCGCAGATGTTTCTTTTCCTTCTGTTAATCCTAGTACTACAGCTGACTTTTCAGGATTGTGGTCTTTGTCCATCGTCATTTTCCCTGTAACACCAACAAAGTCTTTCAATGAAGCTAAGCCTTCTGTAATATCTTTTGAATCAGCTGAATCTTTGTCTTCCATCGCTTGTTTTAACATGTAAACTGAATCATAGCCTAAAGCATTAAACGCCGATGGTTGTTTATTGTATTTTTTCTTAAATGCTTCTACAAATGGTTTTACTTTGTCTGTAGCAGGTGCTTTTTCTGAGAAGTGTCCTGTGTAATAGACTTTAGAAACATTTTTTGCGCCAGCGATTTCAACTAATTTTTCATCACCGAATCCGTCAGCACCAAGAATTGGTTTGTCGATCCCCATCTCGCGTGCTTGCTTGATGATCAATCCTGCTTCTGCATAGTATCCTGGAATGTAGATTGCATCGTAATCAAGGTCTTTGATTTTCGTTAAGATTGCTTGGAAATCTTTATCACCAGCTGTAAAGGTTTCTTCTTTAACGATTTTTCCTTTAAACGTATCTTTAAATGACTTCGTCAACCCAATTGCGTAGTCACTCGAATTATCGCCGATGATCACAACATCTTCAGCTTTCAAATTATCTTGTGCAAAGTTTGCTAAGATAACTCCTTGGAACGTATCTTGGAAACACGCTCTGAAAATATATTCTTGTACTTTATCGTTTACAACAGTGATGCTATCATCTGTACCTGAAGGTGTGATCACAGGAACTGCTGCTTTTGTCATATTTGGAATTGTTGCTTTTGTTGCGCCTGATGTTGCTGGTCCAACGACTGCAACAACTTTATCTTTGGCTGTTAAATTAGCTGCTACTGATGTCGCTTCGCCATTTTCAGATTTGTTGTCTTTTTCGATCAATTCTAATTTTTTCCCTAACACACCGCCAGCTTTGTTGATTTCTTCAACAGCTAAGGTAATTCCTTCTTTTTCAGCATTCCCATATGCTGAAACATCGCCGGAAAGTTCCATGTTCATCCCAATTTTGATCGTATCGCCTTCAACCTTATTTCCACCACCGCTTGCGCCTCCGCCAGCTTGTGGACCACATGCTGCTAGTAAAAATAGACTAGCAAATAAAAAGCTAAATTTTTTCATTTTTGTTTCCTCCCTAGTTTTAAAGCTGAACGAGTTCGTAAAGCCAGATAATTTTCTTTGTATATATAATTATTAAAGAAGTATGTATACAAATATAATCAATAACGAAAGAAATGTCAACGAATTTTCTGAAAATTCCTATAATTCAAATTATTAAACTTGATTTTCCTGATTTCACTACAGAATCTCTCCATATCAACTTGTAGAAAAAATTTAATAAAGGATCAACTTATCCGCTATTTTCTGCCATAATAAAACTGACTAAAGTGGCTTGTAAGTCGATCCATTATAATTTTATTCTGTTTCAAAAACAGTTAGCCTTCATGAGTATTTCTAAATTTTTCCCTCACTCAAAATCATTTACTGTCTTTTTGTTATATCAAGTTGACAGTTCTTATTGAGAAATACTAACAGGCGAGAGTAACATTTCAACACCTTGTTCATTTAGTAATGCTACTTCTACTTTATCTGTAACAGAAAGAATTCCTACGCCTAACAAGTTGAATGTACCATCTTCAGCCATTTTTACTGTTTCTTGACGTCTTCGATTGACGTACAAACGAACACTCTTTGCTGATTTCGCTGTCACTTTTCCTGTTACATACGGCGTATCCAACTTATAGATATCCAGTGTCATTTCCGCCTTAACTGGCTTGATATTCACCTTTTGGCGTGTGACTTCGGTACTATAACGATACCCAACAACTTCAACTTTATCACTTTCTTGTTTAATTAGACCATCTACATCAAATGTAAATTGTCGATTTGAGATTAATAATTTCCGTTCAATTTCTTTTCCATCAATTTCCAAAATATTTTTTCATTCCTTTACCTCCTTCTTATTTTATAATTATTATTTATATATAATAAAAAAATAGTAATTATAACTTATTTAACAACTAAATATCAATTATATCATCTAAATAATAATAAATTATTTTTTGAAAGTTTTTCATTATTTACATAAAGAATTGAAATGAAAAAGAGGCTAGGGCATAACTCTACGAGTTATATCCTAGCCTTAAGGAATTCGAATAAATGGTTGGAACTGAAACAACTCCTCTTCTTTCTAGGAGTTAAACGCTTTTGTCCCAACCTATGCCTTTCTTATTCACATGCTTTGCGTTTCTTTTCATTAGGTAAAACTTGACTAACGCAACGTTTCCCGTTGAATGTCAGAAAAATAGTATGTAACTCCAGCTATACCTAATAGATCTTAGCTATTTTTTTGGATCGTTACAAAATTAGCAGCTGCCCCAATCAGATTGGCATCATTTTTGTATTTACAGGTCACTAGTTGCGGGATGAAATCATTCAATTCAAAATACGCCAATTTTTCTTTCATTCGACGATTGATTTCCTCTAGTAAGCCTTTTTTAGCAGAAACGCCACCGCCTAAAACGATCATCTCTGGATCAAGAGAAAATTGAATACTAAACAAACCTTGTGTTAAATACTCATAGAAATTATTGACCTCTTCAATCGCTACTTCATCACCAGACTCTGCCAAAGCAAATACGTCTTCCCCAGAAAAAGTTTCTTTTTCCAGACCTTTGCGTTTACAATAACGCCAAGCCATTTGAACGGCGGTTCCAAGTTTACTAAAGGTCTGTCCATCGCTTAGGTACATCAACCCAAATTCTCCGCCATAAAGGTGCGCTCCTTTAACGATTTCCCCCTTGCGGAAAATAGCGCCACCAATACCCGTTCCAATAACCACGAACGCCACTTCTTGTTTACCTTTGGCAGCACCTTCGTATATTTCTGCCATTCCTGCACAATTCGCATCGTTTTCGATTGTTACTGGAAGATTAAATAGCTCTTCTAATTCTTTAAATATATTGAAACCATGAATATATGGAATCGCTGAAATTCCATTGATCATTTGCTTTTCAACATCTACTACTCCTGGAGCACTTAAGGCGACACCCGCTAGTTCCTGATTGATCCCTTCAAAGACAGCGACTAATGACGTTTTCATTTCATCCCATGTTTTCGGTGTTTTAAATTGTCCTTTATCCGTCATTTCTCGTCCGTTCCAAACCCCATATTTGACTGCTGAACCGCCAAAATCAAATGCTAAAATCTCCATCCTAAAAGTCCACCTTCATCTATTTATTTTCTTTGTTTCTTCTATAGTTATAGGGACCATGATATTCTTGATCCGGATTTCTTTTTAAGCTAAATTTCAAGGGTACATAGTCGATTCCACCTTTTGTCAGCGGATGGCAACGTAAAAAGCGCGCCGTTCCCATCGTTACCCCTTTGATGCTGCCATGTGTCTGGATGGCATCGATCATATATTGTGAACACGTTGGATGATAGCGGCAACTAGCTGGCAGTCCAGGGGAAATAAAACGCTGATACCCACGAACCATTCCAATAAAAATATTTCCTGCCATTTCGTCCCTCTTTTCTCTATTCGAAGAAACTATACCTTTTTTTATAATTGAATGCAAGCTTACAAACCCAACATAAAAGGATTTTTATAAAAATTCGTAACGGTTGGAAAAGAAAGCTATTCAAATTTCTAAAAGGATGCTAAACTAAAGAAAAGAAGTTGTACCACACGACTTCTACTCAATCTAAAAAGAAATGGAGTAGATACACAATGGGCTTAAAATTTGAAAGTACAAATGACTTAGATAAATTATTTGATTCTTTTGCGTTAGATCCAAAAAAAGTGGAAATGCCAAAAGAAGAATTAGAAAAACAAGCAGCAAAAGCACAACAAAAAGAAGACAAGAAAAAAGAAAAATAAAAACTAGCATTGACAGCTCTCTGAAGGTCGTCAATGCTAGTTTTTATTATAAATACTTTTCAATGGCTTGCCAGGCCTCTTCTTTCCCTTCTTTCGTTTGTGAAGAGAAAAGTATGAAGTCATCGGATTTATCAAAGTTCAACGCTTTTTTGATGACACTTTCGTGTTTATTCCATTTGCCTCTTGGGATTTTATCTTTTTTGGTTGCAACAACGATCACAGGGATTTCGTAGTATTTCAAAAATTCATACATTTGAATATCTTCTTGTGTTGGCGCATGACGTAAATCGACCAAAGAAACAACAGCTTTCAATTGCTCTCTTGTGGTCATATACGTTTCGATCATCTCGCCCCATTTAGCTCGTTCTGTCTTAGATACTTTTGCATAACCATATCCTGGAACATCAACAAAATGCAACGCATCTTCGATCAGATAAAAATTTAGTGTTTGAGTCTTACCTGGCTTGCCTGAGGTTCTAGCTAGATTCTTCCGATTGATCAATGTGTTGATAAATGAAGATTTACCCACATTTGAACGACCGGCTAAGGCGATTTCTGGAAGTTCTGTCTCAGGATATTGTTTGGGTGAAACCGCACTAATAATAATTTCTGCGTTATGAACATTCATATTTTGACCTCTAATCTTATTGATTTCACTAAAAAACAGTGGGACAAAAGCAGCGCCATCAGAAATAAGCTAAAATTAACAAAAAGTTGAAGCGCTCTTTTCATCAATTCTCTCTTACCTCTCGGAGCTAAAGCTTCTGTCCCAACTTTAATTATCCAGCTTTTTTGTCTTTTTTATTATAAACAATCGCTGGTTTGCCTGTACCTTCCACAGCCATTTCAGTAATAATGACTTTTTCGATCGTCTCATCAGATGGTACATCGAACATCACATCCATCATGATTTCTTCGATGATTGAACGTAAGCCGCGAGCACCTGTATTACGTTCAATTGCTTTATCCGCAATCGCACGAAGCGCATCTGGTTCAAATTCTAATTCTGTATCATCTAAAGACAATAGTTTTTGATATTGTTTTACCAAAGCATTTTTTGGTTCAGTCAAGATACGAACCAAATCATCTGTCGTCAACTTCTCTAACGCGGCTGTCACTGGTAAGCGTCCGATGAACTCAGGAATCAGACCGAATTTCAACAAATCTTCTGGAATGATTTGTTGCATAATACTTTCTTCTTCGTTAAGTTTGCTATTTTTCGTACCGAAACCAATTGTTTTTTCGCCTAGGCGATTTTTGACAATGTTTTCGATTCCATCAAAAGCTCCACCCACAATAAATAGAACATTCGTTGTATCGATTTGGATAAATTCTTGATGTGGATGTTTGCGTCCGCCTTGCGGTGGCACACTGGCAACCGTTCCTTCTAAGATTTTAAGCAACGCTTGTTGGACACCTTCACCTGACACATCTCTTGTGATGGAAACATTTTCGCTTTTGCGTGCAATTTTATCGATTTCATCGATATAAATAATCCCTTTTTCAGCGCGTTCCACATTAAAATCAGCAGATTGTAGCAGCTTCAATAGAATATTCTCTACATCTTCCCCTACATATCCCGCTTCTGTCAAACTAGTCGCATCTGCAATTGCAAATGGGACATTCAGTGTTTTAGCTAATGTTTGGGCTAAAAAGGTTTTCCCAGAACCCGTTGATCCAATTAAACAAATATTGCTCTTTTGTAGTTCCACTTCTTCAGAGCTTGAATTTTCTGATTGATTTACACGTTTATAGTGATTATAGACCGCAACTGCTAATGAGCGCTTTGCCTGATCTTGTCCAATTACATATTCGTTTAGGGCTTCCAAAATTTCTTGGGGTTTTGGAACATCCGTTAATTCACGTACAGCTTCGTCGTAAAATTCTTCATCAATAATCTCTTTGCATAAGTCGATACATTCATTACAAATATAGACACCTGGTCCAGCAACGATTTTTTTCACTTCTTCTTGTGTTTTACCACAGAAAGAACAGCGAACTGCATCATTGTTGCTATTTGTGTTATCGTACATGCGTGTCACCCCTCTAAAATTAAAAATGACTGTCGTTACAGTCTTAAGATATGATAGCATATATCAAGTGAAAATGCGAACATTGGATTTATAAAGTTTTACTGATTCAATGAATTCTTATGGTATACTAAAAGAGTTAAATCAACTGCTGCTTCTTTTAAATCAGCAGTAAAAAATGGAGGGAATTTCATGCTAGAACAAATTTTATTAGGAACTTATACACGTAGAGAAAGTAAAGGAATCTATCAGATCGCACTAGATACTGAGAAAGAGACACTTACTGACGCAACGTTATTAGTAGAAGAAACTAGCCCAACATACTTAGCACTTAATCAAAAAGGTGACTTATTCAACGTTACTTCTGTTGATGGTGAGGGTGGAATGGCCGCTTATAAAAACAATGAACAGTTTGACTTGATCAATAAAGTAACAGAAGCCGGCGCTCCTCCATGTTATGTTGCTATTGACGAAGAGAAACAATTGGTTTTTGGTGCGAATTATCATCAAGGAATCATTCATGTGTATCGTATTTTGGCTGATGGCAGCTTAGAAGATACAGATAAAATCGTTCATGATGAAGCAACTGGTCCTCATGACAATCAAGACAATGCGCATGTTCATTATACTGATTTAACGCCTGATCGTCGTTTAGCTGTTTGTGATTTGGGTACGGACCGAGTTTACACCTATGATGTTAGTGCAGAGGGAAAATTATCTGAGGTGGCGCAATATGTTGCAGAACCTGGAACGGGTCCTCGTCATTTAGTTTTCCATCCAATGAATCAATTTGCTTACCTTTTTGGTGAATTAGATAGTACAGTTACTGTATTAGCTTATAATGAAAAAGATGGTTCATTTGAACAAGTTCAAAAAGTATCGACTTTACCTGATGGATTCAATGAATTTAACGGTGGTGCTGCGATCCGTATTTCAGCTGATGGCCGATTTGTCTATGCATCAAACCGTGGCCATGATTCAATTGCTGTTTTTGCAACAGCAGATGATGGCAGTAAAATAGAACGTGTGCAATTGATTTCTACAGAAGGTGAAATCCCAAGAGATTTTGATTTAGATCCAACAGGCAAATTTGTGGTTGCGGCAAATCAAAATACGGATAATCTCACTCTTTATCGTCGTGATGAAGAAACTGGACTTTTAGAAATGATCCAAAAAGATATTTATGCACCAGAATGCGTCTGTGTTTATTTTAAATAAACACTAAAGTGAGTGGTTCAAGGGTTTAAACATCTCACTGAACAGCCAAATAAATAGTATGATTTATCAAAAAACCGCACAATGCCTATAGCGCATTTGTGCGGTTTTTGATCCAATTTTTCATGCCTCTTTTAATTTTCATATTTCTTCACTTCAGCTTTTGACTCCTGGATTTTTTCGATGGTTTGATCAAAGTTTCTGGAGGCATAGGCATAGAATAAAACATCTACCACGATAAACTGATCATGTAATGAGGTAGTTGCTGCACTTCTTAGCACGGCTTCATTCGAACGAACAGTTTGCAGCGTATATTCGGCTTTGTTGGTCAGTGTATTATTGCCAAATTGTGAGAGCCCAATCGTTTTTAATTGGTGCTTTTGCGCTACATCAAGTAACCTCAACACTTCTTTCGTTTCACCTGAATGAGAGATACAGAAAAATACCGCCTCTTTCGGTGCAGATACTAAGATCGTTACTAAAACATGGGAATCCTGTACACAGACAACTGTTTTACCGATTCGATTCCATTTTTGTGCAATATTTTCTGCTACTAGATATGAGGCTCCGATACCAAACACATAAATAATCGGTGCTGCAACTAGCACATCTACGATCGTTTCAACTCGTTGATTGTTGAGTAGAGCAACTGTCTCTTGCATAGATTGGTAAGCATTGCCTAATAGTTTTTTCTTGATCTCATCCACTGATTCGTTTGCGGTAATATCTGAGTATCCTTCATGAACAGGTACTTCGATTTCAGCTGATAAACGAACTTTTAATTGTGTGAAACTTTGCACATCTATCCTTTTACAAAAACGAATCACCGTTGCCGGACTTGTACCTGCATAGGTCGACAGCTCTGATGCTGTCATTTCAATTACTATTGAAGGGTTATCCAAAATAACTTGACCGATCTTCCGCTCAGAATTTGGTAGCAGATCCAATATACTTATAATTCTTCCTTGAATATTTTCTCCGCTCATTGTTTCATCTCCATTTTTTTATTTCCCACTACTCTTAAACAAATCACATAAAGATAAACGTACCCAAAAGAGTAGTCAAAAGTAGTCATTTTGTAGAGTAAAGTACTGTTTTCTATAATCATAATACCATTCTCTACTCAATTTTCAAATACCTATAGATACTTTTAATGTGTTAAAACAATAAAATGTATACTCGTTATTCGTAATACGTAATACTTCCCAGTGGAACAGATTTTTTTGCTCCAGTCGCACTTGGAACATTGCCCGTACCGTGTTGCACTGTCTGATTGGCTAAAATCACCATTGCGATTGCTTCTTTCGCTTCAGATGAATAACCAATATCTTCTTGGATCATCACTTGAACGTCTGGCAGTTCAGCTTTGATCATCGAGGTCAAGGTTTGATTATAGCTGCCACCGCCTCCGATGATCAGCTCTGTTTTGCCTTGAATAAATGGTTTTACTGCAATAGCAATCGACTTAGCTGTAAACATCGTCGCCGTTGCCAACAGATTTTTGGGGTCTATGGCCCAATTTTCAATCAACATTTGTGTATACTGTTTGTCAAATTCTTCACGACCCGTTGTTTTTGGATATGGTTTTTTGATGTACGGATGTGCCATCATCTCAGCTAATAGCGCTGGATCAACCGTTCCTTGTTTAGCATATGCACCATTTTTATCATATTCTTCGTCAAAAAAGTGTAAACATATTTCGTTCATAATAACATTTCCTGGCCCAGTATCGAATGCCACCATGTCTTCTAATTTACTATTCTTTGGAATTACCGTTAAATTACCAATACCACCAATATTTTGTAAAATACGCGTTGTATCCTCACTTCGATAAATAACATATTCAGAATATGGAACAATCGGCGCACCTTGTCCACCAACAGCCATATCCCGTTCTCTAAAATTCGATACCACTGTTGTTTTTGTCCGCTCACAAATCACTGCTGGATCACCAATTTGGAGCGTCGATGCTGAAAATTCTTCTCTAGCAAATGGAATATGAAAAATTGTTTGGCCATGACTGCCGACAAAAGCTAACTCATCAGAAGAAATACCTGCTTTTTTACAAATTGCTAAAACGGCTTGTGCAAATGCTTCTCCTAATTCAACATTCAATGAACAAATTTTTTCTACATTTGAGGACTCAAGTGAAAGCGATTCTCGAATCCTACTCAACGTCTTTTTTGCTAAAGGGATCGTTACAAAATCAATCAACGTTACCGACGTTTTTTCGTCTTTGCCTGAAATATCGACTAACGCTGCATCGATACCATCTAAAGATGTACCAGACATTAATCCTACTGCGTATACCATAGTAATTCCTCCTTCTTGTCTTTATTTCTCCTGAAACTTATTTGACTTCGTTGAAAGCAAATTTTTGCCATGGTCGTAAATAAGGTAGTAAAATTCGATCTGCTTCAGTAATTTTCCCAACAACATTGGTTTTTCCTGAATTTTGCATTGGCAATAGTGCGATTTGCAGCTCTCCTGCGTAATGAGCATATAGTGACGTCTCTACAATAATATCTCCAACCGTCATGTCTGCCGTGTTAAAAGGTTCAAATTTGTGTCCTTTGTATTTTACCCGACTTTGTGTTGAACGAACAACGTAATCAGAAATGTCTCCACGGTTAAAGTGAAACTCCTCTAAAATAATCGTTCTTTCCAGTTCTGGCGTTGCTTCTTCAATTGTGCAGTCAAAGGTTAATTTGTATGGATCGATGTTACTCAATGCCTTTAATTCTTCTTCTGTTGCGAATGAATTTGCAATGATCACGTCATCAATCAAATCAGTGGCCCATAAATGTTTGGCTTGTGTTGTTATCGGCCACTCGCGATGCATTTCTAACGTACACAATCCTTCTTCAACTGGCCAAGGTCCAATAGAAGCGGATGGTGAACTTACAAAAGCTGCTGTATGGATGCCATTTTCTTTGTAAACTTTTGTTGTTTCGATAAAATGATCGTAACTTAATCCTGTGTAACGATGTGGATAAAAATTATGACAGCCTAATAACTTATCTGGATTTGCCTGATAACTCAAAATATTTTCTAAATAACGTGTTCCAGAGCTAATGTTTAATTCTATCGCTAAATCTTGCGGATTAAATGTCATAATCGATTCTTCATTTCCAGTAAACCCTAAGTCTAAACGAATCCCATCTGCGCCAATTTCTTTGAAAAAAGATAAGTCATTATAACTAATTTCTAACTCACCAAAGACTTTTGGGCTAACGTCTGCTATGACTTCCATTCCTAATGACTTTGCAAATGTAATAGTTTCGGTAAAATCTTTTACGATCTTTTCTTTTCCCTCTTCAACAGATAGCAGGCAAGTAAAGACTCTTTTAAAATTATATTTTGCCGCTAATGTCATATACTCTTTGATCTCTTCTACACTGCTATGGTTTGGATATACTGAAATACCTAATCTTCTCATTGGTTTGACTCTCCATTCTTTTTATAAAAATAATATGCCCCTTTTGCACTTGAATGCTCTTTTTCTACAATTTGTCCCTCAAATGAACAATGCCTCAAATAAGAGAAAAAAGAGTGCCGTACAACTTCGTTTTTTTCAATAACACTACCGTTCAACGCAATATTGACTGGTTGATTGTTTACGTGCATTTTCGTTACAACTTTTTCTACTTCTATCGCAAGCTGCGTTCCAGCTTCTGTTAAAATAGTCGCAGCTATCGGCTCTTTTTCCGATAATTCACTAACCATTTGGGCTAATCCAGCAATTTGGTCTTTTTTTGCTTGATACGCTTTTTTAACTAATTCAAGAACTGTAGAAACCTGAAAATAGGCAAATAATTCTTGTGTGAGTATGCTATATTGGCTTCCTAAATCATATTCTGAGAGTGCTTGTTGAATTGCACGTTTCCCGATATAATATGCGCTTCCTTCATCTCCAAATAAATGACCCCAGCCACCAACTCGATACCATTCACCCATTTTCATGCCCAGACAAACCGAACCAGTGCCAGCAATGACTAACACTCCTGATTCTCCCTTAAGCATCGCATAGTGAGCCAATTGGCCGTCATTCAATAAAACGATAGGAACATTAAATTCAGCTAATTCTTTTGTTAAGATATCTCGTAAATCTCCACTATCGATCCCAGCCAAACCTAATACTAATACTTGGCAATCTTCGGGCTTACGAGAATCGAATATGGTTTGAACTGCTGATTTTATATTGGAAAGTCCTTCATTATAATCAACCAACATATTACCAAAACCTGTAATGGTTTGTTGCAGTTCATTCCCCGCTAAATCATAAACAATTGCTTCTGTTTTTGTACCACCACTGTCGATACCAATAATATACTTCATGATTTAATTCGCTACTTTCTTTAGGTTTGCGTCTTGGTTACTTTGTCTATTTAATAAAATTAATAGCAAGTATCCATCCTCGATATTGTCATTCATCTTACATAAATTGAGGCTAGGACATAACTCGACGAGTTATACCCTAGCCTTAAGGAATCCGAATAAACGGTGAGAGCAGAAGCAATGTCTTCTTATTTCTCGGAGTGAAAGACTTCTGTCCCAACTTCTACAAAATAAAGGGTTTATTCAAATCCCTACTTTGGCTGATTTCTTTTCTCTAACTGTAGCCGACTACTTTCAAAAAATATAACGGATAAAACGCCACTAACTAAATAGAGGCCTTGTTTGATTGCCGGCGAAAGGTTTGGGAGCAGTAACAGTGGAATTAAAATAACTAAAAACACCAATAACCCAATTATCCAACGATTTGGTAATAAACCCTTTTTTTCAAATAATGAGTCAAGGCTATACCTGCTAGAAGAAATAGTATGCTAATCAATAAAAATTGAATTTTCATCATCGTTATCACCTTACCTTTTATTCTACAACTAGATTTTCTTTTTCCAATTCATTGTTGTCATAAATTTTTACAAATGGATAGTAGATGAACACTGAAATAATAATTAAAAGAATATTTAAAACAGCTGCTCTCCAATCTCCTCCAGTTGCTAGATACGCACCGATTGGACCAGGCAGCGTCCATGGAGCAGTAAAAATAACGCGATTCACTAAACCAAATTGTGTAGCAAACCATGCAATCGTTCCTGTAACCATTGGTGTTAAAATAAATGGAATGATCAAGATCGGATTTAAGACGATTGGTGTACCAAAAATAAGTGGTTCATTGATATTGAATATTGCTGGTGCCAATGTCGCTTTTCCTAATTTTGAAGCAAATTGAGATTTTGTGCTAAACGCTAACAAAAGAGCTAAACCGATTGTACAGCCTGAACCACCAATCCAAATGAACCATTGATAAAACGGTTCTGCCGCAATATTTGGTAATTCTTTTCCAGCTGCCATCGCCGCTGTATTTCCGTCTAATAATTGTAACCACAATGGTCGTGCTAATGAACCCACAATCGAAACTCCGTGAATCCCGAATGACCAAAAGAATGTAACTAAGAAAATCAATAACAACATACTTGGTAAACTATCTGCCGCACTTACTAGCGGGCTTACAACTTTAGAAACAGTTGAATGCCAGTCAAAACCGATAAAATAAGTCAGCGTAGATATTCCTAAAATAACAATCAAAGTCGGTGTTAATGTTTCAAACGATCTAGCAACCGCTGGCGGTACTTGATCTGGCATCGTAATTTTAAATTTTGATTTATCTGTAATACGATAGATTTCAACAGCTAGAATCGATGTGATGATTCCAACAAACATTCCGCCTCCGCCTAAATTGGCCATCGGCAACACAAATCCTGCAGTTCCAGCAGCATCAAGCGCTTCCACTGGAATGTTGACAGGAACAAACGTTAATAGAAATGCAATCGTCGATAAAATACCGCCTGAAATGACATCTAAATTATATGTTTTCGATAAACTTGCCCCAATTCCAAATGTTGCGTAAAGTGTCATAATGTACATTGTCATACGATATGGCATCAAAATAGTTGCAGCATTTGATGTTAAAAACTCTGTTATACCCCAATCAGCTGGAAGTGGCGGAAAAGCGATGATCAAGAAAAATGATCCAATAATAATCAATGGTAATGTTGCTATAATCCCATCTCTGATTGCTCGTAAATGGCGTTGATTTGCTAATTTTGCCATTGGTCCAGCTAGATGTTCTTCAATAAATTCGGTAAACTTTTTCACTGTTTTTCATCTCCTAATTTTACATTCATAATTTTAACCGCTTTCAAAAAATAAGAAAATAAATGCATCTTTGATGTTATAACTCTAATCATTTTATTGCGTTCTCCTTTTAAATCCTCCCCTGATATACTATTTTTATATTATTTATACATCAAAATGTCATTAAGAAAAAAAGCTTCTCTCTTTGACATTCTTATAATACAACTAAAGAACTTTTTTTTCAACATTTTTTATTAAAAAAAGAAATAAAATTTCATTCAACTTAGAAAATAAAGTGAAATTAAATTACGATAAATATTATTTTAGTTTGAAATATTATTTCTTTAATGATATATTACTATTTATAAAATGATAACGTTTTATTTTGAAGGAGGAGTTTTGTTTCATGATGATGAAAAAGAGATTTGTACTTTTATTTTTATTGGGGTTATGTTTCATTAGCTTGTTTTTACGTCCATCGACTGGTTTAGCTCAAAACCAAACATTGTTTAAATTTGAACGAGGAATTGATGGTCGTCTTGGTTATAATTCTGAGCAACCTGTTCCTTTTTATAATGGTTCTAACGAAATAGTCACCATTCCAACAGAATACAAACAACCCAAAAGTCAATTTCAAAGTGCTTGGGTTGCAACAATCAGTAACTTGAATATGGCAAAACCAGCATCAGAATCAGAATTTAAGGAAAATTATTTAAAAACACTCGGAACGTTCGAAGAATGGAATATGAATGCTATGATTTTTCAAGTTCGTCCATTGTTAGATGCTTGGTATCCCTCTGAATTAAATCCGTGGTCCGAATTTCTAAGTGGTACTCAAGGCAAAGATCCAGGGTATGATCCTCTAGCTTGGATGGTGGATGTCACACACCAAGCTGGTATGGAATACCACACGTGGTTTAATCCTTATCGGGTATCAAACACAAAATATTCTGCCCAAAGTGTGTTAGATAAGACCAAACTTTCCAAAGAACAAATGCTAGACTTGTCGATTCCAGAACAAATCAAAGCTTTTTCTGATGCTGGAATTTTAGACTCGACTAATTATGCTGTAAAACATCCTGAACATGTTTTAATGTTTGATGAAAAATTCTTTTTAAATCCAGGCATTCCTGAGGTTCAAGCATACGTTATCGCTTCTATGAAAGAAGTTGTCGAAAATTATGATATTGATGCGATTCACTTTGATGACTATTTTTATCCTTATCGTCTATCTGAAACGAACTATTTTGGGATGAACAACGAAGACGAAGCAACGTTTAAAATATACGGCTCTGGCTATACTGATATTGAAGAATGGCGCCGAGACAACATTACTAATTTAGTTAGCGGCATAAAATCAATGCTGGACACACACAATCAAGAACATCAAAAAGCCGTTCAATTTGGCATCAGTCCTTTCGGTATTTGGGAGCACAAAGCGATTGATCCTCGTGGCTCTAATACACCATTGGGTTCTTCAAAATCCTATTCTAATAGTATTTTTGCTGATACTTATAAGTGGATGAAAGAGGGATTGATCGATTATGTTACCCCTCAAATATATTGGAGTTTTGATCAGGCCGCTGCGCCTTACGGTGAGTTGACCCGTTGGTGGGATAATGTAGCTGAAGGGACCAATACGCAAGTCTATATTGGTCACGCAAACTATAAACATGTCAGTAACGGCGGCTGGGATGCTTCTTGGCTGAATCCTGAAGAAATTCCTAATCAAATGAAATTTAATCAACAATATGCAAACATCAAAGGAAGCACCTTGTTTAGTTATAATGATATTCTTCCTTCAAATATCAATAGTCTAGATCCTACTTTAAAAGAACGTCATCAAGCTAAAAATGATGCAATTGACTTATTGAAATCTGAGTATTTCAACACGCCAACTTTGATTCTAGAAAAACCATGGTTAAGTCAACAACCGATTCACGCACCAGTCTCATTAAGTCGGGTTTCTGAAAATTCTGGTACGACGCTTTCTTGGCAAGATACACGAGAAAACAGCACTCGTTATTTCGTTCTTTACAAAGGTACAGGTCCAAAAAATGAAATCATTAAGGATCCTACTAACATCATCAAACGAATTTGGAAAGACCAGGAAAAAACAACGTTCTCCTATATTGATCCGCAAACTGCAAGAAATGACTCTGCTGAGACGAAGTATGTTGTAACTGCTATCGATGCCGCTGGGGTCGAATCTGAACCAACACAAGTAGAGGATGCACTTGAAACGCCAGGCAAACCTGTTACGGTCATCTATCAAACAAAAGACCAGCAGTCACTAGGCGAAAACGTTGTACTTGAAGGCGCTATTGGAGAAGCTTTTACAACTGAGGAAAAAGAATTTGAAGGGTATAAATTACTTGAGCATCCTACAAATAGTACGGGGACATTTACGGATCAACCGCAAACCGTGACATACGTTTATGAATCCAGCACGTCTACGACTACTAGTGAGAGTGAAACAACCAACTCTTCTGACTCTTCACAAGACAGCTCATTAGAATCTAGCAGTACGACACATGAAACAAAAGCGACAGATTCCACGGTAAAACCAGTTGGAAAAAGCAATCTCCCTTCCGCAGGAGAATTTGTTTCCTATTCCGTTAGTATAATCGGCGTTTTACTGTTAGTCATGATTGGAAGATATGTCTTCTTACGTTATCGTTAATAGAAAATAAAACCACAGGGTCCAGCTCGATGTATGAGCTTTGGACTCTGTGGTTTTATTTTCATGATTTTTTCAAATGAATTTCTTCGATCATATCACGGAAAGCTAAATCAAAGGATGTCACGACTGGACCAACTAAAGTAACATCATCTGAGAACACTAAATCGGAAACCGCTCTAAAATTATCCATTAAATATAATCTATCAACATATTTTTGTTTGATGTTTGCTTTTTTATTACTTAACACGAATATCATATCCCTCTGATTTTATCTGCCGGTTTCGTATGATCTAACTCTGTTTCTTCCTGATTTTTCTTTGCCTAGTACCCTTTTCAATTCGTCCATGTTATGTCTCGAAGGAATGATGCTCTCCATCTTCGTTTGCAACTTCATCTGCTTTTTCACTAACTTTTGCAACACGTTCGTTAGGAGATAAATCAACGATTTCTTTTTGTATCTCTGCCTTTCTAATCGTATCTAATTTCTTCTGTCGTTTATCCCAAGCCCTATTTATCGGCTTTGTCCAAGACAAATTCATCCGCGACAACTCAAATGTTCCTACAGCTGGATTCCAAGTCGCACCTCTTTCTACTTCCGCCAATCCTACATCCAAATTAGCTAATTGTGCTTCAAATTCCGCAAATAAACTGGGTGAACTTGCATTAAACTCATACAATTTCTGCAGTTTTTCTTCATTCTTTTGAATCGTGCTTTGTACGCCCAGATAACGTTGTTCCATTCGTGGATTGCGTTCTTTTTCTTTATCCATCGTGCGTGCCATATTTTGCAACAACGCTTGTCCTTGGGCGATCTCGGCTTTTACTTGTTCTTCGATCACATCACAGGTGTCCACAGATGACTGAAATTCTTCAGGAAATTGATCATGCGCTTCAACTAGGGCCTCACATGCTAGTAAAAAACCACTTGCCAAAGATGGATAAACTGCTGAGAAATAAAGTTTTGCTGAATCATACGTTTTACTAGAAAACGGCGCATTCATAAAGGCATTCACGCTATCTTTTAGCGTGCCGCAAAACTGAGTATATTCAGTGGCCATTTTCTTAGCAGCGGCGCTTTGGGCTTTTACTTCACCTACGTAAAAGTCAATAGCCATAAGAAGTGTCCTCCACTTCTTCCACAAATAATTGCTTGCGTGCATGGTATAGCTCTTCTTCCTTATTTTGTAATTGGACTTCTTCACTGACTAAACGTTCGGCTATCTCTTCTAAACGTTGGCGGTCATATTGGTGTAACCGATTGGCTTCTTCTTCTAATTCCATAAACTGTCCGACATAGTGTGATCCCTGATTATTCCCAATCAATTCTTGATAATAACGTTGCTCTTGATGATGGATCGAAAAATAATCCGCTTCCAATTCCTCTAATTCACGAATCTCACGAGATTTATCATCTTGCTCATGATTTATTTGTTGAAGTTGTTGATTGATTTTCAATTCTTTTGATTCTACACTCATCGTTTGATTCCTCCAAGTGAGGGAGAAAATAGTGGTAATTCAAAGTCTTTTTTGATTTTTTGGTCGATCAGACTAAATTCTTTGGCTACGGAATGGATTGCATTGCCATCTCGAGTGATTGCATTTGAGATCCGTTGTCCTCGACTATGAAGATTCGTTAGGCTGTTTTTGGCATTGTTATTGCCATTTACAGTCGTGCGTTCGGCTTTGCTGGCTTGATTTACGGATAAAAAACCACTTGCTGCCTGACTAAACTGCGCCGAAATACTTTCTGCCACGGATAGACTGCTTTTGATTCTTGTCATCTTATAGACCCCTTTTTCTTATGTTTACATTCTTATAACTTTAAACTCCTTAAGATTCTATTTTGACATATTTATTCATCTTATAGTTATCATAATTTTCTTTATGAAGTAAAAAATTTGCGAATTTGGAAATAAAAAATAGTAATAAAAAAAGAATTTCTAATATATATGAATAAAAAGTATAATCAACATTAACTATGATACCAATTAACTAACGTTTAAATTTTACTTTGAGACAAAAATATAAAACTTTTTTTACCTTTAAACAAAAAAACTACCGCTATTTCACGATAATTTTTTCCATTTCTTATGATTGCAAATAGATCACTTTATTTGACAGTTCATTTACTGCAAACTGATTCATTTCAAAAAAACCTTTGATTATTTTTTCGTTTTTTAGACGAATCACAATATGTGGTGACTTCCGAAAGGAGATAATACTTGTACTGGCAATCGTAAAATAGCGGATATCTGCATACATTAGTACCTGCTTTTTATTAAAATGAACTAGTGCTAAGCCATTTTCATACAAATACAATCCATCTTTTCTAAAAACAAATTCAATGATTGCTAATACTGTATAGAATATTCCACCAATTAACCCTATTTGCATGCCAAGTCGACCAACATCTGCAAAAATAATTAGTCCAAAACAAATTACTGCTGGTAGTATAAAAAATAATCCCAGCTTGATTCCTCTACGATAGGTATCGGAATGTAATTTTCCCAACTCCATTTTATTCTCCCTTTTTACATTATTTTACCCCTTTTATCGTATCATTTTTGAGTAGATAGAAAAAGAACGAAATTATTGACACACTTACCCTTCTATGAATTATCCTTATTTACTGAAAAAAGTAGTAGGGAAAAACTTAATACTAAGCTCTTCTCTGCTACTTTTTCATCAAGTTAATGACAATAGTTAATGTTTATCTTTTTTTCTTTGTTCTAACTTTCTCAACATAACTATCACTAACATGGCCAATCCAATAAATACGGCTGAATTCGATAATGCTTCTCCCGCCTTTGGAAAATCTCGTTTTATCGGAACTTCTTTTTCAGGCACTACAGGAACTTCGGGTTTATCTGGCGGAACGATGTGGTCATCAACGATCGCTATATTCTTGATTTGTTGGCCTATAACGGCTTCTTTATTGATTTTAGCTTTAAAAATGATTGTACGAATTTTCGTGTCACTGATTGTTGAGTATTCAGCGATCACTTTTCCATTTTTTACGGTTAAACTTGTTGGTTTGGGATCATCGCCTTCAATTTTTAGACTATTTTCTACATAAGTCAATTCTTTTGGTAGATCATCGGTGACTGTTACTTGATTCAACAAGCTATTTTCTATTGTATTGCGGAAACTGATACGGTATTCAACTTCTTCACCGATTTTAACTGTCTTTTTATTGACTGTTTTCTCGCTTTCTAATTTTCCTACAGGTTGTTTTGGTGTGACTGGGACTTCTGGTTCGTCTGGTGGATTTGTATGATCATCGATTTTGGCTTTATTGATGATTGCTTGTCCAGAGACGGCTTCTTTATTGATTTTAACTTTGAATATGATCGAACGGATTTTGGTGTCGCTGATTTTGGGATATTCTGCGATTAGTTTGCCATTTTCCATCGTTAAATTTGTTGGCTTCGGATCATCCCCTTCGCTAGTTAAACTATCATCCACATAGGTTACCCCTTTTGGTAAAACATCGGTTACGGTAACTTGGTTTAAAGTCCCTTTCGAAATTTTGTTACGGAACGTGATACGGTATTCGATCTCTTCATCAATTTTTGGTGCTTGGTTATTGACTGTTTTCGTACTTTCCAGCTCTCCCGGTGTTTCTACTGGTATCACTGGGACTTCTGGTTCATCGGGCGGATTTGTATGATCATCGATTTTAGCTTTATTGATGATTGGCTGTCCGATAACGGCTTCTTCGTTGACGGTCACTTTGAATACGATCGAACGAATGTTAGTGTCGGTGATTTTCGGGTATTCTGCAATCAACTGACCATTTTCCATCGTTAGGCTTGTTGGTTTGGGATCAGCGCCTTCACTGGTCAAGCTGCCTTCTACGTACGTTACTCCTTTTGGTAGAGTATCGGTGACTGTGACTTGGTTTAGGACACCATTTGGGATTTTGTTGTTGAAATGAATTCGATATTCAATTTCTTCCCCGATTTTTGGTGCTTGATTGTTGACTGTTTTCGTGCTTTCTAGTTCGCCTGGTATTTCCACTGGTGTTACAGGTACTTCTGGTTCGTTCGGTGGATTTGTGTGATCGTCGATTTTAGCTTTGTTTACGATTGATTCGCCGACTTCTGCCTCTTCGTTTACTTTAACTTTAAAGACAATCGAACGGGTTTTGTTGTCACTGATTTTTGGGTATTCAGCGACTAGTTTGCCATTTTCCACCGTTAAACTTGTCGGTTTGGGTTCATCGCCTTCGCTTGTTACACTGCCTTCTAAGTACGTTACGCCTTTTGGTAGCGTGTCGGTCACGGTAACTTGGTTTATGACACCATTTGTAACGTTGTTGCGGAAGGTAATGCGGTATTCGATCTCATCACCGATTTTTGGTGCTTGATCGTTTACTGATTTTGTCACGTCCAATTGTCCAGGTGTTTCGACTGGGACAACTGGGATTTCAGGCTCATCGGGCGGATTGACATGATCATCTACGGTGATTTTATTCACGATTTTTTGCCCGACGATGGCTTCTTCGTTGACTTTGACTTTAAAGACAATCGTTCGTACTGTTGTGTCTTGGATTTTCGGGTATTCCGCAACGACTTTACCATTCGCCATCGTTAAACTTGTTGGCTGCGGATCAGCACCTTCGCTGGTTAAGCTGCCTTCAACATAGGTCATGCCTTTTGGTAAATTGTCGGTCACCGTCACTTGATTCAAGACGCCATTGGTAATTTTATTACGGAAAGACAAGCGATATTCCACTTCGTCCCCAATTTTCGGTGATTGGTTATTTACCGATTTAGTGCTTTCTAATTCACCGGGCGTTTCGACTGGTGTGACGGGCACTTCTGGTTCATCTGGTGGATTGGTGTGATCATCGATGATCGCTTGATTGACGATTGGTTGTCCGACTACCGCTTCTTCGTTCACGTGGACTTTGAACACAACAGAGCGGACGGTATTGTCGTCGATTTTTGGGTATTCAGCGGTCATTTTGCCATTTTCCATGATCAAGCTTGTTGGCATTGGATCAGCGCCTTCACTGGTTAGGCTACCTTCTACATAGGTCAACCCTTTTGGTAAGGTGTCGGTCACAGTGACTTGATCAATTACACCATTTGTGACTTTGTTACGGAAACTAATACGGTATTCGATTTCATCTCCGATTTTTGGTGCTTGATGATTGACTGATTTCGTTACGTCTAATTGTCCCGGTGTTACAACGGGTGTGACGGGCACTTCTGGTTCGTCAGGCGGATTGGTATGATCATCAATTTTTGCTTTATTGACGATCGGTTGTCCGACTACCGCTTCCGCATTTACGGTGACTTTGAAACTAATCGTTCGTATGGTTGTGTCCTTGATTTCAGGATATTCAGCCACTAGTTTGCCATTTTCCATGGTTAAGCTTGTTGGCTGTGGATCAGCGCCTTCACTGGTCAAACTTCCGTCTACATAGGTCAAGCCTTTTGGTAAGGTATCAGTCACGGTGACTTGGTTTAGGACACCGTTTGTGATTTTATTACGGAACGTGATGCGATACTCGATTTCGTCACCGATTTTCGGTGCTTGATTATTCACTGATTTGCTACTTTCCAATTCGCCTGGTGTGATGACTGGCACGATCGGCACTTCTGGTTCATCTGGTGGATTCGTGTGATCGTCTATTTTGGCTTTATTGACGATTGCTTCACCAATTTTTGCTTCATCATTGACTTTAACTTTGAAAATGATCGAACGGATTTTAGTGTCATTGATCATGCCGTATTCAGCAGTCAATTGACCATTTTCCATGCTTAAGCTTGTAGGCTTTGGATCGTCGCCTTCACTGGTCAAGCTACCTTCTACATAGGTTACGCCTTTTGGCAAAATATCCGTTACGGTAACTTGGTTTAAAACACCGTTCGTGATTTTATTTCGGAAGGTAATACGGTATTCAACCTCATCACCAATTTTTGGTGCTTGATCATTGACTGATTTTGTGACGTCTAAGCGTCCAGGTGTTTCAACAGGTGTTACTGGAATTTCTGGTTCATCGGGCGGATTGACATGGTCATCTACAGTTATCTTGTTTACGATTTTTTGTCCAACAATAGCTTCTTCATTGACTTTGACTTTAAAGACAATGGTTCGTACTGTTGTATCTTGAATTTTTGGGTACTCTGCAACGACTTTGCCGTCAGTCATGGTTAGACTTGTCGGTTGCGGGTCAGCGCCTTCACTGGTTAAGCTGCCGTCGACATAGGTCATGCCTTTTGGTAAATTATCCGTCACTGTGACTTGATTTAAGACACCATTCGGAATTTTATTACGGAAAGACAAACGATATTCGACTTCATCCCCAATTTTCGGCGATTGATTATTGACTGATTTGCTACTTTCTAGCTCTCCTGGTGTTTCTATTGGTGTCACTGGGACTTCTGGTTCATCGGGCGGATTCGTGTGATCATCGATCGTTGCTTTGTTGATGATCGGTTGTCCGACTACTGCTTCTTCATTGACACGAACTTTAAAGGAAATGGTACGTGTTTCGGTATCGGCGATTTTTGGGTATTCAGCGGTTACTTGACCATTTACAACCGTTAATATGGTTGGTTTAGGATCAGGCCCTGTGCTTGTGACACTGTTTTCGATATAGGTTACCCCTTTCGGTAACGTATCTGTCACGATTACTTGATTTAAAATACCCTTTGGTACGGTGTTTTTAAATTGAATCGTGTATTCTATTTCGTCACCGATTTTTGGCGATTGAGTGTTGACTTTTTTTGAGCTTTCTAGTTTGCCGACCAGTTCTTCTGGGGCGATTTTTACCTCTACGATATTGGATGTGTTCTCGATCATCGTATTTGTGGCAGAATCTACGCCTTGGAATGTGGCACTATTTGGAATCAGTTCTTCTGCTTTGGCTGTGTCATTGATTTTTGCTTGAAATTCATAGACAGTTTCTGCAGTCGTTCCTTTGTAGCTACCGCCTTGTGTGCCGTTTGCGCCCTCTCCTACACGAAACGTGATTGCACGATCTGCTGCTGTGTATTCCCCTTGGTCATCGCCTGTCGCATCTGTTTTATTGCCAGCATTTGGACCACTTACGATGGATAAGCTGCCGGGTACATAATCTAGACGGCTATCTAATTTGTCTTTAGACAGACTATTGACCGCTTCTGTGTTTTCTTTGGTATTTTTGAGATGGACACGATAGGTTACGGTATCCCCGATTTTATACGTTTCTTTTGGATTTATAATTTCTTTGGTGACTTCAAGTTCGGGTGTTTCCGCATTGATTGAAAATCCAATCGCATTGGTTGAGTAATCATCTCCGCTACTGGTTGTTTTAAAGTTAATTTGTTTCTGACTGTTTGTGATGATCCCTTCTGGTAAGGTCAAACGATCGACATCGATATCTAAAAAGTTGGGAAAGCCAGGATTAAATTTGCCCGGATATTTATCCACCATGTGTTGATCGTTATCTGAAACGGTTCCGTTCATGACATTACCGACTGGGTTGATTGTATTGCTGATATTGACCCAAGTTCCTGCACTATTTTGGATTTGAGCATTGTCACCTGTGAAAAATTTATCGCCTTGAACGGTAAACCACGTCACGATTGGGTTTAATTTTCCTTGTTTAGAGGTTAAAAAGTCTTTCATGACAAATTCATTGTTGGTTCCAGCTTTGTTCCCTCTAGCGCCATAATAGACATTGAAGGCACGGGATCGTTTGGCTTGGTCTTTGGTCACGATAAATAAACTCCAACCACTGAAGTTGAAACTTTGAAATTTGCCTTGTAGGAAATCGGTCATCGGAATATCTGCTAATGTGTATGCACCAGTCGCACTTTTATCCCCTTGAAGGATCGAGGTCACATCGGCAAAGTTAGAAAAGCCCGTATTATTAAACCCAAAACCTTGCCCAGGATTAGTAGCATCTTGGTCAATTCGATGATATTTTTGTGGGGCAACACGGGTTACTGTTCCATTTGGCGTGGTTAATTGAACAGGGGCGCTGATTTCATCATCGGTCATATTCGTCGCTGTAGCTGGGCCTTTAAAACGGGATGCACTCCAAAATAAGCCTGCCCATGCGACTTCTTTGGCACCATCTAAATCGATGTAGGCTTTACTTGAGTTATAGGTCGTTGGATCGCCATCGACATCCGCAAATTTCAACTGAAAATTATTAATTGCTTGACCACTAAGTGGCGCTCTAGTATTCAAAAAAGCGCTCGCTGTCGCTTCGTTTACAGGGGTTAAGTTGGTATTTCCTGTAGAAAATAATTCTCCTTTGTGGATGCTTTTATAAATTGGTTTATCAAAGCCACGGCCTGGCGTTGGCGCAATTCTTGGTCCGATTGCTTGGGCTCTCGGTGCGGCTTGATTGTTTTCTTCTGAGGTCGTTGCTGCTGAGTCTTCTGGTGCAGCAGTTGTTGGCTCTTCTGATTGAGATTCTGCTACTTCTGAGTCAGATTCTTTTTCTGTTTCTGTTGATGATGCACTACTTTCTTTTTGTTCGCTTTCTGGCAATGTTAGGGTGATAGCTCCCACTTTTTCATCTGCCTGATTTATTTCAACGGCAAGCTGATGGATTGATTCATCTGTTTGCTCGGCACTGATTTTCAGATGTTTGGTGGTATGAGGTTGGATCGTGGTGATGGTTAGTTCTGTCCCCTCATCTTGGTTTTCTTTTTGGTCAAACTGAATCGTTTGATCGTCAGGCGCCACCAATTGGTCGTCGCTTTTTAAGGTTGCAGCGTCGAATTTTACTGGTGTTTCCTTTTGGTTCTTTTGTTTTAGGACTACGTGATCGATTGGTTGATCGCTTTTGTTGGTTACTTCGTAGTTTACGTCGATTAATTTGTTGTCGGTTTCATTTTTCTTGGTGTCTGCTTTGATGTATAAGGATTCTGAGTCGAATGTATTTTCATCTGGTTTGGTCAGTCCTTCTGCAAACACACTGGCGGCGGGTAACAAGTTGGCAATCACCAACATCAAAACGGCTAAATAATTCAGGGAAATTCTGTGCACTTTATTCATTTATATCTTACCTCCTATACTTTTACTATAGTATGGCTAAATAAATAATTCAAAAATATCGGGCTGAACTATTAGTTTTTTCTCATAGCTGGAGTTCGGGCTTTTTTGGATGAATATTGGTTGAAGAGGAAAAAGTTTTTTTGTTATTTTTTCTTATATATAAGGAAGCTGTTTTTGGTGTTATTTAATGGGTGGAAATGCCGAATTTCGTTGCGGTGGGTGGTGTCTTTCGGTATAATAAAATGTGTAGGATAGAAATAAGGATCTTTGATCATTTGAGGTCAATGGATTTAAAAAGATAAATAAAAATTGGCACTTCAATCGTTCGGCGGCAACCTTACGATCGAAGCCTTGTTAAGACTTTAAGAGCAAGTCCAAACAAGTTGCCAATAGTGCTAGCAACATGTACTAGCTTCTTTATTGTACCTAAAATAGGGTGAGATTTCTAGCGAATCTTTGCTTTTTCTGGGTGTGATTGGTTGTTGTGTATATGGAATTAGGCTATTGTCGACGGTATTGGGCATCTGCTCAATGCCGTTTTTTTCTGTCCTACGAGTACGTTTGAAGGGAGGGACGTTTTAAGAATCGATGAAAAACTGGATAAAACAAAAAGGCACTTCACCGTTTGGCGGCAACCGAACGATGAAGCCTTGCATAGAAAGTTAAGAGCCAATCTATACAAGTTGCCAATTTGCTAGCACCGAAGCACTAGCTTCTTTATTGTACCTAATTTTCTTTTGAAATTCTAGTTTGTTTTGTTAATTTCTTGGGATTAAGGGTGGTTTAGGAGTGAATTGCGGGTTTGGTTTGGTTTGGCTGATTGATGACGGTATTGACAGGTTCGGTATCGTTTTTTGTTTTACTCTGGGACAAGTACCGCAAGGCTTTGAAAGTCGTTTGTAGCGCTGGGTTATAGGTTTGCCTCGTCAATGCGCATATAGAAAAAGAATCACTGAAGCACGAAATTCAGTGAGAAAACTGGTGGGAGAAGTTGGGTTTGGGCTTGGGTTTCGTTTGGCGCTTATCGGCTTTTCTCCGCCTTATTTGAAGGAGATCAGGAGAATGGATAAACAAGGACAGAATTTAAAGGCGGTTACGTATCAGGATATTATTGAGTTGCGGGATTTTATGGAGAAGATGGCTTCTTGGCAGGAGCCTTTGGCGATTTTGGATCATTTTTTTCAGTTTCGGTCTGGGCCGATCAATAAGAAACGGATTGTGAAGGAGTATTATGCTCGGGCGCAGATGTTTCATGCTTTTTATGAGGATTATAATCGGTTGATTGAGTTGGGGGATGAATTGGTGATGGAGATGGTTAAGGCTGAGAAGGTTGAGACTGGATTTGAGGGAAAGAAAATGGATTTGGAGTAGATTGCGTATGTTATAAAAGAGGATGGAGATGATCCATCCTCTGAAAAGTTATTTCTGTTTTATGAAATCGTATGTTTCTAATGGAACAGCATTCATCTCATTTGCCATACATAAGAAAAATACTTTTAAAAATGCTTACCATAAATTTATTGAATTATACAAGAAAAAAGTTATAATTAGAACGTACGTTCCGTACTCCGACTACCTAGTTACTTTTTTGATAATTATAAGTTATAATACTTAAATGATAAGGGGAGATATTATGCCGTACGTTATAGATCTATTTTGTGGTGCTGGGGGTTTTAGCGAAGGAATCATTCAAGCTGGCTTTGATATTGTTTTTTCTAGCGATAAAAGTTCTGAAGTCATGACAACATATAAAAACCGACACCAACAACTTGGTCTTATTGAAGGTGAGAATACTCATTTCGAGTTAGCTGATATAAGACAATTAACTGGTGACAATATTTTTAAAGAAATAAACAAACTGAAAAAATATAAAAACATGAGCTTTCAACGTGGTGATATTGATGTAACCTTTGGAGGTCCGCCATGTCAAGGTTTTAGTAGAGCTGGTAAAAGAGATTCTAGTGATCCTAGAAACATGCTATTTCACGAGTACTTAAGAATTATTTACGATGTTTATCCAAAATATGTTGTTATGGAAAATGTCGAAGGTTTTATGGATATGCAAATGTTGGATTTTCCGAGTGTTTTATCCAAAAACAAAATCTATGAAGGACAAAGATTAGCTAAAGACATTTTAGAAACTGAACTAAAAGGTTTAGGATATAATATGTTAGAGCCTAAACTTCTAAATGCTTCAGATTATGGAGTTCCGCAAAATCGAAAAAGAGCCGTATTCTTAGCTTGGCGTGACGGCATGAAAGAGCCTGAATATCCGACAAAAATCAACCAAAAAGTGACTGTGAAAGAAGCCTTATCTGGCATCATGAACAACTATAGATCTGAATATGCAAGACAGTCTAAATTCGGTAGAACGCCAAATACCAATGGTAATTATATTTCAGCAACTAGAATAAACAATCAAGAATTGTCAACGCACACCAAAAGTGTAATCCAGAGATTCTCTATATACAATCAAGGAGAATCGACCCGAATGGCTAGTGAAAGATTAAAGCAAACAGGATTGGATTTACTAAACGACTATCCAGAACTTTTTTTTGAGACTCTTTTTAACGTTAATAAATCATCCAACATGTTAATAATTGAAGATATCTTACAAGAACTTGAAATTTCACTTGAAAATTCAAAAAAAGAAAGATGGCTGGGTGATACTAATAAAGTTCTAAGTATTTTATTTATGGCTAAACCAAAAGAAGAAATATATCACATCTACTTTTCCAAACTAAAAAATCGTATAAATTCTAGTGAAGAAACTACACAAAAATTTCTTAATATGTGTCATAGTAGGTTAAATCGTAAAATTAGCTTAAGCCAGCTTTCAAACGCTTGCATAAGTGGCTCTGGATTGACTGATGACATTTTAGAAGCTCTGTTTACCAAAAAAAATAGTAGGAAACGTCTTGATTCTCTTGGTCAAGCCCCTACAATGGTTACTTTACCAGATGATTTTATTCATCCGTTTGAAAATAGAATTTTGACAGTGAGAGAAATGGCTAGACTTCAGTCTTTTGATGATAGTTTTGAATTTTTGGGAAAAAGAACTACTGGAGGAGATAAAAGAAAACAAGAAGTTCCTCAGTATACTCAAGTTGGAAATGCTGTCCCTCCTCTTATGGCAAATGCAATTGCTAATTCTATCATGGACTCACTTAATAATAATTAAAGAAGCAATTAAAGTTCAAAATAATTTTGGACTTTAATTGCTTTTAATCTTAAGCTTCAATATAAAAACTAATTTTTATACTATTCTAATAGTTCAATTACCTCAATAGTACCAAATAAGTGCTGACGATATTTACTGCGTATTCGCCAGGCGTTCCCATGATTCTTTCCCTTATATGCTCCTTCCATAGAAGTGTATCCTCTCCAATCATAAGTAATGCCACCTGACTTAATTAATGAAATAAAAGTCGAAAATTGTGGAGATCTTGATAACTCTGCTTCAGTGTAACAAAATTCAACAGTATCTCCTACAACTCTTTTCTTAGCTTTAACCCATAATGTAGCTGGGTGTTTTTTATACAACTCTTTTTGTAGATCCGAGAAAAACCAATAAGCTGTGATCTCTGTTTTATTTGTTATTGGATCTTGTCCCCATATTTCAACTTGTCTGTCTTCCTCATTAACTTCTAAATAAAAATTTCTATTATTTTGTGGAGCTACTTTTGAGCCAATAGTAATATACAAGCTTTTATACCCCTCATGTTTATCAGAATCATACCCATAATATCTTGCAAAAGCTGATACACGATTTCTATCTTTAGTTTCATACTTTTCTATTTTTGTTCCATCAAATCTAGGACGTAAAGTAAATAACGTATCTAACGTTTTCGCTAGCTTAGTTTTTATTTCTATTTTCCCCTCAAAATCAGCTTCAGGACTATTATTAGTTTTTATTCCTAAAAGATATTCAAGTGTGTCCCCTGAGTCTTTTGGAGATAGCTTCCCTGTTCCTTTTGAATTTCTATGATATCCTAATTTTGCTATGGCTTTTACCTGCGGAATTAACCTACTTGCAGAATCAGCAATTTCATCTATACCAAAAGCATTCTGTAATTCTACTTCAGTTGGAGTGTTATTTGTAAGATTGATAATAATTAAATCATTTTCAATTAGATTGGAAAATGATATATATAATAGATCACCAACATTAACTTTGTCCTCTTTAAAAAGTGTACTAAGACCATATATAGAAAATCTACGATCACCACGAGCCATGGTACGGTAGAAGTTCATTTTCAAACTGATTTGTGTTTCATTTAATAAAAATTCAGCATTTTTCCTAGCACCATTTTTCCCGCCATTCAAAAGATCTTCATATTTTACAAGTCCCTTACTAAGAAGTAAATCTCTAAAAAGTGCATTTGCATCGATATTATTTTTTTCGATCATTGTTGCTGTTAATCGAATCAAAATATATTCACTCTCATTATATTTATGAATTGTATTTATTACTTTCATTTCATCAATATAAGGTTCAAATATCATCTTCATGTCCTCCTCTTGTAAATAAAATACTTAAATCTTTTTCAATGCTGTTTGCTATAGAAACTAAGGAAGATATTTTGGGATTAGTGATATTTTCATTCAAAATATCACTAATTGTGGATTCTTGTATCCCTGGACTAGTAGATAATAACTTTTGTTTTTTTCCTTTAATTGTTCTTTTGACATTTCCAGTAAAAATAATTAAATAGTTATCTTCTTTGTAAATACTAACTTTGTTAGGATCAAAATTCCGACTAAATAAATCAGGAAAGTTATAATCTAATGCTCTAGAAATACTTATTGCTGTTTCCAATGACATATCCTCATTATTTTTTCTACTCAGGCCTAATACTTTATTTACAGTTTGCCTTGTTAGCCCTGATTGCTTAGCTAAATCTTCTTGTGTCATACCTTTTTGATACATAATTTTCCCTATGTTTTCACTAAATACAGCTTTCATTCTTATACCTCCAAAAATTTGAACTGTTATTGTTTTTAATATACCTTTAAAAGCCACGTATAAATTCGTTTAAGTTTACATATAATCGGTTTTAATAAAGTTGTTTTCTATATATTGAAATATAATATATCTCGAAAGCCCAAAACAAAAAGGTTGTTAAGAAAATATTTTTCTTAACAACCTCTCACTCATTATAAAAAAGCTCTTTTCTACTATTTAAACTACAATTTTTTAGTATAATAAAGTAGAAAAGAGAGATATGCGCTAACATACCTCTCTTGTGTAGACCGTTTAAGACGGCGACTTAGCTTAATTACTTATAAAAAATAACCGAACTAGCCAAAGTTGACGGTTATTTCTTACGATTAGTCAATAGCAAAAGTGGTCTTTTTTCTTTATTGAAATTAGCCTTTTTTTTATTGCCTTTTAACCTATTTTAAACAATTGGAATGTAAATATCGGTAAAACTCTTATCCTTTAGATTTTTAGGTGGTTCTGTTATATACATTTCAAATGGTACTGCATCTCTTGGTTTAGCTTTATCTTTGAAGAGCCATTCTTGATACATATACTGCCAAGCTTCTCCATATTGGTTACCTGACATTTCAAAATGACCCACAGCAAATTTTCCTGAAATGCTAGTTTCACAAATGTTTCCACTTTCAACAACTTTTGCATTTTTCGGTATAGTCATACCCACACTGGTTCTAAGATTTTTTTCATCTGTAATGAACGGATTATCATCATAAATTGTCAAAACTTTTGTTTTGTCAGGGTCAATTAAATTATTTGTAGTAGCAAAATCGAATAATTCATTGAATAGCTTCTTACTCTTTCTTCTAAACTCAACGTAACTTCCTCTAAATCGAATGTAGATAATTCGTTGGTTTTTTAGTTCCTCTGTAGTGATATTGATTGGTTCAATCATAATAATTCCTCCTTATTTTTTATATACCTATTATTTCATGAACCAATTACTTTTTCTTGTCAATTCTTGCTGTTTTCTGTAATTAACAGGACTTATTCCAAAATGTTTTTTGAATGTCCTACTAAATGAACTAGAGTCATTATATCCATATTCCACAGAAATAGTAATTATGGAAATCTTAGGATTAACACATAGAAAAATGGCAGCGCGTTCCATTTTAAACCTAGTCACAAATTCATTTACTGTTTCAGAAGAATATTTTTTGAAAATTCTATGGAAATGGAATTCAGACAAATGAGCATTTCGTGCTAAGTCTTTTAATGATATTGCTTCTTTCAAGTTATTTTCTATGTAATCTTCAGTTTTATTTATTAATCGAATATATATTTGCCTGGAGCTGACATTTTCAGTTTTATCATCCATATTTATCTTGTCCTTATTAAAAGTATTCATTAATTAGATAGATTAGTTCACTATTTATATCTAGCCTATACAGATTTATTATAACAATCTTTTCTAAGTTTAAACACGTTATAGAAGTTTTTTTAGTAAAATCATATATCTTGTAAAAAGGGTACAGTAAATAAACCTAGCCCAATACTCAAAAAATTTATTAAGCTATAGCTTTTTCATAACTATACAAAGTCTCTTTTTTTATTAAATAAAATAATATCCTTAAGAATTTATTTATGGTAGCTATGACTGCAACTTTATGACATTTATTCATTGGCTCTGATTTTAATCTATAATAGTGTTCCTTGATATGATTATCTTCTATAGTCTTTGTCCGAATCATATTTATAATTACTTGATATAAAATTTTTCTAAGAATCTTATTTCCTCGTTTGTTTATCTTGTCACGCATTTGAAACTTACCTGACTGATATCTTCTTATATCTATCCCAACAAAAGCATTTATTTGTTTTGAATTGTCAAAACGTCTAATATCCCCTAATTCAGCAATTACTCTTACTGCAGAGTTTATGCCTACTCCAGGGAAACTAAGGAGAACATTATACTCAGGTAATGATTGAGCTATGTTATCCATTAACTCCGTAATTTCATTCTTTTGATCTACAAGTTCTTGATATCTATAGGCATAGTGTTTAACTTGTAAAATTACTGGATGGAATTCATCGACAGCTGGAAAACTATTTTGTGCTGCTGTAATTAGCATTTCAGCCTTTTTTTGTGCTCGAAAAGAAGATAGATTTTTTTTAGTATTTTTTAATATTTTATTTTTGATAATGGTTTTAGAATCCTTAAGAACAAGATTAGGATGTGGATATATCTGTGCTATGTTTAAAAACAAAGAACTTTTAGTTGTGAATACTTGCTCTAATTCGGGAAATGTGACTTGAACACAACTATGAAGTCGCCCCCTCATAACCGAAAGTTCCTCATCTATTTCAGAATAGTACCGTGAAAGCTGTTTTAATTCGTCATATTTTTGATCAGATTTTTTATAAAAATTACTTTTACTTTTCATATGAGACAAAGCAAGGTTATGAGCATCTACTTTATCATTTTTATTACTACGTAAAGTTTTAGATTGAAAACTTGCTTCCAAAGGATTCAATTTTGTATAGCGATATCCTTCTTCCATAAAAAATCTCTCTAGTGCTTTGGAGTATACACCCGTGGCTTCAAATACTATTTCTAACGTGTTTGAATCAACCTTGGTGTATTTCGCAAACAACTGTTTTAAATGTATGAACGATTCAACTGTGTGCGGAATCCACTCTTGATTAATACAATTTTCTTCATCATATAAAACCATAAAACTTTTTCCCATACTAATATCAAACGCTGCAACATACTTCATAAAATATCCTCCTACATTAATTAGTTGAAGAACTTTACCTAGCTCTACCGATTCCACTTTCTTTTACACGATCTTGTAGATCCAACATATTAAAAACTGATTCAATTAGAGATAGTAAAGACACCCTGTTTTTTTTACGAACTTATCGTTCTAATAACCGTTCGAGTTATTCTTCACTTTAACTATAAAAAAAATAGTTATGTAAGCCAATGCCTTAGCTTACATAACTAATCTTAATATGTTTTTTTTGTCGTTTTTAAGCATATCTACAACCAATTTAATCAAAGCAATGGTAAACATACCAAAACTTAGAATCAATTGAATTGTTTCTAATGCGGACAAAAGGCTTCTCCTTTTGCTGAGAAACACAGTGAATGATTTTATGAACCGATGTTGAACAGTATAAGGCGACTATTAGGAGCGTTGTCTCTTCTGTAATTTCAGTACATACAATCATATGCACCACCTCCTAAGAGCGCCAACGTCATAGCTTTCTACATTGATTAGTATATCATACTTAACTTTGTTTCTTTCACTTTTTTTAATACTTTTCGATTAAAAATCTGGACTTTCATTTTATCCTTTTTGATAATTTTATTACAGAATACTTTAAGCGTAAAATTTGATAAAATTTTCACTTTTTATGAAAAAATCCATTCCAACGGTTCTTATTTTCTTTTACTTCAGAGATTTCTGTTTTCTTTTTGTTATGTTGCAAGATCGCTTCATTGTATGGACTTCTTAGTTCTCTTAAAAATGTGAGGATTATTACTTGCTGTATCTGCAAGTATAGCAACAGGTATTGCAAATCATATTAAAGGTGAAATCAAGCATGGAGTTATTGTGAGAGTTAGAAATTGGCGTATTTCTTCCATTTCAAATCAATAAAAATAATGGATGGGTGCTATAGCACCCATCCATTCAATATTTCTACGATGGCTATGATTATTAAAACAAATTTATAATACTTTAGTAACTCACTACTATTTTTTTGAGGAAAAAATCTATCTAAAAAAAGTGATAGAAGGGCTATTACAAGTACAATCGTTGACATAATAATCTTCCTCTCTGCGAGATAATTATTCTATAAATATATACTAACAAAAAGATATAAATATGTACATATCTTTTACAAACTTTACTTAAATTTTACTCTATACATTCTTCATTGCTATCCTTTATAAACGAAGAGTCAACAACCATAAAGTTATTGACCCTTATTTCTTCTGATCCCCTAGTCTTTTATACGAAAACGACTACCATAGGGAAACAGAGAACTTCTATTTCATAAATATAAAAATAAGTACACTTAAAATAAAAACTACAATGAAATCAAACAGATAAACAATCGTTATATAGATTATCCCTACTGCAATCATAACTATCAAAATCAATCGAATCATACTATGCTTCTTGTAATATGTAGAAATACTCTCTTTCTCAATCTCAATTGTTACTTTGCAACCTACTACAGATAATACTTTTCTAAGTTTATGCTTATTGTAGAACATAGTGATTGATCTAAAAATAAGTAAACATGCAAATGTTATCAGTAAATAGATTGCACGTTTATCTAGTTCAAAAGTAACATCAAGCTCTTGAAAAAAAATAGTCGATAGCTTGTAAACTGGTCTTCCAATCAACATCGATAGAACAACACTAGCCATAATACCCTATTCTTTTTGAGCATTGGATACCAGTTTATTCAATATTCCTTTATCTATCTCAACTGTTCTAAAAAGATAAAACGATTCATCTTTTTAAAAATGATCCATTGTTTGTTTTTGTTGCTCAAACACTTCTGTCACTTTTTTACCGAATTGTCCTTTTACCGACTCTTGAAATGAGCTTCCTGTCGTCCCTATCATCGCAGCTGCGTCTTTTAGTTCGGTTTCTCCTTTTGTTTTTATTGATTCTTTATCTTTGTTTTTTTGTTCACTCGTACTTTTTCCAAGCCCTTTTATTGCGAGTCGTTGACTCTCTTTTCGGAATGCTTTTTCTCGTTCTTTTCGTTCTTTTTCATCTTTTACCAACAACTTTTTCCTCCTATTATGTTAATTCTTGACGTTTCTTTCGATAAAATTGTTCGACTTCTTCTTGTTGCAGTATAAGCTCTTTGCGCTCCTGTGCTAATTCTTCTAAATAATGGTCTTCATTTCGCTGTAATTCTCGTTGAGTTTCCATTATCGACTCCATAGAAGTGCTTCTTTTCCCTAGTATCTGACGTACTTGAACAAAGATTTCTTGGGTGTAATCCTGTCCTTTTCGCATATATCGTTTCACTGTATCTTCTTGTTCTTCTAATTCTGCCCTATTTCTTTGATAATCTCTTAGTAATTCTTCTTCTGCTTTCATTTTTTTCTCCTATTATTTACGACACAAGTCCTTTTAATTGTTTTGCTAATTCTTGGTCTCGTTGTACTAATTCGGTCATCTTACCTCTTATTTCTTTTGCTAATTGATTGAATTTTTCATCCATTTTTTTGGCTTTATTTATTTTTTCTTTGTACTCATTCACGGGTTCTGTCACAATACTTTGTTCTGTACAACCACCTTCTGCTAGGGCAGATTTGATTTCTCCTTCAGATAAATCAGTCCCAATCGATCGAGCATCTGTTAATGTTTCTGTCCATAATTTTTCTGCGTTTTGTATGCCTTTTTGATACACCATCACAACTGATAACATCGCGGTTTTAAATTCTGAGGAAGCATGGCTCACAACCGCTAAGGCTTGACTATCATCTAAATAAATTTGTTCACCAGACGACAGCCCCCCGCCACTTGCCGTGAATTTCTTCTTTAATTGTTCTAAGTTCTTCACTTGCTCACGCATAATCAACATATTATACGCATGTTTGGCTTGTTGGAATTGTACTAACGATTCCTTCGTTACTTGTAGGTTTCCGTTCTTAAACTGATACCCACCCCACATATGTTGGTCAATCATTCCTTTTTTCTTTGAATCAATAAAAATAAGCATTCCTACATGTCGCAATTTAATGTTCCAATCTGTATGTCTATAGCCAATAGGCACAATATCTTTTTCATCTACGAAATTAAAGATACGGTCTTTTAACTGAGCTACTCGTTTTCGTTGATTTTCTGTCATCATACAATACGCATTCGGCCCTTGATAAAGAAAGGCACCATTCACTCGGTCTAACTTCTCTTGTGAATCCAATGCGCCTAAAGCATACTGGGCATTTGAAGAAGCTTGAGAATGACCATATACATCAAAGCGAGCATTAGAATATTTGTCCATCGCACTATTTAGCGTTTTAGCAGAAGATTTCATTTGTTTGGTCGGATCGAATATAGTATTAGGATTCTTGTAACTTTTCTCGATATTATTTAAGATTTGCTTGTTGTTGTCCCACCAATCCCGCTTCACTTCTCCAACTTGACTGCCTATTTGCTCTGGACTTGTAGAGCCTTGATACAGCACCGTTACGTTATTCACTTCAGACGGTTTTTGTATTTTGGGATTGCCGTCAGTGATGATAAAAGCCTGTTCTCCTGTTTTTTTATCATTCACTATTTTTGATACATAGCCTATTGTAGTACCATTATTATTTATTTTAACTGGGTCGCCCTCTTTATATGAACGATACTCCATTTGCGCTATATCGACATTTTCTTTATCAGAATATCCCATACTAATTCCCTCCTTTTTTTAACAACTCTTCTAATTCCGCTGTATTTCCACCACCAGAATTTTCTAAAGTGCCATCTTCTGTATTTTTATTTAAAAGATTATACACTCTAAGTTTTTCATCATCATTTATAATTACGTCAAACATAATTCCTCCCATAGGATTGTGTTCTATACTCTCATAATCTATTTCATAAGATTTGATAATTCCCTCTGGCGTTAAAGCTTTTGAATCCAAGTTTTTTAACCCTATTTCTATCTCCCTTTTTGCTTGACCGCTTTTTACCACGTTTACCATTTCATCATTGAATCGTTTGTTATCCATATACACTTTCCCTCCGATACCTAGAATAATAACTAAAACTATTCCTACTCCTATTACTATAAATTTTCTTTTAGTCATCCCTTACACCTCATCATTAATAAGTAAACTATAACATACTTGCAATTTGTTTGGTCGGATCAAATATGGTATTAAGCTTCTTAAAACTTTTCTCGATATTATTTAAGATTTGCTTGTTGTTGTCCCAACAATCCCGCTTCACTTCTCCAGCTTGACTGCCTATTTGCTCTGGACTTGTAGAGCCTTGATACAGCACCGTTACGTTATTCACTTCAGACGGTTTTTGTACTTTCGGATCTCCGTCAGTGATGATAAAAGCTTGTTCTCCTGTTTTTTTATCATTCACTACTTTTGATACGTAGCCTATTGTTTTTTTACTGTCCCCTTTTCCAATAGTAACAGTATCTCCAACTTCATATTGGTCATACTCTTGTTTAGCGAGTTCAACATTTTCTTTATCTGTTTTCACCATCGACCTTAATCTCCTTGTCTAATAATTCTCTTAAATCTTCAGATACTCCACCACCACTTTCTTCTAATTCGTTATTAGAATTCTTTGACAAAGTAACACGTACATAGAGCTTTTCATTTTTATTGATAATAAGTTTATTCATAATACCACCCATCGGATTATGTTCAATGCTATTATAATCCACTTCGTAAGATTGAATGATTCCATCTGTTGTTAATGCTTTCGAATCTAAATTTTTTAACCCTTCTTCAAAAACTTTTTTTGCCTGACCACTATTCACCACATTGACCATTTCATCTTTAAATCGTTTGTTATCCATATACACTTTTCCTCCTATTACAATAACAATCAATAAACATATTCCTAAAATAGAATAAAACGTCCTTATTTTGATTTTTTTTACCTCAGAGAGTGCTCGTTCCTTCTCTTTTTTATCATTTTTCATCTAAAACACCTCAAAATCATTTTTCATAAGTAAACTATAATATACTTGCAATTTGTTTGGTCGGATCGAACATAGTATTCGGTTTCTTATAACTTTTCTCAATATTATTTAATATTTGTTTGTTGTTGTCCCACCAATCTCGCTTCACTTCTCCAGCTTGACTGCCTATTTGTTCTGGATTTGTAGAGCCTTGATACAGCACCGTTACATTGTTCACTTCATACGGTTTTTGTACTTTCGGATCGCCATCTGTGATAATATAGGCTTGTTCTCCAGTTTTTTTATTATTTACTACTTTTGATACATAGCCTATTTTTGTATTTCTATCGTCAATGTATACAGCTTCGCCTTCTTTATAGTCGTCATATTCATTTTTAGCAATATCAACTCGTTGCTTATCTGAGTAATTAGTCATTATTCATATTCCCTTTCTCTAACATATTTTCCAAGGGCAGTGACCCTCCACCAGAACTGTTAGTTAATCTCCCATTTTCTTCTTGATCTAAAGTCACTCGAATATACAATTGATTATCATCATTGATAATCAATTTAAGCATTATTCCTCCCATAGGATTATGTTCCACACTATCATAATCCACTTTATATGATTTAATTATTCCATCTGAAGTTAAAGCTTTTGAATCTGCATTTTTTAATGTTTTTTCATAAACTTGTTTTGCCTGACCACTATTTACCACATTTAACATCTCATCTTTAAATCGTTTGTTATCCATGTACACTTTTCCTCCGATACCTAGAATAATAACTAAAACTATTCCTATTACTATAAATTTTCTTTTAGTCATCCCTTACACCTCGTCATTAATAAGTAAACTATAACATACTTGCAATTTGTTTTGTCCGATCAAATATAGTATTAAGCTTCTTAAAACTTTTCTCAATATTATTTAAGATTTGTTTGTTGTTGTCCCACCAATCACGCTTCACTTTTCCAGCTTGACTGCCTATTTTCTCTGGACTTGTAGAGCCTTGATACAGTACAGTTACATTGTTCACTTCAGACGGTTTTTGTACTTTCGGATTGCCGTCAGTGATGATAAAAGCCTGTTCCCCTGTTTTTTTATCGTTCACTACTTTTGATACATAGCCTATAGATTTTTTCCCTTTATTAATCGTTACTTCATCATTAACCGTCCAATTTTTGTATTCTTGTTCTGCAATGAGTTTACGTTCTTCATCTGTAAAATTAGTCATATTCTACTCCTTTAACTAAATCTGATAAATTTTCTGACAAACCAATACCGCCAACCTCCACAATATTTGAATGATTATTTAAATCAAATTTAGCAACAAGCTTATCATCTTTATTAATAATCACATCAAACATAATAGCACCCATAGGATTATGTTCAATACTTTCATAATCTATTTCGTACGACCTGATTACTCCTTTTGGCGTTAAAGCCTTTGAATCTAAATTCTTTAACCCCATTTCTATTTCCTTTTTTGCTTGTCCACTTTTCACCACATTGACCATTTCATCATGAAACCTCTTGTTATCCATATACACTTTTCCTCCTATTCCTATAACAATCAATAAACATACTCCTAAAATAGAATAAAACGTCCTTTTTTTTATTTTTTTCACCTCAGAGAGTGCTAGTTCCTTCTCTTTTGTATCATTTTTCATCTAAGACACCTCAAAATCATTTTTATTAAGTAAACTATAACATACTTGTCATTTGGTTGACGGATAAAGTAGGGGATTAATTTTTCTCGCTGTTACGTAAGATTGGCTTATTGTTATCCCACCAATCACGCTTCACTTCTCCAACTTGACTGCCTATTTTCTCTGGAATTGTATAGCCTTGATACAACGCAGTTAGGTTATTCACTTCAGAATGATAAAATTGTACAAAAAAAAGGATGGAACATCTCCATCCTAAAACATTCTATCTCCTCCCTCTAAAAACTCTTCATCTCACCAAACGGCAAAAGCTGCATCGTCACTTTCCCAATCACATTCTCTTGTGCAATCAAACCATAATGCCGACTATCGGTCGCATACGGTCGATTATCCCCTAAAACTAAATAGTACCCCTTAGGAATCGCAACAGAAGAGGTCAACGTTCGATTCGTGAAATCTTCTGTATAATTTTTACCGTTGCGTTGGCTTTCATTGATTTCATCCATAATAAATTTTTCGTCTACTGGCTGGTCGTTCACGAAAAGTGTATCGTTCGTGTACGTAATTTTTTCATCTGGCAAACCAATGATTCGTCTAATTTGCGTGTTGCCATTGCCACTTTTAAAGGCAACTAAATCAAAGCGTTTGAGGTTCGTTGTTTTTTGAACAAGCACTTGATCTTTTTCGCGTAACGTCGGAATCATGCTAAAACCACGGACCGTCGCGATTGTCAGGAAAAAGGAACTGATGAAAAGCATTAACACGACACCCAAACTTATGGCCATGATAAGTTCTTTGAGATAGCTTCTAACACGTTGTTTTTTACGTTTAGACTTTTTATTAAGGTTTGGTCTTTTTTTGTTTTTCGTGCTTTTTGCTGATACTTTTTTGGAAGGACGTTTTTTTCGTTTGGTTGTTGGCTTTTTTTTCTGTTTGATTGTGTGCTTTGGTTTTTTCTCCATAAGAAATCACTCACTCGGATTACTTTTCTTCTTTAAAGGCGGATTCATTCACTTTGTAATAGTCAAATGTTTGTTTTTCATAGTCTTGTGCTTTCTTGATGTCTGCTAAAAAACTATCGACCAATTCTTGGTTGCCAAAGAAGTTTTTGGTTTGCGTACTGGCATTCATCCCTAATTGTTTAACTGAATTATAGTACCGATTCAAGGTAATTTGTCCTTCTTCTGAATTGACGTCACTTGCTTTTTTCGTCCCATAGCTTGCCATAGAGGTGGCTAAGTAACGAAGGTTTTTTTGTAATTTTTCTTCCTCATCACTTTTATCACGAGCTATAATCAGCTGGTCTTCAAAATCCCGCAAAAGATAGTAGCCTTTTACAACCGAATCTGAATCCTCCGTTGTTAAATTCATCGACTGATAATAAGAAAGATACGACATCCCACCAGCTAAAACAACTGTCACAAATGCCATCACCCAAAATAAGCGTACGCTCTTTTTTTTCTGTTTTATCAACTGCTGCTTTTTTCGTGCGATTTTTCTATTTTTCTTTTTATTTTTAAATTTCTTATTTGGAAGTTTTTTTAGCAGACTACGTTTATGAAAAAACTGTACTAAAAAATAGCCTGACCCTAGGAGCGCAACAATTGACAGTGCTATCCCTATGATGAAAATCCAATCTAAAACAGACATACACTACAGCTCCTATACTTTCCTAATCCTTTTTCTTACTGATTTTCCCATTAGATGAACCTTGTTGTTTCTTCTTTTTACGTTCTTTTTTTAAGGCTAATTCTTTTTCTTGTTTTTTCTTATTACGTATACGAATAATCACGAAAATAAGGATGATTAAGGCTAAAATACCTACAACGATCAGGGCGATCAATTTCCAGTCTAGTCCTTTTTCTTGCACTAAACCAACATCTCGCTCGTTGAATTTGTTGGCATCTTTATCTGAAATATTGAAGTCTTTGGTCCATTTCCATTTTTTATCACCAGAGGTCACGAGAATGTTCGCTACATAATTTCCTGCAACCATCCGCTCACCATTCATACTGACAGGAAAGTCAATAAAAGAATTTGGTGCCATTCTCATTGCGGTTTGTTTACGCTCATATAAAACAGTCTCTTTACCTTTCTCTGTGATTTGAACTTCAGCCGTCATATTATCTAAATATGCTGCCATCACATTAGAGTAATTCACAAAAATAGCATTGCGATAATTGCTTTGACCCGCTTTCACACTGTTCAATTCTAAATCTGGGGCAATAGTTTTTTCTGATTCTTGTAGCACAACACCAATCACATAAGCATATTGATTAACGATTTTTGAGCCTCCTTCATTAGGAGAGGTGCCATTTTGATTTGCTCTCATCAACTGGATACCACCAGCAATCACCCCATCAAAACTTGTTTCTGGCATTTGAATGGTCAAATCAAGATTTTTTGTTTCTCCCGGTGCTAACTCAACTGATTCTGGTCCAGTGACAATATCGGTAAAATTAAATTGTACGGACGGATCGTTTTTAATTGTTGATTCACCGTATTCAATCACACCGTTTTGGTTTGTCTTTGCCCCGTTCAATTTAACATCGATCGTTACTTTTTCAGTACCAGGATTGCTTAATGTGATAGAAATCTGCTGATTTTTACCTGGGTCCATTTTTAATTTAAAGTAGCCTAAATCTTTTTTTACTTGATTATCAGGATACGTAATACTGTAAGTAAACCCTGTAACACCTGCTGGATTCTTATCAGCGGAATAGCTAGGAACTGCTTTTAAAAAGAAGAGCCCAATAACCACGACACTCAAGAAAATACTCACCCATTGTTTTCTAGATACTATATGTGATTTCATAACTAACCTCGTTTATTCTAAAGTATTTTTTCTATGTACGCAGAGGAACAAGTTAAACTTGTTCCTCTGCAAAATTCGAAGATCGTGCTTATGCTTCTGGATTTTCTTCTTCAGCAGGTGCAGCAGTAATTTTCCAAGTTACAGTAGCAGTGTAATCCGCTACAGCCATATTTGAAGCAGTTGCTGCTGGAACAGTTAATTTAACAGATTCTGCATCCGTTCCTGGCGTTCCATTTTGTGACGTTGAACTTTGGCCAAATTCTAAGATGTGACGGCCTTTTCCTTCTTTTTTATCTTTGTCAGCTACAACGACCGTTTTTGCATCGTTTGCAGCTTCTGTTAATTGGAAACCAGTTTGAACGTTTGAAGGAACAGCATTTGTGTTATCTCCTTGCGCTGCAGCAAGTCCATTGCTAAAGTCAATTGTTGAACCAGTCAACACATTTGTTCCTGAAGTGAATTGTTGTGTTAATTGCGCTGTGATTGTATAACCGAATACGCCTCCGGCACGAACGTCAGCCCATTGTACATAAGCACCACGTTTTGTTGTTCCACCGTTAAATGTCATTGGTTTTGCAAAGCTAGTTACAGCATTGGCAGATGTTTCAATAGAGCCAAAATCTAAATCAGTTGTTTTTTCAATAACTAATGATCCTTGTTCTGTGTTTGTATTTTCATCTGGTGATTCTGGATCTGGCGTTGGTAATACCTCACCTGGATTTTCTGGATCGATTGTTTCAGATTCGCCACCACCAGCAGTACCTTCTGTAACTGTTACTTTACCTTCTGAAGTTAATTCAGTTGGTGCTGCGAATGCAGGTGTTGCCGCTCCTAGAACTGTTACTCCTAAAATTGCTACTAATGTTGATGCACAAAGACTTCTTGCTTTCATATTGTTGTTCCTCCTAATTGTTTGTGTGTTATTTATTAAGGCAACTTGGCTAAAATCCAAGTTATCTCCGTTTGGTATTCTACCGGATGAATCTTCGTTGCTCCCGGTATACTTAGTGTGATTGCTGAATTGCTATACACTGGTTTAGTATAAATACTGTCTATCACTGGTTTTCCTGCTTGATCTACGACAGGTGTCAGTGTTACAGGTTGCTTGCTAGAATTGGTATCTGATGCGCCAAATGCAATAGTCCAAACACCTTTACCGCTGCCTGCTCTGGCAGTTGCGACTTCATAGGCTGAACCAATCGAATTTAAGGCAATCGTTTCTCGCATCACGGTAGGCGCTTCACTCGTACCGCTGGAATTGGCCCAGCCTTTATCTAGTGAAAGAACCGCACCTTTTAAATCCTGCTCATTCGTTTCTTGAATAATAGAATTCGTAAACTGATAGTTTTGTTTGACTTGTAGGGTCCAACCGGACGATTCTGCTTGTTGATCGGTAATTTGAATGTAGCTCCCTCTAGGACCAGTTTCACCAAAGAACTGCTGCGCAAGAGCGTGATAATCACGTCCATTTTTAGAAATCTTGCTTTCACCAAAATCAAGAGCAGAAACATAGTCAATACGAAGGGGGCCTTTGGTTGAAGGACTATCCCCTGGATCAACAACATCACCTGGGTTTTCAGGATCAACAGGATTGGTCACCACACTTCCTTTGATACTGACTGAGCCTGATTGATCAAGCATCTCAGGAGCAGCTTGTGCAATGATGCCTGATTCAATGGCTAGAAACAAACTAGCGATTGATAACGACCAGATACCGACTTGTTTTAACTTCATTTTTGCTCCCCCTTTCTACGTTTTCGTAAAAAGAGAAGTAGTATCAATAGAAGTAAAATACCTATGCCGAAAATGCCGTAGTTTTTTATCAGCTCACCCATACTAGGAAGAATTTTCCCAGCTGGTTTCACTGTTGTACTCGGAGTTGTCGTTGTGGATGAACTTGGTTCAGTACTGGTAGATGAGTCAGATGGTTCTGTCGATTCTTCGTAAAACGAAATCTTACCGCCTCGATTGACTTGCCCACCTGTTCCTTCATTCGCACTTGCACTGCTTGAGTAGCTAAAGATGCCAATCAACACAACCAGAGAGCAGACGATTAATTTTATTGTTTTATGTTTCATTTTCCACTCTCCTTTATGGTTGTCCGGCCATGACTTTCCACATAATTACGCCGACATAATCTCCCGTATAAACCGTATCAGATGAATTAATTTGTAATTTTATACCGTCAGTATTTGCTGTTTTTCCCCAACTGTCACTGACATCAAAACTACCTGCTGTGCCCTTACTATTGCTGTAAACAACTTGTGCATTATCATTTAAAATTGTTTCTTTACCGCTTGTAACATAGCGTAGGGCATTGACTAATTCTTGACCGCTATTGTTTTTCATAGGTGTTGTCAATGTAGCCGTTAAGCGCCAACCATTTTTGGCATCTGCCCGAGTATCCGTGACCACTAGTTTCTGATCAAATTCTGGATCTTCTACTCGTTTAGTTGTCGCATTATAGGTTAGTGCCCCAAAGTCTAAAGAACTTGGTACTGAGGTCAAACTCAATACGCCTTGCAGCTTGTATTGGACTGTTAGTGCAGTATTATTCACTTTCACCGCAGTTTCATTCGTTGGTCGTTCCGCAATGTCATATCCTGCATTCGTTACATTCGTAAGTTGTGTAGTAACACTCTCTTCTTTTGTTAAGTCAATCGTGTCCCCGACTTGTGTATTTAGTTTAACGGTATAGCCAGATAACACTTGATTTGCTTCATTTAAGAATTCAACTGATAATACGGCATCTACATCAACTACTGTCACTTGGATCGTCGTTGTAATGTCTGTAGGCAATCCTGAATCAGCTGCTTTTACTGTTAAAGTGACAGGGTATGCTTTTGGTTGAAGTTCGCTCACATTATTTAAGCCGCCAAAGTCCGTTACCGTCACAAATGAAGTCAGATCTGTTTTGGTTCCATTTGCTAGTTTATAGGCTTCTGGCTTGCTATTCTGTAGGATATAATTCTTTAATTCTGTTTCTGATAGATTTCGAATATCTACATACGATGCCTCAAAATCAGAGCCTGAAACACCTGAAGCTTGGTCATAGACAACGAGCGTTGACTCAACTACTTTGGTATTCGGCGCTGGATTTCCATCAGCATCAACCGCCTGATCTGATACATTGATCTGTACCGTGTGAGTTCCTGGCGTATTAGCTGCTGTTTGTGCTGCCGTAGGATCTGTATAGGCATAATCAAAACCAGTATTGACAGGACTTGTATCACTAACATCTTTCACCATTTCTTTTGGTGCAGGTAAAGTATCACCTTTCGTCATGTAATAGGTCACCGGTGAAGCAGTAGGCGGTGTTTTATCCAAGACTGTTTGCGTGACTTCTTCGGCTTTTAGATTCGCAAATCCATAAGCATGAATGACACTTCCAGCGGTAAAATAATGACCTGCTGGTACGGTTACTGACCAATTGCCTGCCGCATCTGATTTCGTTGTAAAATTCGCACGATATTCAGCTGGTGTAGACATATCTTCTACGGGCGATTTTATGTTGTCGGTTGATGGATCAAACGCTGCCGTGATCGAGTTATTGACTGGTACATCCCAAATACGGATATAGGCATTTGGAATCGCATAGCCAGATACCGTTGTCGAACTGTTATTGCCACGATTATCGGTTGCAATGCTATGAATCGCAATATTTGGATCTGGTACTCGAGTAAAGAGAACCCGTTGTTGTCCTCTCGTTGTAAAATTCGCGTTGAATCTAGTTAACGTTTCATTTGTCATCGCATTAGATGCTGTGATCGTAGGATTAAAGCTACTTCCATAAGCTAATCGCATATTACTCATCGGAATATACTCATACGTATAACCACTATCGCCATCAGCTCCGCCAGCCACATTATTCAGTGACCATTGGAAGACATTTTGAACCGACATATCTAAGTTTCCTTGAGACCAAATCAACCCATTATTGGCAGATGTACCACTGGTTAATGCGCTATTTTTTTGAAGATTCACGCGTTTAGCATCTGAGAATTTAAAGGTTGATGACGCTCCACCCATTCGTAATAAATATTGCGTGATAGATGTGCTATCGCTTTGAATATCAAAAGAAGCATTCGGTTGAACGATAAAGGTTGAGTTATTTGCAACATAGAATAGATCAGTCGTGCTGGCACCCATGTTTACACCCTTAACATTTAAATTCCCTGAAACGTTGATCGAACCGCCATTCATATAGATCGGATTAAAGTTTATATTGTTGTTGCCCGTTCCAGAATAAGCATCTGTTTGAATATTCACCGTCGCATCTTTTCCAATATTTAACTCAGATGAAGCTGATCCTAGGTAGACCGCACCGCCATATGTCGCATGATGGTTTAAGATATCTACCGTGGAACCTTCCCCTACGGATAATGACCCACCTGAAATGTTCAAGTTGGTATTGTAGTATTCAGCTGCGGTTGTTTGATTGCCACGTTCCAGTTTAAGTTTGACATTTTTACCAATAGCAAAACTGCCGGATGGAATATACAGCACGTTCGAACCTAGAGAAGAAATGTAAACATCCGCATTATCTTCTACAACAGCTGTGGAAATGGCTAGACTTCCTTGTTGGTAGTTATTCACATTCCACGTACGAATTGTTGTCCCATCTTTTCTTACAGAAGTCCATGTACGTTGTTGTTCTAAATGGACTTTGTTTTTCAGCGTTAAATTGGTTTGTTGTGATTCTAAAAACTGTGTTCCATACCCAGTATAATTATCCATGGTCATTTTTCCGCCATTGGCACCATTGTTAAAAATCATCGCACCCCAGTAGTTACCATGATAAACCGTCATATTGCTAAATTGGATATCCCACGCTTTTGAACCATAATTATTGTAGGCTTGGAACGAAAAACAGAGCGAACCAAAATCGAGTGTGTAGTTGTTCCCATTGACTTTAACGGTCCTCGCATTTCCTTGTAATTGGAAATACATATGGGATTCTGCACCAGAAGCAATTCCAATCGATGTCGCCGTTGTCACATTTTGTGAGTAACGTAAATACGGACTGTAAATAAAATAACTAGATGAATAGGTTGGTGCAGTTGTGTAGATATCATTTAATAAGTCTACATTCGTTACCCAAGGATCATTTAGACCAATCGTGTACCCTAAAAAGTCTGTTACATTTCTCGTATTGGTAGCTGAATCGAGATCATAAGAAATATTCGCATTACTTCTAATCGTCCCCGTTAATCCATTCGTTGCACTTTCAGATGCCGTATACGATGATATATAAAATGGTCCAGAATAATTTGAAGAACTCATATTAATATTTTGGAATTTTAAATCCCAATAGCCAAAAATAGTTCCAGAATTTCCAGATACATAACTCGTTTGATTTAGAAAACCTATCGCTAAGTTACCAAAATTAAAGTCATGACCATTTCCATCTATTGTTAGTGAACGTGCAGTTGCATTTTTATTGATATACAAATAGACATTTTGAGCACTAGTTAAATCAACAGAACTGGTACTAAATAAATCATTATAGTTATTTAAGGTACCCGATAATGTAATATCATTTTGTATTGAAATGGTATTCACAGTGTTGTCAGCTATTGCCTCAACAAAACTTTGCCAATCTGTCACTTCTGCTGTACCGGCGGCTCGAGTGCTTAATGCCCTCGGTTGAGCGGAATCTACGCTATCAGGACTTTGGCTGTTGTTCATAGCCTTTTTCGATTCTTTTACCGAAAGTTTTAGCTCTTGTTGCGCAAAACTACCTACTTCATCTGTCAATATCAGTGAATAGTCGCCACTTTTTTCTGCTAATAATGCTAACTTTAGGGAAGATTGATCACTATTCACTGTGATTGTTAATGTCCGTGCTTCTTCATTCCAATTAAAAACAGGAAACTCTGCTTTTGGGTCTTCCTTTAAAAGTGTGGCTCTTTCTTCTGCTTCGTCAAATTTTATTCCTTCTGGTAGACGAACTTGCCACTCTTTTTTTTGCTCACTTGAATCGGTTGATAGATTACGCTCATCAAACTTTTTCAGCTCGTTTTCAGCCCTTGTATCAGAAATTTGTAAATGAAAAAATTCATTTGTATAGTGTTCATCTTCAATAGCCGTCAGCGAGATCGGTGATTTAGCAAAAATTTTAGTTGACGAAGAATACATCTGCGAAAACATAGCTAAAATAAGAATCGAAAGAATGGCTATGCTCATTCCAATTAATTGAAATTTTCTTTTCTTAATCATTTCATTCATTTTCCCTCCTGCCCCTTTAGTTTAAAAGAATGTTCTTAGCTTCTTCACCTCCTTCAAGCTTTATTCATACCAAGACGGTTTACTTGTTGATCTAGCGCCAGCTTGTATCCAATCGTTCGAACCGTTTTGATAAATTTAGGCGTGGTAGGATCTTCTTCTATTTTTCCTCTTAAATGGAACATGATATTACTCACTCGATACTCTTTTTTCTCAGCACTTTCATTTGACCAAATATGTTGGTATATTTCTTCATAAGTCAATGCTTTGTCATGTTTATCAATAAGGAGTTCCAGTACTTTAAATTCCAATTTAGTTAAGCTGATTTCGACTTTTCCTTCTCTTAAAACACTAAGATTTTCAGGAAGTAATTCTAGTAATGGCGCAGTTGATGAAGTAGTCTGCGAGTGTGTAGGATATTCCTTGTTTTCAATCCGTTTTAGGATATTTGAAAATTGTAAAACAAATTCTTCTTCATAAACAGAAACACCATCTGCATCTAGTTGTAGATAAATTTTCTTTTTTGTTTTTGCTTCTTCATCATTATCAATTAACAGCACCCAGATTAATTTATTTGATCTCATTCTTAATTCCAGAATATTTTTGCAAATACAAGCTAGATCAGTTACAGCTGATTCTTCAATAATAAATGCATCCATATTTGTTAGCTCAGAATCTACTTCTCCCACTTGTAAAAGTGTAACCTCATGACCTAAGCGCACAAATTTTTTGGTATAATCCAATACAGGTTGAGACGAATCTCGAAAAATACCGATAGTATACATTACAGGTACCTCCTACTAAATTTATATCCAGAACTAAACACTTCTCGTAGTGTGCATTCAAAAGTAAAATACTATTGAAAACTTTTTGATCTGAAATTTGTACTTGTCACGCTAATAGTAAAAATCGAAAAAATGAATATCTTGAAAGAATTAAGTTCAAGATATTTTTTCAATTCAACCAATTATTGCTCGTTTCCTGAAATGATTTGACGATTTTTGTGACGGCTAAAAAAGACACTCAGCATTTTGCTGAATGTCTTTCATACATTCATTATAAAGTTGTCTTTTCATCATAATTAAGCTGTTGATCAATCACCATCATTGCCGAGCGTCTAGTTTCCCACAAAGAATCCGTATAGATATCGAGTGTCATTTTGGTTGATGCATGTCCTAAGATTTTACTCAATGTAGCAATATCAATACCTGATTCAACACATCTAGTTGCAAAAGTATGACGCAATGCGTGAAAGTGAATTGGACCTATTTTAGATTCTTCCACTAATTTTTTAAAACGGTAATTAATGATACGTGGCTCTGTAAAACTGTTTTTACAGGAAATAACGAATAAACTGTTACTTTTTTGTTTTTTATTCATTAAATACCTTTTTAGATTTTTAGATATTGGTATGATACGTTCTCCATTAACTGACTTCGGTTTTCCTATAATAATCTCGGTCTTATGTGTTTCTGTTACTGAAGGAATTCTAGAAATTGTTCTTTTCACAAAAATTTTATTGTTTTTAAAATCGATATCCTCCCATTTTAACCCACTGATCTCTCCGATTCTCATCCCAGTATACAGGGCAATAATTTCTGCTGAGCACTCTTTTTTATATAAGGCAATTTGTTCTAATTTTTTTTGTTGATTTTTCTCTAAACTTTTTATTTCCGTTTTCGTTAATGCTGGTAAAAGTACTCCTTGGCAAGGGTTTTTTGAAATTTCGTTATCATTTACGGCTTTTTTTAGAGCACTTCTTAGCATGCTAACAATACTACGAATGGTGTTGGAAGAAAGTTCTGATAGATATAACGAATAAATAAATCTGTCTATATCAGCTGTTTTTAACTCAGATAATTGCTTATTTTTAAAAAATGGAGCAAGATGCCGTTTAATTCGTCCTCTATAATTTGAATAAGTAGAAGGCTTGATTCTATTTTTCATTAAAATAGTTAGCCAATAGTGTAGCCATTCATCTACCATCATTCCTTCTTGTACAGATGTTTCTCCATATATAAAATAGTCTGCATTTTTTTTTGATAATTTTTCTTTTGCTTCATTATATTGTTTTCCATAAACATATCCATAAATAATTCTACCTTCTTTATTCCGACCTTTCCTATAACGACCTTCCCAGCGTCCATCCTTTCGCTTATAGATATTTTCTCCTCTTTTTGACATTTTTTTCCTCCTAAATCATTTAAATTTGACGGTTTTTGACGGCTAAAAAATGAATTATACATATAAACATCTCTTTTCTAAACTAGATTTAATCAATAAAACAATTAAATATTATCAAATTTTTCTTTTTTTAAATAAAAATTTGATAATAAAAATATATTTTTCTACTAGACTAATTAAAAATAATAGAATATAATTATATAAGTAATTAATTCCACTCTTTTGATTGCATATAATAAAGAATAAAAATATCTTGAACTTAATTCTTTCAAGATATTTAAAAAATACATAAAAAGTTAAATGTATGAACATTAGCTATATATAAAAAAAGGTAGTTTGAAAAATAAAATTTTTCAAACTACCTTTTGTGTTGATGTAAATTTACTTACTTCTGTACTATTATAAAAATTCAATTTTTCTTTGTTATTTTTTACATTTACACTAACTACCCATAGGTTTTCTACTATATTCGAAGTCAACGTTTTACCTTTTCATTTAAATAGTTAAGTTGAATAATAATTGAATACCATATATCATTAGTAGTTCTATTTTCTTTTTTCCCTTAGTGTTCTTTTAGTTATATCTACATTTTCACAGCAATTATCCTTAACCTACGATAATCCGCTTCCCAATGATCTTCTTTCCACAAACTGGGGGTCAAATCTCGCTCCATATTCTCAAGTATCCTTTCTTTCTGATTTCTAGACAATTCCCCCAACTCTTCAGTATAAAACTGTTCCATCCACTCTCTCAAACCAGCTTTACCACCTTTAAGTGTTGTCGGCCGTTCATATTCTAAAATCTCTATAACTTCAAAATGATTTTTTTCAAGCAACATCCGATAATCCGAAAGCGAAGTAAAACAAAACGGCTCCTCAAAAGATGCACCTAAGGCATTTAATTCACGCCCAAAAGCTTCTCTAATCAGCTGAACATTCCCAACTGCACCAAACTCACAAATCAACTGACCATTTTCATTTAAATGCTCATTGATATTTTTCAATAACAAATTTTGATCAGGAATCCAATGAAAAACGGCATTTGAAAAAGCTACATCATACATTTCAATTTGATCAGTTGGATATAATATATCTTCCTGTAAAAATGTCAAATCAGGATAGCTTTCTCTTGCTTGATTGATCATATTTACTGATTGGTCGATCCCTGTCACTTCATGCCCAAGTTGTGCAATTTGATTCGTCAATTCTCCCGTTCCACACCCAATATCCAAGACTTTACTTTGTTCTTTAGGCAGTAATTTCAACAAACCAGCACCATATTTAAAAACAAAATCATGTGTCGTATTATATTTTTTCGCATTCCATTCCATAGATTTCACTCTCCTAGCGATATAATGAAAAGAAGCTACACCTAAATCATTCATCGATGCAGCACTCTTAGGATTTCTTATTGCCAATAAGCTGGAATCTTCGCTTCATAAGCCGCGATCTCATCATCATGCGTCAAACTAATGGCAATGTCATCCAACCCATTCACCAATTTATGCTTCCATGTGCTATCAATTTCAAAAGAATACGTCCCATTCAGCGTGATAACTTGTTGTTCAGGCAAATCGATCGTAATTGTCTCATCCGCCCTAAGATTTGACAGTGCATCCAACTCATCATAGTTCAATACAATCGGTAATAGTCCATTTTTCGTGGCATTCATATAAAAAATATCACTAAAACTTCCAGCAATAACAGCTCTAAATCCATAATCATCCAGCGCCCAAGCTGCATGCTCTCTCGACGAACCTGAACCAAAGTTATCACCAGAAATCAAAATGGTCGCCTCTTTATATTGCGGTTCATTCAAGACAAATTCTGGATTGGGTGTACGGTCTGGCAAATAACGCCATTCGTCAAATAAAAACTCGCCAAAACCTGTTTTTTCAATTCGTTTTAGGAATGATTTTGGAATGATCTGATCGGTATCGATATTGTCATTCATTAGTGGGACTGTGGTCCCTGTATGTTGTGTAAATGCCTCCATTATGCCAAAAGCTCCTCTCTAATGTCTCTAAATGTCCCTTCAATCGCAGCAGTTGCTGCCATCGCTGGGCTGCAAAGATGGGTTCTTGCCCCTTTGCCTTGACGTCCTTCAAAATTTCGGTTAGATGTTGAAGCACAATGAACGCCAGCTGGAACTTGATCTGGGTTCATGCCCAGACACATCGAACAACCTGGTTCACGCCATTCAAATCCTGCTTCAGTGAAGATTTTATCCAAACCAATTTTTTCAGCTGCTTTTCTTACAGGTCTTGAACCTGGCACTACGATTGCGGTGATGCCATCTTTGACTTTTTTGCCCTTTACGATGCGCGCCGCTTCTTCTAAATCAGATAGACGGCCGTTGGTACATGAGCCGATAAAAACGTAGCCGATTTCGATATCTGAAGGACGTTGTCCTGGTTTTAGATCCATGTAGTTATAAGCACGTTCGTCGTTCATATCTTTGATTTCAGGGAATGTTCCTGTGATCGGAATACCCATCTCTGGATTTGTGCCCCATGTAATGAAGGGAACCAATTCTTCCGCGTTCAATTCTAGGTCTACATCATAGGTTGCATCTGGGTCGCTTGGTAGTTTTTTCCAATCAGCGATTGCCGCAGCCATATCTTCTGGTGCATATTCTCTGCCGCGAACGTATTCAAAGGTTTTTTCATCTGGCGCCATCATGCCCATTTTTGCACCGCCTTCGATGGCCATATTACAGATGGTCATGCGTTCTTCCATCGTTAGGTTTTCAATCGTTTCACCATAAAATTCAACCGCATGTCCGACCCCAAAATCAACGCCATATTTTGCAATCAACGCTAGAATAATATCCTTAGCATATACGCCTTTCGCTAGCTTTCCAGTGATTTTAACTCCCATTGATTTTGGTTTATTTTGCCAAATACATTGTGTAGCAAAAACATGCTCCACTTCACTTGTACCAATTCCAAATGCCAACGCTCCAAATGCGCCATGTGTAGCCGTATGTGAATCCCCACAAACGATAATTTTCCCTGGCTGTGTCAATCCTGTTTCGGGTCCTACCATATGCACGATTCCTTGACGGTCACTGCCGTTATCACAAAGGGTCACGCCGAATTCTTCACAGTTTTTCTGCAACGCTTCGATTTGTTTTTTTGCTACTAAATCTGTGATATTAAAAATATCTTGGGTCGGAACATTATGATCCATCGTGCCGAAGGTTCTGTCTGGTCGGCGGACTTTTCTACCAGCTTCTCTTAGTCCTTCAAATGCTTGTGGTGAAGTTACTTCATGGATCAGATGAAGATTGACGTATAATAGTTGTGGTTCGCCAGCGACGCCTGATACCACATGTTGTTCCCATAGTTTATCAAATAGTGTTTTTCCCATGTTACACACCTCTCAATTCTGTTATTACAGCTTCTGTAAAATCTGTTGTTGTCGCTTTACCACCTAAATCTGTCGTTAGAATGCCTTGATTCATGACACAATCACAAGCCTCTTCAATTTTCTTCGCTGCACTTTCCAAGCCAAACGATTGACGTAACATCATCGCAGTCGATAAGATCATTGACATTGGATTCGCACTATTTTGGTTAGCGATATCTGGTGCTGAACCGTGGATCGGTTCGTATAATGATGGACCCGATTCGCTGTGACTAGCACTTGGCATCATGCCGAGTGACCCTGGAATTACTGACGCTTCGTCACTTAGGATATCACCAAATAGATTTTCTGTGACAATCACATCAAAGGCTTTTGGTTTTTGGATCATGACCATTGCTGCTGAATCGACTAATTGGTGTTCTAAGATACAATCTGGAAATTCTTGTGCAACTTCTTCCGCAGTTTGACGCCATAATTTGCTTGTAGCTAGTACATTGGCTTTATCAACTGATGTAACTTTTTTATTTCTAGTACGAGCGATTTCAAAAGCTTTTCTGATAATGCGTTGGATCTCAGCTTTTGAATAGGTACATAGATCTGAGGCTTCTGTTTGCCCTAGTTGTTTTTCGCCAAAGTAGATACCGCCTGTTAGTTCACGAACGACCACAAAATCAACACCTCGAACGTTTTCTTCTTTTAATGGAGATAAATGAACCACTGCATCAGGCACCGAAATCGGGCGGATATTCGCAAAAAGTCCTAAGGCTTTTCTTAACCCAAGTAAGCCTTGTTCGGGACGTTTTGGAGCATTATCCCATTTGGGACCGCCGATTGCACCAAGTAAGATTGCATTGGCTTTTTCGCAAGCTTTTAAGGTTTTTTCAGGTAAGGGATCTCCTTGTTCATCGATACCCGCGCCGCCAAAGGCAAAACGTTCAATATCAAAATCGAGATTATCCTGCACCATGATTTCAGCTAAAATTTTTAGCGCGCTATCCATGATTTCGGCTCCGATACCGTCCCCTGGTAATGCTACGATTCGTTTGCTCATTATACTTTCCCCACTTCTTTTTGAAATTGTTCACTGGCTCTTACATAAGCTTTTGCAGAGGCTTGTAAGACATCAAAATCGATGCCGATGCCATTGAATTGTTTGTTATTTTCGATATCTGCTAAGGTTACATGAACTTCTGCTTGGGCATCTTCACCACCTGTGATGGCTTTGATGTAATACTCTTGCAGCTCTGGTTTTTGGACAAATATTTTATCGATCGAGTTATAGATTGCTTGGATACTACCAGAGCCGATCGCTGATTCTGTTTTACTTTCATCTGTTCCTGTATTGATAGAAACGATCGCTCCTTGGCTACCATCAGAAACATATTGTAATTGAACACGTTCTAAGCGATAATCTTCACTACATTCTTGGGATTGTCCTACCATCAGTGCAATCAAATCTTCTTCTGTCACTTGTTTCTTTTTATCTGCTAGTGATTTGAAGCGTTTGAAGGCATCTTTTAGTTCTTCTTCCGTTAATTGGTAGCCAAGAGCCTCCATTTTAGTCGCAAACGCATGTCGACCAGAAAGTTTTCCTAATGGCAATGAGTTTTCATTTACTCCAACAAGTGATGGTGTGATGATTTCGTAGGTATCCGGATTTTTCAGCACGCCATCTTGATGGATGCCTGATTCATGAGCGTATGCATTCGCTCCAATAATTGCTTTGTTTCTTGGAATTGCGACACCCGATAAGCGGCTGACGAGATCGCTCGTTCTTTTAGTTTCGTTCAAAGTAATATTGCTTTTAGCTTCGTAAAAATCTTTTCTGATATAGAGTGCCAAGGCAACTTCTTCAAGTGCGGTATTGCCTGCTCGTTCGCCGATACCGTTGATCGTTCCTTCTACTCGGCGAGCACCATTCTCAATAGCTGCTAAGGCATTGGCCGTCGCCATTCCTAGGTCATCATGACAATGAGAAGAGAAAATGATTTCTTGGTCGCTTTGAATATTTTCAATCAAAAATTTGAATAATGCGCCGTATTCTGTTGGATTGGAATAACCTACTGTATCAGGAACATTAATAATCGTTGCTCCCGCATCAATGGCGGTTTGGACCGCTTTTAGTAGAAATTGTTTGTCTGTTCTGGTTGCATCTTCTGGTGAAAACTGGACCTTCTCGAATTTGCTTTTAGCGTAGCTAACGTGCTCTTTAATAGAAGTAATCACTTCATCTGGTGTCATTTTTAGTTTAAATTCCATGTGAACTGGGCTTGTTGCTAGGAAGACATGGATTTGTGGGTGCTTGGCATTTTGCAAGGCTTCATACGCACGATCAATGTCAGTTTTTTGACAACGTGCCAGACCTGCGACGGTCATTTTTTCAGCATTTTCTGCGATCGCTTTGACTGCTTCAAAGTCACCAACAGATGCGATCGGAAATCCTGCTTCAATCGTATCAATGCCCCATTTTTCCAGTTGTTTGGCGATTTGAACTTTTTCTTTGGTATTGAAATTTACGCCTGGTGTTTGTTCACCATCTCTTAGAGTGGTGTCAAAGAATTGGATATTTTTCATTTTTCATACGTCCCTTCAAAATTCTTCATTTTTTAATGATTAGGTTAAATAAAACGAATAAGACTTCTCTCTTCGTTCGCCAAGTATTGCGCAACATCAGCTCTGCAAGCAGTCGCTGTGTTTTGCAACAAAAAAGCACCCCACGATATGGGATGCTTCGTCATCCCGTTCATGCAATGCGAAAACAGGACTCTCAACGTCTGATAAGAAAAAGCTGTGTCTCAGCTAGTTTCTAGAAATCAGTGTGATGAGTCCTTCGATAATAATAAGAATGTAATTGTCGTTGTCTGCTTGTTCATCATCTTCAACATCCTTTATTGTCAGAATTTTTGAATAATTCAAACTATAGTGTTAAAGATACAGAACTTTTTAATTAAAGTCAATAGTTTTATGAGATTTTTTTTAAGAAAAAGGGTGAGAACGGTCTGTTTACTTCCTAGAGATTTCAGTTTTTTTCTGAAGGAATCGCTTCTGTTATCACCCTTTGTTTCTTTATCGACTATTTTTTATAGTTTATCCAATGCTTGTTCTAAGTCAGCTAAGATATCCGTGATGTTCTCGATCCCGATCGATAAGCGAATCAATTCTGGTGCTGTTCCTGAGGCTTTTAGTTCTTCTTCACTCAACTGTGAATGTGTGGTGGATGCTGGATGAATGATCAATGATTTTGCATCACCGACATTTGCTAATAATGAAAATAATTCTACATGATCGATCAAAGTCTTCCCTGCTTCAGCTCCGCCTTTTACGCCAAAAGTAAAAACTGAACCAGCTCCTTTTGGTAAATATTTTTCTGCTAATCCATGGTATTTATTGTTAGGTAACCCTGGATAATTGATCCATTCAACTTTCGGGTGCTTGTTTAAAAATTCCGCTACAGCCTGTGCATTTTCTACATGTCGTTCTAAACGTAAAGACAAGGTCTCTAAACCTAAAATCAATAAGAAACTATTGAATGGCGAAATCGCCGCACCTGTATCTCTTAATAAAGAAACCCGTAAGCGCGTAATATAAGCTGCCGCGCCAATATCTTTAGTATAGGATAATCCATGATAACTAGGATCTGGATCAACTAATTTGGGGAATTTACCATTAGCCCAATTGAACTTACCTGAATCAATGATGACTCCCCCTAAAGCAACACCATGCCCTCCAATAAATTTTGTTGCGGAATACACAACGATATCGGCGCCAAAGTCAAACGGACGGTTTAAATATGCTGTTGCAAAGGTATTATCGACGATCAAGGGCAGCTCATGTTTATGTGCGATTTCAGCGATGGCTTCTAAATCTGCTACATTTGTGATTGGATTTCCAATTGTTTCTACAAAAATCGCTTTGGTATTTTCTTTGATGGCTTCTTCAAAATTACTTAACTGATCTGGATCAACAAAAGTTGTCGTGATCCCGAACTCTGGTAGTGTATGAGCGAATAAATTGAATGTTCCGCCGTACAACGTAGAAGCTGAAACGATATGATCCCCACTACTTGCGAGATTCTGGATCGCATATGTAACAGCCGCGGTACCTGAAGCGACCGCAACCGCTCCAACACCACCTTCTAATTCATTCAAACGATCTTCCAACACTGCTGTGGTGGGATTGGTGATACGAGTATAGATATTTCCAGATTTGGCTAATGCGAATTTTTCTGCTGCGTCTTGTGTATCGTCAAAAGTGTAGGATGTTGTTTGGTAAATGGGTACTGCTCTAGAATTAGTCTCTTTATCTGGTTTATGTCCGCCGTGAATTTGGATCGTTTCAAATTGATAGTTCGTGTTTGTCATTATGCTTCATTCCTTTTCTATTTTTTATTCTATTTATCTTTTTTACGTTTTCGATGCACATGTCCCCTTCGTGCATAATGACCACCTCCTTTGATTATTCTCATTAAAAAGAAACTAAAAAAGCCGCCCCCTACCAGCATTATGCTAGTAAAGGGCGACTATCGCGGTACCACCTTTATTGGAAATTATTTCCATCTCGATCCAAACGTTGAATTTCTTCTTGATTCGGTGCCTGGCTAACGGTGGCTGCCGTAAAAATCAACTTGACTTTTCCTCTCCAAGATCATTTTCCACAAGTGTTCACTACTTTCTTTCACCAAACGAAAGCTCTCTAGTTCTAGCTAAAAACTTCAGATAATCAGCTAGTTTACAATGTCGGCTTGTGTACTCTTCTTTTCAATGAGTTTTATTATTGAAATTAATATTAGATTATACTCATTTATTTGTCAACGTTTTTTTCTTTTATTCTCATTTTTTTATAAATATTTCTTATTAACGGAGTGTCCTATTTCTCTTTCTAGTCTTTTTTTATTATAATTAGGAAAATTGGAGGTCGATTTAATGTCAACAAATAATAAAAAAGTGGAAATACTCTTATCTTATCTCTCGGAAATCCACACTAAAAGTTTATCTTTATATGATCTAGTTACTAGCCGCCCGCGTCCTGAAGATACTCGTATTCTTTTGAATATCAACGAAGTATTTACTTACTATCATAGCGTGCGCGTTTTTTACTACAGTAACAATGAACTGGCTGGTTCAGACGTACATCCTTTTTTTAAAGCGTTTGAAGATTTTTATTTTGAGTTAAAACAAGTCTTTTTTCTTGAAGATGAAGATAGCATCCTACTCTATAGTAAATTAACTGCGATGAAAGATTGTTTTGAGCAGTTGACGAATGATTTTAATGTTTTATAATAGAGTAGACAACAGGTAAAGAAGGTGCCCAAATGGATCAAAGCGAAGTTGTAGATCGCTTGCGCGAAGAGTTGGATATTCCATTTTTTAATGGAACAATCAAAGAACGTGAATACACAGAAGTCGAATACCAAAAGATCAAAGCAGATCTTATACAGTATTTTGATGATTATGTTCGTAATGTAGAAAATTAATACGAATCATTGCGGTGTGGTTTTTTAAGTCTAAAGTAGAACATAACTGTTCTATTTTAGACTTTTTTATAGTGCTAAGTTGATTATCTCTTTCTATTTATACAGTAATAAAATAACTTCAATTATTTAAAAATATAAATAATTATCATATAGTAATAAAATGATATTATAAATCAAAATAAAAAAACCATCGGCTGAAAAGGCCGATGGAAAAGGAGTATTACTCAATAAGAGTAAAATGAAAAATAAAAAGGTTGTTGTTGGTATGAATATATAATACAATACCTTTTTTTATTTGTCTACTAAAAATAACGTTAAAATGAAATGAAATATCACTTTTTTTTGTCATTTTTTCTATTTATTTTTTTATTTTTTCAATAAAAGATTACTCATTCGCGTAATTGCAAATGAAATATCATCTGTTGCTTTGTCTTGCTTTTCTTCAGAGTTGTTAAATGACTCAACATCTATTCCTTTTTCTGGATCTAATGATAAAATCATTTCATTACATCCAGCTAAATATTCGATATATGAACGTTCGAATTTTTTATGAATTCCCATTACACGAGCCGGTGGACGTAATTGTGTTACTTTTTCAAGCATTAATGTGTATTCTTTGGTTCCATCTTGAAAGACATTTTTTATTTCTATGATTCTTTCTGGTGCTAACTCAGAAGCCTTGCCTTCATCGATTGCTTTACGTACTTCTTCGTAATAGTCGTTCATCTTTTCGCCAACTTCTTCTGTCTCTTTTACAATATCATTGATTTTTTGAACATAATAGCCTAAATTTGGTTTCACTATCTTTCCTACTTTCTTTTAGTAATCACTCAATTTTACACTTTTTCATAGGTGCATGACAAGAGGAATCTATAAAAGTATGTTTTTCTACTAATTTTTCGATGAAAAAAGATGAGGCTAGAACATAACTTGCAGCGTTATGTTCTAGCCTTAAAGAATCTGAATAAATGGTAGAAGTAAAAGCAACTCCTTCGGAAATAAGTTGACAGTCACAAAAATTTGAAGAGACTTTCCATGAACTCCTGCTTATTTCTTGGGCTTAAATACCTCTGTCTTAGACTTATTTACACCTTAGTTGATTTCGTCACTTGTATTAATGATTTTAGAAACCATGCCATAATCTTTTGCTTCGTCAGCAGACATCCAGAAATTGCGGTCTGTATCTTTTGCGATTTTTTCGTAAGTTTGACCTGTCGCTTCAGCAATCAGACGATTCACACGTTCACGCATGCGGATGATTTCTTTTGCTTCTATCTGGATCTCTGTGCTTTGTCCTTGGACGCCGCCTGCTGGTTGATGGATCATATAGCGAGTATTTGGTAAGCTATATCTATTCTTCGCTTCAGCAGCTAAGTAAATCGTAATGCCTGCACTTGCGACCCAACCTGTTCCAATCACGATCACTTCTGGTTTTACAAATTTGATCATATCATGAATTGTGTCACCAGCTTCAACGTGACCACCTTGACTATTAATGAAAATCTTGATTGGTTCATCTCCCATAGCTGCAAGTAAAAGTAATTGAGAAGTTACTTCACGAGCCAAGTCTTGATTGATTTCACCGTAAATCAAAATTGTCCGTTCTTCGAACAATTTTTTCATAAACGCATTTGGTTGTTGTTTGTCTTCTGTTTCTTCGTTTTCATCTAAATAGTTCATATCTGATAACCTCCATATTTTAAAGCTAAATCTCTCTATTAATAATACCGCAATCTGAGAATTTGTCCACTTTTTTGACTTGTTTTGACCTTAAAAAATAGGCATATCTTTTGCATCTAAAAAATATTCCCTTTACCATTTGATTAGGCTCTTCGTTGTATGAGCAATTTAAAGTAGAAAGAGGCGATTCGATGACAGAAAAAGTAGCAGTACTAGTAACTGATATGGTAGAAGATGTAGAATTAACCTCTCCTAAAGAAGCCTTGGAAAAAGCGGGTTATGAGGTCGTTCTCATTGAAAAAGAAGCGGGTAAACTAATCACAGGTAAAAAAGGAACTACCTTTACGATTGATGTTGCTATTGAAGATGTAACGCCTGATGATTTTGTTGCCTTACTGATTCCTGGCGGCTTTTCTCCAGATCAACTTCGCGCAGATCAACGTTTTGTCGATTTCACTAAATATTTTTTAGAAAATGATTTACCACTTTTTGCGATTTGCCACGGACCACAATTATTTATTCAAACTGGTTTAACTGAGGGACGGACCTTGACTTCCTACATTACTGTTCAACCAGATTTAGCTTATGCAGGTGGTACTATCAAGGATGAGTCTGTTGTAATTGATAAGAATCTTATCACTAGCCGTACTCCAGATGATTTACCGGATTTCGAAAAAGCGATTGTTACCCATTTAACTACTTAAATTTATTCCTTTTCAAAAAAACACAAGTGAGCGTCCATTAAGATGCTCACTTGTGTTTTTTATACCTTAAAACTAGTTTTAGCTTTTACCCATTCTACGTTGAATAAACTTCACGATTTCAACGATCGGAATAATCGCAAATGATGTTCCAGCAACGATTGCCCATTGGTAACTATCTAAAGAAGTTACGCTAAACAAGTCGTTGAATCCTGGTATTAGAATCGTTGCTGCTAATAATAGGAACGAAACTAATATTGCCCAGTTAAATGATTTATTTCTGAATAATCCAACTTTAAAGATTGACTGATAAATAGATTTCACGTTGAAAGCATGGAACAATTGAATCAAACCTAATGTTGCAAATGCCATTGTTAAGGCATCCCCATGTTGTAAATCGTATAATGCCGCTGCAGATAAGTTTGGCATATTAGCTGCCGTATGTGCAGGGAATTCAATCGCCATTTTATATACGATCAAAGTCAACGCACCTTGTGTGATCCCTTGGTAAATCACACTGCTCAAGACACCGCCAGAGAAGAAGTTGGATTTCTTGCCGCGAGGTGCATGGCTCATTACATCACGTTCAGCAGGTTCTACACCCAAAGCGATTGCTGGGAATGTATCCGTTACTAAGTTGATCCATAATAAGTGAACAGGTAATAATGTATCCCATGCTAACATTGTTGCGATAAACAAGGTCAATACTTCTCCTAAGTTGGCAGAAAGCAGATATTGAATCGTTTTTTGGATATTTGAGAAAACTTTACGTCCTTCTTCAACAGCTACGATAATTGTTGAAAAGTTATCATCTGCTAAGACCATATCAGAAGCCCCTTTTGATACTTCTGTACCCGTAATCCCCATCCCAATACCGATATCAGCTGCTTTCAAGGCAGGTGCATCATTCACGCCGTCTCCTGTCATCGCTACAACTTTACCTTCTTGCTGCCAAGCTTTAACGATACGAACTTTGTGCTCTGGCGAAACACGTGCATAAACCGAATAATGTTCAACAACTTTTGCAAATGCTTCATCAGATAATTCATTTAATTCTGCACCAGTGATCACTGCGTCGTCGTCACCTTCTTTGATGATGCCAAGACGAGCTGCGATTGCTTCTGCTGTATCTCTGTGATCACCTGTGATCATGATTGGACGAATACCAGCTTCTCTCGCTACTTTCACTGCTTCTGCTGCTTCTTTACGTTCTGGATCGATCATGCCGACAAGACCTGCAAAGACTAAATCTTTTTCCACTAAATCAGAATCCATTTCAGCCGGAACTGCATCAACAATTTTATAAGCCATTCCTAAAACACGTAGCGCTTGTTTTGCCATTTTCGTATTATTTATTAGAATATCTTGGCGTCCTGATTCATCTAACGTCGTTGTTTGACCATTTAATAAGACTTCATTACAACGTTTTAGTAATTCATCTGGTGCTCCTTTTACTGCCACTAGGAACTTACCATCCGCCAATTGGTGAACAGTTGTCATCAATTTACGATCTGAATCAAATGGAATTTCTGCTACACGAGGTTCAGCTAGAACTTTTTCTGTTACGTTGAAATCATGATCTAAACCATACTGTACAAGAGCCGTTTCAGTTGGATCACCGATCAAAGAACCATCTTGCGCAATTTTTGTATCATTTGTATAGGTCATGATTTTTAAGGCCATATTATCCATTGAGACTGCGTCCGTTGCAGGTGCTACTTTGTTGTCTGTGTAAAGAGCTTCGACCGTCATTTGGTTTAATGTTAGCGTCCCAGTTTTATCTGAACAGATAATATCTGTGCTACCCAATGTTTCGACTGCAGGTAGTTTACGGACGATCGCATTTTTCTTCGCCATTTTTTGCGTACCTAACGCTAAAATGATCGTCACGATTGCTGGTAAGCCTTCTGGAATTGCTGCTACGGCTAATGAGATGGATGTCAATAACATATCGATCCATGTACGGCCATTCATCATACCGACCACAAACATTACCGCTGCGATCACTAATATGGCGATCGTCAACATTTTACCTAATTGGTTTAAGTTTTGTTTTAATGGTGTTTCTGTTTCTTTTTCGTTCGCTAACATGCCAGCGATTTTACCAACTTCTGTATTCATACCCGTTCCAACTACCACACCGATCCCACGGCCGTAAGTAACATTACTGTTGGAATATGCCATATTGATTCTATCACCGATACCGATATCTTCAGCGGTACCTTCTAAAATAATTGCTTCTTTTTCAACAGGCACTGATTCACCCGTTAGAGCTGCTTCTTCGATTTTTAGACTTGCTGCTTCCAATAAACGTAAATCTGCTGGAACAACATCTCCAGCTTCTAATAACACGATATCACCTGGTACTAATTCATCACTTTTGACAGCGATCACATGACCATCACGACGAATATTTGCGTTTGGTGACGACATTTCTTTTAATGCTTCGATGGCTTGCTCTGCTTTGGCTTCTTGGATCACACCGAAGATTGCATTCAAAATGACTACAAGTAAAATAATGATGGAATCAACAAAATCACCTGAAAAAACTGCTGAAATCACTGCAGCAAACAGCAACACGATGATCATGAAATCTTTGAACTGTTCAAAGAATTTAACAACGATCGATTTCTTTTTTCCTTCATCTAATGCATTGGCACCATAACTTTCCAATCTTTTTTTAGCTTCTTGATCCGTTAATCCTTCGACTGTCGTATCAAACTTTTGTAAGACCTCTTCATCTGACTGCGTATAAAATGCTTCAGATAGTTGAACCTTTTTTTCTTCTGACATGTTCTTCCTCCTCTGTAATTTGCAGCTACTTAAATCTATTTTACTTCATTATGACGAAACGAACACCTTTTTGAACTTATTGGTTCGTTAGCAAAACGAAAAAAAATAGACCTCTGTATGCTAAATAGAACATACATAAGTCTCACCGTTTAAGACAACACCAGAAATTTCTTTCGGAGTTGGTGATGTTGCCGCAGCTTGTGCCGCCAGTTACTCCCTCATGAAATAATAGATTGGCGACAGATTACTTATCCTTCACCAGTTATTATTGATAAATTGATTATACCTGTTCTTTTAGTGTTTTTCAAATAAAATCGTATTGATTTTCTGAAAATCTCTTGTTTAGCAAAAAAGAGTGGTTTTGTTAAATATGGTTTCTTTGAATTTTTTATGATCTATAATGACTTCTGACTTTTTACACCTCTAACTGATCCTTTATGATATAAATTGTTTCACACTCAGTTGGCTTAATAGTCTCAGAAATTTTCATTTTGGTCTAATGTGTCTAACAAAAAATTAGTAGATTTTATTCATGAATGATTTGAAAGCTAAACAACCAACATTTTTCACACTATTTCTTCAACAGTCATTAATCCTTCTATAAGATCGGTATATTGTTTTCTATTTTTTTATGTAGTAATGAATTTTTTACATCCACTTTGTATAATACATCTCCTGTAAAATCAAATAAGGGTGTGGGACAAAAGGATGATTCACTTTTGTTTCACTCCCTAAGTGCGAATAAAAAATAGAAATAACCCCTTTGAAAGTAAGCTTGAATTCATAAAAAAATGAAAAGTAATTTTCGCAAAGCTCTTCTTACTTTCTCAGGCTTAAAAGCGATCATCCCATCCTTTCTCTACATTAAAATGCTTTGATTTCATTGAACGGAAACAGTTGTGTGGTCACCTTACCAATGAAGCGATTTTTCGCAATCAACCCGTAATGTCGGCTATCTGTCGCATAAGGACGATTATCTCCTAATACAAAATAATATCCCTCTGGAATAACGACTGGCTGTTGCTCAAAGTCTTCCGTATAGTCACGCCCGTTTTTTTGACTTTCATTGATTTCATCTACCAAAAATTTTTCGTCCACTGGCTGCTCATTCACAAACAACGTATCTTGCATATATCGGATCGTCTCTCCTGGTAATCCGATGATTCGTCGAATCTGCGGGTCTCCATCACCAACAGTATATGCAGCTAAATCAAATCTGCGTAACATGCTGTTTTTTTGAATCAGTACCTTGTCTCCTTCACGCAACGTCGGAACCATGCTATAGCCGTGGACCGTTATGAGACTGACAAAGAAAACACTCAACCCCATGGTTATCATACTGCCCAAAATCAAGGCTACAAAAAATTCTTTTATCTGCCACTTGTGTCTTCGACACTTTTTTTTAGATCTTCGCTTTCTCTTTGGGAGACTGCGTTTTTTCCCATTAGATGGTGTATGAGCGTGGCTTCTAACTTTGATCGTTCTCTTTTTTTTAGGTGTTGGTCGTTGCGTCCTTTTTTTGTGCAGTGTCTGCTTTCGTGCGTCGGAAGTCGGTCGTTGTTTCATCGTTTCTCACTCCACTTATTTCTCTTGTGAGAAGGCAGACTCATCTACATTATAGTACGCGAATGCTGCTTTTTCATAAGTCTGAACCTTTTTGATATCCTCTAAAAAATCATCTACGACAGCATCATTTCCGTAAAAATTTTTAGTTTGAGTACTGGCATTCATCCCTACTTGCTTGACTGCATTATAATAGCGATTCAATGTCAATTGTCCTTCTTGCGAATTGGACGTACTTGCTGTTTTCGAGCCGTAACTTGCCATTGCTGTGGCAAGATACCGAATATTTTTTTGCATTTTTTCTTCGTCATCGCCCTTTTCTTTGGCAATGGTAATCTGTTGTTCAAAATCCCGCAATAGATAGTACCCTTTAACCACAGAATCTGAGTCATCTGTTGTCAGATTCATTGATTGATAGTAGGAAAGATAACCAGATGCTCCACCAAATAAAACAGTCACTACCAATAGAATAAGACAATTCCGAAGGCTTCGTTTCCTCTTATTTGTCAGTTGTTGACGTTTGCGCGCGATAACACGTCGTTTTTTCTTATTTTTTATTCGTTTAACTGGTAGCCGGCGAATCTGTTGCCATGTTCGTAAGACCTGTACCAAAAAATAGGCGGATCCTAGGAGTGCAACGATCGTTAGTGCGATACCTGTAACGAAAATCCAATCTACGATAGACACTCTCTTCAGCTCCTATACTCCATTAATTCTTTGGCTTCTTTCGTTTATTACTTGTTGGTTCAGTTACTTGTTTTTTCTTTTTTTGGCGTACTTTTTTCGCTATATCCTCTTTGGTTTGTTTCTTTTTTCGAAGAAAATGTAGAAAAAGAAAAACTAGAATGATAAAGAACAAAAAGGCTGCTACTATTAGTAAAATCAATTTCCAATCTAATCCTTTTTCTTGAACCAAACCTACATCCCGTTCATTAAATTTGTTGGCATCTTCGTCTTTGATTTTAAAGTCTTCTTTCCATGCCCATTTTTTTTCTCCTGAAGTAACTAGGATGTCAGCTTCATAATCTCCTGGAACCATGCGCTCTCCATTCATACTGACAGGAAAATCAATAAATGAATTTGGCGCCATCCGCATCGCTGTTTGTTTGCGTTCGTATAAAACCGTCCCCTTTCCTTTTTCTGTAATTTGTACTTCAACAGTCATATCATTTAAATACGCAGCTGTCACATTAGAAAAATTGATGAAAATGGCATTACGATAATTGCTTTGGCCAGCTTTGACATTATTTAGAGACAAATCTGGAACTATCTCTGTCTCTGTTTCTTGTAAAACCATCCCAATAACATAGGCATATTGATTGATGATTTTTGAGCCTCCACCGTCTGTTGTGGCGTCTGTTTGTCCAGCACGCATCAACTGAATACCTCCGGCTATGACGCCATCATAACCGGTTTCTGGCATAGCCACCATCAACTCTAAGTTTTTGGTTTCTCCTGGCGCTAGTTCAACAGATTCTGGTGCTTTTACCAAGTCTGTAAAGTCAAATTTTAACGATGGGTCATTTTTGATCGTAGACTCTCCATATTCAATGACACCATTTTGATTGGTCTTTGCTCCGTTGATTTTCACATCAATAGTCACTTTTTCATTACTGGGATTGCTTAACGCAATCGCTAATTTTTGGTGCTGTCCTGACGTCATTTTTAATTGATAATAGCCTAATTCTTTGTCTACTTGATTGTCCGGAAACGTAATATTGTACGTAAAACCTGTTGCACCTGCCGGGTTCTTATCCGCAGCATAATTAGGAACTGGTTTTAAAAAGAAGACGCCGACAACCATGAAACTCAATAAGATACTCATCCATTGTTTTGTAGAAACTATATGTGTTTTCATAACCAACCTCGTTTATTCTAGATTTTTTCTATGTACGCAGAGCAACAAGTAAACCTGTTGCTCTGCAAAACTAAAAATTTATCTTATACTTCTGCACCAGGTGCAGCAGTAATTTTCCATGTCACTGTTGCTGTGTAATCTGTTACTGCCATATTTGATGCTGTTGCTGCTGGTACAGTCAGTTTCACTGAATTCGCATCCGTACCTTTCGTACCTGTAGGTGAGTCTTCACTTTGACCAAATTCCATTATGAAACGACCTTTTCCTTCTTTTTGATCTTTACTTGCCGTTACAATTGTTTTTGCATCATTTGCAGCTTCTGTTAATTGGAAAGCTGTTTGTGCGCTTGATGGGATTGGATTTGTATTATCACTTTGTGCTGCAATCATTCCATTGCTGAAATCGATAGTTGATCCTGTTAATACATTTGTTCCAGTACTATCTTTAAACTGACTTGATAATTGAGCCGTTACTGTATATCCGTAAGTACCTCCTGCACGAACATCTGCCCATTGTACATAAGCACCACGTGTTTTCGCACCAGTTTCAAAACTCATTGGTTTCGCAAAACTTGTCACAGTGTTTGCTGATGACTTAATTGTTCCAAAATCTAAATTTGTTGTTTTTTCAATTACTAAAGAACCAGTATCTGGATTTGTATTTTCTCCTGGAGAGTCTGGATCAGGTGTTGGTAAAGTTTGATCTGGATTTTCTGGATCGATTGTTCCTTGCTCACCACCACCGGCAGTTCCTTCTTCCACAGTTACATTTCCTGTTGAATCCAATTCTGTTGGTGCAGCAGACACTGGGGATGCAGTTCCTACTACTGTTACTCCTAAAATTGCTACTAATGTTGTTGCACAAAGACTTCTTGCTTTCATATTGTTTTTCCTCCTAAAAATGTGTGTGATTTATTAAGGCAACTTGGCTAGTATCCAAGTTATCTCCGTTTGGTATTCGACCGGATGAATAACAGTCGTTTCTGGTACAGTTAAAGTGATTGCTGAATTACTATAGACTGGTTTGTTGTATGTGTGGTCTATCACTGGTTTGCCTGACGCATCTACTATAGGAGTTAAGGTGTGAGGCTGATCATTCGTATTGGTTTGTGATGCCCCAAATGCAATTGTCCAGACTCCTTTTCCACTGCCTGCTCGTGCTGTAGCTACTTCATATGCTGAACCAATAGAATTCAACGCAATTGTTTCACGGGTCACCGTTGGCGCTTCGCTGGTGCCGCTGGAATTCGCCCAGCCTTTGTCTAATGACAGGACGGCTCCCTTTAATTCTTGTTCCCCGTTTTCTTGAATGATTGAGTTGGTAAACTGAGTCTCTTGTTTGACTTGCAGCATCCAACCTGAGGAATCTGCCTGTTGATCCGTAATTTGGATATAACTCCCTCTAGGACCTGTTTCTCCAAAAAACTGCTGCGCTAATGCATTGTACTTGCGCGTACCTTTACTAATTTCGCTTTCGCCAAAATCCAGAGCTGATGCATAGTCGATACGCAGTGGCCCTTCCGTAGACGGACCAGGTCCTGGATCAACGGGTATTTCAGGATTTTCAGGGTCGATTGGATTTGTTACGACGCTTCCTTCAACTGAAACAGCGCCAGATTGGTTCAACGACTCAGGTGCTGCATGAGCAGTCAAACCGAGAGTAGTGCTGAAAAGCACGGTAATTATTATGCTGCTGAATAAAAAAGTTTGTTGTGTCACTCTCATTCCTGTTCCTCCTTTCTACGCTTCCGTAAAAAGAGTAAGAGGAGGAATAAGAGGAGCACGCTGCCCAAAATCAAACTGTACGTTCGAATTTGTTCCCCAGTACTAGGAAATTTTCCAATGGGTTTAGTCGGCTTCGCTGTGCTTGGTTCCGTGGAAGCAGAGCTGCTAGGTTCAGTCACTTCTTCATAAAATGAAATCTTGCCTGTCGTACTGACTTGACCACCGGTCCCTTCACTTGCTTGGACAATGGGTCCTGAAATGATTGCGCCCAGCCATAGAAGCAGAGAACAGCCGAACAAGATAATGCGTGAATGGTTCATATTTCTCTCTCCTTTTATGGTTGTCCTGCCATGACCTTCCACGTGATAGTCCCTGTATACGTACCTGTATAGATAGTGTCATCTGAATCAATTTTAAGTTTCACACCATCAGTATTAGCAGTTGTTCCCCAATCATCGCTGACAGTATAGCTACCAGAATTTTCAACAGTATTTACATATACTACTTGGGCATCCGAATTTAATATCTTTTCTTCTCCCTTTGTTACATACCGCAGTACATTTACTAATTCTTGATTTTTACCATTTTTCATTGGGGAAGTTAATGTAGCTGTCAAATACCAGCCATCACTTTGGTCTGTTCTTGTATCCGTGACAACAAGTGGTTGAGTATATTTTGGATCGTCTACTTGAACATGCTTTGCCGTATACTCTATCTTTCCAAAATCAAATGACATCGGTACAGATTGTAATATCAGTGATCCTTCAAACTCATAAGATACCTGTTGCTTTTTATCGGTAATCTTGACTTCTGTTTCGTTCAATGGACGACTTATTAATGTATATCCTTTGTCTATAATTGAAGAGATTATTTGATCAATACCATATGTTGCATCTGTCAAATCAATTGTATCTCCTCCAACAGTAGTATTGATTTTTATTGCAGTAGCCAATGGCTCATTTGATGGCGTGACAAAATTAACGGTTAATTCTCCGTTTTCGCCTTGTATAAGAATGGTAACAGTCACTTCTGTTTCAATTCCTTGTTTTGAAGTCAACGTCAACGGTACAGTCATAGTACTTCCAGGTTCTAATGTACTTGTATCTGGTGCTTTCCCACCTTTATAGGCAACACTCACTGGTTCGTCTAATGGACTACTCGTATCTGTACCGTAGCTTTCTAATAAATCTTCTGGTTGAGCATATACTTCTGTAATTTGTTTTCCAGCGGAGATTATTAGTCCTGTTTTAGGTTGTCCGTATGGCATACCTTCATATTTGATTTGAGATTGACTAGTGGGCTCTACTTTACTGCTGGACAATGTTTTCGTTGTTCCTTTGTAAGTAGATAGCCATTCTGCAGTTGGCGTCTCAACACCCTCTGTGGCAGGTAATAAATCATTCATCCCCATTTCAATATGCATATACCCATCTTCTTTATTGTAGCCATAATCAGCTAACTTAAATTGAGCATTAGGAGTGGCTGTAACCTCAAATAAATAGGTTTGGTCTACGAAATCTTCTGATGTACTATCTACTGCTGAAAATTCCCATGTTTGATTATCTACTTTATTGGGTGAACTAAATACGTTTGCTGCTGACGTGCCGTCCTCTTTTTTAGGTTCAACAGATTTAATATCAAATCCCTTTGGCACTTTCAGTCTAATCATATCTTTTTCATCTCTTGCTCCCTGATAGTTCGGTGGGATTTGTTGTTTCACACTAAATAGAAGATTTTTATATTTTGCATCTTCATGAGTTGCATCATTCTTTTCCCCTATAACCTCAGGTGCAATCTGATTATAACGAACAAGGTCACTTTGTTTAAATGGATAATGGTTTATTATCGGGCTAGTATTAGTAGCTCTAGATTGTAAAATCCAAGAATTAGCCACTTTAAATCGAAACTTACTCGTATCCTTAAATTCCATTCCCAAAGAATTAACTGGACTCGTTGACGTTTCTTCATTTGAAGCTGCTGGTGATGTAAATTCATACGTAAGTGGGTTTGTTGAAATAGTTCTTTCCCACACATTTGTATCATTTCTAACGTAAAAATTAGAGAAGTCACTTGCACTTGCTGTGTACTGTCTTGCAAAGTGCATTCTTCCCATAGAGTATATCCCATTAGCAGCTATTTCTTCTCCTGTTTCATGATCAAATAAAGTGACATCTATAGCTACGCCAGTATTGTATCCAGAAACAAACAGCCAAAATCCCATAAAGGTTGTGCTCATTGTTTTACCATAAAAAGAATTAGTAAATTCGTTATCTTTTTGATCATATCTAGGTGCCCAAAAGGTTATTTGTGCTTGAGTTCCAGCAGGAGTAGCATCCCAGTTTTTATTAGGTATGCTATACATTATGTCTATTTTTTTCCCAAAGTAAGTTCCTGCGTTATTTATCCTAAAGTAGGCATTTGATAATGCACTACTTTTTTCATAGTAATAAGAAGCAGGTGTTGTGAGGCTGCCACGTGAAACTGTCATATTACTATCATATGAAGTCTCTTCATTAAGTTTGAATTGCACTTGTGTTAAATAGTCAATTTCTTTGGGATTATTAGGATCAACAAATGTAAAATTCTCAGCACCAGTCATCGCTGGACTTACTTTTGTGAGTTCTTGATTTTTCCATTGTTGTGAGGTCACATCCACTGGTTCACCAGGAGCATGATTAGATCCTACTATTGCTTCTGCTTTATCAGAATAGAAAATAGTGAAACTTACTAGCATGCTGACAAATAATAAAAAACTTATCATGGATTGTCTCTTATAAAAATTCATTAATAACATTCACCTCCTTTCCAATTTGTGTAAACGTCATATATAAAAAATTTTTAAATTCAGTAAATATGTTTGATTCAGACAGATAGATATTTTAGTTGTATGTTTGATATAAAAACTAATTAATGTTTTGAAAATACTACTTAAAAAAATAGATGTACACGTCGTCATTGATCTGCTTGACTCGTTTTGAGTTTTAACATATACCCTTTAGAACGTATTGTTTTTATCTCGAAATCATTACTTCCATTCACTTTATTTCGTAAATGAAAGACGGTATTCGCTATCAAGAAATTATTTTCTTTTGGCTGATTTGTCCATAATTTTTCAATCAGTTCTTCATATGGTAATGTTGTACCTCTATGTTCATATAACAGTGAAAATATCTGATATTCTTTTCTTGTTAATGCTTGTTCAACACCATTAACTAAAACAGTTTGATTTTTCTCATTGATTATTTGATTCGTAGATTGTTTTTCTATTTTTATATTTGAATTTTCTAACCGACTAAATGTATTATTAACTATGTGTGTCAAACAATGCATTTTTTCTTTGGTCATCACAACAGCATTGACTCCAAGAGCGAATAAGATATTTTCTTCATAATCAAGTGGAATAGTTGAAAAAATCCAAACAAATACGCTAGGTGATTTTTGGCAAATTAACAACCAATCAATTACAAGATTCATTTGCTCTTTTTTATCTATGGAAAGAATTAATCCATCTATCTGGTTCAATTGTTCTTTTTCTTCTACTTTGACAACTCGATATGTTTGGGATTCAAATTGCTGTTCTAGTAATTGATACATTGATGGATTAATTCCTAATATGCCTAAAGTTAACATTGTAATTTAATTCCTCCTCTCCCTATATAACGATAACATTTGGGATATATTCTTTAAAAAATGTTATTAAACTATCTTGGAATGTTTAATACCAAGTTCTATCTTAGAAATCCTAATAAATCAATCTTATTACTGGGTATGTGACGATGAATGACGGCGCAAAAAAATTAAGTTAAATATTTTTCTTAAATAAATAGACGGAAATTTAAGATTTTTTTATATCAACAGTCACAAAAAGATAGCGCTTTTATTCGGTTTTTTTAAAAGAAAGAAGTAGCTTTAACTATTATAAAAACAAGTGTTCTTTTATATCTTCTCCTTTTTTTCTTCCATTTGTTGAATCACTCGTTGACGACTTTCTACTAACGAATCGGTATATACATCTAGTGTTGTTTGTGTTGACGCATGGCCTAATAGTTTACTAACAGATGCAATATCACCATTTGCTTCAATACAACGTGTCGCAAATGTATGGCGTAAATGATGAAAATGAGTAGAGGGAATACCACACATTTTTCGAATTCTATGAAAATAATAGGTCAATAAACGAGGTTCGCTAGGTGTTATCTTATTTGAACAAACAAAGGTTCCTGGTGCTTTCTTTTTCCATTTTTTAAGATACTTATAAAGGCTAAACGTCATTGGAACTACGCGTATTGATTGATCTGTCTTTGAACTGTCTAAGACAAGTTGTGTTTTTGTTTTGGAACCAGCAATTGGTAATCGTTGGTAGGTTTTTTTCACATAAATCATTCGATTGTTTAGATCAATATCTTCCCAACGTAGAGCAGAAATTTCCCCTATTCGTAGACCTGCGTCCAATGCCAACAAGACGGGAAGTCCCTTGTATGGAGGTAACGCTTTGGCCTTTTTTTCTAATTGTTGTTGTTCCAAAGTAGATAATGCCTTCACTGTAGGTTTCTTTTTCTTTGGTAATCGGATTTGTTGGCAAGGCAGTGTAAGAATCTGTTGTTGCTCATGTGCATCTTTCAATGATTTTTTCATGATCTGATACAATACTTGAATCGTACTCGGTTGTAACAGTTGTTCTTGCCACGTATCAATAACGGTTTGAATCGTTTGCTTCGTTATTTGGTTAAGAGCCGTTGTTCCTATAATAGGAAAGACATAGCGAGTTAATTTGTATAAATAGGCGCTATAGGTGGATGGTTTAGTAGTAAATTGTTGTTGTTTCAACCATATTCTTCCCCACTCTTCATACGTAAGGGCGCATTCTCCTTGAAGTTGAATAAGGGTTTGATACTTTACTTTGAACACATATAACCGTTCTTTCACTTCACCATAGGTTTTTCCATAGATATATCCATACTTTAATTGACCATTACTTTTACGCCCTTTTTTATAACGTCCCTCCCAACGATTGTCTTTTCTCTTATAAATATTTTCGCCTCTTCTTGACATATGACTCTTCCTTTCTTTTTGACGGCTTATTTGACGGCACATATATAAAAAGTTGTTTTTATCATTTTTTTTAGAAAAAATTCAAAAAAATGATAAATAATAACCTTGTATTTATAATTTATATTGATTATAATTACTACATAAATACGTATTTTTTCTTTTGTTTACTTGGTATTAAACATTCCAAGACACTTATAATAATACTTAAAAAAAAATTATATAAATCGTTTATCTATAACCGTTCATGCGACAATTTCCTTAAATACTCGTGTTATTATTGTGAAAATAGAAAAACACCCACTCCTTAGAAGAGAAGGTGTTTTTCTATTTTTTATTACATATTTTTTATAGTAAACAATGGAGAAAAGACGACAAGAATAAATTCATTTTGTCTTTTTATATTATTATTTAAATGAACTTTGATGTCAAATAAATTACTTTTAGACATGCAGTAAGTAGATCGTCTTCATCAATAGAAAATAATATCTAATACTGCTTCGCATTTCTATAGGATCTCAAAAAAGCTACATTTCTAAAAATTTTTATCACTTTTGTGATTATTGCAATCAATTTCTTGCTAGCATATTGCCATTTCTACTTCATTTTGATCAGCTTAAATGAATAAACAAAAATTTAGATAACCTTAACCAAATCCACCAAGAGATGCAAAACCATAAAGCCATCAACTCAATTGTTATGATATTTAAATAAGTGTATAAGTTTTATAAAAGTAATTAAATTAGATGATGGGCTTTTCCAGTTCTTTATTCGTTCTTTTTTATCTAATACGATTCTATTCAATTACTTCTTTAAAATGATAATTAATGTACATATAATTAAATTTTTATACATATTTTTTCTCATTATATGTTTTTGTAAGAATTGTTTTTTCATAAAAATCATTTTATTTAATATATTTTGTGATATATTAAGTATAATATTAATTAGAAAGGCTGAAATTAATGCAAAAATTATCTACTATTATCCTAATCAGTTTTTTGCTACTAAGTAATAGCATAGAAGTCATAGCAAGAGACGCTGATCAAGAAGATAAAATGATTCAAGTATCTACTCAATCTACCCTAGAAACAACGACTTCCACTGAAAATTCTAACGATATAGAAGGAATTGAAACTAGTGAAGAGACAAATGATCCGTATGTTTTAAAAAATGACCAATCCTCAAAAGAAAATATTAGTGATGATTCGTCTTCATCAGAGAAAAATGATTCGCAAAGTGAACATAATTTTTTAGAGGAGATAGATAAATCTAGTCGCAAACTGGGGGGCAATACGGGGAGATGGTTTGTTATAAATGGAGAAAATATGTTTTTCAATCCTAACATTACTATCAAAAAAGACAGTCTTGATCCAATTGTATTTTCTAAAATAATCTCTCAAAATTCAGGTTCAAGTACAAATTTTTCCGAAACAATTTTGTTTTCAGATGCTATAGTTCTACAGTCTTTACCTGAAGTAATCGCTCCTTCAAATACTACATATACTATTGAATATTCTGTAGATAAAATAAATTTTGACAGCGTACCTCCTAACGATGTTGCGCAATTGAAAGGAATCAAAGTCGTATTTTCTAGTATGGTGACTTCACAACGAGTTGAAATAAAAAATACAGCTACGATTGCTTGGGGCAATACACACTCAGGGGTAAATGAATTCGCACAATTTTTTGAAGATGATCGTTTAAATGGCACAGTCTCATTTGATAGTTATCGTATGGTCACAGCGGCTTATGTAGATGAATTTGGTAGTAATCTCATAGATCCTAAGGTATTTTATGGAGAGTTGGGACAGGAATATACTACTTCTGAATTAGATATTCCAAATTATAAATTAATATCCGTACCTAAAAATGCAACAGGTAAGTTTTTAGATGAAGATCAGCTTGTGACGTATGTATATGAACGAAGAGAAGGATCACCTGTTCAAGTTGATTATACGGATACTGCTGGGAGAGAGCTGGTTCCAAGTGACACCTTGACTGGCAAAGTAGGGTTGCCTTATGAAACTGCTGCTAAGGATATTCCAGGTTGGACATTAACTGAGACTCCAACAAATGCTAATGGAATTTTTAGCGATGAAGCACAGACTGTTTCTTATGTGTATGATCGAGTAGAAGCAACTCCTGTAACTGTTCAGTATCTTGATACTGAGGGGCATACGTTAGTTTCAAGCGAAACCTTGACTGGCAAAGTAGGATTGCCTTATGAAACTGCTGCTAAGGATATTCCAGGTTGGACATTAACTGAGACTCCAACAAATGCTAATGGAATTTTTAGCGATGAAGCACAGACTGTTTCTTATGTGTATGATCGAGTAGAAGCAACTCCTGTAACTGTTCAGTATCTTGATACTGAAGGGCATACGTTAGCTTCAAGCGAAACCTTGACTGGCAAAGTAGGATTGCCTTATGAAACTGTTGCTAAGAATATTCCAGGTTGGACATTAACTGAGACTCCAACAAATGCTAATGGAACTTTTAGCGATGAAACACAGACTGTTTCTTATGTGTATGATCGAGTAGAAGCAACTCCTATTACTGTTCAGTATCTTGATACTGAGGGGCATACGTTAGCTTCAAGCGAAACCTTGACTGGCAAAGTAGGATTGCCTTATGAAACTGCTGCTAAGGATATCCCAGGTTGGACATTAACTGAGACTCCAACAAATGCTAATGGAACTTTTAGCGATGAAGCACAGACTGTTTCTTATGTGTATACGAAAGTTTTAATCGAGGAATCTACAAAAACGCCTAATAATCATTTTTCAACTAAAAATAAATCATCTGGAAATTCAAGTAAGTCATCTGTTCAACATAACTATAATAAACGTCAACTACCAGATACAGGAGAAAAAACAACCTTTTATTTGAATATAGCAGGAGTGACTGGGTTAGCATTATTCTCCGTTTTGTATTTTTATAAGAGAAAATCAAATAGATAAAAATTACATCACATACAAATAGAGACTGGGACAGGCGTATTTAAGCCTTAAAAATAAGAGGGAAGTTATAAAGATGTGGCTTCTGTTTCACCATTTATTCGCATTTAATGTATGACAAAAGTGAAGTTTACTTTTGTCATACCCTTATTTGAGTTTATCATGTTGTTATGTTGAACATAATCGGAATAATAACAAGCCACTTTTTGAGCTAACAGCTCATTTCAATTTATCTTAGTTTGAGTCAACTAATGAGTAGCAGTCATTAAACAGCCATTTTATCAATCATTTAGAGGCTGGGATCTAAGTACAAAAAAACAAAAAATTAGAAGGCTGAAAATCATCAAAAAGATTGTAGTGGTTCTTAAAAAGTTAGACTTTTTATGGGATCAACTTAATTTAAAACTATCATCGATCAGTTCAGCTACTTGACCAAAATCATCGATAGCAGAAAGATCTATTGTGATCCAATGTTCTTTATTCATATGATAAGCTCGGTGATATCCTTTTTTATTTCTAAATATCTCACCTAACTCTGAATTTATTTTTAAATCAATAATATCAATTTTCGTATCTCCATTACCATAGAGTTTATTCTTAGGAATGGTCATTATAATTCCAAACCATTTTTTGTTTCGTTTATATCTGAATATTTTATTGAGCATGATAAAAGGTATATTTACTGTCTATTACTAGAAGAAGATAGATATTATATTGAAATAAATCATGATCTAGGAAAATGATTCTTGCAACTTCAATGTAGTAATAGAAATTCTGCGTTAGATACAAAAAGATATAAACCTATAAAAAATTTTATTTATCCAAGAATTGGGCAGTGCAAGTTATTGTTGTCATAACAGCGCTCTAAAATTGTTCAATTACCTATACTCTATTGTGGTTTCACTATATATTTTTATCTTACTATTTAATCAGGGGAAGATTAATACAAAAAAGCTTTCATTATCATTTGGATATAAATTAACTAAACCGTTGAATAATCATAACTGTTTCCAAAAAAACTGCTACAATTCTTATTTACGGACTCTCAAAGCGGCTATTTTGATTTTTTTCTTTTTTATGTTGCCTATTGACAAACTTTTCTGCTTTTACGCGAAGTTCATCTGTTATTTCTAATGATTTATCCTTATCTAATTCTTCAGCAATATATTGAACATAATCATACACTTCATAAGGTACTTCAGAAATATTGTTTTCTTCTTGATATTTCTCTACATAATGAATATACTCATTCACTTCTTCTGTCATTGCTCGGTTTATCTGAATGGGGACATTTGGGTCATCTTCAAAGTTTTCCTCTTCCGTCATTTCTCTTTAGAGATTAGGGTGCCTCAGTTCACCCGTTCCATTTAAAATATGATCTTTTTAATATACCCAATTATTTATTTGTTTTGAATCTCAAAATAGCCAACTTCTTTGACTATCGTTCCGTATATATCTGATTCATCAATCTTAACTTTATAAGTTGATATCTTATCCAAAGCACTTAAATCCAGTTCGATCTCTAGCTTTTCCTGATCTAATTGCTTGAAATTAATATTAGAATTAGAAATCTCTACTCCATTTTTATATACTGTAATCTCTGGGGAATTCGGATACTCTATTGGAGCATTAAATGTGATTGTTGTCTGTAGTGCATCACTTTTAGATACAATATTTGTAACATTATTTGAAGCAAGAACCTTTGTGTCAGCTGTTTGATTTAGTGGTAGATAATCAATATCAAAACTCCAATCTCCAGTATATTCCAAAGAGGAGGCCACACTAAATGGGATAGGATTATCGGAATCAGATAACGCCCTAGATTTCGCTGCTTCATACTCGTCGCGATCCATCCAAGCTAATCTATAGATATGAAGATTTAGTTCTGCGTTTTCAGGAATACTTTCTGTATCAAAAGTCGATATCACCGATCCATAAAAAATATCTCCTTCGAATCTAAAGGTTGAATAGGAATGTACACCTTGAAATAAATCTTTGGTACTTCCCTTAACAAAGAGTCCAAGTTGAATGTCTTGATGATCTGATTTAGCTGCTATGTTCTTTTTTAGTAACATTTTTAACTTTTCATCATCAACCTTAAATTGATAATCAAAAGCAAATTTTTTCTTTGTAGAAACAAATTTAGTCAACTTTATCTCTCGATTATTTTGAGTACTTGTTAAATTAAGTTTAGTTGGTATCGCATTTTTCTCTACTGTCTCCACTCCAGAATCTCTCCCAATCCCCAATGCATTCTCTAGTGCTATTCCTATTGGCGTTTTGGTTATTATTATTAAAATTGCTATAGCAGCAACTAACACTGCAATCACAATGTTTTTAGAAAGTACTTTAAAGTTTTTCTCTTGCTTAATCTTTTTATTCAGAATATCTTCTCTGCTAGATTCTAGCTTAATTAGTACTTCATCTGGAATTTTTCTTTCATTTTTAATTTTATCGATTATCTTTTTATCCATCGTTTGATTCCTCCAATAAAATTTTCAATTTCAGTTTTCCTCTTGCTAGTCTCGTCTTTACAGTATTTACAGATATTTTCAATTGTTCGGATATTTCTTTGATACTAAATCCGGCATAATAATATAGTATAAGTGGAATTCTGTAGTTTTCTTCCAGCCTGTTCAACTCTTGGTCTATATCAAAAGTATTATACGTCTCTATTTTATCAGACATATACCTTTCTTCAGATTCTGCATTTGCTGTTCTTTTTTTTAAAATATCTTTTGCAATATTAGTCATTATTTGGAAAATCCAAGAATTAAATGCTTCTTCCTTTTTTAATTTAGTTATTTTCTGCCATGCACGAATTTCTGTTTCTTGCATACAGTCAGCCACATCCTCGTCATTCAAAAGTATTTTATATGCTGAGTTATATAAAATATCTTGATACGCAATGCATAGTTCAAGAAAAGCTTGAGAGTTCCCTTTTTTAGCTTTTTTAACTAAGTGTACATCTACATTTTTTTGCACGAATATTCCTCCCCTCATAATATAAGACTGTAAATCTTCCTTAAAAGTTTCATTGAAAATATTTTTTTATTTTATATGTACTTTGTTTATCAGCAAAAAGACCAGAATATACATTGTGAAATATTCTGGTCTTTCCTATTAATAATTTAAATCACTTTTCTTGTAATGAAAACGAACATGATTAGTATATATAGTATCGACTACCTTTGACAGGATTGTATGTTGCAAAATACCCTTGTAATTTTGCTGATCCACTTTTTGAAGGAAAATATACCCAGTCTCTATTAGCATCAACTACATTTCTACGTAAAAAGCTATTATTGCCCGGTATCACAGTATAAAAATAGAAAGAGTCTTTTGTAGCTCTTACACCAAACATCGGATTTACATTGTAATTTTTAAACTTAAATTGAGATCCGCTGTATCTCCAACCTGATCCAGAAAATTCTGCTGAATTATATGGAATCCATGCAGTTTGATTATCTCTAGGTGCCGCGGTAGCAAATGGCATGATTGAAGGCAAAGTTTTTTCAGTGGTTTCTATTACTTCTACATTTTTTACTGAACTAAAGGCTTCATCATACATTTTTTGAGTAGGTTCTTCAATATTTAAGTCTTGTCTTTCTTCTTCAATTGCTTCAATTACTTCAAGTGAACCCTCTTGGGCCATTATTCCGTCTAACTCTGGGTTATAAATTAATCCATTTCCCTCTTCAACATTTTTTTTCATACTTTCAAATGAAGCTGCTTCAGAAGTACGTGTACCCAAAATTAATCCCATACACCCAACAGTGCTAAGTAACAGTGTTTTTGTTAATAATTTTTTCATTATTTTTTCCCCTTTATTTTTTTGCAAACACAAGAATTAATATCAATCCTTATGTTCGTTATTAATAATATATCATAATTTATTTCGATTTAAAAGATAAATTTTATCAAATATATGTATTTAGTAGATTCTTTTGCACAGGTTAAAAATGAACAAATTATTCTTAAAAATACAATTACTTAAGCAGAAATTCTCAGCAACACCTTAATTTCTATGCATACTGAAAAGCCGAAGAGAGTTCCTTCTTTTCGACCTTTCTTATATATTTCTCGAATTGTTTCCATGCCTTTTATCGTCGTAATAAGTAGTTTATTGATCTTCATTCAAAATCGAATGAATACTAACGATTGACTTCATTTATTTTGCTTCAATTACTAACTGGTCAAAAATACTTCATAGGATCTTCAATTTCAGTAAAGTAAACTTCTTTAAGTTTATCTGATAGTAACATATTCAAAACTTTCCTTACCTATCCCAAAAACTGTCATATTGCTACTTAATACACACTGCATTCCTGTTAGGTTTAAAACGAAAAGATTTATATATTTTAATTGCTATTGGATTGTCTATACTTAATTCGTAAAGTTTTATGTTTTGAGATTTTGCAAATTTGATACAGTCTACAAAGACTAACGTTTGATAACCTCTTTTTCTAAATTCTGGTACTGTGTAAACATTACATATATAAACAACCACTCCAGTAATGTCATTAACTTGAGGTAAATTGTCTATTAATTGTAAGTAGCAAACGCTAACTATTCTCCCTTTAATAAAGTACTCGAATCCGTAAATATTTCTATCCAACTGATTTTCCAAAAAGGTTACTGTTATCTGGATAAAAGAAGTATCCTCTTCAGAATATTTTACTCTTCAATCCTCTTTCTGCTGATCCCTACGTAGCGCAATAATTATTTCTACCTGATTTTTCCCCAATCTAATAATATAGAAAAACCTAGAGTATATTTCCTCTAGGTATCATAATAATTGTTTTAATTATTTGAATTTTCTTTCCCAGCATTAATTGATAAAGATGAGTTTAAAGAGCTACATTATTCAAAATATGCCCATGTTATTTCAGTTTCTTTCGAAAATGAAATAGTTGTTTGTTCTGATTCTAAAAAGACTCTGAAACTAAAAACACGTTCTCCTTTATTTAAATACACTTCTATAAAACTATTATCAACGAATAGATCAACTATGATATTATTTGCTAATTCAGCTATTTCACAAGTTCGTTTCATTCCATAATCATGATCGATTTTTTTAGTCAAATGGCCACGATCAATCGTGACTGTCTGTTTTTTTTCATCTAAATTCAATTGCCAAAAATCATCGTTTGTACCAAAACAAATAGTCGAATCTTGTCCTTTGTTCAATTCAAATTGAAGATGATAATATGGTTGTTCTAAAGTCAGTTTTTCCACTTTTATGGTTTGTTTTTCGGTGAAATATTCTTGTAGTTCTTGTGATGGAAAACGGACTAATTTACCATCCACTAGTCTCATTTCTTGTGCAGTCGTCAGTCCATGTTTCCACCCTTCGTCATCGATTGGATATACTTGCTCCCCACAGCCAAACCAACCAAAGGTTAATGGTAATTGGTTTTTCCCGTAAAATGATTGTGGTGCATAATAATCAAAACCAGCATCCAATTCATCCATGTGATCCATTACAAACGTTCGTTTTTCAACATCTAGTTGTCCTACTAAATAAATGGAAGCAAAACGATTTTGGTAACGATACTTTTCTTTTTCATACCCCATTGGTGATAAAAATAAGACATCTTTTCCATCAATCGTTACAAGGCTCGGGCATTCTAACATATAGCCTTTTTCAATTGGTAAATCAATCGTTCCTTGATAAGTCCAATCAAATAAATTAGCGCTCTTATATAAAAGCAGTTCACCAATATCACCGAATCCTGAGCCTTCTGTATCAAGAAAACGCCCTCCGCCAAGCAACATGTAAAAAGAGCCGTTACTCTCAAACACAAAAGGATCTCTTAATTCTTGACTAAATCCTTCTGGTGCACCATTGATGATTGGATTCTTTTGATATTTAGTAATGGTTCCTTTTTTATCCATGATTGCCAAAGCTTGCTTCGCTAGTTTGCTTGTATCTGTTTTATAGTTTGCTGTATAAAATAAATAGAGTTCATCATTGTATTCCAAAGCATTACCAGAATAAGAACCATTTTTTTCATATTCTTCATTTGGAATAAGCGCAAAACCTTCATCTTTGAATTTAACTAAATCTTCAGAAGTTGCATGTCCCCAATGTTTCATCCCATGAAAAGAATCAAATGGAAACCATTGGTAAAACACATGATATTTTCCATTAAAGTAGCTCAAACCATTAGGATCGTTCATCAAGCCCGTTTTAGGATATAGATGATACTTTGGGAGATAGTTGCTTTTTTTTATCTTTTCTTCTAATTCACTTAAATGTCCTTGCCATTCCGCCGTATAATACGTATATTTTTCAACTTTTTTATTCATCAATTGTTTTCAGACGTCCCTTCTTTTTATAAGGTACTACCTTTACCGATTTCTGCTCCTTTTACACCTTTAACACGATTCCATACGATTAAAATAATAATCGGCAAAATAAAGGCTAATACGTTTCCGATGATATAAAAAATTAATCTAGGTGGATATACAATCGTCAATCCTGGTAAGCCTGTTAAGGCAAAACTTGTTGCTTTTACATCAAATATTTTCATAAACGCACCACCGATTCCTGCTGAAAAGGAAGCAGCAAGAAAAGGAATAATCGAGTCACGTAAATTTACTGCAAAAATTGCTGGTTCTGAAATACCAAATAGTGTCGGTACAAAGCTAGACATCGCAGTTTCGCGACGTTTTGAATTTTTCTTCGCCAGGAAAAACATCCCTAATGCTGCACCACCTTGTGCGATGATCGAAACGGACCATAATGGTTGAATATAATTAAATCCTGTGGCTACAACTAATTGTGCTTCTATTGCCTGAATCGCATGTTGTGTTCCAGTTACAACAAGAGGTTGAAGCAATGCCGCAAAAACAAAGGCACCTACAAATCCTGTTTTGTTATATAAAATATCAATGATCCAGCCTAATCCTGTACCGATCGCATTTCCGATAGGGCCAAATACTAAAAATAAAGCAAGAGCAGAGAATAAAATTGTGACTGTTGGTACTAAGATAAAACTTAATGCTTGGGGTGTTTTTTTCTTCGCAAATGCTTCTGTTTTTGATAAGAACCATGCAGTTAAAATTGCTGGAAATACGCCGCCTTGGAAGCCGACTTGAGGGATAGATAAACCAAATACATGCCAAGAAGACAACGTCTCATAATTACCCAAAACAAAATCATTGCGGTTCATCAAATCTGGGGTGATCATCACAAAACCTAATACTAAGCCTAAGATCGGGTTTCCACCAAATCGTTTCGTTGCAGAATACATGACTAAAACAGGCAGATACGCAAATGTTGTGGCAATAACGCCTAGGAAACTAGCTAAATCTTGCGCCCAAAGCCATTCCTCTGCCATTGAACCGCCTAAAAAGCCAAATTGTGTCGTTAATAATGATTTTAACCCTAGGATCATCGCTGCTCCAACAAAAGCTGGAATGATTGGGATAAATATATCAGAAAATACTTTAAATGCTTGTTGTAATTTATTTTGTTGCTTCGTTCCTGAAGCTTTTACATCTTGCAGTGAGGCTTCCTTTATACCTGAAACTTCTTGAAATGCAGCAAAAACCTTTTCCACCGTTCCTGTGCCAAAAATAATTTGTAATTGTCCACTATTAAAAAATACCCCCTTAACGCCTTCGATATTTTCCAATGTTTCTTTATTATAATGATTACTATCCTTCAATACTAAGCGTAAACGAGTGACACAATGAGCAGCACTTGCTATATTGTCTTTTCCCCCGATAGCTTCTAAGATTCCCTCAGCAATTTTTTTATAATCCAAAATTTTCATCTCCTTAATCGTTTTAGAAAAACTTTTTTTGGAACGTTCCATATCTAAATAATATAATACTTGGAACGTTCCAAAATAGCAAGGGCTTTCACAAAAAAAATTGGATTTATTTTTCATCCAATTTTCTAGTCGTATTAAATGCCGTAAAGGTTACTGGCAATATATTTTTCTTTTGTGTAGCTAATGTAGCATCAAATTGCACCAACTCTTTTACACCTAAACGAGCGATTTCATGAACATCTTGCGTCATTGTTGAAATAGTCAATGACTGATTCGAAAAACTTCTAGCGCCATCAAAACCGATTAATTGCACATCTTCTGGAATAGACCAAGGTAAGTGCGTAAATGTATTAAAAACAAATTCTGCATATCGATCCGTTACAGTAAAGATTCCATCAAAAGGGCAATCTTGCGAAAATTTTTCAGTTAAAAATGTATCGATTCTTTTAGGAAAATCGATTGAGTTGCCTTTGTCTAAATACACTTCATATTCCAATTCGTTGTGAGTACAATAGTCAATAAAGCCATTCATTCGTTCAAAAATACCCAAATTATTTGGTAATTCTCTAAGGATCAACAGCAAACATTTTGAACCTCGTTTGTGCAATTCTTCTGCTGCTTGTCTGGCGCCGCCAAAATTATCACTGGTTATAAACGGAATCGTACTGTTGAAATAACGTTCAATTGAAACAATTGGGATTTTTGAAATAAGATAGGGTTCTATATCACTATATGAAATAGTTAAAATTCCTTTGACTTTTTGTTCTTGCGCCATCTTTATGTAGTCTAATTCTAAATTATAATCATTTTGAGAATTACACAATAACATTTTTAAATTATGACGTTGCAGCTCTAATTGGATATAATAGGCTAATTCAGAGAAAAATGGCGTCCATATCGTCGGTAATATAAATGCGATGATATCACTTTCTTGTTTTTTTAATGATCTAGCTGCTTGATTTGGTATATAATTTAACTCTTTGATTGCTCTTTCCACTCTAGCAGCTAATTTAGGATTAATTTTTACATGATTGATATAATTAGAAACTGTTCCTCTAGAAACGTTTGCTTTTTTTGCAACGTCATTCATATTGGCCATTTACTTTCACCTCAATTAATAATAGGCTCTTTTTTTTATTTTGTTTTCGCTTGTTCTACTCTTATTTTCGTCAAGCTTATCAGTAACGTTCTGTACTATCAAATTTACATACTTAGCTTTTTTATGGCTTCTATGGTAGGATCGTGTCTAATTAATAAAGGAATATTTTTAGTGATCCATTCAATCTCTCTGTCCCACCACGCAAGTTTTTCTAATTCATCGATAATATCATCTGTAAATCTTTTGCGGATAATCTTACCAGGATTCCCTCCAACGACAGCATATGCAGGGATATCTTTCGTTACGACCGTATTAGCTCCAATGATCACACCGTTTCCTACATTGACCCCTGGAAGAAATGTTACATTTTGGCCGATCCAAACATCATTTCCGATTTTAGTATTCCCTTTATTTGGAAATTGGTCTATATCTTGCTTATTTTTTTCCCAACCATTTCCAAATAGATCAAATGGATAAGTAGAAATACCTAGCATATTATGATTTGCTCCGTTCATTATAAATTCAACTCCAGAAGCTATTGAACAAAATTTTCCAATCGTCAGTCTATCTCCTATAAAATCGTAAAAATGTGTTACATGTTTCTCAAAGTCATCCTCAGCATTAGCTCGATCATAATACGTGTACTCTCCAATAACTATATTTTGTTTTTTTATACTTGCTTTTAAAAAGGTTAATTGTTTTACATTTTCATTTGGATAAATGTTATTTGGATTTGGTCCCGTCTTCATAAATCTCTTCCTTTCTTGAGTTGTGCCAGTCCAGTCCATTATTATCTAGAAAACAATCATGATCTATTCTAACATAGACATCTTTAATTATGGTTTGAATCTTTTGGTTCAAGTGAAATAACACTTCGTCTCAAAAAATAAGTTGTAAGAGGACTCTATTTTCGAACAAACAATACCCTTATTTTTTACTTAGACACCATTCTTGACGCTGTCCAAAAATTTTCTTTTTCTCCTTGTTCCATGCTCATAATAAATTTCTCTCTGATATCAGGATAATTTTGAGCTAAACTACTCACAAGGTGCTTGATTTCTTCTCGTTTTGTTTTCTTATCAACTGGACAAGGGTTAAAAATGATGGGCAATTCTTCCCTTTTTACAAACTGAATAATCTGTTTTTCTTAAACATAAAGTAATGGACGAATCAATGTGATCTCTGTTTTGGATAAATAACTGATTGGGTCAAAGCTAGCCATTTGACCGTGGAATAGAAAATTCATGAAATAAGTTTCGATCGCATCATCTAAATGATGACCTAATGCCACTTTATTACATCCCATTTCTTTTGCCCGTTTGTATAAAATCCCTCGGCGTAATTTCGCACATAATGAGCATGGTGAACGCTCTTTTCGAATATCAAAAACAACTTGAGCAATCGTTGTTGGAACAACCTCTAACGCATAGCCCAAACTTTCCACAAATTCATTTAGCGGCGTAATATCCATATCAAATCCCATGGCTAACGTAATAGGGACGATCTCAAATTCGAACCCCAGCCGCTTTTGTTTACTGATCCTATCTAAAAAATACAACAAACTCGTACTATCTTTCCCACCACTCATACCAATTGCTACTCTATCGCCTGGTTGAATCATTTGATGATTTAATACTGCTCGCCGGATTGGATTATAATAGGTCTGATTGTCCTTCTTTTTAAAACTCATTGTTTACTCCTTCTTGATCACCAAGATCATTTAAAAAAGTCAGTTTTTAAGCTATAGTTTTCACCAGAGACAATATCATATTGAATCAAACGATACTCTTCATATAACTCTTCTTGAGCTTTATTCAGTGATAATGTCTTACTCCATTTTTTGTCTTTATAATAGAAGCCTTTTTCAAATGCCGGCAGTTCTTCTTCTAATTCGCTCAACAATTGGTAAAATCCTGTCATTTGTATATCACTTTGATCAAATAACGTTGGTGCAAAGTAGAATGGACTACTAATAGCATCGTGGGTTTTTCTTTCTTTTAATTTTTCTTGATTGTCATACATTAGAAATTCTGTTTCATGCATCTGAACCTCATCGTTATCTGCTTTGATCTCATCTGAATAAATACTTGGTAAATGATCGCCCCAAAAAACCACTAATGTACGTCGTTTTACATTGTTCAACTCAGTTGTAAATTGTTTTAACGCTTCGCTACTATAGGCAACATCTTGCATATAACTATCGATAGCCTTTTTATTGCCCAAACTTTGTGATGAGTAATCTGATGCTGCATATTTATCGCTATAAGGCATATGTGTCTGCATCGTCACCAAATGAACAAATTGTGGATCATTTTCATTTTTTAGTAAATCCAGCACTTCTTTATAGGCTGATTCGTCAGAAATATACGGATTTTTTTCTATTTTTTCTTTGTAATTCATTGTGTCTTCACTGATAAATTGATTAAAACCTAATGTTTTATAAACATCTTTGCGTTTATACATTGATGTATTATAGGGATGAATAGCCGTTGTTTGATAGTTTTGATCGTTTAAAAGAGACACGATCGACGGCATTTCTGTCATTTTTGGAATCAACATCGTATATGGTGTCGTCATTTGAGGATTAAACAACTCCATTGAAAAACTAGTTAAGGCCTCAAATTCGATATTAGCTGTTCCACCACCATAGTTTTGGGATAACATTTTGCCGCTGTACGTCGTTTTAGCTATGTCATAATAATCTTTTAATGGGTCCTTATTAGCCGTTACACCTGTTAAATTTTGCGGATCAGAAAAACTTTCACTCATCACGAAAATAATATTTGGTTGCTCTTCTTGAGAATCTCTGTTTGTTTCTTGTGTTTTCTCCGTATATTTATCGGTAATTTCTTTGATCGTTTTTTCAGAGTAGTTTTCTGGTTTATCCATTGCTTCTACTTTTAAATTATATAAAAAGCCACCCATAAATCCTGTATTGTAATAGTTCATTTTTTGGCTGTACGGAATCCAAAGTGCCGTTCGATCATAGGCTTTTCTTATTAAATTATTTTGACTGTTAAAATTACTGACATAAAATAATAAAGCTAACGTTATCACTAAACTTGAAATGCGGATAATTTGCATTTTCTTCGGTAATAATCGGCTTTTGTAGATTGCTCTTCCAAAAAAGAACAAGCCTATCGCCGCAATTAGTAGGATGAACAGGAACGGAATTGTCCCGATCATTTCTCTTAATAATCCAAATTCAGTAATCATTTTTATATCATCAGGATAGATTGGTTCTGTTCGGTAAAACATTTTTTGATAATCGGCAAATCCTAAAATACCGATCGTGATTGCATAAAGGATACTTCCCAAAACAATCGAGCCTGCCAAACTACAAAGAAATAGTAAAAATATCAGTAAGACCAAGCTACCTAAAATAAACTTTTCTGTATGCCATGAAAAGGCAAATTTAAAGACTAAATCCATTGAAAGGTCATTTTGACACCATTGTAAATATAGATTGCTGATCAAAACTAACAGTACTAATCCAATCACGATCATTGAATACTTGATTGGTTTTTTGTTGAATATCTGTAATTTTTTTTTCACACTATTCTCCCTTTTCACTTTGCTGAATATATCTCTTAATATTTTATGCTTAGACGAAAAAAAAGTAAAGCTCCTACACTGAGAAGCTTTACTTTAAATTGGGATTCAATCACTTTTCTTTAGTCTTAGCTCTTTGCTGCTTTAAATATTTCTTCGATCAGAACCATCACGCGACGAACTTCATCATTTTTGACTACAGGTTCTGCCTGTTCTCGTACTACTTTAAAAAAGTTCTTATAGAAAGTGTCATATTCCGCGGTAGCATTCGGTAATGGTAAAGTGTCTGTTGCTTCTTCTGAAGGTGGTGCCATCGTTTTGGTCAAGCCCACACCTGCTTGGATCGGTTTTGGTGCTTGGATATTTTCTTGGCCAGAATCTACAACCATTTCACCAGAAAGATCCCAATCGTTGATAACGGCTGTTCCTTTGGTTCCTTTTAAATACCAACGAGGTAATTTTGTATAGTTTGTAGTACCGACTTCGATAATTGCTCGGAGTCCATTTTCGAAAATAATATACGTGATAAAACCGTCATCAACTTCATCACCGAGAATATAACTTAAATCAGCTGACACTTTTTTGATTGGGCTATCAACTAAAAATAATAGTTGATCTAATAAATGAACGCCCCAATCTAAAACCATTCCTCCTCCATGTTTTAATTCATGGCGCCAATCACCAGGAATTCCATTCGCTCCTTGAACCCGGGTTTCAATTTGGAATAATTCTCCGATTTGCTCATTTTTATATAGATCTCGTGTAATTAAAAAATCTGGGTCCCAACGTCTGTTTTGATGAACCATAAACGTTTTTCCTGTTTCTTTGGCGACTTTTAGTACGTCATCAAGTTCCGCTACGTTCATAGTAACAGGTTTCTCACACACAACATGTTTCCCTGCTTTTAGTGCTTGGATCGCTAGGTCTTTATGAGAATCATTCGGTGTAGCAATCAAAACTGCTTCGATGGCTTTATCTGTTAGGACTTCTTCCAATGAAGTGTATACTTTATGATTGTGTTGTTTGGAGATTTTTTGACGTTCGCCAGAAATATCATAGGTTCCGACAACGTGGATTCGCTCGTTTTCATTTGGCATAATGTTATGGATATGGTATGAACCCATACCGCCGTAACCGATTACGGCAAAATTGATTGCAGGCATTTTTTGTGTCCTTTCTATAGTAAGAATGATTGATTTAGAATAGTGAAAGAACGGATAGAAACGGTCGCATTCTTCTTTTTGACATTTTGCTTCACGAACTAGCTCTTTTAGCAAACAGATAAACGAGTTCGTTCTTTACTGTGAACCACGGGAAACACAATAAGTCGATGTTGAACAGTATAAGGCGACTATAACAAGCATTGTTTCCTTATAATTAAGCCCACCACATTTCCGCAGGTTGTTCCTTGATCATAATACTTTTTAAATTAGTAATTGCTCTATTCAAGCCTTCTTCTGTCGACATGATCGGATCTTCATGCTCGATACTTAATACATAATCATAACCATAAATTCTAAGTGCACTAATAATATCTGACCAAACTTTTAAATCGTGACCACATCCTACCGAACGGAAAGTCCACGCACGAGTCTTCACATTTCCGTATGGCTGCATATCCGTTAGCCCATGCATATTGATATTGTCTTGATCTAGATAGGTATCTTTGGCATGGAAATGATGGATTGCACCCGCGTCACCTAAAATTTTCACTGCCGCAACAGGATCAATCCCTTGCCACCACAAATGGCTTGGATCTAAATTACAGCCGATAGCATTACCTGTTGCTTCACGGAGTTTCAGCATCGTATAAGGCGTGTGACATAAGAAACCACCATGCAGTTCGATTCCAATTTTCACGCCAGCATCTTCTGCGATCGTATTGATATTTTTCCAATAAGGAATCAATTTCTTTTCCCATTGGTAATTGTAGTTATCCTCATATTCTGTCGGCCAAGGCAGAACGGGCCAATTGACTTGTGTATCTGTAGGATTTCCTCCTGATATGCCAGAAAAACCATTGACTACTGATACGTTCATTAATGAAGCAAGTTTGATTGTTTTTTGTAATAATTCATCTGCTTCTTGCGCCGTTTCTTTTACTGGTGAAATCGGATTATTGTGACAGCTTAAAGCGCTGATCGTTAGCCCTTTGTCATTGAGTTTAGCTAAATAATCTTTTCTTTCTTCTGAACTAGCTAATAATTTATCAATATCTAAATGGGCATTCCCTGGAGAGCCTCCAGTTCCGATTTCAACTGCTTCCAGTCCTGCTTTTGAAACGGTATCGATCATTTCTTCAAAGCTTAAGTTGTTGAATAATGGAGTAAATACGCCTAGTTTCATTGTTCATTTCCTTTCTCGTTCGTAATCGTTTCTAGAGGGTTATGATGACCGTAATTTGGATACGTATTTTGTGTTGGCTGACACCAGCGAACGCCGTTTTTGATAACTTTTTGGACCTCTTTATTGTAATAAGAAGGATACGTTTCATGTCCGGGTTGGAAGTAAAAAATTTTTCCATTGCCGCGATGATATGTGCAGCCGCTACGAAACACTTCGCCTCCAGGATACCAGCTGATAAAAATCAATTCATCCGGCGTCGGGATATCAAAATGTTCACCGTACATTTCTTCTTTTTCCAACTCAATATACTCACCGATTCCTTCAACGATTGGATGGCTAGGTGCAACAGTCCATATACGGCAATGTTCTTCCGCCTCTCGCCATTTTAAATCACAAGATGTTCCCATTAGTTTCATAAAAATTTTCGACATATGACCTGAATGAAGTACAACTAAACCCATTCCTTCTAACACACATTGATAAACACGCTGAACGATTTCATCTGAAACTTCTTGATGCGCAATATGTCCCCACCAAATCAAAACATCGGTATTTGCTAGAACTTCCTCTGTTAAACCATGTTCTGGTTCGTCTAAGGTAGCTGTTCGCACAGAAAAGTCATCCTCTTTTAAAAAACTAGCTATCTGTTGATGGATTCCTTCAGGGTAAACTTTTTTTACAGCTTCATCTGTTTTTTCATGACGGAATTCATTCCATACTGTGACTTGGATCATTATTTTTCCTCCTCAATTTAAAAGCGTAGCGGGCTCGTTTAGCTCTGACTGAAAAATAGGGAATTGTGACTGAGGGGCTTTTTCCCTCATTCATGATTTATCTTTTTTCCGAAGAGCTAGCCCGTGAAGCTAGATAAAAACAAAAGCGTAGCGGGCTCGTTTAGCTCTGACTGAAAAATAGGAAATTGTGACTGAGGGGCTTTTTCCCTCTTTCATAATTTATCTTTTTTCCGAAGAGCTAGCCCGTGAAGCTAAGTAAGTTTAATCAAAAAACACAGGCTGATTTGTTTCTGATGCTTTGTAGATAGCTTCAAGTATTTCGGTCACAACCAAGGCTTGTTCTGGTTTCACAACTGGTTCTGTGTCATTGATGATTGCATCGATCCAAGATTGTGCTTCTAATACCTCAGGTTTGTCTCCAGCTCCATCATAAAAATCAACACCGCCAGGTTCTAATTCGATTTTTTTCTCGAAAAGCATGCTATGATCTTCCCCATTAATGGTTAATCCATCGTTCATATCTGCGCCGCCTTTTGAACCGTGAAGAGTTGTTTTTGCTTCTTTTACATCTAAGCTATTCAACGCCCAACTAGATTCTAAAAAGATCGTTGCCCCATTTTCCATCATGATAAAGCCAAATGCCGAATCTTCAACGGTAAATTTTTCAGGGTCCCAAGAACCCCAAGCATTTGCAGCATTCTTAGTTTCAGCCAGTTTATGATAAGCTTTTCCTACTACATATTTTGGTTTGTAATTATCCATCATCCACAACGTCAGATCCAATGCATGTGTCCCAATATCGATCAACGGTCCGCCACCTTGCGCTTCTTCATCAAGGAAAACGCCCCAAGTAGGAACAGCACGTCGACGAATCGCATGCGCTTTGGCAAAATAAATTTCACCTAATTCACCTTCGTCACAGATTTCATGCAGATAAGTCGAATCTTTTCGGAAACGATTTTGATACCCAATCGTTAATTTTTTACCTGTCTTTTTTGCGGCTTCAATCATACTACGTGCTTGTGCAGCTGTTTTTGCCATTGGTTTTTCACACATCACATGACAATCTGCCTCCATTGCTGCGATTGACAATTCTGCATGGGTACTGTTTGGTGTGCAAACGTGAACAACATCCAAGTTCATTTCTCCAAGCATTTCTTGATAGTTTGTAAATGTTTTTGCAGTCAATGTTCCATAATGCATTTTTGCCTCTTCGGCTCTTTCAATAATTAGGTCACAAAATGCTACTAGCTCCACTTCTTTAACTTGTGCAAGTGCTGGTAAATGTTTCCCGTTTGCAATCCCGCCACAACCAATGATCCCTACTTTCAACGTCATCAAAATACCTCCAGTAATCTACTCATATTATTTTTGTGGAAAATAGAACGCTTCCACTTCTACACTATTACTATACAAAACTTTGAAAGAGCTTTCTTCCTAGATTTTGGTTGAAAAATTCCCAGATATTGCTTTGCTGAGAAGTACTTTGTGTTTTTCAAAAAACAAAAGTGATACAGTCTAAACCAACAAAAAAAGCTCTTCCCTTCTATATTAAAAGGAAGAACTTTATTCTCTAATTCGATCAATGAGACACTTACCCAACATTACTAGAAGCCATTACCCGATGTCTTTGCTCCCGTTTGTTTTGCTGAATAATTTTCAATGCTCGTTTTCTTGTTTTTCGATTCGTACACTTCAATCGTCTGCGTGCACTTGAAAGATCTTGTTTCTCCATCAAATCCCCCCTTTTCTTTTGCTTGTCAGTTGCTTGTTCTTAATGTTTACCAACTTGCTTTATGAACGCCGGGAATTTGTCCTTGATGTGCTAATGTTCTAAAATTGATTCGTGACATGCCGAATTTACGCATATAGGCTCTTGGTCGTCCATCGATCAAATCACGATTTTTCAAACGATTTGGATTTGAATCTTTTGGTAATTTTGCTAAAGCTTCGTAGTCGTTATCCGCTTTTAGTTCGATGCGACGTGCAGCATATTTTTCGATCAATGCTTGTTGCTTTTTGGCTTTGATAATTTTTGATTTTTTAGCCATGTTTTCTTTCACCTCTTCACAAATCGTAATCATTACTATTTAAGAGTGATAAGAATACCATTTAATTCCATAAAATGCAAGTCTTCTTTTTATTTTATATCCAACATATACCCTATCGAGCGAACTGTTTTTATAAACCTCGGATTCGCTGTATTTGTTTCTATTTTATTGCGCAAATTAAATATAATATTGGCAACCCGATAGTTTTTATCCTCAACATTCATTTCAGAATTCCACAGTTCTTCTTTGAGTTCACGATAAGAAATGGTTTGTCCTGGACTATTGAATAATAGCTCTAGTGCATTATATTCTTTTTTAGTTAAAGAAACCTCTTTTTTTCCATCAATTAGCACACTTAAATTTCTAGGCATTAGCTCAATTGCTTTTTGCTTAGATGAGGTCGATGTCTTGGCGGATAGATGACTGCTTTTATCTGAATGATGGCTAAGTAAATTGGCTAGCGTATAATAAAGTTCTTCTGATTCCATCTTCAGAGAAAAACAAGCTTCCGCTCCTAATTGCAGATAGACAATATTTGAACGAGACTCATCGATTACAGATAATAAATAAATAGGTACGTTCACATGTTTTTTTAGTTTCATCAACCAAAAACAAGCTTCAGACATTGTCTCTTCAAAAATGATGATCGCATCCAAATTTTCTTGATCTGCAACTTCTTGCTCTTTCATCTTAATTTCGGTTAAAGTCCAGCCTTTATCTGTTAAAAAATTTAAATGAACATTTACTTCTTGTTTTTTTTCTATCAAGTATCCAACCGTATACATGATTTATCCTTCCTTTTCTAAAAAAATATATTTTTAATCTTAATAATTACGAAAAACAACCCAGCAATATATTTTTTTTATTTAATAATTTTATTATATTTATATTACACTTAATTTTAGAGAAAAAAAACAACAAAGATGCGTTTTCGGGATACATTTACATTTTTATTATAAATTTCTAATTGAAAATGGCTGATATATGACTCTATTAGCTATACCCCAGCCTTAAGGTATCCGAATAAACGGTAGGAGCAAAAGTAACTCCTATTTGATTTTTGGACTTAGGTACTACAATTAGCTTCCAGTTGGGGCATCCATCATTTGCCACTCAAGTTTTCCTGTATAGGAATCTTTATAATTGGCAGTACTTGTTTGTAATACAATCCTCGATTGTCAGTCCATTCTTTTCCTAAATCAATTGTTTCTGAATTCGGATTACTCTCTTTCCACGTTCAACTAAAATGTTGTTATAGTTCCTACCAAGTGACTTTTATTAAGATAAACTTGCTTTAATTTAGTTAATGATCATTAATTGGAATTTTTTCAAAATAACCAGAAATATCTTTACCGCTTTGGTCTTTAGAAACAATATCAGATAGATGAAGTGACTTAAACATTTTTTCATCATCCAACATTACCAAAGATAATGAGTCTGGAAAATATTGTTTATATCCATCATTTAAGTCCTGAGTAATATCAACGTTTGCTTCAAATTTTGTTGTGTTTTGAGAACCGTTTGTTCGCGGTGGTACGTAGGAAATTTCTCCTGATATTTTAATAGAGCTTTTGAATATAATAGTATCCATATAACAAAAACATATTTGACGTATTTTTTGGCTTTATTGAACTTCCCTGTCATGTTAACTTCCTTTCTAAACATAAAAACTGAATGGACTAAAAAATAGCATGTTTTTATATAAACCGTTCTTATTTGTTTATCAAGGAAATCATTCATAGTACAATTACCTAATAAAAAACAAAACAACAAGTAAGCGCTATCTTGTTACATATGCAGACTTTTTCATTTTTAATCTATGAAAACCTTTATTTTTCTATCATTATATTCTAAAATGTATTTAAAATATTTTTTAATTTATTCATTAATTTTTAGGAGGAAAATAATGACCACTAAAACAACGATTTATGTAGTTGAAGATGATACTCTTTATAGGGAACAAATTATTCATTATATAGAACATTATCATTCAAACACTTTTCGCTACAAATTATCTCCTTTGGATAATCATTTACTTTTTATGGAAGAGATTCCTACATTAAATATCTCTGATAATGATATTTTCTTTCTAGATATTGATTTAAAAACGCGATATTCAGGTATCGATTTAGCAAGTCAGATTAGACAAATAAATTCAAAATGCAACATTATTTTTATGACTAGCTTTGAAGACAAAGCTGCTTCAATCATTAATAGCGGCATTTTCCCACTTGGTTATCTCGTAAAGAACCCAATCGACGCAACCGAGCCGAAAGCAACGATCGAAACTGTTCTTATGAAGGTTGAAAGTCTGACTAAATCAGCATGGAGAAGTGATTTAGATATCATAACTTTTGTAAATGGTTACGAGTCGATTTATGTTAATTGTAAAGAGGTTTTGTATATTGAATCGTTGAAAAGATTAAAGAATCGTGTGTTGATAAAAACGCTTACAGAAGAATCGGTAATAGAAGGAAAAATCGGGAAAATCAAAAAGACTTTGGAACAACCTTACTTATTCTTATCGCTTCAGTCTTACATAATCAATCTTGAAAACATCACGACTATCAATCGAAAAAACGGTACGATCACGTTTACAGATGATCAGGATCTTTTTGTAGGCACTAGAATCATCGATAAAGTAAAAAAAGGATTGCAGGACTATCAACATGCTTGATAGACCCTTTTTCGTTTCATTATTAGCATTAAATCTTTTACAATTGCTTTGGCTATTTGCGTATAAAAAGATTCTGTCTTTTCGGGAAACAATGATACTGAGTGCTGTTCTATCGGTTCAATTGATTATCGACATTTTTACAGATGATCATTTTATTATTCTTTTATTTATTCTTTTTTTTCTTCTACAATTTTTATTTCAAGTCAAAAAAGTTCAAAATTGGGTTGTTCCTACTTTATTTTTGAGTTTTGAAAATACGATTGTTTTAGTTTCATGGGTTGTAACATTGGATCTTTGGGATATTTTATTTCTCAATGATTGGATCTCTATTGAGACCTACTCAACCTATCTAGAGTTTTTTATTTTCTTACAGCAATTCGTTTTCTACTCCTTGTTACTCTTCGCGAATTATTTGAATAAACGCTTCAAAATAACAGCGACTATCCAGCTATTGCCTAAAAAATATCGGTTATTATCTGTTTTGTTTTTATTTTTCTTATTCATATCGGTTTGCCTGCAACAACTTAGTGTTTCAAAAGGGTATTCTGCTCCATTTTTTTATAGTACCTTTATCATTATCGGTTTCACCGTATTTTTAAGTTGGAATATTTTGCTGGTTGTTAAACGTCAAAATGTGCAACAATTTGTCGGTATACTTAATGAAAAATATGAACAAGAACGTGAAAAAATCAGCCGTTCTAATGAGTTTCGTCATGATTATAAGAATTTATTGATCAGTCTGACTTCTTATTTAGAAATCAATGATACCCAACAAGCACTTCATTTACTCCATACGATCATTGATTATTCAAACTCACTACTTACACCAAATATGTATAAAACAATTGCAGCAATTCATAATCCACCAATTCAAGGTCTTTTGACTAACTTTTTGAAACGTTGTTCAGGAACGGATATTCAGTTGAAGATTCAAGTAATCGAAAAACTGACAGATATTGATATTAATATCGTCGACTTCATTCGTTGCTTTTCTATTGTATTAGACAATGCCTATGAAGCTGTTCAAGAAACAGACCTTCAAGTGATTGAAATAGTAATTACTGGTGACGTCAATTTTGTAAAAATAGTCGTAAAAAATACCTACGCTATGAATGGAAACTTCTCACTTCAAGCCCTTTTACAAAATAATTTTTCTACCAAAAAAAACCATCAAGGAAAAGGTTTACATATTCTAGCAAAAATACTTGATAATTATAAAAAGGCGAGTTATCAGATTACTAAAAAGGATTCTTTTTTTATTGTTAGCTTTTTAGCACCAAAATCGTCAAAAAAAAGGATTATATCTAAATAACAGTAGGTTGTATTCGGATTCCTTAAGGCTAGGTTATGACTCTTAGAGTTACGTCCTAGCCTCTTATGTCTTCATCAACTGTTTCATTAGAGATTAGTCATCCGTAACGAGTTATACATTATGCCTTTCTAGACTTTTTGCAATGATGAAATAAATTGGCTTAATGCGACACAACGGCAAATGCTAGTCCCTTTTTCATTGCTGGGACAACAAATAAGTCTTTTTTTATTGATCTTTGTTGTAAAAAAAGTTGACAAAACGTATTCAATTAGCGATTCCTTTTTATATACTCTTAAAAGTTACAAGCTTCAATCAACCATTACTCTTTTTTTCTTATCCTTTTTTCTTTGCTTAAGCAATTGGAAGTACAGCATTTTTTTGTGGAATCATTCCTTTATCTAACGTTTTTATTGCTCACATTAAACTTGATTGTATACAAGACTGCTTATTCATAAGGAAACGATTTCGCTCTACGATTTGATGAAGGTATTTTTTCAATGATACTTACACTGTAGTCAACTATATTCTTAAAAAACAAACAGTAGACTAACATAACTTCGTCTACTGTCTGTTTTCTTTTATTCTATAATCATCTTCTGATACTTCAAAGGTGAAATCCCCACCTGTTCTTTAAACACATGGTGGAACGTCTTCACACTAGCAAATCCTGATTTTTCAGCTACTTCGATCATAGGAACTTTTTCATTTGCCAAAATAAATTTCGCTTGATTGATGCGGTATTCCGTTAAGAAGCTCATAAAGGTGGTTCCTGTATTCGCTTTAAAAAAGCGTGTAAAATAATACGAGCTAAAGCCGCTGTATTTTGCGATCTCTTTCAACGTAATTGACTCTTCATAATGATTTTCCACATAAGTAAAGATTTTATCTAAATGCTCTAAGTTTTCTTTATATTTTATGGTAGAGGATTTGGCTCCTTTTCTTACTTCTGTTTGTGTTTGAGGTAACCTTCTGTAAAATGTTGTCACTAGCTGAAACAATAAGCTAAACAAGGCATAATTTTTCCCTTGATTATTGTTTCCAGATTCCTCAAATAATTGCTGCAATAATTTTTTCATATCCAACGCTAAAGACTTTGACCATTTAGAACTGTGTTTTTCCCCTGTCTCAAATAATTCGATCAAGGAACAGTCATTTGCTGATTTTAAATTTATCTCATCAAATAAGTTTAAATCAAACTGATAAACGATCCGTTCACTATCAGGAGATGCTAAAAAGTAGTGGGGTTCACCACTGGCAAAAAAATAGATTTCTCCCTCTGCTACATTCACAATTTCATCGCCTACACCGATATTGACGGTTCCTCGTATCGAGTAAATAATTTCGATTTCTTTGTGCCAATGAGGATAAACAATCGTCATACCATCATTGATAAATGCTCGAAAAAGAATATTTCCCTCAAATTCTGGTCGCTCTAAATATACACTCATTTTCTACCTCCGATTGTTTCTCTTCTCCTTTACTTTATCAAAGTTTTCGTTATTTACAACTGATTTTATTCAAAAAAAAACAATCCCTGATCTTAGCGGATTGCTTTTTTTACAAATTTGTTTTATCTGTTCATCCAAGGTGTCGCTGTTTCTTTTAACACACGATTTAAAGATTCGATATTTTCTTTGCCAACAGTTCTCATCCATTGTTGAGCCGCTGATTTTCCTTCTTTAGCAAAAGGGACTACACCTTCTTTCCAAGTTGCTCGACCACATAAAACGCCATTAAATCTCGAACCTGCCTCTTTTGCAAAATATAATGTTTCTTGAAATAATGTACTACTTACACCAGCACTTAAAAAAATGAACGGCAGATCTGTTGCTTCACTTTGTTCTTTAAATAATTGTTTGGCCATTTCTTTTGAATAGCAAACTTCTTCACCAAAACCTTCCACAAAAGTCATATTTACAGGAACTTCCACTTTCAATACATCAACGTTGTATCGAGGTTTACTGAATTCTTTCATCATTTCAATCACTTTATGGGGCTTGATTTTGGCGTATTCTTTACTTGCTCCATCCTTGATTTTTGCATCATAAGACACTAATTCCAGGAAAAATGGTAACCCTTCAGCAACACATTCTGAACCGATTCGTTCCATAAAAACATGTTTTTGTTCATTGATTTCCTTACTCTCGTCTACATCATAATACAGCAAAAATTTTACTGCATCCGCTCCTGCTTCTTTTAAACGCTTAACGGACCAGTCACTCAATAGATCTGGCAAACGTCCCGGCTCACTAGCATCATATCCGGTTTTTTCGTAGGCTACTAATAATCCTGCGTGTTGATCTCTAACTTTTGCTGCTGGCAATCCATATTCTGGATCTAAAAGGATCGCTGAAGCGTATGGTGTTAGTTCACGAGACACAATTTCTTTAAAGGTGATGATTGTTTCTTCATCTACCTCTTGTCCACAAGATTTTTCAATCATTTTTTTCAATGATCCTCGTTGATCGATCGCAAGTGCGGCAATGATTCCATCTTGATTGCACATTTGGTTCATAGCAGTTAATTTAGATTCTGTCATTTTTTTCATAGTTATTGCTCACTCCTCAGTTAATTGTTGATTCACATATTCAGCGATTTCGACTGCTGATTCTAATAATTTCAACTGTGTTTTAAATTCGTCTTTCATCAATAAGCGTGCGACTTTGGATAATAATTTTAGATGGGTAGTTCCAACTTCTTGCTCAGGAATCAATAAAGCAATGATCACTTCTGTTGGTTTACCATCCAAACTATCCCATTCAATTGAATTTTTCGTTTTTACAATGAGGATACTTGCTTCATCGATGGCAGAACTCTTTGCATGGGGAATAGCAAATCCATCCATCATCCCTGTACTACCTTGTGTTTCACGGTCATTAAAACTTGCCAAAACAGCGGAATTATTGGTCGTAATCTGTAAATCTTGTGCATTTTGTGCTAAAAATTGAAATACTGCTTCTTTCGTTTCAACTGGTATTTCGATGAAAACGTGTTGTGCGTTTAATAAAACCATATATTTTCAACCTCTTCCTATCACTTAAACTGTTCCCTCTATCTTCTCGATTCGGCGTTTTTGAATGATTCCCAGTAAAAATCCACCAACGATCGAACCAGCTAAAATAGCCAATACCCATAACAAGCCATGTGTCACAACAGGCAATACTAGAAATCCACCATGCGGCGCTGGTACTTGAACTTTAAATAGATAGGTTAAAACTGCAGCAATTGATGAACCTAGCATCATGGTTGGCAATACCCGCAAAGGATCTTTTGCGGCAAAGGGAATGGCTCCTTCTGTAATGTGCGTCGAGCCTAAAATAAAATTGACCAACCCAGCATTTTGCTCACTTGTATCAAAATATTTACGGAAAAATAAAACCGCGAACCCTGTAATCAAAGGTGGTGCAATACACGCTGCGGAAACACCGGCCATAAAGCTGGTATTTCCTTGTGCTAAAAGTGCTGTTCCTGTAACATAAGCTGCCTTATTCACTGGACCACCCATATCAAAGGCGCACATACACCCAACAATGATGCCTAAAACTAAAGGACTCGAGTGTTCAAAACCAGCTAGAAAATCCATCATCCCTTCATTGATTGCAGACATCGGTCCGGCAATCCCAAACATGATCAATCCAGTGATTGCAACACCTAAAACTGGATATAAGAAAATTGCCTTTAGCCCGTCTAAAGATTTTGGTAAAACGTTAAATACTTTGACCAATCCCAACACCACATAACCTGCTAAAAAACCAGAAACGATCCCACCTAAAAAGCCAGTCCCGCCATTACTTGCGACTAACCCACCCACAAATCCAACGACTAAACCTGGACGTTTGGCAATTCCTTGTGCAATATAAGCGGATAGAATCGGCACCATCATCCCCATTGCCAAGCCACCGATATCTTTTAAGGTTGCTGCAAATTGATTGAATTGTGTACTTTCAGGATCTGCAGAATAAATGCCCCATAAAAATGAAATAGCGATCAATACCCCACCACTGACAACAAAAGGAAGCATATGAGAAACTCCGTTCATCAAGTTTTTATAAATACTATGACCGATTCCTTTAACTTCACTTTCCTTTTTCTCTAAATCAGCTACATTGATCGACTTCTCACCGCCCAAAATTTTTCCCTTTCCAGCTAGTGCATCCTCAATCAGCTGATTAGCTTCTTTGATCCCTTTACTAACTGGTACTTCGATGACTCGCTTTCCTGCAAAACGTTCCGCATGGACATCCTTATCCGCCGCAATAATGACTGCATCGGCTGCTTCGATCTCGGCTTTCGTCAATTCATTTTCGACACCGATTTGTCCATGCGTTTCAACTTTGATCGTAATACCTTTTGCTTTTGCAGCTTGTTCTAGCGCTTCTTGTGCCATATAGGTATGCGCAATTCCTGTAGGACAGCCTGTTGCTGCAATCAGTTGATACTTTGTCATATTAACTCTTCCCTTCTATTGTCTTGATCACAATTTGTTTTTCTAACTCGTTGATATCACTAAAATCAGTCAATCCTTTTCTAAAAGCAGTCGAACTGCCAGCAGCAATACTATGTTTCAACGTTTCGTCCAGCGCTTCCTCTTTTAATAATCCACTAATGAATGTTCCTAATAATGTATCACCTGCACAAGCTGTGTTGACGACTTTTCCTTTCGGTGAATTTCCGTAAATCATTCTGTTTTTATCTGCATAAAAACAACCTTTACTGCCAAATGACAGCAGCACTCTTTGCGCACCTTGGTTGATTAATCGTTTTAAATACTTTGGACTTTCTTCTAAAGAAATTTCTTTTTGATCAAACCAACTCGCTAATTCTTCTTCATTAGGTTTGAGTAAGTAAGGCTGATAGACTAAACAATCCATCACACTGTGGTAACTACTGTCTAATACCAAATTAAACTTCTGCTCTTGCGCGATACGGCTGATTTCCGGTAAAATCATCTCTGAAATTCCTTGTGGTAAACTCCCAGACACACAAAGATAGGAACCTGCTTCAATTGTTCTAATCATTGTTAAAAGTTCATTGATTTTTTCGCTAGGGATTTTAGGCCCTTTATTGACTAATTTGTATTCTGTTTGTTCTTTATTAACTTGAGTGAAGACATTGATTCGCGTGTTTTCTGGTACATGAATAAATTGTGTAGTGATTCCTTTTTCAAAGAGACACTCTTCAATATACCGACCTGTAAAACCACCACTAAATCCAATTGCGGTACTGTTTATATTTAGTTTTTTGAGTATCAACGATACATTGACCCCTTTACCATTGGCTTGAATGTCGTCTTCGAGCGTGCGATTGACTACCTTTGGTTTCATTGTTTCAGTTTCTATAAAGAGATCGATCGCCAAATTCATCGTACAAGTATAGAGTTGAACCATTTTCCTCCCCCTTTCCTCACACTTGTATTATCAACTACTTTCTTATGTAAATGTTTTCATAATCACGGAAATCAGCTGAAAAATGATACAATTTTTATTTCTTTGGGATTAAAATGGTATGATAGAGAAAAGTATATGAAGTAGAATGGAGGAGTCTTCAACATGGAAAAAGCCTTAAGTGAATCAGAAAAATATTTATGGAATTTTATTGATCAGCATCTTGTTGAAATCCCTAATTATTCCATCGTCAAATTAAGTGAAAAAGCGAATGTTTCTACCGCAACGATTGTTCGTGCTATGAAAAAGAAGGGATATGAAGGGTTTACTTCTTTCAAACATCATTTAAAAGACCAATCCAATACAACGATCAACTTTTCTGGTGTTGAAAAAATCGATGCAAAAATCAAACGAGCCATTTTAAAGAATGAACGTGAAGTTATCCGTACGATCAATATGCTGGATAGTGGGAGTATTGAAGATGCGATTCAAAAAATCAAAGCCGCACAAAAAATCGTGATTTTTGCCCGCGGCTTTTCTGAATTGATCGCCCAAGAAATGACGGTAAAATTTCAATTGTCGGGAAAATATTGTGAAATGCATGCTGATCCAAATATCATTACTAGTATGAGTAAAAAAATTACCAGTCATGATATTGTGCTATTGATTTCTTTGAATGGAGAAACGCCTGAATTAGTTACTGCTGTAAAAAATTGTTTGAAAAATGATGTTAGTACGATTACCCTGACTGCTAATTCCAGTAGTTCTTTGTCCCGGTTATCCGAAATCGTCTTCACTGGTTTTAAATCAGAAGGTTCTTATTTTCCAGAATATGAAGTTCGTTCTAGATTGCCGTTATCAGTTATGGCGAGAATATTATTAGATTCCTATGCGATCCGAACAAATTGAGGGATACAACCAAAAAAAATCTGAAAAAACAGCCTATAAATAAGACACATTAGAAAGACAAAAGAAGGCTAGAACATAACTCTATGAGTTATGTCCTAGCCTTAAGTAATTCGGCTGACCGCTTCTTTCCCAACTTACTTTCGTAAAAGTCATATTTTCAACAAACTTACCTTTATTGTTTTATTAAAAGATATTTATTATATAAAAAAAGACAAACAATATTAAAAAAAAATGCACGTATCCCGTAGCCATATCGTCTCAACGAAACTATTCAGGATATTGTTTTGATAACCCCACATACTCAGGATGTTCATGTAAATTATTCTTAAGATGATTTTTATTCTTACCTAGAAAACTATGTCGTTTAATCGCAAAATAAATCCAAACACCTAACCCAACTATGAAGAGCATTCCAAAAAATGGTCCAGTAGCATCTGGAAGGATATCGAATACAGTAATTAACAAACTTAGCAAACTTCCTAATAGACCAAATCGGCCATTTCTCTTCATTCTTTTTTCGACAGTTGAATCATCTTGACTTAATGGACGGTTGCCGTCTATTTCTATTTTATCCTTAGTTGCTGCTGTGATGATTACAATATAATCGATGCCTTCATACTTGTACGTAATTTTCCAGAAAGGAACATATGTGTATTTAGACGTTAGATCATAGGTAAACTTGGTTATTTTAGCATTTTTATTGCTGTCACCAGGCAAAATACTAAGCATCTTTTTCTCTGCTTCTTCTTGGGCAAAACTTCGGACTGAACGTAGCACTTGGGAAACTTTATTTGATGAAATTTTCAACTGTCGGGTACCAGCCGTATAATGTTCATCAAATGGTTTCGTGTTCTCCAAAAAAGCCAAATGGCTGGAACGACTTGCAAATGTTGCAATAGAACCCGTTAGTTCGTCATTGATCATATGACTTTGGAATGTAGTCCCTGAAAAAATATCACTTGAATGATTCCAATCAACAACTGTACGTGTCTTTGTGATTGGCTCAGAATATTTATTGCCTTTCTTATCCTCTTTTGTCACATATTCTGTATAGCTTTCAGAACGATTGTAGCCAATATCAGCACCCCACGAACCTTCATAAGAAATATTTACGCCCATGTATGGAATAAAGACCTGCTCTAACTGAACATTATTGATCTTACCTAAAATGTCTAAAGGAACATTTTCACCTTTGATCAGCCATTCAAAAAAACGTTTCTTAGCTAATCCTTCTGGCACGTGAAATGGAATCAAATCATCAGCCTCATACGTCAGATTATCAAAATCTTTTTCAGCTTTCGTCGTAAATGTAGAATGACAAAAATCGCATGCAAACTGCTGCTTTTCAATATTAAACGTGACAGGTGAACCACAGTTAGAGCAAAGTTCTATGTTTTTATTTTTTTCATCAAGCATCTTTTGAACACTATCTTGTGATGTCCCACAATGAGGACATTTTTTTACACTCGGATCAGCGATTGCTCCACCACAAGCAGAACACTGATTTTGAATGAATGAATCTCCCATTTCTTCCCCTCCAAAATTTAAACTTTTCCACCTCTATTGTCTCATTGATTTTGTGAAAGGTAAATACATAAATCGCTCTACTTCAAAATATTTTTCACTTATTCCTAATTCATCTATACAAAAAAAGACATCTACAATTTCTATAGACGTCCTTAGTTGCAATCAAGCTATCCATTTTTTAACAGTCTCATAATCAATTGCCACGGTTTTTCCTAAACAACTACAAGACCACATAATTCGTCCATTTATCTAGCCAATTGTTATTCTCCTAAATACTCATCATCTGACATCATTACCTCGTTAGGCACACCAAACAGATACGTTAAGATAAATGATAGGATAAAAATACAAATACCAACCACAATATATGTCACCAGTTGATACGAACTATAAATGTACATTAAGGGCGATAAAATAACTGCTAAACCGTATGAATTCGCTTGCACATTTAATAAGGATAAAATAGCTCCGCCTAATGCAGAACAGCCTAACATAATACCTAATGGTTTCATACCATAACGAATCGTTAATCCGAACAAAGCTGGCTCGCTTACCCCTAAAAGTTGGGTCACACCCGCACTAGTCCCGATAACCTTCACATTCTTATCTTTTGCCTTCACACTGATTGCAAAACTTACCGCAGCATTAGCAAATCCATACATCGCACATAACGTGATCAATGGATTAAAACCAGTCGTTGCAAGTAAACTTGTTTCGATCATAATAAACAGATGATGCATCCCTGTCATAACCGCTAATGGATATAAAAATCCAATCAGCAACCCACCAATCCCAAAAGGCAATTTGATCAAGCCAGTAATCAAGTACACCAAACCATTTTCTACAAAGTGTAAAATTGGTCCTAAGACTAATAAACCTGTTAATAACATCACCAAAATAACGACAAACGGTGTAAACATCAAATCCAAAGAATTCGGCATTTTTCTACGTAAAACTTTTTCCAATTTTGCCCCTAAAAGACCAATTACTAAAGCGGTTAAAACACTCCCTTGATACCCCACGATTGGAATAAAACCAAATGCCATCAGCGGTTCCACCCCGCTATTGATATCTGCTACAGAATAAGCATTTGGCAACATTGGCGACACTAGCATCAACCCGATCACAAAACCGATGATCGGTGTTCCGCCAAATTTCTTAAACGCTGACCAACAAATCAACGCTGGTAAAAAAGCAAATACCGTATCGGTCAACACATTCATAAGTACTAAAACAAACTCAGGAATTTTATCGGCTGAGGTGCCAAAAAATGAAAGAACACTTTCGTTTAAAAAGACTCCTTTCAAGCCTAAAAATAACCCTGTTGCAACAATTCCTGGAATAATGGGCACAAAAATATCTGAAAGCGTCCGAATCGCATATTTAATTGGATTACTTGGTTTTTTCATTTCTTCTAAAGAGGTTTGTTTTTCTAATAATTCATTGTTGTTTTGAACCAAAGAATCATAGACTTTATTCACGATTCCTGTACCTAAAATAATCTGATATTGTCCAGCGTTAAAAAAGACTCCTTTTACTTGATCGATTTTTTCGATTTTTTTATCATCGATCGCTTCTCGGTCTTTTACTTCTAAACGTAAACGGGTGGCACAGTGGGTAATTCCCGTAATGTTCTCTTCCCCTACAACGTTTACGATTTCTTCCCCGATTTTTTGATAATCAATTGCCATTGTCACTCACCTCATTGATTTTTTTTTAACAAAACACTTTGATAAGGATGTAGCGTTATTTCGTTTGCTTCACTTACTAGCGTATCATGAGAATTTAAAAGGACTTGAACGGTATTTTTTTCCAAAGAAATCGTTTCTTGTGTGTCACTTAAATTCGTATAACAATACACTTCTACCTCGTTTAAAACACGTTTATAGGCAATCACATTGTCTGGTACATTTTTTAAGAAAGTAATGGTACCACAGATTAGAGCCTCACTTACTGCTCCTTGTTGTCTCAGTACAATCATCTGTTTATAATGGTCTAACACCTGATTTTGCAGTGCATTTCTACTTGGGTTTTCTTCGGTCATCGCTAGCCATGGCGCTGTATTTGAAAAGCCGCCGAACTGACTATCGTCCCAAGGAAATGGTGTACGCGTATTATCTCGACTCCGCTGATTCACAAATGTGATCGCTTCTTCCGGTGTATATCCTTCTTGAATCGAACGATAATAATTGTCGATACTTGAAATATCATTAAATTGATCGATCGTATTGCGCTCAGCATTTTGCATGCCCAACTCTTGTGCTTGATAAATAAATGGCGTTCCTCGTAAAAAGAAATAAAGCATCCCTATTGCTTTAGTCGCCTCATTTGTTTGATAATCAGGCTTGATAAATTTAGAGACAGCACGCGGTTGATCGTGATTTTCAATGAAATTAGCACCCCAACCATTTGCCTGTAATACCTCTTGTGAACGTTTCAATTTTTCTTTGAATTCCTTTGCGGTCCAATTTGTTCGTTTAAACCAGTCAGAACCTGATTCAACATCGATATCTGAATAGTTAAAATCAAAAATCATTGAAAAATAACCATCATCTCCAATAAAATCACCATATTCTTCATAAGGGACGCCAGGTGCTTCACCTACTGTCACACAATTATATTTCTCAAACGTTTCTTTTTTCAATTCATTTAAAAATACTTCGATTCCTGGACGGTTACGCGTTTTACTTTTACAAGAAGCTAAACCATCTACGCCATCAGCCGGAAGACTTGCAAAATCTTGGTCTTTTTTGATGAAGGTGATAGAATCGATTCGAAAACCAGCGATTCCCTTGTCTAACCAACGATTGATCATCCCATATAACTCTTGGCGCAACTCAGGATTTTCCCAGTTTAAATCAGGTTGTTTTTTATCGAATGCGTGAAAATAATAGACCTCTTCATTCGGAAGTTTTTCCCAAACAGAACCGCCAAAAATCGACCGCCAATTATTTGGTTCTATGCTTCCTTCTTTAAAAATGTAGTACGCTCGATAAGGGCTCGCCTTATCTTTTAGGGCAGCTTGGAACCAAGGATGTTCATCTGATGTATGGTTGATGACTAAATCTAAAATCACTTTTATGCCTAATTTATTCGCCTCTTTTAGTAAACGATCAAAGTCTGTCATCGTACCAAATTCAGGATTGATTCCTTCAAAATCAGAAATATCATACCCATTATCCACCATTGGAGAGGTGAAAATCGGGCAAATCCAAATCGTGGTGATTCCTAACTCTTTTAAATAAGGTAGCTTTTCTTGAATCCCTTGAATGTCACCAATTCCATCATTGTTTGAATCCTTAAAGCTTTTGGGATAAATCTGATAGATCACTTCTTTTTCCCACCATTTTTTGTCTTTGTTCTCTAAACTCACTATTTATTCATCCTTTCACTACTTATGGTATCGATACCATATTTTCACAAGAATAAATCCACCTATGTGGATTTACGCTCGATCAGCGATAAAATAAGTTCTTTTTTATTCACTTTATAGGTTGTTCCTTCGATCAAAGCAACCATTAATTTTGTTGCTTCGATTCCTAATGCCGTCGTTGGCTGATTGATCGTTGTTAGAGGAACCGCAATAATACTTGTACTCGGTTGATTATCGAAACCTAATACCGCCAAATCTTCTGGTACCCGTAATCCTTGCTGAAGCACTTCTTGGATGATCCCAATACCAACCTCATCACTACCACTAAACACAGCATCTGGTCTGTCATTTTTAGGTAAAGCGAGTATTTCTCTCGCTACTTTTCGGCCGTCATCCATGTTATGGACTTGTTTGAAGATCCACTTATTTTTGATCGACAAATCATGTTCAGAAAGTGCCCGTTCAAAGCCTTTGGTTCGTCGCTGCCCATGTCCGCCTATGGTTAAATTCCCGCCAGTACAATAGGCGATTTTACGGTAGCCTTTTTGAACGAGATAATTAGTCGCTTCATAGCTGATCTCTTCTTGATTGGTCGAAATGTTTGGAATCTTTGTTCCTTCAAGTTTTTCATTGCACAATACGATTGGACCATATTTCGAATAGTTTTCAATCACTTGTGAATCGCTTTCAATGGATGTCATGATCACACCTGCGACAACTTGTTGTTTTAGATACTCTAGCATTTTCAGCTCTGCTTTTGGATCATCATATGTTTGCATGATCAACAACTGATAGCCCTGTTCTTTAGCTTTCTTTTCGATTGCATCGACTAAATAAGAAAAAAATGGATTGGTGATTCTTGAAATCAGCACACCGATCGTCGTACATTTTTTTGAGCGAAGTTGTGTCGCTATCGCACTCGGTGCATAGTTTAGTTCATCCATAGCGTTTTGGATTCGTTCTTTTTTATCATCAGAAATATACGGATGATGGTTTAAAAAACGAGAAACTGTCGAAACCGATAAACCAGCTTTTTTTGCAACATCTTTGATTGTGGCCATCATTTTCTCCTTCTTATGATATCGATATCATAAATATAAAATACATTCTTATTTTTGTCAACGCTAAAATGAAAGACGAACAGATCAGCATCAATAACTTCTTACTTTAACAGCTTTTCAAAAAATCCATTTCGCCATAAAAGAAAAACAAAACAGCCAAGTGTCATCACAATAAGAACAATTTGACCCATCGTTGAAAAATGAATGCCAAAAAAGATACAAGTAAGAATTGAACCAAGGATCATAGCGGATAGTTGTTCTGATAGAAAGCCATATACCCGAATTTTCTGCTCATATGTATCTTTTTTTAGTTTATCAACCATTCTGTAATCCTCTTTAATTAATTCATCCAAAGAAACACCATAAAAATCACTTAGATTCAATAATTTTTCTATATCTGGATACGTTTTTCCCATTTCCCAATTAGAGACCGTTTGTCTAGATACATATAATTTTTGAGCAACTTCTTTTTGAGTATAACCAAGCTGTTCTCTCTTTTCTTTTAAAATTTCACCGATTGTCATTTCGATCACCTCACATTTATTATCACTTAAAAAGAGTAGAAAATCACGCAAAAAAAGCTTGCATTGTAGCAAGCAAAATAAATTAGCACCCTTAAATAGAGTATTTGAGCATTTTCAAAAATACAAAAACTACTTTCCTAAAACAATCAAATCAGATAATTTATGAAAACCATTTTTACGATAAAAATCTGCTGAAGAAAAACTGGCTTCGGTATTTAATATCAACCCATTCATTCCTAATAAAGAAATTTCATTTTCTATTTTTGCTAAGAATTCACTTCCAATTCCAGTCCCTTGTCGTTCACTTTTTATACAGAATTCGTCAATGTAATATTCGATCCCTTTTATCCATGGCTTTTTTAACCCTAAACATAGCCCAACCAATTCGCCCTCTTCTTCTGCAATGAAATTGATATAGGTGTCACACGCCATAAAGTTTTGGATGAATTTTTCTACCTCTTCAACTGACCCATATTCATCATTCCATGGTTCTTGTGAAAATACAGAAATATAAAGTTCTGTCACTTTTTTCACATCCATCTTTTCCAAGTATCTCACTATCATTTTTATGTCTTCTTTTCTGATTTTTCTCAATCTAAAAATAAATCCCAATTTCCTTCAACAAAAATAAAATAGGAAATAACGTAAAAAATAGAGCAAATACAGAAAAGAAAAAAATCATAAAGTTTTTTCCAAATTGATTATCCACTGCTGAAAATATTTGATTGATATTAGTAGGATTATAGCGTAATTCAACCTTAGAATTAACGGGTAGTCCCCTCTTTTGACCAATTGGTACTCTATGAAAATAAATTAATTGATTGATTTGAAATTCTTTTTTGTACTGTTTACCATTGATTGTATATTCAACCAATGACACTCTACCATAACTTGCTCCATCAGAACTTCCCACCATGTAAGTTCTATTACTAAGTACAATCCCCACAACTTTTTCTGTCGCTTTTTTATCCACACTTTTTTTTCTAAGATAAATAAGCAAAACAATCACCCATAAAACAACTGCAGGAATTGCAAAAATCAATACATCCTTCATATTTAACTCCTTAAAATCTTTATCTACGCTTTTTTAAATACTAAAATATCTCTTAACGCTTTTTCTCCATTCATATTACCAATGTTTTCATATCAATATCTGTACAAGGAATGTCGATTGGTGTTAGAAGCTTCTGTAAACCAGCTGTTTTATAGCGGACTTACGGGCAAACCATCACACAATCATATTCTTCCTACTCTCAAACATTATTGAATCATTATTTAGTATTCTCTTTAAATTCTTGCTCTGCTTGCTTTAATAATGGACGAACATACTCTTCGACTTTGGGCTCTGTGTTCATGCGCATCATAAACTGACTTGGCGTTTCAATAAATCCATTCATAAGACTATCTTTATATTCCGTTACTAAAAATTGACTTGTCTCTTTTATTTCTTTCATATCCATCATTATTCCTACTTTCTATTCTTAATTATTTTATACATTAATTATACTCGTTTCTTGAGAATAAAAGAATAATAATTCACCTTATTTTTGTATACTCTAAAAACAATAAAACTGTCTAAGCAGCTATCTTTTACTCAGCTACTTACACAGTTTTATTTTACGTTCTCACCTTTGATTTAAACTTATAACGATTGATATAATGTCTTTCCAACCAACCTTGCCCATAACCAATCGCCACACAAAGCAGCCAATACATCACGGCCACCAAAATATACATCGACATATAATCAAAGGTTCTGCCACCAACAATTTTTGCTTTTTGAAAAATATCAGGAATCGTGATCATCGCAGCCAATGAAGTGCCTTTTAACAAATCCATTGCAACATTTCCTAAAGCCGGAATCGAAATCCGAAATGCTTGCGGTAAAATAATTTTTCGCATCACTTTTCCAAACGGCAAACCTAACGCATATGCCGCATCCCATTGCCCTGCTTCCACTCCTGCGATCGATCCTCGATAGATTTCGGCGATAAACGCACTACTCGTCAAACTAAAACAAATACACGCTGCAGTTAATGCGCTTAATTGATAAGGCAAACCAAAATACAAAAGAAATAACAACACCAGTCCTGGAACACCCCGTAAAAAAGAAATATAAAACCGCACAAACCCTTTGATCAATTTCGATGGCAACATTCCTAATATAGTCAAAACAATCCCCAATACATTTCCCATCAAAAACGTCACTACGCTGATCCCAATTGTATAAGGCAACCCTGTCAGAAGAAACGGAATAGAGTCAATCATTAACTGAAAATTGATTTTCGGTATATACATCTATTCTACTGAAACACTTTCTGTCACTTTTTCTTTTGGTTCAACAGAAACATCTGTTTGAAAATACTTCTCAGAGATTTTTTTCATGGTTCCATCATTTTGCATTTCTTTTAATGCACCATCAATTTTTTTACTTAATGCAATACTGTCTTTTTTCATTAAGAATCCAGTATAGTTTGCGTTAAAGTAAACGCCTTCTAAAATTTTTACTGGAATATCAGGTAACGCACCTACAGACATTTTTTGTAGATAGTAGTCGTTCAAAATAACATCTGTCCGACCATTGGCAACATCCGTCAAGTATTGATCATTTGTCGCATTGTCGTATGTTACCAATTTTGCACCATATTTTTCGGCTATTTTCATGTAATTTGTATTTGGCTCTCCTGCTGCTTTCTTGCCTTTTAAATCTTCAAGAGAAGCAATCCCAGAATCATCACTTTTTCTGACGATCATACTATCAAATGAGTATTTGATTGGAGAAGATAAGATGAATTTTTTGCCTCGATCCCCTGATAAACCAAAATCGTTCGCCGCTAAATCGGACTCCCCTTTATCAACTGACGTGATTTGTCCATCAACATTGTATTCTTTAAACTCAACATCAAGGTCCAACCGTTTGGCAACTTCTGTGATGACATCCACATCATAACCCGTTAATTTGTTTTCATCATTATAGTAAGACGATGGGAATAACGTTCCTGATGTGGCAACCGTTAATTTCTTCGATTCCTCGACTTTTTTCCAGCTTTCATCTTTTCCAGCGGTCTGCTCTTTTGTTCCACCACACGCAACGAGCACTAAACTTAAGGCAACAATACTAAAACTAGCGAATACTTTCTTCATTTGAACCTCCTATGATTCACGATAAAATTTTGGTAATAAGAATTTTTGCTCTTGTTCAAACATCTTTCCAACTTGAAATAATATATCTTCTCGACCTTTTGATGCCATAAATTGAATGCCTAGCGGTAAACCTGATGCTGTTACATGAGTAGGTAAACTGATTGCTGGTTGTCCCGTTAAATTAGCAAGCTGAGTAAAAGGCGTGATTGTCAGACTTTTTTCAAACATATCATAGATTAAGTGTTGCAACTGTAAAACGGAAAGTGACTCCGCTTGTGATAAGTCTTTACGAATCTGATCACTCTGCAGTTCTGCATCGATTTTAGGTGCGATATCAGCGGCGGTCGGCGTTAATAATAAATCATATTCCTCGAATAATTGCTCCATTTTATATGCCGCTTGATCCCACAGTTGAAGCGATCTCGTATACTGACTTGCAGGTATCTGTAAACCATATTGGTAGATTCCCCAAGTCATTAATTCCATATCTGCTTTTGTAACGGGGCGCCGAATCGCTTGTTGAATCCCTTCAAACATAGCAGCCGTTTCTGCACCATTCATCAGATAATAGCTGTCAATCAATTGACGTCCATTGACTGGATACGGAATCTCCGTTACTTCATGTCCTTGTTGTTCTAAAAAATTTGCTGCGTTGTGCGTTGCTTTTATTGCCTCCGCTGAAACCGGTGTTCCAACAGGCGATTCCGTTAAAAAAGCGATTTTCAAGACTTGTTTCCTTGCTGCTGATTGATGTTCCCATTCCGCTTTTGGTGCTTGATAAGGTGATGCTTTTTCGGTTCCGCGTAAATGATAAAATAGTGTTTCTGTATCTCTCATCGAAACGGTTAAAGCAAAATCAATTGAAGCTCCTTGCCAACCTCGCCAGCCGTCAGGTCCAACTGGCATACTGCCACGAGTTGGTTTTAACCCAATCAAACCACTAAAAGAGGCTGGTATTCGAATCGAACCGCCGCCATCACTTGCCCCAGCAATTGGAAATAAGCCACTAGCAACAGCAGCCGCAGCACCACCACTAGAACCGCCCGGCGAATAATCAAGATTCCACGGATTTCTCGCTGGTCCGTAAATCATCGGATCAGAAATATTTTTGAAGCCAAACTCTGGCGCATTGGTCTTCCCTAATGGAATCAATCCTAATCGTTCTAACCCTTTCACAAAATTATCGGTTGAACTCGCACGGTTTTCTGTAAATAAACGAGAACCAGAAGTTGATTTCATTCCTGCTTTGTCTTGGCCTAGCATTTTCAAAGGAATTGGCAAGCCAAAAAAAGGACCAGTTTCTGCTCTTCTAGCTTCGTATTGTTTTTTTGCTGCTTCTGCATCCCAATCAACAAATGCATTGAGTTCAGGATTTAACTTTTTTACTTGTTGCGTTCGCTCATCGATCCATTCTGTCACGCTTCGTTTTTTGTCTCTAAATTGTGTTGCGTAGTACAAGCCGTCTTTCATGATCATCCCCCTTACAATCCTGATGGTTTTATTATACAGGTTGTTGGGGATTTTTTAGGAGGATTTTGCTTGAAGAGATTTTCTACATATTAAAGAAGAACTATTATAGAGTACGCTTAGCTAACTTAATCCTTTGAAAACAACAAATAAGCTATTGATCTATTTTTTCCTTCTATTGATTCTATAAAGAATCAAACCAGTTACAATAACCCCAACAACTAACAGTATACTCACGATATAAACAGTCGCATGCTTATCATTTGAATCCTTCATATATAGCTGATTGTCCTCTTTCTTAGCACTTTCCCCATCTACCCTAAAAGGAATTGTCCACGTCCATTTCTTTTTTAAATCTGCGGAATTTATTTTTATATTCACTTGGTAGTCCCCAGGATTCAAAGGAGTCCCTTCATCGTCTGTCCAAGTAAAAGGTAAGTAAAAGTTTGAGTTAGGAGCTATTTTTAGCTTAGTTTGTTTTAGTTCATGTGATGCTTCACCATTAGAATGATCAATAAGTCTCGCTTCAACCTCCACTTCTTTAATGAATAATGCAGAAGTATTTTGAATAGGTATGTTGATTCCGTTTAAATAATCAGAGTGAACTGGTATTATTTTTTTTGGATCGACTACTAATTTTGGCTCAACTCTTGTTAAATCAACGTTATTTCTTAATTGAACCCCTAAGGAATAAACAAATTTATTGTTGATTGATCCACCATCATAATTGGTTTTACTGCCCTCTTTATCATATATGTAGATTCCGCCTGCAATGATACCTTCATAAGACTTGCTTGGCATTTGAATCGTTACTTTAGTTATAACACTTGATTGCTTTGGTATTTTCACTTCATTAACCGTTTTACTTATATCAGAAAAAGCATTGATAAGTGAAGGGTCCTTTTTCTTATCATGTTGACTATAATCTACAATGCCATTATCATTTGTCGTTGCAGTATTGGCTTCTACTTTAACTATTCGATCTTCTTCGGTAAAATTTGATAATTGAACCTCTAACTCTTGCATTTGTCCAGGATTTAAAAGTAGATCAAAATATGTTTTTGATTTGTCGATTTGGTTTTCTGGTATGATTGCTTTTACTTCTATAGGCGTTACGATTCCAGTGTCTACGCCTTCTGAAAAAGTAGTTATTCCCTCACTGAAAAAGATAACTACTATCAATAATAGTCCTCCAAAAATAGCATGCATTTTTTTCATGTCCGTTTCTCCGTTTCTACGTAACTTTGCAGTTATGTATCTTGTTAGTCAAAAATAATGATGCTCCTTATTATTGAATAGGCAGCAGCATCATTTTTAAAAGGCCTACATCTGTTTAGGGTCCATTTTCAATTTCCCAAAGAATCGTTCCGGTGTAGTTCCCGACTTTATCCATTGAGTCTTTTGGAATAACAAGCTTGATATTAGTATCAAGATTAGCGATTTTACCTAATGTAAAATTATATAGATATTGCTTGGGATCTTTTGTTCCATTTGATTCTGCTACCGTTGAAAAATCCTTCGAGTTGATTTTCAAATGATTGGCAAACTTAATATAGCCATCTTTTATTGTGTAACTAGGATCCAATACGTTGAAAATATCTTTTTCAAGTTTCGCTTTTACTGAAAAATTACCTTGTCCCTCTGCTCTACTATCGTGAATTGTTAAAATAGTATCAGCTGTAGCAATCAATGGAATGATTTGCATTCGTTCTTTGCCAAGATATCTCCCTTTAAATTGAAAGGTATTTGGAATAGAGTCAATCGTCAGATTTCCTACAAATCTCACAATGATTTCTTGGGAAACTTGATCTTTCACTACATAGTTCTCTACTTCTGTTCGATTGCTCAAAGAATAGTCCCGTTTTTCTCCTTCAACATTTTCAACTTGATTTATGATCGATGCAATTTCTGGATCATCTAATAAATCGATTTTTTCACCAATTCTTCTTTTAACACTAGCATCTGCATATAGCTGAATAGATGGATCTTCCCCTTTTTGAAATTTCACTGTAACATTGCGCTCTGCCCCAATAACCGTAACAGGTACTGTAATTATTTCTGTTTTATATTTGTTCACTATAGTAACTTTAGCCTCTTGGGGTCCAAACTCATTTGTATTGATTCCTTCGATTTTTGTTGCCGTAACAACATTCCCCATCTCATCATGTAAATTTTTGACAAAATCAGAGGGCTTTAAAGTATTGATAGGTGTTCCTTTTTTGATCGTTTGTGGCACTGCCTCACCAGTTGGTGTCGGGTAAACTAATTTATATTTTTCATTGACTTTATTCGATTGAAACATTGAATCTGCTCTTGCATAAATTTCAATATAAAATGTCCCCTCTTTAAATTGACTTGTATCAATCTTACTAGAAAAAGTTGAATCGCCTAATTTATCTATTGCAATTCCTTTTTGGTTCAGTACAGGTTCATCTGTGTTAAATACTGAATATAGGTTATACGTATTATAACCAGGTCCTTTAAAATCTCCTGTTACAGTTAGTTCTTCTCCAACATAAAAAAATGATTCAGAATGTGGATAAACACTTGATATATTTAAATTTTTGATTTCTGGTTTTGGAATGTCTCTAACTTTATCTAAAATCCATTGTTGTTTTGTATCTTTTTTATTTAGATACACTAATGAGAGTGGACTTATACCAGAAGTAATATTGTTTTTTGAATAATAGTAATTGAAATTGCTGTTTTTAATCCGGACTATACTTTGCCCGGTTGGAGTATTTCCTATTAGTTGAAAGTCAAATGTGTTTTTATTCCCTAATGGTGTTTCGAAAGAGGCTTCATTTTTTATTACTTTTGGTGGGTTACTTTGGATTTCTTGCGACACTATTAAATTCTTTTGCTTGTAATTCGAAATTGTATAAGCATTATCACTAGGCTTAAATAAAATCATCCATTGTTGATTGCTCTGATCTGGACCTAAAGGATACGTAATAATCTCTCTATCGACGCCAACCCCACCAGATACATCCCATCCATAGCTATTCGTCGCTACGGAACGTATTTTATACACACCATTCATCGTTTTCAAATTAAATTTCTGAGCATCTCCTCCGTTATCCGATGTCAATGTAATTAATGCATCATTAATGGGGTTACTCACAGTAAGATAGGTTCCCGTCAACCTATTTCTAATTTTATAATATATCCCGTCGGATTGAATAATATCCCAAATATAATCATCGGTAAATTCAGTATAACTATTAATGGGAACTGTAAATGTTGTTTCTTTTGCAGTATTTTTGTTGGTACTACCAATGATTTTCTGAGTATTATTTCCTAAATAGATTATGTAGCCATCTTTCTCTGGTCTATATTCATAACCTAACAATTGGTTTCCTTTTCCGTGAGCTGCATAAGTAATGAGTGACTTATAGTTTGGAGAAAGATCATTTTGACTAATATCAATAGCCAAAGTTTCATTAACTTTCGGATAAGCTACGTACAAATCATCCGAAATCACTTTTTCTGCTGATGCCGGTATAGCGAAATACAGACAGAGAAAGATAATGCTAAGAAATTCAAAAATAAATAGTCTTTTTTTTATAGACATGGTTACGCTCCTTCCTATCTTTAATGTCTTAATTGATATTTAGTATTAAATTTTACTACTCTGAAAAAAAAAGAAAGTTTTCTTTTTTACCATTTTATTGTTATGCTGATGAGCTGAGATAAAAACTTTAGTGAAAATTTTTATCGAACTAACTGTTATTTTGTAACCTAAAGTAGTTATAATTTTCTATACTCATTCTGAACAAAAAAGTAAGGTACAAAAAGGATAGCTGTTATTTTATAGTCAAGCATAATCCTTTTTGTCTCCTCTGTATTTTAATCCATTCCTAGATAAACTATCTTACGGTGTATTTCCTACTTGCCATAAAATCTTTGCTTGATAACCACCTACTGCTACGATTTCATTTGTTGGAATTTCTACTTTAAATCCTGTTTTTCCTGATTTCCACTCTTCACTTACTGTATATTCATTTTTAGTTCCTTCACTTGTTCGCTCTGCTAGTATTTCTGCATCTCCTTGTCTAAATTTGACTATATTGTCAGCGTCTTTTTTATAGCTTAGTACGTCGTCAGGAAGTGTTTGCGCTGAATCTCCAACATTTGTGAATGGTTTTTGAAGCGTTGCTGTAACCTTCCAGTTTTTACTTTTCTTTCGACTATCCCAAATAACGAGTGGTTTATCAAACTCAGCGTTGTTTACTTTAATAAAATGAATCCCTTTTTGAATCTTTTCCTTACCAAAAGACATCGTCGATGGTGCGGATTCGATGAACAGTTTTCCATCAAATGTATACGTAACGGTTTGTGGACTTTCACTAATGATTTGTTTGTCATTTGGTTGCGTTACGAGTTGGTAATGTTCATCACTGATAGCCTTAAGTGTTTTGATTATCTGTTCATGCTTAGAGAGTTCTATTTCCGTCCCAATAGTCTCTTCAATAATAATTGATTTAACCACAGGATCAAGCTCTTCCTTGTCAGTTGTTTTAAATTGGACTGTCAGTTTTTGTGTTTTCTTATTCAGAACCATTCGGATAAGATTATCCTGTGCACTACCGATGGTATAGCCTGGATAAGTTGTTATGGCTTTATTGTTCTTATCTGTTGCCCCAATAACCTTATACTGACTTAATTTTGCTAGTTCTTTCTTGATCTCTGTTACTTTGGCCAAGTCAGTTATTTTTGAAGCACTTTGTTCTAGAAAGGTTGTGGTTGCTAAAGGCTTGTCTTCTTTGCCTTTTTCCACGAACTGGACTGTTGTCTTTATTTGCGTTTTTTTAAAGTAATAATTGACAGCACCCGTATCATTTGGATTTGCAAGTACTTTATAGGCTGTTGGATCTGTGACTGGTTTATAGGATATACTAGCCCAATCAAACGCTTCGATTTTTTGTATCTCATACCCTAGATTTTTTATTGCACTGATAGAATTCTTAGCAATAGTATTTAAGTTGATGATATCTCCAGCATTATTGTTGCTGGTAATACTTTTCATAAGTTCGCTTCCTCCACTTGCATCAAGGAATTTAATCGTCGTGATAATTTTCGCCTCTTCAAAGTAATAATTGACTACACCAGTACCCGTTGTACTTTCTGGTACCTTATAAGCTGTTGGATCTGGGATTTCTTTAAAGGATATACTTGTAAAATCAAATGCTTCAACCTTACTAATCGCATATCCCTTAGCGCTTACCCGTGCAATAGAGTCCTTAGCAAGTTCATTTAAGTTGACAATATCGCCAACATTAATTTGAATAGTCAGATCATTATCAAGTGCTGCATGATTTGCATTTATAAACTTAACGGTCGTCGTAATTTGAGCTCCTGTTTTCTTTTCAAATATCAAACGAATAATGTTGTCCTTAGCACTGCCAATTGTGTATTTAGGGTAGCCTGGTAGTTTTTTTCCAAGCTTATCTGATGCACCGACTAGCATATATTCTTTGCTTAATTCGTCTATCTTACTCTTGATCACTGTTACATTCGTTAAATCCGTTATTTCTGAATCGATTTTCCCTGAAAATGTTGTGGTTGCCAGCGGTGTCTCTTCTTTTCCAACTTCGACAAACTGAACTGTTGTCGTGACAGATGCCTTTGGCGCAAACGTGTATCTAAGTCTGTCCGTACCATCGTCTTTAGCCTTAAATTTGGTATCATCAACTGAGGTACCAGAACCTTTGCCGAAATTCCCGTGGCCTTCCTCTATGCTTTTTAATACATAGTCTTTTTCAAGTGTTTTGATCGTACTTTCAAGTTCGGTACTTTTAGTGCCGAAATCTTTGCGTAGATTATAGGTAGAACCAATTGCGAACGACCATGTTAGATCACTTTTTAGTTTGCTTGAATTTTCATCTACAAACTCAATCGTTAAGGCTTGTTTAGTATGTCCTAACTGATACGTAATCTCTGTTGTTTGCTTTGTGATAGTGATTTTTTCTTCTACTAGTTTGTCAACGACATTACTTTTGACTCCTATTAACTCATCAAATCCAGCAGTTTTGAGTTTCTCCAGTGCGTCTCTTACACTTTTAATTCCAGCATCTTGGCTTGTTTTGAAATTATATTCACCTAGGTCCAATATAATTTCAAGGGGCTCACGATCACTAATAGGTTTACCGGATCTATCTATAAAATTGACAGTAATAGTTTGTTTCTTTTTAAGAATCAATCGGACAATATTTTCCTCAGTCGCTCCGATTGTATATTTTGGATAAGTTGCGATTACTTTACCATTCTTATCTGTGGCGCCAGTCGGTATATATTCCTTACTTAACTCATCAAGTTTTGCTTTGATTGCTGGCACGGTTGTTAAGTTGGCGATTTCTGAATTTAGTTTTCCAGAAAATGGCACTGTTGCGATTGGCGTTTCTTCTCCTTCTTCGACAAACTGAACCTTCGTTTCTACAGAATCTTTTGGTGCAAATGTATACCTGATTTTCTCAACACCGTACTCTGCAAAATAGTTTGAATCATTGATTGTATGTCCAGTAAAGTTTCCAGTTCCAGCCTCTGTTTTTTCTAATGTATAGTTCAACTCAAGTTTTTGACGTGTTGATGAAGTTAGTTGAATTACATCGACAAAATCCCCTATCCAACTACTTGTTTCGATACTCTTAGCCAACGTGGCGCCATTTGGATCCAAGAACTCAATTGTTATCGGCTGTTTCACTCTCTTCAAATAATACGAAATTTCTGTTGTATCCTTATTGATTTTAATAGTGGTTTCATCTAGTGTTTCAGCTTTGTTATTCTCGATCTTTATTAACTCAGAATAGCCTTGATCTATTTTTAATCGTTCAAGAATATCTCGCACATGTTGAATTTCAGTATTGTCTCCGTTCTTGAAATCGTACGTTTTACCAATATCTAAAGAAATGGTGACAGGGTTATCTGTCGGCATTGCTCTATACTCAATCAGACCTCCTTTATCGTCTAAAAATTTGATTGAAATCGTTTGTTTTTTATTTCGGAGAACTAATTTAAGGTTGTTATCACTTTGACTTCCTATCTTGTATTTCGGATACGTTGGGATCTTATTATTACTACTGTCTCTGGCTTCAATCGGTTCGTATTGAACGGATACGCTAGCCAATTTTTCTTTGATCTCTTTTACTTCTAGTAGGTCTATGGTCTCTCCGATTGCTTCTGTAAATTGAACCGAATCGATTCCTTTAATAGCATCCCCTTTTTCATCCGTAAATTGAACAGTTGTCTTAACTTGGATTTTTTTAAAGTAATAATTAACCATACCCGTTCCATTCGGATTTGCTAGTACTTTATAATTTGTAGGATCTGAAACTGGTTTAAAAGATGTACTTGCAAAATCAAATGCCTCGACTTTTTCAATCTCATAGCCTAGATTTTTTATTGCACTGATAGTATTTTTAGCAATAGTATTTAAGTTGATGATATCTCCAATACTATTTGTGCTAATCATTTCTTTCATAATTTCGCTCTTATCATCTGTATTAAAGAATTTAATGGTCGTGGTAATCAATGCCTTTTTAAAGTAATAATTGACTACTCCAGTACCATTTGAGCTTTCTGGTACTTTATAAGCCGTTGGATCTTTGACAGGTTTATAGGATATACTTGCGAAATCAAATGCTTCGACTTTGTCTACCTCATATCCTTGATTTTTTATTCTAGCAATAGTCTCCTTAGCAATTTCATTTAAATTAATGACATCCCCAACACGATTTTTACTCGTCATATTATTATCAAGTAATTCATCTTTTGAATTTAGAAATTTAATGCTCGTTGTGATTTGGGTTGGTGGTTTCTTTTTCAGTACTAATTTTACTGATGCAGTGCTTCCTACTTTAAAATTCGCTACATCTATAGCACTATTGGTACGACTATCTTCTGCTCCAACAACTTCGTACTGATTTAATTCACCTGTTAATATTGCTTTGACTTCTTTTATTTCACGTAAATCTACCATTTTTTCATCAGATTCAGTAAAAGTAATCGGACTAACACCTAGCCCAGTACCATCCTCATTACTAAATTCAACTTGAGTCGTCTTTGCCACACTTACAATCGTAACAGGTACTGTCACCACTTCTGTCTTAAATTTGTTCGCTAGAGTAACTTTAGCCTCTTGTGTGCCCAACACATTTGTGTTGATTCCCTCGATCTTTGTTGCAGTAACCGTATTTCCCATTTCATCATGTAGATTTTTAACAAAATTTGAGGGCTTTAATGTATTGATCGGTGTTCCTTTTGTGATTGTTTGTGGAATTGCCTCACCACTTGGTGTCGGATAGACTAGTTTGTACTTCTCATTCACTCTATTCGATTGGAACATTGAATCTGCTCTTGCATAAACTTCAATATAAAATGTTCCTTCTTTATACTTACTCGTATCTATTTTACTCGAAAAAGTCGAATCACCCGATCCATCTATTCTAATATCTTTTTGGTTTAATACTGGTTCATCTGTGTTAAATACTGAGTACAGATTATACGTGTTATAACCTGCTCCTTTAAAATCTCCTGTTACGGTCAGTTCTTCTCCAACATAGAAAAATGAGCCAGAATGTGAATTAGCACTTGCTATCTTTAAGTTTTTGATTTCTGGTTTAGGTATGTCTCTAACTTTATCTAAAACCCATTGTAGGTTTTCATAACTTGAATTATAAGGATATAAAGAAAGTGCACTTACACCTCCAGTCACATTATAGTCTTTTCTATAATAGCCACTGAAATTACTGTTTTTGATTGCTACTTTACTTTGACCATTCGCTGTGTTGCCTAATAATTTAAAATCAAATACGTTTGTCGCCCCCAAAGGCGTTTCAAAAGAGGCCGTATTTTTTCTTATCTTCGGGGAACCACTTTCTGTCTCTTGTGTTATTATAAAATCCTTTTGTAAGAAACTTGAAATAACATAAGCATTATCACTAGGTTTGAATAAAATCATCCAGTATTGATTGATATCCCCATTTTCAGGATAACTCGCTACTTCCTTGCCTTCCTGAGCCTCACCAGGTATGCTCCATAAATACTTATAGCTATAATTATTGAATGCTTTAATTTTATACACACCATTCATCGTTTTTAAATTAAATTTCTGCGAGTCCCCACCGTTGTCTGATGCTAGAGTGACCAACGCATCATTAATTGCCTTAGTCACAGTAAGATAGGTTCCTGTCTTCCTATTTCTAATCTTATAATAGGTCTCTTCAGCTTGAATAATATCCCAAATATAGTCATCACTAAATTCAGTATAACTATTGATAGGAATTGTAAACATGGTTACTTTTGCAGTATTGGACTTTGTGCTTCCTATAACTTTTTGAGTACTATTTCCTAAATATATTATGTACCCATCTTTTTCAGGTCTATATTCATACCCTAATAATTGATTTCCTTTTCCATGAGCTGCGTACGTAATGAGTGATTGATAGTCTGGCGAAGTTATCTTTTGACTGACATCAACTGCCAAAGTTTCATTTACTTTCGGATAAGCTACATATAAATCATCAGAGATCACTTTTGCTGCGGATGCCGGCATAGAAAAATAGAAACAGAAAAAAATAAAGCTAAGGATTTTTAAAACAAATAAATTTTTTTTTATAGACATGATCATACTCCTTCTTTTCTTTAATAAAATAAAACACTCTGTAACCATTCAATGCAAAACGTTTGTAAAATTACATATTTTACATTAAAAAAAGTGAGAGATAAAAAAGGGGGCTTTAGAATCAAAAGTGACTCTTTTTATCTTCTCTAAACTAATCTATTTATTTATAAACTATCTTAAGGCGTATTTCCTACTTGCCATAAAATCTTTGCTTGATAACCCCCAACTACTACGATTTCAATTGAGTAGTGCAGTCAACTCTGATTCCTTCTCAAGATTTGGCAAGACCTCGTTTTGTTTTAAAATAAGCTCTTTTGTTTCAGTCATTTCTGCTTTGTTTTGCTCTGCGAATACTGGTACAGTCTGTAAAGTAACCAACAGAATCAAAGTAAAAAATATCAGAATAGCATCCCCATAATACTTGGTATTTTTTTCTTGATTCATCCTCTTTTTTATTTTTAAGCTCCCCTTTAATCATTAAGTCCTTTTTGTTTTTATCATTATTTAAACTTTATCGTGAATTACTTATTGTAGTGTCTTCAACTCTTTTTTGAGTTTATTTTTCGCCCTTTGTACTTAACAAATACTAGAACAGCAGTACCAACGATTATGACAACGACTACTATTAAAAGAAGGATAAAAAAAGGATTCAATTCATTGTCCATTTTGGTAAATTGAGTATTCAATTTAGGAACGTCCTTTTCAGTTATGTCAAAATCCTGTTCCCATGACCAAGACTCACCATTTTTAAGCGTGGCACTTGTCTTCATCGTATAAGCACCCGGTGTTTCCAATTTATATTTAAGTGGGATTGGAACATTGATTTGCGTGTTGGGGGCCATCCGCATTTTATTTTTATTCAGTTCAAAAATGACGCGATCATTTGACTTCTTCCTTACTTCAACGGCTAATGCCATGTCTTCCGCAAAAACGGGCCGACTATTTGAAAAATTTAAAATAAGTTGGGCATTCTTCCCATTTGTATCGACAGAGATAGAATGAAATTTCAAATCTGGCTTTATCTTATTGACATCACTCTCACTAAGCATTACACCTATCAAAAAGGCAAACTCATTGATAACAACGTCGCTCCCTTTTTTATTTTTTTCTACTGCATTATCGAGGGGTTTTACTTGAATTCCGCCTACTATGTACCCTTCAAATGGTTCAATTGGGGGATGGATCATTAGCGTCACTTCTTTACTACTATTAGCATCAATTTCTACTTTATCTGGTCCAGTCACAATCTCAGAAAAATCATAAGCCAAAGAAGAATCCTTCAGAAAGTTATTAGGTCCATATTCAATCACACCACTCCCATTGGTTTTGGCACTATTGAATTTTAGAGATAGCGTCATTTTATGGGTAGATAAATTGTTTAATTTTAGTTGGATTGTTTCGTTTTTACCAGGTTGTACTAGAAGATCGTAATATCCAACCTCTTTATTCCGTTGATTTTCTGGAAAAATAACTTCATAAGAAAAGTCTTTTAAGGTACTGATTGTTTTTTCTTCTCCATAGCTTTTCATTGGATAAGTTAGAAGAAAAAAAACGATTATAATTAAATAAGTAATTCTTTGTTTCATGCATTGTCTCCTTTAAATAAGCTAAAACTAAAAGATAGAGTCTCTATAATCTCTAAGTAGCAGTCATAGATACTCTATCTTTGAATATGAACGACTTACAACAATAACTGTTAGCTAATCCATTTATAATCTCTTCACATTATTTTATTTTTTATTGTCTATTGTTTGAATTGATTAGAATGTATCCTCTAAACTCCATGTAAGTTTTGCAGTAAAGGTTTTACCTGCTTGATCTTGAGGTAACGCTACTCGTAATTGTCTGCCTGTAATTTCAGTTGCATAAGCACCTTTAGTATCATTTTCTTGTGCTTTTGTTAAAACAGGAACAGCACTTCCACCAGCAACAACAACTGCTTTTTTTTCTATAGCTGAAGCTACGATATCATCACCATTATGTGGTTTCAATACATCCTCTGTCGATGGATCTGGAGCTGAAATAATATCTTGACCGTCTTTTACAAGCGCGTAATCTTGTACGGCACCAGTATTAAATTCTAATTGCGCATTTGCTAATTTATCTGCGGCCTCTGTACTACCTTTAACTGCAAAATCGCTAAGTTGTGCAACTGCTCTCCATTTTGCCAATTTAGTACCTTCACCAGCAGTTCTATCATCACTTACTACCAAATATGAACCTTTTTCTCCGTGATCTTTAAAGACTTGTACAACACCTGCACCCTTACCACTATTCGCATTAGTACCAAAGTCCATACTACTTGGAATAAATGCTACAGCTAAGTTATCTTGTAACGGGTTTTCCCCTGGTTTACTTCCGCCATCTGGATCGATCGTGATTTCTAAATCTGTTTGATCTTCCGCATGTGCATTTGTTGGTACAAGTCCTAAAGAAAGAACCCCTGCTGATACTAGTAATGTTGCTAATAACCCTTTTTTCATTTGTTTATCACCTTTCTTTGATTATAGAAAGATTAGTAACAGTTATTGTTGTAAATCGTTCATCGTTTTTTTTAGCCCAGTAATTTAATTTGTTCTTTTAATAAGACGAATAAATAGATAATCAAAATTAAACTGCTCAAAGTAATAAGTAATAAGCTAAAATTGATCACTAAACTTGATTTGCTTAGCTTCAATCTTCTGACTAAAAAGATATCTCTTGAAAAAGACATTAAGAAATACACAAGCGTCACAAAGGAAATCGCTCCTAATATATACATCCATAAATAATCAATCATTTTCTGTTTGCTCCTATATTCTATAATAAATTTTTTTAAAACTAATCACGCCGCAAAATACAATCAAACAGGCGATTCCCGATAATAAAAGAATAAACGAAGTAATCATCTGACCTAAATGGGGCAATGAGCCGGTTTTAGGTCCACCTGTATTTGGAAACTTTGGTGTCGGTTTTCCCACTATTTCTTTATCGATTGTTTTACCATCATCTGGTTTAATTTCTATGACCAGATCATTTGAGCCTTCATTTCCCGCTGCTAACACCGTATGCATCGGAAAAAATGAAAACATGCCTACCAAAACAAACACTTGCAAAAACTTTTTCATTGTCATCACCCTCCTACTTCTTATTCTTATTCTTTCCTTTCTTTTTCTTCTTGGCGATCCTTAATCGTTTCCATGCCTTCTCCCATTTTTTTCTTCTATAGAAGAGTGTGCCCATTAGCACCAAACTTGTAATGGCCATCACTATACTAACGACTTTTAACCAAGTGGGTGTCTTGATCTTAAAGACACTTAATGCATTGATTTCTTTGGCTTCGTCATTCGTGATTTTAAAGTCTTTTGACAACTGCCATTCTTCATCAGCATTTTTTGCCTCCATCTTTAAGGTATAGGTTCCAGTAGGTAAATCATTGATCCCCCAATCTAATTCAAAATCAAAGTGACTATTAGGCGCTAATTTGTAATTTTGAACTGTTTTTTCTTTAACGACTTTTCCAGACTCTTTTTCTATCATCGTTGTCACAATGTTTAGATTATCGATGACTTTAGGTTCTGGATTTTGTAAACTGGCTAATACCATTTTCTTACCGTGAAGTATCGCTGCTTTGACTGTATTTAGTTTTAGCGTTTTCCCATCGGTAAACTCATCCCCATTTTCTGCGGTGATCAAGCCTATTTTATAATTGTATTCTGTTGACATCCCTTTTTGTTTCTTTTTATCTGACTTTGTCCCAACAACGATTGCACCCATTTTTACCCCTTCATAGGGTTCATTTGGTGCGGTTACTTGAACTTTAACCGTTTTTTCCTCAAAGTTGCCCAAAGTAATTTCCGGAGTCTCTATTTTCAACAAACTAGAAACAGGTTCTTTCAACGACTCGTCTTTATTGGCTAAATCTTCTGTATAATCAATCGTCCCATTATTTGAGGTCATCGCATCGACACCATAAATTTTCAAATGAACCTCTTCCTTTTTGGTACTTGCGACACGTATTTGCAGTGTTTGTGTTTGGCCTGGAACTGTTTTTATATAAAAGTAACTTTTTTCTAAGTCAATTTGAGTACTAGGTTGAAGCGGTGTCACCACATACCCTAAATTGTTCTCGTCTTTGGCTAAAGCTTCTCTCGTTGACACCAGACTAACCAATGTACAACTTACTAAAAAGAGTGCGCTATAAATTATCTTTTTCAAAAAAATTCTCCTAACTAAATGAATTGAATTCGTCCTTATGCTTTGAAGTATAAATCTCAACTAGGTATCCTTCATCTTGGTGTTTGATTTCATGAACTAAGCTGAATGAATGTTTGATGAAATAAGGCGTCCAGTAAGCAATAAACTCATTTGAATACGTTTCAGCTTCATCTAATTGTTTGAACGGACCTGCTTCTTTTATACATTCATTGTCTACATAACGGTCTTGATTGTCTTCATATAAATACTTGGTAATAGCATATGTGATAAAGATGATCACAAATGAAGCAATAAAAATCGCTAAGAAATACGGCCAACAAAGAGTCATGAACAATGCGCCAGAACATAAAAGTGTGATGAGACTAAAACTAATTATGATAACCTGTGTTATTTTTTTCATTTTTCCTTCTTTTTTATTTTTGAAAAAGAAGAATAATATTAAATATAAATTAGATATCAGCAGAAAAAAATAAATAAATATGTATACCATTATTTCCTTTAAATAAAAACTTGATATAAAAATCAATTGAACTACATATCTAGCACTCTTATCTACCCAAAAAGACATCTCATGATAAAAGTGCCAAAAGGATATTAAATAAATGAGCCAAGCAATAATAAGGGTTATCCCAACCAGATAATACATTTTATACTTTCGAAAATCGTTATTACTTAATTTAGACACATTACTTACCTTCCATTTCCTCTAAATGATCGTTTACGGCATTAATTTTCTTCAAGTTACTTATAATTATTATTGAATAAATACCCACTGAATCTGACTGTTTTGACAATTTGCGGAGAACTTACATCTTTTTCTAATTTCATTCTTAGGTGAAAAATGATATTTGCTATCCGATAGTTTTTTTCATCATAAGGCAACTCCCATACCTGCTCGAAAAGCTCTTTATATGAGACTGCTTTTGGAGAGACTGAATATAAAATCGAAAGTGTTTTAAATTCCTTTTTTGTCAAATAAATGGTTGTTTTGTTGTCAATGACTACACAGAGGTTTTCATTGATCAATTTAAATTTATTTTCATTCTTCTTTTTGATGATTTCTTTCTTTTCTTCCTCTAAGTTCTTCTGTATCAATGCCAATCCATTATGTATCGCTTTGACTATTTCGTTTTGATGCATCGTTTCATTGAAAACACTGATCGCACCTATGTTATACAATAGTAACCGGTCATTTCCGTTACACTCTTCTTTATATATCCAAACTGGGCAAGAACCAGATTCTATAATTTTCAAATATGTATTGCATATATCAGCAAGCTGAGAAGCTCCTCCTAAAATAAAGTAAGCATCACACTTATCTTTTTCGGTAAACTCCTTTTGAAAACTAATTTCAATATCAGAATAGGATTGTAATTCGTGATACCAATTTTCTTTTGCATCATTTAACGTAATAAAACCTAATTTAACCATTTCCGTCCTCCTAATTTCACTTTTATTAAAAGTTTTTTTCTTTTTTATCTCACTTGACATAGTTTATTCTTTTTTCAAATGGAACGAAATGCCATGTAAGCGCTGTAAAATCCTAACTGAGAAAATAATTTATCTTTATTTTTCAAATAATTAGTGTTATTATCATTCATAAATATAAATATTAAGGAGAAATAAATGATTATATATGTTATTGAAGATGATAATCAGCAAAGAAAACAAATTATTCATTATTTAAATGAATGTTCAACTATTTTTTTTGATTTAGAGTTATCAAACCGGTCTAATCATTTAACGTTTATGGAAGAAATTCCTAAATTAACGATTAATGATAATGATGTTTTTTTCTTGGATATTGATTTAAAGACTACCTATACTGGAATTGATTTAGCGATAGAAATTCGAAAGTACAACACAAAATGTTCGATTATTTTCTTGACTAGTTTAGAAGATAAAGCCATCAGTGTATTGAATAATAATATTTATCCTTTAGGATATATGATTAAAAATTTTAGAGATCCTTCCGAAACAAAACAAATAATTACTGAAATGATTAAAAAAAGTCAGCTCGCTTCCAAAAACTTTTGGCGCTTCAAGCAAGATAAAGTTGAATTTTCTAGTGGTTCTGAAACGTTGTTTTTCAATGCCCGTGATATTTGTTATATTCAATCATTAAAAGGTTTTAAGAAACAAGTCTTAGTCATAACGTTAAACGAGGAAACAATGATTGAAGCTAAAATCGGGAAAATCAAGAAACAGTTAAAACAGGAATATATGATGACTTCTTTACAATCCTATATCCTTAATCTTGAAAATATTATTTCTATTGATAGAAAAAATGAACAGATTTTATTTGATGGACAGCACATACTGTCAATTGGGGCTAAAAGCATTGACAAGGTAAAAAGCGCGTTGCGGATATATAGCGGTAATTGATACTATTTATTTTGTCTTTTTGCTGCTTCGATCGATTTGAGGCTTCAAGTGATGCAGTATCTACGTTCGCGTGCGATGAATCTTTTTGTTTTTTAGATAATGCCTACGATTAGCTCTTTTCAGCAAAAAAAGTACTATATAGAATTTCAAAGAACGACATCTTTTTATTATCATATTTTGTGTATCAAAAATAAAAAAGCCCAACGTATAGAACTTCCTGAGAAGGTTTATATGTTGGGATAAATTTAGTTAAATCGTGTAGTCTATTCTTAGCTTTTTTGACCGATATGATTTTTAGAGTATAACAAAAAACAACCCGCTCTCCTTTCCTTGCCTCTATTATTTCAACTATTTTTCAGATAAGAAATAGTGCCTCATTTTTATTATTCTATTTTATCCTTCAACATTATGCATCTCCCTAATTTAATTTATATAAAACACTGGATTGATTGCTCTTTGATGCGCTAATCCAAGAGCAACTATGATTAATAATCTCAGCACCAGCGGGATTATATGTATAGTAAACCAATAAGTAACTTTTGTTTAGTTTCTCTTTTTCATATATATTCGCCACCATCCTATAAACGCCTCATTTTGATTGTTTTAAACTATACCAAAAAGAGTTTAAGACTTGCATCCTAAACTCAATATCTATTTTTACTTATACATATTCTAATTGTACATTATTGAAACGAAGATGCCTCTTTCTTTATTGTCACGTTATAAAAAAGATAGTAACAAGGTTTATTATCATTAAATATCTCTTCAACAAAACTGATTTTTCTTCTGGTGAATCAAAAATAATTATCTTCCTAAGGATTCCTCATTTCAAACACTTTTTACTATGAAGTTTAGGCAAAAAAAGGGTTTCTTTGATAGCTAGCCGTAAATAACACTCTAAAATCTTTATCTTTCCAACTCAATAATTGATACCGACTATCTTTTTTAAACAATCACTTGCCATGATCTCCGTTCTTAAGTAAATCAATTCCGACAACTGCCTCAATTGTTTTTTTGTATATGGACGAACATTCCACGCAACGATTGTTTTGTCCTTGATTTATAGGTACCTTTTGGTCCATGAATAATTGGTTCTAGTCTTGTTGAACCAATATCTTTTGGTAAACCAAATTTAATCAGTGTATTATAATCTAATTTATCAACTTTTCGATATAATTCTTTCGCATTTTTTTTCGCATAGTAGCGGCTTATTATAAAGCTATCTTCTTTCATAATATAGTAAGTATTTATAAATCGCCATGGACAAAACAAGCATAGAACAAGATAGATTGGATTTTGTGACCTGATTTTCTTCATCTTTTTTCCTCTTCACTAAATTGACTTCACGTAATTTTTGACTTTTGATTTTATTCTGTTGGACTATTTTGATCCGCTAATTCATCGATCTTTTGTTTATGTGACAGCACTATATCTTTAAGCTCTTTGACCGTTATACTATTTTTATCTGTCTTAGAATCAACTTTAGTACCATTTTCGTCTATAGTTGCTTGTCCTGATAGGATCGATCCGTCTGTAGACACTAAAATTCTATCTGAATCAGCATTAGACATTTCTAAAAGATCGATAATTGAATCGGCATTTGGGCCATTAAATGTTTCATATATCTTTTTTGCGTCAGCATTTTTAAGATCGACCGAAAATGCTGCTGCATTTCTTTCATTAATTTTTTTCATGGATCGTTTAATTGTTTCTTTATCTAATACTTGGTTTTTACGTTTTGTTTCCTCACTTTTTTGGGTGTGTGCCTTCGATTTGTTATGGACCGTAACCGCTGCAAGACCAACTAGTAAAAGTAGTGAAAAACTGATCAGATAAACCTTCTTTTTCATGATAACGCCATCCCTTCTTGGTAAAAATCAATGCCAACCAATAGCAAAATTTTTATTAAGCGATTTGCTGTAAATTTTGCTGCATAAAAATAGTAACATCATTGATCGCAGATATACTTTTTCAAACAAAAAATATTCATTTTCTTTCTGTTTACGTTTAATTTTACAGCTTTGAGTACTTTTTGTGTACCCTTAAATTGAAAAAAGTAAGAAAATAATCAGTTTTTTCTGACTAATGCCTTACTCTTTTTTATTCTTCTTATATTAATTTATATTATTTTACCTTTTTTCGTACGATCAATTGCTTAGTTTTATCAATTCAATTCCTGCTTTGTCCCATAAATCATTCATCATTTCATAATACTCATCATCCATAGTAACATCCACTAGCATTTTCGTTTGATTGCCTATTGGCTCAAATACATAGTGTTCAGTCATTTCAGCAAACTCAGGTATTTCCACATACTTACCATCCGTAACTTCTCCTAAGAAGGCAAACTTGATTTCTTTATCTGGTTCAAAAATAACAACTTTAGAAACCAAACCATTCCCTATCTCATCAACAAATGAAATCGTTTCGTTCAATTTCATCTCACCAACATAGGTTGAACCTTCTTGAAAAGATGCAGCCCATACTTTATATTTGCTACGATCAATAACCAGTTGCCAAGCCTCTTTGGGTCCACAATTCAGTATAAATTCTTTTTTTATGTGTTTCATTGTAAATCCTCCTTTTGATAAATTGTTATGTTTATAATATAGCACGTAAGCCGACTCAACATAGTATAACACGCCCTGCAGACACAAAATCGCTATAAAAAAAGTCGTGAAAACGAGCAGCGGTTAGCACCTTTATGCTCGTTTTCACAACTTCTAAGGATTAGAATTGATACTATCGTTTATTCATCATGCTCTAAAATCGATCGATCATTTAATGGTTGAATCTTCCGATTATTGTGTGAATATAATTTTTTGAAGTCTTCTATTTGAGCTGACGATACCTCAACAGGTTCTTTCATCACATACCACTCTACATTTTCATTTAGTGGTGGCGTAGTTAATGAACCTAGATAATGGTAATAGCTTCTATTAGAGGGAATCATATCGTTTATATCTGTGATCGGATCGTTTTTATCATCATTGACATCATTTAATACTTCTTGAAATCCTTTATTTTCAGTACCTTCTTTAAAGAAAACACCAATAACTGCAATCCGCCCATCTTGCGCAGTATTTACAAAATGCGCTTCGATTGGATAATGTTTTCCGTCAACTGTATGTTCACTTTCCGCATGAAAATGAAATTGGCTTAATTCAAAATTTCGTCCGTTGATCACTGCTTTACCACCATCTGTGATTTGAATACTATGCCCATTATTTTCGGCTTTTGTAACATCTTGCCCATAATCGATTGTGAGTGTCCCAGTATCTGGTGTCATTTTCTCAGCTTTTTCGGTAACGATATCAATCGGTGATTGCATCTCTCCTGCAGAAAATTCCCAGTCTTCTTGATCCTCATAATCAATATGCTCAGATTTTTTTGCATGCGCTGTTGTTTCTGTGGTTGCTTCTTTCTTTTCTGATGTGTCACTCGTACTTTTATTTGATGAACAGCCGACAGCCAAAACAGCGGTACAACTTAAAAGTAACAAAGAGAGTCCTTTTCTTTTCATTTTACATCCTTCTTTCTACAACATACTCTATAGTATAATTTATCTATTATAAAAATAAAAGTTTTTTTTAAGATTAATCTAACTTCGATAGATCTAAAACTAGAATTTTATTTGTATAAATTCAGTCAATAGAGGATCAAGATGGTTTTCAGAAAAAATTTTTTGTTATTTTTCCTTATATATAAGGGGGTGATTTTTGGTGTTATTTAATGGTCGTTGTAAGAAAAATTATGTTGCGTGTTCGTATTCTTTTCGGATATACTTAGGAGGTAGAATAGAACGACAGCTCATAGTGACATGAACTGTTCAAATCAGAATATAAAAATAAATTGGCACTTCAACGTCTGGCAGCAACCAGACAATTGAAGCCTTGTAAAGACAGCAGAAACTGCCCAAACAAGTTGCCAATAGTGCTAGCAACATGTACTAGCTTTTTCATTGTACCTAAATTTTCTATAGGTTTCTTGGAGCCTCTTTAGGTTACTCTGAATAAGCGGTAGATGATTCTTTGGGACTATTGTGAACGATATTGGGTGAGATTGCCTAATATCGTTTTTTCTATTCTACAAATCTAGTAAAAGGAGGGTTTGTTCAAAGTAAAACAAATGATCAATGATCGATATAAGACAAGAAGACAACGTTCATTTTGTTCACCTTGTACTTTTTGCATCATCCACTCTGCCTTTTGATCAGCCGTGGTCCTTCAATTCTAAGAGATTTAGCTCTTAGAAATTAATGAGATCAAAGTGGAACGTAGTGATGCAAAACAAAAAGGCACTTCATCATCTGACAGCAATCACATGATGAAGCCTTGCATAGACAGCAGAAACTATCTATACAAGTTGCCAATTGCTAGCACAAAAGCACTAACTCTTTTTATTGTACCTAATTTTACTGGGATTTTCTAGTCTGTCTGGAAACTTTTGGTTGGGATTTTGTATTTTATGAGGGTTTGGGCTTTATCTAGAGAATTGATGACGATATTGGGTAGCATTAATAACGTTTTTTGTTTTGCTTTGAGAAGAAAGTGATGGGAATACGGACAGACTTAGAAAAATCATACGTAAGTCGTTTTTATCACTGGTTTGTTTAATCGTTGCCCTAGTCAATGCACAGATAGATGAGTTAAGTGGGGCGTTGGATGCTATTATTCAGCGCTTCATGTTACTAGTTTTAAGAGTACGTTTAAAATGGGGAGGAAATGAAGTGATAAATGCTGCACCTTGTATGGCTATCTTAATTTTATAGGAACTTTCATCATAGAAATTTCCAGCAATTTTACAATAATTCACCAATTTTTCATTTCTTTACTCCTTACCAATCCTTTTTGGGAATGAGTTCGTACGTTTATTTAGCCTTAGTTTGAATTTAGATCCAAACATCGCTTTCTGCTGTCAACTTGCTCTCTTTATCGCCAGTATTAACGACCCCTTTAGGTTCTACTAACAAAATTTGACACTCATTTTCAGCATATGGACAGTGTTCCACTCCCTTAGGTATAACAAACATCTGCCCTTGACTAAGCTCGACTTTTCCATCTCGAAATTCAATTACCATTTGTCCATCTAAAACTATGAATACCTCATCCGTGTCTTCATGTTGGTGCCACACAAAATGATTTTGAATTTTTACTAATTTAAATTGATAGTCATTCATTTCTGCAATGACTTTTGGTGACCATAATTCATTAAAAAGTGTCAACTTTTGTTTAAAATCAATCGATTTATAATTCATAATATCCTCCTATAACCTCTTCTATTAAAATAATAGTATAAACCTTTTTATACCTGCTAGTAAATTTGTCTACTACCTCAGCTTTTGATCAATATTTGTAAATCTATTTTGGGAAATATTCTTTCTCTTTCATTTTATTTCCGCCTGTTGATTATTTTTAGATCTCATGTAAATAGCGATCCTTTTGGGAAATTTTTAGTTTTTGTGTTATTGCAAATCAACTGGTTCAATAATTGATATTTTTTGTACATCATTCAATATCTTTAATGGTACCCTACCGCTACTTCTACCACCCAACTTTTCCCATGAACGGGCTGATATAAATATATTTACAAGTTCATCATGTGGCACGATCAGCCAATTTTCTAAGGATTTTTTATCATTTATTGGAAATGCCATATATATATCTTTACCAAAATATTTTTCTTCGACTGCTACTCTTCCTTTTAATTGTATTTTGAGTACATCATTTGTTTTACAATGAATAGCTATAAAATCTGCTCCCTCATTGTCTACAGGTAACCAAGAACACATATAACCATAATCAACTAATACAGCTGCTAATTTCAAAAAATTTCTATGTTCTCTGAATTTTTTTGGCATATCATCAAACGACAATTTTTCCAACAATTTCCTTTTTTTTGCTAATTCTAATAGCTCTTGCTCAGAATGTGATTGTTCCATAATTTTCTCATTTTCATTTTCTATAGCATTTCTTTTACACTTAAATTCTTAATTTATCATTCATTTTGTACTCGTTCCTGTTTCAATTCTTCTATCAATTGCTTCACTTCTTTAATCGAAGCTGCTTTTGGATTTTTAATTAAATTATATTTTTCTGTGTCTTCTTTATTATCAGTGTAAGCAACAGGTTTCCCATTAGCAGGACCACTAATAAAGCTGTATGATCCTTCTTCATAAGCCGGTTCTGCTAAAATTTTATAATCATCCGGCGTATCGTAAAGACCAATTAGCATAGTATCTAAATCATCACTATTTTCTGCCATTTTTCTTATTGCTTGTAATGTATAATTTGGTTCATTGCTATCAGTAGAAGCTACTGTCTTTTCATCAGTTACATTTTCTGTCGTTATAGTAGTTGAATTTTCTGTCGTTATAGTAGTTGAATTTTCTGATTCGAGACTTTTAACCTTTGAAGTAACTACTTCTTCTGATTGCTTACCCGTACAACCCACTAGTGCCATACTAAAAAATAAAATTAAAAAAATTGTCTGTTTCATTCTTATTCTTCCCTTCTTTTATATAATCGTTTTTGACAAAAGTCGGACCACTTCTCAAACGGCTAGATTAAAGCATTTATATCAATATTCCCTATTAAAACAGCTTATTTTGGACCATTACTTTTTCCATTCTTTTTGATATTTAAGAGATCAGCAGCAACTATCATATCTTTGATAAGTGTTTTTTGTTATTGATCCTTTTTGAGACAGCTAACATTTTACTAATTTTCCCAAAACGGATTATGAAATCCAATTAAGTAATGCATACCTAAATAGATTACCCAAACTAATCCAAAGATAATTAATGGAATTCTTACTGCTTTCTTTATTCCTTTTATAAAAAGGGAAATGAACAGAATCATATACGGTATACTAAAATTCAAAACTATATTTTCGATAGAATCATCATATATTCTGTTTACGTATAAGCTTAAGGGAAGAACACTCATCAAGATTACAAATAAACTTATAGTTGTGCTGCTAACTTTTAAATTATCTTTCTTCAAAATACAAACTCCTCCTTAATAAACCTTTTTGAGACTCTTCATAATCTTTCTACTAAGATTTCCATTTATTTTATTGTTATCTTTAGAAAATCTTACGAGCTCTTGATTTTTACATTCTATAGACTGTGTTTTTCTTGTTTCATTTCTAAGCAGCCCATGTAAATATGTATCTTCTTCTTCTTTGCCATTTCAACGCTGATTAATTTTATCTCTAGTTTTGTTGTCTCTGTATCTCTTTACTCGCTATATTTAGATTGAAAACAAAATTTACAAACCAAATAAAGCTAATTAATAAATTGAAATTCCCACCCCTAAAAACAAAAATGAATGCCAGTATAAAATATGAAACAGCCAACCAAAAACTCGTTCTTGTCATTAATTTTTTGATCATTTTCGGGAAAAGTTGAACTACTTCTAAAATAACTATATTAAAGTATTTATAAGTGCATTTTAAATCAAAATAACTGATTTTGGATCATTTCTTTTTAGTCATACATTATTTGGTAAGATAATACCAAGATAAAAGTGTAGTAATCAAACATAAAACAACAATTAACACATAATATAAATTATCTTTAGAGTCTTCTTTAAATTTATTATTTTCAGACCTATATGTATGATTTATAGCTTTTGTGTTGTAGTCTAAAGTGCTTCCAAAATACACATCAGAAGGAATTAAGAAAAAAAGTAACACTCCGTAATATATAATAATCAAAATAGGTAACTCAATACTTATTATTTTAGTGGTTATAAGACTTAAAATTATAGGAATACTTATATAAGCAATGCATCTCCATATGAATTTTCGCATACAATCAAATCTCCATTCTTAAATTTATGTTTTTCAGCATATCAACTGAGTGAACTCGGTTTCCACTTTATATTGTCAGCTCCATATTTATTCCTGAAATAATTATCCCAGTCTTTTCCAGATACTGTACTTTCAGCTCCAAAGTCTGTTTTGCTAATTTTCTTTGGACTGTTATTTTTTTAAAAATTTGCATCCGCAGCTTTTTGCCCTGCATATGCCCCACCAACTAACCCTAGTACATCAAAAGCTGTTTTCGTGTGTGCCGCATACTGGAATTTCCATTTTTCTTCATCTGTTATTATTAACCCTGTATGGGGATTCACACCCATTTGAGTCAGCCGTATATATTTTTCAAATACGACACTTTCTGGATCGTTCGGTTGAACGAGGTCTACTTCAGTTAATCCATGTTTTGCTAGTGTGTTGGCTTTGGTTGGTTCTGCTTTTTTTAGTTTCTCTTGTCTCATTTTTTCTCGTTTACTCCAACGAGTCGAAATGGGTTTTGCCCAATTCATATCTAATTTTTTGATGTCAAACGTTCCCGAAACGGCATTCCATGCTTTACAGTCCTTCATTTTGGCAACACCATTGTCTAATTCCTGTTGTGAAGAGTTGTATTCATCAAAGTAGCTTGCTGACTGCGCACTGTATGCACGGAACTTTTCTAGCTTCTCTTGTCGTTTCTGCATGGCTTCATACACATTCATTGAGCGCTTTTCTAAATCTGGTCTAGGTGTTTTCGTATCTCGTATTAATTCGTCAATCGTGTGCAACAAGGCTTTGTAGTCCTCAATCTCAACTAAGATTTTATCCTAATCCATATCTATTCCACTAACCGTTGCTTGATACTCACTTAAAAATTTTTTGTGAGCATGGGCTAATTGCTTCACCTGTCATAATAATGGACTGGCAAATTGGCGTATAGGCAACCATAAAGTAATTCTTTGCAGAATCATATGCCTTACTGGATAATGGAGCAGATAGAAATGAGCTTACGCTTTGTTGTAAAGAAGCAGCCGCTTGTTGGGCTTATCTACTTACTTATAAAGCTTGTGCGCTTCTCGTTTGTGCTTCTGATACACTAAATTTGAGTCCCACTAAGCGTCTCCTTTCTTTTTATAAAAAACAGTTTGTTATAATTAGTTTATATGATTATAATGCAAAAGGAAAGACTATTATAAATAGTAGAATAAAAATAAGTACATCGATGTTCTTTTTATAATCAATAGGAACACGTTTATAAAGAAGAATTATCAATACTATTGTTTACACCTAAAATTTACGATAGAAATAGCTTTAAATCCGCAGTCGATTTTGTAAAATTTAACTATACTCTACTTTTACACAAAAACAGCTTGGGACATATGTCCCAAGCTCCACAATAACTGATTTGATTCTTTGGATAATCATTCACCAACATTAGATGACCAAAGCCATCTTTTTGACTATTGTTTAATTCAAAAATTCTTTTGCAATATTTTCATTGATCGTGATCATTTGGTAAAAGTCATTGATGTTTACGAATTCATTTGGCTGATGAGCATATTTTGTTTCACCAGGTCCTAGGATCAAAATAGGGAATTCTTTTTTTACGCGCTCAAATTGTGAACCATCAGTATAACCAGTCATGCCAAACGTATTTGCTGTTTTACCAGTAACATCAGAAACAATTTTTTGGGTCAATACAGTGAATGGATCGTCAAGTTCAGTTTTCATAGAAGGTAAATCATTGATAAACTCGATCTCTGCTTTAAAATTTGGAACGGTCGTTGTTAATTTATCCAGCATTTCTTTAAATTGTTGTTTTAATTCAGAATGATTTTGTGCTTTGATCGTTCGAATATCGATTTCTACTGTACATTTATCGGGCACAACGTTGGTTCCATTACCGCCGTTGATAATATCCAAGCTGGAAGTCGAACTACCCACTAATTCGTCCACAGATTGAGAGAAATCAAACGTTTCTTTAAAGGCATTCAAAACTAAAAGCATATGCTCGATCGCATTGACTCCTTGATCAGGCATTGAACCATGAGCTGTTTTCCCATAAGTCGTGATGCGAGGCCATAAAGCGCCTTTGTGAGCCACACCGATCTCCACATCTGTAGGTTCACCGATTACTAATGCGTCTAAATCATCTGCATAGCCTTTATCGACTAATTGACCAGAACCGATCGCACTAGTTTCTTCTCCAACCGTAGCTAAAAGTTTGATCGTGCCTTTAAAGTTTGAACCAGCTTCTTTTAAACGAATCATCGCAACAACTGCTGCAATCAAGCCTGATTTCATATCACATGTACCGCGACCGTAAAGTAACCCCTCTTTTTCAATCGCTTCAAAGGGATCTTCATCCCAAGGAATTTCACCTACAGGAACCACATCCATATGCCCAGAAAAACCTAAGACAGGGCCTGCTTCATTGCCTTTTAGTGTTGCAACTAATTGATTTCGTCCCTCGCTATATTCTACTTGTTCACAGGGAATATCATACTGTTCAAAAAGACTTTGTAATTTATCTGCAACTAATTTTTCTTTGCCTAAAATACTTTTGATTTGAACGACTTCTTTTAATAATTGTAATGCTTTTTGATTATCCATGGTAATCTCTCTCCTTATACTTGTTTTTCTTTTGGAATAATAAATACGATTGAACCTAAGGCTAAAACACAGAAAAGAATATTTGTTAGTAAGCCAAATGTAGCTCCTTGTGTATAATTACCACCAGCACTAAAGCCATTGTAAACAGCAGCAGAAATCGCGACTCCTAACGCTCCGCCAAGAGAGCTGGCCATTTTATAAATTCCTGAAGCTACTCCAGCTTTTTCATTTGGGACACTGGAAATTGCCGTATCTGTTGATGGCGTCGCATATATACCAAGTCCCATTCCAAATAAACTATAGCCAATAAAAACTAAAATGAAATAGGAATTCCCTGTAACCATCGTTAAAGCCATCAACCCAATCCCTATGCCAGAAAGGATCGCTCCCCATAACATTGGTTTTTTCGCGCCGATCGTTTGCAATAATTTTTCACCGATCCGAATTGTAACCAAAACCAGACACAAGTAACCGATCGATAACATCCCTGTTTTAGCGGAAGAAAGGCCCCGTCCTTGTTGAACATAGGTGTTAATCACAATCAACGTGCCAGCAATAGCATTCAACAAGAAATTAGAAATCGTTGCGCCAAGATAGCCCCGGTTTTCAAATAAAGAAAAATCAACAAAACTATTATCGATTGCTTGTTCCATTTTATAAAAAGCGATCAGCCCTAAGACAACGATCACAACTAAAATAAGCACGATCGGACTTGTCCATCCTAATTCAGATCCTTTAGAAACAGCAACGTTTAAAGCAACCATTGAAACGATAAATAAAAGCAACCCAATTGAGTCGAATTTACTATTACTGTTGCTAGTGACCTTACTTTCTGGGGTACCAAAAATCAATAACGCACTACAAATCGAAATAATAATCGAAAAAATAAAAACATAACGCCAGCCTAATGAACTAGCAATCGCTCCGCCAAAGAACGAACATAAACCAGAGCCGCCCCAAGAACCGATCGACCAATAACTTAGCGCACGTTGACGATCTTTTCCTTCATAATACGTTTTGACTAAAGCCATCGTTGCAGGCATAATACAAGCGGCTGACAGTCCTTGTAAAATCCGACCGCCGATAAATAAAATGGGTCCGTGTGCAATCACTAAAGCAACTGAACCGATAACACTTAAAATAAGTCCAATATATGTTAATTTCATTCTGCCTAATTTATCCGCTAAACCGCCGGCTACGACGATAAAAATACCAGAGAATAAACCAGTCATGGAGATTCCTATGTTTAAAACGCCAGAAGAAACACCTAAGTCACTTTGTACGGCTGGCGCCATATTCAGTAAAGATTGAGCAAACAGCCAATAAGTCAATACGCTTAAAACGATCCCTATCAGTAATTTATTTGTCCCTTTATATGTGACAGCCTCAGCTGTATGTGTTGTTGCTTTCATGATTAAACTCCTTCAGATAAATAGTGTAAAACAGCTGCACCCATTGATTTTGCAGCTATCAATAAACAATCTTCATCGATATAAAACTTTGGATGATGATGTGGATACATCGGTGTTCCTTCTTTATGAGCACCAACAAAAAAGAAACAACTTGGTCGTTCTTTTGCATAATAAGCAAAATCTTCAGAAGGAGTTTGTGGCCCACTTTCGATTAATTGCTTCACTTCTGGGATTTGTGCTTCGGTCAATGCTTTCACAACCATTTCAGTCGTTTTAGCATCGTTGACACAGACTGGATAATCATTGGCATAGTCAAGTTCATAGCTGATGCCAAATGTTTGGCAGATGCCGTCTAGAATTTGTTTGAATTCTTTTTCCACGATGGTGCGAGTTTCTTCTTTCATAATCCGTACATCGCCTTCTAGCGTAACAGAATCTTTGATGACATTGGCTGAACCTTTGCCGTCAAATGAACCGATCGTGACTGTTGCAGTATCAAAAGGATTGATTCTGCGACTGACGATTGTTTGAACAGCTGTGACAAATTGAGAAGCTGCTACGATCGTATCATTTGCATCTTGCGGTGTTGAACCATGTCCGCCTTTTCCGTGCATCACTATTTTAAAGGTTGCTCGCCCAGTGTGAACAGGTCCTGAATGATAAAGAACATCGCCGACCGTCATCAAACTCATCACGTGAATCCCTAAAACATGATCCACGCCGTCCAAACAACCAGCTTCGATCATTCCTTTAGCACCACCTGGTGGTACTTCTTCGGCTGGTTGGTGGATCACACGAATCGTTCCTGCTAATTGCTCTTTTAGTTCAATCAGACAATCCGCCAAAATCATCATATAGGCGGTATGCCCATCGTGTCCGCAAGCATGCATGACATTTGGTATTTTTGAAGCAAAAGGCAGTCCAGTATCCTCTTGGATCGGCAACGCATCGAAATCAGCTCGAATTGCTAGGAACGGTCCTTTCTTACCTCCTTGAATATCAACTAAAAGACCATTACCACCGCCCACCTTTGTTTGAACAGCACAATCTTTGCCAGCGTAAAAATCAGCGATGTATTTTGCTGTTTCTGTCTCATGAAAAGATAATTCTGGGTTTTCATGAAAATGCTGGCGAATCTTGATTAATTCAGCTTCTTTTTGTTGCAGCAGTTTGAATAGTTGTGTACGTAAATCGTCCATTTGATTTTCTCCTTTCAAATACAATTCATATTCTATGCTTAATTAAAAACTTCACAATGCTAGGAATTTCCAAATTTCAGAAATTCCTTTTTAGAATAGTCAGATTGGAAAATAAAAGATCAGTATTCAAACGATTTTTTCTCATTTAAGTGGTAAAATAAGATACAAATAACTAAAAGAGGTAAGTAAATGATTGTAAATGAAAATTATCAGATGAATTATCAACAACTGCAGACAGAACAAGAGATGCATTGTAAAGAAACGACCATTTTGATCGTCTTGAAAGGAAGTTTGTTTATTACTATAGAAGAAACAACTGATCAGGTCAGTGAAGGAGAAGTATTTGTAATCAATATAGGAGATCGGGTTCTCTTAGATAGCAATCTAGAACAAATTTGTACTTATTTGGAATTGAGAATTAATAGTGTTTTCTTTGCGACTCAATTTCCTGCTTTTTTCTATACTCGCTTTGACTGTACACCGATCCAAAAAGAGCATGGGAAAATGCCTGCGATCGCAGCTTTAAGAAAGCAAGTTGCAGAGTTATGTTTGGTTGAATTTAGCGATGAACCTTCAAAAAGACTCAAGATCACTTTATTTTTAACTCAGATTATTTTGTCTTTGGTTCATCATTTTCAAAAAGAAGAAGTCGCAGAGTACCATCCTTCAGATAATCAAAAATTAAGAGAGATTTTGGACTATATCGAAGAACATTACTCCGAAAGTATTTTACTATCTGATGCAGCGGAATATTTTTTTATGTCAGAATCCTCTTTATCAAAGTTTTTTAAAAAGGAAACTGGAGAGTACTTTTCTCATTATGTACGGACAGTTTGTGTGAAGCATAGTTTGTCAGAGTTGCTCTATACAAAAAAAAGTATTGAACAAATTGCTTTAGATAGCGGGTTTAACAATAGTAAAACGTATCGTCAACACTTTAAAAAAGTCTTTAACGATTCGCCGACCCATTATCGCTCATCTCACTTAGAACAAACCAAGGCACCACAAAAAATCAAACACGACGTTCAGACAACAGAGCTTCAAATCAAAGAAATCTTGGTTCCCTTATACAGCTACATTCAAACGGGATTAGAGGAATCTCACTCTTCAGAATTATCGCTACAGACCAAACAACTCCATATTAAAACGGACCCATCTGCAGCCGATTATTTAAAAAAAGACGTGATCATTCATGTAGGTTCATGGGAAGCTTTAGCCTCTAAAAAAGTCCAAAGTGAAATTCTGGATCTAAAAAAACAAATTGGAATCAAGTATATTAGTATCCAATCTCTATTCACACAAATTCCTTTAATGGTTCAGATTCACCAAGAAGCTGGAATGAATTCATTTCCCGCATTTGAACAGTGGGACTATATTCTGACCTTTTTAGAAAGCGCCCAGCTGAATATTTTTTTTCAATTGTCTCTTGTAGAATTTAACCAGCTAAGTGTAAATGTGAAAGATATCTTTTGTAAATTTTTTCGACATGTTCAAAATAAGTTTGGGACAAAAATGACTGAGCAATGGAAAGTCAATTGCTTATTTAAAGGTCAAAATCTTACAGAATATTATCCAGAATTTCTAGAAGTGAAAAAAAGCCTATTTGAGATTTCTCCTAAAATAGCTGTAGGCGCAGAAATTCCTCTGCCTGACCCATTCTTTGAGCAAAAGGATCTAAAACAAACGCGTTTTTTTTGCGAGACGATTGCATCAAAGTGTGATTTTTTGTCATTTTCTGCCGAGCCTAATTATGTGTTTCAAAATTTAGATAGTACCTTTCCAGATTTAAAAAATTATCATCAATATGTACTGAATAAAACTTTTCATATCAAGCATATTCTAAAAGAATACGAAATCAAATTGCCACTTTACCTTACTGAATGGAACACCTTGACTGGGATGACAAGAAATAGTAATGGGACATTCTTTAGGGGAGCGATTATCTTAAAAGACCTTTTTATGCTGGATACATTAGTATCTGGCTTCGGATTCTGGTTGAATATTGAGTTGTATGAAAAACAAACACAAGAACGCGCTCTAAAAAATGATGGGTTGGAACTATTTCATTTTTATAGTGGGAAAAGACCGGTTTATTTTTGTTTGTGGTTGGCTAGAAGAATGAATGGTAAGGTTCTGTCGCAAGGTGAAGAATATCTGTTGACCTATGTTGACGGGAAGTATCAGTTACTGTTGTTTAATACGAATTATTTTGATCCACATCTTTCTTCGGAGGAAGCTTTTCTTGAAAGTCAGGCAGTGACATTTGAAATTGAATTAGCGGCCATAAAATCAGCCCATTATCAAATCAAACAAATTGACTTTAACCGTCATAATGGTGCACTATTTTACAAATACGAAAATTTTCATAATGCTGAAGCACTTGATCTAGAGACACAAGAATATATTGTAGGTAGCACTCGACCAAAAATCAAAGTCTTTGATACGCAAATCGATGAGACGTTTAATTATTACGTGACGCTAGATACAAACGGCATCGTGCTGTTGGAGTTGACACCAATTTTGTAATCAAGTAATGGTCGTTTCATTGGCGAAAAGCCCTTTACTGGCTAGTATTTAATCTAAACAGGTAATTAGAGAATCGGGGGAAGTACTTCTAATCGTAAATAAAGCGACAAGTTACGGTTTTCCCCTCAAGTATGAAGGGTTAGAAGCGTTATATAAAAAATATCGTGAGCAAGGATTAGAATTCTTAGCTTTTACTTGTGATCAATTTGGGTACAAAGTCTTTGGAATAAAGCAAAAATTCAGCGATTTTTGTCAATTGACGTTTCAAACATTTAGAAAAACCGATGTAAAAGTGAAGGCTTTTCAGATTGCCCTGTTCGAAGCCTTTGTACAAAAGCGAAGAGTGGCAAGATTCAAAAAAGCATGGACTAGGAATACTGGAATTCACGTATCAGTGAAACGAAATTTTACGGTAGCAAGGTGTTGAAATAAATTCATGTATTTCTTTATTGTAAAATAAGTTTCCTGTTTTATAGTTTTCACTTTTATAATATCTATCGTCTGAAAAATACATTTTATACTTTAATTGTCCCATAGAAAAATTATCTTTAAGGTAATCTGCAATTATTCTTTCATTGTTCACTTTTTATTTTCTCCTTCTTACCTGTTGAATTTTTTTACTGATGCCAGATGGATTCAAGCTCTCTAATATATTAAAATAATCATTTTCTAGTATTGGCAAATTATTATATCGTGGATCATAGATATATTTCCCAACAGAATATACTATATGAAAATCAAAATCTTGTATTTTTTCGTACTCTTTGACTTGTACGTCACCTGGAACACCTGATTTGGGCGTTATTTCACTTGATAATTCAGTCCATTCACTATAATCAAATTTCGGCATCTTGTCCCTCTTTTTCTTTTCGTTGCAGCATGAGCAGGTCACCTTCTATTTGATCTTGCTTCGTTTGTTCTGATTTTCTTAATGTATGTAACGCCTCTTGCCCGTCTTCGAAATGACGCATGACTGAATGATGTTCTTGTTCTAAATTTTCTAAGTTGATCGTTGCTGAACGTTCGGCATGTGTTGCTTTGCTGTAATACAAGATTTCATTTAAGACTTCTCTTTGTCTTTGATGTAAACGAACAATCTCCTGTACCAGATACGTCGTTTCATTAATCCAGAAACGGCAGAACTTTGAGAGAAAGAAAATGATTTTTCGGGTAAAAATGTAACTTCTGATAGACTATCGATAAATTGATTCGTAAGATCATTTACAACCCCTTTATCTGTACTGATTTTAGTCATTTAGAAACTTTGTTATACTTTTAGTTATAAAATACAATCATATAATTAACTAAATTATAAAAAAAGAGTGGAAAATTACTATTTTAGTAAAATTCTGCTTTTTTTCTAGATATTTTCGATTTTTCATTGTTTAATTAACTCCTTTTCTGCATTTAAATACGCAATAAATTTATTTTCCACTAAATAAATAGCTTACCTGATTTCAAGTTCATTGCCATTTATACAGTTTTTTTATTTTTTCTATATTCATATAATTTTCTTTTTGGCTATACTGAATATATGGTTCTGAAATAAAAAGAGCCTACAAATTAGATGGAATCATCTAACCTGCAAACTCTAATTTATCAGTGGACAATTGCTGATAATCCCTACTCATCGGCCTGTTTATGCTCTCCATAGGCTGAATCTCCAATTCGAGTATCATAAGCATTTTTTATTTGTCAACTAGTGATCGTTTAAATAGCACGGATACGTTTTTCTTGTGATTTACCCAACCTCCTTGATAAATTATTCCTGTTCATTCTTTCTCACGTTTAAAGTCACTGGTTCATCAACTAGTCTATTCTTCATCCTCTCGTTGACTTTCTACCTCAATCATCAGGTCATCTCCTTTTAAAATTTCATCAAGAGAAAAATCAAAAAAGAAACTTAGTTCAACTAATGTATCAATATTAGGATATGACTTGTCATTTTCCCAACGTGACACTGTTTGTCTCGTCACATGAAACTTTGCAGCGACTTGCTGTTGTGTTAAATTTTTTTGTTCTCTGCGGATTTTTAATAATTTTCCAATCTCCATAAATTATCTTCCTACCTTCAAAACGTATTTATGTAAAAATTTTCTATAAGTGTCCACAAAAAGTTACGTAACAATTCCATTTATTCCTAACTCTGTTTGATTTCCCGAGAAACTTCCTTCATCAAAGAAGCTATTTACTTGATAACCGTAAAAAAAATATTCCTTCATGTTTGTCCTCCATGTCTTCGTTATCTTAAATATTACATATTAAGACTAATTTAAAAAGCAATTCTGATGTTACGTCTCTCAAGTTATTATCACTTTTTTAAGATTATTTGTTGTTTTTTTTTAACCTTACGAAAATTTATCTTAAAAAAATCAAGGTATTTTAATAGACAAATAGCCCTATCAAATCTGTACGCTAGATCCTTTCTAGCTTGAAATGATAAGGCTATTTAAAATAATATTTATTGTTATTACTTATTTTCTCAATATTTTCTCCATTGATTTTCCTTTGGCTAATTCATCGATCAACTTATCCATATACCGAATTTTTTGCATTAGCTTATCTTCTATTTCTTCTACACGATAACCACAGATCACACCTTTAATCATTGAAACATTGGAATTTATCTCTGGTGCTTCATCAAAAAATATTTGAAAATCGACTTCAGTCTCTAGTTGTTTTTGCAATGTTGCTTCATCATAACCTGTTAGCCAAAAAATGATGTCATCCACTTCTTCTTTGGTTCGCCCTTTTTTCTCTGCTTTCTTGATATAAAGTGGATAGACACTAGCAAAAGACATTGTAAAAATTCTAGGTTTTTTCGCTTCTATTTTTCTCATCCCTTTATTAATTATTTTTATTGTATTCCATTATTATATCTTTATTTCAACATTTCTTGAACTTTATTGCCTTACTTTTTTTTCAGCCTATTTAAAATAGGATGAGTTAGAAGTATTTAAAGTCGTATAAATAAGACAGCGTTGTTTCTGTTTCCATCTTTTATTCGTATTTAGGGTGTGAAACAAAAGTAAATTTCCCTTTTGTTTCACACCCTTTTTCTGCTAATTATTCTCCTAAGATATCTAAAATAAGCTGTACATGCATCCCAGCACCTACTGGAAAACAGTCTTCCATGATTTTAAATTTTGGATGATGATTCATATACCCGCACTCTTGTGCTGCAGTTCCACCACCTAAAATAAAGAAGGATCCTGGTCGCACATCTGTGTAGGCAGAAAAATCTTCTCCGCCCATCATTTTAGGTGCTTCAAACATTTCGTTTTTCCCGACAACTTTTTCTGCTGCGGCTATTACAATATCTGTCGCACGACTATCATTATTCACTTCGCTATAACCAAATAAATAATCTAATTCATAGCTAGCATCATACATTTTGCAAATCCCATCGATGATATCTTCAATACGTTTTTTTATAAATAGACGAACTTCTTTATCATTCGTACGAACGGTTCCTTTTATTTGTGCTGTATCAGGAATCACATTAGCTGTTTTTCCTGCATTAAACTCTCCAATTGAAATCACAGCATTGTCAAAAGGGCTAATATTTCTTGAAACAATATTATTTAGATTATTGATGATTTCTACACCGATCATAATCGGATCAATAGATAAATCTGGTGTTGAGCCATGAGAGCCTTTGCCTTTTATCTTCAACGTAAAGACATCTGAAGCCGCACTAACAGCTCCTTTTCTAGTTCCGATCATTCCAACTGGAATATTTGGGGCGATATGTAACCCAAAAACCATATCTACATCTTCCATCACACCTGCTTCAACTAACAATTTTGCCCCACCTGGTGGCACTTCTTCAGCAGGTTGGAATATAAATTTTACTGTTCCCGCAATTTTATCCTGCATGGTGCTTAACACTTTAACAGCACCTAAAAGCATTGCCGTATGTGTATCATGACCACACGCGTGCATTACGCCAGGATTTTCAGATTGAAATGCCACATTGGCTTCTTCCATGATTGGTAGTGCATCAATATCTGCTCTCAATGCAATCGTTTTGCCAGGTTTGTTGCCTTTCAAAATTGCGATAACGCTATTTTCTGTCAATGAACTGACTTGTAGATTAGAAAATTCAGCTAAAACTTTTTGAATATATTTCGCTGTTTCTACTTCGTGAAATGATAATTCTGGATAACGATGTAAGTGTCTTCTCCATTTGATCATATCCGTTTGAGGCATTTGTTCTTGAATCGTTGTCATTATGATTCCTCCTTATTTTTAAAAGCGCTATGGAGACCTTTACTTATAGGAATTGATGCAATCTATAAGAGTCGTGTTCACCCATGCAAACAGATCTTTTATTTTGGTTTAATAAACATAATTGTTATAGCAGTTAATAATCCTGCAACTAAAAAGAAAATAAACGTCGAAATATACTGACCGTTTGACATCTCAACTAATTTTCCGATAAGCATGGGAGAAACAAATCCACCAAGAATTCCTCCTGTAGCTAGCGTACCATAACTCGGGGCAAATTTTGCTCCTTCAAAAATACGCAAAGGAATACTCATCAACGTCACAAACGAAATAACTAAAAAGAAATTCGCAAAACCCATAACAATTGCTAGTAAAACAAGATTACCAATATAATAAAAACTAAAAGCGGAAATCGCTCCTAAAACAGCTGTAATTGCCACAACTACTTTTTCTTTATTCTGGAAATATCTTCCCACAATGTAGCTGCCGCCAATCGAACCGATCAACATAAATAATCCGCCCACGCTATTTATAATGGCAGCACTATTTAAATCTAATCCATGTTCTGCTATCAGAAAGCTCGGTGTCCAACTTGAAAGTCCATATAATAAATAGTTAATGAAAAATGAACTAGAAAATAAAATCCAAACCCGTACATCGGACCAAATAACAAAAATAGAAATCTTATCCGTTTTTGTTATGATCGCTTCAATTTTTTCTTCCTTCTTTTCACTTCTAGGAATAGCGATAATCAAAAAAATAGCAATTACAACAGCTAATATAGTTAAAATAAGATACGCATTTTTCCATCCAGCATTCGTAATAATTGGTGATAGTGCTAAAGGTCCAATAAAACTTGCAACTCCTGAAGATGAAATCAAAATTCCTTGTGCAAATGTTCGCTTTTCTTGCGGAATGTTCATCGTAACTTCCTTACTAGCTGATGAAGCAAAACCTGAATGAGCTAAAAATCCAGTTAAAAAGCGCAGTGATACAAACATGATTAGTGAGGTCCCAAAACCAAATAAGAAGGAAAAAATCCCTATCCCCAGAACCGACCCAATCAAGACAATACGTGATCCTACTTTATTAATGACTAATCCCATTGGAATCTGCATAATCGCATATCCAAGGAAAAAAGCACTCATGATCATTCCTTTTGCAGATGGATCCAAACCAAATTCAGTTGAGATTGGGATAAGTGAGTACCCAATTGAAATCTTATCAACGTACACCATGGTATAGCCTAAAAACAAGGCGATCAACAATAACCACGTTTTTTTCTTCTCTTTTCTTTCCATAAATCCTCCTAGTTTAAAAAAATATACCTAAAATTAAAAATAGCAAACCAATAAAAAATAAGGTGAAAAAACCAAAACAATTATGCATATTCAGACCGATCCCATAACCAACACGTTTAGGAATAAACATGCGAGACTCAGAAAAATAGTTGCCTTTTTCTCGTTTTGATTTCAAAATTGAAGGAATCGATAAAACTGGATAAGCAAGTAAAATCAGAGAAACCATAATATTTACTGTTCTATCCATCAAAAATACCTTCTTTCATTCTTGATTTATAACAATATCCAGTAGCCAAAGCAATATAACCAGTAACAGTCAGCTAGTCAACATTGTGAACAAAATCACTACAATTTCGCCTATGTTTCTAAGCTTCTCTGTCTTGCTTGCTTTGTCGATAGATTGGGTCAATAATCTTTTGGCTACCAAAGCCCTTATAAATTTTTGTGGACGTTACTCCTTTTGATTTATTATATCACTTTGACCTTAGAAGTTGTCTACTTTTTTTGTGCTCTACCCTTTTCTCTTTTATAAAATATTAATAAATAATTCAAAATTTCCTTGTTTTTTCTGTATTGATTTTACCAATGCACTAAGATCAGTGATTTTAGCCTTTTTGACTATGAATAGAGAAAGTCAGCTAGGATCGTAAAATTGAACATCACGTTGAGTTGCTTTCGATTGCTGATTGGTTGATAGAATTTGCATATAACTTTGGGTGAAAAAGTTGACCGTTTATCTTTGAAGATTGAATCTATCCCTACTACGAATAATTTTCTGGTATAAGTATGCCTTCAAAATCAAGTAAAAAGAGGCTGGACATAACTCTACGAGTTATATCCTAGCCTTATAGACTTCGAATAAGCGCTTCTGTCTTAGCCTCTCTTTATCTTATTTCTTCAATGCCTTTTATATTGCCCATCACATAAACCACACCAACAACGACCATTTCAATCACATGACTTCATTAAAGATCGATCTGCTCGGCTAATTTCTGATAAGAAGCAAATGAAGGATGTTTTGTCAATTCGCTGTTTTCAATTGTCAATCCTTGCTTATCGACGATTTCCTTGGTTAAGGCATCAGAAAATGTAACAAAATCATTATTTGTCGCTTCATTATAGGTCAAAGAAAAATATTTTGATTGACGATAGTATTGTTTTAGCTGCTCTGCAGTAATTTTTTCTGGTTGGTCCGCAAAATATTCATCATAACGGGCACTATCGATTTTTCCATCTGTTACCGTTAGCTGAAGTCTGCCAAACAAGCCATCGCCAAAGTCTTCAGCATAACCGATATATTTTGTTTTAGAGGGTTGTCTGATTTCATCTTTTAGTTCAGCAGCTATCGCCATTAACCCTTGTCTAGCGGATGTTGATGAGCCTCTGACGGTTTCAAAATTCCCTTCAACTCGATTTTCTTCCCGCATTTGATTTTCAACAAAGGTGATACCATTAACGACCGTTACTAATGTAGTATCTGTTCTAGGATTTTGAGCTTGGAAGAAGGCGTAATCAGAAAGTCGTTTGTTGGCCCCTGAGTATTTAGATTCGTAATAATTTTCAGCACCATATTCATTAAATTCAACATTGATGATTTTACTCGTATCATCCGTAACAATCTCTACGATTCCTTTATTTCCAACATCAAAATACCCATCATTTGTATAATAATTACCCTTCATCAAGCCTAATGGCGGCTGATTTGACCAGAACATTTTCTTTAATTTTTCTTCATAAGGATACAGAGGTTTTGGATTGGAGCCAAATGTCGTTTGGGTTGCGCCTGTTACAACATCATAATTGTACGATGTGTTTTCAAAGGTCAAATCATTTGCAGCTTTTTGCTCTTCTTCACTTGGTTCAACCTCAACTGATGAAGCAGGCGTAAAAAAAGCTGGTTCAGATGATTGACTGGTTTTTTCTGCCACTTTAGTTTGATCAGATTTACAAGCTGCTAATCCGAAAACTGCAAACAAGAAGACTGCTGCAAGTTTATGTGTGTGTTTCATGCGTTTTCTCCTTTAATAACGTATTAGGCATTAAAACGATAACCGCTGCCCCAAATAGTCTCTATAGGAATTTCAGATAATTTTCCTCTTTTTAGTTTCTCTCTAATTCGTCCAATATGTACGACGACTGTATAAATATCGCTATCCAGATCATCCATATCCCAAACTTGGCGAAATAACTGTTCTTTCATCCAAACTCGATTTGGGTGTTCCATAAAAAAGAGCAGCAAATCAAATTCTTTTGTGGTAAAAATAAGCTCTTCTCCTAAGACAAAAACTCTGCGAGAATTTTTATCAATCATGATCTGACCACTTTCCACCGTATCATTGACTTGTTTTGTTTTGGTCAATAGTTGATAACGTTTAATATGAGCTTGGACCCTAGCCACAAGTTCGCTTGGACTAAAAGGTTTAGTCATATAATCATCTGCCCCAAGACCCAATCCTCTAACTTTATCAATATCTTCTTTTTTAGCTGAAACGATCATCAAAGGAATATTTTTCTTTTCTCTAATTCGACGACAAATTTCAAAACCATCCATTGATGGCAACATGATATCGACCACAATTAAATCAAATGCTTCATTAAGTGCTCGATTCAGACCAGCCAGTCCATCACTTTCAATTTCTGCCGCCATATGATTGATTTCTAAGTAATCCTTTTGTAATTCAGCAATACTTGCATCATCTTCGATCAATAAAATGCGTGAGACTTCATTTGACATTTAGCTGTCCTCCTCAAGTTTTTTTAATAAAATCGTTACGGTCGTACCATGGTTTAGTTCACTTTCAATTTTGACTTCGCCTTCATGCATGTCAATGATTTGTTTAACAATAGCAAGACCTAATCCACTACCGCCTGTATTTGTTGGTCTAGCTTCTTCACCTCTGTAAAAATGATCAAATACGTAAGGTAGTTGTTCTTTTGAAATACCTTGTCCATTATCTGAGAACTGAATCACTGTATTTTGAGCAGTTTCAAAAACATCTACTTGGATTGACAGTGTCCGATTGCTAGATTTGAACTTCAAGCTATTTTCAATCAAGTTAATAAATACTCGATTCAACTGCATTCGATCAGCCAAGACATAACTTGCTATTTCCTGATGATTAACTAATTTTAAAGAAACTTGATTCTCTTGTAACTGGAATTCTTCGATAATATGTTGTAAAAACTCATTGATATTAATTTTCTCAAAGTGAAAAGGAATTGCTTCAGCATCTAATTTAGAATAAAGAAATAATTCTTCGATCAATTCATTCAATGAAATGGCTTTTGTATGGATCGTTTGCAAATATTTCGCTTGTTTTTCAGGAGTATCAGCGACACCGTCTAGCAACCCTTCCACATAACCGATGATCGATGTGATCGGTGTTTTTAAGTCATGGGAAATGCTAGCTACTAGTTCTTTTCGGTTATTTTCAAGCTTCTCTTGTTCTTCAGTTGAATGAATCAAGGATTCCCGCATTTTTTCAAAATCATCTGTTAGTTGCTTCACCTCAGATGCTGTCGGCTTTGCTGGAGCTCCCATTGAAGCATCCAAATGACCATTCCGAATTTCCGCCATTCCTGCCCCAAGGTTTTCCAAAGGATGAATGATCGTTTTTCTTAATAGGTGGTTCAAAAACAGTAATCCACCAATCGTAACCAGAACAATCACACCAATCACCCAAACACCCCATTTAGTCATAAATTCCAAGAAATTGTTCTCTTTTTTTAGCACTAAAAGACTACCAGGTACTTGGTCCTCAAAATAAAAGTCGAATTTCATATAACGATATAAACGTCCATCATTATCAATTGTTCCTCTCGTTTCAATATTATTCGCATCAAATTTGGGAAAATGAACAATCAATGATCTTTCAACCAATTCTTGCGAGTAATAATCTATTGCTTCTTGCTTACGGACAACGACACCTAGTGATTCAGTTTCAAATTTCCGAATCGTTTCCTTTAGTTCCCCGCTTGGTTTCAGCAACTGTTCAGGATCTGATTTGGCTATTCCTCGTAATTTGATATACGCAAGTTCTTCTTCTGGACTCAATGACCGTTGTTGTGTAAATGTTTTATAGACTGTCGCTGGTGTAGGGATTTTTCCTGTTGTTACATAAAAAACAATGCAGATGATTGAAAATAAGGATACACAAGCAATCGCAATACCACCAATATATGAAATAAGAAATCGTTTTTTTATTGTCATAATTATCTCCTTTACATTATTTATGGTATTACGACTGTTGCTATCCGCTCAAACAGCCACATGATAAGTGAAAATGTTCTTAGAAACTAAAAGTTGGATCATATTCTCCAGAATAAGGTTCATGCTCAACGAAAACAGTAATATCATTGCCAGCTTGATCTTTACCCATTCGTTTGTAAGTAAATTTTTTATCGTTCAACTCAGTAAGTTCAAGTGCAGCTCCATATTTATTTTCACCGATAGAGACATGTGCTCGAATTTTATTATGATTCAAAACATCAAAGTAACCGAAGTCACCACGACTAACCCCAGTATCTAAATTGAAAAATTCATATTTACTTGTATCTGCATCAAATTTAGCTAAACTAATGAAATTCGCATTACTTTCTGTTACATCATTGCCCTCTTCATCCAAAACTTTTGTCCCATTCCACAATGTTTCACCTAAAATTTTAGTACCATTTTCTGTTGTTTCAATTTTTCCAGTTGTTGCATTAAGTGGTTTTTCTTGCTCTGTAAAAATTAGTTCTTCTTCATTATAAGGGATATGTTCCACAAATACATCTACTTCATTTCCAGCTTTGTCTTTTCCTTTTCTAGTGTACGTAAATTTTTTGTCTGTGAGTTCAGTAAGTTCTACAACTGCTTGGTAATCCAGTGTTTCTGAAATTAGAATTCTTTTCGTTCCATCATTAGTGATAAAAAACGTCCCACGATCATCACGACTTTCTCCAGTTTGTGCATCGAAAAATTCATAACGTCCAGTGTTTCCATCATATTTTGCTAACCCAATAAAATTCGCATTTTCTTTCGTTAAATCATTATTATCTTTATCATATACTTTTGTTCCTTGCCAATTTGTTTCACCTAAAATCTTTGTCAGTTGCTCTCCTTTGTTATCATTATTGGATTTTTTTGTTTGTTCCGTTTGTTGTTGACTACTGTCTTTCGAATCATTTGATTCTTTTGCTCCTGCATTACAACCTGCTAGTAATACTATTAAACTTGAAATACCTATGATGATTTTTTTATTTTTCATTATCTTTATTCCTCCTCATATAATCGACTGCAACTTCCTATTGCTTATCTTTAGTATATAGAGGAGTTCTAAACAGGTTCTAACAAGAAAATAAACAAATTATAAATAAATTTTTGTAAAACAGATTTGCTTGAAAGAACAAGAAAAAAGTTGAGATATAACTCTTAGAGTTACATCCCAACTTTTCGTTTTAAACTGTCGTTGTTTTTGGTAAGTTTTCATAAAAAGCGGCTTTTGTTGCTGTAATATAAGGTGTTAACCATAGATAACCAATACCAGCTGTTAAAATTGCTAAGATATGCCAGCCAATAAAGCTTAAGTCTAATATAAATAATTGGCCTTTATATCCTTTCATCATGTGCTTACTACGAGTTATACACTCTAGAAAACCTGGTCGCATATCTGTTTCTTCATAGCGATCATAGTAGATAAAATAGGCTTGTGAATAAGAATAACCCTTAATAATTCCTGGGATAACTAATAGTAATGACCATAAGAAAATGAAAATAGCCATTAATAAATAAATGCATATCACACCTAATACTACTGGTCCTCCGAACCCTCTAAACGCATCAGAAAATGGACGAATATTTTGTCTTTTTCCTCTTATAAGGTCAAGAAATGTCCAAGAGATCCCTGCACTAAACAAGGCACCTATGATACCACCGATAAAACTACCGCCGCTACCTCCAGAGTTTCCGTCGTAATTTGCAGTGCTGTTTAATAAATCTGAATTATTTTGAACAAAGGTAATCGTGGGTATTACTAATAAGAAAAATAAAAGCAGTCCGATTGCAATTGAGACTAATGTTGGTACCAAACTCATCAATATACTATCTTTCCAACGACCACGAAGTACTCCTTTTGCCTCATTTTTCAATTCAGCTCTTGTTTTCATAAAAATTTCCTCCTTTCACTTTAATAAACTTATTATAACAAATAAATTGTATTTGAAAAAAACATATGCGTCTAAAGTGTTTTTTTATCATATAACACTCTACATATTTTCATTTTATTTAAATAGTTTCCACTTTTTATCCACAACTTTATTAAAGATAAGGTTACACTAGTAAGCAAGAGGTCCATTTAAGATTGAGATATATTAATTGAAAGAACATTATCCGATGAGATTTGGCGAAAAGATCAAATGAGACAAAAATTGATCCTCCGTTTAAAGATAGCGAGGTAAGTTATCTTTAACTGTGAAAATAAGCTGAGATTCAAAATATTTGAAGAATAATTTTGTCAATTTCCGCTTATTTTTCGAGAGTTAAAGACCTCTATTCCAGCTTCTATTTTGTCTTGTTTATTCTTGATCTATTACATTTTTTTATAATAAGCGCTTTAACCAATCGAATTTTTTCTGGTCATAAGGCGGATAAATCAATTTTCCCATGGTATCTTTTCGACCGTAAACAATTGATTTTTTGTGAGAGAATGTTTCAATACTGTATCTTCCATGATAATTGCCCATCCCAGAGGCACCTACTCCACCAAAAGGCAGATCATCATTTGCTACATGAAGAATTGTTTGATTGATTCCACCACCGCCAAAAGAAACTTCATGTAAAATCTGTTTTTGCACGTCTCGATCATCTGAGAATAAATATAACGCTAAAGGTTTTTCACCGTCTTTAACAAATTGAATCGCCTCATCTAACGCTCGATAGGTACAAATCGGTAAAAGCGGCCCAAATAATTCTTCTTGCATCAAACTATTTTCACGACTTAAGCCAATATCAAATAAACTAGGTGCGACAAATCGTGTTTTCTGGTCAAACTCGCCCCCGTGAATCAAATAATGAGCATTTTCATCGATCAATTGAATAAACTTCTCAATAGCTGATCCTTGAACAATACGACCATAATCGGGATTGGATTGAATGTTTTCCCCATAAAATTCAATGATTTTTTCTTTTAATGCGATAATTAATTGCTCTTTGACTTTTTCATCTACCAACACGTAATCTGTTGCAATGCATGTTTGTCCTGTATTCAGCAACTTACTCCACATAATTCGTTCAGCAGCTAACTCTATATCTGCTTGTTCCGTCACAATTGCCGGGCTTTTACCACCGAGTTCCAGGACGATAGGTGTTAAGTGTTGCGCCGCTGCTTCCATGACGATTTTTCCAACTTTAGTGCTTCCTGTAAAAAAGATAAAATCCATACGTTCTTTTAAAACAGAAGCATTGTCGATTGAATTAGGTGAAAGAACTTTGACATATTCTTCATCAAATGTTTCTCCAATGATCGCACCGATCACAGCAGCTACATTCGGTGTTTTTGATGACGGTTTTACTATTGCACAATTGCCAGATGCTAATGCTCCAATCAAAGGAACTAAGGTCAATTGAAGAGGATAATTAAAGGGTCCAATAATATAGACTGTTCCATAAGGTTCTAAAAATACAGTATTTTTATTTAATAAAGACGAGACAGCTCTTGGTTTATTTACTGGTTTGGTCCATTTATCAAGATTCTTAAGCATGTCTTTTATTGCTGAGAGAACGAGTCCTAGCTCTGTTGCATAAACTTCTGCTTTAGGTTTTTTTAGATCTTTTTCAAAAGCCCAGTAGAAATCCTCTTCGTGTTTCTTTATGTTTACCAACAGTTGTTCCAATTGTTCTTTTCTAAACGGAATTGATTTTGTTTGGTTTGTGTTAAAAAAATCGTGTTGTTTTTTCATGATAGTCTGGAGATCTGATTGGTTCATGTTGCACCCTCCTCGTTTTTTTTAGTATAACACCGATTTTTTATTTTTGATAATAGAACCTGTTTCCACTTTTTTAGCTGCTAATTAGCAGCTCTTTTTATAATCCATTTCGGTTATTGAATATGTAAAAAAACCTCCTCTTACGAATGTAAAAGGAGGCTTTACGTATGAGCATAAGGAGAAAAGATCCAAGAATCAGTTGTCCCTTTTTACTTTATAATCAACGAAAATTATTTATTTTTTAAGTTGTAGAAAGATTTCAAGCCTTTGTATTCAGCAACTTCGCCTAATTGGTCTTCGATACGTAATAATTGGTTGTATTTAGCAATACGGTCAGTACGTGACAAAGAACCAGTTTTGATTTGGCCAGCGTTTGTTGCAACAGCGATATCAGAGATTGTTGAATCTTCTGTTTCACCTGAACGGTGAGATACAACTGCTGTATAACCAGCTTCTTTAGCCATTTCGATTGCTTCGAATGTTTCAGTTAAAGTACCGATTTGGTTCACTTTGATAAGGATTGAGTTCGCGATGCCTTTTTCAATCCCTTCAGCTAATTTAGTTGTGTTTGTAACGAATAAATCGTCACCAACTAATTGAACTTTGTCGCCTAAAGCAACCGTTAATTTTTTGAAGCCATCCCAGTCATTTTCATCTAATCCATCTTCGATTGAGATGATTGGGTATTTCGCACATAATTCTTCGTAGAATGCGATCATTTCTTCAGTTGTTTTTTCGCCTTCGCCTGAATCAGCTAAAACGTAAACACCTTTTTCTTTGTCGTAGAATTCAGAAGAAGCAGCATCCATAGCAAGAACGATATCTTTACCAGGTACATAACCAGCTTTTTCGATTGCTTCGATGATTACTTCAAAACCTTCTTCGTTTGAACCAAGGTTAGGAGCAAATCCACCTTCGTCACCTACAGAAGTAGCTAAGCCACGAGCTTTTAAGATTCCAGCTAATGCGTGGAATACTTCAGCACCATAACGTAATGCTTCTTTGAATGTAGGAGCGCCTACAGGCATGATCATGAATTCTTGGAAGTCGATACTGTTATCAGCATGAGATCCACCATTGATGATGTTCATCATTGGAGTTGGTAATACTTTCGTATTGAATCCGCCTAAGTAGTGGTATAAAGGAATTTCTAGGTAATCAGCAGCAGCGCGAGCTACAGCGATCGAAACACCAAGAATAGCGTTTGCGCCTAATTTACCTTTGTTAGGAGTTCCATCTAAATCGATCATTGCTTTATCAATAGCCATTTGGTCACGTACATCGTAGCCAATGATTGCTTCAGCGATGATGTTATTAACGTTGTCAACTGCTTTAACAACCCCTTTACCTAAGTAACGAGATTTGTCGCCATCACGTAATTCAACTGCTTCGTATTCACCAGTCGAAGCTCCAGATGGAACCATTCCACGACCAAAAGCACCGCTTTCAGTGTATACTTCTACTTCGATTGTTGGGTTACCGCGTGAGTCTAAGACTTCGCGTGCGTAAACATCAGTAATAATTGACATGTTTTGTCTCTCCTTTGAGTTTGTTTTATACTAAGGGGATTCGATTCCCTTAATTATGATTGTAGTGAATAAACGCGAGCTATGCAAACATTTTTTGCATAATTCATAGATTATTCAATAAATCTTTGATTAATTGCGTATATTGTTATAAGCCGTGATTATTTAACCGCATCTAACAAAGCTAAGAATGAGTCTGCTTCAAGGCTCGCTCCGCCGACTAAAGCACCATCAACGTTTTCTTTTGCCATATATTCAGCAATATTTTCAGGTTTTACAGAACCGCCGTATTGGATACGTACAGCTTCTGATACTTCTTTACCGTATAATTTTTCAACTGTTGCACGAACAACGCCACAGATTTCATCTGCAATGTTTGCATCAGCAGATTTACCAGTTCCGATTGCCCAGATTGGTTCATAAGCAATAACCATTGAAGATACTTGCTCATTTGATAAACCAACTAAACCATTTGTGATTTGACCTTCGATCCACTCGGCAGTTTTACCAGCTTCGTAAGTTTCTAAAGATTCACCACAACAAAAGATCGGTGTCATGTTGTTTGCAAAAATAGCTTTCGCTTTTTTGTTGATATCTTCATCTGTTTCGTGGAAATACTCACGACGTTCAGAATGACCAATGATCACATATTGAATGCCCAAGTCTGCAATAGCAGCTGGTGAGTTTTCGCCAGTGAAAGCGCCTGAGTTTTCCCAGTAGCAGTTTTGTGCAGATAATTGTACTTCAGAATCTTTAAGACTCCAAGCAAGTGGTGCTAAGAATAACGCTGGAGATCCGATTACTGAATCAACAACATCTTTTGACGGAATAGCATTTTTTACTGCCTCAGCAAAGCTTTGCGCTTCTGCTAAAGTTTTGTTCATTTTCCAGTTACCAGCGATGATTGGTTTACGCATGGAAAAGCACATCCTTTTCTTATTATGGTATATATCGATTTATGGTATATATCGATCACAGTGTTCAAAAAGAAAACTTTTTATTTATCGTTAATTGCTGCTAATCCAGGTAATTCTTTACCTTCTAACAATTCTAAGCTTGCGCCCCCACCAGTTGAGATGTGAGTGAATTTGTCAGCAAAACCTAATTGAATTGCCGCTGCAGCTGAATCACCACCACCGATGATCGTTGTTGCATCTTGTAAGTTTGCGATTGCTTCACAAACACCGATTGTACCATTAGCAAAGTTACTCATTTCGAATACGCCCATTGGTCCGTTCCAAACAACTGTTTTTGCGCCTTCTAATGCTTGAGCGAATAAAGCAATTGTTTCAGGTCCAATGTCAAGACCCATTTGGCCATCAGGAACATCACCAGTATGTTCTTCTGTTGGTACATCGTTTGAGAAATCAGCCGCTGTGATCGAATCGATTGGCAAGATTAATTTGTCGCCCGCTTTTTCGATCAATTCTTTTGCTAATTCAACTTTGTCTTCTTCTACTAAAGATTTACCAATGTTCATACCTTTAGCTTTATAGAAAGTATACGTCATTCCGCCACCGATAAGGATTTTATCTGCTTTAGAAATCAAGTTTTCGATAACGCCGATTTTATCAGAAACTTTTGCGCCACCTAAGATAGCAACGAATGGACGTTTTGGTGCAGTAACAGCTTCACCAACGAATTTGATTTCTTTATCCATTAAGAATCCAGCAACTGTTGGAATACCCGTTGACGCGATTCCTACGTTAGACGCATGCGCACGGTGCGCTGTACCAAAAGCATCATTAACAAATACATCGCCTAAAGAAGCCCAGTATTTACCTAATTCAGCGTCATTTCCGCTTTCTTTTTTACCATTGATATCTTCAAAACGAGTGTTTTCAAACACTAAAACGTCGCCGTCTTTCATGTTGTTGACAGCTGTTTCTAATTCAGTACCACGAGTTTCGGGAACGAAAGTTACTGGTTTGCCCAATAATTCACCTAAACGCTCAGCAACTGGTTTTAATGATTTGCCTTCTTTATCTTCTTCTGTTTTCACACGACCTAAGTGAGAAAATAAAATCGCTTTTCCACCGTTTTCGATTACGTATTTGATTGTTGGAAGTGCCGCTACGATACGGTTATCGTTTGTGATCACACCATCTTTCAAAGGCACGTTAAAGTCAACACGGACAAGTACTTTTTTATCTTTTAACTCTACATCTTTGATTGTCTTTTTAGCCATTATGGAGTACTCCTATCTATAAAAAGTTTTTAGGTATTTTTAAACAAAATAATAAAAACGGAGAAGCGCGTTGCTTCCCCGCTTATTATTTCACAGTTGTTCAAATTTCACTAATGATAAGAATGAATCTTATAAGTTAGCGAAGTACTCTAAAGTACGAACTAATTGTGCAGTATAAGACATTTCGTTGTCATACCAAGCAACAGTTTTCACTAATTGTTGGTCGCCAACAGTCATTACTTTTGTTTGAGTAGCATCGAATAATGAACCGAAAGTCATACCTACGATATCAGAAGAAACGATTTCGTCTGTGTTGTAGCCGTAAGATTCGTTAGCAGCTTTAGCCATAACTTCATTTACTTCTTCAACCGTTACTTTTTTGTCAAGAACTGTTACTAATTCAGTCAATGAACCAGTTGCTACAGGAACACGTTGAGCAGCTCCGTCTAATTTACCGTTCAATTCAGGAATAACTAGACCGATTGCTTTAGCAGCACCAGTTGTGTTAGGTACGATGTTTTCTGCTGCAGCGCGTGCACGACGGAAGTCTCCACCTGGGTGAGGTCCATCAAGAGTCATTTGGTCACCTGTATAAGCGTGGATCGTAGTCATAAGACCTTCAACAACACCAAAGTTATCTTGTAAAGCTTTAGCCATAGGAGCTAAACAGTTAGTCGTACATGAAGCACCTGAGATAACTGTTTCTTTACCTGTTAAGATATCGTGGTTAGTGTTATAAACGATTGTTGGTACGTCATTTCCGCCTGGAGCAGAGATAACAACACGTTTAGCACCAGCTTTTAAGTGTAATTCAGCTTTTTCTTTTGAAGTGAAGAATCCAGTACATTCAAGAACGATATCTACACCTAAATCGCCCCATGGTAATTCTTCTGGGTTACGGTTAGCAAGAACTTTTACTTCTTTACCGTTTACGTTGAAAGATCCATCATGAACTTCAACAGTTCCGTTGAAACGTCCTTGAGTCGTGTCATATTTTAACAAGTGAGCCAACATTTTAGCATCTGTTAAATCATTGATTGCTACTACTTCGATTCCTGCTACATCTTGGATACGACGGAATGCTAAGCGTCCGATACGTCCAAATCCATTAATACCTACTTTAACTGTCATTAAAGATTTCCTCCTTATGAAAATCAAAAATTTTTTTATTTTAAAGGGTTACCCCTTTTAAAATCTCATTTGCAGCAGCTTCATCCGTGATGAGCCACGTTTGTTTTGGTGCGTTTTTCATGTATGCGCGAATTGCTTTGGCTTTTGTCTTACCGCCAGCAATTGCTACGACATTCGGAATTTTTTGTACATCTTTTAACTGAAGTCCAATGCGAGGGATTTTATAAACAACTTTCCCCTCTTCATCAAAGAAATAACCAAAAGATTCTGCAACAGCGTTGTTTTGCTTTAACATGACCATTTCATCATCTGACATTTTGCGGCGTGCAGCCATATGCAAAGCACGTCCGATACTATGAACAACACAATTACTTTGTTCGATCAGTGTCAATACTTCTTGAATCGATGGTTCTTGCAGTAATGAATTATATGTTTCAAGACTCAATTGTTCTGGAACATATAATGCTCTATGATGACCACCAGTTTTGCTGGCCATTACAGCACTTACTGAGTTAGCTTGAACCGTCATTGCTTCTCCGATTCCGCCTCTAGCTGGAACAAACAAATTATGTCTTTTTTCCGTCTCTAGCGTGCCCATATGCTCAGCAGTCATTGCCATTGTAGTGCCACCCATAACAGCAATAATATTATTGCTTTCAGGTAAAAGTAAGTCTAATGAATCGGTCAAAATATCACCGAATTCGTAAAGAACTTTCTCTTGATTGTCACTATTACCGGCCACAACGATACAACGCTTGATCCCAAAATATTGACTGATTTCTTTTTCGACTTGATGCATACCAAGTAACTGATTCATAACAGCTTCTAAACCTTGATAAACATCTAATCCTTTTTCAGTTAATGTCATTCCGCTTTTAGAAGTCTCTATCAATTGTAAGTTTTTCAGAAAATCGGTCTCTGTTCTTAAGACCCGTTCTGTAATTCCCATACTATCCGATAGACTTCTACGTCCAATAGGCTGCATCCAGTATATATTACGAAGAATATGAAACCTTTCCTGCATTACATCGAGCAAATCTGGAGCAACTGCTTCAATCATTTTCAATTCATCTAGCATGATGCGCTCCTTCGTTGGTCTAAAAACGTCCAAGTAAGACTTAAAACGACCTATGAACTTTAAAAAAATAGGATTGATGTTCCTCTTTCGCATTGTTAAATTCTATTAACATCTTAAAAGTGCCCCTCAATCTTACATTCTAAGTGTACCAGTTTTCACTTTTCATTTCAAGAAAAAGAGATTATTTTTTTGAATTAGTCACTTGTTTCTTAATTTTATATCCAGCCATTTTAACTAACCGTCAAAAAGTTTCTGACATTACTTGAATCAATACAACTAAAATTATAACCCGATAATTTATAGCCTGATCTTATCAATACAATACTTTATTCTACACTCTTATACTTCAAATATAATCTTAAAAAAGAAAGTGAGCGGGACACAACTCTCTTTCAGTCATGTCCCACTCACTTGGAATCTTTATAAACGATTGGAGCAGAAGTAATCTCTTTATAAATAAGCTTAAATTCACAAAATTTTATTGAACAACTCCCGTTAATTCCTCCTTATTTCTTAGGATGAGACACTTCTTTCCCTATAGATCCTCTTCATAAAACCGGCCAAGAATCTTGACATTATCTGAGATACTTACAAAAGCTGACGGATCAGTTTCTTTCATTGCTGCTTCCAATGACGGCAATTCAAACCGAGTGACAACTGTCAACAATAATGTCTGCTTATCATGACGATAAGCACCTTCCGCTTCATGAATGATTGTGATTCCTCTTCTCATTTTCTGCTGAATCCCATCGATCACAGCATCTGGATTTTTTGTGATGATCATGACTTGCATTTTCTTTTGTTTCGTATAGACGGCATCTGTCACTTTTCCACTCACAAAAATCGATAACGCACTATAAAACATATACTGCCAACCAAACAAATAGCCTGCAACAAAAATAATCAAGGCATTAAAGTACATTGAAATAGAACCTACTGAGCGCCCTGTTTTTTTTCTGATCGTGATACTAAAAATATCTAGGCCACCTGAAGATAAACCATTTTTCAATGCAAATCCAATTCCAGATCCCATAACAGCCCCACCAAAAATCGCACAAATAATAGGATCATCTGACAGACTTGTTTGTGGCACGATTTGCATAAATATAGATGTCAACGTAACAGTTAAAAAAGTAAAAATTGTAAATTTTTTACCTATTTTACGCCATGCTATAAAAAATAAAGGAATATTCAACGCGTACAGCGTAATCGACACCGGCACATGGAATCCCACAACATTTGTTGATAATGTCGTTAAAATTTGTGCCAATCCAGTAATCCCACTGGAATAAATGTTTCCTGGTTGATAAAAGAAGTTCATTGCAACAGATGCCAAAATCGCGTAAACGATCGACACTGAAAGTTTTGTCGTATAATCATGGACAGGTAAACTTTCAAATAATTTTTTCATGTGGAAGCAGCCTCACTTTACTCGATTCATTTGAATTTCATTATACGTGCTTTAAGGGAAGAAAAAAAGCAGAATCTTTTAAATAAACCAAAAGTTTCACTATCTTTAATCTTTCTTTAGGCATTTTTTATGTTTATACTATTTTTTATTCAAACTCATTGTGAATAAAAAAACGAAACAGAAGTAACCTCTTTAAAGGGAAACTTCTGTTCCATTATTGTTTAATACTCATTTAATGAAGTCAATATTTCAGAATAACCTAAACTTCTAGCATAGTCTTCAGCTGTTCGACCTGTATTATCTTTCAATGTTTTATCAGCCCCACCTTCTAGCAACGCTTTGACAATTTGTTGATAGATTGAAGAACCATCTGTTAATGCAACAGCTTCTATCAAAGCAGTGTAGCCATAATTATTTTGATGATCAACATTTGAGCGCTCATCTTTTAATAAAATGTTGACATTATCCAGATGTCCTTTTTCAGCAGCAGGTATCAGCGCATTTCCGCCAAACCGATTAACTTTTTGCTGATCAGGCACTTGTTTTTCTAACATATACCGTAAGATCTCTGTCTTACCTTGGGCTCCTGCATATAAATATGGGCTATCTGAAATTGTGTCTTGTTTATTAATATCTGCTCCTGCATCGATCAATGATTTTGCAATTTCAATAGAGTTTTGATGCGTTGCGATTAAAAGTGGCGTTTCATCTTGAGTATCAACTTCATCGATCTTGTAATTGTCATCTTTTAGTATTTCTTGAACTTGTTTCAAATCATTTTCTCTTACAGCTTGAATTAAAGATCCCTCAGCAAAAGATTTATTAGGTAACTCTGATGAATTTATTTCCACTGTTTCACTTGATTGATTTGTACTATTCTCTTCTTTTGTCATGGCTGTACTCTCCTTTGTTGGCATTGTTTGATCCGTTTTTTTTACTTGGCAAGCTGATAGAATAATTAAAAATAGTGTTATCAACGATACTTTTGTCAAAAGTTTCTTTTTAATCACCATATCCCTCCTTTGAAACGTTATATATTCAGTATAAAACATAAATATAAATATTTTATAAACGATGCCTACACTATCAAATTTAACGATATATCATTCTCTTTAACAACAAAAGGCTAGGAGATAACTCTACGAGTTATCTCCTAGCCTTAAAGAATCCGAATAAACGGCGAGAGCAGAAGCACCCTCTCTTCTTAAGTTTTTATTTACTCATCAACTGCTGTTACATCAATGTTCAACTCAAATAATTGTAATGGTGAAACCACACTTGGTGCGCTTGTCATCGGATCAGCCGCTTTTCCATTTTTAGGAAAGGCAATCACTTCACGAATATTATTTTCACCTGCCAACAACATTACTAAACGATCTAAGCCTAAAGCAATTCCGCCATGTGGAGGGAAACCATACTCTAAAGCATCCAATAAGAAACCAAATTGCTCCTGTGCTGATTCTTTAGTGAAGCCTAGTGTTTCAAACATTTTTTCTTGTAACGCACGTTTGTGGATACGCAGTGAACCGCCGCCTAATTCATAGCCATTTAAGACGATATCATATGCCTCAGCGTAAACTTTTGCTGGATCTGTTGAAAGTAATTCGATGTCTGATTCTTTTGGTTGTGTGAATGGATGGTGGGCAGAAACATAACGACCTGCTTCCTCATCGTATTCAAACAATGGCCAATCAACGACCCATAGGAAGTTGAATTTAGACTCATCGATCAATCCTAATTCCTTCCCTAAACGTGAACGAACCGCACCCAATGAAGCTGCAACCACTTCTGGTTTATCTGCACCAAACATCAAAATATCACCGATTTCAGCATTTGTTGCCTTGATCAAATCATCTGACACATCCGTTAAAAATTTTGCAATCGGTCCTTTTAGTCCATCTTCTTCTACTTTTAACCAAGCGAGCCCTTTAGCACCAAATTGGCTTACATAAGTACCTAAGTTATCCATATCTTTTCTTGAATATTTATCAGCTGCACCTTTAGCATTTAACGCTTTAACTTGTCCGCCATTTTCTAAGGCCATTTGGAACACTTTGAAATCAACGTCTTTTACCACATCCGCGATATCGATCAATTCCATATCGAAACGTGTGTCTGGTTTATCACTTCCATAACGTGCCATTGCTTCATCATAGCTAATACGCGGGAACGGTAATGTGACTTCGATCCCTTTTGTTTCACGCATCACTTTTGCTAACATTTCTTCAGTCATTGTTTGGATTTCTTCTGGTGATAAGAAAGTCGTTTCGATATCAATTTGAGTAAACTCAGGCTGACGGTCCCCACGTAGATCTTCATCACGGAAACAGCGAACGATTTGGTAATAACGATCAAAACCAGCATTCATCAATAATTGTTTAAAAATTTGAGGTGATTGTGGCAATGCATAGAAATGACCCGCATGAACGCGAGAAGGAACTAAATAATCACGAGCGCCTTCAGGTGTTGATTTGCCAAAATAAGGCGTTTCGATATCAATAAAATCAGTATCATCTAAATAATGACGAATTGATTTTGTCACTTCGTGACGTAATTTTATGTTAGCTGTCATTTGTGGACGGCGCAAATCTAAATAGCGGTATTTCATACGAATTTCATCGCCGACATTATTTTCATCTTCAATTAAAAAGGGTGGCGTTTTAGCTGTGTTTAAAATCGTGATAGCTGTCGCCATTATTTCAAACTCACCGGTTTTCATTTTAGGGTTGATAGCTTCTTTATCACGGTACGTTAATTCTCCAGTGATTTCAATCACATACTCGCTACGACATTTATCTGCAATTTCCCATGCTTCTTTTGAATGTGCTGGATTGAAAACAACTTGTGCGATGCCTTCTCGATCACGTAAATCGATAAAAATAACTCCGCCTAAATCACGACGTTTTTGTACCCAACCCTTTAATGTTATAACCTGCCCTACTAAATCTGCTGAGACTTCTCCGCAGTATACTGTTCTTTCTGTCATTGATCATTACTCCTCTTCATTTTTTATTCATTATTAATCAAACATCACTGTCATCATTTCATCATAAACTTCATCGAATCTTTCATAAATATCTGATAGTGGAAACGTTTTTTCATTACGATTAGCCATTGATTTTACATTTACAATCCCTTCAGATAATTCAGTTTCACCCAAGGTCAAAGCAAGTTTTGCATTTAATTTAGCCGCTGTTTTAAATTGAGCTTTTGCTTTACGATCCATAAAATCTCGATCTGCTGAGAAACCAAAGTTCCGAATAGCTTGTACAAGTTTTAGTGTTGCAACATTTGTTTGGTCACCAATTCCGACAACATAAGCATCGATTTCATTGATTACCGGAACTACGATCTCTTCTGCTTCCATTGTGATCAGCACACGTTCAATTCCTATTGCAAAACCAAAACCAGGTGTTGCTGGCCCACCCAATTCTTCGACTAAGCCATCATAACGTCCACCAGCACAAATTGTCGCTTGAGCGCCCATACCTGGAGCCTCACTCATCACTTCAAAAATTGTATTCGTGTAATAATCTAACCCACGAACCATATTGCTGTCCACTTCAAACGGAATATTCAATTCGTTTAACATCGTTTGGACTGTCTCAAAATGTTCTTTTGACTCAGCACTCAGATAATCTAAAATAGAGGGTGCATCGGCGACGATCACTTGATCTTTTTTATCTTTGCTGTCTAGAACACGTAAAGGATTTTCATGTAAGCGACGTTTTGAATCTTCGCTTAGTTCAGCCATTTTTGGTTCTAAATAATCGATCAACGCTTGACGATAAGCAGCTCTTGTTGCTTTATCGCCTAAAGAGTTGATTACTAAACGAATTTGATTGATTCCCAATTGGTTGAAAAAGTCTAACGCCATCGCCATACTTTCAACATCTACCGCTGGATTCACACTACCAAAGGCTTCTGCACCGATTTGGTGGAATTGTCTCAAACGCCCTGCTTGAGGACGCTCATAACGAAACATGGGGCCCATATAGTATGTTTTATATGGTTTTACAAATTCCGGTCCAAATAATTTATTTTCTACAAATGAACGGACAATTGGTGCTGTTCCTTCTGGACGCAAGGTTACATGTCGATCTCCTTTATCGTAAAAATCATACATTTCTTTTGAAACGATATCGGTCGTATTTCCTACACTGCGAGAAATCACTTCATAATGTTCAAAAATAGGGGTACGAATTTCTTCATATTGGTAGTCACGAAAAATCAAACGGGCAGTTTCTTCAACAAACTGCCACTTTTCAGAAGTTCCGGGTAACAAGTCATTAGTTCCTTTTGGTTTTTGATAACTCATTGGCTTCATCTCCTAGTTATTGTTTGCACTGTATTTTTCTAACGATTGATCAAGATTTTGATCGGACGCGTCGGGCGCACTTTTTTATTGATTGACCTTGTTGTTTGTTTGAGAGCATAGCGTTTGATGAATTACTAGTATGGTCACTTCTCTCACTGCGTTCGCCAAGTATTGTTCATCATCTATTCTGGCGAAGCCAATCGTAGTCCTTTAATTCTTGAACCGTTGGCTTTTAGAAAGTGATGCGTTCGAATCGAAGTGGCGTGATTCACTAGTACGGTCACTTCTCTCACTGCGTTCGCCAAGTATTGTTCATCATCTACTCTGGCAGAGCCAATCGTAGTGATTCACAACAAAAACTCGCCCTTGTATAAATACAAGGGCGAGTGAATAGACACACGCGGTACCACCTAAGTTTGAAAGATTGCTCTTTCCTCTAACGATTAACGCTCGCAACGGAACGGTTTTTTATCCGTTCATCTCCAGAATGTCTTTCAATTTCCCTAATGAAGTTGCTTTCAGCCTTGGCAACTTTCTCTTATACGATCAGTTTGAAATTTACTCGTTCTTTCATTGATTTTTTTGATATTACATATAAATTACTAAAATTTCATCGTAAAGTCAAGAGGGATCCAACTAATTCAGCGCTGAAATCAAAAAGAATGCGCGTTTCTTGTTTGTAAAGTTAAAAATAAGTCAAAACACTTCACTGATTCACCGATATCAACTACACTAAAAGAAAAACTTAGGAGGAATTATAATGACACAAGACGTACAAATTGGTAAAACTCAGGTTTTTTCAACACCTCTAGGTTTAGGAACAAATGCGGTAGGTGGTCATAACCTTTTTCCAAACTTAAATGATGACATTGGGAAAGAAATCATCCGAACGGCTTTAAATAGTGGAATTACTTTATTAGATACCGCTTTTGCTTATGGGATGGGTCGTTCAGAAGAATTGATTGGTGAGGTTTTAAAAGAATTTGATCGTAGTAAAATTGTTATCGCAACTAAAGCTGCTCATGATCCAGCGAAAGATGGCGCGTTCAATAATACACCAGAATTTTTAACACGTTCTGTTAATGAAGCATTAGAGCGACTACAAACAGATTATATCGATATTTTTTACATTCATTTTCCAGATGAAACAACCCCTAAAAATGAAGCAATTGCTGCCCTACAAAAGTTAAAAGAACTGGGAAAAATTAGAGCAATTGGCGTTTCTAACTTTAGTTTGGCGCAAATCAAAGAAGCAAATCAAGAAGGGAATATCGATATCGTTGAAGATGAATATAGTTTAATTCATCGTGAGGCGGAAAATGAATTACTGCCCTATTTAAAGGAACAGCAGATTTCCTTTGTTCCTTATTTTCCATTGGCTTCTGGCTTATTGACAGGAAAATACGAAAGCGATGTAACGTTTCCACCTGAAGATCTACGAAGTAAAAAAACAGATTTTCAGGGTGAGCGATTTAAAGCCGTTATCGACAAAGTCAGCCAACTTAAATTGATTGCAGCAGATTATAATGCCAGCGTTGCAGAAATCGTGCTTGCTTGGTATATCAAAAATCCCTTTGTAGCTGTTGTGATCCCAGGTGCGAAAAAACCTGAGCAAGTAATCAATAATGTAAAAGCTTTGGATGTCCATTTGACTCAAGAAGATTATCAACGAATCAATAAATTATTTTAGCTTGCCTTAAGGGCTCCGAATAAACGGTTGGACCAGAAACAACTCTTATTTTTCCGAGTTAAACGCTTCTGTCCAACCTCTTTTTTTACTAAATGTCTAAAAACTCAGTTAAAGCGATCAGTGCCTCAGAAATTGCTTCTAGCATTTGTGCCGCTTCACTTTCATGCGTTTTTTTAGCGGATAAGGTCAAAAGGATTTTTTCATTTAAAATGCCATAATAAAGACCAAAACCTGTTTTGTTGACTGGGCCAAAGCTAAATGATTCTAATAGATCATACGAAAGTCCAGTGGTTGAAATAAAATCTTCCCCTAATCGTTTAAGGGCTTCTGCTGAGAAGAAGGATTGACCTTCTTTAGGGTTACATACCATTTTTTGAAGTCCAAACAAATGACGTTCTAACCCTTTCCCTTTTTGGCATTGCAAGATTCGATCAGAATGTGCTGTTGCTGCTTCTACAAATAACTCCACTAATTTTTCCTCAGAAATCGATTTTGTTTCATCGTAGAATGCTTCTACAAACATTTTTTTCTCTTGACTGATTGAACGGGCAGATTCTGTTCGGCCTTCATAATACATACGCATAGCAACTGGTTCGTAAACAGATCTTAGTTTTCCAAAAACGCTGTACTGCGCCATTGCTAAGGCGATATGGAAGAAAGCATCCGGGCTTACTTTCGCTTTTTTCATTTGTTCTTTTCCAAATTCTTTGAAAACAAGATGTTTGAAGATATAGGAATTATTCTCTATTTCTACAAGTTTTTGCGCTTCTTTTAACGAACTGATCATTTGATTTGTCAGTGTCCATTCAATTTTTTGAACCAAATTTGAAGAGATTTTTTCAGTCTTTTCTAGTTTCAACTTATTAAATGATTGAAAAATTTGGGTAAGTAAATTCAATGTTGGTACACCATCAATCGCTGTATGTTCCATGTTAAAACCGATATGACCACTTTTGGTAATGACTGCTTGTGTCGTTTTGCTTAAAAATTGATGGCTTGTATTTAACAAAACATCCGTGATTCGATCTTCTTTTGACTCATCTTTCCCGTCTGAAAAGCTCAAAACGAATAGTGCTTCTTCGATTTGTTTTAAATTTTGGCTATTCAGCTCCTCCGCTTTGATCTGTTGATAAATCAAATTTGACTGTTCTCTTTCTACCCCGGTTAAATACGAAATCAGATCATCACCATGTTTTGGTATATGCTCTAACGATAAAACATACTTCACATTTTCTAGTATTTGTTCTAGAGCATTGATTTCTCCTAAATCGTTTGTCACATCTAAACGAAAATAAGTACCATTTGCAATAATCACGATATAATTTCCAGCAGTTTGTATTTCACCTCTGTAAAAAGAATCTCGGTCTTTTCCAGGTATTCTACAGCTTTTGAAAAAATTTAAATAAAAGGACATATCGATATTTTGCTTATTTTTTGTATACTCGATCGGATAGGTTTCATTCGCTAAGCTAAGATAAATAGTAGTCATTTGATAGATCAATTGAGCTGCCAGTATTTCTTTTGATTCGATATGATCGTAGTAGCTTTCGTCAATGATCAAGGCGAAATTTGACTCACTTTGTAAATGGCCTCGACTCTCTAAATAATTCTCTTCCCAAAGGGGGGCTAGCCAGCTACCAGCCATATTTTCCGCATAATCAACTAGACTTTTTTGTAATAATACGCCATCGGAGACACTGAAGGTCATTGCTCTTTTTTGAAAATCCTTTAATTCGTCTACTGTAACCAAGGGTCTCAACCAATCACTTAATGAAACGAGCGTTTCGTGTAATTCTGGTACTGGTAATTTTTTTAATTTTGGTAACAACTCTTCATTATATTTTTTCATTTTACACCTCTACAATCACTTTATAGTTTATTATACCAAGCATTTATTCTTAATATAGCCTTTTCTAAAAACTTATCAAAAAACATTATCCCTGCTACATTGCGTTGCAAGAATAATGTTTGTCGATTATTTATCTTTTGTATCAATAATGATCGTCACTGGCCCATCATTAATGAGTGAAACTGCCATATCAGCTCCAAATTCTCCCGTTTCTACTAAAATTCCTAGTCCCTTAAGCTGTTTATTGAATAGCTCATACAAAGGAATCGCAACTTCTGGTCGAGCAGCTTCTGTAAAGCTAGGACGGTTGCCCTTTTTAGTGTCTGCATATAACGTAAATTGAGAAACACTCAAAATACTACCTTTTGCCTCTTCAATACTTAGATTCATTTTACCAGCATTATCTTCAAACACACGAAGCTTACTGATTTTACGGACCAAATAAGCGACATCGTCTAGATCATCTGATTCATGAATACCCAGTAAAATCATGAACCCTCGATTTATTTTCCCGACACTTTTTTGATTGATCTTAACTTCAGCTTGTGTCACTCGCTGGATGACTGCTCTCATAGCTTATCCCTCCTAACCATTGGTTCGACGAACATTATATACATCTGGTATATTTTTGATTTTATCGACAATTGTTTTTAAATGTGCTAAATTTTGGATTTTAACGGTCACATGGATCATCGCCATTTTATTTTTTGTTGGTTTTGCTTCAACGCTCACTAGATTCTTGGTCATTGAGCTAATAACCTGCAGGATATCATTCAATAATCCACTACGATTATAACCATAAATTTCTAAATCGGCATCATATTCTTTATTTGAATTGTCGGTATCTTCCCATTCAACTTCAATCAGTCGTTGAGCAAGTTCTTCTTGATGCTGAACATTTGGACAATCTGCTCTGTGGATCGAAACACCACGTCCTTTTGTAATATAGCCGACAATTTTGTCTCCTGGTACTGGATTGCAGCAGCGGCTAATGCGAACAAGCAAGTTTTCAACACCTTGAATCACGATTCCACCTTCATGGCGAACCTTCATTTTATCAGATTCTTTTTTGACAGGTTGCGTCATCAATTCCTCTGCTTCTTGCTTTTGGCGTTCTATTTCTTGTTCTTTGCGTTCTTTTTCAGTTAAACGATTAAAGACTACTTGGGCACTAATTTCTCCATAGCCAACAGCAGCATAAAGATCATCTTCTGTTTGAAAATTAAAGCGATCCAACGCTTCTGCCATTTTCGTTTTACTCAAAAATTCTTTTGGAGCAAAACCATGTTCGATCAAGTATTTACTAATGGCATCATGCCCTTTAATAATATTAACTTCACGGTCTTGAATTTTAAAGAAGCGTTTAATTTTATTTCTTGCCTTACTTGTGGCAACCATTTTCAGCCAGTCTCGACTTGGACCAAAGGAATTTGGCGATGTCAATACCTCAATAATATCACCATTTTTCAGTGTATAATCTAACTGAACCATTTTCCCATTCACTTTAGCACCAGTTGTTTTGTTCCCGATTTCAGTATGCACACTATACGCAAAATCTAATGGACCAGAACCTTTAGGCAACTCTGTAACTTCGCCTGTGGGGGTGAAAACATAAACCTTATCGCTGAAAATATCCCCTTTGACACTTTCCATAAATTCAGAAGCATCATAGCTTTCATCTTGCAGTTCAAGAATTTCACGGAACCAGCTTAGTTGTTTTGTATCATTATCTTCATCGACTTTTTCAGTTTTACCTTCTTTATAAGCCCAGTGAGCTGCAACCCCGAATTCAGCGATTTGATGCATTTCATGTGTTCTGATCTGCACTTCTACTGGATTACCTTTTGGCCCGATGACTGTAGTATGAATAGATTGGTACATATTAGCTTTTGGCATCGCAATATAGTCTTTGAAACGTCCTGGCATCGGTGTCCATTTTGTGTGGATCGCCCCCAAGACAGCATAACAATCTTTGATTGAATCAACGATCACACGAATCGCCAGTAAATCATAAATTTCATTGAATTGTTTTTTCTGGTCTTTCATTTTGCGATAGATTGAGTATATATGTTTGGGACGACCATAGATTTCAGCATAAATATCTAAGTCTTCTGTAGCCAGACGAATGTCTTCCACCGCTTCTTCAACGTAAGCCTCTCGCTCATCTCGTTTGCTTTGCATCAGATTAACAATTCGATAATATTGATTGGGATTGATGTAGCGTAATGCCGTATCTTCTAGCTCCCATTTAATTCGACTGATCCCTAAACGATGAGCAAGAGGTGCATAAATTTCAATCGTTTCTTGTGCGATTCGGCGCTGCTTATCTTCACGCAGGTGCTTCAATGTACGCATGTTATGCAGACGGTCAGCCAATTTCACCATGATTACACGTAAATCTTGTGCCATTGCCAATAACATTTTACGGTGATTTTCAGCTAATTGTTCTTCATGAGATTTGTATTTTATTTTCCCAAGTTTCGTCACGCCATCAACCAACATCGCAACATCTGCGCCAAATTCATTTGATAGATCGTCAAGTGTTACATCCGTATCTTCTACTACGTCGTGCAAAAAACCTGTTGCAACAGTATGTGGGTCCATCCGTAATTCTGCTAAAATCCCCGCAACTTGAATTGGATGAATAAAATAAGGCTCACCAGATTTTCTGAATTGACCTTCATGTGCCTTTTCAGCATAGTCACACGCTTTTTGAACAAATGCAACATGTTGTGGTGTCATATATTTCGATACAAGTTTGATGACCCCTGGACCAGTCATAATTTCCTCTTTTGGCATTCTTGTCACTCCTTTGTCCCTGTGTCAAACATTCTCTAACATTTATGTCTGAACGATTTATGTACATAAAAACGCAAAATAGTTAATGCGTTACGCTCTTTAAAAAAAAAGAAAAGTACCACTTGAAACAGTAGCACTTTCAGCATCTTTTATTATACTAACATTTTTCTAGATTTTCAATTACTCAAATCTTAATTCCATTTTGAAATCAGAGGTAAAATCTCCCGACCGTTACTGATCCCTATATATGACGCACCTGCCTGGAAAAGAAGTTCAATTTCAAGTAACGTTGGTGCTTTGACATTTACTTGAAATGTCATTTGTTTTTTTCTGACAGTTCTAAAAATACTCATATCATAAATCGCTTGCTCCATCGTCAAATCAACGCCTAGAGAAATAGCACTAATACTTGTCTCTGCAATTTTCATTGTTAAGCCTTGCTTTTGATCATTCGTTAAATGGCTACTATCTAAGAAAAAACCTAGAGCATTTCGCCCAAATGACAGCTGTTCTAACACTTGATAACTATGATTCTCATAACTTTTCAACTGCTCTGGCACCATGGTCACAAATACATCCGATGCCCCATCTCGATATAACTGCCCTGTTTCAAATGCTTTTTTTGCTAACGTTCCACCACTTAGCGGAAAATCAACGAAACTGCCTACTTGAATCATCGTCCCTGTTAATAATTGTTTTGCTCTTGGTACATTATAGGGTAAAACAAAAATTGAACGAACTGGAAATTCTTTCAAAAAAAGGATTTCCTCTGTGAACTGTTGATCTGTAAATGATTGATCCATTACCATAATGGAAAGCCTTTGTAACTCTAACTCCATAAATAACCCCCTAAACCTTACACTAATTCAAATTGATAACTGATAGCACTTAATACATACATTGGCGCCGTTTCAGCACGTAAAATACGTGGACCCAAGCCGCAGATAATAGCGCTATATTCCTGAAATGTTTCTATTTCAGCTGGTGAAAAGCCACCTTCTGGACCAAAAATAATCAAGACTGATTCCCCAATAGATAATTCAGAAAGTGCCGTAGCAAAGCGACTGCGCTCCCCAACTTTTGCAGACTCTTCGTAAGCAATCAAGACTTTGTCATAACTTGAAAAAACATCGATCAGCTCTTGTTCTTTCTCTAATAATACAATATCTGGTGCAAACTGCCGATGAGATTGCTCTGCCGCTTCGGTTGCGATTTTCTTCAAACGCTCTGTTTTTTTTGCTAACTTTTTATGGTCCCACTTTACAACAGATGCTTTAGCCGGAAATCCAATAAATTTATGACTGCCAAGTTCCGTTCCTTTTTGTACCACCCACTCCAGCTTATCCCCTTTAGGATAACCGCAAGCAATCGTAACATTGACGGGTAATTCTTTTTCTGCTTGTTCTTTACTAATTTCTTTTAAATAAACAGCATCCTCTGTGATTTCGGTGATTTCAGCAATAATAGCCAAGCGGTCCCCAAACGCTAAGTAAACTTGCTGTTCTGGCTCCATTCTCATCACTCGAACGATATGATGATAATTTTCGTCTTTGATCGTATAGCTTTCTTTTGCTTCATAAGGTTCAGTCAGAAAGTAACGTTGCATTTTACTCTTCCTCTGTTTTCTTTAAGATAATTGCGTACCAATCCCCTTGTTGGAAAATTTGATCCACAAGAAAACCCATTTCAGTCATTTTTTCAATGATCATGGCTTTTTTCTCCTGTATGATACCTGAAACAATCAACGTTCCATCATTTTTCAGTAAACGCCAAGCATCTTCGATCATCAATGTAATGATATCCGCTAAAATATTTGCCACGATCACATCTGCTTCAATAGTTACTCCTTTTAGCAAATCATTTGCAGAAACATGAACTTCACTTGCGATCGGATTCATATCCATATTTTCTTTGGCAGCGGTCACCGCTACATCGTCCAAGTCATAGGCATAAACTTCTTTTGCCCCTAAATATTTACTAGCGATACTCAACACACCAGAACCAGTCCCAACATCAAGAAGCGTTTCGCCTCCTCGCAATACGGTTTCCAAAGCTTGTAATGTCAAACGTGTTGTAGGATGCGTTCCTGTACCAAATGCCATTCCCGGATCTAACGTTATGATTTTTTCAACTGTATCTTGTGGTTCGTATTTTTCCCAACTTGGTACAATTGTAAGAAAACGAGTCACGCGAACTGGATGATAATATTTTTTCCATGCAGTTGCCCAATCACTTTCTGCCACTTCACTCACATTCACTTCATTTTTACCGATTGACAGTCCAAATTCCGGCAAGCGAGTGATACTTTCTTTGATAAAGGGTAAAATTTCAGGTAAAAAAGTTGTTTCAGGAAAATACGCCATTACCAACGCACCTTCTTTAATATGCGTAAATTGCTCTTTATCCAGTAATTCTCCATAAATATCACTTTGAAAATTTTCTACGTCTAAAGAATCCTCGATTGCAACACCACTTGCTCCAGCTTCCATCATAATGTTTGAGATTGCTTCAACTGCTTCACTTGCTGTTTCAACTTTGACTTCTGTCCACTTCATATTATCACCTCTTTTAATAGCTTGGATACGCGATATAGGTATCGCCAGCTGTTTTTTGATGCTTTTGTACTGCTACTTCAAAGTCTTCATTCGACCATTTCAGTTCAAAAACTTCTTGCTCGTCGTCCGTTAAAAAGTCTAATAAATCACTTTGACCTTCTGCTAACACTTCGTTTAAATATTCGACAAACCCATCTAATACCGATTGTTTGATTCCTTTTTTTCCTTCATAAGGAATAACAGCTAAATAATCATTTTCATCCACAGGAGATTTCTCAGGATTATAAAATAAAACGCCGTCTTCAAATTCAATGATCTCCTCTTCAGAGATCGTCCCCGTAGCATCATCGATTTGTTCGTTCAGCTTATTTTCTGCAAATAAACGGAAAATTACTTCGATGGAATGATTTCTGGTATTCCAGTCAAGTGCTACATCGTATTCTGTGATCTTTTTAGTGATTTGTTGATCTAAATAGGTCAACATAGTATCTTTTTTCATCTATTTTCTTCCTTCCAGCCAAAAGCCTGTTTATCGATATCACTTCTTCTTTGCTTGGAAATGTAGGGATTCCCTGAAACCACATATCTTAAAGGTAAATCCGTCCAGATGCCTTTATTTGGGATGCCAATTCGAGGAAGTGCGATGATTTTCTTTGGTATTTTTCTTTTTTCCGGAACAATTCGCAATGAACTATTAAAAATCGATTGACCGTATAAATCTCGCTTGATTCCAAGAGCTGCAACAAGTTTCCCTGGACCATTAGTCAAATCAAGTCCTTTGCGTCCTTTGCGATTTTCTTCCATTTTTGCGATTCCTTTAATAGGTTCGACAGCCCGAATCATGACCCCTTGTGGTTTCCCTTTTTCTTGCGTTACCATATTTAAAATCAAGTGCGTGTGCATTGTATATAAATAAATCGTACCTGGCTTTTCATACATTGCTTTTAAACGCGGCGTATCTCTCAATCCAAAACTATGAGCCGCTTCATCCTCCGGTCCTAGATATGCTTCTGTATCGACAATATATCCTGCGAGTGTACCAGATTCAGTCTCATGTTCTAAATACATCCCTAATAAAAACTGAGCAATTTCTTCAGTTGACTGTGTATTAAAAAAATTTATCGTATCATCCATTATTTTCACCACTTTCTATCATACACGAATCTAGGCCTATTATCCATTGAAATAACAAACGATTCGCAAGATAAATTCATATTTCCTTCCTACTCTAATAGACTAAACAGGCTCGAATGCAAACGTACGTTCTTTGTGGTATAATCACTCTATAAAGAATTTTTTAGCTAGCTTTGCAAGCTTGCCTTTCGGAAAAAAGATAAAATAGAATTGCGGCTTAAAACGCCGCTCTCCTATTTTCCTATTTTTCTGTCAAGGCTGAACGAGCTCGCTACGCTTTTATATTGTCTAGCTTTACGAGCTTGCCTTTCGGAAAAAAGATAAAATAGAATTGCGGCTTAAAACGCCGCTCTCCTATTTTCCTATTTTTCTGTCAAGGCTGAACGAGCTCGCTACGCTTTTATATTAAGGAGGTTCAACGATGCAAAAACCTTTAGCCTATCGTATGCGACCACGTAATTTAGATGAAGTCGTTGGACAACAGCATCTTGTTGGTCCTGGGAAAATCATTCGTCGGATGGTAGAAGCCAAGATGCTTTCTTCCATGATCTTATATGGTCCGCCTGGTACTGGTAAAACAAGTATTGCCAGCGCAATTGCTGGTTCGACGAATTATGCTTTTCGCTTACTGAATGCAGCAACGGATACAAAAAAAGATCTGCAAATTGTCGCAGAAGAAGCTAAAATGAGCGGTACAGTGATTCTATTATTAGATGAAGTTCATCGCTTGGATAAAACAAAACAAGATTTCCTGCTTCCTCATCTTGAGAGCGGTCGGATCATTATGATTGGAGCAACAACTGAGAATCCTTATATTACGATTAATCCAGCCATCAGAAGTCGAACACAAATTTTTGAAGTCAAGCCATTAACTGAATTAGATATTCAAGAAGCGATTAAAGTAGCTTTGTCTGATTCAGAGCGCGGATTAGGAGAATTTCCAGTAATTTTAGAAGAAAAAGCACTACAGCATTTATCCCGAGCAACAAATGGTGACTTGCGCAGTGCTTTGAATGGACTAGAATTAGCTGTAAAATCAACTCCCGAAGATAAGGAAGAAGTGGTGATCACTCTTTCAATCATCGAAGAATGTGTACAGCGTAAAGCACTTACTCATGATAAAAATGGTGACGCCCATTATGATGTGATTTCAGCCTTTCAAAAATCAATCCGTGGTAGTGATGTTGATGCAGCACTTCATTATCTTGCACGGTTAGTTGAAGCAGGTGACCTACCAATCATTTGCCGTCGTTTAATGGTGATCGCTTATGAAGATATTGGCTTAGGAAATCCGCCAGCTGCTGCTCGCACAGTAACAGCTATTCAAGCAGCTGAAAAACTTGGTTTTCCTGAAGCTCGTATTCCACTGGCTAGTGTGGTCATTGACCTCTGTCTGTCACCAAAATCCAATTCTGCCATCAGTGCAATTGATGCTGCACTCTCTGACATCCGTGAAGGAAAGGCTGGAGATGTTCCTGATCATTTGCGTGATAGTCATTATTCCGGTGCTAAAGAATTGAACCGTGGAATTGGTTACCAATATCCTCATAATTATGAAAATGCTTGGGTCGATCAGCAGTATCTTCCTGATAAAATAAAAAATGCACATTATTATGAACCCATCGATACAGGCAAATATGAACAAGCCTTACATCAACAATTCCAACGAATCAAAGACTGGAAAAAGGAAAAAACACTAGATAATAAATAACTTCCAATTTCAAGCGCTCTCGTTGCTGTTTGCGCTATGTTGTGCTATTATAAAGATGGTAAATCTGTGATGTACGCGTTGTCTTTTTTGTGTGTTGACCGAACATTTTATTGATATCTAGGGATCCTTCTGGTACCTAAGCTGGTAACATGCCTTTTCATTTGGTAGTTCAAAGCTGTCAGTCGTGGAACCCACCTGCTTTGTTTGCGGGTTCAATACTATAGGACGAATAACGGCATCGACGGATTTTACCATTTTTTTTAGATTATCGAACAATTTGCGGAGAGCAAATTGTTTTTTATTTGATGGAGGGGCAATGCATGGTACGCATACTTATTTTTGCATCTGTTGCGTTATTAGTGATTATTGGGACTTATTTATTAAAAAAAGCAGCTGTTTTTTTGCCATTGATGCACAATGGTGAACCTGATGAAAATAAGCAATTTTTGCATCAGTTTGGTGTTTTCTATTTAATTTTAGCTGCAATTGGAATTTTAGTTGGTATGTTTAATTTAAAGTTTTTTTCGTTGTTCTATATTTTTAGTTTACTTGTGATTTCAGCTGTATTCAGTATAATGTTTGCCAAGAAGATTCTATGATAGTATCTTCTTTTTTATTTTCCTTTTTCACTGTTTTGTTCTACAATTAAACTATTAAGAACAATGTGTTTTCAACTATTTGAAAAGGAGTGGTCACAATGTTACAAAATTATCGTAAAATCATGGTTGCTGTTGATGGATCATCTGAATCAGAATTAGCTTTTCAAAAAGCAATGAATGTTGCTATGAGAAATAATGCAGAATTACTATTAGCTCATGTTATTGATACACGAGCATTCCAATCCGTTTCTTCTTTTGATGGTGTACTAGCTGAGCAAGCAAGTGAAATGGCAAAACAAACACTCGAAGGTTACAAAAAACAAGCAAAAGAGCACGGCTGTGAAAAAGTATCGAGCATTATTGAATATGGTTCTCCAAAACCATTGATTGCAAAACAGCTGCCTCAAGATCACGAAGTTGATTTGATCATGTTAGGTGCAACAGGGCTGAACGCTGTTGAACGATTGTTTATTGGATCTGTTTCAGAATATGTTATTCGTAATGCAACATCTGATGTATTAGTGGTGAGAACTGATTTAGACAATAAAATTCCTGTTCAACAAAACGAAGAATAATTTTTGAATAAATTTAAGAAGCAACCCGATTTGATCGAGTTGCTTCTTTTTTTGTGATTATTATTTTCTTAAACGTTCAACATCGCGTGCAATCATTAATTCTTCATCTGTCGGAATCAACAATACTTTAACCTTAGAGTCTTCTGTAGAAATTACTGACTCTTTTCCACGAACATTATTTTTCTCATCATCTAGCTCACAACCAAACCAAGTCATACCTTTGATTACTTCGCTACGAACGTGTGAATCATTTTCGCCGATTCCAGCAGTAAAGACAATTGCATCTACACCGTTTAAAACAGTTACGTAACTACCAATGTATTTACGGATACGATCTGTAAAGATATCGTACGCTACTTGAACAGCTTCTTTATCCATGTTTGCTTCTAAATCACGCATGTCACTAGAAATGCCAGTCAAACCAAGTAACCCTGATTTTTTATTTAAAATATCAATCATGTCTTTGATATCAGTCAATTCAAGTTTTTCCATTAGATAAGCGAGTAAAGAAGGATCAATATCTCCAGAACGAGTTCCCATTGTTACACCTGCAAGTGGTGTGAATCCCATTGATGTATCAACAGATTTACCACCATCAACTGCTGTGATTGAAGCGCCATTTCCCAAATGACAAGTAATGATTTTTAATTCTTCAATTGGACGACCCAACATTTCAGCTGCACGTTCTGCAACAAATTTATGGCTTGTTCCGTGTGCACCATATTTACGGGCAGCAAATTTTTCATAATACTCTGTTGGAATACTGTATAAGAAATTGTGTTTTGGCATTGTTGTATGGAAAGACGTATCAAATACAGCAACACTGATAATACCTGGTAAGATTTTTTTGAATGCTTTGATTCCCATTGCATTAGCTGGATTGTGCAATGGTGCAAGTTCAGCTAATTTTTCGATTTTTGCTAAAACTTCATCGTCAATTACAACAGAATCTTTAAAGTCTTCTCCACCTGCAACAACACGATGACCAACACCTGTAATTTCATCAAAAGATGCTAAGATGTTCAATTCAGTTAATTTGTCTAATAACATTTTAACCGCAACATCATGGTTATCAATATCGATGATTTCTTCATATTTCTCGTCATTGCCAAATTTGATTGTAAAAATCGAATCATTTAAGCCAATTCGTTCAACGATTCCTTTAGCGATAACTTCTTCATTTGGCATTTGATATAACTGCCATTTTAAACTTGAACTTCCAGCATTGATTGCAATTGTTTTAGACATAATATTCTCCTCTTTATCAGTTGTTTTATTTTAAATTTGAAGACTTCCAAGCCTCAAATTGTTGAAAAAATTGTGTTACTTTTTCAGGATCTTTCAATGAACCTAATTTTGCAACAAGTACTTCTTTTACTTGTTTGCTATGATCACCTTTATTTTGCACAAACAAAATACTTTTACTTGATTGAACTGATTTGAAAAGCTCGTCTGGTAATTGGATCATTCCTTGTAGATAGACATTCTTTTGCAACCAATTTTTGAAAAACGAACTTTGTTCGGTCTCTAAAATATTAGTAGGTATCAAAAACAATCCAAATCCATCAGGTTTAACAAACTTCATTGCTTGTTCCATCAATAAGTGATGGGCATAACTATGACCTTCTTCTGCTGCTGAATCAAAATCTATTGCCTTTTCATCATTTGGATAATAACCAATCGGTAAATCACTAACTGCTACATCGACAGGATCAACGAGTAAGTCCTGTAACCCATCTTGATGGAATAACTGGATCGTAGCCTTCGTCCACTCATTATTAGTTGCTGAAACAGAAAGTAAGGTATCATCGATATCTACACCAAACCCTTGAACTGTATATTTCGCTATGTTTAAATTTAGAATGATCGTCAAAAGAAGATTTCCCATACCATTTGTAATATCTAATATCTTTAGTGATTGCTTCGGGCTATACAGTTGCTCGATCAAATAAACAAACAAGAAACCGATACTATCTGGCGTTAGTTGATGATTTGCTTGTAAAGACTCGACTTTATTCCCTTTAAGTAAAATCAACTGAGACAAACGCCTGATCTCTTCTGGTTCCAATTCGATTGCTTGCAGTTGTTCATAAATAGCTTTAAGTTTTTGAACAGTTTGTTCATTTGGAACACCATCTTGTACCCGTACTTGATAAGTATCGATGATATTCTCACCATTTTCAATATAAGCATCTAAGAAAGAAGTATCTAAAGATTGTTTAAGCAATCCGATGGCCTGTTCCATTAATCCGAAAGCCTTTTCTATTTTCTCAGGGAACAAAAGAAACACCTCAATTTCCTTCTATAATATAACAATTTTCATATCTGTTCTATTTTAACGAAAAACCAGACAATAATCAATCAATTTCCTATATAATATTTACAAATCAATGAACGACCCTTATTTCAGAAAAATAATAAAATGAGAATAATGAATTTTCATTTTAAAATTCCTCTCTGTATCAGTTTTTCTATTATTAGTTTGATACACATTTCACAGTTTTTTTTGACCTTTAATTCAATGACTTCATCTATTTTATTTTCCCCCTTCTTTATCTTGTTGATATGCTTCTTGAAATGTATAGGTCATTTGGTTTAATTCAACGACAATACTAAGTGTTACTTGATCATAACGATACTTTAACGTACCTGTCGAAAAATTTTGATATCCTTGTTTTGCAAGCGATTGTTTTTCCTGTCGAACATCAGAAATAAACATACTTACCATCGTTTTGGCGATATAATACTCCTTGGTCTTTTTTGTAAATCGTTGTGTCAACTGAAAATCTTCCAAAACTAGTGTAAAAATGAAACTAAATAAAAAGACAAACAGTAAAGCAGTAAATAAAACGCCCCCTTTATATCTTTTAGTCATGTTCGTGCTCCTGTGTAATGATCCATTTTGCCACAACATTCAAGTTATTTTCGAAGGCTACTTTTATTATGATCGTTTTATCTTGCTCCATAAAAGCTGCTTGTTTAACTCCAATTAAAAGTGGCTGATAACCGCCATTGTCTACTTTTACGAGTTTGTCTAATTTGTGCTCAATCCAAACTGGCTTATTATTTTTTTTATTTCTAAGAATGATTTTATTTGGTTGCGTTCTCTCGTAATGACAATTTTTCAGCTCATTTTCTAATTGGATCAAAAATATTTGCCATTCTTTTTCCCCTACATTATTCAAATGATTTGTCACGATCGCCGCATTTTTAATCGAAGCTGAAAAAAGCATGCAGATAATCGATAATAGTAATAGCGCAAGCAAACATTCGAGCAAGGTGAAGCCTAAGAATCGATTTTGTCTCTTACTCTTTTTTAATTGTGACCTTCTCATCTCCACCGATAATCTCCACCTCAGCTAACTTATTTTCAGATTTATAAAAATGAAGTTGATAGCTATTATTTTCTATCTGTACCTCTTGAATCTGCGGACCACCATGATTTTCATAACGTTTCATTTCTTCATATAAAATTCTATGAAGCTGTAATTGATTGGTTGCTTGTTTATTTTTTTTTAATAAATGTGTATTTAATACGATATAACTTCCCGTTACTAAACATAGTAGACCTAACGCAATCAGACTTTCGAGTAAAATATACCCTCTAGGATTGCTTGATTTTTTTAATATAGCGACCACTCCCTAGTTGAAATTGGAATTCGATCAATTGTTTTTTATCTTTCCATAAAAAAGAAAACTTTGATAGTTTGCTAATATTTCCAGAACCTTTTTTAAATGTAAGTTTATCAGATCCACTTATTTCTAAAGATGCTGGAATCTCTAGTATTTCGTCTTCTACTATTTGTTCATTTTTGGGAATCAAAAAGTTGATGTGTTGGTTTTTCTCCAAAAATATGATCTGTGTATCAACTGCATTTACAACAGCCATTTGCTGAGTAAAAACCATTTTCTTTTCAAAAGACGATAAAAACTGATCCACTTCTACTACCTGTCTCCATTTATTTATAGCAAGCGTTGGAAGTAGCATAAAAAGGGTACAAACCAGAAATACGACAAGGATCTCTATTAAAGTAAAACCTTTCATATTCATAATTATTACTTACTCGACTGATACTTGTTATATTGTTCTTGTGTAATATACTCTTCTTTTAGCAGTTGCTCCAGGGTAGGTGTTTGATTTTTTTCCATAGTGTAAAGATCGATCTGTGTTTCTACTATTTTGACAATGGCCTCATTGCCTTTTTTATCTACACCTTCTTTATGCTTAGAAAGATTTGGCACAAACAATAAGATCAACACTGAAATGATCAATAAAACGACGAGCATTTCTAATAAGGTAAATCCTTTATAATTTATTTGTTTTTTTATCTCTTTCATAAAAATTCCTCCATTCCACCATAAATCGGCAACAGCATCGCTGCATAAATACTAACTACTAATAATGCGACAACTAAAAATATAATTGGCTGAATCCATTGAATCATTTTTTCCATTCGCTTAAAGAAATGCTGCCAACAAAGTTCGCTATACAAAATCAACTCTTTTCCTAAATTCCCTTTAACTTGCCCCTGTTGAATAATCAAAGATAACTCAGGTGAAAAGAAAGTGAATTTGGGTAATTGTTCATAAAACGTATCCCCTAACATTGATTGCTCTTCGATTTTTGCAGCTAATTCACTCATTAAAGATTGCTGATCTGTCTCTTGCATCAATTGAATGATCATTTTAATTTCTAGCCCTTGAGAAAATAACTTACCCCACTCAAGTGCAAAGAAAGCTGAAATGTATACTCTGTAAAGTTTTCCTATCAATGGTAGCTTAGATATAAATACAGCTCTTTGTAAGTAAGCTTTTTTACTCAAATACCAACGTATAAAAAGAAGCATAATGATTACACTCAACAAACAGGTCAGTATGTAGTATGGACTTTGCTTAATAAATTGGATGCCTATATTCTCTCCTTGAACCGTTCCATTTGACATTAATTGAGGAAGCAATACTTGACGAATACTGATCAAAACAACGGTTAAAAAAAGGAGCAGTAATACAGGATAACTGATAACCTTATAGAAATTTTGTTGATGTTTCTCAACAATTATCATATGTTGTTTGATTTTGTTCAGTGTTCCTGCTATATCTCCATGTGTTTGAGCAAATTCAATTTGGGTAACAATTGTCGTCTTAAATCCAATATGCACCAAACCACTGTGTAACGAATCCCCACGTTCCATAAATTCAATCAAATAGTCGATTGTATAATTTGAAATCGAATGAGATTTCTTCATGAATAGCAAGCTTTCATGAATCGTAAAACCATTACTTAATAAATCTGCAAGTAATTGAATGAACAATTGTTGTTGTTGATTGGATAATTTATTCCTTTTTTTCATCCTCAAATGTTTGATCATTGATAAATCCATACGCCCAAACCTTCCTTAATTCTTTTGACCACTTAGAAGTCCTTTTTCTTGAAAAATCATAGTCCATAAGTAATCCACTAATCTGTTCTTGATTAGCAGTCTTAAAGGGTAATAATCTTTGATAAATAATCCCTGCTAAACATTCAACGATTTCTCTTTGCTCTACACCCAATTCAGCTAGCCGTTCATATACTCCGCCAACACTTCTCGCGTGAATCGTAGCAAATACTGTATGCCCTGTAAGTGCTGCTCTGATTGCAGCTTGCGCAGTAAGACTATCACGAATTTCTCCGATAATCAGAATATCCGGCCTATGTCGTAAGCAGGCTTTAATTAGCACATCATAAGTCAAATCGATTTTAGTATTTGTTTGCAGTTGCAAAAATGATTCCTCTTCGATCTCAACAGGATCTTCTATTGTGATCACTTGTTGAAATTGATCTGTCTCTTTTGCTAACTTATACATCAACGTAGTTTTCCCTGATCCAACAGGACCACAAAACAAATGTAACCCACGGCGTTTGACGTGGCTTCTAACACTTGTTAATTGTTGTGGCAAAAAATAGTTCTCTTGGCTGTTTCCAAAAATATGCAAAAAGCGAATAACTAAACTCTCTCTTTGCCTAAAATCACCAACTGTTGATAAACGTAACCGAATGTCCTGCTGATTGGTTGGATAAGTTGCAGCTCCAACCTGTGACTTTCTTCTTTCACCGACATCCATACTACCGATAAATTTAAAATGAAAAATTAATTTTTCCCCCTCATTTTCATTCAATTCTTCAAAAATAATTCGCTGTTTTCCTTTTCTCGCAAATATCTGTACCCTATTCTTATTAGGTAGTACATATATATCCTGTAAACATTCCTTTATCCCCCATTCGATTAATCTCAGAGAAAGTTCTTTTATATCCATCTTTTTCCCTCCTTAAAATAATATACGCAGTTAAATACAAAGTCGGTGAAAAAAAAGAATCTAGGATATAACTCTGCAAGTTATATCCTAGACTTAATGAATCCAGATAAACGGTTGGCGTTAAACGCTTCTGTCTCAACCTCTTTACTGACTAAAAAATATTTATATATTACTTCTCTTATCCTTATTTAAAACAAAATAAAGCTATAAGTGTCAAAAATCAACACTTACAGCTTTATCAAGAGTTCTGATGCACTATCTTCCCCAAAATAGTTTATCGTTTTGATATATCTATTATACTAAAAAATTGACCAGAATAACTTTCAGAAATTATCAATTTTATTAAAATTTTTGAGAAAAAGGAACTCTTGCTTAAAAGGGTTAAGCAAGAGCACTGCTTTATCTAACGACAAAGACTTAGATCAATCTAATTATACCAAATAAATCGGGAAGATATTCTCAATAACTTAGTGTAAAGTGATAAATTTTTGACAATAAATGCTAATCATTTGATTTTTGATGCTTCTACTTTTTGATTTATCAGATAGACAGGGATACCAATCAAGGTTATGCCAATCCCAACACTAGCTAAAATTGTCTGTGTAAACAACGTAGTAATCAAAATAAACAAACCACCAACAATTGCAATGATTGGAACTATAGGATAAAAAGGAACTTTATAAGGACGATTCAACGCTGGTTCTTTTTTTCTTAGAATCAATACTGCAGAAAAAATCAATAAATTAAAAAGCCACATAACGAAAATCAACATATCTGTCAATAAATCAAAGCTTCCCAAAAACATCATGATTGCTGCAACACTAAATTGAAAAATTCCTGCAATATAAGGGACAACATAACGTTTTGACAGTTTTTGAAATTGTTGACTAAAAGGAATCATTTCTTCCAATGCTAATGCATAAGGCACACGAATTCCTGTCATCGTGTAACCATTCAACGCACCATATACTGAAATCAGAATTCCAATAGTGACTAACTTACCGCCAATAGAACCAAAAATTCTATTTGAAACATCTGAAGCAGCATTTAAATTTCCAGAAAGTTGTTCAATCGGTAATGCTTTTAAGAAAACAAAATTAATTAAAACGTAAACAATTGTAATAAATGTCAATCCTAAAAAAATGGCTTTGGGTAAATCTTTTTCGGGCTGTTTCATTTCACCTGCTACAGCCCCAACACCCAGCCAACCATCATACGCAAACATCGTTGCAAGTAAAGAACCGCTAAGTGCTTGGATAAAACCAGCATCTTCACCAGCCTTTATAGGAAATAGCGATACTTCAACATTTGCTGGCATAAATAATCCTACCAACACAATTAAAGCAATTGGGATCATTTTAATAATTAATGTGAATGATTGCAAATTCGAAGCTGTTTTGGTTCCTAATAAATTGATTAGCGTTACACTTAACCCCGTTCCGATTGCTATCGGCAAAAGAAATCCATTAGATAAATGAAATAAGTGAATAAATTGTGTACCGAAAATAATTGATAAAGCCGCAATATTAGCTGGAAAATAAATCACGCTTTGAGCCCAACCAAGTAAAAAACCTGGTAATTTTCCATAAGTATATTCAATATATTTGACAGCTCCTCCTGTTTTTGGAATAGCTGTAGCTAACTCAGCACTCGTCAAACCAGCGCATAAAGTTAAAATACCACCTAATATCCAAGCAAAGATCGTTAAACTGGGCGATTTGGCAAAACTTACCACACTTGCAGTTTTAAAAAAAACGCCCGCACCAATAACTGTACCCATAACTGTTGAAAAAGCACCAAATAAAGAAATTTCACGTTTTAACTGTTTCTCCCCCATATGCATTCCCTCTCTCTTTTTTAAGTTATTTTTCTAGTATAGCTATTCTGAATTTAAATTCAAGCACTTCACAAATAAAAAAGCAAAAAAAGCTAGGGTATAACTTTACGAGTTATACCCTAGCCTTAATTAATCCGAATAAACGACGAGATTTTAAGCGGATCATTCGAAAATAAATTGAAATTTACAACAATTTGAAGAGTAATTTTCGTAAATCCCCTCTTATTTCTTGGAGTTAAACACTTTTGTCCCAACCTCAATCTAAACGAACGTATTTTACTTTTCTTTTTGTCCATAATACGCATTTGCACCATGTTTTCTAAAATAATGCTTATCTAGGAGATACTGAGGAATGGGGAGAACTTCATGATTTACGGCTTCCGTCATAGAAGCCATCTCAGCGATCTCATCTAAAACAATACTGTTTTCTACAGCTTTTTTGGACGTTTCCCCCCATGTAAATGGACCATGGCCATACACCAATACTCCAGGAACAGCTAAGGGATCAATTATTTTTTCTTTAAATGTTTCTACGATCACCTTCCCTGTTCCAAGTTCATAAGCTGATGCAACTTCCTCAGATGTTAATTGACGAGTACAAGGAACAACACCGTAAAACGTATCCGCATGAGTAGTGCCGTATGCAGGTATTCCTCGACCTGCTTGCGCCCACATCACTGCATTTTTTGAATGTGTATGTACTACTGAATTAATTTCGTTAAACGCTTTATATAATTCAACGTGAGTTGCCAAATCAGAAGATGGTTTCAATCCGTCTTCTAGTATTTTTCCATCTAAATCAGTTACCACCATATCACAAATCTTCATCTGATCATAAGGAACTCCGCTAGGTTTAATTACAATCAAACCAGCTTCACGATTGATTTCACTAACATTTCCCCAAGTAAGCTTGACTAATCCCGCATCAGGTAAAGCCAAGTTTGCAGCAAAAACTCGGTCTTTCATTTCTTGAATCAGGTCTTTATTTATCAAGATATCCAACCTCCTTTAAATATGGAAATAGAAACTCTTTTGCCTGTTCGATTTCCTTTTCAGGCGTGTCACTAGTTTCACTCCACATCTCAATTAGAAAGGGACCATTATAATGCAATCGTTTCAATGTTTTGAGACAACCTAAAAAATCGACACAGCCTGTACCAAATGGAACTTCTTTAAATTTTCCAGCAAACTGCTCCGTTACAGCCAGAGTATCTTTCAAATGAACAGCGGAAATCTGGTCGATCCCACGTTCTAATTCATAGCCAACATCATTTTCTGGCCACGCAGATAGATTACCTAAATCAGGATATACTTGTAGATATGGTGAACGAATCTGTTCTTTTACTTTTAAAAACTTAGAAATAGAATTCATAAATGGATCGTCCATGATTTCTATTGATAAAACAACCTCTTTTGAGGCTGCTATTGCAACAGCTTTTTTCAAATTTTCAATAAAATATTCTCTTGATGTCAACGTTTTAACTTCATAATAAACATCATAACCAGCTAATTGAATGGTACGTATACCTAAGTCAGAGGCTAAATTTATAGCTTTTTCCATTAAAATCAACGCAGCTGTTCTTGTCTTGGGCTCTTTAGAGCCAAAAGGAAAGCGTCGATGTCCACTTAAACAAATCGATAATATCTTTACATTCGTTTCATGAATGGATTCTCTCACTGCCTTACGCTCTTCGTTTGTCCAATCTAATCTTTTAAGACGCTCATCCGTTTCGTCGATCGACATTTCAATAAAATCAAATCCCAATTTTTTTGCGAGCAAAAGTCGCTCTTTCCAGCTCATATTTTTAGGAAGCGCCTTTTCATAGATGCCTATTGAAGTCATCAACTTCACCCCCAAATCCGTTTTATTTCATTTTGAAAATCTTGTGCAGCTTTCTTAGGATCGGCAGAAGCTGTGATACCTCGACCTGTAATAAACGTATATACATTAAGATCCTTGAATAGTTTTAACGTTTCAACATCCAATCCGCCAGTTACTGACACTCTAAAACCCATTTCTATCAATTTTTTTACTTTCTCTAGATCTTTTTCACCCCATGTTTCACCTGCCAAAAGTGCATCTCGACTTTGGTGATAAATTGCTTGAGAAATTCCAGCATCTAACCATTTTTCAGCTTGCCCATATGTCCAATCTCCATATAATTCAACTTGAACTTCTTCGACTTCTTTCGCTGCTGCTTCCATAGTAGGAATCGTTGCACAACAAATGACCGTCATCCAATCCGCTCCAGCATCACGGCAATTTTTTGCAACCGTTCCGCCAGCATCAGCACATTTTGTATCTGCAACTACTTTTTTATCTGGATATAATGCACGAATACAGCGAACCGCTTCCGCTCCTGCTTGCAAACAAAGAATCGTTCCTACTTCTACAATATCTACAATTTCTCCAACTTGAACCACATCCTTGATTGCACTAGGCAAATCTGAATGATCTAAAGCTACCTGTAAATTTGGTCTACTCATTTCTCTCTCTCCTTGGTTGGTTTGTAATGATTTCGATTGATAAGGTTGGGACAGAAGCGTTAAACTGTGAAGACGTTACTTTTGCTTCCACCATCTATTTGGATTCCTTATAGCCAGGACATAGCTCGTAGAGTTATGTCCTAGCCTCATTGACCTGTTATTTACCTTACATTGACTATTTGAATTTGGCCGCTAGCTCTGTCTCTTGCACGCGCTCACTGATTTCTTTAGCAGACATAACATTTTTTACCCCAACAACTGTGATGCCTTTTTTCTTAGCATCATCAAACATATTTAGAAAATTCATTGGACAAAATACAACATCATATTGTCCTGCCGTACTTTTTCCTTCTGAAATTGCACAATGGTGAATATTGGTAATGTTAAAGCCCAGTTCTTTCAGTGCTTTTTCCACACTTTTTTTCATCATTAAACTTGTTCCTGATCCATTTGCACACGATACTAATACTCTCATTTTAATTTCCTCCTAAATTTGAAAGCGTAGTAAGCTAATTTAGGCTTGTAGAAAAATAAGGACATACGATTGTGACTTTTTTTGTCATATACATAGTTCATCTTTTTTCCTAGAGACTAGCCTACGTAGCTAGATAATGGTCAAAGCTAAACGAGCTCGTCCAGCCTTGACTGGAAAATAGGAAAACATATTTGAGACGCTCTTTGTCTCTTTTATGTTTTATCTTTTTCCCGAAAGGCTAGCTCGTGAAGCTAGATAATCGTAAAAGCTAAACGAGTTCGTTCAGCCTTGACTGGAAAATAGGAAAACATATTTGAGACGCTCTTTGTCTCTTTTATGTTTTATCTTTTTCCCGAAAAATTAATTCTTGAAGCTAGGTATTAATTGTTACGCACTCTTTGTCGCCATCTTTTTTACGTATTCATCATAATCATCAACAATCAAGAAATATCCTTCTGGATTTGCTCGATATTGTAATTGCGGAATTGCCAGCAATAAAACTACGACTAAAGCAACCCCGAAATAGCCTAAATATTTCATTAGGATAGTCATCACAGGCCAAACGGTTGCCCAATCAAACATACCGATATAACCACCGTATTGTGATAATCCGATGAAAGCTGCTATTAAAGCAGATCCTACAACTTGGATCACACCTGAAATAAAAGGGAATATACAAGCCGCTTTAAATCCTCCACGATTATTTGCATATACAGCAATTACTGCATTATCAAAGAACAACGGAATAAATCCTGCAATAACGATCACAGGTGATTTAAACAAAATCAATAATCCAATCGTTATAAATTGCCCTAAAGCACCAAATAAGAAGCCAATTGTCACGGCGTTGGGTGAACCAAAACCAAATGTTGCTGCAACATCGATCCCAGGAACGGCACCGGGCAACAACGTATTAGATATTCCTTGGAACGACTCTGTCAACTCAGAAACAAAGGTTCGTACACCTAATTGCAAAATAGCGAGATAAACGGCAAAATATAGTGCTGTTTGCAAAATATAGAAAAAGAAACTTTGTCCTTCCACCATGAATCCTGCCTCAATTAAATACGCAGGTCCCAATACAACTAAAATAATGCCAAAGAAAAAGAGCATCAAGATTGACGTTGCAACCATGTTCTCATTGAAAATCGACAAGAAACCAGGTAATTGAACATCTTCCAGTTTGCGATTATTTTTATCTTTTTTCATTTTCTCTGCTAATCGAGCGAAGATATAAACCCCAAACATCTGCTGATGAGCAATTGCAAAACCTGCCCCTTCAGTTAAATCTTGTGTAATATCGACCGTTAGATTCGATCCAACTGCCCAATAGCAACCTAGAATAAGACCCATAATCAATAATATTTGAATTTGCCCTAAATCAGGAAAACAAAATAACAAAATCCAAAACGCTGTTGCCGCCTGTTGAATTTGAACATTTCCCGTTGTAAAAACCGCTCGTAATTTTGTATATTTTTTGAAACGCACCAATAAAATATTCATGACAAACGCAATCAATAATAAAATCATGGTATCACTAAATGTTCGTCCGAAAGTTTCTTCGATTCCTGCAGTTACAGCATTTTGACCAAAATAAGGATCAATGACCATCGCATCTAAATTAAAGCGTTCTTTTAAGCCAACTAGAATCGGTCTAAAGTTATTGACTAAGCCGCCTGAACCAACAGTCAAAATCAAGTAACCGACCGTTGCTTTTAAAAAACCAGCAATACTTTCATATAATGGTTTTTTTAATAAAACATAGCCCAATAAAACAATAAATCCGATTAAAAACGCTGGTTGAGTTAAAATATTTGCAGCAAAATAATCCCATATCCCCATCAGAAAATTCAATACTTGTGTCATTTACTCCCCTTCTTTCTATCTGTCAAAAGTTGTCATTACTTTTTGATACTCTTCCATCGTTTCGATTGTCATCAAGGCATCAATTAAGCCATCGGTCATCAACATTTCTGATAATTTAGAAATATTTTCCACATGCTCTTCATTATTCTTAGCCGCTAATGTGAAAAATAAACGTGCATTTTTTTCTGAATTTCCTGCTTCAAAAACAACATCTTGATTCATTTTTGTAAATGAAATAGCTGTTCCTAAAACGCCTTGACTATCTTCTGATGAATGAGGCATCGCAACGCCTGGGACGATTACAATATAAGGGCCATATTTTTGAACACATGCTACGATCTCGTCTACATATTGTTGCGTAATGATGCTTTTTTCCAATAGCGTTTGACAGCTAAAAATCACTGCATCTTCCCAATTATCTGGTGTTTTATCACAAAAACGAATCAGATCATTATCATAAAAATACTTTAGCATTTACTTTCTCCCTTCTTATAGAAATGATGGAAATGGTGTATCATTTTCTCTCGTAAAGACATCGTCAAACCCACGATAAAAGTTGAATTCAAGCTTATCTTTATCATTTGGATACGTAAATTTCCCGCCGACTTGCCATATAAAGGGCTTAAATTGATAGTCCAAACGGTCTTTTTTAAATTTCCAAATTTCTGTGATTTCTTTTGGATCAGCCATAAAATTTGCCCAAATATCATAATGAACTGGAATAACAACCTTTGCATTCAAAGATTCCGCCATACGTAACATATCGACCGATGTGACTTTATCTGTGATCCCTCTTGGATTTTCTCCGTAAGCGCCTAAACAAACATCAATCTTGTGTTCATTGCCATGCTTGGCAAACATATTAGAATAGTGTGAATCGCCTGCGTGATAGATAGCGCCGCCACTCGTTTCAAATAAATAATTAACAGCAATTTCGTCCATATCTTGAGGTAATTTTCCTTTTAAAGTTACTTCTGGATCTTCACAAGTTACTAATGCCGTTCTATCAAACGCTTCTAAAGCTACAATATTTACATCTTTGATGGATACCTGATCACCAGGTTTTACGATTGTTGTTTTGTCTCTAGGTATTCCCCATTTCAACCAAGTAGCAACGACTTCTTTTGGGCCGATAAAACGCGCATTTGGGCAATTTTGGTGAACTGCTGCCGCCGTATTAATATCTAAATGATCGGAATGAATATGTGTCACGACTAAAGCATCAACGTCTTTGACTGCAAATGGATCAATCACAAAAGGCTGTGTTCTAAGATTTGGCTGCATATTTTCACAACCACTCATACGCATCATTTGATGGCCTTTTTTCATTTTTCCATTACCGTGAGCTCTTTTTCCAGTTCCGCACCATAAATCACATAAAATATTCGTTCCTTCATGTGATTTTAACCAAATTCCTGTACAGCCTAACCACCACATTGAAACAGTACCTGATTTGACTTCTTCTTGTTCGATCTCTTCATTCAAATAGGTTCCCCATTCAGGAAAAGTACTTAAAATCCAACTTTCTTTTGTTACATCATGAATTGTTGCCATATAATCCCTCCATATCTCATTCTCGTTTACACTTTTTATTCTACAATATTTTAAACCGTTTTCAATCCATTTTTATGATCATTTATACCTTTTTAAGAACATTTAAATCTGAATTAAGAAAATTAATGATTATAACATCTTTTTTTATGTTCATATTATATTTTTTATGATATAGTTTCGATGAGGTGAAGAAGATGAAAAATGTAGTTTGGAAAAGTATTTATTTTGGAAAAAAAGGATTGTTATGGGTCGTATATTCGTTGTTTGCGGCTTATATCTTTTATCTGGTCGCAACTACTCATGCATTCGGGGCAAAACTTATTTTTGGTTTTATAGGTGGGATCGTATTAGGGATCGTTGTCCTTTTTGAGTATCTAAAAAACATCTATGAAAAAATGATTTACGCTTTGACTGTTGAATGTGATTTAAAAAAAGCGATTGTTCTAAAAGACGCTCTAAAGAAAAAAGATTTGTTTAATGGCTTCAAACAGTCTATTATTATTTTTGACAGCTTACTTTTGCTAGACGAAGGAAATTATCAGAATTGTTTAGATCATCTAGATAAAAACAAATCTTTTTTTCATTCCACATTTGATTACCTCTTCATTTATTATCATACGCAAATGTACTGCTTTTCTTTTTTAAACGAAGAAGAAAATCTAAATCATTGTCTAGAACATTTATTTAAGTTAAAAAACGTTAAGAAGAAGCAAATGCGTGGATTGTTTTCATGGAATGAAATTGCGGGAATGAGATATTTCCATCAAAATAGACATAAAAAATGTTTAAGTGAATTAGACTTGATCGATAAAAATAGACTAAATAATCGAGAATTAGCCTATCTTTTGTATTTAAAAGGTCAATGTTTACTTAAACTGAATGAACCATCAAGAGGTTATCGTTTGTTAAAAGAGGCAAAAGCGCTGGTAAATACACTTGTATTTACTCAAATGAGTTAGAAGGGAGGAATTTAGATGAAAAGTTCGCATAAGACAATCAAAAATCGTCGAGATAAACTACTTGAACTATTAACTGCAGAAGTAAGTTTACTGGTGAAAGAGATCAGTCGGGAATTGGCTGTTTCAGAGATTACTGTTCGACGTGATCTGATTGCATTAGAAAAGATGGGGTTGGTACAACGTGCCCACGGAAAAGCTCAAATTGTTTCGAAAATTGGCACAGAAGATTACAATGAAGAAATTGAAATTTTGAAAAATGCAATCGCAAAAAAAGCTGCAGAATTCGTTAAAGATGGCAATACGTTATTTATCAATACAGGTTCAACAGCATTATCTTCTTTAAAAAATCTGGAAAATAAACGCGTTACAATCGTCACAAATAATGTCAAAGTTGCCAATCTTGATCACAATCCAAATTCAACAGTTATTTTATCCGGAGGGGAAATTCGTTTTCCGAAAGAAGCTTTAGTTGGTGATATTGCAATTGATTCTTTTTCAAAAATGTCTTCTAATATTTCAATTATCGGCTGCTCTGGGCTTAGTGTTGAGAATGGAATCACGACGCCTGTTTTGCATGAATCTAAAATAAATTCGCTGATCATCGAGCGAACAAATGGTTTAGTGATCGTCGTTGCAGATTATCGAAAAATTGGTTTTTCGTCTAACTTTACTAGTGGGCATATTAAAGATATCAATTATTTGATCACCGATACTTTTGCCTCTCCTGAAGTGATTCGAGAAATTGAAAAACAAGGTGTACAAGTAATCCAAGTTGAAATCTAAAGCGACCAATTTAGTTGTTTTAAATTTTGTCTAGTTATGTTTTTATATTTAGGGAGGACGATACTATGCGGATTAAACAATTGGATTATATTGTAAAAGTTGTTGAATTAGGTTCAGTCAACGAAGCAGCCAAACAGCTATTTATCACTCAACCGAGCCTGTCAACTGCCATCAAAGAACTTGAGCAAGAAATGAATATTCAGATTTTTCAGCGAACACAAAAAGGGATGATCCTTACAACAGAAGGGACTGAGTTTTTATCCTATGCTAGACAAATTTTGGAACAAGTCGATTTGCTGGAAGAGAAATATAAAGGAACGGAGACTCGTCGAAGATTGTTTTCTGTTTCTGCACAGCACTATGCTTTTGCCGTACATGCATTTGTCCAATTGATCAAATCATACGAAAAAAATGAATACGAATTTACCTTTCGCGAAACGCAAACAAACAATATTATTGAAGATGTCAGTACTTTTCAAAGTGAATTAGGTATTTTGTATCTTAATCCTTTTAATGAAAAAGTTATTCGAAAATTATTAAAAGAGAAACAATTGATTTTTCATCCCTTATTTATGGCACATCCCCATGTTTTTGTGAGTAAAAAAAATCCCTTAGTTGGGAAAAAATCAGTAACGCTTACAGATTTAGAAGAGTTTCCATATCTTTCATTTGAACAGGGACAATTTAATTCTTTTCATTTTTCAGAGGAGATCTTGAGTACTCGCTATCATAAAAAAAGCATTCGTGTCAGTGATCGGGCGACGTTATTCAATTTTTTGATCGGGCTTGACGGTTATACGATAAGTTCTGGCGTATTGAGTCGAGAATTGAATGATGAAAATATTGTTGCCTTGCCTTTAGAAGTTGATGAAACAATGGAGATTGGTTGGATTCATCCTGCACAGATGTCGTTATCACCTATGGGAAACGAATATTTACGTTATTTAAAAGATCATATCATTGATTATGGATTTACAATTTTACCTGAAAAATAAAAAAATTCCTAATAAAACCGAAATTGGTTTATTAGGGACTTTTTTAATGGTTTAGTTTTTATTAAAAATTAAACACTTTTCTTTTCTCTTTTGATTTGCTTACTTCTCAATTGTCCACAAGCTGCATCAATATCTGTTCCGTATTCTTTTCTAATCACACAGTTGACACCATTCTTCTTCAAGATATCATAGAATTTCAATACATCCGCTTTTTCACTCCGACTGTATTGATCATGTTCACTAACTGGATTATATGGAATCAAATTAACAAACGTCAACTTTTTCTTATCCTTCAACAAATCTGCCAATTGTTGCGCATGCTCTGGGCGATCATTAACATTGCTCAACATAATATATTCAAATGTGATCCGACGATTCGTTTTTTCTAAATACTCATCAACAGCCTCCATTAACTTTTCAATTGGGAAACTGCGATTAATGCGCATAATAGAGGTCCGAACGTCATTATTTGGCGCATGTAGAGAAATCGCTAAGTTTACTTGTAGGCCGTTATTCGCAAATTCCTTGATTTTCGGCACTAAGCCACTCGTTGAAACGGTAATATGGCGAGCGCCAATCGCCAGCCCTTTTGGATCATTGATCGTATGTAGGAAATTCATTAAATTATCATAGTTATCAAAAGGCTCACCGATCCCCATCACAACAATATGACTGACACGTTCCCCTTGTCCACGCTCGTCGAAATAATGTTGGACCAACATTATCTGGGCAACAATTTCTCCTGCTGTTAAATCACGTTGCTTTTTAAGTAAACCACTTGCACAGAACGTACAGCCAATATTACAACCCACTTGCGTTGTTACACAAACAGACATGCCGTATTCTTGACGCATCAAAACTGTCTCGATCATATTTTTATCTGGTAACTCAAAAAGATATTTTACTGTGCCATCTTTCGCTTCTTGAACGATCACTTGACGCAATGGATTGATAATGAAGTTTTCTTCTAATAATTCAATGACATCTTTTGATAAATTCGTCATGTCGCTAAAGGCCATGACACGTTTGATATAAAGCCATTCCCAGACTTGTGTGGCACGGAACTTTCTTTCGTCATGTTCGATGAACCATGCGATCAACTCTTCTTTGGTTAAACCATAAATGGATGCTTTTTCCACTAGTTTTCTTCCTCATTTCTTCTTAACATTCGCTTCATACTATAACGTATCGCATTGGATTTGTCTATATGTTATCTAGGTTAGGTAGCAAAATTAACTATTTTTTATGCCCTTGTTTCTAATTTCAGCGGTACTCATTCTTATTGTTTGTTTCGTCCTTACATCGTTGATATAATTAAAGATAAGAAAAGAGGTTTTTTTTATGAAAACGAATATATGTTTCTTCGCAAGTCCTATCAATGAAGATGCCAGTAACTTTGAAGGTCATACTGATTTACTTTCTGGCTATATCCGAGATGTCTTTGCTAAAAACCAACTTGGATTTGAGCTGATCATGATTGATTTAAGTGACGATCTTCAAACAACAGAGCAAAAGATTCACAACGGTTTAGACAAAGCAGATCTAGTCATTGTTGATTTATCCAGTCATGACCCAAATATTTATTATGAATTGGGCTATGCCAAAGCACTAAAGAAGAACGTGATTCAAATTCAAAATAAACATCTTGATTCCTTAGCATTTGATTTAGGCCACGCCACTATTTTATATGACACAACAAGTGATGAGGGCATCGACCAATTTAAATCAGACGTGCTGGAAGCTATAAAATCACCTTCAACTACGGATACGCCTTTGTCTTTTTATGCGGAACATGATGTTGAAATTTCCGGTCGAATTGATGATCAAGGAATTGTAGAACCTTAATTAACCAAAGTAGATTTTAGTTTTTTTCTTGAATGGCTATCTTTTCAATAAACCATTCTCATGTACTATATTAATTTTTTTTAGAACTTTATCTTCTTTTTTCGTTATCTACTATGCAGCACTATCTAGCTTACTTTAATAATGGTATTTTTTTAATCACAAGGAGGAGGCTAGGACATAACTCTACGAGTTATACCCTAGCCTTAATAAATCCGGATAAACGGTGGGAGCAGAAGCAACTCCTTCGGAAATAAACACTTCTGTCCCAACCTTCTTTTTGTTTAAACAAGAGAATGAACATGAATGTATATTTTACTTGTGTTTCATTCCATAATTGCGTATAAAAAAGATACCTCTTAATCTGATTTAGGGTATCTTCAACACTTCTATTTGATATGGGAATGAGTACATTGTAACGTACGTTTTCAAGTTATATGGTCGTAATATAAAAATACTTTTCTAACGTATTTTTATAGTTAGTTATCTTTTGTTTAATTTGATCTGATCCTGTAGAAATTTTTAGTATGCTTTTATCTGTCAGAGTGACTCTTCCTGTATCAGTCGCTATCGTGATCAATTCTTTTTTATTAAATACTGATTTTGGACTATGGGTATTAAAATATAGTGCCTCAGAAAACGATTTTAACGATACTGAAGTATCAAAAAAATTGTAAAGAACAGTTTCCTCACTCTCTTTGATTCTAATTACACTATATTCGTCATGCGCAACATGTTTGATGTAGTAGCTTCCACTTACATCTTCAACCATTTTACCATCTAAAGGAATAGGTCCCTGATAAATATTTCCAAAGCCAACATCTACTAAAAATTTATTCGTATCAATCGTAGAAATAATACATGCATGCGTTTTTTCCATTTCACAATTCGTTATTGTGGCTGCAATTAAGTAACTATCGATCGTTAATTTGTTCAGTAACAAATTAAACAATCCATTAAGTTCATAACAAATACCACCTCTATTATTTTCAATTATTTTTTTATAAAACTGTTCTTCATCTAAAACAATCTCTTGATTGTTCATTATATCTATATTTTCAAAAGGGATTCTTTTAACATGGTTTCGTTGAAGCGTCGTTAATCGTTTAATAGTTGAGGTTAAATCATCTTCCATAGTTAAACGATTCAAATAATTTTTTATGTTCATTCTTTGTACCCTCTATTCTCAGTCTGTATATTTTTGTCAAATGTGTTATTCGAGTTAGCTGTAGTACTAGAAAACTTTGAAATAGATTCGTAAATCACCTAGATTGACTTTCCATTTCACACAGCTTCACACTTACTTAAAGTAAGTATACTCTTGATTAAATTATTTATCAATATTAAAATTCAATATTTTTTGTATAAGCTATCATTTTTATAATAAAATAGATAGAACTAAAATCTTATTGAGTTAATCGTTATACTGATCAATACGTTATTTTGCGCTATTTATTGATCTAAAAAAATAACAACCGCTAATCGCCATTTAGGTAATAACTTTAAAGTTATCATTAAGATTCACCTATCTTAGCATTTTTCCTCTGCTTGTTTGGCTATCTGCTTTTATTAATCATTCTTCACACTTACTTCTTATTTTTTAGGGTTGATTTGAGCTTTAAACGGTATTCTGTATGCATGGTTATTACTTTGGCTCTAAACTTTCTGATGTTGGTGAGAAATCACCGGCATCTTTTTTAATGCAAAATATGTGAAAGAATATTCGTCGCAGAAACAAGTCACGTCTATGAGTAAGATTGCGCGTCAAAAAACGTTTCTGTCTCGTCTGTTTACCGTGTCTTGAAACAATTTTATGAACCGAAAAAAATCAATCGCCTGACCTTGCCCGAAGTCCTTTGTTTTGATGAATTCAAATCGGTCAAACAAAACAGTTGATTGATATCGTTGAAAACCGACGTTGGCGTCCTTCCTTTCGTGCCTATTTAACAGAAACGGAACTCGTAGATCGACTTCTTGCGTATGATAAAGAATTAAAAGCTGGGTACACCTGTTATCAGGATATTTTTTATGCCGTACTAACAAGAGATTATACACGATTTCACACGTTAGTAGAAAAAGAATATCCTACGCTTCCTGACTATTAGCAAACGGTTTTTTCAACTTTTAGTAAAGTTCAAAATGAACTTAAAAACGACCTCGAATTATCTTATTCCAATGGATCGTTGGAATGTTTGAACAACCATATCAAAGTATTAAAGAGAAATGCGTATGGTTTTCGTAACTTTTATAATTTCAAATTGAGAATTGCTTTATGTTTTGGTACCGTTCTTTTTCAACCAAATAGAAAAACCTAGAGGTATTTTCCTCTAGGCCTTACAATAATTGATTTAATTCTTTGGATTTTCTTCACCAACATTAGTTGACAAAGAGCCTAAATTTTAAAACAGAATGAAATTTTTGATACTATCTTTTGACTTTGTAGTCTAAAGTTTTGCTATTTTTTGTCTACTATATCAAGTACTATCCACTTTTAACTTTCTCAGAACTAAAGACATTTTTCATAATTTCTTTCTATGTTCTATGATTGAACTAAACGATAAACTTTTTTGAAATAGAACACCCGAGCAATAAGATAGTAAACGACTTGAATCAGAACAAAGACTCCTAACACTTGCCATCCTGCCAACTGCATACCTTGATCGAACATATGGTACATTGCTGTCAAAGCTACTGCTCCATGGATCACAGAAACAATGATCGGTGTAAAGAACAATATACCTACTTGTTGATAAATCATTTTCTTCAACTCTTTTTTCGCTAAGCCCATTTTGTAAATCATCTTGAATTTCTCTACATCTACATCCATATCGCTGTATAATCTGAAATATAAGAAACTTCCAGCTGAAACAAAGAACACGATGCCAATAAAGATTCCAACAAATAAGATAGGTGCATACATATCAGTAATTGATTGTTGTGTATAGCTTTTAGCCGTAAACGGTATATTTTTTTCTTGGAATTTACCGATTGAAACTAATTGTTCATAGCTCGTATTTTTGGGCTGCCAAACGGTCATTGTGGTACTTTCCATGTTTTGCAGATTAGTCGCATCTGGCACAACTAACGTTTTTCCATAGGCAGAAGCAACCGTTGTTTTTTCTTTTTTGATCACAGGTAGCGAAGTTCCATCAGGAATTTTCACATCATGTATTGCTTCTTCGGTTCCATCTATAGCATTGGTTGATACTAGCTGAACAGCTTTGCCTTGCGTTTGAATCGTTGATTGTTTAACTAATTCAGCAAGATGATTATACTCAGATTCTTTAATAAAATGAACTTGCTCCGCATCTGTATAAGTTGTTAGTTCTCCTTCGTCCACATGAATTCCTTTTTCTGCTAATAATTGAGTGAAGTCCTGTTTGATTGCTGCTGTTTCTTCAACTGTTCCTGAGATTTCAAACTCATATGGATTTTGCTTCATCCCTTCTAAAATCATATTTTGAAAACCATATAATGTTCCGATTGCAGCAAAAGCCACCGTTGAAATAATTGAGACTAAGAAAAATGAACGGGCATTATCCTTCATACGAAAGGCTAAATCAGAGAATACTACCATGTTTGTTTTTTTCCAAAAAATCGTTTCTTTCTTTTTCAATCGCTCAATTACTGAAACACTTAATTGATTAAATAAAAAGCGTGTCCCTACAACGACCAAGAAAATTACAGGAAACATGACCATTGCTACTAACGTCCCTTTAGCTAACAGTGCAATTGCATAACCTACACCAATCAATAGAAGTGCTAAAATAGTTTTAACATATGAGCTTTTGATTGTCCCTTTTCCAAGATCTCCTGCCTTCAATAATTCCTGTAAACTTAATTTTGGTAAACGGAACTGGATGAAAAACGAGATTGCTAAAAATAAAACGGCGAATGAAACAATCGTTAATAGAATCGCTTGTGTTGGAAAATAAAAACCAAAGTTGACGTGCATCAATTTATTACTTAACCATAAAATCAGTTGTGAAAAACCAACTCCTGCAACGCTTCCTATAATCGTTGCAAAAAAACCAATAACTAAATTTTCAATAAAGACCATTTTTTTTAGTTGCTTAGGACTCATTCCTTGAATCATCAACAGACCAAATTCTTTTTTCCGTGATTGAATAAACACATCCATCGAGTACAGAACAAAGAAAAAAGCAAAACCGTAAATGATAATCGCGGCGGCCAACATTCCAATTTGAGCTTTTTGATTTAGCCCATTTGACAATGCAGGATGAAATGCAAATACTGTAAATGTGAAAAAGACCATTACTGAAAATAATGTACTTAAAAAATATGCCATGTAAAGATGTTTATTTCTTAAGGTATTACGAATAACAAATTGTCTAAAATTCATCATCGACACCTTCAATCTCAGATAGTTTCACCATTAATTCATCATAAAACATCTTTTGATTTCCATTATGATGAATTTCATCAATCAATTCACCATCTTTGATAAATACGATTCGTTTGCAGTAACTTGCCGCTAAGGGGTCATGAGTAACCATCAAAATCGTTGCTTTTTCTTCTTCATTTAATTGCTGTAACAATTGCATAACATCTTTGGATGATTTTGTATCCAAATTTCCTGTCGGTTCGTCTGCAAGTAATAATTGAGGTTGGTGGATCATTGCCCGAGCTACAGCGACACGTTGTGCCTGTCCACCAGAAATTTCTGCAATTCGTTTTTTCAACAAACTAGTAATTCCTAATCGGTCGGCAAAAAGTTTTAATTTCTTCTTCATAACTGAAATTTTTTCTCCATCTAAGGTTAGTGGTAGAATAATATTCTCTTCAACCGTCAACGTAGGCATCAAATTGAAACTTTGAAAAATGAAGCCTAACTCTCTACGTCTAAACTTAGCTATTTCTTCTTGATTCAGCTGATTTGGATCACTGCCATTTAATAAAATGTGTCCAGATGTTGGTTGATCAATTGTTGCCAGTAGATTTAAAAATGTGCTTTTCCCACTTCCTGATGGCCCCATGATTCCGACAAATTCACCATCATTAACAGTTAAGCTCAAGCCTTTTAGTGCCTCATATTTAATTTGTTCTCCATATGTTTTAGTTAAATTTTCTACTTGTAACATGTCCATCTCTCCTTTTCTCTACTTCACTAGTTTAATGCAGCCTTGACGAATACACCATTGAAAAAAATAACAGATTGCTTACACTTTTGTAAGCAATCTGTTATTTTTTTATGCTTCATATTCAATCACATACGGATAAAGAGCCGTATTATAGATTGCTTCGGAAAACTCAACGATTTTTCCAGATAATCCGATTGATTTTCTAATTCGTTTTAACCCATTTTTCTCAGAGGTCGCTAGAATTTCTTGTTGCTCTGTTGTTAATTCAATCGTTTGAAAACTATCTTCAAATTTAATAATCTCGATACCATGTTGGTCCATCAAGCGATACAACGATTCCTTTTCAAACTCTTCCAATGGAACATCACTTAAACTGATTGGTAGAAAATAATTAAAATAGATATACGGTCGATCATCTAGTGTATATAAACGTGAAACTTTTACGGCTTTTTCACCTAGAGATTGATAGACGGGAGAATCAGAAGTTAATGTCACTTTTTCTAAATTCAATATTTTCTTTGCTACTTTCTGTCCTGAATCATTTAGATATTCTGTAAAGGTACCTGCTTTAGACAATTTATTGTACGGTCGATTACTTAAGACAGTTGTTCCTTTTCCACTTTTTTTCTCGACTAATTCTTCTGATGACAATAATTCGATTGCACGACGAACAGTGATTTTACTGACATCAAATAATTGTTCTAATTCAGCTTCTGTTGGTAATAAGGAACCGACAGGATATGTACCATTCATGATATCAGCTTTGATTTGCTCTGCTACGTCTAAATATAATACGCTTTTTCTTCTCATACGATTCATCCTCATACTCTTTATTTAATCGATCACTTCATTATAATTTGTCAGTCTTTTATATTGAACTATCTTAATTTTAATCGTATTTATGATTAAATTCAACTTTTCATCTATTTTTATGATAGTATTTCATACATTTTAAGAAGATTTATTAAAAAAAGTTAAAAATATATGTCTTGATCCATCGAAAAAATGAAGCTTGCTTCTAAGCTTACTCCATTTTTTTTTTGAATCTTATTTTTACTCAGGACCATGATCTACCGGCATCTCTTGCGTCTCTGGTTCAAGAAAAACTTTTCTCGGCTTGCTCCCTTCAGATGGCCCTATTACACCATGTCCTTCTAATTCATCAACCAAACGAGCTGCACGATTATAACCGATTCTAAAACGTCTTTGTAATAAAGAAATACTAGCTGTCTGCATTTCTACTACCAAAGCTTTTGCTTCTTCATATAATTCATCTTGTGACGCTTCACTGCTGCTAGTTGCTTCTTCTGTCGGCATCATACTTTCTTGGTAATCAGCTTCTTGTTGTTCCGTTACAAAAGCGACGATCCGTTCGACCTCATGATCTGAAATAAAGGCTCCTTGAACTCGGATCGGTTTATTTTCGCCCATCGGCAAGAACAACATATCTCCACGTCCTAAAAGTTTTTCTGCACCATTACTATCAATGATCGTGCGTGAATCAGTACCACTTGAAACAGCAAATGCCATTCTTGAAGGGACATTGGCTTTGATGATTCCTGTGATAACATCCACACTCGGACGTTGCGTTGCCAAAATCATATGAATTCCAGCTGCTCGAGCCATTTGGGCTAAACGAATAATTGCATCTTCCACTTCATTACTGGCAACCATCATCAAATCAGCTAACTCATCAACGATCACAACAATAAATGGTAATATCGGACGATTTTCCCCGTCTTCTAAATTATGTTGAATCACTAGTTCATTGTACCCAGAAATATTACGAACACCAGCGGCTGCAAATTTTTCATAGCGCAATTCCATTTCTTGGACTACTTTTTGCAACGCTTGTGCGGCTTTCCGTGGATTTGTAACCACAGGCGTCAATAGATGGGGGATTCCATTATAGACATTCAGCTCTACCATTTTGGGATCGATCATCATCAGTTTTACTTCATGTGGTTTTGCTCTCATTAAAATACTGGAAATGATCCCGTTGATCGCAACTGACTTCCCGCTACCCGTTGATCCGGCAATCAATAAGTGAGGCATCTTAGCTAAATCGGCTGATTGAACCATCCCTGAAATATCTCGTCCAAGAGGTACTTCCAACAATTTATCAGGATGACTTGGTTGTGCTTCGATGATATCTCTAAATGAAACGGTACTGACCGTACTATTTGGCACTTCGATCCCAATTAATGATTTTCCCGGAATCGGTGCTTCCATCCGTACATCTTTTGCAGCAAGAGCTAACGCAATATCATCCGTTAAACTAACGACTTTACTCACTTTTACACCTACTGCCGGCTGGATCTCAAATTTCGTTACAGCAGGGCCCAGACTTGCTTTTACAACTTTTGCATCAACACCAAAGCTTTTGAACGTTTGTTCCAAAACCCCAATATTTTTTTCGATTTTTTGGTATTCCCCACTTTGATCAGCAGAAGGAATCGAGTCTAATAACGTTGATGGAGGTAACTCATAATCACGATCTTCCGCTTCTTCTGAAATTTCAAAATCTAATTCGCCGCTTTCATCCGTTTCAGGTTCAGCAGCTACTTTTTCTTTTATGGGCTGTGCTTCAGCTTGACTTTGGAAGCTGTCAATTGGAACCAGCGTCAACTGTTCTGGCTCCTGCACTTTGTTTGCCTCTTGCTTCAGTGCCTCTTGTGCTAATTTTTCACCAGGTGTCAATTCTCGTACATCATTTTTCAGACGTTCTTGAGCTCGTTTTTCCATCTCTGCCTGTTTAGCTGCACGTTTTTCTGCTCGCTTCGCTTCTTTTTCAGCTTGACGTTCTTCACTTTTTGCAGTTAAGCCACTAAGCTTTTCCCGAATGACTTGCAATCCATTCATGACTTGCTGTAAATCCAGCATACTCATTAAAAATAAACCGAATATTATCAGCAAACTTGCAATCAAGTAACTCCCAAACTGAGCAACTAAAAAGAACGTCAGGCTGTACAGTCCAGCCCCAATCATTCCACCACCAACATTTTGTGCAACAAGATTTGCCTTTAAGTCCATTCTAAGAAATGCCCACGTAGTTCCCATAATATCTGGAGTTTGAGTACCGACATTACGAAACATGTACGCTTGTAGAAAAAGTAAAATACCTAAGTAAATAAATACGCCGCCAATAATTGGCCGACTCTTTTTGACAGGAAATTCTTTGCCGAAAATTACTAAAGAAAGTCCATAAAGCATCAGTAAAATAGCTGCTGCTGGAAATGTATTTCCTATAACTACACGTAAGCCATTGGCAATTAAAGTGCCAAGATATCCTAATTTTAATAGTCCAAATAATCCAAAGAAGATAAAAAAGATACCAAGAAAAATGAAATTAAGGTGTTCTTGTTGTTGCTGTTGTTTTTTTGTTTTTTTCTTTTTCGCACTTTTCCTTTTTTGTGCCATGTAACATCCCTCTTTTCAATCAGTATCCATTATACCTAAAAAACGAGCCGAACAAAAGTACCCCCATTATTTCTCTTAAAATTTTAATGATTTAAAGCACTCTTCGCTGTATTAGCTGTCATGTTTTTTATGAATTTTGGTACCAAAAATAAAATCAACAAAATCATTGATACTGACCACATCATACTTTGGATACTGCCTCTCGTCAACAAGACATCGATTTGCTCCATTTAGGTTACTCAATCTTCTTGTAAACTAATTAAAGGCTAGGTTATAACTCCAAGAGTTATAACCTAGCCTTAAAGAATCCAAATAAATGCTTTTGTCCAACCTCCGAATGACGACAACAATAAAACCATCATTTCTAAAATAAGCTATTTCGCTCCAGACTTGTAATTCAATCATGTGTTTTGGACAACTACAGTCGTTGACTTTCGGTCATATCAAAACTGCACTTTACTTGGAATCTTTCATAGCATTCATTGTTATTCTACATTTTAACGGTAAAAATCAAAACGACCTTTTGCTAACATTTCTTTGATACCGCCTGTTTCAAATAATGAACGGTCCATGATCATTTTTTTGATCACAGAAGCTGGATATCCTTTAACTTCCATTTTTCCTACTTCACCAAATGCGTGGCTATTGCCAATTGACGCAACAGAACCCAATGATTTGAAAGTAAACTCTTTTGTTGCTTCGCCTTTTAATTGGGCTTTAATATTTTTACCTGCGTGCTCACCCATTTTAAGTGAAATTTGGGCAGTTGTTGGATAAGGACGGTTAGATTCTTTATCCATCACAGCAGAACAGTCCCCAATAATATAAACATTACTATGATCTGCATCTGTTAAATCTGGTTTAACCATCACACGACCACGTTTTGCAGAAAAACCAGATGCTCCAACAACGTGACTTCCACTAACACCCGTTGTCCAAATAATTGTTTTCGCGTTTAATTCATTCAATTCATTTGTTTCTTGATTATCTAAATATACAACAGTATCTTGTTTGATTTCTTTGATTGGTTTTCCAACTAAGAAATTGACGCCCCATTTTTTTAGATGATCGATACCGTAACCACCAAGTTTTTCGCTGAACATTGGTAATAGACGAGTTACAGCTTCCACACAATATAATTGAATTTTATCAGGTTCAACACCTGCGATTTTTGCTAAGTTTTTCTTTCCTTCATTCAATGAACCTAATAGTTCAATCCCAGTAAAACCAGCGCCACAAACAACGATTTTCAGACAGTTTTCGTCTTTCGTTGCTTTATAAGCTTCCATTTGCTCTGTAAGATGTTGGTAAACTTTTTCTGATGTTGGAATATCCACCATTTTTAGTGAAAACTCTTCAACTCCAGGAATCCCAAATGATTCTGATTCATAACCTAAAGCTACGATCAAATAATCATAAGAAAGTGCTTCTTGATCTTTCAACTGAACCAATTGGTTTTCACTATCGATTTTTTCTACAGTTCCTTGTACAAATGTCGTGCAAGCTGTTTTTACAACATCTTTAATTGGATACGTGATTCTTTCCGATGTTTGGATCCCTGCTGCGACTTCATGGATATCTGTGGCTTCAAAGTGGTAGTCATTTTGATCTACCAATGTGATTTTCAACTCGTTGTTTCCTCTTTGTAATTCATGTAATGCTCTTAATCCGGCATAGCCAGCTCCTAAAATAACGACGTGTTTACTCATTTAAATCCCCTCTTTATCTCTTTATTTATTATTTAAGCCACAATCCTATGGCAAAAAATACAACTTGTGCTAATGCGCCAACTGCTAAAATCTTCACAGCGCAACTAAATGTTTTCGTTTTGACCTGCTCGTTTAAAAATAACTTTGTTTGTTTCCAAATAAATGGCAGAACGAGCAACGTCAACAACATAGTAATTGGTGTTAATCCTAAAAAAGTACTCAAAACAATCGAAGCAAATGCAAGCACGATCAAACCGACAAACAAACCAATCGATGTTTTCTTCCCTAAATAATGAACTAAGGTAAATCGATGATTCAATTCGTCTTCTTCTAAATCACAAATATTATTTGCTAACATGAGATTAGCAATCAGACAGGTGTTAGGCAATGACACCAAAAAGATACTGCCCAGATTGACCGTTGTCCATTGAAAAGAATCAAATGTATTGATGTAGACACAAATCAACATGATCATAAAGCCCATCGTAAATCCTGAAAAGAATTCACCTAAAGGCAGGCTTGATAATGGTTTTGGTCCAGAAGAATAAAAGATTCCAATCAAATAACAATACAGTCCTAGAAACAACAATGGCCAGCCAACAACCATAGTCAAACCAATACCCATTAACGCTGAAATAGCCACCATCCAAATGATCCAGCGACGAATCATTGATAAGGACAAATTTTCCCGACCGATAATATTGGTTTTCTCTTTATAATCATGCCCTTCTTTAGCATGGTGGTAATCATTATAATTATCTAAAATATCAACAGCCATATTAAAAATGAACATCGCAATAAAATAAATAAGAACATAAACTAAATGTAGACTTTCATAATGATACCAACTAAAACAAATCCCTAAAAGGAAAGGTAAAACACTGGCTGTCTTTGCTTTTAATTCAACTAATTCAAAAAAAACTTCTCTATTCAAATTATACTCTTCTCTCCTTACAATATTTAGTTTAATGCTCACAGAATAATTTGCTTGTATTTCTTTACCAACATCGTATACAATCAATAGTATTGAACTACTGAAAGGACTATTGCGTTATGAATGATTTTTGGAAAGAATTTCCTATTATCCAACAACAATTAAATGAAACGTGTGAATTGATCAAACAACAAGTTAAAATAAGAAACAAAGAAATTGAAGCTGCTTTAATTGAATTAACAACTTCCGGCGGTAAATTACTACGCCCAGCTTTCTTCTTCTTATTTGCTCAAATCGGTGACGAAAAAAAACAAGATTCCAACCAATTAATCAAAATCGCCGCATCAATCGAAATCCTGCACATGGCAACATTGATCCACGATGATATCATTGATGACTCTCCACTACGTAGAGGCGTCGTTACCATTCAATCCCGCTATGGTAAAGATATCGCTGTTTACACTGGTGACTTATTGTTTACAGAATTTTTCGCGTTACTTGCTGATACAATGAATGGGTCTGATTTTCTACATACAAACGCTTCTGCAATGAAAAGACTGCTACTTGGTGAATTAGATCAAATGCATATGCGTTACAAAAAAGATATGACTGTTTCTGATTACCTACGTAGTGTCAATGGAAAAACTGCTGAATTATTTTCCCTAAGCTGTCTGGAGGGAGCTCATTTTGGCCATGCTTGTGCAGAAGTACAACGTCTGGCCAAACGAATTGGCCGCAATATCGGGATCGCCTTTCAAGTGTATGACGATATTTTGGATTATACAGCAGATATCAATACCCTAAAAAAACCTGTCTTAGAAGATCTAGCACAAGGCGTTTACACGCTGCCATTGATCTTTGCCATGCAAAAAGCACCGGAACGTGTAAATGTTTATCTCCAAAAAGGTTCCTCTATCACGGCAGAAGAAGCGATTGAAGCTTCCCAACTCGTTCATGAACTAAATGGTGTCAATGATGCAAAATGCTTTGCAAAACACGTTACTGAGAAGGCCATGACGGATATCGAAAAACTACCTGATTGTTTAGGAAAAGAACAATTAACTTTACTAACACAATTATTGCTGCAACGATCGTTTTAATAAACGATTCCGGCTTTAAAAGTGTGAAGTTGGGACAAAAGTGTTCAACTCCGAAAAATAAGAAGGGATTCACAAAAATTGTGCTTCAAATTTTTGTGAATGCCAACTTATTTAAAAAAGCTCAAACGGTTATTCGGATTCCTTAAGGCTAGGCTATAACTCTACGAGTTATGTCCTAGCCTTATCTTTTTTTCGTCAAATTATCAACGTTTGTTCATGCCTCGATCAATTGCATATAGCTGCTGATAATGAGAATTTCCTGCTAATAATTCTTGTGGTGAACCACTCATTTCCAATTGACCATCCTCAATAAAAATGACACGATCCATCATATGAACCCCTTGTAAGTGATGGGTGATCCAAATAATGGTTTTGTCTTTTAAGGCATCAAAAAATGTATCTAATAATTGTTGTTCTGTAATTGGATCAAGTCCAGTCGTTGGTTCATCCAGTAATACAACAGGGGTATCCTGCAGTAAAATACGAGCTAATGCCAACCGATGCCGCTCACCACCAGAAAAACGCAAACCTGCTTCATCCACCATAGTTAGTAAACCTTCAGGTAAGCTTTCGATCATCTCTTTTAAGCCCACTTTATCCAATACTTGCCAAACGTCTTCTTCTGACGCTTCTTCACGACCGATTCTGACATTATTTAAAATTGTTGTTCTAAAGAGATAAGGTGCTTGGTGGATCACACCAATTGATTTCGTGATTTGATCCCCAAACTCAGCTGTACGAATGCCACCTAAGGTAATCGATCCTTTATTAGGTTCTAAATCCCCACGAATCAACGTTGCTAAGGTACTTTTACCTGATCCACTGCGTCCTAAAATCGCTAGCTTTTCCTTGGGATGGATCGTCAGATTCAGGTCTTTTAGAACGAATTTAGCTGTTCCTTCGTAAGCAAAAGAGACATCATTGATGTTGATTTGTGTCTCTGTGATCGTTAGATCTTTTGGCACAACTTTTACTTCTTCTGGTTCAGGTAAATCATTCAAGCGTTTGATTGAATCTTTATAAATATTTGTCTCTTGTGCTGCATCAGGCAGCGGTGCAAAAGCATCAATCAACGGAAAAACGGTCAAGGTAAAAGCTGCGATCCAGTTAGCAGCACCTCCATGATTTCCTGGGAAACGAATGCTGGTCCAAGCTAAGATTGCGACCGTGATCACACCAAAAGCAACTTGTAAAACAAAATCCCGAATACGATTAAATCGTTTGATTTGTTCGTCTAATTGGCGTAACTTCGCTTCTTCTTTTTCATAAGAATGAACAAATTCCTGTCCACGTTGGCTAAATACCCAATCAGACACACCTAAAATATTATCAGTCAATGTTTTATACAATTCATTTTTAGAGACTTTTTGTTTCTCTTGTCTGGCTCCATTCACTAAAACTGAAATCAAAGGCAGTAGAAAAATCACTACACCTAACATCAGCAACATGCATAAACCAAACCACCATGAAAACAAACCGAGCCCAATGATAATAAAAATATATAACAACCAAGCAATCACAGTGGGAAAAATAGTCCGTAAATACAAGTTTTGTAAATGGTTGATATCCTCTGATAACAAACCTAAAATATCCCCGGTTTGGTATTTTGATTTAAAGAAAATTGCATCTTTCTCTAAAACCATATACAGCTTCAAACGCAAGTCAGACGTCATTTTCAAAACCCAATTATGACTAACTAAACGCTCGATATAACGGAAAACAGGACGACTGATCCCAAAGGCACGTGTTAAGACAATGGGAATATAGATCATTAAAATATTTTCTGGTAGTGACGCTGCTCGGCTAATTAAATAACCAGAATTAAACATCAAGGCTCCTGCACTAAAAAAGGTTAAAAAGCCTAAAATCAACGCTAAGTACAATAACCCTTTATACTTTTTCAAGAATGGTTTGACCCATTGATCTTTTTCGTACAATTCTTTATTTGTTGGGGTATTTTCCATTATTCTGTCCCCCTCATTTGATTGACTAAATTCACATAGTAACCATTTTTCTCGGTCAATTCAGCTAATGTTCCAGCTTCAACCAATTGTCCTTTATCCATCACTAGAATATAATCCATTTCTGCCATCCAATGCAGTCTATGTGTGGCAAAAAAGACAAGATGATCTTGCATCAACGGCAACATTCTTTCTTTTAATTCTACTTCTGTTTCGATATCTAAGTGAGCAGTTGGTTCATCAAATAGTAGAATTCGACGTCCTTTGTCTAAAAAGGCTCTAGCAAGCGCCACACGCTGTGCTTGACCACCGCTTAACATTCTCCCACTTTCACCAATCACGGTGTTTAAATCGTCTGAAAGTTCTCCTAAAAGCGTTTCTAACCCGACTAATTGAACAGCAGCTAAAACTTGTTCATCTGTCGCATCTGGCGTATAGAAACGGATATTGTTCGCTAACGTATCTTGGAAAATATAAGGTGACTGAGGAATGTAAAGAACTTGTTTCTGCCATTCTTTTTGAAGAAAATGCGGAATTGTCTGTCCATCAACTTCGATATTGGTTATCTCAACATTTGGTTCTAAAAATCCACTTAATACATTGATCAACGTAGATTTACCAGAACCACTTGCACCAATAACTCCAATTTTTTGATACCCTTTTGCTAAAAAATTTACGTCCTTTAATGCTGGTTGTGTTGCTTCTTCATATTGAAAAGTCAATTGTTCAACAGACAATGCGCTCAATGCGGTCCAATCTTCTAAAACCAGACGATCCGTTTCAGTCATTTCTGGTAAATCCAATACAGCTTGAATTGCCTGGAATGAATTTTTTCCGTCTAATGTCGCATGATAATCACTGGCAAAATCACGAACTGGTAAAAAGAATTCTGGCGCTAAAATCAACGTCGTCAAAGCTGGAAACAATAAAATCCCACCATCTAATAAATTTAAGCCTAAAAACACTGCCACAACTGCTACAGACAATGTTGTAAAAAAGTCTAAAGCAAACGTTGACAAAATTGCAATTTTTAGCGTACTCATTGTCGCTTCTCTAAATCGTTCACTCGTATTATAAATGCTGCCTGCATATTTTTTGCTTAATCCAAACAACTTCAATGTGTCTAATCCGCGTAATGAGTCGATAAAGTGATTAGATAAAATCTGAAACGCTTTGTATTGTTTATCTGCTTTACTTTGTGCTGCATAGCCTAAAATAATCATAAAAATAATGATCATCGGAAATACAACCAGTAAAACAATACCTGATCGAATATCCAAGGTAAAAACAAAAATCAAAATGATCCATGGAATGATCATCATATTCATGATTTTCATCAAGATCAAATGAAGATAATTTTCAGCTTGACTGATTCCTTCGAGTGCCATTGTGATCATATTTCCAGTGCCATTTTTTTGAACCACTGTTGGTCCTAACAGAAAAACCTTTTGCAACAACGCTTCTCTTAATTCACGAGAACGATCATAACTAAATGTATCTAACATTTTCTCACGAAGAAATGTCACCACATGTCTGCCAGTATAAAACAAAAAGAACACCAAAATATTCAACAGCTGGTCCTTTAAATGACCACCTTCCCATAACCCAACAACGGCTTTAGATAAATAAAATGCTTGTCCTATAATAAATACTGCTTGCAGGAGAGAAAAACCTGCAAGCAAGATCATAATATTTTTGATTTTCGGCATTTTTAAGATGGCTTTATCGATCATCCTTCATACCCCACAGCAGCAATTGCTGGATGTTTGATACGTTTTCTAAAGACATAATAAGACCAACCTGTATAAGCTAATACAAATGGTAAAATCGTTAATGATAACCATGTCATTGTTTTAAGGGTATAAGGTGAACTTGACGCATCTTTAATTAAGATATCATAAAACCCTTCACTACCGACCATCACACGTGGGAATAGACCACTAAATAATAAAGCAACTAAAAGAATCAAGGTTAAGCCACTAGCAAGAAAAGCAACCATTTCTTTTTTCTTAAAGACACTAACATTTGCAATAACAGTCATCACAACAATTCCCAAGACAAGTACTAACGTCAATAAGAAATTATTATCGAAAAAGTCTGTTTTAAAGTATAACAATACTGCAAATACAACTAATCCAACATATAAAATCCAATACAATAATGATGCATAGTTACGTGCACGTTCTCTCACTGGACCTTCCGTTTTAAGTGTAATGTAGTTCAACCCATGTAAATAGCACAATAATGACAATGCAACACCACCGACAACAGAAAATACATTGATATAATCTGTAAATGAGGCCATCATATTACCGTCAACATCAAGTGGCATTCCTTGAACTAAATCAATGAATAAAACCCCAAAGAAAAACGGTACGATAAAACTACCGATCGATAATGTCCAATTCCACATTCTGCGACGTTTGCCATCTGGCATACGGTGACGGAATTCAAATGACACACCACGAATGATCAACCCAACTAAAATGATAAACAAAATCAAGTAAAATCCGCTAAACAATGAAGCATACCAGTATGGGAAAGAAGCAAACATTGCCCCACCTGCTGTTAATAGCCATACTTCATTACCATCCCAAACCGGTCCAATCGTTTGGATGATCTGTTCTTTTTCTTCTTCATCGTGCGCTAATGTTTGGACCGACATTCCCACGCCAAAGTCAAAACCTTCTAAAAAGAAGAAGCCTGAGAATAAAATACCAATCAGCACAAACCAAAGTAATTGTAACGTACTCATTCGCCAAAGACCTCCTTATCAAATGGATCTACATCAGTAGAGTTTGCCTCTGCTAATTTCTTTTCTTCGTAATCTGGTCCTTTTTTAAGTTCTACCGTGATCAAGTACACCATTACTGAACCAAGACCTGCAAAAAGAATAAAGTAAATAATGTTTGATGTTAATAGTGAAGCCACTGATACGTTTGGCGAAACACTATCTTCGATCGTAAATAAACCATATACGGTCCAAGGATAACGACCAAGTTCCGTGATCAACCAACCTGTTGTATTTGCCAAGAATGGTGCGAACGTACATAATGCCACGATCCAAACCATCCAACGTTTTTCATAAAGTGAAGGTTTTTTCTTACGACTAAAGAATAACCCTAATGCTGAAACTAAAAGCATCAATGCGCCAAATCCAGCCATGACTCTAAAGCTCCAGAATAATGTATTTACTGGCGGATAATAATTTTTATCATCTCCATATTCTTCTTTCAACCGTTCATTCACAGTGTCCATTCCATCAACAGAACCAGATAAACTATTATAAGAAAGAATACTTAGCATATAAGGGATTTGAATCCCAAATACTTGTTTATGTTGGGCTTCGTCTGCCCAAGCAATCAATGTCCAAGCAGCTGGATCACCTGAATCTTCGTAATCGCCTTCCATTGCTGCAAATTTCATTGGTTGATCATTGATCAATGCTTTCATTTGTAAGTCACCTGTAAATAAAACAGAGAGTGAACCAAATAAGGCAATCCATAAACCAATGCGCATAGATGTTTTGTGGAAATTCACATCACGTTTTTTCAAGATTTGGAACGCTGCCAAACCAGCAACGATCATTCCGCCCATCACAATTGCACCAGATAGAACGTGCGTAAACTCATACCAAACTTTCGGATTCCCAATTACGGCCCCAAAATCGATCAACTCTGCACGGCCATTATTTAATGTGTACCCAACTGGATGTTGCATAAAGCTATTTGCCGCTAAAATCCAGAAAGCTGACATCATTGAACCCACTACAACCAACCAAATAAATGTTAAATGCAGTTTAGGATTTACTTTATCCCAAGTAAAGATCCATAAACCTAAGAACGTTGATTCTAAAAAGAATGCAAGTAACGCTTCGATCGCTAGTGGAGCCCCAAAAATATCTCCAACAAAACGAGAATAATCTGACCAGTTCATCCCAAACTGAAATTCTTGAATAATTCCTGTTACGACTCCGACTGCAAAACTCAATAGAAAAATATTTCCCCAAAACTTCGCCATTTTGCGATAACGTTCATCTTTTTTTACAATATACATCGTTTCCATGACTGCAACTACAAGTGCTAATCCTATTGAAAACGGTACGAAAAAGTAATGAAAGACTGTCGTCATTGCAAATTGGAATCTTGCTAATGTTACAATATCAAACATCAATAATCCCCCTTGTTTTTTTCTGTTTCCACAAAAAGAAAGAAGCTAATTTTATTCAAAATAATTATTCACTTACACAGTTGGTTGGGACTGTCAAAATGAATCAAAACGAAGAATAAAATAAACCTACATTCATTATGTGTGTGTGGAAACTCTTTTTATTAAATTTAGAATGATTCCAATTTAGAGTATACTCCTTTTATTGCAAAATACAAATGTTTCTGTGCATTTTTCATTAAAATTTTCCTTTGTTCTTGCAGAAAAATAAGAAAAGTGGGTTCAAATGATGGAATATGAAAAAAAACACTTCGAATGAAATGCTTTTCTTCATTGTAAAAATTTTGTTTAGGTCATAACGAAACGGCTAATTTTTTTCAAAAATGATCTATTTTTAGATCAGATGATTCCTATCTCAAACTCCGAAAGTCACAATTTCCCAGGAATTCCCAAAGTGTCCTTTCTTTAATAACCACATCCAATTCGTATAATTAGAGCCTGGCGTAAAACCAGAATTTTGATTCTTTTCTAATCCAACATCGAAATCAGAGTACAATACAATAAAGTCATTTTTGTCCGCATTTTTTACATTTTTAATTTCTTGATTCTCTTTAAAATAATTTTTGATTTCCCTATTCGATTTTTCTTCATCATAATATAGTCTGGTCATCTCACAATGAACAAAACCTTTAAATTCTTTCCTCACACGAGCAACAGCTGTGTTAATTTCGCTCTCCTTAAAATTTCGTGATTCTCCAATAGTGATGACTACATTTTCAGTTTTCCCTTTTTTGCCACTTATTGAAATACTATAACCAATCACAAGAGTCAACAATAGAAAAATCCATATTTTTTTTGCCATCTACTTCACCTCAATAGCACTCTAAATATGATTGTTGTTTAAGTTCTATCCTTATTATCATTTTTGGTTAAAAATTTATCCTTTATTCTAACAGCCCTTTTTCTGCAGAATAGTCCATATATTTATAAACTTTCTCAATTTTGTCTTGCTTCACTTGCTTTATTTTCTCTTGCGTAAATCCTGAAATGATCCCTTGCTTGTGCAATTCTTCGATCATCGCCGTTAATTGATAAAATTCAGTCAACAGTTGTTCTTCATTCGTTTCATCTGCTCTGGATGGATGATGATCGTCAAAGCCAAATCTGATTGCTTTTGACAATGCTTGCTGGATTTCTGCACATTCTTCCATCGCAACTAAGGCTAGATATTCATTTTTTTGCATCTTTTGACTACTCCTTTTCCTCTCGTTCTGTTTGAAAGTAATCGACATAAACTGGAACTGCCTCTTCTTTTAATACGCCTTTAGCAACTTCAGGTCTATTCGGGCTTTTAGAAAAAATTTCTTCACTTCCAATCATGATATTAAAACCGGCGATCGCGGCTAATTCATCGTGTGATAAACTGAAAACCATTCTGCCTAAACTACTCCAAACCATCGCACCTGCACACATACAGCAAGGTTCACAACTTGTATAAAGTGTGTATTCAGATAAATCAGTTATTTTTTGGCTAGAACAAAAATCGCGGATGATCCCTAATTCGGCATGATAGGTTGGATCACTTTCAGTATGAATCTGATTTTCTCCAGTCAAAACAACTTTATTGTCTTTTACGAGTAATGCACCAAATGGTTCGTTCCCATGTTTTGAAGCAGCTTGGGCTAGTTCTAGTGCTTGTTTCATGAATTTCGTATCTAATTTGTCTTGCTCGGTATTTAGTATCATATTTTATACACTCTTTTCTGATTGTTATTTTGTCTAAATTATAACATGAAATCAAGCGGTTTCATGCTATAATTTTAAAACCACCAATCCTCACTGCTTCTGAGAATTGATGGTTTTGTTTAAAAATCAATCTTGTTTCATTGCTGCTTTCAATGCTTGTGCCAACGCACTTTCTTCTGGTTCTTCTTTTTGCGAGTACTTTTTCATCAACTTACGTTCTTCATGTTTTGTAAGCTTCTTGTTGCGTTCTTTTTTATCCTGCATTTTTTCTGTGATTGAGCAGTATTTACATTTGAAATAAGCGCCATTTTTCCCATCAATGATTTCCATTTTACGATGACATTGTGAACAACGATGGTTGGACACTTTCGGGTCTTTTCTGCGGCGATAGCTACAATCTTGATTGGAACACACGTAGATTTTTCCGTCTTTAGTATTTTTCTCACGTAAGTTTGAGCCGCATTCCGGGCATTTCTTTTGTGTGATTGAAAAATCTTGGTATTTGCTTTCGCTTTGTTTGATCTCGTTGACTAATTTTTTTGTATCTTGTTCGATTTCTTTTAGGAAAGCAGTACTACTCTGTTTGCCTTTGGCGATTGCTTCCAGAGTTTTTTCCCATTTTTCTGTTAGCTCAGGTGTTACTAAAGATGGGTTGACTAGTTCAAGCAACTGCTTGCCTTTAGGCGAAACATTCAGCCCGTTGGTATTACGTTCCATCAACTCTGACTTGATCAATTTTTCAATGATTTCTGCACGAGTGGCTGGTGTACCTAGGCTGTGTTTTTCCATCAAACCAAGCAACGTTCCTTCGGTCAATGGTTTTGGTGGTGCAGTCAGTTCTTTATTGATAGTGAAATTCGGTGGAATCACCATCCCTAATTTCCAGTCGACAGATGGGATAACATCTTCTTTTTCTTGTTTCCAGCCGGCAACTTCAACTTTGCTTTGACGGAAGATAAATTGCTCTTTGCCAAAGTTCACTGTTACTTTTGTTTGTTTTGTCCGATGGGCTTCAGCAAACATTCCTAGAAAACGAGTGACGATCATATTATAGATTTTTTGTTCATCTCCACTTAACTTCTCATAACGCGGACGTTGTTCAGTTGGGATCAACGCATGGTGATCTGTTACTTTTTCGTTTTGGAATACTTTGGTCAACTTGACTTGACCGCCCTCTTTGATATACGTTTTGACTTCTGGTGCAAAATCACTCACCGCTTGCAAACGTTCTTTCATCGTTGCTTTCATATCTGTGGTTAAATATTTGCTATCCGTTCTTGGATAGGTCACGATTTTATGAAATTCATAAAGACTTTGAACCAGAGAGAGGGTTTTCTTCGCTGAAAATTGATAGCGCTGATTGGCTTCTCTTTGGATTTCAGTTAAATCATAAGGCAAAGGAGCTTGTTCTGTTTTACTTTTTTCTTGTATATCTGTTACTTTACCTTTACCTTCGCTTAATTTTTTCACAAACGCTTCAACATCGTTACGTTCTTTAAACGCATATGGGTTATTTTGGACTAGTTTAGCTTTTTCTTTTTGAACTTGTAACTCTACTGAGAAATACGTTTGCGGTCTAAAGCCTTCGATTTTCTTTTCTTGTTGACGGACTAAAGATAATGTTGGCGTTTGTACACGTCCAGCAGATAAACTATCTTGATATTTCACTGTTAATGCTCTTGTGACATTCAATCCGACTAACCAGTCTGCTTTGGCGCGAGCTAATGCAGAATAATAGAGGTTATCATATTCTTTCGCTGGTCTTAATTTTTTAAATCCATCTTTGATCGCTTTATCTGTTTGAGAAGAGATCCATAAGCGTTTGACTGGTTTATTGAAATGTACATATTCTAAGATCCAGCGAGCAACAAGTTCTCCCTCACGTCCTGCATCTGTTGCAATAACTGCCTCGGTGACATCTTTGCGGTTCGCCAATTGTTTGATTGCCTTTAATTGATGCCCCGTTTTTGGTAAAGGTTTGATCCCTAAATTTTTAGGCACCATTGGTAAAGTTTCCATTTGCCAAGATTGCCATTCTTTATTGATATCTTCTGGCATTTTTAAACCTAAAAGATGTCCTAATGCCCATGTCACGATCACATTTGGACCTTCATAATAACTTTTATTTTTTTGATTTGCGCCTAGTACTTTACTTAAATCTTTGGCAACACTAGGTTTTTCAGCAATAATTAGTTGTTTATTTGCCACTTTATTCACTCACTTTCTCAATTCCCTATGCAAATTGAATCAATCTCTAAAAGGTCAATAGGTTAATTTTACCACACTCTGCTTATTCTTTTCGCCTCTTATTAAGCATTTTAATTGAAATGTAAATAGAAGAATTCTATACTTACTAATTGTAAGCACTAAAATAATGATTTTTAAGGAGAAACTATGATCACAATTGAATTTTTTCACGATGTTATCTGCAGTTTTTGTTTTCCCATGTCGTATAGAATGAGACAAGTCCAAAAACAAATGCCGGAAATAAAAATTATTCATCGCTCTTTTGCTTTAGCTAAAGATAACGAAGACCATGAGCAAATGTTTGGTTCAAGAGAAAATGCCAAAAACGAAATTTTATCCCACTGGGTCCACGCTAATCAAAATGACGATCTTCATCGTTTTAATATTGAAGGAATGAGAGAAGCTAATTTTCTTTTTCCAACTTCTATGAATGGTTTACTTGCTGCCAAAGCTGCAGGCGTCGTAGCAGGTGAAGCTGGTTATTGGATGATCTTTGATGCGTTGCAAACAGGGTTGTTTGTAGATAGTCAAAATATTGATGACCTCGCTGTGATCGAAGCGATTGTTAAAGAGAGTTCGATCGATTTTGATAAATGGCAACAAGCTTTGATTGATCCAGCTACTTTAACATTAGTTGAAGATGACTTTCGTTTGGCAAATGCGTATCAGCTTACGGGTGTCCCAGCACTGATCATTAACGGGAAGTACCTAATAAACGGTGCCCAACCAATGGATCAAATCATCCAAGCAATTCAAACAATCAAAGAAAAAGAAATGACGACTCTTGAAGTGCTTGAAACTAGTGATTCGGAAAATAGCTCATGCAAGATGGAAGATGGAAAATGGGTCTGTAAGGATTAAATTGCAGCTCTATTTATATTGTTAGACAAGTAAAAGTCAAGGAAACAATACACGTATACGTGAACTTGTTTTCTTGACTTTTACTTATCTAGACCAAACTTGATTTACAACATTTCGGCTTGGCACAATCATTATGGCGCTCATGAAAATCGTCGCCGCTTTCAAACGTTACCGCCTGTAAATCTTTCAATAAAGCTAATCCTTTATATTGTTGCAGATCCTCATCACACTCTTCACACCAGCGTTCATCTCCAGCATTCCAGAAGGCTGCTAAATAATTCACTTTTGTATTTATGTATTCATATGTTGAAGAGAGTTCTTGCCATTTTTCTATGTAGTAACGCTCTGCATCTTCTAGACAATCAAATGATTTATTTTCTTCGATATCTTCTTGCCAGTCTTCAAAAAACCACCAAGGTTCATTGTCTCCATATATTGTAACAACTTGATACATTGATCTATCACTCCAATTCTTTATACAATAGCTATTTTAGTCACTTAGTACAAAACTTTCAACTTAAGTGCTTGTGAAATCTTTTTTTGTTTTAACAAACATTATTTTGATTCTACAATGAAATGTATTAGTACGAAAGAATAAACCTCGTTTTTTCTTTATTTGATTGCCAATAGAAATAGCATTTGCTAAAATATGGAAAGAACAGAAAGGAACATTTCTTATGATGAAAAAACCTGCATTTTGGAACTCTTTTGGAATTTATTTGCTTCTATACAATAATATCTTAATTATTATCGCTTTAATCATGACTTTAAAAGCAGTAGTTGAAGGTCATAGTTCTTTCACTTCTGAAATTTGGTATCAACTTTTGATCTTTCTTGTCTACATAATTGTCATTGCAGGACTATTATCTGGAGGAAAAAAAGGGTATCTTCTCACTATTCTTTTTATTCCATTTATTTTTTTGCAATATTTTTATCCACCGATTATGGTCAGTCTTTTTCCAAAATCAATTATGTTGGCTTTTCGCATAATTGAATTAGGTTCAGCTAGTTACTTAATTTGTGCTTCTGAATCAAGGGCTTACTTAAGAAATTATAATAAAAATAACGACCATTAAACTATCGATCGAATCGAAGGAACGTTTTTTTTACCAGCATAAAAACTCAAACAACCATATAGCTGTTGAATGATTAGTCCAACAGTTATATAGTTGTTTTTTTTCACGAATACTCGTTACCAAACTTAGCGTTATTCTGCTTCATAAAAATCAAATATATTGTAATACTTTTTCTTCTTGATAGGCTTGATCGATCAAGCCACCACCAAGACATTCCATGCTATCATAAAAAACAACTGCTTGTCCTGGAGTGATAGCGCGAACTGGCTCAGAAAAAATGACTTTAGCAGTCGTTCCGTCACCAGTCAACACAACTTTGACTGGTATGTCGTCTTGACGATAACGGAATTTTGCGCTGCATTCAAATTCTCTCGGCATTTCTGTGTCTACTGTGAAATGAATCTCGCTGGCATCTAAGTGTGTCGCATATAATTGTTCATGGTGAAAACCTTGGCCAACGTATAATGTATTAGTCGCTAAATCTTTACCGATCACAAACCAAGGTTCTTGCGAGCCTTTGCCACCACCGATGCCTAAGCCTTGGCGTTGACCAATCGTATAATACATCAAACCGTCATGCTGCCCTTTGATTTCACCGTCTAAAGTGACCATATTTCCTTTGTTTGCAGGTAAATAGGTACTCAAAAATTGTTTGAAGTTTTTTTCTCCAATAAAACAAATTCCTGTTGAATCTTTTTTCTTCGCTGTGGCTAAATCAGCTCGTTCAGCAATTTCTCGAACAACAGATTTTTCCATACCGCCTAAAGGAAACATCGTTTTTGCTAATTGGGCTTGAGATAATTGACTCAAGAAATAGGTTTGATCTTTATTATTATCCACACCACGCAACATGCGCACAGTGCCGTCTTCTTTTCGTTCGACTTGAGCATAATGCCCTGTAGCTACATAATCTGCTCCTAGTTGCATTGCGTACTCTAGAAAGGCCTTGAATTTGATTTCTTTATTGCACATCACATCAGGATTTGGTGTCCGTCCTAAGCGATATTCTTTAAGGAAATATTCAAATACACGATCCCAATATTCCTTTTCAAAGTTGACTGAATAATAAGGAATACCGATTTGGTCAGCAACTTTTGCTACATCTTTGTAGTCTTCGGTGGCAGTACATACACCATTTTCATCCGTGTCATCCCAATTTTTCATAAAGATACCCACGACATCATAGCCTTGCTCTTTTAAAAGCAACGCCGTAACAGAAGAGTCTACACCTCCACTCATGCCAACAACGACACGAGTTTTGCTGTTATCTGTCATTTGATCACCATCATTTCAATTTAGATTCTGAACTCATCTACGATTTGAAGGTCGTAACTTTTCAGTGATACTTATTATACTAGTATTTTATAAGAAGTAAAGATATTAAGGGCGATCAACTTGCTTCTTAGTATAATTTTCTTTGTTTTGTATGCTGGACTATAAAAAAAATAAGACTCAATCTTTTTCGATCTTGTCTTATTTCCAAAATTTAAGCTTTTTCCAAAACGCCTCGACTGATCATACCATCCATCAAGAAATAAAACTTCTCTTGACTCATTGCGTGAGATTCGTTTTTGAAAATATTCATCGCTTTCAAACCATTCGCTGTCGTTACTGACATTTTTAGTGTTTTCAAATCTTCAGCGATCGTGATTTTTAATTTAAAGCCTTCTTTACTTTGTGGTGTCCCATCCAATGGACGGATCAATTGAAAGTTTCCAGAATTTGTTTCTGTGAAGCCATTGTCTTTCAATGTGTATTTTTTGGCTTGCTCATTTACTTTATAAAATACTGTACAGCCTTCTACTGTTGCTTTTTCTTTAAATGCCATTTTTCCACCTCTTCATTCATTGTCTCTTTTATTATAGATGGTATGCTTTCTTTTTACTAGCTCTAATCCTAATTTTCTTGAATTAGTGCTTAATTTTTTTGATCGTTTCGATTAATATTGCTGTAAATTGTTGAATCTGTTTTTCATCATTGCCAAAACCAAAGCTAATGCGCACAGATTCTTTGATGGCTGAGTGATTTTTGCCGTACATTGCTTCTAAGACATGAGAAGGTTCTACTGTTCCAGCGGTACAAGCTGAACCCGTTGATATCGCAACACCTTTTAAATCTAAATGCATCAGTAATAAGTCACTGGAGACACCTGAAAAGTGTACATTTAAAATATGTGCTAGCTTTTTTTTAGGATCGCCATTAATTTGGTAAGCAATCTGGGCTTTGTCTAGTTCGGTCAAAATAATTCTCTCAAAATCAGTATATTTTTCATGGCGGTATTCTTTTTCGTCGTCAGTCAAAAGTTCAACTGCTTTACCCATTCCTGCAATACCAGCTAAATTTTCAGTTCCTGCCCGACGTTTTTCTTCTTGTTCTCCACCATGTAAAAAAGAAGGTAGCGAAATCTGATCATTTTTAAACAAGAAACCGACACCTTTTGGTCCGTTGATTTTATGAGCAGAAATACTTAGTAAATCAATACCCAAGTCATGCGGTAAAATTTTTTGTGAACCATATGCTTGTACAGCATCTGTATGAAAAACTGCTGGATGTGCCTGTAACAATGCTCCGATTTCTTTGATTGGCATTAAATTGCCAATTTCATTATTACCATACATCACAGAAACCAATGTCGTATCTTCCCTTAATGCTTTCTCCACATCTCTAACTGAAAGGTTTCCCTTCTTATCCACAGGTAAATAGGTGACCTCAAAGCCCAAACTTTCCAGATACTTCATTGTCTCTAAAACAGCTGGATGTTCAATCGCAGTCGTAATCAGATGCATTCCTTGTTCTTTTCTAGAAAGTGCCGTTTCAATGATTGCTGTATTATCCCCTTCTGTCCCACCGCTGTTAAAGATAATTTCATGTGTCTTCACGCCAAGACTGGCAGCGATCACCTGACGTATATCTTCTAATTTGCGATGTGCCTGTCTGCCAAAGGTATGGATACTAGACGGATTACCAAATGTATTGGCTAATTCACTGGCCATTATCTCAATAACTGACGGATGTACTGGTGTTGTTGCTGCATGATCTAAATAAATGGGTTCCACTGAACTCGTCCTTTCTAAAACAGTTTTAATGAGATTAGTTTAACATAACCAAAAAGGTTCCTCAAAGATTGATTCTTATGCTATTTAATTGGCAAATCGTTTTTCTTTACGATAGGTATAAATATTACCATACGTAAAAATTGCAATACCAATCCAAATAAAACCAAAGGCGATAAATTGTTCTGAGGAATAAGGTTCGTGGTATAAAAATAGTGCAGATATCAACATTAACGTTGGTCCAACATATTGAATAAAGCCTAGAATAATATAAGGGATCTGTTTTGCTGCTTGCGCAAAAAGTAATAACGGAATCGCTGTAACAATACCTGCGCCCATCAATAATAGATTAGCTGATACTTCGTAATGCATAAATCCTTGTCGCGAAAAGAATATAAGATAAATCAAGGCAACCGGCAAAATGACAAACGTCTCAATCGTCAAACCAGTATAGGAGCTTACCGTAACACCTTTTTTTATCAATCCATAAAAACTAAATGTAACAGCCATAATCAGCGGTGCATAAGGAATCTCTCCTGTTTGGATCGTTAATAATAAAACTCCTGTTAAGGCTGATCCACAAGCAATCATACCAGAACGACTCAATTTTTCCTTCAAGATCAACGTTGCTAACAAAACATTGACAAGAGGATTCATATAATAACCCAAACTAGCTTGGGTCACATGTCCTTGACTGACCGTGTAAATAAACGTAAACCAATTGACTGAAATTAAAATAGCCGCACAAATAATCGCAACTAATTTTTTCTTATCTTGTAAAACAGTTTTGACCTCAGTCAAAAACAATGACCATTTTTTCATGACTAAAATAAAGATGATCATAAAGACAAAAGACCAAACAATTCGATAACACAAAATATCCAGCGGATCGACCATAGGTAACAACTTCCAGTAAATTGGAATGATCCCCCAAAAAACATACGCAACAAATCCTAATAAAACACCCTTTTTCTGTTCTTTCACATGTATAACTCCATTCTTTTATTCATACTCGTTTTCTTGACTATTTTTTATTTGACCGACATAAATACTAAAAGGAGGTTCAGTCTAAAACAATAACTGAACCTCCTTCTTAATTTAAACAGAACGTTATTATTTCTCTTCTAAACGAAACAATGGGCTCATTGGTGTGTTTTCATGAATTCGTTTGACAGCTTCACCCATCAGTTCAGCACAAGAAACAATGCTCAAAGCTTTTGGTTTACGCTCTTCAGAAATGAAGACAGAGTCAGTCACACAAATTTGTTCGATCGGTGATGCATCTAGCGTCTCTTTTGCCCCTTTAGATAGTAGGCCGTGAGAGGCACAAGCATAAATACTTTTTGCACCATTTTCTTTTAAAATAGCTGCCGCAGTCGCCATCGTACTGCCAGAATTTAAAATGTCATCGACTAAAATACACGTCTTATCTTTAACCTCTCCGATCACATAACCTGAGCGTACACCGTCTACTTCATCTTGATCGATGATCGCTAATGTTGCATCTAAATACTCAGACAAACTTCTAGCACGTTGTACACCACTATTTTTAGGGGAAACCACAACGATGTCTTCTCCTGTCAACTGCTGCTGGCGATAATTGTGCGCGAATAATGGCATTGTGAACAGATTATCTACTGGAATATCAAAGAAACCTTGTACTTGAACGGTATGTAAATCTAACGTCAACACACGTGTAGCTCCTGCTTCTTCTAATAAATTTGCAACTAATTTTGCAGTAATCGGTTCTCTTGGTTTAGCTGTCCGATCTTGTCTAGCATATCCATAATATGGTAAAACGACATTAATTGTTTTAGCACTTGCTCGCTTTAACGCATCAATCATGATCAATAATTCCATTAAATTATCATTGACTGGCAGGTTGGTCGATTGAACAAGAAAAACATGGTCCCCACGAATACTCTCTTCGATATTGATCTGAATCTCTCCGTCACTAAATTGGCGCACCGTACTTTTTCCCAGTTCAGTCCCGACAACTTCAGCAATTCTTTCAGCTAAAGGGCGATTGGCATTCAAACTAAAGATTCGTAATGTTTTATCCTTGTATTTTTGGGTCATGATTTCCTCCGTGGTCTAGATATTTTCTATTTTTATCGTTAAAAACTTCAAATTCTATTCTAACATTGATTCCTAAAAAAATCATGAATCTTTTTCTTTCTTGTGACAAAAATTTGAAAATATAACGACTTTTGAGCGAAGAAAATTCGTACTTACAAAACTGTTCGTTAAATCCGCTACAATCATATTGTTTTTTTGCGCTGTATAGGTAAAATATATACTAGTCAGAGGAGGTTTTACGTATGCATCATAAGAAACACCATAAAAAAAGCAATCCTTTTATTCCTGCATTCATTCTCTTCATCTTAATCATTTTAATTGGAATTGAAGTCTATCTTTTATTTTTTCAACATCATCCTGAATCTGATATTAAGAGAAATTCAAGTGAGACGATTGCGAAAACAACAGAATCTACTCTCCCTTCTACTCAAAACATACAGCAAATTGAAAATAAAGACATTCAGCCTACTTCTGATTTTGCTAAAGAATTAAATCAAAAACTAGAGGATATTCAGTTTGTTGGTACAGCTTTAATTATTCACAACGGACAGATTATTTTGAAAAAAGGGTTTGGCTATGCTAATTTTTCTGAAAGCCGACTAAATAATTCTCAATCTACCTTTCAAATTGGTTCAATCCAAAAAGCGTTTACCGCGGCTCTTATTTCGCAACAAATTCAAGCTAAGAAGCTTTCGTTAGATGATACACTAGACCAGTTTTATCCAACTGTTCCAGATAGCAAAAAAATAACAATTCGTCAATTACTCTCAATGACATCTGGATTGCAACAAAAAATCAAACCCACGATCATGATGTCTGATGAAGACTTTGTTCAATTTGCCATTTCTAATGCAACCATGAGCGATTATGGTAAATATAGGTATGAAGCAGTCAATTATTCAATCTTAGTTGGCATTCTAGAGCAGTTGACAGGAGTTTCTTACCGTACATTATTTACACGAACATTTATTCACGAACTCAAGTTATCGCATACTTGTTTCTATAATGACTTTGTAAAATCAACAAATAGAACTTATGCCTATGAAAAATCCAACAATAAAAATGTTGCCTCTGAAATCAAAGATAATAATTTAACCTTCGATCAAGAAGTTGGGACCGGAAATGTTGGTATGACCGTTGATGACCTTTATTCATTTTATTCAGATTTATTTGAAGGAAAAATTATTGATCAACAAACCATCAATGAACTTTGGACTCCAGAAACTGAAGCAAAATACATGGGTGGTCTTTACAACTTTTCAACTTATATTAAGGGTCACGGAAATGAAGCAGGCTTTGAATCAAATTCAATGATTTCCAAAGATCGAAAAAATGCTGTAATTTTATTATCAAATCAATATCCTAAAAACAAATCACATTCAGAAGTGGTAAGTTCGATTTTCAATTTACTTGGCCCATATCAAAGCAAACCATATTAAGTAGGAATGGGTTGGGACAAAGGCGTTGCTTTTGCTCCCAACGTTTATTCGGATTCCTTAAGGCTAGGACATAACTCGTAAAGTTATGCCCTAGCCTTCTCTTTATTTTTAGGCTTACCTAAAAAAAGATTGATTTCAATTTAATTTTGTCATATACTCATTTTAAGGCAAACCTAAAAAGGAGGTTTTTTTATGTCTATAAATAATAATAACATTACAATCGAGCATTTAACTGTTAGTTATCAAGGCCAAAAAGCCTTAGTCAATATTTCTTTACAAGTTTCTGCTGGAAAAATCACTGGAATCATCGGTCCGAATGGTGCAGGAAAATCTACTTTTCTAAAAGGAATGCTAGGGTTGCTTAAGGTAGACTCTAGAACGGTATTTATAGGAGATCAACCTCTTAATACTCAAAAGAAAAGAATCGCTTACGTCGAACAACGTAGCGCATTAGATCTGTCTTTTCCTATCAATGTTTTGGAGGTCGTTCTTCTAGGGACTTATCCAAAACTCGGTATCATGAAACGTCCTGGAAAGAAAGAAAAAGAAGAAGCTTTAGCCGCTCTAAAAACAGTTCAACTAGAAGAATTTGCTAAGCGTCAAATTGGTGAATTATCAGGTGGACAATTACAGCGAGTATTCATCGCTCGGGTCCTTGCACAAAAAGCAGATATCATCGTCTTGGATGAACCTTTTGTGGGAATCGATATGACAAGTGAGAGAGTTATCATGGATATTCTTAAACAATTAAAAGAAGCTGGCAAAACAATTTTGATCGTTCATCATGATCTTCATAAAGTCACTCATTATTTTGACGAAGTGATTATTTTGAAGAAAAAACTGATTGCAAATGGTCCTGTCGCAACAACGTTTACTAACAAAAATATTCAATTGGCCTATGGAGACACAATGGGCGATATTATTATCAAAGGAGTGGCTGACACATGATTGCGAATTTTATTGATGGTTTGGTTCGTTACCAATTTTTACAAAATGCTTTGATCACTTCGATCATTGTTGGGTTGGTTTCAGGAATCATTGGTTCATTTATTGTTTTACGAGGAATGTCCTTGATGGGGGATGCGATTTCACATGCAGTACTGCCAGGAGTTGCCGCTTCTTATATGTTTGGTGTCAATTATATCTTTGGCGCATCGATTTTCGGAATTCTGGCTGCTTTATTGATCGGATTTATTACACAAAAAAGTCAATTAAAAAATGATACGGCGATCGGTGTGGTTTTCAGTTCATTTTTCGCTTTAGGAATCATTATGATTTCTTTCGCAAAAAGTTCAACTGACCTTTATCATATTCTTTTCGGAAATGTTTTAGCTGTTCGAGATTCTGATATTTTGATTACTGCAGTCGTTGGAATCATTGTATTGCTCTTTGTGGGAATCTTTTACAAGGAATTGCAAATCACCTCTTTTGACCCAACTATGGCACAAGCTTATGGTCTAAATGTTCAATTTTTCCATTATGCATTAATGTTTTTGCTAACGTTAGTGGCTGTTTCATCTTTACAAACAGTCGGAACGATTTTAGTGATCGCTATGTTGATTACTCCGGCTGCGACTGCTTATCTATTGACGAATCACTTACCGACAATGATCGCTTTAGCCTCTCTCTTTGGGATATCTAGTTCAATCATCGGTTTATTCTTTAGCTATTCGTATAACCTGGCATCAGGCGCTACGATCGTTTTGACTGCCGCAGCATTTTTCATTTTAGCCTTTTTATTCTCACCTAAAAAAGGACTATTTTTTGTCAATAAACAGAAAACGGAGGAACCAACTTTATGAGAAAAAAAATACTAATTATCACCGCTTTAGCTAGTTTATTTTTATTAGCAGCTTGTCAATCTAAGTCTACAGATACCTCAGACAAAGAAAAGATCAATGTTGTTGCTACTAATTCGATTCTTGCAGATATGATCGATAATGTAGGGAAAGATTTAGTCAATCTGCACAGTATCGTCCCTGTCGGAACAGATCCCCATGAATATGAACCACTGCCAGAAGATGTTGCCAAAGCATCAGAAGCAGATGTTTTATTCTTCAATGGACTAAACTTAGAAACAGGCGGCAACGGTTGGTTCAACAAGCTGATGGAAACAGCAAATAAAAAGGAAGATCAAGACTTTTTCTCCGTAAGTAAAAAAGTCGAACCTATGTACTTAACCAGCGCTGGACAAGAAGACGAACAAGATCCACATGCTTGGTTAGATATTCAAAACGGCATTTCTTATGTCGACTCAATCAGAGATACCTTAAGTGAAAAAGATCCCAAAAATAAAGCGACTTATGAAAAAAATGCCAAAGAATACACTGAAAAGCTTGCCACTTTGGATAAAGAAGCGAAAGAAAAATTTGCAGATATTCCAGAAAATAAAAAACTACTGGTCACAAGCGAAGGCGCCTTTAAATATTTCTCTAAAGCCTATGGATTAACAGCTGCCTATATTTGGGAAATCAACACAGAAAGTCAAGGAACACCTGATCAAATGAAACAAATCATCGATCAAATCCATGAAACTAAAGTTCCTGCTTTATTTGTTGAAACAAGTGTAGACAAACGTAGTATGGAGCGTGTGTCAAAAGAAACGAATCTACCGATTTACAGTACGATTTTCACTGATTCCATTGCGAAAAAAGGAGAAGATGGCGATAGTTATTATGCCATGATGAAGTGGAATTTAGATAAAATCCATGATGGCTTAATGAAATAAAAAATTGCTTCTAACATTGTTTAAAATGTTAGAAGCAATTTTTTATTGGATCATTTCTTCAATATTGATCACACGATCTGTGATATCAAGATAAAACTCTTCTTCATGAGAAACAATGACGATCGTTCCTTGAAATTGCTGAATCGCTTGACGTAAGCTTTCTTTTGCTGCTGCATCGATATGATTCGTTGGTTCATCTAAGAATATAATATTGCTAGAATCCATCGTCAACTCGCTTAGTTTTACCTTCGTCTGCTCTCCTCCACTTAATAGTCGTAGCTGTTGATTCACTAATTTATCAGGCAATCCACATTTGGCTAAATACGTGCGAATTTCTTTTACTGTTTTTTTCGGAAAGCAATCACTTAAATAGGCTAACGGAGTCAAATAATCATTTTCCCACGTCAAATCTTGTGAGAAATAAGCAATTTTTGTATTTGCTGGATACTGATATTCACCGCTAATTGGCTCAATTTTCCCCGTTAAAGTTTTGATCAATGTCGATTTTCCGATTCCATTAAAGCCCTTGATCGCCACTTTTTCTCCACTGTGAACAGATAGATCGATCGGTGCTAATAATGGGTCTGAGTAGCCGATCACTAATTCATCCGTAATCAATGCCAAACTCGCGACGATTGGTTGATAAGGAAATTGAATTTGTGGTTTTATTAAACTACCTGGCGGCGCCATGCGTTCTACCCGGTCTAATTGCTTTTGACGACTTTTCGCCATGGTCGCACGATTTCCTGCTTTGTATTTACGGATATACGCTTCCGCTTTTTCAATTTTGGCTTGTTGGGCATGGTATTGCTTTAAGTAGCTTTCTTTGTTTTGTTCTTTTTGAGCAAACGATTTTTCCACATTCCCCGTGTATTTTGTTAATTTGCCAAATTCAATATCACAAATACAATTCGTTACAGCATTTAAAAAGTGATAATCATGAGAAACTAAAATAAAGGTTCCAGCAAAATCATTTAAATAATTGATCAGCCACTGAATATGCGTGTCATCTAAATAATTGGTTGGTTCATCCAATAGTAAAACATCCGGTTCTTCTAAAAGAAGCTTTGCTAAAATAACTTTAGATCGTTGTCCACCACTCAATTCGTTCATTGGACGATCTAATCCAATCGCTTCAATTCCCAAACCATTAGCAAGATCATTGATGATTGTATCGATTTGATAAAAATCACTTTCATCGAGTTGTGTTTGTAAATTTCCTGCTCGTTCTAATAATTTGTCTGCACCACTTTCGCCATATTCTGCATATAACTCATTAATTTTATCTTCGATTTCGTATAATGGTTTGTATGCTTGGTGTAAAAATTCATTGATCGTACTATTTCCAATAAGTTCTACATATTGATCTAAATAACCGATCTTAGTATTATTTTGCCACGTAATCGTTCCATCATCTGCCAAGATTTCACCTGTCAAAATCTTAACTAAGGTTGATTTTCCCACTCCATTTTGTCCAGTTAATCCCATGTGATCTCCTTTATTGACACGAAGAGATGCATCTTCATAAAGAATTTTTTCGCCGAAGCGTTGGGTTAAGTGTTCGATTGTTAATAGACTCATATTTTTTCCTCTTTTCCATTTCCACAAAGATTTTTTTGCTCTTTTTGCTGTTCTTTTATTGTAAATTTTAGTAAGTTTCTGTTTTATCTATTCAACATTTAAACGTTGTTCAAACAATGCTTTCGTACGTTTAGTTAAAAGGTCATTTGCTTATCAAACAAAAAAACAAGGAATCAAATAGGCTCCACCTATCTCATCCCTTGTCGTTAATAACAAAGGACAACGCACGAAACACGTTGTCCTTCAATCAGCTCTATAAAAATCAAGGTCATCGTCAAAAGCAACACTAAATAAGACTACCGCTTAGTCTCAAAAATTCAGTATTTGTTTAGACGATGAAGCGTTCATTTTATTAGGCTCCACAACAATGCTTCATCACATTCATTTGTTGGGAGCTGCTTCTTTTTACAAATTTATCTGAAAGAAAAAACATTCTTAATCACCTTTCTTTACAAAAATAGTTTAACATAATTGTTTTGAAAAGCAAGAATATTGCTAAACTCTCTATCCTCTTTGTACAATTTAAGGAGTTTTTTAGCGAGTGCAATAAAAAAGTATAATTATTCAAGTTTATACTACTTCAATAATTATACTTTTACATGTTGCTATCCGATTGAATTCAAATACGTTAATGCATAGCGCACATGAAACTCTGTCGCCAACGCCAATCCTGCTTCATCAATATCAAACTTTTCATGATGATGGCCATAGTGTGTCTCCGGATCATCTAAATTTCGAGTTCCTACTCGACCATAAACGCCAGGTGCTTTTAGTAAAAAATCAGCAAAATCATCCGCGCCTAAGCTCTTTGTATGATCCGTTACGACATTTTGACTTCCAACAATTTCAGCTGCTACGTTTTGTGCCAATTCAGTTGCCGTATCATCATTTATCAAAGGGCCTGCCGCATCATGAATATGGAAAACCGAAATGTTTGTTCGATGGGCTTCAGCAATTTGATTGGCTATCTCTTGCACACGTTTTAAAACGAATGCCCGCGTTTCATGACTGAACGCTCTAACAGTTCCTTCAATTCTTGCATGATTGGCGACAATATTATATCTGGTTCCAGCATCAAGTACACCGATTCCAACAACAACAGGATCCAATGGACTAACTTCTCTTGCTGCTATTTTCTGTAATTCCACAACGATACTTGCCGCAGCTAATACAGCATCCCGCCCAACATTTGGTTGCGCCACATGACTGCTTAATCCTTCCACTTCGATTTTAAAAATATCACAAGAAGCATTAGTGGCTCCTTTAGTTGCAACTAATTTCCCTACAGGAACACTTGAATCTAAATGAATCCCGAATACTTGATCGATATTTTCTACAAAACCACCCTCGACAAACTGACAAGCGCCAGCACCGATTTCTTCTGCTGGCTGAAACGCTAGTTTGATCGTTCCAGCAAAATCATCCTGATGGTTTTTCAACACTTTTGCGGCACCCAACAAAGCTGCCGCGTGACCATCATGACCGCATGCGTGATTTAATCCGGGATTTTTAGATTGGTACTCTTTTCCGGTTGCATCTTCTAATTCCAACGCATCGATATCTGCCCTTAAAATGATTGTTTTACCAGGCTTTTTTCCTACAATAGTGCCCAGTACTCCTGTTTCTCCTACTTCTTCAAATAGAATATCTAGCTTGTTCAGTTCCTCTTTGATTCGTTTAATTGTTTCAAATTCTTTTAAACTTGCTTCAGGATATTGATGGAAATGACGTCTAAGAGCAATCACTTCGTCTGCATTTTGCTGAATTTCTTCTTGAATCGTTTGTTTTGTCAGTGTAGTCATATGATCATCCTCCTCTTATTTTCTGCCAAATGTTTCCCAAGCTGGAATACTTGACCCTTTTGTTGTTTCTTCAATGACTTTTTTTGTCGCTTCTTGTTGATAGGTGTCGACTACTTTGTTATACGTTTTATTGTCTTCATCCTCTTTACGGGCAACAATGATATTGACATAAGGTTTAGAGGTCTCATCCACAGGTTCTAAGAAAATCGCATCTTTTGTCGGGATTAAGCCAGCATCTATAGCCATTACGCTATTGATCACAGAGGCATCGATATCTTGAAGTGCTCTAGCCGTTTGTGATGCATCTAATTCCGTTATCTTTAAATCTAATTTGTTTTCTGTAATATCACTTACGGTTGGTATTTGCTTTTTCACAGGATCTACTTTGATCAGCCCAGCACTTTGTAATAACAATAATGCGCGCCCGCCATTCGTCGTATCATTTGGAATCGCGATTTCAGCACCATTTTTAAGTTCTTTTACATCTTTGATTTTGGAAGAATAAATCCCTAATGGCGCACTGACCGTATTACCGATCGAAACAAGATCCGTTTTGTGTTCTGCATTGTAGTTATCTAAGAAAATTTGATGCTGGAATGAATTTAAATCTATTTCTTTTTCTGCTAATGCAGCATTTGGTTGTGTAAAATCAGAAAACTCAACAAGCTGCAGGTCTATTCCGTCATCTTTCAAACGTTCCTTTACTGATTCTAGTACTTCATTATTCGCACCAACAACACCTATTTTTACAGTTTCATTCTTTTCACTTTTAGCATTTCCAGCAGAACAGCCTGCTAATACAAATCCAATGGTTAACGCTAATCCGATAATTTTAATTGTCTTTTTCATTTAAAATTCCTCTTTTCATTTTTTAATGGGATGTTTTCTTGATCAATGTATTACTTATAAATTGACTGGCAAATACTAAAACTAAGATAATCAATGTCGCAACAACTGTCACATCCGTTTGGAACCGATTATAGCCTCTGGTGATCGCTAAGTTTCCTAACCCACCAGCGCCGATTGCACCAGCCATAGCGGTTAAACCGATCAAGTTGATGATCGTAACAGATGAGACTCGAATAATACTTGGTAGGCCTTCAATTAAGTACACTCTAAAAATAATTCCTAAAGGACTTGTTCCCATTGATTCTGCGGCTTCAATCACACCTGAATCAACTTCTAATAAGGCGTTTTCGATTTGACGAGCAAAAAATGGAATCACCCCTATCACTAGTGGCACTAAAGCAGCCGTGGTTCCAATCGTTGTTCCTGTTAAAAAACGAGTGATTGGCTGAATCAATGCCAACATGATGATAAAAGGAATGGATCTACAAATATTGATGATTTTTTCTAAAATACTATAGAGAACATTATTTTTTAAAATCCCATTAGGACTGGTTGCTACTAGAACAACGCCAAGTAATGTTCCTAAAATTCCAGCAATAATTGCTGTCCAAAAGACCATATATAAGGTCTCAATCGTGCTATCAACAAATTCTTGTTTTAGTAATAAGACATTTGGAAAATATTGTTGTAAAAAATGCTGCATAATGATCACTCCTTCTTTTGTTTCCGTTTATATAACATGTAATGGTTGGATATTTTCTTCTGGTTCATTCTTTTTCAGCACTTTGATTTTTACACCTTGTTTTTGTAAAAAGTCTAATGCTTTTTCTCGTTGATGTTCTTCTCCAGAAAGAATTACGATCAAATTGCCAATTGGAACCTGTTGCAAGATTTCCACATTTCCATATAAAATATTCGTAACTACATGGTATTTGCTATAAAGCTGAGCAATCAGCGGTTCACTTGTCTGCTCCCCTACATAAGAAAATTCTACCAATACTTCATTTCCACTCAGATTCGTCAAACTTGGATGCTGAATAATAGTTTCCAGCGCTTGATCGATATGTGTTGCTGTTCTTATAAAGTCCTTCGTCAAGGTTTCTTTTGGTTGACTGAAAATCGAGACAATATCATTTTGTTCGATCACTTGTCCATCTTCCATCACAGCGACTTTGTTGCAAATTTCTTTCACAACTTGCATTTCATGGGTAATCAAAACAATCGTCAAACCTAATTCTTTATTTAACTTCTTCAATAAGTCTAAAATCTGAATCGTTGTTTTAGGATCTAATGCGCTTGTTGCTTCATCACATAACAATATCTCTGGATCATTCGCCAACGCTCTAGCAATAGCTACTCGTTGTTTTTGTCCGCCAGATAATTGACTCGGATAAGCCTCTTTTTTATCTGAAAGACCTACCAGTTCAAGCAATCGTTCAATTTTTTCTTTTCGTTGTTCTTTTGAAAGATTAGAATATTTTAGAGAAAAATCAACATTAGCAAAAATCGTGCGTTCTTTCATCAAATTAAAATGTTGGAAAATCATCCCGATATTTTTACGCTGTGCTCGCAGTTGCTTCGGTGAAAAACTAAGAATATTTTTGCCATTGATAATGACTTCTCCTGCTGTTGGTCGTTGTAGTAAGTTGATCACGCGAACTAAAGTACTTTTCCCGGCTCCTGAATAACCAACAATGCCAAATACATCTTCTTTTTTGATCGTTAGAGAGACGTTTTTCACTGCATCGATTTGTTGTTTTTTCTGATAAAAGGTGACATCTATATTTTTTAATTCGATCATTTTTGTTCCTCCTGTAATTCTTTTGGTATAAACCAGTAATCTCCTTGGTTATGTTCTTTCAAATATTTTTTGAATTCATTTGAATGATAAGCTTTCACTACAGCTTGTGCCCACTCACTCTGTTGATTTTTTTGATCGACCGTTGCGACTAATTCATATTCTTTTGACACATCTTCTGAAAATAAACTGTCATTTGGATCAAGCTTCGCACTGTAAACAATACTTCCAGGGATTACTGCATAATCTAAATCCTGCAAACTTCTAGGAATTTGCGCCGATGACATTTGGATAAGCTCTAGATTCTTAGGATTACTAACAACATCTTCTTTTGTTGCTTTAACTGGATCAATTCTTGTTTTTAATTTGATCCAGCCAGCTTTTTGTAAAAGATTGAAGGCTCGTGCGGTATTTGAAGCGTCATCAGGAATTCCTATTTTATTGCCTTCTACTACTTCATCTAATGTATTTCTTTTTCCTGGAAACAGTCCTGCTGGAACAGTCGGAATCGCTGTAATTCCAACTAAATGAGTTCCTTTATTCTCATTGAAATTAGTTAGATATGCGGTGTGTTGGTCGACATTTAAATCAATTGCGCCTTCTGTCAACGCTACATCTGCTTGGATCAATTCTGTAAATTCAGTTTGTTCTATTCGATAGCCATCCTTTTCTAAGATGGGTTTGACTGCTTCTAAAAATAATTCGCTATATGGCCCAGGTGAAGTCCCGACTCGAATAATTTTCACTTCTTTTTCTTTGTTTGCTGCAGAATTTTCACTCTTAGCGCATGCTGCAATCACAACGAACCCTAGCAAGATAAATGCTATATTCAAAAACTTTTTCTTCATGTATCATTCCTCCATCATTGTTATTTATAAAAAGAAAAAAGCGTCCTCAAATGTATAAGTTTATACATTTGAGGACGCTTTTGCGTGCTACCACCTCTACTTGATATCCACTCACATGGATATCCTCGTCAAGTACGTCGATCAATAATCGATTATACTCTAGCATAGTAACGGGTGCATCCGTCGCTGTCTTATGAATTACTCACTCGAAGCGCTGCTCAATGGCCATTTTCCAGATTTCGTTTATCGCTTGTTTTCAGCTACCCAAGCTCTCTGTTAGATATCGTTTCATCTGTACTTTCCATCTCATTGCTTTGTTTATTTAGTTGTTTGAAGAATCACTATGTTCTTCGCTCTTTTGTATTGTTGTACTAGTTGTAATGAACATAAAAATAGCCCTTCACCAGCTTATGCTAGTAAAGGGCGAATAATCGCGGTACCACCTTTTTTTTAAAGTAATGATTATTACTTTTCTTAGACCAAGTCTTATAACTTGTCGCTTTGATAACGGGTGCTTTCCCGAAGCTGCTTACCTATCAACAGCTTATCCTCATGAGACCATCTTCAACTCTTATATGCTTATCTCTTTTCACCAACCGAGACTCTCTACTAAAGCACGTCCAAATTTACTCTTCTCTTCAACGGACTGTTATTCTTTTGTTGTTACGTTGTATTCTACTGGAAAATAAATACTATGTCAAACACTTTTTATTATAAAAATGAAAAAGACTAAAAAAGGTTTATTAAGTATGTCTCAAATCAAATTCGCTATTCTCTCCAGACTGAAAAAACGTTGACAAATATTTGGAACTAAGGTAATCTGATATCTGTATTGTGATTATTGCCGCCTTAGCTCAGCTGGTAGAGCACCACCATGGTAAGGTGGGGGTCGACGGTTCGAATCCGTCAGGTGGCTTATCAAAACATGCTGTATCCTTAGAGAATAGAAGGATACAGTTTTTTTATCGTTTTATTGACCTACAACCTAACACAACTGTTATCATTAAACAAAACAAAAAATCGCCAGAGAAAATAGGTGTCTAAAATGATCAAAGCACTCAACAATAGCATCCGATTCCTGCTTGAATTAATTTCGATTGGTTTAATCATCACCATCGCTCTTAAAGTAGATCCTCTTATTTTAAAAATTATATTTAGTTTCGGTTTTCCAATTTGTACCATTCTTTTTTGGAGCAACTATATGGCTCCTTTAGCACCAAAACGTTTCAATAACATGCAACGAATAATAACTGAAATTATTTTGTTCGGAGGCATTGGCTTTTTGACCTACTTCATCGGAGATCAAAAAATTGCCTTGATTTATTTGATAATGATAACATTCAATACAATTTTTGATCATATACTTTAACTATATGAATATATTCTATTTTTATCTAAAAACAATTATACTAAAAGAAACTATATTCCTTAAGAGGTGAAAATAATGTCTACTAATAAAAATATAATGCTCAAATTCTATCAGGAGCCTGATCAAGAACTCTATTCAATCCTGACCAAAGATATTCGTGTCATGCGTTATATCACTGAAAGGGCAGAATCTCAAAGAGAAGCTGCTGAAAATTTCAACAAAATTTTAGCATATAATGCGACTTATCATGATCAAACTGGTTATTACAAAGTCTTCGATCAAAAAAATTATATTGGTTTTGCTAAATTATCCTGGGATCAAGATAAGAAAATTGAGATTGGCTATATGCTATTGCCAGAATACTGGGGGCAAGGCTATGCTAACCAAATTATTGCTACTTTGTTGGATATAATAAAGCATTCTGAAGCATTATCTCAGGCTAAAGTTTATGCTATTATCGATCCAAATAATGGTGCTTCAAAACATCTTTTAAAAAAATATCACTTTGTATCTGTTTGGCAAGGAATTGAAGATGGATTACCTTCTGAACATTTAGTTTTGCAGTCTTAGTCCTTGATCCTTTATTAAATAGAGGAGAAGAGACGCAACTATTGTTAGTTTTGTCTCTTCTCGTTCTATTCATCGTACCTCTTTCGTTTAGAAGACGCTGGAATCCCTAATGCTTCTCGATACTTCGTAACCGTACGGCGGGAAATTTCGATTCCTTTTTCTTTTAACAAGTCTACAAGTTTCTGATCTGAAAGAGGTTTGGCTTTGTTTTCGTTATCAACTAAAACTTGCAATTGTTTTTTTATGCTGCTGGTTGACGTTTCTTCCCCTGTACTCTCATTTGATAAACCATGAGAAAAAAATGAGCGAAGTTCAAACACACCAAATTCTGTTTCTAGATATTTACCATTAACTGTCCGACTGACCGTTGATTCATGGATGTTCAAAGAGTCTGCAATTTCTTTAAGCGTCATTGGTTTTAGGGGGCGATCTTCTTTAAAAAAGAACTCTTGTTGACGTTGAACAATTTCTATCCCGACTCTTAAAATCGTATCACCCCGTTGAATGATCGTTTTTTTTAGCCATTCAAATTCATTTTTCTTTTCTTTAATATACTCTTGAACTTCTTTGTCATCTGTTGCTTGCATTCGGTCAAAATAAGCTTGTTGAAATTGAATTGTTGGCGTAGCCGTTTTATTAGAAAGAACTTTCAGTTGATTCTCTTTGATGCGTAAAGTTAAATCTGGACGGATATACAACCCAGAAGTTGATTCAAAAATACTTCCTGGAGCTGGTGTCAACATCTGAATATAATCAAAAATCGTTTGGATCTCTGACAATTCTACATCAAATTTTTTTGCAATCAATCCCCATTTTCGATTAGCCAAATGATCGAATTCTTCTTCAATAACAATATAAGCTAAATCAGGTGCAGTATCATCCCGTTCAATTTGCAGCAACAAACATTCACGCAAGTCTCTTGCACCAACACCTGCTGGATCTAATTGTTGGATCAACGTCAAAGCATCTAGCATTTCAATTGCTTTTGCACCTGTTTTTTCAGTAGCTTCATCTAAGTCGATCATCAAATAACCATTTAAATCAATATACTCAACTAAAAATAAAATCAGTGTTCGCAAATAAGTATCTCGATAGTTCAAATGAATCTGGTCAATCAAATATTCAAAAAGCGACATATGGTTGTCAGGAATTTGATTTAAATAATTAGTTTCTTCATTTGTATAGGTTCGACTGCCTGAATCGGGAAAATCTCCGTAATTTGTCTCTGTCTGAATGTCGATCAAAGGATTTTCCAACGATTTAGTTTTTATGTACGCAGAAAGTTCTTCTGTATTGTATTGTAAAATCTGTATTGATTGCTGTAATTGTTGGGTCATTGCAAGTTTTTGGACTTGTTTTTGTTGCTGCGATAGCTGTTGTTCAAATTTCATTATTTTTGTCCTTCCCCTTGTAATTTATTGAAATATCAGCTAAACTAGTATTCGTGCTTGCGCCCTTAGTGTAGTGGATATCACGTAAGATTCCGGTTCTTGAGACGGGGGTTCGATTCCCTCAGGGCGCGTTTTTTATTTTTTCACTATACGTTACATCGTGAGGATCACTAATAAATCCGTTCTAAAATTGATTATAACATATTTTTATAATGATTATTTAGTTGAATCTTTGAGATATAAATAGGTTAGCGACAAACTTGAACTTATTGAACTTTCTTGTTATTTCAAGAGAGTTTTTTTCTTGCAAAAATGGAACCTTATTTTATACGATTCCATTTTTAATACTCCAGCTATTATTTCTACATCATTAACTGACCGTACATCGGCCTTCGTCACGTCAGCAATGCAACTCATAGTTATTACTGAAATAGCTAAGAATACTATAATACGACTAGTAATTTATATATATTTATCATTTTTCTATCGATTCCATGGAAAAATTGATGGAAAAAAATTGTTTTTTTATGTTATTATTATCTTTTGAAAAATACTTTAGTTAGGTAGTGGATAACATTGAGCCATCGTCACACAAGGTTACTACTTGTTTCGCTTATTTTAGCTCTCACTGAATTTATTATCAGCCGTTATTTTAATCAATTTTCAATTATTGATTATCAGCTCTTATTTTTAGTTATTATTTGTGTTCAAGGTGCTCTTTTTCTTTACTTCCTACTCTCATTTGTACTGCAAGTCTTTATTAATCACAAGATGAGACAATAGATACCTACAAAAAGGCTAGAACATAACTCTACGAATTATGTCCTAGCCTTAAGGAATCCGAATAAACCCTTCTATCCCAATCTCTTTTTACCTCTATAAAATCATCGTTTCTAATTCTAAACGAATCTGGTTCTGGATCTTTTTTATTTTTTCAATTTCAGATTGCTCTTCGTCTACTTGATATTTTTGTGCAGTTGAATGGCTATAGGAACTAATATAGCTTATGGCCCACAACCTAGGATCTTTAATGATTTCATCTGCCAAAGGATAAAGTAACGCAAAATGCAAGCGAATTTCTTCCATGATATCAACCAATAAAATAGGGTCATCATTGATCAATTCTTTTTCTAAAAATAACAGTATTCTTTGGTATGCAGCACTATCTAACGGCGTTCCAATGCACGCTGGAATAACAGTATATTTTTTGTTATCTCTCCACAAAAATTGAACCTCTTCTTTTAAATGAAGACTTGCAAGTTCTTCAAGTATCCAAGAACGAACCAAATTATGTACATGGGCATCTAATAAAATCTTTTTCCCAATCACAATAAATTCATCATGAGGTAGTTGTCCCGCTTTTTTTACAATGGCTATCTGCTCATAGTAATTGTGTGTATTTAAATGATCTAATTCTTTTTGTAATTCTTTGATTTTACCAACTTCAAACTCCTGATACATTAATTCAACATGACGAATTTTCTTCTTCAAAGAAATCAATTTTCTCATTTCCCCGCTTTGTTCCTTCAAAATTCGTTCATTTATAAGACTATGTGCTTGAATAAACATATGATTTTGGATCAAAATTTGAATGTAAATCTCCATATAATCTAAATTAGCAAAATACTTTTCTTTCATTTCTGAAGCCAATGACAATGCCTGCTCATTCTCTCCTAATTCTAAATATATATTTACTAACACCAAATTCAATGGAAAATCTTGTTGAATTGCATAAGCTTGTTCATAATAGTCAACTGCTTCAATCAAATTATTCTTTTTTATGGCTTCTTGTCCCAGCTCAATAAACCGTTCATAGTTTTTTGGAAATGGAATTTGATTTGTCAGAAGAAACACCACCTTCCTAATGATTATTTCCCATGATATAGTATACTATCAAAAAGAAACAGTGTGTATCTTTTAAAAAGGGAAAACCTTTACTTAAAAATCAATTAACATTTAATATAAATTTCTAATAATGACAGCCGTTTCTGTTTGACCTTGTGCCTGCATCCGTTCTGCTTTTTCTGTCAATGAATAGCCTACATAGAAATCTTTTGTCAATTCATCTTGTACTTTAAATTCTATGACCTCTTCTACATGAAAGGCGTTTGGTTCAACTTCTTGAACACTGTCCCATCCAGTATCAATAAATACTTTTGTATTATCATTGATTACATTATTTGTTTCAAGTTCTTCTACAATTTTTTTCAATTGCGAAAATGTCATTACTTCCACTCTATTATCCATTCTACTGCCTCACTTTCTACTATTTTAACCTTTATTTTTCATACCAAATACATGTATATCCAACCTCTAATTTTTCTCCACTATTATCATAACCTAAAATTGATTTTTATAATACTCAAAATTCAAAAAGAAGATGAGACAAAACTAAAAATAGTTTTCTCTTATCTTCTTTATATTTTTAAGACTCTTTTGTCAATTCGCCATCTTCAATACGATAAACATTGTCACTCCACTCAATCATTCTAGGATCATGAGTGACCATGATTGTTGCTTTTTGTTTTTCATGCGCTTCTTTCGCTAAAATTTTTACAACTTCATACGCATGTTCTGTATCTAAACTAGCTGTTGGTTCATCCGCTAAAATCAAACTTGGTTCATTGAATAAAGCCCGAGCAATAGCAACTCGCTGACGTTCTCCACCAGATAAATCTCTTGGGAATTTGTCAATTAAATTGGCAATATCTAAAGAAGATAATAGCTCATTGATTCGTTTTTTCTCCGTTTTTTTCTTTTCAATTTTATCAACTAATCTGAACTGATTCTCCACAGTTAAAAATGGAATCAAGTTTGAGGATTGTAAAATAAACCCAATTTCTTCAAAACGTAATTTTGATCGTTTTTTTTCATTTAAATGTGTAAAGTCTTTTCCGTTGATCATAATAGTACCAGAGGTTGGCGTTTGTAGTCCACCTGCAATTGTTAAAAACGTACTCTTTCCAGAACCAGAAGGACCGATGATACTGACGAATTCCCCTGCTTTAACCTTTAAGTTGATCCCTTTTAGTGCCTCAACTTTTGCATGTCCTTTACCAAAGATTTTACGAATATCATCCATTAATAAAATATCAGTCATTTTATTACCCTCCTATCGCTTTCATGGGATCAACGTGTGTCACTGTTCGAATAGAGAATACGCCGCCCAATACTGCAACAATAATCAACACTATACTATAAATAAACAGATTTGTACTATCTAATTCAAACGGCATAGCTGACGGTAAAACAAGATTTGTCAGTAAGGTCAAGACCACACCAATCATGACGCCGATAACTCCTAAAATAAAGGTTTGGGCAATGATCGATTTGATAATATATCCGTTAGAAATCCCTTGCGCTTTCATTACGCCGAATAAACTTGTTTTTTGTAGCGTCATCACATAGATAAAAATCCCAATGATTGCTGCTGTGATGACAAACAAGAAGTAAATCATCGCATTTAAGGTAAGATTTTGTTCACTGTAGCCAGGCAATTTATCAATAAATGCGTCAATATCGTATTTAGCTAAATGACCATCTGTATCTTTTAGCTTGATGTTATTTGTTTTAGTAGAGCGTACAACGATGCCATTGATCGGTGCTTTTGAACCTTCAATGACTTTGCCAAACTTAAGCTCTTGCCATTGATCAAGTGAGGTATAAATCAATGGGACAATACTAAAGCTATTTTGTTTCGTGATACCCACAACTTTTAGCTCTTTATCTAGCTTACCGATTTTTACACGATCTCCGAGCTTGATTCCCTTATCTACTAAATTTTGTGGAATGATGATTTCTCCTATGTTTTTAAAATATCGTCCTTCAACTATTTTGGGTTTGATGGCACTATTTTCAGTCACACCAAAAAGAGAAATATTGATTTTGTCTGTATCTTTGTTTGCATTCGCTTTGTTTAATGCACCAGCATATTGTCCAAGCGGTTCTTTTTGCTGTGCTTCTACTTGTTTCAAGTCATCCATTGTCAAACTTGAAGCATTTAAACTTTTATTCGCATCTTCAGATAAAATAATGCTCGTAGCATCCCACTGATCAACACCTTGTCTTACCCCTTCAGCAAGTCCATTAGCCAAACCAGACAGCATAAAAGCCACGTAAGCAACCAATACAATGACACCTATTACTAATGTGTACCTAAGCTTAAAATACTTCATCTCTTCTAAACCTAAAAACATTGATTCCACCTCTTTTTTTATCAACTGATAAAAAAATACTTAAAAAATAAGACACTTTTTTATCGCTTGATAAAAATATTACCATGAAAAAAAGAATTAAACAATATTTTTTTATCAAATGATAAAAAACAATTTAATTCTTTACATTGATACACCATTCAAAACCATATCTATCAATTCAGCAATCTGTTCTGAACGCTCTTTTTCTGTTGAAAGTTGGTGAACTGTTGAAAATAGTAACGACAAACTCATAAGATAAAATTGAGCTGCTTTTTTCGATGACACTTTACTGTTTAAGGTTGTTTGAGTTGACTCAAAAATAGCTTGCAATGGTTTTAAATAATAATCATTCAGTATATAGAACAACTGTTGTTTGTTTTCTTGTTCCATTTCGGCTGCGCTTTGGTGGATAAAAGAAAAAATATCTCTATGGTAAACATTTAACAATGCATTCGTACATTTGATCAATTGATTGTCCAGAGAATCAGACTGAAGTTTTATTTGTTCTATCTCATATTTAAGTTGGCTGCCAATTTGTTTATTGATTTCAATAAACAAAACTTCTTTATTAGAAAAGTGATAGTACAAAGCTGGCTGTGTAATATTTACAGCTTTGGCAATGTCACGAGTTGAAGTATTTTTATAACCATTTTTTAAAAAAAGCTCCTTAGCGATTTCTAAAATCGATTGATGCGTGATCTCAAAAACCTTTTCTTTTTTCATTGTCTTTCCTCCATTTTTCCTTGATTACATTCTGTTACTGTATGAACTATTTTAAATCAAAACCTGTAAAAAAGATAGCTATAAAAATTGAAGGTTCGTAATCTTAGATTTGAAAACAGGTGTTATCGAAATCTAATCCTGCTTAATATTACAATGAAGTCCTATTTTGAAATAAAAGAACCTTTTTTGTAAATCAAGAAACAAACATTTAACCCACCTTTTACAGACTTTTTGATCCCTCTATGTTTAAATAGTAGCTGGTCTTAAAATAGTGGAACTATATTTTAGACACTATTGACAATTTTAATCTAGAAAATTTAAATACTTAAGGAGCGTTTTTTTGAAAAAAAATATATTGATAACTAAATTATTCCTCAGTTGCCTAACACTTTCTGCCGGTTTATTGCTAAGTGATGACGTCTTTGCTACCTCTATAGAAACGGATGCACAAGAAAAAATCGTTACCGAATATTCACAAAAATTAGTTCAATTAAAAGAAGTGAAACAAAAATTTTCAGAACAAAAAAATGAAAAAAACAACCAACTATCTAGGATAGAAAAAAATATTGAAACCATTCAAAGTGACCTTGATCAGTTAGCGGAATTAAAATCGATCACTACTATTACTGAAACAGCAAAATCAGATATTGATCAAGCTGCAACACTTGTTTCTTCTTTGTCCCCACTAGCCATTCAAGAAAGTTCAATAAGCAAGAAAAAAGAGCAACTAACTGAATTAAAACAAACCCAAGTTTCATTAAAGCTAGACAGCCAATCCCTTTCAAAACAAGAGTTAGAAGCAACGAAACAAGAAAACCAGTTATCCGAGAAAATTGCACAACTAAATAAGGAAAAAGTGGAACAAACAGAACAAACAGATACACGTTCCGCTGTTATTGATGCTGCAAAAGCTCACTTAGGTAAACCATACGTCTATGGTGCTGCTGGACCAGACGCATTTGATTGCTCTGGTTTAGTTCAAGTCGCTTTTGCTAGTGCTGGACGCAATCTTGGTCGAACAACTGTTGACCAAGAAAGTGCCGGTACTACGATTTCTGTGGCAGAAGCTCAAGCGGGTGATTTAGTTTTTTGGGGTAGCCAAGGTGGAACGTATCATGTGGGGATTTCAACTGGCGACGGTTCATACATTCATGCACCTGTTCCTGGTGATGTTGTGCAAGTAGCCACTGTAGCTTCTTATACACCTGATTTTGCTGTAAGAGTTTTATAAACTATTAGTTCATTTTTTCAAAATGTCCATTGATTCACCAGCAAAGCTTCACGATTGTAGTAAACTATACTTTTCTATTGAAAGCTTTCTCATTTTTTTAAATGAACATCGAAATTGTTGAGAATTAAGAAAAATTATGGTATTTTATGGTTGTGTGTAATTTGATTTGTGTTTCCTCCGTCTCTCTGATGGGGGAAATATTTTTTTACTTATTTACTATGCTATCAATTACATTTTTTCTACTGCACATCATTATTTGTCTACAAAAATTTACTTACTTCATCTAGCTTCCTTATAAAATCCATTAGATTTTACTGAATTAAGCTTAGCAATAGTGACTAATTCACTCCATACTATCATTTTGATTTCGATATCTGCTATGAGAACAAAGCTAGAACAACCTTTTATCTGAAAAGTAAAACGGAATAAAAAGACACAGCCAAACGTACTCGCAAGAATACTGTCAGCTGTGTTCTTTGATTCCTTTTTATTCCACTGTAACACTTTTCGCTAAATTACGTGGTTTATCAACATCATAGCCTCTTTGTAATGTTGCAAAGTAAGCAATCAATTGTGTTGGAACAATACTTACTAGCGGTGTTAGTAAAGGATGCATATCGGGTATGATCAATTGATCTGTTTCTTTTGCAAGAGATGCCAACGCAATTACAAAATTATGAGCACCACGACTTTCAACTTCTTTTAGATTGCCACGAGTATGAGCTGCTGTAATGTTGTCTGTAATAATACCGAAAACCGGTGTTCCTTCTTCAATCAACGCAATCGTACCATGTTTTAACTCTCCTGCTGCGAACCCTTCTGCTTGAATGTAGGAAATTTCTTTTAATTTTAGCGAAGCTTCCATCGATACATAATAATCAACGCCTCGACCGATATAAAACGCATTTCTTGTATGTGACAAATAGTCTTCTACTAACTGGCTGATCAGCATTTTTTCATCGATGATTGTTTCCATGATTGCAGCAATCACACTTAGTTCATGTGCAATGTCAAAGGCTAACGATGATTGATTCCCTTTATTGTCACCTACGGCTTTAGCAAGGATTCCTAATACAGCAATCTGTGCAGTATATGCTTTTGTTGAGGCAACAGCGATTTCCGGTCCAGCATGGAGAAGTAATGTATGATCAGCTTCTCTAGATAAGGTAGAACCTGCTACATTCGTTAATGTCAATGACGGTAATCCTAGTTCATTCGTCTGAACCAATACTTGACGGCTATCAGCTGTTTCTCCACTTTGACTTAAATAAATAAAAAATGGTTTTTCTGATAATAACGGCATATTATAACCAAACTCACTTGAAAGATGGACTTCAACGGGGATGTTGGTCATTTTCTCAAGGATCGCTTTCCCTACCCACCCAGCATTATAGCTAGTACCGCAGGCGATGATATAAATACGATCACTATCCGTTATCTTTTCGACAATGTGTTTATCAACAATTGTAGTGCCCTGCGCATCGGTGTATTCTTGAATAATTCGACGCATAACAGTCGGCTGATCATCAATTTCCTTTAGCATATAATATGGATATGTGCCTTTTTCGATGTCACTCAAGTCGAGTTGGGCTTCATACGATTCACGATAAACAAGATTGCCTTTTCTATCTTCAATTTCAATTTTATCCGCTTTGACAATGACCATTTCACCATCAGCAATTTCGACAAAATGATTGGTTTCAGCAAGCATCGCCATCGCATCGCTACATATTACATTAAAATGATCGCCCAAACCAATTAATAATGGACTTTTATTTTTAGCCACATAGATGATATCTGGATTGTTTTTGTCAATCAACGCAAATGCATACGAACCCTCGATCACTGTCAGAGATTTTTTGAACGCTTCCTTTGTTGTCATACCCGTTTCAGCAAAATACTCAATCAAATGGACAACAATTTCAGTGTCCGTCTCACCTTCAAGCTGCTTATTTTGAAGAAATTCCTGTTTTATTTCTTCAAAATTTTCTATAACCCCATTGTGCACTAAAATAAATTGGTGATTGCTTGATGAATGGGGATGAGCATTTCTTTCACTTGGCTTTCCGTGCGTTGCCCAGCGTGTATGACCAATTCCAACTGTTCCTTGCACCTCTGGACTTATTTTACTCTTTAAATCAGCAATTCTTCCTATGGATTTGACTAAATAATCCTTCTTATCCTTCCCTGTTACAAAAATTCCAGCTGAGTCATATCCTCTATATTCTAATTTCTCCAATCCTTGAATCAGACTATCTGTTGCATTCTCTTTTCCAATAATTCCTACGATTCCACACATACTATTTTTCCTACTTTCGCGATTGTATTAGGTCATAACTCGATAAATAAAAATGGATCAATAAAAAATATTTCTAAAGCCTTTTCCTGTTATAAAGGCTTGTCCTTTATTAACCCAATATCTTATTCTCTCAAGTCTTCATCATAGGTTTCTATTCTGCATAGTTGGATTTTTGTTATAATTTCGCAATTATTTTTTCTCTTCAACTTGTAGAGTGCAGTCCCTAGAGCTATCCGCCGAATCTTTCGATAAGCTCTTTCCTCGTCACCTGACTAATCAGGCCTGGCGCTATTCCATATTGGTCTACCCAACTCTCCTTCTTTTTTTATCAATAGAAACTTTATTAATAATACAATAAACAAAATACAAATGTCAACATTTTCACAAAAAAATAAATTGGTATAGTTCAAATAAAATAAAAAAAGTGTGAAATAAAAGTAACGTTCACTTTTATTCCACACACTAATTTCAGAATCAGAAGCCATCTATCTTGATCTTATTTCAACTAGTTAATTAAATGGATTGTAAAATCTCCCACCGTTGACTTTAAATAGCAAGAAACTTAGGACGGTCAATAAAACGCCGAATCCGATCACAAGAAAATCAGAAGCATGAAACGGCTGTTGTGCGTACCATGTTCTTCTCTTTTTTTCACCAAATCGACGCAGTTCCATCGCTGTACTGATCGTCTCAATGCGATCTAAACTAGATAAAATTAAAGGGAAAACAATTTGAGCAGTTCCTTTCAATCGTTGTGTCAGTTTCCCTTTTTTAGACATTTCAAACCCACGTGCCTGTTGCGCAAGTGAGATATTGACAAAATCTTCTTGAATATCTGGAATATAGCGAATAGCCAAAGCTACCGCATAACTGATTTTATAACTAACACCTATTCGATTCAAGCTAGAAGCAAATTCACTTGGATTCGTCGTCAACAGAAAAATCAATACTAAAGGAATCGTACACAAGTATTTTAACACTAAATTAAATTCATAAAATAACTGCTCTTGTGTAAGGGTAAACCGACCCAAATCTTCAAAAATTACTGTTCTTGAGTGATAAAGTTCTACACCATACTCAGGTGCAAACAAATAAACCGCAATAATATTCAATAAAGAAAAGACAAAAATAAATTTTACCACAAATGAAATTTGATGCCACTTAATATTCGATAGTTTAAATAAAACGAATGAAAATAGCGTCATACCAATCAAAAAACGGGTATCATACGTTGTCATACAAGCCACAGACAATAGAATCAAAAAAATTAATTTAGCGGTCCCATTCAATTTATGAATCACTGTATGATCAGGAATATAACCTAACATTTGATGTTCATTCATTTCAAACGCACCTCCTGATCATATGTCATAAAGTTTTCTGTAAACAAAAATGGATCCTTCATTCCTAAATGTTGTGCAAATGTAAATAAACTTGTTTCTTTCAATGATGCGTGTTCCACTAACTTAGAATCAGTCAATACTTTCACTGGCGTTGTATCCGCGATAATTTTACCATCATGTAAAACAATTGCCCGATCCGTATATTCTAACATTAGATGCATATCATGCGTGATCATTGCAATCGTCACACCCATTTTATTTAATTTTTCTAAAAACGTCATCATTTCAGTATAATGTTTGAAATCCTGGCCTGCAGTTGGTTCATCTAAAATAATCATTTCCGGTTCCAGAACTAAAATCGATGCAATAGTAACTCTCTTCTTTTGACCAAAACTAAGTGCTGAGATTGGCCAATGACGAAATGAATGCAAGCCACAAATTTTTAAAACCTTTTCAACTCGCTCGTTGATTTCTGTTTCTGGAATTCCTTTTAATGTCAAACCTAGAGCTACTTCTTCAAAAATCATCTTCTTAGAAATCATTTGGTTCGGGTTTTGCATAACAAAACCAATCTTATCGGCACGTTCTTTGATTGAAAATTGAGTAAGATCTTGTCCTGCCCAACTCATTTCACCTGATTGAGGTGTAATAAACCCACAGATAGCTTTACTCAAAGTAGATTTACCCGCTCCATTTTTGCCAACAATACTCAACATTTCTCCACGATTGAATTCAATGGAAACATCGTTTAAAACATACTGATTATTTCGATTATATTGATACGTAATACTTTTTAGCTCCAATAAAGGTGATACTATTTTTTGCTTTGTCGCTTGGGATTGATTTTTCATCCATTTTTCCATTTGTTCTTTCAAATTAGGTGCTCGGACTTTTTCAATGTCAGATAAATGCTCAACTGTTTCTAAATCCACACCAGCATATTTCATCGCTGTTACATATAACGGTTCACGAATGCCTTGTTCGGTCAATGTATTCGTCTTAAGCAATTCATCCGCAGGTAAATCTGCGACTACTCGCCCTTCATTAAAAACAATCACACGATCAACTGAACGATATAAAACATCTTCTAAACGATGCTCAATAATCAAAATAGTTGTCCTCGTCTTTTGATGGATTTTTTCAATCAGATCAATGGTTTCTTTCCCGGCTTTTGGATCAAGATTAGCTAATGGTTCATCAAATAACAAGATTGGTGCTTCATCGATCAAAACACCTGCCATTGATACTCGCTGTTTTTGCCCACCAGATAAATCTTGTGGACGATGTTGTAAAAAGTCATTCAGTCCGACGATCTTCGTCCAATGATCCACTTCTTCTTTCATTGTTTTTTGCGGCACTTCATCGTTCTCTAAAGCAAACGCAACATCTTCTCCCACTGTTAATCCAATAAATTGACCATCTGTATCTTGTAAGACCGTTCCAACGTCAAAAGATAAATCAAACAGGCTAGTGTTTGTTAAATCTTTACCGCCAATCATTACATTCCCAGTTATTTTCCCTTCATAGCTATACGGAATCAACCCATTGATACATTGGGCAAACGTTGATTTACCGCTTCCGCTTGGGCCGACGATCAAGACTTTTTCTCCTTCATAAATCGTCAAATCAATAGTATGCAATGTTGGTTCAGCCTGACTATGATATTGAAAAGTAAAATTTTCGAAAGTTATCAGTGGTTTTTTCATCGATGACGCTCCCTTATTCTATGTAAAAAAGGACAAGAAAAGGCTATTAAATCAAGCTTGCTTTTTCTCGCCCTTAATTTTATTTCAGTAAGTATAGTTGTACTATTTTCATTTTACTACATAATCAATCTTTTGTTAAACTACCTTTTTTCGTACGCGTTCCAGCATAAGCTGCCATTAATAATGTACCAATGATTCCTACTGCGATAATATTCAACACCACAGCGATCACACCTTGTGTGTAAACTTTACTGGCTGGTTCGCTATAAATCAGTACGTCTAATGTGGGTGCAATCAGTCCCCAAACTACGGCATTTCCAATCACTTGATAAATATTAAAATAAATAATGTCTTTTTTATGGAATTCGCCATGTTGAAGATCAATCTTTCTACCCGCAAAACCATAGATTACTCCTATAATACCAGAACAAATGATCCAACTCCACCATGCACTGCCATAAGTTGTAAAATCTTTTAATGTATGACCAATCAAGCCGATCAAGCCACCAGCGACTGGACCAAAAATAACGGAAATCAATGCCAAAAACGGATAGGCTGTTTCTAAATTTGTATTAGGAAATCCTGTCGGAATCACAACAAAACGGCCTAAAATGACAAATACAGCTGATCCAATACCGATTGCTACAATTGTTTTAACTGAAAAATCTTTCTTCATATTCTCCACTCCTATTCAAAAATAATTTTTGGCGCTTTTCTTAATTGGATCGTCCAATCTGTTCCCGTACCGATATGATACAGTTTAGAAAATGAGTCCTGATTGACTGCGACACCGATATTTACCAAAGAATTGACGTATACTAAAGGTTCTCCAATATTTACATCTGCAAAAGATTTCGCAAATTTCATAATATTTTGATACACCTTTTTTCCTTGATGATAAATCGTTACTTGTAATTGATCATCATGAACAATTTTTTCTTCCTTCATAAAAGCTAATGGGATATTTGTCCATAATGAGCCAAAACGAATATCTAAAACATCAATACTGCCTTCTAAAATATGTTCACCATGTTTCGCTTCAATCAAGTGCAACCGTTCAATCGAATCATTCTGAACAATACTGCCAAGTTCCCCAAACGAAATCTCACCACTAGCCAAACGCGCCCCATTATAAGCATAGATATCTCTACCATGAAACGTGTGACTTTCCTCTGAATGAGGCAAGCGGCTTGTTACTTCATCAATCGAACGAATCTCTGCAATTCCTTGATAGTGGGAAATATGCGTCAATGATCCATTATCCGGCGTAATAATATAATGTCCAGAATTTGTTTTCGCTACGAGACTTCGCCTTGTACTACCTACACCTGGATCGACAACAGAAACAAAAACAGTTCCTTTAGGCCAGTACTTTACTGTTTGATACAGGCGATATGATGCCGCCCAAATATCATAAGGAGGAATTTCGTGGGTCAAGTCGCCAATGATGATCTCATCACTTACCATATGAGCGACACCATACATCGCACTCACTGCTCCATCGCCAAGCCCAAAATCTGTTTGTAAAACTAAATAATTTCCCATCTGATTATCCCTCTCTAACTATTTATATCTATCATATTTTGTGAAAAAATAGGTTGGATTCTGATTATTTTCCTATCAATTCTAAAACATCGTACCTTTTTCTGGTTATTCTGTCAATAACAGTATCGAACAATTCTCAATTTATAGAAATGATTATTCGTCTTTTTAAATAAATAGAAAAATAACCTGCAACATGTTCCCATGCAAACAGGTTATTCTAATTTTTTTTAGCCTATGCCAATCTCAGCTTTTACAACCTCTGCGATTGTATCTACATAGTAATCAACTTTTTCTTGTGTTGGTGCTTCAGCCATCACACGTAGTAATGGTTCGGTTCCAGATGGACGAACCAAGATACGACCGTCGCCATTCATTTCAGTTTCCATCAATTCGACGATTTCTTTGATAGCTGGAACATCCATTGCCCCGTGTTTGTCTGTTACTCGAATATTGACTAGCTTTTGTGGATAAACTGTTAGCTCTGAAGCCAATTCGGATAATTTTTTCCCAGTTTGTTTCATTACATTCAACAACTGGATACCAGATAACATTCCATCACCTGTTGTGTTGTAATCTAAGAAAATCATATGTCCTGATTGTTCTCCACCAAAATTATAATCATTTTTGCGCATTTCTTCAACAACATAACGATCGCCAACTTTTGTGATGACATCTTTCATTCCTGCCGCTTCTACCGCTTTACGGAAACCTAAATTACTCATAACTGTAGTAACGATTGTATCTTTTTTCAAACGGTTCTTTTCAGCAAGGTATTTTGCACAGATAAACATGATCTTATCGCCATCCACGATGTTCCCTAATTCATCTACTGCAATGATGCGATCTCCATCTCCATCGAAAGCAAGCCCTGCATCAGCACCTTTTTCAACGACCATCTCTGCTAATTTTTCAGGATGGGTAGATCCCACACCATCATTGATATTCAATCCATTCGGACTTGTACCCATCGTGTAAAAATCTGTTTCTAAATCAGCAAACAATCGATTTACAGAAGTTGCTGTAGCACCATTTGCAGCATCGATGCACACGGTTAGATCAGATAAATCACCTGGAATCGTTTGTACTAAGAATTGAGAATACTTTAATAAACCTTCTGGAAACTCATCAAGTGAACCTAAGCCCTCTGCTGAAGGACGTGGTAAATTGTCTTCTTCTGCATCCAGTAACGCTTCGATTTCAAGTTCTTGCTCATCTACTAACTTAAAACCGTCCGAACCGAAAAATTTAATTCCGTTATCTTCTGCCGGATTATGAGAAGCCGAGATCATGATACCAGCTGAAGCTTTTTGCAGCCTTGTTAAGTAAGCAACGCCTGGCGTTGAAATCACACCTAATTGAAATACTTCGATTCCAACAGATAAAAGACCTGAAATCAAAGCTTGCTCTAATAATTGACCTGAAATACGTGTGTCACGGCCGACTAAAACTCTTGGACGACGTGTGGAATCTTCATGTTGACTTAATACATATCCGCCGAAGCGACCTAATTTAAATGCTAATTCTGGTGTTAGTTCCTTATTGGCAATCCCTCTAACACCATCTGTTCCAAAATATTTACCCATGATAACTCTCCTTCTACTTACTAAGACGTTCTCAATTATTTTACTGCTTACAACTCAGAAAATAATCAATTAACTTAGTCAATCAACTTAATTTTCTGGAACTGAATTACTCCCAATTTCTGTCTCATCTTCCTCAGTAGGTTTTGAACTAGACGTACTTGATGAACTTGATGTACTAGAAGAACTGGTTGTTTTTTCACTAGAAGGCACTGGCGTCGGTACTCCTTGACCCGAATTCGATGTCGTTGAGCCTTGTCCGCTAGTTTCAGAAAAACTGGTATTCGCTCCTGAAAAGACTGGATTGATTGTCACTTCTACTTCCTCAGGTGAAACAATGTACTCTGAATTTGTTGGAATCTTTATTTTTTGTTTCGTTGATGATTTTATGTTGCTCACATCAACAGGTAATTCTATTGTGTCGATTGCATCTAAAATTGATTTTTTCCCTCTAATTTCGATTTTTTGTTCTGAAAAATTGAAGGTATAATACTCAATACCTGATGGGGGCGAACCCGTCGGAGTAATTGTTAATCCTACTTCTTTTGAAGGCAATATCAAATCAACGACAACTTTTACCTGAGGTGCTGGATTTTCAATACTCAATACTTGTCCTTTTGCATCGATAGCTTGAACATTAACCGTTTGTTTGATCGTATCAACGGATTGTTTGACATTTGATAGCGGGGCAATCACACGGGTAATAGCTTTAGCTGTTTCTTCTCCAGTTGTAATTTCTACTTTTTCAGGACTTAAAGTTGTTTTTTCTACTTTGTACCCTTCTGTCTCGATTGATTCAGGCAATTGTGCCTCTACATTAAATGTTTTTGTTACTTTTTTCTCCATTGTCACCGTTATTGTTTTGGGTTCAATTTCGGCCGTTACGGCTGTACTCAATCCTTTTACTCTCAACTGAATTTCGGATGTTCCAAGTGGTATTTCCGTCAGATCTGCAACTACCTGAAAGTTTCTAGTATCTTCATTCGATTCTAAATCCAGTTGAATTCGATTAGCACTAGTTAAATGGACATTGACTGTATCTTCATAACCAGAAACAAAATACTTATCTTGATCATAATCTAATTGAACAGGAACATTATACAACATTTCATCATATACTTGGCTGGTCCCTGACATAGTACCTATATTCCCAGAAGAATTAGCATTGAAAAACAACAACAAGGCAAAAAGTAATGCAAGCAACCTTGAGAACCAATTGCTTTGAGAGGCTTTTTTCATTTCTTTTTCGCCCCTTTCGATACACCTTCAATAAAGTGTTGCAAAAGATTTTTTTTATCTTTACTATCTTCTTTTGGAACCAATTCTGCTCGAAGAATTTTTAGATATTCTTCTTGTGTTAATCGAGGAATCAGATCATTATTCAATGTCAGGCTAACGTCACCTGTCTCTTCTGATACGATAATTGTTACAGCATCACTTACTTCACTAATACCAACGGCTGCTCTATGACGAGTCCCGAATTCTTTAGGAATCAAGTTACTTTCTGACAAAGGTAAATAGGCACTTGCCACGGCGATTTTCCCTTGTTTTACGATTACTGCACCATCATGCAACGGCGTATTTGGTATAAAGATATTGATCAGTAATTCTCCTGAAATATCAGCGTCTAAATCGATACCTGTTTCAATGTACTCATCTAATCCGGTATTTTTTTCAATTGTAATCAGTGCGCCAATTTTTCGTTTAGCCATGTACTGAATAGCTTTATCAAAGGCAAGAATCATTTTCTCATCTTCTTGCTGTTCTGATCGACTCGGACGGAAAAATGAACTTCTACCAAGATGTTCTAAGCCTCGCCGGACTTCTGGCTGGAAAATCACGACAGCGGCAATAACACCATACATAATGACTTGGTTCATTAGCCAAGACAATGTATGCAGTCCGATAATTTCACTAAGTATGCGAATCACAATAAAAACAGCGACTCCCTTTAACAGCTGGACAGCCTTTGTTCCTCTAACGAGCATGATTAATTTGTAAACAAGATACCATACTACTAAAATATCTATAATATTGATGATAAAATCACGCGACAAGAAATCTGATGAGATCAATTGCCGCCAATAATCTAAATGAAATAATTGACTAAGTTGAAAAGACATCATAAACCTCACTTCTCTCTCAAGATTTCTTAAATAAGTATACCATAATCTTTTGCTTGGTTACAGGCTGAGAACAAATGATATAAAAATTTAAATAAAAAAGAATGAAAGAAGAAGACCTCAGTGATCCACTTCTTTCATTCTAACCTAATTCAATTATTCGTCTGTTTTCCCGCGTTTTGCTGCACGTTCTGCTCGTCTGGCAGCTCTTCTTGCATCTGCTTCTGGATCAACCACACGTTCTTTTTTTTGTCGTGGTAGAGAGGCTTTTTCAGCCTCGATTTTATCCGTTGTCTTTTCTAATTTTGCTCGAATTTTTTCTTCTTGTCCAGCCATGCGTGCATAATTGTAAAAACGATTTTTTGCATCAGCAACTGTTTTTTCAAAAAGTTTACCTGCAAATTCAGGCTGTGTAGATTCTAACGAAGAAAAACGGACTTGTTTTTTCATAAAGTCTTGCATTTCTTCAAAATTCGGTTTTTTATAATCTAATGTCATTGGATTTTTTCCTGACTCTCTTAATTCAGGATTATAACGATACAATGACCAGTACCCAGAATTAACTGCTTCTTTGGCTTCTTCTAATGTTTTACTCATCCCACCAGCTAATCCATGTGTGATACATGGCGTATACGCAATAATAATGGAGGGTCCAGGAAACCGTTCGGCTTCTTCAAAGGCTTTAATTGTCTGCATTTGATTCGCTCCTGATGCGATTTGTGCGACATAAACATTACCATAAGTCATCGCCATCATGCCTAAATCTTTTTTAGAGACATATTTTCCACTTGCAGAAAATTTGGCAATTGCAGACGCTGGTGTAGCTTTTGAAGTTTGCCCGCCAGTGTTAGAATAGACTTCATTATCTAAAACGAGCATATTAACATCTGCTCCACTAGCAAGAACATGATCGATCCCACCATAACCAATATCATACGCCCAGCCATCTCCACCAATCATCCACTGACTATTTTTCACGAATAAATCCTTATCAGCAAAAATTGCTTCTAATAGCGGTTGACCATTTTTTTCATCAAGTAATGCAGCTTTTAATTTGGCAGCACGTTGCTGTGTTCCTTCTCCCGTGTGCATATGATTGATCCAGTCTTCCATTAATAGTCTCAATTCTTGAGAAGCAATATTCATCGCTTCACTCATCTTCATTGCTAAATGTTCACGACGTGTTTGGCTAGCTAATAGCATGCCATAACCAAATTCGGCATTATCTTCTAATAACGAGTTAGACCAAGCAGGACCTTGTCCTTCAATATTTGTCGTATAAGGAGAAACAGGCGCCGCACCACCCCAAATAGATGAACATCCAGTAGCGTTTGCAATCATCATGCGATCACCAAACATTTGAGTCAATAATTTTACATAAGGCGTTTCTCCACAGCCAGCACAAGCACCTGAAAATTCTAATAGGGGTTTGTTGAACTGTGTTCCTAAAACGGTATTTGTTTTAGCTGGATTTTCTTTTTGCTTCAAGGTCATAGAAAAGGCCCAGTTCATCGCTTGTTCTTTTTGCTCTTCGTAAGGTTTCATGACTAAAGCTTTGCCTTTTGCGGGACAGGCATCCACACAAAGACCGCAGCCTGTACAATCTTCCACAGAAACTTGAATACGGTATTTCAATCCGTCAGCACCACGCATTTCCCTTACGATATATCCTGCAGGTGCTTCTTCCATTTCTTCATCATCTGCCAAGAATGGACGGATCGCTGCATGGGGACAAACAAACGCACATTCATTGCACATCGTACAACGATCGCTATTCCATTCAGGAACTTCTACAGCGATACCGCGTTTTTCTATAGCTGTTGTACCTAGCGGCATACGTCCATCTGTCATGTCATTTTTGATAAAAGCACTGACCGCAAGATCATTTCCTTCTTGTCGATTGATTGGCTCTACGATCTCATGAACATAGTCAGTAATATTCTCTTTACGGACTTTTGGTTTAACTTCAATTGTTTTCCAAGCAGCTGGCACTTCGACCTTATGCAGAAGTTCAACCGTGCGTTCAATTGCTTGAATATTTTTTTCAACAACTGACATAGATTTTCTAGCATAACTTTTGAATGCTTCTTCTTTTAAGATTGGTAAAACTTCATCAAATGGCATGATGTCCGCCAATTTAAAAAATGCTGTTTCCATTGCTGTATTGATTCGTCCGCCCAAACCTACTTCACTGGCTAATTTTACGGCATTGATCGTATAAAAATCAATCTCATTTTCAGCTAAATAACGTTTTAATTTATTTGGCAAGAAGCGTTCTAATTGCTCATCATTCCAAACCGTGTTCAGTAAAAAGGTTCCGCCTTTTTTCAACCCTTTAACTAAATCATACGTATTTAGGTACGCGGCTGTATGACACGCAACAAAATCTGCGTGCTCAATCAAGTAAGTCGAACGAATTGCTGAATCCCCAAAACGCAAATGGGACACCGTTAAGCCACCCGATTTTTTTGAATCATAATAAAAGAACCCTTGGGCATATTTATCTGTATGATCCCCAATAATTTTGATTGCTGATTTATTTGCACCAACGGTACCATCTGAACCAAAACCCCAGAATTTTGCTTGATAGGTTTTAGGATTGGTTAAATCAAGTGCATCTCCACAGTCAAGAGACGTGTAGGTCACATCGTCTACAATTCCGATCGTAAAACGAGATTTCGCTGTCTTTTTGTCTTTTAATAGTTCATCATAGATTGCAACGATTTGATTTGGTAAAACATCCTTTGAACCCAATCCATAACGTCCGCCGATAATCATCGGACGCAAGTCAGATTCATACATCGCACTTTGAACATCTAAAAGTAAAGGCTCTCCACCTGCTCCAGGTTCTTTCGTACGATCCATCACGCCGATTGCTTTAACCGTTTTAGGCATTTTTTCTAAAAAGTTTTCAATTGGGAACGGACGATACAAATGAATATTTAAGAAACCAACTTTTCTCCCTTGTTTCGTTAGGAAATCAATGGTTTGCTCGATTGCTTGTGCAGCTGATCCCATCGAAACAATCACTTCTTGCGCATCTTCTGCACCATAATAGGTAACTAGATCGTACGATGTTCCTCTAAGCAAATTGATTTCATCCATATATTTTTTCACAACAGTTGGAATTTGTTCATAGTAGCGATTGATCGTTTCACGTTGTTGAAAATGAATATCTGGATTTTGGTTTGTTCCGCTAACAGAAGGATGATTAGGATTCATACTTCTGCTACGAAACGCATTCACTTTTTCTTGATCCAATAACGGGGCTAATTCGTCATAGTCCAATACTTCGATTTTTTGTATTTCATGACTTGTTCTAAAACCATCAAAGAAGTTGATAAACGGTACACTCGATTCAATTGAAGCCAAGTGAGCTACCGCAGATAGATCCATAACTTCTTGTACACTGCTTTCGCATAGCATCGCAAACCCAGTCTGACGAGCAGCCATAACATCACCATGGTCACCAAAAATATTTAACGCATTTGTCGTTACCGCTCGACTCGCTACATGAAAGACGGACGGAAGGAGTTCTCCTGCAATCTTATACATATTTGGAATCATTAATAATAGTCCTTGTGAAGCTGTATATGTAGTTGTAAGTGCACCTGTTTTTAGCGATCCGTGGACCACACCTGCAGCACCTGCTTCTGATTGCATTTCAACAATTTTAACAGGTTGTCCAAAAATATTTTGCTTTCCTTCTGCCGACCATTGATCAACAAGTTCCGCCATTGTCGAGCTAGGTGTAATTGGATAAATAGCGGCTAATTCAGTAAACGCATATGAGATGTACGCAGCAGCTGTATTCCCATCCATTGTCTTCATTTTTCGCATTATAATAGTCATCATCCTTCTATCTAAAAGTAGAATAGTTGCACGCATATTCTTTTCTATTATAACGGAAATACACCAAATTTGAAATGTTTTGTGAAAATATTTCACAAACTTATTAATTGGGCTATGTTTCTTTTCCTATAATACAAACGATTTTTGTGAAAAAAAAGACTAAGTCAGTAGAAATAGAATGCTGACTTAGCTTATTTTTCGGTCAAATTTTTTTCCGTTGTTTTTTTATATTTGATCCCTTTTTCTGATAGTCTTCTAACAATTTGGTAAACCCAATTATCCGTTGGTGAAAGCCAGGTACGTTTCACTTCATTTCGCTTGTTTGTATCAAAATATCTAGGTGGGGTTCCGTCTAATTTATCATGTGTATGATGTTGATCTGCTCTCGGCCGTTCTCCGTAATTAAATGTTTCGCCATTTGCGATTGCATTTTCTAAGAAATCTCTTGCTTTAATATCGTCTTTCCATTGGCTTAAAAGCTGTCCTTGTTCGTCTACAATAAACTCACTATGATAATCCTTAGATAGAATCTTTCGATAAAATCCATGTTTTCTGACTTTTTTTAGTAATCCTTTGTTTGTAAGACTTCTAGATCCCTTTTTGAGATCTTCCATCGCTATATCGAAGCCTAATTGAGCACGATTATGGTATTGTGGATCTGCATAAAACCAATCATTACCAAGAATCATTTTTATTGCCGTTTCGTCATTTTTTAAACCGTATTTATTTTTATAGTTTTCCACGTATTCAATCGTACATTTATCTAAATAATTTCTAAATTGATGGATTTTTGTTTCATTTGCGTATTTTTTCTTAAGAGCGATCTTTGTTAATTTTTTGTCTGCAGGATCTATGACCAAGCCATCAGGATAAGCTCGCTGTACGACTTTTGAGTAACAATCAAAAAAAGGAGCCCCAGGTGGCATTTCATCAGAAAATTTATATTCTGTTGATACAAACTGTAAATCGCCTGAATTATCTAAATGACCACCCAAATGATCAATAACAAGCATGACTTTTTCTTGATCAGACAGCTGACTTTTTTTTAACATTTCTGTGTAAATTTCAGAACCAACTAAAAAAATCTCATGATCCGTGTTCATTTTTTTTTCACTTATATTCCTTATGTATACATTCAAAGCGTCTTTATCCCATCCATGTTGTCGAAGTATTTCTATTTTCTCTAGGATAGTTGAAGAAAAATTTAATTCTTTCACGTCTTTTCTCCTTAGAATTCGTATAAGAGCTAGGATACCAATCTTCTTTCCAAGTCCATATTTATTTGAGCAAATAAAAAGAAAGAATCCAAAGTAGATAGGTCACTCTCAGATTCTAACATATTCTTTTTAAAATGAAACTTCGTAGCTTTTTCTAATTTTCTCTATTATAAAGGACGGCTTAGTTTCTTTCTTTTTATGTGCTTCTCGATGTTCTTGTAAATGTTCAGGACGCTTCAGCCAGTTTTGAAAATCTTTTTTACTTTCCCATTTAGAAACCAACATAAACTCACAAGTATTTTTTTCTTCTAAAAACCAGCATTCACTTGATATACAACCTGAAAATTCCAACATTGAAGTAACATCCTTATTTGTTTTGGTTTCGAAAATTTCTTTGCCTTCTTTTTTTATAATAAAAGTAACGGTTTGAACAATCATCCTTCTAGCTCCTTTCATTTAATTGATAATGATTCTCACTTAAAATTATAGCATACTTCACCATTTTTGACTGAAAGTTTAAAAAAATGGATAAACCAATTTTCGGTTTATCCACACATTTCTTAGTATAATTCTAAATATTGTTCTCTTTCCCATTCAGAAACCGTTTGGCGAAACGCAGCCCATTCCATACGTTTGGCTTCAACAAAATTTACATATATATGTTCACCTAATGCGTCCATCATTACCTCATCTTTACGTAATTCTTTGATTGCATTATGGAGTGTCGAAGGTAAATCATGAATTTCTGCTTCTTTTCGCTCTTCCTCGTTCATCACATAAATATTGCGGTCAACTGCTTGAGGTGGCGTAATCTCATTTTTAATTCCATCTAAACCAGCTTGCAAAAGAGCTGCCATTGTTAAATAGGGGTTTGCTGATGGATCAACAGATCGTAATTCTAAACGAGTCGATAACCCACGTGACTCAGGAACTCGTACTAAAGGCGAACGATTGCGGCCGCTCCATGCAACATAAACGGGTGCTTCATATCCTGGTACTAAACGTTTATACGAATTAACAGTAGGATTGCATATTGCGGTGTAGGCACGCGCATGCTTCAACAAGCCACCAAGAAAGTGATAAGCGGTTTGGCTTAATTGCATCGGACCATTTTCGTCGTAAAAGACATTTTCATTCTCTTTAAATAAAGACATGTTGCAATGCATACCAGAGCCATTGATCCCATACAGTGGTTTTGGCATGAAGGTTGCGTGTAATCCATGTTTTCTAGCAATTGTTTTAACCACTAATTTAAAGGTTTGAATATTATCACAAGCTTCAATGACATCTGCATATTTAAAGTCAATCTCATGTTGCCCTGGTGCTACTTCATGATGAGAGGCTTCTACTTCAAAACCAAGACTTTCTAATTCAAGGACGATATCTCTACGGCAATTTTCACCAAGGTCTGTTGGTGCAAAATCAAAATAGCCACCTCGGTCATTTAAATCCGTAGTAATTTTACCGTCTTCATCCAATTTGAATAAGAAAAATTCTGGTTCAGGCCCAAGATTGAATGAAGTAAAACCTAGCGCCTCCATATCGGCCAATGCTCGTTTTAAATTGCCACGAGGATCTCCAGCAAATGGTGTTCCGTCTGGATTATAAATATCGCAAATCAATCGAGCAACCTTCCCGTGGTCACTTTCCCATGGAAAAATCATCCACGTCGATACGTCTGGATACAAATACATATCACTTTCTTCAATTCTCACAAAACCTTCAATAGAAGACCCATCAAACATCATTTTATTGCTTAACACTTTGTCCAATTGGCTCACTGGAACTTCCACATTTTTGATTGTTCCCATAATATCTGTAAACATTAATCTTAAAAATCGAACATTTTCTTCATCTGCTATTCGTTTGATATCTTCTACTGTGGTTTGTTTATTCGTCATTGTATCCTTCACGTCCTTCATTTTTTTTGTCTAAAGCGCAACTATTATAATTTTGGTCCTCTTGATTGGAATGGATTTTGTTGAGTAAGCCCACCTTGAGAAATCAGTTCATCATATAAAATCTTCCGAACGTCTTCATCAGTCAATGGTTTGTTTGATTCTTGCGCATGCATTTGTTCTTCTAACTTCATCTCATAAACGCGCTTGATCCCTGCCATATTTAGACCATCAGATAAATAATCTTTGATTTCCAACAATACATCTATATCATTTAGTGAATACATGCGTCGGTTTCCATCACTTCTTTCAGGATGAATCAAATCTTGCTCTTCATAATAACGGATTTGACGTGCCGATAGATCAGTCAGTTTCATAACTGTACCAATTGGAAAAACTGACATTGATCTTCTCAGTTCCTTTTCTCTCATATCCACCCCCCTCTCTTAGATAAATATAGAATATCAATACTTTTTTCTGTTGTCAATGATTTATGTAAGGTTTTCTGACATAAAAATAAAAGAGCTATTGAAAAACCTTTAAATCAAGTATTCTTCACAAAATTTGGATTAAAACAAAAAAGAGGTTAGGATATAACTCTACGATTTATATCAGCTCTATACTTTATGATGTTGGCGAGAAATCACCGACATCTTTTTTTAATGCAAAATATTAGAAAAGACATCCTGATATCCTTTAGAATTAAGTCGTCTAAAACAATTCAAAAAGGGTGTTCGATTTCTAAAAAAGTGAAGTTATCCATTGCCAATCGATTAAGAAAGGTTACGTCTATGAGTGAGATTGCGCGTCAACAGAAGGTCTCTGTCTCTTCTGTTTATAGTGTCTTGAAACCAATTTTCGGAATGCTTGAACAACCATATTAAAGTATTAAAGAGAAACGCGTATGGATTTCGTAATTTCTACAATTTTAAATTAAGAATTGCTTTCTGCTTTTGGTAACGTTCTTTTTCAATCGAATAGAAAGAGCTTGGGACATAAGTCCTAACGAAAAATCCAGATACCAGTCAAATTGATTGGCATCTGGATTGTTTTTTTGTACAAAAATAAGAACACCTTTGCTAAAATAAAAGTGACTAAACAAATAAGTCAGCGAGGTGTTCTTATGTTTAAAAATTATACCACAAATCAAGTCGTTCTTCCTCTAGATTTTAGTTTTCAGTTAGAAAAAAACGATATTGCGTTTGCCATTGATCAATTAGTTGAAAGTATTCCGGAGGAACGCTTTCTTCCTTTTCATCATCAAATGGGGCCTTCTTCTTATCATCCGAAAATGATGATGAAGATGATTTTATGTGCCTACACACAATCTGTATTTTCTGGTCGCAAGATTGAAGCCTTGACGAAAGACAGTATTCGCATGATGTGGCTTACTCAAAGTTATCAACCTAGTTATCGAACCATCAATCGTTTTCGAGTGAATCCTTTAGTGAATGCACTCCTTCGGGAGTGCTTCGTCCAGTTCCGTAGCCAATTAGTCAAGGAACAATTAATCGATGAAGAAGCCATTTTTATCGATGGTACAAAGATTGAAGCCAACGCCAATAAATACACCTTTGTTTGGAGAAAATCCATTGATAACTTTGATAAAAAGCTTACTGAAAAATCAAATTTTCTCTACGATGAATTGTTAAAGAATCAAATTATTCCTGAAATTGAGCGAGAGTCCTCAAAAGAATTATCTGTCACTGAATTAGGTAAGATTGAAGAAAATCTCGCGCATGTTGTCGAAAAGTTTACAGAAAAAATCGAACAAGCAGAGGATGGAATTACGCGCAAATCAATCCGTTCTAAACGAAAAATTCCTAAAAAATTAAGGACACTTTTCAAGGACTTTAAAGAGCGAAAACTCGCTTATCAAAAACATAGACAGATTTTAGGGCAACGAAACAGTTACTCTAGAACTGATCTAGATGCCACTTTTATGCGCATGAAAGACGATCATATGAAAAATGGTCAGTTGAAAGCAGGTTATAATCTTCAAATCGCCACGAACAGTCAGTATATTTTAGGCTATGATCTTTTCTCAAATCCAACAGATACACGAACATTGCGCCCTTTTTTAACCACTTTAAAAGAGCGTTTCTTTGATCTGCCAAACTATATTGTCGCAGATGCCGGCTATGGAGGAGAAGAAAACTATCAAGCGGTTTTAGAGGATCACGAGCGAACACCACTCATCACTTATGCCATGTACCATAAAGAACAGAAGAAAAAGTTTAAACAAAATCCGTTCCTTCCAGCAAACTGGTCGTATCAGGAATTAGATGATACGTTTCTTTGTCCAAACGGACGAAAAATGAATTTTCGAAACTATTCTATTCGTACAGATAAATATGGCTTTAAACGTTATTTAAAACGGTATGAATGTGAAGACTGCTCGAATTGTCCTCTTCGAAGCCAGTGTACAAAAGCGAAGAGTGACAAGAATCGTGAGATTCAAAAGAACATGAATTGGGAATACTTTAAAGCAAGAATTCAACAGCTGCTTTCAGAAGAAGAAACAGGTAAACTCTATCGTCAACGAAAAATTGACGTCGAACCAGCTTTCGGACATTTGAAGGCTTGTTTAGGGTTCACTCGGTTCTCTGTTCGAGGGAAACAACAGGCACACAATGAAATTGGATTCGCGTTAATCGCAGTAAATTTAAGGAAATATAGGCTAAGTAAGCTAGAAAACATGAAGGATTCTCCCAATAATCTAAAAAATAAAAGACTGAAAAACATTTTTATGATTTTCGGTCTTCTGTTTTATTTGTCTTAAGACTTATGTCCCAAGCTCTTTCTTCATTATTGATTTAATTCTTTGGGTATTCTTCACCAATATTAACTGACAAATAGCCTCAAATAAAATTTTGAATGATCAAAAATCTATCTTGCCCACTTAGCAGTTTTCGATGCAAATCCCTTTACATGATACACATTTTTATCTTCTTCAAAAACTTTAGACAGAAGTAATGTATAGCGAGTTAATTGACTCAACTCCAATCCTTGATCTGATGGTATATCGAATTCATAAGGCACTAGCAATTCCATCATTTTTTCTCGCACAGATCTAGTAAGTTCTTCTTTTCCCAATGTACTTTTAGCCGAAACTAACACGTTTGGAAACAAGGTCGGAACAAATTCAGTTTCATCAATTTGATCACTTTTATTATACACAGTTAAAACGGGAATTTGTTCTAAATCTAAATCATTAAGTAATTCTACAACCGTTTGTTCATGCTGTAAACGATCTTCTGCACTGGCATCCACCACGTGTAATAATAAATCCATGTTGCGGCTTTCTTCTAGTGTTGATTGAAAAGCTTCAATCAATTGCGTAGGTAAATCTTGAATAAACCCTACCGTGTCAGTTAATGTTACAATCATTCCTTGAGGTAATTGCCATTTTTTAGTTAATGGATCTAATGTTGCAAATAGTTGATCTTCTGAATAGGCTCCAGCCGTGGTCAATAAGTTTAAAATTGTTGATTTTCCTGCATTGGTGTATCCAATCAACCCAATCTGAAAAATATCTGACAAACGACGCTTTTTTCGGCTTCGTTCACGATGTGCAGTCACTTCTTTTAATTCTCTTTTGATTGCAATAATTTTATTTCGAATGTGTCTTCGGTCTGATTCAAGTTTGGTTTCTCCTGGTCCCCTTGTACCGATTCCTCCGCCTAAACGAGATAATTGTTTCCCTTGGCCAATCAGTCGGGGGAGCAAGTAATTCAGCTGAGCCAACTCAACTTGTAGCTTTCCTTCTTTTGAACGAGCCCGCATCGCAAAAATATCTAAAATCAACTGAACTCGATCAATTACTTTCACTCCGACAGCTTCAATGATCAATTGAGTTTGTCTCGGCGTTAGCTCATGATTGAAAATGACGATATCGGTTTCATATGCATCAACCAACTGTACTAATTCCTCTAATTTTCCTTTACCGATCACTGTTTTCGAATCAATTCGAGTTTTTTTTTGCGTTAAAGAAAATACGACTTCTCCTTGTGCGGTTTTAGTTAAATTTTTCAATTCTTTCATAGAACCTTCGAATCGAGTATAATTTTCCTCTGTTTCTACCCCTACCAATATGACTTTTTCTGCTTTTTTTTTCATCATTTATCCTTTCGAAGAATCTAGCCAGATCTCTATTTTATTTTCTAACTCCGAAATACTAGCCGATGCTTGTACTAAATCCCACCAACTGGCATTCATGCGATTTTTAAACCAGGTTAATTGTCTTTTCGCATACCTTCTTGAATTTTGCTTTACTTGATTGATTGCTTCTTCTAACGTTTTTTCACCTTCAAAGTAAGGGAAAAATTCTTTATAACCGATTCCTTGAATCGATTGTTGTGTTTGTTTTTTGTACAGTAATTTTGCTTCATCTAGAAGCCCTTGATTGAGCATTGTGTCCACCCGCTCATTGATTCTATCATAAAGAATAGTACGATCTGTCTCTAATCCTACTAAAAAGTAATCATATAATGGTTTAGGCGTTTCTTTAGGGCTTAAGATACTATAACCTGTTTTATCAAACACTTCCAAGGCTCGAATTATCTTTTTTCGGTTATTAAAATGAATACGTTCTGCAGCTGCTGTATCCTTTTCCTTTAACAAATCCCATAAGGACTGATTTCCATGAACTTCAGCGAACAAATTATACTTCTCTCGAATTTCTGCTGATTCATCTTTAACACCTAATTCAAAGTCGTACAGCAGTGCTTGAATGTAAAGACCTGTTCCACCAACAACGATCGGCAATTTGCCTTTCTCTATGATCGAATCGATTGCTTGACGACCTTCTTTTTGAAAATCAGCTACGGAATAGGTTTGTGTTAATTCACGACAATCGATCAAATGATGCACAATACCAGCACGCTCTTCTTCTGTTGCCTTTGCAGTTCCTATATCTAATTGTTTATAAACCTGCATAGAATCACCACTGATTATTTCTCCATTAAATTTTTCGGCTAATGAAATACTTAAAGAGGTTTTTCCAACTGCAGTTGGACCTGCAATCACTAATACTTTTTTCAATCTGTTCATCCTTTATTTTGTATGTTTTCTCGTATTTTCAATGCAAACTCTGGAAAATCTGTGTAGATACCTACTAAATATGATAGTTAAAACAAATTTTCATCTTTTCCTTGTCATTAACAGTCCAAGGTCGAATTACTTTAGGATAATCAGCCAAGTAATTCAAATGCTCTAACACCCATGTGATTTCAGGATGAATTCCTTCGACAAATGTTGATTGAAGAGCTTTTATTTTATCTGTTTCTGATTACTTAAACAATGAAATGATCTTTTGTTCTTTTTCTATTTTCCAAATTTTTTCTAAACTTTTAAAATAAAAACTTGAATACATCTAGTTAAACGTTCTGACTTGGAAATGTAGTAACTGAATTATTTGCTACTCAATTATTTCATATTGTATCTTTTCAGTTTTGATTTCAATAGTTAATAATCTTTGAAAATTCTTTTTTTAACGCGATCAATACTTCTTGTCTAATCGTAATTCCCTGGAAAATCGAATTTTTTCAAACTAACTGCCAACATCCAGCTATTTTAATCCGACTAATGTCAAGCATCCCACTTTTCCATGACCGTTGGTCGTACGATCGACAATTTCATCATGAATCAAAACAAGCAGATGTTTTTTGATAGTTGGACGTCTAATTCGATCCCGGTAATTTTAAATTGAACAGCTTCTTTAAAAGCAACTAAAGTATTTTAAGATGGGTTCCTTTAATGCCGCGATAGGCGATCATTTTTGTCACAATAGTCCCTTCAATCGGAATTATTGTATCACTCTTAAGAGCGAGTATCAAACAATTAGAAGTATTTCTGTTTATAAATGAGAGCTTGTGACAAAGGGAATGGTTGAACTAAAACCCGCACGATGCATAAATGTATTGTGCGGGTTTTTGGGATTTAAAAAGCTTTCAATCCTTATTTTTGATGATTATTTTTTTATCTTTTGTACTCTTTCACAACATCTACTATTGTTTTTTTCTCTTTTTTGGCTTGTTTTATAAAATCAACGATTTCATTGTTATGAAACTTATTTGGATCAATATCCGCTGCTTCTAATTCTTTACGAACTTTTTCAATCTCAGATTCATCAAAAATTTTTTCTGGTTTGTTTTTCAAATAATCAGAAATAGATTGGTCATTTTTATCTAGTTCTAAATCCATTATTTGAATCTCCTGATCTGAAAATAAGGTACTATCAAAACCAGCTTTTTCAATTTTTTCTCTGTAATTTTTTAGTTCTTCTATACTGAGAGTGATCTTCTCATAGCTATATGACGTTTCTGTCTCACTAGAATAATCAATCACTGACTGTACTGATTGTTCAACAACCTTAGATAATGTTGTCTCTGAACTTTGACTATCTACTTTTTTCTTATTATTCGTTTTAACAAAGAAAAATAGACCAATTACTAAAATGATGATAGCAGACAATATCAAAATCTGTTTATTTTTCATTATCCATCCTCTATTCTACTTATCAATAGCAACTGCCATTTTATTAGGACTATAAGACAGTCCCACCGTTCCTTCACTAACCGTAAGCTTACCATAAATTGGATCCGCCACATAAAAAGTATTACCATCAAATCCAGTTATTAGCCAAACATGAAGATTCGCAACTTTCAAAGATCCATAATAAGTTCCATCAATAATAGGCGGCGCCAAATATGGATATGTTCCCCAAACAACTAGAGGATTTCCTTTCATTAATTCTTCTTTAAATCGAGCGGTATTAACTCCGCTAATATCTTTAGAATTAGGTGCATATCTTTTCGCATATGGTGTAAATGCTTTCGGGTAAATAGTATGGAATCCGTATCTGTCTGTCGGGTTCCCATTAAACCCATCATGCGGATTTCCTGATGAAGGAACTTTAGGAACAGCATTTGTAACTTGATGAACGTTTTGTCCCTTCGTGGCACCTAAATACTGCAGTGCCATGTACAAAGAAAATTCTTCACAACCATTTGGATAGCCATAAGTATTTTGATTATAAAATGGTACATCCATAAATGTTTTTTGTCCTTTATTTGTAGATACAACTATGTTTCTATTAGCTGTAACATTACCATAGGGAGTGACTAAAAGTGGATAACCATTTCTATCTAAAATTTTTCCTCTTACGTTTATCACGGTTCCGGCAGCAATATCATTGCCTCTTCGTAATGCTTGGTCTGTATAATAGTGCTTCGTCTTCAATTCAATTTTCGCAGGAACATCAAGGTAATAATTACTAATATTGGATGGTGCCTTTTTATAATTATTTGAAACTTCTGGCCCAGAAGATGTTTTTTTAACTATAATAATCTTAAAAGCTTCCATTCTAAAACCATAACCAGAAGTACCACTGACACCACCATTTTTATTCCAGCCTAACCAACCAAAGTATTCTGTGTGTGTTTGATAGTATATATCAAAATGTTTTGCTAATTCTCCAGTCAAATGAACATCATAAGCTTCAACACGTTTTGATTGACCAACAGTACCACTCAATTGATTATTAGAAACATAGTTTTGCCAGCCGATGCCTTGAACATGGCTACGATACTCAATTCCACCTGAAACCGGAGCATTCTCAACATTTATCTTAATCGCTTCAATTCTTTTACGCTGATTTGTTGTACCGCTTTCTTGACCATTTTTACTAGTTGCTTGCCAACCAATAGATTGAATATGACTTTGATATAAAATTTCAGGTTGCTTAAATTGTACAAAGTGTCTTGTTGAAGGTTCCGAAACCTCTATACCTTTTTTGACTAATTTGATTTCTACCGATTCTAACTGGTATCCAAACCCAGCCGTGCCAGCATCTTCTCCATTTTTTGCCCAATCTAACCAACCAAAGTTTTTAGCATGTACACGATAATAGACATCAAAGTGTTTAGCGATATCCCCGATTAATCTGATACTGATTGCTTCCATACGCTTCGCCTGACTAACCGTTCCAGTAATAGAATTATTTGATACATAGTTTTGCCAACCAATGCTTTGCACATGACTTCTGTATTCAACTCCTCCATCAACTGGCAAATTATCAAGTGCTATTCTCATTGCTTCCATACGTTTGGATTGGCCAATCGTTCCACTAGTCTGTCCATTAGACTTTACAGTCTGCCAGCCGATGCTTTGTATGTGACTTTGATAATTAACATTCGGCTGCTTAAAGTCTAATGAAGGTCGCGTTGTTTCTCCTGGTGCCGCTAATCCTTTTTCGATTAGTTTAACTTGAATCCTTTGAACTTCATACGAAAAAGCAATAGTTCCAGCATTCTGTCCATTCACGGCCCAATCCAACCAACCAACATTTTGAACTTGAACTCTATAATAAAGATCATATCTTTCTTTTAAAATTCCCGTTAATTGAAGCGAAATAGCTTCTAGTCTTTTTCCAGCTACACCACTAATTTCATTAGCATCTACATAATCTTGCCAGCCAATACTCGCCACATGTGAACGATATTGAACTGTACCTAATTCTGGCTCTATACCGTCTAAATTAATTTTAAAAGCTTCAATTCTGTTATCTTGAATTAAACTAGGCCCGCCTTCTTCCTCTCCAAATTGCCAACCTGTTTTTTTATTGTAAACTGAATAGCTTAATTTGACTTCCTTATCCTTTGTTTCAGAATCTTCATATCCAACTGTTTCATTTGTATCGTCAATTGTACTTGCTTCTATAGCAGTGTTACTCTTTTCTTCATTTTCAGTACTTTCTTGCGTCAATTGACTTTCAATAGTACTAGTCGACTCACTTATTTCTTCTGCTAAAACAGATGATGGCGTAACCATCATACATATCATCATACCAACAAATAAACATCCTAATTTTTTTTTCAATTTTACACCCCTTCTTATCATATTAGCTTGATTGTAGCAAAGTATTTTTTTTTTGTCTATGAGCAAATCTCCTGCTATATCTAATTATCATCTAACTGAAAAATTTCAGAAAACAAAATGAATCACTCAATATTTTCTTAGAATACATGGAATCATTTCTATATTTTATTCGATTAAATTATTTCAAAAAAATAGAACAGACTAAAAGGAGAATCTTTTCGATATTCTCTTAAAGGAAAATAAGTGAATAGATTTAACCATTATATTTTTATATCTTGTCTGATTTCACTGAAAGATGTTTCTGAGTAACAAACCTATTTAAGTCTATAGAAACAATCTGTTTCCTACGAATCCTGTGACAGAGTTTTTGTTACTGAAATGAGTCTTACTGAAAAATAGTATTTGATTTCGAATAAGGGTGACGCTATTCATTCCTAAACAGCTCAGAAAAGTCACCCATATAAGTGTAATTGCTTGTCAAAAGAAGATATCTGTTTCTCCTATTTATCGTGCCTTGAAACAGTTTCATGAACCAGCAAAAATCAATACTGAGTTTTGAAAAAAAATGAGCTTGGGACCTTACGTCCCAAGCTCTCACAATATTTGGGCTCTTTGTCAACTAATGTTGGTGAAGAAAATCCAAAGAATTAAATCAATTATTGTAAGGCCTAGAGGAAAATACCTCTAGGTTTTTCTATTTGGCTGAAAAAGAACGTTACCAAAGCATAAAGCAATTCTCAATTTAAAGTTATAAAAGTTACGAAACCCATACGCATTTCTCTTTAACACTTTGATATGGTTGTTCAAGCATTCCAATGGGCCATTGGAATAGGATAATTCTAGAGCATGCTTAATTTCATTTTGAACTTTCTTAAAGGTAGAAAAAACTGTTTGGTAATAGACGGGAAGTCCAGAACAATCTTGTTCTAATAGCGAGTGGAATCTTGTGTAGTCTCGTGTTTGTACCGCATAAAGAACGTTCTGATAACAGGTGTAACCAGATTTTAACTCCTCATCATATGCAAGGAGTCGATCAACGAGTTCTGTTTCTGTTAAATAGGTGCGGAAAGAAGGACGCCATTGGCGTTTTTCAAAATCGAGCTTCGATTGGTTCTTTTGAAGAAGTTTCCAGTACTTCTTCAAGTGTCGATATTTTTTTGCCTCTACAGTTCCTTTCTGGAGAAACAGATTCATTCGTTGAATGCGGTGTTTTAAAAAGGTTCGTCCAATGTGTTGGACAATGTGAAAGCGATCGAGAATAATCTGAGCCATAGGAAACAATTTTTTGACGAGAGAAAAATAAGGAGCGTACATATCACAAACGATATATTTTACACGTTCACGAACAGACAAAGAGAATCGTGAAAAATAACGTTGTAAAAAGGACAATTGACGGTTTTCAATGACATCAATTAACTGCTTTGTTTGACCATCCATCATGATAAAACTCATAGAAGCAGCGACCTGTTTAACCGATTTAAATTCATCAAAACAAAGGACTTCAGGCAAGGTCAGGCGATTGATTTTTTTCGGTTCATAAAATTGTTTCAAGACGCGATAGACAGAAGAAACAGAGACCTTCTTTTGACGCGCAATCTCACTCATAGACGTGACCTTTCTTAATCGATCGGCAATGGATAGCTTCACTTTCTTAGAAATCGAACACCCTTTTTGGATCAGACTTGTTTCAGCGACGAACGTTCTTTCACAGGAATAACAGAAGAAACGGCGTTTCTTCAAGCGTAAATACGTTTGATACTCAGACACATCGTTCATTAAAATAAGACAAGTCGTATAGCCCCAACGAATAATCTTTCCTTTTTCTTTCTCTCCACAATGAAGACAGGAGTGGGCTAAATAGTCTAATGTACCAGAAAATACCTGACAAATTCGTCCCTTAATGCGTTCTTTTTCTAAAGAATTTTCAGTAAAAGTAATGTTTAAGTCTAGAATATCTAAGGTATTTTTGATAAGATTGGTGTAAGACATCTTGATTTCCTCCTTTTAATTGGTTTTAGTCGACTTAATTCTAAAGGATATCGGGATGTCTTTTCTATTATTTTGCATTAAAAAAAGATGCCGGTGATTTCTCACCAACATCAGAAAGTATAGAGCCAATATTTGATTTAATTCTTTGAATTTTCTTCACCAACATTCGTTGATAAAGAGCTTAGATCTCTATCTATTTATAGTAGATTTCAACTTCTATTTTTATATTACTATTTAAATCAAATTTTTTCAATACTTCCTAAAAGTACTGGTAATAATAGGTTAAATATTGGATAAATAGCAAGCATTATTAACAGCATATTTTTGGGAATTTGTATATCATTAATCTTTTTATTCACCAAGTCATATGCGACAATAACAAATAACACTCCCGCACAAACAAATACTCTACTACCAGAAGCAAAAAGAGTAGGCGAAAACCATAACATGATAATTGAAAATAAAGAAGCTATCATACACAATAATGAGAATTTTTTATAAGTAGCACTTCTATAAACTGCAATTCCTGTAATAATAAACAGAAGAAAAGCAACAAAGAAATTCTTTATCACTACAGTAAATGCATCAATACTAAAAAGTTGCTTTATTGAGTAATTATAAATTTGACCAAGTCCACTTGAAAATCCTGGAAACAGATACATGCAAGACAAACAAGCAATAACGATACTTATTATAAAAAATGAAGACCTATTTAGTTTCAATAAAAGTAAGGATGACAGAATAACTAAAAGAAATAGAGAAAAGATATTATTGTAAATTCCCATGACCATAAAGTTTAAACCTACTTTTATATGTGAAAAAACTGATAATTCATTGAAGTCAGGATACCACTTTTCAGTTTCTCTTTGAAGGCGCAAAGCATTACCAGGAGCAAAATACATGAATAAAATCCCTAAAAACATAAGTACTGTTTTAAATAAAAGAAAAAATAATTGCTTTTCTTTTTTTATAAATAACATCAAATGTCCAGTCAATGCAGCACAAAATCCAACCATTAAGTATTGTTCATTGCTCAATGAAAATAATACTGTCGATAGTATACTGAAGAAAATCCAACGATTTTTACCCCATTTATCTCCTCTAAACACATAATCTGCATAAGGTATCATTGAAAACAATCCTAAGGCTAATGGCCATAAATAATTGACTGCTCCTGTAATCCATAAGAAAGAATGGAAAAACATTTCAAAGTTCATAAATCCAAATAAAGTACAGACAACAAAAATATCAAAAGTCTTTACTTCACTTTTAATTATACGAACTACTGAATAAGAAGTTAAAATTACGGCCAAAGAAGTAATTGCCCAATACATAATCATAGGTACAGAAAAAACAAAATACATTACGCTATCAGGGAAAAACCTTGCAGACCAAGTCATATAACGATTTGATATATAATCAAAATAATTTTGTTGCTGACTTATTCTTTGAAACCATTCATCATCTGTCCCTTTTTGTAAACCAAAAAAAGATAAATAATAAGTAATACTTAAAAATAAAATGACAAGAGCAATCATAGATTGATTTTTCACAAGCCAATTTTTAACCTGATCTTTCTTTATTTTATCCATTTTTACCTCCTTTTGACCACACAACATTTTTTATCAAAGACTAAAAATAATAAATCCTGCCCTCTTGTCTTGACTATCAAATACTTTTTAATTCTTATATCTTATTGTACGACTAACTTTTAAGACTCGATACGAATCGTAAAATTACCAGTCCCTCTTGTCAAATTTGGGCTATAAAATGGATCATTATCAATATACTTACGCCATTTCTTTTGCAATAATTTTTTTTCACCATCAAAACGTGTTATTTTTTCTGGAGTGTTCTCATATCCTCTAGACTTTGATTCAAAGTGATATAATTCAGCTTGATGAACCCATACGTTATAGCGTCCTAATTCATATATCTTCATACATAAATCAACATCATTAAATGCAATAGTAAATTCCTCATCAAAACCACCAACTAATTCAAAGTCAGCATTTTTCACTAATACACACGCTGCAGTAACAGCTAAATAATCAACATCCAAATATAGACGCCCAAAATATCCTAAGTCTTTGTCTGGGAAATAGTGATGTCCGTGACCAGCAACGTCACCTAATCCCATAACAACTCCCGCATGTTGAATTGTACGATCTGGATAATATAATTTGGCACCAACACAACCAATACGATCAAATTGACCATAAGAAACCATACGTGTCATCCAATCAGATGAAATAACTTGGGTATCATTATTCAAAAATAATAAATATTTTCCTTTTGCTTTACTAGCAGCAATATTATTGATACGCGAGTAATTAAACGGGATATCAATTTCATACACAATAAACCGACTTCCAAGCCTTTTTTTATAACTAGAATACAATTCATCCATTTTAGGGTCATCGCTATCATTATCTGCAATGATTATCTCATAATTTGAATAGCTAGTTTTATCAATTATAGAGTCAACACATGTTTTGACATCTTCATAGCCATTTTTAGTTGGAATGATAATACTTACTAATTCTTCACTTATCACTTCATAAGATATGGTATAGAAACCTGGTGCAATCCCTTTAGAGACACTCCCTTTTATACCTCTGCGATACAAAGCATCTTTCAAGACTTTTATACCCACATCGTTAGCATATGTTTTTTCTGAAGCCGATAATGCAGTTGAACCAGGGATTGTGCGCCAATGGTACAAAACTTTTGGTATATGTTTAATATTTTTTTCTGGAATCTGTTCAGTAAAACGTAAGACTAAATCATAGTCTTGAGAACCTTCAATACACGTTCTAAAACCATCTAAATCCATTAGTACACTACGGCGGTAAACACTTAAATGTGAAATATAATTGGTTCCCATCAACAAATCAGGAGACCAATCTGGTTTAAATGCAGGCTCAAATCGATTTCCATCTTCGTTGATTTTATCTTCATCACTATAAATGAGATCAACATCTGGAGTCTGATTTATAATCTTGACAACTTCTGAAAGTGCATTGATTGCAAGTTCGTCATCATTGTCTAATAGCGCAACAAATTCACCTGAAGCTAATTTCAATGCATCATTACTTGCTGCACTGATGTGACCATTCTTCTGACGATAGACAACTTTTATTCGATCATCTTTTAAAGAAAATCGTTCTATGGTTTTTTTAACTTCATTATTAGTAGATGCATCATCACAAATACATAGCTCCCAATTTTCATATAATTGTTTTTGTACAGATTCAATACATTTAGCTAGCCATCTCGGCTCAACATTATAAACAGGCATAACAATAGAAATAAGCGGTTGAACCTTAAATTGATCTAACTCTTCTTGTAATTCAGCAATATTCCAATTCTCATTTTGCGTAATCCATGCTCGATATTCATCACCATTGATAAATTTTTCTAGTTTGTAGCGATTTAAAGCATTTTTTACTCCATTGCGTTTTAAGTAACTTAGTCCTTTCCGAATTTTACTAATTTTCAGTTGAGTAGGTGTTTCTGTTCCTAGCTCAATCGAATACTTTTTACCAAGTTTTATCGTGTAGTCGGATACTACTTTATTTGTAGTAAACTGAATCGTAACTTTTCCTTTTAATGATTTAGGCTTGATATTAATTTCAAATCCAACACACATTTCATTAGGTAAATCAAACAAAATATTCACATCTATTCGGTAAAACTGAGTAATTTCAACTTCTGCATTTGGACTTGATTTTACAGTAATGATTGGTGCTACCTTGTTTTTCTGATCAAAAGCCCAGCCTTTTACAGTAATTGTTTTATCTTTCCCATTTCGGAGAATACTATCAATAGTGATTGTTACTTTATTTGTCATAATTTCCTCCAAAATTTAAAATGATAATGGATTTCCGTATGGATCAATCAATCCATCTTTTGTCCACTTCTTCTCTAGTTCAATCAATATTTCTGGAACAAAGTGAAAATCGATTGATTCAGATTCTTTTAATTTAGCATATGACGCATAAACAATATCTTTTTCTAACAATTTTCTTACTTTCAAACTAAAGTCAAATCCCATCACTTGAGAACCAAATTCTTCCGATATTCCATTTACTTGTTCAAAATCATTTTTTCTAAATATCATACAATCTTCAGTTGCAGCATGGATTCCTCTTGGAAGTCCAGCACGATAATAATAACCCAGATTTTGTGCTGGATTGTTCCTTTCTGGATAAATGATTTTGCTATTTTCTATATCATAAGTTACACCAATGTTTGAGATTAAGTTATCATTGCTACTAATTTTTCCACAAACAATACCACTCTCTTCTAATTGAGCAAAATTCATTAGTTCATTTAACCATGTGCCAGATAGTGGTGACAGATTTTCATTTAGTAATAAAATAAATTCACCTGTAGCTTGTTTCACACGTGCATTGATATCACCATCTACAAATCGAACTCTAGCATCTTTAATGGACATAGTAAATTTTGAGGATGTAGGAACCAAAATTTCAAAATTAGGATAGTAAGTTTTTCTCAATAATGACTCTAAGTTATTATTAAAATTTTTGCTATTCCCAACAAATACAACTGAAACTTTTGGCGTCGTATCATGGATAAAATCAATTTTATAACATCCATAAAACTCAGCAATTTTAACATTTCCTTTTAGATTTCTTCGTTTTAGTGCAGCTTCAAGTGCACGTTGTCCAGCTACATAAGCATATGTTTTACTTTCAGGATTTAGTGCTGTAGAAGTCTCAATTGCCCGCCAATGATACAAGATACCTTTGATATGGTGAATTTTTTTTGCTTTCTCAGTCGCACGTAAAACAAAATCATAATCTTGACTACCATTATATTCCGTTCTCAAACCACCTACTCGATTTAAAAGTTCATTTTTTACAACAACAAAGTGTGTGATGTAATTATGTTGTAAAATTAATTGACGATTCCAATTGGGCTTAAAGAATGCATCAAACCTTCTTTCTTCGAGAGTCATTTTATCTTCATCTGTATAGAAAAAATCTATATCTCTATCCTTGTTCAGCGCTTTTACAATTTCATATAGCGCATTGGGTGCTAATTCATCATCATTATCCATAAAACCAACATAATCGCCAGACGCAATTTCCAACGCTGAGTTAGTTGCCTCTGAGATATGCCCATTTTTTTCTCTGAATACTAATTTTATTCTTTCATCACTAGCAGCATATTTTTCAAGTAACGGTCGGATATATTTTTTTGGGGAAGCATCATCTGCTAAACATAATTCCCAATTAGTATAAAATTGATTTTTTAAGGAACTTATACATGCATCTAACCATTTTTCTTCAACGTTATATACTGGTACTGCAATTGATATTTTGGGTTGATACTCAAAGCTCATTATTTCCGTGAGTATTTTCTCCTTGTCAAACACTTCATTTTGAGCAATCCATTTTTCATAACTATTCTTTTGTACTTGATTATTTAATAGCCACTTAACTGAGCCTTTTATTCCTTTACGTTTCACAGCACCTAAAATCCTACGTATTCTCGAAGAAGGTTTAGCTGGGAAATATAAACCAATATGACGATTAATAATCACATCACATGATTCACCATCTTCAGTAGATACGACAAAATTAAAAAATTGTTCTAATTTGTAATCTGCTACTTCAATTTCGAAACCATAATCCAGATTTTCTGGAAAACCAAATCCTTCATTTATTTCAGTACGATGTATTCTCTTTAATTTGAAATAAGGTGCGTTGTTCGCTTCTAATTCAAAATTTAGTGGCATTTTATCTACATTAGAGACTCCCCAACCTTTAATAGTAGATGTCTTGGTTAGTTCATTTCTCACTGTACCATCAATGTTTAGCGCCATTACTCTATTCAACTCTTCGACAGACGTCTGAGAGAAAGCTCTCTCTGATTTACGTCTAGCAGGTTCCCATTTTTCACTAGATACTAAATCATAATATCTATTTATAACCATTTGCTTTTCTGCTTCAACTTCTTTTAATCTTTCCATCATTAGGTTCATTTCATACAAATACTGACCTTGATAAATAAAATCAAAATTCAAAACAAGGTCCTTCCCAGCAACATCTTCTCCAGAAAGAGAAAAATATGCTGGTTGCATATTAGTGAAAATATATTTTTCATTATGTTCAAAGACAGCACTAGTTTCAACATTATGACTTTGCTCTCCATTTACATCGACAAAAAATCGAATAATTCCACCAATGTTCTCTGGGAAAGGCATAATTTTTAACGATTTCACACCTAAAGGAACTTCAATAGGCAAACTTTTGTTTTCACCAGTAAAATTATTGACTGAAATCACAATTTCTTCAATATTATCTTCTAACTCATACTGAAGTAATACTCGTCGATGGTAATATGAGTTTTCAGGTATTACTCGTATAGGAGATTCAACTGGGCTTTTCTTAAGTGCGTAAAAATACTGGTATACTTCACCAAAAGGTCTTTTTCTAAACGCATCCACCACTTCTATAGGTAAGTCTTCATAGTGAGCATCAATCTCGTTATTTCCAACTACATTTATCGTAAAATCTTCTTTATTAATGTATAAACCTATTGAATCAAATACTTTTTCAAATCCAGACTGTGTATAAAATGTCTTGTGTGTGGCATCTAACAAACCATACTTTGTCCAATTAAGTTTATTGTTGAACAGATTGATAAGTACTGAATTATGAGCGATATTTGGAAAAGTAATCAATACTTCTCCATCATCTTTCAAAAATTGTTTTACAATTTCCAATGTCTTAATTGGGTCCATTAAATGTTCCAATACATCTGCAAATACGATATAATCAAATTTTTTCCCAGCATAATAATCTGCCCATGTATACTCTTCTATATTCCCATAAAATCCGTCATTAGAAAATGAGATGACATAGTCATACAATTCTTTATCTAACTCGACGATTGACACTTCACATTTTTTAGCCTCTATTAAGTATTTAGTCATTCGTCCGTTTCCTGGTCCAAATTCTAATACAGAACTTTGGTTTTCGATGTAAGAAGCAATTTTTCCTACACTAGTACTTTCATCAATATCCATTTCAAAATCATATTTCATTTTTTATGGTATCCTTCCACTCATGATCTAATATAACAATTCCCTCGCCTGTATATTGGCCACTAATGAACATTTTCAAATATTTTGTTTTGTATTCCAATGGAACAGTTGCATGTTCTTCAAAAAAAGCAATATCAAAATAATATTCACCTGTTAGCAATGACATCTTCTCATACTCAATATAAAAAGTATTCTCTCCTTTTCGCCAAGGTATAGTCACTTTATCTAATAATGTATTCAAACCACAAACATAATGATTATCAACTGTACGAATAGCCACACCACAAACCGGATTTTTTATTGACTCTCTTTTTACTGTATAATTAATTTTTACAATTACTTTTTGATCTTGCTCAACTATTTCAATTGGAGACAAATCAGAGTTTAAAAGTTCTGCACTATTTACTTCAACAATGTCTGGAACAGTATTTTCCTGATCAGTTTGCTTTGATTTTTCAGTATCAATAGTTTTGATAGATTTTTTCTTTAAGAAATTTTCATAATTTGATGAGACGTTCATTACATCGCCTTCTTCAACCACTTCACCATTCTTTAACCAATAGACTCTATCACAAAAACGACGGACAGAATTGATATCATGGGAAACAAATAAAATAGTCTTTCCAGAATTTTTTATTTCAGTAAATTTATCCATACATTTCAGTTGAAACTCCAAGTCACCTACAGCCAAAGCTTCATCAATAATTAAAATATCTGGATCAACATTGATTGCAACAGCAAAGGCAAGGCGAACAAACATTCCACTAGAGTATGTTTTTACTGGCTGATATAAGTGATCTCCGATATCTGCAAACGTAATAATGTCTTCAACCATTCCATCAATTTCCTCTTTTGAAAAACCTAAAACCATTCCATTCAAATAAATATTGTCATAGCCACTATATTCTGGATTGAATCCTGAACCTAATTCTAATAAAGCAGAAATTTTACCTTCGATTTCAATTGAACCAGAAGTAGGTGTTAAAACACCTGTAATGATTTTTAACATTGTCGATTTACCAGAACCATTCTCTCCGATAAACCCAATCATTTCCCCTTTTTTTACATGAATATCAACATCTTTTAATGCATAGAATAAATCATGGTAACTTTTACGTCTTGGATCCAAAGCTTCTTTAAAACGATCTGTTGGTTTAGCATACATGTTATAAGTCTTAGTAATTTTGTCTATTTTAATTGCATAATCTGACATAACTGATTCTCCTTAAGTTTCTTATAGAACATCTGAGAAATGAGGTTTCAATCGTTTAAAAATAATTGAACCGATCAATAACATTCCTAAAGTAAATATCCAAAAATAAAGTCCTAGTGCCCAATGTTCCCAGAACCAACCTTCGCTTAAGAAAGATTCTCGATATCCTTGAATGACATAGTAAAGGGGGTTAAATTTCAAAAACTGAACAACTTTTGGAGAAAATTGGCTTGGCGACCAAAGAACTGGCAGTGTCCACATAACTGTTTGTAAAATAATACTTATAAACTGCATCACATCAGGCAAAAACGGCTGAATTGAAGTAGTAATCCATGTAAGACCTGTTAAAAAAGCACCTAAACAAATTAAGTAATAAAAAAGCTGCAAGGTTTGCAAAGTAGGTGCAAATCCATTAAGAATACAAATAACCAATGTGATAAAGATAAAGAATAAATGTGTATACAAATTTGCTAATATTTTTGTTGTTGGCAAAATTCGAATATTAAACACAACTTTTTTTACTAAATAAGTATACTCTCTAAAAACATTCGTTGCTGATGTGAGTGAGTCTGAAAAAAAGAACCAAGGAACAATCCCAGTAATCAGAAAAACTATAAAAGGATATTTTCCGTCCGTTAAACCAGCCTTGATTCCATAACCAAAAACAAACCAATAAGTTAATACTGTAACTAAAGGATTTATAAAAGCCCAAAATATCCCGAAAAATGAACCAGCATATCTAGCCTTAAAATCGTTTATTGAAAATTGTAATACTAATTTTTTATTTCTGTAGATATCCATTATAAAAGAAAATAGATCTTTAATCATTTGAATTTTATTCCTTCCGACACTAATGTATTTTTACGCAGAGTTTCTAACTTGTTAATTATCATCCTTCTTTCTAATAGACTATTTTATTCTATAATTAAGAAGCGGTGCATGAACCTCAATAAAACTTTAACACTACTATTCTACTTAAAAGAGACACACAAATCAAGTTTTGTATAATTTTTTAAGGAAGTTAATATGAAGTTACTATTATATAGAAGTAAATTGATTAATTCACCTATATAGAGTAAACTTGATTTTGGTAAAAAAGAAAGTGAGGTATTTATGAAAGTTGATACAAAAAATATTATAAAGATTATAGGTAATATCGTAACTGTTTTAGCAATCTTCTTTGTCTTAAAAAAATTGATTAGCAGTGACATCGATTATAGCACATTATTCCAGTTCAAAAATATCATTCCTGTTCTCATTATAGTAATCATACAATCTATTATTGTTATTACGAATAACAATCCTTGGAAAAAGTTAGTCGAATTATTTTCTAATGTAAGCATTCCTTTTAAAGATAGCATTGTAGTTTATGTTAAATCCAACTTATTAAAATATGTTCCTGGTAACGTTTTTCAGTACGTCGGTAGAAATGGCTTGGCAGTAAAAAAAGGTATCCCACATATTGAAGTTGCTTCAGCAACTCTAGTTGACGTGGGCATGACTGTTCTATCAGCATTACTAATATCCATTTTTTTCCTGTACGACTACATTTTCACGTTTATCGTAAAAAATAACTATGTCCTATATATTCTTCTTGGTATCTTAGCTTTTTTAGTTATTCTCGCAATACTCTTCTTTTTGTTTAAAGAGAAAGTAACTTCATACTTTAGTAAGTATGCATATTTGCTACATCCAAGAAGCTTAAAAACTATTTTCATCTGTCTATTTTACTATATTATAGTAATGATGATTTCAAGTTTGATGTATATTATTACACTTGTTTATATTTTAGATGTCCCACTTGATTTTTCATTATTTTTAAAACTGTTTTCTGCATATACTCTTTCTTGGCTTGTTGGTTTTATCACTCCAGGAGCTCCCGCAGGCATTGGTATTAAAGAAGCCGTAATGGTTGGTGTAACAGGTGGCTTACTGAATATCTCGACAATTACTCTTTCCATGGTCATTCTAAGAGTTCTAACAACTATATCAGATGCTTTGGCATTTATTATCATCATTTTTTGGGACAAATTTATCAATAAAGAAGAGACTACCACAAAAACAATTATTGATGGAGGCAATCAATAATGACACAAAATTTAACCGACTCTTTAAAAGGAAAAGATACTGTTTTCGTATCTACAAAAAATATTGATTATATAAGAAATACACAAGAAATAGAATTAATAAGTAAATATAGTAATTCTATAAAAATTATTGCATTTTCCACAAAAAACTATTTACTTCGGGTTTTAAAAGTTTATTTCCATTTAATTCCTGTTCTTTTTAAGAAAAAATATGATGTTCTATTTTTAGGTTTTTCACCACAATTACTTTTTCTACTATTTCCTTTTTTTCCTAAAAATAAATTAATTATTATAGATTTTTTTATTTCTGTCTATGACACGCTTGTCGATGATAGAAAAAAATTCAAAAATGGTGGTATCCTTTCAAACTTAACTCATTGGCTAGATACTAAAACAATTCACAAAGCAGATTTGGTCATTACGGATACTCTAACACATGGAAACTACTTCTCAAAAGAATTCCAATTTCCAATTGATAAAATTGAAACTATTTATATATCAGCTGATACTAGTATCTACCAAAACAATAGGACAATAGCTGAAACAAAACATTCACAACCTTTTGAAGTTATTTATTTTGGTAGTATTTTACCCGTTCAAGGAATAGAGATTATACTTGATGCCATGAAAAAGTTAAAAGATGATCCTTCAATAAAATTTACTATTGTAGGTCCTATTATAAAAAAATATCAGCTTGATAGTAATGATTTTCCTAATACAACTTTTATCGAATGGTTGACACAAGAACAATTAGCGTTGCAAATAGCTAATTCAAACTTAGCATTAGCTGGACATTTTAGCGCTACTATTGGAAAAGCAAATCGGACAATTGCCGGTAAAACATATATCTATAAAGCAATGAACAAACCAGTGATATTAGGAGATTCTGAAGCCAACAGAGAACTTTTCAAAGAAGATAACAAGAATAACTTCTATGTTGAACGTGGTAACCCAACTGCTTTAGCAGAAAAAATCAAAAAGATCAGTAAAAATGAGTTAGAATAGCATATATCTTTAGAATATCAAAGACGTAATGAGTTCGTAATATATTTTTAATCCTTTGTCAACTAATGTTAGTGAAGAATATCTACAGAATTAAATCAATGATGAAAAAAACCTACAGGAAAATTCCTCTAGGTTTTTCTATTTAATTAAAAGTGTCGATATTTTTTGCTCTATATTTCCTTACTGGAGAAACAGATTCATTCGTTGAATGCGGTGTTTTAAAAAGATTCGTCCAATGTGTTGGACAATGTGAAAGCAATCAAGAATGATTTGAGCCAGAGGAAACAATTTTTTCCTGTTTAACCAATTTAAATTCATCAAAATAAGACAAATAGTATATTCCCAACGAACACTCTTCCCTTTTTCTTTCTCTCTAAAATGAGGACAGGAGTGGGCTAAATAGTCTAATCTACCAGAAAACACCTAACAAATTCGCCCTTTAATGCGTTCTTTTTCTAAAAATTTTTCAGTAAAAGTAATATTTAAATCTAGAATATCTAAGGTATTTTTGATAAGAGTGATGTAAGACATCTTGATTTTTCCTTTTGATTGGTTTTCGTCGACTTAATTTTAAAGGATATCAGGATGTCTTTTCTATTATTTTGCATTAAAAAAGATGTCGGTGATTTCTCACCAACATCAGAAAGTATGAAAGGAAATAACTTGTAAGTCGATTACTTTGTTATTTTCATTCTGTTTGGTAAAGTTGATAGTCATCATGGATTTTCTTCACCAACATTAGTTGACACAGAACTTTTTTAAGGTAATGCTTCTGAAATTACTCAAAGGCACTTTTCTATAGTATATATGCAAACAAGAATCCACCAAAAAGAATAATCGTCGAACTAAAAAATAGAAGATGTGTTTGCACTGTTGATAATTCTGTCATTGGTCTCAATAAACTTCCCCTTGTTTTATTCCCAACAAAATTATTATTTTTTAATTCAGAATTTTTTTCAACTAACATTTGTATAAACCATGTACACGATAGCGCAATGATCGGAACAGCATACAAGAAATACCTTCCTTGTACACCACCCAAATAACCGTCTAGATAGTACCTATTATACGTATTTAAATAAAGATTTATTAAAAATATAAAACTTCCGAATGATGTAAAACGTATAATCAACCATTTATCTCCCCATGACTTCATTCTAATTAAAAAAGAACCAAGATAAATACAAATAGATAACTGTGTAAGGGTCTTCCAAATAATTGTCAAAAGGCCATTATTATTTTTTAAAGGTTGAAAAGAAAAATTATCAACCAAAGTTGCATAAAACCAATAAATAAACTCACTAATACTCTTTACAGATTCTCTATAAATAAACTCTTGATAAAACGATCCTTGATAAAAACCAACCGGATCAATTTTAGCAAAAGATTGCATGAATACACCATACACCATATACATTTTTAAATAAAAATATAATGGGCCAACATATATTAATAGCGTAGCAAAAAATTTCCAATTAAATAAGATTTTAAAATTTCTTTGTATCAGTTGGTGTATAAAGAATAGTCCAGTTGTTATAGCTACCACTGCACCAACATTCACTTTTGTTAGCAAGCCAATGCTAATGCCCAGTGCTAGTGCAATGTAATTCACTAATGTATATTTTTTATTTGAAAGTCCAAATAATGCAAAAATTGTTAATCCTACAGCTAATAATCCAATGACATCATTCCCTAATTGCGAACTTGCATAGATTAAAATCGAAGATCCTGTAATGATAGAGACATAGAGCCAATGGAAAATTGGATCTTTCTTTATATACAAGTAACCAATAACAAACCAAATAGAAACGGATAGCAACGAAATTATATTAGAAATAAGCAACAGTCTAGAAAAATTCACATAGACACGTTTATCATCTATTTTTTTCGTACCACCTAAAAATCTTAATATTTGATGGTACAACGGCGGGTGTCCCTGATAATTTGTATTACCATCTTCTAGTTCAACAATACCAGATAATTCGTCAGACTTCCCTAATTTTTTTGCTGACGAAGCAAAATCATTTTTAGTCATAAATTGTTTGCCATAATCAGGCAAAATATTGGTTTTTGTATCTTCTAACGAAGCAACAAAAGATAAATGAGCATTAGGATCCCAATATCCTTCAAGTACATTTTGTTCAACTTTCATTTGAATTCCAAAAATACATATTCCAATGATATAAATCGGTACAATTATAAATGCTGGATTATTGACATATTTTGACAATACAACAACTAGTAAATACACTAATATCACTAAAACAATGATTAACATTCCAATGACATTAACAGGATAAGTATTGAATAAGAGAGTTAGTTTCAATTTTTCGTTTGAAAGTGAAGATTCTTTTATTATATTGGAACTTTCTGTAGCAGTTTCCAATTGAATATTTTGATTATCCGTAGAAATATTTTCAATTACTATTTCATAATTTTTGTTCTTAGAATTTTTTGTACTATCATTTATACCTAGAGAAACAATAATGCCGTCTTCGTTTTCACTATCGAAAACATATTGTTCATCGATTACATCATTATTTGCTTTATCAATTAATTTAACAAAAGCTTGTGGTTTAGTAGATAGTTCTTCTGATTCTTTACCATTGTCGTTTGGAAAAAACAAATTGAAGTCTACACTAGAAAATCTCTTTCTTGGAGTCTCAAAGTTTTGTGTAAATTTCTGACTTGGTAATAGCTCAAACTTATTTAATTCTCCAGAATTATAATAATAGGATTTACCAAAAAAATAATTTCCTTGTGCACTTAATGCGAAAAAAGAAATACACAAGAAAAACGCGGCTATTGATGTGTATAAAAATCTGTTTTTACTTAAAAAAAAGAAGATCAAAAGTGTTGCAATTACAATCGCGGCTAACAATATTTTCACATTCCAATTTTGATATGCGATATCTGCTAATTGTTTGGATACACCTTTTTCAATAATAATTTCCCCATCTGAATAAGAGACTCCTTTCTCAAACTCAGATTTTACTATGCTGCCTTTTAATTTGAATCCGTTCCCTTTTTTTTCTAAAATATTTATTTTATTTAAATGGACTGACTCAAACACTGACAAATCAGGAGAAAATAACATCATTGAATTAGATTCCATACTTCTTGGATCTATTGGAAACTTTACCTTATTTGATAAGACATAATTAGTAGACTGTTTATCAATCGGAATATTGTCGTATTTACTTGAAACATCTATATCCAACGTAACTGGTAATTTTTCAAGTTTCGTCGTCTCACTATCGAACTGGAATTCGTAATAAATGCTTGAAGACGAGATATTCATTTTAAATATAAAAACTATCAGAACTAACGATATTGTAGCTATAATGCTATTTATAATAAATTTCTTAGAATAAATTTTACTCATTTACATTTCCTCTCGCTAACACTCACTGATTAAGTTAGAATACTATTTTTCATCTTTATCGTAATCCATTTTTCTGACACGATATTGAATATCTTCTAAAATTTTTCTATTTGCAGAAATCAAATCGGCTTGTAGTCCAATAACAAATGTTTGAAAACCAATTAATAAAAGAGTACTTGCCAAAATCAATGATTGAATATGACCTGAGCCAGCTCCCTGTGCTAGAAATATTAAGAATCTAATCCCAATAATGGCTCCCAGAGCAAACATTACACTACCTAAAATAGTAAAAAACATTAATGGTTTATACATCATAAATGCTCGGAAAATCGTTAGCATTGATTTTTTTACATAGCCAAACATACTGCTAAACAGCCTTGATGGTCTTAACTCACTATTAGTTCTGATCGGTACAGAGGTCATAGCAATCTTATTTCTTCCTGCTTGTACAATCGTTTCTAATGTGTAGGTATATTCATTCGCTACATTTAGCTTTAGAGCGGCATCTCTGCTATACGCACGAAAACCACTCGGTGCATCAGGAATATCTGATTTCGATGCTTTCCTTACCACCCAGCTACCAAATTTTTGTAATTTCTTTTTCAGCGGAGAAAAATGTTCAGTTTCAGAAATTGGTCTTTCACCAATAACAATATCTGATTTACCATCTAAAATTGGTCGTACTAATTTTTCAATATCCGCTCCATTGTATTGATTATCAGCATCCGTATTAACGATGATATCTGCCCCATTACGCAAACATGCATCTATCCCTGCCATAAATCCTTTAGCTAATCCTTTATTCCGTTTAAAATCAACGACATAATTAACTCCCCAATTTTTAGCAACTTCTACAGTGTTGTCCTTACTACCGTCATTAATGATCAAAACTTCAATATCATCAATACCTTCAATCTTTTTCGGTAAATCGTTTAATGCAATTTCTAGTGTCTCTGCTTCATTATAACAAGGAATTTGAATTATTAGTTTCATTACGTTCGTCCTTTTCCATTTAGTTCGAATCTAAAAATAGAATACCACAAGAAAGTATAGCATTTTCATAAGTATTTTTCAAGTTACCCTAATTTTTATGCATTTCTGTGAAAACAACTATTCATTTGCTACTATCATTTACTTTAACTATTTCTATTTTACTTTTTTTAGTATGGGTCACTTTTTATATACAATTTTTCTTTGTATTTTTTATCTATATATTCAAAAATTGAAAGTTACTTGATTTTTCATCTGACATATCTGTGAAAATAATTGCGGTTAGCAGCATTCAATTGAGTTTATCACTCTTATATATTGCCTTATATTATGCTTCACAATTATATCCGAAGCAACTATTTGAATTACTTTTATACTGATGTCTTTTTCACAATCCTCACTAGAGTATAGAAACCTATATTTTGCTTTTCAATAAGGTAATCGACGTATAAAACCAAAAAAAGTCAGAATGACGAGTGATCCTCCATTCTGACTTTTGATTAGTTTAGCACATCAGTTCTGAATAAAAAATAATAGAAATCAAAAACTACATCTATTAATCTCTTTTGAAAATATCCCGTGTATAAACTTTCTTTTCAACATCTGATAATTCTTCTTCCATTCTATTCGTAACAATGACATCAGATAGCTCTTTGAATTGAGTTAAATTTTTTTCTACACGTGAATTATAAAATGTTGTTTCATCCATAGTAGGTTCAAAAACAATTACCTCAACACCTTTTGCTTTCAAACGCTTCATGATACCCTGTATGGATGAATATCTAAAATTATCAGAGTTTGATTTCATTGTCAGGCGATAAATTCCCACTACTTTTGGACTTCTAGCTAAAATTTGTTCTGCTATAAAATCTTTACGTGTTGTATTCGCATCAACGATCGCACTAATGATATTATTTGGAACAGTATCATAATTTGCACGCAACTGCTTTGTATCTTTAGGCAAACAGTAACCGCCATATCCAAATGATGGATTATTATAATGCGTCCCAATTCTAGGATCTAATCCCACACCTTCAATGATTTGTTTTGCATCTAATTCTCTTGATTCAGCATACGTATCTAATTCATTAAAATATGCGACACGCAAAGCCAAGTAAGTGTTTGAAAAAAGTTTTATTGCTTCGGCTTCCGTTGAATGAGTCAATAAAATTCGTGAATTTTTATCCATTGTATTTTCTAAAAACATATTAGCAATTTCTTCGCCTTTCTTAGAGCACTCTCCTACAATGATTCTAGAAGGATAAAGATTATCATACAACGCCTTTCCTTCTCTTAAGAATTCAGGTGAAAAGATAATATTGTTCGTGTTGTATTTTGCTCTTAAGCTATCCGTATATCCAACTGGTACAGTAGATTTGATAATTAAAATAGCTTCTGGTTTTATCGACAATGCTTTTTCGATAACATCTTCTACGGTGGCTGTATTAAAATAATTTTTCTTTTCATCGTAATCTGTTGGTGTAGACACGATTAGATAGTCAGCAAATTTGACAGCTTCTTCAAAGTCTTTAGTAAATTTAAGATTCAAGTCTTTTTTTGACAAAAATTCTTTTACTTCTTTATCTTCTAATGGAGATATTCCTTGATTTAACAGATCAATTTTTTCATCTACTATATCATAAGCCATAACATTTTCTTTCTGACTTAACAATAGCGCATTTGCTAATCCAACATATCCTAAACCAAATATAGAAACGTTTTTCACAAAAAAACCTCTATTCTTATATAATTATTTTTAATACTTTATTTTGTAACATAAGGTCTGGCAGTCTCTCCTGGAGCGGTTTTTGCTTTTTCAACTACTTTAATTTGCAAAGCTTCCATACGCAATGAGTAGCCAGCAGTTCCTGCTTCTTGACCATTTTTTGCCCAATCTAGCCAACCAAAACTTCTAGAATGAACTCGATAGTATATATCATATCTTTTAGCTAACTGATCTGTCAAATTAATTTTTATGGCTTCAGCTCGACGCTTCTCACCAATAGTACCATTTAATTCCCCATTTTCAGTTACATCAGCCCATCCTTTTTTTTGAAGGTATAACTGATATTGGATAGTTCCAGTCAAGTCTGTATTTTTTGTATTTATTTTTATCGCTTCTATCTGCTTTTGAGCCCCTATAGTTCCTGAAAAATCGCCAGAATTACTAATAATTTGGGACTGCCAACCAATTGATTGAACATGTGATTCATATACAATATCAACAGGTGCTTTGTATGGAGTTGCTGTAGCTCCTGGTGGCTGTGCTCCTTTTTTTACTAATAGAACTTGAATATCTTCAACTGCATAACTATAATTTACTGACCCAGCCTTCTCGTTATTTTTGGCCCAGTCTAGCCAACCAAGTTTAGCAACATGAGTCCTATAATAAACATCATATTGTTTTGCCATTTCACCTGTCAATCTAATTTGAACAGCTTCTACACGTTTCCCGCTATTAACTTTCCCAGAAATCGCATCGTTTTTTTGATAGTTTGGTTCCCAACCAGATGATTGCGCGTAAACGCGGTATTCTATGTCACCACTATAACCAGTGTTACTGTTATTTAAAGATAACTTGAGTGCTTCTATTCTTTTCCTTTCACTGCTTGTTCCAGCGCTTTGACCATCAAAAGCAGAATATTGCCATTCATTTCCTGCAACATAAGCAGAATAATAAACACTACCTGTAGTTAAATCAAATGTTTTACTATTTACCCAGCCAATCGTTCGACCGTTAATTGCAAATTGATACCACGTTGCTTTTACTGTTTTAGCAATACGAGTGATTTGCACAGTTTGCCCCGCATATAAAGAAGCTTGTCCCAAGACATTTACACCTGGTTTAGTGTCCAAAATATCGTCGTAAATAGTATGTCTCGCTGCTTCTCCATTATTTTTTATTTTTGCATTAAAATTCACTGGATTGTTATATTGAACTTTATCATAAACTATTCCGCCATTAAAGATATCATTATAGTCTATACTAATATCAAATACACCTTTAATTCCTGGGAAAGTTAGTTCTGATGACCATTGCCATGCTCCATAATTTCTATTTAACAAATTACTGGCTAGAGGGTTGTAAGGGTATTGAGCTACCCATATATTATTGTAGCCTAATGTATTGGCATTCATAACACCTGTATTAAACCAATTTAACATCGAATAATGCATCGTTCTACTATAACCGTTTACTTTTAATTGATTAGCAAAAACTAAGGAATTATTGGTTACATTGCCTGCAGCCATCTCTCCTTGCTCCGCATCATTGACCATTAGCGTATCAGCTGGTAAGTTTAAACGTTTAGCCACAGCTGCAAAATAATTTGCTTCAGCCCTAGCACCACCTTCTGTATTAAACCAACTGTAATGATAAACTCCTACTTTTAAACCTGCAGCTTTAGCATTTGCAATCTGTGATGCTGCATATGGATTTTCATAGGTTGTATATTCGGTCAATTTTACGATTACTCCTTTAACACCATATTGTTTCATCGTATTATAATTCGCAACGGTTAAATTTCCGTTATGAGATGATACGTCTACAAAATCTTTTGCAGGGCGTGTTGTATCACCTGCACCTACGTACGCATCAACACTAGCTGCCCTAGCAGAAATAGCAGGTGACAAATCAGAGCGTTTGTTTGGTATGTAATCATAAAAACCTTCTCTATCCTTACTTTGAGCTCCTAATTCTTTATTGTTTTCTTCCGTTATGTTTGGTTCATTGAGCGTAGAGCTTGTTGGAGTTTCTTCTTTTTCCTTAACTGCTTCTTCTTTAGAATCGTTAATTGATTCTGAAGTTGAACTTTCTTTAGTGGCTGAAGTTGATTCTGTACTATCTATGTACTCCGTTGTTTGCTCTTGTAAATTTTCTTGTGCCAGGCCTATAATTCCTCCAAAAGATCCTCCTAACAAAATAACTGATGTGGCAATAATCATTAATTTCTTGTTTTTCATCCTTACCTCCTAAAATAGTATCAACATAGCTAAAATCATCCTTTTAAATATACGTAGCATAGATCACTCAACAAAGTAATACTATGCTACACTAATTTTAAACTTTTTCCAACATTTTCGCTAAAGCTTCTTGCCAAGTTGGAATTTTAAAGCCCAATGCTTCAGCTTTACTCAAATCCATTACTGAATATTGTGGACGCTTCGCTTTTTGCGGAAATTGTGTTGAATCTACAGGTAATACTTCCACCTTTGTATCTTTTAAAATTTCTTTTGCAAATTGATACCAATTACAACTATTTTCATTTGATAAGTGATAAACACCAAATGGCGCTTTTTCTTTTACAACAAAGGTCATGAATTCAGCTAGGGTTCTAGTCCAAGTTGGACGGCCAAACTGATCATCCACTACAGTTAATTGATCACGTGTCTCAGCAAGTTTTTGCATAGTAAAGACAAAATTATGTCCATATTGACCGAACACCCATGACGTTCGAATAATATAATAATCTTCCAAAATAGCTTGAACCGCTTTTTCTCCTAATAATTTAGTACGGCCATATTCATTTTGCGGATTTGTTTGTTCATCCTCTGAATACATACCCGCTTTTTTAGTGCCATCGAAAACATAGTCAGTACTAATGTAAACTAATGTAGCACCAACAATCTTAGCTGCTTCAGCAACATTTTTTGTTCCATTTACATTGATTTTTTCATCTAATTCTTTGCCTTCATCTTCAGCTTTATCGACTGCCGTGTAAGCAGCACAATGATAAATCACATCTGGATTTATTTCTTTGATTTTTTGCAAAGTCACTTTTGCGTCCGTAATATCCATTTCGCTCGCATCCGTTGAAATATAGTCTAAACCTTGCTCATCTAAAAGGTGACGCAATTCTGTTCCTAGTTGTCCATTTCCACCTGTGATTAAAATCATTTTATCTACTCCTTCTGAAAAAAGGCAGGAATTGTCCCGCCTTACACTTGCTTATTCATTTATTGTCAGCTAAATTTTTATTGACCGTTTTTCGCATAATTGGCTTCAACAGCTGCTTTGTCTGCTTCCCACCAATCTGGATTTTCCGTGTACCATTTAATTGTATCTGCTAAACCATCACGGAAATTCGTGAATTCGGGCGTCCATCCTAGTTCTTCACGTAATTTTGAAGAATCTATTGCATAACGTAAATCATGTCCAGGACGATCATTTACATGTTCATATGCATCTTTTGGTTGGCCCATTATTTCTAAGATAAGTTCCATAACTGTCTTATTATCTTCCTCACCGTCAGCTCCGATCAAGTAAGTTTCACCGAGCTTTCCTTTGGTCAAGATTGTCCAAACAGCAGAGGAATGATCATTTGTATGAATCCAGTCACGAACATTTTTACCCGCACCGTATAATTTCGGCGTAATCCCGCTTAATACATTGGTAATTTGGCGTGGAATAAATTTTTCAATATGTTGATAAGGGCCATAATTATTGGAACAATTGGAGATCGTAGCTTTCAAGCCAAATGAACGTCCCCACGCTTTTACTAACAGATCTGAACCTGCTTTTGTGGAAGAATATGGGCTAGATGGGTTATAAGGTGTTTCAGCTGTGAATTTTTCGCCAGCTCCTTCACCATGCCCTGGTAAATCCTCACGTAAGGGTAGATCACCATAAACTTCGTCTGTAGAAACATGATGATAACGTACATCATGTTTGCGACAAGCTTCAATCAACGTATAGGTTCCGATAATATTGGTTTGTACAAAAGGAAACGGATCATTTAACGAATTATCATTGTGAGATTCTGCCGCATAATGAACCACTGCATCTGTTTTTTGAACTAGACGATCGACCAATTCAGCATCCGCGATATCACCGACAACTAATTCAACACGATCGGTTGGTAGTCCTTCAAGATTTTTTTTATTTCCCGCATACGTTAATTTATCTAATACCGTTACATGAACTTCTGGATGGTTGTTCACTACATAATGAACAAAGTTTGATCCGATGAATCCAGCTCCACCAGTAACAATGATGTTTTTCATCTTCAAGATCTCTCCTATTTTTTAGATTTCACCATAGACAAAAGGATTCTCTGATTCAAATTCCTTTAATGTCGGATGATTTGTATCTTTTTCAGACGTGATTGCTTTTTGGATATCGATCGGCCAATCAATTGCTAGTTCCGGATCATCAAAGGCAATACCACCATCTGCAGGTGCATTATAATAATTGTCGCATTTATACATAAAATTAACATTTGGTGTCAATGTTACAAAACCGTGTGCATAGCCTTTAGGTACCAATAATTGACGATGGTTATGTTCCGATAAAATATACCCTTCCCACTGTCCATAAGTAGGGCTGCCTTTACGGATATCCACGATCACATCTAAAACCGCACCCGTCACAACACGAATCAGTTTTGTTTGAGCCGCTTCCCCTTTTTGAAAATGCAAGCCACGCAAGACGCCTGCTTCACTTGAAAGAGAGTGATTATCTTGTACAAAATCAAAATCCAACCCTTGTTCAGCAAATTTTTCTTTGGAATAGCTTTCGGTAAAAAAACCTCGATGATCGCCAAACACGTCCATTTCAATGATTTTTACATCTTTTAGTTTTGTGTCAATAACTTTCATTGTCTATTCGCTCCTAATCTGTTTCTGCCAATCTTAATAAGTACTGTCCATAGCCATTTTTCTTTAATGGTTGGGCCAATTCAATAAGTTGCTCTTTTGTGATATAACCCATCCGATAAGCGATTTCTTCTAAACAAGCGACTTTTAAATTTTGACGTTTCTCGATTGTTTCGATAAATGTCGATGCTTCTAGAAGTGATTCATGAGTTCCTGTGTCTAACCAAGCGTAGCCACGTCCCATCACTTCAACGGATAGTTTATTTTTTTCTAAATAAACTTTATTTACATCTGTTATTTCTAATTCTCCACGATCAGAGGGTTTGATATTTTTAGCGATTTCAATTACTTCGTTATCATAAAAATACAGACCCGTAACTGCATAATTTGATTTTGGTTGTTCAGGTTTTTCTTCAATTGAAAGAGCCTTCATCTGACCATCAAATTCCACTACACCAAATCGTTCTGGATCATTTACATGATAGCCGAAAACAGTTGCTCCACTTTTTTTTGATGCCGCACGTTGTAGTAGTTCAGACAACCCACCACCATGATAAATATTGTCGCCTAAAACAAGACAAACACTATCGTCACCGATGAAATTTTCACCGATAATAAATGCTTGCGCTAAGCCATCTGGGCTTTCTTGCACTGCATATTCAATATGAATGCCAAAATCTTTTCCATCGCCAAATAAACTTTCAAAACGTGGCGTGTCATCAGGAGTAGAGATAATCAAAATTTCTTTGATACCTGCTAACATCAATGTTGACATAGGGTAATAAATCATTGGTTTGTCATAAATGGGCATTAATTGTTTTGACGTGGCTTTTGTTAAAGGGTACAGTCTAGTACCGCTGCCACCAGCTAAAATTATTCCTTTCAATGGGAAAACTCCTTCAAATTTAATTATTTCGTTTAATTACTTACACCATTAACATTATCGCATTATCATAGAGACTTGTCATGCTTTTTAGAGTTATTTTACAAAACTGTAAAATAACTCTCATTTAACTTTTAATATTTTTCGACGTATAAGTGCCACAATAAGTGCCTTTCGCCACTTCAATTGTTGTAAACGGCTAGCTTTTGTATTAATTTCACTTGTGTTACAGTCATGTCTACGATAGAGCACAAGTTTTTGCGGGATCATTGCACTGGTTTTATTACTATCTGCAATTAAACCAAACCACATATCATGCATCGGGATCTTATCAGGGATTGGCAATATTTCTTTCTTTAATAGCCCACGAAACGCCATTCCAGCACCTATATAGTTGTTTTTCAAAATATTCTGAAAAATCCCAAGTTTAACTTTACGATAATCAAAATACGATTCTTCTATAACTTCTAGTTTTTCGTCGACAATTACCAAATCACTGATTACTAGATTTATTTCATCATGTTTTTGAAAAAAATCTAATATTGTTTGAACTTTTTCAGGCAGCCAGACATCATCTTGATCTGCCAAAAAAATAAAATCTCCCTGACTTTGATTGATAGCAAATTCAAAATTAGCAATCACCCCTTTGCCAGGACCTTTAAAGAATTTTATCCGCTGATCTTGTGTTGTATATCGCTTGATGATATCCACCGTTGCATCTTTAGAACCGTCATCTGATATAATCAGCTCATCCTCTGAGTTCATTTGAGGCAAAATACTATTAAGTTGTTCTTCTAAATACTTTTCTCCATTATATGTGGCAATACAAACTGAGATCATTTATTTTCCTTTCATTAGTGATCGATACTCTAAAAACGTCCGCCGCCAAATTTTACGATTCTTGACCCGCAAAAATTGTTTAGCTGTTCTTAAAAGCAAATGTCTTCTGTGATTGTAAAATTTATCTTGTTCATACTTCTTATAAAATAGCGTTTCCCCATTTATGATTGATTCATATCGTTTGCTATTGATCGTTTGGTAATCCAGCACAGATAGGTCATGTGCCAGATGATGATCTAAAACGCTGATTTTTTTATCTAATTGATGAATCTTCCAAAAAAGCCAATGATCTAAAAAGTCCAAAGGAAACTCTACGTTGAATGAGCCAATACTGTTCAGTACGGTAAAAGGAATCACTGTTCCAGAATTAATGCCCATAAGTCTTTTGGAATAGATACCTGCTTTTGGCAACTCAGACTTTCCTCCAACATATTCATCAGAAAAAACGGGAGATATTTGTCTACCATGAGAACTGACAATTGGCACATAAGCTCCAATCGCCTCATCTAACGGCAAATCTAAAAGTGTCTCAACGTACTTTTCATCAAGCAAAGTATCTTGATCCAGCAATAACATCAACGTACCTTGAATTTCATTCAGATACTGCGCTCCTGCGTTATAGGCTTTGGCCAATCCTGGATTCGCTCCATCATGTATATAACGAACATTTTCCTGATGAAATACTTCATCATCTTGCGCGTTTTGACTGTTATCGTAAATAAACAGATAGGCTGACTTTTTTTCTGATACCACTCTTTTTAGGCAAGGATAACTGGGTGTTTTTGAGAACTCAGTTTGATATAAAACAATTGTAATAACCAACTTATTCTCCACTAGAAAAACCTCCAGCCCCATTTATTGAAAAATTTAATCATTGATTGTAAAAATATTTTAAATAGTTTCTTGTTTTTATGTGCACCTTTTTCATACAAATGAATCACCGTTTCAAAAGGTGTATACAAAATTTTATAGCCTGCTTTTCCAAAGCTCATACAAAGATCATTATCTTCAAAATACATGAAGTACCGTTCATCGAAACCATCGATCTGGTTAAATTTATTGATATCAATAACCATAAAACAGCCGGAGCCCATCTTAATATACGTTGTTTGATCCTCTGGTAAATCGCGGCATTCATAATAACTTAAGCGCTTATCAAATAACTTTTTGATCGATTGAAAAGGAACAAATCGCAACATATAATCAAACACATCTAGTTTTTGGCGTACTAAATACTGTGTTGTACCATCCGAGTTCAACACTTTAGGACAAACTGCGGCCAACTGGTCATTTTCTTTTATCCGTTGAATCATTTGATCCAATGCATCTTTTGTAATCAAAACGTCTGGATTAAAAATGACGGCATAAGATGTAGAGGCCTTTTTTAACACCTGATTATGCCCGTAACCGAAGCCTTTGTTTTCTCCAGATCTATGTAAAAAAATAAAAGAGCCGTAACGTTCCAGTTTGTCAATATAGCTTTGCTCAGAAGCATTGTCAAATATATGTATATCGTAGTTCGATTCTAGACCTACTTCATTTTTCAAATTATCAAGCACATCAAAAATATGACGGCTATTATGAGTAACAATGGAAATCGTTATTCTATCATTCATATTTTTGCACCTCATTTAAACTAAAAATAAATCCAGCCTGTAACAGGCTGACCCTCACCAAAAATAAAGCAATCGCTGCCTATAATTTTAGGTACTAAGATTCGCTAATTCAGACACTGGTTCCTTGTGAAAGAAAATAGACCAGGAACATAGTCACTTGTTACTTAGCTGAACTCTATGAAAGCGGGGCAAAACTTACTGAGTCTTGTCCCGCTCTCTCTTTTTACTCAATCAATGAATTATAACACAGCTTAAAATCTCATAAAAGATTCTCTTTGATTATTTACTTTTTTTTAGAATGTTTGCCTAATCTTTTTTCTAATTGTTGATGACGAAATTCACGATTTCCAAACATACGTAAAATATACATCAATGGTTGATGATTTTCACCAACTAATCCAATCATTTCAATAAACAATTCCAAGCCGATCGCACTAAAAACAATCAGTAGAATCGATGCCAAATTACTTGCGTAACTAAACAACAATGCTACAAATGAAAAGACCAAGGCTAAACCATAAATCGTCATCACTGCGCCTTTATGCGTAAATCCAAGAGAAAGCAAGCGATGATGTAAATGCATTTTATCAGCTGATGAAATCGGCCGCTTATTCATCAAACGACGAATAATTGCATACACAGTATCGGTAATCGGAACACCTAAGATGATCATCGGTGTAATCACCGTGATAAACGTAGCATTTTTCAATCCTTGTAAGGACATCACTGCAATCATAAAGCCTAAAAACAAAGCACCCGTATCCCCTAAAAAAATCTTAGCTGGATAAAAATTATACGGGAAAAACCCTGCAATACTGGCTACCAAAACAAAAATTACGATTGGAATATAGACTGTTTTGGCATGAAGAAAAAAGTACCCAATTACACCGATCGTTGTTAAACTAATGATCGAAACGCCAGAAGCAAGTCCATCTAAGCCGTCGATCAAATTAATCGCATTCGTAATTGCCAGTATCCAAAATAAAGTCAAAGGTAAACTAAACCAACGTAAATCAATATGTCCAAAAAAAGGTAACGTTACAACATCGATCCTAATTTCTGCTACAAAATAAATAACTAATGCCCCAAGTAGAATACCGAGCGTTTTTTTCTTCGGAGACAATTCATAAATATCATCGATCAAACCTGTTGCGACAACAATTCCTGCGCCTAAAATAATTGGCCATATATAGTCAATCGGTATAATCGATTGAAACATGATTAGACAGGAAAATGAAAAGACAAAATAAATTCCTAATCCACCAGCTGTAGGCATATTCTTAGTATTTACTCTTCTTTCACCTGGAGCATCATAAGCTCCTATTCTAAACGCCAGTAATTTAACGATTGGCGTTGTAATCAATGATAAAATAAACGTCAGAAATAGACGGATAACAATTTCATAAATAAACATAGACATGATGAACCCACTTTCTTAATGTACAACGTATATTATACCGAATCATTCCACATTTACAAGTTGGAACAAGTGTTTCCACCGTTAAAAAAATTCAAAAGACTTACTTGTTTATTTAAAGTAATAGTATTTAGCCTACTTCTTGAATTTTTCTTTTATTTTATCTGCTAGTCGGTTGATCACTCCATAGCGGTGCTGAATTTTTTCATTGGATATGTATTCTTTAACAACTGCATTGATAATTCCACCTAAAATAATAATCGTTGCGGCAATGTTCAACCATAACATCAATATAATGAAACTTCCTATGATTTGATAACTAGCAATTTTTGAACTGAAATACTTAATATAAATCCCAAAGGCTTGTGATAACAACATCCATCCGACTGTCGCAAAGACCGCTCCAGGAATGATTGAACGAAAAGTCAGCTTCGCATTCGGAACTACACGATAAATCAAACACATGATAACAAGTAAAACAAATGAAGTAATGGGCCATTTCAAGGTCTGAAAGTTATCTATAAAATCAGTTGAAAAATGAAAAATAGGCTGTAAAAAATCTAAAATCGATTTACCTAAACCTAAAACACCTACAACACCCACGATTGCAATCATAAACAATAGAATCACAAGCAAGGACATGATACGGACAATAATAAAGTTTTTACGCGGCTCAACACCAAACGCTTTATTCATAGCTGTTTGCAACGCATTGATACTTTGACTAGCACTCCATAATGCTGCTAGAGCAGAAATCGATAACAATCCACCCGAACGCTGTGTCAACAAGGATTGGATCGCTGGTTTTAAGTCATTAAAAATAGCTTCTGGAATTGCTTCTGCTATGTAGGGCAATACTTCATTTGGATCAATATGTAAGTACGGCAGAAGATTTCCTACCGCAATCAATAGAGGAAACAGGGACAAAAGTAAGTAGTACGCCACAACCACTGAGGTATTTCCAATCTCTGAATCAATCATGCGATGTTGCGTTGTTTCAATGAAACGCATTAATTTTTCATTATTCTTTACTTTGTCCACCAGTTTCATAAAATTCTCCTCTAATGTTTAGTAGGTTCCCTCTTCTCCTTGAGAAGTCAAAATTTTGGGACCATCTTTGGTAATAGCCAGTGTATGTTCAAATTGACAGCTGATCCCGCCATCTAAAGTGTATGCTGTCCAACCATTTGGATCCATTTTCATGCGCCACGTCCCCGTATTGACCATAGGTTCGATCGTAATGACCATTCCTTCTTTTAAACGTAAGCCTTTTCCCGCTTCACCATAATGAGGAATAACAGGACTTTCATGAATCGTTGGACCAATACCGTGTCCTACAAAATCTCTTACAACAGAAAGGTTTTCACTTTCAACATAGGTTTGAATTGCATGTCCGATATCACCGATACGATTACCGACTTGGGCTTGCTCGATTCCAAGATATAACGCTTTTTTAGTCACTTCCATTAAGTGGTCCAATTCAGGCGTCGAGTTTCCGACTACATAAGCCCAGCAAGAATCTGATACTGCACCTTTTAAATCAATACACATATCTACTTTGATCAAATCGCCGTCCTTTAATGGTTTTTTTCGAGGAAAACCGTGGCAAATTTCATCATTAATACTGCAACACGTTGCATATTTATAGTCTTCAAAGCCAATTTGTGCGGCAATTCCGCCATGACTTTCAATAAAATCTCTCACAAACACTTCTATGTCCCAACTTGTAACACCTGGTTTGATAAAGCTACGTAAATGACGATGAACATCTGCCAATAACTCTCCAGATTCATCCATCATTTCAATTTCTCTTGGTGATTTTAGTGTAATCATTCAATATCGTCCTCCTAAAATTTAAAAGCTGAAATAGCATAGTCAGCTTTTTCCCGAAACCTTCAATCCTTAGAACTTTAGCTCTTAGAAATTGATGCGATCGAAGCAAAGCGTAATGGCTAGCTTTTGAAGCTAGGTAATCTTTATATAAGTGTATTTTATCATAATTTGTGAAAATTTCACTGAAAAGTAGTTGTAAAAAATAGATTTCATTCTTTTTTAATACTATTACTGCTCATAAACAGCGGTATAAAAGCAACCTATTAATTTCTTCGCTCAATTTTGTAATTTACACAACCTTCATTCTTCTGATATAATCAGAATTGTATTATTTGAAGGAGGAAATCTAATGACCTTAGCTAAAATCGTTTACGCAAGTATGACTGGAAATACAGAAGAAATCGCGGATATCGTCGCTGAAGCTCTTGAAAATTTAGATATTGAAGTTGAAATCAATGAATGTACACAGGTCGATCCTGAAGATTTTGAAGATGCAGACATATGTGTTATTGCAACATACACATATGGCGATGGCGAATTACCTGATGAAATAGTAGACTTCTATGAAGAATTACAAGAAATCGATCTATCGGGAAAAACATATGGTGTGTGCGGATCCGGCGATACTTTTTACGACGAATTCTGTAAATCAGTGGATGACTTTGATGCAGCTTTTACAAAAATCGGGGCAAAAAAAGGAGCAGATAGCGTAAAAGTCGATCTTGCTGCTGAAGAAGAAGATATTCAAAACCTTGAAGCCTTTGCTAAAAAATTAGCAGAAGCGGTAAAATAAGTATTGAGCTGATTAAACGTAAATAAATAGAGACTATAAGAAAACTCTCTGAGCTTTCTTATAGTCTCCTTTTTTAATTCATTTTAGCTATTCGATATCGATTGGGTGATCTCGCTCTAGTATCTGATCAATTGCTTCTCTCATCAAACGTTCAATTTGTTGATCACTTGGATGAATGATGCCAGAAGTCATCAATGCTGCAATTCCTGTGGCAACAATCCACGTTCCCATATGAAGCGAATTGATTTCTGTATCATTTAATTTTTCATAATCAGAATCTTTCTTAACTGCATTTGAAAAATAACTATACGAAAATTCTTGCATTCTTTTTCCGCCACCATATTCTTCTAAGTATAGCGCTCGGTATAATTTACTTTCGTTTTTAGCAAAGTGAATGTAATTCAATGCTAAATCCACAATTGTATTGTCTGTATGCGTGACAGGAAATACTTCTTTTGCCAAATATTGATGGATTTTTTCAAATAATTCTTCTTTTAAATCATCCATATTTTTGAATTCTAAATAAATGGGTTGCGTTGAGCATTTCATTTTGGTTGCAATGTTTCGTGCGGTGAATTTCGAAAAGCCTTCAGTGGCCACTACTTCGTATGCAGCATTTAAAATCTGATCTTTAGTAATTGTTTTTTTTCTTGCCATAATCTTTCAATCCCCTCTACCTATCCTTTACAACGCTTCCATATAAATACTACAGTTATTGTAACATGATTTGTTTATTCTGCAAAATACTAGTCCTTCGATTTATATTATTTTATTTATTTGATTACACGGGACTTTCCAGCACTTTTACACACAATTAAATACGAAACTAACCCTACTCGATTATTTGAGTTCATACACGCTACGTGTTATGATATTCCCGATTATGCAAATGAAAAACTAGGAGGTTATTCTATGACATTACCAAATTTTAATGAGACATTAAAAAAGTATGCTCGATTGATTGTTGAAACAGGGGTCAATGTTCAAAAAGGACAAAGTATTGTTTTACAAATCAGTGTTGATCAAGCACCTTTAGCACGTTTGATTACAGAAGAAGCATATAAATTAGGGGCTGGTGAAATGACTGTTCAATGGACTGATGATATTGTTCAACGTGAATTTTTGCTTCATGCAGATGAAAAATATTTAGAAACTATTCCTCAATACAAAATAGATCAAACAGATGATTGGGTAAATAAAGGGGCAAGTAGAATCAGTGTTGTTTCCGCTGATCCTGACGCACTCTCTGGCGTCGATACTGATCGAGTTGCGACTTTCCAATCAGCTTCAGGTAAAGCTCTAGTCAACCTAAGAAAAGCGACTCAAGCCAATAAAGTCAGCTGGACTGTTGTAGCTGCTGCTGGAAAAGAATGGGCAGCTAAAGTTTTCCCAGATTTAAAGACCAATGAACAACAAGTCGATGCTCTTTGGGATGAAATCTTTAAAACAACACGTGTTTACGAAACAGATCCTGTGGCTGCTTGGAAAGCTCATGACAATAAATTGGCAACCAAAGCGGATGAATTAAACAAAGAACAATTTAAAGCTTTACATTATACTGCACCAGGTACAGACTTAGTGATCGGCTTACCAAAAGATCATTTATGGGAAGGTGCTGGTAGTGACAATAGTCGCGGTGAAAAATTCATGGCTAATATGCCGACAGAAGAAGTTTTTACTGCGCCTGATAGTCGTCATGTCGATGGTGTTGTTTCTAGTACTAAACCATTAAGTTATGCTGGAACAACTATTTCTGATATGAAATTTACATTTAAAGACGGTAAAGTTATTGATTTTTCTGCTAAACAAGGTGAAGAAGTATTAGCAAAGTTACTTGAAACCGACGAAGGTGCACGTCACTTAGGCGAAGTGGCTTTAGTTCCGGATCCATCCCCGATTTCTCAATCTGGAATCATTTTCTATAATACTTTATTCGACGAAAATGCTTCAAATCACTTAGCATTCGGATCTGCTTATGCCTTTAATTTACAAGGCGGAACTGAAATGAGTGAAGAAGAATTACAAAACGCAGGTCTAAACCGCAGTCATACTCATGTTGATTTCATGATTGGATCAGACCAGATGGATATTGATGGTATCAGAGAAGATGGTTCTCGTGTTCCTATATTCCGTAATGGTGATTGGGCATAAACAAAAAAAAACAAAAAATAAAAAATCGTAAAAAGTGTTTTTAGCCATCTACTTTTTAAATGCTTATGTGGATCATCTTTATTCACTGATCTATTTAAGAAGGTATTTCCTTAGAAATATAGTCATTAGTATAAAAAAGTTCCCTTGGGGGGTAAAAAAAGCTATTTACATCTAGTCATATTTTGTCTTGTTTCCAACGATATTTCACTTCTTGACTATTAAATCAAAAAAATAGAGAGGAAACTTATCTGTCGATAAGTTTCCTCTCTAATATTAATCTGTTTTTTAGTAAGGTCCGAACAACTCGACACTATAACCGATTGTTTTAAGTCCTTGCGTAATTCTATACGTTTCTGCGTACATTGTTTTACGGTTAAGATCATTTATTTCAGCCCAAGCAAATTTTTCAACTGAACTTGAGTCTTTGAATAGTTTTAAACCATTTTTTAATAATGAATTTGGCACACCATATTTTTTAGGATCTAGCTCACCAGGATATGCTTTATTCTCTCTAAAAGAAATTTTCGATGCATAATCAATTGTATTATACGCTTTTTTAGGTACGAGTTTTACTTCTATTGCTTCTAAGCGATAAGCATACTTAGCCGTTCCTGAAGGAATCCCTCCCATTTCCCAACCCATCCAGCCAAAACTTTGGGCATGGACACGATAAAATACATCGTATTTTTGACCTAATTGACCAGTCAGTCTAATTTGAATAGCCTCTAAACGTTTCGCTTGACCTGATGTCCCAGACATCTGACCATTACTTTTCCAGCCTTGCCATCCAATAGATTGTACATGTGTACGGTACTGAATATCCCCTGTAAGTCCTGAATTTTGAACTTTTAATTCAATACCCTCTAATCTTTTTGCTTGACCTGATGTTCCTGAGGCTTGACCGTTACTTTTCCAGCCTTGCCAACCAAAAGACTGAACATGTGTACGATAAGTAACACTTGGTGCTGCAGCTGCAAATGGTTCAGCAACTATCTCTTCATTTTCTTCACTTTGAAGAACGCTTTCATCTCCCAGACCCCCGTAAGGTGTCGCAATGATTTCTTCTGCCGCTTGTGTAGGTGTTGATAGAAACGTTAAAGCACCGACAACAGCTAACAAAAATAAACTAACTTTTTTCATTTTCTCACTTTCCTTTCTTCGTAACATCATAATTATATAATATAAGTTCACTATCTTTCAATAGCTAGTTTAAAAATATTGATAAATAGGCAACTTTTAATCAATTTTATTCACTTTTGATAATTAATTAAAACGATCTACAACTAAATTATATAGGTAAAAAAACACCTTAAGAGGTATTTTAGGCTGTAAAAATAAAACTGCAACACAAAAAATCTACTCTCATATCGTAAAAGAGATTAGAAATCGAGACCTAATGAAAATTAGTAATAGATTGAAATGCTTATAACCTATTTGGCACAAAAAAATAAAAAGGCCCATGAAATCAACGTTTCAAAAGCCTTTTTTACGTTCCCGACTGGAATCGAACCAGCGACCTATCGCTTAGGAGGCGATCGCTCTATCCTACTGAGCTACGAGAACATTCTTTATTTATTTTAGAAGTCTTTTCATTCAGTGTCAATAAAAATAAAAAAAGCAACACTGATATAAAAATCAGCATTACTTTCTCATCTTTTATTTTTTACTATTCTTTTTTCCTTTTAACATTTTGACTAAATAAAGGCTGCCTATAACAACTGCTAATGTTTTGCCGATTTTACCATTTCTTGCAACTTTTTCTTCTTTGGTTTTACTCATGCTCTCCACTGCCTTTCATTTTCGTACGTTTATTTGAGTTCTTATCTTATATTATAAGGACTTTTAACTGGTTGTGCTAATCATTTGCTTATAATCAAAATACTCGTAAAGTTTGCCCACGGATGTTACGCTTGAACTATACCATTTAAGGTAAATAAAGAAATGGAGGGACCTTGTATGACTGATAAAACGAAAGAAAAAGTTTTTGCTGAGCGTCAAGATAACTATAAGCAAGAAAAAGAAGAGATTTTCAAAGAAGCTCTAGAAGAATATCATGAGGATGATTCAGGAGAAACAACAGAAGATGACAATCATAACGCATAAATTTAAATAGGCTAAGTGAGTATGTTACAGAATCAACTCACTTAGCCTATTTTTTAAAAGTAATCTGCTAAAACTGGTATCCCTTTTACTAAACGTTTATCTAATGACTGTATCAGGTATTTATTTCCTTTAACTTTACTATAAAAATTTAATTCAGTTCCTGTTTTATACCCCATAAAAAGTTGTGTCAATGCTTGAATCGTACTTATGATTAAATCATCTTCTCTAAGAGAGTCAGGAAGTGAATCTAATTTTCTTATACTACTGTGTCCATTTTCATCTATTGACAATGACCAAATCCCTTTATTCCATGAACCATAATCGTCTTCAACTTTAAAATAGTAGTCCTCTTTATATCCTGTTGTAAATGGATATTTGCTTAAAAAACTTTCTAAACTTACAATTCTTCCCATCATAAAAGGGGTAACATTCATCTCAGCTAATGGAGAGGACATTAAATAACTTAGATTTTCACCACCAAAACCTGTTTCAAAATGAAATTTCTGAGATGAACCGTTATGAGAACCAATAAAACGAATAATTGATTGGAAGGCTTGATTGTCTAAATAGCCCCATTCCTTAATAACAAAACGTTCAGCACTAGATTGGTAAATCAAGTATCCTTGAGGACTTCCTTGTTCGTCTTCGTAAAGCGCAAAAAGATTTTTTTCATCCAGACCAACTGAATAATCAAACCACCAAGACTCCCGAATCACGGCTCCTCTTTGATTATCAGGTAAAATAGCATAAATGTCCTGGCAGATTTTTTTTGCGTCTTCATAGCTGACCCGTTTCATCGAGCCTTTACTCGCTTTTATATTCGGCCAATCTGCCGCTTTGATCGTGTAGCTAATTTGTTCGAATAATTGCTCAAAACCATATTTTCTATAAAAAGGATATGAAAACGGCGCTAAGTATGCTAATTCAACTTTATTTTCAGCTAATTCTGCTAACAACTGTTTCATAATAGCTGAAATGCCCCCTTGACCACGATATTCAGGATAAGATGAAACACAACCAATTCCAGCCATTTGATAACTCACTCCGTGAAAAGCGACAGTAAACGGCGTAGAAATCACTTGACTGGTTAAGTGATCCCCTGAAATATAGCCATAATTCCTTGAATGCTCAACAATCATTCTAAAGCGTGCTTTGCGTTTTTCATTCGTTTCGGCATTGAATGCATAAGCGGCTAATTGAAACATTTCTTCTGTGTCGTCTTTATCCATTTTTATGACTTCACTCATTGCTTTTCCCCCCTTGTCTTTCACATTTAAGCATAACGCAAAAAAGGGATTGTTTAAATAGATTTGGCTTTTTTTAGAAATGTAGGGTGTGAAACAAAAGGAACACTCACTTTTATTTCACACCCTACAGGCGGATAAACGATGGGGATAAAAACACCCCTTTGTGTTTCAGTCTCAATATGATTCTTCTATCATCTGCAACATTTTACTAAATTGACGTTTTTTAAAATACATTAGAATCGTACCTAAAATTGCGTCATTCATTTTTTGCAAAAATCCAAACGATTCCATTTTTTCTGTGTAACGTACTTCGCAAGATTTATCATCGATGGGTACAATTTCATATCCTACAGAAAAATTATTTTTAGTCGTTGATGTCTGAAAATGATAGGATGAATTGTCGATGATTTTTTCGACTTTGATTTTTGCTCGGCTATTTTTAGAAAATGATTTCACATATTCAAAATTGTTCAATTGTTTTTTTGTCAAACTTTTCCCAGTATGTTTGCGAATATCAAAAAGAACAGAATCAATCACTTTTTCATAAAAGTAAGGCGCCGGAATATTGAGTTTTTTTGTAATTTCCATTATTTCTTCACCTCATTATGTTGTTTTTTGACTTTGGATTCTTCAATCTTTCTCCCTTTGAAAAAGAAATAACCGCCAACCATTACTAAAAAAACTCCTGTTGTCATACTCAACAAATCATATTTCATTGAAGCAGGATTTACTGTATACAAAATTATTATAAAACCGATACTACACATAAACAAGCCGTTTCTAATCATTTTTCATCCATCCAATCTATTTTCTAAAGTGCTGCCGCTTGGAAGAACAAGACGCTGCCCCAAGGTTGTGCTTTGATTATTTCTTTTGCTTTTTTAGCAGCTTCTTCTTTGTCTCCCGTTACATCAAATGCTAATTTAATTCCTTTTTTTTCTTTGAATGTAAAGGTGAAATCACCCTCATCATAGTTTTCTAATATTTTTTTTATTTCTTCTTGTTTCATTGCACTGGCAATTGTGATCATGGTACTCTCTCCTTAGTAATAAAGCTGTTGCTTTCATCCGATTGGAAATGAAAGCAACACGCTATTAAATTTTAATTTATTCGAAATCAGTTGGTTTCATTCTGTTAGCTGCTATAACAAATGGTGTCCAAATAAGGAACGTCACGACCATACAAACGATTGTAACAATTGGTGCTCTCCAGTCTGCTCCTGTCGCCAAGAAAGATAGTAATATGGGAGGCACAACCCACGTTACTTGTTGTGAAACGGGTGCTACTAAACCGAAGTATGTTGCTAACCAGCCGATTGTAGTTGCTACAACAGGTGCTACTAAAAATGGTATAAACATGATGGCATTTAACACGATAGGCAATCCAAACATGATCGGTTCGTTGATATTGAAGATACCAGGTCCCAATGACAATTTACCAACCGTTAAATAATCGGCACGTTTAGAGAATAACAAAATAGCGATGATCAAAACGATCGTACCACCAGATCCGCCAAACCATGCAAAAGCATCAAACGAACCACGAACCCACATATATGCTTTTCCATCATCAATGGCTTTTAAGACCGCTGGTGTCCCTGTCAACCCTTTGTACCCTTTTTGGAAAATATCGATATTGATTAATTGCGCTTGACCCCAAATCCCCTCTAAAACTGGTGCCAAAACGTTTGGACCATGAATACCGAAGAACCAGAAAATTTGAACGAAAATCGTTACGATCAATACAGCACCTAACCCTTGTGATAGTCCCAAGAAAGGTTCCGCAATATATTTTTGAACTAGATCGATAATCAATTGTCCGTTTGTCAATTTACCTACTACAAAGTTGATAATTGCAATAACATATAATGCAATCGTTGCTGGTAAAATCGCAGCGAACGCTTTTGATACTGCTGGCGGAACTGAATCAGGCATCTTGATCGTAATGTTCGCCAACATTAATTTACAAAAAATAATTACTGAAATAGCACCCATGATCATCACCGTAAAGTAAGCGTTACCATTTAAATGATCTAATTTTAACCAACCCCAACCTCCAGCTGTTAAACCTTCAGCCGTTGCTGACCAACCAGAATCTGCAGTTCCCGCATTAATTGTGTTCATCAATTCTTTAGGAACAGCTGTTTCTAATGTATTGGAATAAGCAAACGCGATTCCTTGAATCAATGTCGCTAAACCAACGATACCACCTGCTAAGTCGTTTACTTTGTATGCTCTAGCAAGATTATAGCCCCAAGAAAAGGCAAAAATCAATCCAGCAATAGCCAAAGTCCCGTTCCAAACAAATCCATTAATCCCAATAATCACATTAATAACTGCAAAGATTCCTTTATCTGCAGCAAGGTTCGCTGCATAATCAGAGAAAAACTGTTGCGGTAAGTCACGAATAATCGCATTGATCATTACTGCAATTGACCCTGCCATCGTTGCCGGCATTGTCCCGATAAAGGCATCACGCAGTGCAACCAAGTGTTTTTGCGCACCGATTTTACCGGCCACAGGTAGAATGTACTTCTCCATCCAGGCTGTTAATCCATCCATTTGTTAATTCCTCCTATAAATAATATTTATTTAAAGAGCGGTTAAACTCCTTAAAACAAAGTAGTTGTTAAAGTTCCGTTCAAAAAACTCTAACGTCTATTTTCTCCCGTTCAAAAAAGAAAATAACACAGCTTATTCATTGTCGACACGAAAAAGAAATCGCTTTCATACTACTCTATAACTTTCCTCGTATAGGCTCAATCTCATGATCGTTTCTAATATTTCTTATTTAGCTATTTTTCCATCAAAGTAATTGCTTGATCTAATACTTTTTCGCCGTTCATCATACCGTAGTCTGACATATTGATTACGTCGAATGGAATTCCTTTAGGTGCTAATTTTTGTTCGAATTGTGATTTCATAAAACGAACTTGTGGACCTAGCAATAATACGTTTACATCTTTCGCTTCTAAGTTATTATCTGCATCGGATGCCGATACTGCAAAGATATCTGCTTCCATTCCACGATCTTCTGCTGCTTTTTGCATTTTTGTCACTAATAAACTTGTACTCATTCCTGCTGAACAGACTAACATAATTGTTTTTTTAGCCATTTTTGCCACTCCCTTTAATTTTGTTGTATTTACACTTTTATATAAAGCAAGAAGTGTGCCAAAAAATATATAGACCAAACCTTATAATGATAGGGTTTTGGTCTATACAAATTGTGTACACACTACTTTTCAAAACTCTACACACTATTTTTTGTGTGCGCTTTCTTCGTTGCTATAAAGGCATTTTCATTAATTCCTAAAAATTGTTTACTATTTTATTTTCTAGTTAAAACCATTATTTTCCGTTAGTTCTTTGAACCAATAGCCACTTTTCTTGATAGTCCTTTTAGCCTCTTGCTCTAAATCAACGGCAATAAACCCGTAACGATTTTTATAAGCATTCAACCATGACCAATTGTCCATACATGTCCACATATGATAGCCTTGAACGTGGCTTCCTTCTTGAATCGCTTGATGCACCCATTTTAAATGATCTTTTACAAACTCGATTCGATAATCATCTTCGATCATTCCCTCAACATTTACAAAACGCTCTTCACCTTCTACGCCCATACCATTTTCAGAAATGTAACACCGTATGTTGCCATAATTTTCTTTCAAATTCACCAGAGTATCATAAATACCTTTTTCATAAATTTCCCAGCCACGATAGGGGTTCATTTTTTTCCCCGGCATATCGTATACATCATAAAAATCTTCTGGCAATATGCTATTTCCAGCTATTTCTATAGGGGTTTCTTTCGCTTTAACTCTGCGAGGTTGGTAATAATTCACCCCTAAAAGATCGATTGTATTCTCAGCAATCGTTGCTAGATCCTCAGGAGTTGTTTCCGGCATCAAATCTTGTTCTTTGATCCATGCTACAATATCTTCTGGAAAATGGCCTTTTACCGCAGGATCTAAAAAGGAACGATTAAATAATCCATCCACTAAACGAGCAGCCTTAACATCTTCTTCATTTTGAGCGTCTCTAGGATAACTTGGGGTCAAATTAAGTATGATTCCGATTTCTCCAGTTACATTCATAGCATGATACACTTCGATGGCTTTAGCACTGGCTAAGGCTTCATGATAGGCCACCTGAATACCGTGTTTCAAGTTTACCTCTTCTGGATAATGCCAGCCATATAAGTAACCCCCTTCGACAGGTACGATCGGCTCATTGTGTGTAAACCATTTTTTTACACGATCTCCGAATAGTTCAAAACAGGTTTTGGCATAATAAACATAGTGATCAACAACCGCGCGATTCAGCCAACCACCTTCTTTTTGTAAGATCATCGGCATATCAAAATGATACAAGTTCATGAAAGGTTCAATGCCTTGTTCTATCAAGCTATTAATTACATCATTATAGAAATCGACTGCCTTTGAATTAACTTCTCCAGTTTTCGGATCAGGGATCAGTCTACTCCACTGGATAGATGTTCGAAACGAATTATGACCGGTTGCTTTCATTAACTGAATATCTTCATGATATTTTTTATAGAATCGGGACGTTTTATCTGGTCCTACCTCATTAAAAAATTTTTCAGGTTTCTCTTCATACCAAAAATCCCAGATATTTTGTTCTTTTCCATCGCCTGCAAAAACCCCTTCTGTTTGAGGCCCACTAGCAGCGGAACCCCACCAAAAACCTTCTGGAAACTGATAATTCATATTCGTCATCTCCTAAAATAATTTTATTTAAAAATAGATAAAATTCCTCAAAGAGATTGCAGCAAACACAGTTAGCGATCAGACCCAAATAGGTGCTTCTGCTTCCACGACTTATTCGCATTTAGGGTGTGAAACCAAGGTAACTTTTACTTTGGTCCCACACCCATTCTCTTGAGAAAATTTTATCTATTTATTAAGCTTGAATTTTTTCTTCTTGCGCTTGTGCTGCTGATTCTTGTTTTAAAAATTGATCGGTTGCGATTTTAACAAACGGAATATAAATCAATACAGAGATCAATAAATTCACCGCTGCTAACACTCCACCTGCGATACTCTTTGTCGCCAAGAAACCACCAATAATCGGAGGTGTTACCCAAGGTACAATAACTGTTGCAGCTGGAACAAGACCGACTGCAGTTGCAACATATGCGATTGTTACAAGAATCATTGGTGTAATGATAAACGGAATAAACATAATCGGATTCAATACGATCGGTAGTCCAAACATAACTGGCTCATTAATATTAAAAATACCAGGTGCTAAACTTAAGTTTGTAATGACTTTAAATGGTTTATTTTTACGTCCTACTATAAAGATAGCAATCAATAGTCCTAACGTAGCACCTGTTCCACCTAAGTTTACAAATGAATCAAAGAAAGGCTTATTTACAATATAAGGAATTTTTTCTCCTGCTTCTAATGCTTTGATATTTGCATCAATCGCTGGTAAATTGATCGTTTGCATCAATGGCTCAACCATATTCGCTCCATGTAATCCAAAGAACCATAAAAACGGTGTGATAAATGCTAATAGTAACGCAGATGGATAACTATTTGCTAGTCCCATAAATGGTTTTTGAACTGCTTCGTAGAAGGATACTACAATGTTATTAATCCCAAAGCCAAATAAAATTGATGTAATCAAACTAAAGAAACTGATTGTGATCATTGCAGGTAATAATGCTGCAAATGATTTAGCAACTGCTGGTGGAACACCATCCGGCATTTTGATGACTAATTTATCGTTTCCAACTAATCTTTGGAACATTTCTCCTGAAATAAGTGCAATAACTAAAGCAATAAATAATCCTGTAGCATCTGTTCCGCTTAATCCGCCAACTGCAAAGAATGAAGCCACTGAAACAGTTCCTGCTGCAATTCCATCTTTACCGTAAGATTTTACTAAATTATACGCTACTAAAAATGCAACTAAAATTGAAAAAATCGCGAATGTTCCATTCCAGATATTTCCACCGAAACTTTTCCAAATCGGTGCATCATTGACGATCATTGGAAATAATCTATCCATTAATTCTGAAAATCCAGGTATTGGTAAATTGTTAATCAGTACCGCTAATGCTCCTAAAATCATTAATGGCATCGTAACGACAAACGAATCACGTATTGCTACTAAGTGGCGTTGAGCCGCAATTACTGATGCTTTTGGCATAAAATGCTTTTCCATCCATTGAACAAATCCGTCCATTTCTTATAAATCCCCCTTGATAATATTTATCTAAAAAGCATTGATGCTCTTCAAATCGATGATTATGACCGTCTAGTTGACTAGACGGTCGATTTTCTTTTTTTCTTATTCATTATCCATGCGACGATAAAGATCGATGATTTCTTTCGCTAAATCAGTAAACGCGATTGATGTCATTAAGTGATCTTGACTATGAACTGTCAATAACGTTACTTGAATATGGTTCCCTTGTGCTTCTTGTGTCAACATTCCTGTTTGAGAATGGTGTGCTTGAACTAAAGATTCCTCAGCATCAGCAATTTTTTGGTCTGCTAATTCAAAATCTCCCTTTTTCGCTGCAGCAATCGCTTCCATCGCATCGCTTTTAGCGTTACCTCCATACATGATCAATCCCATAATTGCTTCTAAATTTTGTTGCTCTTCCATATCCGAAAACTCCATTCATTTTTTATTCTTATTTGGTTATTTTTCCATCAAAGCAATTGCTTGATCTAATACTTTTTCGCCGTTCATCATACCGTAGTCTGACATATTGATTACGTCGAATGGAATTCCTTTAGGTGCTAGTTTTTGTTCGAACTGTGATTTCATAAAACGAACTTGTGGACCTAGCAATAATACGTTTACATCTTTCGCTTCTAAGTTATTATCTGCATCAGATGCCGATACTGCAAAGATATCTGCTTCCATTCCACGATCTTCTGCTGCTTTTTGCATTTTTGTTACTAATAAACTTGTACTCATCCCTGCTGAACATACTAACATAATTGTTTTTTTAGCCATTTTTGCCACTCCTTTTATTTTTGTTGTATTTACACTTTTATATAAAGCAAGAAGCGTGCCAAAAAATATATAGACCAAAACCTTGTAATGATACGGTTTTGGTCTATACAAATTGTGTACACACTATTGTTTTTAAAATTACACACTAATTACTTTTGTTTGTTTTCTGTACTTAATTTGATTCTATTGTCCAAAAACAGTTGCGTTAAATGTGCGATATCCGACTCGCTAAAGACCATACGGTAGGCTTTTTCGATGACCATCAAATTTGTTCTCGTAACATCTGTTTCTAGACGGTTCTTTTTCATAAATTCTGGAAGCTCTTCAAATTCTTTTGATTTCTCCCCTTTTAAAATAGCCTCTACCAAGAATGCTAAGTGGATCACGATTCCTGCATCAACACCTGGTTCTACAATAATATGCATATCCGTTTGGATTTGATGGACTGTTTTTTGCAGTAAAACGATTAATTTTTGTAATGAATCCACCGCTGTGATCGTTCCACCTAATGATTTCACAATTTTTTCCGTTGGCACTTCATCGCCAGCAATCCGCTTCAAAACATTTAATTTTTCATCATCAAAGATGTCATAGGCTGAAAAGAATGGAATGTTCTGGTATTCTACATCAACAGTTCCAGCTATGGCCTTGATTTCATACTCTTCCATCAAACTATCAATATGTTTTTTAAATGCTTCACGCTCTAAAAACTGCATTTGGATGATTTCTACTTTGTTTTCATCTATTACAGGTAAAATTCGTTGATATAATTTGGCTGCAACGCCTTCACCGGTGAAACAAGTGACAACTACTGCCTTTTTTACATCTTCGCGATTTTGAGGACTCGTACGAAACTGTTCTCTGATAATGCTTTCAAAAGACATTTGGATGTTTTGATAGATATCTTCTAAACTTCGTCCCACACTAGCCATCCGAATCGCTTCTAAAACAATCATCGTACTCGTCATTGTGATTGCTTTCGTCCGGACTCCTGTTTCTTCAAAAATCAGATTTCCAAAAGAATTCAAAGAACCCATATCCGTTAAAAGTAACATACCATTCAATAATTTTTCACGATGACTTAAAACAAATTTCTTTAACTGCTCATACATAGCTTGAACTTCCATTGTAAGTGGCATGTTCATAGCTATGCCTGTTTGTGTTCCAAGTAACTCTTGTGCTGTTTTAAGCATACTTGAAGCAGTGGAATCACCATGCATCAAAACAACTACGCCAACATTATTGGCATGGACTTTTTCAACACTTCCAACATTGATCGATAAAAACATACTGATAAATCCAATTTCATCAAAAGGAATTTCGATATTGTTTTCTTCTTCGATAATGGCAGATAAATCCATCGCTACTTGAAATTCTTTTTTCATTTTCTTTCGGACATTATTTAAGTTAGGATGAATAATGATGTGTCCGTCTTTTACTCGATCAATTGTACTTTGTAAGTGTAAGGCAAAGGCAAAACGGGCTTTTTCGTTATACTTACGCTCTAATCTTTTTTCTGCTATATCATATAAATGATCTGTCAGTTTCCAAATTGGTTCCGGCAATAACTCTTTGTGTACAGGATTTTGCGTCAATTCATCAACATATGTTTGGAAATAGGCATCCATATCGCTTGAGATCAGTTGTTCTAAATTAACGTTTTCTAGCTCATTTGCTGATAAGTTTGCCACTTTTTCTTCGATTTCATTGTAGACTTGCATATCACGGGCTGGATCTTGCGACCAGACAACTTCATTTGTTCCTGGTTCAAAGCTCAAATAATTACTTTTACTATCAACAAATCGATCTAAACGATCAGAAACTTCTTTGATTTTTAATAACCCTTTTTGTACTTGCAAAGGCAAATCTCGTTTTTGGATGACTAAACTAGACTCGTCATGTGTGCGGTAATGGAGAAAAGATTTAGCGCATACAAGTTTTAAATCTCGTTTCACTTGTCCGATATTTCCCTCTGCATCGTATAACATAAATGCAAGGATCGCTTCTCTTTTAATATCGATTCGTTGATTTAAACGGTTTGCTTCTTGTTTGATAAATAAAGAAATGATGTCATAACGTTCGTCTAGTGAACGGGCATCTAATGATGGTAAGGTAATTGCCATTGGAATCCTGCGATTGAATGTTGTTAAGAAACTTTCAGATGATTCTGTCGTCGCTCCAATAATTTGAACGGATGCTTCATAGGTCTGCCCGCTTTCCCCCAATGGTCGATAGATCCCTTTATCAATGAATGTGAAAAGCATTTCTTGACCTTCTGGCGGTAAACGATGAATTTCATCAAGGAAAAGAATCCCTCCATCAGCCTTTGACATCAACCCTGGACTATCTTCATTTGCACCGGTATACGCTCCTTTTTTGACCCCAAAAATATGCCCAAAAAGCAATTGAGGGTTCTGAGCATAATCAGCACAGTTAAAAGAAACAAAAGGAGCATCTGCTGCTAAAGTCTTAGAATCGACTGCAAAATGATACATACATTCAGCAAATAGTGATTTCCCAGTTCCAGTCTCCCCGAAAATAATGGTATGTAAGCCTCGTGGCGGATATAAAATAGCCGCTTTTGCTTGTTGGATAATGACCTTTAATGAATCATTGGCTCCGACCAAGTTATCAAATGTTACCTCACTGGAGCTATCCACATGTACTTTGTCTTCTTCTGTCACAACTGAATAGATAACTGGACGGCCATCACTTTTAAGGATCTTGTGTTCTTTGAACAATTCACTTAAATAACGACTGGCATTACTACGATCGATTGCCAGCTCACTTGCGACATCTGCCGCCGTCATTCCTTGATTCTTTGATTCTAAAACTGCTAAAATCTCGTCTTTTCTAGATCTCATGGATAGCCTCCTTAAATCATGACGTTCTTACATTTTTATTACTCTGTTTTAGACGATTTCCGCCTAGCCCCTTTATTTTTAGTCTTTTTGGGACGATTTTTTGGTTTTGCTGTCTTTTTAGCTGATGGTTGTTTTGTTATCGGTTCTTTTTTAGCTGTCGGACTTGAAGATGTCGTTTTTTCTTCAGTTAAACTTTTTTCTTTTCTGGTCAAGTGGATCGCACCATCGTATAGAAAAATTTCTTGAAAAGATCGATCTATTTTCTTCATTAATCGTTGATAGTCTCTCTTAGTGGCATCATTGACAAATGTAATGACCGAACCTGACGCACCCATTCGGCCAACGCGCCCTGCTCGATGAATATAACTTTCTTCTGATAATGGAACTTCAGCATTCACAACGAAGGGAATTGCTTCAAAATCTAATCCTCTTGCAGCAATATCTGTTGTTAAAAGCATAACTGCTCTTTTTTTAGAGAATTGATCAATGGCTAATTTGCGTAAAGTTTTATTCTGATCTGAGGCTAATCCGACCACATTCAATTTTTCATAAATTAATTTTTCTTCTACTGAACCTAAATCAACGACTTGATTAAAGAAAACCATCGCCCGAAAATTTGGTGTATAAGCTAAACTTCTTAAATACTCACTTTTTTTTCTAGGGGACAGAGCCATGTAATAATGCTGTACAACGCCACCAGACTGATCTTCATCCGTTACATCGATTATTGTCAACTGATCGATTAATTTTTGCGCTTCTTCTACTACTCGATCGGCCGTTGCTGAATAAAAAACTAATTGAAAATCTGTTGGTGCACTTGCTAGGATCTGCTTCGTTAAATTTAATTCTTTTTCATGAAACAGTTGATCGACTTCGTCCATGACAATAGTCTGTAATAAATGGCTTTTTATTTTCTTTGTTTTGATCAATTCTAATACACGACCTGGTGTTCCTACCAAAATTTCTGGTTTCTTTTTTAATTTTTCGATTTGACGACCGACGTTTGCGCCCCCAATCAAGCTTTGGGTCTTCAATTCAAGTAATGCTGACCAATCCCGAACAACTTGGCTGATTTGAACTGCTAATTCTTGTGAAGGTGCCAAAATCAATAACTGACTGCCCTGATTTTTTTCTATATTTAAAAGTAATGGTAATACATAAGCCAACGTTTTACCTGAACCTGTTGGCGAGATACCTAAAACATTTTCTTTTTCCTTTAAAGGCTGAAAACTTTTTTGCTGAATCATTGATGGCTCGCTAAAACCAGAAGCTTGCCAATGTTTTTGCCAAGCTTCTGGTAAATGGTTGATTATTGTCATAATAGTCCTTTCCTCATTAAACCTGTTTATCTTTATCCGCATCAAAAATGATACCGGCACTTTTTCTTAATGTTGTTACAACTTTATTTACATTACGGGATAATTCTACCCATTCTTCGTAACGTAAACCATTAGTTGGGTCATTAGGATTTTCAAGTACATCTGCAAAATCATTGGCTTCTTCGATCATTGGATTTTCTTCCGTTGTAAGTTCAATGATATCAAGTTCTTGATGATTGCGATCATGAAATTCTGCTTTGGAAATTGCATTTACACTATCTAGAATCAACGTTCCACCATCAAAATAAATTTCAGAATCTAAGAAAGAATCCGCGTTTTTTCCAGTCTGTAATGTTACATCAAATAAATCATATCTTAAGATCGCCGTACCAATTCCGTCTACGTCTGTTGGGATTTTTCTTGCAAAATAATGGCTTTCATTTGGCATACCAAACCAACCCACGGCTGCATAAATTAAATACACACCTAGATCTGCCATAGCGCCTCCTGAAAAATGTGGTGAAAAGATATTTGGCTCTTGACCATCAAGTACTTGATCATAACGAGATGAATATTTCATATACGTAAAGTTTGCACCAATAATTTGATTTTTCAAAGGCAATAAATCGCGAATTTTTTTAAAGCTTTTCTCATGAATATTACGGGCTGCTTCAAAAAAGAATACTTTTTGCTGATCTGCTAACGTAATGATTTCTGCCATTTCTTCTGGTGTAGAGAAGGCAGGTTTTTCAACAATAATATTTTTTCCTGCTAAAATCCCTTCTTTCGCTTGTTCAAAATGAAGTGAATTAGGCGAAGCGATATAAACAGTGTCCATATGTTCAATACCAAAAAATGTAGGTAAATCAGTTGCATATTCAACATCACCATATTTTTTACCAAATTTTTGAGCTGTTTCTACTTTTCGTGAATAGACCGCCGTTAAATCATAGCGATTTGTTTCCAATGCTGCCTTGACAAATTGATGACTAATCCAGTTTGTTCCAATTATACCTAAGTGAATCATATTTACCCTCACCTTTCTGAATTTGGCTCTTTAAACGTTTTTGTGACATCAAATGGTATCTGATGTTTTATCGCTATTGTATCAGGGGTAACAGAACAATTGTAGGCAATGACGCTTAATCCTTGTTTTTGCCCTGATAAAATCATTTGTGCTAAAGCTGGTTGCATCACTGTGTGGATCGTTGCTAGTTCAACTTTTTCAAATTGAACAATAAATAACACGTAGCTTTGATAGCCTTCTTTCATCGCACTAATCAACTCTGTCACGTGCTTCAATCCACGCAGTGTTGGGGCGTCAGGAAATGCACCTATTGCATGATTTTCTAAAGTCATTCCTTTTACTTCAACAAAAGCTTGGGTGCCGCTATCCGTTTCCACTAGTATATCAAATTGAGATCGTGCAAAACGTTTTTCTCTTTTTACCGAAAGTATTTCACCTTTTAAGCCCGGTAAAATAATCGTACCCTTTTGGATTGCTTGAGCCGCTAATGTATTTGGAATTTGACTATCGATGTTAAACCAAGCACTCCCTTTTTTGACAGCAATTAGATCATACGCTGTCTTTCTCTTTGGAGAAGGTTGATACGACAACGCAACCTCAACTTCTGGATATAATAGTTCTTTACATCGCCCAGTATTCTTTACGTGAACCGTTACCATTTCACCTGTTTCTTTCAGGCGACACGTTGCAATAAAACGATTAGGTCTATCAATAAAATGTGCTATCTGCACGTTCGGATATGTAATCATTGTAACACCCTTTCATCAAAACAATACCATATTTTGGTTTAAAAAGCATCGTCAAACTTTTTAAACAATACTCTATTTCCATAACAGAAAAATCAAGTGGAACATACACTTAGACAAAAAATAGTTTTAAGTTCATCAAATTTTTTTATAGGATGAGATTTTCGAATAGTTTGTTTTTTAATTTCGTGCTATCATTGAATTAGAGGAGAATGATAGTATGAAAAAACATTGGTCATTATTTTTGGGTGCATCACTCATTACAGGAATTGCTGGATCATTATTTTTGAAAAAGAAACAGGAAAAGCAGCAGCCTGATATCGACATTTCTAATTTATATAAACGTTATTTAGGTAGTTGGTGGTTCGTGAATAAGCTAAAAGCCACACAACATACTTTAAAAATCGAAGATGATTTACAAATTATTATTGACGGTAAAAATTTAAGCTATATGTTAGTCGAATTGACCAGCAAACGATTAGTAGCTCAAGATGAATATGGGTATCATTTGATCGTTCAATGTCTGAATGGCAAACCTGCTTCTTTATATGATGAAGCAGATGATGCTACTTACGTTTTAGAAGCAACAGATTCTTTAGACTGTCCAACTGAAAATTAAAAGAAGCGATCCCCCGATTTCTATAAAGGGATCGCTTTTTTTGTTTTTTACAGCTCATCAATTTTTTTACGTCCTGTTATTTTACTGAGTTTTCCTTCTCGTTTCTTTAATTCAGTCTCAATTGCTTCTAAAGAAATATCTTTTTCTACTAGCAAAACCAACATATGATAAATCAGATCAGAAGTTTCACTAATCAGTTCTGTTTGATCATTTTTAGCTGCAATAATTACTTCTGTAGCCTCTTCTCCGACTTTTTTTAAAATTTTGTCTAAGCCTTGGTCAAACAAGTAAGTGGTATAAGAACCTTCTTTGGGTTCTTCTTTACGAGCCAATAGTTCTTCATACAGTTTTTCGATCATTCCTTTACCTCCTTTGTATCAATCAAATAATTACATTAAAAAAACAACTATGTTCACCAGTGTGACATGCGTGTCCTGTTTGTTCGACTGTGATTAAGAGTGTATCTTTGTCACAATCAGTGACAATTCTTTTAACTTTTTGACTATTACCACTCGTTTCGCCTTTATTCCATAATTGTTGACGAGAACGGGAATAAAACCAGGTAGTACCTGTTTTAAGTGTTTTTTCATAACTTTGCTCGTTCATATAAGCAAGCATCAAAACTTCATTCGTTTTGTCTTCTATAATAATTGCTGGCAGTAATCCTTTTGTAAAATCGGGTTTCATTGACGTACCTCCATTCCTTTGAGTGCTAATGCTTTTTTCAGATCTGGGATTTTTACTTCTCCATAATGGAAAATACTTGCAGCCAAAGCTGCGCTTACCTTTGTCTGCTCAAAGACTTCTACAATATCAGCTGCACTTCCGCAACCTCCTGATGCTATTACAGGAACATTTACGGCTGTGCTTATTGCTTGATTTAAGGCAAGATCATAACCATTTTTTGTGCCATCCGCGTCCATGCTGGTCAGCAAAATCTCTCCTGCTCCTAAAGATACAGCTTTTTCAGCCCAATCTATCGCATCTAATCCAGTATCTTCACGCCCACCTTTAACAAAAACATGCCAAGAGTCACCCGTTCGCTTCGCATCGATTGCAATAACTATACACTGTGAACCAAATTTTTCAGCACCTTCTCTGATCAATTCTGGTTGTTTTATCGCAGCAGAATTAAGGGAGATTTTATCAGCACCTGCTTGTAGCATTTTTTTTATGTCTGAAACTGTCCGAATACCTCCACCTACTGTCAAAGGAATGAATACTTCTGACGCTGTTCGTTCGACGACTTCGATCATCGTCTCACGATCGTCACTTGTAGCGGTGATATCTAAGAAAACCAGCTCATCAGCACCTTGTTCATTGTACGCTCGTGCTATTTCTACTGGATCTCCAACATCTTGTAGATCAATAAAATTAATCCCTTTGACAACTCGTCCGTCGGTTACATCTAAACATGGAATAATACGTTTAGTCAGCATTTTTTTCTACCTCCAACATGTCTGCTAAAGTGATTGCACCATTATAAAAAGCTTTCCCTACGATTGCACCATATAAACCTAAATCAGCTAATTTTACTAAGTCAGATTTAGTACTGACGCCGCCAGAAGCAATAATTTGAACATCTGGTACAACGTCTAATAATCTTACGTAATCTTCAAATGTCGGACCAGTCAAGGTTCCATCTTTGGCGATATCTGTATAAATAATTGTCTTGACTCCAATCAATGCCATTTCCTTAGCCATTTGTAAATAGTCTGTTTCACTAACATCCAACCAGCCGCTAATAGCCACTTTCCCATTCTTAGCATCAATACCAACAGCAATTTTCTCCCCATGTTTTCGGACTGCTTCTTTGACTAATTCTGGATTTCTCAAAGCTGCTGAACCGATAATGATCCAATCGATTCCAAGCGCCACATACTCATCTATTTGCTCCAATGTGCGAATGCCTCCGCCAACTTCGATTTTTAAGCCAGTCGACTGTTTCATCTGCTCGATCAACTCTGCATTGGACGCTTTTCCCATCAATGCACCATCTAAATCAACGACGTGCATCATCTGAATACCGGCCTCTTTGAATTCCTTTGCTTGTGCCACTGGATCATTGTTGACAATCGTTTTTTGCAGAAAGTCACCTTGAATTAATCGAACTGCTTTTCCTTCTCTAATATCAATCGCTGGTAAAACGTGCATGCTCCACCACCTCCTTAAATCCTCTTAATAGTTTCAAACCGGTTTCACTACTTTTTTCAGGATGAAACTGCGTTCCGTAAATAGTTCCTTTTGAGATCATTGCGGGTATTTTAATAGAATACTGTGCAAGCGCATCAATCACATCAGGTGCACAATCCACATAATAAGAATGGACAAAATAGACATACTCTCCATCTACAGCTTTCGTTAGTGGTGTTTCATTTGTTACGAGTAGTTGGTTCCAGCCCATATGAGGAACGGGTAAATCAGGATCATCCGGTAATTTTTCACAAATCCCTTCAATTAAGCCTAAACCTTCTGTAAAGCCATTTTCCATACTCCCTTCTAAAAGTAATTGCATCCCTAGACAAACCCCTAAAATGGGTGTCCCTTTTTGAGCTATTTCTTGGATGACCTTGACTAATCCACGTTTATTTAATTCTTTCATCGCTAAGGAAAAAGCCCCTACACCTGGTAGAATAACTCCATCTGCCGCTCGAATTTCCGTAGGATCAGCCGAAATTTTATTTGTTAAACCTACATAATCTAATGCCTTTTGGACATTGCGAGTATTTCCAGTATCATAATCAATGATAATAATCATCTACAGAATTCCTTTCGTGGAATTGACCCCTTGAATCAATGGATTTTCAGTAATAGCTTCTCTCAGCGCTCGTCCCGTTGCTTTAAACAATGCTTCTATTTTATGATGGGTATTTTTTCCATGTAAAATCTTTAAATGAAGATTCATTTGTGCGTTAAACGCAAATGCTTGAAAAAATTCTTCTGTCAACTCTGTGTCAAAATCGCCAAGCTTAGGATTATCAAATGCTGCATCAAATACCAAATAAGATCGACCACTTAAATCAAGTGAAGCCATCCCCAAAGATTCGTCCATTGGCACAAAACTAGTCCCATATCGATTGATTCCGACTTTATCCCCTAAAGCTTCTCGAATACATTGACCTAACACGATTCCAACATCTTCCACCGTATGATGACTGTCTACTTGCAAATCACCCTCAACTTTTACTTCCAACGAAATACGACTGTGACGCGCAAATAAAATCAGCATATGATCAAAAAAACCAACTCCTGTTTCAATCGTGACTGGCTCTTGTCGATCTAAATCAATGCTTAATTCAATGATTGTTTCTGCCGTTTTTCTTTTTAAAGTGGCTGTTCTCATTATTTTCCCTCCTGTAAAAAAATCTATTTTATAACACTAGTCAAAACGACATTCAACTGCTCTAGCATGTGCTTCTAGTCCTTCTTTTCTTGCTAAAAGAGCGATCGACTCTTTCGCATCTGCCAAGGCTTCTTTTGTATAATAGGTTACTTGACTATACTTCACAAAATCATAAACGCCCAATGGTGAATAAAATTTTGCCGTGCCACTTGTCGGCAATACATGATTCGTTCCTGAAAAATAATCTCCTACAGGTTCTGACGCATACTCGCCCAAAAAAATCGATCCAGCGTTTTTTATTTCATGTAGATAACTGATTGGATTAGCCATTTGTACTTCTAAATGCTCTGGAGCAATCTCATTCATGATTGTAAACATTGCGTCAACTGTTGAGGCGATGATGATCAGTCCATGGTTTTCAATGGCTTTTTCTGCGATTTCTTTACGCGGTAAAGTTTGTAATTGTTGATAAATTTCTTTTTCGACTTGCTCTGCAAGTTTAGCTGAAGTGGTCACTAATATCACTCTAGCAAGTGTATCATGTTCAGCTTGAGACAATAGATCAGCTGCGATATAAGTCGGATCAGCTGCATCATCTGCTAAAATCCCAATCTCAGAAGGCCCTGCGATCATATCGATCCCTACTGAACCAAATACTTGTTTTTTAGCTGTTGCCACATAAATATTTCCTGGTCCCACAATCTTGTCTACTTTTGGCACAGTTTCAGTGCCATAGGCAAGTGCTGCAATGCCTTGCGCTCCACCTATCTGAAAAATTTTATCCACTCCTGCAATTTTTGCAGCTGCCAATATTACATCTGGTATACCATTGATAGAAGGTGGTGTGACCATAACAATTTCTCTAACACCAGCGATTTTTGCCGGCAGAACATTCATCAAGACAGAAGAGGGATAGGCTGCTGTCCCACCTGGTACATAAACACCCACACGAGCCAATGGTAACACCAGCTGTCCACGTAACACACCTAATTTTTCCGTATCCATAAAATCATATTGTTTTTGTTTTTCATGATAACTGACAATGTTTTCCTTTGCTTTCTCTAAAGCTTTGATGACTTCTTTTTCTACGCGTTGGTATCCTAAATCGATTGTTTCTTTCGAGAGTGATAACTCGTGTAATTTAACTTGATCGAATTTTTCAGAATAGTCTTTTAACGCTTGATCCCCATTTTCGATCACTTGTTGAATAATCTTACGAACTTGTTCTTCTACTTGCTGATTGTCTTCTTGGGTCACTTGAGCACTAGCTTCTATAGCTTTTAAGATCTCAGACGTTTCTCCTGTCAACCATTTCATGTGTCTTCTCCCCTTTCAATCACAGACTCTAATTCATCAAACAGTTGAAATATTGCTTGACGTTTTCTTTTTAACCTCGCTTTATTTACAATTACTCGCGCTGAAATGGAACAAATATCTTCAAAAATTTCTAAACCATTTTCTTTCAAAGTTGTTCCTGTTTCCACAATATCGACAATTGCATCCGCCAACCCTAAAACAGGAGCAATTTCCACAGATCCTTCAATTTTGATAATTTCTACATCTTCACCTTTTTTACGAAAATGTTCTGATGCAACGGTTGGGTACTTTGTTGCAATTCGTTTTCTTTTATAATCATCTGGCTGATAATTTTCTGTGGAAGCAACCGAAAATTTACATACGCCAATCATCAGATCAAGCATTTCGTAATAGCCAAAAGGATGCTCAATCAGTACGTCTTTTCCTACGATTCCAAGGTCGGCCACACCATGCCGTACATACGTTGTCACATCAGCAGCCTTTACCAAAAGAAATGTAAACCGATGATCCGGACTAGTAAAAATCAGTTTTCGCTGCTTGTCCTGCATAAATGAAACATCAATGCCCGCTTGTTCAAATAGTGCTAATGTTTGTTTTTCCAAGCGTCCTTTTGTCAATGCAATGGTCAATTGAGTCATGTTTTATCCCCTACCTTTATCACACGTCTTTTATCTTTTGTTACCTCGATAATCTGCTGATAATGCCATTTTTCTGCATACTCCAAGGCTTCTTCCACTGTTTCAAATAAGGACAATTGATAATCAGCATTCTCATTTACAAGCGATTCTGCTTTTGCCAAGTCCGCTAAGGTACTATGAACCAATGTCGATGGCTGATCCAAAGAAGCGAGTTTATTGAGCTGATATTGTAAAGTCACCAGCGTATCTAAATTGATCCCTAATCCCACAGCTGGAATCATTGGATGACCAAATTGTTCCACCAAATGATCATATCGTCCACCTCGTAAAAAAATATCTGGAACTAAATCGGCATAGCCACTGAATAAAACACCTGTATAATAATCCATCAGAGCTACTAAGCCTAAGTCTACAGTCAAAGAAACGTCTTGATGGTATGTCTTTATGCTATTCATTAGCGTCTCTAATTCATCAATAATTTTCATGATATGCGCGTCATTTGGCAATAATGCTTTTGCCTGTGGTAATACTTCATCCGCTTCACCAAATAGCCTTGGAATCGCACAAATAAAATCATCCAATTCACTTGGATATTTCGCTACAAATCGTTTGAGATCCGTTAAGCTTTTATTATTAAAATAGAGTTGTAGTTCGACTTTTTCTGCGTTAGTTAGTCCAAGTGATGACACAATGAGTCGGAAAATTTGTGCATGTCCTAATTCAAAATGAAAGTTAGGTATATTCAGTGCATCTAAAATTTCAACCGCACACGTGATACATTCGACTTCTGCTTTTAAAGAAGAGTACCCGATCAATTCAATTCCAGCTTGAGTCAGTTCATTTTGTTCTCCTAACATATCATCGTTTGAGCGAAAGACTTTTCCACTATAAGATAATTTAAGTGGCGGTTGAATTCCCGTTGTTGCAATCACACGGCCGATTGGCATCGTCATATCAGGACGTAATACAAGCAATCGTCCCTGTTTATCAAAAAAACGATACAATTCTTTTTCATTTTTGTCTTCACTGTAAAAAACATCTTCAAACTCTATAACTGGCGTATCGATTCGTTGATAGCCTCTTTTATTGACAATAGAATTGACTTGCTTTTCTAACTGATAGGCACCATTTGCTTCTCTAAATAACTTATCTTTTGTTCCTGATGGTAAACTCCGATTCCATTTCATTAGGTTCCCTCCTTGGGTTTTACTAACAACATCACAATTTGACACATTTCGTACTTTTACTGTCGGCGCATTCCACTCACTATCTTTCAAAGAAGGAGCGTAATCTAATCCGTTCTAATCAAAAAAGAATAAAAAACGTCCCCTTGGCAAATAAGCCAAGAGGACGAGAAATTTTTTCACGTGGTCCCACCTCAGATTTACTTTTACTTCGCAGTAAAAGCCTCTGTTAGTTAGATAAACTAAGGAGTGATAACGGGCTCTCCGATTTTTCCTACTACTATTTAGAATACGAACATAAACTTCGTTACACTAAATATCTTATTTCAGAAAAACAACTTACAGGCGTGTTCAATGACGACTCATTATTTCCTTGCAGCTACCGGAAACTCTCTAAAATAAATCAGTTCATTTACTATTCTGATCATCGTTCTTTCATTTAATTCTCATATATTTCTAAATAACTTATCATGAAATAGACATTTAGTCAATAGTTTTCATAGGAAATTTGATACATCTATCTGATTACTTAATACTTTTCTCTTAGAAACACTCGTGGCTGACGTATTGTTAGATTTTGACTTCGCACTAAAGAGAATAGGTGCAAATTTAAATCCAATTGATAAGATGATATAAAATATGTTACAATCCAACTTCTGTCATTTCCATTTTTTTTCATGTCAACTATTACATTAAAGGGGGTAAATTTAGATGGAATATATGGATATTTATACTTCAACAAAAAAGAGAACTGGAAAAAAACAGCTGCGTGACAGTCCATTTTCTAATAATCACTATCGCTTTGTCGTCACAGTACTCATCTTTAATCGTTCTGATGAATTGCTGATACAAAAACGACAATCTACCAAAAAATCATGGGCAAACTGGTGGGATTATACTGCTAGTGGTGCTGTTATACAAGGAGAAGAATTATACCAAGCGGCTGAACGTGAACTGCAAGAAGAGACTGGGATACTCATCGATTTAAGCGATATACCTAGTCGTTTGACTGTCTCATTTGAAGAAGGTTGGGATGAGATTTATGTTGTTTCAAAAGATATAAAACTGGAAGAATTGCATTTACAAAAAGAAGAAGTCAGCGAAATGAGATGGGTAACTGAAGAAGAATATTTTAACCTGCTAGCTCAAAATGAATTCATTCCATATATTTACGCAAAATCGGTTTTTGATTTTTATCGTAGCAAAAGTGAATATCTCGATTAACTAATCACCTTACCACTTACTCTCACTTTTGTAAGGCATTTGTTCGTTGAATCCCACGCCAAAAAGCGTTATTTTTTTTATACTGTAAAAAGTGACAAAAATAACACTTACTAGGAGAATGAAATGAACGGAAATCTATTAAAATTAATGATGATGGGCTTGATGCTACTTGATCATCTTGTTCCATTATTACCACCACAATTTAGGGTACCAATTCACATGCTAACACGCTGTGTTGCTGTATTCTTTGCTTTTATGGCAGTTGAAGGGGTCCATTATACAAAAAATCGAAAAAACTATCTGCTTCGTCTTTACGGTTGGGCCGCAATCATGTTTATCGGTAATACATTGCTCAACACACTGATCATCAAAGATCCGATGTATTTTTCATACAACAATATTTTTCTAACGCTTGCTGTTGGTGTGACTATTTTATTGCTGATTGATTTTTCAAAAAATGTGAAAAAGCCTCTCTTTAAAATTTCAACAATTATTCTAGCTATCATTTTGACATTAGGCGTTTTACTAGGTTTGATACCTACTGAAGGAGGATTTGTTGTTATTCCATTTATGTTGTTGAGTTATTTTTTCAGAGACAAAGCTAAAAAGCGAGACATTTCCTATCTGATTTTTGCTATTTTTTTGCTTGTAATGCCTATTCTTGGATTATCTAACTATTCTTTCGAAGCGATTAAATTGCAACTTGAGGGTAACCCTGATTTTCTATTTATTACGGTACTTCCTTTTATCCATTTATATAATGGTAAACGAGGAAGTGCTAATCCATTCTTTAAATATTTATTTTATGTATTCTATCCAGCACATTTGTGGATCATTACCTTGCTTAATTTTTATCTACACCAAGGTTAATTCGAGAAAAATGAAGTTGGGACAGAAGCGTTTATTTCCGAAAGAGTTGCTTCTGTTCCCACCGTTTATTCGGATTCCTTGAGGCTAATCAACTATACTTCATTTGTATTTTTTTCGGTAATTTCTTTAATACTAGTTCATACGATCTTTTTAAGAAAACAGCTAACTGTTCTTCTGTAAATGATGAATTTTTTAATAAGAAAGAATTCCAATGTGTTTTATTTGCATAATAACCTGGAACTACGTCCGAATATTGCTCGCGTAATAATTCATTTTCCTCTGGATCCCCTTTGACTGTCATCACCAAATCACCCGTTTTATTTGTTCCAAGCATACAAAAACATTTCTTTTCGACCCCAAAATAATCGCAATCCCAATCTTCCCGATATTCAACTGTTGCTCCTGGCCATTTTTTTGCTTCATTTTTTAAATACTGGACTTTATCGTTCATTCCTTTATCCTTTCTGCTCATTACAAAATAAACTCAACAAATTCCCATCTGGATCTTTGATGATTGCATAATACTGCCCCCAAAATGCGTGCCACGGTTCTCGAAAAATCTCATAGCCAAAGCCTTCCATTTTTTCACATACTTGATCGATTTCTTCAGGAGAATCACATAGAAAAGCCAATTCAATTTTATCACCGTCACTTTTTGGTAGATAGCCATAAATTCCTTCAATCATTTTTTTAGTATTTAATGAAATGCGTATTCCTTCATTATTTAGCTCTACATACGCAGTATTTTTTTCTCCTGCAGCTTTAAATCCTAAACGTTCGTAAAACAAAATTGCTTGGTCCATCGACTCAACAATGATTCCGATCATATCCAATTTCATCGTGATGCCCTCCATTCTTTTTCTCTATTATACTGAGCTGTTCAATTCTTGTCTTGTAAAATTCCGACATGCCGACGAATTGCTTGAGGTGTTAATCCCGTCATTTTTTTTAATTTCCGAGTATAATGAGCTTGGTCAAAAAATCCATATTTTAAGGCTAAATCCAGATGATTGACCGTTGGCTGACTGATCAGTTCCCAATATATTTTTTGAAAGCGTAGGACATCGAATGCTTCATAGGGAGAAAGACCCGTTTCTTCTCTAAATAGTCGTTGTAAACTTCGCTCAGATAAAGAATTGTTACTTGTGTATTCGGCATATGTAGCCACATGATGATGATTTTCAATAAACGTTTGAATGGGTACTGAAACTTTTTTAGAAGATAAACGATTCAAACGTTCTAAAAAATAGTTATTTGCACTCTCAATAAATGCACTGAGAGAATGTTTCCCAGAAAGTTTATCCATCAAATCAAAGGCCATTCTTTTTTCTAGTAACGTTAAGTCAAACGACTGATCCTTCAACCCTTTAAATGATTGATCAAAAAAAGGATACATACCACCCAAATAATATCGGATCCCAAAATAAATCGTCGGCTGTTTTGAATAAGAATAAAAAAACCGTGTACTCGGACCGCAAATATCAATTCTCAAAATAGCTAATTCAGGACTTAATTGAATGATTACATCTGAGCATAAATCTGGAATAATTCTGCTGGGTGCAGCTGAGGGTGCTACGTAACTATACCAAAAAGATTGTATATATGAACGCAAACGTAAATCAGGAGCGAATTCTTGGTAATTAGTTTCACAGTCTTGCCAAACTTTGGGTCGATAGTCCATTCTCTTCCTCCGTACTTCACTTATTGAGAGTCAGTCTGTATTTTTAAAAGCCATCGTGGCGTATACTGCTCTTTTCCAGCCGCTATATAATGCATGTCTCTTTTCATCGCTGATTTGAGGCTCAAAGTGCTTTCCATGATGTATAAATGCTTTTATCTCAGACAAGTCTTTCCAAAAACCAACGGCTAAACCAGCTAAATAGGCTACACCCAAAGCTGTTGTTTCAGAAAAGTCTGCTGCTTCAACTGGTTTATTGATGATATCCGCTTGAAATTGCATCAACAGATCATTCTTTGACGCGCCACCATCTGCTCTTAATAATTTGATATCAATTTTAGAATCATTTTCCATCGTTTTGATCACATCTGCAGTTTGATAGGCAATCGATTCTAGTGTCGCGCGAATCAGATGTTCCTTTGTTGTTCCTCTTGTTAAACCAAAGACTGTGCCCCTAGCATCTTGATCCCAATACGGCGCTCCAAGACCAGTAAATGCTGGTACTACATAAACACCATCCGAATCGACGACTTGGTTTGCTAGACCTTCTGACTCTTCTGCGTTTTCGATTAGTTTTAACCCATCTCGCAACCACTGAACAGCTGATCCTGCAACAAAAATACTGCCTTCTAAAGCATAATTGACTTTACCATCTATGCCATAACCAATTGTTGTCAATAACCCGTTCTCAGACAAAATAGCTTGTTCTCCTGTGTTCATTACAATGAATGCGCCTGTACCATACGTATTTTTGACCATTCCTTTTTCAAAAGCAGCCTGACCAAAAAGCGCAGCTTGCTGATCACCTGCCATTGCGGCAATCGGAATATTCTCTCCGTAAAAATGATAGTCTTCAGTAAATCCGTATATCTCTGCATTTGAGCAAACTTCTGGCAACATTATTCGAGGAATAGCCAAAACATCTAAAATTTCCTGATCCCAATCCAATGAATGGATATTAAACAACATCGTCCGACTGGCATTGGTGTAGTCTGTCTTATGAACTTTGCCCCCAGTTAATTTCCATAACAACCAGGTATCGATCGTACCGAACAATAATTGCCCCGTTTGGGCTTTTTCTTTAGCACCCGCAACATGTTCCAGCAGCCATTTGACCTTAGTTGCAGAAAAATAAGAATCGATGATCAGTCCCGTTCGTTTTTGAATAAAATCTTGATAACCTTTTTCCTTCAGTTCATTGGCTATTTCATTTGTTTGCTTTGATTGCCAAACGATGGCACGATGAATTGGTTCGCCTGTATATTTATCCCAAACAACCGTTGTTTCACGCTGATTTGTAATCCCAATTGCTTTGATTTGAATTGGCTTTAGTTTTGACTCGATCAGTACATCTGCGATAACAGATTGGACAGAACTCCAAATCTCATTCGCATCGTGTTCCACCCAGCCGGGATTTGGGAAATATTGGGTAAATTCTTTTTGCGCTTTAGCAATTTCTTGCCCTTCATGATTAAAAATAATCGCTCTTGAACTCGTTGTTCCTTGATCTATTGATAAAATATAGTGGGTTTGTTTCACGTCTTGTTCGCTCCTTGAAAATGATACTTTTATTATAATGCAAAGTACTATCAAAAGTCTTCTTCTGAACTTAAATAAAAAGCATACTAAGACGTCTAGCGTCACAGCATGCTTTTGATAGATTTATAACATTATTTTGTTCGCATTATATCTTAACTCTGACAAATATAAATTGGTTGTCTTTGAATAAATCAATTTGTAGAGAAGGATGAATCTAAGGAGTAGCGGATAAAAAGTTGCTGGATCAAAATCGAATATCAGAAAAATCCCATTAATGACTGTGATCGCCAGTAAAACTTTACTTAAATGATACCCCCAAATACTTCCTCTAATCAATAATACACCGACACTGATAGAAAAGAGTACACTAAGTAAACTGAACCACATAAATATACCTAAAATAGCATAAATATCGTCAAAACCAAATTTCACACTCAATTTCAGTAAATTAAATAGTCCCATCAGTGGCACAACAATTAAAAAACAACCAAAACCTTTCCATATTCCTGGTACTTTCATTCTAAAACCCCTTTATTTTTTCTTACTTATTAGTTTAAAGATTATTTAAAAAATAAGCAATAGTTATTTTGTTGTATTTAAGCTAAAAAGCCTTTTTTAGCGATTTAGAAATTCTAATTTTATTTTAACAATTTATTTTAGACTAACATAGATTTCCTGATTTTATCATACGTTTTTAAAGTCGTACTTCCCAGAAAACGTTATCAATTGTACGTTTGTTTGCCTAATTCAGGTTCAGAAAATAAAACAGCCATTTTTTTTAAGATTAACAAATTATTAAATGGTCAAAAAAACAATTTTCTGATAAACTTATCTTGATGGCTTCTTTGAAAGGATGAACTATATGACCCCGAATCGTGAAGACTACCTAAAACTGATTTTTGAATTAGGTGGCGATGAAAATAAAATCAACAATAAACAAATCGTTTCTGGCTTAGATGTCTCCGCTGCATCTGTCAGCGAGATGATTTCAAAGTTGGTAAAAGAAAAACTGGTTGAACATTCACCTTATCAAGGCGTTCAGCTAACAGAAGTAGGGTTAAAAAAAGCAAGTACACTCATTCGCAAACATCGATTATGGGAAGTATTTTTAGTTGAACATTTAAACTACTCGTGGAATGAAGTCCATGATGAAGCTGAAGTTTTAGAACACGTTACCTCTCAAACATTAGCAAATCGATTGTCTGACTATTTAAATAAACCCAACTTTTGCCCTCACGGGGGTGTTATACCTGATGATGATCAACCTGTACATGAAGAAAAACGCCAAACCTTAACTGACTATCCTGTTGGAACTAAGATTCGTATTGCTCGTGTACTAGATGAAAAAGAATTACTAGATTATCTAGTCTCGATCGATCTGCAAATCCATGAAGAATACACTATTGATGAAATTGCCGCTTATGAAGGACCAATCAGTATCAGTAGTGAAAACAAAAAGTTAGCAATCAGCTATAAAGCAGCAAGTACGATTTTTGTTGATATCTTATAAGAAATGAAAAGGCAGGTACAAATATTTTGTTCCAGCCTCCACTAAGAAAGCGGGGAAATGAAATGAACGAAAAGATCGCTCTATTTACTATATTTGGCGGCACTGGTGATTTAGCAAAAAGAAAACTTTATCCTTCTTTGTTCCGTTTATATCGCAAGGGAAACTTGGCTGAACACTTTGCGGTGATCGGTACGGCAAGAAGAGAATGGTCTGACGATCACTATCGTGAGATCGTCCGTGAGACGATCCAAGATTTAAATCCAACAGCTGAAGAAGCTGAAGCATTTTCAAGTCACTTCTATTATCAGTCTCATAATGTCAATGACTCTGAGCATTACGATACCCTAAAAAAATTATCCGATACTTTAAACGATAAATACGAATTAGGTGGTAACCATATTTATTACTTAGCCATGGCGCCACAATTTTTCGGTACGATCGTACAACACTTAAAATCACAGGAGATATTAACAGACACAGGTTTTGATCGCTTAGTCATCGAGAAACCATTTGGCTCAGATTATAAATCAGCCTATCAATTAAATGAAGAAATTCGTGCCGTTTTTCCTGAAAAAGATATTTTTAGAATCGATCACTACTTAGGAAAAGAAATGATTCAAAATATTTCTGCCATTCGCTTTGCGAATAACATTTTCGAATCACAATGGAATAATCGTTACATCGATAATGTTCAGATCACATTTGCTGAAAGCCTTGGTGTTGAAGACCGTGGTGGTTATTATGAACATAGCGGTGCATTAAAAGACATGGTCCAAAATCACATCTTACAAGTTGTGGCATTATTAGCGATGGAGCCACCTGTTGCTTTTTCAGAAGCTGAAATTCGTGCAGAAAAAGTTAAAGCTTTACAAGCTATCCGTCTTTATTCAGAAAAAGAAGCATTGGAAAATTTCGTGCGCGGGCAATATGGTGCAGGGAAACTAGATGATCAAGAATTTATTGGTTACCGTGAAGAACCTAATGTCGATGAACTCTCTCAAACCGAAACTTTTGTTGCTGGTAAATTCTTAATCGATAATTTCCGCTGGTCAGGTGTCCCATTTTACATTCGTACTGGCAAACGTTTAACAGAAAAAGGAACACGTATCAATATCGTCTTCAAACAAGTACCAGTCAATGTCTTTAAAGATGATATCGATAAATGTGGTGAAAAAACAGATTTGCCGCCAAATGTCCTAACCATTTACATCCAACCAACAGAAGGTTTTTCTATGACATTAAACGGTAAAGAAATCGGGCAAGGCTTTACAACAACGCCTGTAAAATTAGACTATCGCCATAGCGCAGAAACAACAGGAAATAGCCCCGAAGCCTATGAAAAACTATTATTAGATAGTTTGAATGGTGATGGTACAAACTTCTCGCATTGGGATGAAGTAGCTCAATCATGGCGTATTGTTGATATCATTCGCCACGCTTGGGATAAGACATCTGTTGACTTTCCTAATTATGCAGCCGGCTCTATGGGTCCTGATGCTGCCTTTGAATTACTCGCACAAGATAATTTCACATGGGATTGGCAGCCAGATATTTGGTATCGGGAACGTGGAAAACTTTAACAGTATTTTTATTCATACGTATAAAAAGGTCTCCGGAATTTTTCCAGAGACCTTTTATCTTTACTATTCTTCGAACCCCTCAGCCACTGCATCAGGATAATTTTCTTCAACAATTTTGGCACAACGTCCACATAAGTGTGGTAATTTTTCATCTTTACCAACATCCGTGCGGACTGCACGACAACGGTCACATGTTTCGCCGGCTGCTTTTTCTACAAGGATAGACATATCATCAAATTTTTCAACATTTTCAGGAACGACAGCTGTTAAAGCTGCTATCTCAAAGTCTGAAACAATCAATAATTGTGCGATATCAGCATCCACAGCTTTTAGCAATGCATGAATTTGTTCATTAGGATAAACCGTTACTTTGGCTTCCAATGACTTCCCGATCAATTTAGAATTACGCGCTTCCTCTAGAGCTTTTAACACATTATCTCTAAAGTCCATAAACGCTGCCCAAGTGTCTAATAACTCTTGTTGATTAGCAAATTCTTCATAACCTGGAAATTCAGATAATTGGACATAGTCCTCATCTTCTTTTAAGAAGCTCCAGATTTCTTCAGATGTATGCGGAATGATTGGAGTCAATAGTTTTGTTAATGCAACGGCAATTTGGTAGAACACAGTTTGCATGCAACGTCGTTGATAGTCATTTTCTGCCTCAATGTAAACAACATCTTTAGCAAAATCTAGATAGAATGAGGATAAATCAACGGTTAAGAAATTCATCACTGAGCGATAAATTTGCATGAAATTGTATTTCTCATAACCCTTTTCACGAATTTCTTGAATCACTTGATTTAAGCGAACGACCATATATTTATCTACAGAACGCAACTCTTCATAAGCAACTGTGTGTTCTTTAGGCTCAAAATCACTTGTATTTGCTAATAAGAAACGCATCGTATTGCGGATTTTACGGTAAACTTCAGAAACTTGATTTAAGATATCCATTGAAACACGTACATCTGCTTCATAATCCACACTACTTACCCACAAACGTAAAATATCTGCACCCATTTGTTTGATCACTTTATCCGGTAAAATTGTGTTCCCCAATGATTTACTCATTTTACGGCCTTCACCATCCAATGTAAATCCTTGAGATAAAACTGCTTTATAAGGCGCCACACCATTGATGGCTACACTTGTCGTAATACTTGAATTAAACCAGCCTCGGTACTGATCAGAGCCTTCTAGATACATATCAGCTGGGAAAGTCAGTTCTGGGCGCTCACGTAAAACAGCTTCATGAGATGAACCAGAATCAAACCAAACATCCATAATGTCATTTTCTTTTGTAAACGCACCATTAGGAGAGCCTGGATGTGTAAATCCTTCTGGTAATAACTCTTTTGCCTCACGTTTGAACCAGATGTTTGATCCATGTTCAGCAAATAAATTTGCGACATGTTCAATTGTTTCTGGTGTAATGATTGCTTCACCATTTTCAGCATAGAAAATAGGTAATGGTACACCCCAAGCGCGTTGACGAGAAATAACCCAATCACCACGGTCACGAATCATATTGTAAAGGCGTGTTTTTCCCCAAGGAAGAATCCAATCAACTTTTTCAACTTCATCTAAGATATTTTGGCGGAAATCATCGATTGATGCAAACCACTGTGGTGTTGCACGAAAAATGACCGGTTTCTTTGTACGCCAATCATGTGGATAACTATGTGTAAAGAAGTCCAATTTTAATAACGCATCTTTTTCATCCAATAGAGCAGTGATCATTGGGTTCGCTTTATCATAGAAGACACCTTCAAAGCCAGGCGCTTCATCCGTAAATACACCACGATTATCCACAGGTGAAAGAACATCTAAATTATATTTTTTACCTACGATATAGTCATCTTCACCATGTCCTGGAGCTGTATGAACAAGCCCAGTACCAGCATCTAATGTTACATGATCTCCTAACATAACTAAAGATGTACGATCGTAAAATGGATGTTGGGCTGTCATGTATTCCATGTCTTTACCAGAAATCGTCTCAAGAACTTCAACTTCATCCCAGCCGATCGCTTCTTTAACTGTGTCTAAAAGGTCTTTAGCAACAACGTATTTTTTACCATAAGCTTTGACAACAACATATTGGTAAGTAGGATTTACAGAAATGCCCAAGTTTGCAGGAAGTGTCCAAGGAGTTGTCGTCCAGATTACAAATGATGTATCCGTATCTAAAATTCCTTTGCCATCAACTACTTTAAATGCTACATAAATAGACGCAGATTTAACATCTTTATATTCAATTTCAGCTTCCGCCAATGAAGACTCACTTGATGGAGACCAGTAAATTGGTTTTAAGCCTTTATAAATATAGCCTTTTTCAGCCATTTTTCCAAACACACGAATTTCAGCTGCTTCATAAGTCGGATCTAGCGTAACATATGGATTTTCCCAATCTCCAGCAACACCTAAACGTTTGAAATCCGCACGTTGTGTATCAACTTGTGAACGTGCATATTCTTCACATTTTTCACGATATTCAGCTAAAGTCATTTCTTTTCTTTTGATCCCTTTATTTGTCAGTACTTGCTCGATAGGCAAGCCATGTGTATCCCAGCCTGGAACATAAGGTGAACGGAATCCTGACATGGATTTTGAACGGATAATGATATCTTTACTGATTTTGTTTAATGAATGACCCAAATGGATATTTCCATTCGCATATGGTGGTCCATCATGAAGAACAAAAGTTGGTTTTCCTTCGTTTAATTCTTGACGTTTTTCATAGATTTTTTGCTCTTCCCAATCCTTTTGCCATTCTACCTCACGATTTGGTAAATTCCCACGCATTGGAAAAGCTGTTTTTCCCAACTGTAATGTTTCTTTCATTTTCATTATTATTTCCTCGCTTTCTTTTGTTGCTATTGATTATGAACTATTGATTGTGGATAAATTAATTATTGTGAAGTACTAGTCCTGTTCATCAACTACTTAGGCCAAGCCAATCGTAGTGATTCACAACAAAACAAAAAGTACCTTCATCCCAAGGGACGAAAGTACTCGCGTTACCACCCAAATTTAAAATAATTGATTCACTCAATTATTTCCTCTGTTAATTGATAACGAAATCACTCGTCAAGTTTTACTACGTTCAAACTTGAGTAAAATAGAGGATCTTTTCAATACCAGGGTCTGTCAAACTTTCACTATCATTGACTCGCTAAAAGAATGGTAATTGACTTTTCTGTTCTATTTGTTTACAAAATTATTTAGGATCTTTATTTAATAAATCAAGCATTGCTTTTGGATCGATTGCAGCTTGCTCAAGAGTTGATTCCTCAACTGCCGCAACTGGCTCTGTATCAACTTCATCACTTTTATCAAGTTCTTGTGCTAATACTTCTTTGATCACTGTATGTGAATCACTTACATAACTTGAGAATGGTTTTAGTAATTCATTCCATTCTTCACTCTTTACTTGCTCTAATTGCGCTTCTAGCATCAAGCTTAAACGTTGATGGAAAACGCGGGTTTTCTTCTTAAGATCATCTGTTTCTGCAGCTAATTGACGTGCACGATCTGTCGCATCTGTTAGAATTTCTTTTGCTTTTTCTTCTGCAGATGTTATAAGATTACTTGAACGTTTTTCAGCAGAGGAAATCATCTCGTTCGCTGTATTTTCTGCAGAAGTAACGATTACTTCTGATTCTTTATTCGCACTAGTTTTTACTTTATCTGCCGTATCTTGTGCTACAATAATTGACTGATTCAACGCATCTTTTAGTTCATTAAAATATTGTAATTTTTCTTCAGCATGTTTTAATGATTTTTCAAGTTCACGTGTTTTTTGAAGAGAATCTTCATAGTCTTTCGTTACTTGATCTAAGAAATCATCGACATCGTCTTGGTTGTACCCTCTCATTTTTGTAGAGAAGTTCTTATTTTGAATATCTAATGGAGTTAATGCCATATTCCTTCACCTCTTTGGATTATTTTCGTAGTACTCCCAGTAACAAACGAAACTTGTCCTTTTTCGTCTTCCCCTCTAACTCCTGAATTTGGATTCGGCCAAAACCTCTAATAGATACAATATCCAACAAATCTACTAGAAAATCTGGTCTTGTATTCTCCGTCCAATTCACTTTGACTTTTCCAGATTCGATTAACTGTTTTGATCTTTGTCTAGATATATTATATACGCTAGAGATCAAATTATCCAGACGTAACGAACTTATTGTAGTTCGTTCGTGTGTCCAGTCATCTTTTGGAAGAATCATCTCTGTATATTTTCTTTTTTCTAGTCTTACTGAGACTTTCCCGATTTTTTCTACCTGATTCAAAACAAAGCTCGCTATCTCTTTTGCAACAAATACTTGCCACCGATCGTTATCTGAAATAATATCGCCAAAATATTCTCTCTTGATCCCCGTATTGACTAAGGTACCCAATACCTTACCGTGAGATAACGTAGAAAATTTTACAGGATAAACGATTTCTAGTAACTCTATTTCAAAATCTTCTTGTTTTGGTTCATAGTAATCAGGAAAAATCAGACAGCGTCTTCGTTCGGCTTGTTCATACCCACCATAAAATTGAAATTCAAGTTCACTATTTTGACGAATCAACGTCTCTAAAATGTACGCCTGTCTAGGATCTAAAAAGTCCGATAAGTATGGAGCGTACTGACTTTCAACTTGTTCTAACCAGTCACCAACAGAATCAATAAAAGGATGCTCATCTTTTCGAAAATGTTGATACACATTTGCGTTCATAGATAAATCATCCTTTCTTTTATTAATACATGATTGACTCTAAAATTCGTCCTAATCCGCTCGCAGCTAAATTTAACACGATGATTGCAATCATCACATTAAAACCAATCATCCCAATGTTCAAATTCAATCGATCAAATAAGCTTAAGTAAGGTTCTGAAATTCTTGAAATCAAACGGCCAAACATTGAATCATATGCTCCTGGAAACCAAGATAATAATGCATATATGATTAAAACGCCGGAATAAATTCGAACACCTGTATATAGTATATATATGAATAAAGCGATACTCATTACCTCCTAACTAAAAATCAAACATTTGTTTCTTAGCTAACGATTGTGCAGTAGCACTATCGATTTCAATGTTTGATGGCGTGCAAAGAAAAATTTCATCGCCTACACGTTGAATGTCTCCATCTAACGCATAAACAGTTCCTGTAAGAAAGTCTACAATTCTTCTTGCTTGACTTTCTTCCACTAAATGAAAATTAATCAACACAGCGTCACTTGCAATAATATGTTTTGCGATATTCATTGCCTCGGAATAAACACGTGGTTCAATTATTGTAATTTTACCTGGTTTACTCGAGCTATGTGTGTCTTGTGAACGTTTAGAATTTGAGTTATTAGAACTACGCATGGAGACAACCTTTTTCTCATTAAATGCTGTTTCCTGACGGCTTTCTTTCTTATCTTGATGCGCTTCTGTTGAACGATAACGAGCAGAAGGTTTTTCGGTCAAAGACTCAGCTGCAGTCGGTCTTTGTACCTGCGCTTGTGTTTGTCGAACCGTCTGTCTTGGTGGTTCATTAACTACCTTTTGCTCTTCGTATTCATCATAATTATCATATTCATCTTCACTAGATAATCCAAAAAAGCTGGATAACGCATTTTTACTAAAAATTGACATAGATTCCCCTCCTTTACGCACCTCTGAAAATTGCTGTTCCGATTCGTACAAAAGTTGCACCTTCTTCAATAGCGATTGGGAAATCATTACTCATTCCCATACTAAGATCTGTACATGGTGCATATGAAAGATGCAGATTATTTATTGCAGATTGTAGTTTTTTTAACTTAGAAAAAACATCCCGAAGAACTTGTTCAGACGCATCCAACGGCGCCATAGTCATTAAGCCTATGATTTTTATTTTATCAAATGATGCTAATTGATGAATAAAATCAATTACTTCTTCTGATTTAAGTCCGTGCTTGCTTTCCTCACCAGTTATATTCACCTCAACGAAACAAGAAATTTGCTTCACTGAGCGCTTCTGAATTTCCTCTGCTAATTTAAAACTATCCAAAGCATGAAAATAATCAATCTCATTTATTATTGATTTTACCTTCCTACGCTGTAAATTACCAATCAAATGCCACTTAATAGACGGAAAATCTTCAAGTGCCATTTTTTTCTCCAGTAATTTGTCAACTCGGTTCTCAGCCATATTCTCAATACCAAGTTCAGCAAGTTTCTTGGCAGTGTCTTTTTCCACGGATTTAGTCACAGCAATCATTGTTACATCATTGTCTGACCGAGCTGCTTTTTGACATGCTAGCTGAATTTCTTGATTTATTTTTTCTAAATTATCAACTAGCATGAGTAAAAGTCGCTCCTATCTTTTTCTGCGGAAAAATGGTGGTGTATTTAATTCATCGTCATTATTTTGTGATGGTTCTTCACGATGAAATGTTTCAAATTCTTTTTTCTCAACATTCTCAAATGTTGTATCTTCGACTTTTGGCCGTACATTTTGTTCACGACGGATATCCCAATCACCAAAAGCACTGGTCTCTTCTTGAGGTTGAGGTTGTGATGGTTTTGATTGTTCCATATCCAAGACTGGTGTTTGTTGCACTGTTTGGATTTGAGTAGGTCTACTCTGACGTTGAGATTTACGATCTTTTTTAGAAGGATCGATTCCTGTTGCAATAACTGTTACACGAATTTCATCGCCTAAATCTTCATTGATTGAAGTACCTAAAATAATATTTACATCACCTGTCGCAGCACTTGTTACGATATCAGAAGCATCTTGAGCTTCAAATAAAGTCATGTCCAAGCCACCTGTGATATTTAACAACACTTGTTCAGCACCATCAATAGATGTTTCTAGTAATGGCGAAGAAATCGCTTTTTTAGTGGCTTCGATCACACGATCTTCACCGCTCGCAACACCGATTCCCATTAAAGCAGTTCCTTGGTTTTCCATAACCGTTTTCACATCAGCAAAGTCCAAGTTGACATAGCCTGGAGCTGTGATCAAATCTGAAATACCTTGCACACCTTGACGTAAAACATTATCTGCTTCGCGGAATGCCTCAAGCATTGGTGTCTTCTTATCAACTACTTCTAATAAACGGTTATTTGAAATGATTAGTAATGTATCGACATTCTCTTTTAAAAGAGCAATTCCTTCTGCTGCGTAGCGCCCACGTTTGGGTCCTTCAAAACTAAATGGTCGTGTAACCACTCCAACTGTTAAAGCACCTAATTCTTTTGCAATTTTAGCAACTACAGGAGCCGCCCCAGTTCCTGTTCCGCCACCCATACCAGCAGTTATAAAAATCATATCTGCACCTTGCAAGGCATCTGAAATCACTTGTTCACTTTCTTCTGCTGATTTTTGGCCAACTTCTGGTTGAGATCCAGCACCTAAACCGCGTGTATACTTAGGTCCAAGTTGAATCACAGTTTCTGCTTTTGAGTTTTTAAGGGCTTGTACATCTGTGTTTGCAGCGATGAATTCAACGCCTTTGACGTTTTCATCGATCATGCGGTTTACAGCATTTCCACCGCCGCCGCCTACACCGATAACTTTGATGACTGCGCCATTGTTAATATTATTATCTAAAGAAAATTCCATAGTATCGTTTCCTCCTGTTTTAATAGTTAGTCAAAAATGTTTGAGAAGAAGTCCTTGATCTTACCAGTTACTTTTTCACCTGATTCATGAATTTCAGAATCATCGTAATCTTCTTGAGGTGCATCTGCATAATTATCATATTGTACTTCTTTTTGAACAGCGATTGGCTGTGATGGTCTAATTTTTTCACCTGGAATCGCGCCTTTAGCAATATGATAAATGTCATTCAGTTGAGCTGAATATTCTACAATACTAATCACATTCGTAAATACTGGATTGCGTAATCCCATATGATTAGGTACGTATAATTTCACACTTGAATCAAAAATTTCCTGTGCTAAATCAACCACACCAGGAAGACTTGCGCCACCACCTGTCAAGATTACGCCACCTGGTAGTTCCAATGCATCGATTTCGTCCAATACTTCTTTTGATTTTTTAAAGATTTGTTCTACTCTAGCTTCGATTACTTCTGAAAGGTAACGTTCATCAACTTTCACTGGTTCAGATTTACCAATGACATCAACTGGAAATTCTTCACTCACAGATGTTCTTTCTGGATAAGCATCGCCATAATTGATTTTCAATGCTTCAGCATTATTGAATGATGTGTTCAGTACGATGGAAACATCTTTCGTAACAAACTCCCCACCTTCTTGATTTACATGAGTAAATTTCAATTGTTTATCATGCATCACAGAAGTCGTTGTTTGTCCGCCACCCATATCAATGACAATCGTTCCAAAATCTTTCTCACCGTCTGATAAAACTGTCTCAGTCAAAGCTAAAGGCATAATCACTAATTCATTGACAGTTAGCCCTGCTTTTTCAACACATTTTCTTGTATTATGAATAATTGTTTTCGGACCTGTAAAGACTACTCCGAACATTTCTAAACGAACGCCAATCATTCCTCTAGGATCTTTAATCCCTTCAAACCCATCTACTGTAAATTCTTGAGGTAGGATTGCTACGATTTGACGTTCAGGAGGAGTTGAACGAACCAAGGCTGCAGATGCAACATTTCTTACATCTTCATCAGTGATTTCTTTTGACTCACTACTTACAGCGATCATTCCTTGGCAATTTTCCACTTCAAGTAAGTTTGCTGGTAACCCCACATTCACACTTTTAATTTGAATTCCCGCTTTTTCTTCTGCTTGTCTTACTGCTCTTTGAATCGCATTTACTGTTTTATCTATATCGACAATAATCCCTCGATTTAATCCATCAGATTTTGCGTTTCCTACGCCAATGATATTCATTTGACCTTCGATAAACTCAGCAACTACAACTTTTACTGATGTTGTACCAATATCAAGGCCTACATACATTCCTGTCTTTGCCATGAATGGGGTTCCTCCTCCTATTAATTCCAATATGTAAGCGGGCAAAAAATACCCGATTAAATATATATTTTTTTATGAATACTCACTTCTTTCAATTTTACCATAAACATAGGCTTTTTAGAAAGTAGATTCTACTATTTTATTCTTTTATTTTTTTTAAGTTTATTCTAGTACTTGTGAAGATTCTTCTACATTTTCTTCAGTCTCTTCATTATTAAAAGGATATGAGAAAATACCGACTTCCATATCGATGATCCCAGGTTTCTCCATTTGACTCGCTACCTTGCTGTAATACGCCATTTTCTCATCTAATTGAGAGATATTTACGATGACTTCATTGGCATCTTTCATATTGATATTGATCAATTCTTTGTTTGCATTAGATGGCGCATAACGAATCTCTGAGATATTTTGCTTCAAGTCTTCTGGCAGTTTATTATAAGAATTCATTAAATTTTTAATGGTAGACTGATCTTTAAAGTTTTGGAAAACAGGCATACCACTTTCAGGTGCTTTCATTTCCTCAGGTAATATTTTTCCGTTTTCTAAAATAGGATGAAACATATTATTTGTGGATTCTAATGCAACGACTTTATATTCCTCAATTTTTATATTAAATGAATTGATTCCACTCAATGAGATAGTCGCTTTTTTTACACGCGGTAATTGACGCTCGATTTTTTTTTCGTAAATTTTTCTGTCGCCAAATTGCTCCCACAAACTCTTGCCTTTTTCCAATTTAGATTGGGCAATGATTTTCTGACTATCAATCGATTTACTGCCTGATACACCGATATTGCCTAACTTGCTAAGTGGAGAAACAAAATAAAGTACAATCAAAATTGCAATCAAAAAGACGGAAACAATCAATGTCAATCTGCGAAATAATCGCTTATTTCGTACTTTTTTTATTTTTGGTAAGCGGTCTGCAAAAGATTCGTAAGTTTGCTTTTGTTTCTCTTCTGTTTCAAGCTCCTCTGGAGGAATTTCATTCATTTCAGTTTCTTCATCTTCAACAGATTCTTCTTGGTCTTCCTTTTCATTAGAAACAACAGAAGGGTCCCATACAGGCTTGCCGCCTTGCGTTTTTAAATATTCTAGATTTTCTTTTTGCCACGGGGTCAGATTTTGCTCATCTATTTGTTCAGAAGTATCCAAATGTTGGTCTTCTTGACCCCCTGAGTCATCTTTTTTCTTACTAATCTTCTACACCTCCTATCAAGTTATCTCTTTTACCACTTTGTACAGTCGTTCACCAGCATCAGGTATGCCTTCTTTTTTTGAAGCCTCAGCCATCGATTGATGACGAGTCTCATCTAATAAAATCGCATCAATTTCAGTGACTAGATTCAGACCTGTAAGTTCTTTGTCGGTAATCATTTCAACTGCTCCAGATTTAACTAAGCTTTGTGCATTTTTTGTTTGATGATCATTTGTGACATATGGGCTTGGTATTAAAATTGCAGGCAGTCCTAGCGCAGTAAATTCTGCGATAGAAGTTGCTCCAGCTCGACCAACCATTAAATCTGCTGCTGCTAAAACTTCTGCCATTTTATCAATATACGGCTGAATACTTATGTTTGTCAATTTCTTTTCGGAAAGCTTTAATGTTTCTTGTAATTCTTCATAATATCGCTCTCCAGATGCATAAAGAATTTGGTAATCCCGTTGCTCAAATAGTGGGAAAGCCTCAATAAACGCTTGGTTGATTTTTAGTGCCCCTCGACTACCGCCAAAGATGACTACAGTTTTTTTGTTAGGATCTAGTCCATATTCTTTTAAAATATCTGTTTTTTTGATCATCACGACCTCTTGCGCTCGTGGATTTCCTGTCAAGATTACCTTGTCTTTAGGAAAATACTCAGCAACATCGGGAAAACAAATAGCTACCTTTGACGCATATCTGCTTAAAAACTTATTTGTCATTCCTGGTATGCTATTTTGCTCGTGTATGATTGTTGGAATCTTCAACTGCTTTGCCGCATAGACCACTGAACCAGACACATACCCTCCTGTTCCAATGACAACATCTGGTTGAAAGTCTTTAATAATTTTTTTTGCTTTCCCTATACTACTTAGAAAAAGATAGACTGTTTTAATATTTTGAGGATTAAGCGAGCGACGAAATCCTTGGATTTTGATCGTCTTAAAAGGAATATTATATTTTGGAACAATTTTGCTTTCTAAACCTATTTGGGTTCCTACATACATGAATTCGGTACTAGGGTCTACTTGTTTTACATAGTTGATAAAGGCCAAAGCAGGATATATATGTCCACCTGTTCCGCCGCCGGTTATTAATATTTTCATCATTATCTCACTTTTCTATGTCTTTTAGCTGGTGCATTGCTTGGATAAACGCCTCTCCACGCAATTCAAAATTAGGATATTGGTCCCAACTTGCACACGCAGGCGATAATAGAATAGTATCATCTTTTTCGGAAAAAGCATAGGCTTCACGGACAGCAGTTTGGACATTTTCTGTCAATTGTATTGTTTTAATTCCAGCTTCGACTGCTGCTTTGCGCAGTTTATCTTTTGTTTCACCAAAAAGAATGATTGCTTTGATTCCTTGTAGTGAGGGAATCAGCTCATCAAAATCATTGCCTCGATCCAAACCGCCAGCTAATAAAACAAGTGAGGAATGATCAAAACCACTTAAAGCCATTTTAGTTGCTAGTATATTCGTTGCTTTTGAATCGTTGTAAAATTTTCGTCCTGCCAGTTCCCCTATGTACTGCGTACGGTGAGGCACCCCAGTAAAAACCATCAACGTTTTTCTGATCACACTAGTTGGTATATTTTTTAATTTAGCAACACAAATTGCTGCTAAGGCATTCTCAATATTATGACTGCCTGGTACACCTAACTCATTCGCTAACATAATATATTCATCTCTATAGTAGATTTCTCCATCTATAAGATAGGCTCCAGCAACTTTTTCCTCAGTTGAAAATGGAATAATCGTAGCTTTCGTTGTCTTGCTTAATTCTTGCAACTCCTGTTGGTTCCAATTTAGCACAAGAGAGTCACTTTCTTGCATATTTTCTTGTATTGCCCATTTAGCTTTTACATACTCTTCTCTTGATCCATGGTAATCTAAATGTGCTTCGTAAATATTTGTGATTACAGCGATTTGCGGATGAAATGTTTGAATTCCCATCAATTGGAAACTAGATAATTCCATGATGATATCATCTGCAGCATTTGCGACCTCAGCTACTTCACTTGCTGGAAATCCAATATTTCCGGCTAAACGAGCAGTTCCATTTTTGCGTTGTGCATTCAATAGCAATCCTATCATTGTAGTTGTCGTTGTCTTTCCATTCGTTCCAGTGATTCCGATAATCGGGCACTCAGCAATTTGATACGCCAGCTCCACTTCGGTAAGAACAGGTAAATTCATGCTTAAAGCTTTCTCTACTAAAGGATTCGTATAAGGAATGCCAGGATTCTTTACAATTAAAGAAAAATCTTCGTCTAAAAGTTCGATCGGATGTCCACCTGTAACAACACGAATACCCAAGGTTAATAAATCTTGGGCTTCAGGGTTTTGATCAAATTGTTTAAAGTCATTGACAGTTACTAATGCACCCAATTCATGCAGCAACTTCGCAGCACTAACACCACTCTTAGCAAGCCCAAGAACAAGGACTTTTTTGTTTTCATACTCTGTAATTTTTTTCATTATAATTTCCCCTTATCTTAGAAATGCTGAAAGAAGCGGTCAGTCTTGTAGAAAATTAGCAATCTAAGAGTGGAATGCTTTTGATTCCATTCGTAGATTATCTATTTTCCTAAAGACTGCTTCTTGATGCTAGACACAATAGAAATGCTGAAAGAAGCGGTTAGTTTTGTAGAAAATTAGGAATCTAAGAGTGGAATGCTTTTGATTCCATTCGTAGATTATCTATTTTCCTAAAGACTGCTTCTTGATGCTAGACACAATAGAAATGCTGAAAGAAGCGGTTAGTCTTATAGAAAATTAGGAATCCAAGAGTGGAATGCTTTTGATTCCACTCTTAGATCATCTATTTTCTCAAGTTCTACTTCTTGGTACAAACGTTATTCCTGTCAAAGACACTCTATAAAACAATCCATAAAGTGATTGCTGAACAGACAGCTCCAGTCAACCAAAAAACAATATCGATCTTCCACTCAGACCAGCCACACATTTCAAAGTGATGATGAATTGGTGACATTTTAAAAATTCGTTTACCGAATAGTTTAAATGAAGCAACTTGCAAGATAACACTAAGTGTTTCACATACATAAACAAGACCGATCAACAATAACGTCCACTCTTGACGTAATATAATAGAAATTGCTGCTAGCAAACCACCTAACGCAAGTGAACCAACATCTCCCATAAAAATTTTAGCAGGTTTTCTATTGTAAGGGAAAAATCCTAATAGACCACCGATTACACTTAAACATACGATAACAACATCAAACTGCTGCTGTTTCCAAGCGATGATTGCATATGTAGCAAACGAAATCGTTCCTAATCCTGCAACTAAGCCATCAATACCGTCAGTCAAATTCACTGCATTTGAAAATCCGACCAACCAAAAAATAACAAATAGGCCATAAAAAACACCTAAAGGCACTGATACAGCACCAAATAAATCTAGTGTATCTGGTAAGCCTTCTGAGCGATATACAAAATAAAAGACTAACCCGCCAATGATTTGACCAATCAATTTTTGACGGGAATTTAATCCCATATTTCTTTTCTTGAATACTTTGATAAAATCATCTAAAAATCCTAATAAACCATAAAGAACCAAGATAAATAAAATAATCAGTAAAGACGGAGTGAGTTCTTGTTTCCATAATCCCACTAATAATGAGGTGATAAAACTTGCAACTAGAAAAACCAAGCCACCCATCGTTGGTGTTCCTGTTTTTACATTGTGCCAAGTTGGGCCATCTTCACGCGTTGTTTGACCTTGTTTTTTCATTTGAAAATACCCGATAAATATCGGCATCACTGCCACCGTTATAGCAAAACTAAATACTATGGGAATAAAAATTTGTGTCCACTCCATGATATCTCTCCTAATTATTCAACTTGCATTGATTTACTTTTCCATTTATTTTTGATCCTTATTTAGCAGGTTCTACTACTTCATTTGAATCACTATCCATTGAGTCCATTACCACTTTCATCAGTGGATTAGCAATTTTAGCAAGTGCCTCTCTTGTATAGGTCTGAGGTTTTTTCATTGTAAGATATAAAATATACTCTGGTTTTTCTGCTGGAACCATCTCGACAACTGAATATGTATAGTCTGTTAAACCAGCCATATACCCATTTTCTCCAGTAATTTGAGCCGTTCCTGTTTTAGCTGCTACATGATACCCAGGTACTTTGTACACATCATAAGCAATACCGTAATTCGGATCTTCAACTGTATCAATCATGTATGTTCTGATATCACTTGCCGCTTGCGGTGTTATGATAGGTTGCCCTACTTTTTCTGTTTGCGTTACTTTTTCTTCTCCAGTATTTTTATCTACGATTTTGCTAATATATTGAGGTTTTGTCATTGAACCATCGTTGGCAATTGCAGTATACGCCTGCATCATTTGGAAATTAGTGACCGAAATAGCTTGTCCAAACGAGGACATTGCTAGATCGACCCAGTTATCTTCTGGCAGTTCTCCAGCTGATTCTCCTGCCAATCCTGAGTTTGTGGATTTTCCAAAACCAAATTTTTCTAAATAACTTTTCCAGACTTGTCCAGTAGGATCCATTGCTTGTTCTAAAGTCAGCATCCCAACGTTACTAGACCAAGAAATTGCTTGACGAAATGTTAAAGGTCCTACCGCCCCAAAGTCATGATCATTCACTGTTCGGTCATCCAGCTTATAACCACCCGCTGGATAATTGAACGTTGTATTAGGATTAAATTTTCCTTCTTGCATCGCAGCTGCCGCTGTAAAAAGTTTCATAGTAGAACCTGGCTCAAATTTATCTTCCACTAAAATATTACGCCAAACAGTATCTTTTCCTAATCCTTCTTTAGTTTCAGGATTGTAGGATGGGCGCTGTGACATTGCAAGTATTTCACCAGTGTCTGCTTTCATCAACATTGCAGTCATATCTTCTGGCTTGTATTCTTCAACCACAGGATCAAGCAGAGATTCCAACTGACTTTGTATTCGACTATCTATTGTTGTGTAGATATCTTTCCCATCAACAGCTTTCTTCTCATTCGCCACTGTTCCAGGTAAGGGATTTCCGTATACATCTTTTTCGTAGTCGATCTTACCGTCTTGACCTTTTAGTATGTCGTTATATGATTCTTCTAAGCCCATCTTTCCGACTAACCCTTTTGAATCATCCTCAGCATCAGCAGAGTCAGTATACCCGATAAAATGAGAAGCAAAGACCCCATTGGGATAAATTCTAGCAGGGTGACCTTCGAAATAGAGTCCAGAAACTTTATTTTGCTTTAATTCATCTTCAATTTTTTGTCTAGTTTCTAAAGAGATGTTTTTCCCTTTAGTACCAAATTCAACTTGAAATTTCACAGTGCCGTCTTCATTTACACCGCTATTTAAATATTTTAAAACTTCATCTTTCGTCAGTTCCGTATTTCTATCTAAAATTTCTGCTAACGTTTGAAAATCTTTTTTCTGCGCATAAAGTTTTTTATTTTCTTCACCTAGATAAGTCTCTGACAAAATAGCATACACAGAATAAGAGGTAGCATCTTCTGCGATCACGTCTCCGTTACGGTCTAAAATCGCACCTCTTTTAGCTTTGACCACACTACTGCCTTGATACAGATCCGCTGTCTTTTCTGGTAATGAAACGCCCGCAACTTTTCCCACAGCTACAATATAGGTTAATCTAAAGGCAAATAAAAAGAACAATCCAATACTCGTAGCAAATAAAATAATGCCTACTTTTTTACGATTGTTCATTGGATTTAAGTTCTTCTTTTTGACAAAATTCTTTATTTTATTTTTTTTGCTCATCTATTTCACTTTCCTTATATTTCCTTGTATTTTATTACTTCACTTTCTTAATATTTTCAATATTATCAGAAAGGCCTTTATTCTTTGCAACGTCCTTGATTCGATCTGCTTTTGATAATTCATTTTTTTGTTGCTCTAATTTTAAAGCTGATTCTTCTTTTGCTTGAATCGTTGCTTGCGTCTCAGTAATTTGATTGGTCATTTGTGTAATAGATGTACGTACTTGAATGGTGAGAATTGCTATTCCAATAATCGCTACTAATAATAAGAAGCCAATTGCCTTTTCTAAAAGTGAGATATTTCTCAACTTCCTTTTCGGAGATTGGGGTAGGTCAACATTTCTTTGAACTTTAGGTTCATTTTCAGGAGCAATGACTGGTTCATCCATTATCGGAACATCATATTGGAATTCTTCCATTTTTTTTAACTCAGCCATGTCAATACCCCTTTCTTTATAAGTTTAATTTAACTTTTTCGGCAATTCGTAATTTAGCACTTCGCGAGCGATTATTTTCAGCCAACTCAGTCTCACCTGGTAAAATCGGCTTTCTAGTTATTACTTTTAATTCGGGTTGAAATTCTTCTGGAACTACAGGTAGTCCAGGTGGTAGATCCTGCATTGTGCTATATTCTTTAAACATGCTCTTTACAATTCGATCTTCTAATGAGTGAAAAGTAATCACGCTGATCCGACCGTTTTTGTTCAATAAAGCAATGGCTTGTTCTAAAGATTCTTCTACAACTCCCAGTTCATCATTTACTGCAATTCGAATTGCTTGAAAAATTCGTTTTGCTGGATGTCCACCTTTGCGTCTAGCTGGTGCTGGAATTGCTGATTTTATAATTTCTACTAATTCACCAGTTGTTTCGATCGGCGCTTTGGCACGGACCCGTTCGATTTCTCTAGCAACTTGTTTAGAGAACTTTTCTTCCCCGTAACGGAAGAAAATCTTCACTAATTCATGATAGCTATAGTCATTGACAACTTGGTATGCTGATAGTTGTGCGTCTTGATCCATCCGCATGTCTAACGGTGCATCCTGATGGTAACTAAATCCACGCTCCGCTTCATCCAACTGAGGAGAAGAAACACCTAAGTCGTATAAAATACCATCAACATAATAAATCTCCTGATTGGCTAACTCTTCTTTTAAATGTCTAAAATTCGACTTGATAAAGGTCACCATACCTCGATCAACATATTTTTTTAATCGTTTTGCTGCAAAATCCAATGCTTTTTGATCTTGATCGAACGCATACAAATGTCCTTGTTCGCTTAATTGTGAAAGCAAATACTCACTATGACCTGCGCCGCCCAATGTGCAATCGACATAGATGCCGTCTTCTTTCACATGTAAGCCGTCAACTGTCTCTTTTCGCAAAACAGTATAATGCTGAAAATCCTCTGTCATAATGCTCCTCTTTCTAAAAACCAAAATCAATCATTGTTTCTGCAATTTCATCAAAATTCTCTTCAGCTTCTGTTGAAAATTCTTGCCAGCGAGCTTCATCCCAAATCTCAATTCTATTTGATACACCGATGATCACACAGGCTTTTTCCAAACTACCATGCGTTCTTAACGCAGCAGGGATATTGATCCTACCTTGTTTATCGATCTCGCATTCTGTAGCAGCCGAATAAAAAAAGCGGACAAATGTGCGGGCATCTTTCTTAGCAAGAGGCATTTCTTTCAATTTCTCTTCTAGTTGTTCCCATTCGCACATTGGATAACCAAATAAACAGCCATCCATCCCCCTAGTTACCACAAACTTCTCACCTAATTGGTCCCGAAATTTAGCTGGTACAATGAGTCGGCCTTTGGCATCTATATTATGTTGAAATTCACCCATAAACATAGCCAATTCCTCCCATTTTTCCACTTGATAGGAATAGTCTACCACATCCAACCACTTTCTACCACAAAAAACCGTAAATCTTCTACCATTTAATCGTTATTTAAATAGTTTGTAATATTTCAGTTTTTAAGATTTTTTTAAAGAAAGCGGTATCAACACCTGTATATCAGATTTATATATATATTCTCCGTCTTATTTATATATTCGATTTATCATAAAAATATTACAAGTAAAAACGGTGGGGAGAAGTGGGATAGTAATCTGCCTCCACCATTTTTGTTTTATGAAAAATAATGAACGATATTCAACAAAATAAGAACAGCATATAAAACTAGGCTCAAAAGAAAGACCAAGCGCCAAAACATTTTAAAATATCTGCCATAAAGGATTTCGCCATTATAATACGCTTGAAAAACAGCTACACAAATACCTAATAATAAAATAGAAATGATCATATAAGGTACAATTGATTGTCCATAACTATCTTTTGATAATTCATTCAATCCTATAAATAAAAATGGAATTGACATATCCGGTGCTTTTAATTTAAAACGCTCTGTTAAAGAGAACGTCGAAATAATAAAGTTACACGCAAATAAGACAATTACTGGAAAAACATACCAAAAAAGCATAATGACTGAAAAAGACACCATTTACTAACAATTCCTTTCGTAACACACTGTATTAACTATACTTTATTTTCTTTACACACATGTTTCATTTCGTTTAAAAGTTCGTGCCTAAATAATACTAAAATAAAAGAACTTTCTTTCACAAAACACACCAACTCTATTATAATAGAACTAGACTAGTTTCATAAAAAAAGAGGTGACATTTTGATTAATTATTTAACAATAGAAAATGGTCAATTGATTTCTTCTCGGTCTGATACAGATAACACGATCTGGCTTGCTGTAGAAAAACCAACTGAAGAAGAGATCAACCAATTAGTCACGACCTATAAACTTCCTAAAGATTATATCACAGGTGTACTGGATGATAATGAGAATTCTCGTTTCGAGGGATTACATCAAAATACTTTGGAAGGACCCGCTTTGATGCTGCTCCAATATCCTCATGCAACGATCAGTCCTAGCGGTTATACCCAATTAGATACATTTCCTTTCGCAATCATTTTGACAACTTGCGGAAAAGTAATTACGGTTATCAATAATTCAGCTGATTTTTTAAAGCAGACACTTGCTACTCCCGTACCTGATAATGATTTGCCCATTCAAGAAACCTTAATTCTGTATTTATCATGGCAAATTTCAACTTATTATAATCGTTTTTTGAAAGAACTAATTCAGCAAACCAATAAACTGGAAGGTGAATTAAAAGTTTCAACCGAAAACAAGCAACTTTATCAAATGATGGATATCCAAAAAAGCTTGGTCTATTTTGAATTTGCAATAAATTCTAACTTAGAGGTTTTAAATACGCTTTATAACGCCCGAATATTTACAGAGCCAAGAGCACATTTGCCACATCTCCATGATATTTTGGTGGAAACAAAACAAGCAGCAACGACTACAAGCATTCAATTAAAACTGGTGGATAAAGTTAGCGATACTTTTTCAGCAATCGTTTCAAATAATCTGAATAATGTAATGAAAATTTTAACATCTTTAACAATCGTCTTGACAATTCCTACAATCGTTGGTGGAATATTTGGTATGAATGTAAAATTGCCCTTTGCTAATCGCGGAGATGCCTTTTTTTGGATCTTCATCATTACGACAGCAACTTGCATTTTTGTGATTCGACGGCTAAAAAAAAGAAACCTTTTGTAAAATTTCTAGTTGCTGATTTTAGTAAAACGATGTAAACTAGAGAAAGTAAAGAATAAGGATGTGTATAATCAATGAACGATAAAAAGACAAGTACTTTTTCTAAAGTCACTAAAGTCGTTGTTTGGTTGATGCTGATTGCCATTGCTGGTTCAACAATCTTGACTGCCATAATGAGTTTACGATAATCAACTAAATAAACAGTGAATGAGAAGAAAATTCGATGTCTACCATCATTTTCTTCTCATTTTTTTGATGGAGTTTAACGGGTGTGGACAAAAGGAACAATCACTTTTTGTTCCACACCCTAAATACTTTTGTTCTAGCCTCTTAACTTCTACGTTCATTTCCAGCCATATTCAATAATTCTTTTGCATGTTCAGTCGTTAGTTTCGTAATTTCACTGCCTGAAAGCATACGGGCAATTTCGGCTACTCGTTCATCTTTTTTCAATCTTCTAACCTTTGTTTCTGTACGTTCGCCAATAATTTCTTTTTCAATAAAATATTGATAGTCGGCTACAGCAGCGACTTGAGGAAGATGCGTAATACATAGCACTTGTGAGTTTTCAGAAATTTGGTAGATTTTATCTGCGATCGCTTGTGCAACGCGGCCACTAACACCTGTATCAACCTCATCAAAAACAATACTTGTGATTCCTTGAGACTTAGAAAAGATTGTTTTTAATGCCAACATCACACGGGAAAGTTCTCCACCAGACGCAACTCTTACTAAAGGTTTTAATGGCTCTCCAGGATTTGTCGTTATATAAAATTCGACTTGATCTAGTCCTTCCTCAGTAAATTGTTCTTCTGACAATTCTGTGAAACGGATATCAAATACTGTACGCTCCATATATAATTCCTTTAATTCTTTTAAAATATTCTTTTCTAATTTTTTTGCAATTTTCTTTCTGCTTTCCCGTAACTTTAAACCACTCTCAATTACTTGTTTTTTCTTTTCAACTAGTAATGATTCTAACTCACCCGTCCGGCCTTCTAAAAAATCAGCATCTGCTAATTCTCGCGTGATTTCTTGATAATAATCTAGGATCGTTTCTATTGACTCGCCATACTTTCTTTTCATCTGTCTGATGAGTTCCAGTCGAGTTTCTACTTCGTTTAACCGATTTTCGTCTAATTCTAGACTATCGATGTGGCGAGACAGATCACCGCTCGCTTCTTGCAAAAGATAATAACTATTTTGAACAGCTTCTGATATTGCTTTGTACTCAAGATCAAGCATCTCTATCGATAACAATTCATTCATTGCATAACCGATTTTATCTAGACTGCTATCACCATCTCCATTGACTGCTTCATAACTGGCTGTCAAAGCATCTGCGATTTTCTGGAAATTCCCAAGTTTATTTCGTTCTTCGATCAATTGTTCTTCTTCACCTAAAACAAGTTCAGCTGCAGCTATTTCATCGCTTTGAAACTGCAGCATATCCATACGTTGAGCGAATTCTTTTTCATTTTTTTGTCTGTTTCTGACTTTCTTTTCGATCATACGATACTCCGAGTAAAGCCCCTCATATTGCTCTTTTATCTTTAGCAACTCTTTGCCGCCAAAATCGTCAAGCATGCCTAAATGTTTTTCACTCTGCATCAATTCCTGGTGTTCATTCTGGCCGTGAATATCAACTAGAAATTCACCAATTTTGCGTAAATTTGCGATATTGATGATTCGACCATTCACTCGGCAAACATTCTTACCTGAAGTTGAAATATCCCGTTGAATCACAATCGAATCCTCATCTTTTTCGATTCCTAATTCTTCCAAAAGATTCACTAGCTCTTGGTTTTTCGGCATTGTAAAGAGACCTTCCAATGTACATTTAGAAGCGCCTTGACGAATATAGTCACTTGATCCGCGTCCGCCTGTCAATAATCCCATTGCATCAATAATAATTGATTTCCCAGCACCGGTTTCACCGGTTAAAACGGTCATTCCCATTTGAAATTCTAATTGCAATGAGGATATGATCGCAAAATTCTTTACAGAAAGTTCTTGCAACATTTCTATTCACCTCGATTTTATAAATATCGGAAAAATTCATTTTTTAAAAATTCAGCGTCTTTTTCAGTTCGTGCGATGATCAACACGCCATCATCATCGTTAAGTGTTGCAAAGACAATTTCTTTATAGTGCTTTTCGATTAAATTAGATGCTGCTGCAGCATTCCCTGGTATAGTACGCAAAATAACGTGCTTTTCCATTTGATCAACTGAAACAAATGCATCTTTCATTAATTTTTCAAGTTTTACAGAAGTATCTTCTTTTGTTTCTGCAGGAACACTGTAACGATAACCACCATCTATAGATGGTACTTTGATTAGTTTCATTTCTTTAATATCACGAGAAATCGTTGCTTGAGTCACTTCTATGCCTTTTTCTTCTAAGTAAGTGACAAAGTCTTCTTGTTTTTGTATATTTTTATCAGCTAATAAACGAGTAATCAGACGATGCCGATCTTTTTTTCTCATAACTATTTACTCCTTTTCATAATGATCCACCTTATAAATCTTAGCCTTTCATTTCCATTTTATCATAGCGTATTTTTATTCATTTTGAAAGCATAAAAAATAAGGCTGAAACAAAACGTCTAACGCTTTATCTCAGTCTTATGAATCAAGTCTTTTATTTGACAAAAGAATCGATCTATCTGTGTTTACTCACTAGCCTTTTAACTTTTTATGAGCCGCTTCAACAACAGTTGTGATCTCCGTCGATAGCTCTTTAGGCTCTAATGTCTTTTCAGAAGTTAAATAGGCCAAAAATTCGATATTTCCTTCTCCACCAGTGATGGGTGAATAATCCAATCCGCTGACTGAATATCCATTTTCTTGTGCAAATGAAAGAATATCATTTAAAACCATTTTATGGGTTTCAGGTTCACGGACAATACCTTTTTTGCCAACCAACTCTTTACCCGCTTCAAATTGAGGCTTGATCAACGCAATGACTTTACCACCTGGTTTCAAGATGTTGTGCAGTGGAGGTAAAATCAATTTTAGAGAGATAAAGGATACATCGATCGTTGCGATATCTGGAGTGCCTGCTTGAAAATCTTCTGGTGTGCTGTAGCGGAAATTCGTTCGTTCCATGACAACTACTCGTTCGTCTTGACGGATCTTCCATGCGAGTTGATTATAACCAACATCTAGCGCATAGCTCAAACGAGCGCCATTTTGCAACGCTACATCGGTAAATCCGCCAGTAGATGAACCAATGTCCAACATAGTTTTATCCGTCACATCTAATTCAAATACGTCTAACGCTTTTTCAAGTTTTAAACCACCGCGAGAAACGTATTGTAAGGTTTGACCTTTTACTTGTAAAGGCGTTTCAATCAAAATTTTCTCACCGGGTTTATCTAATCGTTCATTTTTATCGTTATAAACGAGTCCTGCCATTACTGCACGTTTGGCCTTTTCTCTTGTTTCAAATAATCCTTGAGTAAACGCTAAAATATCTACGCGCTCTTTCTTCATAAATGCCTTCTTTCTAGCCTAACCGCAATTGTTCTAACAATTCATGTAATAATTCTGATTGAAATTCTGAGCTTGTTTGTTTTATTTTCTCTAATGTATCATTTCCTATTGCTAATTGTTCCTCCAGCGCCTCTTTAGCTCCATCTAATCCAAGTAAGATCGGATAAGTACTTTTGTTTAGCGCTTCATCTCGGCCAACTTGCTTACCCAACTCTTCTTCTGAGCTTGTTGCATCCAACAAGTCATCTTTGATCTGAAAAGCTAAACCTAAATGTTGCGCAAAAACACCTAATAAGTCGACAACTTCTTTTGGCTGATTGGCTAAAATACCACCAGCTAACAGAGCAAATTCGATTAAAGCCCCTGTTTTCTTTTCATGAACATTCGCTAATTCAGATAGTGACAATGCTCGTTTTTCACCTTGCAAATCGCCAGCCTGTCCAGCCACCATCCCCTGTGTACCAGAAGCTTTACTTAACAGTTGGATCAACAATATTTTTTGATTTGACTCGAGTTGACTGATTGCGATCAATTGAAAAGCAGCTGTGAGTAGTCCATCACCTGCTAAAATCGCATACGCTTCACCAAAGACTTTGTGATTCGTTGGTTTACCACGGCGCAAATCATCATCGTCCATCGCTGGTAAATCATCATGGATCAATGAATAGGTATGAACCATTTCTAAAGCAGCCCCGACTTGATAATCATGTACTTCCACTTCTTTATTAAATGAACGAATCGTAGCTAAAACTAAAAGTGGACGAAACCTTTTTCCTCCTGCATGAATTGAATACAACATCGCTTCTTTTAATTGCTCATTTGCAGTGTATTCATTGATAAAATTTTCCATTTCTTTTTCAATAAGCGGTAAACTCAACTTACGAAATTCAGTGAAATCTTCCATCAATTGTCCTCGCTTTCTTCAAAAGTCACTTCTTCGTTAGTTTCTGTCATAACTTTTGTCAGAGTTTTTTCAGCTTTTTCCAATGTATCTTGGCACTGTTTACTTAAGACCATCCCTTGTTGAAACGCAGCTAAGGCTTCTTCTAAAGGAACATCTCCACGCTCTAACCGTTGAACGATCTCTTCTAATTCAATTAGTGATTCTTCAAATGTTTTTTCGACTGCTTTTTCTTTAGCCATTTTGTTACTCCTTTTCAGTGGACGTTATTTTTTCAATCACCGTATCTACCACACCATCCACATAATGGATTTGAATTTTTTCTTTTGGTTGTAGTTCATTGACAGACTTGATGACTTGTTGTTTTTTCGTCGTATAACTATAGCCTCGACCCATGATTTTTAATGGGCTCAACAAATCCAGCTGTTGGACAGCAGAAGTAAATTGTTTTTCTTTATCTTTCATGTATTGTCCCATTCTATCATGAAGTGATTTGTTCAAAAACGTTAGTTGCTGCTGACTTTCTCTGATTTGTCCGATTGGTGTTTGTTGTTTAAATTGAGCAATAATTTCTTGTGCTGTTCGTTGTTTTTGATGATAAACAGTTTCCATCGATTGCATCAAGCGTTGCGTGATTCGGTCTAATTTAATGGTTTGTCCTTCATACAAACGGTCTGGTTGCTTGAATACATATGAATTTTTCAACCGTTGATACCGTTCATTTTTTTGCTGTAATTGATAAAGAAAACTTTGCTCTAAGCGCGTTTGCCGATCTTTGATTTTTAGTAATTCTTCATTCAATACTGGAACGGCCAGTTCTGCTGCTGCAGTTGGTGTTGCCGCTCTCACATCAGCTACCATATCGGCAATCGTTATATCTGTCTCGTGACCCACTGAAGAAATAACTGGTGTATTTGCCTGATAAATCGCTCTGGCTACTCGTTCTTCATTAAACGGCCACAAGTCCTCGATCGAACCACCACCACGACCAATAATCATTGTATCAAAGTTCCCTAATTCTTCGATGCGTTGAATATTACGAACAATATCATCTGCCGCCTGATCTCCTTGCACTAACGTAGGAAATAAAACGAGTTGTGCAATCGGATATCTGCGTTTTACTGTCGTAATAATATCGCGGATAACAGCCCCGCTCGGACTTGTTACAACGGCAATTCGTTTAGGGTATCTAGGCAGATTTTTTTTAGGTCCTTCAAATAATCCTTCTTTTCCTAATTTCTCACGTAACTCTGCCAACGCTTGATATAAAGCGCCCACACCATCCGGCTCCATATGCTCGACATAAATTTGATAGGAACCACCACTTTCATATAATGAAACTCGACCAACTAAAAGGACTTTCATTCCTTCTTTTGGTTGAAACTTCAGTTTTTGAAAAGCAGATTTGAACATGATTGCTGAAATCTTCGCTCCATCGTCTTTTAAACTAAAATACTGGTGAGCATTTGGACGTAAACGAAAGTTGGAAATTTCACCAGTCAAATAAACCCGTTCCAAATATGGATCAGCATCAAATTTACGTTTTAAATATTTTGTTAAAGCTGTAACTGTTAAATATTGCTGTTCCATCTTCTCACCTTACTTTTGTTTTTTACAAGCTTCTACTGTTTGATACATCAACATCGTGATCGTCATCGGTCCAACACCTTTTGGCACTGGCGTGATATAACTTGCTAGAGGAGAGACTTCATCGAATTTTACATCGCCGATCAACTTTCCATGCGTATCTCGATTCATACCAACATCGATGACGACGGCACCAGGTTTAACAAAATCTTTTGTCACAAAGTGCCCACGACCTATCGCAACAACTAAAATATCCGCCTCCCGAGCAACAGAGGGTAAATCAACAGTTCTTGAGTGAGCGATTGTAACCGTAGCATTTTTCATCATCAGAAGTTGTGCCATTGGCTTCCCAACAATATTACTTCGACCGATCACAACTGCTCGTTTGCCTTCTAAATCAATGTCATACGCTTCAAACATTTTCATGATGCCGTATGGAGTACAAGGAATCATCGTCGGTTCACCAATAAACAGATGCCCCATATTCATTGGATGAAAACCATCGACATCTTTTTTAGGATCGACGGCTAATAGTATTTTCTCTTCATCAATGTGCTTTGGCAATGGTAACTGAACTAATATTCCATGGTATTCTGGATCTTTGTTGTATTGTTCGATCACGTCAAGGAGATCTATTTCTGAAATAGTCTCAGGAAGACGTTCGATTTTTGAATGAATGCCGATTTTGGCTGCTGCGATGTCTTTATTCTTTACATACGTTTGACTGGCTTGATTTTCGCCAACTAATAAAACAACTAAACCTGGACGCATGCCTTTTTTTTCAAGTTCTTGCACTTCTTCTTTGATTTGTGCCTGCATTTTATCTGCTAATTTGCGGCCGTCGATTATCTCTCCCATTAAGCTCACTCCTCGTTTTGTCTATATTCTTTCATTTTAGCATAATTTGGCTAGTCTTAAAACTCTATGATTCCTTATATTTTCTAAATGAAAAAAGATTCAAAGTATCTCTACTTTGAATCAATCTCTTTCATCACATTCGCTAAAACACCGTTGACGAACTTTCTTGAACGGTCATCACTATATTTTTTTGCAAGTTCTATTGCTTCATCCAAAGCAACTGTGTTAGGAACATCCCCAACATAAAGCATTTCGAAAATAGCCATACGTAAAATGATCAAATCCATTTTAGCAATACGTGTAATCGACCAGTTATTCCCTAAATGTTTTTTGATGATCTCATCCAGTTCTGCTTTTCGATCGCAAACACCACCAACCAATAAATCTAAGTATGTCGGGACAAATTCTTCTCCATCTTCACTAATGATTTCTTGATTATCTAACTCTAATGCGTATGAAATCGCATCTTGTTTTGTTAAGTCAACATTAAAGTCTAAAGGAAATAACGCTTGAAGCGCTTTTTCACGGATCTCATGACGAGTGAAACTTGGCTTACTCATTTTCTCCCTCATCTTCCGGGAATAATTCATCAAAATCTGGTTCAGGCAGCTTCTCAGGTACTACTGCTACCACATGGATATTGACTTCCACTAAATCGATATCTGTCATGAACAGCACTTGCTGTTTCACACGATCTTGCATATCTAAGGCTACTTTAGGTACTGAAATACCGTAATTTAAGTAACAATAAATATCAACTTTAAGACCTTCTTCTTCCGCTCTTAAATAAACTCCCTTACCGTGAGCTGCACGACCAAGAAATTCTGTTACATTATTGGCAAATGTTCCACGCATGCCGTACACACCATCTATTTTAGATGCTGCAATACCAATAATGACTTCAATCACTTCTGGTGCGATAACAATCTCACCTAAAGAATCTTTAGTATTGATTACTAGATTTTTTTCTTCAGTCATTTTAATCCTCCTTATAATAAAAGCGTAGCGGACTCGTTCAGCTCTGATATGAAAATAGGACTGAGTTGTTTTACCTCATTCATATTTAAGCTTTTTTCCGAAAAGCTAGTCCACGAAGCTAGATAATACAAACATAAGCGCAAACTCCTCTTGTTCGATAAGAAAAACTGACTGACCTCTTGTTATCTCATTCAGTTTCCTCTTTCACCAAGGAGCTAGCTGTGTAACTGGATAGTTATAGACTGGAAACTTTTATAATTACTGAATTCCCAACTCATTTCTCTATCTATGTTTACATTCCACCTTAGTTTATCATTAATCCGTTCGTTTCGCTACCAAAAAATCTATGAGAAAATGAGTCAAAAGTAGTTTAATCCTAGAAATTAGTCTGCAACTAGGATACACACCATTTTTTTCATTATTTTCACAAATATTCTTATAATATGATCAATTCTTTGGGCGAATGTGTTAAAACTCGATTTCCTTCGTTCGTAATCAATAAATCATCTTCTATTCTAACACCACCAAGACCTGCAAGATAAATCCCTGGTTCATCCGTGATCACATTTCCAGCTACAAATTGTTTATCTGCTCTAAACGAAACATTCGGACCTTCATGAATTTCTAAGCCAATTCCATGACCCGTACTATGTCCAAATGCCTCACCATATCCGTAAGATGCAATATGATCACGAGCAATCCCATCCAATTGAATCCCAGTCAGTCCTGGTCTTGCTTCATCTAGTACTTTTAACTGCGCTTCTAAAACGATTTGATAAATCTCTTTCAGTTTACTATCTGGTTCGCCGATTGCAAATGTTCGAGTCATATCAGAAACATATCCTTGATAATAACAGCCAAAATCCAACGTGATCAAATCACCTTTTTCAATGACTTTTTCACTAGCAACACCATGCGGCATTGCAGAGCGCACACCACTTGCTACGATTGTTTCAAAAGATACACCTGAAGCGCCTAAAGAACGCATATAAAAATCTAATTGATTGGCAATTTCAATTTCTGTCATACCAGGTTTAATGACTGTCAGAATATGCTTGAATCCAAGATCAGCGATACTGCAGGCTTTTTCAATGATTGCAATTTCTTCTTCGTCTTTGACTTCACGCAATTCTTCAATCAGACCTGCTACTGGTATTAGATCACATGGTGTGATTTCTTCCAAAAGACTATATTCCGCAAAGCTCATAGCCGTTTCTTCAAACGCAATATTTGCCAATTGTTCTTTTTCTGCAATCGCTACAACTTCATCGTAAATCGGCCCAGAATTTTGAATAATTTCAAAGTCTTGAGCTTGTTCTGCTGCTTGTTCTGTATAGCGAAAATCAGTGACAAAAAAAGCTTTGTCTAACGTAATCACTGCCAATCCTGTTGTTCCAGTAAAATTTGTCAGATAACGCAAATTATATGGACTTGTGATTAGAAAACTCGAAAGATCATTTTTTTTCATTAATGCTCTTAATTTATTTACTCTTGCTATCATTGTTTCATCCTTCTTTCCTAATAAGTTCTTTCCTATTATATCAAATAATGATTTTGAAAAACACCGAAGAGCAGTAACCTCTAATTTATTCTAAAGTTTTTATACTACTAGATTTATTTTACCATTTTTTAATTTCTTTTCGTTATAGTAAGCTTTGAAAGAGAGGTCAACTATGAAAAAACGATATTTTGTCTACTTATTTCTATTCGCTATTATCGGCATGCCCCTTTATGCCTTTTTTATAGAGCCAAAAATGATCATCACACACCGCTACACAGTTGGCAGCAATGACGGACAAAAGGCGGTCAAAGTTGTACAACTTTCAGACATTCATATTCAGAAAAAATACCCAGTTGCACAATTAGAAAAAATCGTTACAAAAGTCAATAACGGAAACCCTGATATTATCTTATTTACAGGTGATTTATTTGATAACTACGCAACATACGGGCCAGTTGAAGAAGTTATTACAGCACTTAAGCGTTTAAAAGCGCCATTAGGAAAATATGCTGTCTGGGGGAATCATGACTACGGCGGCGGAGCAGCTCATATTTATCCTGAGGTTTTAGCTGCATCAGACTTTCACTTACTTGAAAACAGCGGTGTTACTATTCCACTCTCTAATGAAAAATCGATCTACATAGGTGGTTTGGATGACTCTGTTTTAGGGAATTCATCAATTGAGGATACATTGGCTAACCGGCAAAGTGACTATACTATTTTATTAAGCCATGAACCAGACAAAGCCGATGACGTACTCAATCAAAATATTCAGCTAATATTGTCCGGTCACAGTCACGGTGGCCAAGTAAAGCTTCCCTTTTTTAGAATCAAGAATGTGATGGCAGAAAAATATTTTGAAGGTTTTTATCATTTAGAAAACGACAAAACGTTGTATGTCAATACAGGATTAGGTACAACAAAAATTCCAGCACGTTTTGGAGTACCACCAGAAATCGCTGTTTTTGATCTGTATGTTTAAAGTAGAGATTGCTTTTGTTCCCATCGTTTATTCGGATTCTTTAAGGCTACTCAAACATTGATATTCTTCGCTTTTTATCCATATGTATCCTAGCTGTCTAAGTTTCAAACGTAACCAATCTCGGTCCTAATAGTCAAGATTCTATTGATTATACCAACTTTTTATCTTTTTTTAATGATGGCCCTTTTTTTGAATCGATAGTTATCAAATAAATACAAAAAACGAGTGAGTTCAAAGCATTCACTCGTTTTGATTTGTTAATTATTTTTTAGTTAGTTTCCTTTAACCAACTTTTTTGTCGGCTCATACTTAGAATCATTCGACAAATCGGACCTACAAGTAATAATTGAAGTGGCAATGCCAGAATCAGATTTTTAGTAAAAGCTTCAATGTAATAATTCAAAAAATTATCTGTAAAACCAAATTGCATGAAAACACCGTACATTGACATAAAAAAGACCATTCCTAAAACCATACAGCTGGAAACAGCAATGATCATATGGATTTTTTTCTCTTTATTGATAGGTAAAGCAAAAGCAAGCTTCTTGGCTGGTGATGAGACGATCAAAATATCAAATATAAACGCTACAATAAATCCTGGGACTAATCCAATTAATAAATTACTCAATGAAAATTGGCCATGCAGTAAAAGATTATAAGCGCTCATTGAAATAACCATAGAAAAACAGACAATCGTTGTGAAAAATATTCCTTCTTTTTTATTTTGTGGCATGCAATACACTCCTTTTTTTTAATAACAGAGTTTATGCTACCATATTAAAAAATTTTTCGTAAGTAAAATATTTTTAATCCTTTTCTAATGGCATTTTTTTGGGCAAAATATGTATCTGATGGTTTAAAAAAACTCTATCTTTTAATATAAAAGATAGAGTAAATCAGTTCAAAATTTATTGAGCTACTGGATAAACAGATACTTGTTTTTTGTCACGGCCTTTACGTTCAAAACGTACTACGCCGTCTACTTTAGCAAATAAAGTGTCATCGCCACCAATACCTACGTTAGCTCCTGGGTAAATTTTAGTTCCGCGTTGACGGTATAAAATTGATCCACCAGTTACTGTTTGGCCATCAGCACTTTTAGCGCCTAGGCGTTTAGATTCTGAATCACGACCATTGGAAGTAGAACCTCCACCTTTTTTATGGGCGAAAAACTGTAAATTCATTTTTAGCATTATCTGCACCTCCTATTTTCTAATTAATTGTCGTTACTCGAACAAATTCACTGTTTTCTGCCTCAACAGATTGGAGACCTAATAAAAGATTCTCTAATAATATCTGAGCAATGTTTGCTTGTTCTTGAGTAACATCAGAAATCGTTTCAACATACATGTATCCTTGTTCCACTTCATTCATATCTATAATTGGCGTAAATCCCGCTAAGGCTTCAATGCCATTATATGTACTAAAAGCTAGAACAGATACTGCAGCACAAACAATATCCTGACCTGGTTCAGCTGAGTAAGCATGACCACTTATTTCAAAAGAAACGATCTGGCCTGAGCCATTTCGTTTAAAAGAACTTTTAATCATTGATAGGCCTCTTTCCTATGCAACTTAAAAGAATTATGCGTTGATTGCGTTGATTACAACTTTTGTATATGGTTGACGGTGACCTTGTTTGCGGTGAGTGTGTTTTTTAGGTTTGTATTTGAAAGTCACGACTTTCTTTTGTTTGCCGTGTTTTTCTACAGTTCCTTCGACAGTTGCACCTGAGACAGTTGGAGCTCCTACTTTCGTAGATTCGCCACCCACCAAGATAACTTCGTCAAAAACAACTTTTTCGCCAGCTTCTACGTCTAATTTTTCAACGTAAATTGCTTGACCTACCTCAACTTTTACTTGTTTACCACCAGTTTTGATAATTGCGTACATGCTATACAGCACCTCCTTCTTCTAGACTTAGACTCGCCATCCCAAGTGACAACGGTTGTTGTACTTACAAAAACTTGTTCTGTGCGGTTGTAGCTGTGGAGCCCACAATTACAACATTAATATTGTACCAAAATACGAAATGAGAGTCAATAAAAACTTAGCCTTTCTTGCATATAAACCACTTCCTGAAAAAAAATTGTTGTTATTTCTAATTTATGATTGACTTTGTTTTCTATGTTCATTATAATAAATTCTGTTGCGTTATTATTTTGCGCCAATAGCTCAGCTGGATAGAGCACTCGCCTTCTAAGCGAGCGGTCGGGAGTTCGAATCTCTCTTGGCGTATTATTTTAATCGTTTATACTGAAAAGAGTTTGGGACATAAGTCCTAACGAAAAATCCAGATACCAATCAACTTGATTGGCATCTGGATTATTTTTTTCTATAAAAATAAGAACACCTTTGCTAGAATAAAAGTAACTACACAAATAAACAAGCGAGGTGTTCTTATGTTTAAAAATTATACCACAAATCAAGTCATTCTTCCTCTAGATTTTAGTTTTCAGTTAGAAAAAAATGATATCGCATTTGTTATTGATCAATTAGTGGAAAGTATTCCCGAGGCACGTTTTCTTCCTTTTCACCATCAGATGGGTCCTTCTTCTTATCATCCCAAAATGATGATGAAGATGATTTTATGCGCCTACACACAATCTGTATTTTCTGGTCGCAAGATTGAAGCGTTGACGAAAGACAGTATTCGCATGATGTGGCTCACTCAAAGCTATCAACCTAGCTATCGAACAATCAATCGTTTCCGTGTGAATCCCTTAGTGAACACACTCCTTCGGGAGTGCTTCGTCCAATTCCGTAGTCAATTAGTCAAGGAACAATTAATCGATGAAGAAGCTATTTTTATCGATGGCACAAAGATTGAAGCCAACGCAAATAAATATACCTTTGTTTGGAGAAAATCCATTGATAACTTTGACAAAAAACTCACCGAAAAATCAACCTTTCTTTATGATGAACTATTGAAAAATACGATTATTCCTGAAATTGAGCGCGAGTCCGAAAAAGAATTATCTGTCACTGAATTAGGCAAGATTGAAGAAAATCTCGCGCATGTTGTCGAAAAGTTTACAGATAAAATCGAACAAGCAAAGGATGGAATTACGCGCAAATCAATTCGTTCTAAACGAAAAGTTCCAAAAAAATTAAGGAAACTTTTCAAAGACTTTAAAGAGCGAAAACTCGCTTATCAAAAACATAGACAGATTTTAGGACAACGAAACAGCTATTCTAGAACAGATCCAGATGCCACTTTTATGCGCATGAAAGATGATCATATGAAAAATGGTCAGTTGAAAGCAGGTTATAATCTTCAAATCGCCACGAACAGTCAGTATATTTTAGGCTATGATCTTTTCTCAAATCCAACAGATACACGAACATTGCGCCCTTTTTTAACCACTTTAAAAGAGTGTTTCTTTGATCTGCCAAACTATATTGTCGCAGATGCCGGCTATGGAGGAGAAGAAAACTATCAAGCGGTTTTAGAGGATCACGAGCGAACACCACTCATCACTTATGCCATGTACCATAAAGAACAGAAGAAAAAGTTTAAACAAAATCCGTTCCTTCCAGCAAACTGGCCGTACCAAGAATTAGAGGATACGTTTCTTTGTCCAAACGGACGAAAAATGAATTTTCGAAACTATTCTATTCGTACAGATAAATATGGCTTTAAACGTTATTTAAAACGGTATGAATGTGAAGACTGCTCGAATTGTCCTCTTCGAAGCCAGTGTACAAAAGCGAAGAGTGACAAGAATCGTGAGATTCAAAAGAACATGAATTGGGAATACTTTAAAGCAAGAATTCAACAGCTGCTTTCAGAAGAAGAAACAGGTAAACTCTATCGTCAACGAAAAATTGACGTCGAACCAGCTTTCGGACATTTGAAGGCTTGTTTAGGGTTCACTCGGTTCTCTGTTCGAGGGAAACAACAGGCACACAATGAAATTGGGCTTGCGCTAATGGCTGTAAATTTGAGAAAATATAGGCTAAATAAGCTATCAAACAAGAATAATTCTCCCAAGAAACTAAAAAACAGAAGACTAAAAATCATTTTTATGATTTTCGGTCTTCTGTTTTATTTGTCTTAAGACTTATGTCCCAAGCTCTTTTTTCTTATGAAAGTTCTACTTTTCCTGTATATAATTGATGGTAAATTCCTTTTCCTTCTAGCAATTCTTCATGACTGCCACGTTCTATGATACGCCCATGATCCATCACCATGATTGCATCTGAATTTTGAATGGTTGACAATCGATGTGCGATAACAAATACCGTTCTACCTTTCATTAAACGATCCATCCCAGCTTGTACATGTTTTTCCGTTCTCGTATCGATACTGGATGTTGCTTCGTCCAATATCATCACTGGCGGATCAGCAATTGCGGCTCTTGCAATTGATAGTAGCTGCCGTTGCCCTTGAGATAAACCTTCACCATCACCCGTGATCACTGTATCATATTTATTGGGTAAATGATTGATAAAATCCTCTGCATTTGCTAATTGAGCCGCTTTGATCACATCATCATCTGATGCATTCAATTTCCCATAGCGAATATTTTCACGAATCGTTCCCGTAAATAAATGAGTGTCCTGCAAAACAATTCCTAATGATTTTCTTAAAGAACTTTTTTTGATTTTCTTCACATTGATCCCATCATAACGGATTTTTCCTTCTTGAATATCATAAAAACGATTGATCAAGTTGGTAATCGTTGTTTTTCCTGCTCCAGTCGCTCCAACAAAGGCAACTTTTTGACCTGGTTTTGCATAAAGATTAATATCTTTTAAGACTCGATTCTGATTAGTATAACCAAAGGATACTTCTTCAAAGCGTACATCTCCAGTTAATTCTGTATACGTCACTGTACCATCTTTATGCGGATGTTTCCACGCCCATAAGCCTGTTCTAACGTCACTTTCAACAAGATGACCTGACTCACGATTCACATGAACTAACGTCACATAGCCATCATCAACTTCCGATTTTTCATCGATCAAAGTAAAAATGCGATCTGCACCAGCCAAAGCCATGATCACAAAATTGATTTGTTGAGAAACTTGGCTGATAGGCATATTCAATGAACGGCTTAATTGAAGAAAAGAGGCGATCATCCCAATCGTTAAACCCGATACACCATACACTGAAAAGATTCCTCCTACTACCGCTAAAAGTACGTATTGAATGTTCAACAAATTCATCATGATCGGCATTAAGCTATTTGCATATTTATTAGCCTGAGTAGCGCTTTGACGTAATTCTTCATTAATCATTTTGAATTGTTTAATCGTTTGCGGCTCGTGGTTAAATATTTTCACCACTTTTTGTCCATGCATTATTTCTTCAACAAATCCATTTACACGTCCTAAATCCCGTTGTTGTTTCCCAAAATGACGACTACTGCGCCCAGCAATCATCCGAATCGTCACGATCATTATGGAAACAGAGACCATCACGACTAGTGTCAATGGAATGCTGATTGTAAACATAGCAATAAACACACTAACAAAACTAACAACTGCTGCTACTAAATTAGGAATGCTTTGTGAAATCATCTGGCGTAATGTATCCGTATCATTCGTAAAATGACTCATAATATCTCCGTCAGAATTTGAATCAAAATAGCTAATGGGCAATGTTTCAAGATGAGTAAACATTTCATTTCGAATTGTTTTTTGTGTTCCTTCACCGATACGAACCATCATCAGGTTATAGCCTAAATTTGCAATGATCCCAACACCATAAATCAGCGCCATTGTTGTGATTGCCTTTAACAATCCAGAAAAATTAGAATTACTTTGGCCAAGAAGCGGTGTAATATAATTATCAATCACCACTTGCAAGAATAATGAGCCGCGGACATTGGCAAAAGTACTTAGTAAGATGAGAAATAGTACTAATATAAGCTGGAATTTATAATTTTTAAACATATATGAAAACAGTCTTTTCAACGTTTTCAAAGGATCTTGACTTTTGCGAATCCCTTTTGTTTGTTCATCACGCATCGTCTTCACCAAATCCTTTCTGCTGAGATTCGTACACTTCTTGATAAATCTGATTATTAGCTAACAACTCATCATGGGTTCCGATAGCATCAATCAAACCTTTGTCCATCACAATAATGCGATCAGAATCTTGAACAGAAGACACTCGTTGCCCGATAATAAAGGTTGTCGTTCCTGGGATTTCTTGTCTCATCCCTTCTCTTATCAGGCTATCTGTTTTCGTATCAACAGCACTTGTAGAATCATCCAAAATCAGAATTTTTGGTTTTTTCAATAAGGCGCGAGCAATACATAAACGTTGTTTTTGACCCCCTGAGACGTTATTTCCACCTTGAGAAATCATTGTGTCATATTTATCAGGAAATTCTTCGATAAAACTATCCGCCTGCGCAATTTTACATACTCTGATCAAATCTTCTTCTGTGGCCTCTTCATTTCCCCAACGCAGATTTTCTTTGATTGTTCCTGTAAATAATACATTATTTTGTAAAACCATGCTGACTTGGTCACGCAATGATTTTAGATCATACTCTCGTACATCGTGTCCACCAACTTCGACTGATCCTTGTGTAACATCATATAATCTTGGAATCAACTGGACTAATGTAGATTTAGAACTACCTGTTCCACCAACGATCCCGATCACTTCTCCTGATTTGATTTCCATATTCGCCTGCATCAACGCTAATTTTTCAAGATCGTTAGCATAGCTGAAACAGACATCTTTAAAGCGAACAGAACCATCTGGAATGTCATAAAGTGGGTCTTTATTGTTTTTTAAATCACTTTCTTCTGATAAAACTTCTGTGATACGTTCAGCAGATGTTCGTGCGATTAACACTATGACAAAAACCATTGATAACATATTTAAACTCATCAAAACCTGCATCGTATACGTAAACATACTAACTAGTTCACCTGTGGTCAAAGTACCACCTACTACAAACTTTGCTCCTAACCATGAGATCAATAACATACACGTGTATATAGCAAACTGCAAAATGGGGTTATTAAATGCAACGATACTTTGCGCTTTTGAAAATGTTTTATAAATATCTTTAGAAACTGTTTTGAATTTTTCATCCTCATGTTTTTCTCTCACATAAGATTTAACAACACGAATCCCTTGTAAATTTTCTTGAACAACGTTATTTAATTTGTCATAAATCCGAAAAACTTTATTGAAATTGGGGTGAGCAAAATAAATAACAGTCGCTAGACCAATCATCAAAAATGGCACAACACCTAAGTAAATCAATGATAAATCTTTATTGATACTGTACGCCATAGCTAATGAAAAAATCATGACCAATGGACTACGAACTAAAAGCCGAATAATCATTTGATAAGCATTTTGAACATTGGTCACATCAGTAGTCAATCGTGTAATCAAACTTGAGGTAGAAAAACGATCGATGTTTGAAAAAGAAAAGCCTTGGATGCGAACAAATAATTGATCGCGTAAATTTTTAGCAAAACCAGCTGATGCAACAGCGGCATACCGACCTGACATCGCACCAAAAAATAAAGCAATGATTGCACAAATAAATAAAATCGCCCCATACATCAAAATAGCTTTTGTATCCCCTTTTTCAATTCCGTTATCGATCATCATTGCCATTACTAAAGGAATAATGATATCTAAAATCACTTCTCCAGTTACATAGATTGGCGTAATGATACTTTCTTTTTTATAAATACCTATGTTGGCGATCAGCTTTTTTATCATGTAATCCGTTCACCTTCCTTATTTATTTTTTTGCTGTTCTCAGATAGTTTGTCCATTAATTTAAAGAAGATTACGAGTTCTTCTTCTGGAATCCCTTGTACCAGTAATTCATCGAACTTATGTAACTTTACGATGTTTTCTTTAACTTTTTGTTTTCCTAGTTCAGTCAGAATAATTGTTTTGAAACGGTTGTCTTCTTTGCAACTGCTTCGTTCGATAAATAAACGTTTCTCCATTGTTTGTAGCACGCCTGTTGCAGTGGAACGTCGAATGTCAAATTCTTGTTCGATGTCTTTTTGATAGACTGGAACTTGTTGACTATTACGGCGGTGAATGAAATTCAGAATGCGCATTTGGATGCTTGAAGAGGCTTCGCCGTCGTCTTCTTTTAGAATTTCTGCTGCCTTTCGATTGAGTTCATTGGCTAATATTCTGATTTTTAAGCCGATTTTTCTGTCCATGATTTACCTCCTTGTTAAATAGTTCGGTTCCTAACTATATTATAAAAAAATATTGATATGGTCAAGTGTGTTCAGCCAAAATGTTTTTAACCACTTTATAGCCGATCAAGATCAATCTTCCACTAAAAACATCTCTCACTACTTTATTTAATTTGTAACAAATTAAATAATCCAGATAACAGTAAAATCAGTTGTTATCTGGATTATTTATCTATTTACTTTATTAGCATGTAACTAATTAATTTTCTTGAGCATAACCGAACTTTTCAATACTGTACCATTGCTACTGCTTCCATTTTTTATTATTCGTAGCGTTGCTCCGGCTTTTAATTCAAAAATACCGCTTATACCGGATTCTCCATTGGGTGTATTTCTACTCTCAGTGAGAGGATTTACTAAGCTTCCATTATTTTCAATAGCTAAAGACATCGTTGTCCATGTACCAGCAGTGCAATCTATGATTGATAATCTACCGTTAATTTCATACAAACCTGTTTCATTTATTTCTATAATATTTGTCCCATCAAATTTATAAAATCCTGATACATTCTCTTTCGTTAACTTCAGTGGGATATTCACCACACCGTGTTTATTATCAACCTCTTCACTTTGGGTAAAATAGACTGTAGCTATTTTTGTATTACTATTTAAAAAAGCTGATAAATCCTCCACCGCACTCACATGGGTTTTAGGATATAAAATTGTTCCTTTTTCTTCTAATTGTACGATATCTGCCATTATACTGATCCCACCTTATTAAATGTTATTGTTGGTAATGTATCTAATTTCTTCTTATCTACTGCACTCATCAATCCATTGACTGTTTGTGTTGCAACAGCAGTTGTTGTGGCATTTGTCCCGGCTGGGCCTTGTGGTCCTGTGGCTCCAGTTGCACCTGTTTCTCCTTTTTCACCCTTGATTGTTGTGATTCCTTCCACAGCATTCACATGGGTTTTCGGATAAATAAGCGCTCCATCATTTTTCAATTCAACGATATCTGTCATACTGATCCCACCTTATCTATTGTTATGCCTGTACCTTGAACACCTAAATCCTTCGCTGTTAAGGTGATGTCTCCTGTTTTTCCATTGATTGATGTTACGCCTGTTCCTATTGTTTCGATTTTATCTAAACCAAGAACTGCGCTAACATGGGTTTCTGGAAACACTTGACGTTGTACACCTGATTCATCGGTTTCCATGACTTTTTTGACTTCTACTTCATTCGGCATTAGACTGAACCTACCTTTCTTATGAAGAAAGTATTTTGTTTTTCACTATCGATTTCAGCTATCACTAAGGCTGAAGCTTCTTTTTTATGCGTAATGCTTCCTAATTTAGTCACCCCATGATTCAAGCTAAATTTATCATCTCGAAGCGTTCTAAGAATTCCGGTTTCACCACTTTTTAAAGTGAAATGCGCTAATTTTAATTCTTCGATTAAGTTCAAAAGATTACCAGCAACATTTTCATCTAAAATTCCTTTAATCGTAGTAAACCATTTATCAAACTCTGCTCTTTGAACTTCTGTCCACTGATCATAGCGCTGTTGATTTGTTATGATCCACTCTTGGAATTCAGCAATAATCCGCTGCAGTTCTTCTTGTGCGACTACATACCAGTCATCATAGACCTCCTGACATGTTTTCACCCATTCAGTAAAATAGCGTAAAATTTCTTCAAATGTCCAAATATAGTTACTATCTTTAATACCATCTTCATAGATACTTTTTTTAACTTGATAAGTAAAATCACTTGTAGAAAATTGTTGGCGCCAGCTTAAGTCTTTTTGCAGTTCTCTAAAACTAAAGTAAGCCGTATTTTCTCCAATATTTTGCATATCGTAATTGGTTAATGTGTATTCCAATATTCCTTTTTTTGCGTCGATGATTTTAGTGACTTTTTGTTCAGATAAACCGAGACCTACATGATGGCCTTGTTTGACGCAGAAAAAAGGGGTTAAATTTGAAATGTCTTTTGGTTTTCCTTGTTCTGTTACGGTTACAGCCAAAACTTGACTTCCTTCGTCAAATTGACGAATCATGATCGAAGGAATATTGTCATTTGGTTGTGTTGTTGATAAAAAAATTGGATAGACGATTGACATTTACTCACTCCTTTCTAAAAAATTGTTTATTTGGGTGGGATGACAATTGAACTGATTTCGCTTGCTCCAACCCATGATCGCTCATATTTGCCGACTACTTGTCCTAATCCGATATTTTGCTCATAAGTTTGGAAGCCTCCATTGATTAAACCACGGATGACACCTGTGTGACCATATGTGCTGTCGACAGTAAAGCCGCCAATATTGCCGCCTCGTTTCCAGTTGATGATTGCACCTGTTACTAATTGGTCGTATGTTGGATTAAAAATAACTTTCCAACCAACTGCCGACCAGTTGTAACCACTACCAATTTCAGCTGCTGCTTCAGTATTTCCAATCACATGGCTTAAGGGATAGCCTGTATTTGCGCCTAAACCACAGCCACCTAGAAATCCAGAATACTCTGCTGGGACTGCATAACATTGTCCATTGCCTAAAGGCTGTTTGTATAATGTCTCTAAATGAGCTAAACCAGCAGCGCCTGTAGTTGATCCTGGCTTTAAGTTTCTTAATTTGTCATACCAGTATTGAGCTTGCTGTGCTCTAACTGGTTGATTAGGGTATTTAGGATGCTCATAAAATGCAATAAAATACTCTGCTGCTAGTCTAACGTCTGACAATTTTGTAAAGTCTCTAAATAATATATTTGATAAGTCTGGACGTTCATAATTTGGAAACCATTGTTGATTGTTTTCCATTTCCCATTGAATCCGTTGGCATTGAGTATCAAGCGTTCGATGATCCAACCCATGTTCGTTACACCAATCAACAAGTTTAGATTTAGGCGTCCATTGCGTCAGCCCATAGCCACCTCCGCCACTCGATTCATCAATATCAGGCATAATCCCTGATTCTGATTGGATATTCCCGAGCATTCCAGCGATAGATTGCTCCGACCAGCCTTTATTTTTAAAGAATCGCCAAATTCCCCAAGCATTTTTTTCCTGATCTGTTGTCAGTTCTGGAGGGATTCCGCCTCCGCTACCTGAGCCACCACTACCGTTTCCCGTTATTTCTTTTCCGTTGATAAATAACTTCCCTGTAATATGCAAATCGCCATTATGTTTCCATACCGCTCGTGAATTTAGCTTAGGTTCTTCCATCGTACTTTCTTTTGGTATTTGAATAACATAGTTAGATGTATTTTCTATATCTTTACTCCCAGAGTTCAATGAAAAAATAAATCCGGGCTTTTGAATGACCGCAAATCCATTAACTTTTCCATTACTTGTTGTTGCGCTTATAGAACCTAAACGTTTATTTACTTTTTTATCACTAAAAATAATATTTCCATTTAGAATCTGTATTTGAAATGTGTCATCTAGAGTTTTAAACTCGCACCCTTCTATTGTTCGTCCTCTAATCGTTCCAGCTTGAATAAAATCAGCATTGAATTTTCCATCAATGGTCCAAGCTGTTTTATACTCACCTTTATTAAAATCTCCATCAATAAAACCAATACCTTCACTATTAGCCACTAAAAAATGATCACTCGTTTCAAGAGAGCCTTTGTTCATCCATACCATCTGGTAAGGTTCACGACTATCTGATTTACCAGTTTCAATCCCATTCATCAGCTTTATAGAACCGCCTTTGGCACCACGGATAATATCATCTTGCCACTTAGATATTTCTTCTGAATCATAAAAAGTCATCTTTTTTTCGTCTAAAGAATCAACATTTCCTTTGAGATCTGAAGTAGCTTTTGAAATACTTTTCGCAATATTATCTCCTAAACCAGCCTCGACTTTTCCTGTTAAGCGATCGATTTTCACTTTAAAAATACGAGTTTGGTAGTGATAATTTCGGTCATATCGATGGATAGTGACAGTATTTCCAATGGTATCTCCACCTAAAATTTCAGTTTTAAATTGAACGAGCGGACGCGAATATTCAACGAGTGAATCATAGGTTTTTTGTAGGAGTTTTGCTGGATCTTCTTCCTCATCAAACGTAATGACTTTTTCACGTCTTCTCATGCCACCGTTTTTGAGTGGAATACCGTATTGCTCGGTCATTTCAGGAAATTCCAACCAGTTTTGTCCCTTTGGTTTATTCAACGGTTTACCTGTTATTTTTTTCCATTCTATATTCGTGAATTCGATTCGTTTGCCTTTTCCATCGCCCACATCTTCACCGCGACCACGACCAATCAAACTTGTATACACTTGATTACGATCCTGTTCTTTCACAATACTCAATGCTTTTTCACCGTACGTGAAACGTTGTTTACTTTGTTCGCCGATTTCACGATAAACTTCCAGCCATTTATCTGTAATCCCAATACCATCTATCTTATATTTAAAAAGAATTTCACAGCCATGAGTTTGAATATTTTTTAAAGCATCGCGAACAGAAAAGAGATTGAAATCTTCTGTTATTAAAGGTAAGTTTGAATCGATTTTCCCTAAACGCCATTCTGTTTCTACTAACAGTTTTTGTACTGTATTTTTGATCGATTCATTTTTCACTTGGACATTTTTGACCACGTACGAATCTAACTCATCTGGTGCAAAACTAATTCCAACAAAGGATAAAAGATTTTCTTCTTCACTGTCTAAAATAATTCTATATAAACTATATGAAGCGGTCTCTTCCTTCACAGCCATATATGATGCTTGCTTTAATTCCTCGTCATAGATGGTTGATACATTCAGCGTATCATTCATCAACTCAGCTTTATTTGAAGTGATTTCTTTTTCCTGAATCACTTCGACTAATTCATTTTCCTTAACGATTTGAAGCAAATGTTGCCGCTCATCAAAGAAATAAACACTTTTATTCATAGTTGTACCTCCCGATAAGCAAGAATCATTTTACCGTTATTACAGTGAACGGATTGACCTTCTTTAATTCTAAAGTTTTCAAAATCACTTTCTAAATCAAGTAAAAAAGTTTGATCCAATTCATTTACAAAAACTTTTCCTTTTAAAAAATCAAACACAACTTGATCACCTGCGCTTAAATTGTAGCTAGTGATTTTAATAGTTTGGTCGCCATTTGTGATCTTTAAAGGACCAAAAACGGCAATCGTTACTGTGATTTTTTCTGGTGTCGTTTGATAGGGTAAATAGGTAGTAATGGCTTCATCGGTTTGTAACAAAGCAGAGTATTTTTTCGGATCTGTGCAAAGAATTTCAAAGCTTGCAATAATGCTATTGGTATCCCCTCGCACCTCATCTGTTGTCATATATTGTCCATAGTAGTGATAATCCAATTCGTCTTTAAAGCGAATCTCAATCGCAGACTCTTTATAAAGAAAACGCATCAATTGATGGTATTTTTTCTGAACATCTTTGGCGTCTTTTCCAATCAATTGATAGGTTACTTTCAGCGTTCTGGCAGGTAATTTTTGATTTAGTTTGATACTTCCAACCTGGGTTTCTTGCGTTTCTACCGTAAGTGACAGCATTTCTCTACCTGTTACCGCTAAAGTACGATAACCGTCGATCATTTTTTCGAGATAAACACCCTCATACATCATGGCTGAAGAAGGAAGAATCAAATCATCTTTGTGGACTTTTTTAGTTGTGTCTTCAAAATAATACATTTTTTCCCTCCTTCTAAAATGCTAAGTTGATAGCAGAGTCTTGTCCCATTGCTTCTGAGATATCGGAAACAAAGGCTTTGAATTGTTGATTGCCAAGTTTGATGTTGAATGTTGCAGGTTGTTTTGTTGGAATCATCATTTGTTTGCTACTAGATTGAACGGATATATCTTGGACCGTTTCTAAATGTTGATCTAAACTATCTAAGCTTGGCAACATGATTTGAGAAGCTAAATCGTTCATTGGCTTGTCTACTACATGAGCATTTCGTTCAATACCGATAGCCAAACCTGCTGGCAACATTGCCCCGATTTCATCTCGCATCCAGCGGGATGGTGAGTGGATTTTAAAGTTTCCTGTAAAAAAGTCTTTGATTCCATTTCCAATGTTTTCAAGAACTTCCCATATTTTTTTTGCTTTTTCTGTAATACCATTAATGAAACCTTGAATGATATTACCTCCGATTTCAAATAGATCAATATCAAATAGAGCCTTAGAAAGTTCATTAATAATTTGATACCCAACTGTTGCAATGGACGGTAACGCACCTAGGATTCCTTTTGCTAGTTCCCATATCAATTTCCCTGCTGCTACTAAAATACTTGGAAGCTCATTAAGTAAACCAGCAACAAGAGTCGCTATAATTTTTACTGCAGCAGAAATGATTGTTGGCAGCTGCTCAGACAAGGTTCTTACTAAAGTCGCAATAGCTTCAATGGCCACTGGAATTAAAACTGGCAATATCGAAGCGATTCCTTCCGCAAGTTTCATTAATATCTCAACACCCTTTTTAATGATTTCAGGTAGTTGTCCTGTAATATTAGTAGTAAATGATTCAATGATATTGGTGACCGTGTTAATTATTTGATCTTTGTTATCTACAATCCCACTTACTAAAGCCATCAATAAATTTAATCCAGTCATTAACAACTGTGGTGCTGCAGATAATAAACTCGTGGCTAAGGATTCAATTAACATCAACGCTGCTGGAATCAACGTTGGTAAACTTTCAATTACACCTTGAACTAAGGCATTGATTAAATTAACCGCACTTTGCATTATCACGGGCAAATTCACAGCAATCGCTTCTGCAAACCCTGCTATCAATTGTGTACCTGATGTCATTAAATCTGGTAATTTTGAAATTATTCCATTCACAAAACCGGTAATGATTTCTGGTCCTTTTTCTATAGCTGTAGTAATAAACCCTTGTAGCTCATCACCAAATTGGCTATTTGCTAATCCAAGACCTGCTAAAGCAAGCCCAATTATTGCTGCAGGGGCTAAAGCTTTTATAGCAACTCCCATGATAGAAGTCAGTCCCTTAACCATTCCTCCTAAAGCCTTTGTTCCCACATTAAATGATGCACCCAATTTTTCGCCTACACCACTACCGACTTTTACAATTTTCCCTAAAGCCGTTTCTGAATTTTGTGCTGCATCTAAAACTTTATTCCCAAATGTTTCAACAATCGGAACTTTATCCATAAAAGCCAGTCCAAAAACGTTCATTTTGTCTTTTGCATCCGAAACAAAATCCACATATTTTTCTTTTGTACCAGCAATCTTTTCAACAAATCCCTGCATGCCCTCATCAAGTTTCTTAAATGAAGAGTCATCAACTTCCAATTTACCTGCCATCACTTGTTTTGCTAAAGAGTATTTTTCTTTGACATCACTCATTGTTTTACCTAGCTGTCCATTTTTAGATATAAGCCCCGAATAGGTTGTGCTGACACTCATAATCATTTCTTTTAAATCATTTAAACCACTTGTATCAGCTATATCTTGGAATGCTTTAAAACCATTAGAAAGTGAATCAAACTCTTTGCCAAACACTGATGCGTCTTTCAATCTTTCTGTAATTCTTTCTAAGTTAGTAGATAATTCCTTCATAGATTCAGATGTATTATCTATTTTGCTTTGGATAGGTATAATTTCTTTTTGTGCATTGGCTAAAGCTGCATATTGAGAGATAATTTGACTCAATGATGTACTTAAAACAGTTACCGAATCAGCAATTAATCTAAAGGAACCTACTCCACTAGATATTTGTACTATACTTTCTGTAAGCATGTCCGCTGATACCTTAACTTTATCTATTAAGTTTAAAACATTCGATAAAGATTTATTAAATTCTTTATCTACAGCTGTTAAAACTGCTATAACATCAATCTTTTTCTCCATCTTCCCCCTCCTTTCCTATGAATTGAAATTAGCGATCCAATTTTGAAGTTTCACTTTATCAGGAGAAGTTTCTTGTTGTCTGCCAAGTATTTTCTCTTCTGCTTTTCGATAATCAAAGAACTTGTCGAAAGTTCTAAAAACTGGTTTACCTTTTCGCGTTTGACCTGCCATAACTGTAGCCCACGCCTGCATATGAATTTCATATTGTCGATCTAATTGCTTTAATTGATAGGCCTTCATACGTAATTCGTAGTCAGGAATGGTCAAGCGGTCTATTTCATTCAAATTTTCAATTTTTAAGAAGCGCAAACAGTTTAGACGGACCTGCTCATATACTTCATCAAAATCTATGTTATTTACGCTTGTGCTTCTTCCAACATTTTGCTGGTCATCATCCCGGTATATTCCGACTTTTTTAGCGAATCGATCACATCTTCAAACAGATTTTTTGTGCCATTTTCCTCAACATACTCTTCTAAAAATTTGACTGTCATTCGAGGTTTTTCTGTCATATTTGCAATCAGTAAGACTTCAAATAAGGTATCTACATCAGATAAAAGAAGATTTGAAACAATTGCTCCAACTCCTAATTTTAGCTGCATACCACCACGTTCTATTGAATAACGTTTGTTGATTTCTTTTAAAAAACCGTAACCAAATTTACAGCCAAATATTTTTTCATTCATTGATAATTCCATGTCTTTTCCTCCTAATTTTAAAAACGACAATAATTGTCTCGCCATAATAAATTATCTGAAAGAGGCTAGTATCTAACCTCTTTCGATTACTTTATAAAATCAATTATGCTTTAGCTTCTACTTTTACAGTGTCTTTAAATTCATAATCGCCGCCCTCTGAAGTATCAAGCTCTAAAACTGCAAAACCATTCTTACCTGCGCCTTCAATCGCCCATTCCAAAGAGTATTCAACTTTATTTTCTGCTGAATCTGTTTCTTCAAAAGAAGTAAAATAGCCTTCAAAGTATTTAGCTTTGAATTTCCCTTGATCGTTACCAGTACCAATTTCTTTGGTATTAATACGCCAAATCTGAACACGCTTATTTTCATCCATTGCCGTTTCCAATTTATCGATTTGAGTCGAACCGATTTTATATAAAGTTGTTGCTGTAACAGTTGTTTCTGTTGCACCTGGTGTGACCACACTGCCATCTTTTGTAACAGTCGATTCACTTTCTTTTGATTTTGAATAACCATTCTCTGTGCTGTAGGCTAAGCCCCACGCGCTTTCATTTCCTTCGTCTTCGGCTAAACGAAAACGCCATACTACATCTACTCCACTTAATGCTGTCATCTGTTCATTTCCTCCTTGATGTTTTACTGCTGTGTTAATTTTTTTAATTGAGATGCCAGTTGATTTTTCCGTCGTTGTTCTGCCTTTACTCTTCGTTGCAGCTTTTCGATAATTTTCAACTGTTGTTTGATTGCCTTATCTTGCTGCTCAAAAGTTAAGTACCTCTTATTTTGCAAAGCAACATCATCTAATTTCACGTTGACATCCCCTCTCATTTAAAGTCACGGGCGACTCTATGAATCGAATGTTTACAGCAGTTATTACTTGATGAACCTAGTATACAAATAATTAGTGAGTTCAAACTCCCAGAAGTCTGTTAAAATTGTCCCAAGTTACTGTTACGTCTCTTTCACTATTTAGAGTTTTAAACCTTCTTTTTTTCTGATAAAAGCCGTTACTATGGTAAAATAATGGAAATGACAAAAAAAGTGCTGAATGATATTATTACAAAAATATACCAACGATTTTTCAAAAATGATCCAGCAGTATCAATTAAATGATGAACCATTGTGCTATACAGAAACTTCAGAAATGCCTATCAAGATTTCTTTGAAAAATTCTTTTATCCATCCAATAGTAGGAATCGACGATGGCCGATTAACAAATTTTTTCGTTTTTAGATAACATTGTCCAAGATGGATTGGTCCGTTGTATGTTATGAATATGAAGTTAGAGTTGGATAAAAAGGGAGATTCTCGCAATGACTAAAAAAATAATCGAAAATGACAAACTCTATTTAAGAGAACTTACATCTGATGATTTCGAGGATTTATGCTTGATTTTACAAGATGAAGAAACGATGTATGCCTATGAGGCAACTTTTACTGAAGAAAAAGTAAATGATTGGTTAAACTGGAATTTAAAAAGTTATCAAGAAAATGGCTTTGGTTTATGGGCAATCATTGACCAACAGAACAATAATTTTATCGGTCAATGTGGAATTGTTTATTCTGAGGTCGAAGGTGAATCCCTATTAGAAATCGGCTATTTAGTCAATAAACAATTTTGGAATCAAGGTTATGCAACGTCTGCTAGCCAATTATGCCTCACATATACTAAAAATAGTTTGAAAGCTGAAAAAATCTGTTCAATCATTCGAGAGACGAATCTCTCTTCTCAAAAGGTTGCAGAAAAAAACAGCATGATCCTCGTAAAACAATTTGATAAAGACTATTCTGGCATACCAGTTCGTCATTTTGTTTACAGCATTGATTTCAATAAATAATCTTAACAAAGAAAGTAGTGGATATCTTGTTATTTTTAGATCATAGTCCTGATTTAAGTCCCATCGATTTAGAAATTTATAAATATATTGCATCTCACATTGATGAAGTCGTCTATATGAGAATTCGTGAGTTAGCGAAAGAAACCCATAGCAGTACCGCCAGCATTTTGCGCTTTTGTCGTAAATTTGGTTGTGAAGGATTTTCTGAATTTAAAATCAAATTGAATTTATATCGAAAATCATTGGCTGAGCCTGTTACGACGCATGCCGTGGATGAAACGTCTTTTACTAATTTTATCCAACGTTCTACAGAATCCTTTTACCAAGAACGAATTCAAGCTGCAGCAAAATTATTGTCAGAAAAAGATCTTGTCTTATTTATTGGAGCAGGATCATCAAATATTATTGCCGAATATGGTGCGTTGTATTTCTCCTCTATTTTCAGTATGGCTTTTCATATTGAAGATCCGATTAATCACCCTGTGAACTTTTTTAACAAAAGTATGGCGAAAAATGTTTGCGTGATTGCTCTTTCTGTTAGTGGAGAAAATGAAGCTATCATCAATTATCTGAATCATTTTATTACGAATGATAGTTCCATCATTTCTATCACAAATAGTGAAAAATCTCCGATTGCAGCCCTTTCAGATGTAAATATTCCTTATTATATTTCAACAGAACGAATTGGGGATAGTGACATTACTTCTCAAGTTCCAGCGCTTTATACGGTAGAATATTTGGCAAAAGAAGTACAAAATCAAAAAGAGTAGAACCCAAATAGACGCAAAAAAGCATTAAGCTCCTGAGTATATTTCGGAGCTTAATGCTTTTTTTGATCTCTTTTAATTATTTTCCTTCTTTAAAGAAAGCTGGTAAATAGTGTTTATGTGCTTCTAATAGCTCATCCATCACTTCTTTAGCAACATCACCACTTGTGATCAATGGATTCATTGTAAAAGCTTGTAGCAATGTTCCATAATCTCCTGTGACAGCCGCTTCGATGGTTAATTCTTCCATTGATTTCATTACTTGTAACAAACCACGTTCTTGTGGTTTAAAGCTGCCGAAGTTATAAGGTACAGGACCTTTTCCAGTGATCGTACAGGTTACTTCTACTGCACTTTCCGCCGGTAGATCTGTGATCGTGCCGTTGTTTCTAGTACTAACAGTCATTGTTGTGCGTTTATCATTATGAATAGAGTTGATGATTTCGCACGCTGCATCGCTATAACGAGCACCACCGCGTTCTGCTAATTGTTTTGGTTTGTAGTCTAAATTGGGATCTTTGTACAATTCAAACAATTCATGTTCGATTTTTTTGACTTTTTCAGCTCGTGTGCCATTGTTTTTAAAATCTTCCAATTCTTCAGCTAGCATTTTATCTGTATAATAGTAATAATTATGGTATGGACAAGGAATCATGTGCAGATTTTCTACCTGTTCCCAAATCAAGTTGTTGTCTTTGATATTGGCTACGATCGATTTTGCATCGTCTTGACCATACATCACCTTGATCAATTCATCCGTGCGGTCTTTTCCGTTTTTATCTGTAATGGTATGCCAGTGTAAGTGATTGATCCCAGCAAACTGGAAGAATAAATCGCGATTATTTTCACCTAATAATTCTGCTTCTTCAAAAACTGCATTGACTGGAATATTACATAGACCGACTACTTTATCCCAATTACCATAACGTAAAACAGCTTCCGTTACCATTCCTGCTGGGTTTGTAAAGTTGATCAACCATGCATTTGGACAGAGTTCTTTCATATCTTCTACAATATCTAAAATTACGGGAACTGTTCTCAACGCTTTAAAAATACCGCCAGCTCCATTTGTTTCTTGGCCAATCAAGCCATGGCTTAATGGGATACGTTCATCTAAAATCCGTGCATCTAAAAGTCCTACACGTAATTGTGTTGTAACGAAATCAGCATCTTTCAAGGCTTCACGACGATCTAGAGTTAAGTGAACTTCACAATCTACACCAGCTGCTTTGACCATACGTTTGGCCATTGCACCAACGATTTCTAATTTTTCTTTTCCTGCTTCAATATCAACTAACCATAACTCGCGTACTGGCAATTCATCATATCGTTTAATAAAGCCTTCAACTAATTCTGGTGTGTAACTTGATCCTCCACCGATCGTAACGATTTTAATTCCTTTTGACATCTCGCTTCAGCTCCTTAGCGTTTTATCTGACCTTAGTATAGCCTGTTATTAGGTTAGAATATAGAGCAAAGAAGTAAGTGGTTACATAATCAAAGCAAAAGTAACTTGTAACATTCGAGTAACAAGACGTTACAAAAAAAGGATTGAACACATTGTATGTTCAATCCCATTATTTTGCTTAATCAATCATCATGCTCATCAAATGAACCTCTAAAAATTCTCCATCGTCCGTCTTTGCACCACGAGCCATGATCGCTTCTGTTTTAAATCCGATTTTTTCATACACATGAACCGCACGCTGATTGCGGTGTTGGACAGTCAGTTCTAAACGACGGATTACCTTACTTTCCTTAGCCCATTCAATTAGCTCTTCCATCATCAAACTGCCTAAACCAAATCCCCAATAGTCTTTTAAAATGCTGATACCGATCTCACCGATATGCTCCATGCGTTTTTTAGAAGACGCTTTGACAGAAGCCGTACCAATGACTTTTCCGTCTGCTAAAGCCACCATCAATACATTATTTGGAGATTCATACAGATTTGCTAGATTTTCACTCATCTCATCTGGCATCATTTCCATGCCTTTTTCATCCATCACCAAATAAGGTGTCTCACTGCCAATTAGTGTTAATGCCTGTAAAATTTCTTCAGCATCTGTTGGGATTGCTTCCCGAATCGTAAATTCAACCTCTGTCATATTTGTTCCTCCATTTTTTGCTGAATCCGTTCTAAAAATCCTTTTGCTTGTGACCCGAATGCTTGAATTGACACCATTCTTTTATTCATATCTTCAGAATCTTTTGCAATCGTGATATCTAAATAGTCCATCGGTAAAAACTCTCCCAATAGTTTTCCCCATTCAACAACAGATAAACCATCGCCCTCAAAATACTCATCTAAACCAAGGTCATCCACATTATTTTCAACACGATACACATCCATATGATACAGTGGCAAACGTCCTTGTTGATATTCACGAATGATTGTGTACGTCGGACTTTTGATCATTTGATCAATATCTAACCCTAATGCGATCCCTTTTGTCATCGTAGTTTTCCCCGCACCTAACTCACCTGAAAGAATAATATTATCCCCAGAATTCGCCACTAGTCCAATAATGGTTGCTAGAGATTCCATTTCTTTAGGGTTGTTGATTGTTACATCCATTTTGTCACCTACCTACTTAAACTGTCTATCATTCCATGTAGTGTAGTATACCGAATTATTGAAAAAAAAACTAGAGAGCTGAAACAAAACGTTGAACGTTTTGCTTCAATTCTCTAGTAGTCTTAATTAATTCATTAATGTTTGTGCTGCAGTAATGATTGAAAGTTTGTAGATATCTTCTTCATTTGCACCACGAGACAAGTCTGAAACTGGTTTGTTCAATCCTTGTAAGATCGGACCGATTGCTTCAAAGTTACCTAAACGTTGAGCGATCTTATAACCAATATTTCCTGATTGCAGCTCAGGGAAAACAAAGACAGTTGCTTGACCTGCAACAGATGAATTCGGTGCTTTTAGTTGCGCAACAGATGCAACGTAAGAAGCATCAAATTGTAATTCACCATCGATCTCAAGTTCTGGTGCTAAGTTTTTAGCAATTTTTGTTGCTTCAACAACTTTATCAACTTCCGGTGCTTTTGCAGAACCTTTTGTTGAGAAACTCATCATTGCCACTTTTGGCTCGATATCAAATAATTTAGCTGTTTTTGCACTATCAACCGCAATTTCAGCTAATTCTTGCGCATTCGGATTCACATTGATTGCGCAGTCTGCAAAGATGTATTTTTCTTGGTCGCGACCACGAACCATGATCATTGCACCACTTGTACGGCTAACTCCTGGTTTTGTTTTGATGATTTGTAAAGCTGGACGAACAGTATCTCCAGTCGAGTGGATTGCACCACTGACCATACCATCAGCAAGACCCATATATGTCAGCATTGTGCCAAAGTAGTTTACATCCTTTAAAATCTTACGTGCATCTTCGTCTGTTACTTTTCCATTACGGCGTTCAACAAATGCAGCAACCATATCTTCCCATCCATCATAATTATCAGGGTCGACGATTGTAAATCCAGAAGCTTTGATTCCACGAGCATGAGCAGCTTCTACAATTGCTTCTTGTTTACCAATCAAGATTGGTTCCATTAATTCTTCTGCTTTCAAACGAGCAGCAGCTCCTAAAATACGGGGATCTGTTGCTTCTGGGAAAACAATTTTGATGTTACGGCGAATGACTTTAAATTTTAAGCTATCGAATAATTCCACGATATACCCTCCAATGTTTATTTATACAAACTTATCATACACCATTCTCCAAGAAAATAACAGTTATTTCTAGCTGTATTAGTGTAAAAATGTTGATTCTGATATTGTTTTCACAAACTCACATTTCTGCACTATAACAGAAGCAGCTGTTTTAAGACACTGTATCAGGTAATTGCCAGTTAATCGGAGTCTCACCTAATTGCTCTAATGCCTGATTTGTTTTTGAAAATGGCTTTGATCCAAAGAATCCACGGTGAGCGGCCAATGGACTTGGATGGGATGATTTGATAATGATATGCTTGTTCGTATCAATCATTTTGACTTTTTCTTGTGCTGGCTTTCCCCATAAGATAAATACAATTGGTTTATCACGATCATTCAGTTTTTTAATGATTGCATCCGTCAAATTTTCCCATCCTTGTCCTCTATGAGAATAAGCTTGACCTGCTCGAACCGTTAAAACAGTGTTTAATAATAGGACACCTTGTTTTGCCCAACTTTCTAAGAAACCATGTGAAACTGGCGGATAACCCAAATCTGTTTGAAGTTCTTTGTAAATATTCATCAAAGAAGGTGGCGTTTTAATATTTGGCTGTACAGAAAAACTTAATCCATGTGCCTGCTTAGGACCATGATAAGGATCTTGTCCCAATATAACTACTTTAACCTCTTCATATGGTGTTAACTCCAGTGCAGAATAAATATGATACATATCTGGATAAATGGTTTGTTCCTTATATTCTTGCTTTAAAAAATGTCTCAAATTTAAATAATATTCCTTCGTGAACTCTTCTTCTAAAACTTCTTGCCAACTATTATGAATAATTGCTTTCATTCGTGATCCTCCTATAATTTAATCGGTATGCTATTTTTCTATTCATATTAATTAAAACTTCTATTCTGAACGCTTTCTTTTACACAATAAGCATATCTGATTTTTTATGATGTGACAAGAAATTTTTTCTGCCCTGAAATGGAAAAAACATGGTAAACTATAGATAAGATAAATAAATGAGGTGTAGAAAAATTTATGATTAAATTGATTGCTTCAGACATGGATGGAACTCTACTTGATTCAAAAATGGGGATTTCAAAAGACAATGCATCAGCAATTAGAGAAGCAGAACGTTTAGGTATTGAGTTTATGGTGGCGACAGGACGTGCTTATACAGAAGCAAAACCTGCTTTAGATGAGGCTGGGATCGAATGTGCAATGATCACGTTGAACGGTGCTAAAGTATTTGATAAAACAGGTAATTCCCTCTTTACCGCAGGAATCGATAAAAAAACGACTACTGAAATTATGGATATTTTGGATGCACACAATGTATACTTTGAAGTCTCTACTAATAAAGGCATTTATTCTGAGCAACAAGAAAAAAGAATTGAAAACTTTGCTTCTCATATTGCAACGACAATGCCGCATATGACCTACAAAGTAGCGATTGCGATGGCTGCTGCTCACTTATCTTTACTCGATATCACTTATATAGAGAATATGCGAGCATTGATTGAGCAAAAGGATATCGAAGTGTTAAAAATTATTGGTTTTAGTATGGATGGTCCGCAAGTCTTAGGTCCTGCAAGTACTCAAATAAGACAGTTGAACGATTTAGCCGTCACCTCATCTGCACAAAACAATATTGAGATCAATCATAAAAATGCTCAAAAAGGAATCGCCGTCGCTCATGTTGCAAAAGACCGCGGTATTTCAAAAAAAGAGGTGATGACTATTGGGGATAATTTCAATGATGTCAGTATGTTGCAATGGGCTGATGTTAGTTTTGCAATGGGAAATGCTGAATTAGAAGTTAAAGAACACGCAAACTATATCACCTCTACCAACTTAGAAAATGGTGTGGGAGAAGCTATTTTGCGGGCAATTCGCGAAAATTTGTAGTGATCTGAACGGCTAAATAATTTGGAAAAGAGGTGAGATACGGTGTCTGAATTTTTTATTCAAGAACGACAATTGAGCAATGTCACGAGGACTATTGTCAAAAAGGAAGACGGCAAGTCTCTTTTCTTACTTGTTGGACGTTGGGGAACACGCGGCGATGCTCTTTCTTTATATACGATGAGCGGTGAACTCGTCGCTAGCATCAGACAAACATCCTTTGCTTTTGGTTCACGGTTTGAATTATACAAAGGTTTTGAAAAGGTCGGCGTATTACGAAAAATTTTAAATTTGAATGCAGATTTTTACTACATCCAACACTTGCATTGGAGTGTTTTAGGAGACATAAAAAATCATCGCTATTCCATCTACCAAGTCAATCGTAAAATCATGGAAATGAATAAAGCTAATCTTTTTTCAGGTGATTATTTTAGTTTGGATGTACTAAATGACGAAGATGCACCGTTATGTATATGTGTTGCTGCAGTGTTGGATTATTGGTTGTACAATAAAAAAAAGAATCCCAATCATAAACCGATCATTGGTTGGGGTGCCTGTTAAAATAGAAAAAATCAGCGTCTATTATTCGCTGATTTTTTTTTGCATATGATCGTATAAATGTCCACTGATCATCATCTCAGCCACATCTTTAAAGCCTTTTCGAGTGTATAATTTTTTGGCATTTGGATTTCCTTTGTCCACACTTAATCCAATTACGTTTTTACCCTCTCTTTTAGCCATTTTAGGCAAAGCATCCAATAGTTTAGAGCCGATTCCTAATCCACGATACTTTTCATCAACAGAAATCGAATCCAAATACCATTCACCTGGCAATGTCTCAGAATCAATAAATATTCTTATTTCTTCGTCAAGATTGTATTTACGCAATACTTTTTTTAGTGGTTCATCGATTATTGTCTCAGCTTCATTTGGATAACCAAACGCAATGCCTGCCACATGACCATCTTCTTCATACACTAAGCCACGTTGATAACCATAACGATATGTTGGATCAGCCACTGCTTCGGCTAATACGGCTAAAATTGTTTCTTCCGGGATAATTTCTAATAAGGATAATTCCATATCTTTTAAAATAACTAATATCAACGGAGCAATAGCCTCTCCGTCTTCTTTTGTTGCAAAACGAATCATTGTTATTCCTCACTTTCTTTACTGAAGTGTACCATTTATTTTTTGTTCATGCATTACATTCACTTGTTTTTTAATTTGTTTTAATAATTGGATGAGAAACAGTTAAAGACATTTACTAACTTGTTGATCGTTAGACAAAATGTTGCTCTATGAAGTACACCATGAATGAGAATAAAAAAAAGACACTCAATGAGTATCTTCACTTTTTTATTGAATTGTAACTTTAACATTGTTTCTGCGACCCCATGTTAAACATTGGTCAACAGACGGGAAGTGCACATCAATAATATTTCCTTTGATTGCGCCACCAGTATCTCCAGCAACAGCAAATCCATATCCTTCTACTTCAACAAATGATCCTAGAGGAATCACGCTTGGATCAACGGCAATCACATTACTTTGGGTACGAAGATCGATCCCTGTTGCAGTGATATAGCCAGAACCAGCTTCTCTAAATGAATAGGCTGTTGATTGCATGTAAAGTACTTGACCGTTTGCTCCACTATTACCGGTTTCACCGCCAGTATTTGGTGTTTCTGCAGGCTGTGATGGTGGTGTAACAACTGGTTGTTCTTCGCTGCTTGAGCTTGAACTACTTGAATCACTGCTTGATGATGAACTGCTGCTTGAGCTTGATTGAGCAGTCGCGTCAGCTTTTTTTTGTGCTTCTTCTAATGCAACTTGCTTTTTGCGTGCTTCAGCGGCTTTCTTTTCATCAGTGATACGTTTTTCTTCTGTCTGTTTTTGGCTAGCGATTTGTTGCAATGCAGCTTGATTATCAGATAATTGCTGTTTCAACGTTACAACTTGTTCGTTCATTGCTGATGCTTCGTCCTGTAATTTTGTTTCGTTGGTTTGTAATTCATTTTGTTTACTTTTTACAGTTTCTTGAAGTTCAGACAATTTTTCTTTATCTTTAGATAAACTATTGATTTTTTCTTTTTCAGCATTTTGTAAAATCGTCATCGCGTAGGCTTTATTAAAGAAATCTGATACACTTTCAGCATCTAATAATACTTGCCATGTACGCTGTTCCCCACTTAGCTGGACATCTTTCATACGATTTCCAACGACTTCTTTACGACGCGCAATACTTTGTTCCGTCACTGTGATTTCAGCTTCAGAGTTCTTGATTGTTTCTTCAGCTTTTGAAATATCTGCTTTCAATTTTTCGATTTCAGCATATTTTTCATTAACATCATTTAAAGCTGTATTGATATCTTTGCTAAGCGATTCTCCAGTTTGTGCAGCTTGAGCTTCTTTATTCTTCAGATCGTCTAATGACTCTGCAGCAGCACTGATTGGAAGAGCAACATTTACTAGCATGATAGCAGCTAAAAATGGTATCAATTTTTTTACCTTCACTGAATCCAACACCTTTCCTAACTAAATCCAACTCTGCCTATTATACTAATCTATAAGGCTTATTTTGTTTCAATAGCGTTACAATTTATTACATTTCAGTGAAATCAGCTATTTCCCTGTAATATTGTTTGCTTTTATCCTTCTCGATTTAGTTGTAAAAACCTACGTATATCATTACTTGACACATGTATAAGACACAAAAATAGACTGTTATATTAAATAAAAATTACTTGGGCTTTTTTTTACTTTTATTAATAATTTGTTGGACTTCGAAAGGATTTTTCACATTTTTCAATTTCAAATTAGGATAATTCTTTATCCAACGTTTTTGATTGTAGTTCATATGGGTCAATAATTTTTTGATTGCAGGACTTTCTTTAAACTCTTCTAACCAAGTATTTCGGTCTGTCATTTTTGATTGTTTACGCTCTTTCATTTCTTCCGTTACGGTTTCTTTTAATTCAGATAGATTTGCTGAGAGTTCCTCACGTTTTTCAGTCACTGCACTTGCTAAGTCTTGTTTGCGTTCTTCCACAGCCGTACTGATCTGTGCTGTGACTTTTTTGAATGACTGCATATTCGCTAGTGTGTAAATTAGATCACTAATGATTAGAAGTAATAAAATAATCGGTAGAACGATACCAAATTTTTCAGATAAAAATTCCTCAAATAACATTACTCTCGGATGAATAACACGTACAATCAGCACACAGCCGATCCCCCAAAATAGTGATACAGGCAAAGCAACCCGTCCATTGATATTCAATGGCACGTCTTTATAGTCCCACCAAGAAGCATGGAACATTTTTTCTAAACCATAACTCGTGATGTATTCTAAAATAGTCACTAAAATCGTTGATAGTAAATACAAGACAACGATATTTTGTTTAAGCGGCTCTAAAAAATAAAGAACACCTAAAATACCAAAACCATAAATCGGGCAATACGGTCCAACTAAAAATCCTCGATACACAAATTTTTTGGCTTTTAATGAGCAATAAACTGTCTCCCAAAGCCAACCGATAAATGAGTAGATAAAAAATAGTAAAACAATTTCAATAAATTTATTCATATACTTTCTCCTTTAAAATAGTACTTGCTTGTTATTGTAACAAATAACTATAGATTTATGCGAGCAACTTTATTCTCATGAAAAATTGATATACAATAGAAGAGAAACTTTATTGGCAAAATGATTGTTTCTTTTATAAGCTCATTTTTTGTTAGAACGTAGTGAGTCTGTTATGCTCTTAGCATTATATCGTTTCACAGGCTGATCTTTCAGGAATCAATTCTCTCTATGACAAAAAATTGCACTAAATTTTTTCTACTCGATGAGTCTGCCATATTTTTATATTTAGGAGGAATCCCATGTTCAGTTTACTCACATACGCAAAGAAATACCGTAAGCAAATCATTCTTGGTCCTTTTTTCAAGTTTTTAGAAGCTTGTTTCGAGTTGGTTTTGCCATTATTTATGGCACGTTTAGTGGATCAAGGAATTAAAAATAATGATCGAGCTTACGTAATTCAAATGGCTGGTTGGATGTTTTTAATGTCTATCATTGGACTGATTTGTGTAATGATCTGCCAATACTATTCTTCCATCGCCTCACAAGGATTCGGAACAGAATTAAGAAATAAAGTGATGAAAAAAATCAACCAACTTTCTCATGCTGAATTAAACAGTTTTGGAACGGATACACTGATCACACGTATGACAAATGATATCAACCAGTTGCAGCTGGCCTTAGCAATGTTGATTCGACTAGTGATTCGTGCGCCTTTTTTAAGTATTGGCTCTGTTATTATGGCTTTTTACATCAATGTACAAATGGGCCTTATTTTTCTACTAATGCTTCCAATTTTTTGCCTTATTCTTTATTTTATTATTAAAACAACAGTCCCTTTATATAAAAAAGTGCAAGAAAAGCTTGACCTGTTAAACAGACAAATCAGTCAAAATTTAAGCGGTGTTCGAGTGATCAGAGCCTTTGCTAGAAAAAAGACAGAGGAAAAACATGTTAGCGACGTAACCGATGATCTTTCTTCTATTTACATTCGTGTTTCTAACATCTCAGCGTTATTAACTCCTGCCACCACCTTAGTAATGAACCTTGGTATTTTGGCCTTGCTCTATCTCGGTGGGATCAAAGTCGAGATTGGCGGATTACAACAAGGGGAAGTGTTGGCTTTGATCAATTACATGAATCAAATGCTGCTGGCATTGATTGTTGTTTCAAATCTAGTTATTATTTTTACACGTGCCTCGGCTTCGGCATCCAGAGTTCAGGAGGTTCTATCGGTCGAACCTAGTATCCAATCGGTCGACAAAGGTGTTTCTTCTGATAGTCAAACAAAAGAAATCGTCTTCGATCGTGTCTCATTCCGTTACCAACCAACTGCCGGATTGGCTTTGAAAGATATTTCATTGAAAATATCTAAAAACTCAGTTTTAGGTATTACTGGACCAACGGGTGGTGGGAAAAGTACATTGACACAATTAATACCACGTTTTTACGATACCAGTGAAGGCAATCTATTCGTTGACGGAATCAACGTTCGCGACTGGTCTATAGATAAACTACGCAATAAAATCGCAATTACACCTCAAACGGCTATTTTATTTACAGGTACAATTCGAGAAAACCTTCAATGGGGCAAAAAAAATGCGACCGATGATGAGTGTTGGCAAGCATTAGAAACTGCTCAATGTAAAGAATTTGTCGAAGATCTAAGCGATGGTCTAGACACGCAAGTTTATGAAGGTGGAAAAAACTTTTCTGGTGGGCAAAAACAACGATTAACGATTGCCCGTGCTTTGATTCACAGACCTGATATTTTAATTTTAGATGACTCTTTAAGCGCCTTAGATTATCAAACAGATCTAAATTTGCGGACAGCTTTAAAACGAGATTTAAAGGAAACAACCCTTATTATCATTTCTCAACGAATCAGTTCGATTCAACAAGCAGATCAAATTTTAGTTTTGGCCAGTGGAAAACAAGTTGGACTAGGAACACACGAAGAGTTATTACATCATTCTAAAGCTTACCAAGAAATCGTCGCTTCACAAGAGGAGGAAAGTATTTCATGACAACGAAAAAAACGTCTACTAATTCATTCAATCGTTTCATGCCCTATTTGCTTCGTTATCCAAAAGAGATGATTGCTGCCGTTTTTCTTGGTATTCTTAGCGGATTGACTACTGTTTTAATGACCTATTATATGGGAAAATCGGTAGACACAATGATTTCTAAAGGCAATGTTGATTTTACGATCCTGCTGCGATTTCTTAGCACCTTAGTGGGTATTCTCGTCATCACTGTAATCAGTCAGTGGTTGATCCAACGCTTGGGTAACCGAGTTTCGTATCTTTCTATAGCAGAATTGAGAAAAGATGCTTTCGCTCATTTAAATCGATTACCCTTAAATTATTATGACCAAACGTCTCACGGAAATATCGTCAGTCGCTTTACAAATGATATGGATAATATCTCTGTGGCTTGCTCTGCTGTTTTTAATCAGTTATTTTCAGGCCTATCGGTTGTGATTATTGCCTTCTTCTTTATGCTAAAACTCAGTCCACTACTTACAGTCGTTGTTTTGATCGCGACACCGATTATTTTTCTAGTGAATTGGGCAGTTGCGAAATCATCTCAGAAAAACTTTTTTGAACAGCAAAAAATTGTGGGGGAAATTTCCGGTTTTGTTTCTGAAATGGTTGGGAATCAAAAAATCGTCAAAGCTTTTCAGCAAGAAACAGTTTCTCAAAAACGATTTGAATCATTAAATCAAGACTTGTATGTACGTGGTCAAAAAGCACAGTTCTCTTCTTCACTAACAAATCCGTTATCTCGTTTTATCGATCATTTAGCTTATCTATCGATTGGTCTTGTTGGTGGCTTGTTAGTATTAAGTGGGAATCAGGCAATCACGATAGGTGTGATTTCAAGTTTTACGATTTATTCTAGTCAATTTTCTAAACCTTTTATTGAGTTATCCGGTATCACTACTCAAATTCAAACTGCCTTGGCTGGATTAGATCGAACGTTTGAGATTATCAGCCAACCTGAAGAAAAACCAGATGGTCAACATGCATTTGTTTTAGAAGATGCTGCAGGAAAAGTCATATTCAACCATGTAGATTTTTCTTATACGCCTTCAAAACCGTTGATTCAAGATTTTAATTTGACCGCTTTTCCTGGTGAAACGATAGCAATAGTTGGGAAAACTGGTGCTGGGAAATCAACCTTAGTCAATTTACTAATGCGTTTTTATGAAGTAGATAACGGACAGATTTCGATTGATGGTCATAATATCACCCAAGTCACACGAAATAGCTTGCGCAAAAGTTTTGGCATGGTCTTGCAAGATACTTGGTTATTTGATAGTACAATTCGTGATAATTTGACGTATGGAAACCCGACAGCTACAGATACACAAATTGAAGCTGCTATGAAAAAGGCTTATATCTTTGATTTTGTTACTCGGCTGCCTAAAGGATTAGATACTTTGATAGGTTCTAGTGGCATCAAAATCTCTGAGGGACAAAGACAACTAATGACGATTGCTAGAACCATGATCAGTGATCCTCCTATGCTGATCTTAGATGAAGCGACAAGCTCAGTTGATACGTTGACTGAAAAAAATATTCAAGATGCGTTTTTACAAATGATGGATGGACGTACAAGTTTCGTAATTGCTCACCGTCTTTCAACGATAAAAAATGCGGATAAAATAGTAGTAATGGAGCAAGGATCTGTTGTCGAGATTGGCAGTCATGATGAATTGATCCATAAAAAAGATGGGTATTACCACGCTTTATATGATGCTCAATTTAAAAATCAATTATGATAATAGATAAAAAGCCCTCAAACTTCCTTGGGATGTTGGAAAGTTGAGGGCTTTTTTTTATTTTAAATGGGTCAATGATTTATTCAAAAATTGTTTATAAGGAACTTTATTCCCTAAATAATAAGTAGCTGCGACTTGTATCGGAAAAAAGATGATATTTTTCACGATTCTAGGCGCCCACCAAGCAAGATTGGAGATATTTACGCCATATAAAAGTCCAAGCCATAAAGGCGTCAGGAACATATGGATAATCAGCGTAACAGATAATGTCGCCATGATCACCCGTTTCCATGTTAATTCCTTTTTGTAATAAAAGAATCCATAAATCGCGCCAGAAATAAAGGCATTCAATGTAAAACCAGGAAAATACGGACCTTTTGGAAACAACAACATACCGACTGTATCCGCTACAGCACTACCGATCCCTGTCCAAAATGGACCAAAAAGAATCCCCATCAATGACTCTGGAATAAAGGTCAAACTAACTCGTAAAAACTGTGTCTCAAACGAAATAAATCGTGTGAAAATCACCATTAACGCAATCAACAAACTCATCAGCGTAATAGTTCGTGTATCAATTTTTCTTTTCTTCATTTCTAGCATCTCCTCTAAGAGCTGCTACACAAAATATGCAGCGAATGCGAAAACAAAACCGCGAATACAGAAAAAGTGGAATGAATCATTTAGCTTCGATTGAAAAATAGAAATATGACGATTTCTATCATAATCCTATTTTATCTTTTTCCCTAGAAGCTAGTTCATGCAGCTAAATCACTATTTTCATATATTCTTCGTCCGAAAGGCAACATCCCATCCTTTCAGCACTTAACGCTTTATTTCCTACTCTGTTTTATTTAGGCCTAAGCCTAAATGAAATATAGCATATTCATTCCATTGCTGCAACAACCTTCGACTATACTAGTTAAAATGATAAAGGTTTATTGTCTGTTTCATGAACTACATTTCTAAAATCGGCAAAACCTGCTTGTAATCCTCTCAATAAAATTTCAGCTGTTCCAATATTGGTTGCCAAAGGAATTTCATACACATCACTTAAGCGAATCAGCGCTGTGACATCTGGCTCATGCGGTTGTGCTGCTAGAGGATCCCGCAAAAAAATCACCATATCCAACTTGTCTTCTGAAATCATTGCCCCGATTTGCTGGTCACCACCTAATGGTCCAGACTTAAAGCGATGAATAGGAAGCCCTGTAGCTTCTGAAACTTTTAGCCCAGTCGTTCCTGTAGCAAATAGTTCATGCTCTTTTAATATCGGCTGATACGCTAATGTTAGTTTGACCATCAGTTCTTTTTTTCGATCATGTGCTATCAATGCAATTTTCATCTGTTTCTCCCCTCTTCTGTTCTTCTTATTATAACAAAGTCTTCCAATATGAAGTTAAAGAAAAGTTTGCTTCTTTGTCACTTTGACGAAAAATTCGATTTTTTCTTGTGCAACCTTCCGTTGATGATGTATAGCGCTTTCATTTATACTAAGGATACAATAAAAAAAGAAAAGAGTGACGATTATGGTAGAAATGGCGTTAAAACATGTCTATAAAAAATATGATAATGCAGAAAATTATTCTGTAACAGATTTTAATTTGGAAATTGCAGATCGGGAATTTATTGTTTTTGTTGGACCATCTGGTTGTGGTAAATCTACAACATTGCGTATGATCGCAGGTTTAGAAGATATCACAGAAGGCGAACTTTCTATTGGAGATAAAATCATGAATGATGTCGCACCAAAAGATCGTGACATCGCAATGGTTTTTCAAAACTATGCTTTATATCCTCATATGACTGTTTTTGATAATATGGCCTTTGGTTTAAAACTGCGCAAATATGACAAAGCCGAAATCAAGAAACGGGTGGAAAATGCTGGTGAAATTCTAGGTTTAACTGATTATTTACAACGCAAACCAGCTGCATTATCTGGCGGACAACGTCAGCGTGTTGCCTTAGGGCGAGCAATCGTACGTGATGCCAAAGTCTTCTTGATGGATGAGCCTTTGTCCAATTTGGATGCAAAATTACGTGTGGCGATGCGTGCCGAAATTGCTAAGCTACATCGTCGCCTAGAAACGACCACGGTTTATGTTACTCATGACCAAACAGAAGCCATGACTATGGCAGATCGAATTGTCATTATGAAAGATGGTTTTATTCAACAAATCGGTTCTCCAAAAGAAGTCTACAATACACCGAATAATATCTTTGTCGCAGGATTTATTGGCTCACCTGCTATGAACTTCTTTAACGTTACGTTAAACAATGGCGTCATTCGTGATGGACATGGGTTAGAACTTATAATTCCAGAAGGAAAAAATAAATTATTAGTTGAAAAAGGATATGAAGGAAAATCTATAATTTTCGGAATCAGACCAGAAGATATTCACAGTGAACAAGTTGCCTTAGATACAATGAATGATGCTGTCGTTCGCTCTGAAGTTGTAGTATCCGAACTTTTGGGTGCTGAAACAATGCTTTATACAAGGTTAGGCGACACAGAATTTATTTCAAAAGTGGATGCTCGTGATTTCCATCAGCCAGAAGAAATGGTTGATTTAGCCTTCAATATCAATAAAGCTCACTTCTTCGATCCAGAAACTGAACAAGTAATTAAATTACCATAATTTCTATGTAAGAAAAGACTAAACAGAAGTATTTAGTGTGTGGGACAAAAGCGAATGCTACTTTTGTCCCACACACTTTTTATGCCAATGTTTCTGTTTCTTGTGGAATACTGTCTACTTTTACTTGTTTTACTTTTTTTGCCTGAGTAAATACGGGAATATCAAATTGTTTACTTAATGCATTTGCCACAAAATAAGCAATGTTGTAATCGATCACACTATGGATCAAGCCACCAATACCCATCAATAAGAAGATTGAGTACATGTACCCTTGTGTATAATATGTTTCTGGCATATTTCCCATCGTATAAAAAACACTGACTACAGCCAATTCAGCTGCAGAATGTATTACGCCGATTACAAAATTAAATAATTGAAATCGACCATTGAACAAAACAAACTTATTATTCGATAAAACGATCGTCGGATGTTTCTGTAAATAAAATGCACCTATTCCTGCAAACAGTAAATGAGAAAGTGCTCTTAAGGCTATGATCGGTGTCGCTGATAAAAAGAATCCAAAACCTGTCCCTAAGCTTACTGCAATCGCCACTCCCGGCGAAAAAAACATTGCCAAAAATACTGGTACATGACTAGCTAGAGTAAAAGAAGCCGGTCCTATTGTAATTCTTGGCATAACCATAGGGATAATGATTCCCATTGCCACCAGTAAAGCTGAAATTGTTAAATGTCTGACTGAATTCTTTTTCATATTCTCCTCCGATATGTCTTGACATATATGATGCTATTTATTTTATAGGAGATCCACCGAGGTGTCAAGACACATGTTGTTTTATTTTATGAAGGAGGAGTCAAAACAGATTTTTCATTCTATTTTTAATCGATCACTAAAAACCTCAGCAACTCGAACAACAAGCTCGAATTATTGAGGTCTTTTTTTTGATTGATTTTAATTTAGAATAATCCAACAATCTTCCCATCAGAGTCAACATCGATTTTTTCATAGGCTGCTTTTTTAGGTAAGCCAGGCATCGTCATCACTGTCCCTGTATAGACAACTATAAATCCAGCACCAGCCGATATTTTGATATTACTGATGGTGATCGCAAAATCAGTCGGTCTTCCCAGTTTGGTTTGATCATCCGAAAGCGAGTATTGTGTCTTAGCCATACAAATTGGCAAATGTCCAAACCCAAGTTTTTCCAATTTAGCAATTTCTCTTTCGGCAATCGCTTCATAGTGTACGGCATTTCCACCATAAACTTTTTCGACAATTGCGCTGATTTTTTCTTTGATTGACAGATCATCAGGATACGCAAAAGAGAAATCATTTTCCAAATCTGCTAGACGAACAACTTCTCTCGCTAATTCTTCCCCACCTGCTCCACCATGTTCCCAGACATCTGAAAGAACCACATTTACATTACGTTTTTGGCATTCTTCTTTGACAAGATCAAGTTCTACATCTGTGTCTGTTGGGAATTTATTGATTGCAACAACCGTTGGTAGCCCAAAAACAGTTGTTGTATTTTCAATATGTTTTAATAAATTAGGTAACCCTTTAGTCAAGGCCTCCACGTTTTCGATTCCAAGCTGATCTTTGGGTACGCCTCCATGCATTTTTAATGCACGAACAGTTGCTACTACAACGACAGCCGAAGGACGAATGCCAGATTTTCGACATTTGATATCAATGAATTTTTCTGCCCCTAAATCTGCACCAAACCCGCCTTCTGTTACGACATAATCTGCTAATTTCCTTGCAGTATTCGTTGCAATCACACTGTTACAGCCATGCGCAATATTAGCAAATGGTCCACCATGAATCAGCGCAGGGTTATTTTCAAGTGTTTGAACTAAATTGGGTTTGATTGCCTCTTTCAATAAAGCGGTCATTGCACCATGAGCATTCAATTCTCTAGCAGTGACTGGTTGATTATCGTACGTAAATCCTATAATAATATTCGCTAAATTTTCTTTTAAATCTTCAATATCATTAGATAAACACAAAATAGCCATGATCTCTGATGCCACCGTGATTTCAAAACCGTCTTCTCTAGGTACTCCATTAACTCGAGCACCCAACCCATCAACGATATGTCTTAATTGACGATCATTCATATCCACCGCTCTTTTCCAAGTGATACGGCGATTGTCGATACCTAGCTCATTGCCTTGAAAAATATGATTGTCAATAATTGCTGCTAACAAATTATTTGCCGCCCCAATTGCATGAAAGTCACCTGTAAAGTGTAAATTGATATCTTCCATGGGCACTACTTGTGCATAACCACCACCAGCTGCTCCCCCTTTTATTCCAAAAACTGGACCTAAAGAAGGTTCTCTTAAAGCAATGATCGTATCTTTTCCAATTCGGTTTAAGGCATCGCCTAAGCCAACAACTGTTGTTGTTTTCCCTTCGCCTGCAGGTGTAGGCGTAATCGCCGTAACAAGAATGACTTTTCCCTGTTCATTTGCTTTGATCTTTTCAACATCAATTTTTGCTTTGTATTTTCCATATTGTTCAAATTGATCTTCATCTAATCCAATTCTTTCCGCTACTTTGTCGATTGGTAGCATCGTTGCCTCTTGTGCGATTTCAATATCTGATTTAACCACTTTTTCCCCTCCATTTCATGAAACCTACTCACCGAAAAACAGAACAATTTATCCTTTCTTTAACCAAGACATTGCGGTATCTGCATAGATTTTCGCACCCTCGATCAACACTGACTCATCAAAAACAATCGCTGGGTTATGCAGATTGATATTTTCTTCTGATGCTACCAACAGAACAGTCGTTGTTGGAATCAATTGACTGATTTCACCAAAATCCTCACTGCCCATTAGCGGAGTAGAGGTAGGAATTGCTACAATTCGATCAGCGCCAAAGGTTTCCGTTAAAGATTCTTTGGTAAATGCGGTCAAGTCTGAATCGTTCACGTTTGTCGTACAACCATTTGTAAAAATCACCTGTGCTTCGGCACGAAAAGCCTTGGCAATGTTTTCAGCCATTTCGGTCATTCGTTCTTTGACTTGCGTGCGGACCTCTTCTTTTAATGTTCGCAGCGTTCCTTTCATGACGGTCGTTTCTGGAATAATATTTGACGCACCTGGTGTACCACCGGTAAACTCCCCGATGGTGAGAACAAAGCGTTCTTCTGAACCGATTTCTCTTGCTGAAAGTTCTTGTAACGCTGTATAAATATGAACCGCTACGTTGATTGGGTCGATCGCAGTCTCGGGTTGGGAACCATGTCCGCCTCGGCCTTTTATCGTGATTTCAAACCAATCAGCACTGGCCATAAAGGTTCCAGCTGGTGTCGGCATGATTTGTCCTGCTTTATATCCTTTAAAAGGAAAAACATGAATCATCATACCTGCATCAACTTTAGGATTTTCTAATACATGATTTTCGATACAGTCTTTTGAACCCGAAAGAATTTCTTCACCTGGTTGAAACAGTAATTTTACTTGACCGTCCAATTCATCTTCGAATTCTTTTAATAGTTTAGCGGCTCCAAGCAACATTGTTGTATGCATATCATGACCGCATGCATGCATATAGCCATTTTCAGATTTAAACGGAAGATCGGTCAATTCTTGAATCGGTAGTGCATCCATGTCACCACGCAATAAAAATGTTTTTCCGTCTTTTTTACCAGCAACTACTGTGACACCGGATTCTCCACAAGGTTTTGGATCATAGCCATATTCTGTTAGTTTTTCTTTCACAAAAGCAACCGTATTTGGTAACGCCATTCCTATTTCTGGATTCTGGTGCAGATGTCGCCTAATTTGAATCAGTTCTTCTTCGAAACTATCCGCAGCTTTTTTTTGTTCTTCTATTAGCATTTTTTTCTCCTTTTCTTTTGAATCTAAGTCGCTCTTGATAGCTTTGTAAAAACCAAACATACAACCAAAGCTACGAATCAGAAGCTTCTCTCATTATAGTACCAAATATATTGGATTATTTGCATGTTTTTGTTAATTTTTCAATACTTTTTTATCGTCTTCTCTTAACTAAACATTCTTTTTTTCAAAATCATAACGAACAATCGGATGTCTCGCAGCTCTCACTTCATCTACCCGATGGATTTGAGCATGTAGTGGATATTCATGAAAAACTTCTGGATTTTTATGAGCTTCTTCGTACAATTTACGATATATTGCTATTGCATCATCCATTCGTTCTTTCGATTCTGTTTCAGGTGGCTCTACCATCAACGCTTCAGGCACAGTAAGTGGAAAATACATTGTCGGTGGATACATGTTGTGATCTAAAATTCCTTTGGCAATATCTAACGCTGTAACACCTGTTTCTTTTTTTAATTTGTCTAAACTAATGACAAATTCATGCATACAAGATTCGCCATATGGAACTTCAAAAATATCTTTTAATTCATGAAGCATATAATTGGCATTCAACACGGCACCTTTAGAAGCGGATGAGATTCCTTCTGATCCTAAAAATAAAATATACGTAAATGCTCGTAAAAACACCGAAAATTGACCATAAAATCCCTTGACCATTCCAATCGAATACTCTGGCTCAGTAAAGGTGATTTTCCCGCCTTCATTTATTGGATAATAATTAGGTAAAAATGATTTTAATATTGTTTTACATCCAACAGCCCCAGACCCTGGACCACCACCGCCATGTGGCGTTGAAAAGGTTTTGTGTAAATTTAAATGGATGATATCAAAGCCCATATCACCTGGCCGGGCAACCCCCATAATGGCATTTAAATTTGCACCATCATAATAATTCAGTCCGCCAGCATCGTGAACGATTTTGGTTATTTCTAAAATATTTTTATCAAAAATTCCAGCTGTATTTGGATTTGTCAGCATCAAACCCGCTGTATCTTCTCCCACGGCTTCTTTTAAAGCTTCAATATCAACACACCCATATTCATCTGACGGGATGTTGACAGTGATCATACCCGTCATCGCTACACTTGCAGGGTTTGTCCCGTGTGCGGAATCTGGCACAATGATTTTATTTCGTTGCGATTGATTATTTCGTTCATGATACGCTTTGATCATTAATAAGCTCGTAAACTCCCCATGCGCTCCAGCTGCAGGTTGAAACGTGATCGCATCCATCCCTGTAATTTCCTTTAAAAGCATTTCTGTCATCGTAAAGACTTCTAATGAGCCTTGAACTGTGTGCTCCGGTTGCAATGGATGAATATTCGCAAAAGCTGGATAGGTTGCCATTTCGTCATTGATTTTAGGATTGTATTTCATCGTACATGAACCGAGTGGATAAAAACCGTTGTTGATTCCAAAAGTGGCATTCGCTAATTCTGTATAGTGACGGCTGATCTCAGGCTGAGAGATCTCAGGTAAATGCAGTTCTTTTTGCCGTCTTATTTTTTCTGGAAGGTCTGTGATCGGTACATCACAAGGTGAGATCATTTCATTAAAATACCCTTCGACACTACGTTCAAAAATCAATTTCATTGAACACACACCTCCTTCACCAATGCAACGACCTCATCCATTTGCTCTTTAGTATTCATTTCTGTCACGCACCATAATAACCCTTTTTCTGTGGGATAACCGCCTAAGATATCGTGTTCTTCTAGTTTAGACAATACACTGTCATTTGTTACAGGAAAAGTAGTGACAAACTCATGAAAAAAAGGACTGTCATCGGATCGTTTGACACCGCTTATTTCACTTAATTGTTCGGCCAAATAATGTGCTTTACTATAGCATTGAGTTGCAACTTCCTGAATGCCTCTTGCGCCCATTGTGCTCATATAAGCGGCATTCGTTAAGGCGCACAAGGCTTGGTTAGAACAAATATTAGAAGCAGCTTTTTCTCTACGAATATGTTGTTCCCGGGCTTGTAATGTTAAAACAAATGCTCTGTCACCTGTTTCATCCACTGTTTCGCCTGCAATACGACCAGGTAATTTACGAATAAGTTTTTCTTTTGTCGCAATAAAACCAATATACGGTCCGCCAAAAGCTAAGGGTAAGCCAAAGGGCTGGGAATCCCCGACCGCAATATCAGCTCGGACTTCGCCAGCACTTTTTAACACAGTACTAGCCACAGGATTGACACTCATAATAAATTTAGCATTCGCTTCATGAACTAGTTCAGCCATTGTTTCGACATCCTCGATTCCTCCATAATAATTTGGCTGCTGAACAATGAAACAAGCACTTGTATCATCCAGTTTTTCTTTTAAAGTAGCTAAATCACTTAAACCATCTTTTTCTGGAATCATGACAAATTCAATATCTCTAGAACTAAAATAAGTCAATGCTGTTTGGATCGTCATAGGATTGGTTGTTTCTGAAATGAGTACTTTCAACCGTTTTTTCTCTAAACACATATTGATTGCTTCAGCGGCTGCCGTCGCACCATCATAAACAGATGCATTCGTCGCATCCATTCCCGTAATTTCGCAAATCATCGTTTGGTATTCAAAAATCGACTGCAACAATCCTTGGCTGATTTCTGGTTGATAAGGCGTATACGATGTCATAAATTCTTCTTTTGCTGAAATCTGCTTAACAATCGCTGGAATATAATGATTATACGCTCCTGCACCACGAAAAATACTTGAAAATACTTTATTTTTCTTACCCATATTTTCCAAAATACGTCGCACTTCAAATTCTGATTTTCCTGCTGGAATATTCAATTTTTCTATTATCATTTCTTTTGGAAGCTCTTGATAAAGATCACTCATCTTTTCCAAGCCGATCGTCTTTAGCATTTCTTGTTGTTGCTGCTTTGTTGAGCCAAGATAATTACCCATTCATTATGCCTCCTCAGATTCTTCGCAAAATTTCTTATATTCATCCGCACTTAATAAGTCCTCTATTTCGCCTACTCCTTCCACTTCAATCAACCATGATTCGAGCGGTGCAGAATTAATTAATTCTGGATTATCCAGCAACTCTTCATTAATTGCCAACACTTTTGCTGTAAGTGGCGAATACGCTTCTGAAACAGCTTTAACGGACTCAATATCCGCGAATGATTCCCCTTTTTCCACTTCATCACCTTCATCTGGTAAATCAATAAAAACAATATCCCCCAATTGATCTTGCGCAAATTCAGAAAGACCAATTCTGGCTTTATCCCCATCAAACAATACCCACTCATGTGATTTTGAAAACTTCATTTCTTTCATTTTTGTCATGATAAACGACTCCTTCTTTTCAATTATTTTTTTATAAATGGTAGTGTGACAACTTTCGCTGCAATTTTTTTCCCTCTAACTTCAACCTCGATTTCAGAACCGATTTCTACGTTATCCTTTTCAACTAGAGCCATTGCACACGCTTTGTTTATAAACGGACACATTGTTCCTGAAGTTGTTTGCCCAATTTTCTTTTCATTAAAGTAAATATCCGCTCCTTCACGAACGATTCCTCGATCCATCAATTGTAGACCGATTCGTGTGATTTTTGGTTCACCTTTATCAATTAGTGCTTGTTTACCGATGAACTTTTCTTTTTTAAGCTTAACAGCAAAGCTTAAATCGGTTTCAAATGGCGTGATTTCTTCCGTCATTTCATGACCATAAAGTGGCATTCCAGCTTCTAATCTTAAGGTATCACGTGCTCCTAAACCGCAAGTTACAATACCATATTCTTTTCCTGTTTCCAGCAATAATTCCCATAATTTGACTCCCTCTTCAGATCGGCAGTATAATTCGTAGCCAAATTCTCCTGTATAACCCGTTCGTGATAAGATACAATTCACTCCGCCAACGTTGGCATTTTCAGTAAAGCTATAATATGTTTTGGGTATTTCATCTGGATCGGTCAATTTTTCAATTATTTCTTTTGCATAAGGTCCTTGTAATGCAACCTGAACAAACTGATCTGATTGATCTGAAAATGTGACTTCACCGAATAAGTGCTGTTTCATCCACGCAATGTCTTTTGCTTTATTTGCTGCATTTATTACTAATAAATATTTTTCAGCGCTACATTTATAGACTAGTAAATCATCAATCACACCACCAGCTTCATTACACATTAAGCTATATCTAACGCGACCAATTTCTAAATTACTAAAATCATTCGTTACTATATATTGCAAATTTTCTAAAGCATCTTTCCCTTCGTAAACAACTTCACCCATATGAGAAACGTCAAATAATCCTACCTGATTGCGCACAGCTAAATGTTCCTTGATCACGCCCCCGTCCTTGTATTGGACGGGTAACATATAGCCAGCAAATGAAACCATTTTTCCACCAGCTTCAAGATGTGCATCGTATAAAGGTGTTTTTAAATCCATAATGTACACTCCTTTTAGTCTTTTGTTTTTAATACTTTACCAAAATACCCCTAAGCTAAACTAATTATATAAAGATAAAAGAGCAGACATCTTAAAAAAATGCCTGCTCCTCTGTCCAAAACCTGAGAGATTCGTCTTCATCTCGAAGAGTTGCTCCTTCGGTGCTTTCGCTTTCCAGAGTGATGTCCAATTACGGTCCGTTTACCTGAGATCTTCATAAGCAGTGGTTTGCGCCACTGTTCATTTATTCCTTCGGTGCTATTGACTAGTCTCTCCCGTAATCTTCTTCCATCTACTTTAATTTGTATCTCTATTCTTCGAATATTTTATTGCCAATTTTTTATTTGTGTTTCTTATAAATATTTTCTCATAGACGTTTATTTTTTTCAAAATTCTGAATCATGATTGTTTATTTTTTTGCACCAATAAGGTAATTGCACCAGAAATCACGAACGATATGCCTATAAATAGAAATGAACTAAAAAAACTACCATTGGAAAGTTGAACTAATGCACCAATAATCGTCGGAGCAACAAATCCTCCAGAAACACCGATTGCATTTATAGTAGCATACTTTGCAGAGACTTCCTCCGAAGGAAATAGTTTTAGCGGAATGCTCATCAAGGTTGCAAAAGCAAGGCTGGAACAGACTACCGCAAAAGTCAAAAATACCATACTAGGTAGAAAAGACTGAACAATCGATACAAATATGGCAAAAATTCCGCCGCCTAAAGTCGCAGTAAAAATCACCTGTTTTTCTTTACCAATAAAATACTTATTCACTATAATGCCGCCTAACATGGCTGCCATCATAGTGAAAAAGCCAATAATTGCTGTTACATACGCCGTTTGAGATAATGCCAGCCCGTGTGCTTCAACAAGATAAGTTGCCATCCAGCCGTTAAGTCCGTATATCGCTGCATTAATAAAAAAAGCTGCAAAAATCAATATCCAGACATTTTGATCCTTCAATACCGTTCGAAAAGAAATTGTTCTTTCATTTTTTAATGGTTCCTTCAATCCACCAAATTCTTTGGGAATCACATAATACATCAAAACGGCAATCAGCATGACTGCTGTTCCTATAAAATAATAGGTTTTATGCCAGCCGAATTGAAGTAAAAGAGGTGCGATCAATAACGGTCCTACAACTGCAGCAAAACCAGAAGATGCAATCATTGTTGATTGTGCTGGTCCGCGTTTTTCTATTGGTAACTCTTGTGAAATAAAGGTTCTTACAGAAGCAGGATAACCCGAATGAGCTACAGCTCCTGTCATAAAGCGAATCAATATCAAATACAATAAAGAAAAGCCAAATCCAAATAAAAAAAGAAAAATACCGACTAAGAAAATGGACGTGATCATCACTTTTCTCGTTCCAACCTTACTAATCAAATACCCAAATGGGATTTGAAAAAATGTATATCCTAGAAAAAAAGCACTCAATACTAATCCTTTCTGTTGTGGATCAATGTCTAAATCTTTTGCAATCGTCACCAGTGACATACCAATGGTCGTTTTATCTACATAAATACAGGTGTATCCTAAAAATATAGCAACAAGCATCCATGAAACATTTCCTCTTTTATTAATTTCCATCTCATCACTCCTTCACAAGAAAAAAAGAAAGCGTTTTCTTATTTATAATTATCCTTGATATTTAAAAAAAGTCAATCACTCAATTCAATTATTTTACATAAAGCCAAAATAAGTTGATTTCTATCTTGATTTTAGAACGTTTAGTGTGAAACTCTACTACATTACATGATAAAACTAAAAAATAAGCTGAGAAAATTTTTCCGATTCTCTCAGCTCATTTTTTAGTTTTCTATTCAACGATTTTTTTCTAATACATTGCTTAAACGACCAAACTCCACTAGTGATAAGGTCTCACCGCGGCGTGATGGATCGATTTCTGCTTCTGTTAAACTTTCGGTCAGCCACGCTTTTGTTAAATCATCTTTTCCGTAAAAATGAATTAAATTGTTCCACAATGTTTTGCGGCGTAATTGGAATGATGCTTTGGTCAATTTGAAAAATTCTTTTTCATTTGTTACTTCGACTGCTGGTTTGTCACGTTTGATCAATTTTATGATAGCAGAATCAACATTGGGCTGGGGAATAAAAACGGTTTTTGGCACAATAAACGCAATGCTTGCTTCCATAAAGTATTGAACTGCAATCGATAACGAACCATATGCTTTGGTCCCTGGTTTTGCCGAAATTCGATCTGCGACTTCTTTTTGCATCATAACGATCATTTCTTGCACATCTAAATCAGATTCTAAAAAGTGCATCATAATGGGCGTAGTAATATAGTATGGCAAATTAGCAACGACCTTGATAGGAAGTTCTTCTTTAAAAATCTCTTTAGTTGTACCGACTAAATCTGCTTTTAACACATCATTATGAACGACTGTGACATTTTTATACGGACTCATAGTATCTTCTAAAACAGGAATCAAACGATCATCGATTTCAAAGGCTAACACTTGTGCAGCATTTTTAGCTAGCTGTTCCGTTAAAGCCCCGATTCCTGGTCCTACTTCTACTACATTTGTTTGAGTGTCAATTCCTGCAGTCTCAACGATTTTACGTAAGATATTCGGTTCTGTTAAAAAGTTTTGACCTAAACTTTTTTTGAATGAAAAGCCATGTGTCTTCAAAATTTCTTTGGTTCTTGAAGGTGTGGCTATTTCTTTATATTCTGTCAAATTGATTCCTCCGATTTTTCACTTGGTAATTCAGTTAAGTATGTCATGACTTTTATTAGTTCTTTTTCTGTAATGCGGAACATTTTTAGGCGCTTAGTCAATTGTTTACTGTTCGTGTAACCAATGCGCAGCTCATCTCCTAATTTCTCACGGCGTTCCTTTGCATGAGCTCCCGCTATTAAACCATATTCGATCAAGATTTGTCTAGGAATTTCTTTGTAATCATCTACCTCATTGACAGGTGTCACGATTTTTTCCAATGCTTCTAAAATCGCTTCATCGCTCGCATGTTCTACGCCTAAACTTGAACCCTTCTTTTTTGGGACAGCTAGTTGGCGTGAGAGAAATGCATGTTTGGCGTCTGGAACAGCTTCCATGATAGTCTTACGTATTTTCTCACCCGAAAAATCTGGATCAGTAAAAATAATGACCCCTCGCGTTTCTTGTGCGTGTTCGATTTGTTCTAAAATATCCTCATTAATAGCTGAACCGATCGTCTCGATGGTATCAGCATCCACAACTTCTTGAATACGTCTGGTATCGTCTTTTCCTTCAACGACTATGATTTCTTCAATTCTCAACTTATCTGTCATTTGTTTAACCTAAATAAGCGATGAGCGTTGTTTGTCGTTTGATTGGCTATTTCTTCAAAGGGCATTTCACGTAATTCAGCGATTTTTTCCACTACATAGCGAGTATAACCAGGTTCATTACGTTTGCCTCTATAAGGATCTGGTGCTAAATAAGGCGCATCTGTTTCAACTAATAAACGATCTAATGGGACAGCTTTTGCTACTTCTTGCACTTCTAATGCCTTTTTGAATGTCACAACGCCGCTTAGAGAAATGTGCATGCCCATATCTAAAAATTTCGCCATCCACTCAGGATCACCACTGAAACTGTGCATGATTCCACCAATATCACGAATATCTTCCTCTTTTAGAATCTTATACGTGTCTTCCATCGCATCTCGAGTATGGATACTGATAGGTAAATTCATTTCTTTGGCGATAGCGATTTGACGCCGAAACACACGATCTTGAACTTCTTTTGGATCTTCCATCCAATAATAATCTAAACCGATCTCACCTAAAGCGACTACTTTTGGCATTGTTAATAATTGTTGAAGATTTTTCTCGATATCCGATGTATAGCTCCCTGCTTCTGTAGGATGCCATCCGATAATACTTTGGATTTCTTTATATTGTTGACTAAGTTTCAGAGACTTTTCAATCGTTGGCGTATCAAAACCAACCACCGCCATCTCCGTTACACCTAATTCTCTAGCATGTTCAATTGTTTCTGGAATATCCTCATTAAATTGCTCTGCATTTAAATGGGTATGAGAATCAAAAATCATGTTTATTCACTCCTAAATTTAAAAATGGTAACAACGACTCAACTCTACTAAATTTATATATTAGCTCGTTCCTCTTCTATACTTTATCACATTTTAATCAAAAGCTGAATGGACAGCTCCAATAAATTATCCGCTTCTTATAATTGCTTTATTCAAAAAAATAGCTTATACTATTCGGTCACGGCAATTCATATCAGGAGGAACCAATATGTCAAATGATCGCACACAAGAAACCCAATATCTGAAGCAGGTTTATGAAGAATTGAGCCAAGCAAAAGACACATATCAAACTGCTATCGATGAAGTCAATACTACAGGAAAATCAGTACTTGAACAATTTGGCGGCGATACAAAGCTAAATTTCGATAGTTACTCAGATAATTTAGAAACATTTGCCATGATGGAAATGAAAAATAGAGAAATCGATCAACTAAACATCAAAAACGAAACAGCCTCTAAGCAACTTGAAAAAGTTGAGCGCTTGCTTAAAGTTCCCTATTTTGGAAAAATCGACGTGACGTTTTTAGATGCCGATTCTGACCGAGATGTTTTTTATATCGGGATGAATGACTTTACAAATCTCGAGGGTGAATCACGAATCTACGACTGGCGTTCACCGATTGCGTCTCTTTTTTACAATAACGTTTTAGGTGACAGCAGTTATCGCGTCAATAAAACTGAAATACCCGTTCACTTGAATTTGAAAAGGCAATTGATCATTGAAGAGGACCGTTTGATCAACTTTTTTGATACTACGCTTGCGATTCAAGATGACATTTTACTTCATTCTCTAGAAGCCGATTCTTCTCAGTATATGAAAGATATCACAACAACGATCCAGCAAGAACAAAATGAGATCATTCGTGACGAAAGTCATCCACTGCTTTTGGTCAATGGCATTGCTGGTAGTGGTAAAACTTCGGCAATCATGCAACGAATCGCTTATTTACTTTATAATCATCGGACCAAAATTACAGCTGATGATATTTTACTGCTCTCTCCTAATTCGACATTTATTGATTATATCTCTCAAGTATTGCCAAATTTAGGGGAACGAAATCCATTGAATTTGACATTACTACAATTTCTTAAGTTTACATTTCGTGAAAAAGCACCAATCGAAAGTGAATCCGCTTATTTCAAACGAATCACCGCCGAAAAAGTAAATGTCCAACAACAAGTAATCCAATCACAAGAATTTGTTGATTTTATTCAAATGTTCCAAGACTCATCCCTGATTCAACAATCACTATTTCAGCCTATTTTATTCAAACGAAAACCTATCTTTTCTACCGAATTGATTTTTGGTCTGTATCAAGAAACACCTAAGACTTTATCGATCAGAGATAGGCTTTCCGCGACAAAAGAAAAATTATCTAGTTTGTGGAATCGTTACTTGATCAAACAATCAAAATCCAAACAAATAATCGATCAGATGCAAGACTTAACTGAAGCCGAACAATTGCGTTACTTTGACACGACATTCTCTGAGGAAGAAGAAGAACAATTAGCAGAATTTGCGCTGCAACGATTGCAGCAAAAATACCGAAAAGTAGTTGACGCTATCGCTAATTTCGCTTGGCTTGACCAGTGGCGGCTTTTTGAATCCTTATACCTGAACTATCAGCACAATGACTACGAACGAGTAACTACTGCTTATACTGCAGATGAAGTGGTCATTTTATTACTAATCAAAGATACTTTTGTTGAAGATTTATCTAATCGACAAATGGCTTTTATTTTGGTAGATGAAGTGCAAGATTATACTGAAGCGCAGATTCTTTTACTGCTGAAATTATTTCCACAAGCTAATTTTACTTTGGCTGGTGATGAAAATCAGGCAATTTTTAATACGTCGATCAGCTTTATTGAATTAAAAGCATTATTATCTGCTTCTAGTCGTGCCGTCACTTCATATCAATTACTAAATAGCTATCGTTCAAGTAAAGAAATTACTCAGTTATTTCAAACGTTAATGACCAATCATGAAAAACTCAACATTGTTTCGATCCGAAAAGATGGTGAAAAACCTTCGTTTATTTTCTGTGAAGATGAAGAACAATATTTAGCTACCCTTACTTCACTTTTGGATTCATTAACACAAGGAGAAGATACTGTAATAATTACCAAAACCTTGTCAGAAGCAGAACAATTACAGCAACAACTTTTACAAAAAAATAGCGCTATGACTGTTCAAATTCTTTCGATCGATATGGCTAAAGGACTTGAGTTTGATAATGTGATCATTCATGATCCTTCGACTGTACGTTATGGAACGACTGAACGTGAGAAGAAGATTCTATATACTGCCATTTCCAGGGGAATGAAACAAGTCTTTCTGCCTTATATTGGAGAAATTTCTGAGTTGTTTAAATAAGCGTAAAAAACGTGAATGCCTGTAATTCGGTAGACATTCACGTTTTTTTAGTGATGATGCAATATATTAACTTTAAACGTCTAAGTCAAACTATTTATACGTCTCTTCTGCAATATTAGACAAATCAAACAGGAGATTCACAGATTCATCCTTACATAACTACATCTAAAAAACCGACTTTAGCCCGATGTTTTTTTTCTTCTTTAGCAGTAAACTTAGTTTCAGTCCGATTTTAAATTTGATAGGAGTGAGTGCTTTTTGAAAAATTTCTTCGAAGAATCTGACTTTCTAAAATCAACCATTCAAAAAAATGTAACGCTTCAACGAAAACCTCAAGTCAATACGATCTGGCATTGGTTATTACTGATTCTTTTTGGTCTGTTGGCTTATGAAACTGTGACACAGCAATTTCTTTTGATTGCCATTTTTGTTGTTATCGCAGCAATCGTAAAAGGTCCATTCATGCTTTTATGGGGCGCTATTTATTCGTTTTTAATTGCTTTTTTCCCACCTTTAGGCATTGTTTTGTCTATTGTATTTTTCTTGTTGAACCTTGGAACTGTAGTAAAAAGTTGGCGCATTTCATTAACTAGTGCTTATTTTTATCTGGTACCTCTACTCGGCGGAATCATTCGAGCTGTTGTCAAAACCGAACCGACTTATGCTGTTTTGATTTTTGTTACACTTAGCATAGTTGGATTACACTTTTTACTTAACTGGCTCTATCAAAATAACAGTTTAAGCCGAACCCTGACTTGGTCGATCATTAGCGTACCATATGCGATAGTGATCCTGTTTTTACCAACTCGTTTCCGTAGAATTAAATCAACTAAAAAATTCAAATTTTAACCAATCAGCTTGAACTGACCAAAAAAAATAAACTTTTTATGAGGTTGGGACAGAAGTGAATATCAACTTATTTAAGAAGGGGTTGCTTCTGCTCCCGCCTTTTTTTCGAATTCCTTAAAGCTTGACCTACTAGTAAAAAAGACATCCTTTGCGCTAACTAAACCAAAAATTTAGCTAACACAAAGGACATCTTTTTTTATTATTCTATACTGTTCCAGTCTTCAATGCTTTATCTAACGCATCATTTAATTTTTTCATCTGCTCGTCATTAAAAATCGTTTTTGCACCATCACGAACTTCTTTCGCATTTTCTTCTGTTACAGCGCTTGGATTCGCTTCGATTTGTTTGATCATTTCATCTAATTGCTCGTCCATCAATTTTTGAATTTCAGGATCATCTTTCAAATCACTATAATCGATTGAATCATCGTCTAAATCTAAATCAGAATCTGAATCAGCAGAAATTGAGCCTGTGAGATTAGATAAAATACCGTTTAAATCATCTTGGCTGATGATCTCTTTCTTACTTGGCATCTTTATTTTTCCGCTATTTTTTTGTGGCTTAACAGAAATCGTCATATCGATGCTCATATTAGCCTCTTCATCATCCGTCGCAGCTAATGCCATTCTCATATCAACTGCTTTTGTTTTTTGATTTATGCTAACTTTGATATCCATTTTATCCAGATCATTTTTTAAGGATTTGATTGCCTCTTTCATTTCTTTTTGGTCGCCTGATTTTTTGTACTCTTTGTCTTCTTTGGCTACTTCATCGATCTTCTCCATTATTTTAATAATTTCTTTTTTGGTAAATGTATGCGTCACGACGTCTTTGTCTTTTGTAAATGATTTTTTATCGAAACTTTCGATTAATCTTTTTATTTCTCTACTCATTTTAGAATTTTCAGCGTTTGTAAATGTTTTATTCTTCAATGGGTCTGTCTTCTTATCAAGTTCTCCAGAAGTAAGTGTGTCGCCAGCTTCAGCTATATCGATATATTTTCCCTTTAGTTTGTTCAAATCACTCTTACTAAGTTCAACTGGGTAATTAAATGAGTTGGCTAAATCTATCACACCTGAAACAAAACTAGTCGACATATAATACTTGTCTTTGTTCCCTACAAATTGGAAAGGCAATTTTTCACCAAATAAATTCGCTGTGATTTCCATTTCCATCATATCTTTTTTATCATCGATCGCATATTTCCCATCAATGCTCATATCTTTTAATTGACTGGCAATCATTTTAACATAGGCGCCACCTTCGTCACCATCATACGACAAATCATTGATTTTCATCTTAAAACTTGCAGCATTGTAGTCATCGCCTTTTGAACTTAACAACTCTTTAGTAAAATCTTTTCTTGGATCCGACCCACAAGCTGCTAATAAAAAGATTACGACCCCTGTAATGATCCCCAACATGTACTTCTTCATTTTCATCCAACATTCTCCTTATTTAATCACTCAATTTTTTTGTTCAATTATAATGATACAATAAAACATATCATTTTGGTATAAATTTTAATAAAATCTCCAAATCATTAGATTTACATCAAAATAACCAAAGTATCTGCCATGTAAAACTCAGATCCTTTGGTCATTTTTTATTTAAACATTCTATCTATTAAACTAGGCAATCACTGCCCCATTTGGCATTTCTTTTGGTGCATCGATAAGTTGTAGCTTTCCTTCTGGTGACTCTGCTGAAAGAATCATGCCTTGACTGATTTGTCCGCGCATTTTTCTTGGCTTCAAGTTCGCTACGATCACAACTTTTTTACCGATCAACGCACTTGGATCTGGATAAAACTCTGCAATACCTGAAAGAATTTGGCGATCTTGTTCATCTCCTGCATCTAATCGGAATTGTAATAATTTATCTGCGCCTTTGACTTTTTTACAATCAACGACTTCTGCTACTTTTAACTCTACTTTGTCAAAATCTTCATACTTGATTTCTTTTTCTTTGATCGAAACAAGTTCTGTTTCTTCTGGATTCCATTTAATTTCTTCTGTTGTCGTTTGCGCGTTTTGAGTCATTTTCTTTTGAATATAAAGAACTTCTGTATCAATCTCTAAACGAGGGAAAATTGGTGTTCCCTTTGCAACAACTTTGATTCCAGTTGGAAATTCACCGAAATGAATTTCTTCCATATTCATCTTATCAGGATTTATACCTAATTGTTCAAAGATTTTTCTTGGTGTCTCAGTCATCATCGGTTGTAAAAGAATCGCTACGATTCGCAAACTTTCAGCTAAATGAACCATGACGCTATCCAATTCATTTTTCTTCTCTTCATCTTTCACTAAAACCCACGGCTGTGTTTCATCAATATATTTATTAGCACGTGAAATCAATGTCCAAACCTCAGCGATTGCCGTGTTAAATTCCATTTTTTCCATCGCTTCATGATACTTGCCGATTACATTAGCAGCTGTCGTTGATAATTCGCTATCAAACGGTGTAACTTTTGATGCATATGCAGGAACATGTCCATCGCAATATTTATTGATCATCGCAATTGTACGGTTTAATAAATTCCCCAAATCATTCGCCAAGTCATAATTCAAACGAGAAACAAAATCTTCTGGTGTAAAGACACCGTCACTACCAAAAGGAATTGCACGCAATAAATAATAACGCAATGCGTCTAATCCATAGCGATCGACTAATATCTCCGGATAAACCACATTTCCTTTAGATTTAGACATCTTTCCATCCTTCATCATTAACCAACCATGTCCAAAAATTTTCTTTGGTAATGGTAAGTCCAAGGCCATCAACATGATCGGCCAATAAATCGTGTGGAAACGGACGATTTCTTTTCCGACCATATGAACATCTGCTGGCCAATATTTTTTAAATAAGCTGTCATCTTCTGATCCATAGCCTAATGCTGTGATATAGTTTGACAACGCATCGATCCAAACATATACCACATGTTTTGGATCATTAGACAATGGAATCCCCCATGAAAACGTCGTACGTGACACAGCCAAGTCCTCTAAACCTGGTTTGATGAAGTTATTGATCATTTCGTTCTTACGTGATTCAGGTTGAATGAATTCTGGGTGTTCATTGTAATAAGCCAATAAACGATCTGCATACTTACTCATACGGAAGAAATAAGATTCTTCTTTGACTAATTCAACTTCGTGACCGCTTGGTGCTTTACCACCAATTACTTTACCTTCTTCATCACGGTAGACTTCTGCTAACTGTGTTTCAGTAAAGTATTCTTCATCTGAAACAGAATACCAGCCTTCGTATTCACCAAGATAGATATCCCCTTGTTCTAATAGACGATCAAAGATTTGTTGAACCGCTTTTTTATGATACTCATCTGTTGTACGGATGAATTTGTCATAGCTAATATCAAGTGTTTTCCATAATTTCTGAACATCTGCCGCCATTTTATCGACATATTCTTTTGGTGTAACACCTAATTCTGAAGCTTTACTTTCAATTTTTTGCCCATGCTCATCCACACCTGTTAAGTAAAATACATCATAGCCCATCAAACGTTTGTAACGGGCCATCGCATCACAAGCAATCGTTGTATAGGAATTGCCGATATGTAGTTGTCCACTTGGATAATAAATTGGGGTGGTAATATAAAATGTTTCTTTTTCTGACATGTAGAAACATCCTCCTTCTAGCATTCTCTTGAATTTACTCCTAAGTAGTATACCATACTTGGCTTTATTGAACTAGAAATCCTTATATTTTCTCGATATAAAAAAGTTCTGTCAGTTTCACTTTTAAAAAAACTGACAGAAATTTCTAATTAATGTTGTATTTATTCTCTGATAACGCCATCTTGAACAGCCATTTCAGCGACTTCTCGAATGATAACATTTACCAACTCTCGATTAAAAGCAGATGGGATAATGTACTCACTGGTAAGCTCTGATTCTGGAATGATCTCAGCGATTGCTTTTGCAGCAGCCAATTTCATATTTTCAGTAATTTTTGTTGCACCTGCAACGAAAGCCCCTTTAAATAAGCCAGGAAAAGCCAAAACATTATTGATTTGATTTGGATGATCTGAACGACCTGTCCCAACAACTGCCGCACCCGCATCAATTGCATCTTGATAATCAATTTCTGATTCAGGATTAGCCATCGGAAACACGATAGCACCTTCGTTCATTGACGCTACCATTTCTTTTGACACCAACTTAGGGGCAGAAACACCGATAAAAACATCTGCTCCCAGCATCGCTTCTGCTAAAGAACCATTGAAGTTTTCAGGATTCGTAATTTCTACAATTTCTTTTTCTAAAAAGTTCATCGGTCTTGCCATCGTTTTAGATAACGCGCCATCGATATTAAATGTGATGATATTCTTCACACCAAAATGATGGAGCATTTTTATGATTGCACTTCCTGCAGCACCTGTTCCTGACACAACAACTTTGATTTCATCAACTTTTTTATGAACGATTTTCAAGGCATTGATCAGCGCTGCAATGGTTACGATCGCCGTTCCATGTTGATCATCATGAAAAACGGGAATATCTAACTCTTCCATCAAGGTACGTTCGATTTCCACACAGCGAGGCGCAGAGATATCTTCTAAATTGATTCCGCCAAAGGTTGGTGCCATGGCTTTGATAATATTGATGATTTCTTTAGGATCTTTTGTATCCAAACATATAGGAATTGCATCAATATCTGCAAATTCTTTAAACAATAGCGCCTTGCCTTCCATAACGGGTAAGGCCGCTTTAGGACCAATATCACCTAAACCAAGAACCGCTGTTCCATCTGTTACAACAGCTACAGTATTCCCTTTCCATGTATAATCATAAACAGCATTCGGATCTTCATAGATTTTCCTGCACGGTTCAGCAACTCCGGGGGTGTATGCTAAGGATAAATCCTCTTTTGTTTTTACTTCGATTTTTGAATGAATATCAATTTTTCCACGCCAATGTGCATGTGCTTTTAAAGCTTCTTCATAAATTGTTGCCATCTTACCCATCCCTTTCTAAATTGACCACGTTTATTCACCTAACATTTGCTCCGGTTTTACCCAGTTTTCATACTCTTCTTCCGTAACTAATTCTAAAGCCAAGGCTGCTTGTTTCAATGTCATGTTTTCTACAAAAGCTTTTTTGGCGATCTTGGCTCCATTATCATAACCAATATGAGGGTTTAGTGCTGTGACAAGCATCAACGACTGCTCCACATATTGTTTCATTTTCCCCTGATCTGCTTTGATTCCGCTCAAACAATTCTGATCAAAAGAACGCAATCCATCTGTTAATAACTCAATACTTTGAAGCAAATTATAGGCCATCACGGGCATGTAGACGTTTAATTCAAAGTTCCCTTGTGACGCACCGATTCCGATTGTTGTGTCATTTCCCATAACTTGAATTGCGATCATAGTCAAGGCTTCGCATTGTGTCGGGTTGATTTTCCCTGGCATGATCGAACTGCCCGGCTCATTAGCAGGAATCGTGATTTCACCGAAACCACTTCGTGGACCACTAGCCATCCAGCGAATATCATTTGCCATCTTCATTGCATTTGCAGCCAATGCTTTTAAAGCTCCTGAAGTGAAAACGACCGCATCTTTACTTGCTAACCCATGAAATTTATTTAGATCTTCTGAAAAGTCAGCGTTGGTCTCTTCATTCAAGTACTTAAAGAATTCTCCAACATATTCTTTAGAAGCATTCAAACCAGTCCCGACAGCTGTACCACCGATCGCTAGCTGTTTTAATTCATTTAACGTCAAGGCTACCATTTGATAACTATGTTCCAGTCCAGATCGCCAACCACTGATTTCTTGCGCAAAGGTTATAGGCGTTGCATCTTGCAAATGAGTTCGGCCGATTTTTATGATTTTTTCATTTTCTGATTCAAGTTTTTTCAATGTTTGAATCATTTGCTTCATCACTGGAAACAATCGTTCTTCGATCAACTGCAACGCGGCTATATGAATCGCCGTTGGAAAAACATCATTTGAACTTTGAGACATATTCACCTGATCGTTTGGATGAACAACTACGCCACTTTTAGTAGCGATATGAGCAATGACCTCATTCACATTCATATTCGTTTGTGTGCCGCTTCCCGTCTGCCATAACGATAACGGAAACTGGTCATCTACCTCTCCCATAATGATCGTATCTGCAGCTTCTTGGATTGCTTGGCTGATCTTTTTTTCTAATTTTCCTGTCGCTTCATTTGCTTTAGCAGCATTCTTTTTTATTAATGCTAATGCTTGAATCAAGGCTGCAGGCATTTTTTCTATACCGATATTAAAATTTTGTCTACTACGCTCAGTTTGTGCGCCCCAAAGTGCTGTTTTGGGTACTTGAACTTCTCCCATAGAATCTTTTTCGATACGATAAGACATGCTTTTTTTCTCCTCTTTTCTACTCCATTTACTATCACTATACTGTAAACTTATCACGATTTACAGTAAAAATCTTTTTTTGTGAAAAAGAAACATAAAAAAATCAGCAACCATTATGATCACTGATTTCTTCTTTTAATTTTTGATTTTACCTTCATTACTATGTTTATACCCATAAGCGAAATAAATAATAAACCCTAAAATCAATGCTATCACGAAAGCTTTCCACGTTGCTGCTTGTAATTGTAACATCAACCCAATACTAACAATAACGAGCAAAATTGGGACAAACGGGACAAATGGAATTTTAAATTCCCCTGGTTTAGGATCCCCTGCTGTTTTTCTCAAACGTATAATACCAATCGCCATCACGATTAAATACATCAATGTCACAATATTCGTCAACTCAGCCAAAAGCTCCATCGGAACGAGACCTGCAAAAATCATTGTACAAGCACCTGCTACATATGTTGCATTTTTCGGTGTACGATTTTTTTCATCGATCTTACTCATAAATTTCGGTAATAATCCATCCTTACTGATCGCATAAATAATTCTAGCTAAACTATACATCATTGAAATCGTCACAGTCAACAGCGTCAAAATTGCTCCAACAGAAATCACTGCCGCTACGCCATCACGCTGCACAAAACGCATAGCAAAGGCTACTGGATCTTTCACGCCAAGTGAATCAAAAGGCACAATTCCAGTTAAAATCAGCGTTACGATCACATATAAAACAGTTGCTATGATAATCGAACCGATAATTCCTTTAGGGATATCCTTTTGCGGATCCTTCACTTCTTCTGCAGTCATACTCACTGCATCAAATCCTAAAAAGGCAAAGAAAACCACTGCGGCTCCACTCACCACACCTGAAAACCCAAAAGGCATAAAAGGGTGCCAATTGTCAGGTTTTACATAAAAAATACCGACAATTAGAAAGAGAGCAATAATCCCAAACTTGACAAACACCATCACATTATTCAACCGCAAAGCCGTTTTTGCCTCTAATGATACCCAAAACGTAACCGCTAAAAGAACAAGCATCGCAATCACATCCACATATGTACCATTTTCCGGATTATAAGCACCACTCAACGCTCTAGGCAAATCAATCCCAAGGCTATTTAAAAATCCATGAACATATCCAGACCAACCAGAAGCAACTGAGGATACTGCTAAAAAAAATTCACATATCACTAGCCAACCCGTCATCCAAGCAACAAGTTCACCAAATACAACATACATATACGCATACGGTCCGCCAATCGCTGGAATCCGCGATGCGAACTCCGCATAACACAAACCGGCTAAAACAATCGCGCCTGCAGCCACTAAAAAGGACAGCGACAATGCAGGTCCCGCATATTGTTCAGCTGCAACCCCTGTTACTACAAAAATTCCTGTCCCAACAATCGCACCGATCCCAAGCATGATCAAATCCATTGTTTTTAAATCCTTTTTCATTGCGCTTGGCTCACTTGAAACAGCCGTCAGCTCTTTTTTTCGAAACATCGACATTTCTTTTCCTCCAATAATATAAATCAACAAATTTTCTCATGCACATAATTGCAGAAATTTTCATAAAAATAAGCGTAAATACTCCATTTACGCTTTCATGTACCCTAAAAGAATACCACCTAAAATAACGAATAAGCAACCAATAATGACATCTCTCATTTCTTTTTTAGACTTGCGCTCACCAAGTAAATAGATTCCGCCCAAAGTTGAAATAATAATACCCATTTGAGATAGTGAAAAACTGATAGCCAATCCAATTTGACGCATCGTCAGTAACAGACAAATATTTCCAGCACCCCACAAAAGTCCACAACTCATATTCCGCCAAACATAATGATCCAGTTTAACCTTTTTAAATGCAAAGAAACTGGCTCCAAATAACATACCGATACTTTGAGGCAAGATGATCCCCATTGGATCAAGTCCTGCCGCATTGATAATAATCGTATACGCTCCATAACCAATTGTTGATACGACCAATGCTCGCAGCCCTTTGTTAAAATCAAACATAGTATTCGTCATTTTCACACCGCTGTCATCATCTTGTCGCGCTGTCAAATAAGCCCCAAAGACCAATAAGGCAAGTGCAATAAACCCTAAAAGAAAATCTCTACTACCTGTCCATTCATGAAAAAATACAGCACCAGCAATTGTATTGACGATCAACTGCATCCCCGTTGAAACAGGTAATCCTACAGAGACCCCTAAATATTTCATACCGTGAAATTGCTGATTTTGCCCAACACTCCAAAACAAGCCCGACAAAATACCAATGACGATCATTTGACTATTGATCATCGGCTGAACAATAAAAAAAACAACGACCGAAAAGAACAACGCACCAATGGTCATTCCCAATGTCTGCTGATTTGCACTACCGCCCATTTTACCACTGACAAGAGCTATACTGCCCCACGCAAACATTGGAATCAACGCTACTATTATCTCCATAATATACTCCTATCAAAAGTATGATAGGCTTAGTCTAACAATAAAAGCTCTATCTATACAACTATAAGACAAATAAAAGTTTAATAGACATTCCTCATTTCCTTTTAGATAAATGGTTGAAATAACATCATTTTCTATTACGATTTAGGCATATACTGCTTATCTAAATGTAGAAACAGATACGTAATTCAGTGAATGAACACGTTTTTTCATCAGGGAAATACAGAAGCGAAAAAATAGCCACACTTGAAGAAAAACTGGGAACTTCTTGAAAAAAATCAATCACGCTCGATTTAAAAATAGGCTCCATCTGTTATCAAGACTTTCTTTATGCCTTAAAAGCAAGAGGTCATTCGAGATTTCATGCGTTATTGAGTGAAGAACGTCCTAGACTTCCAGCTTATGGGTTTCGTAACTTTTACAATTTCAAGTTAAGTATTTCTTTATGCTTCGGTAACGTTCTTTTTAAAGTAAATAAAAAATCCTAGAGGAAATTTCTTCTAGGAATCATGATAATCGATTTAATTCTTTGGCTTTTCTTCACCAACATTAGTTGACAAAGAGCCATTATTTCTCAACACGCTTATTATCTTCTCTCATTAAAGTAACTCAAAAATGGAAACAACAACTTCATCGTCGTACCTTCTCCTTCAACTGATTCCATCGTCAATTGATGGCCTAATTTATCCGCAAGACTTTTCGCCAAATATAGCCCTAAACCTGTTGAATGCTGCTCACTCGATCGACCGTTTTCTCCCGTAAAGCCTTTGTCAAAAATGCGTCGTTGATCTTCTTCGGGAATACCGATTCCAGTGTCTTTCAAAAATAACCAAGCGCCTTCTTTCGTACGCGTTAGCACAACTGTGATCTCACCGCCAGCAGGTGTATATTTGATTGCATTACTGACTAATTGTTTGAAAATAAAGGCAACCCACTTTGCATCGGTCAAGACCATTTGATCGTTTCCTTCTATTGAAAAACGTAAATTTTTCTGGATAAAATAATTTCCTTGAGTGCGAATAACAGATTGAACGATTTCTTTCAATGAATACTCCTGAATCAAGTAATCTCTAGAAAAACTATCCAATCGAGCATAATAAAGAACTTGTTCGACATACTCATCGATTTTACCTAACTCATTTTCGACTAAATAATATTTCTTTTCTGGAATCTCATCTTCGATCGATTGTAAAATCAAATTGACTGCCGCTAATGGCACTTTGATTTCATGAACCCACGAATCGATGTAATCTTTTTGATCCTGTTGATTATTAATTGCTTGTTGCATAATTTGTTGATGTTCCACCAATAAGCCATTAATATAATTTTGAACGATTCTTTCTTCTGACTTTGAAGCCTCACTTAAGTACTGCTCCAAAGAAGGAGGATGTTGTGAAATATCCAGAGAACGCCACCAGCGTTTTTTTAATGAATAATCGATTGTTAAGAAAAGAAGTAAAAATAGTCCTTGCAATAAGACCAAGTACCCTATGATGGATAGATTCACGACCATATCAGGAGACAACCATAAAATAAAGCAGGTTACGCCAATAAAAAATAGCCAGCCGATCAATAAAAGCCAATGATCTTTTAAGTATTTACTAATTGTCATTTTCTTCTCCTATTCTACGGTACGATGTAGCCTTGCCCTACTTTTGTCTCAATATATCCTTCAAGACCTGCTTGTTCGATTTTTTTTCTCAATCGATTGATATTGACAGTCAACGTGTTGTCATCTACGAAGCGCTCATCTTCCCACAACGCACGTAATAATTTCTCTCTCGTTAAAATTTTCCCATGTTTCTTGATCAAAATATACAGCAGACGATATTCATTTTTACTTAAATCAATCACTGCACCATCAATTTCCATACTGCCATTATCAACATTCAACGTGATTCCATTATGCGACATAATTTCACTGCCAACTTCTGAATAATTATATGAACGACGTAACAACGCATTTATCTTGGCAATCAACACATCGATTTGAAAAGGTTTGGTGACAAAATCATCAGCACCCATATTCATTGCCATGATCATATCCATATTCGTATTACGACTAGAAATAAAGATGATCGGAATTTTAGAAATTTCACGTATTTTCTGACACCAATAATAACCATCAAAAACAGGAAGATTAATATCCAACAAAACCAATTGAGGCTCTTCACGTTGGAAATCTTCTAAAACATTATTAAAATCTGTCGTTCCAAATGTGTCAAACTGCCATTTCTGCAATTCTTCGCTGATTAATTCACGAATCGTTGCCTCATCTTCTATAATCATGATTTTTGCCATCCGTTTCCCCTCCAGTTGTTTCTTCTATTGTACCTTATCAGAAAATCTTCGTCATTCATATAGGACTTTTAGCCGAATTTTTAACAAAAAAAAATGAAGTCAACCTAAAATTAGTGTCCCCATTCTTTCAACATTTATTCTAAAACAGTAATATTATTATCTGCAATTGCTTTTCCTATAAACAAAAAGACCCCATCCAAAAGTAAAATTGTCATATTTACACCGAAAAAGATTGAAAGTTTTTCGATTCCTTTGATTTTTTCCTTCGTTCTAAGAATCAGATACAAAATAAAATTACTACCGTATGTAAAAATTGTCAGCACCATCACTAGTTCTATCAACATTTTAATCCCCACAATGATTTTCATATTTTTGTATACACTTACATTTTACGCTAATCCTGACTTTTTTTAAAGAAAAGTCATTTCTTTAGTTTGACAGTCTATACATTTCGAGAAATAAGAACATTAGTGTTTATCTCTTTTTTAATTTTTTGTGTTTTTAACCTAAATAGCTCTAGACAGTTATTTTCCCTCTAGAGAAAGAGATAACTTACACAAAAAAAACAATAAAATACAGATTTATCTATTTTTTTTCATCCCTTTATTGACCCTAAAAGGGTTTTCCTATAAAATGAGTGTTAGATAGAAACGAATAAGACAAAAAAAGCACTTCACGATTTAGCTACCAACTAAATCATGAAGCCCTGAACAGTCAGTGAACACCTGACCAATCAAGTTGCTTAAGCCAATACTTATACATTGACATCTTCCATTTTACTCAATTTTGAGAGAAATTTCTAGGGGTTTATGCTAGTTTTTTCTGACTTGGATTTGTTTATGCTTATTTATTGAACTTGCAATGGCGTTGGATGTGTATCCAACGCCATTTTTTGTGTATTCGTTTCTATCTAGAAAAACACTTGCTTACTTTTTAAATCATAATTATAATAGTCAACCAACCATTGACTTTGTTAAACGCTGATCCCAACCAGCTTTTACCCATTCTCCTGGATGATTTAAAGAGTAAGCAGTGATTTTAAAACTAATAGTCAATTACTACTCCCAAGTATTCTTTAAGAAAAACAATGAGTAACAACTAACGTAACCTTTTTCGATACTTCCTTTTATACGAATATCATTGTTTGTATTTTCTTTATTGATGACTATTAGTGCTGGAAATAAGCAATAATGCTTATTTCCAGTTTTTTCTTTTAATGATTTTGAACGATTCACTTTTAAGATAGAATGAAACATTTACAGGATCCGGTACAAAAGCTAAATAATCTGTATTTCTTTGGCTCAATTTGAAAAATACTTTGATTATAATCAATAAAATCCTTCTTTTCTTCCCTTTAGATAATTAGCCAAAATATAGCTTTTGTAATTTACTGAGCTCTTGCTTATTTGTTAAATCAATAAAGAAAGAACTTTGCCATTGTTGTGTCGTTCGAGCTGTTTTATTCAATCCTGTTACCCAATCTGGGTATACACGAAGAGCCATTTTTCCTTTATTTTTTCCATCGCTTAAAATTTTCTTTTTTGCTAAAATCTCTTTTGGAAATATAAATTGACCAAGTTTTTCTTGATCCACTACCGTAATAATCAATTTATCTGGTGATGAATCAAAGTCATAAGGTTTGTTTTTATTTGTCTCATCTTTTTCCCAGAACACAACAAAGTATCCAAGTTTTTTAGGCGTTATTTTTGCCTTTCTACTTCGATACGAATGATTACCCAAGTGAAAAATAGTTCCCTCATACTCTTCATTTTGTTCTTCCACTTTGAAATCATCTAAAGAATAATCACTTATTCTTGGAATGATTTTTGATAAATAGTCCATTGATTCCATCGCGATACCTCCACTTAGTTAAAGAGACGTTGAGCTATCAATTGTGTTCTTTGCCAGAATAGCTATTTTATTGTAGCATACGTTATTTCTCTGAACAAAAGAAAAAACACAACTAAAAGCTACTAACTAGTCGTGTTACGTTTATAAAAATTTCAATGCTTTTTTATTGATTCTTTACCGAAATTCTATGTAATGATAAACGTCTCAATTAGATAATTCTTTGAGAAATCGACCATGTTTCGTACTCTGGCATATCAAAAATATATTTTTCTCTGTGTGTTTTCTTGTATTCTCGTTCGATTAAGCGAATCATATCAACCGCGCTATCATTCTCAAATACATATCCATTAAAGATATAAAACATGGTCAATGTACATTTCTCATCTATAGCAATCAGTTTTGGTAGAATCACTGGCAATGTTGTAGGGTTCACAAGTTCGACTAATTGATTTGCCTCTTTTGCTAAATTCTCGTAAAAATCAATAAATTCCTGATCAATCTCAATTGTTTGGTCCACTTTGGCAACATATTCTTTTAGCGGAATGTTCCATAAAAATGTTTCCATACTATTTCCTCCTATCATAACAATCATTCAAATAAACTTACCTTTAGAAAATAACTATTTGATTTATTTTCCTTATTGAATATCTCTTATTAAGATAGCACAATTAACCTGCTTTCTTCCATTAAAACATCTATTTTATTTATATAAATATATTATATTATTACTTTTCCCCACTTTTAAATTTTCAAATTTTTAATTTTTATAGTATTGATTGATATACATGTCAATTTCTCGCAATTGAGCAGATTTGATATGCGGCCTTTTAATAAAATAAAAGTCCCTTTGATATTCTCGCCCTAAAGAACGCCATTTTATTTTTTTCGTTAGTACTCTCTTTGATAGGATCGATTGACCAATCCCTTGTTCCAGACACCTGACGATCATTTCATTATTTTTTATAATCATTTTTTGAGGATTTAAATTATGTTCTAAAAAGTAACGTTCTGTATAATGAAAAACACCAGAATTTTCTTCACGGACCAACCATAAATCGGCAAAAACTTCACCAGCATGAACTAGCTCATCAGTTAAAATTTCTTGACGAACAATCGAATCCGTTATTAACGGCTTCTCAATAAATCCAAAATGTGCTTGATGTTTCTCGATTCTATCTAAAACTTCTTCAGAATTTTTCATATCTAATACAAATGATACTTTTGGAAAGTGCTGGATCAATTGCACCATCAACTCTGGCAAATAATAGACCGCAAAGGTATTAGACGCAATAATTCTACAGGTTTCTCTATTAGACTCTTGGAGTTGTAACGCTTGCAAGACATCTTCCCAGTCATCAGTTAAATTAAGCAAATGTTCATATAAAATATCTGCTTGCTTTGTAGATAGTATTTCTTGCCGTCCATTACGAACAAATAGTGGACAATCAAGTTCTTCTTCTAATTGCTTGATTTGATTAGAAACGGCAGGTTGAGAAATAAATAAATAGTCCGCTGCTTTTGAAAAATTTTTTGTTTCATATACGATACGAAATGTTTTCAGTAATCTAAACATAGGGAGCCCTTCCATTCATTTTAGTTATAGATATTATTTTAACTATTTATTTCTCAAATGCAAATTGTTTCGTTATACTAAATGTAGAGATAAACAAAAACGAGAAAGAAGATGAATGATTTAGTGAAGAGCAACTATAAAAAAAAACCATATTTAAAAAATATCATAGTGATTTTACCAGGGTTAATGACAGCTTTTATTGTAGCTGTCATCAGTAAAATCATCGCAATTTGGCTACCGACTTTAGGAGCAGCAACTATTGCGATTTTAGTCGGTATTTTACTTGGGAATACATTTTTGAAAAACCCCTTGTTGGAAAAAGGAACTAAAATAGCGGAAAGTAAGCTCTTAGAATTTTCCGTTGTATTGTTAGGTATAACAGTCACCTTCCAAACTATCTCCCAAATCGGGATTAAAGGAGGGATTTTTGTTCTTTTACAAATGGGGCTGACGATCATAGCTTCTTATATACTTGGTAAAAAATTGCGATTTTCAGAAAATATGTCCTTATTGATGGCTGGTGGAAATGCGGTCTGTGGTTCTTCTGCAATTGCTTCGATTGCGCCTACTATTCACGCAAAAGAAGAGGAAAAAGGTCAAATTATTACATTAGTCAATTTGCTAGGAACAATCCTAATGTTACTGTTGCCTGTTATTGCCTCTCTTATTTATGGCAACGATATTCTAACCAAAAGTGCCTTGATCGGTGGTATCTTACAATCTGTGGGACAAGTCGTAGCAAGTGCCAGCATGATCAATGGACAAGTTGTAGAGCTTGCTATGCTGTTTAAAATTATGCGCATTATGTTGCTTGTATTCGTCGTTTATTTTTTTGGTACATTCAAACAGCAAAAAGCCACTGTTTCTTCATCAGTAGAAATGATATCACAGAAAAAAAAATTTCCTTTGCCTTGGTATGTAATCGGATTTGTTTTATTTTGTGTTGTAAATAGTCTGGTTCATTTACCAGTGGCATTCAGTGAAACGGCTCACTTCATTAGCAGTTGGTTTGAAATCACTGCTTTAGCTGCCATTGGCTTACGCTTGGATTTCCAAAAATTCTTTAAAGAAGGCAAACGTTTCTTGATTTATGGATTATCAGTCGGTTTGATCCAAGTTGTACTGGCTATCATGCTGATTTCTTTATTAAGAATTTAAGTATAGCTAAATAAAAAAAGCCACTCTAGCTTTTACCGAGTGGCTTTTTTCTTATTTATCGATTTGTTGATTCTCATCTATACGAGATTTAAAGCCTGCATACGATTTATTCCCACTTAAATTGAGCACAAACAATACAATAACGAGTGATAAGATAGATACTGATAATAATAATGTTTGAACCGCCTCCCCATGTAATACCATGAGCTGTCTTAAAATTGCCGTAATACAAATCAAAATCAAATACCTGATCGGGATATGATGACCTTCTTGAATATAACGGATCACCATCATAATAAACTCAAATAACATGAAGAATGCAACGATTTCTTGCATCACAATCGATAAGTTTTTAGGGGTCATTGGTTTGTTGATAAATGTGCCAATATCAATCAGTTGACGAATCATAAAAATCAAAATAAGTAAGGCAAGTATACCTAAAACAACATCCAAAGCCCAATTGACATATTTTTTCATAATTCCAAATCTTTGTTCCTCTTTCATTTTCTTCCTCCTAAAATTAAAAGCTGAATGGGCTCGTTTTGTCTCGTCTGAAAAATAGGGGAAATTGACTGAGGTGCTCTTTGCCTCATGCCATTTTCATCTTTTTTTCTAGAGACTAGCCCATGAAGCTGGATAACATAAAATACTTGTATCCATCTATTTAATAGACATTCGCTACTCTTTCTTCATAAGAATAATATAACATTTTTTTTGTACGATGTAAAAATCTAAAAACTAAAAAAGCTAGATCGTTGGAACCTTCAAAATCCATTCATGTAATCAACGTAAAATATCTTAATGAAAAATACAACTAACATTCCCGAATTTTGTAAGTCTTCTATGTTTTTTTAATAATATGATACGAAGTTATACTCGTTCTCGGCAACCTCGTAACTATCGTACTACATTTATAGTTTAATAGAAAAATGCTAAAAAATGGCAGTGAGCTTCTATTTAATTTACCTCTAGATTCAAATAATTTAGAAATAACATTTGTAAACAAGTAGATAATTTTTCTGAAAAATATTAATGATAAAAAAATCTTTTTGTAAAGAAAAACAACTTTAATGTATTGATTTTAACAAGCATATATTATAAAATAAGTTTATCAATTATTCCTCATTTTTGTAAATGCTTACAAAATTTTCAAGGTTCAAATTTTTATTTCATAAAAAATAAAGGAGGAACAACATGAATACTTTTTTAGATAAGCTACAAACAAAGTTAGGTCCGATTGCCTATAAACTTGATTCTAATCGTTATCTTTCAGCAATCAAAAATGGTTTTTTTGTCGCTATGCCCTTATTGATCATTGGTTCTTTGTTTTTATTAATCACACAATTGCCGATAGAACCTTATACTAACTTTATGGCAGCCATTTTAGGGGAAGACTGGATGTCACTATTTTTACAAGTCAATGATATGACTATGAATGCAATGACCTTATTTGTGATTTTAGGGATTGCTAGTGAGATGGCAAAGTATTATTCTGTCGATCGAGGCTCTACTCAAGCAATTGCCCTTGTAGCATTTCTAGTGCTAACACCGATCACTTCAACAGATGCTGGTTCATTTCTGCCTTTAGGAAACTTTGGTGCATCAGGCCTGTTTGTCGGTATGATCACGGCTATTCTAGCATCTGAAATTTTCCGTTGGGTCGTACAAAAAGGTTGGACAATCAAAATGCCTGATTCTGTTCCTTCTAATGTCGCGAAATCTTTTTCAGCATTGATTCCCGGATTTTTTGTGGTGATCGTATTTAACCTGGTTCGGATCGGGTTTACCTTCACTTCTTATGAAACGGCTCAAAATTTTATTTTTGAGGTTCTCCAAACACCGCTCTTAGCTTTAGGTAGTTCACTTCCTGCAACATTGATTATTTTACTTTTTGAATCCTTGTTGTGGTCCTTCGGTATTCACGGTTCGAATATTGTAGGCGCCGTAATGCAGCCGATTTGGATCGCACTCACCGTAGAAAACGCCCAAGCTTTCGCTACAGGTGAAAAACTCCCCAATATTGTAAACTATCAATTTTATAGTAACTTTGTCAAACTTGGTGGGTCTAGCGCAACTATTGGTTTAGCTATTGCTTGTCTATTTTTCGCAAAGTCCTCTCAGTTTAAAACATTGGGTAAATTATCATTTGCACCTGCAATTTTTAATATCAATGAACCTTTAGTTTTTGGTATTCCGATCGTCTTAAATCCAATGATGCTGATTCCCTTTGTTATTGCCCCACTTTTGATGTGTCTTTTGGCATATACTGCAATGGCAACTAGAATTGTTCCCTTAACCAATGGAGTGAATTTACCTTGGACCATGCCGCCTATCATTTCAGGATTGATGGTTAGTGGCTGGCGGGGAGCTATTCTGCAAATCGTACAGATTTTACTTAGCTTTGGATTGTATTATCCTTTCTTCAAGCTGGAAGATTCAAAAGCCTATCAGATTGAAATGGAAGGTGAAGCGGTTTATGATGCACAAGTAAAAGCAAAAAAAGAATAATGAACCAACAGGCGAAATTATGAAACAAAAAAGAGGTTAGGGTATAACTCGTAGAGTTAGCTCCTAACCTTAAGGAATCTGAACAAACACTGCTGTCCAACCTCTTTTTATTTAATTTATTATACTAAATCAGTCCAAAAGCGATTACGATCGCTGCAAGTATATTATTTAAAAAGTGAATAGATATACTGATCTCTAAACGCTGCGTTTTGTAATACGTCATAGAAAGAATCAAGCCCATCAAACCATAAATCAAAAAACTGATCAGATTCGTCGGTCCATGAATCAAACCGAATGAAATAGAACTGATTGCAATACCGACCATTGGAAATTTTTCCAACCAAAAACCGATAATTCCACCTCTAAACACGATTTCTTCCATAATTGGTGCCGAGAACCCAATCAATAATAGGATTAATAAAGGATTTTCTCCTAAAAACATGGTTTGAATCGCAGCATCATTGGCAGTAGATTCTGATCCTTGAGTGTTTAATAGAAGTGTTCCTCCAATCGCAATCACACGTGCTAAAATAAAACCGCCTAAAATAATCCCAACATTTTTCTTAGTAAAAAAATCCCAACTTAAATTTAGAAATCCCAGCTTTTTTCCTAAAAACATCAACAACCATATGTTTCCAATAACCACTAGGATCAATAGAATCGATGCAAACAAGGATAAATTAGTTTCTCCCATCTCTAAAGAAAATCCTTTTGCTACACCAAAGACTGTCATACTAATTTGACTTACTAAAAACAAACCAACCAAAATAAAAAGTTTCTTGACATATTCCATCCCAATACGCTCCTTTTTGTCTAAATTTTTATATAACACTTTAATAGTATCAGACTTCAGCCACGCAGTAAATGACTGTAAAAGCGTATTTGAGTGAATCATGTTGATTTGTCTATTTAGCTACTCGCTTACCATCTTTATAAGCATACACTCGACCCAATGAGTCTTTTGCAATGTATTGGTAATTCTTTTGTCCACTAAAATTTTTCGGTGCTGGCGAGCCTTTTGGGACCAACACTACTTTATAAGCTTCCAAGCGTTTTGCAACTCCGGCAGTTCCTGCTTTGTGTGCTGTTGAATTGCTATCTTCTGCTGTACTTTTTGCCTTCGACCAGCCTAACCAACCATAACTTTGTGCATGGACACAATAATACATATCATACTGTTTAGCCAAGCTACCATTCACGGTAAACTCGACTGCTTCTACTCGCAAAGATCCACCAGCGGTCCCGCCACGACCAGCTTCGTAATAAATCGTCGTATTACGGCCTTTAATGTTACGTTTCGAAACACCTGCATTTTTCTCTTTTGCCGTCAATTTTTCAGATAACCAGCCAATACTTTCAATATGCGTATTGATCGTGATATCATTTGTTCCTCTAATAAACATGGCTTCCATTCTTTTGGATTCTCGAACTGAACCACTTCCTGTACCGTTTGCACCCATCTCACTAATTGTTCTTAGTCTCTTGTCCTTACCAAAACCAGTATCACCATAAGTTTGAACATGAGAACCAAATCGTAAATCATTGAGCGAAGCAGCCTCCGTTTTCATCCCAAACGAGAATAAAAGACCAATCATAAGCGTCATAACCCCAAACATTTTCTTTCTCACTTTAAAACCAGCTTTCTATTTATTATTGTATTCAATTAATCGAGATAATTATAACATTAAATCCATAAAAATGTACAAAAAAATCTAAATAACATGTTAAATTATCTATTTTTTATATAAAAAGAGGCTAGAACATAACTCTACGAGTTATATCCTAGCCTTAAAGAATCCGAATAAACGGTGGGAGCACAAGCAACGCCATCGGTGATAAGTTGAACTCCACAAAAATTTGAAAAGCCATTTTCATGAATTCCCTCTTATTTCTCGGCGTTAAACGCTTCTTTCCCAATCTCTTGGTTCAGTCATTATTTAGCTAAAGCACCTTTAGCTTGGTCAGCTAATGCAGTAAACGCTGCTGCATCATTAACAGCCAATTCAGCTAACATTTTGCGGTTGATATCAATCTCTGCCAATTTCAAACCGTGCATCAATTTAGAATAGCTCAAGCCATTCATACGAGCTGCTGCATTGATACGAGCAATCCATAATTTACGGAAATCACGTTTCTTTTGACGACGATCTCTGTATGCATAACTATAAGATTTCATTACTTGTTCTTTTGCTGTTCTAAATAAAGTATGTTTTGATCCATAATAGCCTTTCGCTAATTTAAGGATCTTTTTACGACGTTTACGGCTTACTACGCCACCTTTAACACGTGCCATGGTTAATTCCTCCTAAATTTCTGTTGTCTCTATGAGTTATTTTAATTGCTAAGTTATTGCATGAATTATTTCAGATTTCTCAAATTCAGCAAGTTTTTTAAATACAACTTCAGGAAATAATCCTAAAAGCTTTCTTATTTCATCCTTGCTAATTGTTGACGAATACGTTTGAAATCGCCTGATGAAACCATTCCTGCTTTACGCAATTGACGACGTTGTTTTTTTGTTTTACCGTGGAAACGGTGACTTGTAAACGCACGGAATCTTTTTAACCCGCCGTTACCAGTACGTTTGAAACGTTTTGCTGATCCGCGGTGTGTTTTTTGTTTTGGCATGACTAATTTTCCTCCTACATTTTCATTTCGCATACAGTTCAACTAAATTAGTTGAAAAAGTTGAACTAGCATCCTCAAAAATTTTATTAACTAGTTATCAGCTTGTTCGCTTAATTTTCGTTTTTCGGTGCCAGCGTTAGGAACATGCTGCGTCCATCCATTTTCGCTTTTTGTTCCACTGTAGCAATATCTGCAGTTTCTTCCGCTAAGCGATCAAGAACTTTCTGACCAATTTCTTTATGGGTAATGGCACGGCCTTTGAAACGGATCGAAGCTTTCACTTTGTCCCCTTTTTCTAAGAATTTACGTGCATTACGAAGTTTTGTATTAAAGTCATTTAAGTCAATTGTTGGACTTAAGCGTACTTCTTTTACGTTGATCACTTTTTGTTTCTTACGAGCTTCACGCTCTTTCTTTTGCGTTTCGAAACGGAATTTTCCGTAATCCATAATTCGCGCAACAGGCGGTTTTGCAGTAGGTGCTACTAGAACTAAATCTAAGTTGGCAGTTTCAGCAATTTGTAATGCTTCCACTTTTGTTTTGACACCTAATTGTTCCCCATCTTGTCCGATCAAACGTAACTCGCGTGCACGAATGCCGTCGTTCACCATCATATCCTTTGCTATGGTCATTCACCTCCAAGTATTTTAAGAGAAAATCATTGCTGAAACTCTTTTTCAGAAAGTTTGTTATCGTAAAAAATACAATAAAAAACAGGCTCTGAATACAGATCCCGCGATTGATTTCAGACTCCTATAATGATATCTAGAGTCCATATCTAGCCCAGTGACGTTGTCAGCTAAGGCGAGAAGCGGGTGCTTCTGCTTTCATTTCTCAACTTTAATAGTATAGGACATTTATTAGCTTTTGTCAATGCTTTTTTTAATTAAGACAGAAACTAGTTATTGTGAATGGATCGGTTTCTGTCTTCCTCTTTATTCACTAGTTTCCAAGTAGTTCTTCTATCTTAACAAGAACACCATTTTCATCATTGGATAAAATGATTTCTTTAGCAGCTACTTTGATATTTGGATGTCCATTACTCATGGCATAGCTATATTCCGCATGTTTCAGCATTTCCAGATCATTGCCACTATCACCAAAAGCAGCCACTTCATGATCGTTTATTCCCCATAATTCTTGTAATTTCATCAAACCATGTGCTTTGTGAATTCCCGGAATGATCAAGTCAACATCTCCGTGCCCACTAGAAACAGGAATCACTTTATCTCCTAATGCTTCATGTAATTGTTCGAGTACTTCTGCTACTTGCTCAGTAGGGAAATTCAAAGCGAACTTGAATAAGGTATCCTCTTTCACTTCAAATAAATTTGGTACCTTTTTCAATCGATGATAATATTTCCTGCCATATTCAACAAATGATTCCGGTTCATCGTCTGAAACATAGGCGCTTTTTTTTCCACAAAGTATTGTATGCCCGTACTTAAAATCAGCTAAAATTGTTAGCACATCATGAATCACTTCAGGATCAATTTCACCAGTGAAAATTTCTTTTCCTTCACTCACGACATATGCTCCATTTTCTGCTACAAAAGATAACTCATCTTCGATTTGCGGAAAAAAAGATTTAAGCTGATAGTATTGATTTCCGCTTGCTATTACAAAACGAACATCTTGGTTTTTCATTTGCTTGTACAACTGGTTAAATTTTTCTCGATCATAATCTTGTTGGCTATTCAAAAATGTTCCATCCATATCCACCGCAATCATTTTTACTGTCATTTTTTTACTTCCTTTCAGTCTAACAACCCAAAATAGTTTAAACCAAAACAAATGCCATCATCCATATGAGATTTTGTAATAAAATCAGCGTGGCTTTTCACATGTTCGGAGGCATTATCCATAGCAATTGCTGTTTGTACCGCTTCAAACATACCCAAGTCATTATTACCGTCGCCAAACGCGTATGTAGGCAGCTCGTTTAACTTCAAGTGCTCAACAATTTGTTGAATACCTGCTTTTTTCGACTGGCCTTTTAATACAACAGCTAACGAGTATGGACTATCTCTAAAAAAGGTAAATGTGTCACCAAATGCTTCTTGATAGAATCGATCTGTTTCTTCATCTTCTGAAAAAAGATAAACCATATAAATCTCATGTTCTTTGTAAAAATCTGCTGAAATTTGCGGCAGTGGTGCGTGATCCAATTTGTATAATTTTTCCATACTTTCAGTTGAATAACAAGCAGCATATTCATCTTCTGTATAACAAGCTAAGGAATGCCCTAGTGTTTTAGAAAGCGCCATCAATTTTTGAATGTATTTTAATGGTATTGCATGTTTTGAAATAACTTTATTTTCAACAACATTAAACTGTCCATTTAAACTCACATAAGAATCAATTGGTGTTTCTTTCGTAATTTGTTTGATTTCTTTTGGTGAACGTCCACTTGCTACCAATGGTAATATTTTGTTTTTCCGTAATTGTAAAATTGCTTGGTGATTTTCTTTAGGCAAATTTGACTCAGCATCTAATAATGTTCCATCTAAGTCAAAAAAAACAAGCGCTTTATAGTTGTTCATACCTCTCCTCCTTTTTCATCATCAACTAGTATTATTGTACTATACTTTTCAAAATAGAACGTAAAAAAACTTTATTCAATTTTGTTCAAACCTTTTATTGTTTGAAGTAAGTAGAATAAAGTTTAACTTTTTTATCAACTAATAATTAGTGAACTATTTCTATTCAACTAGAAATTTCCTAGAAAAAGATAAATGATCGACTAAACGCTATATCTATCTTATATGCCCTAGGCTATCCCTGTAGTCCCTACAGTTCTTCATTTTTTAATTGGGTATTGCATCCTGTAATCCTTGAATCAGCACTTGTATGCTAGCTGCAGTTTCAGTATCATGCTGGCCTTTTTTTACATTAATGTCTTGAAAAAATATTTGGCTCACTGAGTTATTATCTGAATGTTCAGAACTTTTTTCGCATGATAAAACTTTGATAACTCGTTTGTTGTACCAATTAGCTTTGTATTCAAGTTTCGACACAAATAGTGCCCAAGAAACATCTGAAATCCCACGATGTAATTTAGAATTTCTGAAAAAATCTGCTTGATGTATATCTTCTATACAAATCAAATCATATTTCCTGACAATTTCTGTCGTGATTTTATTCATAAAATCGATTCGTTGATTCATTAACTTTTCCCGCATTTTTACTACCTTTAGTTTTTGCTTCTGATAGTTTTTTTGTTGAGAAAGATCTGTTCCTTTTAATTTAGCTATTTCTTTACGCCGTGTTAATTTTCTTTCTTCTCTAGTAATCCGCTGTTCAAATTCTTTCGTATATTTATCATTGTCAATACGTCTACCATTTGATAAAACAGCAAATTCCGAAGCACCTAAAGTTATCCCGATTGCTGAATATGTTTTCTCAACTTTAGGTATTTCTTCTTCACACAAGATCGAAACAAAATACTTATTGCTTGGAGTCAAAGAAATCGTTGCTGACTTTATTTTCCCTATTAACGGACGATGCATTCTAATTTTGATCAACGATTTCAACTTCGGTACTTTTAAATATTTTTCGTCAATAATTTTAATCGTACCATTTTGATTATTCGTTGTGTAAGAGGAAACGGAATTCTTTTTCTGCTTTAATTTAGGAAATCCAATTGATTTTTCTCGATGAAATTTTTTAAATGCTCGATCTAAGTATACTTGTGCATTGGATAATGCCAAACTATCTACTTCCTTTAAACAAGGATGCTCTTTTTTATATTGAGCTGGTGTCGGTAATTTAATTTTCAAATCAGGATTTTCTTTCAAATTTTTATATAGCTGAATTCTTTCCTGCAATAAAAGATTGTGCAAAAGCCGTACACAAGAAAAAGTTTTTTTAATAAACTCTTCTTGTAATAAAGTAGGGTAAAGTCTGTATTTATAAGCTTTTAATACCTTCATTAGAATACCACCCTACCAATAAAAAGCTGAACGGGCTCGTTTAGCTCCGATTGAAAAATAGGAAAATACGATTGAGATGCTTTTTATCTCACTCTTATTTTATCTTTTTTCTGAGGCGCTAGCCCGTAAAGCTAGATTGAATAAAAAGCTGAACGGGCTCGTTTAGTTCCGACTGAAAAATAGGAAAATACGATTGAGACGCTTTTTGTCTCACTCTTATTTTATCTTTTTTCTGAGATGCTAGCCCGTAAAGCTAGATTGAATAAAAAGCTGAACAGGCTCGTTTAGCTCCGACTGAAAAATAGGAAAATACGATTGAGACGCTTTTTGTCTCACTCTTATTTTATCTTTTTTCTGAGATGCTAGCCCGTAAAGCTAGATTGAATAAAAAGCTGAACAGGCTCGTTTAGCTCCGACTGAAAAATAGGAAAATACGATTGAGACGCTTTTTGTCTCACTCTTATTTTATCTTTTTTCTGAGGTGCTAGCCCGTAAAGCTAGATTGAATAAAAAGCTGAACGGGCTCGTTCAGTCTCAACTTTCCAATGTTTTAACCCTTAAAAACCTAGTTTAAAATGATTGTATCACAATGAAAACTGATTCATTCATCTTACTTTTTAAAAATTCTAGCTAAGAAAAAGGAATGATTTCTCTTAGCTAGTATTTAGTTTGCCAAAATTCTTACTGATTCATTCTGGCTTTTTTCTCTTCAATTTTTTTACGATAAACGTCAACTTCATCTTCAGAGCAATACACATAATGTTCAGGTGTGATTTCTCTTAGTTTACGTTCTTTATTATCTTCTGGTTGCGGATTATAAACGATACGTTTACGTGTACGTTCATAATCTGGATCAGGTAATGGAATAGCTGATAATAGACTTTCAGTATATGGATGTACTCCATAGTTATATACATCATCACTTGAACCCATTTCCAATAGTCTACCACTATGCATAACACCGATACGGTCACTGATATGTTTTACCATTGATAAATCATGGGCAATAAACAAATAAGTCAAACCAGCATCTTTTTGTAAGTCTTGTAATAGATTGACAACTTGGGCTTGGATCGATACATCCAAAGCTGAAATCGGCTCATCACAGATGATGAAGCGCGGATCAACTGCTAAGGCTCTCGCAATTCCGATACGTTGACGTTGACCACCTGAAAATTCATGTGGATAACGTGTGCCGTGACTCGGATCAAGACCAACGACTTTTAGTAATTCGTTGACTTTCGCTTCACGTTCTGCGGCATCTTTGGCTAAATGATTGATGTCGATTCCTTCTGCAATAATGTCATTGACTTTCATTCTTGGATTCAATGACGCATAAGGATCTTGGAAAATCATTTGCACTTCACGACGGAATGCCTGCATCGCAGATTTTGAACGGATTTTACTGATATCATCACCATTAAAAACGATTTCTCCAGCCGTCGGATCGTATAAACGAATCACACTGCGTCCAGTAGTTGATTTACCACTACCAGATTCTCCAACTAATCCAAATGTTTCACCTTCATAGATATGGAAACTAATATCATCGACCGCTCTGACTTCATCAGGACGACCTACGTTAAAATATTGTTTTAATCCTTTAACATCTAAAAGTACTTTTCTTTTTTCACTCATTATTTAACGCCTCCTACAGTCGCATTATGGCGTTCAGCATAAATCGCCCAACGTCTTACAATTTCAGCTGGAGGGGTGATTTTTGGTGCTTGTGGTGCTAATAACCACGTTGCAGCTTTATGAGTTGGTGAGACTTCAAAATATGGTGGTGCTTCTTCAGCGTCGATCTTCATCGCAAATTCATTACGCGGATAAAAAGCATCTCCTTTTGGCGGATCTAACAAATCGGGTGGAGAACCAGGAATCGCATAAAGCTTGTCTTCGGTTCCTTCCATTGTCGGCATTGAGCCCAGTAATCCCCACGTATACGGATGTTGCGGATTGTAGAAAATCTCTTCTGATGTTCCGACTTCCACTAAACGTCCGCCATACATAACAGCTACGCGATCAGCGACGTTTGCTACAACACCTAAATCATGGGTGATGAAGATGATCGATGTGCTGATTTTTTGTTGTAGGTCTTTTAATAATTCTAGAATCTGTGCTTGGATCGTAACATCCAATGCTGTTGTCGGCTCATCTGCAATTAGAACTTCTGGGTAACAAATCAACGCAATCGCAATCACGATACGTTGACGTTGTCCGCCTGAAAATTGGTGAGGGTAGTTTTTCAAACGTTTTTCAGCATTTGGAATCCCTACTAATTTCAATAGTTCTAAGGCTTGATCTAGGCCTTCTTTTTTCGATACTTTATTGTGTTTGATCAACGATTCAGCTACTTGTTTGCCGATTGGCATCGTTGGATCCAATGATGTCATTGGATCTTGGAAAATCATCGCAATTTCTTTCCCACGAATGGTTTGCATTTGTTTTTCCGTCTTGTGTACAATATCTTCACCTTTAAACAGAATTTCTCCATTGTCGATGTTTGCATTGCTGCTCAATAAACGCATGATACTTCTAGTTGTTACAGATTTACCACTACCAGATTCTCCTACGATTGCAAGAGTTTCCCCTTTGAACAGCTCAAAGCTAACACCACGAATAGCATTTACTTTTCCAGCAAACGTATCAAAAGAAATCTGTAAGTCTTTTACTTCTAATACTTTTTCCATAGTCATTCACTCTACTCTTTCATCTTAGGATCGAAGGCATCACGTAGTCCGTCAGCTAACAAGTTGAAACAAATCATCACGACTGACAAGGTTACGGCAGGAATCCACATCAAATATGGAAGGAAACGGAACGTTTTATATCCTTCATTTAATAATGTACCAAGTGAAGCGGTCGGCGGTCTTAATCCTAAACCGATGAAACTTAGAAACGCTTCAAAGAAAATTGCCGACGGGATACTGAACATCATTTGAACAATGATCACGCTTGAAATATTCGGTAAAATATGTTTTACGGCGATCTTCAAACGAGATTCACCTAATGTTTGAGCTGCCAAAACAAATTCTTGATCTTTCAATTTCAACGTCTGAGCCCGAACGATTCTGGCCATTGAAATCCAGTTTGTAATAACCATCGCTAAAACGATTGATAAAATACCTGGATCAAAAACAGTCAACATCAAGATCATCACAACAAGGTTAGGAATTCCAGAAAGGACTTCTAAAATACGTTGCATCACTGTATCCACTCGTCCACCTAAAAGTCCTGAAATCAAACCATACGTAACACCGATCGTAATATCAAGTAAAGCTGCGATAAAGGCAATCAATAATGAGATACGAGTTCCCATGAATAAACGGCTCAATACATCGCGGCCTAGTCCATCGGTTCCAAGATAAAAATTCACATTATCAGGAACATTGGCTTGAGCGTACTTGTCTACCATTTTACCAGCAACATTCGCTGTACCATTGAATCCGTTGATACTATCTAAAAACGGGATCCGTGGTGGTAAATTGATATACGCTACATTTTGTTGTGTAGGATCATGAGGTGATACCCAAATTGTTATAATTGAAATAAAGATGATGATTCCTAAAAATACTAAAGAAATCACAGCAGCTTTATTTTTTTTCAGACGACGCCAAGAATCTTGTAAAAAGCTTAATGACGGTGTTGCAATTCGTTCACGTTCCTTTGTTGTTGATGTATCCAAAGGCTGGAATTCATTTGCTGGTATTTCTTTAATTTTTTCTGGGACATTTTTTAAGTCTACTATTTCCATTAACCTTTGGCACCTCCTGAAACACGAATTCTTGGATCGATCAATCCATAAAGTAAATCAACAATCAAGATAACGAATACTAACAAAGCAGAGTATAAGATCGTTACTGCCATGATCGTTGGATAGTCATTGGTCATGATTGATTTTACGAACTGCTCCCCAATACCTGGGATAGCGAAAATATTTTCAACTACTAACGAGCCTGTCATCAGCCCTACAGCTAATGGGCCAAGTAACGTGATCAAAGGAATCAAACTATTTCTAAGTCCATGTCTCACGGCAACTTGCCAACGACTCAAGCCTTTTGCACGGGCTAACTCTACATAATCACTATGTAAAACTTCGACCATTTCGGTTCGAATAAACCTGGCGGAATCGGCCATTGGACTCATTGCTAACGCAATCGTCGGCAAAATCGTATAAGAAAAGCCATTCCACATTGCGATTGGTAACACTTTTAATTTCATGGCAAAGATATATTGCAGTAATACCGCAAAAACGAAGTTAGGGATGGAACGTCCCAAGATCGCCATTAAAGTAGCTAATGTATCTACCCATGTATTTTGGCGCATCGCTGCAATGATTCCTAGTAAAATACCGACTAGTGTACCAAAGATGATAGCTTGTGCACCTAATTGTACTGACGGTCCGATACGACCTGCCAAAAGTTTTGCCACTGGTTGGTTTTTAAATTGGAATGAAATCCCAAAATCACCGACCAGAAGATTTTTTAAGTAGATTCCATATTGAACGATGACTGGTTTATCCAAACCTGACTGCTTGTTCAACATAGCAATTGTTTCTGGACTAAGTTTTTCTTGGTTGGTATAAGGCGTACCTGGTAATAATTGCATTAAGAAAAACGTAATCGTTGCGATCAGCCACAATGTGATGATCATGAAGAAGACTCGTTTAAGAAAATATTTTCCAAAACTGTTCAAGAATGACACCTCCGAGATTATTTTGACTTCATCAGTTTTTTTCGATAAAGTAAGGATAGAAAATTAAGTAAGGATGAGCACATGAAAAACTTAAAATGGCCCTTGATCACCTCAGCAGTCTCAAGCATCGGTATTTTTATTTACCTACTGATACATCAGTCACTGACTATCCGTTCTATATCTGATACCTTCTTCATTGTTTCATTATTTTTTCTAATTATCGGCTTAGCCTTATGGATCATGTCCTCAGGATTTTTTGATAATTTCCAACGTTTTATGAAAATGCATTTTCGTTTTAGAAAGAAAAATGAACCGAAAGAATTCATCCCATTTTCAGAAATAGGTAAAGCTCATCAGCTTTACTGGCTTGAATCTGGTGGTATTTTACTGATCGTCTCTATTGTTTCTTTATTATTTTACTTTTTATGAGCAAAGATAGCAAGAGGACCGTTGCCTTTTTATTTAAAAGAGGGCAAAGGTCCTTTTTGCTATTGAAAACTATTTCAGACTATTCTGAAATATACGTCCATTTATAATCGTATTGTGCACCTGCTGGATGGAAACCAACATCTTTTACTTTTTCAGCACGTAAATGCGCTTCTGCTTTTTGGTAAAGAGGAATTACACCCATGTCACCCATGATTGTTTTCTCTGCATTTACCATATCAGCCCAACGTTTCTCAGGATCATTGGCATCTGTTGTTGCAGCTGCTTTTACTAATTTATCATATTCAGGATTACTATAGTGTCCACGGTTATATGGAACGCCTGTTTGGAATAAATCTAGGAAACTACTTGGATCTGCATAATCTGCTCCCCAACCACCGATTACTGCTTTAAAATCGCCTTTATTAGAACGATCTAAACGAACAGAGAATGGTACAGGACTAACCGTTACTTTTGTACCTGGTAAGTTTTCTTCAATCGCACCTTGGATATATTCAACTGTTTTCTTAGATGAATCTGCATCAGAAGATAAAATATCAATGTCTAATGAATCAATATTTAATTCTTTCTTTGCTTTTTCCCAATGTTCTTTTGCTTTGTCTTTATCATATTCAATTTTATCGCCAGCAGCTTCTGCAAAGTCTTCTTTTAAATCTGGAGATTTAGACATATTTGCTGGAACTAAGCCTTTAGGTTCAACTGATCCATCACCTAAAATGTTCTCAACTAGTGCTTTACGGTCGATTGAATAAGAAATAGCTTTTCTTAAGTTTTCGTTTCTATATGGTGAGTCTTCAGCAATTTGGTTTAATTCCATATATTGTGTTGATGCTTCTTTTTGGATGACAAGTTGTGGATCATTCGCTGCTTGTTGCGCTAGTTCACCCGTTAATGTTACATCATCTGCTTGTCCATCTTGGAATAAGTTGTATGAAGTTGGAGCTTCTTTCACAACATTTGTTTTTACCTCATCTAATTTTACAGTATCAGCATCCCAATAATCTTTGTTTTTCTTGTATGACCATTCAGTATCTGTTCCTGGTCCATCAAAGTCTGCTAAAACAAACGGTCCATTATAAACTGCGTTCTCACTGTTTGCTGCATAATCTTTCCCATATTTTTCAACAATATCTTTTCTTTGTGGGAAGAACGATGGGAAAGCTAATAGATAATCAAAATACGGTGTTGCTTTTTCTAAGGTGATTTCTAACTCATAATCACCAGTTGCTTTAATTCCAAGTTCACTTACGTCTTTCTTACCTGCTGCGATATCTGCACCATTTTTAACAGATTCGTAAAGGTAAGCATATTCTGAAGCTGTCTTTGGATCAACTGTACGTTGCCATCCATAGACATAGTCTTCTGCTTTTACTGGTTTGCCGTCTGACCATTTAGATTTTTCATTTAATTTGATTTTGTACGTAATACCATCATCACTGACTTCTGCTTTTTCGCTCGCTCCGGCAGGTTCTGGGTTATTATCTAAATTCAAACGATAGATTCCTTCATAAACATTGTTTAGTGCTGTAAAGCTGATAACATCTGTTGCTACTGATAAATCAGCACTCGGCATTTCTTGTAAAACATTGACACTGAAAATTTGCTCACCACTAGGTTTGCCTTCGGCTGCTTTTGAGCTGCCTGTATCGTCTGTTTTTCCGCCGCCATTACCACAAGCTGCTAGTGTTAAACTAAATAAAGTGATGAATCCAAAAGCAAATGACTTCTTTAACTTCATTGTTGTTTCCTCCCTAATAAGACCTTGAGTATTTTTCTGAAAAATCAGAATTTAATAATTATTTATTGTACTGAGGTATAGTTTACAATTTTTAAATTAAAAAATCAAGAATTATCTTATTTTATTTTAATACTGGCATCATTAAATTATACCTTCAATAGAAGTAATTTCTTAGAAATAGCTACAAAAAGCGATTGTCTTCTTATAAAAAAGTATGTTAGATTAGTAATGGAAGAAATAATCGCTGTTCTACGCAAGTCCTTTTTTGTTCATTTATCGTGTTCAATAGTGATTGATTTAAAATAATATTCTAGTTTCATAACAATCAATAAGGAGTGATTAGATGCATCGTTCATCATTTTTCAAAGAATTAACTACCTTTCACAAACCTCAAAAAGCACCTTTTCGCTTTATTGGTGCAGGTATCTGTATGGCAGTCCCTTTGTTTATTGGCTATTTTTCAAATAATTTATTAATTGGTAGTTTCGGCTCACTTGGCATTTTTACATTCCTCTACTATCAAACTCTTCCACTAAAAGAATTGATGATCCGACTTAGTTCCATCGGTATTTTTTTACTTTTTGGAAATCTAGCGGGTGTTCTTAGTACCCATATCCCTTGGATCATTCCGATCGTTATTGCATTGATCGCTTTTTCCGCTAGAATTATTTTTAGGTTATACAGAATTGCTAAGCCTGGGGCTTTTTTTATTGTCATGGTAACTGCAATGGGGAGCGGAACCAAAATTTCTTTTGAAAAAGTGCCTATTATGATGAGTTATGTTTTATTAGGCATTTTGACTTCTCTTATTGTCGCTGTCATTTTGTATTTTGTTGAAGGGGAATCTGTCGTTACTCAAAAGAAGATTTCCTTACAAGAGCGACTTTACACAGATCCAGGAGCTCTTCTTGATGCGCTGCATTATGCTGCGATTTTATTTTTGGCAACGTATCTCAGTCAATCCTTGCATTTGACAAATGCTTATTGGATGGTCGTTTCTTGCGCGGCTGTTTTACAAGGTGATAATCTACGGGCTATTATGCATCGCAATATACAAAGAATACTCGGGACGATGATTGGTTTATTGATTGCAGCTCTTTTTTTGAGTATCCCATTTACTACACTGGAAAATATTTTACTGATTTGCTGTTTCTTTTTGACTGTAGAATTTTTCATTAAACGAAATTATACGATCGCGAATTTTTTTACAACACCAATGTCTTTATTATTAGCTAATTTAGCTCGCCATCAATATTTAATCAGTTTGCTTAATTATCGTTTGATTGGAATTGTTTTAGGTAGTCTTTTAGGGCTTTTAGGAGCATTTGTATTGACGACTTGTTTAAAATTTTATAATCGTGCCTATCAATTAGATGAAAGTTTAGACAAAGAAACAGAATAATCGGGAGGTTTATTTATGAAAATCAAAGCACCTATTGCACCTTTGCTGCCCAAACTTATTGAAACTGATTTTATTTCTTTAGATGATGAGATTATTATTGAAGGTTTGTCAGTAAAAGACCAAGATCTTAGTTATCAAGATATACGCAATTTAGTGTTTCGAGAATGTCGTTTTGAAAAAATCACAATGAACCGAAATCATCTTGAACGATTTGAATGTAGTAACGTGATTTTTGATCATTGTGATTTTTCCAATATAGAGTGGATTGGGGCTAGTTTTCACCAAGTTCATTTTCATCAGTGCAAATCAACAGGAACAAATTTTGCTGAGAGTTATTTGCGCGATTGCTTATTTGAAGAGTGCATAGCAGACTATGCTTCTTTTAGTGCAACGAATCAAAAGGTTGTTCATTTTCAAAAAACTAGTTTAAATGATACTGAATTCGTTGACGTTACGTGGAATAATCTAGTATTTGATGGTTGCTCATTGACAGGGGGCAATTGGTTTCACACGAAATTAGCTGGACTTGATTTAACGAAGAGTAGCTTTGATAAAATTGCTTTTTCGCAAGAATTACTCAAAGGATTAAAGGTCACACAAGAACAAGCTATTACGATTGCTGCAGGTTTGGGGTTAATTATTGAAGACTAATAAAAAGAAAGAGTAGAGATGAGCGTAGTATTTTTGCTCTACTCTTTCTTCTTTTGCTTATAAATATTAATAAGAAATTAATATTTTCTTTAATTATAGAAACTAAAAATTTTATTTCATATACTTTTTTGGTAAACTAGTATAGCTTGACAATAGTTTTCATACAGGAGAACCATTTTTCTCCTATTACTAAATTTATTGTATAAATCATATCTGCCAAGTTCAGCTTTTGTTAATTTTTTTCACTATCCTATGTGAAGACTTAATAAATCGTTGAGGGATTTTTCTCGTAGGATTCATCTATAGTACTATTAATAAAAGAGCGAGAATCATTGTATTTTAATTATGATTTTTTGCCACTCTTTGGCTCATCATGTAGTTGATATTTAAATAAAAGGACTGTTTATTAAAATGAATAAAGAAAAAATTGGTTATGGGCAAGCTTGTGGAAAAATTATATTGATGGGTGAACATTCTGTTGTTTATGGTGAACCTGCAATTGCGTTTCCGTTTCAAGAGACTTACACTTCAACAAAAGTTGAACCTAACATTACTCTGGTATTAGATTGTCATTATTTTTCCGGAGAACTGTCAGAAGTGCCTCATCAACTAAACAGTGTCAAAGAAGTCATCAACCAAACCTTGAAGACACTTCATCAAGAAAATACGACTTTAAAAGTCACTATCACTAGTACGATTCCAGCAGAACGTGGGATGGGTTCAAGTGCTGCTACTGCTGCTTCTATCGTTCGGGCACTATATGATTATTTCGATGAACCATGCACACAAGAAGTTTTGCTTCCTTTAGTAAATGGCGCCGAAAAAATTGCTCACGGTAATCCTAGTGGTATTGATGCAGCTGCAACGAGCGGCAAGGAATCGCTATTTTTTATAAAAGGTCACCCATTAGAACCATTCCCGATGAATGTTTCCAATGCTTTTTTGATCGTGGCTGATACAGGAATCAAAGGCCAGACCAGGGCTGCTGTCCGTGATGTAGCTCGTCTTTTTGAACAAAATAAACAAAGTGTTTCACAACATATTACTGAGTTAGGTCACTTGACTAAACTTGCAAAACAAGCTATTTTAACAGATGATGTTCATAAACTAGGAAACGTTATGAATCAAGCACAGGAACAGCTTAAAGCATTGACCGTCAGTAATGAACAACTCGATCAATTAGTCTTTACAGCTCGAAAAAATGGCGCTTTAGGCGCAAAATTAACAGGTGGGGGGCGCGGCGGTTGTATGATCGCCTTAGCTGATTCTAAGGAGCAAGCAGTAAAAATCGCTGCAGCAATAGAGTCGGCTGGCGCTGTGGCAACTTGGATTCAATCATTAGGAGTGAAAAATTAATGTACGCTGGAAAAGCACGAGCCTATACCAATATTGCATTGATCAAATATTGGGGCAAAAAAGATGAGCAATTGATTTTACCAATGAACAGCAGTCTTTCTTTAACATTAGATGCATTTTATACTGAAACAAGTGTCGTTTTTGATGAATCATTGACTGAGGATAGTTTCTTTTTAGATGGGGAAAAACAAGATTTTAAACAAACAGCTAAAATTTCTAAATTTTTAGAACTTGTCCGTCAACAACAAAATCTGTCACTATTTGCGAAAGTCGACAGTCAAAATTTTGTACCTACGGCCGCGGGTTTAGCGTCTTCTGCTAGTGGGTTGGCAGCTCTCGCTGGGGCTTGTAGCGAAGCATTGAATTTACAATTAACTGAAACAGAGTTGTCTCGCTTAGCCAGACGAGGCTCAGGTTCAGCCTGTCGCAGTATTTTCGGTGGATTTTCTGAATGGCAAAAGGGTGACTCGGATCAAACTTCTTTTGCCAAAACGATTCCATCTGATGCGTGGGAAAATGAGTTGGCGATGCTTTTCGTTTTAATTGATGATGGTGTAAAAGATATTTCTAGTCGTGACGGCATGAAACGAACCGTTAAAACATCAAGCTTTTATTCTGGTTGGTTAGAAAATGTCGAAGCAGATTTAGCAACGGCTAAAAAAGCAATCAAAGAAAAAGACTTTGATACATTGGGACGAGTAACTGAAGCAAATGGTTTACGTATGCATGGTACTACATTAGCTGCCGTCCCCCCCTTCACTTATTGGTCGCCTGAAAGCTTAAAAGTCATGCAGTTAGTACGTGCTGCCAGACAACAAGGGATCCCTTGTTACTTTACAATGGATGCTGGCCCAAATGTTAAAATTTTGCTAGAAAAGAAAAATGTACCTGCATTAAAGAACTTTCTAGCTGGTCATTTTTCTGAACAACAACTGATTACAGCATACGCAGGACCAGGAATAAACGTAATACCTGTAGAAAGGTCGGAAAAAATATGATAGAAGTTTCCACACCCGGAAAATTATTTATTGCCGGTGAATATGCAGTTGTTGAGCCTGGACATCCGGCAATCATCGTTGCAGTAGATCAATTTGTAACAGTTACGATCGAAACAGCTGAAAACGTCGGCAGTATTCAGTCTGCTCAGTTCAGTTCTTTACCGGTACGCTGGACAAGAAGAAACAACGAACTTGTTCTAGATATTCGTGAAAATCCCTTTCACTACGTACTAGCAGCAATTCGTTTAACCGAAAAGTATGCCCAAGAACAGCACAAAGTCCTATCTTTTTACCACTTGAAAGTCACTAGTGAGTTAGATAATTCAAATGGACGAAAATATGGATTAGGTTCTAGCGGCGCTGTTACTGTTGCGACCGTAAAAGCATTGAGTCTCTTCTATGGTTTAGATTTGACCGAAGAAGATATTTTCAAACTTTCTGCATTGGCACATTTAGAAGTTCAAGGAAATGGCTCTTGCGGAGATATCGCAGCAAGTTGCTACGGCGGTTGGATTGCTTTTTCAACATTTGACCATCAATGGGTCAGCGAACACGTGCAAAAACTGACATTGACAGCTTTACTTAAAGAAACTTGGCCAAAATTAATGATTCAACCCTTGATCGTACCAAAAAAACTACGTCTTCTAATTGGTTGGACGGGTAGTCCTGCTTCTACGTCTGATTTAGTGGATCAAGTCTATCAATCAAAAGAGATGCAAGAAAAAGCCTACCAACAATTTTTAAATGATAGTAAAACCTGTGTTGAAACGATGATTACAGGATTCAACTCGGAAAATATTTCATTGATCCAAACACAAATACGAAAAAATCGTAAATTACTTCAACAACTAACCTCGATCACAGGCGTTACGATCGAAACACCTGCTCTTAAAAAACTATGTAATTTAGCACAGACTTATGGTGGAGCAGCCAAATCATCTGGTGCAGGTGGTGGCGATTGCGGAATTGTCTTATTTAAACAAAAATCCGGTATTTTACCTTTGATGAGTTCTTGGGAAAAAGAAGGGATCACTCCTTTACCATTACATGTATATTTTTACGGAAAGAAGGACAAAGATGAATCGAAAAGATGAGCATATCTCTTTGGCAAAAGCCTTTCATAAAGAAAAAACGAACGACTTCGACCAAATTCGTTTTATCCATCATTCGTTTTCAGAAATAGCATTAGATGAAGTGGATATTTCAACGTCTTTTCTTGACTTTTCTTTCAAACAACCGTTTTATATCAATGCCATGACAGGTGGCAGCGAAAGAGCAAAAAAAATTAATCAGCAACTAGGTATTCTAGCGAGAGAAACTGGCGTGATGGTGGCAACTGGATCCGTCAGCGCTGCACTGAAAAATCCTGATTTAGCCGATACTTACCAAATCATGCGTAAAGAAAATCCAGATGGCGTGATTTTAGCCAATATCGGAGCAGGATTGGCTTTAGAAGATGCGAAAAAAGCTGTCGATCTTTTTCATGCTGACGGACTGCAAATTCATGTAAATATTCCGCAAGAGTTAGTCATGCCAGAAGGCGATCGTGATTTTCATGGGTGGCTAGATACTATTGAAGATATTGTCAAGCACTTATCTGTTCCTGTGATCGTCAAAGAAGTTGGCTTTGGCATGAGTAGTGAAACGATCGAGCAATTAGTTTGGCGAGGCGTGAAAGCTGTCGACGTCAGCGGTCAAGGTGGAACAAGTTTTACCCAGATCGAAAATGCTCGTCGGAAAAAAAGAGAGCTCGGTTTTTTAACTGATTGGGGACAATCAACGATCCTGTCATTGTTAGAATCTATGAATTGGCAGCGTGATTTAACGATTTTAGCTTCTGGTGGTATTCGACAGTCCTTAGATATCGTCAAAGCACTTAGCTTAGGGGCTAAAAGTGTGGGCGTTGCAGGAACTATTTTGAACCAGTTGATGACAAATGGTGTAGACGAAACAATTGAACTTGTTCAACAATGGGAAGATGAGCTTAAAATGTTATATACTTTGCTTGGGAAAACGACTACTGAAGAACTTAAAACAACCGATATTATTTTTTCTAGTGAGATCATTCATTGGTGTGAAAGTCGTGGAATTGCTTATCAGCCTTTTGCGAAGAGGAGTAAATAAAAAAAGGCTAGAACATAACTCTACGAGTTATATACTAGCCTTTTTTTATAGAGCTATTGATTTCTGATAATTGACTTGATTCACTCTATTTTTTTCTTTAACATATATAAATGGTGTTCATGAAATAGTTTTTTCTCAAGCGTTTCCAAAGATACCCAACGCATAGGTTCAGTTTCTAGTGGAGTTTGTACCTTATCAACTAAGGTACAAGCATAAAAATATCCGATGTTGTGTTGTGACAGATCAGAATACTGTGGAGAAACCCAATGTTTTTCAGCTTTCCCAATAAATTCGCCTATATTTAGGCTAAACCCTATTTCTTCAATAGCTTCTCTCTTCAAAGCTACCACAGGATTTTCTCCCTTTTCAATCCCTCCACCAACCAAAAATAAGTATCCCTCAGAAGATTCAATTACCAAATATTTTCCAACTTGATTTAAAATCACTGCATATGCGCCTACGCGACGTCTATATATCAATTTATCATTTCTTTTTCCAAAAGACTTCAATCTTTCCCTCCCTTTACCTATAAAAAACTCGATTTTCTCACCTTATTCTTCATATACTTTTCGTAACGCCGCTATGTCAATTCGTTTCATTTTATACAATTCCTGTATCACGCGATACGCTCGATCTGGATCTGAATTATCGAATAATTTCTCCATATCCGCCGTAACAGTTTGCCAACACACCCCGTATTCATCTTCCATCCAACCACAGGGCCATTCTTTTCCTTTAGCTGTTACAGCATCCCACAATCGATTGATTTCAGCTTGATCTTTACAATAGACATAAAATGACGTTGCCATCGTAAAGGTAAAGTTATGTTGTTCACCGCTATCCATCACTCGAAATGGCTGTCCATGCATCCTAAATAAAGCTTGCGCTACAGTACCGTCCTGATTTTTTTGGACAAATTCGATAGTGCCTTCACCAAAAATTTCGATCCATTGGTTCATCGCTTCTTCTGCTTTTCCAAACTGTTTTCCGGTAAATAAAAAACTTGGTGTGATAGACTGCGACGTTTCTGATAAGGACAACTGCCATGAAACACCATAATGATCTTTTAACCAGCCATATTTCTTGCTGAAAGGATAGGCCTCAAATTCCATTAATATTTCACCTTTATGACTTAATGTTTCCCATAGCTTGTTGATTTGCTCTTCTGTCTCACATTCTACGAAAAATGAAATGGCAGGTGTAAAATCAAATTCCGGCCCGCCATTGAGCAAAATAACTTCTTGTCCTGCAAGTGTCAATGATACCGTCAGCACGGATCCTTTAGGTTGATGTTCACTGTCTACATAATAATCAACCTTATTGATTTCGCCTCCTTTAAAAGCGTTTACATAAAACTCAGCTGCTTCTTCTACTTTGCCATCAAACCATAAACATGGAGAAAATTTGGACATTTTCACTCATCCTTTCTTGAATAGAATTTCTTATTTTATGAACTACTTATACTTTAGCTTCATTATATACATCAAACGATTTATTTGAAAAAAAAATGCTCTTATTTTATTAGCTCTAAAACTTTATTTCCTAATAACTACCTTCCTCACCTTGAGAGGTCAAAATCACTGGCCCTTCTTTTGTGATAGCTAAACTATGTTCATACTGGCAACTTAAACTACCGTCTCTTGTTTTGGCAGTCCATCCGTTTGCTTCCATTTCCATTTGCCACGAACCGATATTGACCATTGGTTCTATCGTTATAGTCATTCCTTCTTTTAGTCGTAACCCCTTACCAGGTTCTCCGTAATGAGCAAAAAATGGTTCTTCATGAATTGTCGGCCCAATTCCATGCGCTATAAAATCCCGAACTACACTATATCCTTTTGATTCCACATACGTTTGAATAGCATGACCTATATCACCAACACGATTGCCAACTTCAGCTTGCTCAATACCCAGATATAAAGCTTTCTTAGTGACTTCCATTAACTGTTTTGTTTCATCCGACGCTTCCCCTACTGAATAAGACCAACAGGAATCTGAGATAGCCCCATTCAAATCAATACACATATCAACTTTAATCAAATCTCCATTTTTTAATATTTTTTTTCTAGGAAAACCGTGACAGATTTCATCATTGATGCTACAACATGTTGCATACTCATATCCTTCAAACCCAATTTGGGCGGGTATTCCACCATGACTTTCAATATGATTACGTACAAATACTTCGATATCCCAACTTGTAATGCATGGTTTTATAAATGAACGCAACTGTTTGTGTACATCTGCTAACAACGCCCCAGATTCTATCATCTTATCTATTTCTCTTTTGGATTTTAATGTAATCATTTTGTTCCTCTTTTCTTGATTTATTTTTATTGAAATAATTTTCTGAAATTCACTTGATTCTTGACACTTTCATATCCTTGGTGCTCATAAAATTTATGGGCTTCGATTCGTTCTACACCTGAATTTAGCCGAATTCCTTTTGCACTGTTTTCTTTTGCCCATTGCTCTGCATGATTCAATAGTGATTTACCTACGCCCATTCCATGCAGGTCTTCGTCTACCACAAGTGCCATAACGTTCATTAATATCGGGCCATACGTACAGACATATTCACTTAACTGAATATATCCCGCCACTTCTCCTTCTATTTCTTTTACAAATAATTTATTGACGGGTGATGAAAGTAAGTAGTTTAGCTGTTCTTTAGCATCTTCCAATAAATATTCATGTTTTAATGGATAAGTGTTTAGTCGATTGATGGAATCTATATCTTCGATTTTTGCTTCTCTGACGACCATTATCTATCCCTCCACTGTTGATTTTCCCTCATTATACTCCTTTTCATAAAAAAAGAAGAGCAACTTATCAGCTACTCTTCTTTTATATTCAATTAACCATTGTAGGCATCAATAATGATTTGTTTCAATTCACTGATCAATGGTTCTTTTGGATTTGCTGTTGTACATTGATCTTCATAAGCAAGTTCAGCCATATGATCAACAGTTGAATCAAGAATTTCTTGTGTCACACCTTGTGCCTTCAAGTTCATGTCGATTCCAACTGATACACCTAAATCGTAAACAGCTGTTGCTAATGCATCCACTAATTCTGCTGTATTTTTTCCTTTAAGACCTAAGAATTTCGCAATATCAGCGTAATCTGTGTCTGCACGGAAGTAATCATATTTAGGGAACATTGCATGTTTTGAAGGATCTTTGGCATTGTATCGGATGATATGCGGTAATAAAATCGCATTTGTACGTCCGTGAGGAATCCCATATTCTCCACCAATTTTGTGTGCTACTGAGTGACAAATTCCTAAGAATGCATTGGCAAAAGCCATACCAGCCATTGTTGATGCGTTATGCATTTTTTCACGGCTTTCTGCATCTGGACGTTTCACTGAGTTTTCTAAGTGTTCAAAGACTAATTTGATTGCTTGTAGACTTAATCCACGCGTATAATCAGAAGCCATTACTGAAACATAAGACTCGATTGCATGTGTCAATACGTCCATACCAGTATCAGCTGTTACAGAAGCCGGAACTGACATCACAAATTGAGGATCGATGATCGCAACGTCTGGCGTCAATGCATAGTCAGCTAATGGGTATTTTACATGTGTTTCGCTATCTGTAATAACTGCAAATGGCGTTACTTCTGAACCCGTACCTGATGTTGTTGGGATACATACAAACTGAGTTTTAACTGCTTTTTCAATTTTATACGTACGTTTACGGATATCTAAGAATTTTTGTTTAGCGCCAAAGAATTCTGTATCTGGGTGTTCATAGAACATCCACATGCCTTTGGCTGCATCCATTGCAGATCCCCCACCTAAAGCGATGATTGTATCAGGTTCAAAATCAATCATAACTTTTGTTCCAGCATAAACTGTGTTTGTAGATGGATTTGGTTCTACTGCTGAGAATACTTCGATTTGAACGTCATTTTTACGTTTTTGTAATTCTTTACGAACCGTATCAGCATAACCAAATTGAACCATTCCTGGATCACAGACGATCATCACACGTTCAACATTCTCCATTTTTTGTAGATATTGTAATGAATTTTTTTCAAAGAAAATTTTTGGCGGTAATTTGAACCATTGCATATTATTTCTCCGTTTCGCTACAGTTTTAACGTTGATCAAGTTGACAGCAGATACGTTTTTAGAGACTGAGTTTTTACCATAAGATCCGCAACCTAATGTTAATGAAGGAATCATTTCGTTATAGATATTACCGATTCCGCCTTCTGCTGATGGAGAGTTTACTAAGATACGGCAAGCTTTCATGCGCAAACCAAATTTCACTTGTAACGCTTCATCTTCTGTATGGATCACAGCTGTATGTCCTAATCCACCTAATTCAAGCATTGCTTCACATAGATCAAAAGCATGATCTGTATTTTTTGCTTTCATCATGGCTAGAACTGGAGATAATTTTTCGCGTGAAAGTGGATATTCAGCTCCTGCACCTTCAAGTTCAGCAATTAAAATTTTCGTTCCTTTTGGTACTTTAATGCCGGCAAGCTCTGCAATATGTTCAGCTGAGTAACCAACGATTGCTGGATTCACGGCATATTTTCCTTCATTCATTACGGCATCTTCTAGTTTTTGTAATTCGTTTGGTTTAACGAAATACACTTGATGAGCTTCAAATTCAGCTTTTACAGCTGCATATACTTCTTTATCTACGATCACAGCTTGTTCAGAGGCACAAATCATACCGTTATCGAATGATTTAGACACGATCAAGTCATTGACTGCACGTTTGATTTTGGCTGTTTTTTCAATATAAGACGGAACGTTACCTGGTCCAACACCCAAAGCTGGTTTACCAGTTGAGTATGCTGATTTCACCATAGCACTACCACCAGTGGCTAAAACGATTGCGATCCCAGGATGATTCATCAAACCTGAAGTTGCTTCTAATGAAGGTTGTTCGATCCATTGTACACAGTTTTCAGGAGCGCCTGCTTTGATAGCAGCATCACGGACGATACGAGCAGCCTCTGCAGAACATTTTTGGGCACTTGGATGGAATGCAAATACGATTGGGTTACGTGTTTTGATAGCAATCAAGGCTTTAAAAATCGTAGTTGATGTTGGGTTCGTTGTTGGTGTAACCCCGCAAACAACTCCTACTGGTTCAGCAATTTCAATCAAACCAGTTTGATCATCTTGATTGATGACGCCTACTGTTTTATCATGTTTGATACTGTTCCAAATATATTCAGAAGCGTACATGTTTTTAATTGCTTTATCTTCATAAATTCCGCGACCAGTTTCTTCTACGGCCATTTTTGCTAGAGGCATATGTTGATCTAAAGCAGCCATTGCCATTTGGTGCACAATGTGGTCAACTTTTTCTTGATCGAAGTCTTCCATTTCTTTTAAAGCGACATTTGCTTTTTTTGCTAACTCGTCGATCATTGCTGCTACATCAGTTTTTTTAGTATCTTCTTTCTTCATTGTTTTAGCCATTGTGATCCTCCTAGAAAAATAAATTATTTATTTTTGTTTGTTAATTGTTTCACATACACATCATACAACATTATTTTTATCTTGTAAATAGTTATTGTGATTTTTTTCACATTAAAACGCAAAATTTTTTTATGATCAAAAAAAAACTAAATATATAGGCGATTTACCAATACACTTAGGTCTTTCGTTCACTATTGTTATTTGAGAATATGTAAACTTTCTGACTCTAACTTCTTTATCTATCATCAGAATGAAAAATAACGTCTGGATAATGTTCTAACTTTTGACTAGCCAAGCGATTTATAGCCATATGATTGTGATAAGCATTTAAACTTTGTTTAGTAGTTTGTCTTATCTCAACATAAGGAGTTGGAGAAAGTGTTTCAATAAATTTCTTGATTATATATTTTTCGGTACTGCTATTGCTATCTGTAACTTTCGCAATAGTAAACTCTCGTTGCTTCTTTTCTTGAGCACGCATTCTATCTTCAGCTTGTTTATGCAACTGTTCTTCATTTTCTCTAATATATTGAACTTGTTTTTTTTCTAATTCTTTATAACTTTCGGTTGGAAAGCTTTCAATCGTCTTTTGTAATAGTTTTCCAATATCCATTAGGCTTTTCCTCCCTTAGTTTTTTTTGATAACCTTATCATATTATGAATTGTCATAAAATTCTTATTATCCGTATTAGATTTCAATAGAATTTCATTATACAAATCTTGTTTCAAAATAGTTATTCCAACTTTATCTGTACTTTTTGAACAAACTAATTCCCTTTTATCACAAGAAGAATTAATGATTAACACATTAGCAATTTCATGATCAAATTCCTGCAATAATGTGATCAATGTTCTAGCAGATAGATAATTTGAATCTCTGATAATTTCAGTCTCTACTTCTCTGCCTGTATCCCTCTCCCTATAGGCAACTCGTCTATAGGCTGTTGGTAATTCACAATCAATAAATATAAGGGTAATCTCGTACCCATTATCGTAAAACTCTTTGATCAGTTTACGATACTTAGCAGCATTTTTCATAGTTCCATCATAAACTATTTTTCTTTCTAGCTTCTGATAACATTTTAGCATTTTCGCCGAAAGATCACTACTCTCATCATGAACCTTATCTGCAAATCTTCTATTCAAATCTTCACAATAGTATTCAGGAAGTAACGCTTTGATTTGATCTGCATCAACGCTATTGAATTTTTTTATCTCATCATAGATGGGTAACTGAGTGATGGTCGTCGTCTTTCCAACACCAGATCCGCCGCCAATAAAAACAATTTGTTTTTTCTGGTCTTCAACAGCTAATTCTCGATACCCTTCGCAAATTTTATCAGTAATAGTCACAATTGAATCATGAAATAAAGCTCTTGAAATACAATACTGGCTTTTTTTTCATCGAAATAAGCTTCCTTAGTTGTCATAATCTTTCCCCTACACTTTTTATAAAAAACAATATAATTATTATATCATACAAAAAGCGGAAAAAGACCGTTAAATTAAAAATTAATTCCAATTTTTGGTACTATTTAAAACAGGTCCGTTAAATCTTGCCAATCTTTTATTGTGAGACTACTTGTTTGGGCAATCAATTGCTGATAATCAAAAAATTCGTTTGGTTCAATATGTAAAATATCTTCACGACAAACTTTGATAGATGACGGAGGGTTCTTTTTCCAACGATAAGAAACAAGATAGTTCATCAACTCATTTTCATTAACCGATGAATAACCAAGTTGCTGAAAGAATCGGCATTTTATTTTTAATTCTTTTTTCAATAAGAACTTTTGGTGCCATGACAGCTTTTCGATGGTTCTCCCCTTCTTTCTAAAGAATGACCTTATGTATGATCTACAGATGTGATAGAAAGAAAAAATTCCAGCAAGCTGGAATTTATTCTTTCGTCTCGTTGTTTTCAGAAGTTTCAGTTACAGTTGGTTCTTCAACCACTATTTCTTCTTTAGTCTCAACTACAGTCACATCATTGTCATTTACAACAACGCTACCTGGTTTCACTGTTTTGATTGCCGCACGATCAAATTCAAGGATGATTCCTTCACAGTCAATCAGTACAGTTTTCTTGTCATTATCGATTTCAGAAATTACACCATGCAATCCACCGATTGTGACAATTTCATCGCCCACTTTCATTGCTTCTAAAAGTGTTTGACGTTCATTTTGTTGTTTCTTTTGCGAACGTGTCATAAAAAACATCATTCCCGCTAAAAGAATTAATGGTAAAATAAACGAAAGTCCTCCGCCCATTATCTATTCACCTCTCTATCCTATAATCACTAGTTTACTGTAACAAAATTTCTTGTACAACACTAGTCTTTTGATCATTTTTTTAGAAACTTTTTGCATTCTCTTTATTGAAGCCATATTCTTCAAAAAAGGCTTGTCTGAATTCTAGTAAATTATCATCCATAATTGCCTGACGAACTTGCTTCATTAGGTTCAATAAGAAATATAGATTATGGTAAGATGTTAAGCGAATACCAAATGTTTCATCTGCTTTGATCAAATGACGAATATACGCACGTGTATAGTTTTTACAAGTATAACAATCACATTTCTCATCCAACGGACGGAAATCTCTTGCGTATTGCGCATTTTTAACAACAAGACGACCTTTAGACGTCATACAAGTACCATTTCTAGCAATTCGAGTCGGTAACACACAATCAAACATATCGATACCACGAATCACGCCATCGATCAATGAATCAGCTGTTCCCACACCCATTAGATATCTTGGTTTATTATCAGGAATCAAAGGAGTTGTAAAATCTAAAACGCGGTTCATTTCAGCTTTAGGTTCACCAACAGACAATCCACCGATGGAATAGCCAGGAAAATCCATACTGATCAAATCTTTCGCACTTTGACGACGTAACTCTTCAAAACCTGCACCTTGAATGATTCCAAATAATCCTTGACGATCTGGATTAGCATGAGCTTTCAAGCCACGTTCTGCCCAACGTGATGTACGCTCGATCGATTTCTTTACATAATCATAGCTTTCATCAAACGGTGGACATTCATCAAAACTCATCATAATATCAGACCCAAGATTATTCTGGATGTTAATCGCCTTTTCTGGTGAGAGAAACAGCTTCGATCCATTTAAATGGTGTCTAAAATGAACGCCTTCTTCTGTGATTTTACGCATATCACTTAGTGAGAACACTTGGAAGCCACCAGAATCGGTTAAAATCGGTTGGTCCCAATTCATAAATTTATGTAAGCCGCCAGCTTCCGCAATCAAATCATCTCCTGGACGAAGCCACAAATGATACGTATTGCTCAAAATTATTCCTGCCCCCATCTCTTTTAAGTCTTCAGGTGACATTGTTTTTACTGTCGCTAACGTTCCTACAGGCATAAACATTGGTGTTGGAAAAGTACCATGAGGCGTGATTATTTCTCCTAAACGGGCACCGGTATGTTTTTCTTTCTTTATTAAACGATAACGAATGGCTGGTTCTGTCATTCATTCTCCTACTTTCTTTTGTAAATTTACACTTTCCTCATCATACTTTTTTTTGTTCATATTTGCAAGGTTTTGCGGACTTTCTTTAGCATATCCTTAGACAAAAAAAAACTGAAAATAAGATTTCAAAATCTTCGATCTCCAGTTTTTTTGATTTTTTCAAATTCATTTATTTGCTGCTCATTGCTCTTTCAAGTTCGATCATTGCTTTTTTTATAATTTCTGGTGTAATCTTTTCCTTCATATAATGAATAGTTTCATGCGGCTCAGCAGCACGCTTGGAAACACACTGATAATCTTCCTCTGATAAATTCATCTTCATTTCTTTTAAAGAAATCGGTAACCCCAGACTGCGATAAAATGGTATTAGCTGCTCTATTTCCGACCATTTATTTTCGATCACTAACTGAACCAAAACACCATATGCAACTTTATTGCCATGAAGTTGGTGGTGACTCTCTGGCAAAATAGTCAATGCATCATGAATCGAGTGAGCCCCAGAAGTTCGTCCGTAATCATCTCCGAATCCACCCACCATTCCACCTAGCAAAATATTGGTTTCTACAACATTTAAAAAAGCTTGATTGATTTCTTTTTCTTCCATAGCATTAAGTGCTTCTTGACTGTCAGAAAGTAAAACGTCTCGACATTTTTGAGCTGCAAATACAGATACTTGGATTTCAATCGGCTGTACCGCTAATTGTGAGATCATTGCATCTGCTTCATACCACTTAGCGACAGTATCGCCGATCCCTGCGACCATCAGTTCAATCGGTGAATCTAAAATAACTTTAGGCTCAATCAAAACTAACGCATTGCTTTTAGGAAAGACATCATAACGGTCCATAGCTCCATCATTGTCATATATGACACTTAATGGTGTATACGCAGCGCAAGTTGCAGCAAGTGTTGGTAAAATCAAGATAGGCGTATCACATTGATTCGCTACCGCTTTTCCTAAATCTGCAATTTTTCCACCTCCGACAGCGATGATCCCGTCTAATTGCTCGCGTTCAAAAACTTGTTTTAATGTTTGTGTGTGCTCATCCGTACATTCTCCGCCATAATAGATAAAATATGTCTCTATATTCATTAATTTAGGAAAATAAGGTTTAGCGGCTTCCCATGAATCTTTCCCATGCAAAACCATTACCCGTTTGATCTTTCTTCTATTTAAATGTTCTTCTAATTCATCCCACGCCCCAACTCGGCATTCATATTCTTGCGGTGCTCCTCTTACTATCAATGACTGACTCATTCTTCTCGACCTTTCATTACTCATTTTTATGCAAAAGTGAATTTTTGTAAATTCTTTGATAAAATTCACTTTTCCTTTCCCTTAATCTATGATATGATAAAACACATCCAAAAACAATAAATTTTTATACATTTATACGCATTTTTTAGAATATTTATTGAAAAATAAGTAGTTGTGCCTACTCAGCTACTATCCATTTTATTATAAAGGAGAAAAGCAAATGAACTTATGTAAAAAAACTTTAGCACTTATTATTCCTCTATTGCTGGTACTACTCACTTTTGTTCCAGTAACTACGGCCGTTGCCGAAGAAAAAGATCCTGTTTATGACAGCATTATGAAACGAGGAGAATTGATCGTTGGTTTATCTGCCGACTATGCTCCCTATGAATTCCATGCAGATGTTGATGGTAAAGACCAAATCGTTGGTTTTGATATCTCGATCGCACAAAAAATCGCAGATGATCTTGGAGTTAAATTAAAAATCGAAGAATTGGGTTTTGATGCATTATTAGGTGCCTTAAAAACTGGTAAAATCGATTTGATTATTTCAGGAATGGCACCAACTCCTGAACGATTACAAGAAGTTAATTTTTCATCCCCTTACATGACAGTTCAGCAAAAAGTGGTTGTCAGAAACGGTGATCAAGAACAATTCAAATCTACAACAGATTTTGATAGTGTAAAAGTTGGTGTGCAAAAACAAACCACTCAAGAAGAGTTAGCGAAGACGGAACTTATCGGTTCAATTCCAACTTCTTTGCAAAAAGTACCAGACATTATTATGAATTTGAAAAATAAAAAAGTTGATGCTGCAGTGCTAGAAGGTCCTGTTGCCGAAGCTTATGTTGATCGTGATCAAGAATTAAAATTTGCAGACGTTTCATTTGAACATGGGCAAAAAGATGCAGCAGTTGCGATTCCTAAAAATGCACCTGTTTTAGAACAAAAAGTCAACGCTTCGATTAAAACGATCAATGATAATAATTTACTTGATGGCTACAAAAAAGAAGCAGGTAAATTAATGTTTACCGACGATGAAAGCTTCCTTGGAAAATATGGTAAATTCTATATCAGCGGTGCTGGTTATACAATTTTCTTGGCCTTTATGGGTGTTCTATTTGGCGCGATTCTAGGTGGTATACTTGCCTTAATGAAATTATCCAAATCAAAAATTTTACGCGGCATTGCAATTTGCTATATCGAATATGTTCGTGGTACTCCTTTATTGGTTCAAATCTTTATCGTTTATTTTGGTACAGGAGTTTTAGGTCTTGATTTATCAAAAGTCGCTGCTGGTTGCATCGCTTTAGCCTTAAATAGTGGTGCTTATGTTGCTGAAATCGTTCGTGCGGGAATCAATGCAGTCAACAAAGGGCAATTAGAAGCTGCACGTTCTCTTGGTATGAATCAACCACAAGCAATGCGTTACATCATTTTACCGCAAGCAATCAAGAATATCTTACCTGCTTTAGGAAATGAATTTGTCACTGTAATCAAAGAATCTTCTGTTGTTTCTGTTATCGGCGTTTCGGAATTGATTTTCCAAGCTGGCAATGTTCAAGGCGCTAGCTTTAAACCTTTCTTACCATATTTAGTAGTATCATTGATTTATTTTGTTTTAACCTTTACCATTTCACGCCTGTTAGGTGTTGCTGAAAGGAGAATGAGCACTAGTGATTAATATTAAAAACTTACACAAAACCTTCGGGAAAAATGACGTCTTAAAAGGCATTGATTTGGATGTAAAAGCTGGAGAAGTTGTCGTAATCATTGGTCCTTCAGGCAGCGGAAAAAGTACCTTCTTGCGTTGCTTAAACTTATTAGAACAACCAACCGATGGAACAATTGAATTTGAAGGAAAAAATTTATTGGATAAAGATACAGATATTGACGCTCTTCGCCAGAAAATGGGCATGGTATTCCAAAATTTCAATCTGTTTCCACATAAAACAGTCTTAGATAATCTAACGATCAGCCCAATAAAAGTCAAAAAGGAATCGTCAGAAGCCGCAAAAGAAAAAGCTGTTGCTTTATTAGAACAAGTTGGCCTAAAAGATAAAGCGACGAGCTATCCTTCAAGTTTATCTGGTGGGCAACAACAACGGGTAGCCATCGCACGTGCCTTAGCAATGAATCCTGATGTGATGCTTTTTGATGAACCAACCTCTGCACTTGATCCCGAAATGGTTGGTGAAGTTTTAGCTGTTATGAAAGCCTTGGCAGTTGAAGGAATGACGATGGTCGTTGTAACACATGAAATGGGTTTCGCTCGTGAAGTAGCAGATCGTGTGATTTTTATGGATACTGGAATCATTCAGGAAGAAGGTACGCCAGAAGAGATTTTTGGACAACCTAAGAACCCAAGGACTCAGGATTTCTTAAGAAAAGTTTTATAGAAACTGAAAGAAGACAAAACAAGGTTGGGACAAAAGCATTTAACGCCGAGAAATAAGAGGGAATTCACGTAAATTACGCTTCAAATTTTTGTGAATGTCAACTTATTTAAAAAGGAGTTGCTTCCGCTCCCACTATTTGTTCGGATTTTTTAAGGCTAGGGTATAACTCGTAGAGTTATCTTCTAGCCTCTTAAAAAAATAGTATAGAATAGATAAAGCAATAAATAATTGGAGGTACGAATATGGATCGTTCAAACATTGCAAAAAAACATCAGCAACCTGCTGAAAATATCTTGATGGATATCGCTACTTTAGCTAAAAAAGTACCAGATTTATTGGATTTATCGATTGGTGATCCAGATTTGATTACCGATGAACAAATAATCGAAGCGGCGTTTACAGACGTTAAAAACGGCCATACCAAATACACCGCATCAGGCGGCAGTCAAGAATTCATTGATAGCGTGATCACTTTTTATCAAAAACAATATGGCTTATCCTTCGAAGCAAATCAAGTACGTGCCACAGTTGGCGCATTACATGGTATGTATTTAACCTTACAGGTATTGCTTGATCCTGAAGATGAAGTAATTATACACGAACCCTATTTCTCGCCCTATAAAGATCAAGTCCTTTTTGCTGGAGGCAAACCAGTATTTATTCCAACATACGAAAAAGATGATTTTCAAATCAATATCGACGTGCTGAAGGCAGCTATTACAGAAAAAACAAAAGCAATTATTATTAATTCACCAAATAACCCAACTGGAGCTGTCTTTTCTCCTAAACTATTCAAAGAAATTGCTGATTTGGCCATTGAGCATGATTTTTATATTCTCTCTGATGAAGTGTATGAAGCCTTTTGTTTCTATGACGATTTCGTACCGATGGCAACATTCGCTCCCGAAAATACTATTACATTCAGCAGCTTCTCAAAAGCCTTCGCAATGACTGGCTGGCGTATTGGCTATATGATTGCACCTGATTATATCAACGATGCAGCCAAATTGATCAACGAAAGTATTACGTACTCTGCGCCAAGCCCTTCTCAACAAGCAGGCATCTATGCCTTGAACCACGCCGAAATACTCGTAACAAACGTGGTCTCTGTATTTAAAGAACGTCTGGAATATCTGGAGCAAAGAATCGCCAAGATTCCCTTCCTTTCACTACATCCAGTCAAAGGAAGTATCTATGCATTTATTAATATTTCCAAAACAGGTCTAACTTCCGTTCCATTTGTTGAAAAAGTCTTAAAGGAAACGAATGTATTAATGATTCCTGGAAAAGCTTTTGGCGAAACAACTGGCGATGATTATGTTCGCCTAGCAGCAACTCAAAATATAGAGATCTTAAAAGAAGCTTTTGATCGAATCGAAAAAATGGATTTTTAGATAAAAAAATTTTGCATTTCCTATCGTAGTGACAGGAAATGCAAAACTTTTTTATCTTTATCCGATCTTTCGCTACGGTTGTTCGCTATCTGACAATGTATTATAGAGAATCACTAATGTTGAAACAACACAAACCACGATTTGAATAAGTACATTATCGGAAAAATTCTCAGTAATTTTGATAGTAGCAATAGCTAGGAAGAAACAGATTGCTAAGATTACCGCTAATTTTACTTTTTTAATTTCTTGCTGGATTCGATAAATCGTCTCAACTGGAACACCATTGCGTTTGGCAATTTGTCTTAATTTACGTTTTTTAACCAATTGCCAAGCGATATCACGATATAATTGTTTTGCTTCCGGATCTCGAGTAAACACAGAATAGGTTTCTTTATTCTCACTTTTTTCTCGTATCAACTTCATCTTGATTAAACGCGGATGTATTAACTGATCATTTCGACTTATCCACGAGACCACCGCTCTCCAATCGTTCAAATTCAACTCTGGCGCGGTTAATACAACTAAATCTAGTTCTAAATCTTCCAGTTCGTTCAAAAACCTAAGTAATTGCTGGTAATCTCTTGATATTACCTCCAAAAAAACAATTACCATACAATCGCCTGGTTCAGTGGAATTCAATAATCTTTGATACTCACTCTCAGGATTTTGAAACACTTCATAACTATGTTCCTCATCTGAAAATATTTCATCTAGTCCATAAATTTCTAAAAAATCAAATTGTTTATTCAATTTATTACCATGAGCATAACCTAGATACATTCTTACCAACTTCCTTATTTTATTGGATTATCATTTCTTAAATTCTTTATTTTATCTACTTATCTTTTTTTAGAAAATAATTTTCTTTTAGTAATTTGATTAAGTCGATGCTCTATTTCTACATTTTTTCGAATGATAAACGTAAGTAGTATACTGTGGAAAAAAATAATGACACCTAATGATACTAAAAGTAAATACACTTATATGACCTTCCTATCTGTTGATTTAGGATTTTAAGTTATTCTATATGGCGGCACCTATGAACCAATATTTTCAAACTCATTTATAAATCAAATATATGTTTTTCTTCATTTTGATGTAATTATACCCAAATTATTTTCTTTATACTCCCAGTGATAAAGTGAAGGGGTATCAGTGACTGGTTTAATATACGTCGTCACCCAGACTTCTGGAGTGACTGATACATCAAATTGAATCGACGTCTGAATATTGGCATTCGGCTGATGCTCTTCTTTTTGAGTTGTCAGCACATACCCAATCAATTCGTAATTCATCGGAATTTTTGTACTAAAAATATATAGAGGCTCATTACGCTGATAGCGAATAATATAAGTATCAAAGATTGAACTATTATTTGCAGTTGAATTCATTGTTAATGAGAATTCATTCGTTTTTTCACCACTTTGAGTTTCACTTGTCAATACTGAAAATCCACTTTTTGGTATAACTACTTGCTTATTATTATCATTAACAACTTGTCTACTATGAATTGTTAATTTACGTAAGTCATAAATCAAATTCCCTGTTTGAAATTCATTTGTGATTATCCATTCAAGTGGAGAAATCGGTATTTCTTCAATACTTACTAGTTTAATAAAATCATAGAAATCAATCGTTCTCGGCACAATCGTTTCTTTCTTTTCAATCGTCAATTTCTGATCTAACAATAAATCAGCAGCAGGTATTGGATTGCCCATTTCATCATACGCTTTTAATGAGACTTTTTGAGGTATATCTTCAGCCCAACAAACTTTAGTGACATTACTTATCACTGATGTATTTTTGTCTTTTTCATAAAATACTATTTTTAGCTCACCCTTTTGATCAAAAGGAGTGTTGATTGAAAAGCGTATATTTTTTATAAAATTAGTAATTGTTGCCAAATCATTTTTTTCCTTAATTTTAAATGAAAAAAACTTATTATCAATCGTTTCATTACTTTCTTGAAGTGACCAATTCGGTGGAAGATTTAAAGAATTAAAATCTTTAATCACTGTATTTTTAGGTATGACAATTTCTAATGTCTCCATTTTATTATTTAAAGTATTATCCAATTTTAAATTAATTAATTTTGCCTCATCTTTCGTACGTTCAACTTTAAACTCAATACTTTGATTCAAGTCTTCTAATTTTTGACTGTTCACTTGAGATATATTATTAGAACGGTCTACAGCTAAAACATGTAGATACTTTTCTGAATTTGTTCTTTCATGAATAATGAAAGAATCCCTAGTATCATATTTGATAGAATCATCATCTGGAGCAACATATAAATCATATTTCATCGGATCTATTCTTCCGTATGAATCTTTGTATCCGTCTACTTTTTGATGTAAAGAAGAATTTGGAGAATCGGTTACCTCGTAAAAATATCCTGCAATATTACTTATGATGGTTTCTTTTATGACATCTGATTTTTTTTTGCCACTCTTTTTAGTATTCGCTTCTATGTACCACTGATATTCCTTACCTTTATCAACAGCATCAAGCATAACCCTTAAATCATCACCTTCTTTACCGCAATGTATACTAGTTTTGGGCATATCGGGAGCTTGATCATCTTTAACACTTTGATCACTAGCGAAATTATCTAATGATACTTGTGACAAATTATACAATGTATTAGCTATTATTTTTCTCTCGTCTATACTCGAATCTCCTGAGGAATGCCCTGTTTGAATCATCCCAACATTGTTATTCGTTTTTAAATACCACCCTCCCCGCCAAGCACCACTATCATAGATTGGATTTGGCCATCTACCTGAAGGATTAATAAATTCAAGCCACGTTGTTCCAACATCTTTCTTTTGTAACTCGTAGTTATGAGCATATGGAATTTTTAGAACCAAATCATTTTCCATTTCAAAAGGGTATTTCATTAAATAGCCATTATTTATCAGCTTAACTTCTGAAGATCCCGTATCCGTCACACCACCTGATTCAAGACGATAACCTACACCTAATAAATTTTTAAAATTAGCATAAAAAACTGGTCTTATAGTAATGACAGTATCATGACCAAATAGTACCCCTCTTCCCGTATTTAGATATTGCTTTGTTTCATTGGCAGCATTTTGCTTCATATCCATTTTATTATTCCCATCCCAGGAACCAAACATCAAAACATCATATTGATATTCATCAGCACTGTTTTTCAAATATTTATTGGGATTGGCATTATAGTTACTTAATGATTCTGAAGTAACTTGAATCAAGTTACTTCCATCTAATGCCTTCAAATTTAGCTCATCCATCCATTCTCCTAATTTAGCAGACTTAGGATCATCGGGATAAATATTTAGTACTTTTATTGCTTTTCCATACTTTAAAGACCGGTTGTTCCAAGTTGTTCCATCCTCAGATTGATACAATTGATAACCTGACTGACCTATATCATCTATCTTATCCCATTTTAAATCAGCAAAATTCTTTCGATCCTCTTGACTCCACTTATTCTCTACTGTTAGCTTGAAATCACCTTTGGTTACAACTGTAAAAGCCTTCAAAGTATCTCTATTTATTATAAAATAACCGCAAATTACAGCTACTATTACTGATAGTACAAACAACCATTTTTTACTATTTTTGTTCTCTTTTTTTTTCATTTTATCTCCTTCTTATCAATACTTATCAAATCAATGATTTCCTTTTTAGAAAACACTCATTTCATGAGTGTTGAATTGAAATAGGCCAACATGGAATAATTATTCCATGTGCCTAACGTTATTCTGCTTGTTTAGCTAATTCTTTGTCGATTGTCTGTAAAGCTCCACTACTAGGTGTAGCTCCCTGCCACCATGCCTCACGATAAGCATATTGTGCGCAATTAATTGCTTCTACTTTTATCAATAAACTGATATAAGCGTTGTGATACTCTAATCCTAAATCATTTTTCAATTTGACTTCTGTAAAGAGGTCTTTCGTAACATTAGATTCACCAGGCCTTAAACTTTTCAGGTAATAATAATAGCCATCTTCTCCTAGCTTCCACTCTGTGCTATTCAAATCTAAAAAAATCTCTTCTCCAATCTTTGAAGGCAATAACCGGATACTTCCAAGACTTTCCAAATGAATTTCAGGGTGAAGCATCACTCGAATAAACTGATTAACAGTTCCAGTATTTTCCACTGCTACTTTTTTTACGACTTTCTCATCTGGCTTAATCGCAGTAGGTTCTGTGAAAACTTCTTTAACTTTAGTCTGAAGATTGCCGATCTGAAAAAGATTTGCTTTCTCGTCGTTCATCATCATTGCGGCATATGCAGCTACGCTTCCAATAACTAAAAACAAAATAAGTATAGGTAATATCAACAAAAAATGGACGATTTTGTTCTTTTTTTTCATTTTTACTCCTCTCCTAATTAACTTTTTCAAGATACATTGCTTCCACATATGAACCCGAAGAAATCTTCCAGTTTTTCATTAGAGATTTTGTAACATCATGCGCATCCATAACTGGAATTAACTGGTATAAAGAGCCCTTATACTTGTTAGGTAAAGCGCTAGCTAAAGTAATACTTTGGACAAGTTGTTTTGTTTTTTCTTGTGGTTGCAACACTTCTGAGTAGTAAAAATAACCATCTGAATAATACCAATAATTCTGTGCATCAGGTAATGGTTGCTCATTTTCATCATAGATATCAGCATCATTAAATTGAATCCTTAAGTATTTAAGCCCCTCAAATGATCGACTTTTTTTATAGACATACGCCGTATTTGGATTTGTTTTATCCCCTTTGTAAACCTCGGATGCTACATAATACTTTTCAGAAGCAATTTTATATGTATTACCTTTTTTCCATGTAGCAGTATCTTCCATTGTCATATCAGAACCACTTGATTTGCTAACAATTTTTTGATTACCATTACCAACACCATCAGTCATATCAAGCGTAAACTGAGTGAAAAATTCATACAACGATATCCGAACAAGAGCTGGCATTTGTCCGTCATTTTTCACTAGTAATTTCTTTTCAGTCGTCTTTCCTTGTGCCCACTGCAGATTTGGAGTGAAGACCTCATCAATTACCGCAGAAAGCTTTTTACTATGTGACTCGTTTTGATTGATCTTTTCATCGCTATAGGTAATCCATGAGTATGTACTCCCTACTACAAGTAAAAGGCTTAAAAATAAAGAAAAGACAGCCAAGAAAGATTTATTCTGATTGATTATTTTCAACAATTTTTTTACTCCACTCATCGGTCTCCCCCTTCCTCTACTCCTCTTGATCTAATTTTTCTTTACGTTTTTTCCATAATAGAATTACAATCAATACCAATAATAGCCCTGCAAGTGTTTGGTAAATCAGGTTTTTGATTTCTTCTCCCGTCATCGGAAAGGTTCCTTTAGATTTTGATTTATCTTTTATAGCGGAACGACTATCTGTAGTATCTGATTTTTTTGATTGATTTTTTGTTGCAATAAAGGTCCAATGATACAATAGCTGGCTTTCTTCCTTATAATCAGCAAGAGTTAGGTCTTTATCTACCTCGAATACCGCAGTTAAAATCTGATCTTTACCATACTCGCAAGTTCCTATTGTAAGCGGTTGGACTGTCCAATCAAATTCTCCATTTCCTAATAAAGGGCCCTGATACAATTTTTTCCCATCAATAGACAAAGTCAATGTAATCATTTTATTAAAATTGATAACTCCTTTTGTTGCATCTGGAGTTACTAAAATTCCTAATTCAAATGGTTCTTTTACATCCATACCACGAATCGTAATCGTTTTTTCATAGCTTTCTCCAGGTAAGACATTCGGCAAATCAACATAATACTCTCCTTCTGAAGAAGCAAATATTCCTGTCTCATCGCCAATGACCACTCCCGGAGGAAGGGTTTGACTGGCAACAGCTAGTAACGATCCACTTGTAAACGTGATAAAAATACTCAATAAACCGCCCAAAACCCGTAACAATAGACGTTCTCGTACGTGATATTGTTGCATCGTTTGCACCCCTTCCTTTTACTTTTTTTGGCTAGAAATCTAGCTTGCTGCTTGTCCATCTAGATACGTCGTAATTTTTTTAGTTTCTGAATCATCCGCTCCCTTTAAGTTCCAACCAGTACTATCAGTTAGCGCTTCTTTAGTTGCTTGAATGGCTTCCATTTTTACAATCAAATCATATGTCGCATTTGTAAATTCTGTTCCTACATCATTTGTAAATACTAATTTTTTCAATAGGTGTGGCGTTGTAGCACCTGAAATAATTGGACTTGTGAAGTAGAAATAACCGTCCTCTTTATTGTAAGCCCATTTATCTTTAGCTAGTGCTGCTGTTGTAATCATGTCCGCACCATACTCTACTTTAATTCCGCTCACTCCTAAAGCCTCTTTATCTGCTTGGATACCTTTTTTATCTGCATTGGTAACTGGAATTTGATCGGTAGCTGTTGCTGGAGTAACAGCTGGAAGTGCACTTAAACCTAAAGCAGCAATTGTATAGTTATAATCTACGTCGTATTTTTTCCCAGCACTACCTAAAAGAGAAGCTTTCGCTGCCGTTGCCTCTGTTGAAGCTCCTTCTAAAGAAGATGCTGCCCAGTTTGTTGCTTTATGGCTATATCCACCTTTGTAAACTAGGTATTCTGCTTTAGGCATAACAAAGTTCCAACTTTCGATTTGCGAATCAACAGTATTTCCACTTGCTACCGATACTTCTGATTCCATCGCTTGATATTTGCTAGGAGCATATTCAAAGAATGCGGAATAGCTGAACGTTGTGTTTTCATCACCTGTCACTGGATCTTTAGTGACAGAACCTTTTGCATACACTTTTACTCCGGCTGGCAAAGCAGCTGCAGAGCTATTTTTTACTTGAGCTGTTACATCTATGTAGCCACTTCCTGCATCTTTATACTTTTCTCCATCATATTCAACTGGAATATCATCTGATAAAGTAGATGTTTCGCTGGCTTTCCATCCGATAGTTCGATTCGTCACAGCACCTTTTTCTGTCAAATATTTCAAAACTTCTTCATACGAAACACGAACAAAAACCGGAGTATTTCCTGAATTCGTCACAGCTACTTCTTTCGTTGCATCTGTACCAGGAACAATTGGTTTGGGATTCCAATTTTCCTCTACACTGACACTACCATCTTTGATTGCGGCAGATTTTACACGGTTAATTCGTTGATCTTGAGAATTGATCCATGCAAAAGTACCTGCGGCAGCTGCTAATAATGCTAGACAAGCTGCGGCTACCAACTTTTTCTTCTTGTTCTTCTTCATTCTTAATATCCTCCTATAAAAATATAATATATATTTACACTTTTCCTATTAGATAAGATAAAGTGGTAATATCACCGTTCGTATGCTGGGCTCCTTCTATTTCTTCTACCAGCTGGTTCTTCTTTTTGTGAAAATAGGTAGGCCTTCAGCACTAAGAAAAATCCATATAAAGAAAAAATACACACTAGACATGCCCAAAATTCTTCTCGAGCAAACGCTATAACACTACCTATCTTGGGAAGCGCAAATACTACTTTTCCAAGAACACGATCTGCCTTTACGGGCGGATCATTACTCTGATTGGCATCCCCTTTTGTAATAAGATAATCTCCTTTTTCTCCGTTTAATTCATTTTTTCGTTCCACCATCCGGTGAGTTAGATAACGAGAACCATCTCCAACAGCAAATGTTACAATATCATCTTTTTTGATTTTATTATCATCCATCAACTTAACGATAACGATATCTCCCGCATAAAAACCACCTTTAGGTCCATTCTCTTGAGGAACCATAGAATTAGTTAAAACAGTATAAAATCGATAACCAAAAATCGATGCTGTTGACTTTGAGCTAAATGAAAACATCACTGACATCAAAATGATTCCAATTGTAATTCCGTAAAACACCAAATTGCTTAAAATAGAAAACAGCAAGAAGCTTGGACTTTTAGTCATCTGTTTCCGTTCTATTTCACTATAACCCTGTCTCATTTTTCGTTTTTGAACAGTTCTACGAGGCCGTACCTGACGAGGCTTTGAACATTCAGAACTTCTAAACTTTTCGGAATATTCATTATGAGAGATTCGTGCTGTTGATCGCGGTCTTACCTTTACCACGCGCCGCTTATCTCGTTTATTTTCTGGAAATATCCTTTTAGACTCTGCATAAAAAACTGAATATTTTTTTGAATCAATCCGCCTAGCCTTTTCGTCTTTAGAACTCGCACTATTTTGGATAGGCGCTTTTCTTGGCATATAAAGACTCCTTTCATTTCATTGAATCGTACTAAATTAGTAATTTTGTCGTAGATAAAACAAAATACGATAACTTCAACGAACAAACTAAGATCATAATTAAAAAATAACTTAATCCTCTACATAAAACTATATATCTTGTTATTTTTAATGTCAATAACTATTCGTAAATTTTCTCTTCAATTTTTTTACTAATTAAGAAAATTAAATTTACCCAAACCTTAAAAACCTTATAAAAAACATTTTTAATGAACATGGAATGCATTTTACGAAAAAACAAAAACTAAAAAACGTGCAAATTATAATAAAAATGTTTTTAATAAAAATTCATATAAACGTTATTTAATTATCATAAAATAATGACATTCATAATGTTGAACAAATTCAGAAAAATAATAATAACACCTAGGAAACACTTTATATAAAATTAGATTATAAAAAAATGCAAGATCTAACTGTCCTGAGTTGACACTCAAAAACAATTGAATCCTGCATTTTTTTAAATTATGCAATAAATAAACTACGTGTTGCTTCTCTAATTTTCTGTGCTACATAAGGATTATTCATTGTATATAAATGAATTCCATTTGCTCCTTGTGCCACTAAATCCACAATTTGATTGATTGCATAAGCAATACCAGCATCCCGAATAGCTTCTGGATTATGCTCATAGCGTTCCATCATTTTTAAAAACTTTGTCGGCAATGTCACATTAGACATTTTTACAATTCGCTCAATTTGCTTTTTATTGACTACAGGCATAATACCTGCCTGTATCGGTACATTGATATTGGCAATATCACACTTTTCTTTGAATGTATAAAAATAATTATTATCAAAAAATAACTGTGTGATCAATTGATTCGTTCCAGAATCAACTTTACGCTTCAAGTTTCTAATGTCTTCAACTGCGCTCTCAGAGTCCCCATGGGTTTCGGGATAACAAGCACCAATAATGTTGAAATTACCTTGTTCTTGAATAAACGTGACCAAATCATTAGCATGAGCAAAATCTTTTTTTGGTTCTTTATCCGGTATAATATCCCCTCTTAAAGCTAAAATATTTTCTACATTTTTTTGCTTTAGTTCTTCTAAAATAACAATAATTTCATCTTTAGAAAAATTCACGGCAGGTAAATGTGCGACACTTGGCAAAAATTGCTCCTCTTGAATTTTCTGAGCAATGTCTGCAGTACTTAAGTTCTCACCTGTTCCACCAGCACCCAATGTTACACTGATAAAATCTGGTTGTTGTCCTTTTAAGCGTTCCAACGTCTGATAGATTGTATCGATCGGTGCTGTTCGTCTCGGCGGAAAAATTTCATAGGAAAAGACGGTTTTTTCTTTGAACAAGGCATCAGTTCTCATTTAAACCCCTCCACGGACCTTTTTTGCTGCGAGTACTAATTTTTTCAAACTTGCTTCTGTTTCCGGTACTCCTCGCGTTTTCAGGCCACAATCTGGATTGACCCAAACTTTTTCAATTGGTAATTTGTTTAAAATATTATAGATCGTTGTTTCGATTTCTTCTACTGATGGAACACGCGGCGAATGAATATCATAAACACCCGGTCCAACTTGCGTTCTAAAATCGATTGCTTTTAATGCATCTAAAATATCTAAATTTGAGCGAGATGCTTCAAATGAAATAACATCTGCATCCATATTATCAATATCTTGAATAATGTCCGAAAATTCGCTATAACACATATGAGTATGAATTTGAGTTGTCGGTTGTACTTTACTATGAACAAGACGGAAAGCTGGTATTGCCCAATCCAAGTACTCAGAATGCCAATCCGTTTGACGTAATGGTAGCTTTTCACGAAGTGCGGCTTCATCAATTTGAATAATTTCAATTCCATTCGCTTCTAAATCTAAGACTTCTTCTTGAATGGCCAAAGCTAACTGTAACGTTGATTCTCTTAAACTGATATCTTCACGCGGGAATGACCAATTTAGAATCGTTACAGGACCTGTCAGCATGCCTTTCACCGGTTTATCCGTCAAACTTTGAGCGTATTTAGAGTAGGCCACGGTGATCGGATTTGATCGAGAAACATCTCCCCAGATAATTGGTGGTTTTACACAGCGAGTTCCGTATGATTGAACCCAAGCTTTTTCAGTAAATAGATAGCCCTCTAAACTTTCACCAAAGTATTCGACCATATCATTACGTTCAAATTCACCATGCACTAAAACATCTAATCCGATTTTTTCCTGAAAAGCAACACACGCCGCAATTTTTTCTTGGTTAAAAGCTGTATATTCAGTTTCAGCGATCTCACCTTTTCTAAATTTCGCTCGATTTAGTTTGACTTCTTTTGTTTGCGGAAAAGAACCGATCGTGGTGGTTGGTAGAATTGGCAGTTTTAATTTATCTTCTTGAATAACTGCACGTTTTTCCAATTCTGGTAATCGGATAAAATCCTTTTCAGTCAAGGCTTTGATCTGTTGTGCCACCTGCTCATTTTTAGAAAAGCGTTGCTGTTCAAATAAGGTAATATTAGCATTCAACAAGTCTTGATTGTCTTCTTTATTCTCAACTATCTGCTTCAAATCATTCAATTCAGTTAATTTTTCGACGGCAAACGCAAAATAATTGGTTACGTCTGTTGATAATAGGGACTCATTGCCTAATGTAAATGGCACATGCAATAATGAACACGATGTATTTAATACGATATCGCCGTATGGTTGAAGCTTTTCAAGTAATGTTAATGTTGCTTGATAATCGTTTTTCCAAATATTTTTTCCGTTTATGATTCCAGCGAACAATAATTTATCATTTGGAAATCCATAGTCTTCAAGCAAACTTAGTATTTTTCTCCCTTCAACAAAATCTAACCCTATTCCATCAACTGGTAAATCAATCAATTCCTGGTAAACATCTCGAACGTCTCCGAAATATGTTTGCATTAGTATTTTTAAATTTCCTTTTTTAGCTAATAATTTTTGATACAACGCTTTAAATTGCTTAACTTCTGCTAGTGATAGATCTAAAACTAAAGCTGGTTCATCAAGTTGAAGCCATTCACACCCAAGTTCTGCTAATTGAGCAAAAATTTGTGAATAGGCTGTAATTGCGTCTTCATAAAAATCACTTGCCTGTTTTGATCCGTGATAAGTAGCTAATTTTAATAAAGTAAATGGACCGATTATCGTTGGCTTAGTAACAACACCCACTTCTTTTGCTTCATTAAAGGTGGTAAAGATTTTTTCTCCAACAAGTTTCAACTTTGTATCATCATCGATTTCTGGAACCATATAATGATAATTGGTATTGAACCATTTTTTCATTGCCAATGCTGTGACATCTCCGGCTTTTCCTTGGTATCCTCTTGCCAATGCAAAATAAGTTTCTAACGGAGATAAATGTAACGCTTGATATTTTTCAGGTATGATATTCAATAAAACCGCTGTATCTAAGGTTGTATCAAAAAATGAAAAATCATTACTTGGAATAAAATCGATTCCCTGATCGACTAACAATTGCCAATGCTTAGTGCGCAGTTCTTTGCCTTTTGCTTCCAATTCTTCTGCTGAAATTTCTTTTCTAAAATATTTTTCTGTTGCAAATTTTAATTCTCTTAATTCTCCCACTCGCGGGAACCCGATAATCGATGTTTTCATACTTTTCCTCCTTCAATAAGGTATTTCAACTAGCTTACCACGAGAAGACAATATAGAATAACACTTATTTTCTATCAAAATATATAGTTTAAAACTATAACAAAAAAATAAAAATCCTCAAAAAAAACAATGGTTTCAACTATCTGAAATCATCGTCTTGATTAACTATTCTTATTGTTCTGCTAAAAATGCTTTCGCTTCTTTATTCACTGCTTTTAAATCAACACCTTGTTTTGCCGCTGCAAACATACAACCACAGTAACATTGACGATACACGTCGTATTCTTTACACAGTTCGATCGAACGTTTATAACCATTATTCTTCTTAAAATCACTTGGTAAATAGTTGGTTGCATAGAATTTTTGAATATCGATTCCGATTTCATTGATCAATTGACTATTTTTCTTTGGAGATAGCGTCAGTGCGCTACCGAAGTAATCGTAGCCTAATTCTTGTACTTTTTCTGCAACAATATCTAGGCGCATCTGAAAACAGGCAGAACAGCGCTTTCCACCTTCTGGTTCTTCAGTTAGTTCTTTTTCCTGCACTATTTGGATGAACTTATTCGGTTCATAAGGCGCCGCTAAAAATTGAACCTGATTATTGGTTTTTTCATTGAAATCCGCTACAAATTTTTGCTGTACGATTTCTCGGCGTTGATATTCTGCTCGTGGATGAATATTTGAATTAGCGAAGAAAATCGTGACGTCTGCATATTGTGTCAAATATTCAAGTGAATACGTACTACAAGGCGCACAGCAACTGTGAAGTAAAACAGTTGGACGACTATCCGATTTTTCCCAGTCCATAATCACTTTTTGCAGGACACGATCATAATTGATTTTTTGATTTGAGGACATCTTTTCCGTTATTTCCGTTAAGTTTATCAATGGATCACCTCCAGATTTAGTAGAATGATACGCTTTATCTTAGTGCTCAAATGGTAAGTTAGCCAGACCATTTTTGATGATCTCAATAGATTTTTTTAAGGCGTCGATTTCTTTTTCAGTCAACGAACAATCGATCAATGATTCTGTACCATTTTTTCCAATTATAGCAGGTTGACCATAATATGCATCCGCTTGTTTATTATAAGCGGAAACAGGAACAATCGTTTTTGAATCGTTTAGAATCATTCCAACGAGACGAGCAGCGCAAGTTGCAATACCATAACTTGTATAGCCTTTTCCTGCAAATGCATTCCAGCCCCCTGCCCGAACGTCTTCATCTAATCCCTCTAAATCAAGTTCACTGCTCCAAGTCAAAAGTGGCTGATCTCCAACTGTCACACTTGACCACGCAACAAATTGAGAATCCCCATGTTCACCATAAACATAACCACCAATATTGCGACTGTCGATCGATAAATTACGACTGACTGCTTGTTTCATCCGTGCTGTATCCAACATCGTACCTGTTCCAAATACTTTATTCGTTTCAAATCCTGTTAATTTTTGCATATACGCTGCAATCACATCGCATGGATTCGTAATTGTTAAAATAATACCATTAAATCCAGACTGCTTAATTTTAGGCGCTATTTCTTCTACTATTTTACTCGTGATCTCAAGTTCCTTAAAACGGTCGCCATCGTCTCCTAATGCACTAATCTGGCCTGCACAAAAAACAATGACCGATGCATCTTTTAAAGCTTGGTAATCTTGAATAACGATTTTGGTCTTACCCGTCAAAAAAACTTCTGCATCTAGTAAATCATATTCTTCAGAAACAGCTAATGTCTCATTTTTATCAATCAAAACAAGCTCATCAACTAAGCTTTCAGTGACCAATGTATAAGCAAGTGTTGCACCCACATGTCCTAATCCAATAATGCCTACCTTTCGCATCCAAACACTCCCTATTTCACTTTTTCTTAATCCTAGCTGAATAACCAGTTCAAGTCAATCTTATTTTACACTCCAAGTGAAAATCAGCTAACATAAAAGAGTCTAAAAGACTTTCCCGAAATTTTAAGTAATTAAAGAGATTTACAGTAGCTCCTTTTTTTCGCCGTTTAGCCAACTATAAAGCCCGAAACAAAACTTGTTTTTCGTTTTGTTTCGGGCTCATTTTTTTATTCAGCTGATTTAGTTACCTTAAAATAATCAATATGGGCATGCTCATAATCCATTACTTCAAAAGTAAAACGATCGATCTTGATTTGGTCACCTACAGCAATTTGATTGTTTTTTTGCTCCACAATAAACCCAGCTAATGTCGACATTTCAGAATCTTCAAACGATGGAATTTTAACTTTAAAATAACGTTCAAAATCATCAAGTGTGATTTTCCCAGAAATAATATAAGAATTACTCGATTCTTTCGCAATTAAGGCATTTTCTAAGTCTGTTTCATCCCTGATATCTCCCACCAGTTCTTCTAAAATATCCTCAATCGTGACCATCCCTGTCGTTCCGCCATATTCATCTTTCAAAATGGCAATGTGTTTCCCTTCTTTTCGCATCATCGTCAATAAACTTTTGATTGGGATCGTCGCTAGAGCAATAATCGGCTCTTCGACTAATTCGCTAACTTTTCGTTGATCATTGATAAATGACTCCTTGATCAAAGCTGGCAATGTAACATATCCTAATACTTTATCCTTAGATTCTTCGATAACTGGATAACGTGTATGTCCTCGCTTTAACGAGTGCTGGATAGCTTGTTCTACGGTTTCATCTGCTTCAAAAACTTCCATTGATGTTCGATCGACCTGAATCTCTTTGGCTAAGGTATCATCAAATTCAAACACATTTTCCATATAATGATATTCCTCTTCAGTCAGTTCACCTTTTTTATAAGAATCAACTGCAACATATAGCAACTCTTCTTGGGTCAAGGTTTCTTCACCTTCTGAAATAAGTTTTATTCCTAATACTTTCCCTAATTTTGCCGCAGAATGGTTCAATAACCAAATGAAAGGATACATCACTTTATAAAAATAGTGAAGCGGTTTAACGATTCCTAAAACCACTTTTTCAGCTTGAGCAATACTGTAGCTTTTAGGCAATAATTCTCCAACAACAACATCTACATACGTCACTATAGCAAATCCCAAAATGATGGAGATCGTACGACTGAGCGTAGCACTTATTGGCAAATCTCCTATCAGTGGATGAAGTAGTGTCGCTACCGATCCTTCACCAACCCAACCTATAATTAATCCTGTTAATGTGATACCCAATTGGCAAGCTGATAAATAAGCATCTAAATGATGCGTTACATGGATTGCGAGTTCTGCATTTTTAACGTTGTCTTTTTTTAATTGTTCCAGTCTGGACATTCGAATTTTAACTAAAGCAAATTCACTTGCTACAAAAAATGCTGTAATTGCAATCATTAAAAATAATATAAAAAAATTTATTGCAAGCATATGTTACACCTCATTTTCCTTCTATCTGTTTATTATACTTGTCCTTTCAAAATAGCGCGAATAGAAACCAATACATTAAAGTAAAAATCTGAAAAATCTCCAAGACTTCAAAATAGTCTTAGAGATTTTTACTATGAAATAGTTTTTCTTTCTCTTAATCTGGTTTTTCTTGTATCACCAATAATCAAAGGAACAGATTCATATTTCACTTCACTATATTCTAAACCAAACCAGTTTTCAGGCGTTGTTGTTCGTTGTTTGATTGCTAGTTTCAGCTGCATGATTTGACGATCCCATTTTTTCAATTCGGTTACTTTGGATAGTTCTTCACGAATAATAACAAATTGGAAATCCCCTACTTCACGGCCTGGTGTTAATGAATATTTCTGTGGTTGTTTAGGCAAACGTCCCTCTTTCATTAAATCATGCACGATTTGACGAATGTAAACATTTACCTCTTGCGCTACATGAAAACCAAGATATAGTTGAACTTGAACGACAAAATCCGTACCCATCATATCTACAGAATATTCTTTGGTAAACGGTTCATCTGTTACCTCGACATTGACAAACCAATACACATTTGCTCGTTTAGGCTGTTTATCTAAGATCGAATAAATGATTTGTCGCCCAATCTCCTCCCCAATCGTATCAGGTGTCATGAACACAACATTGGTTTGAGATTTTGGAACACTTGTATCATCTTTTAACATTCGTAATTGTTCCACATATTGTTTGAGCGGAACGGTATCAGAGGTTTTCTCTTTTATAATGTTCCCACGTTCCCAAATAGTCATCACAGCTAATATCAATAGTGCAATCCCAACTGCAACATAACCTCCATGGAAAAATTTTGCAATACTTGAAACAAAGAAAATCGATTCAATGCTGCCAAAGAATAGAGTAATAAGATACGCCACCCATTTCGGCACGCCTTTTTGTAATAAGTAAAACATCAACAAAATAGTTGTCATAAGCATTGTCACCGTAATAGAAAGACCATATGCTGCTTCCATATGCGTAGATGTTCTAAACGTGACCACGATCAAGGAACACACAATCCACAACATCATATTGACTGCCGGAATATACATTTGACCAATATTAGCACCAGGATAAATAATTTTTAATCTTGGTAATAGTTTTAATTTAATTGCTTCAGAAACTAGCGTAAATGAACCCGAAATTAGTGCTTGAGATGCAATGACTGCCGCAACTGTAGCGAAAACTACTCCTATCAACATAATGCTGTTTGGCATCATTTGAAAGAACGGGTTTAAATTTTCAATCGCTAAAATAGACGGATCATTTTTTGCGTTTAAGATCCATGCTGCTTGTCCTAAGTAGTTGAGGATTAAACAAACTTTGATATACGGCCAACTAGCACGAATATTGTGTTTACCAACGTGACCTAGGTCAGAATACAACGCTTCTGCTCCGGTTGTTGCCAAAAAGACATTCCCTAAAACAAAGATCCCTAATTTATTTTCAGGACTAAAAAGCAGATGAATCGCATAATAAGGATTCAATGCACGAAGGACTGTCCAGTCTTGTCCAAAATTGATTAAACCCATCACACCTATAAACGTAAACCAAGCAAACATAATCGGTCCAAAAGCTTTTCCCACTGCATCTGTCCCAAAACGTTGAACCGAAAACAGAATAAGAATAATGACCAGGGTAATCATCACGATAATATTTTGATCACTACCAAAACGATCAAAGAAAACTGGAATTCCTCGCAACCCTTCAATTGCTGTCGTCACTGTTACCGCAGGAGTCAATACACCATCAGCAAGTAAAGCTGCCCCACCGATCATTGCTGGAATAATCAAATATTTCCCATTTTTACGAACAAGTGTGTATAAAGAAAAAATCCCACCTTCACCATGATTGTCCGCATTTAAAGCAATCACAACATATTTGATCGTTGTCAAAATTGTTAATGTCCAAAAGATCAATGATACCGCACCAATAATAAAATTCTCTGAGACATTCTGAAGACCACCATTATCTCCAACGATCGCTTTCATTACATAAAGCGGACTTGTTCCGATATCCCCGTAAACAACACCCATCGCTACTAAAAGACCAGCAGCAGTCAATTTCTGATGATGGGAAATTTTTGACTTTTCTATCACACGATTCTCCTCCAATTTAAAAGTGTAGCGGCCCATGAAGCTCTGACAGAAAAATGAGATAATCTTTTTGCGATACTTTTTTGTCACAGACAGATTTTATTTTTTCCGATAACATTCAATTCTTTGAGATTTAGCTCATCAGAGTTGATGTGATTGATACAGAGCCTATTGCCAGTCCACATAGCTAGATAATACGTAAAGCTAAAAAGTTGATCATTAAAAATTCTTCATCCTAATCTCACTTTTAAGTAAAACAAGAGACCTAAGTGAAACGCCACTTGGCCCTTACACTTAGGTCTCGCAATTTCATTCTTAGACCAGTGTTTTCACACTTGCTGTTGATCTAAAAACATAGATAAACTATGCTGCTACTCCCCTAAGATCCTTATTTGGAAACCCAAATAAAAATATCGGTTACTATTTATACGTTATTTAAAAATATGCGTTCAAAATTGAAACAACTGATTTTGATAACAACTATAATACTCCTTTACCATTTTAGCAAGCCTTTTATGTAAATAATTTCAATAGTATTTTCAAAATAAGCTTTCATCAAACCGTTTTTTACAAAAAGAATACCTGAAGTCCGAGTTTCGATTAGGAAATCCGTTCTTCAAGTATTCTTTTTCATCTAATTTTATTCGTCATCATCATCTGTTGAATAGTGGAATTTGATCATTTCATTTACAAAAATAGGAATGATCGATAAGCCCATTACTAATAACCAATGATTGATTCCGATTGGAACAAGTCCGAACAACTCTTGTGTGAATGGTAACAACGCAATAACTGTCGTAATGATAACTGCGAGTACAGCCATTTCAAACAGAGATTTATTTGTTGATAATTTTACTCTAAAAATTGATTCTGTACTTCTAACATTAAAAACATGCAGAATCGATGAGTAAGCTAAAATCAAAAATGCTACAGTTTGACCAATTTCATGGCTTGCTTCGAAAAAGTAAGAAACTGAATCAACATTTGCACCTAAATAAAAACCGAACAAGGTGATAACAGTAAAAACAAACGCATTGATCGCAATTTTTTGCCACAAACCGCGCGCAAAAATCCCTTCGTTTCTAGGAATCGGTACTTCGTCCATGATTCCTTTTTCAGCTGGCTCTTTTCCTAACGCAAACCCTGGAAGACCGTCTGCCACAACGTTTACAAATAATAATTGGACAGCTGTAAATGGTGCTCCCCAGCCTAATAACATAGCAATCAACACAATAAATATCTCCGAAATATTACAACTTAGTAAAAAGTTTACTGCTTTACGAATATTTCTATAAACTGCCCGACCTTGTGCTACTGCGTCAACGATTGTTGCAAAGTTATCATCGGTCAAAATCATATCTGCCGCACCTTGTGCGACATCTGTTCCTGTAATTCCCATCGCACACCCAACATCACTTGCTTTTAGAGCAGGTGCATCGTTGACTCCGTCACCTGTCATGGCAACAACTGCACCCGTTCTCTGCCAAGATTTAACGATGCGGATTTTATCTTCTGGAGTCACTCGTGCATATACAGAAAGTGATTTTACTCGTGAATCTAATTCATCATCAGACATTTTTTGCAATTCTGATCCTGTCAAAGCTTCACTTTTATCTGTTAAAATACCTAATTCTTTAGCAATCGCTCCCGCAGTTACTACATGGTCTCCCGTGATCATAACTGTTTTTATTCCAGCTTTTTTCGCACGAGCGATAGCGCCTTTACTTTCTGGTCTTGGCGGATCGATCATACCAATCAATCCTAATAGACGTAAATTCTTTTCTAGAGCCTCTGAAGTGATCTCGGTAGGTTCTTCATCATAAATCGCATAACCTACTGCAATCACTCGTAAAGCACGTTTCCCAAAACGATCATTTACTACAGCTGCTTGATCTAAATCACCAAAACGAAAACGCGTTAATAAGACATCAAAGGCACCTTTCGTTACTGAAATATATTTTTTCCCCATTTTATGAACGGTTGTCATCATTTTGCGCTCTGAATCAAAAGGAATTTCACCGATTCTTGGGTATTTTTCTTCTAATTCAGCTTTTGTATGATAATTTTCTTCAACAGCACGCACGATAGCTGCTTCTGTAGGATTCCCTTGAATGACTAAGTCATTCCCATCTTTATCTACAATAACATCCGTACAAAGTGAAGCCATTTTTAAAACTTCCATCGCTTCATCTGTCATTGCATCTTCTGTGTCAGTCACTTCATCGCCGCGCGACCAAACACGTCTAACACGCATTTTATTTTGTGTTAATGTTCCAGTTTTGTCAGAACAAATAACATTAGCCGTTCCAAGCGTTTCAACAGCTGGCAAACGACGAATAATTGCATGCTTTTTAGCCATTTTCTGTACACCATACGCAAGGGTCAACGTCACGATTACCATCAATGTTTCAGGTACTGCTGCCACAGCTAGTGAGACGGCCGTCATAAACATTTCCAATATTGGCTCGCCTTGTAGTTCACCAATGATAAACACTAACGCTGCAGCACCTAAAGCAATTAAACTGATGCGTTTGCCTAATTGGTTCAAGCGTTTTTGAAGTGGGGTTTGCTGCGTCACATCATCATTCAATAACCCAGCAATTTTACCCATTTCAGTCTGCATGCCAGTTGCTGTAACAATCGCTCTTCCCCGACCATTTGACACAGTACAGCCTTTAAAAACCATATTGAGTTGATCGCCAATCGGTGCATCTTGTTTCCCTATGTATTCCGAATCTTTTTCAATTGGTTCACTTTCTCCAGTAAGGGCAGATTCTTCTACTCTAAGTTGTGACGCTTGAATCAAACGAGCATCTGCTGTAATCATCGATCCTGACTCTAATACGAGGATATCTCCAACAACAACATCTTCTGCATCGATAGTCTCTACCTTGCCGTCACGTAAAACGGAACTACTTTGTTTATTCATATTCTGCAACGCCGCTAACGATTTTTCAGCATTTCCTTCTTGAACAATCGCTAAGACTGCATTGATAATCACGATTGCAATAATTAAAATTCCTTCAAAATAATCCCCGTGCTCCGTAGCAATCGCTGTATAAAACGAAATAGCTGCTGCAACTAGCAAGATGATGGTTGTAAAATCAGATAAACTATGCAGAAACTTCTTTACTATAGAATCTTTTTTCGTTTCTTGAAACGCATTGGGTCCATATTCAGCAAGTCGCTTTTGTACCTCTTGTCCTGTTAATCCCTGTTCTTTATTGGTATTTACTTCTTTGATAATTGTCTCGATAGGTTGTTTGTATGCTTCCATCCTATCCCCCCATTCTTATTTTTTCCTTCTATTATTATAGTATCTATATTCACTATACCATGTTCTTTTTTCAAACTTCAATAAATATGGCTAATTTTTCATTTTTTCTTTACCATTTTTTCGTTTCAATATTTCATAAAAAGAAAGCTTTTAATTTGAAAACGCTTCCTTTTTATGTTACTATGTTTATAGAAGGAAGGAGGATTAATCAGTTGTATTGAAGAATTTCTCGAAGCATGAAGTAAATAAACACAAAATTGTTAGCAGAACAGGATTCACCTTTCACAAAAAAATATATATGTAGAGTAAAAAATCATAACAACATCTTTAAAAATAGTGAATATGTGTAAAAAGTTAGATGATCGATCTAAATAAAACAAAAAAACATGTATAAAGATAGTTTGATTGAAAAAAATTTAAACAAAGAAATGTAGAAAATGTAATGAAGACAAGATTTGGTTTATGAACAAGAAATTCAACCAATTACTTTACATGTATAACTAAAAGTAAAAAAAATATTCAGTACACTGATTCCTTCCAGAAACGAAAGCCAAGCTAATCGAGAAGCTTGGCTTTTTTCTTTGAATTATTACTGCAAGTTATTTGTAAGTGAAAGTAAGATATGGTATATTGACTATGCGCTTTTTATTTAATACATAAATTAGACTATTGGAGGGATTTGCATTGCCAAAAAAGAAGAACTCATCATTTGAGAGTTCCATTCACGTCTACAGAGCCATGAAACGCATGACCCAACAGGAACTTGCTGACAAGGTGGGAGTATCTAGACAAACAATTATTCAGTTAGAAAGAAATAGGTACAATCCTTCCCTCTTACTGGCTCATGACATAGCTGACGTTTTTGAGGTACCGATTGAACAAATCTTCACTTTCAAAAAATTGACAGAAGAAGAGCAAACTAACGAAGTGACCGACTAACACGGAAGGAAAGGATAATTATGACTGAATCACTTAAATCTTTTTTTGATAATCTACCTGTAAATCACTGGTCTAGCTTGCTAGTGTTTATACTATCACTTATATTCATTGTCTATTCTGTTTACTTTTTCTTTAGTAAAGAAGGAAAAGACGAACGTGGTAAGAAAATTATTTCAACAGCAAGTTTCATTTCTTTTATAGTTGGACTTGTTTTGATAGGTATCTTAAACAATTTCTTCCAGGATGTGGCTACACATAGCCCAATATCATATTCTTGGTTATTAAACTTTTTAGTATTTTTAATCTCCGGGACCGAAGCAATTGGTATTCTTATTTTAAGAAAGCTAAACTAATAACAATAATAAGGGTCGGAAAGCCAACATTCATTTGTTAGCTTTCCGACCCTTATTCTGTCAAAATTATCTACATGGTCCGATGAATCTAGTCCAACCAGCAACTGATTGCGGTGTAACTTCATCTAGTCTATTAAACATTTCTTCAGTCTCTTCATTTCTTTCGAAAGAAGCACCTACAAATTTGTCTAACTTTGTTGTGTCTGTTTTTGTTTCCATTTTTTCAATCGATAATTTTCTCATAATAATATTTCCCCCCTTACGTTAATACTTAGATTATAAATCGTTCTCACAGATAAGTAAAGTTCTTTTTTCAGATTGTGTCACTTAATAAATAGCATGGAGTGAACATCAAACGGGTCATAGGCTCTCAATAATTGATAGCCTACTCCTGCTAAACCGCAAAAAAGACTGATAGGAATGCTTTCGGGATCGGATTTCAGTTTAACGGCATCTTTGATTAATAAATTAATATCATTTAAATAATTGTCGCTATTTCCATAGTTCCCATGACATAAACAATCATCTTCTGTATTGACATCTTCTACTTTTCCAAGAATTTCCTCAGTAAAAGTAAAATTCAAACATTTGCTTACTTCTCTAATGCCCAATGTTCCTCGACACCAAGATTTATTTAAAATTTCGTCTTTTTCAAGTCGTTTCTCAAATCGTTCTAGATACCATTCAAGTTTTTCTTTGATCACCCTGTCATTTAGAACTTGGTTCGCTCGACTTAAACCATAGCATACTCCAGCATAACCATGAGCAAAACTGTTATCACCCATTTCTTGACAGGTGACTGATTGTGCATAATGAAAAAGTAGTGCGCAAGCTTCTTCGTTATGGAATGTTTGATAGACAATTGCTAAAATCGTTAATAAACTCGCTTTGCCGTAAAGCCATTCATTCAGTTGATTCTGTTCTTTTATTTGAGTTGTTTTTAAAGCCTCTAAACTCTTTTCCATATACAATCGATGCTTATCATCATTGAGCAATCTTGTGACGTAAAACGCAACGGTCAAGCGCATTCCTTCAGCAAAAAAAGCACTCTGGTAAGTATCCTTTTTGCTCTCCGTCATAAAAATTTCTTTTTCCAATAAATCGATCACTTCTTGATAACTCTCTTTAGGAACATAATGGTTCAAATAAACCAAAAATAAATATATGCCTGCACTGCCTTCATAAAGATCAGTGCCTGGATAGGTAATTCCTATCTCATCATCTGACTCTGGAAGAACAGATATCCAATCAACTTCCCCGCTGTCTTGATCTATCTTGATCTGATCAATAATTTTATCTCCAATATCAGCTGCTTTTTGTAATAACGGTGGTTCAAGTGAATTATTTTTCGCTGGAATCGCGATCTCTTGTGTCTTATATTCTAGAGTATCTAAACTTTCCTTTAATAAAAGATAAGAAAAATGACTAGTTTTCTCTGTTATCTGCTCCATATGCTCTACCGTATCTTCTAGCGGAGTCTTAACTAACAATTGCCCTAACTCATGACCATTCGTATAAACAGTTGTCAAAGACGTGTTTGCTGTGACTAAAGGAACATCATGGTCTAACATCGATTGAATCTCAAAGGGGATCAACGTTTCTGGAATAATTTTACTAGCCCATAAGTTTTCAATGATTTTTTCCCTTTCGATATAGTTAGACATGCAATCTGTGTGCAAGGTAAAATTCAATAAATTTCCATAATGCTGTGTATCTCTGTATATCAGCCGAATCGTTGTATCTGAAAATAAGGCTTTGACTTGCGCGATAAATTCAGACTTATTCTTTAGTAATAGTTGATTCATCTTTTTAAACGCCATCTGGATCACGTCGCGATAAACTAAATAATCAACTTCTTTTCCTGCCAAACGAGGAATATTTTGAGCACCATCCATATAAGCTTCTTCTAGCTGAAAAGCGATAGCACTGGAACGATCATTTCTCAATCTTCTGATCTTTTTAGGCAACTTTTGTTTGGTACCAGACAACGCGTCCATTTCCAGCTCACGTTTCAAGTGTTTTTTCTGCGGCAACAAACCTGTGACGATCACAGAATGCTTTTCTATTCGCGCTTGTCTAGATAATTTTTTGGTCATTTTAAACATTTCAGGCCGGATCAACGTCTCCAAATCAATCAACACAGGATAGGGACCACTTGCAATCAGGTTTTCCATATGCAAATCTGTTGCCCCTAACCAATAGACAATCGCCAATAACTGACCATAATTTTGATAAAAATCAGTCACGTCACTTTCTTCCTTGCATTCCTGATAAGAAACTTTTTCCTCGATGGTAAATGTTGGTTGAACAATTCGGTTGATTTTATAGAAAGACAATGCTGGATCTAGCCCTTCAAGATAGGTCAATAAGTCATTGAATCGTTCTCCTATTTCTAGATTCTTAAATTTAAAAATCAACGGCTTTGCCTGTACTTCAAACTGAATCACCGTTTTTCCACGATCATGACTATCCCCTTGTCCAAGTTGTATTTCAGTAAGTTCCATGGGCGCTGAGATATCGAAAGTTGCTGCTAGTTGTTCAGTAGAATCATTTAGGGCAGAGATAAACTCCTCAATCACTTCACACGCAAAGGCCAATCTGACAGAGAGGAGTCTAGCAAGCGTGGGATACTCTGCAAAGAAAAGATAAGTCCGTTGTTTATCACCAAGAAATTCTTCGATATATTTAGTGAATTCTGCTTCTTTCGATTCTGCTTGCAACTGATATTCTTCAATCATCCGATGAACATCCCAAACTAATGTTTTTTGGGCAATAAAAAAGAATTCGTCACATAATTGCTCGATTAATTCTGTCACTACCTTTTCTGATAACTGGATCAAAGGAAATTTTTGTAACAGTCTATGGATATGTTTTTCATAATGATGTAAATGAAAACGCAATGCAGCTTTTAACGTCATTTCTTTCACCGAAATTTCAGCTGTAAATAAATGTTTATGTAACTTGAACCATCCACTTTCTTCAACAGTCGAAAGTAATAATTTGGCTCGTTCTTCTGTAAAAGGCAGCAATCCAGTACCAAAAGCTTCTTTGTCTAAATGATATTGTTGAAGCATTTTATCATAATCAGTTTTTGTCAATAAGCTTTTACGCGCTTGCCACTGTTTTAAATAAGTATCTGTTTTTAGATTTAGGTTTTTCCAGCACTGAATCCTTTCTGATATTGTTGTTGCATAACTATACGTCAATTCTTCAATCATCGTTATCACTCCTTTGACATTATCAACCTTCTTTATAATAATAATAAAAAAGTAGGAAAAATACTATGGTAAGTTTGTATTCGTTAGTTTTTTTACAGTCAAAAGAACGCTCAAACCTCTATTTTTGTGCAAAGTGTACATTATAAACAATAGTGAACATGATGTTTAAAAATGAGCATTACATCTTTTGGCTCGTTTTTTAACTTTCGTTAATATAGATTGCGTACTCTTTTTAAAATTTACTATTTATTTTTTGGACAAATTTTCCCCAATTGTCAAAGAAAAAAAATTTTTGGGTCATTTTTTTACATAACAAGACTGTTTTCTCAATTCCAAAGCCAATAGTATAATTTATAAATAAAAAAATAACAAAAATTTATAAATTATTCACTTTTTATCGACTTCAATATAAATAAACAGCTATTTTACGAGCTTTTATTTTGTAAATTTTTTACTTTTCGTATATTATAGTTGTTAAGAGGTACGTACCAATATTTTCGAAAGGACCTGAAAAACATGTTGAAATTATACACAACAAATAGCTGTACATCATGTAGAAAAGCGAGGAGATGGCTGATAAACCATGATATTCCATTTGAAGAAAAGAACTTTGCCACTACTCCTATTACATTAGATGAACTAAAAAATATATTAATCCTTACGGAAGAAGGTACAGAAGATATCATTTCCATCCGTTCTAAAGTCTTTCAAAAATTAGATTTAGATATTAATGAACTCCCATTGCATGAATTATTGAAGTTGGTCAAAGATAATCCTGGATTACTTCGCCGTCCAATTCTGATTGATGAAAAAAGATTACAGATTGGTTTTAATGAAGATGAAATTCGTTGCTTCTTACCTAGATCAGTCCGAAAAAGAGAATTATCCCAAACCTTACTTTTAAGTGGTTTATAATCGTTATTACCTCGAGTCTAAAAATCAATAAAAAACCTCATTCAATTCTAAGCATTAAAGTTTAGAATCGAATGAGGTTTTTTGATACTTTCGTTTTATATTATTTCACAAACATCGCATCTCCGAAACTAAAGAAACGATAACGTTCATCGATTGCATGCTGATAAGCTGCAAGCGTAACATCTTTTCCTGCAAATGCACTGACTAGCATCACTAATGTTGACTTTGGCAGATGAAAGTTCGTTGAAAAAGCTTGTACAACTTTGAATTTGTAGCCTGGTGTAATAAAAATATCCGTCCAGCCGCTATCTGCTTTGATTTGTCCGTCAAACTTGGTTCCGATCGTTTCTAATGTTCGAATCGAGGTTGTCCCTACTGCAACAATTTTCCCGCCATTTTCACGAACATCGTTTAATTGCGCTGCCGCCTCTTTAGTTAAACGGTAAAATTCACTGTGCATTTCATGTTCTGAAATATTATCTACACTGACAGGACGGAACGTTCCTAATCCCACATGTAAGGTCAAATAAACGAGCTTCACGCCTTTTGACTTGATTTTAGCAAGTAGTTCTTGATTAAAGTGCAAACCAGCTGTAGGAGCCGCTGCAGACCCATTTTCTTTAGCATACACTGTTTGATACCGATCAGGATCTTCTAAACGTTCTTTAATGTATGGTGGCAAAGGCATTTCTCCAAGTGATTCTAAAATTTCCAAAAAAATTCCTTCGTAATCAAATGTCACGATTCGACCGCCATGTTCTAATTCTTCCACAACAGTTGCCATTAAACGACCATCACCAAAGCTGATTTTCGTGCCGATTTTCGCTCGCTTAGCAGGTTTGATCAAGGTTTCCCACGTATCTCCTTCTTTATTTGTCAAAAGAAGTACTTCTAAATGCCCACCAGTCTCTGGTTTTTCCCCGTATAGTCGAGCAGGCAATACCCTTGTATCATTCATTACTAATGCGTCTCCAGCATTTAATTCTTCAATAATTTCATGAAAATATTTGTCTTCAATTTCTTTTGTTTCGCGATTTAAAACTAAAAGCCGTGAACTTGTTCGATCTTTCAACGGTGTTTGAGCAATCAATTCTTCTGGTAAATCAAAATCAAAATCTTCTGTACTAAGCATATTTGTCACTCTCTCTACTTGATTTGTCTTGGTTATTTTACCATTTTTTAGGTTATCTGGCTACGAAGAGAATTTCCTTCAACAAGACAAAATGCTTGAACGTACTATACTACATTTGGAATCCACGTAAATCAAACCTAGCTAACGACAGTAATTTCGGCGAGAAGACTCCTGTGTATTAAATGTAGTCTTTGCTTTGTCAGTTAAAGTAATTATACGCGAACAAACTAGTTTTACATTTTTTGATATGTTTTTAAAATGATTCGACCAGAATAAACACTCGAACAACGCGCATAAAGTCCACCAAATACAATAAACTTCTCTCTAATATTAGCTAAAGTAAATGCTAAACTAAGCAAATATACACTATAATAACCAATTTGTTTTACTATCATTATTATCTGAAGACAACTGAAAAAACCCTCTGATTTGTCGAAATCGCTGTTTTGTAGCATACTAGTAGTAGAAACGTTTGTTAGTAAACATAGCAATCATTTAAGCAGTAAGATACAGAAAAAAGAATTTGGGGTGAGAAAGTTGATCGAATTTCAACATGTTTCAAAAATTTACAAAGGCGGTAAAATCGCTGTAGATGACGTCAATCTGTCTTTTGATAAAGGTGAATTTATCTGCTTTATCGGAACCAGTGGTAGTGGTAAAACAACTACTATGCGGATGATCAATCGAATGACTGATCCATCAAAAGGAAAAATCTTGATCAATGGTGAGGATATTCAAACTAGTAATCCCGTAGAATTACGTAGAAAAATCGGTTACGTTATTCAAAATATTGGTTTAATGCCACACATGACGATCAGAGAAAATATTGTACTTGTACCTAAGTTATTAAAAGTTGACCTAGAAGAACGAAACAAAATCGCTGAAAAAATGATTGATTTAGTCGAATTACCTAGAGAAATGTTAGATCGCTATCCAAATGAATTGTCCGGTGGTCAGCAACAACGGATTGGTGTCGTTCGTGCTCTTGCAGCGAACCAAGACATCATTTTGATGGATGAACCATTTGGTGCTTTAGATCCGATCACAAGAGATTCATTGCAAGATTTAGTTAAAGATCTACAAGAGCGTTTGGGCAAAACGATTGTTTTTGTGACACACGATATGGATGAAGCATTAAAATTAGCCAACCGAATCGCGATCATGAGTGAAGGAAAAGTCATTCAATTTGATACGCCAGATAATATTTTACGTCATCCAGTCAATGAATTTGTCGAAGAATTGATCGGTGAAGACCGCTTGATCCAAGCCAAGCCAGATATTACCACAGTTGGCGAAGTGATGTTGAACAACGCTATCACGATCACACCGGAAAAATCATTATCAGAAGCAATCAAACTAATGAGAGAAAAACGGGTCGATACGCTCTTAGTTGTTGATGGTACTGGTGTATTAAAAGGCTTTATTGATGTTGAAACGCTCGACCGCCGTAGAAATAAAGCGACAAGTGTGAGTGACATCATGAATCCAAAAGTCTTCTATGTAAAAAAATCGTCTTTATTGCGCGATACCTTACAACGAATCTTAAAACGTGGTTTAAAATATGTGCCCGTTGTGGATGATAATCAAAAAGTCGTTGGTATCTTAACTCGCGCTTCATTGGTTGATATTGTATATGATGTTATCTGGGGTGAAGAAGAGACAACTGAAGATGTTCCAAATGAAACAGAACTAACTGATGTCAAACAGCCTCAAGCGGAGGTGTAATAAGATGAATCAATTTCTTTTAGAAAGAGGAAATGAACTTGTTACTAAAATCGGTGAACATATTTTTATCTCAGGTGTCGCACTGCTCATAGGAATTTTGTTGGCCGTACCGATCGGTATATTATTGACTAGAACAAAAAGAACCGCAGCGATTGTCATCGGTTTGACTAGTGCTTTACAAACAGTTCCTTCATTAGCATTACTTGCCTTGATGATTCCAATTTTTGGTGTTGGGAAAATTCCAGCAATCATCGCATTGTTTATTTATTCATTACTGCCTATTTTACGTAATACGTATATTGGGATCAAAGAAGTCAGTTCTGATTATAAAGATGCCGCAAAAGGAATGGGCATGACAAATGTACAGTCGATTTTTATGGTAGAATTACCGATTGCTATGCCAACTATCATGGCTGGGATTCGCTTAGCTGCAGTGTATGTGATTGCTTGGGCGACATTAGCTTCTTACATCGGTGCAGGAGGTCTTGGAGACTTTATTTTTAGTGGATTGAATAATTACCAACCTGACTTGATTTTTGCCGGAACCATTCCTGTTACTATTTTGGCTTTAGCTGCAGACTTATTACTTGGTCTGTTAGAGAAGAAATTAACTCCTAAAGCATTAAGGGAGGCAGAATAATGAAACGAAAATTAAAATTAGTATTCATAACGTTTTGTAGCGCTCTATTATTATCAGGTTGCTCATTACCAGGACTCGCTTCTAACTCTGATGACTCGACGATTTCCATTACTGGGGGCATTACATCAGAAGCCCAAATATTAGCAAGTCTAGTTTCTGGAATGATCGAACATTACACTGATGAAAAAACAACGATCATCAATAACTTAGCAACAACTACAATCAATCATCAAGCAATGATGAATGGGGATGCACAAATTTCAGCTGCTCGTTATACTGGAACTGACTTGACGACAACGCTAAATATGGAACCAATCAAAGATCCTAAAAAAGCGTTCGATGTCGTGCAATCAGAATTTCAAAAAAGATTTCAGCAAAAATGGTTTAATTCTTATGGATTTGCCAATACTTATGCCTTTATGGTCACCCAAGAAACTGCTAAAAAATATAATTTAAAAACAATCAGCGATCTGAAAAAAGTCGGTGATCAATTAACAGCTGGTGTTGATACTTCTTGGATCGATCGTAAAGGTGATGGCTATAAGGGTTTTACCGAAACTTATGGATTTGATTTCAAGCGTGTTTTCCCTATGCAGATTGGTTTAGTTTATGATGCTGTTGCGGCGAATAAGATGGATGTTGTTTTAGGCTATTCAACGGATGGTCGAATCCGTAGTTATGATTTAGTCATTTTAGAAGATGACCTTCATTTCTTCCCACCTTATGATGCATGTGCGGTTGCAACCGATGAAATCTTAAAAAAACACCCTGAATTAAATGACGTGCTTTCTAAACTATCAGGAAAAATCACAACTGAAACAATGCAAAAACTAAATTATCAAGCAGATAATGACCTAATGGAACCTGAAACAGTTGCACAAAATTTCTTAAAAGAACACCATTTCTTCGAATCTGAAGGAGGTGGAAAATAATGCAGAATCTACATGATATGAATTTACTGCAGCAGTTTTTCTATTACTTTGATCAAAATGGCAGCTATGTTTTGAGTCAATTTGTCCGTCATTTTCTAATTTCCATTTACGGTGTATTATTTGCCTCGATTGTTGGAATACCAATTGGCATTTTCATTGCCCGCAGGAGAAAAATGGCTGGCTGGGTCGTGAGTATCGCAAACTTGATCCAAACAGTTCCTTCTCTGGCAATGCTTTCAATTTTGATGCTAGGTCTTGGTCTTGGAGTAAATACGGTTATTGTCACCGTCTTTCTCTATTCTCTTTTACCGATCATCAAAAATACTTATACTGGTATGATCCAAGTCGATCGAAATATTTTAGATGTGGGTAAAGGAATGGGTATGACGAAATGGCAACGTCTTTACATGGTAGAACTGCCACTCTCTGTTTCCGTGATCATGGCAGGGATCCGTAATGCTTTAGTTGTGGCGATCGGAATTACCGCAATCGGTGCATTTGTAGGTGCCGGTGGTCTTGGTGATATCATTATTCGCGGAACAAATGCAACAGACGGTACAGCCATCATCCTTGTTGGGGCATTACCAACGGCTTTAATGGCCATCATTACAGACTGGGTATTAGGTATGATCGAACGTCGATTAGATCCAGCGAGTAAACATTCAACAAATTAATTCTTAAGACAACTCCATTTTGAAAGGTGTGATAACATGATCCAAAAAACAAGATTAATGCTTTACGTTAATGATGTTGATACAATCTGTACGTTTTGGCAAGATACCTTCGGAGCAAAAACGGTAGAAAAAAAATAGCTTACCAGATAATTTTGAAAATATCGTTTTAGAAATCACACCCGATTTTGAACTCTCTCTTTTTCAAAAAGAATTTATCCAAAAATATTCTCCTGAAGTTTCGGGAAATATCCCCTCTGTTATGTTCTTTGTCGAAGATTTTGAGGATGTACACGCTAGAATCGACACTGCAAGTAGCATCGTAGATGATAACGCATTACCTGCCTTTGGTTTTTTCGATCCAGAAGGAACTGCTTTTGCTGTAGGTAAATTGGACAATAAATAAAACGACCTCAATACTTTTTACATATTCTTTGTAAAAAGTATTGAGGTTTTTTATATTTTATTTTTTTCGTTTTTATATTAAATTGAAGTACCTGTTTACTGATCTTCCCATAACGTTAGATAGTAAATTAATGTATATCCAATGTCTAATCCTTTTACATTATAGTTCATAATTAAACAATAGACTGTTAGAGCAACTAAATAGTTTTTCTATCTTTTATGTGCATATAATTTATCCTCATTCACTAAATAAAACTCCCAATCAAATACACAATCGGATACCCAAACATAATCAAAGTCATTCCTTTAAGCACTAACGGAAAGGTTTGTTTTTTTATTTGTTGTTTAAAATAAGGACGCAGCACTTTTAAAGTGATTGGAAATAACAAGAGCAGCACCAGAGTCAAAGGTGGCGCCTGTTTAAAGTAAACTGCTACTATAATCGCCACATAGCTTAGACATGTCACTAAGATAAGTAAATTAACACTGTTTTTCTTCCCAATATAGTAGACAAGTGTCTTACGTCCATTCTTGATATCTTCTTCAAGATCACAGGTATTATTTGCCAGCAAGTTATTAAACATACAAAAAAACATCGGCATAAAACCAATTAACATTCCACCAAACGAATGAAATGTGAGTTTAACTGTACCGTAATTTGCTAAGTAAGCACTTAGTATCGGAATCATAAAGCCGCTCAACACCGCTGGAACAGTCTCAGCGATCGGCAAACTATTGATCGGTCTTCTCCCATAAGAATAACCAAATCCAACATAATACCCCAATAGTCCTAAAATCAACACCAGACTATCTGTACTAAAAACTAAAATAGCTCCAAAAAACAAAGAAATGACAAGAAAAATGAAAAAAGTTCTTTTAGCTGTTTTTAACGAAAGACCCCATTTACTAATAGTACTAGTTTGCTTCTTATAAATATCATCTTTCGCATTTTTGAAATCCATGTAATTATTAAATATATTCATCGTGATATGGTAAAGAAATAACACCACTAAAAAAATAAGAATCCGCCAATTAAAAAAACTTCCTTGCAAATAACCGCTATAGGCCATTCCTAATAAAACCAAAAACCAATCCAAAGGAGTTGTATATATTTCTCCTAACTCCCATAAAATTTTAAATGACATTTGTACTCCGATCTGAACATTTTTTATTGATTACTTAGAAATAAGTATACCTTCTTTCAAGATAGAAGAATAATGTTACACTCGCAAAGAATAAAAAAAGCTGTAAGCCCTCCAAAAAACGAATAAGCTTACAACTTTTTGTTATTTCTTCAAATGATAACTATAGGTCGCAACAACGATATTCTCTCGCCATGATAATCGCAAACGTAAACGTAAACTCGTCTGATTATGCAAAATATTTTGCCAACGTCGATTAGGGACAAATTGCGGAATCAAAATAGTTGTCGTATAATTCCGTTTTGCTGAATTTTTACTTACCAAATCTACATATCGGAGAATTGGATTCGTGATGGAACGATAAGATGAGTGGACGACAGAAAAACGGATATCTGGAAAATGTTGTTTAAATTCTGCTTCAATTTCTTTTTCCTTTTCGATATTTTCATCTAAGGATACATGCATCGCAACCACATAATCACCGATTGAACGAGCATAATTTACTGCACCCACATTGGCCTGAGTTGCATTTCCAACTAAAACAATCACTGTATTGCCATAAAATTCCTGTTGCTTTACCGTTTCTTCCAAACGCAGTTGTTCAGCCACATTTTGATAATGCGCATGAATACTGTAAAAAACAAAAATCAATACAGGCATGATAATAAAGAACGGCCAGATATCTCCTAAACGATACATGAATAAAATAACGATGATTCCATAAGAAATCAATGCTCCAACAATATTAGCAATCGATTTTGACAACCATTTATTAGTCTCTTTTTTCCATTTTAGTACCATTCCTGTTTGAGATAGCGCAAAGGGAATAAATACCCCGATTGAATAAAGTGGAATCAATCGTTCCGTTGAACCTTGGAAGATCAATAACAAGATGACAGAACCCGTTGCCAATGTTACTATGCCATTTGAATAGCCTAAACGATCCCCACGATCCATATACATATGTGGCATAAATTTATCTTTCGCTAAATTATACGCTAGAACAGGAAAAGCCGAAAATCCAGTATTTGCGGCAACAGCTAAAATCAGTGCCGTGGTAAACTGCAATACATAATAAAGAATATTTTGCCCGAAAACGGCTTGGCCGATTTGAGCCAACACGGTCACTTCAGTTTGAGGGACGATTCCATACCAATAGTTGATAAATGTTATCCCTACAAAGAAAAAACCTAAAATTCCAGCCATCAATGTTAAAGTTCCTGCTGCATTTTTTGCTCTAGGCTGCTTGAAAAAAGGTACTGCATTACTGATTGCTTCGACTCCAGTCAATGAAGACGAGCCAGAAGAAAATGCTCGTAAAATCAAGGCAATCGTGATCCCAGGCACAACGGTTCCTGGTACTGCTGTTGCATGCAGTGGAACTGCTCCGGTAATAATTTTAAATATGCCCGTCGCAATCAATAACGTAATCACAGCAATAAAACTATATACAGGAAGCATCAAAAAACTAGCAGATTCTCTTAAGCCACGCAGATTCATCAACATGATCAACAAAACAATAACAATCGAAATTGCGACTTGATGACCATATAAAGCAGGTACAGCTGAAATGATCGCCTCAGCTCCAGCAGAAACTGAAACAGCAACAGTTAGCATATAATCAACTAACAACGATCCACCAGAAACTAACCCTGCATTCTTCCCTAAATTTTCACTACTAACAACATACGCTCCGCCACCATGAGGATATGCATGAATGATTTGCCGATAAGATAAAGTTAATGAAATAAGTAAAATAATAACAAAAGCCGCAATCGGTAACGAATACCATATAGCAGCAGCAGATAATGTAACCAATACAACCACGATTTGTTCTGTACCATACGCAATTGACGACAATGCATCCGATGACAATAATGCCAATGCTGCAAATCGACTTAATTTGTGTTCATCGTTTTCAGTAGATTTTAACGGTTTTCCGATAAACAATCGTTTTAAATAGTCCACTTGGTAACTCTCTCCTTCTCTATTTTTTTCTTTAAAAAAAATTATTTTTTCCACAAACAATCACATATGCTACGCTCATAAGTTATAATTGTCAATTATTTATCTATTAAATGTTTGAACGATTCATCTTTTACTTTTGCATCTGTAAAAAAGACTTATTTCTTTGATTTTTATCCTTCTAACAAAATGGTATTTCCAAAAATTTCACTTTTCCTCTCATTTTTAGCTATAAAAAAAAGACATAAACATCTTTAATAGATACTCATGTCTGAATCATTATTTTAAAGTTTGCCAAGTACGATACTCGTCAAAATAATCTGCTTCTCTTTTCGCTTGCTCAACGACACTTTTCGGATAATTCAATACGTGTAATAACTGGATAGCATTTCTCGTAGTAGACGGTCCTTGCTTCAGACGGTAATCAAATGTCACACCTTGCTCTTTCGTTACTTGTTCTTCAAAATGAACATTGTCACATGATTCTTTTAAAATTTCAGTCAACTCAATGTCATGCGTTGCAACAAAAGCAAGCGACGGGTAATTATTCAACCAATGGATCATGCTGGATGAAGCAGCAATTCGCTCAATCGTATTGGTCCCTTTTAGTATTTCATCGATGAAACATAAACAAGGAACGTTCGTTTCAGCAAAATCTAGCACGCGTTTTACTGACTTAGTTTCTGCCACAAAATAACTATCTCCTTCAAAAATATCATCTTCAACAGCCATTGATGTCAAAATATGCCCAAATGGTAATTGAAACTTAGTAGCTAGTGCTGTGTGAATCGTCGTAGAAAGGATACAGCTGATCGCTACACTTTTTACATAGGTCGATTTACCTGAAGCATTAGAACCCGTTACAAGCGTGTTTTTTGCCCAATTTAGATCATTAGGTACAGGTGTTGCCAATAAAGGATGGTAAACTTCTGTGCCAGTCACCACAATTTTATCAGAAAAGATCGGCTGACTCGTATCGGGCATAATAGTTCGAAAATTTAAAACAGCTGCTGCAACTTCTAACTCTCCAAGTAACCGCCACATTTCTTTTGCCTGAATCTCGTAATTTGTTAATTTTTCTAGGACAAAATTATACGAAATGAACGGTAACATAAAAATCATCGCTACATAGTCAAACATCATCTCCGCTTCACTATTGGACTTCATTCTAAAAGAAACACCAAATTTTGTCATCGACGCGAGTGGCTGAAGATTTTTAAGTAACTCTTTTTGAAAAGGTGTTTTTATTTTTCCTAGCTTTTTTGCACACACAATCGTTTGAACCAAATAACCCATACACGTTAGCTCACGTTGTAGTTTTTCTTTTTTGACCTGATAATAAATAACATTAAATACTATTGACCCTAAAAGAACTACAATCGATAGTGTCGTAGGAAATATCAGCAATAAAATAAGAGCCGCAACCGGCAAAATGCCACATAATAAATAGAAAATCGTATTTGGTAGTTCTTGGCTTCTTGTTTCGCTTAAATAACTTTCTACATGATTATTATCCTGTTTACCTAAACAAGCAAATTGAAACTGAATTTCTTCTCTTATATCAGGATTTTGTTCATAGTACTCGATCAAAGTTTCCAAGCGGTCATGACTCTTTTCAGAGAAGTTAAAATTTCGCAATCGTTGATATAGAGCTTCTGATCCTACACTTGAATACGTTCCGTTAATTCGTTCAAATAAAGCAAAAAAATCTAAGTCATACCAAGTAATATCATCGATCTCACTATCATAATACCTGTATCTTTTAGCCTTTTGCCACGCTACTTTCAAACTTTCTTCTTTATCAAAAAAACGTGCGCTGGGAAATGTGCCCCATTTACTTTTGACAGTTGCCTTTAATTTTAATCTGTTATGAATTTCCATAACAATAATAATCAACAAAATTAGTCCAACAAATCCTAATACAATCAATTGGGTTTCCATCCAACATCCTCCCGTTTTTAATTTTAAGTATAGTTTTGATAACCTGACATAAAAGAAACACATGAATACACTATGAAACTCTTTTGGAATATCAATAATACTATCAGAATAGCGTTTTTGTGTAGTACATAGGAAAATTTCCAGTTATTATTTTAATGAGTTTTGTTAAATTCCCCATAATGAGCACTATAATTTCTTTGCTTTTTATTTTTTGAATTTAGTTTACTACAGGATTTTTGTAAACAACCACTTCTATTTCAATATCCGCACCTAGTGGTAATTCATAAACTGCAACACATGTTCTAGCAGGAAAAGGTTCTTTGAACATTGTTTTATAAACTTCATTCATTTCTTTAAAATAGTTCATTCCTGTCAGATAAACATTGACTTTCACCACTTCATCTAAACTAACATTGGCAACTTTCATGACTTCTTGTAAATTCATGAAGCACTGTTTCGTTTGCTCCATAATATTGCCAGTTACTTCAACATAGGTTGTGCTATTTTTAGCAACTTGCCCTGAGAAAAATATATAGTTTCCAGCATCAATAGCATGTGAATAGGGTCCTGAAACGGATACATTTTTACCTTCATAACTTTTTCTACTCATCTAATCTCTCCTTTATCCTGTGCTTAATCCATCTATGCCTTCATTTCGATCTTTTTTGAATTAATCAGAAGAACTATCTTTTTTATCGTTGCTTTTATTTGAATACTCACTTCTACTAAACGCTTTTGAAACCTTAGTCAGCCAATAAAAAATTGAAATGACGATTGCTATTGGCATTACCCACATAAATAATTCCATATTTATATTCACTACCTCTACTCATTTTTAGTAATCATTGCTATTTTCTCAATATATTTATATCTACGAATATTTTTCACAGCTATATCAACAAATTAAAGTAAATAATTATGATCAAACGTCACTTCTACTATATATTCACCAATCGTTCTATAAACTTGTTCTTGTATACGAATCTTCAATTCTTGATCCGTTGCCTTGAAATGATTTGGGACGACTAAATCAAATAAAATATGCGGTTTGCCCCCATGCTCTACCAAACGAATATCATGTCCTTTTAACTCACTATGGATCTTTTTGATGATTTTTTTTAGCTCTTGGTGAATGAACTGTTGTCTTTGATCATATAAATTCACTGGATCGATATGACAAACAAGTTCCACGCCTAACTGCTCTTTAAATTTCTTTTCGATCTGGTCGATCATTTCATGAGCCTTTGTCAAATCCCAACGGTCATCGATTTCGATATGAACTGAAGCAAACGTTTTATTCGGTCCATACTGATGAATCAGTAAATCATGATACCCGATTATGTCTGCAACTGATGATAAATACACCTTCATTTCATCGATTGCTGCTTGATTAGGTCTTAAACCCATCAACTCATTCACAAATTCCCGGATCAACTGAAGTCCGCTAAAAATAATATAGCAAGCAATCACCAAGCCAACGATTCCATCAATTTTCAGTCCGGTAATTCCCTCAACAGTAGCCGAAACCAAAACCGCAATTGTCGTAAATACATCATTCAAACTATCCTTAGCTGTTGCAATCAACGTATTAGAGTCGATTTTCTTCGCAACTCGCTTATAAAAAACACTTTGCCAAACTTTGATTAAAATGGACAGCAGCAATACAATCAAGATCATCGGTGTAACCTTGATGCTTTGCGGATCTTTGATTCGTTCGATGGAGGTCATGAAAAACTGAAACCCTACAAATGTGATCAACAACGAAACCAGCATACCACTGATATATTCAAATCGTTCATGACCATAAGGATGCTCTTCGTCTGCTGGTTTCCCAGAAATATAAAAGCCGACTAAAGTCAAAACAGAAGATACCGTATCTGATAAGTTATTCATTGCATCTGCCATAATCGATACACTTCCAGAAATCAATCCAATCATTAATTTACTTACAAAAAGCAGCATGTTGGATAACAAGCCTATGATTCCAGCAAAAATCCCAAATGCTGTTCGAATATCCGAATTTTTTTGTTGTTTCTTTTCAAAACGATCTATTAAAAAATTTATCATCCTAATCCCTTCCTCGTTTTTAGAATATCTACTAACCATAAAATGATTTTAGAAATTTGTATAGTAAAAAATGCCCTTTATCAGCGACTTTTTATTGTTTAGAAAGATCCAAGTCGATTGATGGGAATTCTTTTCTTTTTTTTAGAGCTACCTTGAAATAGACAATCCGTGTTGCAAAAATTTAGATCTGAGCTTTATTATCGTTTTTTAGCAAGTATGCACCAAGTCGTATATCTAAATGGATTGATTTCCCAAAATTTTTCTACTTTTGACACATAATTCATTACTTGTTCAGCAAGTATAACGATTTCCCATTTATCATCTGGAAAAAGGTTCTTTATTCCTTCTTCATCAAAATAATGATGGAGAATCCCTTCCTCTTTTCCTTCATTTAAAATAAACGTATTTTTTTCTATTTCTTCTCCCAAACCAAATAGGTCAGCCTTAGTTGACTTGATAGTTCCTAAAAAATAACCATTTTTTACAAGAGCATCTTGTATGCAATTTACTGATTCAGTTATCTTATCTACCGTATTATGTTGTAGCACGGCCCAACTAAAAACACCTTGTAAAAATTCTCTCTCCTTCCATGGATAATTCTCCATCGATATGAGAGCAGCTGTATGACTAATTTTATTTTTCTCTAATTTATCCTTCGTCAATTCTATTGCTTTTTCAGAATGATCACTGATAAAAACCTCGCAACCCATTTTCCCAAGTGCTAAGCTATGCCTCCCAGCACCACATCCTAGATCCCATACTTTTTTCTCTTGCTCAGGAAATTCTTTTCTTAAAAGTTCCACGAATTTGACTACTTCTGGTTCTGGCGCTATTTCTATATTCTCTTTATCGTAAAATAAAGTATTCCAACCTGACATCTTTTTCCTCTACTCTCTTTTCTATTTCGTTTTTTTCTCTCTACTTAACCGTTTACTTTTACGACTTTATTCTAAAATCTCACTTAGACTTTCACTTTTAAAGATACCATGTGATAAAACTAATATCAATGCAATCACAACAGTATTATCATTGATTTTTATACAGGAGAAAAGAAAACAAAGACTGAGCTTGGGACATAAGTCCTAACGAAAAATCCAGATACCAGTCAAATTGATTGGCATCTGGATTGTTTTTTTGTACAAAAATAAGAACACCTTTGCTAAAATAAAAGTGACTAAACAAATAAGTCAGCGAGGTGTTCTTATGTTTAAAAATTATACCACAAATCAAGTCGTTCTTCCTCTAGATTTTAGTTTTCAGTTAGAAAAAAACGATATTGCGTTTGTCATTGATCAATTAGTTGAAAGTATTCCGGAGGAACGCTTTCTTCCTTTTCATCATCAAATGGGGCCTTCTTCTTATCATCCGAAAATGATGATGAAGATGATTTTATGTGCCTACACACAATCTGTATTTTCTGGTCGCAAGATTGAAGCCTTGACGAAAGACAGTATTCGCATGATGTGGCTTACTCAAAGTTATCAACCTAGTTATCGAACCATCAATCGTTTTCGAGTGAATCCTTTAGTGAATGCACTCCTTCGGGAGTGCTTCGTCCAGTTCCGTAGCCAATTAGTCAAGGAACAATTAATCGATGAAGAAGCCATTTTTATCGATGGTACAAAGATTGAAGCCAACGCCAATAAATACACCTTTGTTTGGAGAAAATCCATTGATAACTTTGATAAAAAGCTTACTGAAAAATCAAATTTTCTCTACGATGAATTGTTAAAGAATCAAATTATTCCTGAAATTGAGCGAGAGTCCTCAAAAGAATTATCTGTCACTGAATTAGGTAAGATTGAAGAAAATCTCGCGCATGTTGTCGAAAAGTTTACAGAAAAAATCGAACAAGCAGAGGATGGAATTACGCGCAAATCAATCCGTTCTAAACGAAAAATTCCTAAAAAATTAAGGACACTTTTCAAGGACTTTAAAGAGCGAAAACTCGCTTATCAAAAACATAGACAGATTTTAGGGCAACGAAACAGTTACTCTAGAACTGATCTAGATGCCACTTTTATGCGCATGAAAGACGATCATATGAAAAATGGTCAGTTGAAAGCAGGTTATAATCTTCAAATCGCCACGAACAGTCAGTATATTTTAGGCTATGATCTTTTCTCAAATCCAACAGATACACGAACATTGCGCCCTTTTTTAACCACTTTAAAAGAGCGTTTCTTTGATCTGCCAAACTATATTGTCGCAGATGCCGGCTATGGAGGAGAAGAAAACTATCAAGCGGTTTTAGAGGATCACGAGCGAACACCACTCATCACTTATGCCATGTACCATAAAGAACAGAAGAAAAAGTTTAAACAAAATCCGTTCCTTCCAGCAAACTGGTCGTATCAGGAATTAGATGATACGTTTCTTTGTCCAAACGGACGAAAAATGAATTTTCGAAACTATTCTATTCGTACAGATAAATATGGCTTTAAACGTTATTTAAAACGGTATGAATGTGAAGACTGCTCGAATTGTCCTCTTCGAAGCCAGTGTACAAAAGCGAAGAGTGACAAGAATCGTGAGATTCAAAAGAACATGAATTGGGAATACTTTAAAGCAAGAATTCAACAGCTGCTTTCAGAAGAAGAAACAGGTAAACTCTATCGTCAACGAAAAATTGACGTCGAACCAGCTTTCGGACATTTGAAGGCTTGTTTAGGGTTCACTCGGTTCTCTGTTCGAGGGAAACAACAGGCACACAATGAAATTGGATTCGCGTTAATCGCAGTAAATTTAAGGAAATATAGGCTAAGTAAGCTAGAAAACATGAAGGATTCTCCCAATAATCTAAAAAATAAAAGACTGAAAAACATTTTTATGATTTTCGGTCTTCTGTTTTATTTGTCTTAAGACTTATGTCCCAAGCTCAGTCTTAAGGAGTCCGAATAAACGGTAGAAGCAGAACAATTCCTTCTTATTTTTCGAAGTTAAACACTTTGCCAACCTCTTCCTTTTAATGGAAAATATGACTCTCATGAGAAATCTTTGCCAATTTCTTTGTTTTCTCCTCAATGTATGGATATAAAAGAATACCTACTACACAGAACACGATCGTGATGGAAAGTAAAATAATGATTGCCTTCCAAGCATTTGGCCAATAAATTCCTCCTGCAGACTCCCGCAGTAAATTCACCGCATGTGTAAACGGTAAAAAGGGATTAATAAATTGGAAGAATTTACCTGAGACTTGGATCGGATAGTTTCCTCCACCACCGGAAATGGAAAGAACTAAAATAATGATTGCAGCACCTTTTCCGACATTCCCAAACAGTGCAACCAAAACATAGACCATCATCATAAAGGCAAAGGCGATCAATAAGGCAAACAAGACACTATAAAATGGCTGTCTTACATCCACGCCTAATAAAAAATAGTTCCCTAACGTCACAATCAACGCTTGTGCCAATCCCATGACTAAAAACGTCAACATTCTTGCAGAAAATTGTTCGCGTTTAGAATATTTGCCACGGTCTTTTTCATCTAAATAAAAATCAGTCGTCGCAACACTTGAAAATAAGACGGCCCCTACCCATAAACATAGGGCTGTGTAAAATGGCGTACTTGCTGATCCGTTATTGGCAATTGGATAAATTTTATTTTCCGCGATTTCAACTGGTTTAGTGAAAAAGTCACTTTCAGCGTTAGCGTCTAATTTAAGCAATTTTATCACTTGCCCAAGGTCAACATCCTTTTCACCTTTTCTAATCGCTTGTGCCGCTTTATGAAGCCCTATTTTGATATTTGGCCAATCGTTTTGAATTAAATCATCCGCCTTATCCAACGCTGCTTCAAGATCCGGCATTTTTTCATTTACCGTTTTTAACGTACCTGTAATATTTTCTCTGATTTCGGGGTAATCATTTTGAATGAATGACGCAGCTAAACCTACTTTTTCTTGTATCACTGGTAATTCGTTGTTGTATAATTCCGCTCCTTTGTTAATACCATTTACAATCGTATCCATGTGCCCATTTAATAGGACATTCGCATCATGGAGTTCTTGTTTTATGGCAGGCAATTCTGCTTGGTATTTTTCTAAAATCCCAATTGCATTGGTGACAGTACCCTCTGTTGAACTTAATAATGCGGCAAAATCAATTTGTTTTGCTTGATCAAGTAGTCCTTGGGCAGTCGTAATAGTCGCTATCAATTTAGTTAAAATATCATTGACTAAAGTTGAAACTTCGTCCACATCAATACTTCCAGCTGTCTGTGCAATTTGATTAGCGGAATTTTGAATCGCATTCAAATCATCATCCGTAATGGCATTAACATCTAGATTGTCGACCTTTGTTTTTAAATCAGTAATCATAGCATTTACTGTACTTAATTTATCAATCGTTTCTTGTAAACCTTGATTTCCAGCAGCTTCTTGAATTTGAAGCAATGTTTGGATCAATTGTTGAATAACAGCTTGTTGACGTCCTAAGCTGTCTGATAATTGTTGCTTTAATTGCTCGCGTTCAGCCAGTGGCAAACGATTGTCTCGTAGTTGCTCAACGACAGATGCAACACTAGAACCAATGGTCGAAATAGCTTGTAAAGTGACTTTCATACTACTAGTAATACTAGGCAGCGCTTCTTTTAATTTTGCTGCACCTTCGTTCGTTGCGGTCGCTAAACTATCCGCTTGATTCCCTAACTTTTCAATATCCGGCAATGCCGTTTGTACTTGTCGGATAATTTGTAATCCTTGTTTAGCTTCAGCGATTCCTTCAGTCATTGTTTGTTCAACTGAAGCAAAATCTTCATCAATCATCGCTAATTGCTTGCCAGCATTTTGAATTTCAGGAATTTTTTCCTGCAGCGTTAGAATAACTTTTGCCTGCTCTTTGATCGTCGGCATCTTATCATTTAAATCGACCAATTTTGCGCCCAATGCATCAACCTCAGGTAAGTAGTCAACAAATTCATTGGCTTTCGCTAATTTAGTTTTTAATTCTGGCATTTTTCCATTCAATGCCACAACTTCTTGCGCATATTTATCGATTTGATCGATATTCTCATCACTTGAAAGAATCATATTTTTCACTTTTGTGATACTAACTAGATTTGAGTCTAAATTATAGCCAATATCGTTAAATACACCCACCAAAGTACTGCTAGCTGTTTTAGTAAATTGATCTGTGATTTGAGCTTGTAAAGAAGAAGCTCCTTTATCTGCGATCTTAGGTGCGATCGCATTGATTTTTTCATTGATTGAATAATCTATTTTAGGTTTCGTGATCTCTCCTGTTGTAAAGCTTAGTAGATCTTTTGAGAAATCTTTGGGTAAATAAATGCCTGCATAATATTTCCCTGACTTTACGCCTTTATCTAGCTCTTTTTTTGAATCAACAAATTGCCAACCCAGTTGTTTATTTTTATGAAGATTTTTCAAGACTTCCTCTCCAATATTCACTTTTTTGTCTTTGAAAGTTGCAGCTTGATCATCACTGTATACCGCAATCGGCAACTCGCCAGTGTTCGCATAAGGATCCCACAAGGCTTTGATGTTAAACCATGCATAAAGTGATGGGATAATCATCAGTGCGATAATCAAAAATGTTGCAATCGGATTTTTAAAAATGCGTTGCCAATCTAATTTAAATAACTTCAATGTATTTTTTATATGTTCCATCCTATTTCACCCACTCTTTTTAATAACTGATTTACTTTAGCATAATTTTTTTATCATTAACAAATGAAAAATCCAATTTTTGTCCATTTCTACGACAGGTATCCTGAATTGTCGTAGAGATTTCTTCTATGCATTTAGTTTAAACCATTATACAAATGATTTTTTTGTATTATTTCTTTCATTGCTTTTTTTTGACACTAAAAAAGCAAGCTCATCCGAATGAATCAGCCTGCCTTTATTTGTTAGCTTATAGTTTTGCTGAAAACTCTGATACTACTTTTTTTACTTCGTTTACTGAATCTGGATCTAAATAGGAAAGCGCTCTAGGAACCACACTCATAAGATACATCTTATCGAGTTTATCTGTTGATCTTCTTTCCATCAACTCTGCTAGCAAATGTTTCATATCTTCTTGGTGATCCGCTTTTGTGCGATCCATTATGAAGTCATAAAATTTCTTCTCGTCTGCTTTCATGGGCTACGCCTCCTAGAATTTTTATTTTATTATACGCTTAAAAAGAAATAAGTAGAAGTGATTCGCATTATTTTGTCAAAACTAAGTGTATAATCATTTAACTCATAATCTAAAATAAATTTCCGTCTTTGCTTCATTCCGGCTATTCTTTCAACTTTTCGATCAAAAATTCATATGCTGCTCGGCTGATGACTCCCATCGGATGATTGATTCCTGGATTAAAGTAAAAGTCCATCGAAACTAACTCTTCAAGTGTTGTTTCTTTGTTGATCGCTAAAGATAGCGTATTGATTGATTGCGTAATATCTTTTTCAGACATCAATTGACCGCCAATCAACTTGTGTGTTCCTTTTTCAAAAACCATTTTGATATGGACATCTTCCTGTATTTGGAGATATGGTAACTGACATGGTAATGTCAAAAAAATACTTTCAACGTCCATTCCTTCAAATTTCGCTTCCACTTCTGTCAAACCAGTACTTGAAACATAGCAGCCAAAAATTTTAGTAGCTGTCGTTTTTTGTGTCTTATTATAGTTCATCGAATGTCCTAATGCATTCATTGCCGCGACAGTTGCACTTCTGACAACGTTGTTCACCAAAGGAATAAATGACTTACGATAACTATTGCTGACTGGATAAGAAATAACATCACCTAAGGCATAAATATCAGGATTACTTGTTTGCATATGTTCATTTACACGAATCGTTCCATTTGCATTTAAATCTAAAAAATCCTTCACTAATGTCGTATCTGGACGTGCATTGACGGCGACAATCACGTACTCATTTTCGATTGCTTCATTTGTTGTGTTCGTGATAAACGTCTCTTCTTCTATGTTTGAAAACCCAATAACACTTTCATTTAAATGAAGTTTAACACCGGAATCTCTAATTTTTTGTTCTATTAATGAAGATAATTCCTTGCCTACATATCGAAAAAGGACTGAGTCAGCACTTTCAATCAAATGAATTTCTTTCCCTTGACCCTTTAAAGCATCGCATAATTCTACACCGATATAACCGCCACCAACGATCGAAATAGATTTTGCTTTTTCCAATTTTTCCAAAACCTCTACAGAGCTTGGATAGTTCTTAAAAACAGTTACTTTTTCTTTACTTGGTAATGTTAGATTCGTAGAAAATTGATTTGAACCTGTTGCAAGAATTAGTTTTTCATAGTTTATTTCGTGTTGTTTCTTGTGTATATCTTGATAAGTAATCATTTTTTTCTCAGAATTAATCTTGGTAACTGCTGCGTTGAGTAAAACATTTATCCCCTTTTCCCTCAATTCTTCTAAAGAAAAATACCGCACATCGTCTAATTCATCGACCAATTGATTCATTTTCAAAACGATCCCGCTTGAAATAAAGCTTATTTCACTTCTTTTTTCAATTAGAATAACCTCAGTTTGAGGATTTAATTTTCTTAATGTTACTGCTGCTTGAAGCCCACCATGCGAGGCTCCGATAATAACTACTTTCACTAAGGTTTTTCTCCCTTCAATTGAATAAACCATCATTAGAATTATATAAATGTAAAATAATATCACACTCTAGTCTATATTTATATTATTTTTTTTTTAATAAAAAGTAAGTGGTTACTTTCTTTTTATACGTTGCGTATTGCCATTTCCCTATGAATCAAGTATGCTTAAAGTGAGGTGTCTATTATGCTTAAACGAGATTTTTTAGAAAAGCCTTTCGATTATATGAATGATATTCTATTATTTTTATATAATAATGAAGGCAAGGCAACAAAAAGTGAGCTAGTGAATGAATTTCAAATTAGCTTACCTACATTAAATGAGTATCTGTCTTTCCTGCAAAGCTTTCTTGATGAAAATCAAGTAAACCAGCAAGTCGAAATAACATTAAATGGCGAGAATATCACTTTAAAAAAGAAGCCAACATTTCCATTGAAAAACGTTGTTTTACTATTTTTAGAAAAATCAATCAAATTTCAAATGATTAATCAATTGTTCAATAAAGGTGAAGTGACCTGCGATTATTTTCAGCTGAATTATGCAATCAGCTCTGCAACCTACTACCGAAAAATCAGTGAACTGAATGATCTTCTAAAAGAGTTTCATCTTCAAATCAAGCGAGGTAAATTAGTCGGTGAAGAAAAACAGATCCGCTATTTTTTCTTTAGTTTCTTTTGGTTTCTTTTTGAAGACAAATCCAGCTTAGAAAAAGAAACTGCTAATCAATATCTTGGTTTTGTTGATATTTTAAAGGAGTCTCTTAATCTTGTCTTTGATCCGACCGAAATACTTCAGATCAAATTATGGATGAAAATATCCTTTAGACGTCTGACGACCGAATACAATCCGGTCATTAGTCCCAATTATGATTATCCCGATCGACCACTATTCGAAGAAATTAGTTTGTCTTTACATACATATATGAAAAAAATTGACCGTCCATATACTATTTATGAAGCATACATGTTTTATGACTTCTTTTGCTCTATGCATAATTTTTCACCAAATTCTTCTTTTGCTTTTCGATTGGCAGAAAAACAACGCAGAGAAAGTTCTTATTTAAACTATATGAACAAGGTAATCTTAAAATATCTAAAACAACAAGGTTATTTATCGAGCTATGCTTCATCTGCTCGCTTATTGTATATTGAAAACCTGCTATTTCAACTACATTCGCAACTTTATTATTTTGATGGTTTTATTTTATCTTTTGATAGTTGGACGATAAAATCTATCATCAATGCACATCGGCATCCTTTTTCCGGGAATGAAGTTTTCGAATTGATGGATATTGCTACTAAAAAATTTGATCAAGATGGTGAAAAAGGGAGTTATAAAAATAAATTCACTGAAATACACTACACGATCATACTAAATCATATTGCCGAATTAAATGAAGAAAAAATTGCGATTGGTGTGTATCATTCACTGAATCCTTTTATTGGTGAATTAGTTATCCAACATTTAACAAATATTTTAGGTCATAAATACCCCATCAAAGCAGAAGCTTTTAAAGAAGATAGTCACTACGACATCTTACTTTCTAATATTTATAGTGACACGATTTCAGAAAATCAAGAACTTGTATACATCTTTTCTGATATTGGTAATCGTTATGATATGGCAGAGATTGAAAAACTAATTATTCAGTTGATTGATACAAGATAAAGTACCATATATTTCATCTATCACTACTTGAAATTATAACAGAGAAATCAGTGCTAAAGTTCTCTGTTTTCTTTATGTCTAGTAAATTTAATGAGAATTATTGTAAATTTGGAACAAATATTTTTGTGTAGTATTATTTTTTTATGGAAATAAACATGGTAAATAATTATCCTTATACTGCGAATTAAAATAAAAAAACGATAAATATTTATCGTTTTTTTATTTGATAAATCCAATATTATTAAACGGTGCAAACCTAAAAGAGACAACCCCTTCAATCGCTCGACCATCCACTAATCCAAACGTTCTACTATCACTAGAATTATTCCGATTATCTCCTAATACAAAATAATGCCCTTTAGGAATTTTTTTTAATTGGGACATTTGCTCCAAGCTATCTTCTGTCAGGTTTACTTTGATTGTTCCATCAGGTAATTCATTTGCAGCAGATAATTCTGAAACTTTTGGTAAAGACTCAGCCTGATGGTTGATAAATAAGTCACTATCTTCAGTCCAAACTAAATCTCCTGGCATACCGATAACTCTTTTCACGTATTGGAACTCACTTTTAACAGGTGGTTTAAATGTAATGATCTCATATCTTTCAGGTTCTTTTGTACGACGAACAATCACTCGATCTCCATTTAATAATGTTGGCTTCATTGAATCCCCATCAACCATATGAGGTGATGTATTCAAAATAAAGAAAAAAACAAAAATCGCAACTACTACGATAGGAAGCATAAATTTGATAATTTCAATAATATTCTCTTTTCTTTTTTTCTTCTTTCTTTTTTCTAATTCTTCTTTAGATATTTTTTTCTTTTTTCTCTTTTTTTTAATAGGTTCAGATACCTTAACTCGTTCTTCTTTGGATCTTGGTTTAACTTTTGCTGCTCCCTTTATTTCTTCTGTTCGTTCTCTAGGTTGGGAGCGTTTTTTCTTAGGGCCAGATTGTGGACGTTTTCTATTTTTAGCTTTTTTATTTTTATTGAACTTTCTTTTTAATTGCCGTTTCAGCCGTTCAAAACGTACTCTTATTTCATCCATGATACACCTCAATCAAAATGATTAATACTCTTAGTTAAGAATAACAGACTACTATATTTTTTTCCATACAAAAATCTTGCAAAGCGTTTTTTGGCTTATACAAAAAGGGAGCGGGGCAAACTCTAAAGTTTTGCTCCACCCACCTATATCTTACTCCTGATCGAATACTAATTCTTGCCCCTCAACGATGACACTACTACTAAGCTGATTTTTGTTCATTAATGTTTGAATTGATAGGCCTGAATCTTGAGCAATTTCCCATAAAGTCTGACCATCTTTTACAACATAGACTTCTTTTGGTGCTTCTTTTTCTTTTTGTTCAGCAATGGTATTTTCAGTTGCCGTTTCTTGCTTTGGTTCTGCTTGTGTAGCTGGAGGTGTTGGCGCAGGTATAATCGCCGCTCCACCATCAGCTGTTACTGGTGCAGATGCCGTACCGCCTGCTGATGCTCCTAAAACCAATGAACTAGACATAAAGTAAATAGCAGTACTAAACAATATTGCAGAAAAAACCAACAGAATAGAATATTTTTTATTGATTCGTTTTTTCATATTGTTCTTCCCTTCATTCGTTTTGTGGTCGCTTAGTTTCCTGATTTATCCAAACGTGATAATTTACTTAGACGTTCTTCTAATTCACGATAAATTGTCATTACTTCATTTTTAGATTCTTCTACTTCATTAGAAATATTTTTCGCACGATTTCCAATATTTAACATTTCAAGTTCAGCTGAGTTGACCATATGTTTCGCTTCAACTTGAGCTTCACTAATGATGCGATTTGCTTCTTTCTTAGCTGAAACCATTACCTCACCGATTTCTTGTTGTGATTTCAAGGCTTCTTCTTGTAGAGATTGGTTTTTCAATAATAGATCGTTGATTTGTTGTTTTGCTTGCAATAGTTCAGCTAATTGATTTCCTGTAGCTTCGCCTGTTGCAGAAATATTACGCATTGTTTCAAGTTCAGCATTTAAACTTTCTAGTTCTTCTTCTTTTTCTTTATAAATACTTCTTAAACCAGCTAACTCAGATTCAAACACATTTTTTTGAATTGAATATTTGTCATTCAACCCTTGGATACGGCCCAGATTGTTTTCTAATTCACTTTTTTCTTTTAAAACTGTTTCTAATTCTTTTTTCAATTCATCAACTCGGCTGTTATCAACGGTAACATCACTAGTTGTTGCTAAAGAAACTTCTTTTTCTTTCAATTCTTCGTTTTCTTCTTGCAATCGATGCATTTGTTCTTGAAGATCAGCAAGTTTTTGTGTCAACTCTTGATTTTCTTTATCAGTAGTTTGAAGTTTTTCATTTAATGATTCTAATTCCATCTTCACCGTCTCCAATGCTTCTTGTTTTTCTCCGATTGTTCCTCGGGTAGCCAAATCAGCTTGTAATTGTTCTATTTCTTTATTTTTTTCAAGAATTTGCAGTTCTAATGCTTTGTCTTTTTCAACAAGAGCAGTTTCTAAATAAGCAATTTGTTCTTGTCCACTGACATTCTCTTTTTTCAACTCTTCTATTTGTGCCTTTAAACGCGTCAGTTCTTCTGTAGAGTCAGAAGCTTCATTCGCATCTTCCAGTTCAAAAATCTCTGTTTCTTTTAGGTTGAGCTGTGTCGCTAATTCATCATTTTTTTCTTTTAATGATTCCAGTTCATCCTGACTACTTTCGACTTTGATCACTAATTGTTTATTTTGTTGAGATAAACGGAAATTTTCATCCTTATTTTGTTCAAATTCAGATTCTTGCAATCTGTATTCTTCAATCAATTCTCTTAAACGAGTAATCTCTTGTTCTTGTTCAGCTATTAAACTGCGATTATTCGTTGTTACCGCAGTTTCAGGTTGATCATTGACCGAAGTAAAATCTACCTCTTGTGTTAGTTCTTCTTCGGAAACCTCGTTAATTTTTTTGATTAACCGTCTCTTTGCCATGTATTTTACACCCCATCTTTTATTTCTTTACTCATTTGTCTAATACCACTTTTTCTAAGTTACTTTCTTTCGATTCTCTTGTATAAACAATCGATTGTTTAGATAGCTTGTTCGTTTTATCTCGATATGTAAAGTTAAAATCAATCATCATGATTTCTTTTACTGGCTGTAGCTCTTTGATAAAGGTTTCAATATTCTTTTCAGCTGTTTGGAAATCACTAAACGTCAATGCTGTAGGAAAAACTGATACGGTCAGTGTTTCAGTTTTTTGACTGATCAAGATTGCCACATTGGCTTCTCCAAAAAAGGGTTGCCAATCTCTTATAAGTTGAAGTTCATAATTGTCTAATGCTTGAGCGTCTCGGCTTTCTACGACTTTTTGCCAAGGAAATTTAGTCAATTTCATTGTATTTTCTTCGTAGCTTTCAATTTCAGCACCAGAAGCTGCTCCTCTGGATCCTCTAACCTCTTCTATCTTCCATTCTAAATCTTTATTATCTTTTCTTAAAGTATCTTGATTATAAATTATCCCAAAAAGGACTAGGCAAAAAATAATTGCTGCAATCATTAAAAATAATAATGATCGATTATTTTCTTGATACTTATAAAAATTAATCTTACGTTTCATTTTTGGACTATCAGAATCTAAGCTCTCCAGTTGGAATCGAACGTACAACTGATAACTGAAAAAAAGAAACAGTATTACTACTAATGCAAACATAAAAATCGTCATCAAATATAAACTCCTTTACCCATTAATAAAAAAACACTAACTATATCTATTTATTCGAAAGTTATCCACTTTCCACCCAATTATACATAGTTTATTGTAACATTACGTATCGTTATTGCCAACTTTTTTTTATAACGAATGATAAAAGTCAATAAAAACAGGATATCCATCTATAAATTTTAGGATTTTTTTAGGATTTTAACTAGATGGAATTGTTTATAAGCACTTGTGTTAACGTTTTCTGTTATAAATGATGGGATTTTTATTATTCATTAATAAATAACACTCTAATAAGTAAAAACAAGGTTCTCCTATTTAGGATCACACTGTTTCGATCGACTCTCCTATTCTTAATAAAAATAGGATATGTTTTCCATTAAAAACACCAGATATCTTTAACGATATGTACCAAGATTTTCTTCTAATTCTGCTTCTACAATTCCTACGCTAACACCCAATGCACGATCAACTGAGTCCATGATTTCTAAACCTAAGTGGCAAACTTTTTCTTTTAAACGGATTTTATCGATAGTACGGATTTGTTCTAGTAAAATGACCGAATCGCGTTCGATCCCTGTTTCTTCTGAATTAATTCCTATATGTGTTGGTAACTTTGGTTTAGCCATCTTCGCTGTGATTGCAGCAACGATAATAGTTGGACTAAAATGATTACCTAAATTATTCTGTATGACTAGTACTGGACGTACTCCCCCTTGTTCTGATCCTACGACAGGGGATAAGTCTGCAAAATATATGTCACCCCTTTTGACCATTTGAAACCTCCTATTCTATTTATACTCCTTTGGTATACGTTCTGAAAACGTGCATGCGACTTCATAATGAATTGTCTCTAGTTTGTCTGCGACCATCTGCATAGTAATAACCTCTCCATGATCGTGTCCAATCAATGTGACTTGTGTTCCTACGTCCATTTGTCTTGGTAAGCGAATCATGCATTGATCCATACAGATCCTTCCAATAATTTCACACAGCTCGCCATTCACTAACACTGAGAAGCCTTGTAAATGTCGTAACCAGCCATCTGCATAACCAATTGGTACAGTCCCAATCCATTCATTTGCAGTTGTTATATAAGTGTGTCCATAACCAATTCCTTCTCCAGCTGAGAGCTCTTTTACTTGAATCAATTTCGAGACTAAGCTCAGTGCAGGCTTCAATGGATAAACTTCTGGCAACGCATGTCCAGATGGATTCAGTCCGTACATTGCTATCCCAAAACGAATCATATTTCCCACATTGTCAGGATGCCAAAGCGCTGTTGCACTATTGCTTACATGGACGTATTTTGGTAGTTCAAAAAGCACAGACAAGATTTCTTGAAAACGATGTGTTTGTTTTTCAAAATAACTTGCGTCTTTCTCATCTGCTGTAGAAAAATGCGTAAATAATCCTTCCCAAATAAGTGTCTTCTCTGATTGTACTAATTCAACTATCTGTTTTACAGCCTCTGATGTAGTGAATCCAATGCGGCCCATTCCAGTATCAACTTTTATATGTATTTTCAATGGTCTTTGTGGTTCTATATGGGTTAGTTGTTCTATCGCTTGTTCTAGCCATTCTTGCGTTGCTACCGTGACAGATAAATCGTACTTCAGTAACAAATCTATGTAAGAAACATCTACGACACTCAAAATCAGTATCGGCTCTTGAAAACCTGCTTCACGTAATTCTATCGCTTCATCCAAGATTGCTACACAAAATCCAGTAGCGCCTCCCTCTCTTGCCGCTTTGGCCGTTTGAACAGCGCCGTGACCATATCCATTTGCTTTGACTACCGCAAATAATTCTGTCCCTTTTGGCATTCGTTTTACTTCGTTGCCAACATTTTCTTTAATTGCTTGTGTATCGATCACTAATTTTGTGGGACGATGCCATCCTACTGCCATATGTGTCCTTCTTTCTTTTAAGTTGAAACAAGATCTGATCAAAAATTTTGCTCAACCTATATTCAAATTAAATAGATAAAATCAAACGCCTACTTACACAGTTTCCAAAATGATTTGAGCAACCGCAAAGGTTTCTGTATGTGAGATTGAAACAAATACATTCCCTTCATGAGGCGATTTGGTAACTTTCGGCGCGCCATTTTTTTCTTTTAAAATTTCAATGTCACGTAATCCTACACTTCCGATCCCAGTTCCCCACGCCTTAGAAAAAGCTTCTTTACAAGCAAATCTGCCAGCCAAAAACTCTACTTGCCGTTTATGGACCAATTTTTGAAAAAGGACATGTTCATCATCGGTCAAAACTCGTTTTACAAAAGAGGATTTGTTCTCGATAATTTTTTCGATTCTTGAGAGTTCAACCATATCTATACCAATTCCTTTTATCATTCTTATGAGCCCTCTTTGATTTATTTTATAAATTACTCTTATTCTATCAAATTTTCGCGATTTTTCCACATAATAATGTAAAATTTTAAAAAAAGCTGAATGAACTTATCTAATTTAAACTAAAAAAGAGAAAAAACCTCGTTTAATTGTTCCTATTTCGCTTTATTTCCTCTCTTTTTATTACGAAGATAAAGTGGTTAAACTTTAACAAAAAAGGGCAGAACAAAGCATAATACGCTTTGTTCTACCCTCTTAAAATTCAATAACTAGTCAAACTGAAACAAGCTGATTCTCATTTCTACTTTTTATGAATTTATTAATTTGAGTTATCTCTAATAACAAAGCTACGTTTTTTATCGTTATGACGTTTTGCTGAACGATTATCTTTGTTCTTATTGTAGCCTCCACCGTTTGCGCTACCGCCAGTGCCTTTGTTATTTTTGTTGCCACGGTAACCGCCACCGCCATTTTTATTACGATTACGGCTATTGCCACCGCCACCGCTGCGATTATTTTTATTGAATCCTTTTTTATTTGATGGTAATGGACGTTCTGGTGTAATTTTTACTGGTACAGCATCTGATGGGTCTTTAGAAATTGTTTTAAGTAATAATGCTGCTAAATCTTCAGCAGAATACTTTTCTAAAAGATTTTCAGCAGAAGGCAAGTAATTTTCCAAGCCATTTTCTGCTATTTTTTCTTCAACCGTTTCGATTGCAGCCCCTAATTGTCCTTTGAATGCTTCTTGCTCGTTTGGTGGACGTAGTGGTGTCATACGTTTTTTCGTTAGTTCTTCAATAACGTGTAAGTAGCCCATTTCATTTGGTGTAACAAAAGTAACGGACATTCCACCTTTTCCAGCACGACCCGTACGACCGATACGGTGAACATAGCTCTCTGGATCTTGCGGGATATCATAGTTGTAAACGTGTGTTACGCCAGAAATGTCTAACCCACGAGCAGCAACATCTGTCGCTACTAAGATATCTAAGTTTCCACTCTTGAATGAACGTAATACACTCATTCGTTTCTGTTGAGACAAGTCTCCGTGAATACCTTCAGCTTTGTATCCACGAGCTTCTAACCCGCGAGCTAACTCATCTACACGACGTTTTGTACGACCAAAAACGATTGTAAGTTCTGGTGTTTGAACATCTAACAAACGAGTCATGATATCGAATTTCTCGAAATCTTTTGAGCGTACATAGTATTGATCGATCAAATCAGCAGTCATTTCTTTTGCTTTGATTTTCACGTGCTCTGGATCTTTCATGAATTTCACGCCGATATTTTTAATTGCTGGTGGCATTGTCGCTGAAAATAGCAATGTTTGACGTTTTGATGGAATCTTAGAGATGATTTTTTCGATGTCTTCCAAGAATCCCATATTCAACATTTCATCAGCTTCATCTAAAACTAACGTTTCGATTGTATCTAGTTTTAGTGTACGACGATTGATATGATCCAATAAACGTCCAGGTGTTCCGACAACAATGTGCGGATTTTCTTTTAGTCCACGGATTTGACGACCGATATCTGCTCCACCATATACTGCTTGGACACGGATTTTTTTATCGCGACCTAAACGATATAATTCTTCTTGCGTTTGAATTGCTAACTCGCGTGTTGGTGCAATAACAATTCCTTGTAACACACGGTTTGCTGTATCGATTTTTTGCAACATTGGAAGACCAAACGCGGCAGTTTTACCTGTTCCTGTTTGTGCTTGTCCAATTACATCTTTTCCTTCTAATGCTAACGGAATCGTTTCCTCTTGGATGGGCGTTGCTTCTTCAAATCCTGAGCGTTCAATTGCTGCCAATAATTCTGGTTCTAAGCCAAGTTCTTTAAATTTCAAATGATATCCTCCTAAATAGTGTTTGTTGCAGAAGAAATGAATTCTTCCAGAATGATGTTACAGGTGATTTGACTTTCACTAATTTTGAAAATGTTCATGGAGTCACTGACCTTCTACACAGGTTCAGTTTATTTTCTGATTAGTGTTACCGAAAAATCCACCTTATGAAGCTACAGGCACTAGAAAAGCCAAACGAGTTCGTTCAGCTTTTTTAATCTTTATATGATAGGAAAGTATCTTCACTAGGTACTTTCGATTTATCTACTTCGATCTTTCGGCAATAGGTTATTCTAGCATATTTTTACATTTTCAGCAAGTTTTATGAAACCTCTCTAAATTTCAAGTAAGTTCGCGACAACTTCATTTAAGCCCATACCATTACTTGCTTTTAAAACAACCATGTCTTTAGGTTCAAGAATTGATTTTAACTTCGCGGTTACTGCTTCTTTTTCTTCTTTTTTAAAGTAATGGAGTTTATTTTGCTGATATTTTGTTGCAAGAATATCGTATAGCACTCGCATTTGCGTTCCATAAAGAACAACTTCTGTGATTTCTTCTGGATTTAGATGTTCATCTGCCGAAGCATGCATAGCAGCTGAATCAGGTCCTAATTCAAGCATATCGCCTAAAACAGCTACTCTTTTGCCTTGTGTTGGCATTTGACTAAAACTATCCAGCACTAGATTCATCGCTGTTGGATTCGCATTATAAACATCACTTAGAATTTCGATCCCCGTTTGACTTTTTAACCACTCTGTTCGATTTTTTGTTAATTGAAACTCTGCCAAACCAGCTTGAATTTTATCTTCTGAAATGTCAAACCATTGTCCAATGCTGATGGCAATCAAGGCATTGCCCACATTGTATTTACCTGGAACTGGAATAGTAAATAATGTGTTTGATCCGTTGATTCTAAAGGACGTATAGTCTTTTTGCACTTCAACGATTGTAGCTTTACAATCGGCTTGATCAAACCCAAATGTTTTGATTGTTTGCGGCAATTCTTTTACTAGTGGTATCAGTAATGGCTCATCTGCTGGAAGAACCATTAGCCCTTCATCCGAAAGGCCAGAAGTGATCTCCATTTTTGCTTTTGCAATGCCTTCTCTTGAACCAAGATTTTCAATATGTGCTTCTCCAATCATTGTAATTGCAGCAACTTCGGGTTTAGCTAATCTTGATAGAAAATCGATCTCATTCGCATGATCCATTCCCATTTCTAAAATCAGTTTTTCTGTCTCATCAGGCATATGTAAAATCGTATAGGGTAACCCGATGTCGTTATTATAATTTCCTTGCGTTTTATAGGTATTAAATTGCTTTGCCAAAACGGCTTCTGTCATATCTTTCGTTGTTGTCTTACCATTGCTTCCAGTAATTGCGATCACAGTAGGAGTCATTTTCTTTAAGTAATAAACGGCTAATTCTTGCATTGCTTTTAAAGGGTCACTGACTTGTAAAATTGGAAATTCGTCTGGAGCTGTTTCTGACGAGTTCCAAAAAGAACCTTTCGCACCTTTATCCATAGCACTTTTGATAAATAAATGACCATCATTTTCACCTTTTAAGGGGACGAAAAGATTCCCATCGCTTATCAATCTGCTATCAAATTCAATACCAGTCAGTTCAAAATCTGACCATTGTTTCCAATCATTGGTAGCTTTTGTTACTTCAGCGGCTTCCCAGAAAGTTAATTTCATTAATTTCTCTCCTTAATAAATGTACATTAGATTGTTTACATTTTTACCTAAAGTTTTATAATCATAGCTAGTCATACATAAAAGGGCTGAGACAAAACGTCAAATGTTTTGTCTCCTCCCTTTTTAGTAGCTTATCTTTCGTAAAAACTTTGTCTTTGTTTGAAACGGTTTAAGGCTAATTGAATTAATTCTTCGATCAAATCGCTGTATTTCAAGCCCATATTTTCCCATAACAATGGATACATACTAAATTCTGTAAAACCAGGCATTGTATTCAGCTCATTTAAGAATAATTCATTTTTACTAGTCAAAAAGAAATCACAGCGGCTTAATCCGCTACCATCTAAAATAGTATACGCTTTTTTCGCAAACTCTTGTGCTTTTTGATGGACTTCATCTGGTATTTCTGCTGGAATTTGCATCGTGATCTGGTTGTCGATATATTTTGAATTGTAATCATAAAAATCAACATCTTTGACGATTTCACCTGGCAATGTAGTTCGAACATCTTCATTACCTAAAATCGCTACTTCGATCTCACGAGCCTCGATTCCTTGTTCAACGATCGCTCTAGAATCATAAAGATACGCTTCTTCTAAAGCATTTTGTAGTTCTTCACGATTTTCAGCTTTGCTGATTCCTACACTTGAGCCCATATTAGCAGGTTTCACAAATACTGGATAAATCAAGGAACCCTCACATTGTTCGAATACTTTTTTAGGATTTTCTTTCCAATCGCTTTTTAGTACAGGAACAAATGGTACTTGAGGAATTCCTGCTGTTTGAAGAAGGTATTTCGTCATAATTTTATCCATTGCATTTGCACTTGCTAACACACCAGCACCAACGTAAGGCATACCTATTGTTTCTAAAAATCCCTGGATCGTACCATCTTCCCCGTTTGGACCATGTAATACTGGGAAAACAATCGTATCTTCTTCTTGAATTTCACAAGGCAATATCACACGTCCCGTGAATTCACCCCATTTATCTATTTCGCCTTCTTCAGACCAAGTTAATTTCAGAATATCTTGATTTTCTGGTTTTTCAGTCAAAAGCGGGCCTTTGACCCATGTCCCCTCTTTACTGATAAACACTAATTGAACTTGATAATAGTTGTAGTAAATCGCATTTAAAACGGAATAGGCAGACAATATAGAAACATCATGTTCCTCACTTCTCCCACCATATAGCAATGTAATCTTCAAATGCTTTTCCTCCTAATTTTTAAAGCGTAGCGGGCTCGTTTAACTCTGACTGAAAAATAGGAAAATATGAGAGTGGCACTTTTAACCACAATTAGATTTTCTTTTTCCGAAGAGCTAGCCTATAACGCTAGGTAGTATAAATATCATTAATATCGGATCCCACAAATAAATTTAAAATAGTTCCTTCATATTTTAGCATAAAAGCGTTAGTCAGAATAGAAACAAATCATAAAATCGATGAATTTTTTGCATTATTATTTTTTCGAACAATTTGAGTCTTTTTATCCACTTAACTAAATAAGAAAATAAGACATTCTTTTGAGGAGCTTTCATGTTTAACATTCACATCTTATTTCTCAATCAGCAATACAAGATTTTCTCTAAATTTTTCACGATCTGTCTGCGTAAAAGCTTTTGGACCTTTCGTGCGTCCTCCACTTTTTCGAACCTTTGCGCTGAAATAACGTTGTTCCAACAATCCATCCATATTTTCTACTGTATATTCATATCCTAATTGATGCAACACTCGGACACCTTTAGGTAATACCAATGACGCTAAACCATAATCTTGCGTCACTAAAATATCATCTGGTTGGATCAACTGAACAATCTTATAATCGGCTGCATCAGCTCCTTTGTCTACATAGACAAAAGAAACACTTTCAGGATATTCTTTCAATGAATAATGATCGATACTTGTCACAATCACAACGTCGATCGAATAATCCAATGCGACTTCAATTGTTGTATCTTTTACTGGTGAACCATCACCATCAATAAAAATTCTCATACGCTCACCTTTCAATGATGATCTATCGTTTTAATTTAAATACCAAGCTGGATGCCGTTTTAAAAAGATAGACACTTCTGAAAAAACAGCTTCTCTCATGATTTTATACAGTTCTGGATTTCTAATTTTCTTTTTGATCGCACCCGTATATCTAGGTCGTTTAACTTTAATTGAAAGAACGATATCAAATCGTTCTGGAAAATTATCGACGGTTAGATACTTCAAACGATTAGTTTCCTCTAAAAACTGATTGATTGCATCCACCGTTCCTTGAATAAATCCATCAAGATGCGTACCACCATCAGAAGGTAGATGTCCATTGACGAAACTATCCTTAATACTAGTCGAACCATTTTTTGAAATAACGGCTTGAATCGAGACGCCTTCACTAATCGTGTTGATAATCAAAGGCTCCGAACCTCTCGTAATACTGTCATCTTTTTGAAAAATATACTCAACAAGTCCTTGCTCATAATGAAACTGATTTTTCTGATTTTTCCCGTCAGTCAATGTGATGGTCAAACCACTGTTCAGCATCGCCAATTGTTGACAACGATTGAATAAAATGAAATATGATAGCGGCTTATTGCCAAATAAAAGCGCATCAGGTGTAAAAGCCAATTCAATTCTTTGCCCTTCATCTTCTGACGGAATCAGTGCTTTTTTATTTAACTGTCCATTTTGATAAATCTGAATCGTTCGTTTTCCTAATTTTTCTATACCAAAACCTAGTTGCTCCGACAATGCATTGACTACTGAAAGAAAAAGGTAAGGCGGTGTATACTGCTCTTCTGGCATTTTATCTAAAAAAAATCCTTTTTTACTGAAAAAAGAAAAAATAAATTGTTTCTCTGAAAGTTCGATTGAAAGTTCTGTCTGCTTTAAATCAACCGCTAATTGAAGTAAATGATCCAACACTTGTAAGACCATACTTTCTAAGCCTGTCGGACCAATTCCACCAATGTACATACCTGGTCGTTTCCGAATACTATCTTTCAAAACATCATCGTCTAGAGCTTTCCAAATATTTTCATCGGTCATGTTGATTTCCTCCTGTAAACAGACTTTTTATATACGTTTAACGTACAAAATAATAGCTCTACTTCCTTAGCATACCAATTTATCTTCGCCACGTAAATGGTTTCGCTAAATTCCGTACTTCTCTTCATTATAATGAAAAAAAGAGCAGAACGAAAGTAGTATAAACGCATTTATACTATTTCATTCTACTCTTTCTCTCAACGAATTAAATCGACCGTTGGCTGTTCCATGATATGTCTGACCTGTTTTCGTGTTGTTAGTGGTACATCACCTTGAATCGTGTGAGCTAAGATACCATTTGCTGTAGCAAACTCCACCGTTTCTACTAATGACCATGACTCACTATACCCTAGCAAGACACCTGCTGCATACGCATCACCTGCACCGATTCGATCTAAATTAGTGATCTCTCTGGGAGCTGTTGTTGCATATTTTTCTGAATCAAATAAAAATCCAGTTAAATAATGTTTATCACGTTCATATTGGCGAATCGTTCCAGCAAAATACGCAATTTGATATTTCTGCATAAATCGATGCACTATTTCTTCAAATTGTTTGTCAGCATCTAACGTTTCATTAAGAGGCATCTCTAATAAATCAGTTAAATCTCGCTGACTGCCAAATACTAAATCACAATACGGCAGTATTTTTTGATATTGTTCTTTCATGAATGAAATGCCATGAGCTTCGTTTAAACTAGGACGAAAATTAAAATCAAAACAAACTTTTTTACCCAATGTATGTGCCTTTTCAGCTAAAATAAGCGCAGCCTCACGAGTCGCTTCAGTCAAACTTAAAGAGATACCACAAATATGAACCAAATCTGTTTCCTCTAAAAATGAATCAAAATCATAGCATGAAGCATCACTCACACCAAAGGAACTATTTCGACGATTTTGATAGGTTACTTGAGTCGGTCTTGGTCCAAATCCCATTTCTGCAAAATAAGAGCCGATATGAGCGCCAGATACGCCGATCCAGCGATCTTGAATACCTAGCTGACGAACACTTGCTTTAGCGGCTTCACCTAAACGATTATCAGGAAGATTCGTCAGTAAGCTTGTTTGACAGCCAAAATGAGCGAGATTACTTAAAATATTGACGCCTGTTCCTGTAAAGTCTAAACGTAACTCTTTAGTTTGTTCTAGCATCAAATATTCTGGCGGTGTCAAACGCATCATTATTTCACCAAAAGCTGCAATTTTCATTTTAATCCCTACCTATTTTCTAGCTTTACAAGCTTGCCCTTCGGAAAAAAGATAAACCTTGAATGTGGCAAAAAGCGCCACAGGTAAGGTTCCCTATTTTCCTGTCAGGTCTGAACGAGCTTGTTCTGCTTTTATTTTTTCAATGTATTTTTCATCATACCAAGTAATGTTTTCACATCTTCTGGTCTTGTATCTCCTGTTGCTGAATCGATGATTGAGCTATATACATGAGGAATGATTTTCTTCACGCCTTCATCCACTGCAATTTGCACGATTTCTTCAAAGTTTTCTAAATCGATGCCCCCCGTTGGTTCTAGATAGAAATCATATTTAGCACAAGCTTGTGCAACAGCTTTGTATTCTTCGATGTGTGTTAAACCTTTCATCGGGAAGAATTTGATTGAGCTACCGCCCATGTCTTGTAATAAACGGATTGCGGTTTCGATCGTTACTTCTCCTGCTGGAGTTTGTGAGCTTAATGGACCTGTTGCGATATTGACGATACCAACTTTGCCTGTTGGTGAGACTAAGCCGTTTACGATTGTTTCATTTTGTCCTAGTAAAGCACGAGATGTGCCTACACCTGTAAATACTTGGTTCACATGTTGTGGTTGTAAGTCTTTTGAAATTCTTGAAACCATTTGACTTTGGTTTGGATCTCCTGCACCTAAACCGACAGATAAAGCATTGTTGATTTTGGCTGAATATTTTTTCATGTCTTCGATCGCCATTTCGTCTGTTGAGTAGTTTTTAGATAATACGCCTAAAACAATATGCCCTTCTGCAGCGTCGTAGCAGTCTTTCGCGTTTTCTACTGAGTTAGCTAGGACATTTAAACAAATGCGGTCCTCTAAATAGTTTGGTGTTAATGTCATAATTTTTCTCTCCTTTAGTTCATAATCTCTTGTAGTCTTTTGATCATTTTATTCATTTCTTCTTCATTGACTGAACGAATATCGAATTCAATGATACCGTTATTCGCTTGATATTCACGAGTGTAAATTGCTGGGCTTTCAGCTTTTAGTTCTTGAATGACTTCTTTGGCAGATTTTTCGCCGCTTACTTTGATACTGGCACGGTAAATATCCCTTCCAGCTCCGTCTTGAACAACTTTGGCTTCGATGTTTTGGATGTTGTTCAAGTCTTCAATAAATGGTGCTAAACGTACTTGCATTGCGTCTCCAGATTCACTGCCATTTTTCACATAATCTTCAACTGCTTGAGTGAATCCTAAGATATTGTCTTTGCCTATTTTCATTGCTCGTCCGATGCCTTTACCTTGAAGACGGATCCATTCGATATAGTCTTTTTTCCCAATTACAAGTCCTGCACTTGGTCCTTCAATTGCTTTAGCACCACTATAAATCACTAGATCTGCACCTAATTCGATATATTGGAATAGGTCCTCTTCCGCTGCCGCATCAACGATCAATGGTAACTTATGCGCTTTCGCTACAGCTGCGGCTTCTGCCACACTTAACATACTTTTTTGAACTGCGTGGTGGCTCTTGATGTAAAGAATCGCTGCGGTTCGATCGGTAATCATCATTTGAATATGCTCTTTCGAACACATATTAGCATAACCCGCTTCCACAACTTGTCCGCCACCTTGTTGGACCATCAATTCAACTGGTGTGCCATAATCTACATTGTGCCCCTTTGGTAAGATGATTTCACGTTTCACCACTTTATCAGTGTACGGATGATAAGCATGGTATATGGACCCTTCACCAATCAAAGCCGCCACGCTTTGCGCGATTCCAGCAGATGCGGAAGAAACAACTTGCGCATCTTCAACCTTCAATATTTTCGCTAAATAAGCACCTGTTTGGATACTTAGTTCACTCATCTCGAAGAAATGCTCCCCACCGAATTTTTGAGCCGCTAAGACATTTTCAGAAACCTTTGATACCCCTAAAATCGTCATTCTACCTGAGGCATTGATGACTTCTTTTAAATTGAATTTTTCGTAACTAATTGTCATAAACTGTTCCTCCAATAATGGTTTTTACAGGTCTGATCACTTCTTTTGCTTCTCTTGTGAAACCATTTGAATCGGTCAATTTCTTTTGGCCTGTTTCGATTGTAAAAATCGTGATATCTCCATCATATCCTTCTCTTAGATATCCTTTTGTGTCAAAATGGAAATTTTTAGCTGGAGCAGCTGTCACTTTCTCAATAATTTCAGCCCATTCATAGCCTACAACACGCAGTTTTTCCATAGTTGTCGCTAAATCATGAACTGGTCCTTTTTCACGATTACGGATATAAATATCCGTACTTATCGAAGTTGCTTTCATCCCTTCTTTTAAAGCAGTTTCTGCAACATGAAAATTAAAACTGTCCGTTCCATGACCGATATCAAATACAATCCCTTTATCGTAAGCTGTCCAGACAAAGTCTTTGATTTGATCTGTTTCTTTGTTTAAAATCCCGTTAGGTTTCCCATTGAAACAATGAGTCAAGATATCACCTTTAGACATATGTGCTAAGATTTCATCCAATTCTGGAGGTGCCGATCCAATGTGCACCATCATCGGTAAATCATTATTTTTTTTCTGAATTTTCTTCGCCATTTCTAAAGGTGTGATCCCATTATCACCAATGACCGTTTTACTCATGCGAGCTTTGATTCCTACGATGAAATCAGGTAGTTCAGCTAAGACTTTGTGAACTAATTCTTCTTTCACTTTACTTAAATCTGCCAGCTCGTCTTGTTCAATAATGCCCCATTTTGAAATATTTACTAAAGCATATACATTGGTTTTTGCTTGTTTGGCTAAATCGTAAAAATCATGGATATTTTCTGCACCTGTAGTGCCAGCATCGATTACTGTCGTTACACCTTTTTTGACACCAATTTCATCTGGAAAATCGTAGTATAAGGTCATCTTTTCAAAACAATGAACATGATCGTCGATCCAACCGGGTGAAACGTATGTGCCTGTCTCTAACTCAATCAACTTTTTGCTCTTTGCTTCGATTTTATCTGCAACCTTTGCGATTTTTCCAGCACTAATTGCTATTTCTATTGGGTTTCCTTCAATAGTTTTCCCATTTTTTATGACCAAATCGTAGCTCATTTTATCTCCTACTTTTCTTTAAATCTAAATTTTGTCCAAGGTTTTACAAAATCCAACAACAACAATTCTTTCTCTGTTATTTGACCTACTTTATTTTTTCGGTCATCTGAATGTGGCTGTAAAACAATTTGTAACTCATTTTTGTATTTTCCAAATGCATCATTACCGATTACAACATCACCCATTTGAAACATTTGCGTATTACCATGTGCAGGATTCGCTTCATTCTTGTATTTTTTACGAACTTCGGTTGAACGAACGACTTGGTCAGTGATATCCCCGCGACGGAAGTGCTGTTCAGTCAAAGCAATTTCTTTTTCAACGTTACTTACATCATCAGTAAATTCAATCGCTAATTCTAATTGATAACGATTTAAGCTACCTAATAGTTCTATCTCTTCATCTGAAGCATACGCATTTCCAATGATCACATCATCGATTAATCCCGTTGCAAATAAATGCTTTGCTTGAACATCCACCGGCAAATGTCGATGCATTTCTAACGTCGGTAACCCATCGTTCACATCCCAAGGACCGATTGTCCCCACTTGAGAATTGATAAATGCCGCTGTACGAATCCCATGCCTTTTAAAACGAACACTACAACGCTCAAAAAAATCATAAGGTAATGCGGTCCCTTCTTGCGGATAAAAGTTATGACACCCGTAAAGAAATGGTACATTTGCTTCATATGTCAAAATATTATCAAGATAAGCCACATCATTACTCATATTCAACTCAATCGCTAAATCAAATGGATTAAACGTCAGCTTTGCTTCTTTATTTCCATCAAATCCAGCATCTAAACGAATTCCATCCGCACCAGTCTCATAAAAGAAGGTCAGATCATCATATGAAATTTGTAACTCATCAAAAATGTTTGGTGCAACATCTAAAATCGTTTCATAACCTAAATCTTTCGCATATGCAATCAACGATTTAAATTTTTCTTTTACAACTTCTTTGCCTTCCGATACTTCCAACATACTCATAAAAATCCGTGAAAATCCACATTCACTAGCTTTTTTTAAATACGCTTTATCTTTATCTATATCACTATGATCTGGATAAACAGATACACCTAATACTCTTTTCATTCCTTTTACCCCCGCTTTATATGGTCGAATTTATTTCTATATTTCCAAGAAAGTACTGAGCTGCAAAGAATAGTACCGGTTCCTACTATAAATATAGGCTGTTTAACTAAAATTCCAATGACGATCAATATAAAAATTAAACCAATTGAAATAAGACATAGATGGAACAACCGTAAATCAGTAAATTTTTCTGGCAGCCAGTTTCTTTCAATCATTACTTGACTAAGAATAAAAAATACTATGAACCAAATGAACATGACCCTAATCACCAAAGAGGGTAGTAACGCTACTACCCTCCCTCTCTTTTTTCTTACTTATGCAGCTGCTTTTGCTTTCTTTTCAGCTGCTAACTCTTCTGCTTCTTTATCTAACTGTTGTTTTTCATATACTTTGAAGAACGGGTAGTAGATCGCCAAAGTAATTGCGAAATTGACACAGACAAGAAGTGCTGCAGGAACACTCCAGTTTGTACTCATCCAAGCAGCGATCGGCGCAGGTATTGCAAATGGTAAACGTGCTGCCATCATCGGAATCACATTTGTAACAGTTAAGAAGTAAGAAAATGTTGTTGTGATCAATGGCGCCACGATAAACGGAATCCCTAAAATTGGATTCATCACGATCGGTGTACCAAAAATCACAGGTTCATTAATATTGAACAATCCTGGTAAGAAGGATAAACGTCCTAAACTTTTCAAGTAGGTTGATTTAGAAAACATCATTAAAACGACTAAAGCTAAAGTTGTACCGGCACCGCCGATCCAGATAAACCATTGTAAAAATTGCTCTGTAAAGATATTAGGCAAATTATGAACAGATGCCCCTTCTTGAAAGGCAAGTGTATTCTCAGCAATCGACATATCCCAAAACGGTCTGATAACAGGTCCCATAATTGCTGGCCCATGAATCCCTAACACCCAGAAGAAACAAATCAAGAAAACTGTAAGGAGTCCGCCAAACAAGCTATTTCCAGCTAATGTATCTTTTAGCGGCATCAATAACGTGCTCAAGAAACCATTTAAGTCAAAACCAATAACATGGCGAATCACCCAAAATAGTAATAAAATTACAGCGCCTGGAATCAACGCAATGAAAGAATTAGATACTTCTGGTGGCACACCGTCTGGCATCTTAATTGTGATATCTTTTTGAACAAAGAAACGATAGATTTCAACAGAAACCAGCGCTGTAACAATTGCACCAAACAGTGAAGCAGAACCGATATTGGCTAAATTGATGTAACGACCAGCACCAATCACATCTTTGACATCTTCAAAAACCCGTGTTGGGGGGGCCGCTGTTACCAAAAAAGCCATAACAGCTAAAATTCCACACGTTAAAGAATCCAATTTATAACTTGTCGCTAAAGAAGAAGCAATCCCAAAGGTTGCATACAACGCTAAAATCCCCATCGTATATCGTGATGGAATATCCAAAACTGCCTGATAAGGCTCAATAAACTTCATATAAGCATCAATCGGAATATTCTGAAATACTGTAAAAAAAGCCCCTACGATCGTCAAGGGCATTGTTGCAATAAGCCCCTTTCTAATCGCTGTCATATGTCTTTGAGAGCCAAACTTATTGGCAATCGGCATCAATTTTACTTCCATCCACTGCACAAAACCATTCATTTCTTTTTGTCCTCCGTTCAAAAATTAGTATGAATTAAAAATCAAATTATTTTCAATTTATAATAACATAGTAACATTATAATGTAAACGGTTTTCAAAAGAAAAGTGCAATTTCGTTTTGCTTTTAACTAGGTAAATCAACAGGAAACATTGCACCAAATATCATCGCACCTAAAATCGCGCCACCTGCAATTGGTTTTTTCCAAATATAGAAAATCACGGCACCAACGATCGATCCAATCCCAATTGGAGCAGAAGCGCCGCATGCACTGATGATGATCAAAGGTCCTAAGAAACGGCCAGAAGCATTTCCTGCACCCATCATGACATCTGCACCAAATGTAGAGTTTGACTGATTGATCGTAAATTTACGAATCATGATAATAATTCCACCGATGATCAAACCAAGAATCATACCCGTCAATAAAGAAAGGCCAAAATTTTCTACGGGCGCCGTAATTCCCATACTTAAAAGAATCGCCGGAACCCCAATCCCAACACCTGTTAAAATCGCACCACCAATATCTAAAATACCAACTAATGATCCTTCTAAAATGCGAGCAAACAAGAAACTTGCACCAAATGCGGCAGCCGCCCCATAAGAACCGCCATCCATACCAGCCTTCAGCATCGCAACGATTGCCACTTCATTAAATGCCCCTACACCATGCTCTATATACATATGTGTTCCAGCAAATACGCCTGCTGACAATAGCCCGACTAAAATCGGAAATGACCAGTCAGCAAACCAAAAATTCTTTTTTTCTAACGCCACTATTTCATCCATCACAGTTCCTCACTTTCGACTTAATTATTTGCCAACACTAAAAATATCATGCATATTTTGCAACCAAATAGGAATTTGCAAACGGAAACTTTCGATCATTTGTAAATCAAATCCGCGGAAAAAAGCACTAAATACAAATAATAAAATTACTGCTGCCATCATACTTTTAGTCACTCTAGTCCAACCGATTTCATCCACACCTTTACCGATTAAAATTCCTAATACAACACCTGGAACTGCATTGCCCATGATCATTGTTGCAAGTCCTCCAAAAATCGTGGCCCAAAAACCCGAACGCTTTCCAGCATCGATCGCAGCTAACCAGAATAAAACTGGCATTACTGTGTTGATCAATAAATTTGCTGCCGGTACTAAAACTGCAACGGCTGTTACTTGCAACGACTCAGGAATTGCTGAAGCTGTTGTATTCAAGAAAGCCACAACCAACATTCCTATAATGGCTCCGGATATTCCCATCTTTTTAGGATTGTGCATCGTTTGCGCAATATCTTTATTTTTTACCAACAAGGCCGCTGCTGCCCAGTTTGGGATAACACGATGATCGACATCTTGTGTAAATGCCCCTGCTCCAACTGTGGATGCCCAAGCATTAAAGAAGAAACCTAATCCAAAAGAAAAGTGACTGGCCGCATCCCCTTCACAAGCATTCATTTCACCTAATGTTCTAAATGCACCTAGTCCTTGTGTATTGGGCGCATGAAACATTCTTGCAGCTCCAGCTCCAGCTGAAAATCCAACTAAACCTCCAATCAATAATGATTTGATCAAAACAACTAAAACATCCATTTAATTTGCCTCCTTATACATTCTTTTTTTCTTTCTAAAAAAGATAGGAAAACCATTTGGATCAGCAACTTTTTTCTCCACAAACGAGACTGTTTCCATTTCAATCAATGTGATTTCCACTTCAACATCTAACAGTACACGATAATCTGCACGCACCCTAGGTAAGAAGAAAAAGAAAAAACGTTCTGTAAATGTTTCTTGTTCTGCTCTTACAATCTGAATGGTCATCGGTTCGATCCGAACGATTACGTCATTTTTTTCTTTTAGCACTTGACTATGAATTTGATTCAATGCATTAGCAAAAGCCAAGTGCTTTTCCTTGCCTGTTCCTTCAACTCGAATGATCTGGCGTTTTTTAGTTGTTACTTTCCCCATTAAATTTCCCTCCTATTTATTAAAACTGAGCTGGCTTGTTCAACCTTGACAGAAAATAGGTGAAATTAATTAAGACGTTTTTTGTCTCACTCCATTTTTTCCGAAAGGTTATTCAACGCCTATCCGTTTTTTTTCATGTATGCTTCAACAATCCGTTTACCCAAGTCTTCTTGATCCATAAATCCAAAGCCTAAAACAGTTTTCCCATCATTGATTGCTGTCACACCTTCATCAATTGAACGCATACCATGACGTTCTGGATAACCGTATTTTGTAGCAGCCGTTAATGCACCTGCACCGCCACTTCCACAAAATGAAATTCCCAAATCAGCATTTTCTTGCTGCATTACATCCCCTAAACGCATATCTGCTCCCATACCAGGAACAACAACTGCGCGACCTCCTGCAGCCTCCACACCTTTTGCGACATTTTGTCCTTTACCTAAACGATCTGCTATTACTACTGTTACCATGATTTATTCCTCCAATTTTTTTATTTAAACGCTTGATAAAAAAGACTTCAGCTCTTTTTTATCCTTCGTTTTGCTTAGCTGTTTCAAAATGAATCGATAATACATACATTTCATCTTGCGGTAAATTTCCAATATGCTGAACCACTTCATTTGCGATCATTAAGGCTTCTTCGGATACCTCTTCAAACATGACTGGATCAACTCCTGACATTTGTTCCCCAGCAATCGAGCGTTTAATCATTTCATTGACATGATTAATCAAAATCGTCCATTGTAAGTCTGTCGGTTGAATCGCTTGTTCTTCCAACAATTCACTTATTTTTTTGAGTACCGTTCCCAACTCGCTTTTGTTTGAACTTTCATCAATGATTTTTTTAGCATCCTCATTTAACTTCATACAAGTTCCTCCTTTTCTATATAATTCAACAGCGCGGTAATCTCGGCTTGATTAACCATCAAATCACATTTAGCAAAAATTTCTTCGATGCGTCCAACCAATTCTTTCTGGTCCAGTAAGGTTTCTTTGATGATATTCCCTTCGTTTTCATATTGGCTATCAAATGTGATTCGATGCACCATCAGCATTACATGAAGCAAAAATGCTTCTTTATATTCCTGCGATAATTTTTTGGCGAACGCTTTTAGTAGTTCTTCGTAAATCACATATGTCCGTACAAGAATATCCCGACTTTCGGCTTCGATTCCTTGTTTTTCTTTGACTTGCTGACGAGGGACTAAACGTGGTACGTTTCCAGCCTTCGTCTGGATCAAGATTTTATTAACTTCTTCTTGGATAGTATGAATATCTACTTCCGTTGGCAGCGGATTGACTTTAACAAAAGGACGATTCATACTTTCGATCGGAAAAATACTCAAAACTAAATCTGGATTCTTTTCTTCTATTACATCCACTGCATTTAAAACAGAAGCAAATCCAGCTATTTCAACATTCGAGACCTCTTCCATAATTTTCTGCTCGATCAAACTCGTCACACCTAAACCGGTCGAACACACGTATACGATTCTTACCACGTTGACTTCATGCAAATTTTTCTCATATGCAACTAGAAAGTGCAAAGCAATGTAGGCAATAAATGAATCATTTATCAACAAAGCAGATCCTACAATATCACTTTGACTTGCAAGCTGAATTGCTGAAAATAATTGTGGATACTTCGCTTTAATATCATCAACAAACGGATTATACTCATTTATAAACAGATGCTTTTTAGTTAAACGTAAGGATAAATGAGCAAAAAGATTTGTAAATAACTGATGATCACGATAAAAAGGAAAATCGACTTCTTTTGAGACATCTTTGATCAACTCTTCTGTCAATCCGACGATGTCTTGCTGATTATTTGCAACAAACACATCACTATAAATATAAAAATATTCATCTGCCAAAAGCGGTAGCTCGTAATGATCAAAGACTTTTTTCATCAATAAAAACGGCAACTCTTGCTTTTGCTCTAACACATTTTGATTTGCTAACATTTTATATCCGCCAACCGTATGATGAAGCTGCATTCTTGAAGCCGCAATCGCTACACGTAATGTAATCGAAAGTATTTCAGCATAATTAAATTGATCAAATAAAGAAGGATCTAACAGTCCCGTCATTTCTTTTAAGGCAACTTGATAAATTTTTTGAAAAATTGTATTGACGCCAACATGAACTTCCTGCATTTTTTTCTGCTGTCCTAAGTGGACAAAATAACTCATGATTTGATAAATATCATATTCAGTTATTTCTTTTTGGGTGATGTATTCCATCAGCAATCGTATTTTACTTTCTTTCCCAACAATCGAAAATCCTAGCCGACTTTGGCGATTAAGTGCAAGGTCATACGTTTGGGTCAATTCTTCTACACGATCTAAATCACTGATGATCGTATTTCTGCTGACCTGTAAATCATCTGCCAACGCTTGTGACGTTAGACAGTTAGGCGCTAATAACAATCGAAAAATCAATTGATTTACTCTTAGTTCCTGATCCGGATAAGTTTCAAAACGTTCTACTTCAATAATTTCATTTTTCAAGGTCAATCGTTCGGAATCAGGTATTTCTAACCAAATACCTTTATTACGACGCGCTTTAAGTAAAACGTTCTGTTCTTTAAGCCACTCACGTACATTTTCTAAATCATATTTGATTGTCCGTACACTAACATGGAAGGTTTCTGCCAATTCTTTTGTCGTAACACTGTCTTCTAAATCTAAAAGCAACAACAAGATTTTTATTGCTCGTTTTGATAAGTGCAGTGACATTCTACTCACCAACTTTCTTTCCCTTACACTTGAACTATAGCGTGATTTTTATTGCATAACAACACAAAAAAGTTGCACTTACACAAGTGCAACCTTCTTAGTATACTATTTCTTCTAGAAATTTTATATTCTTTAAAGCGCTATTTTGTAAAATGTTACTTAAGAACTATTCAGCCTGATCTCTAGTATTATGACTGTTTCTTCTTAGTGCAATCAACAATAATCATTATTGAATTCTTATTGCACCAAATAGTGTAACGATGCGCTTCTTTTCAAAATAAAAAGAAGACCGAAGTCTTCTTTTTACCACAGTATTTATAAAAATAAATAGATAACATCTTCTCCACAAAAATATTTATCCGACACGCCTACATCCGGTAGGTATGATTTAACATATGTGCCTCTGTTGTTTTGTCAATCACTAGCCGTCAAAACGGAACAGCCGAAGCTGTCTGATTGAGTCAACTCGTCGCATGAGGACTACTTTAACATAGATATACTGTGATTGCAATATTTTTCTGAGTTATCGTCCGTTTCCAGCCACGTAGCATAAAGACGATCTACGATACTTACAGTATCTAACGTCATATTTCTAGTCATAACAGGACTTTCCAACAAGTGATTTTGAAGACATTCATTCACATGCTCCACTTCAAATACAAATTCACTATCAAACTCACCTATCAAGGTTTCTTGTCTACCATCGTCGTAATAAATAGTCGCCTGTTTTGTTTTCCAAAAATATGGAATTTCTATATGTCCTTTATCACCATAAATCGTCAGTTTACTTGGAATATCCACTTTAACAGAGATAAAAATAGTTCCCAACACTTGATTTTGAAACGTCAGTCCCATATTTACTTGATCATCTGCGGCCCCTTTTTTTCTTGTAGCGTTCCCGTAATATTCCGTGATCGATTGATCCAATATAAATTGCATGTACTGCAAAGGATAACTACCTGACCCATGTAATGCTCCACCTCCGGCATCTAATGAATGAAACCAACTGATATGATCAACATTAGGATAAGACGTGATCGATTGCAGCCAGTGTATTTCGCCAATTTTGTTTTGCTGAATTGCTTTTTTCACTTGTAGACTAATCGGTAAAAAAACAGATTTTTGCGCTTCCATCAAGAAACAGCCATTTTTTTCTGCTACTTCAAAAAGTTCTTTTGCTTGAGATAACTTTAAAGTAAACGGCTTTTCAACTAAAACATGTTTCTTATAAGTCAACGCCATTTTTGCCGCTTCATAATGTCCCTTATTATATGTAGCTACGTAGATGATATCTACTTCCTCATCCTTACAGAGTTCTTCATAACTGCCGTAAGCTTTAGGGATAGCCAATTCCTCTGCCATCTTCGCGGCCTTATAATACGTACGTGATGCAATTGCTACAGCTTCACCTAAACTACTTTCTTTGATTCCTTCCACAAAACGAGGAACGATTTGCGCTGTACTTAAAATACCATAACGAATTTTCTTCATCCGTATCGACTCCTTTGATTACACTATAGACGTACACCATAAAAAATTCAAAAGAATTCTTTTAAAAGACAACTATTTTTCCAGAGAAAGTGTTTATTTTTTGATAGTCACTTATTGATTGCATCTTTCATTCTAGTGTCCGTTCAACACTTATAGAACCAGAAGCAAAACTAACTGTTTTGTTTTGCTCCTAGTTCTATATACGAAAAGCAGCAGAAGTAAATAGCCCCAAAAATGAACTTCTGTCCTGCTTCTCTAATAATCTTCGATTTAAAATCATATTCGCAAATCATTTGAGCTAATCATTCTCCTGATTTTCGATCTATTATTTACGAATGTTTATGTATATCCTTACCTATGTACTACTCCCATTTTTAACGAATACCAATACTTATTTTCAGCGCTTGGTTGACCTTTAACATATCGTCTTCTTGTAACTGACAAATTTTGTGAAGAATTCGTTCTTTATCCAACGTTCGGATTTGTTCTAACAACACTAATGACGGCGTCATGCACTCGTCATGAGGTATATCTACTTTGACCTGAGTCGGCTGCATTTTCTTATTCACATTCCTAGTTATAGGCGCAACAATCAATGTTGGACTAAATAAATTCCCCTTATTATTTTGAATAATCAATACAGGTCTAATTCCTCCTTGTTCCGAACCAACAACAGGCGAGAGATTTGCATAAAAGATTTCTCCCCTTCGTATCATAATACTTTGTCCCCCTAACTAATCTAATCAAAAACTTCTTCCGTGTAAATTATATCATGCTTTTAAATTAAAATTTTTCAATTTTTTATAGCAATCACTTAAAACTTTGATAATCTCTATAAAAAAAGTCTTTAATGAGAAAAATATACATAATAGCGTTTATTTTAAAAAAACTAAAATACACAAAAACATTTAATTTAAAATCAGTATAATCCCTAAATAAAAAAGAATAGATTTGAAGTGGATAGACTAAAAAAATCCATAAAAATTAAAAAAAGGCTTATTAGCCAGTATTTATATCAAAAAAACAACAAATATTAATCATTAAAATCCCTCTATATATTTTCTTGTTTTCTGGAAAAATAGAAGCACTCTCTCTATATATTGATTAAAATAAAGAATAATATTTTTCAATCCACTAACCCCTCCTAACATTTCTCATCAAATTTTTATTTTCATGCTTCTTTATTCCTTCACAAATAACGAGAGAAATCAGAATAAAGTACATTCCTGACTTCTCTCGTTATTATTTTTCTAGATATTGGATAGTTTATTTGAATTTTTCACATTATCTTAACTTTTTTATCGGTTTAATTTGATACTCCACTATCATTTAACACTAAGATGTAACTCAATAAAATATATAAATTATACGTACTCATGCTGATTATTGACTTCTTTTGATTGAAATTCGATATAAACATGATTTTGTAAGTTGCCTTACCCAGTTATGTACATTTATTATTCATTTAAAATACTTGCTACTTTAGTAGTGATCAAATCTATCGCAACATGGTTCTCTCCACCTTCTGGAACGATCACATCTGCATACCGTTTCGTTGGTTCGATAAATTGATGGTACATCGGCTTAACAACGGTTAAATATTGTTCAATAACCGAATCTAAGGTTCTTCCACGCTCATCCATGTCACGTTTGATTCTGCGGATGATACGGATATCATCATCTGTATCCACATATAATTTAATATCCATCAACTCTCTCAAACGACTATCTTCCAAAATCAATATGCCTTCTAAGATAATAACCTCTTTTGGCTCTTGAATAATAATGTCTGAACTTCTCGTATGAGCAACATAATCATATACTGGTTTTTCGATTGTTTGGTAGTCTATTAATTGTTGTAAATGCTCGATCAGCAAATCTGTGTCAAAAGCAAACGGATGATCATAATTCGTTGTTAATCGTTCTTCAAAACTAAGATGGCTTTGATCTTTATAATAAGAATCTTGTTCTAACATCATAATAGAATGATCGGGAAAATGATTGAAAATCGCCCGACTAACACTGGTTTTCCCACTTCCTGAACCGCCAGTAACACCAATCACGATTGGTTGAGTATTTTTCATTCAACGAAACCTCTCTCTTGTATGTAATAGTCATGTTACCCTTTTTCTATTATAATAGAAACTAAGCAGAAAGCTACAATTTTTCGATTATTTTTTTAATCTACTCATTTATTATTCAATTTTATCAGAAAGGAAAATAGTATGACAATTAGAAAAATTCAAGAATTCCAAAAAATCCACTATGACTTATCGCTGTTAGCAGATCCAAATAAAGACTTAATAAAAGACTACACCAAACGTAGCGTGTGTTTCGATCTTATTTTAAATGAAACGATCATAGGTATTTTAATCTTGCTTCCCACTCGTCCTGAAACACTTGAAATCGTTAATGTTTCTGTCTCTAAAGACTACCAAGGCCAGGGATATGGTGAAGAATTAATTCAATTCGCATTGACTCATGCTAAAAAAAATCATTATAAAACAGTTGAAATCGGTACTGGAAGTACCAGTTTTGGGCAATTATATCTCTATCAAAAATGTGGATTTCGCATGATAAGTATTGATCATGACTTTTTTCTTCGTCACTATGAGGAAGAAATCATCGAACATAAACTTATTTTAAGAGATATGGTTCGATTGAGTATCAATGTATAGGTAGCAACAGAGGGCTAGAAAAAATATTTATTTCTGAAGCCTTTAAATCTTAGCTCTTCTGTTCTAAGCTCTCTTTTTATTGTTCTAAGACATTAAAAATATCGTCTAATCGATTGATTTCGTATGTTGGCTGAACAGTTGGTTCTACTGGTTGTTTGGATGGATTCAACCAAAGTGTTTGGATATTGGCTAAGTTGCCTCCTTTAATGTCTGATGCAAGTGAATCGCCAATAATCAATGTTTTTTCTCGTTCAAAACCAGGAATCCGCTCAAAAACATAGTCAAAATATTCTTTCATCGGTTTTTGATATCCTACTTCCTCTGAAACAAAAATATCATTGAAAAAGAGGGACATTTTAGAATCATTCAATCGTTGATACTGAGTTTTTGCCACACCGTTTGTCACAATATACAATTCATAATCTGGTTTAAGTCGTTCAATGATCTTTCTACTGTTTCCTAACAAATCATGTCCTTGAGCTAAATGATCGCGATATTGCTCTCCCATTTTTTTCCCATCTACTTTTTTATTCAGTTGGCCAAATAATAAACTAAAACGAGTATCTGTGACCGTCTTCTTATCTATTTTTCCTTGTTCAAAATCTTGCCACAATTGGCTATTTATTTTTTTGTACGTTGCTTGTATTTCATCTGTTAGTGTTAGGTTTTCTTCTTGAAATAACGCATGCAGTGCTTTTTTTTCTGTCAATTGAAAATCTAGTAACGTGTCATCCACATCAAATAATAATGTCTTAAATTTCATATTCCACTCTCTTTTCTTTTTTATGAATTGTAAAATAGGGCAATAGCGTCTGTAATTCTTCTTGATTTAAAGAGCGATATTCGCCTAAACCCAGCGTTTGATCTAACTGAATCGGCCCCATCGATAATCGTTTTAAATAAATCACTTTTTTCCCTACAGATAAAAACATTTTTTTGACCTGATGGAATTTTCCTTCGGTGATATCTAAATACGCATGGCTTTGCCCTTTTTCTGAAGACAAAATCACAAGTTCGGCTGGCTTGCATTTTTTTCCGTCAGAAAATACAATTCCTTCAGTAAATGATCGACAGTCAAATTCTGTCAACATATCGTTCACAATTACTTCGTAACGTTTTGAAACTTTTTTATGCGGTAATAGTAATTGGTAACCCAACTGACCATTATCTGTAATCAAAAGTAATCCTTCTGTATCACGATCTAATCGTCCTATAGGATATAATCCTACTCTTTGATCTTCTGCTCTAATTAAATCGATAACGGTTTGATGCTGAACATCTTTAACAGCTGTCACAACGCCTTGAGGTTTATTCAACATATAGTAGACATGGGTTTCATGCTGGATTTTCACATCTCCAACAAAAATATCTTGCAAGGCTGCATCGACATTAAGACTTTCGTCCATAATGACTTGTCCGTCAACAGTGACCTGTTTACTACGAATCATGGCTCTTATTTTTCTTTTAGAACCAATTTTTTCTTGTTCCAATAATTTATCTAAGCGCATTTAATTTCCTCATTTCAACTAATAGTTTAGTATAAAATTTGAAGAATGAAAAGAGAACGATCCCGACTCGATTAAACAAACCTTTAAGTAATAATTAAAAGACGCTCGTATTTCTTTCACTTCTCTTGACTTAATATTGGATTCACGTTATGGTTAATATAGAAAGTGAATAAGGTTTCTCAAAAACAGCGTAATGACCTGGGAGAGAATAAGGTATCACATGGAATTTTCCCCTGGATAATTGTGCACAATTATTCGGGTTTTTTTGTTTTTGCTGTCCGATTTGTAGAAGTTCTTGTTTGTTTTATATCTTAACAAGAAAACCTTAGCTACGTTTAATCTTTTACAAGTTTCAATAGACACCAGCAAGACTCCTTTTTTCCATCATGTTGCGTTTTGCAGATAACCAAATATAAATTCATTTTGATTTGTCTAGCTTCACGAGCTAGTCTCTTAGATCTTGAGACTACACAACTCGTCCAGCTTTTAAATTTCAAGGGAGGAATTTAGGTTATGTCAGTATCATTAGAAGTTAAAGAAAGAGCTGTCCGTCCACGTTCATTAAGAAACGAGTTACGTCATAAGGGTCAAGTCCCTGCTGTCGTATATGGATATGAAATCGAAAGCACACCAATTTCAGTCGAAGAAAAAGAACTAACAAGACTTTTACGTGACAATGGTGCCAATGCTGTTATTACAATGAACATTGGTGGGAAAAAAATCAATACTTTAATGTATAAAGCGCAATTAGATACATTCACAAGCCAAATGAAACACGTTGAATTTTTAGCTGTAAATATGAAAGAAGCGACAGAAGTAGAAGCTGAAATCGTTCTTGTCGGTGAAGCTGAAGGTGTTAAAGCTGGTGGCGAGTTGATTCAAAACTTATATAACGTTTTAGTTTCAGCAACTCCAGATAAATTACCAGAACGTGTAGAAGTTGATATTACAAAACTTGCAATTGGTGATGCGATTACTATTGCTGATTTACCAAAAAATAAAGATTACGATATTATTACTGAAGGCGAAGAACAAATCGTCGCAGTAACAGAGGCAAAAGCTGAAACCGAAGAAGAAAGCTCTGAAGAAGCAGCTGAACCAACTGTGATCGGTGAAAAACCAGAATAATTCGTTACTTAAAAGTAAATTTTTAGAGATGAGGTCTTTTGACTTTGTCTCTTTTTTCATATGATCAAACGTCATATCATCTCACGTTATTCTGAGCTTTATATTTGCTTTTTTTACCAAACATTACAGAAGCGAGTTTTTACTAAATAGGGTATACTATTGTTATTAGATAGACAAAGGAGGGAAATTAAATGGTGGAAAGTTTTGATAGTCAACGTAGTCGTTATGCTTCTTTAGGTGTAGTTGAAAGCCTGCCTGGTGCCTTGATCGATAGTATCTGGCTGATTATTGATTTGGATTTAAAAGGAGTTATTCCTCTTACAAATATGCTGTATTTCGATTTAATCAATAATGATGGAAAAGTAACTGTTCACTTTTCACAAGAAATCAGTACTGTCCAAATGGCCATTGACTTACCTTTCCCTTATTCAACCGAATACCCCTCTCAAGTTTTTGCTTTTGATGATGGAAATAAAGAAACAATTTTACTGCCAGCAGAAATGTTTGAATAACCAAAAAAATAGGGTGTAGGACAAAAGTAAAAATCCACTTTTGTTCTACACCCTAAATACAAATAAATGGCGGAAACAGAAACACCTCTTTCTTATTTCTAAAGGTTAAATATTTCTGTACCGACCACTACTTTTCTAAGCCATTCGTTTTGCAATAAATGAATAAATCGCAATACAGATAACGGCACCGATCAATGCTGAAATAATTGGAAATCCACCAATGATAGGACCGAAATTTCCTAATAGCATCGTACCTACCCAGCTTCCGATAAATCCAACGATGATATTACCGACTACACCACCGGGTACATCTCTACCTAGAATTGCTCCAGCAATGGCACCTAGCACACCGCCGACAATTAATGACCAAATAAAACTTAACATAATAAACAGCCTCCTCTAAATCAAATACAGTTACATATTATTGCAATGTACGTGTATTATTCTCTTGTTTTTTCTCATTTTCGCTATCATCTTTTTTCTTATTTTCAAATTTTTCTTCATACTGTTCTTTCGACATAACGTCATCTACGTTCATATTAAATTCAATGACATCCAAACCAGTCATGTTTTTTACTTCATCTGCAACTTTTTTTGTTGCTGTATCGAATACTTGAGCAATATTTTTTCCATATTCTGCAATGACATCTAAATCAATGGCTACTTGTTTTGTTCCAACTTCTGCACTAATTCCTTTTGTTGGGTTATTTCCATTCGTAAATCTGTCGGTCAAGTTTGTAATTGCATTTCCGCTTAATCCTAAAATTCCTGGGATTTCTGATACGGCGATACCAGCAATTTTTTTCACGACTTGATCATCAAATGTTAATGTTGTTTTGATTCCATTTGCGTTTGTTCCTTCAGTTGTGTTTCCATTTGCTTTGTTATCCATATTCTTCTCAACCTTTCTGATTGTGATTCGATTTATATTTATCTTTCAAAAAAAGCTTTTATAGAAGCTAAAATTGAAGAGATAGAGCTTTTTTCATCTTGCATTTTGCCAATAAAGTAACCACTGCCTGTTAAAATGACAATTAAAACTGTTTTCCAAAATCCAATCGTCATAAAAAGTATGGCCATGAGCAAAGCCAAACTAGTAAATATAATTTGATTGCGGTAAGGAGCTATTGTTACTCGTTTTTTCATTATATTTCCTCCCTTAAACCACACGAGACTCTTTTTTGCCACTTGGTAGCAAGGACGATTCTGCTTTTTTCTTTTTGAAAATAATTTTTGTTTTATTCGTCTCGACCATCGCCATATTTTGCAAGGCTTTGGGAATCAATTCTTGAATTTGCTTCCCTCTGCTTAAAAATTGCTGTTGCTTTTCATCTGCTATCGTGACTTGAACATCTGCTGTTTGTTTCTTTGTCAAACGTATTTTCACTTGCGTATCCTCAATATTTACAATTCCTTGCAGCGAGGATCTGGCGATTGATTCAAGCGTACTCAGCGGCAAATTAACCTGCCCCATATCTTTTTGTATATGGATTTGTTTTTTGGTGATCGGTTTGAATAGAACCATCAAAAATGTGATCAAAAAGACTGTTAATAAAACAAAAAGAACAACTTGGTAAAAATAAAATAATTCCTCATATTGAAACAGCAAATTACTGAAAAAAGTGGTTACAGCACCTAAATCTACCATTTGAGAATATAAACCAGCGATTCCAAAAATACCCGCTATTAACAATAAAGAAATAAGTCCTTTGATTAGTCGCATCGTTTTTTCCCTCCACCATCATTTGTTCTTTTGAAAATTTTTTTCTCTGTATATGTTTTATGTTAAACGCATTATTCGACAATTACAAAAGATATGCATGCTCATTGTTGATCTTTCTTGTTATTTTTATAACAATTATCACTATAAATACTGATATAAGCGCATCCAGTGGCTCACTATAAATAAAAAAACAAGTTGACACACAAGATAAAAATCTTAGTAATCAACTTGCTTTTTACTTTTTTTACAAATTATTCAACATATGCTAAACGATAAGAAACGGTTCTTCCAAATGGAAAAACTTGTAATTCTTTTAATCGATCTGCCTTGAGATAACCAATTGCTCCTTGGTAAAGAGGCAAAACAGCCGCGTCTTTTTCAATCAAAGTTTCTTCTAATTCCTTCAGTTTATCCCAGCGTTTTTCCGGTTCATTTGCTAAAGTGATTCTTGCTTCATTTAATCCTTTGTCATATTCGGGATTATCATAACCCGATGTATTCAAACCGCTTTTAGAATCATAGAACTCCAAAAAGTTGATTGGATCAGCATAATCTGGTGTCCATGTACCAAAAACGAGGTCAAAGTCGCTAGCAGTTTGTAAATCCAAACGATTTTGTAATGGAACAGATTTTAATTTAATTGTTAAACCTGGTAAATTTTGTTGCAATTGCCCTTGAACATATTCGATTGTCTTTTTTGCAAGTGCAGAATCAGCTGAAAGCAATTCTAATTCGATTTTATCTTTACCTAATTCTTTTTTAGCAGTTTCCCAGTTTTTTTGTGCTGCTTTTAAATCAAATGGCAAAAAATCCCCATTTTCTTTACGGAAATCTTCGCCTGTATCTGGATCTTTTGCAAAATCTTTTGGTACAAAACCATTCAGATCAGTCGAACCATCGCCTAAAATATCTTTTGCAAAAGTTTCTTTATCAATTGCTTGTAAAATCGCTTTACGAACATTGACATTTCCAGTTACTTCACGTTTATGATTAGGGCTTAGATAGCCTACCATTGCTTTAGGAGTAAAATGTGCTTGTGGCGAATCTTTATACTGCAAAGCATACGTATCTGCAAGAACAGTATAATCTAGATCACCTGCATCAAATAGATTTGTTCCTGTACCGATTTCTTTGACAACTTGAACATCGATTGTATCTAGTTTAACATTTTGTTGATCCCAATACTCTTTATTTTTTGTTAGTTTCCACTCTTCTGTGTTACCATCCCAACCGGAAATCACAAATGGACCATTCCCAACAAAATTATCAGCAGAAGTTCCATAAGCTTCGCCTTTTTCCTTGACGAATTTTTCATTTTTAGGCATAAATGGTGTTCCTATTAAAACCTGAGCTAAATATGGAATTGGGTATTCTAACGTCATTTCTAAGGTTTGGTCATCAATAGCTTTCACGCCAAGTTCATCAATATTCGCTTCACCTTCACGGATTTTCCGACCGTTCTTAAAAATATCCATTTGGTTACTACTACTTGAACCAAAGCTTGGATCAACAACGTTTTTAAATGATGAAACAAAATCACCAGCTACAACAGGATCACCGTTACTCCATTTTGTCTCTTTTAGTTTGAATGTATAAACTAAGCCATCATCACTAACGGTAGGTTCACTTGCTGCAACCGCCAATTCGGGATCATGATTTTTGTCCATCCGATAAAGTCCTTCCACAACCTGACCGATCATATCTGAACTGTAAACATCTGTATAATGAGCGCTATCTAAGGTTGACAATTCTCCACCAGAAGCGACTTTGATCACTTGTGTTTGTTCTGTCTTATCCCCATCTGCCTTTTCACCAGATGAGTTTGTTCCTTTTCCCCCACTGCAAGCCGTCAATAATAAACTAGCTGCCAATACAAATAAACCAAATTTTTTCTTCATTATTCGATTCCCCCTCTTTTTTATAGCTGAATAGAATACTTAGCCCCTGAACAATTTAGAAGATCAACTTAAAGTCCTTTTTTGACTTTCTGTGAGCTACTTAAAGGTAGAGGAAATGATTCTGTAAAGCTAGATAACTTATAATTTTTCAACCACATAACGAAAAACAGCCATTTCTTGTTCTAAATGATCATACGCAAAATCAGGATGCCACTGCACCCCTAAAAACGCTAAACTAGAATCCTTACTTTCAACGCCTTCAATGATGCCATCTTCACTAATGGCTGTCATTTTTAATCTTTTTGCTAATTTTTTTATTGCTTGAAAATGAAACGAATTGACCGTCGTTTTTTCGCCATAGATTTTACGTAGAATACTTGTTTCTTCTGTTCGAATCTGATGTGTAGGAATTTCTCTGGATATCGGTACTTGCATATGACTAATTTTCGTATCATTCAGCTGACTGATATCTTGATATAAGCTGCCGCCAAGAGCCACATTAGCCAGTTGCAGACCACGACAGACTGCAAAAATAGGTTTCGTTTGTCTAACAGCTTCTTCGATCAAAGCTAACTCGAATTGATCTCTTTCTTGCGACAATAAAGCTTCTTCAACTTGAATTGATTCACCATATAATGAGGGCGATACATTCTGTCCGCCAGCTAAAACCAACTTATCAATCTGGTCAATATAATCCTTAGCCAACTCAGGGGGCCCTACTGGTAAAACCATTGGCAAACCTCCGGCATTTTGCACTGCTTTCACGTAACCACACGGAGTGTAACTGATCGGTAAATGATACAATCGTGCTCCCGCATCTTCAATTTCATTTGCTGCTATTCCAATAATCGGTCGCCTCAATCTACACTCACTCCTTCTGTACTTTCCGATAATAATTGTAACTAGTTTATCAGATATATATGTGAAAGGATAGTACAAATAGAAACAGCGAGATAGTTTTTAGCTATCGCTATTTACTTACTTTTTAATAGAAAACGACTATTTCTATTTTACCTCAACTTTACCAAATCCGTTACTTTTATGCTTAAAACGATCTGTTGTCTGAATTTTCTAAATAAATAGTTGTTGACAAGTGAAAAAAGTGATGGTAAAGTTATACAAAACAAAGAACAGAAGAGTACCTTTATTTTTTCTTGAAGAGAGTCTTTGGTTGGTGGGAAAAGACAGAGTGATAAAGTGAAACACATCTGGGAGTTAGCTTTTTGAATTACTAGTAGGAAAGTTCGGGAATGCCCGTTATAGCATTAGAAGTCTATGACTTCTTGAGGTTATCGTTGCGAGACGATAATAAAAAAAGGTGGAACCACGCATTTTACGTCCTTTGGCTTACTTGCCAAAGGACTTTTTATTTACTTACAACTGGCAGTCACGCTGAGATATAAAACAATATTTACTACCTATTACTATTTCCAATACAACTAAAACACACAACCAGAACAAGTAATCACTGATTATTTCCTGACAGAGACTTTTTTATTCGCTGAGAGAAAAAGCTGGAAACCTTTGATGAACACATCTGTTTCAGTCACCTTCTGAATAAAGTAAGAAGATGCGGTATTCTCCGTTATCAGAAAAGAATCTTTAGCGTTAGATAAAGGTTTAATGAGGTTATTATCGTAAGGTATTAACAAATTGAGGTGGAACCACGATTATTTCGTCCTCTTGGCAAATTTGCCAAGAGGACTTTTTGCTTTTTTGTCACAAAATGGTACTAAGAATAATTAAAAAATTGGAGGAAAAATGATGAACTACATTTTGGAAATTTTGCCGGCTTTACTAGACGGTGCACTTATGACATTGAAAGTTTTTATTTTTACACTATTAGGATCGATTCCCCTTGGAATTATCGTAGCGTTTGCCCTGCAAACAAATTTTAAGCCACTAACTTTTTTGATTCATCTCTATATTTGGCTAATGCGAGGTACACCATTATTATTACAACTTATTTTTGTTTTTTATGGTTTACCTCTGATCGGTGTTGTCTTTGAGCGATATGATGCAGCTTTGTTTGCATTTATATTGAATTATGCGGCATACTTTGCAGAAATTTTTCGTGGCGGTATTCAATCAATTCCAGAAGGTCAATATGAAGCGGCTAAAGTATTGCGTTTGACACGGTTTCAAACCGTATCACGGATTATCTTACCTCAAGTAATTAAAATCGTATTGCCTTCAATTGGTAATGAAGTGATTAATTTGGTCAAAGATACCTCACTGATTTACGTACTTGGTTTAGGCGATCTATTAAGAGCAGGAAAAATTGCAATGAGCCGCGACGTGAGTTTATTACCATTAGTTTTAGTAGGCATTATTTATCTATTATTAACAGCAGTCTTAACGCTAGCTTCAAAAAAATTGGAAAAACACTATCAGTATTATAAATAATTGTATTTAGTTTTAAGGGCTAGCTCTTTTGGAAAAAGATAAATTAGGATCGAGGCAAAAAACACCTCTTTCATAATTTCCTATTTTCCTGTCTGAGCTGGACGAGCCCTTTCAACTTTTAACAGTATCTAGTTTTAAGGGCTAGCTCTTTCAACTTTTAAATTTAGGAGGAATAATATGCTAACGATCAAAAACTTAACAAAAAGTTTCGATGGACGCCGGATCATCGATCAATTAAATATAGAAATCAAAGACGGACAGATCCTAACAATTGTGGGCCCTTCTGGTGGAGGAAAAACAACATTGTTACGTTGTTTAGCTGGTCTAGAAACAATCGATTCAGGGGAATTTTTATTGGATGGTGTAGCGGTTAATCCTGTCGAAATGGATAATGCAGATCAGGTAGTAGGAATCGTTTTTCAAGATTTTCAATTATTTCCTCATCTTTCAGTGTTAGATAATATCACTTTAGCGCCGATTCTTGCCTTAAAACAATCTAAAGAAGCAAGTGAGGTAGAAGCGATTGATCTGCTAACAAAATTTGGTTTAGGTGGAAAAGAAAAACTATACCCTTATCAATTATCTGGCGGTCAAAAACAACGCGTTGCTCTCGCTCGTGCTCTTGCAATGAAACCAAAAATATTAGGTTATGACGAACCTACCAGTGCTCTTGATCCTGAACTTCGCCAACAAGTCGAAGAGGTTATTTTAACGCTAAAAGCACAAGGTATGACTCAAATCGTCGTCACTCACGATATGAACTTTGCTGAAAATATTGCCGATAACATATTGACAGTGACACCTGTTCAATAGAAAGGACAAGTATATGAAGAAAAAAAGCTATCTATTCCTTACCATAACAGCTTTAGTGGTACTACTGTCAATAGCAGGTTGTGGTAGAAAAAAAACAGATACGGATCAATGGTCACGAATCGATTCGGACAAACGAGTAATCGTTGGTTTAGATGATTCTTTTGTCCCAATGGGCTTTCAAAATAAATCTGGCGAGCTTATCGGATTTGACATTGATTTAGCTCGAGCAGTATTTGACTTATATGATATTACTGTAGACTTCCAACCTATTGATTGGTCTATGAAAGAAAATGAATTGCAAAATCAAACAATCGATCTGATTTGGAATGGTTACTCTAAAAGCGCGGAACGGGAAGAAAAAGTGCTGTTTAGTGATGACTATATGAAAAATGAACAGGTCGTAGTTTCTTTGAAAAAGAATAATATTACTAATTTTTCTGATATGAAAGGAAAAATTTTAGGTGCTCAAAATGGTTCTTCTGGCTATAATAGTTTTGAAGAACAACCTGAAATTTTGAAAGATATTGTTAATGGTCAAACCGCTATTTTATACGATGGATTTAATGAAGCATTTATGGATTTAAAGTCGGGAAGAATTGATGGGTTATTGATCGATCGAGTTTATGCAAATTATTATCTTTCTCATGAAGATAATTTAGCCAATTATTCAATTGTCAGTGGTAGTTTCGAAAGCGAGGCTTTTGCAGTAGGTTTAAGGAAATCTGATAAAGAGTTAGCAGAAAAAATCAACACAGGTTTTGAACAACTTAGAAAATCTGGCAAACTTGCTGAAATTTCTAAAAAATGGTTTGGAGAAGATGTGACGAAATAAAATAACTTATTACAAATAAAATAGTTCTTATTTTGTGTATTCTAAAATATCGCCTTTCCCAAATTTCGGAACAGGAAGAAGATAAGACAAGTTGTCTACAGTTATCTGTTCACTTCTTGTGGGGATTTCAATTTCCCTGTTTGAGTATCAGCTGACTACTAAATTCAAGAATTGATCTCCTATTAGGTTGTATTTGCCAATATGAGCTTGGGACGTAAGTCCCAAAAACCTTAAAATAAAAGACCGAAAATCGTAAAAAATGATTTTCAGTCTTTTATTTTTTAGATTATTGGGAGAATCCTTCATGTTTTCTAGCTTACTTAGCCTATATTTCCTTAAATTTACTGCGATTAACGCGAATCCAATTTCATTGTGTGCCTGTTGTTTCCCTCGAACAGAGAACCGAGTGAACCCTAAACAAGCCTTCAAATGTCCGAAAGCTGGTTCGACGTCAATTTTTCGTTGACGATAGAGTTTACCTGTTTCTTCTTCTGAAAGCAGCTGTTGAATTCTTGCTTTAAAGTATTCCCAATTCATGTTCTTTTGAATCTCACGATTCTTGTCACTCTTCGCTTTTGTACACTGGCTTCGAAGAGGACAATTCGAGCAGTCTTCACATTCATACCGTTTTAAATAACGTTTAAAGCCATATTTATCTGTACGAATAGAATAGTTTCGAAAATTCATTTTTCGTCCGTTTGGACAAAGAAACGTATCCTCTAATTCTTGGTACGGCCAGTTTGCTGGAAGGAACGGATTTTGTTTAAACTTTTTCTTCTGTTCTTTATGGTACATGGCATAAGTGATGAGTGGTGTTCGCTCGTGATCCTCTAAAACCGCTTGATAGTTTTCTTCTCCTCCATAGCCGGCATCTGCGACAATATAGTTTGGCAGATCAAAGAAACACTCTTTTAAAGTGGTTAAAAAAGGGCGCAATGTTCGTGTATCTGTTGGATTTGAGAAAAGATCATAGCCTAAAATATACTGACTGTTCGTGGCGATTTGAAGATTATAACCTGCTTTCAACTGACCATTTTTCATATGATCGTCTTTCATGCGCATAAAAGTGGCATCTAGATCAGTTCTAGAGTAACTGTTTCGTTGCCCTAAAATCTGTCTATGTTTTTGATAAGCGAGTTTTCGCTCTTTAAAGTCCTTGAAAAGTGTCCTTAATTTTTTAGGAATTTTTCGTTTAGAACGGATTGATTTGCGCGTAATTCCATCCTCTGCTTGTTCGATTTTTTCTGTAAACTTTTCGACAACATGCGCGAGATTTTCTTCAATCTTACCTAATTCAGTGACAGATAATTCTTTTGAGGACTCTCGCTCAATTTCAGGAATAATTTGATTCTTTAACAATTCATCGTAGAGAAAATTTGATTTTTCAGTAAGCTTTTTATCAAAGTTATCAATGGATTTTCTCCAAACAAAGGTGTATTTATTGGCGTTGGCTTCAATCTTTGTACCATCGATAAAAATGGCTTCTTCATCGATTAATTGTTCCTTGACTAATTGGCTACGGAACTGGACGAAGCACTCCCGAAGGAGTGCATTCACTAAAGGATTCACTCGAAAACGATTGATGGTTCGATAACTAGGTTGATAACTTTGAGTAAGCCACATCATGCGAATACTGTCTTTCGTCAAGGCTTCAATCTTGCGACCAGAAAATACAGATTGTGTGTAGGCACATAAAATCATCTTCATCATCATTTTCGGATGATAAGAAGAAGGCCCCATTTGATGATGAAAAGGAAGAAAGCGTTCCTCCGGAATACTTTCAACTAATTGATCAATGACAAACGCAATATCGTTTTTTTCTAACTGAAAACTAAAATCTAGAGGAAGAACGACTTGATTTGTGGTATAATTTTTAAACATAAGAACACCTCGCTGACTTATTTGTTTAGTCACTTTTATTTTAGCAAAGGTGTTCTTATTTTTGTACAAAAAAACAATCCAGATGCCAATCAATTTGACTGGTATCTGGATTTTTCGTTAGTACTTATGTCCCAAGCTCATATTTTTATTGTAATGTAAATTTTTATATTATTCGTACCACTCTTTAATAAAGATATCAAAGGTACTTTATAGATTCAGTTTTACTCTTTTATTAACCTAAATATTTACTAGTCACATCAACCAAACGTTTTGTTTGATCTTGAATTGCCGCTTTCACTTCATCAGCTTTCAACATATTGCCTTCTCCATCAATTGAAGCACTTGTTCCATAAGGATTGCCTCCCGCTGCAAATGTTGATGGGTTTACATAACCTGCTGGTACGATGATTGCGCCCCAGTGTTGCATCACTGTGTAAATCCCTTGGATCACTTGCTCTTGTCCCCCATTTGGATTTTGCGCAGAAGAAAATGCTGTTACAAATTTATTTGCTAATTTACCTTGTGCCCAAAGTCCACCTTGTAAATCAAAGAATTGTTTTAATTGACTTGCCATCACACCAAAGCGGGAAGGTGAAGAGAAAATATAGGCATCTGCCCATAACAAATCGTCACTTGTCACTTCTGGAATCTCTTTACTTGCATCAACATTCTTACGCCAAGCTGGATTTGAATCGATTGCTACATCTGGTGCTAACTCATGGACCTTTCTCAAACGAACTTCTGCACCATTTGCTTCTGCTGCTTCTTTAGCCCATTTTACCATTTGTGTACCTGTTCCTGTTGAACTGTAATAAGCAATTAATAATTTTGTTGTCATGATATTTTCCTCCAATAACTGTTGTTTTCTTATCTACATCCAAATACTAACAAAAAGTAAGTAAACTCACAAGAGATTTTACTTACTAAAAATAAGTTTCAGGAAAATTATACTTACAGTCGTTTCTTACAATAAAAGAAGTTATACAGAGTGTTTAGTGCAAAAGTTGAAGCAACAGTATTAACTCGAAGAATTCATAAAAATCGATCTTCAAATTTTGTGAATTTCAGCTTATTTCCAAAAGAATGACTTCTACTTCTATCATTTATTCGCATTTAGGATATAAAAAGGAAATTTTACTTTTGTCCCACATTCTCTTTATTAAAAGTGACAGACTATGAACAATGAAGACTATAAGCGCAATTTTTCACTAGATCTACACGATGGGAAGCAAGATTTCCAAATCATCAACAAAGCCGACAGCGATAAAAAGAGTCAACTAAACGCAATGGCAATCGCCCCAATAATCAACGGTAAACCTGATTACAATAACGTGACAGTCGTATATGCAGGAACCAATATGCCTGGTGAGGCTGGATCAAGTGGTTTTGGAACGGCAAGCGGTGCCGCTATTGGTGAACTTTCCGGTGAGTATGACTTGGCTGAAACATTCTTAACACAAGTACAAAAGAAAATAAAAAACCACAATGGAATCATTACAGATGTAGCTGGTTTTAGTCAGTCTGGGGGCTACATGATGGAAATGGCCGCTGAACATGGGCAAAAAATGGGCTTTCAAACAACTAGTTTTGACGATTGGGGGCGCGATCAATTTGAGACACTCTCAAGAAATCAACTGAAATGGTTGAAAAATAATCCTGAACTATTGTGTCGTCACCAAAATGATTCATGGGCAAATCTTTCTGGTCGTGAACATATGTACGGCACGGTTTCACCTATCGAAGGAATTGGCTTTAATGAACATACGACCCTCGCTAAATACTTTGATGGGGACACGTTAAATTTAGATCGCTTAGCCAAAGACGGTATTTTTGCTCCCGGTATGACCAAAGCGCAAGTAGAACGAGCTGCAAAGAATTGGGCGAAAAAAAGGATGATGGAAAATTCTGGACAAACGATGGTGCTGAAGCGAAAGCTCGAGTAAAAGAGTACTTAAAATTATACGGTGCCTACCGAGTACTTGATTTTTCTGAATTAAAAAAATTAAGAAAAAAATTAAAAACGAGTGGTGGTAGCTTATCTAAGAATGAAGAAATTTATTTAGATAATAGTCAAGCTTTAGTCGCTGTAACAACTGCTGCTCAGACGATGAAAGACAGATTGATTGACGTGATCCGATTCTATCAAGATGCGATTACAGAAGCGGAACAAGTATGGACAGAAGGACTACAACATGCTCGATCAATTGGCACAGAATTGAACGAGTCTGAAATACTTGATGCATTAGCTTCAGTGGGCGCAACAAAAGTAAGTATTGTGACCGAACCCACGACATTTTATACTGAACAAATCGCAAAAGCAAAACAACTAGGAGAAAGCTTTGATCATCTCGTTTCTGAAATTAAATCTGGTCTTGACAAACTTGTTCAAAGTGATAAAGATTTGGCGCGTCAACTTTTTTAAGAAGGAGTGTTCAGTTGGATCAACAAGAGGTATTAAAGAACGATTATTTAAGCAAAAAGCGCCAATTTGAAGAGAAAGAAGAGGCCCTTCTCTTTCAAAGAGATCATGGACTACGTGACTTGGAAGAAATTGCAGATAGGACCCACTATTATTTAAAAGAATCTGTTCCAGAGCAGGAATTTATTAGGCAGGCTGTACATGCGTTAGATAGAAAAATTAGACGATACTTATTATCGCGCTATTCGTACATTATATGATCAGGAATTAGCTAAGAAAGGGAGTGATTTTTGATGTTAGACGATGTAACAGAGGAACTTTAAAAAAAACACAAAAGGAATCAATAGCTTGTGCAATTGGGCATTCGATGAATCAGAAAATACAACTCAATAAACAAAAAACGGAACAAAGTAGGGCAACAAAACTATCTTCAGTGAAAACAAATATGGTAACGGTATCTGAAAGTATGGGCAATGCTGTCAAAGAACAATTCGGAAAAAAAAGTAAAAGAAGCTTTCGAAAAAAACTGAAAATTCAGATATTTTACAATAACAAACTCTTTGGTAACCTTTCTTTATTTGATTTCAGTATAATAGTTTATTGTTAAAAGAAAAAACAAATCCGATTTTGACAATCATCATCAATATCGAATTTGTTTTCGTTTTAAGAAAAGACTATTGTTCTACACTCTCTGTTCTTTGAATTAATCAAGATAAAAATAAATTATTTAATTCGCTACAATATTAACCAATTTATCTGGAACAACAATGACCTTACGGACTGTTTTTCCATCAATAAAGGTTTGGATTTCTTGTGCAGCTAAAGCTTTTTCTTCTAATTCTTCCTTACTTAGTCCTCGAGTAATATTCAATTTTGCACGAACTTTTCCATTAACTTGGAAAACAACTTCTACCTCATCTTCAACTAATGCAGCTTCATCATATGTCGGCCAAGGTTGATTCGTTAAACTTTCTTCATTGCCTAATATTGCCCACAGCTCTTCTCCAATATGAGGTGCAATTGGTGCTAGTAATTGAACAAATCCTTCAATGTATTCATACGGTAAAACATCAATTTTATTTGCTTCGTTCACAAATACCATCAACTGAGAAATTGCTGTATTAAAGTGCAGATTTTCCATATCTTCTGTTACTTTTTTCACTGTTTGATTATACACTTTAGTCAAACGTCCGTCATTTACAGTTGTAATGCGGTCACGCATTTTATTATTTTCATCTACTATCAAACGCCATACACGATCTAAGAATTTACGGCTGCCTTCAAGTCCATTTTCACTCCAAGCAATAGATGCATCCAGTGGCCCCATAAACATTTCATACATTCTTAATGTATCAGCACCATATTTTTCAATAACATCGTCAGGATTTACAACATTTTTCAATGATTTACTCATTTTAGCTGGTGCTTCTTCCAGCTCTTCACCTGTTTCACGATTGATCCAGACTCCATCACGTTTTTCGACCATATTTGTTGGAACTAGTACACCACGGCCATCGCGGAAACTTTGACCTAAGATCATTCCTTGATTATACAATTTTTGATAGGGTTCCTTTGTTGGAACAACACCGATATCGTATAAGAATTTATGCCAGAAACGCGCATAAAGCAAATGGAGTACAGCGTGTTCGGCTCCACCAATATAAATATCTACTGGTAGCCAGCGTTCCAGCTTTTCATAATTGGCAATTTCATTTTTGTTATGAGGGTCAATATAACGTAAATGGTACCATGAACTTCCTGCCCATTGCGGCATAGTATTTGTTTCACGTTTGCCTTTTTTGCCGGTTTCAGGATCGACTACATTGATCCAATCAGTAATATTTGCAAGTGGTGATTCACCCGTTCCACTTGGTTTGATATCATCTGTTTTTGGCAATCTTAATGGTAATTCAGCTTCTGGAACTGTCGTTGTTGATCCATCTTCCCAATGGATCACAGGAATTGGCTCACCCCAGTATCGTTGACGAGAAAATAACCAGTCACGCAAGCGATAACTAACTTCTTTTTTTCCTACTTTGTTTTCTTCTAGCCATTCATTTATTTTAGTGATTGCTTCTTCCTTATTTAAACCATCTAAAAATTCAGAATTGATGTGTACTCCATCACCTGTAAACGCTTCTTTTTCAACATTTCCACCTTCTAATACTGGAATAATCTCAATATTGAATGCTTTAGCGAATTCATAGTCACGCTCATCATGAGCAGGAACAGCCATAATTGCCCCGGTTCCATAAGACGCCAGTACATAATCTGAAATCCAGATCGGGATTTCAGCGCCATTTACCGGATTTACCGCGTAAGCCCCAGTAAAGACACCTGTTTTTTCTTTGGCTAAATCTGTCCGATTTAAATCTGATTTTTTTGAAGCCGCATCGATATAAGCTTCTACAGCATTTTTTTGCTCTGGCGTAGTAATATTTTTCACCAACTCTAATTCAGGTGCTAAAACTGTGTATGTTGCCCCAAATAATGTATCTGGACGAGTCGTGAATACCGTAAATTCGTCTTTTGATCCTGCTACTTTAAATGTAACGTTCGCTCCTTCAGAACGTCCAATCCAGTTACGCTGCATATCTTTGATACTCTCCGGCCAATCAACTAAATCTAGATCATCCAGTAAACGATCTGCATAAGCCGTAATTTTCAGCATCCATTGACGCATCGGTTTTCTGACAACATCATAGCCACCACGTTCACTTTTTCCATCAATAACTTCTTCATTTGAAATCACTGTGCCAAGTTCTGGTACCCAGTTGACTGCCACTTCTGCTTCATATGCTAAGCCATGTTCATATAATTTTGTAAAAATCCATTGAGTCCATTTATAATATTCTGGATCTGTTGTATTGATCTCACGATTCCAATCATAACTGAAACCTAACGAATTGATTTGACGTTTAAATGTTTCGATATTTTTTTTCGTAAATTCTGCTGGATCATTTCCAGTATCTAACGCGTATTGTTCAGCTGGTAATCCAAATGCGTCCCACCCCATCGGATGCAGTACACTATATCCTTGACTTCTTTTCATTCGAGACAAAATATCTGTTGCTGTGTACCCTTCTGGATGACCTACGTGCAGACCTTGTCCTGATGGGTAAGGGAACATATCCAAGGCATAAAATTTTTCTTTATTTGAATCATCGTGTGTTGTAAAACTATTGTGCTTTGCCCAATATTTTTGCCATTTTTTCTCAATTTGTTTGTGATCGTAACTCACGTTTTTTTCCTCCTATTTAAAAAACTTATTATTGATATTGTTTGTCTTGCATTTTTCTTAGAGTCATTCCTTACTTTTGAATGGTTTCAATAGTAAGGTAACTTCTTTCCTTCTGGTCGACAAGTATTATTCAGCTTTTGCTGTGGCATAGCTGATCACAGTACTTCAGTTCTTAGAAATTGATGAGATCAAAGCAAAGTGACGTGATGAACAAAAAAAAGTCCTACAGGAAAAAGTTCCTATAGGACGTGCAATCGACAACGTGGTACCACCTAAATTTACTTGTATAACTACAAGCCTCAACGTTGTAACGGCCGCCACCGATTTTACTTAGTAAAGTTCAGAAGATCATCTAATTATTAACTGTCACTCATCTTCATCAAATAAATGCAAAGAGAATTCCTTTATTCGTTCAGTAAAATAACTCAAAGGCGAGTTCGAAAGCTTCTGCACGTATTTTCACCAACCATACGCTCTCTAAAACATGGTTCTTTCTACTATTCCTTTTCACTGTTTGTATATCTGTCATGTGCTATTATACTACCAAAGATTCCCATCAATTTCAATTGTTTTATTTAACTTTCAATTTTTGACCGATATAAATTGTATCGCTAGATAAACTGTTCAATTGTTTGATTCTTTGGACGCTTGTTCCATATTTTTGAGAAAGTCCCCATAAAGTATCTCCACTTTTTACAGTGTATGAACTTGCTGATTGACTACCTCCTTGATTCCCTGATGAACTAGCTGATCCTCCCTGACCTTTCTTCACAACTAAACGTTGACCTGGATAAATGATGTCCCCGCTTAAATTGTTCCACTGGCGCAGGTTAGCAATACTTATGCCATTTGCATTAGCAATTACCCACAGAGAATCTCCTGATTTTACAGTGTAGTGCCCAGTAGCTGTTCCAGTATTATTTGAACCACCCGTATTTCCTGTTGAACCACTGTTACCAGCACTTGAGTTCCCTCCGCTAGCATTTGATCCTTTTTTTACAATCAGTTTTTGACCCGGATAAATGATATCTCCATTTAAATTATTCCATTGGCGCAGATTCGCAATACTTATGCCGTTTGCATTGGCGATTACCCATAATGAGTCCCCCGATTTTACCGTATAGTAAGAATTTGAGGCTCCTGCATTGCCTGAACCACCTGGATTTCCGGTTGAACCGCCTGTATTCCCTGAACTTTTTTTCACAATCAGTTTTTGACCTGGATAAATGATATCTCCACTTAAATTATTCCATTGACGCAGATTCGCAATACTTATGCCGTTTGCATTGGCGATTGCCCATAACGAGTCCCCTGATTTTACTGTGTAGTATGAATTTGACGTTCCTGCATTGCCTGAACCACCTGTATTTCCAGTTGAGCCACCTGTATTGCCACCAGTGCTACCGCCGCTTGTGTTCCCGGAACCTTTTTTCACAATCAGTTTTTGACCTACATAAATCATATCACTAGAAAGCTTATTCCAGCTTTTGATTGTAGCGATTGATGTGCCATATTTAGCAGACAAGGCCCACAAGCTATCGCCGGCTTTTACTGTATAGATCACATCTTGATTACTTGTTCCGCTCCCTGTGTTGCCGCTCCCGCCAGTATTCCCACCGGTGTTGCCACCTGTATTGCCACCGCCTGATGAAGGTGTGTCATATTGCGTTAGATTATATGTTGTAATAATAGTATTCAATTTTGTATTATAACTAGGATCGGTTGCATAACGTCCTGTTAGCCAAGCTGTTGCATCTTTGTATGAGTTTGTGTTACTTTTCCATGCACCTGAATAATAATAGACACCTGATTGAAAAGACGTATTTTTCAAAACATAGGCATTATCAGAAAATGATTCAGAATACGAAGGATATTTTCTAAACGCTGCATTTACCTGAATCCACTGCCCATTAATAACTTCCCATGTTTTCATGGTAACAGATTGCCCTTGGTAACTTCCTTTGATCCCAAATAAATTGTGGTTTGGTGCAGCTGATAAGGTACTTCTACCCCAATCGCTTTCAAGAATTGCCTGAGCCATCATAACCGATGCATATAAATCATTCGCAGCTGCAACAGATTTCGCATGTCCAGCTATATCAGCAATGAAGGTACTTGGACTAATGCTTCTAGACTGTGCAGCAAAGGCTGAACGCATCGCAAGTTCAGGCATTTTTGATTCTTCCGTCTCTGTTTCGCTGTTTGAGGAATCCGTCGTTTCAGTTGATTCTTCCGTTGTCTCAGTACTTTGCGTTGTTTCTGATGTATTCAATTCTGATGATTCTTGTGTTTCAGATATCTCATCACTTGAAGAAGTTTCAGGAGATATCGTCTGAGTTTCTTGTGTCATCGAATCGTTTGTGTCAGTTGTCGCTACTTGTGTTTGAGCGGCCTCTGTATGTGTAGTTGTATCTGAGTAACTTACTTGTTGGCTTGGTATCTTATCTTCTGATGCCTCAGCGATTTTTGGCGTAATAATCGGTGCAGTAATTGAGGATACAACAATCGCAGAACTAAGTACAGTGGTTCCTTTTCTTAACTGATCAGAAGCAAGCTTGTTCTGTTCGGCTTTCCTTCGCTCTTTTCTTGATGTTTTATACTTTTCCATAATATATCCTCCAAATTTTCTAAAAAGAAGCATTCCCTGAACTTTATTATACCCTTTTTTCAAAGAAAATAGAAATAATTCTTTATCCTTTTTTTGAAAAACTAAAGATAGAGGCTAGGTCTCAAGTCTGATACCTTTCTTTACCTTAGACTGATTTTTCTTTAAAAGCTTGTTATTGTATCAAAAAAAAACTATAGTGGAGAAGAAGTAGCATAAGTGTACAATGAAATGGGGGAAAAAAATGAATAAAGAGCACTTTTTAATTGAATTAAAAATTTATTTAAAACCTTTGACCCACCAACAACAAGCGTTTATTTTAAATAAATACGAGGTCATTTTTGAAGAACGTTTAGCTGGTGGTGAAACGGAAGAAGAAATCGCAAAAAATTTAGGGAAACCAAGAGGAATTGCTGAAGAAATTTTACAGGAATTTGACATCACTGTTCCTGAAAAAAAACTTGAACGCGATGGTTGGCAAGAAATCCAGCCCACTGTTTCTAATGACTATCAATACGAAGAAATACCTGAACATCCTTATGATGATGATTACCGTTCCTACGAGCGTCCTCGACATAACGGTTTTGTGAGATTCTGCCAAGTTATTGGCGTCCTTTCATTTAATTTTCTTTTCATGTTCTGGATGATTTTTGCTTTTATTATGTTTTTATTCTCTGGTTGGTTAGTCGCTGTTATTTTCTTATTTTCACCAATTCTCGGGGGTATTTCAATCTTTTCCGGCTTTAATGATGGAACAATGTTCGAATTATTTTTTAGTATTTTCCTATCCGGTGCCGGGGTCATCGGACTATTGATTTTAACACCTTTAACCAAATTTTTTGGAAAAGTATTTAAACGTTATTTCCAGTGGAATATTCGTGTTTTAAGAGGAGAGATTTAATATGAAAAAGACAACTGCTTTTTTTCTGACCATCGGCGTTTTAGCTATGATAATCGGCGGAATCGGTAGTGCCGTTTATTTTAAACGTGCTGAAAATTCTATGACCGATGAAAAAAAACAAACATATGAGATAAAAAATAAGCAAAATACAAAAGAAATTTATCTTGATCTCTCTGGTAACGCTGATTTTTATATCTTAACTGAACCTTCAACAACTATCGAAATGAATACTCGGAGTTCTATGCCTGTTTCAATAAATAGTTCTTTAGATGTTAAGGAAAAAGATGATCAGTTGACCATTTCAGTAAATAGCAATAAGAATAGACGAGAATTAGATGGGCTAAAATTGGGTATTTTTAATCGAGGTTCGGCTGTCACATTGACCATCCCTGATGATACTCAACGCTTAGTGATTAATGGTAAAGCTGATGGAAATATCAATCTTTCAGGTATTGCTACAAAAGATTTGTCCATTCAAACAACCAATGCTGATTTGACTATCAATGATACCCATGTAGAAAAATTAAACGCTGAAACCGTTAATGGCGATCTAAACGTATACACAGATGTTCGAACAGATAAAGCGACGTTTCACTCAACAAATGGGGATATTCAAATAAATGATTTTATTGCTTCTGATTGGTCTGCTACTAATAAATCTGGCGATATTTCTTTAAATACCGTTACAGGAGTTGCTAAAATAGAAACAACTAATGGTGATATCGAAGCAACTAATCTTAAAGGTGACGCACAAGCTAAAAGTATCAATGGAGATTTTTCATTATACGGAACAGAACTTCCTAAAAAATTGATGGTTGACACGCAGCAAGGAAGTATCGATCTTCACACAGAAGAAGTTTTATATGATGTAACAATCAAAGCAAAAACAATATTAGGTGATAGTACGATTTTCGGCAAAGAACGAACTTCTTACAAAAAAGGAAATGGATCAAAATCGTTTACATTCCAAACAAATTCTGGTGATATTTCAGTTGAAGGACCTTCAGATTATGAAAATGGAGAAGACGACTAATTTGCTTTGTGAATTCAGAGTCTATACTAGAACGTTCAACGTTTTTGTATAGGCTCCTTTTTTTGATGATTCTCAGATGTCTTCTTAATTATTTGATGATATAATAAGCTTTATCTAAACGGGAAAGGATCTTTCATGAAAAATAAATTATACTATCAATTTGCCGGCAGCTGTTTTTTAGTTGTCTTTATGTTTCTAGGTTATGTCGTGCGTTTTTATCCTGGCTGGTTAAAAGGATTTGACCAAACGATCACAACATTTGTTCGGACACCTTATCCATCGGCTAATCAATTTTTTATCTGGTATACAAAATTCGCTGATCCATTGACTATGGGTATTTTGACTTTAGCAATTGCGTTCATACTATTTAGAGGAAAATACTATGCAGAGATGCTTTGGCTTTTGATTAATATAGGATTGATCGCAGGTGTAGCAAACCCATTGATTAAGTTAGTTTTTATGCGTTCACGTCCAACATTAGATCATTTAGTAACAGAACACAGCTACAGCTTTCCAAGTGGTCATTCTACAGGTAGTGTGCTGTTATATGGAACGATTATTTTATTATTGCCACAATTTGTCAAACAAAAAAATCTTTGTTTATTTTTACAAATTATCTTAGGGATAGGTATTTTTTTAATTGGTATCAGCCGAATCTATGTGGGCGTTCATTTCCCTAGTGATGTTTTGGGTGGATTCTGTTTTGGTTTAGCTTGGCTATTGATGAGCTACCCAATTTATTTAGAAAAACGTTTTATCTGGCGCTTTAAAAGTAAACAACAATAGAAAGAAGAAAAATTATGTCTGAATTTATCTATACGGAAGATCTGAATAAGCGATACCACACATGGAATTATGCTTTACGACAACAATTTGGCAGTAAAATTTTTAAAGTCCCCTTAGATGGCGGATTTGATTGTCCAAATCGAGATGGGACTGTTGCCAAAGGCGGTTGTACGTTTTGCAGTGTTTCAGGCTCTGGTGATATGATTGTTGCCCCAAAAGATCCATTACCGATTCAATTTCAAAAAGAAGTTCAAATGATGCATAAAAAATGGCCGAATGTCGACCAATATATTGTATATTTTCAAAACTTCACGAATACTCATGCGCCTGTTGAAGTGATTCGACATCGTTTTGAGCAGGTAGTTAATGAACATGGTGTAGTTGGTATTTCAATTGGTACGCGTCCTGATTGTCTGCCAGATGATGTTGTTGATTATCTGGCAGAACTGAATCAACGTTATTATTTATGGGTAGAATTGGGCTTACAAACGACTTATGAGAATACTAGCAGCACTATCAATCGAGCTCATGATTATCAGACCTATCTAGATGGTGTAGCCAAATTGCGTAAACATGATATTCGTGTCTGCACACATCTGATCAATGGATTGCCTGGTGAAAGTCTAGAGATGATGAAAGAAAATGTTCGTCGTACGATTCTTGATTCAGATATTCAAGGAATCAAATTACACTTATTACATTTAATGACGAATACTCGCATGTTAAGAGATTATCATGAAGGGCGCTTGCAATTGATGACTAGGAAAGATTATGTTGGTGTTATTTGTGACCAATTAGAAATGATTCCGCCAGAAATCGTCATTCATCGCTTAACAGGAGATGCACCAACTGATTCCTTAGTTGGTCCAATGTGGAGTTTGAAAAAGTGGGAAGTTTTAAATGCAATCGATGATGAAATGAAACGCCGGAATAGTATCCAAGGAATCTATAATGTACGGAACACTAAGGAGGTTCTTGCTTGATGTTACAGACAGCACTTCATTTTAGTCATACACTTTTAAAAGAAGTCATTCAAGAAGGTGATAGCGTCGTTGATGCTACGATGGGAAACGGAAATGACACAGCTTTTTTAGCTGAACTTGTTGGTACAAATGGCCTAGTTTATGCATTTGATGTCCAGAAACAAGCATTAGTAAATACAGAAAAAAGACTGACTGAATTAGGCTTACAAGAGCAAACGATTTTGCTACATCAAGGACATGAAACCATTAAAGAGACTATTCCAGAAGACACACAATTAAAAGCTGCTATTTTTAATTTGGGTTATCTGCCTAAAAGTGATAAACAAATCATCACCCAACCAGATACAACGAAACAAGCACTGGATGCATTGATTGCTCGCCTAAAGTCTAAAGGACGAATCATTTTAGTTGTTTATTATGGGCATACTGGCGGCGAAGCAGAATTAGCATTGGTACATGAGTATTCGCAAAAGCTACCGCAAGAAGAATATAGCGTATTGACCTATCAATTTATCAATCAGAGAAATAATCCACCGATTTTATTTTGTATTGAAAAAAAATGAGTCACTAAAATAGTATAGTAGCGCGGGGCAAAACTAATGAGATTTCCCCATGCTACTATACTATTTCATACTTTATTCAATGGCTTTTTTAACCAATAACGATACCCGCTAAAAATAACTATACACAAAATAAATAAACAGCTTCCAACTACGATACCTTCTGGTAAAAAAACAAGTGTGATTTCGTGTTCACCAGTTGGAATAGGCATGGTCAACAGGGCTTGTTTAAAGATAGGGATCTCAACTTTTTTACCGTCGACATACGCTTTCCAACCTCTATCATAAGGAATTGTTGTTAAAAGAACTTGATCCTTTTCTACTATCACTTGCCCAGTTACTTTCCGCCCTGTTACGGAAAGTTCTACCCCTTTTTCTTCTACACTTTTAAATGCTTTTTTAAATTTGTTCACGTCCATCAAGGCAATATCAGGCGCAATAATCCCTATATTATTTCCCTCTCCTCCATAAAATGTGGTTTTAAATTGAATGGTTGTTAGCGCATCATAATAACCCAAATCATAGTATTGTCCAGTCTCAGAAATAGTCGAAATTCTCTCTTCTTCATTTACCTTGATAGCAAGCTTCGTAGCACCTAAGTCTTCATAATTAGTTGGATGTACGCTAAAATAAGCTTGTTTGCCAGCTGGTACTATTGATTCCCATTCAATTTCAATAGGTTCAGCTTTATTTTCAGCAGTATATGTTACAATCGTTGTTTTATTTATTTTTTTGACTTCTTCTTTCAAATTTTTTGTTCTAATTTTTTTTGTTGAAGCAAATGTAAAAAAGTCCTCATTGGTTTCGGCTAAATGGTTAAATAAGGTTGCTTGCGTTTGCACAGCCTCTGGTTCATATATTTCCTTATCTGTCAGGATTCCTAAAGGCAGTGCATATTTATTCTCGTATAGTTTGTATTCACCATGCCTATCTTTTTCGTCAAAACCAAATTTGTTTAACTCTGTTTTAGAAAGATTGTATTTTACTCTAATCAACGAATCCATTAATAATGTATTATTCCCATATCGAATATTTAAATTTGTACCTAATGATCGATAGCCTAAATCATTTAAATAAACTGAAGAATGACGATTTCTGATTGAAGAAAACATGGAAATACCACTGTATCCATAGTTAAAACTATCATTTGCTGAAATAGCATCCAGATTTTCTAAACGATAAAATGTCTCATTCTCAGCCTTTGTTTCATCGACTAAATCCTTTATGTCTGAATACGAGCCAGAATAAAATTTTCTTGCGGGATAATTCCATTCCACCGAAATCCCCTTAATGATCTCTAAGCTATTTAACGTAAGTTCAAAACTAGTAGTTAAAAAAAGAAGGAAGATTACAATTTTTTTGTATTTTTTTGTCTTACTCAATAAGAAGAATAAAATAGATAACCCACTAAAAATAAAGTTGTTAAAATGAAGGAAAAATTGGTTAAATACTCATTTGTGCTTCGATCCATTAGTATCTTAGTACCTATAAAAAGAACTAGTAGAGTCACAATAATTGTTGTTAATTGCTCAAAATCACTATCTTCATATTTTTCTATTCCATAGCCAGCAAGCAACAGGACTAAAAATGAAAATAGAAAACTATAGCGAAATAAAAACATATTCGGTGCGTGCATTCCTTGCCATAATAGATTCAATGGTTCTAAATAAAAACTGAAAATAAGTAGTAAAAAAGACTTCCAAAACAAATTTTTTCTCTTAAAGAATTTTTCTTACTAACAAAGTAATATAGACAAAAAAGCAATCCAAATAAGCCTGCAAATACATAAGGAATAGAACCAAACTTAGTACTATCATATACACCAACCATATTTTTAATGACTAAATCTAGCGGTCCCGTTGCAGCTGTTTTCAAGTGTCTAATAGCCGATAATGCCTCTCCATTGTTTCTTAAATCTAGAATTGTAGGCAAGATCAGAATCATAGATGCTCCTCCAGCTAGAACAGAGGTCAATAGATACATCGGCAATCGTTTTCTATATTTTTTGGGTTCTGCACACATTTTGGCTATAAAATAGCAAAAGGAAAATAGACCTACCATAAAAGCTATATAAAGATTAGATAAAAAGAGTACTAAATAGCTAATAAATAAGAGCGTTGGTTTTCTTTGCTCCAATAGACGATGAATCCCTAAAGTAATAAGTGGTAAAAATATTAATCCATCTAACCACATAACAATCTCTGAAAAAGAAATCACAAATGACATCAATGCATACGAAATACTTAGTAGTACCTGTGTCCATTTGGGAATTTTAAATGTTTGAATGGACAAGATCCAAAAACTTAACCCTACACTACCGATTTTTAGTAACGTCAAAAAATAAAGATAATCTGGCATATTCACATTATCAAAAAAGAAAACGAGTGGTGTAAATACCCCTCCTAAATAATAGGATACAAACGTCCAATAATTTAACCCTAATGAACCATACCATGTATAGAAGATGCTCTGTTCTCCTTTTAAAACATTATTGAAACTCGCATGAAAATTTGCATATTGGGAAAAAGCATCACTTGCTAAAATAGTTCGGTCTACGCTTCCTGGATAGATCCCAATAGATCTATAAATACCTGCCATTATTATAATTGGTACTAAAAAACTGATTAGTCCATAGATACTTTGCGTTTCAATAAAAGCCCTTACCTTTTTCATAGTCCCCTCACTTTATAGTATTAAAAAACTCTCGTACTTTTTAAGTAAAAAAGCTCAAAAAAGAAAAAAATTAGCTCTGTATAACAAAGAATAGCGTTAAACCAGTTAATGCTAAACAGCAATTTACCTCATCTTCGTTTTTGCTCAATCATTCTTCTCAACTTCTGTTAATGCACGTTCATCTATGTGAAAATAGGTGAAAACTTTCTCTTGATTTTGTTTTGCTTTAATTAGATCAGAATCATATCCGTCCATTATTTTCTTATTTCGCAATGAATCAACTGATTGGTTGTTTATATTTAATCCTAGTTCTTTCATATTTGCGTAAAATCGATTCAACAATAGCTGCCCTTTTTGAGAAAGACGACGGTCTGCATTCCTAGCTCCATAGCTAGATAAGCGTGCAGAAAGATCATATAAGTTCTTTTGAATTTTCAGCTCATACTTTTTATCATCAATTTGATCTAATTGTTTTTGAATACCATTGATTAAATGATACCCTTGAATTATCGCATCTGAGTCTTTTTCTCCTAAATTAGTTGCTTGATAATATTGGCTATATGCTGCAGCCGCACCACATATTAGTGAACCAATGATAAAAAACAATACCAGACTCAATTGTTTCTTACGCTGTCGTTCTCCTTTTTTTCGTTGGCGTACCCATTTTTTACGTTTCTTTTTATTTTTTGGTTTATTCTTTTTTAATTTTTTTAGTCTTTTTTGAGTTTTTAGTAAAGAAAACAAATAGATTACTGAGAAGATCAACCCTAATATGAAAAAGGATACTAAAATAGTAAAAATCCAATCAAGTATTTCCACAGTATTTCTCACCCTATCTATTTTTTATTTTTTTCTTAGCCATTTTACGTTTTAACCGTTCTTTTTTTGCTTTATTTTTTTGCCTCATGCGAATGAGTAGATAAATAACTATTGCCAGTAAAAGAACAATGCCAATAATAACGCTAATGATTCCCCATTGAATACTTTTATCTTGTACTAAGCTTAAATCTTGTTCATTAAACTTATCTGCATCTTCATTCGTTATTTTAAATTCTTGCTTCCATGCCCATTTTCCTCCAGCTGTTGTTGTCACTAAAATATTGGCTCGATACGTACCCGGTTTCATTTCTTCTCCATTCATAGAAATAGGAAAATCAATCATTGAATTAGGCGCCATTCTCATATTATTTTTTTTCGTTTCATATAAAATCTCTTCCGAATTCTTTTTATTGATTTGAACGTTGACGGACATTCCTTCCGTATACACGGGTTGGGTATTAGAAAAATTAATAAAGACAGCATTTCGAAAGTTCTGTAATTCTGGGTATACGCTATTTAACTTCAAATCTGGTTTGATTCCCTCTATTTCAGACTCGCTTAGCAACATACCTACCAAATAAGCAAACTTGTTTACTACCATACCTGATTTAGTTTCTTTTTTTTCCCCTTCATCATCTATTTGCTGCAACTGTATTCCACCTGAAACGAAACCTTTAAATTCAGATTTTGGCATAGTTAATTCGAATCCGACTAATTGGCTTTCACCAGCCGGGATCACTACTTCTTTTGGTGCTTTAACGATTTCGCTAAAGTCATATGTTACGGATTTATCCTTTGGAATTTTGTTTGGTCCATACTCTATCACGCCATTACTATTCGTTTTTGCACTATTCAGTTTGATGCTAATTTTTATTTCCTTGTTGGATGAGTTATTCATTCTCATTTGTACTGTTTGTTTTTGACCAGGTTGCATAAGAAGATCAAAGTAGGTCACTTCTTTATTTCGTTGGTTCTCTGGCTGGATTACTTCAAATGAAAAACCACCTGGAGCAGAATTAGGTTGATTTTCTGTATTTGCATAACCCATCGATGGAAAAAACAAACACACTATGTATACAAAACTGAGAATCACAACAACTATCTTTCTCTTCATAAAAATCCTCTTTTCTACTATATAATTACGCTAGTATAAATTGATAGATACTATCTTTTTATGGTCATACAAATAACAATCCCAAAACAAAAAATTATTTTTGTTTTGGGATCCAAAATTGAACGCTTTAATCAAGAGTGTTTCTTTCAATTGACACTTTTCATTTTCTTTAGTACATAATGATTTTTTTTACTTAGTTTGCATCTGTAATAGACCATGTTACTTCAGCTTGATAATCACCTGTTTTTAATAGGTTATCGCCTGGAATGTTTAACGTAACTGAATTGTATGCTTCTGGATCAGCCGTTGTTGCCGCTTTATCTCCAAACATCAATTCAAACACACCAAATCCTTTTCCTTCTTGCTCGTTTGTTAGGATGGTTTCTTTATTGTCTAAAGCTAAATTAAACGTTGGTGCCAATGTTCCTTCTACAGTTACATCTGGTTTTGTTTTTTCATTTGTTCCTGTAACCAGCGAAACATTTTTATAATCAATTGTTGCTCCCTCTAATACTCTTTTTCCATTAGAGAATTGTTTCGTCATTTCTGCTGATATTGTGTAGTAGTTTGTATCTGCATCAGAACGAATATCTTGGAAACGAACAAAATGAGGCATTATAGCTTCATCGCCTTTTGTTGTCGTCGTTTTAAACGCTTTTGCATCATACGTTTTATCTGAATCATTGGAAATAATTGCATGCGTGTCAAAATCTAAGTCTGTCACCGAAACGATTTTTAAAGGATTGGCTTCCGTATTTTGTGTTGGCTCAGTAATTGGATCTCCTGATGATTCACCCGGTGGTAGATTTGTTGGGTTGGTACTATCATCTTGTGTGAAGTTGATTTTTCCTTTTCCAACATTATCTCCTGGCGCCGCTTTTGATACGGATGGTAAGGCTAGTCCTACTGAGACTGTAGCTAATAATACTGCTCCCATTAATTTGTAACTGTTTTTCATGTGTGTTTCCTCCTAATATTGTGTGTTTTTATGGTAGCTCGGATAAAATCCAAGTTATCACCGTTTGGTAATTTACTGGTTCTTGTTTTGTTGCTCCAGGTATTGATAATGTTACTGCAGAATTCTGATAGACTGTTTTATTATTGAATTGAGGATTGCTTATTCGTTCTCCCGTTCTATCCAGTCTCTCTGAAAGTGTATGTTTCTTCTCATTGTCATTATCAATTGACGCGCCGAATATAATTGACCACGTCCCCTCACCTGTTCCTGTCTTGGCTTGTGCTAAATTATACGTTTCACCAATATTATTAATCTGAACAATCTCTTTAGATACGATTGGTGCTTGTTTCATATCTCTTGTAGAATTTACCCAAGATTGATCAAACGAAATGACTGCTCCATTTAATTCTTTATCGCTGATCGTAGGATTTTTCAATTGTGTCTCTTGTCTTACTTGAAGAAGCCAACCAGAACCTGTTCCTCTATAATCAGATAACTGAATAAAATTACCCCTTGCCTCAGTCTCATCGAGAAAAAGCTGAGCATTTCCGGGATATAGTTCATCTTGATCAGAAATTTTATTTGAACCAAAGTCTAATTGAGGAACAAAATCAATCCGTAAATCTCCCTTAGTTACTGGACTCATTCCAGGATCAACAATCTTAGTTGGACGTTCTGGGTCCCGTATCTCTTGCTTATATTCTCCATCAAAACGAATAGTGCCATTTCCACCTTGATTTATCTCAGCTTGTGATTTATATGGAAAAATCAATACACTCGCAAAAAGAACAGCGCCCAGCCTAAATAAATATTTTTTCTTTTTCATTTTAGTTAGACTCCTTTTTTTGCTTTTTCCTTTTTATAAAATAGAACAAGAGAAAAACGAGCAGCAATAATAGCAAACCTAGAACTATCAAGTTTTTTTGGTTACGTTCACCTGTTGATGGATATCGTCCAATAGGCTTCGCACTATTTGCTGAATTGTTTGTGGGCATAGTAGCTGTTGAATCCATTGAACTACTTTTATCTTCTTTATAAAAACTGACTACACCGTTTGTTTGAACCGCTCCACCCTCTACTTGCGTTGCATTTACTGTTTTAGTTGGTCCACTATAAATAGCAACTAAAGTCAATGCAAGGAAGAGCATGTATGATAGTTGCTTTTTACATACTTTCATAATTTTTCCTCCTTGTATCTAAGGTGTATCACCTAGCTGCAACAAAATGGTTGCTTGATACTCCCCTAATCGTCGAATACCGCCAGCAGGAATTTCTAACATAAAGCCAGATTCTCCTTTATCCCACTCTTCACTGATACTATATTGACCAGATGAATGGTGTGTCTGAGTCGTTATTGGTTGAGCATTGTTCATAGAAAGTACCACATTATCCTGTGCATTTATTTTATAGCGGATCGCATCTGGTAAAATCTTACTTTGGTCTCTTTGACTTGTTAATGGACTTTGAAGCGTCGCTGTTAAAGTCCATTTACTAAGATTTTCTCGGTTATCCCAAATAATCAACGGTTTATCATAGGATGCTTTGTCTACTTTCGTTGAGAAAATCCCCACGCTTTTTATGCCAAAATCTAATGTACTTGGTGCTGATTCAATAAACAAAGTCCCTTTAAATTTGTATCGTACGACTTTTCCTTCTTCTGTTACGAGTATAGCGGTTTCGTCTTTTGGCGATTGATCAAGAATATATTTTTTAGTTTGAATAGCTTCGAGTGCATTCATCACTTCTTGATTGATTGTTAAATCAATCGTTTGACCTATTGTTCCTTCAATAACTACTGGATCAAAAATAACTGTATCTTCTTCATCTAGAAACTCTACCGTTACGGTTGCAACGCTCTTTAAAACTGTCACGATTATTTTTTTGCTAACGAATGAATCTCCTTGACCATAAGACAATGTCACTTCATAGTTACCTGCTGATACAATCGAATTGTTCTCTTCAGGATCTGGCAAAGTACCGTTGTCTATCTTGATAGTTGAAATAGGTAGATTTTCACCCGTCTTTGCATCCTGTAACGTAATGTGTCCTTTATCCAAAATCAGCTTCGTTAAATCGTCGCTAGACGTTGGATACTCTTTGGCTGCGATACTAAAGTCTTTTCCATTTAAAACATATAATTTATCTTTTGAAACTTCTGCATCTGGATCTTTCACAAAAATCGGCACATCGACTTCAGCACTATTTCCAGCTTCATCTGTTAATTGCAGCTTAAAGCTCTTTGAACCTATTTTAGATACTAAAGTTGGAATGTCTTGATCTGGAAGTAGCGTCACTTTGATATTATCTTTTGACGTTACGTTATCGCTCCATTCACTTAAAAATACTGTATAGTCGGTCACATCATTGATTGCTGCTCTATCGTCCAGATTAATAATTGTTAGTTTACCGGTTCCTATTGGTGGTTGAGTATCTTTAAACGTAACCGTGATCGTTTTTGAAGCATCTCCTACCTCTAAGATAATTGGATATGCTTTCCCTTGCTCAGTTCCTACATTTGACGTATCAATCGATAGTTTGGATGAATCTGCTGTAATATCTATTGCCTGTTCACCAGAAATATCAAATCCTTTTACGCTTCCTTGTTCAATAACGATTTCACGAATCGTTTGTTGTGACCAATCTGATTGATCTGTGATAAAGTTTTTTCCGGTAACTGCTCCTGTTGCGCCAAGAATCCAGTTTTCATCGTAAACAAAAATTTGTGTGGTAATCACTGAAGCATTGTCACTTTCGTCAGTAAACTTAATCTGAATAGTTTTCACCCCGATAGATGAAACCAATGCCTCAATATTTTGAGGATCGATCAACTCTGCTTGAATTTTTTCCACAGGTGTCGAATTGTCGTTCAAATCAGTTACAAATTGTTTTAAGTCTCCATTCAATATGGCATCGCTATCACCTAAATTTATCTTCGTGACTTTACTTTTAGCACTTGGTGGCTGGGTATCCTTAAAAGTTACTGTGATTGTTTTTTTAGCATCTCCAGCAATTAGAGTAATGGGATAGGGTATATCCATTTTATTGCCCACGTCTTTAATGTCTATTGTAAATTTGTCGGCATTTTCTGTTACCTCAGTAATCCTATCAGCAGCTAACAAGTAGCCTTTAGCTTCTCCTTTATCGATGACTGTTGCTCTTGCAGTATCTTCATTCCAGTCAGCTAAATCAGCTACAAAGTTTTTTCCTCTAACGGCTCCATTTGTCCCAACAACAGTGTGTGAATCAATTACTAATAATGGAACATTGATTGTGGCAGAGTTACCTGCAGCATCCGTAACGATTACAGCCAATTCTTTTAAGCCAACGGACTTGACCTGTTCTTGCTTTTCTTGTTCTGTTGTTTTCCAAGTCACAGTTAGTTGATTAGTCGGTGTTGTCTCATCCGATATATCGGTTAGTACTTGTTTAGGATCACTCGGGATCCCTTCTACTGAATTTAGCGTTGTTTTTTGACTTACTGGCTTTGCTGTTGGCGGGAGTTTATCAATCAACTTCACTTCAACAGTGGCATTTCTCAAATCATCATCAACTAATTGGATTTTTCCAGTTGTACCACCGGCATATTTTTTAAAATCAACTTCAGAAAAATGCCAATTACCTTCATCATCCGTTGTGGTTTTATACGTATCAGCCCCTACTGTAAGAGTTAATTCTGCATTTATTGCTTGTTTGTCTACATACGAACCATCCGGCATTTTATAATCTGTATGACCAGATAACCCTACTTTGTTATTGGGAATTTCATAGGTATCGTCTACAAGACTAATTTCTTTTTCCACTATTACGACAGGAAGTAATATATCATTTGCCCATCTACTGTACTGATTAAAATTAAATTTGCTTTGCATGTCGTTATCTGAAGACGTTACGGTTCCACGATTCGTTGTATGCAAACCGGTTATCTCAAAGGTTGAAACTCCTTGCCAAATATTTGAAGGATTCCCAACCCCATTTGAGTTGTTGTCCCAAACAGCATGGTTCATATTTTTCACACTGACCGTACTTCTTGATCCTGAATCATAGGCATAGAAGAATTGATTTCTGCCAAAATATTTAATATCAAAAATTTCCGGATTATCAACAACTAAATCCATTTTGTATGAAAATATAGCTCCATAACTGGCATTTTTTCCTAAAGTAGAAATTTCTGTCACAGAATTTTCGGCTGATTTAATGCTTGCGTGTGGTGTTTGTGCATTTGAACCATTACTCGTTATTGTTCTCAACGCACTTCCATAATTTTTAGCAATCGCTCTGAGCGTTCCGTTGTTTTCTATGTGACGATAGTTAGCAATAACATTTTGATAAGGTACATTTGTGGCGGTTCCGTTATTTTCAGCATATACTTTCGCGTTTTTTTGCACTAAAAATTTAGCACTTTCTGATCCACGCTTATCCCAACTATTGTTTGTTCCATAATTGGGCGCTAGCGCAAAATTTAATGGTCCATAGTAAAAAGCATATTCACTAGGATTGTTCGTGCTTGTTCCAGTAGTGGAATAAATATCAGCATTCTCAGGATCATTTGGGTCATTTTCATTACCATACATCGTAATATTGGTAGCCACTACACCTTTACCTTCTGTATAGAGATCATTTTTCCCCTTAAAAATAACTTCTTTCGCCAAAAATAAATAGGCGAATTCATCAGATGAATCCACATTCAAATTTTTAAATGTAACGATCAAATTTGCATTTTGTCCATCTGTAGCAAGGTTAGAAGCACTTGTGTTATCTGCCCTACCATCAAATATTGGTCCTCTGTAGTATCTAGAGGTATGACCAGAAGATGTTACTTTGCCTTTTTCTTCAGCTGAACTGAAAAGCGTAAAGTCTGTAAAGCTTGCATAACCTTTTAGAAGTAATTTTCCATTATTTCCTGAAAAATTCAATGTGTTTCCATTTAGATCAATGTGCTTGTTTGTACTAACTGTTGCTGTAGTTGTGATAGTTAATGTTGGAATATCCAAATAATAGTCAACTTCTGTAGTATCTGACATCGCACTATTCCAGTCCGTAATTGAACGTATGGCTATTCCTTTTGGCATCGTTTTAATTGAATTATTTAAAGTCTCTGTGTTATGATTTGTTTTGAAAGTACCTTCTGCAGAAATGTTACTTTCATTTAACTTTAAAAAAACTAATGTTATTAAAAGAATACCCAAAATAACGATCAGCATATTTCTTTTATGCTTACTTTTCAAATTTTCCCCTCCTTATTTGAGCATTAAATGGCTAATGAACGATTTTTTACCCAATAACAATCACCTCCATTTTATTAATAAATGTTATAGACACTCTTTTTTGTAGTTTAGCGAGGCAAGAACATAATTCTACGAGTTATACCTTTGCCTTAAGGAATCCGAATAAACGGTAGGAGCAGAAGCAACTCCTTCTTAAATAAGTTGATATTCACAAAAATTTGAAGCGCAATTTTCGTTAGTTCTTTCTTATTTCTCGGAGTTAAACACTTCTGTCCCAACCCCGCTCAACTATACGTGGTTCGGCAAAATAGATTATGAATAGAAACGATTGTTTAATCGTTCAGCTTCAAAACATATCCTTTAGAGCGAGTCGTTTTAATGGAAAATTGATCACTTTTATTTGTTTTTTTTCTTAAAAAGCAAATAAGATTAGCTAAACGAAATCTGTTCTCTTCACTATTACTATTCCATAATTTTTCACATAATTCTTCGTAACTAACAGTATCATTTGCTCGTTCATACAAGTAACTAAATAAACGATATTCGATTAACGTCAACTGCTTCTCCTTACCGTTGACAAAAACAGTTTGATTTCGTTCATTCAAGAATGAATGTTTCGTTTTAGGCGATCTATCCGATGCTCTATTCCGTACTCTAGAAAAAGTGTTTTTTACTATATAAGATAACTTGTTTAGATCAGCAAATGACGTAATGACATCATTTGCACCTAATTCAAAGAGTATCTTTTTTTCATTTTCTATGGGGGTATTTGAATAAATCCATACAAACGCACTTGGATTTTTATTAGAAGCAATAAGCCAATCAATAGTCTCAACTAAACGATTTTCTCCATTCATTTCAATGACAAGGCCATCTAGCAAAGTCAATTGGCTTTGTTCTTTTATTTGTAATAGCTCACAATCACTTGATTGGAAAATATTGATTAATTCATTATTAGACGTATACTGATCCGTTAAAATTCCTAGTTTTAACAACAGAGTCGCTCCTTTGTTTATTTCTTGTTTGTAAAAAGAACAAGAAAATGTATTGTTTCGGCTGTTACAACACATGATATTCGACAGTTGACGGCTGTTTTGACGGCGTTTCTACTAGCCTTTGCTACTGATTAAGCGAATCGCTTTTCTTTTTTCACTCAAAAATGAATTGAGATAAATATCTAGAGTCATTTTTGAAGAATGATGCCCTAACAATGCACTTATTGTCACGATCGTAACGCCTTTTTCAAGGCACCTTGTAGCAAATGTATGTCTGAGCGCATGGAAATGTATGTTTTTTAGCGAAGCATCCTGACAGATTTTTTTGAACCAATACAAGATTATTCTTGGTTCACAAGGTGAACTATCTCCAAAAACATGTGACCCAATAGCCATCTTTCTTTTCTCTCTCAATAGTTGATACAAGTTGGTTGATAAGGGAATTGTTCGTTCCGAAGAAGAACTTTTAGGGCTATGCTCAATAATAATTGTTTTCGTTTGACTTACGGGATCGAGTGATTGGATTCGTTGAACTGTTCGACGTACATGAAGTAGTTTCGAAGAAAAGTCAATATCTTTCCATTTTAAACCAGAGATTTCACCAATTCTTAGACCTGTTTCTAATGCTAATATGACCGGAAGTCCATTCTCGTTGCTGCGTGCACTCTTGCATAAACGATTTTGTTCTATTTTGGTCAAAGCCTGCACTTTTTTATTTTCTGCTTTCGGAATAGTTGCACCTTTACAAGGATTTCTTGTGATCAATCCTTTTTTTACGGCATCTTCTAAACAGGTCCTTAAAACTTGCAACATTACACGAGTTGAACTGATGCTAAGTTTGGTTTCAAGTTGTCGAAGCCAGAGATTTATTTTTTCAGTTGTCAAATCAGCAAGAGCTATCTCACCTAAAGAAGGTTGGATATGCTGTCTGTATTTATTCGTATAACTTACAAAAGTGCTGATTTTTACCCGTTTTTTTACAATTTCTAACCAGTGTGCAGCCCACTGATTTAATGATCCACAATAGATTGGCAGTGAGTTTTGTCCATAGTTTTCTTGATGGAAAGATTTCATTAGAATTAGTTTTTGTTTTGCATTTTTGTACGAATAATCATAGATATATCCGTAATGAATAGTACCATTAGGTTTTCTACCTTTGATATACCGTCCTTCCCAACGTCCATCTTTCCTTTTATAAATATTTTCACCTTTTTTAGACATAGATAATCCACCTTTTTGCTATTATTTTTTGACGGCGTTTTGACGGCTGATTTTCAAATTAGACAAAGAAAAGCAAAAATCAACAGTAAGAATAGATAAAAAAAATTTACAAAGATACTTTTTTATCTTTTTTATTAAAAATATAAAAAAATAAAATTAGTGTTGACTTATATTTATTAAACATATATCATTGAATTTATAAATAAATCTAATTTTATTAATATTTATTTTTTTTTAAGCTTAAATACTCTTTCTTGTTCTTTTTACAAACAAGAAGTTTTATTCCTCTATTTTTCAAAACATCAAGTTCAATAAACATAAATTTTTACAAGTCAGCTATTTTAGCTGCACAATCTTTCTTTCATTTCTTTTTGCTTTTGATGCACACTAAAAAACGTTAAATAGACAAATTTCAAGTGTAAAACAACATTGATTTTCTAGTTTTTCATCATGTTTCCCACTTTTTTTGAGCTTATTTAACCTAATTCTCTTCAATCATAAGCTAAAAACTAATAAAAAAAACACAATATTCCGTCTTTTAATTAGACAGATTTTATTTATATTTTAAAAAAATATAAAATTAAGTCTTATATGATTTAAGTGCTATTTTAGTCTTTAAATAGCACTTAATCTTCTCCTTATTTCGACCAAATCTCTTTCTTTTATTGGAAAGTCAAACGTATATGATTGTGTTATACTGAATTTTTGTACTTCAAACAGATTTGGAATATTCGTTAGAATAATATCCGGTCTTTGTTTTGTTTGTTCATTTGTGAAAGCGATGTTAAATTCATAACTAAAATAATCACTTATTTTTTCTTTAATACTTTCTTTTATGATCGATGGAAAATCCGTTACTAAGTAGATTTTTATGACGGGTTCATATAAATTAAGAGGTTTAATAGATGAAAACAAAAGCATGTACTTCTGTAAAAGAAATTCTTTGTCTAAAAATAAATCATTTTTCGTTTCTCGATATAGCTCATCAATAAATGTTTCTAACTTTTGTTTTAGATTGGGAAAATTATACTCAGGTTCATTTAAAACATGGTAGCCATCTAAGTCAACAGGCATCGGATTGAATACTTTGCAAAATAAATGAGCACAAAAACTGGTTACAAAAAAATGATTTTGAGCACGATAAGGAATTGGAAAAAAGGTTTCACTAAATTTATTGATAAAATATTTCGTTGCTAGATAAATATCGGATTGACATTTTTTATGATACATGAAAATTTGATACCTTAAATTTTTAGATTCATAAAATTTTGTTTTCATTTGAAGTAACAAGATATAAAAATATAGCTCTGACGCTTCTGATATTTGATAACTTTCAGTAATATAATTGGAGAATGGTACTTTTTTTAGAACACTTTGAAGATCAACATAATTTTGCCATTCAGGTTCAAATTCAATAATATGGTTTTTCCTTACTCGTATAAGATTGATTGCTAATATGTAACTCATTTGTTTTCTTTGAATCTCTGATAAGTTTAAGTTAAATGCTTCTGAAAACAAGTCTAATGTTTGATGTGCTTTTTTAAAGTCAATTGCTCCAAATGGCCATTTTTCTCCTTTAAAAAGGACCCAACTTAGAATAAAGATCATTCCTCTGATATTTTTTTCTTTTCCAATAAATTGAAATTCACCTCTAGACAGACAAATATCATATATATTCAAAAAATTTTTTATTTTCTTCAGACTCTCTCGAATTGAATTCTCACTTTTAAAATTTTTTATTGCGTATTTTCTTACTGAGAATGAATCTTCTAACATTATTTTTTTTAAAATTTTTATTCGTCCATCTAAATCAAAGACATACATCTTAAATTCCGTATAGTTACTGTTTACGACCATATCAAGCTGAATTCCTTTAAACTTTTCATAGCGGAGAATAATAGGATATTCTTTTGTCTTATTGTATTCATCAATCTTTTCTTTTAATTGATAAATATAGCGATGAATTGTTCTTTCGACCACGTTTAATCTTATTCCTAATTCATGTACACTGTACCATCGATGACTTTCAGAAATAATATCGATTAATTGTAGTATCAACTTATTATTTTCTTCTAACAATTCAAATATATCCTCTTCCAAAAGTTTTCCTTCTTTCCTAAATTAATTGGCAACTACTGCTTTAAGTTCAAAAAATGGAAATATCTCATACTATCAACTCTCATTGTAAGGGATTATTAAGGGTAACTATTTATTTTGTTGGTCGTTTTACTCGACAAATTCCCAAATATATACTTTATAAATATTTTTTTAATTTAATTTTTAGCATAAATTTTTTTTTATTTTTTCGTTCATCTTTTTTTCTACCTTATGTAAAACACCACACAACTATCAAAATTTGGACTTATTTTTATTCCTAACTCACTTCATCACTTAACGATTCAATTTATTTCCGTTCGATAAATCGTACCTTTTATCTCTTTTAAAGCTATTATTATGGCATTTCTTTGCTTTATGTACTTTCCAACTTTTGTTTTATTCATTGTCGTTTCTTTTGCAATAATTTTAGAGAATCATATCCGAGTACCAAAATAAACAGCTAGTTTTATATTTTTAGCTGTGACTCATTATTTTTCATATCAGCTATTTTCTAAAAAAAAAACGGACCCTCCTATGAAACAAAGAGGAATCCATTTTTTTTATTCAAATACAAATTGATTATGATATAACTCCGCATAAAAACCATCTTGTTTTAATAGTTCATGATGATTTCCTTCTTCGATCACTTCACCGTTTCTTAAAACAACGATTCGATCTGCATTCAAAATTGTTTTCAATCGATGTGCAATAACAAAGCTTGTTCTTCCTTTGATCGCTTCATCCATTGCTTTTTGAATTTTTGCTTCTGTTACAGTATCTACGTTACTGGTTGCTTCGTCCAAAATTAGTAATGATGGATTAGTAATAATTGTACGCGCGATACTGATTAATTGTTTTTGCCCCGTACTAAAGATATTATTTTCTTCAGTTATTTCTGTATCATAGCCTTTTTCTTGCGCCATGATAAATTCGTGGATATTCGCTTGTTTGGCTGCTTCAATAATTTCTTCATTCGTAGATTCTGGTTTTCCAAATGAAATATTAGCACGAATCGTTCCAGAAAACAGGACAGAATCTTGCAAAACGATTCCAACATGCGTTCGCAAGCTACTTAAATCGATGTCTCGAATATCTGCTCCGTCGAATGCCACTGAACCGCTGTTCACATCATAAAAACGATTTAATAAATTCATGATGGTCGTCTTGCCTGAACCCGTTGGACCAACTAAAGCAACCATCTCACCTTTTTTAACATTGATCGAAACATCTTTTAAGATAGGTACTTCTGGATCATAACCAAAGTCAACATGGTTCAGCGTAACTGATTCATTGATACCATCAATCCTTTTACCATCTTTTGGATTGACTTCGTCAGGTTCATCAAACATTTCATTCAAACGGCGAGCACCTGTGATCGCTAATTGGATCATGCTATAGCCAGACGAAATCTGCATTAGTGGTTGGTAATATTGTTGTGAGTACTGAACGAATGTTACCACTAACCCCAGAGCAACAGTTTTTTCTAAATCTCCGTTTAGTGCCAACCAACCGCCAAAGAAAATCACAATAGCTGTATTTACTAAGGACATTCCCTGCATCATTGGAAATAATAGACCTGAATAAACTTGACCTTTGAATGTTGCTTTACGTACGGTTTGATTGTGTTCAAGAAAACCATCTATTGTCTCTTCTTGCAAACCATTTGTAATGATTACACGTTGTCCACTAATTTTTTCATCCATGTAGCCGTTTAATTTTCCAACTTCATCTTGTTGGATATCAACATATTTACGTGCTTTGCTGATGACGATCACCGCAATTAAAATGGCAACTGGCGTTGAGGCAATCGTCGCCCATGCTAACTGAACATTTTGACGAAACATCATGATCAAGATCCCAACAAATAAGGCTGCATTGGTCAATACTTGAAGCAATGCTTGGTTCAAACTATTTTGGATATTATCTAAATCACTAGTAAATCGACTTAAAATTTCACCATCTTGATGAGAGTCAAAGAAGCGGATTGTCAGCTTTTCTAGTTTATTGAATAAACCGATACGCATACGGTTTGTTGACTTTCCAACAACTTGGGTAAATAGGATGCTGTAAATGAAATTTGCCGCACTCGTTAAAACATAGAACATTAATAACTTCCAAATCACACTGATAAATTTAGATTTATCATCTGTTCCTTGAGATAAGGCCCCCACGTAATTAGCCAATTCTTGGATTGCTTCCCCAACAAATTGAGGTGCTTTTACTTGAAAATAAGTGGCCATCACAATCGTCACAAAAATGAAAAAGAATGTGAGTTTATAACGTTTTAAATAATGAAAAAAGAATTTACTTGCTCTAATTAAATCAGTCATTACTCTTCATCTCTCCCTTTTTGTGTTTCGTAAATTTCTTGATAAATAGGATTCGTTTTAACTAACTCTTCATGCGAACCTTCGCCGACCAATTGTCCTTTGTCCAAGACTAAGATACGGTCTGCATGAACAACAGATGAAATTTTTTGTGCAATAACAATTGTTGTCGTTTCTTTCAAATCATTATCCAACGCTTCTCTTACTAATCTTTCTGAACGGGCGTCCAAGGCGCTTGTACTATCATCTAAAATTAAAACCTTAGGATCACCTATTACTCCTCGCGAAATAGATAAACGCTGCTTTTGTCCTCCTGAAAAATTGTTACTACGTTCAGCAACAGGGGCTTCATATTGAAGTGCTAATTTTTCGATAAATTCTTTGGCTTGCGCAATCTCCGTTGCACGAGACATATCGGATTCACTAGCATCTTTTTTTCCTTGTCGTAAATTTTCTGAGATTGTTCCCGAGAAAAGAATTGCTTTTTGCAAAACAAATGAGACTGTTTTACGTAAGCTACGTTCATTGACCTCTTTCAAATCTACACCACCAACTTCTACCGTACCTTTTGAGGGATCAAATAATCGAGGAATCAATTGTGCCAAAGTCGATTTACCAGCTCCTGTAGCTCCTACGATCCCTATCATTTCACCAGGCTTAATCGAAAATGAGATATCTTTCAGCGTATCTGTATCATCGCCTGGATAACGGAAACTAACATGATCAAAAACCACACTACCTTCTAAATTTTGTTCCGGTACATCTTTATAAGTAAGAGCTGGAACTGTATCCATCACTTCTTTGATTCGTTTGATTGAAACCGCTGCACGAGACGTCATCATCATCATCATTCCACCGATAATGATAGCCATCATGATTTGCATCAAGTAACTCATAAATGACGCAATTCCACCGATTAAAGTCGGATCATCTTTTACTAAATTACTAACCAGGAAAATCGAGCCGACAATGGCTAAATTAGCTGCTAACATAAAAGATGGGATCATGACAGAAAAAAGAGTCCCTACAATCAGATTATGCTTCGTCAATTCTTCACTTACTTTACTAAAACGATCTAATTCATTTTTTTCCTGAACAAATGATTTAACAACACGAATTCCTAAAAGATTCTCTTTGGCTAAACCATTCACCTTATCGATTAATTTTTGAATAAGTGCAAAATGTTTGCCCATTTGAGAAAATGAGAGTGCTGTGATAATAAATACAGCGATCACTAGTAAAATAATCACCCACCACAATTGCGGTAATGTCATCATTGCTAAAATAAAACTACCGATAAACAATATCGGAATTCTAAACAACGACTGCAATGCGATCATAATCACATTTTGAATTTGAGTAACGTCATTCGTTAAACGAACCACTAAATTTCCAGCTGAAAATTCTTCAATATTTCCAAATGAAAAAGTTTGGATCTTACGAAATGTTGCCTCACGAATATCTGCACTCACACCTTGTGCGACTTTAGCAGAATAAATCGTGTTAAAGACACCTGCAATCAAACCAAGGCCTGCGATTCCAATCAAATACAGTCCAAGTTCTTTCATTTGGCTTTTATCCTCTTTAATAATTGCTTCTAATACTTTTTGTAATAGCTTAGGCTGCCATAAAGCCGACATAACCATAATAATTACGGTAAACAATGCTATGGTCACTTCCAGCTTGTATTTTTTGACATGTTCCATTATGATACTCACTTAATCCCAACTTTCTTTGTAAAACTAGCCTTGTCTGATTCGTTGTGCAACTATCAACGATCATTTAGTGTTATTATAAATAAATCAAAGGATGAGACACATTCATTTTCATTGACTTCACAAACTTAACACTGTAAAATTAGGCCGCATCACAATGTACCATTTTTAGAAGCAAAATTCAAGAACTTAGCTTACATTTTTATATAAAAGGATGAGAAAATTGGAAGAAAAGCTATCAAAAGAAAAAATCGTTCGAGCAGCATTTGAATTATTAACGGAAAATCCTGAATTAGAAAAGCTATCTATGCGCAAAGTCGCTCAAAAGCTTGATATTCAAGCACCAGCGATTTATTGGCATGTAGAAAATAAACAGGCACTGCTTCAAAGTATGGCTGAAGAAATAGAAAACCGATTTATACCGCCAGAACCTAAAGAAAATTGGAAAGAGACACTCTATGCCTATATGGAAAATTATTACGAATTGTATCAGTCCTTTCCATGTGCCATCGAAATCGAAATTCAAACGATCCCATCCTATCCCTCTCGTTTAAGAAATCTTGATGCAATGCTTGCTATTCTTCATGAAGCCGGATTTTCTATCGAATTGAGTTATATGACCATCACCTCGTTACAGCACTTGTTATTTGGTATGCTAATGGATTCTTCTGAAGAGAAAAAACTTTACAATAAAGTAATAGCTGGTGACGATTATTTGAAGAAACAAATCATCTTGATGAAACAATATGTTCAAGAACATAAGTTAAACAATATCAGTGAAAGCATTCAATATCGCCAAAAAGCAAAGCAAAAAGAGTTCTTCATGAAGACATTGCGAGTGTTTTTAAACGGTTTAGATGCATTTGTCTAATCATAAATACACAAAAAACGCTGGGAAAGAAGAGATTTCTTCTGCTCCCAGCGTTTTCTGCATTTAGGATGTGAAACAAAAGTGAATATTCCTTTTGTCTCACATCCTTGTTCATTTATTTATCTAAAGGTAACCACTCTAACACACGTTGAATCCATGTATCCCAAAACAACCAGTCATGATTACCCGGACCTGTCTCAAAGGTATGCTCAATGTTGTGAGCTGTCAGTGCTGCCGCCATTTTTTTATTGCCATGTAATAGTAAATCTTCTTCACCACAACATAGAAAAATATTCGGGGCATTTTTTCCACTAGCTATAAGTTGTTCAAGCAAGAACATTGGATCATTGATCGATCCTTGAACGTTCTCCAATGGACCAAAAATTCCTTCCCAGAAATTTCTTCCTTTGACTGCTAACAAATCTTCCATCCGGTCCGCAAGATTCACAGCACCTGATAAAGAGGCTATGGCTCCAAACTTTTCTGGTTTAGCTAGACCTAGTTTTAACGCTCCATAGCCCCCCATCGAAAGACCTACTGCAAAAGTTTTTTCTCTTCTCGTTGTCAACTGTGGAAATAATTCATGACAGATATTGGGTAACTCTTCTGATATAAACGTCCAATAATTCATTTCATAACGTGTATCTGTGTACCAACCAAGATCAGTTGAAGGCATAATCACGGCCATTCCCAAATCTGAAACATAGCGTTCTATCGATGTTCTACGTTCCCAAACGCTATGATTTCCACCCATTCCATGAAGTAAATACAGCACAGGAACGTCTGCAACGTTTCCTTTTGTTGCTGTACCAATTTTTTTCTCCGTTTTTTGAGGCAGAATAACATTTACCGATACTTCCATTTCTAGCACGTTTGAATAAATATTTGCTTGCAAAAAGGCCATCTATTATCCCTCATTTTCTGTTTTCTATTATTATAGCATTAAGTCAATTATTTTGATTAAATGATAAAAGGTAAAAATTTTGTATAAAAAAAGAAGCCCACTAATTACTGGGATCCTTCCATTTTTCTAGATTCATTAAGATCTAAGTATATCAATTAAATTTTTTTTGGCTGCTTCGTATGCTGGAACTACTGAAAAAACTAAACCAATAAGTGAAGATACTCCAATTGCCAAAAATATCGTAAAAAAATCAATAGATATTGTAACTTTTATCATTGAACCAACAATATACGCAAACGCCATTCCAGATAGATAACCAATTATTCCACCTAATAAAGTCAACGTTAATCCTTCAAATAAAAACTGTAGCATAATGGACTTACGAGTTGCTCCAAGAGCACGCCTAATCCCAATTTCTTTTGTTCGTTCAGATACAGAAATGTACATCATATTCATAATTCCCACTCCTGCTATAAACAACGAGATACTGGCAACAGCAGTTATAAAATATGTAATAGTACTCAAAATCGTTCCAACTCCTCGTGTTAACATACTTGCATCGAATACATCGTATTCTCCAAAATTTCGCATAGTTCCTTTCTCTTGTAACACAGTTAGAATATCTGTTGTGACTTTATCTGCTTCAACCCCAGTATTTAATGTAACAGTTACAGAAGAAGTATCTTTTTCAGCATTAAAATAATATAAATAGCTTTTTTTAGGGACTTGTATATTAACTTCAGACATAGAAAATAAATTATCTTGTTCATCTCCTGAGAAAACACCTACAACCGTAAAAAGCTCTCCATCAATCTCTAGTCCTTTTCCCAAGGCATTTTCTGAACTATTAAAAAGTTCCTTTGCTGTTACTGAATCTATTTCAGCAACTTTGCTAGAATTCTCATTATCCAGCCTTATTAATGTTCGACCAAACTCAGACTCTCTCCCTTTAGAAGATAATAATTCAACCTGTTTACTTTTTTTCTTCCCTTTAATGTAAAAATTTTTGTAAATTTGACTATCGTCTATTTTCAAATAGCCTACATCTTTGATATCAGCCATTCCTTTTATCACTGATAAATCAGCCTCTTGAAAAAAAGCAGTATTTGTTTCATAAAGAGAATAGTCATTAGGAGTAAAATTCAGCTGAATTTCAATATTTTTTGACTCATTATTTTGTTAGATTTTTTATTGTATCTCTTTCAAAACCACGGCCAATTGCTAAAATAGTGATTACTGATGAAATGCCAATAATGATTCCAAGCATTGTCAATAAACTTCGTTTTCGGTTATTCCGAATTGAATTAAAAGCAGAACACCAATTAATATAAAACTTCATTATTCAAGCTCCTTGTCTTCAATAATAGCTCCATCTCTAATCCGAATCATTCGATTACAATAAGGAACAACTTCTGGATTATGAGTAACTATAATGATTGTGGTTCCATCTTCTTTATTTAGCTCAGTAAAAAGTTATATAATTTCTTCTGAAGTTTGTGTATCCAAAGATCCAGTCGGTTCATCTGCAATAATAAATTTTGGGTTATTGACTAAGGCTCTTGCAATGGCTACGCGTTGTTGTTGCCCGCCAGATAATTGTCTGGGATATTTATCTTTATCCGATAAACCAACTCTAGTGAGTACTTCTAACACTTTTTCTTTTGTTTGATACAGTTGATAACCGCCATATAAAAGAAGCAATTCAATATTTTCAAATACTGTATTATTTTCAATTAAACTAAAATTTTGAAAGATAAAGCCCACGGTTTGGTTTCTAATTTTTGATAAATTATCATCATTTGTGTTGATTAATGATTCTTCTTCATTTTTGTAATATTTATTGATATTAGATAATTTAATCATTTGTCTACCATCACTTCTTGACCATCTTTTAAATGTGTATCTGGATTTAAAATAAGTTGATCATTTACCTTTAAACCCTCTTCTACTATATAATTAGCTTCTGTTTCTGTGATCCGAACTTTTTGTTTGTAGCTTTTTCCATTTTTATAGACAAAAACAGTTGTATTATTGTCCGATTTTATGACAGTATTTTTCGGTATTTCGAGTATATTGGTTGGCACACTAATTTGAACACTAAATCCATAATGAATATTTTCTTTGGGTTTAACCATAAAGGTAAAGTTTGTCATCGAGTTATTTTCTGTAGTTGTGTTTAGTTGCCCTCCGACTTCTTTATCTGGAAGATCATTGATTTCATAGATGGTACCTTCGATCGTTTTATTTTCATTCATCAGGTGAATATGCCACTCCGCTGTATTATCTATTTTTCTTTTTTCATTGATATAAACTGTCCCTTTAAGAGGAGCTGTTACCGTTGTAGTAATCTTTTTTTTCGTTTGTTCAATAGTATTATTTACACTGGATAAATCAATATTTGCCGAATCTAAAGCTTGTTTCGCTTGTAAAATAATATCTTTTTGAGAATTTAGTTCTTGTTTTGCTGCCTCTATTTTTGTATCTAGTTCGGATTTTTTTGCTTCATTTTCTTCTGTTTTTTTTGAATTTATCGATGTTCGTTTATTTTGGAAATCCGCCAAACCGTTTTCCAATTCTTGAAGTCTTTGAGCTGCTGTATCATAATTTGTTTGTGCATTAAATACTGCTAAATTCAATTTATCTAATGATTGAACTTGTTCTTCAGCTTGATCTTCAATAGTTGTATTCTGATAAGTTGCAAGCACATCATTTTCGTTAACTTCTTGTCCCTTTTGTACAGAAATATTACTTATTTTCCCCAATGTTAAATCCAAATTGAAATTGCTTATATTTTTAGGCTGAACGGTTCCTTTAAAAAGAATTGGTTCGCTCATCTTCAATTTTACTATTTCATAACGAAAAGAGCTTAGATCATCATCGTTTTTAGAAAAGATTAATCCAAATAAGAATAATAAACATGCACCTACTATTAGAGTAATCCAAATTTTTTTCTTCATTTATTTCTCCTATAATTAACTACTAAACCATTATTTGGCATTTGGTTATTTTTACAATAAAACGATTACACTAGCATTTATGACTGAAATAATCGTAACCAATAGTTGTTCTTTCATCTTTCTATTTATCAGATAAAACAAAACATTGATAATAGCAACTGTCGTCAAATTGGTGATTTTGCTAAGAACTGACATGTCAATACTTTTATTTATTGATAAAATGATAAGCGAAAGTATAACGCCAGCTATAACTGAAATTAAATAACAAAAGTCAATTGTTTCCCACGACTTGCTTTCAGTGAAAATGAACTTCAGTAAGTTTCTATAAATAAAAGTCATAAAAATAGCTGTTAATGCTGACATTAAAGCAATCATTCCTGCAATTAGAAAATAGGAATTTTTTCCCAGTAATCGACTAACATCTGGGTCTGATAATAGTTTTCTTGCAATGTCACTTTGCTCAAATAATTTTGCCAATACCAAGTTTAGAAAAATATACACAAGCCCTAGGGATAAAATCAGTTTTTTATTGTTTAAATTGTATTTTTTGATCAATGATATATACCTCTTCATATTCTATTTTTTCTTTAAAATGTTCATGGGATACTAAGAATATAATGCTTTCATTTTTTCTGCGAATCACTTCTTGTACAATCATTGCTTTATTTTTTTCATCAACCCCAGCAAACGTTTCATCCAAAATGATTAATTGCCAGTCAATTTCAGCAAATAACAGGGATAAGCCCACCATCAATTGCATGCCAAAGCTTGATTGGCTATAAATTTTATTCAACTGTTTTTCCGTATACAAAGTATTTATTTTATCAATTATTTCATCTGTAAACTTAGCGCCAAAAATCCAATAAGCTAATTTAATATTTTCCATAATGGTTAAATCTTCAATACCAATACCTGATTCGCCAAGATATAAAATTTTCTTAGTATCTATGTCAGCTTCAATATTCTCTGATTTTCTAAAACCAGATAGATATTCTAAAAAAAGCGTTTTACCACTTCCGTTAGCTCCGTTCAATTTATACAAGCCATTATTTATCGAACAATCGCTAACTAATTCTAAGAACTTTTCCCCAGAAATTTTAAATTCACTTTTTTTAATTGTAATTTTTACCATGCTATCCCCTCAATTACTCCTGCACCTATAATCAGTAACACAGATAGTGAATAAATTTTTTTGTTCTCTTTTACATATTCTTTTATAACCGCAACCGATTTTTTCTTCCACCAATAATATAACAACCGAAAAGACAATAATTGATACAACAACATATTGGGAATTTCAATTAGTCCATGTCTCCACAACTTATCAATTGCTGGAACCAAACCAAAAGTAACAATTCCAGTTTTAATTGTCCAAGATAACACCAATGTTTCAAAAAGACAGTAAATTGGACTTAATATAAATAGAATTTGCCATTTTAAAAATAAGGTGAAATTATGAGAAATAATTTGAACACTGGAGACGATTGTTTCGTCAAAATCACTTGCTTTTTGTGCTTTGAATGTACTAATCAATAATACATAAATAACACTCATAAATAAAAAATACTTTAAATAAACTTTCCAAGTTAGCCTATACATATTTTTAACGTCCTTTCACTCTTTCAACAAATTGAATTAATTGAGGAGCAAATGATACTAAGAATAGTAAAGTTGCTGGTGCCCAACATCTAATGTAACTTAGCTGCCATGTTGGTTTGCGCTTGTCCAACAGAGCTTTTTCTTCAAAAAATTTGTACCACAAGACTAACAAGAAGACTAAAAGAACTTGGATAATTATGATTTTAATAGTAAACAAGTTTATTATAATCGTAAGAAAAATTGTAAATCCACCTAAAGACATATAGCGTGAAAAAAAAACTCTCCAAAAAAAGTTCAAGTTTGAAAGTTTGTAAAAACGTAATCGATTATATTCAAGATGATGTTTCTCTAAATTAATATCTTGTATTAGTTCAAAAATGATTAATAACATAAAAATACCCGTAAAGTTAATAGTTATCGCCCAATCTTGTAAAATTTTAATTTGAAAAAGCATAATTATTTTAGGAAGAATAAAAACAGCTACCAAACACAAATTAGCTTTCCACTGTTCTAAAATAAAGTATCTGAATAGTAAAGGCGTTCTCTCGAAAATAAGTCTGTTTCTAATTTTTACATAACTCTTTTCGCCTCCTTTATTAACAGGTATCAGCAACATACATAGCCCTGAACAAAATAGACCATTCATCGCAACTGAAAAATAATAACCCAAATCAAATGTTATAAGAATAATTAAAATGACTAAATGAATTTCTCCAATTCGTTCACTCCATTTATTACAAGAAAGATTGCTAAATAAAATATAGGAAGCTATTATAATGAGTGAAATATTTTCGACAAATAACGGAAAATTTATCACACATATACCAGAATAAAATAAACCCACCCATACAAACTTATTTCTTTTAAAGTAAAGAAACCAACCTAATTTTAAGACATGTTCATCTGTAAAATGAAAAGTCTTAAATTTTTTCAGATTCATATATGCATCTGTTTCTTTAGTTGAATTTAATATACAGCTTAGCAATACAACAATAGTTACAAAAGGACTATTCATTACTCGCTGAAGCATCGCAGCAAAAACAGCCAAGACAAACGATGCAAAAAAAATAATGTGAAAATTATAATATTTATAAGTCCTCTTCCAAAAAGAATCTAAAAAACTAAACATAGTACTCCTTTCAAGATACTCATTACTTTAATAATATGTGAAAACCATTAAAACAGTTTTTTTTTTGATGATTTTCACATATTATTAAATCTTACCAAGCAACAGCATATTTTTGGCCTTTTTTCTTGATAAATTGATACACAGTAGCAACAAGTGCACTAATGCTGGCACCTGCACCAGTAATGGCAAGAACTAAAGATATCGCAAAGCTTGCTGTACCGTATGCGTTAATCACTGATACAATTTGGTTCGCTGTTTTTGATGCAAATCCCATTGTTGCAACGAGATATGGAGAACTAAAATCTAGTAAAAACGAACCGACTAAAACTACTAAAAATACAGATAAAACTTTTCTCACCATGCCACCGCCTTAGCAAAAGATTTTCTAGCTAGATATTTCACAGTTTGAACAGCTGCCAAAGAGAAACCACCAACCCCGAAAATAATTCCAATCAAACTTATTGCAGAAACTACATTTGAAGCAGATAATATAAAGTTAACGACTGATTTAGCAGTTGTGTCAGCCAAACCAAAGGTAATGGCAACATGTGGTATTAAGGTTGAAAAAGAACCTGCTAGAATAAAAATACTAGCCACAGATAATGCAATTTTTTTACTCATAATGTTTCCTTTCATTAAGCAATTTTTTAATGCGACCACCAAAAACACACCATAAAAATCGAATCTCCACTATAAACTGGTGTTATTGATATTGAAAATTAAATTTCTAGCCTTTGATGATCTATTTGAAGTTCTATTGCATGCTAGGCGAACCTCGAACCTTCAATAAGAAAATAAACATTTTACACCTCAATTCATCAAAAATTATTTTATGCTATTTGTCAATTATAATAATTATAAAAGCAAAAAAATATTTATAAAACTAATTTGCTAACTACAAATCTAATCATTAACAAATCAATTAGCAACCTAAATTTAATCTAATTATAAACGAGAGCTATTGCAAAGTCAATATATTTTTGACTAAATATATATTTAAAAATACTATTTAGAAAGTTAGAGATGTTCACAACGATTAATCCCTAGTTTTAAGTATATTTTGGCTAAAAAATGAGCTTGGGACATAAGTCCTAACGAAAAATCCAGATACCAGTCAAATTGATTGGCATCTGGATTATTTTGTTGTACAAAAATAAGAACACCTTTGCTAAAATAAAAGTGACTAAACAAATAAACTAGCGAGGTGTTCTTATGTTTAAAAATTATACCACAAATCAAGTCGTTCTTCCTCTAGATTTTAGTTTTCAGTTAGAAAAAAATGATGTTGCGTTTGCCATTGATGAGCTAATTGAAAGTATTCCTGATGAACGCTTTCTTCCTTTTCATCATCAAATGGGGCCTTCTTCTTATCATCCAAAAATGATGATGAAGATGATTTTATGCGCCTACACACAATCCGTATTTTCTGGTCGAAAGAGTGAAGCCTTGACGAAAGACAGTATTCGCATGATGTGGCTCACTCAAAGTTATCAACCTAGTTATCGAACGATCAATCGTTTTCGAGTGAATCCTTTAGTAAATGCACTCCTTCGGGAGTGCTTCGTCCAGTTCCGTAGCCAATTAGTTAAGGAACAATTAATCGATGAAGAAGCCATTTTTATAGATGGCACAAAGCTCGAAGCCAACGCCAATAAATACACCTTTGTTTGGAGAAAATCGATTGATAACTTTGATAAAAAGCTTACTGAAAAATCAACTTTTCTTTATGATGAATTGTTAAAAAATCAAATTATTCCTGAAATTGAGCGAGAGTCCGCAAAAGAATTATCTGTCACTGAATTAGACAAGATTGAAGAAAATCTCGCGCATGTTGTCGAACAGTTTACAGAAAAAATCGAACAAGCAGAGGATGGAATGACGCGCAAATCAATCCGTTCTAAACGAAAAGTTCCTAAAAAATTAAGGAAACTTTTCCAGGACTTTAAAGAGCGAAAACTCGCTTATCAAAAACATAGACAGATTTTAGGGCAACGAAACAGTTACTCTAGAACAGATCCAGATGCTACTTTTATGCGCATGAAAGACGATCACATGAAAAACGGTCAGTTGAAAGCAGGTTATAATCTTCAAATCGCCACGAACAGTCAGTATATTTTAGGCTATGATCTTTTCTCAAATCCAACAGATACACGAACATTGCACCCTTTTTTAACCACTTTAAAGGAGTGTTTCTTTGAGCTACCAACCTATATTGTCGCAGATGCCGGCTACGGGGGAGAAGAAAACTATCAAGCTGTTTTAGAAGACCATAAGCGAATACCGCTCATCACGTATGCCATGTATCATAAAGAACAGAAGAAAAAGTTTAAACAAAATCCATTCCTGCCAACAAACTGGCCGTACCAAGAATTAGAGGATACGTTTCTTTGTCCAAACGGACGGAAAATGAATTTTCGAAATTATTCTATTCGTACAGATAAATATGGCTTTAAACGGTATTTAAAACGGTATGAATGTGAAGATTGCTCGAATTGTCCTCTTCGAAGCCAATGTACAAAAGCGAAGAGTGACAAGAATCGTGAGATTCAAAAGAACATGAACTGGGAATACTTTAAAGCGACGATTCAACAGCTGCTTTCAGAAGAAGAAACAGGTAAACTCTATCGTCAACGAAAAATTGACGTCGAACCTGCTTTCGGACATTTGAAGGCTTGTTTAGGCTTCACTCGGTTCTCTGTTCGAGGGAAACAGCAGACACACAATGAAATTGGATTCGCGTTAATGGCAGTATATTTGAGGAAATATAGGCTAAATAAGCTATCAAACAAGAATAAGTCTCTCAATAAACTAAAAAACAGAAGACTAAAAATCATTTTACGATTTTCGGTCTTCTATTTTCTGTTTCTTGGGACTTATGTCCCAAACTCAGAGAAGATATGTTTTTTTGTATTAAAACAATATTTACTTTTATTATTTTTTATAAAAAAATTATTTAACTCCACTAATTACTAACTTTCTTTTTTACTGCTACATTTAAAATAATCGCAACAATGATCAAGCCGATTCCGACTACATACACATTATGAAGTCCAGCATACAGCATGCCGCGTAAAGGTCTTAGTAAATCAGCTGGTATAGTATTCGCCGTATGCGGATTAACGAGTTGATTCATCACATCTGGATCGACCTGTAATGTACTTTTCGCCAATTCTGAAGTTGTTACGGCATTGATGATCACGCCAAAAATCGACACCATCAATGTTTGTCCAATTGTCCTAGCCAATGTATTGAATGATGTTGCAACACCCATTTCTGATGGATCGACACTGCTTTGAGCGGTCACTGTAGTGGTCGTAATCGTAATCCCAAAACCGACTCCTAAAACAGAAGAAATCGCAAAAAACCAGACAAATGAAATCGTCGCAGGAACCAATACTAAGAAAATACCACCTAATAGCGTAATACTCAAGCCAATCGTCAGCACTCTTTTTGTTGTATGTTTTTCCATTAAATTACTTGCGATAAACGAACCTACCATCCATAAAATCGACATTGGCGCTAATACCAAGCCGCCGATTCCAGCGCTTTTTCCTAATACACCTTGCATCCACATTGGGATATACACTTCTACTCCCATCAAAAATCCGCTGATCAAAGCAGCTACGATATTGACGATCACAAAAGTAGAATTCTTAAACAGCATCAAATCAATAACTGGATCTTTGGCTTTTTTTTCTACAAAAATAAATCCGATGAAAAATAAAACAGAAGCCCCTAAACAAAGGAACACTTTTAGGCTAAAACCACCATCACCAATTAATTGGAATCCTAATAATAGCGTCAATAAGACTAACATCAGCTGTATGCTTCCTAAAATATCCATTGGTACTTTACTTTGTTCTCTTTTTGGCTCAACTAAAAAATAAGCGATCAAGCCCATCAATACAAGACCGATTGGTACATTGATGAAGAAAATCCAGTGCCAGCCAACAGTATCTACAATAAATCCACCTGCTAACGGACCAAAAATACTCGCAATTCCCCAAGCAGCACTATTCAAACCTAACATTTTTGCCCGCTTATCAATTGGGTAAATATCAGCCAAGATCGTCAAAGCAACAGGCATAATCGCTCCTGCTCCGATTCCTTGAATCGCCCGGGCAATGATCAATGTGATCATATTTTGCGCCAAGCCGCACAGTGACGAACCAATAATAAAAATAATAATTCCAATCATAAAAATCGGTTTACGACCGATTTTATCGGCTAGTTTGCCATAAATCGGTGTCAGCATTGCGTTTGTTAATAGGTAAATTGAAAAGACCCAGTTCATGATTTCCATTCCGTGCAGCGATCCTACGATCGTTGGCATAGCTGTGGAAACAATCGTTCCTTCAATTGCAGTCATAAACGTTGCAACAAAGACACTAATCGTTACAAGCTTGACGTTTGTTTTTCTTTCCATATATCTCCATCCTTTTTGATTTTATCTAGTTTCCTAACGTTACTTATAAATTATTCTACAGAGTTTTATTGGTACTGCTATTAGACTTTACATTACTATTAGAGTTTTTAGGATTATTGTAATTTACTTCATGAGTGATTTTGTGGGTTTATGGTATTTGATGATCATGATCTTTTTGGTCGCTGACTTCTATTTTTTTATTCGAGATTACAATTTGGTGATTCATTAGTGCGGTAATTACGCTCTCTTTGGTCGCTAACTTCTATTTGTTATTCGGGAGTACAGCATTTGGTGATTCACTAGTACGGTAACTACGCTCCCTTTGGTCGCCTAGTACTGCTCATCATCTGCTCTGCACGGCAGTCGCAGTGATTCGCAGCAAAACGGCGCCGCTAATTTTCATTAGCAGCGCCGCCTCTTTTACTCCATCAAGCTTTTCTTGATTGCGTCGACTTTGTCTGTCTGCTCCCAAGGTAGTTCAATGTCTGTACGACCAAAATGACCATATGCTGCCGTCTGTTTATAAATTGGACGACGTAAGTCAAGCATTTCTATAATTCCTGCTGGACGCAGGTCGAAGTTTTCCCGAACGGCTGCGATCAATTTGCTTTCAGGTACTTCACTTGTTCCAAAAGTATTGATTGAAATCGATACAGGTTGTGCTACACCGATTGCATACGCTAATTGTACTTCCACTTTTTCAGCTAAACCTGCTGCAACAATGTTTTTTGCAATATAACGTGCTGCGTAACTTGCAGAACGATCGACCTTAGTAGCATCTTTCCCAGAAAAGGCGCCACCTCCGTGACGAGCATATCCACCGTAAGTATCTACGATAATTTTGCGCCCAGTCAAGCCAGCATCTCCTTGTGGCCCACCAATTACAAAACGACCGGTCGGATTAATAAAGTATTTTGTTTCTTCATCTAATAATTCGGCTGGTATCACTTCTTCAATGACAAGTTTTTTAACGTCTTGTTGAATTTGCTCCAGCGTAGCTTCTTCATCATGTTGTGTGCTGATTACGACTGTATCCACACGTTGTGGTTTGCCATTTTCATCGTATTCTACGGTCACTTGTGATTTTGCATCTGGACGTAGATAAGATAGTTTTTCCTCTTTACGTAATTGCGCCAAACGGCGAACTATTTTATGGCTTAAAGAAATTGGCAATGGCATTAATTCGGGTGTTTCATCCACTGCAAAACCAAACATCAAACCTTGATCTCCAGCACCAATATCATCCTTCGTATCTTTGTCACCACGTGTCTCTAGCGCATCATCCACACCTTGTGCAATATCTGGTGATTGCTCATCGATTGCAACTAGAACTGCAACAGTATCACCATCGAAACCATATTTAGCGCGTGTATAACCAATATCTTTCAATGTTTGTCGAACCACTTTTTGGATATCTACATAAGCGGTAGTAGAAATCTCTCCAAAAACTAAAACTAAACCTGTTGTAACGCTTGTCTCACAAGCTACACGGGCCAACGGATCTTGCTCTAAAATCGCATCTAGTATTGCGTCACTCACTTGATCGGCAACTTTGTCTGGATGTCCTTCAGAAACGGATTCTGATGTAAATAAATGTCTCTCTGTCATAATGTATTCCCCCTAAATTTAGTCGGTTACAAGGCATCTTTGCATAAAATGTAGTGTATTTCTCTTCCTATTCAAAGTAGAATATTCTTTTGAGAAACCTACAATTCCACAACAAATCCTTTCGGGAACTTGTAACTTTCATAAGTATAACAGATTCATTAAGAAAAAACTTACTTTTTATTCTTTTAACTAAAAACTCTTTATGTTTCTAATCCAAACGTAAAGGGAGGGAGTTTAAAGAACAAAAACACCTGCGAATCTACAATAGAATCTAGGTGTTTCTCAAGTATTTTATTAAAATCGATATATATTATGTAGCGGTAATATTCTCATTTCGACAGTACCAATAATATCTTTTTCATCAATTAACTGATAGTAGCGACTATCCGTTGCATAAGGACGATTATCGCCTAGAACTAGATACTTTCCTTTAGGTATTGTAGATTGTCCTGTCAAAGACTTTAGCGTAAAATCTTCTGTAAACATCATACCATCTTTTTCAAATTGATTTTTATATTCCGCAATAAAACGTTCTTCTTTTTCCTCTTCATTGATAAATAACTGACCATTTTTATAATATAAACTTTCCCCTGGACGACCAATGATTCTTCGAACTGACTTATCGCTAGAATTAGGCACACGAATATAGACAAGGTCGAAACGCTTGATTTTAGCTAATTTATTGACAACGACCACATCACGGTCTTCCAATGTATCACTCATAGAGTACCCTTCAACTTTTGCAAAAGAAAATGTAAAAAGAGAGAGTAGATAGAGCACGCCAAAAGTGACAAGTATGGTTAAGCCTATTTCAAAAAAAAGAACGTTCATTTTTCTAATTCTTCTTTTTTTCTTATTTTGTTTCTTCCTCTTGGCTTTTTTTGACACCGTACTTGTTTTTACTCTTCTTTTTCTTGACTTTTTTTTCATACTAGATGTTTTTTGGGGAGTAGGTCGTTTCTTTGCTTTTGGTTTATTATTATTTTTATGAGCCATTTTTTTCATAAAATCACCAAGTTATTTTTTATTTACCAACGCTTTTTCATTAATTTTAAAGTAGTTCACAACCGCTTCTTGGTTCTTCTTGACGGCTGTTAAATCTGCTTCAAACTCATTTAAAAGAGCCTCATCTTTGAAGAATTCATCTGATTGAGAAGATACATTAATTCCCAATTCCTTCATTGATCGATAATACTTATTCAACACTTTTTGACCTTGTTCCGTGTTTCTAATCGTTGCTTTATAAATACCATAACTTGAGAGTTGACCTGCTAGTAACTTAATATTTTTACCTGATTTCACATCATTTTCAGTATTTTTAGCTTCTTTTAACTGATTTTCAAGGTTATCCACCAAATAGTACCCTTGAACAACCGCTTTGGAGTCCTTGGCGCTTAAATGCATAGATTGATAATACAAAGAATAACCTGCAATTGAAGCTGACACTAAAAATAATAGAATTAAAATGAGCCCAGACGTTCGTTGCTTTTTACTTTTTTTTGTTAATTCTCTGATTTTTCTTCTTTTTTGTTTCTGTTTTTTCTTTTTGACTTTGGTTTTCTTGACTTTTTTCAAAGCTTTATTCGTTTGAATCATCAGAAAAAAGGAGATCCCTGCAAACAATAACCCTATGCTTGCTAGGGACAAAGAAACAATAAAAAACCAATCCAATACCGTCATTTCTTTACCTCCTCATTTTTTTTGTTAAACGAATTTTTACAGCTTAGACTTGAAAATAGAATCCTCTGGATTATTTATTATCTTTTAGGTCTTTTTTTTGCTTGTTTTTTCTTTTCTTTTTTCTTTTTGTTAATTGTTCTAATCACAAAGAAAATAATGAGTGCTAATACGATTACACCACCAACAATTCCTGCAATCAACTGCCAGTTAAACGTTTGAACATTTTCTAAACCGGCATCTTGATTATTGAATTTATCTGCTTCTTCATCTGTAATCTTGAATTTTTCGTCCCATTCCCATTTCTTATCACCCGAAGTCACTAAAATTTTAGAGCGATAATCTCCTGGAACCATCCGGTCGCCTTCCATACTTACTGGAAAATCAATCAATGAATTCGGCGCCATTCTCATACCAGAACGTTTTGTTTCATATAAGACTTCGTCACTGCCTTCTTTCATGATTTGGACTTGTGTTGTCATATTTTCTAAATAAGCGGGTTCCACATTAGAGAAGTTTACAAAAAAAGTATTTCTAAAATTATTCAATTCTGCATATACTTTGTTTAATTCTAAATTTGGTTGAATATCTTTATCCGTTTCAGAAAGAATCATCCCGATGACATATGCATATTTATTGATAACACCGGTTTTCTGTTTCGTTTCTTTTTCTTCTTTTTCAATTTTTTGAAGTTGTATTCCGCCTGAGATCACTCCATCGAACGATGCTTCTGGCATTGTAATTTCTATGTCGACATCCTGTTCACTATTGGCTGGTATTTTAACCGTTTCAGGAGCTTTAACAATGTTCTCAAAATCATATTTTAATGATTTATCTTTTTTTATAGTTGAAGGTCCATATTCAATCACACCATTGGCATTTGTTTTTGTGCTATTTAGTTTGACTGAGACTTCAATTTCTTCTGAAGCTAAATTGTTGATTTTGATTTTAACGGTTTGTTTTTGTCCAGGTGTCATCCCTAAATCGAAGTAACCAACGTCTTTACTTCTTTGATTATCAGGCTTGATCGTTTCATATGTAAATCCAGTTGCGTTACCGCTACTGTCCTCTTCCGCATAGGTCTTGATCGGTATGATCATGGCTAAAATGACCATTGCTACTAAATATAATAGATGCTTTTTCTTCATCGATATCCCTCTCTTTAAAAAGGCTGGGACAGAATTTTTTTCTGTCCCGCCATTTCTTTGAACATGATTACTTAAAGTATGCTATATAATTCAACTTATTTTTCAGTTTTAATTATAATACTTCAGCGATTGTCCAAGTAATTTCAGCTGTATATTCGTCAGCTAGTAAAACGTTTGTGTTTGGTACAGTTAATTTTACAGATTCTGCTGTTGTATCAGCCGTTCCGTCACCGTATTGACCAAATTCAATTGTGTATGTTCCGATTCCTTTAGACGCATCAGTATTTGTTAAAACATCTACTGACGAACCAGCACCTGTTCCAGCTGCATCTGCTGCTAATGTGAAACCTGCGACTGTTGTTGCTGGCCATTGTGCTGCTGGGTCAGCTGAACTAATTTTTGCATTTGAGTAGCCAATTGTAGCGCCTTTTAAGAATGTACCTGCATTTGCATTTGCTTCAAATTGTTTTGACAATTGTGCGCTTACTTTGTATTTATGGTTTGCAACACCACGTACATCTGTAAATTGTACAAAGTTACCACGATTAACCTCTGTTGCATCTTCTCCTGTACCAGTTGTTACTGGAATAGCTGCAGCAAAGTATTCTGGGTTAGAAGCAAAAGCTTTTACTTTATCTTCGCCAAAGTTTAATTCAGTTACAGCATCGATACTGAAAGAACCACGATCTGGATTAACGATAACTGGTTCTTTTGGATCTACAACTGGTTTGTCTGGATCTTCTGGATCGACAATAGGTTTTTCACTGTTGTCTTCAGTAAATTTGATTTTACCGTTTGATGGTAATGATTTTGCTTCAGCGTTAGCTGCAGCTGGTGCCGCTAAGCTTACTCCTACTAAAGTTAATAATGCTACTGAACATAATGTTTTTGTTTTCATGTGTGTTTCCTCCTAGTTTTTCTGTGATAGTGTGTGTGATTGTTTCTATTTATGGCAACTCGGCTAATATCCAAGTCAACACCGTAGTGTAAGGTACCGGATCAACAATTGTTGTTCCTGGTATTGATAGTGAAACAGCTTTATTCAAATAGACAGGCTTGTTGTCAAATACTGGATCAAGAACTGCTTGTCCTTCTCTATCAAGTCTAGGTTCCAGAGTATTTTTTTGATTGTTCTGATTTTCATCAGATGCTCCAAAAGAAATTGACCAAGTTCCGCCGCCTTGTCCAGAATTTGCTTGTGCTAAGTTATACGAAGCACCAACATTGTCTATAGTGATAATTTCCTTCGATAGTTGTGGTGCATTGCTCATATCTTTAGTAGAGCTTACCCATGATTTATCTAGTGACAACATGGCACCTTTTATCTCAGTGTGTTTTGTATCTTTGTTTGTAAATTGCATTTCCTGTCGCAATTGTAACGTCCAACCTGTAGGCTTTTGTCTCAAGTCAGTCACTTGAACAAAGTTCCCTCTAGGCTTTGTTGCACCAAAGAAATTTTGTGCATTTCCGTAGTATACTTCGTCTTTATCAGAAATTTTATTCTGATAAAAATCCAGTTTCGGAACAAAGTCAATTCTTAAGTCTCCCTTAAGTTGAGGCGTTTCTCCAGGATCAACAATTTCACCAGGTTTTTCTGGATCGACAATATCTTGCGGGTATTCGCCTGAAAATTCAATCTTTCCAGTTCCGCTCAACGACTCTGATTCCGCATAGACTGTAACACTATTCAGTGCTACTAAAGAAATCATGGCAACTGGCACAACGAGAAAGTTAATTTTTTTATCTAATTTTCTCATGTGTTCTCCCGCCCTTCTTTCTCTTTCTTACGTTTCCAGAAAAATAGCAGTAAGCCGATAATAACTAAGGCTGCTCCGCTGAATACAAGACTCGTTCTTACCATCTCACCAGTACTCGGATAACGTCCGACAGGTTTTTTAACTGCTGGGGTATTAGTAGATTCCTGAGTATTTGATGAAGGTTCTGTGGTGCTAGACGGCTCTGTTGACGAGCTATCTTCGTAAAAACTGATCACACCATTGGTCTGCACCTCTCCTCCATTATTAGCCGCCGCATTCAATGGTTCACTGATTGCTAGCGTTAATGCAAAAGTAAAGGAGAGTATTAAAACGCTGATTTTTTTTCTCATAAGTTAAAAATCTCCTTTACTTTTATGGAGTATCGCCCAGTTCCCAAAGGATCTCACCTTGGTAAGTCCCAAGCGTCTTCACATCTTGAGCTGAAGCTTCAAATTTAAATCCGTCACCAGATTCAGACCACGTATCACTAATGTTATAGGTCGTTTCTGATGTTGAAGCATTGGAAGCTTGAATCATGATATCCTGAGCTCCGCCGTTCAATGTGATCTCATTGTTTTTGTAAACGTATTTGAGAGCGCCATCTAACGTATATGCTGGAACGTCTGGATCAGTGCTTGTCATAGGAGTCGTCAATTTGGCCGTTAGTGACCAGCCTTTTTTATTTGCCCGACTGTCTTTCACGACTAAATCTGCTCCTTGATGTGTAGCTGAATTGATACGAGTTGTTTTTCCCTGATATTTTACGCTTCCAAAATCAATTTCTGTTGGTGCAGAAGCTAACTCAAGAACACCAAAGACCGTTCCGCCTGGGCTATCAGCTTTTTTTGAAGTAGCGCTATAGGTTTCGTGTTTTGCATTCGGATCATTGGGTCCTTCAACAAACGGGGTCTCTCTTGGTGAATCACCAACTGCAGTTGCGGTATTACTAACCACGGTTCCTACCGCAGAAGAAGCAACTTTAGCCTTAAAAGTAACCGTAACTGAATCACCTGTAGCTAAATCTCCCAATTTAACTGTTAATAAGCGTGAATCGGAATCATAGGAATAGTCTTTTGGTGTTTCAGCAACGACTCCGCCAATCTTAACTTCAGCTGTTGTAGAATCGAAATCTAATCCTGCTGGAAGGGTATCTTTAATAACTGTATTTGCCCAAAGCGTAGTATAGGCTGCTTCTTTGTTATTTTTAGCTGTTATCGTATACGTCAGAGTATCTCCTACTTGTGTCGTGGCTCCACCAGAAGAAACAACCGTTTTTTCTATCATCGGTTTATCTGGAAGAACATCAGCGACCGTATTCAATGTGGCTGAATCGAATCGATTATCAGTTGTCCCCTTAAGAGCATCATGATACCCAACATAACTATTATAAGTTGTTGGATCCTCATTTAAGTTTCCATCAACACCATCTGGTTCAACCGTATAGCTACTTGGAAGTACATATGATGGTAGTGGCGTAATTTTTGTTGTGTCTTTTAGATAAACTTCTACTTGAGCTGTTTTATCGATATAACTTGGCAAGTTGATTGTCCAATTACCGCCAGCAACAGTGGTTGTCACTGCGTTATTAGCTGTATCTTTCAGCCATTCACCATTGACTTTTACAAAGACTTTAGCGCCATCTTCATCGCTTTTTCCTTTGATCTGTTTTGATGCATTATCTATAGTTGTTGACACAACTGCTTGAGTTGGCGGTGTGACATCGATTGTTGTTACAGTATCTGTAAACCAGAAGTCTCCGTACACAACATCTGTAGGCAAACCAATATGCACATTGTTATCATCTTCAGCAGGCACATCACTTGATCCACGCCAAGCGCGAAGCACATTTACTTTAGTTCCTGTTGGAATAAACGTTTCTCCAGTTGGAAGTAGTGAAGACATATCTGCCTTAAAGATCCCTGCTCTAGCTGCTTCTCCATAGATACTGTATTTACCAGTCTCTCCATCTTGAACCGTTGTACCATATATCTTATGCTTAGTGGAATCATTTGGAAGCTGTACTTCTAATTCTACTTGTACTTCATCTGTCCAAGCATCGCGGAAACCGTCTTTCCCTTCTGGTATGCTAACGTGACCATAAATAAACTTATCCGCGTTTGTTGGGGTACGAACCTCATCTACAATTGGATTAGCATTGTTTCCTGACATCCGCGAGTAGCGATTGATTCCACTATTCCCAAATGAATCTGTTCCAGTATTGAAGGTCGAATCACTTGATGTATCTAGAAGCATATTTGCACCTTTCAAGCTATAGTCCACTAATGTCCATGCTCTAAAAGGATTTCCATCATTTCCATTATTTGCTTCCCCTGATTTAGGTATCCAGAGTGAAACATCTGAATGAACCGATTTAAATGTTGAAGCAGAGCCTGGAGACATCAATGCCTTCCCAGAACCATTATTTCTGAAATCATAATACATCGGTTTATCCAAAACAAAGGTTAAATCTCTGCTGCCATAGGTATTAAAGATTGCACCACTTGACGTATTTCCGACAACTTCAAAGTAAGTTCCTTCAGTCGCAGAGACTGTAATAGGACGCCATGTATCAATTCCAGCACCATTATCTGCTAAAATTTTCACACGACTACCTGGATCTGTTAATGTAAAACTATGCGGTCCGGAATTACTTGAATCGTAGAAGATAATACCTTGATTTCTTCCATCCGTACCCGGTGCCTGCGGTGACCCAGTTCCTTTGTTACGAACTGTAAAATCAGAATTTCCTGATACTAAGATTTTGTTATTAGCACCAAACATTCTGATTCCAGGAGCTCCACCAGCGTTTTTATTAATATTGATTTGCGACTCTCCGGAAACATTAAATGCCATATTCCCATCCAGTCTAAAACGAACTGCACCAGCCAATCCATTACTTTGTCCTTCAGAAGTCATATCAAGAATAGATTGACCGCTAGCGTTAAAACTTCCTCCGCTACTTTGGATCATGACTGCTGGTGTTGCAGTATTTGGCTCTAATGAATGTATTTTGAAATACGCTTTGTTCTCCACATTAAGTGTTGAGTTTGCAGCAGCAATCGATATAATCCCGCCACTATCTGCCGTTTGAGTCGAATTTCCCGATACCTCTAACTTGGTTCCTTCATCTTTAACGGTAATATCCACCTGTGCGCTGGACCTCAAAACATTATTCGACCGACTGTAACCGGTAAACTGAGCCTTATTTTGAACAATCATGTCAGTTCCAGCTGCCGAATTACTAAATATTTGACCAACACTATTGGTATTGATCGTAGAGTCATCAACAATAAAACTCATCGTACCTGAAGCATCGATAATATCACTAGTCGTTGTACTCTCTATATTGATATCTGATTTTCCATTGATTACCAGTGAGGAATTCGCAGCACTATTTCGGTAAAAATTCCCCGAAATATTTGTTGGAATATCTATCTTACTGTTATTGATCGTTGTATTTATAGACGTTCCATAAATAAAGTTAGCGATCGTGGCAACTGTAATTGTCGAATTTCTAATGTCCAATTGTGTTGTTGCACCTGTAATATTAAACAAACTTGAAACTTTTTCGACTGTAACATCTGCATTTTCAATTAAGAATTTTCCATTTGCAACAGTTGAAGTAACAAAATTAGCGCCCTCATTGATAACTACAGAAGCTCTATCATTCTCTGTTCCTTGAATATAGACTTCTTTAGCCGTGATCATATTTGTCGCACGAACAATATTTAATACGTTTGTCCCACTAATCGTAACCACACTATTGACAGCCGTAATCAAAGCTCGAGAACTTCCTGACAAGGTGGTTATATTTTCAAAGTTTACTGTCCAATTGTTACTGTTTGCTGCACTGGCGTTAAAAATCGCAGTACCATTATTACCCGTGTATTTTAGATTTTTTACATTTAGCGTGCTACCTGTTGTACTTCCTTGCGCCATTGTGATCGAACGTCCAGTCGTACCTGTGAAATCAATCTCATGACCCTGTCCATCTATTTCCAATGAGGGACGTGCCGCAAGCGAAGGATTCGTCGTAGCTGACATGTTAGCTGCTATAGTGATTTTGTCAACCGTTGGATCAGCTAAAGCAGAGGCAAAGTCAGCCCACAAAGAAACGACTTTAGGATTTACAGGCGCTGCATACACAGAAGTGTTCAAGGCAGCGATTTGTTCAACAGATTTCATTTTTTGTTCTATCACTTTTTCTTCTTTGATTTCAGGTAAATCAAGAGTAACTTTCGCTACTTCACCTGATTTATTTGAAAGTGTGACTTTTCCAGTTCTAGCTTTATTTCCTGCAAATGTCCGAACGAAAAACTGAACAATCAATGGTTCCTTTGACGCTTTTGTCTTGATTGTGAATGAATCTTTAGAAAAGTCGATCAACTCAATCGTAGACAAATCATTTTTAGTTTGTCCTTCTAAAAAATCTTCAACGTAAATTCCGTCTAACCCGGCAGACTTAAAAGTCAACTCCTCATCCTTAGGATTATTGATTATTAATTTGACAGGAATCGATTTTTCATTATCACTGGAGATGTCTCCTCGTTCCAATGAATAATTTTCCGATGCCGCAAGTAAAGGATTAACGCTCTTTAACGAAACATAACCGACAACTGCAACTAATAATAGAAGCAATCCAAAATAGAACCCTTTGTTTTTTATTTTCATTATTTTTCCTCCTTCCCTCAAAAATCATCGTGCTAAAAAGCGCACAAATATATTTCAACTTTTTGATTTAACACTACATCGTATTCATTAAATCAAAAAAGAGAAACCTTATTCCTATACTTCTGTCACCGTCATTGCCTATATCTTTTCAGGGCAAACGCCATGACTTCATTGTTGTTTGATTGATTAAATCATTTTCATTGAACAGCATTTTTATGCCATCAACTTATATCCCTTTGACCGAACTGTTTTAATATATTTGGGGTGTGCTGCATCTTTTTCGATTTTTTGCCTAAGATGAAAAATAAGATTTGAGACACGATATTGCTTATCATTTCCCTCATTCTTCCAAACATTTTTATAGATTTCTTCATATGAAACTGCCACACCTTGATTTGTTTGCAAAAATTCAATTGTTTTAAATTCTAACTTTGTTAAGTTAATTTCTTTTCCATCCAATAAAACACTAAAGTTAGATGGTCGCAATTGAATCTCAGGTACACTCTCTGTATTCTGTGTATGCTTCTCAAATATTGGCGTCATTCGATTGTATCTATTTAATGCATTGATTATTACAAGTTTGCATTCTTCTGGATCACATTCGTTATCAAGTATGCCATCTGCTCCAAGTTGTAAATATACAATGTGATTCATCTTATTTTCTCGCTGTGAAATCACCCAAATAAAAGTATTGCGTTTTTTCTTTAACAGAATGATCAGTTCACAGATAAGTCCAATATTTTGTGCTTGCTGTTCATTAATGACAATGCCGTCATAATTTCCTATTGTTTCAGCAACCTCATTTTTGTTGACTGGGTGTACATGCAACTGAGTACTTTTTAACGAATCTATGTATTGTTGTTCATCTGTATTATCAAGTAAAACAAATCCTATGTTGTACATGCGTTGTTCTCCCTTTAGCTTTTTGTTATTAACTTTTCTTCCTAATTCATAATCTAGTTTTTTGTAAAAATAATTTCGATAATTTTATAAATAAGATATAATATTAATATATATTTGAAACTAAAATAAGTTTAATCTATTTTTTTTAACAAGTCCATAGGATTTGCATTCTTTTATTTATCATATTTTTGATAAATAATATAAATATTTGAGAATTATGTGAATTTAATGTCGTTTTATTGTCGCTTTTTTTGTGTTTTTTTGATTTTTGTTGATCGAAATATTGATTTATAACAATTCTTTATGATAAAACACTTTTTTCATTCCTAAGTTACAATAATTAGAAAGGAGAGAGAAAATGAATAGGAGAAAGATATTTAAACTCCTTATCATTATTTTTAATAAAGAAAAAAATTGATTATTGATAGATTTTATAGAATTCGAAGTATTAGTATTCGTAGAATAGAGTTAGTCTACCTAATTCGTGGTCCTTACGATGAATGTATTGCTCATCCTAGATCATCGTTTTTTTATGCAGAGACGTTAAAAATACTCATGAAATAGATACTGTATTGGATTTTTTGATCAACAGATAATTATATAAAAAAAGGACTGGCATCTAACTCAATGAGTTAAATGCCAGTCCTTTAAACCCTAACTAACGGTAATAAAAAAGAATGTTTTTAAAAAATAAATACTGTTTCCCACTCTCATTTTTGAAACTATCAACTAGTTAAAAATTTCAAAATGAATAAAATGAATGCTTGATGATATTCCACACTAATTATTTTAACTAAATATCTTTTTTCAAAAATATTTTACAAATTTTTACTATATTCGCTTGTCATTAACGGTCTTTTGGATGCACCTTATTACATTTTATGGACACTGTGCGCACTTTGAATACCGCCACATGCTTCTTTACATGCTTGATTAATTAATCTAAACGAACTTTCAGTACCATTTACGCCACGTTTATACTTAATCTCATCAATTACCTCGCATTGTTCATTTAATGCTTCTAACCAAAAATAAATTCCTTCTTTATAAGTATCTAAGCCTTCTAACAAGATTTTCGTTGCTTCTTTTTCTCCATAAAATACTAAGTTTTTTCTAAAACTTGCTTCTTCTATAAAGAAACGGTTAACGTTGCTGCGGCAAAATAAATACGTATCTTTACCTCTTCTGTTAATTGCTTGGCTACAGCTGTTCTCTTGTACTTCCTTAGAAATGGCATTAAAAATCTCGTTGTAGACTTCAACCCGTTGCATTACTGACAAAATCATATCTGTATAACTATACATAATGCTCTCTCCTCCCATAACTAAGCAGCTAAAAACGCTGACTTATATTTATTATAGTATCTCTCGTTCGCTTATATCAAGTAATATGCTATAAAAATGAAAAAAATTTGTCATTTTTTTCATTCCTATGTCTATTTTTTTTCTACTTTAAAACAAAAAAAGCCCATTAACCAGTGTTTTAAGGGGACTTTAGCGGTTTTTCTTTTATTTTTTATCACTTCTACGCTCTTATTTTTTTAGTTTTCATATTAAGTGGATTTTCTGCATGTTTTCTATATTAAATATTTTAATTATGTTAATTTATGATAAATAAGAAAAATGTTTTGACTGAAATATGCACATCAGTAAAAAACACTCGAGTGACGATAGTTAGTATAGCTTGTACATTTAAAACATATCTGCGTTTTGAAATGTACTAATCGCAGCTCTAGACTTGGGATAATTAAACGCATATGATTATGGTACCTTCTTAAAGAAACAAGTATTAAATAGATAAACATAGAGCTTGCAGCAAAACCAATCTTTCGTTTTGCTGCAAACTCTATGTTATTTTGCTTCTTTATAAATATTTTTCAATGTTAATGGTGCCGCAAACGTATGATAGTTGACACCTTTAATCTGTTCATTTTGTAAAACTGATTGCTGATTTTGGCTGATGATAATCATTCCCGCCGTATTTTTAATCCCTTCTTTTTCGGCAGCAATCAAAGTCTCCCAGCGCATTTTTTGATCAGTCGCATATTTTTGTGAAGCCTCATCCAATAACTTATCGTACTTATCATTTGAGTAATTACGATCATTTCCTGTTCGTAACATATTTAATGTAGAAATTGGATCTTGATAATCTGGTGTCCAGTAAATTAAGAACATATCGTAGTCACTCTCACGACTAAGATTTAATGCTGTTTCTGTTGGTAAGGCCGTCACATTAATTGTTAAACCAGTAAATAGTTTTTCTAGACTCCCTTGAAGACTCTCACCCATTTTTTTATAGGATCCATCATCGGTCACCATTAAATCTAGGGTGATTTTATCGCCTAATTCTTTTTTAGCTAATGCCCAATATTTCAAAGCCTCTTCTTTGTCATACTTCATCAAATCGCCAGCTTCTTCTCTGAAATCTACGCCTGTTTCAGGATTACTTACAAAACCTTCAGTAACAGCTCCATACAATGGTTTTGAGCCATCTGCAATAATATTATTGACTAGATTCTCTTTATCTATGCCAAGCGCCAAAGCTTTTCTCAGATTTTCATTTTTCAACGGAGTATCTTTGTCTTTACGTTTTTGGTTTAAACGAATGTAGTTCATCGTGGCTGTCGGATAAGAGTGATAGTCGGGATTGTTTTGATTTTGCTTCGCCAACTCTCCAGTGACTGTTGCTATATCTAACTGTCCATCTTCAAAAAGATTCAGAGCTGTCGAGGCTTCTTTGACAACTTCATAATGAATATTATCTGATTTTACATCTGAATGACCCCAGTATTTTTCATTTTTCTTCAAATCCCAGCTTAAATCTGTTTGCTTCCAATTTTCAACAGTAAATGGTCCATTGTAAATAACATTCTCACTTGCTGTTCCATAGTTTGTGCCCATTTTTTCAACAAATTTTTGATTTTGCGGGAAAAATGTTGGAAAAGCTAGAACTGAGGTAAAGTAGGGTTTTGCTTCTTTTAGTTTTATTTCCAGTGTTTGATCGTCAATTGCTTTTACACCTAGTTTATCGACTGACTTTTTACCTTCTGAAATTTCTTCAGCATTTAAAATTGTATCTGCCACTAAAAAACTATACACATAGCCATTTTTAGGATCGATCATTTTTTTCCATGCGTATTCGAAATCTGCTGCCGTAACAGGATCATCATTACTCCATTTGGCATCATCTCTTAGTTTGATTGTATAGGTTTTGCCATCTTCAGAAATTTCTGGCAGTTCCTTTGCTGTTGCTGGAATTAGTTGATCGTTGTCATCTAGCGCATACAATCCTTCAAATACTGCTGTTTGGACAATTGCATCTGGAAAATCTAGCATAACAGATGTATCCAATGTGGTTAATTCCGAAGGGGACATTAAGTTTACTGGTTCTGTTTCTTGTGCTTGTCTTACTTCTTTACCACCAGAACATCCCGAAATGATAGTCATTATCAATGTTAGCCCGATAATTGATTTCACTACTTTTTTCATATGATTCTCCTTTATGTTTGCTTTAAGTACGTTCAACTAGCAACCAAACGACAACTGCTGCTTCATCTCCATCGTTATAATTGATATGTCCTTCCCCAGCTTCAATCAGCTGAGCATCACCAGGTTTCCCTACTAAATCTTGACCGTCTTCTAAAATCGTATGAGCTTGCCCCGAAACAACATAAGAATATTCATCTTGATCATGTCTAGCAAAACCTTCCAATGGTCTTTTTTCTCCTGGTTGTAAGATAACGACACCCATCTGGACATTTTTATTCGGCTGATTTTCTGCATCAAAAAAAATCGTCATTTCTTGTGGCAGTGATGGTTTAATTATCATACTTTATGGCAACTCCTTTTATTATATATATGATTTCATTAATTATTGACTTATCTGTCTAATAAGTCAATAACATTTTTGAAAATTCTGACACTTTATTCGATTTTGGAAAATGAAGTATTAAAAATTACAACATGGGACAAAATTTAAAGTCTATTTTGCCCCATGCTTATAACAGTATTGATTTTAACTATTTTTATCTACACCCAAAAGCCTTGATGAACAGCTGCAGCCGCTTGCTCAACTTCTGGAAATGGTCCAATTATTTGAATATTTTTTTGCCCATGACGCAATATTTGTTTTGAAGGCAAATCAAATGTTGGATTCTGCTCATTGTTGCCTGTCAATTCTAACAAACGTTTCTCGGTCATTGCATATACTATTTTCCCAATATTTCCCCAATAAATTGTTCCTGTACACATCGCACATGGTTCGGCTGTAGTATACAGTGTACACTCCCATAAAAAGTCCTTGCTATACTTTTGTGATGCTTTTGCTGCAAGTGTTGTCTCAGCATGTCCAGTGCAGATATTTTCTGTTATTTCGATATTTTCTTGTTCTAAAAGAATTGTTCCTTCTTTATCAGTCAGCAAGGCTCCAAAGGGTGTGTTACCATGATCACGGGCATTCTGAGAAATTTCGATGCAACGCTTCAATCGTTCAATATGCAAACGTTCCGCCATAACTGATCCCTCTTCTTTCCGTACTTTTAATCAACAAAGCGATGATTAAATGCGTCTTTCGTCATTTTATCAACACCAATGGCTTGTTTTAAATAAGCAGAGACATCACCATATTGCTTTTCAACGGTCTGATAAAAATTATCTAAATAGCTGCTCTCTACATTTAATGCAACATGTAAAGCTTCTAAATTCGCCTTCTCTAATTGTGCTTTTTTGGCTTGTTCCAAGATTTGTGCATTTTCTTTTTTCCTTAAGTCATTTGTTAATAAGTAATCTTTGTAAATAGCCTCTCTTGGTACATCAAGTGTTTCTAATACTAACAATGCCGCAATTCCTGTACGATCTTTTCCCGCAAAACAATGGAATAAAATACTTTCTTGATTTGGCAAAGCTAAGATTTCTTCAAAAAATTTAGTATAACCTTTTTGAGAAGTTGTGTTTAAGGCAATATCGGCATACAATTTTTCCATATACGAAGCTGATTTCTCTGGTGAACCGATTTTCACAAAATCTTCGATCGATGCCCCTTCATCTTGTATGTCTTCCAAAATATCGATATGTATGTACTCTGCTTTAGGAACAGACATATCTGGTCTTTCTTCTACTTCAGCGTCACTTCTCAAATCAATGATTTTACCTAAACGATACGTTGTTTCCAAACGTTGTTCATCTTCTTTTGTTAAATTAGACAACTCGCCTGATCTTAAAAAAATGTTTTTCTTGATTTGTTTTCCTTCTTTATTTTTGATACCGCCGATATCACGAAAATTTGTAATAGTCACCATAATTTTTGTCTCTTTTCTTTTTGCTCTTATTATACACAAAATTCGATCAAAAGTGTTTCTTTGATCGAATTTTTGCTTATTAATTAACGATTTTTAGTTTATTCTTTATTATTTTTTTGTCCTGCTTCAACATAACTTAAGTCATTGACTTTATCTAACGTGTATTTTCCATCTTTATATTTTACAGTACAAACACTCGCGTTTTTTAATCCGCCTTCTGGTATTTTATAATCATCGAATAAAGTATCAAGTAACGCAGAGATACTCAATCCATGTGAAGCAATCAATACATTTCCAGACCCTTCATTCTTCATTTCTTTTTCAACAATGTCATCTAAACCTGCTTTAAGCCTAGTAGTGATTGTCTTATAGTCTTCTGCTGGCCAATTGATTTTTGCTTCTTCTACATTTTTTGCATCTAATTTAGCCACACTATTGGCAAATGATTCTGGCGTCATATTTTTCAAGAATTCCTCTAAAGTAACACCTTGATCGTCTGCTATATCTTGCCACATAGTGTGATTCAAATCACCTTCGTATGTTCCAAAGTTGAACTCTCTCAAGCGTTCATCCGTAATTACTTTTAAGTCAGATGATTTTTCATTTTCTTTCACGATTAGATTAGCTGTTTGGATGGCACGACCGCTGTCACTACTATATGCATTTTGGAAATCGATATCTTTCAGCCCAACACCTGCCGCTGTCACAACTTCTTCACCTGCTTTAGTTAAGACTGCATCCGACCAGCCTTGGACACGATCCGTTGTATTTAACATCGTTTTCCCATGGCGAACGATGTACAACGTCAACTCTTCTGGTGCTTTTTTAGTAGATGAGCTATCGTCTTTTTGAGCGTTTCCGTTACCACACCCAGCTACCATTACTAAACCTAACATTAAAACCCCTAATATTTTTCCTATCTTTTTCATAAAATTTCCTCCTTTTTTATTCGTTCGTCAATTCTTCCCCATTTGTAGCAATAACTTTTTTATACCAATCAAATGATTTTTTCTTCGAGCGTTTCAATGTCCCCTTTCCATCATTATCACGGTCGACATAGATGAAGCCATATCTTTTTTTCATTTCTCCTGTTCCTGCTGAAACAAGATCGATACAGCCCCACGTTGTATAACCTAATAAATCTACACCATCCAGTTCAACCGCATCTTTCATTGCTTGGATGTGTGCGGCTAGATACTCAATCCGATAATCATCGATCACATTCCCATTTTCATCTGGCGTATCCACGGCACCTAAGCCGTTTTCAACAATAAATAGTGGTTTTTGATAACGATCATACAAGTCATTCATTGTGGTACGCAATCCAAGTGGATCGATCTGCCAGCCCCATTCACTTGCTTCTAAATACGGATTTTTCACTGAGGCAAAGATATTTCCAGCTGTTTGTTCATTGATTGCCGGATCTGTTGATTGGACCCGTGATGAATAATAAGAGAATGAAATAAAATCAACGGTATGTTCTTTTAATAAGTCTAAATCGCCCTCTTCAATTGGTAATTCAATCCCTGCACGTTCTAATTCTTTCAACGCATACGCTGGATATTCTCCACGAGATTGGACATCGATAAAGAAGAAATTCTCACGATCTGCTTGACGAGCTGCCCAAACATCTTCTGGTTTACAAGTGTACGCATAGTTTGTACCAGCCGCTAACATACAGCCTACTTGGTTTTCGGGATCGACTTCATGTGCGATTTTGGTCGCAATGGCACTCGCCAATAATTCATGATGTGCGGCTTGGTATTTCACTTGTTCTTTGTTTTCGCCTTCTTCAAAATAAAGCCCTGCGCCCATAAATGGTGCATGTAAAATCATGTTGATTTCGTTGAACGTCAACCAGTATTTTACTAAGCCTTTGTAGCGATTGAAGATCACGTTACATAGATTTTCATAAAACCCGACTAATTCACGACTGCGCCATGCACCATATTTTTCGACGAGATGCATCGGACAATCAAAATGTGTGATCGTTACAAGAGGCTCTATCCCGTGTTTATGGCATTCTTTGAACAACTCTTCATAGAACTTCAATCCTTCTTCATTCGGCTCTGTTTCGTCTCCTAGAGGGAAAATACGACTCCAGGCAATCGATAGACGATAGGTTTTAAAGCCCATTTCGCCAAATAACGCAATGTCTTCTTTATAACGATGATACATGTCGATTGCATTTTGCGCTGGGTAAAAATGTTCGTCATCAAATTCAAACATCTTTTTTTCTCCTGTGATTACTGGAAAACGATCTGGTCCCACTGGCGCTAGATCTACGTTAGCTAAGCCTCGGCCGCCTTCATTATAGCCCCCTTCACATTGATTGGCCGCTGTTGCGCCGCCCCATAAAAAGTCTTTTCTAAATCCCATATCAAAATCCCTTTCTTTTATAAGTTTGTAGTAAAACCTATCAAACTTTGTTCTCAACTATTTTTTAAGTTAATCCCGTAATTAATGTATCGTTTGAGGTCACTTCGCGTTCTTGTGTTTCTACGATATCTAAATAGTCATCAGTATTTGTCACAATAACTGGCGTTTCCACACTGTAGCCAGCTACTTTGATTGCCTCTATGTCAAAAGTAACCAAAACTTGCCCTTTTTTCACTTTATCACCTTGTGCTACTTTTCCCTCAAAACCATTCCCTTCTAACTGAACCGTATCCATACCGATATGAATTAACAATTCCATCCCTTGATCAGATATTAAGCCAATCGCGTGCAGTGTCGGAAAGAGTGTCATAACGGTTCCATCGAATGGTGCTCTAACAACACCTTCTGTCGGTTCAATCAAAACACCTTTTCCTAAAGCACCTTGAGCAAACGCTTGATCACTTGCTTTACTTAAAGGTAGAACACGCCCTTTAACTGGGCTCAAAACAGCTTCTTTAATTGCTTTTTGCGCTTTTTTATTTTCCGTTATTTCTTCTACAACTGTATCATCTTTCCAGAAAAAGAATGTTAAACCAAAGCCGATACCAGCTGATATTAATATTGCTACAAACGAATGAATCATACCGCTCGCATTATCACCATTGATATAGTTTAAAACACCAAAGATACCCAATCCACCCATGGTATAAGATGTTACAGTATTAATCATCAAATAGAATCCGCCAGCTGCTCCTCCAATCATGGAAAAGATAAATGGCGTTTTTTTAGGGAGAGTGATACCGTAAATTGCTGGTTCAGTTACTCCGAATATACCAGAAATAATGGCTGGTGGACATAACGCTTTCATTTTCGTATCTTTCAATTTGAAAAACATTGCCATTACTACAGCTGTTTGAGCAAAACTAGCGCCAAAAGAACCGACTAATACTTGACTTGCTCCTTCTTGAGTAATCTGCATGATCGCAAGTGGCACAACACTCCAGTGTAATCCAAAAATAACCAAGACTTGCCAGAAGAAACCAAGAATAATGCCATATAATGCTGGTGAAAAGCCCATCAAAGATTGGAATCCAGCACTTAATAAATCTGTCAACATGCTGATGATCGGACCAATTACTAAAAAACCAACGGGTAATGCAATTAGTAATACAAAGAATGGTACCAGGAATGTTTGAACAACTTCAGGAATAAGTTTCTTGAAGAGTTTTTGAATTTGAGCTGCAAAAGCAACAATAAAGATGATCGGTACAACACTACTTGTATACCCAGCACCAACCCACGGAATACCTAAAAACGTGTCATAAGCGGGTAATCCTAACAAACTATACGGTGCTGCTGCACCTGCTCCTGCTGTTGTTTCAAAAGCCGCTTGCAAGGCACTTCCTTGTACTGTTGGATAACAAAGTGCTGCCCCAATAACAATTCCCACCATTGGGTTTAAATTGAATTTTCTAGCCGCTGTATAGCCTAGAATCACTGGCATGAAGTAGAAGATTGCATCACCAATACCATTTAACATTGTATACGTTCCAGAAGTAGCTGAATATAATTTCAAAAAAACAAGTAAGGCATTTAGACCTTTCACCATACCAGCTGCAGCTAATGCACCTAAGAATGGTTGGAAACAGCCACTTAAAATATCGATCAATCGATTAAACAAATTTCCACCAGACGATTCTTGCTCTGCATCCGCTGAAATCCCAGCAATGGTTACAACGTCTTCATACACTGCAGGTACATGATTCCCGATTACTACCTGATATTGTCCACCACTCTTCATTACAGTAACAACACCGTCCATATTTTTTAGAACATCGTCATTTGCTTTTGATTCATCTTTCAATTTAAAACGTAAGCGTGTAATACAATGTGTCAAACTATTAATATTTTCTTTCCCACCTACATTACTAACAATTTTTTCTGCTAAATCATGATATTTTCCCATTTTTTTGTTCCTCCAAAGTTTAGTTTTTTTCACTCTATTACTTTTGAAGGTTTAGCCAACTTAATGTCACTATCCAAAGGGTCCTGCTGTACCAGTTCTTCTCTTCTATCCACCTTTCCATTAAGACTAATCTATTAAATCAATAATCCACTAGTGATTTGTTTGTACTACACGTGCAATGTGAATAATCAAATACATCTTTTCTTCCTTTGATATCCTATAACAATAGCTTTCAGTCAAAAAATCAGCAATCTTATTCACACAATTATATGCATTACAATATTTTTTTTTAATTACTTCATATAGTTCTCCATCATCTTCATCATGAAATTCTTTATGATTCAATAAACGATAAGCAAAAAATTTTAAATGAGTACTAAAACGATAAAAATAAACAGAGTCTTCATTAAAAGTAATTTTGAAATGGTATTTAACGATGTTCGTAATCTCTTGCATGATTTTTGTTAATTCATAAACATTGCCAACTTCTTCATCCATTTCTGCATTGACTAGATGCAAAGCAATAAAACCAGCTTCATCTTCTGGCAATTGCACATCGAACTTCTCTTTGACCATCTCAACTGCCTTATTCCCAATAAAATATTCATCAGAAAAAAAACGCTTGATGTCCCATAATAGAAAATTCTTTACTTCGATTCCTTGCTTCATTCGCTCTAGTGCTGTATGCAGATGATCCGTTAAAGAAATAAAAATTGTATCATTTAGCTTTCTGCCAAGTTTCGTTTTTGCATATTTGATAATCTCATCTGACAGCTGCATCACTTCTAACGGTAGTTCTCCCAATAGTTCTTGGAATTTTAATGAAGTATCCTGATTCGCTAAACGAAATACTTGATCTACTCGCTCCTCTTCAATGAAATCTCCTATTTTTCTTTTAAATGCAATACCACGTCCCATCACAATTTGCTCTTGTTCATTCACATCTAACGTAATCACAACATTATTATTCAAAGTTTTTTGAATAATCATTTCTTCGCTCCCTTCATTTCATTATGCTCAACTCCTTCAATTGTAAAAAAGAAAAACCCAACCTTTCCAAAAAAGAAGATACTCTCCCTCTTTAGAAAAATTAGGTTTAGCTTGTATTTAAACAATCACTATCCAGATATTCACTTATTCTGTACAAGCATAGAATACCTTATTATAGTAGCATTGTCAACGTTTTCATAAAATATTTTATAAACAATAAAAAAACATTTTGCAAAAGAAGCAAAATGTTTTAAAATCATGACCCGTACGGGAATCGAACCCGTGATACCGCCGTGAAAGGGCGGTGTCTTAACCGCTTGACCAACGGGCCATTTAAAAATTATGGGCCTAAATGGACTCGAACCATCGACCTCACGCTTATCAGGCGTGCGCTCTAACCAGCTGAGCTATAGGCCCTTAAAGAAAAAAAGCGGGTGACGAGAATCGAACTCGCGACAACAGCTTGGAAGGCTGTGGTTTTACCACTAAACTACACCCGCATGTTTCTTCTTTCAAATGGCGCAAGACAGAATCGAACTGCCGACACACGGAGCTTCAATCCGTTGCTCTACCAACTGAGCTACTGCGCCAAAAAACTATAAACGGTCTGGACGGGACTCGAACCCGCGACCTCCTGCGTGACAGGCAGGCATTCTAACCAGCTGAACTACCAAACCAATAGTAAAAGTGTTACGTCACTATCTTATTTAGCTTTTAATTACTACTTAAAAGCAATTGCGGGGGCAGGATTTGAACCTACGACCTTCGGGTTATGAGCCCGACGAGCTACCTGACTGCTCCACCCCGCGATAATATATAGTCTCTATATGACTATAAAAAATGATGATTCTTAGTAAGGTTATTTCTCTCACTATATTCGACAAGTACTAATCACCATAATGCTAAAGCATCGTAATTCTTAGTAAAGGAGGATAAGGGATTCGAACCCTTGCACGGTTTTACCCGCCTGACGGTTTTCAAGACCGTTCCCTTCAGCCGGACTTGGGTAATCCTCCGGAATAACTATTAAATCATGACCCGTACGGGAATCGAACCCGTGATACCGCCGTGAAAGGGCGGTGTCTTAACCGCTTGACCAACGGGCCGCTATGAAACGGAGAAGGAGGGATTTGAACCCTCGCGCCGGTTTCCCGACCTACACCCTTAGCAGGGGCGCCTCTTCAGCCACTTGAGTACTTCCCCAAGAAAATAATTTGAAAAATGGGCCTAAATGGACTCGAACCATCGACCTCACGCTTATCAGGCGTGCGCTCTAACCAGCTGAGCTATAGGCCCATAAAGCGGGTGACGAGAATCGAACTCGCGACAACAGCTTGGAAGGCTGTGGTTTTACCACTAAACTACACCCGCAAAACTTCAAAACGGTCTGGACGGGACTCGAACCCGCGACCTCCTGCGTGACAGGCAGGCATTCTAACCAGCTGAACTACCAAACCAATAGTAAAAGTATTACGTCACTACCTTATTTTAGCTTTTAATTACTACTTAAAAGCAATTGCGGGGGCAGGATTTGAACCTACGACCTTCGGGTTATGAGCCCGACGAGCTACCTGACTGCTCCACCCCGCGATAATATATAGCCTATATGACTATAAAAGAGTGATGATTCTTAGTGTTTTCTAGTAAGATTTTCTCTCACTACTTTCGACAAGTACTAATCACCATAATGCTAAAGCATCGTAATTCTTAGTAAAGGAGGATAAGGGATTCGAACCCTTGCACGGTTTTACCCGCCTGACGGTTTTCAAGACCGTTCCCTTCAGCCGGACTTGGGTAATCCTCCGGAATAAAATAGTACAACTAATCAAAATGTCACTACAATGGACCTTGTAGGACTCGAACCTACGACCGGACGGTTATGAGCCGTCTGCTCTAACCAACTGAGCTAAAGGTCCTTGGCTCTTAAAAAAAGAAATCGCGGCGAAGGGGATCGAACCCCCGACCTCCCGGGTATGAACCGGACGCTCTAGCCAGCTGAGCTACACCGCGAAAATAATAAAGTACTAATGGAGCCTAGCGGGATCGAACCGCTGACCTCCTGCGTGCAAAGCAGGCGCTCTCCCATCTGAGCTAAGGCCCCACAAAATAAATCGGGAAGACAGGATTCGAACCTGCGACCCCTTGGTCCCAAACCAAGTGCTCTACCAAGCTGAGCTACTTCCCGTAATTACAATGCACCCAAAGGGAGTCGAACCCCTAACCTCTTGATTCGTAGTCAAGCACTCTATCCAGTTGAGCTATGGGTGCAACATTTCTAATGCCGAGGACCGGAATCGAACCGGTACGGTGATCACTCACCGCAGGATTTTAAGTCCTGTGCGTCTGCCAGTTCCGCCACCCCGGCGAAAGAACAAGCTAAGCGGAAAACGGGGTTCGAACCCGCGACCCCCACCTTGGCAAGGTGGTGCTCTACCACTGAGCTATTTCCGCAGTCTGGATGCCGGCTAAAGGATTTGAACCCTCGACCCTCTGATTACAAATCAGATGCTCTACCAACTGAGCTAAGCCGGCGTGATGATCGCCTAGTTATAAAACGAGACTAAAAATGCGGGTGAAGGGACTTGAACCCCCACGCCGTAAGGCGCTAGATCCTAAATCTAGTGCGTCTGCCAATTCCGCCACACCCGCAAAATATTCCTATGAGCCGTGCAGGGCTCGAACCTGCGACCCTCTGATTAAAAGTCAGATGCTCTACCAACTGAGCTAACGGCTCAAAAAATGGAGGTTGACGGGATCGAACCGCCGACCCCCTGCTTGTAAGGCAGGTGCTCTCCCAGCTGAGCTAAACCTCCAAGACAACACTTTAGCGTGGCGACGTCCTACTCTCACAAAGGGAAACCCTTCACTACAATCGGCGCTAAGAAGCTTAACTTCTGTGTTCGGCATGGGAACAGGTGTATCCTTCTCGCTATCGCCACCACACTGGGTGTTGTTGCTATTCAATTGAGTGATTATTCACTCAAAACTGGATTGAAGTTGTAATCAAACTGTCCGATCTACTTTTTTATTTCGTTTCTTTGGTTAAGTCCTCGACCGATTAGTATTGGTCCGCTCCGTACATCACTGCACTTCCACTTCCAACCTATCTACCTGATCATCTCTCAGGGGTCTTACTTTCTTAAAGAAATGGGAAATCTCATCTTGAGGTGGGCTTCACACTTAGATGCTTTCAGCGTTTATCCCTTCCCTACATAGCTACCCAGCAATGCCCTTGGCAGAACAACTGGTACACCAGCGGTAAGTCCATCCCGGTCCTCTCGTACTAAGGACAGCTCCTCTCAAATTTCCAACGCCCGCGACGGATAGGGACCGAACTGTCTCACGACGTTCTGAACCCAGCTCGCGTGCCGCTTTAATGGGCGAACAGCCCAACCCTTGGGACCGACTACAGCCCCAGGATGCGACGAGCCGACATCGAGGTGCCAAACCTCCCCGTCGATGTGGACTCTTGGGGGAGATAAGCCTGTTATCCCCAGGGTAGCTTTTATCCGTTGAGCGATGGCCCTTCCATGCGGAACCACCGGATCACTAAGCCCGACTTTCGTCCCTGCTCGACTTGTAAGTCTCGCAGTCAAGCTCCCTTCTGCCTTTACACTCTGCGAATGATTTCCAACCATTCTGAGGGAACCTTTGGGCGCCTCCGTTACTCTTTAGGAGGCGACCGCCCCAGTCAAACTGCCCACCTGACACTGTCTCCCACCACGATAAGTGGTGCGGGTTAGAGGGTTCATAACACAAGGGTAGTATCCCACCAGCGCCTCCACCGAAACTAGCGTTCCGGATTCATCGGCTCCTACCTATCCTGTACATGTGGTACAAACACTCAATATCAAGCTACAGTAAAGCTCCATGGGGTCTTTCCGTCCTGTCGCGGGTAACCTGCATCTTCACAGGTACTAAAATTTCACCGAGTCTCTCGTTGAGACAGTGCCCAAATCGTTACGCCTTTCGTGCGGGTCGGAACTTACCCGACAAGGAATTTCGCTACCTTAGGACCGTTATAGTTACGGCCGCCGTTTACTGGGGCTTCAATTCTGAGCTTCGCCGAAGCTAACCCATCCTCTTAACCTTCCAGCACCGGGCAGGCGTCAGCCCCTATACTTCATCTTTCGATTTTGCAGAGACCTGTGTTTTTGATAAACAGTCGCTTGGGCCTATTCACTGCGGCTGACCGAAGTCAGCACCCCTTCTCCCGAAGTTACGGGGTCATTTTGCCGAGTTCCTTAACGAGAGTTCGCTCGCTCACCTTAGGATACTCTCCTCGACTACCTGTGTCGGTTTACGGTACGGGCAGTTGTTTTCTCACTAGAAGCTTTTCTTGACAGTGTGACATCAGGAACTTCGGTACTATTATTTCCCTCCCCATCACAGCTTGTCCGTATAGAGTAAAGCATTTGACTCTACTCAAGACTTACTGCTTGGACATGCACTTCCAGTCGCATGCATTCCTTAGCCTCCTGCGTCCCTCCATTGCTCAAACAAAAACAACTGGTACAGGAATATCAACCTGTTGTCCATCGCCTACGCCTATCGGCCTCGGCTTAGGTCCCGACTAACCCTGGGCGGACGAGCCTTCCCCAGGAAACCTTAGTCATACGGTGGACGGGATTCTCACCCGTCTTTCGCTACTCATACCGGCATTCTCACTTCTAAGCGCTCCAGCCGTCCTCACGATCGACCTTCAACGCCCTTAGAACGCTCTCCTACCATCACACCAGAGGTGTGATCCACAGCTTCGGTAATATGTTTAGCCCCGGTACATTTTCGGCGCAGGGTCACTCGACTAGTGAGCTATTACGCACTCTTTAAATGGTGGCTGCTTCTGAGCCAACATCCTAGTTGTCTGTGCAACCCCACATCCTTTTCCACTTAACATATATTTTGGGACCTTAGCTGGTGGTCTGGGCTGTTTCCCTTTCGACTACGGATCTTATCACTCGCAGTCTGACTGCCGAATATGAATGAATGGCATTCGGAGTTTATCTGAATTCGGTAACCCGAGATGGGCCCCTAGTCCAAACAGTGCTCTACCTCCATCATTCTTAACTTCGACGCTAGCCCTAAAGCTATTTCGGAGAGAACCAGCTATCTCCAAGTTCGTTTGGAATTTCTCCGCTACCCACAGCTCATCCCCGCACTTTTCAACGTACGTGGGTTCGGTCCTCCAGTGCGTTTTACCACACCTTCAACCTGGCCATGGGTAGATCACATGGTTTCGGGTCTACGACTACATACTCATTCGCCCTATTCAGACTCGCTTTCGCTGCGGCTCCGGCTCTTCACCTTAACCTCGCATGCAATCGTAACTCGCCGGTTCATTCTACAAAAGGCACGCCATCACCCATTAACGGGCTTTGACTTGTTGTAGGCACACGGTTTCAGGATCTATTTCACTCCCCTTCCGGGGTGCTTTTCACCTTTCCCTCACGGTACTGGTTCACTATCGGTCATTAGGGAGTATTTAGCCTTGCGGGATGGTCCCCGCGGATTCCGACGGAATTTCTCGTGTTCCGCCGTACTCAGGATCCTCCTAGGTGTTGCCAACATTTCGTCTACGGGGCTATTACCCACTTTGGCGAACCTTTCCAGGTTCTTCGACTATCTTGACAGACTACCACATCGGAGTCCTACAACCCCAACAAGCAAGCTTGTTGGTTTGGGCTTTTCCCGTTTCGCTCGCCGCTACTCAGGGAATCGAATTTTCTTTCTCTTCCTGCAGGTACTTAGATGTTTCAGTTCTCTGCGTCTACCTCTATCCAGCTATGTATTCACTGAATAGTAACATCCTATAAAAGATGCTGGGTTTCCCCATTCGGAAATCTCTGGATCATAGCTCACTTACAGCTCCCCAAAGCATATCGGTGTTAGTCCCGTCCTTCATCGGCTCCTAATGCCAAGGCATCCACCGTGCGCCCTTATTCACTTAACCTTACGATCTTACGATCGGTTTTGTTTGGCTCGTTTCTCTAGCGATAGAGGCGTGACCAATAAAATAAGCTTCGAACTATTTTAATTAAAAAACTCATTCAACGCGGTGTTCTCGGTTTGTTTTGATTACTTTTATACTTCAATATCCAGTTTTCAATGAACAATTCGTTTGAGAGAATCATATAAAAAGAAAGAAAATCTAATGATTAACTTCTTTATATAAGAGTAAACCTCTCAAAACTGAACAAAGTGTCGACGAATGTGTAAGTTTCCGTGATATTCCTTAGAAAGGAGGTGATCCAGCCGCACCTTCCGATACGGCTACCTTGTTACGACTTCACCCCAATCATCTATCCCACCTTAGGCGGCTGGCTCCACAAGGGTTACCTCACCGACTTCGGGTGTTACAAACTTTCGTGGTGTGACGGGCGGTGTGTACAAGGCCCGGGAACGTATTCACCGCGGCGTGCTGATCCGCGATTACTAGCGATTCCGGCTTCATGTAGGCGAGTTGCAGCCTACAATCCGAACTGAGAGAAGCTTTAAGAGATTTGCATGACCTCGCGGCCTAGCGACTCGTTGTACTTCCCATTGTAGCACGTGTGTAGCCCAGGTCATAAGGGGCATGATGATTTGACGTCATCCCCACCTTCCTCCGGTTTGTCACCGGCAGTCTCGCTAGAGTGCCCAACTGAATGATGGCAACTAACAATAAGGGTTGCGCTCGTTGCGGGACTTAACCCAACATCTCACGACACGAGCTGACGACAACCATGCACCACCTGTCACTTTGTCCCCGAAGGGAAAGCTCTATCTCTAGAGTGGTCAAAGGATGTCAAGACCTGGTAAGGTTCTTCGCGTTGCTTCGAATTAAACCACATGCTCCACCGCTTGTGCGGGCCCCCGTCAATTCCTTTGAGTTTCAACCTTGCGGTCGTACTCCCCAGGCGGAGTGCTTAATGCGTTAGCTGCAGCACTGAAGGGCGGAAACCCTCCAACACTTAGCACTCATCGTTTACGGCGTGGACTACCAGGGTATCTAATCCTGTTTGCTCCCCACGCTTTCGAGCCTCAGCGTCAGTTACAGACCAGAGAGTCGCCTTCGCCACTGGTGTTCCTCCATATATCTACGCATTTCACCGCTACACATGGAATTCCACTCTCCTCTTCTGCACTCAAGTCTCCCAGTTTCCAATGACCCTCCCCGGTTGAGCCGGGGGCTTTCACATCAGACTTAAGAAACCGCCTGCGCTCGCTTTACGCCCAATAAATCCGGACAACGCTTGCCACCTACGTATTACCGCGGCTGCTGGCACGTAGTTAGCCGTGGCTTTCTGGTTAGATACCGTCAAGGTAAGAGCAGTTACTCTCCTACTTGTTCTTCTCTAACAACAGAGTTTTACGATCCGAAAACCTTCTTCACTCACGCGGCGTTGCTCGGTCAGACTTTCGTCCATTGCCGAAGATTCCCTACTGCTGCCTCCCGTAGGAGTCTGGGCCGTGTCTCAGTCCCAGTGTGGCCGATCACCCTCTCAGGTCGGCTATGCATCATGGCCTTGGTGAGCCGTTACCTCACCAACTAGCTAATGCACCGCGGGTCCATCCATCAGTGACACCCGAAAGCGTCTTTCAAGTCAGCACCATGCGGTGTCGACTATTATGCGGTATTAGCACCTGTTTCCAAGTGTTATCCCCCTCTGATGGGTAGGTTACCCACGTGTTACTCACCCGTCCGCCACTCCTCTTTTCAAGTGAGTGCAAGCACTCGGTAGAAAAGAAGCGTTCGACTTGCATGTATTAGGCACGCCGCCAGCGTTCGTCCTGAGCCAGGATCAAACTCTCATAATAAAAGTTGAACACAATCCGAAGATTGTTAAGCTCATTTGGTTGCTAGCATATTGCATCGCTTTGTTAAAAATTGTTGTTTGTTTTTACCGTTGTAAAAACAACCTACACATTTGGTTCGTCTTACTTTGTTCAGTTTTCAAAGGTCTACTGTGTTACCTTGCAGCAACTTTTATATCATATCAAATCTTCGATTCGATGTCAACACTTTTTTTAAAAAAGTTTCAAAGTTTTCTCTGCTTGATGTTATCGAATGTTTCGCGACAACTTCATTAGTTTATCAGGTTGTTTGTTATTTGTCAACAACTTTCATCCTGTTTTTTCAAGTTTCTTTCGAACTTGATTTGTTATTTCATGTTCGTTTCAATTGCCGATGATTCTTGAGGCAACTACACTAGTTTATCAGGCTAGTCGTTGTTTGTCAATAACTATTTTACTGATTTCCAAAGTTTTTTTCAAACTTGGATTGTTATCTTATCCTCATCGTTCGGCGTGTTACATCAGTGCCTTGCGACAAGATATAATATACCAAGTTTCTGGGCTTAGGTCAACTAAAAATTGCACTTTTTTTAAAGTTTTTTTCTTTGCCGATTATTTTATTACTTTTGTTCTTTATTGTTCGTTTTTAACTGTTCGAAAAACAGAATCTTATGAATTTCCGTGGTATTTTTCAGAAAATTAAAAAGAGGCAATTTCTAGCAAAGAATCGCCTCTTTCACTTTTATCTCATTGTTGGGAATAACAGAACATCACGAATCGATTGAGCATCCGTTAATAACATAACTAAACGGTCAATACCAATTCCTAATCCGCCAGTTGGTGGCAATCCGTACTCCAGTGCTTCAATAAAGTCTTCATCTACACCGTGAGCTTCATCATTTCCTTGTTCACGCTCTTTTTCTTGATCTTCAAAACGCTCACGTTGATCAATCGGGTCATTTAGTTCAGTAAATGCATTAGCAAATTCTTTTCCTACTATAAATAATTCAAAACGATCGGTAAAGCGAGCATCTTCTGGATTTTTCTTTGCTAGAGGAGACACTTCTACTGGATGTCCAAAAACAAATGTTGGTTGTTCCAGCGTTTCTTCGACAAAAGCTTCAAAGAATTCATTCAAGATATGCCCTACCGCCATATTATCATTGATTTCTACATTATGTTTTTTCGCCAAAGTACGGGCTTTTTCGACAGTCATTTCCTGCCAGAAATCCACACCTGTTTGTTCTTTGATCGCATCTACCATATGGACGCGTTTAAATTCAGAACCTAGGTCAACTTCTTTTCCATCATATGTGATAGTGGTTGTTCCTAAGACTTTTTCTGCTGCGTTTCGGATGATCCCTTCAGTCAGATCCATCACATCTTTATAATCTGTGTATGCAGTATAGGCTTCTAACATAGTGAATTCAGGGTTATGAGTTGTATCAATTCCTTCATTACGGAATACTCGTCCGATTTCATAGACTTTCTCCATACCTCCGACAATCAAACGTTTCAAATGTAATTCTAAAGCAATCCGTAGATATAAGTCCATATCTAATGCATTATGATGCGTAATAAATGGACGTGCAGCTGCGCCGCCAGCATCATTGTGTAAAACAGGCGTCTCTACTTCTACATAACCATTATTATCAAGGTAACGACGAATTTCACTAATAATTTGACTACGTTTCATAAAACGATCGAAACTGTCCTTGTTACTGATCAAATCCAAATAACGTTGACGATAACGTTGTTCGATGTTCGTTAAGCCGTGATATTTATCTGGTAGCGGACGCAATGCTTTCGTTAATAATACGATCGTTTTGGCTTTAATCGTCACTTCACCTGTGTCTGTTTTCATTATTTGCCCTGTAACACCAAAGAAATCACCTAAATCGGCGTACTTAAATAATTCGTATGCTTTATCGCCTACTTGGTCTTTGCGTACATAAATTTGAACTTGGCCTTCGCGATCTTGTAAATGAGCGAATCCTGCTTTTCCTTTACCACGTTTTGTCATCATACGGCCAGCAACACTTGCCGATAAATCCATCTCGCTCAATTCTTCTTTTGAATGTTGATCAAATTGTACATGTAGTTCTTTTGAATTATGTGTTCGGTCAAAACGTTTCCCAAAAGGATCGATTCCTTCTTCACGTAAATTTTCCATTTTCTCACGACGCACGAGCATTTGATCGTTTAGCTCTTCTGAGTGCGCTTGTTGTTCATCTGCCACTGTATTTCCTCCATTCTGAAATCACATACCCTTATAATGCCACATTGAAACAAAAAAAAGCAAGCCGAATTTCTGTTTCAGCCAGCTTTTTTTATTAGAACATTTCGATTATTTCTTTTTGTGCATGTTTTTCTGCTTTTTCTTCAAATGCATCTAGCAATTCGATCATCCCTTGTTGGGTTTCAGCTTGATTGATTGCAGCTTTCACTTTAGCAGCCCGTGGAATTCCTTTTAAGTAGTAGGCAGCATGCTGACGAAATTCTCTTGTCGCAATTTTTTCGCCTTTTAAATCCACTAAACGTCGCAAATGTATTTTAGCTGTATTTATTTTTTCGTGTGGAGCAGGTTCAGCCATTAACTCTCCTGTTTCAAGATATTGTTTGGTTCTTTGGATCATCCAGGGATTTCCTAAGGCTGCTCTGCCGATCATCACACCATCAGCGCCAACATATTCAATCATGCGTTTTGCGTCTTCTGGTGTACGGACATCGCCATTGCCCATGAAAGGAATGGTTAGATGCTGTTTCACTTCTTTTAAAACATCCCAATTTGCTTGTCCTTCATACATTTGTACTCTTGTGCGACCATGCATAGCAATTGCTGAAGCGCCTGCTTTTTCAGCAGCCAGAGCATTCTCAACAGCAAATAAATGATCTTCATCCCAACCAGTTCTCATTTTCACAGTAACTGGCAAGTTGATAGCGGAAGAAACAGCTTCTACCATTTCATAGACTTTATTCGGATCTAAAAGCCATTTTGCTCCTGATTCGGCTTTGATAACTTTGTTTACTGGACAGCCCATGTTAATATCGATGATCGCAGCTTTGGTATTTTCTTCTACAAACTTTGCAGCTTCAACTAGTGTTTCTTTGTCGCCACCGAAAATTTGTACACTTAATGGGTATTCCTTATCATCTATATAAAGCATGTCTAAGGTTTTTTTATTTCTTTGCTGGATTCCTTTATCACTAATCATTTCACAGACAACCAGCCCTGCACCAAACTCTTTGACCGTTACACGAAAAGCAGCATTACTAATGCCAGCCATCGGTGCGACTACAACGCGATTGGGAATATCCACATTTCCTATTTTCCACATAGCGTTTCTCTCCTACTTTTCCCGAGTATTGTTGATTGCTTCATCTCGTAATTCAATTAGATCCTCTTCGCTATAATTATATTTGTTGCCACAAAATTGACAAACAGCTTCGGCTCCATGATCTTCTTCAATCATTGCATTGATTTCATCTAGACCAACTGCGATGATTGCTGTACCAAATTTTTCTTTTGAGCAATTACATTTAAATTGAACAGGCATTTTTTCTAGAATTTCAATATTATCTTTACCAAGTAAACGCTCTAGAATACCTTCTGGCGATTCGCCTTCATCGATCAAACGAGAAATCATCGGCACTTCTTGCAAACGTTGTTCAATGAACTCGATGATTTTTTCATCTGCTCCTGGCATCACTTGGATCATAAAACCACCCGCTGCTTTGACACTTTCATCTGTATCAACTAAAACACTCAAACCAATTGCTGACGGGATCTGCTCAGAGACTGCCATGAAGTAAGTGAAATCTTCACCGATTTCACCTGACACGATCGGAGTTTGTCCTGAAAAAGTTTCTTTTAAGCCTAAATCCTTTATTACAGTAAAAATACCTTCTGTTCCAACAGCTCCGCGAACATCGATTTTACCACTTTCATTCAAGGTTAAACTTACATGAGGATTTTTTATGTATCCTTTAGTGTTTCCACTACCATCACTATCAACAACAATGCTGCCAGCTGGTCCATTCCCTTGGACTTTAACAGTCAGTTTATCCTCACCTTTTAATGTAGCACCGAGCAGCAAAGCGCCAACCATCGTTCTACCTAAGGCTGCAGTTGATGAACTCCATGTATCATGACGTTTTTGTGCTTCTGAGATTGTATTAGTTGCGCAGACTGCATAAGCGCGAATCGATCCTTCATAACATAATGCCTTTACTAAGTAATCTTCCATTTTTATATTCCTCTTCTCAATTGGTACTTTTTCTGGCTCATTATCAGATAATACTAGGATTTTACTATTTTTTCAACTAAATAATTTCAACTTCAAGAAAAGAGCACCCCATGTATGGGATGCTCTTTGTGTTCTATTTGTAACGATCATCAAAATTATTACGGTCATATTCAGAATCATTTTTATGCTCATCATCAGATTTAACTTCTGATTGAACTTGTTCTTCTGTTTTTTCGCTGTCCGCTTTTAATTCTTCAGTTTCATCACGTAGTTCTTGTTTGGCTTCTTCAAAATCATGTTTTTCTTCAGCTTGTCTTTGTGCATCTTTTTCTTCTAATGCACGTTTTGCTTCTTCAAACGTTTGTGCTTTTTCACTAGGGAATTGGCTATCGATAACGTCTTGAGGCATAACGCCTTCTTCAAACAATGATTTGATACTACGAGCATCTAATGTTTCATACTCTAATAGTTTTTCAGCAATTAATTTATGTTGCGCACGGTGAGATTCGATGATTTCACGTGCTTTATCGTGAGCTTCCATCAAGATACGACGGACTTCTTGATCGATTTCGAATGCTACTTGCTCAGAATAGGCTTTTGTTTGACCATAATCACGGCCCACAAAGACTTGGTGGTTCCCTTCGTATTGAACTGGACCTAATTTGTCACTCATTCCATATTCAGTTACCATACTACGAGCAATGCCTGTTGCTTGTTCAAAGTCATTTGATGCACCTGTTGATTGAACATCGAAAATAATTTCTTCCGCTGTACGTCCGCCAAGTAATCCAACGATTTGTTCAAACATGTCTTCTTTAGTCATTAAGAATTGATCTTCTTTTGGTAAGGCAATCATGTAACCGCCAGCGCGTCCACGAGGAATGATCGTTACTTTGTGAACGATACGGGCGCGACTTAAAACTAAGCCAACGATAGTATGTCCAGCTTCGTGGTAAGCAACCATTTCGCGTTCTTTTTTGTTGATAACTCGATCTTTTTTCGCTGGTCCAGCAATTACGCGATCTTCTGCTTCATCCACATCAGATGCATCAATTTTTTTCTTATTACGACGAGCGGCAACTAATGCAGCTTCATTCAATACATTTTCTAAATCAGCACCGGCAAAACCTGGTGTTTGTTGTGCAACGACTTTCAAATCAACATCATCAGCCAACGGTTTGTTACGGGCATGAACTTTAAGGATCGCTTCACGGCCTTTCACATCAGGACGGCCAACTAAAATTTGACGGTCAAAACGACCTGGACGCAGTAATGCTGGGTCTAACACATCTGAACGGTTTGTTGCAGCTACGACGATTACGCCTTCATTGCCATCAAATCCATCCATTTCAACAAGTAATTGGTTAAGGGTTTGTTCACGTTCATCGTGTCCGCCACCCATACCAGCACCACGTTGACGACCAACTGCATCGATTTCATCGATGAAGATGATAGCTGGTGCATTTTTCTTCGCTGTTTCAAATAAATCACGGACACGGCTTGCACCGACACCGACAAACATCTCAACAAAATCTGAACCTGAGATAGAGTAGAAAGGCACACCTGCTTCACCAGCAACGGCTTTAGCAAGTAATGTTTTACCAGTTCCTGGAGGTCCTTCTAAAAGAACACCAGCTGGAATACGAGCACCTAATTCAACGAAACGTCGAGGATCTTTTAAGAATTCGACTACTTCTACTAATTCTTGTTTTTCTTCTTCAGCTCCGGCTACATCAGAGAAGCGCACGCGGTTCGCTTTTTTGTCTGCTTCTTTGGCTTTTGATTTACCAAAGTTCATGACACGGCCGCCGCCACCGCCACCGCCACCTTGTTGTCCCATCATCATATAGAATAAGAAGATGAACAATACGATCGGTAAGAAGCTAAATAGGATAGAAAGCCAAGCACCACTTGATGATTGTTCTTTCACAGAAAGTTTTACATTATTTTCTTGGGCCATATCTTGAATGCCTGATAATGTGATATCACTCGGCAAGACAATCGTCGTGAAAGATTTAGTAGAAACTTCTGTTGATCCCCATAAAGAAAGACCTCCAGTGTTTTTGATTTCTTGTTTTTCTTTGTACTGACCTGTGATTTTATACACACCATTAGTTGGTTGGATTGTCAGTTCTTTTACTTTACCTTCTTCTAACTGGGTATTGAAGGTTGAGTATTCGATATCTGGTGACTGGGGATTGTTATTTCCGAAAATGAAATAAACAACCATGACCATCGCCAAAATCAGCAATACATAATATAGGCCATTTTTCATGCCGCTATTCTTTTTATTCATGCCTGTCCTCCTTTGACTACTGCTCGTAATTAATTTTTACGGTTTATTTTTATCAATTCTGACCATTACATTGTAACATAACTAAATCTAAGAGAGATATTAATTCGCTTCGTAGATTTCAGGTTTCAATACGCCCACATACGGAAGATTTCGGTAAGCTTCTGCATAATCTAACCCATAACCTACAACAAATTCATTGGGAACATCAAAACCAACATAGTCTGCGACAATATCAACGACGCGGCCTTCTGGTTTGTCTAATAACGTAACGATTTTTACAGATGCTGCTTTTCTGTATTTAAAAAGATCCACTAAATAAGCTAATGTGCGGCCACTATCGATAATGTCCTCTACAATCAGAATATCTCGTCCTTCGACATTTGTATCCAAATCTTTAATAATTTTGACTTCCCCAGAAGAAACCGTCGCATTGCCATAACTTGATACAGCCATAAAATCCATTTCTAGATGAGTATCGATGCAACGTGTAATATCAGCCATGAAAGGTATTGCACCTTTTAAAATACCGATTACTAAAGGATTTTTACCCTTATAGTCTTCTGTTAGCTGTTTGCCAAGTTCAGTCGACTTTTCAACGATTTGTTCTTTTGTGATCAAAACTTGTTTAATATCATTCTCTAACATATTGCTCTCCTTCTCCTTTAAGATCCGATCTTAAACTCTTAGTGCTTGAACACTTAAAATTCGATATGATCGAAACGCTAGTGTGGTGATTCTTTGAGATGTTAAATTGTTATTTTTTTGTTTTTTTCGCTTCCTTAATAAAAGTAATTTTCAATCTTTACTCTTTTATTCTATAAAGTAGCCTGTAGAGTATTTTATCAGTTTCTGTAGGAATACTCAAATATGAGTTTACGAATTTAGGCACCCAAATAATTTCTTCTTCAGCAGAAAGAATGATCCATGCTCGTTCTCTGATCAAATTAGGAATTTTTTGGTCAATGAAAAGGCGATTTAATCTTTTTGTCAAGTTTGGCGTTAGGGAAATTCTATCGCCATTTTTCCGATGACGAATCGTTAATGGTAAGGCTGTCTGACCACTTATAAGCAAAGAAAATTCTGTCCAATTTTTTACGATTTCCGGTGGATCAATTTTTTCTTTTACCGTTTCCAGACCTAACCATTCATTTTTTGAAAGAAAGACGTGTTCAAACTCATTCAAAAAAAAGAGAGCATCTTCATGGATGGATTGTTTTTTTTCTAGGAAAAGTGTGTCATATTCTTTCATAACTTGCCAGCCTTGTTCAATATCCATAGACAGTTGAGGCGCTGGTCGATCAAGCATCGTCAAAAGTTGTTGACTCTGTGATTGGCTAATTGATACACCTTTTGGCACGATCGTCCGTTGAAACAAGGTCATCAAGAAAAATGTTTGCACACTTTTTTTTTCCTGTTTTAGTTCAGATAATTGGATTGACCACCCGGTTTTTGTTTTAGATACCCAACGAGCATACATTGGCTCTATCACCGACTGAATGATTTCATCAGCTAACGTGATTTGTTCACTAAAATCAGCCATATGTTGCAGAAACTTGGGATTTTCTTTTTTTAAGAGCGGCACAACTTGACGCCTTATACGATTACGCATATATGTATCACTTTGATTTGAGCTATCTTCAAAATACACAATTTTAGACTGTTTGGCGAATTGTTCCAATCGTTCTTTGGAAAAAATTAAGAAAGGGCGGATTAACGTTCCCGATCCAAATGACTGGCTTGCCCGAATTCCAACTAAATTCGACAACGTACTTCCTCTTGTCAGCTTCATTAAAAGTGTTTCAGCTTGATCATCACTATGGTGCGCAGTCAATAATAGTGAAATTTCTTCTCTTTTCATGATTTCCGCAAAAAAATCGTAGCGGATAGTCCGAGCGCGAGCTTCTGTGTTCTTTGTTTTATCTACTTCGTCCCATATTTTACTATAGTAAGTGATTTCTCGTTTTTGGCAGTACTGTTTCAGATAGTCTGCTTCTACCGATGATTCTGGGCGTAACCGATGATCAATATGAGCTACTGTCAGAGTTAAACAATCTTTTTGAGCAGCAGTCTGCATTAATTCTAATAAAACCATTGAATCTACTCCACCTGAAACTGCTAATAAGATTTGTTGATTTTGCTGCCAATAGTCATTTTTTTTACAGTGATCATAAAATTCTTGAAACATCTATTCACCTCGTTGTTTCGTCGCAGATAACCTCTCCTAGCACATGCTCCAAACATAAAAGCCGAGCTTTCGCTCAGCTTCATTTTTTTCATTTGTTAGTTGCGACGTCCGCCGCGTCCTCCACGTTTACCTTCTGTATTGCGTTTCAATGAAGTTAAACGATCATCACTATCTTTTAAAAATGAGCTCATTAATGAATCAAAATCTTGCTTTGAATTCATTGGTTGTGCTCTTGTAAATTGTTTTTTAGGCGCTGGACGCGCACTGCGGTCACGATTTCCTTGATGCTCATTGTTATCACGACGTTGATATTCACGTTTTGGTTCTGCCGTTTGTTCTTGTGCTTTGCGGATAGACAAGCCGACTTTACCGTCATCACCGACTGAGGTAACTTTTACAGTCACTTCATCCCCTACGGTCAATACATCATGGATATCTTTTACAAACCCATTTGATACTTCACTAATGTGAACCAACCCTGTTTTTCCTTCACCTAAATCGATAAAGGCACCAAAATTAGTGATACCAGACACTTTCCCTGGCAACTTCGCTCCTACTTCAATTGACATAAAAAAAATGTTCCTCCTATTATTTACCCTATTATATCTGCAGTTATTCGCCTGATTGTTTTTCAGATGAATGAGACTGTGATTGACTATCTGATGTTTTTTGTTCATTACTGGAGCTAGTCGTTCCGCCTAACTCTGGAATGTTGTAGATTTGTTCACCTTCTTTAGAGACGTAATAGCGGCTACGGGCTAGTTTTGCCACATAATCGTCATCTCTTAAAAGAGCAACGTCTTGTTCTAAACGATCCAACTTTTTATCTGCTTCTGCCGACTCAGCTACCGCTTCAGCCTGCTGTGTTTTAAAAGCACTCAGTTGCCGATAGTCTTTTACAAGCTGGATACCCGAAACAATAAAAATTACAAACGCCACGAGGAAAACAACTGCCAGACGGCGGCGTCTGAAAATCAACTGCTTTTGCTGTTTTTGAAATTCGGCATACTGTTCTTTTGTATACTCATTATCTAATGCAGCAACTTTTTCCATGTCTTTTTTCTTTTTTCCCATGTCTTACGCTCCACTCGTTTTTGGTTTGTCTGTCTTATTATACCAACATCTAAGAAGCTTGTCTAATCTAAATTATCACTATTTTCGACTCTTTTCTCTGAAACAATCTGATACATCTTGTCTGCATCTTCTTTTTTCGTAGAATCACGAAGTTCAAGTACTTCGATTTCTAAGATTTTATTCCCAAATTGGATCTTCACCTGATCACCGATTTTTACGTTACTTGATGATTTTGCCAAGATACCATTGATTTGAATCCGACCTTTATCCGCAACTTCTTTGGCTACAGGTCTTCTTTTGATAATACGGGAAACTTTTAAAAATTTGTCTAAACGCATAAACCTTACCTCTTCATTCTTAATATTTTCGCTCCAAACGGTAATGTCAGCCATTCCCGAATTGTAAATAATTGTATTTTAATGATAATAAAAATAAATGTTGCACCGCCAATCAACACACCCATTATTGCCACAAGCAACGCTTGACCACGATGTTCAACAGTGCCAAACAAAATGCCAACAACTCCTTGGTAACAGAGTAACACAATTCCCATCATTCCTAAACTGATCATTAATTTTCTAAAGAAATGATTTTCTACAATAAAACGATTGATTTCTCTTTTTGAAAACAGTATCAATAAAAACAAGGTAGCTAGTAATCCCACAATCGTTGAAAGACTCGCTCCAAGCGTTCCAAAAGTATAGGTCAAAGAGCTCGTCAAAAATAATTTTGTCAGTAATCCGATACCTGCCGAAAACATGGAGGTCAAAAATTGATTTCGACTTTGTAAAACGCTCTGATAGGCTTGTATGACTGCCATAAAAGCAATCGAACAAACATATACACCTAAAACACTATTGCCTTTATAATCTTTAAATAAAGCAAAATTTATATAAGGTAACAGGAGTGCCAATCCTATTGAAGCGGCCGCTGCAATCGCTGTTGTTAGTCGTAGAAATATTTTAGCAGCTTTTAAAAAGCGTTCCTTTTCTTGACTCATGAAATATTTTGTCAGCGCAGGTAAAAAACTTGAACTTAAAGCTAAGGCAACGACTAACCCTAATTGAACCAAAGGCTGTCCGCGATCATAAATACCTTTATCGATTTTTGCGGCGGAATCACTGATTCCCGATGCGACTAAAGCATTTTTAACCAGGAAAGAATCAATTAACTGGAAGAAAATCAAAAAAGCGCTATATAGCGATACGATCCCTCCTTCGACCAACAACCGGCCGAATAATTTTCCAGAGCCTCGTTCAATTTTCCATTGCGTAAGATAGGCCGAGCTACCCACACGAATTTTCTGATCGTAGTACCATAAAATTCCTACAGCAACCATTCCACCCAGCAATGCCCCGCCCATAGCGACTGTACCGGTCTGATAGACAGACCACCCAAATCTACTAAAAGAGTATGCTGCAATTAAAATTACCCCTACCCGAACAACTTGTTCTATTACTTGGGAAACAGCGCTTGGTACCATCAATAAGTGTCCTTGAAAATTGCCACGGTAAAATGACAGTATAGGCACCAATAAGAATGTAAAAGAAACGACTTGAATTAACGATGCTAATCGATAATCTCCCATCATAAAGGCAATTTCATGACTACCCAAAAAGAAAAAGACCCAACACAAAACAGCAATTATTGAAACAAAAGGAAAAAGTTTTTGTAATACTTTTTTCTGTTCACTAATATCTGGTTGCTCTGCGACAACTTTTGAAATAAACTGCGGCAATCCTGATAATGCTAAAGTCATCGCAATACCGTAGATCGGGTAAACTTGTTGATAAACATAGAACCCTTCATCCCCAACTAAATTTTGAAAAGGTACTCGATAAATCGCACTTAGCACTTTGGCAATAAATGACGCAACCGTTAAAACAACTGCACCTTGCATCATCGTCCGCATTTCTTTATGCGCCATTGTTGACCTCCTAGTCTAAAAGCGTAGTGGGCTCGCTTAGCTCTGAACGGAAAATAAGAAAAACTGACTGTGATGCTTTTTGTCATATTCCATTTTAATCTTTTCCCCGAAGAGCTAGCCCGTGAAGCTAGATAAATCTAAAAGCGGAACGGGCTCGTTCAACCTCAACTGTAAAATAGGGAAAATCGATTGAGGCGCTTTTTGCCTCACTCTATTTCTATCTTTTTTCCGAGAGATTAGCCCGTGAAGCTGGATAAGTCTAAAAGCAGAACGGGCTCGTTCAACCTCAACTGTAAAATAGGAAAAATCGATTGAGGCGCTTTTTGCCTCACTCTATTTTTATCTTTTTTCCGAGAGGTTAGCCCGTGAAGCTGGATAAGCTCATTCTTCTTCAACAATCATCGTCTTATATTTTTCTTGTCTTAACGCTGTTGTAAATAGCGCTACTTCCTGTAACCAAGCAGCTTCTTTCATGCTTTTAGGAACTTTTAGACGGACAGACATTTTTTCATTATCCACAGCAAGATCCGCTTTCAATTGGGTATGCGATAATGCTTCAAAAATTTGTTCTACGTTATAAGTTTTTGTACCGATTTTGCTTAAAGTAAAGGTGATTTCTTGCTGTCTTTTACGAATTGTTTCAACTAATGCACGATCCCCATCCATCTTAATTTGGCCTGTCGTCAATAGATGAGCAACTTCGTCTGGATATTCACCGAAGCGATCAAGTAAATCTGCATCGAGTTCATCATACATATCCATATTTTCCAGCTGACGAATCCGTTTATAGATTTCAATTTTCTGACGTTCATCAGAAATATAAGTTGTCGGTAAATAAGCATCGATGCCCAAGTCGATTTCAACAGAAGTTTTTTGATCTTGGATATTCTTTCCTTGTTTTCTAGCAACTGCTTCTGAAAGCATTTGTGAATACATATCAAACCCGACAGAATCAATAAAGCCATGTTGCTGTGCTCCTAAAAGATTCCCTGCTCCGCGTATCGATAGATCTCTCATGGCAATTTTAAACCCAGAACCTAGCTCAGTGAAGTCTTTGATTGCTTCTAAACGCTTCTCACTGACTTCATTTAAAATCTTTTGTTGCTCATACATAAAGTAAGCATATGCAACGCGATTGCTTCGACCTACCCTACCGCGTAATTGATATAAGGTGGATAAGCCCATGTAATCAGCATTTTCTACAAACAATGTATTCGCATTTGGAATATCTACACCTGTTTCAATGATTGTGGTCGTAACTAAAACATCATATTGTCGTTCGATAAAGTCAAATAGAGTATTTTCTAGTTGAACTTCTGTCATTTGACCATGGGCATACGTAATCCTAGCATCTGGAACCAACGCTTGAAGTTCTTCCACTTTTTGTTCAATCGTATCCACCCGATTATAAAGATAAAAAACTTGTCCATCACGCGCCATTTCTCTTTCGATTGCTTCTCTGATCGCACCTGGATTGTTTTCCATGACATACGTTTGGATCGGGTAACGATTTTCCGGCGGTGTTTCGATGACGGAAAGATCACGTACCCCTAGCATTGACATATGCAGTGTTCTTGGAATAGGGGTTGCAGTTAGCGTTAAAACATCTACTTGCGCACGAAGTTGTTTTAAACGTTCTTTGTGTTTGACACCAAAACGTTGTTCTTCATCGATCACCAATAATCCAAGATCACTGAATTTCACATCTTGAGATAGCAAACGATGGGTGCCTACTACAATATCTACTTGCCCGTGTTTAATCTTTTCTATTGTTTCATTTTGCTGCTTTTTCGTTCTAAAACGACTCAACAAGCCAACCTCTACCGGGAATCCCTCGAAACGATCTAGCATAGTCTCATAATGCTGTTGCGCTAATATAGTTGTTGGAACTAAAAAGGCGACTTGTTTATTGTTGTTAATTGCTTTGAATGCAGCACGTAAAGCTACTTCTGTTTTTCCGTATCCTACATCACCCACAAGCAAACGATCCATCGGCCGCGTTTTTTCCATATCATGTTTGATTTCCGCTGTACTACGTAATTGATCATCTGTTTCACTATATGGAAATGCATCTTCAAATTCTTTTTGATAAGCATCATCTGGTGGAAACGCATAGCCTTTTTCAGATTCTCTTGATGCATAAAGTTGGATCAAATCGTCTGCTATATCTTCGATTTTAGACGTGACTTTTCGTTTCGTCTTACTCCATTCACTACCGCCTAATTTATTGACTTTCGGTGATTTTGCTTCAGAGGCTACAAATTTTTGGATCAAGTTTAACTGCGTAACTGGAATAAAGAGTTTGTCATCATTTTGGTATAAAATCGTGATGTAGTCTTGGTGAATACCGTCTACTTCCAGTGTCTGCATCCCAATGTATTTACCGATCCCATGGTTGGCATGAACGACATAATCGCCATTTTTAAGATCACTATAACTTTTTAAGCGTTCTGCATTGGAAACTGTTTGACGGCGCGCTCTTTTTTTCGTCGTGGTATGGAAAATTTCTTTTTCTGTGATTGCAACGATTTTTTCGACAGGTAATTCAAAACCAGACTGCAATGAGCCTTCAACAATTTGAATTTTTCCTTCTATTAATTTATTGGCGGATACTGTCACACTGGAAATATCAAAATCTCGAAACAGCTCTTCAACTTTTTGACTACGCTCTTTCGTCGGGACAAAAACGACAACCGTCTGATCTTGTTTTTGCCAACGATCCATTTCCGTTTTTAATAATGGCATTTGACCAAAAAATTGTTGCATAGAACGGTATTGAAAATTATGAACAGCTTGAAAACGCAGATTGCCCATTCCTTTTTGAAATAACGAAAAGAATGTTGTCGCAAAAGTCATTTTCCGTACTTGTTCATGAAACTCCAAGCCAAATGTTTGCTCGGGAAAGACACGCATTTCTTCTAATTTAAGTACTTGCCACTCGTTTTCTTCACGAATGATCTCACGTTCTGCTTCTAGGATCCGTGCATAATCATCAACAAAAACTAAACTATCTTCAGAAATATAATCTAGTAAAGTAGTTTTCGTTTCATATAAAAAATCTGTATAGTAATGCGCTGTATCAGTTGGAATCCCTTGCCCCCAAGATGTCCCTAACTGACTAAAGTAATCCTGAAGAAAATCTTTTTCGGCTGTATCTTTGGCAATCGCCACTCTTTTTTCTAAGGCTCTGTTTAGTTCTTTTTCCCCATGAATCAAGTCTTCTTTTGAAAATACAAGATCCGTCATTGGTGAAAGTGTCACAGATTCAATGGCACCAACAGACCGCTGGGTATCTGCTTCAAAATATCGTAAAGAATCAATTTCGATATCAAACAGTTCTGCCCTAACTGGATATTCAGAATTTAACGGATAGACATCTATGATACTTCCGCGAATACTAAAATCTCCAGGTTTCCCAACTAAGGATTGGCGCTCATACCCCATTAAGACTAATTGTTGTGCCATGGTATCTAGATCGATTTCTCCGCCAATTTCCCAATGCAACTGTGCTTTTTCCCAGGTTTGTTTACTCGGTAAATATTTCCTTAGGCCCGCTACTGGGACAACGATGATCCCGGCTTGATCCGTTAGAAGAAAATTAAGTGCTGCTACTCTTTCTGCTCTAGCTTCTGGTGAGGAGAAAGCCATTTCAGCAGACAATACTTCATCCACGGGAAATATATAAACTTCTTCGTCTGATAAAATATTACGAAAATCTTCAACTAATTGATTCCCATAATATAGATTTGGAACAGCCACGACGATTTTTTGACTTTTTTCTTTAAACCCACTGGCCATGACCAATGTTTTAGCAGAGCCGGCTAGTCCCGTGATCAACTGACGAGTATTTCCTGTTAATTGTTTTTTCCAATCTCGGGCTAGTTCACTTGCACCAATTCGTTCAATGATGTTCATATTAGGCTCCTCCTTGCATATTTTCTATTCTATTTATTTACCATTAAACTGATTCATCGCATCAACAAACGTATGCCCCTCACATGCATAAATCGCTGCATCCGCTGCAGTTTTCACTGCTAGTAAAATTTCTTCGTGTTTCTCTTTAGGAAAACCGGTCAGCACATGATGAATGACTGTATTACTACCTACAGGACGACCAATCCCGATTTTGATTCTTGGAAATACATTTGTTCCTAAATGTGCTATCAAGCTTTTCATCCCATTATGTCCGCCTGCACTCCCTTTTTCTCGTAAACGAATCTTACCGATTTCTAGATCTAGATCATCATATATAACGATTAATTCCGCATCATCAACACCGTAATATGTCATTAGCGGTCCCACTGATCGACCGGACTCATTCATAAATGTCAGAGGTTTTACCAACATGATTTTTTCTGTTCCTATGAAAAATTCAGCGATATCCGCTTCAAATTGACTTCTATTAAAAGTGGCATTGTATCGGTGAGCGATTTCATCCAACGTGATAAATCCGATATTATGTTTTGTTTCTTGATATTTACTTCCTGGATTACCTAATCCGACGATCATTTTCATTTATTTATATTCTCCTTAACAAGTGGTGATCATGTCCCACCATTTATTCATTCTCCAACACAAAATATCTGGGCAGGGGGATCCCTTGCCCAGTTTTTTTCTAATTATACCATAAAACAAGTATCTCCCGACTCTTAAAAATTCTTAAAAAAGCCATAAGTTTAAATTTTCCATTTCAAGCAGTCAAAAAAGCATAATAGTGAAATACCGCACATGAAAGAGTTTTCTTATGAAACACCTCTAAAAACTGTATTAATTTAAACAGACAAAAAACGTGACAAAACTCACAAACGATGGTATTATCATTGTGATAAAACAATTAACTGAAAGGAATGATACACATGACTGCAGCAGTTGGAAATAAAGACCACCAAAAAGTAATTTTAGTTGGTGATGGCGCCGTTGGTTCTAGTTATGCTTTTGCCTTAGTCACTCAAAATATTGCGCAAGAAGTTGGTATTATAGATATAGATACAAAGAAAACTGAAGGCGATGCCGCTGATTTATCTCATGCACTCGCATTTACTTCTCCCAAAAAGATTTATGCAGCAACTTATGACGATTGTCATGATGCTGATCTTGTCGTATTAACTGCAGGCGCAGCACAAAAGCCTGGCGAAACAAGAATCGATTTGGTTCATAAAAATTTGAAGATCAACAAACAGATCGTTACTTCAATCGTTGATTCTGGTTTTAACGGTATTTTCTTAGTTGCCGCAAATCCAGTAGATATTTTAACTTATTCTACATGGAAATTCTCAGGATTTCCAAAGGAACGCGTTATTGGTTCTGGAACTTCGCTTGACTCAGCTCGTTTCCGTCAAGCAATCGCCGAATTAGTTGACGTAGATGCTCGTAATGTCCATGCTTATATCTTAGGTGAACATGGCGATACTGAGTTTCCAGTCTGGTCTCATGCTAATGTTGCTGGCTTACAGATTTATGAATGGGTTAAAAATAATCCAGATGTAGATGAAGAAGCAATGGTTAATTTATTCTTCAATGTAAGAGATGCGGCTTATTCAATTATTGAGAAAAAAGGTGCTACATTCTATGGAATCGCTGCTGCCTTAGCTCGAATCACAAAAGCAATTTTAGATGATGAAGATTCAGTCTTCCCACTTTCTGTTTATTTGGATGGTGAATATGGACAAAATGATATTTTTATCGGCGCACCTGCTGTCATCAATCGTCAAGGAATCAAGCAAGTCATTGAAATTCCATTGACAGATTCTGAAATGGATCGAATGAATGCTTCTGCTAATGCGTTAAAAGAAGTCATTGCGTCAGCTTTCGAGAAATTTGAAGCAGAAGGTAATTAAAAAAAATAAAAAAGACTACTGAAATCTGTAGCGCCCCGAAAAGTTAGCCTTTTTGGGGCGACTCAATCCTTACGATTTCTGTAGCTCTTTTTTTTATTATCCTTTATACAAAATACCTTTTTGGTCTAACACTTTTTTGATCTCTCTAAGAGTATTTTCACTTTCACAACGAATCGTATGCAAATGAATTCCACCAGTCAACTCAGATAATAAAGAAGCACTGCTTTTTTCATACGCTTTAATAAACTCTTTCACTTCTTTTTCGCTCTGAATATGCAGTCCCCCAGTCAGTTCACCATAAATCGGATGTTCAACTACAACATCTAGAATTTCGCCACCCAAAGAAACAATCACTGACAATTCTTCTTGTGTTTGTTCTGGCCTATGCTGACAAGCAATTTTACGAACGATTCCCTGCTTGTCTTTTTCAGTCTCAAGCAAATAACCTCTAGCTGTCGCGATTATGTCAAAGCCAGCTGCTCGTAGCAATGCCACATCTCCAACCACAATTTGCCGGCTGACCTTAAACTCTTTTGCGAAACGACTGGCACTCATTGGTTTATCTGCTGATTCTAATTCTAGTAAAATGGCTTCTCGTCTTTTAATACCATCCATCCAATTCCCTCCTGTTGCAACTTAATCCATTTGTTTTTGCTGAAACTGTTTTGAGGCATCCATGATTCCTTGATAGGTTTTTTTGATTGTTTCTTTGTATTGATCATTCACAACATATGTGTCGATTTTAGCTAAGACTTCTTGTTCTCTTGAGGCATCTAGTATCGGCTGCTCTGATATTTTCTTGATCGTAGCGATGGCCTCGACTACGTCCATACGCTCTTCTAATAAAGCGACGATCTTTTTATCCACTGCATTGATTTTATCCCGCTGAATCATGAGCGGTGCTCGTTTTTCTTCCAGCTCAATCTCTTTGATGATTTTCGCAGGATTTCCACCGATCACACAATTAGCTGGAAATGATTTTGTGACAACAGATCCAGCCGCTACTACAACATTATCCCCTAAAGTTACACCAGGAGTAAGTATAGCTCCACCGCCAAGCCAAACATTATCGCCTATCGTAATTGGTTTACCGTATTCCAACCCGCTATTTCGTTTGACTGGATGTAAAGGATGCGTCGCTGAATACAATTGAACATTTGGTCCAAACATACAATTATCACCGATTATAATGGGACATATATCTAGAAAAATACTATTGAAATTAGCATAGAAATTCTTGCCAACATGAATATTGAAGCCATAATCAAAACTGATTGATGGTTCAATATAGCTGCCTGTTCCTGTTGTCCCAAACGTTTCCTCTACCAATTGCCGACGAATTTGACTGTTTTCTTCATTGTTGATTAATTTCATTTGTTCTCTCGCGAATTTGCGTGCGGTTGCCAGCTCTGGATCTCCAGCAAAATAAAGTTCCCCATCGATCATTTTTTGTCGTTCTGATTTAATTTCTTCCATTTTAAAACTCCTCTACAAACTATTTTCGAAGACCTTCAGTGCATCTTGTTTCAAAAAATAAGCATCTCTGTTTAATTGGACCGATGTTTGGTTGATCACCACTATTTTTGCAGTGTCTGTAGCATAATGAATCAAATCGCAAAATGGATGTACCTGAAAACTAGTCCCGACAATCACGATCAATTCTGCCTTAGAAACAGCTTTAATTGATACAGTGATTGCTTGTTCATCTAATCCTTCTTCATACAATACAATATTAGGACGAATTTGCCCACCGCATCGATCATGACGATCAGAGGATACATACATTTCTGCCAAAACTTTTTGTCCACATTTTCTGCAATAACAATCATACAAGTTCCCATGAAACTCAACTAAATTCTTTGTGCCTGCGGCTGCATGCAAGCCATCTATATTTTGGGAAATAATCCATATATCCTTTGTTTTTTGCAAGTCTACCATGTTCAAGTGGATACGATTCGGTTTTGCATTTGGATGATATAGCGTTTGGATAAATGAATAAAATTTCTCTGGTTCTTCAAGCATACAAGTTCGGCTTAGCAAATATTCAGGCTGTTCGATTCCATGATAACTTCCAGAAAGTGAACGATAATCAGGTACACCTGAAGCGGTTGAAACGCCAGCACCTGTTAAAAAAGTGATTTTTTCGGCTTGCTCAATCAAACTTACTGCTTTTTGTGTATCAATCGTTTGCATCATTTCATCTCCTAATAGGTTCATTATAACGTAAATAAAGAGCTGAGAGAAAAAATATTTACATAAAATAAAAAAGACCATGTCCATTCTTTATAATTAAAAGGCTACGCACAAACGAAAATACAAACGCATTAAGTAAGCGATAAGCTTTCAAAAATGTCAGGTTTTTCACCGTCTTTTCATGACAAACATCAGAGAACGTGATAAAATACTTAATGTATAAAAGTGAGGTGAAACTTCGTGGTAGCATTTATTATTTATTGGGCAGCTATTTTAGTCTGCATCGCTTGGGGCGTATTAAGTTTATGGTTTTCAATCTATTATCTTTCACGTAAAGAAAATGGAAATCTATGGGCGTTCGCATTCTTGAATGTTCTTGCAGCTATTGTTTTAGCAATTGTTTTAGTTATTTACAAAACGTGGGATTTTGATATTTTGACCTATTCTAGCTTGATTTACACAATTTTAGCTTCATATGGTGTCTTAACAATCTTACAAGCCATTTTAGGCCGCGAACCTAAAGAAGCTGCTAAAGCTTAATTTTATTATTTAAATCTCAAAAAGAGGTCGAAACAAAACTGATTGTTCATTTTGTTTCGACCTCTTTTTCTCTATTATTTTTCTAATTGTTCAATCGCATTCTGTATTTCTACAAGTACTTCTGCTTCTGGTTCTACTTTGAGCAAATCAGTTAAAACATCGATCCATTTTTCCGCTTCCTTATTCCCTAATTTACCGATCGCCCATGCTGCTGTCCCTCTGATTACAGGGCGCACGTCTTGTGTTGCACAGACTAAAATTTCTGGTAATGCACTACGATCACCCAAGTTTGCTAAAGCAATCAGTGCATTTCTTTGCAATGGTTTTTTTCCTCTCCAAGAACCTGATAGGTGCCCAAACTGCGTTTTAAATTCTTTATTTGACATACTTAGCATCGGTTTTAATTTTGGATAGACTGTCTCCACCTCGGGTTCCATTTCTTTATGAAAATGGAAATCTTTTCCTTTGTTATAAGGACAAACCAACTGACAAATATCGCATCCATATATTACATTATGCATTTTTCTTCGATATTCTTCTGGCATCATCTCTTTGGTTTGTGTTTGATAAGATAAACATTTTTTTGCATTCATACTACCGTTACCTAAAAGTGCTTGTGTAGGACAGGCTGTAACGCAGCGCGTGCAATCCCCGCAACCAAAAGGAATTGGCTCATCTACTTCAAAGTCGATATTGGTCACGATCTCCCCTAGATAAACAAAAGAACCAAACTCTTCTGTGATCAACAATCCATTCCTTCCGATAAACCCTAACCCTGCACGTTGTGCGACTGCTACATCAACCAACTCACCAGTATCCACTTGAGGTGCAAAACGCCAATCATCAGATTCCTCTAGGCTTTGAGCTTGGGATTGAATAAATTCGATTAATTTTGATAATCGATCTTTTAAAACATCATGATAATCGATGCCCCAAGACGCTCTGGCAAACATCCCGCGTTTCTCATCTCTGGGCACTTTTTCTTCTATTTTAGTCGGATAAGCTAATGCAATAGAAATAATCGTTTTAGGATTTTCAAAGGTTTTTTCCGGGTAGATTCTTTCTGCAATCACTTGATGTTCAAAACCTGAGTTGTATCCACGTTCTTTTTGCTCTTTCAGTGAATCCTCTAACTCATAAAATGGTTCAGCCGATGCAAAACCGATTTTATCGATACCTAAACGTTTACTTTCTTCTATGATCCTTTGCTTTAATGTCATGGTCTAAACTCCTTAATTTTAAATCTGGTTGCACTTATTCAGCTTCAATTGAATAATATAGTTATGATGTTTTTTATCTCGTTCATACTTTATTTTTTTCCGAGAGACTGGCTAAAGTAGTTTTTGGATTTTAAAAAAGGATTTATTCATTTGCTATTCAACAAGTCACTTTATTATAATCTACTCCTTAAACGCTTGTCATTTTTTTGCTTTTATTTATAATTCATCATTGTTTTTATTTAATGAAAAAAATAAACACTCCATAATGAAAAACACAAGAGCCAACAAAATCCATATATGCTTTTGCCTTACTTTTGTGTTTTTTATTATCTTGATGAACTTTATACGCCTTTTGACTTATCTTGTTTCACACTAATTTGATTCCCAAATGAATTTCTGCCTGTTACTCTTAGACTTTACTTCTCGTTTCCATTGAATAACCCGCTAATGACAACTTTTCCCCTCATATGACCTGTTTCCACATCTGCTGTAGCCTTTTTTAAATTTGCTACATTGATTCCATTTGAATATCTTTTTCCCACGGTTGGAACTATTTTCTCAGCTTCTGCAAGTTGACTGATTAACGCTAGTGCTTCGCCTTGTGTTTCAATTTTATAATCAAAATCAGTTTTGGTAAACATGTATACCCAATCAAAGCTGACAGATTTATTTTTCAATTGGTTGATGTCTAGTTTCTCCTCTATCCCTACGATCGTACCAATGTTTCCTAAGGGGCTGATCAACTCAGTTAATGTATCCATGTAGGAAGTGATATTGAACAAAACAGCGGCATAGTCAACTGTTTGAGTACCTGTTTTCATTATATTGTGTTTAAGATTTTCATGATAATCTATAGGATGATCCACACCGATTTTTTTTAACCAATCAAAATTTTTAGGGCTAGCTGTAGCGTAAACGGTCAGCCCAGCCCAGTGTGCCAGTTGATTTAAAATCGATCCTACGCCACCTGCTCCGTTGATTACTAAAATCGTTTTCCCTTGATTAGCCTTTTCTTTCGGAATTAGTCCAAATTTTTCAAACAATAATTCATACGCTGTCAGAGCTGTCAACGGTAATGACACGGCTGCTTCATCACTTAAATTACTCGGCGCTAAAGCAGCGATTGCTTCATTTACCAATTGAAATTCTTGATTACTACCTGCACGCTTGGTTGTACCTGCATAAAAAACACGATCACCAATTTTAAACTTTCTAACATTTTTACCAACAGAAACAACTTCCCCTAGTCCATCAAATCCTAAAATCGTCAATTGATCTTGTTTTTTTGCAGTTTGTCTTAATTTTGTATCTACGGGATTTACGGAAACAGCTTTGACTTTTACAAGGATATCGTTTGAATCTGGTAGCGGAATCGGTTGCCGTTCTTCTACAAAACTTGATTCATTTTCAATTGGTAAACCTTCATAGAAACCGATGACCTTCATTTGATTATTTTCATACATTTGTTCTTCCTCCCTTAGTTTTTTTATTCTATAAGTATGAACCTAATCTTTGAAGATTGATATTTATTTGTCTTATGACAGGAGCATTTATTCGGATTCTTTAAGGCTAGGAATCCAAATAAACGGCGGGAATATTTGAACAATATTATCAAGATATTGAAAAAAATACATATGGCTTTCATAACTTATATAATTTTAAACGAGAATCTCTTTATATTTTGGTACTATTTAACAGAAAAAGGCTAGGACATAACTCTACGAGTTATATCCTAGCCTTAAGAAATCAGAATGAACAGTGTGAGCAGAAGCAACTTATTTCTCAGAGTTAAATGCTTCTGTCCCAACCTCTCACAATAATCGCTTTAATTATTTGAACTTTCTTTATCAATATTGATCGACAAAGAGGTCTTCTTTGCTATACCTTACTTTTGTTTTTCTTTTCTCATCCAAACATATAATACGCATGATGCCACAACAAGTAGGTTCCCAAAAACATAGAATAAGTTTGTTTTTTGTTCTCCTGTATTTGGAAAAGATTTACTTGAAGACACGTTGCTTGTTGGTTTAACAGTGGTTCCTGTACTACCTGAGTCAATTGTTTTTGATGGATCGGTATGATTCGTTTTTCCAGTTGTCTTTTTGACCACCGTTAAGGTAATTTCTTTCTCTGCAAGAGTATCCTCTGTTGCTTTTGTTTTTCCTTGAACATAATACTTGATTTTATATTCTCCGCCAGTCGTTAATTTGTCTGAAGAAGAAATTGGGATAGGTGTCCCAATGACTTCAAAGCCTTGAGTCAATCCCTCTGCATGATTAAACGTTGCCCAAGCAAGAATATCCTCTTTCGTTAATGTATCACCTACATACATCGTTTTATCGGTTGCTTCGATACTTGGCCCTACTTCTTTATCTAGAATGATCAATTGAACTGATTTTTTTTGACCGTCTGCTGCTGCAAGTACAACCTCATACGTACCCGCTTTAGAGAAGTCTACTTTAGATAGATCTAAAGTTAATTCAATCATATTACCGTCTTTGTCGACAGCTGAAGCGTTAAAATCAGCTAAAGTAGCTTCTGGATCCCCTACATACATGGTGTAATCAGAACCTGTTATAGCTTGTCTATTTTCTTTGATTATTAGTTGAACCAGTTTTGTTTGACCATCTGTAGCAGTCAGTTCAACATCATAAGTTCCCACTTTAGAGAAATCTATCTTAGATAAATCTGCTGTCACATCAATTGGGTCACCAGCTTTATCCGTCGCAGAAGCGTTGAAATCAGCGAGTGTGGCATTTTTATCACCTGTATACATAGTGTAATCAGAACCCGTTATGGCTTGTTTATTTTCTTTGATTATTAGTTGAACTAGTTTTGTTTGACCATCTGTAGCAGTCAGTTCAACATCATAAGTTCCCACTTTAGAGAAATCTATCTTAGATAAATCCGCAGTCACATCAATAGAATTACCATCTTTGTCTGTCGCAGAAGTGTTGAAATCAGCGAGTGTGGCCTCTCTATCACCTATATACATAGTGTAATCAGAACCCACTATAGCTTGCTTGTTTTCTATAACAGTTATTATTCTGCTTGTTGTCTTAGTAGAAATTTCTCCATTTTCATCTAAATATTGTATAGAGTATTGTATATTATAGGTACCTACCTCAGGTTTTTCTCCAGATTCAGGGTAACCATCTAAATCTTGAATTTCAATTTGATCATTTATTTGTTCAGTTCCTAAATACGCATTTATTCCAGTCATAGGGCTATAGGTATCTGTATTATAGATAGTTGCATTCCCTGTAGTCCTAAAATAAGGGACAGAAGTACTGGAACTAGGGTTTTTAAATACACCAGATAGAGTAGGAGCATTAGGCCATTGGTCGATACCGTACCATCCTAAATTCCCATTGTATATTACAATCTCATCCTCGGAGGAAACTGGGATATACGAAACCAAGTATACTGCGGCTCCGTTAGATAATTTACCAGCTTCAGTTTTTGACCAATTGGACAAATCTACTTTAACTCCATTTTCAGAATATTCCCATACAAAACTTTCAGTATCAGTGAGATCAGTTATTTTACCATTTGAATTTGTATAAATCTTATAATTTTCTTTTGGAATTGCATGATTTGACTGTGACCAAAGTACAACTCTATTATTACTTACATATCCTTTAACCCAAGCAGATAGAAAAGACATATAAAGACTTCCGTTATAGGTCTTTGATCCGTCAAATTGGCCATAACCACCTAATTTTGAACCTAAATAATTAACATCTGGTAGGGAATGACCAGCATAGTCGACATAACCAGGAACAGATACTTGTCCACCGCCACCACCAGATTTAACAGTCGCAATATAAATTATTGAAGGATCTAAAGGAAATTCTTTATTACTTGTAGATGAGTCATCATTCAGTAAAAATTCTCCACTTACAGAGATAGGTAAAATCGCACCTGAATCTGTCTGTGCTGAGGATGCTCTTACAAGTGTTAAATTAAATGAAGATACTCCTTGATATAAATCTTGTGTATTCTCTATAATAATAACACCATTTGAATAGGATATCAGTTCGTATAAGTTAGGCGTTACACTGCTATTAGCTAAATAACTTTTATCGGTAGATATTAGCTTGGCAGGATCCATACTATTAGAAGTCAAATTAATTTTGATTTGACTTCCTTTAGGAATGACATTTCCATCTGAGTTATTGTTCTTAACAATAACATTGTAGATAAAGCCATTGCCAGTCAATGGAGAATCTTCAGAATTTACAGTGTCACTACCAACGGATATATCTACATCACCTAAATCGACAATATTTGAATCATTTGCTGAGATGTCAGTAACTTCCTTTTCAGCTTCAGAAACTTTTTGCGGATTGGTTGTTGATACCTCAGTTACTTCCTCTTCAGTAACACTTTGCGAATCAGTGATCGATGACTCAGTATTTCTCTCTTCGGCAACGTTTTGTGAATCTGTTATTGATGACTCAGTTACTTCCTCTTCAGCAACATTTTGTAAATTAGTTTTTAATTTTTCATCAGTCGTAGTACTCGGAGCAATTGCTTCAGTAGCTACATTTGTGTTTTGTGTTGCAAAACTACTTATTGGAAATAAAAATTGAGAAGATAATAGTACCAGTGTCATCAAAATGTGTGTGTGTTTCATAAATTTACCTCGCTTTTATTAATTACTAAAAAATATTATACATTAATATGTATCAAAAATAATGAGCTGAGTTTTTCAGTTAAATCTACAGTTATACCCTATTTTCACATAAATAAGAGTCTCAGCTCCTCTTACTATTAGTAAGGCTATCGTTTTAGTATAACATATTTAATTTTAAAAAAGTTATATTCTCAATAAATTTTATCGGTTTATCTAATTATTATCTAAAAGTTTAAATAAAAATTATAATGATTTTATTTTATTAATTAGTAATAAAAAAGGTTAATTAGGCTAAAATAGTATCAAGAAAAATAGTAAGTGCTAGATTTTTTTGATTCTATTTTAGCAAATGTATTTCTTATTTGATCACACCAGGTGCTAGCCGAGTCACCTTACTATTTTGATAATGAACCGTTATCATTTCACCTATACACGTCACTGTTTTATCCTTATAATTAAATATCTAATTATAAGAATAAGACAAATAACTACTAAAAGACTTATTAAAATAGTATGTTTTAGATTCCAAAAATAAGGTGTTTGATTTTCTTTTTCTTCCATTTCTAAAGCAACGCGATGTCCTCTTACTAATAATCGATGAGAATTTATTCCGATTGGGGTGCACGTAACTAATGTAATAAGATCTTTACCTTCTTCTTTGTCAAAATGAGATAAATCATCAGGTAAAATAGTTTTTATTTGATCTATTTCATAGGCATGTGTTTCTCCCAATACATCCATATAAAATAAATCTCCCTTATTTAATTTAGGTAAGTCTGTAAACATCTTTCCTAAAGACAGCCCCCTATGGCCTGTAAGAACAGAATGATTCCCCTTACCTCCGAAAGGTAAAGAAGTTCCTTCTAATGTACCTATGCCTTTTTCTAATACTAAATTTGAACTTATCGGATAAACAGGCACCTTTAAATCAATTTTTGGGATCTCCAATATACTAATTACTTCCGGCACTTTTTTCTCTTTTAAATCTAATTTACTAGATAATAAAGATCGATTGTTATGGTTTTTTTTTTCTTGTTTATGTTCCAATTTTTCTTTATAGTTCTCTTTTTCTTTAGCCGATAATTTTCTGTTCGCTGCATTATAGTTACGTATTTCTACTTGCTGGTATTTATTTAATTGGAAATCTGTGTAAAAAGGATAAGCTATTAAACCAATCCCAATAATAATAAGCAAAATAAAAAGACAGTCTTTACATTTTTGTTTGATTCTTTTTTTCTTCTTTGCTTGTCTAATCACTTCTTGCTGATGTTGCTCTTTTTTAGTTTTTTTCTTTTGAGTCTTTTTATTTTGAGGTCTTTTTGCTTTCTCACTCATCTTTTTACACCTACTTCCATTTTTTATTAATATTTTTTCTCGTTATTTTACTTGATTTCTTTTAACAAAATAAATACTAGCTAACGCAATCAAAGCAAGTCCCGAAATCGTCAATACAATTAGTTCTACTGAACCAGTTAGCGGCAAATTACTTTTCTTTTTATTCTGAATACCAATTAACGAGCCGTTATAAGTTGTTTCAGTAATTTCAAAATCAATTGTTTTTGTTAACAAGTTATAATCTGCTGGTGCTTTTATCTCTTTTAATTGATAGTTTCCATAAGGAAGTCCAAATATTTCAAATGTTCCATCTTCTTTAGACTCTAAAATTCCAGGTCCTTCAGTCGGTTGAGTAGTTACCCATTGTATTGAGTTATTACCTTTTTCATCTATTGACCATCCATTAAAGTATTCTCCTTTATTATTTAACAAAACAAATTGTGCCCCAGCTAAAGGATTTTTAGTTTTACTATCTTCTTTGATAAATTTTGCGCCACCTGTATATACTGGTACTTTCCCAGTTTCATGCTGATCTTCACCTTTAGGATTATTATTCCAAGTTAAATCATAGCTATTTTCCAACCCATTACCATTTTCAATAATCACTTTCGCCTCTTCATTAATGATCATTTGGTAGGTTACTAATAAGTTTTTACCCGCTGCTGCTGCAACATTTTGGCTGACTTTCCCATCTGTCATAATAAAATCGATCGTAAAACCATTGGTTTCACTTTTATACGTATAATCTGTCCCAAGTACTAATTTTTTGCCTGCGGTATCCGTTACAATAACATCTTTTTCAGTTCCTTTATACGTTAAGCCTTTACCACCAATATCCGTATATTTAAATACTGTATAGCCAGACGTTGTTTCTGTCTCACCATTTCCATTTACAAGTGAGCCATTAGAAATATCTGTTGGAACATAAATGGTATTTTTATAATTTACAGGATCTCCTACTGCAAAACTACTATTATTCGTTCCAGGAGCAGTTCCATTTTCAACTGTTTTATCACTATCTGGTTTTTTATAATTGGTTAGACTAATTTTTAATGTATCTGAATCTATGCCCTCTTCTGTAATGACAAAAATCAATTTATTATTTTCGTCATTTTGTGCATTTGGATGAAGAACATATCCCTGTGGCGCTTTGGTTTCAACAAGATAATAACTGCCTACTGTTAAGCCGGTTACTGTTAATTGCCCATTAGCGTCTGTAACTAATGGCTTATCATTCATTTTTGTTCCAGAACCTGGCACGCCAAGATATACATCAAATTCTGCTCCAGCTAATTCATGTCCAGAGCCTATTTCTTCAGCATATTTTGTCAGTGTCAACGACAATTCTTGTACTTGGTTCTTAGGATACAAATTGATTTCAGGTAAAAAATCAGTTCCCTCTTTATTAGTCATAGGCAATTCAACAATAATTGGTTGTGCTATTTTTTTGACTAACCCCTTAGGACTCTTTGTTTCTAAGACTGCATAGATTGGGTGTTCACCATCTATTACTTTTGAAGGAACATCCTTGAAGATTATAGCGCCATTCTCATCCGCTTTTTGTTCAGAAACAACTGTACCATTTTTACTGATCCAAGCAACATAGTCTGTTTGATTCAATTGATTCAATTCTGTTTGAATTTCTTCAATCGTTTTAGTTTTACCTATTTCAGAAATGTCTACTAAGCTAAAGCTAACATCGCCATATTTTTTAGGATTATAATTTTCAACACCATTTGGCAACGCAACTGTTGAACCATCATTAACGATTCCTTCTGGATTTTCATCTGTGTATTGTAATTTATGAACAATAATCGTTGTCGTCTCCGGAACGTCTTTCGTTTTTGCAAAAGAGGCTGTTGCAGTTCCAAACAGCGTTCCCAATGCCCCTAATAATACAATGATCAACAGGCTACTTTTTCTAACGTGACTAAATTTTTCTCTTTTTATATTCTTCATTTGCTTTGTCTCCTTCTTTTAATAAGATAAACTGCACCACTAGATACTGCTAAAATCCCTACAATGAAACTAACTAGTATCTCTTGACTACCTGTATTGATAATCCTTACTGGTCTATTCGCTAGTGTTAGGGTGATTTGAGCTTCTTCATCAGCATTTTCTATATTTTTAAGTAACTCATCTGGATTTTTAACGCTAACTTCACCATTACTTTTAATTTCAATTTCATAAAGGGTTGGATTCAGTTGATGATTTACTGGTGCTTTCGTTTCTTGTAAATAATACGTTCCTGGTGCTAAATTCATAAAATTAATTTCGCCATTATCATTTGTTAGCTGTTGATCAATTTGTATCATTTGTTGATCATACAATGTAAATTCCGCATCTTTTAATTTTTGATCACTATTACTTTCAGATTCTTTGATTACTTTCAAGTTAAAATCATTATTGACTGCAACGCCTACTTTTCTAGGTTCCACCGGTTGTAAATGATTTACCGTATAAGCAAATGAATTCCAAGCTGCACGATCTCTTTCTGGAATTGTCGAATTTGTCAATTCTGGATCTAACTTTTCTGGAGCCTTCATATTAAAATCTAAGGTTAAAACTTCGGCTGCATTCCATGCCTGTCCTGCTTTTAATTTCAACATGAAACTATGAATTTCACTCCAGTCTTTCACCTCATTTTCAGTCATCCAATTCGGATCTTGCGCACCTGCTGGATCTTGGATCGGCTTAGTAGAAGATGGGTAATTGACATCCTTGATTAAATCTTTTCGACTTGGGTTTGTTGCAGTACTATAATAAATATCTACTTTATTTTCCCAAATATCTGTTAAATCAACAGGTCCGGTTAAAGTTGGAGTGAATTTACTGTTTAAAGGGTCATTATCTGTAATTCCTAAATCGCCTACAGAAGGTAACACATTCATTAATGTCAGTGTGGACAGCTTGCTTGATCCAGTATTTGTCAATTCCATTTTATAATCAATATCGCCACCTGGATTCGTTAAGCCAAATAAAGAAAACTCCTCATCTAACTCGCCTTTGATCAGTTCTTTTACCATGATGCCATTAGAATTCGTTAAAAAGTATTGGTTCGCTGTTTTAACAAGTTTTTGTGTCTTATCTCCATTACCAGTAAGATCATGACTATCTTCTTCAATGACGGAATCGGTAATGCTATTTCCAGAGTTTTTAGGAACTTTAAATTTCGTATCTTTTAGAAAACTATACGCCTCTGGTTGAAGCGTCGGTGACGCATCATCATCAATAATGATATTAAACTCATAATTCAGTACTTGATTAACAGACAATAAATTTGTATTCATTTTCACAAGCACGAGCTGCCTGCTCTGGTCAAGAAAGTCTTCATCTTCAATCGTTATTTTTCCATCTACTGGTATATTTTCTGAACTGATCCAGGAATTACTGCTAGTGATTTTTTCATCTGGATTTTCTTTGTCCAAATGAACACCTTCTGGTAACAATACATACGTCTCAAATGGCCCTTTGGCATCCACTGCAGAACTAGGATCTACTTTGAAGGTTCCTTTTAAACGATTTTTTCCTTCAAAAACTAATCCATTTTCTTCTTTATCAAACTTGATTGTATTTGAAACAATGGGTTCATTGTTCCCAACTGGTACCTTTACAACGTTTGCCGTGCGATCTTCGCTAAATCGGCTTATCACAGTACTACTATTACCTGCAATCTGATTGCTAGATACTTTATTTCCTTGATTATTATATCCTACATAATTTATCCCTAAAGAATTTTTAACTTTACCTGTATAGCCTTTTTGTATGTCATATTTCATATTAAACGCTTGGCTTGTTCCAGCAGAACGATAAGTATAGTGAATTCTTAACTTTGAAATATGTCCCGTAACACCCAGATCTTTCATATTAAAAAAAGTCATGGATGGCGGATTAGTTAATAATAGTTGTTCTTTGCCATCAATAGTACCGTATATCTTCATTTTATTAGCACTGTCTGGTAGATAATAAGAGGTACCATTACTATAATAGCCATAATTCGGTGCATACTCAGGTGCGCTAAATCTAAAGGCATTTAGATCTAAATGTTCATCTATATTATAAGTTACTTCATAGCTTTCAAATGGCTTGTTTGGATTATCTGCTTTATAGGGAGTAGAATTAAAATAAAATCCTAATAACGCAGAATCATAGACCGATGGGGTAGGATTCATATTAGATGAATCTAAAGAATACTCTCCTTTTCCATTTAAAGGGCCATAGTGTGAAGGAACGAGTAATGCACCTTGGATAGGCGGTGTCACTTCGTTTGTATTAGGAAATACACTGATTTGTGCTGAGTCTTTATCTATTATCTCATTTCCATTTATATCAATAACAGAAAACGTCGCATTGTTCGTGTATTTGGCTACACTTTTTATTCCCTCTGGAAACACTGTTTTAATCGAATCTTCCATTGAAAATATCGTTTGCTCTGCTTCTTCTTGCTCTTTTATAGAAGGGGCATCAAAAGTCCATGTAATGGTATTATTTTTTGCATCATATACACCATTTCCTGAATTTTCCACATATTTTAATTCTTTGGGTAACTGATCTGTTATTACAATTTTTGATCCTTCCTGGAGATACATTTGGCCACGCTCTTTTTTAGGAATAGTCATTTTTAGCTGCCAGATGCCTGTATCTTTTGGCTGAGGAAGCCCCTCTCGCTCATTTCCTTTTGGATCAAGCGTTTTTGTATAATCTTTACTACTTGACATCCCAAGGGAAGAACCTACAGTGATTGTTGCTTCAGTATAGGTATTATCTTCAAAATCGTCTGCCTTAAATACAGCTGATGCCTTTAACTTTGTCCCATTTTCAGTCAAACCATTTTCGGTTTTTACTTTGATGATTTGTGTACAAGAAATACCACCTTCTATCTCTTCAAAGAAATAGTGTAATTGATGGGTAGTCGGCTCATAAGTTGGCGTTACACCCGCAATCATCAATTGATTCAACTCTTGATCAAATACCGCATTGTCAGGTAATTGAATTTCGATTTGACCATTTTTATAAAGCGTCTGGCTTCCGGTTGTTTTAAAATTAAATTCAAAAACCCCATCAGCTCCTGATTCTATTTTGTCAAAAACAGCGCCTATATGAATATCAACATTTAAATTTCCAGCACGCGGCTGGATTTTTGTTTCTTCACTCTTTGTTTCATTCCATGGTTTCTCTAATCGACTGTTTTCATTTATTGGAATTAGCAACAGCTCTGGTGAATGATATGTTTGCCCTCCAATTATTGTTTGTGCATCTAATTTCTGAGAATCTATTTGTTTCTCGCCTTCCTTAAAACCTAGCACTAAAGGGACTTTACTTATATAGATAGTTTGTGTTTTTAGCGCGATTTGTAATTCTCCCTGTTCTTCCGTTACAATTTCATCGGAGTCTTTTATCTCAGGATATTGTTCCAACAGCCGTTCATTTGTCGCATCCAGATCAACCATCACATCCTCTGGTAGCTTAATTTTTGCTGTTTCGATTGTCTCATCTTCGCTATTTAAGTTGACGACAATTTTTTCTTTTTCTCGAATCTCTACAGATTTAAGATTTGTTGACGCATCATCGATTGAAAAATATAACTTGTTCGTTTCAATAAATTCATCTTTTGCTCTAATTATCTCACCACTATTAAGTAATGCAGCTAATCCAACAAGGGAAAATAATATAATTAGACAATACATTTTATACTTTTTCAATATAATTACTCCTCCTTTTATTATAAAAAAGTTATTTTCTATAATAATATACTTTAAAAACATCTTGGAAATAAGCTTTTTCATAAAATTCTTAAAAAGACTTTTGTTATTTATTATCCGCTCCACTAAGAAGACTATATATTATTTAGTCTTCTAAAATGGAATAAATATTGTCGTTTTCCACGACATATTTAGTTTTGCTAGTATTTTTCTACACGTCTATTTTAAAGTAATGCGCTTAAAACGATTGCCTAGATAGCATACAGACAATCAATCTCAATAAGATATGAAGATAATATATGTTCGATACAAAATATGGAGAAATCACATATTAATTCAGGAAAAAAAGATAGTTAATTTTTTTACATATAGGAAACAGATAAAACCATCTATTGGGTGAACTACAAAAGAACAATGCTTATGACTTCATAATGTTTAAAATTCCAAGTTTAGTTTCTTTTGGCATGATTATTTTCGAGCAAACAAAAAGAAGAGGCTAAGACATAACTCTACGAGTTATATCCTAGCCTTAAGGAATCCGAATAAATGGTGGGAGCTGTTTCTTCAGTTTTATTGAATCGAACCTTTAAACTGCCTTTGCTTACCTCTTCTCAGTGAGAACCTTTGCCAAATTATGTTCAATTATTTGATATTCTTTATTTTGTAGAGGATAACTAATAACACAGATATGTTTTTCATTATCATGAAGAGAGGGCATATTCGTTAAGATAATATCCATTTCTAAGTCATTCGATTCTATCACTTCTAAATTATACCGATTTTCAAATCGTTTTTTAATATCTTTTTTTATGCTTTCTCGAATAAAGAAGGGCAAATCAGAATCAATTCCTATAGCTATTTTAGGTTCATATATGGTTGGATTTTTGAGATAAGAAAATACCAAAAAATACTTTCTTATTAAAAAAGATTCCTCTAAAAAAATAGGGCTATCAAAATCGTTTCTTAATTCTTTCAAAAATTCATGAAGTTTATTTAACAATTCAGGTGCGTTATCATTTTCTATCAGAACATCATATCCATCGATATCAAAACGAACGCCTTTGAATACTTTGCAAAATAAATGGGCACAAAAACAGTAGGTGAAAAATACATCTTTCATGTCTGGTGGTATCACAAAAAATTTTTTTTGAAATAAGAGCATCATTTTATTTGTCAAAATATAAACATCGGAATCTCTTTTTTTATGATAGGAAAAAATCTTTTCTCTTAACAATTTCGATTTAAACATTCGGTATTTCATTTGTATTAACAACAAAAGAAAATAGATGTCATTCTCAATATAATAATGGTAATTTTCCATTCCCTGAATGACAATTGGACTTTGTTTAATAATTTCTAAATCGACGTACTTATCCCAATCAGCATCCTTTTTAATATAAAATTTTCTTTTATTTCTTAATAAATTCACACTGAGCAAGTAAGCCATCTGTTTTCTATGGATATTAGTAAAATTTAATTCTGTATTTTTAGAGAAATTATCTACAGAAGTATATATTTTATTTTCGGAAATGTAATCAAACGGCCAATCATCATCTTTATGTATTGTCCACAAATAGATGTAAATGAATATTCTAATATTTCTTTCAAGACCTTCAAAATTTGGCTGATGTTTAGACAATTTTAGCTGGAAACTTTGTAAAAGCTCATTTATTTTTTTTAGTGAATTTTTCAAAGAGTATTCACTTGTAAAATGATTTCTTGAATACATTTCAATTGATGATACCTTAAAAAAAATCAATTCATTCAACAATTTGATCGTATCATCATTACTAATGATAAAGTTTTTTAATTTAAAAGCGGCGCTTTGCCCATAGGTAATTTTGATCCCTTTATATTTATCATAGATCATTTCAATATTAGTTTTTGATTCGCTATTATATTCTGCTACTTTTTCTTCTAGACAATGAATATACCGTTGAATACTTCTTTGATTTCTATTTAATTCCAAATTTAATTTATAAATAGATAGCCAATCTTCTTCTTTTTGGCACAAATCAATCATCAAACATAAAAATCTATTTTTTTTATCAAGTAAGTTTAAAATCTCTTGCTCCATTTATTTACACTTCCTATATTTATATTGATTTTGTTACAAAATGATAAGTGAGAACAGTTTCGCATAAAATTCTTAGTTTCTTACTGAAAAGTTTTTCAGATTCGTTTTTTTTTAGTGGCACTATGATCTTATTACATAGACAAACACGAGGCTTTAGACCAAAAGAATCCATCGCACAATACACATAGTATCCTCTATTATCAACTTTAACATAGGTTTTATCTATTTGCTAAACATCACTCATTTGGTTATTACGTTTTTTCAAGTAGAACATTCTCTTGCTTATGCTCGTCTATAATAGAATCAGTTTGCAGGAAATTTAAAGAGTATAACTCACTTTCAGTAGAAAGCGCTCCTCATAGTTTCTTTCAATTAACTCATCAACGCCAAAATCAATAGCGTTTTTTTCTAACTGAAAGCTAAAATCCGGAAAAAGAATGACTTGATTTCTGGGATAATTTTCCAACATAGGAACACCTCGCTAATTTATTTGTGTCGTTACGCTTATTTTATCAAAGGTGTTCTTATTTTGTAAAAAAAATAATCCAGATGCCAATCAATTTGATTAGTCTCTAGATTATTCGTTTGAGTATAAATCTCAAATTCGTTTATTATTATCCAAACCATTGTTTGAATCGATACGTATGAAATGGCTGTTCACAAGCATTTCCAAACGCCAAATGCATTTCTCCTTTGCCTAAATCAAAAACCATTGAAGCTAAAGACTTAGATAATGGATGTTCTGGAGAAGGATGATTACAAATACTTTTGGGAAAATTACGATGGTTTGCTAAAAACTGTTTCCCGAGCTCCGCATCGATAATACCGTAATTTTCATTAAGTATTGCTTCCATCGCTTCAAAACGAGAATGAGATGTTTTAGAGCCGCCTTCTTCTGGTTCTTCTAAGGCGATACTATTATGATTCGCATGGATCATTATATCTGCCGACTTGTGTTCATAAATCTTATTTGGAAAACATTCAAAACTTGCGATTCCTTCGGTAGCATGAGATAAACTAAATTGATTTGGTACGGCATGAGGGACACTATAAAGATAATCTCGTGCTTCTTTTAAACTTTTCTTATTGATCAGCTCTCTAATAATTCCAGCTGTGGGTAGCCCCTCTTTCCGTTGACCATTATCGATATACGTCCACATAACAGCTAAACCATAATTGTTCATTCCCATATACGCTGGGATGCCTGGATGACTATAAACTAGTGATTCAAAATCAGATCCACTCTCTCTATGGTGTACAACACAATCGACCTCAGAACGATATTCATCAAGTCGCTCATCATTTGTTTGACCACAAATCACAGATCCATCAAAGGTGGCATTTCCTTTAGCTGCAAACGAGGTACATTTATCACTGATCAATTCGTCAAAAAATGATCGTTCATACACCGTGTACAGATACAAAATCTCTTGAAAATCTAGACCGCTTCCTTTGGCAACTCCACGCATTTCAGTCGCTACTTCTGGTGCAAATTTTTCTGTAAATTCAAGATATATTTGTGCTTTTTCCAACCATTTAACCATGATCTCAGCTGGGTCTTTATAAAATAATTTTTGACTGGATAAGTTTGTTTCGATCTGCATTTTCAATACTTCACCGATTTTGACTCCACGTTCAAATGCTGATCCTGTTACTTCTATATAGCGATGAATCATTTAATTCCCACCTTTTCTACTTTCAGTTACTTTTCAATGAATGTCCATTTATAATCATATTCTGGGCCAGATGGTACTATCCCTTTGATTTTTGGATTACGTAAATGTGCTTCAGCTTTTTGATAAACTGGGCAAACCCCCATCGTATTCATTAAAACATTTTCTGCTTCAATCAAATCATTCCAACGAGCTTTTGGATCCCCTGCATTTGTTGTAGCAGAGGCTTTCAAGAATTTATCAAATTCTTTGTTCCCATATTTACCACTATTATTGATATTATCTGATGCAAATAATTCTAAAAATACACTAGGATCGTTGTATTCTGCACCCCAGCCTACTAAAATCATATCAAAGTCGCCTTTATTACCACGCTCTAAACGAACAGAAAGCGGCACTGACGAAACATCGACAGTCACGCCATTCAAGTTTTCTTCAATTGCACCTTGCATGTATTCTACCACTTTTTTGGCAGAATCTGCATCCGATGAAAGTAAGTTGATTTTAAGGGAATCGATCCCTAGTTCTGCTTTAGCTTTAGTCCAATATTCTTTGGCTTTTTCTGGATCGTATTTCAAATGATTTCCAGAATCTTTTACAAAATCAGCCTCTGTTTCAGGATTAAATGACATATTTTTCGGTACTAAGCCTGTCGCTGCGATCGATCCATCACCTAAAACTTGATCAACCAACGTTTGACGATCTAACGCGTAGGAAATCGCTTTTCTAAGATTTTCGTTTTGAAATTCTTCTTTCGTTTGATTGTATTCTACATAGGTTGCGTTAGACATATCCTGAGAGAAAAAAGCAGGCTCCGCTATCATTTGTTGCGCCAGCTCACCTGTGATGACGATATCATCTGTTTGACCATCTTGAAATAGATTTAATGCTGTCGCTTCTTCTTTCACTACGTCAAAATTGATTTTTTCCATCGTCACATTGGCTTGATCCCAATACTTCTCATTTTTCACATACGCCCATTTTGTATCTGTTCCTGCTCCTTCAAACTCGCTCAATAAAAACGGTCCATTGTAAACCATATGCGCACTTGAACTTGCATATTTTTCACCGCTTTCGTTGATGATTTTTTCATTTTGCGGGAAAAACGGTGGTAAAGATAATAAGGATTCCATATAGGGTACAGGTGATTCCAGGGTTACTTCTAGTTCATGGTCGTTCAATGCTTTTACACCTAATTCTGATGCTGGCATCTTTCCATCCATGATTGATTGATAATTTTTGATTGATTCAAATAGGTAGGCAACTTCTGAAGCAGTCTTTGGTTCGACCGTTCGTTGAAAGCCATAAACATAATCCTTCGCAACAACTGGATCGCCATTTGACCAAACTGCCTCTTCGCGTAATTTAAACGTATAGGTCAAACCATCTTCACTAACTTTGGGCATTTCCGTCGCACCAGCGGGGATGAGTTTTCCTTCTTTATCTGCACGGAATAACCCTTCACCTGTATTTTTCAATACACCCCAGCCGACCACATCATTTGTGACAGATGCATCAATCGATGGAATTTCTTGTTTTGCAACAACTGAAAATGTTTGTTCGTTGTTTGCTGATTTTTGACTCGTTTCCCCAGCCTTGTCTTTACCAGAACCACATCCTCCAAGCAAGATGATACAGCTTGCTGCAGCTAGTAAATACCCTAATCTTGTATGTCTCATTTAGTAACCTCCTACATGGTCAAAATTCATTTTTGAAATTATAACATCTATTATCATACCATAAGAATAAGCGCTTTCTCATCGAAAATTTCTTGCACCCTCTACAAAATTGTGTAAAAATGAATTACTTGATTTTATAAGGATATAAAAGGAGCGACTCATGAAAAAATTAGCAATCATCGGCGGTGGGATCATTGGTTTGACCTTAGCCAACTACATTGATTTAAAACAGTATAACGTAACAGTTTATGATAACCCGATCGGACAAGCCACTAAAGCCAGTGCTGGTATTATCTCCCCTTGGCTTTCAAAACGACGAAACAAAAAATGGTACCAGCTCGCTAAAGATGGGGCTGCATTTTATCCAAAATTGGTACAGGACTTTTCTTTACAGCAAAATGTCTATCAACAAACTGGCACTTTGATTCTTAGAAAAAATGGTGAACTTGAGTCTTTGATGCAACTAGCAGAAGAAAGAAAACAGACGGCGCCTGAAATTGGAGAGATTCAATTATTGACTGCAGAACAAGTCACCAAAAAACTGCCTCTATTAAAAGCTGCCCCAGCCTTATTTATCACAGGTGGCGGCAAATTAGACGGAGCTAGCTACTTAGAAACTTTGAGACAACAGGCGATCCTAAAGATGATTTCCATGAAGATTGGTTCAGTTCAGCTTAATCGAATGCATGATCGATGGCTTGTTCAAACCCCTGATAAAACAGAAGAATTTGACGCAGTAGCAATATGTGCTGGCCCAGGCTTGCCTTCATTGTTAAGCTCTCTTGGTTATAAAACTGATATTAGAGCACAAAAAGGGCAACTACTAGCATTTGAAACCCCGTATAAAGAAAGTGGCAATTGGCCCGTAGCTATGTTAGATGGAGAAAGTGATTTGATTCCTTTTGAAAACGGACAGATTCTAATCGGTGCAACTCATGAGAATGATGGTGGATTTGATTTAACACCAACGAAAGAAGCATTTTCTCTTCTGCAACAAAAAACAGACCATTTCCTGGCTGAATCGGCCTTTTTTGAAGCATATCCTGCTGCATATCGTGTTGGAACACGTGCCTATACATCAGATTTTGCTCCTTTTTTCAATTGTTTACCAGACAATCCCACTGCAGTTGTTGCTAGCGGTTTAGGTTCTTCTGGTCTGACAACTGGTCCTTATATTGGTTTTCTTTTGGCTAAGTATTTCAATGAAGCAAAAAGCGATTGGCAGGACTATCAAAAGTCTATCGATACTTATTTATCTAAATAAAATCAAAGCAGAACGCTTAGATACTATTAGCACTCAGTACAAAAAAGAAACAGCCATTAAACTTGCCACTGGTGATAAGAAAGATGAGCAAACTAAAGGAAAAGTAATCAGTAACAGTAAAAATACAGCAACTAAAATACTTAACACAAGAAACAAAAACTCTCAATTACTCTATATCAGACACACTCTCTTTATTCGTTAGTATATATGTCTTAATTAAGAGACGTGTTACTAATCAATCGTTTGTTAAACCAAAGTAAAACAACTATTCTATACAAAAAAAACTTTACATCTAGAGAGAAAGAAGATTCTAATCCGAAAATCATGGATTGGAATCTTCTTTCTCTTTTATTCGTATCATTATGACAACAACATAGTCCCTGCTTAAATATTCAATCCAAACTTACTTTTTATTATAATTTTTTTGCTTCTACTACAAAATTCTCCATCTCACTATATAACGTCTCTTTGATTGTTTTCAGCTTTTGTTCGACCAGTTTGCTTCCACTGACTAGCTGTCGACCGTTTATCCAAACGGCTTCAACATTACTGGCATTTGCTGAGTAGACAATGGCGGAGTATGGATCGAAAATCGGAAACATATTGACAGATTCCGTTTCGATCAAAGTTAAATCTGCTTTTTTCCCGATTTCGATTGAGCCAACTTGATCTGCTAATCCCAAGGTTTCCGCACCACCCATGGTCGCTAGGCGGACAATTTCTTTCGCAGGAAAAAGTGCACGATCCTGATTATGCGTTTTATGAAAGTTAGCAAACAGGCGCATTTGGCTAAATAAATCAAGAGTATTACCGCTGCTTGGCCCATCAGTTCCTAGACCGACAACGATATTTTTTTCAAGCATTTGTTTAACAGGTGCTACCCCTTTTGCTGATTTTGTATTGGCACCGATACAGTGAGCAACACGCGCTTTTTTATTTGTTGCTGCAATGATATCTAAATCACTTTCAGTTGCTAAAATGCAATGAGCTAAAATAAAATCACGCTCAAAATACCCTAATGTTTGTAAAAATTCTATTGGTGTTTGGTTATATTTCGCTTGAAAATCCGTCATTTCATAGGTCATTTCTTCGACATGCATTGTAATCGGGGCATTATATTTTTCGCTAAGTGCTACGATTTTTTTTAGTGTCTCCAAATTGTTCGTATTGGGTGCATGAGGTGCAATAATTGGTGTTACTAATGGATCATTTTGCCATTTTTCTAAAAAGCGTTCGCAGTACTCGTATCCGCCAGATGGCTTTGAACTATCACAAGTCGGCATATCAATAATTGTTTCTCCAACAAGTGCTCTGATGCCCATTTTTTTAGAACTTTTTGCTACTTCATCTTCAAAATAGTACATATCACAAAACGATGTCACACCACTCAACAGCATTTCTGCAATCGCATAGTCGCTGCTGGCATGTACTAATTTTTTTGTCATATGTTGCTCTAATGGAAATAAAAATCGGCGCAGTCGATCAGGTACATCATCGCCTAAAGAGCGAAAGGGGATCATTCCTGCATGTGTATGGGTGTTGATTAGACCTGGGATCAGCAGCCCATTTTTTCCATCGATTATTGTATCAGCATCAATCGTTTGTGAAGTCAGTTCGGAAATATGGCCGATTTTCTTGATTACATCGTCTTCGATCAACACAAATCCATCTTTCACTTCTGAAAAATGTTGATCCATTGAAAGTACATGAACATTTTTAATAAGAGTCTTCATTCAGCAACACTCCGTCTTCTGGGAAAACCAATGGGTAAAATTCTTGCGTTTTCGTATTCATCATTCCCATATCTGTCACTTTGATCGCAGGCGAGACAGGCAGAGATAATGTGGAAAAAGACATGATCTCATTCATGTTTTTATACCCTAATGCCTGCATGCTTACGCGGACTTTTTGTAAATCTTCACCAAGTTCTTCAATTGGCGCTTGGGATAAAATCCCACCAATAGGCAACGGACATTTCCCGGTGATCGCTCCATTTGAAACAACAATATAACCGCCTTGTATCGCTAACAATTCATTTTGCGCAAGAACGATATCTTCTACTGAATTCCCCATGACCATTACATTATGATGATCATGGGCCCAAGTGGTTGCGATTGCGCCTTTTTCACTGATCGGTTTATCCATCAGCGATAGCGAAATATTGCCATTTTTACCGTATCTTTCCATCACGATCAGTAATGCACAGTCCGCTTCCTGCCATTGTAATATCCCATTTTTCACTGGAATTTCTTTGATGATTCTTTCAGTGAATGTGCCTACTTCCTGTTTTTGGATCACGTTACAACGAACACTCGCTTTGTTCGTTGCTACTCTGATAACTAAGTCCGTAACAGTCAGTGGTTTGCAGTGAACTGATTGCTTGTAATTAGCTGGAAATGGCTCAACCACATTAGGATATTCGATCTTTGCTCCTTTTTCATAAACTTTTTCACCAGATTTATAAACAGCATCAAACGTAAAATCTTCTAAATCATCTAATAAAATAAAGTCTGCAATTCGACCTGGCGCAATTTCTCCACGATCATGAAAGCCCATCCGTCTCGCTGGAGTGTAGGTCGTCATATAAATAGCTTTTTCGATTGGCAAACCCGCTTTTACGGCCTTTTTCAAGTTTTCGTTCAAATGGCCATGAAGCAAATCATCTGCCATCACATCATCCGTAATGATACTGGCATACTCATAAAACTCATTTTCTATGATAACTTGCATATTTTCAGGGGTGATCGATTTATTTTGGAATTGGATAAAAACGCCTGCTTCGATTTTTTCTTTTAACGATTCTGGAAACTGATGGGTATGATCCGAGGTAATACCGCTAAACAAAAAAGCTGCTAGCTCTTCATCATAGATTTTAGGACAATGACCTTCTAACGGCATTGTTGGTCGTTCTTTTTTGCATAAATCAATAATTTGTCGAATCAACGACTCTGGTTCATAAGCAATTCCTTTAAAGTTCATCGCTTCGCCTAAGCAAACAATTTTGGGATTTTTCAATAACTCTGCTACCTCGTTGAGTCCAATAATCCCGCCAGTCGTTTCTAATTCAGGGGTCGTTGAAGGAACAGACGAAGGAATCGCGTGAAAAATATCCAATTCGGTTTCTGCCTTCATAAATTCATCTAACCCTTCTAGACCAAACACATTTGCCATTTCATGTGCATCAGCCACAACCGTTGTCACACCGTAACGTAAAACAGCCTTTGAGAAAATCGTTGGCGTGGTCATTGAGCTTTCAATATGCATATGGGCATCAATCAAGCCGGGAATCATATATCGATTCTCGGCTTTGATGATTGTTTCAGACGTTAAGTTATTCATATCAGAGGTACTAATATAGTAAAATTTTCCTTCTTTAATAGAGACATTTTTTTTTACAAATGATTGTGTTGCCGTTTGGAAAACCCAAACATCTTGAATAATCATATCTACTTTCATACTTATCGCCTTTCTTGCTTGATTATTGATTCATTGTACGGTTCCATTGATCGACCCAATCAGATAGATTTTCATTAATAAATGAAAAATCAACTGTTTTTGCTCGATCTGCTACTTTACCGTATGTTTTATTTTCTGCTTGTTTTGCATCTAGTTCCACTTTACTATTCGTTGGACCTTCGTTTAGTGAAATAGCTTTTGCCTTTTGTGACGCTTCACTGATTCGTTCATTGACAAATGTATAAGCTAATTCTTTATTTTTTGAACTTTTAGGTACGTTTACTGTATTGTAATTTGCGTACGTACCACTTTCAGGAACAACATATGTTGCATCTTTAGAAGCACCTTGAATGATATCTACAGCGAAATCAGCAACAACAGCAACTTCTATTTCACCTGATTGGAACATATTAGCAAGATCTGATGATTTCGAATAGGTTTTGACCACATTTGGTTTTAATTCTTTCATTGCTTCAAAAGCAGCTTTACCTTTGTCTGTTGTAATGTCTACATCAGCATGATCGCTAGCCACATATAGCATCAATGGTCCAGCTGTCGTAGAAATATCCGGTACCGAAATTTTTCCTTTAAGATCAGATGACCATAAATCGTCCCAGCTCGTGATTTCTTTACCTAGTTTTTCTTTGTTATAAACGATACCAATACTATTAACAGCAATCGGGATTCCCGCTCCGCTGTCATAGACTTCTTTTGCCCCTGTTGTTAAATCGTTGATATTCGGTACTTCTTTTTCTGTTATTTTTTCAAATAATCCTTCTTTTTCTCCTTGTGTTGCGTTCGCTTGTGCTAATTCGATCACATCGATTCCGGCATTGGGGTTATTCAATAATTTTGTATAACGATCTGCACTATTTCCTACTTCTAATGTTACTTTTGCATCATTTGCTTTTTCAAAAGGCGCAATAATATCTTTTTTTACAATATCTTCACTTAAGCCAAAGGTAGAAACAACTAAAGACTTGCTACCGCTTTTACTCTCTTCTTTAGGATTAGCCTCACTATTCCCGCAAGCTGCCATTAGGAATGTAGCTGTCGCTAAAACACCGATCATTAGTTTCTTTTTCATTTTGTTTATATCCCCTTCATCTATCATTTATTTTTCTAATACAACTAGTTTATCTGCCGGAAACACCAAGTTGATTTTGTCTCCTGTGTCATAAATCTGTTCACTCGTTCCATTGACTAATAGTTTTCCAAGTGGTGTTGTAACTTCATACTGATAACTTTTCCCTAAAAAGGTTCGAACGGCAACCATACCTTCAATCGAAGGCGCCGTTGCTTCTTCCACAATTTCAATATCTTCCGGGCGAATCGTTGCGACAGTATCGATTGCTTGCGGCTGTGGATTCGTCGTTGTAAACAATTGTCCATTCTCGCTTTTGTATTGACCTTCAGCAGTTTTCGTCACAGAAAAGAAATTTTCAAATCCGATGAATTGTGCTACGAATTTTGTTTTTGGTAAACGGTAAATCATTTCTGGTGCGTCGTATTGCTCGATTACACCGTTATTCATGATTGCGACTTTATCTGAGATAGAAAAACATTCTTCTTGATCATGGGTCACAAATACAGTTGTTATACCTAATTGTTGTTGAATTCGTTTAATTTCGATGCGCATTGCTACTCTTAATTTTGCATCTAGATTACTTAAAGGTTCATCTAATAATAATAATTTAGGTTCAATGATCAACGCTCGAGCTAACGCAACACGCTGTCTTTGTCCACCTGAAAGTTGTTTTGGGTAACGATCGCCAAGATTTTCTAACCCACAAACGTCCAACATTTTTTCTACTTTTTCTTTCGTACTCGCTTTTGATTCTTTTCGTAATTTCAACCCAAACGCAACATTTTCGGCAATCGTCAAATGAGGAAATAACGCATAACTTTGAAATACCATTCCAAAGTTTCGCTTATGCACAGGTACTTTGGTCAAATCATCCGTATCCAACTCAAATGAACCGTCATTTGGCTTGATCAATCCTGCAATCACTCGAAGTGTCGTTGTTTTTCCACATCCACTTGGTCCAAGTAATGAGACCAGCTCACCTTTTTCCATTGAAATACTTAAATCTTTTAATATATCTTGTTTGCCATCATAGCTGACACGTATCTTTTTTAAATCAACAAAAGTCAAAATTTTCTCCTCTTTCTACCTTTTAAGTCCGAAATGTACGATTGCTCTTTTTTAATTTACGCAATCGAAGCTAATCCTAATGTTTTTTCGATCAAAAACATTAAACCCATTGTCAATAACATCAACATTACTGAAATGGCTGAGACGGTTGGATCATAGTTGTATTCCATATAGCTAAGTAAGGATGTCGGTAACATTGTAACTCCTGGTCCAGATAAAAACATCGACACAGGAACATTATTAAATGAGTTTACAAAAGCCAACATAAATGCTGCAAAAATACCTGAAGAAACATTTGGTAAAACAATCTGGATAAATGCGCGCGTTCTCGTACATCCAAGCGTCCAAGCAACTTCTTCCATTGAATAGTCCAATTGTTCCATACTCGAACCGACCACACGAATAATATAAGGTAAACTGATCAAAAAATGGCCTATCAATAAACCTTGAAAAATCGGTAACCCTAATTTAATCACAATGTATTGAAACAATGTATACCCGACCACGATTCCCGGAATCACAGTAGGGGATAAAAAGAAGCTTTTGATAAAGTTTCTTCCTTTAACGGAATAACGTGCCAGTGCATAAGATGCTGGAATACCTACGACCAAAGCTAAAACCGTCGCTAATACACCAATGATCAAACTCAATTTAAAACTACTCATAAAGGTATCTGATTGTAACGCTTTTGCATACCAATCTAACGTAAATCCTTTGATTGGAAACTGAATTGCCGCAGCTGTCCCGAAAGAGGTCACAACGATCAAGCAAAGCGGTAAGAATAAAAATAAGAATACTAGGATCGCAATCAGCGTCATCCCTTTTTGTTTACGCATTATTTGCTTCTCTCCTATCAACTTTTTTAGCGACTACATCGAGTCCCTTCATAACGATCAAGGTTACAACGATCATGATCAAGGCTAAAACACTTGCGGCTTTCCAATCACCTAATGTATTGGCTTTTTGATATAAAAAGGTCGACATCATCATCTTCTGATTTCCACCTAATAGTTGTGGTGTCGTATAGGCTGTCAGCGTCCCAGTAAACACTAGGATACTTCCGACGATTGTTCCAGGAATTGAAAGCGGCAAAACAACTTTCCGAAAAGCTGTGAAGGGACTTGCCCCCAATGTTTCTGCTGCCTCAAGCATTTCTCCTTCAATATTTTCCATGACCCCAACAAGCGTCATGATCATCGTAGGTAAAAATAGATAAACAGACCCAATAATAATAGCAAATTCTGTATAAAGTAAATTCAATGGTTGAGCGATCAGGCCTGTTTTCAATAATAGTGTATTGATCACGCCTGTTTTTCCTAAGATATTGATCCAAGCAAAACTGCGAATAACCGAGTTAGTTAATAATGGAAATAGGGTCATCGCCATTAAAATTCCACGCCATTTTTTACTAACTCCAGCAATGTAATAAGCAGTTGGAATTCCTAATAAAATTGAAATAAACGTAACGATCAATGACACTCTGATCGTGCGCCAAAAGATGGATAGATTATATTCGTCTTTAAAAAAATCGAGGTAGTTGCTCAACGTCACCCCTTGATCTGTAAAAATAGTTGGCAAAATACTTGTAGCCAAAGGAATCATTAAGAAAAATAGTAATAAAATCATTCCAGGTGCTACAATAAAATACGGAACATTCTTGTTCATTTATACACTCCTCGTTCGTTTTTCCACTGATTCAGTATACTCATTTTTTCGATTAATTTCAATATGTTTTTTCACTTTAATAATTAATCATTCGTGTATTGGCGAAAAAACAAGTTTATGCATACAAAAAAAGCGGATCCAACTATTTTTAACGAACGTAATATAAACTCACGCCATTTGAATCGCTTTTTTTGATTATTTAGTTACTCCTCTTCTTTAGGAAAAAGCAAGCTTGACTGTAATAGATAGTCTTCCTGATACTTTATTGCTAATTCTTTTAAAAAAAACAATACCTCATCCTGCTCTAGAGAAAAGTTTTCAATCAATTCTTGGTATTTTATGCGCTCCATATCCGTTACTTTATTTTTGAAATATCCCCAAACATGCTGATATGCATTTAAGCGATCACCCATTTTCCCAGGTTGCTCTAATGCATGCTGTAGATACCCTCGAAATGCTTGTTCTTTTTTTTCGTTCCACTCGTGATCAGCAAATAATGCTCGGATCGCTTTATAATCTGGTTGTGATTTTGATAAAATCAAATACTTAAGTGATGCCCATTCTTGCTGTCTTTGCGCGATTATTTTCAAGAAACTCTTCCTTTCTCTTTCTATATGAAAAAAAAATGAATATAAACTCTGTTTTTCTTACAGTATGCTCATTAAACTTTATGATAGTTAAAAGAGTAAAAGTTTACAATACACTTTGTATATATTTTTTTAAGAACTCTATGTTAAACAACTATTCTGACTATTAAAAAGAATTGAGGTTATTATTTATGGATGAGCAGCAATTAGATAAGTCGTTTTTGGGGCAGCCAAAAGGATTATCTACTCTTTTCTTCACTGAGATGTGGGAAAGATTTAGTTATTATGGTATGCGAGCAATTCTACTGTATTATATCTATGATACAGTAGCAAACGGTGGACTAGGTTTACCTAAAGAAACTGCGTTAGCAATTATGTCGATTTACGGCTCGTTAGTTTTTATGTCCAGTATTGTTGGCGGTTGGATATCTGACCGAGTGTTAGGTGCTAGAAAAACGGTATTCGCCGGTGGACTCTTCATTATGGTCGGACATATTGTTTTAGCAACACCTTTTGGGATCGCAGCTCTCTTTGTTTCTATTTTTCTGATCGTGATCGGAACTGGGATGTTGAAACCGAATGTTTCTGGTATGGTCGGACATCTTTATTCAAAAACAGATACACGTCGTGATGCTGGTTTTTCTATTTTTTATATGGGTATCAATATTGGTGCATTGATCGCGCCGTTCATCGTTGGTACATTAGGCCAGACGTATAACTACCATGTCGGGTTTTCCGTTGCAGCCTTTGGTATGTTTTTTGGCTTGCTGCAATACTATTTACAAGGGAAAAAATCATTAGCTGGAATCGGCTTACAACCAACGAATCCAATTGGTCCTGAGGAACGAAGAAAGTTTATACGATCACTATTCCTTGCTCTTGTTTTTGTCATTGCCCTTTTTGGTGGGGCCTTTATGATGGGCTATTTAACAATTGGCTTCTTTATCAACAGTGTTAGTGTTTTAGGAATTTTCTTGCCTGTCTACTATTTTATCAAGATGCTGACCTCAAAAGACGTGACGCCAGAAGAAAAACCAAGAGTTCTTGGCTATATTCCATTATTTCTGGCTGGAATCGTTTTTTGGTCGTTAGAAGAACAAGGTTCTTCAATTTTAGCATTATTTGCCGATGAACGGACAAATGATACATTATTTGGTTTTTCTATTGCACCTAGTTGGTTCCAATCTTTAAATCCAATTTTCGTCGTTGTTTTAACACCTGTTTTCGTGACTTTATGGACGAGATTAGGAAAAAAACAACCTTCAACTGTCGTAAAATTTTCTTTAGGATTAGTTTTTGCTGGCCTATCGTTTGTTCTTTTGATGTTGCCTGGTCTACTTTATGGTACTGATACAAAAGTGAGTCCGTTGTGGTTATTCTTTAGTTTCTTTATTATGATCGTAGGCGAAATGTGTATTTCTCCAGTTGGTCTGTCGATTACAACGAAACTTGCTCCTAAAGCATTTGAATCTCAGACTGTCGCAATTTGGTTATTAGCAGATGCTGCTTCACAAGCAATCAACGCTCAAATCGCGCGGTTTTATACCCCTCAAACTGAGTCAGCGTACTTTGGTATCGTCGGAATTGTTGCAGTGATTGCTGGTATTTTATTGATTCTTTCTAAAAAACCAATCAAAAGACTAATGGGTTCGATCCACTAAAATTAAAAAAGTTTCCACCAAAGCACGTTTCATGCTTCTTTGGTGGAAACTTTTTTTGTTCTAATAGTTAAGTTGTTTCTCTTGTCTCATGATCGTGGCTTTTAACAACAATGGTGCAATAATCGTCGTCGCAATAATCACAATGATCACAGAAGAATAATACTCTTCAGAAAGAAAACTTGAGGTCAATCCTACTTGGGCAATGATCAATGCCATTTCACCTCTTGAAACCATTCCGGATCCAATGATCATAGTAGAAACTCCTTTGAATCCAGTTACACGGGCACCTAAAGCGCCACCTAATAATTTCGATAACACTGCAACAACTGTTAAAACGACAATAAAAAGAAAATGCTTTGACATACCAACAAAGGTCATATTCAGCCCAATAGAAACAAAAAACATCGGAATAAATACTGTATAGCCAATCGTCTCTAACTTCTCGTCTACGCGTTTACGATAATCCGTTTGAGCAATTGCCACACCTGCAAAAAATGCGCCGATGATCGCCCCCATATCCAGCATCTCTGCAAAATAAGCAAAACCTAAACAAATAACTAAGGAAATCGCAGAAACAGCTTCGATCGCAATCAATTTTTTACTCATATTCAAAAGCCACGGAACTAGCCACTTGCTGGCTGCAAAAATTGCGACAAAGAAGAAGACTTTCAAGAGTAAAACTTCCCACATTGGTAGACCTTCACCTGGTGTAGAACGATTCATCAAACTTAACATAATTCCTAAAATCAACACGACAACGATATCATCAACAACGGCCGCACCAAGGATGGTTGCACCTTCTTCACTGTCTATTTTTTTCAAATCTTTCAGCACTTGAACCGAAATACTAACAGATGTAGCACTAAAAAGAACGCCTAAAAAAAGCGAATTCTGCATGGAAAATTGAAATATTTCTCCTACACCAAACCCCATTGCTGCAGGAAAAACAATTCCTAAAAGCGCGACTGATAAGGCTGGCCGCCAATATTTTTTCAATAAGTCCAGATCACTTTCCAGCCCTGCAATAAACATTAAAATAATAACACCGATTTCTGAAAAGTAATGCATAAAATCATCTGGTTTAATCCAACCTAATAATGCTGGGCCAATTAAAATCCCAACTAACAATTCCCCAATAACAGAAGGAATTCCCACTCGATTACAAAAATGTCCAGCAAGTTTTGTAAATAATAAGACTAGACACAATGTCAATAAAAAATCCATATTTCTCTCCCTTTCTACTTGTAAAATAGATAACTTATTGTACCATGCGAATTGAGTTTAGTAATTACAAAGGATTTATTACACGAGCAACAGAATAAAAAAACTGACAGATCAATTTCTCACCTGTCAGCTATTTTTGTTTGATTATTTAGATGCACGTTTTAAATACGTACCTTCTTGTGTATTGATTTCTAATAATTCATCCGCTTCGATGAAATCAGGAACATTAACTACTAAGCCTGTTTCCATGATTGCTGGTTTACCAGAACCTGAAACAGTCGCTCCTTTGATAGATGGTTGTGTTTCTTTTACTTTTAAAACAACTGTCGTTGGCAATGTTACACCGATCACTTCTGATCCGTAGAATTGGATTTTTACTTCCATATTTTCTAGTAAATATTTTAATTCATATTCGATCACAGAAGTTGGAATTTCGTATTGTTCATAGGTTTCTAAGTCCATGAAATTGGCTGTATCATCTTGGCTGTATAAATATTGAACAGGTTTGCTTTCGATAAAAGCTTTCTTTACTTTATCGTCTGGACGCATCGTCGTATCTGTTGTGGCACCTGTACGAACATCTTTCAATTTCATACGCATAACGGTATTTCCTTTACCAGGTTTATGGTGGCTTGCATCCATTACACGGATTAATTTGCCGTCTTGTTCAAAAGTCATACCTGCTTTAAGATCACTTACTGCTATCATGTTGTTTTCTCCTCTTTCTTTAAGGTTCGACCGAAAAACTTGATCGAAACGTTAGTATAGTCCCTCTGTGTTAGAGATTCTTCTTAAAAAAATTCTTCTCAACCATTGTAGCAGATTACTAAGCGATATTCTAGAGAATACGTTATTTGGATTCATTTTTTTGCAGTAAAACCTTGAACTATCCCATTTTCGTAAAAAAATGATTGGGCAATAACTCATTGAGTCCTATTTCGATCACATGAAATTTGGCTAAATAGAGTCACCAAGACAGACTAAACATCAGTTGTTATGTCACTCGAATTGATTTCATCGAACGTTTGCCATAATGAATCACACTCAAGACATCCTTCTGTATGAATCATTGCTAATGGTGATTGATCGGTACCGTCTAGATAATTTCGTAAATGCATATCTGAAAAACCATGGTTTGCAGCATCTTCTTTAGTATTGGAATAATAGACCGTTTTGATTCCTGACCATAAAATTACACCAACACACATCGGACAAGGCTCACACGTTGCATAAATTTCGCAATCAGACAAATCCATTGTGTCTAACTTTTTACAAGCTTCACGCACTGCAACCATTTCTGCATGTGCTGACGGATCAGTATCTCGCATCATCGTATTACCGATTGAAACAATTACTTCTCCATTTCTAACGACTGTTGCGCCAAAAGGTCCTCCAAATTTCTTTTCCATTGCGGCAACTGTCGCTTCTGCCGCCATTTTCATATAGTTCATAGCTTTTCTCCTTTGTCTTTATCTCCGATATATTTCCTTAGTTTTTTACTAATTGAAGTGATTGGGCACGGTGTTCTGAAAATAATGGATTTTCTGGGTTGAGTTGAATCGCTCGTTCCATAGCTTCAATGGCTTCTTGTTGTCGATTTAAACTGCGTAAACTGTTTGCTTTGTGAAAGTAGAAATCAACTCGTTCAGGATAGTCATCCAACAAGTCATCCATTATTTTCACAGCTTCTTCATGACGGCCTAACTCTCTTAAAAAATTAGATTTATGGTAACGATAAAAAAAGCTTTTGTCTGTTTTGATGGCTTGATCATAGGTTTGCAGTGCTTTATCAGTCTCACCAGCCATTCGATAGCTGTTTCCCACATAAAAAGCAAATTGTGTATCATGTCGCCAAGCTTTTTCATAACAAGCAATCGCTGTTGGATAGTCTTTTAAGCGTTGATAGGTATAGCCTAGATAATACAAAACTTCTAAGTCGGTTTGATCTTGTGCTTTCAATATATTTAACGCTTGTAACAATTCATTTTTTCTTAAAGACGTTCGCACCTCGTGAAAAACCGACACTTCAATTTCTTTTTTCTCCAAGATAGCGAGCAATTCTTCATTAGCTGTTTCTCTCGCATGATCAAGAGCATTCTTACCAGTATCATCTAGTCGAGTGACATCTGCCTGATGTTGGATTAATTCACGAATCACATCTTTATATAAGAAACCACCGTCACCTAGAATAACTGCCTCTAATAACGCTGACCAACTTAAACGATTAACATGATTAACTGGTACGCCTGCATCTAAACATAATTGAACCGTTCTTAAATAGCCTTTTTCACTGGATGGAAGCAACGCTGTACCGCCAAAACGATTGACTGAAGCTAAATCTGCTCGCTCTGATTGGAGGATATCACTTACGATCTCGTCAAATCCGTTAGCAGCTGCGCAAATGAACGGTGTGAGTTGTGTCTCATCACGTTGGTTTACATCTGCACCAAAAGCTAACAATTTTTTGACAAGTACAAAATTATTCTGTTGTACCGCGATCATCAATGGTGATCGTCCTTTTTCATCAGTCAAAGCAATGTCATCCCCTTCGTTTAATAATCTGGAAACTTGTTCTGTCTGACCTAGTTTTACCGCGCTAAGCAATGATCGATCTGTTTTTACTGTATCTGTGTCCATGGTTGTTCCTCATTTCTATTTTCTATCGTTGTTCGCTAAAGCCAATGATATTTTTTTCAAAAGCTTCCAATGGCGGAGGTGTGAATCCTGATCGAATGCCTATAAAATTTAATGTTTGGATCGTGCTATTCGGCTTTCCTTCGATTCTGCTGATATCCATTCAAATTCTGTCCCATTCCAGCAGCCGTAGCGAACCAGCAAGCAGCTCTATACGCTTGTTCCCTCGAAAAATTCAATTTGAGAATAGTACCACGCGCAATGCATTGGACGCATTATCCAATTATCCTGCAGCTAACGTATACAAGCTTCCAATATCACACAATATAATTATGATTCGTTTAAAAGCACTATGAACTTCTTTTTTCTATTGTTTGTTGTGAATCTTATTTAAGAAATATTGAGCCCCTGAAAGGGATCGATGCGTACGTGTCTCGCTCACTTCCTTAGTCTATTTTCTTCTTTACACTATTCAATTTACATTAAAAAAACTTTTTCATCTACAGATAGAGTAGCTGAATATTTTCTTTTGCAGTTGTATACTTTAACCAATTGTCCTATAGTTAAGGTAACGAAAATTATGGATTAGAAAGACGGTGTAGCATGTTAACAGTCAAAAACTTTTTACAACTTGCACCTTTCAAAACGTTTAAGTTAGTCGCAGGAGAAAAAGGACTTGAAAATACAATCACTGGTGTGAATATTTTAGATAATCCGGATGCCTCTGACTGGTTGTCAGCAGGAGAACTACTCATTACTTCCGGGTATTTTTTTAGTGAAAATTCTAAAGTCCAAAGGAACTTTATTCAACGTTTTAAAGAAATTAATTGTTCAGCAATATGTATCAAACCACATATTTATTTAAAAGAAATCCCAGATTCTATGCGCGTATTAGCCGATGAATTAAATTTGCCGCTTATAGAAATCCCTTATGGAATGGCATTTTCAAAAATCATGAATAGTGTCATGGCCGAGCTATCTGGTCGAATGGATAAGCTGAATCAAGTGTCTTTAGCTATTCATTCACAATTTTTTGACATTTCTTTACATGGTGGTGGAATGAAAAAAATTGCTTCTAGTTTGGCTGAAATGGTCAATAACCCTGTTGTTTTAGTTGATACACAATGGTCAGTGTATGCTGTCAGCGACAAAGAGCAGCCCTTGATTCAAGCAACTATCAAAAAAGAGGGAGACGTTTTTACTTTTCCAATCGAAACTATTACAGATTTACCAAAAAATTTTGAACGAATTCAAAAACCGATTACTCGAGCGCTTTTTTTCGAGGAGCAAGAATATCCTTGCGTGATCATGCCGGTTTTTTTCGATACGATTCATTATGGTTTTATTTTAGTTTATCAAGTAGAGCGCCCGTTGATAGATCTCGATTATGTGGCGCTAGAAAATGGTTCGATGGCATTTGCCTTGGAAGAAATGAGACAGTTTGAAATTGAGCGAACAGAAAATCGAATTCGTCGTGACTTTTTTGACCAATTATTATCGGGTCAGATCAAAGATTTAGATACTTTGACTGCCTATGATACAGCAATCGATCCAACGTTACACTATACTATTTTGATTCTATCGGTTCAGACGTTCGGTCATGAAACTGATTCATTGATGCAAAAAAAACAAGTAGAAGATCGCCAAATGAAAAGTTTGTTATCATCATTGACAACTTATACAGCCTTACGATTCCCACATCTTCATTTGTTTAGCCGAAAGAATCAGTTAGTTATGCTCCTTGGAACTGATCCAAAATTGAGTAAGTCAAAAACACATAATGAACTATTTGATACTGCTGAACGAATCCGAATATATTTAAAGCAACAAGGACAATCAGAACGAGAAATTTTCTGTACTATTGGTTCGACTTTACCAATACTTGCATTATCTCAAAGTTTTGAAGAAGCAAAAAAAGTCATCCAACTGCTTGAGGATGACGAAAAAAAAGAAAAAATTTATTTTTTTAATGATTTTTACTTTGATTCTTTTTTGATCGATTCAATTTCAAGAGAGCAAGGAAAAAAATTCTACACTCATTATTTGAACACGTTATTAACCTATGATCATGAAAATAAAACAAGTTTTACACCAACATTAAAGGCATACTTGGCTCATCATTTAAATATTGCGACAACTTCCAGAGCCCTATTTATTCATCGAAATACCTTACTTTATCGAATTGGAAAAATCAAAGGGCTTATACCAGTTGATTTAGAACAGGAAAAAAATACATTTGCATTACAATTAGCGTTGAAATTATACGAATTGCATCATTAAAACAAAACAAGGGTGGAACAAAAGTAACATTCGCTTTTGTTTCACCCTTTAAATGCTGATAAACACTTCTGTATCAGCCTATTTTTGTTTATTTGATTATCTACCTACAATAAAAGTTAATTCACATTCGCAAACTTTTTTATCTTCAACAAAAGCAGTTGCTTTTCCGATTCCAACATAATCTCTGATTTTGACGATTTCAAAATGTAATTTTAGCACATCACCAGGAACAACTTTTTGACGGAATTTTGCTTTGTTGATTCCACCGATATAGGCTGTTTCACCTTTGAATTGATCCATTTTTAAAATCAAAATCGAGCCAACTTGCGCCAATGCTTCAATGATCAATACACCTGGCATCGTTGGATTTCCAGGAAAGTGACCTTGGAAAAACTCTTCATTGATCGTTACATTTTTTGTTGCAATGATTTTTTTATCCGTGATGATTTCATCCACGTAGTCGATAAAGCAAATTGGGTAACGGTTTGGAATCATTTCCATAATTTCTGTTGCATTCATTAGTCTTGTCATTGTTAATTTTCCTCCCATTTTTTCATACAAATAACGCCATTATGACCGCCAAAGCCAAACGAATTGCTGATTGCATATTCTGCTTTTACGGGGCGTGAACCATCTGTTACATAATCTAAATCACATTCTGGATCTGCTACTTCATAGCCTACTGTTGGATGGGCAACACCTTCTTGCAAGGTCTTCACACAAGCAATTGCTTCGATTCCGCCAGCTGCTCCTAAAAGGTGCCCTGTCATGCTTTTCGTACTTGAAATTGGAATATCATACGCACGTTCACCAAATACTCGTTTCAAGGCAGCCGTTTCAGCTGCATCATTTGCTGGTGTTGAAGTGCCGTGAGCATTGACATAACCGATATCAGTCGCCTTGATTTTAGCTTCTGCTAAAGCTAATTCAATGGCATCTGCCGCACCGCTGCCATCTTTTAACGGCGCTGTCATATGACTAGCATCACAATTACTACCATAACCTACGATCTCACCTAGAATCGTCGCACCACGTTTTTGTGCATGTTCAAGCTCTTCTAGCATCAGCATGCCCGCACCTTCGCCCATCACAAAACCATGTCTTTCTTTATCGAAAGGAATCGATGCTCTTGTTGGATCTTCTGTTGTATTCAATGCACTCAACGCAGCAAATCCAGCAATTCCGATTTCACAAATCGTCGCTTCTGTTCCACCTGTAATCATCATATCAGCCAAGTCATATTTGATCGCACGGAATGCTTCACCGATTGCATTCGTTGCTGACGCGCAAGCTGTAACGATCGTTTGAGAAGGTCCTTTTGCCCCTAATTTGATGGAGATATTTCCCGATGCCATATTAGCGATCACCATTGGTACAAAGAATGGTGTTACGCGTTTGGCACCTTTTTTATCCATGACTCTGACTTGATCTTGTAAGGTTGTCATACCGCCAATACCGCTACCAACGATTACACCAAAGCGCTTTGGATCAATCGTTTCTGGCACTAAACCACTCATCTTCCAGGCTTCCATTGCCGCAACGACACCATATTGAGAAAAGAGATCCATCCGTTTTTGCTCTTTGCGATCAAGAACTTCACTTGGGTCAAAGTCTTTTACTTCCCCTGCAAGTGCAACTCCTGTATCTTCGGAATCAAACTTAGTGATTTTTGCAATTCCTAATTTTCCATTGACTAGATTTTGCCAATACTCTTTTACCGTATTTCCTAAAGGAGTCACCGCTCCCATTCCTGTTATTACAACTCGTCTCATCTTGCACCTCCGCTATTATTTTGACTATCAAATCAAAAAAAACATGCTTAACCAACACTTTTTTGTTTAAATTTAAGTAAAATAGTTTGACTTTCAAAGTATTTTGGTTAATAATTCAGACATCCGATAAAATGTCTGTAAATGTGTCGTTTATCAATTCAAGAATTTTTTATTATTCTCAAACAGATAATACCAGTTGCAATTTTATCCGTCAACTCAAATAAAATCAACTCGTTAGATTTTATTAAGATGCGAGACCTTTTTCACACACTAAAAATAATTATAAAAGGGGAAAAAAATCATATGTTTCTAAAAAATAAGAAAGTCGTCGTGATGGGCGTAGCCAACAAAAGAAGTATTGCTTGGGGATGTGCCAAAGCTTTAAAAGAACAAGGTGCTGATATTATTTACACCTATCAAAATGAACGAATGAAAAAACAATTATTAAAATTAGCTGAACCAACAGATTTATTGGTGGAATGTGATGTTGCTTCTGATGAATCAATCGCTCAAGCTTTCCAAACGATCCAAGAAAAATTCAATAAAATCGATGGATTAGTACATGCTATCGCCTTTGCTAAAAAAGAAGAACTAGACGGGAATGTCAGTGATATCAGCCGCTCTGGGTTCTTATTAGCTCAAGATATTAGCAGTTACTCACTTTTAGCTGTTGCACAACAGGCTAAACCAATGTTGAATCCAGGTTCAGGAATTGTTACGATGACCTATTTAGGTTCTGAAAGAGCAATTCCAAACTACAATATGATGGGCATCGCCAAAGCATCTTTGGAGACAGCCGTAAAATATCTAGCGTATGAATTTGCAGTAGATAAAATTCGTGTAAATGGAATTTCAGCTGGTGCGATCAAAACATTAGCTGTCACAGGCGTAAAGGATTACGATCAGTTGATCAAAATTTCAGAAGACCGCACTCCTGATAAAGCGGGTGTTACGATCGAAGAAGTCGGCAATACTTGTGCATTTTTAGTTAGTGAATTAGCTGCTGGGATTGTGGGCGATATTATCTATGTGGATAAAGGCGTTCATTTAACGTAATTAAACAATGAACCGGCTGGAACAGAAGCAATCAAAAAAAATAAAGAAGGATTGCTTCTGCTTCCACAGTTTATTAAAGGTGAATCCATATTACACTTCCTGATGCATTACATAGTTTTATAAATCAAGAGTTATTTTTAGAAAAAAAGAGTGTGAACAATCAATCTCGCTCTACTTTTACTATCTTATTTTCCCATAAAAAATAAAGGAATATTTTCGGCTTGATTACGAATAGTCTCAACTGACTCTTCCTCATTTTCTAGATCTAACACTTTTCGAAATGCTCCATCTACGTTGATTTGTATTGTACTGAACTTTTTATGATGCCAAATTGTAGGTTTATCTCTATGATCTCATGTAGAGGAAGCGTAGCTATTGGTCGTTCTATAGGACTATTTACAGCGAGTTTAGACTTTCCAATTTGATTGATCGAAACAATTTCATCATTTTCCTTCATTTCTATGGTTCGCTCTTTAATTCAGGTAATCTCTTCAAAAAAACCTTGTTAAAGACGATCGATTCATTCAATCACCTTTAACAAGGATAATATGCTTTTTATTTTTTTAGCTCTAGTGGTAATTTCACATCATAGTGATGATCTACTGTTCCAAGATCCTTATCTTTTTCACCATAAGTTCCATCGAAAGTTAAGTTTATTTCTTTGATTTCATTTATTTTATCAATCTCTTTAAACTTGAAGAAAACATGTCCGTCCTTTTGCTCATCTTTGGCAAAAAAATCATCCCAATAATCGTCGAAATGTTCTCCTTTTATTTCTTCACCATTTTCTAAAACTAAGGTTGCTTGTCCTGGATGAATATGAAGGTCTTTATTATCTTTATCATTTTTAAGTTTAAACTCTAATGCTAATAAGCCTTTGTATTCGTGCTCTTGATCATCTTTATATTTTTCAACTTGAACAACTTTTGCTTCATCTATTGATAATGTAACACCTGGCCAACTAGTATCTGACCAATCTGTATCATATTTAGCTTTATCGATAACTAATGCATTTTTATTTCCAATCTCGATGTCCTTAAAATCACCGTCTTCACTCAATGAATAGGTATCCTCTTGGATCGAACCATCTGCTGTTTCTGATGAACTGACTAATTGTTCATCTATAATTTCTCCTTTTTGTTCAGAACATGCGCCAAGACTCAATAAAACGGCCGCTGAAGCTACTACTAATCCTGCTACTTTACTCTTTTTCATAAACTACACCTCTTCTAATTTTTTATAAGTTTACTCTAAACAATTTTCCTGTTTGACTTGTTTGGATTAAACTATTTTTGAAAGAAGAAAATAAAAATCTTTTGTTTACTTTCTTCTCTTTGATAAGTTATATTTTACGCGTTTTTTCTTTGAGTTTTTCTCAGATTTTGTCTGTTCATCCGACGTAAATAGTCCTGGATCATTTTTTGAGATAATGAACTTCTTTTAAAAACATTTGGGACGTTTTTTATTTTCAGTTATGTGCGACTAGATTATAATGTGGACAAAGGATAAACACTAGAAGGAGATAATTATGACCAACTTACCTAACATCGGCAAGCCTGCTACTAATGCACTTCATTCCATTGGCATTACAAGTCTTGAACAAGTCAGCTTGTTCGATAAAGTTACTCTATTAAACTTACATGGTATGGGACCAAAAGCAATAGCTATTTTAGAACAACATTTAGCTGAGCAAAATTTATTCTTTCAGCCTTCATCGAATGAGGCTTCCGTCCCAAAATGCGACTTCACAGTCCTTTGTTCTCTTGACTGTGATAATGCGCCAAAGCGAAGACTGATTCGAGACTATCTAATCGCAGCCATTTCTGGCAATCAGCCTTTACTGGACTCGATGTTGGCTGACTCCTTTCGTTTCTTCATTCCAAACAAAAAAAATATAATTGGTAAACATTCATTTATCACTCTGATTCTCGAAAAAAAAATAGCCATCGACCGTCTTGAAATCCATTCTATTTTAACCCATGGAAAAGAAGGAGCAACGCATGGGACAATTACAACTAAAACTGGGAATACCTGCTATTTTTCAGCTTTTATACGATTTAAAAGCAATCAAAAGGACGCTCTCATTTCTGAAAGCACTTCGTTTATTATTCAGTAAGAATCTATGCGTACAAAAAAAGGCTGAGAGAAAATTCCTCCAAACTCTTTCATTTATTGAACATTCGATATTCTATCCAATTTTTATTGATCATTATGATCTCATGACCAAAATTATGCCTGTCGTTTGCGCTAGGTGGCTCTAACCAGCTCAACGCTCGTGCTAAGGAGATTATTTTAGACAGGTAATCAGAGAGGATCAAATCCGTATCTGATCATATAATTGAATAAAGGCCTGAACAAAAGCTATTTTCACTTCTGTTCTAGGCCAATTTTCGTATTATTTAGTTAATCTGCTCTTCTTTTTAATCGAATCACACCAATTATTGTAATCGATACGGCTAAAAGTCCTATCAAAGGAATATAATGATTGGCTTTTTCACCGGTCTTAGGGTAATTTTTGGGTTTTGTTGGTTTTGTCGTGTGCGTTTGATTCTTAGTTGTTTCATTTGGTTTAGATACATTTTTTTCAAGTACTGTAATGTTTGCTACAGCGGTCAGTTGTTTTTCAGCTTGTACCGCTTTTTTTATTTTGCTTGATTGCGTTTTATCTGTTGTCTGAATCGTATATGTTACTTCATTTTTGCCTTTTTCTTTGGTTTTTACCGTACCGTTTATTTTTACTTCTTCAAAAGAGATTGTTTTGCCGTCGCGATCTGTTGCTGAGACAAAATTATCTGCGCTCTTCCAATCATCCCCCACATAAATAGTGGAATCTTTAACGACTAAGGTTGATTGATCCGCTTTTACAGTGATTTTAGCTGTTTTTTCTAGTTTTCCCGAGTCATAAATAACATCGTAAACACCAGGTTTTGTTGTATCAACAGTTCCTTGTACACGGATAGTTTGTATTAGCAGATTTTTACCTTTGTCGTCTGTTGCTGAGACAAAGTTGTCTTCTTTTTGCCACGTGTCTCCCACGTACAATGTAGAATCTTTGACTGCCAATGTTTCTTGATCGTCAACGACCGAAATTGTGGCTTTCGCTTCTTTCTCTTGATTATGATAGATAATTTCGTATTCTCCAACTGTTGTTGTGTCCACCTTTCCTTCAAAAGTTATTTTATCAAATGAGACTTGGTTTCCTTCGGAATCCGTCGCTCCAGTAAAGTTATCTTCTGGATTCCAAGGCGTGCCAACATAAATAGTTGAATCTTTTGCGCTAATATCTGTTCTATCAACTTTCGTTTCTACAAGAGGAATCTCAATTTGATTGGCCTCTTTGGTTAGGTTGATGATTTTCCCTTCGGTATATTCCTCGGCAATCGTGTAATTTTCTGGGATTTCCACCGCTTTTAGCGTGTATTCTCCAGACATGATGGCTTCATAATTATAATTTCCCTTCTCATCTGTTGTAAACGTCGTCTGATTATTGGTCACATTATCGATTAGTTGAAATGAGACATTTGGGATATTTACCGCTTGATCATTTTCATTATACGTATGAAATTGCGCTTTTGATAAATAAACAATACCTTCAGCATCGCCCTCAGAAAATCTTAAAACAAGTTGTTCTGTTGCAGCCGTTCTGCGGGTTTCTGTCATTTGTTCTAAATTATCCCCACTGATCACTGTTTCTGTAGAAATTTGTCCGGCATTCTTAGAAATTGTATTGTAGGTGATCGTGATATTTTGAGTCAACGTATAATCGTCAAAAATAATCTGAGCACCTGTTGCTGTCTGTTTGATTGTATAAGCGTTTTGTGGAACATCGGTCACCACGATTGAATTTAAATCGATTCCTGCATTCGTTGTTCCTTTGGCTGAAATATCAAATTTTGGGTTTTTGACTTTGCGTGTCCCATTGTTGATATTTTTTGTCTTCACTTCATTTTTTGTTACGTTTTTTAAGGATTCATGACTTGTTTGACTTGCAGACAGTATCTCAGTACTTTCATTTTTCACAGAGACTGATGTTGCTATCGATTGATTGCCAGATAATGGTTCTGCAGTACTTCCGGTCACATTGATCGTCTTAGTGTCAATCCAACCATTAGCGTATTTGTATTCAATAATATATCGTTTTGACGTTTTACCAAAATCGAATGTATAACTATTTTCTGTTTCGTTAAAAGTAACAGTAGGATAGGCTGGATCAGATGAATCTAATGGCTTATCAAAGTAGTAACCACGATCCCAATATTGTGGATAAATTGACTCTACTTGGTCATTGGACACATCATAAATATCGAACACTACATCTGCACCAGCTGGAATTTTAGTTGTAACACTCAAGGAATCAAAAGAATCATTTCTTGCATTAACTAAAAATTGATTTTTACTCCCTTGTAACGTTCGTTCTGAATACATCTTTCTACCTGTTCTAACAGTTGTTTCCACTGCTTCATAATCATCTGCACTCAACGTTACTGGTAATGTATCAATCGGGACGCTCTTACTTTTTTCTAAACTATCTGGTATATAATTAAACCCTAAATCTAGATTGAATGAACGAGTGACCGGTGTTGTAAACTCAATAAGAGATCCTCCTTCAACTGCCTTTATCGTGTAATCTTTGTCTAGTTTGTAATAGTCATATTCTCCTTTTGGTGTTCTTAATTGTAAGTAGTTTGGGTGTTCAATTTTAATTGTCGCGTTCTTTACTGGATTTTTGTCGTTTCCTTCTATCGCTATCGTCGTATCGCCGGAATAGGCACCGTTTCGATCATAGTTTCCCCAAGCTGTCTCCACATTATTAGGGTTAATGATAGATATTGGCTGAAGGAATTGATCCGATATTAGCATTATTTCTTTTCCTTTATCAATAATTGGCGTACTAACGACAACATTGATATCTTTTTGATCAAAGGGAATAGTCAGCTTTTCGGCTTTAATTCTTAAAACACTATCTTTAGTTGCTGTTAAGATCAACTTGTTGTCTTCTTTTTTCACATCAAAAAAATCAGTGATTGGAACTGAGTTATAGTCAATATCTGAAGCTGAAAGTTGATAGTTCCCGATTTTTTGTCCATTTTTACTTTCTAAAATGATTTGTTCTCCTACTTTTGTTTGTGTAGGGAGGTTATAAATATAGACATAATAGTTCCCTTTTTCTTGAAAACTTGCATTTTGGATCGTTCCTAAAGAAACTTCTTTTAATGATTTTTGATCTTTGCTTGTTTTTGCAGTGAATTCAAGCCCACTATATGGTGCTGTAGTACGATTTAAAGTAACTGATCCTAACTTAGTCGTAGGATATTGATTGTAAAAACTGTAAGAATAAGTTGAAACATTCTCTAAGGCTAAAGCACGATCAACTGATAAAGCGTAGGCTTTTTGTTGATTCATATTCGTAATCGTTACTGCCCCACGATATGCGTTATCTTCATCCAGCGTGTAGTCTTTCTCTTTTTCCAATAATTGCTTTGACTCTTCAACCACATTACCATTGATATCTACATCATATGAAAACACATCGATTGGTTCTTGAGACGTATTATAAAATTTTGATCCAGGTGAATCTGACATAATTACTTCTACAGTCTGACTGCCAGATAATGTTCTATCCAAGTTATAATAAATAGCCCCTTTTAGCCCATATTTATTCGTCGTTTCTTCATATTTGATAGGCGCGACTTCTTCATACAAGTCAAAATCATATCGATTCGTTTTTTGACCAGGTGTTTCAATCGTTATTAGTGGGTCTGAATTTGTGAATACATAACTTACTAAATCTAACTTAAATTGCGTTTCGGTGATTCGTTGACTAAAGGTGATTGTCAGTGTTTTATTTTTGGCATCGACTGCCCAATGTGCACCAACATTTGCTACTTCACCGCTGACATCTGAATAGCCTAAATGATCAGGTAACTTCATTATATAGACTGAATCTGGTGCATAATTTTTGTCTGCTACCACAAAGTTTAATTTTGCAATAACCGGTGTTGTATTCAATAGCCGAGTTGGCGTACTCTGACTGAATTCACCACCATCCATATTGGTAAGCGTCATACTTTCTAAAAGTTCATCTTCAATGTTTACATTTGTATCTATGTTTCTTGCTGCGGGAATTGGCGTATTTTCCGTAGTAGATTGTTCTGTACTTTCAATAGTCGTATTCTCTTTTGCTTCTGTTAATGGACTATTTTCTGTTGTATTGGTCGCTTCACTTGTCAGTGTATTTTGACTTTCTACTGTATCATCTCTTCGATCAGGTTCAGGATTTACGTCTGCTGATTCACTATCTTCTTTTATATTATCGGTAGTCAATGCAAATGCACTTAGAGGTGAGCCAAAACTTTGTGTCAGTAATACCGCCAGCATAAGTATATGTAATTTCTTTTTTTTCATGAATAAACTCCTTTTATTTTTTATATATAACTATATAATATACTATTTTTTAAATTTTATTATCACTTTTTTTATATTTTTAGAAAAATATAAAATTATTCACTGTATTTATTATAAATAATTAGATCTATCCCTCAATTAATCGAACCTATTAGCAAATAACTTTTAGGCTTATTATTCAATAATTACAGTAAAAAAGCTTTATTTAATCGAACGTAAGTTCTATAATGTACTAAAAGAAGAAAGGAGATAGACATGAAAACCTCATTAACGACCCAAATGGAAGATGTTCTTTATTATTATTGTCGGGAAAATGGAGATGTTGTAGTAGAAGAAGTAACTATGCCAGATGAACAAGGAATTGTTGATACGTTGAGTTGTCGTTTGACTTTAGAGAAACAATTTGAATGGCGATGCTATGAATTGAAGGTCAGTAGGGCAGATTTTCGGTCAAAAGCCAAACTTTCCTTTATCGGAAACTATAATTACTTTGTCTTGCCAGTTGCTCTTTTTGAAAAAGTAAAAGAAGAAATCCCAAGTCATGTTGGGGTCATGGTTTATCATCAATATCTTTCTACAGAAGATCAAAGGCTGCCGGGCTACTTTAGTATAGAAAAAAAACCGCAAAGACAAGAGCTTTTAGTTAAGGAGCAGGAACTTCTTTTTCGTTTGATTACCGCTCAAGCTCGTGAAGTTGGTAAAGCTAAGCAAACAGCTCGTGGTTTAAGAGTCTTTTCAACGGATCAGCTCTACAAAGAATTAAAAAAAAGACAGCCTGATTATGACTTGTTTGGTGGTGGTGTGAATTTTTATGATCGCTTCGCTGAAGACATTTGTAACCAAGCAGTCGAGGCTTTAAAAAATGAATTGGACGCAACACGTTTGGCTTATTTTGAATTGGAACAGCGTCTCTTGGAGGAGAAATAATGTATTATCCTTATTTTCGTGGCAAACAATTTGACTTACTTGCACTAACAGCTTTAGTAGAAAGAAACTGCTTATCTACGGATATTCTGCCGATCATTGAACCAGTCAAAAATTCGAATACGTTGAAAAAATTTATAGACCTGTTTCAAAGAACAAATCAGCCTTTTTACCTTATTCAAAATCCTCAAACAGGTGATTTTTTGACTAAAGATGGATTACTTCACCTAAATTCGTTATCCTTAGAAAAAGCAATGATCGTAGAACAGCCCATCGAAACGTTGAGTGAACAACCTCAACTATTTGTTATAAGTAACGCAACTCCTGCCTTACAAAGCGATTGGCAAGAGAATCATACGAAGGTTTTAATCCCAAAAGAATTTCGTTTGCTGCAAAAAATCAAGGGCGATAAGATTCTTTCTCAAGATGTTTTTACCCGATTACCTAAGACGAGTTTTTATCAAGAATGTTCAGATGAATTTTTTTCTGATACTCATTTGACGTTTCAAAAGAGTGGGTTTGTCGGATTCAGTGATTTTTCTATTGATAGCCGTATCTACTACGAACATAGTTATCCTTCAAAAATTTTAGCGTTGCATCTTGTTTATTTTGAGAATAAAGAATTACGAATCCATCATTTTCTTTCAAGTGAAGAGGCTCCTTCTCAAAAAGAGAAATTTTTTGAACTCATGGATGAGGTGCGTATGTGGAAAAATAAATTATGCGGCAGTAAAGTAACAATAGGAATCGATTTGCTGCTTACAGCCGTTTCAACAGATAAATTTCCTGGCATGGGGGTCATGAGAAAAGCTGCTGTCATGCATCATATGGAATTAATGTCTCGTTATTTAAGCGAGCAAAAAAAAGAGGTCTAAAAGCTGTATGATGGCTTTCTGACGCTCTTTTTTCTTGGTTTTTAAACAGATTTTCTTATTTAGGTGTGATGTAATTCAACTGACTAGCTGTCACACTGTCTATTGTTCTTAAAGATACAATTCCTGCTCCTAGTACGTTCATTTCTGAAATTTCAATTGAGCCATCTTCTTTTACCTGTTCTACAAACGCAACATGTCCATAGGTACCATCAGCTCCTGCAACACCTGGTTGGAAAGAAACCGCCGTTCCAGCTTTTGGTACACTGGCTACTTCATATCCTTGTGCAATACCTGTACTTGCCCAATCCATACCATTTCCCATCGTTAGACCAATAGTACCGCCTAATTGAGTAATTCGATTGTACACATATTGAGTGCAATTTCCTGAAGCATAACTATTTCCAATATCATAATTGATATTATTATAGGGTTCAAACTCCCCACCTGCATAAAAAGTCGGTTTCCCTTCTTGATCATACTGAGTAAGATCATATGCGGCAATCAGCGCATTTAGTTTTTGATCATATAGAGTATCAGTTGCATATGTCCCTGTAAGAGCTTGAGTCGCTTCTTGATAACTTATTGTGTTACTTTTCCATGTCCCACTATAAAATTCGTTAAATGCCATTTCTTTCCCTTTTAACAAAGCCGCATAATCTTCAAATGATTCTTTGTAGCTCGGGTATTGTCTGAATGCTTCTTGTGTTTGATAAAGCTCTCCTGAACCATTATCTTCATTCGTGTAAAAAGAAACGCTTTGTCCATCGTAACTTCCTTTGATTCCAAACAAATTAAAGAACGGAGCGCTACTGAGTTCGCTTTCCCCTGAATCAGATTCTAAAATCGCTTGTGCCAGCATAACAGAAGCATACAAGTCATTTTCTTCGGCTACCTTTCTAGCCTGTTCTCCATTTTTTGAAATAAACTCTTGTGTTGCTTCATTTTTATCTATAAGAATAATTGCTTGTTCATGGACTATTGGTGCCTCTAAAAATTCTTCGATTATGTATTCTTGTTCTAAATTATTGCTCTCTTGATCAATAGATGGTTCTGAAACTATTTCTTGATCCTCATTACTGTTTTCAACATCTGTTGCGTTAGCTAGTTCTTGTTTCGTCTCGATGCGCTCTTTTTTTGCTCCATCGCCTTGCTCTGTTTCCTCAATTGATTCATTTGCAAATGCATTTACTGGTAAAGCCAATACTAACTGGGTAGCTAAAAGAGTAGCTACAATTAATTTAGATATTTTTTTCAATGATTTTTCACTCCAATTTTTTTAATTAACGAACACATTCATTTTTTATAAACGGTGAGAGTGTGCGCTAAAATTGCCGTGAATACATAACTTACAATCGATTCGTCACTACTTTAAGGAACCGATTTATTATGTTCCACGACAATTTTAGTTTGTCTCTGATACTCTCATTTTTGACTTGCTATTTACTGAAACTTTTTATCGTATTATTTTCTATTAATGAGTAAATCCGTGCACATGTGCTTCTTGTTTTTCATGACATAAAATACGTGCATTATTCAATTCATCAATACATTGTTGGAAATCTCTGATCAATGCTGTTGCCATATTTTGTCCTAAATCTGCACGACAGACAAAACGTTGAATTACTTGATTGTCTAAATCGTCCGGTAATGGATAAGCAGGTACTTGCCATCCTCTCATAAGCAAACGATCGGCTAGATCATAAAGTGTCCATTCTACATCAGCGTCTTCTTTCAGTGCATAACAGACGATCGGCAGATTCGCCCCATCATTATAGATATCAAACAGCCCTGTTTCTTCTACAGCTTTTGCGATACATACAGCACCGGCTTTCGTGCGTTCTTGAATTTCTTTGTAGCCATCAAAACCATAACGATAGAAGTTGTAATATTGGCCGATGATTTGGCTCGCGCTTCTAGAGAAATTGATCGCCATTGTTGGCATGTGTCCACCTAAATAGCTTACGTCAAAGATCAATTCTTCTGGTAAGTATTCTTTGTCTCTCCAGATGATCCACCCTACTCCTGGGTATACTAATCCATATTTATGACCAGATGTATTGATTGAAACCACATTTTTTAAACGGAAGTCCCAAACTAATTCTGGGTCTACAAACGGTACAAACATTGCACCACTAGCACCATCAATATGGATAACTAATTCGTGTTCATGTGTTTGATTGTATGCTTCTGCTAGTTCATCTAATGCTTTGATATCATCAAATTTACCAGTGTAAGTGATCCCTAAAATCCCTACCACACCAATCGTATAATCATCCACATAGTCCATTACTTTATCGATATTCATGCTTAGTTTGCCGTTATCCATTGGGACTTCACGCATTTCGATATCCCAATACACGCAGAATTTTTCCCAACATACTTGATATCCTGAAGAAATGATTAGATTTGGCTTTTGGGCATTTAAATCTAGACCACGTTTGATTGCTTGGTTACGCCATCTAAATTTCATCGCCATACCGCCTAACATACACGCTTCACTTGATCCTACTGTGGAGGTTCCCATGATTCGCTCGCTGTTTGGCGCATTCCACAAGTCTGCTAAAATGTTGACACAGCCTGTTTCTAGTTCCGCTGTTTGTGGGTATTCTGATTTATCGATGGCATTTTTTTCCATTGTTTCTGACATTAATTGGGTTACTTCTGGATCCATATACGTTTGACAGAATGTTGCTAAGTTTTGACGAGCGTTTCCTTCATCAATTAATTGATCTTTGATTAAACGGTAAGCTACTTCTGGTTCTACAGATTCTTTTCTTAGTCGACTCATTACAACGTCTTCACTTGATGCTTCTGTTCCAAAAATTGGGGTTGTAAAATCTGTTTGATTTGTCATTATTGAGTTCCTCCATTTGAATTCTTATTTTATTTTGTCTTCTATTTGTCTGATTAATTAAGTGATTTGATTGTTTCTTTTTTATCCGCTAAAAAGGTAACTGGTTTATCTACTTGTAGTAAATCGTCTGTTATAGTAACTTTACTGATTTGGCTGTTATCATAACTATTGAAATAGTACGTACGTGTTTCGTTACACATTGTGCCAACATATTGAGAGTAATCTTCTGTATCTTCTGCTGTCACAACGATTCCTTTTGGAATTCGAACAGTTGCAAGAATATGGTAAGCATTTGTAACACCGCTCGTTTCATCTTCTGCTTGTGCGATATGTTCTTTGAAAAAGGCTGCACGAACAAAACGTTCAGGTGGTGTATAACCTCCTGGTAATCCTAACGTACCTGTTCCTTGTGAGAAAGGAAGGGCTGTGTAGGTTCCAAAAGTTGCTGGTGCAAATTGTTTTGGTTGAACGTGTAAATAGTTTCTTAAATTTTCTACATGCCATTCAAAACAAGGAGTATTCGTCATTACACCTACTGGATTTTCTTTGATGTGTAATTCTTCTTCTGTCGGTTCAATAATCACACAACGACCAGATTCATCAGTAATGATCCAATGAAGCGGTGTGACAATATTTAACATAGGGGCTTTAAGCGCCACTAAGTTGATTTCTTTTAGTTGCTCTTCTACTTCTTTGATTGATGCACAATTTCCTAATATCCATAAAATCAATTCATGTGGAGCTAAATTCATTTTATTTTCTTTTGCTTCAGTCTGATAATGTACTTCTCCTGGTAGATATAATTCTGCGATAGATAAGCCAGTCTCATTGACCCCATCTGCAACGAAGTAGGCTGAGCCTAGTAAACGTCCTGCTCCTACAAATCCATAACTATTTTTATGTGTTACGTCCTCGGCCTCAGCTGTCCATGTATAGTTTCTTGGCATATAGATAGGACTTGGGTCTAGCGGAAAGGAGAAATCCATCGTTCTTGATAATAAGTGTTTGCCATCTTTCGTTTCTGTAAAAATACTTGTGCACATAATGTCACGTCCTTTTCTTATAATTGGTTTTCTTTACAATTCTTATTCTACTGCATTTTTAGCTTTGTTTTTTTTTCATTCTGTCCGTTCTATCGACAAAATTGTTCACTTCATTTTTGTCGATAGACGATCAGCTTGATCTATTATGATTGATTCTCTACTGCTAGTAATTCTTGATTATTATCTAATTGAGAGTGTCCAGCCAAGTGTTTCTTTTGAAGCTTGTTCATCGCGATTCCTAGTAATAAAACAAAGACAACGAATAAAATACTTAAAATCGTAACGCTCTTATTAAACATTGGTGCCCCTATTCCGCCTGAAATAGCTTCACGGAAACCATAAATAGAATACGACATTGGAAGGTACGGATGGATCGCATTAAAGAATCCATTAGTTAATGGCATTGGGAAGGTTCCACCTGCCCCGCCTAGTTGTAATACGAGTAAGACCATTGCAACAAATCGACCTGGATTATCAAAAGCCATTGCGAAGAACATAACAATGAACATGTAGGACCACGCACTGATCAAGGCTAAGAGATAGAACTGACCGATATTATCAACGTGTAAGCCAATAGCTAACATTAGTGTCGCTTCGATGACTGCCATTCCTGAAGAAACGATAAACCCAATTGCTACTTTACTCAACCACCAATCGCGAGCAGATTGACCTGCCATCGCTACTTTTCGAATCGGGAATACGAAGTTAAAGACCAGACAGCCGACAAATAATGCAAGCGACATAATATACGGTGTCAATGCTTCACCATAGTTTGAGACATGGCTGTATTCTTTTAGTTTTAAATCTGTTGGCGCTGCGAACATTTCAATATTCTTTTCACCTAAGTTAGCTTTGCCTGCCATCGCTGCCGCTTCTCCAAGGGCACTAGCTAACTGACCAGATCCATCTTCTAATTGATCTACACCACTTAGTAATTGTGGAGAGTTGGCATTTAATTCAACTAATCCTGAATTTAATTGACCCGCACCACTATTTAATTGCGAAACACCAGATGCTAGAGTCGGCATCTGACCATACATTTGGTCTAAGCCAGCTGACAATTGATTGCTTCCTGTTGCTAATTGATTCACACCAGATAATGCTACTGGGATTTCTCCATTTAGCATGGTTAAATCTTGTGAAGCTTGATCTAAGTCTCGTACTAGTGTAGAGGCATGACCTGAAAGTGGTGGTAAATCGGCTAATCCTAAAAGTCCGTTTGTACCAGATTCAATTTCATTTAAGCCATTTTTTAGATTGTTTGTATTGGCTGAAATACCTGCTGCTAATTCGCTTAAGGCTTTGGCCTGAACAGCTAAATTCTCTGCTGACGCTGTAGCATGGTCAATATTTTGAGTAAGCGCAGCTGTTTCAGAGTGGATTTTTGCATTTTGTTCCGTTTCAAAAGCAGCGATTTGTCCACTAATGTCTGCGATCAATTGCATTTTTGTTGCTTCTTCAATTCCTTCTTGACGACGAATACTGTCTGAAATTTGATTTTGTAACGCAGTTGAATCAATAGATATTTTATTATTTAACTCGTTTAATTGTGCGCCAATTTGTTGTAGTTCAGTTGAGACTTGAGCAGATTCAACTGAAGTGTTTGCCATTAATTGGGCATCTGATAATACTTTGTCTAAATCAGCTTTAGCTTGATTCAAGTTATTTTGAATCGTTTCTTTTGACGTTGGATCTAGCGTGTTTTCAACACTTTGTAAAGCTTGTTCTAATTCTTTGCTTCCTCTAGATAATTCGTTTAACCCAGCATTTAGTGCTGCGATTTTACCTGTTAAAGGTTGGACTTTTCCGTTGACTGTTCCAAGTGCCGAGCTTAATTGTGAAGCACCTGCATCTAACTCTGAAACGCCTGATGTCAATGGTGCGATATTGCCCGCTAACTCATTTGTTCCATCCGCTAATTGAGTCGAACCATCTAATACTTGTGATACACCACCAGTATATTGAGCCAAACCATCTTGTAATTGTGTCGTACCACTCGCTAACTGACTGGCGCCATCTGAGGCTTGATCCATACCTTTGGCCGCTTCTTTTCCTACCTCATTTAAGGCAGTTACATAAGATTCTGTCACACTATCTCTTACCTGAGACTCTAAAGTAGTCGCACCTATTTGAGAAATTTCTTCGCCAATATAGTTAAGAGAACCATTAGTTGTATACGTGATATCCATTTTTTTCGGATTTTTATCTAAAAGAGTCGTAGCATCTTTTGAAAAATCTTTTGGAATGGTCACGATCATGTAATAATGTAAATCTTCCATTCCTTTTTTCGCATCTTCTGCTGAAACAAACTCCCATTTTAAATCATGGTTGCCTTTCAGCTGTTTTACCACTTGATCTCCGACATTGACTTTTTGCCCCATCATCTCGACTGGTTTGTCTTCATTGACAACGGCGACTGGTAAATCTTTCGCTCGTCCATAAGGATCCCATACTGATTTTGAGAAAAATCCGGCATAGAGAATGGGGATAAACGTAATGGCGATCACCGATACTAACAACATTTTATTTTTGAAAATATTAATGAATTCTTGTTTGATCATTTTCATATTTTAAGTACTCCTTTTTTGTGATGTGTCTTTCTTTTCTGATTGATGACGACTATAGAAGTGATAGAACACAAATGGAATCGCCAATGTAACAATGTAACTAATACCAAGAGTAATTAAATACGTATGGATTTCAGCTCCTTTTAACTCCCCTGGTGCTATCATAGAAGACCCAATCGCAAGAAGTGAGACAAGTAATCCTGAACCACCGATCAAGGCTTTGCCGATTTTCCCACCTGGTACTTGATATGTCCGTTCTAAATCTTGGTTTGACCGTTTAAAAATCAAGACAAAGTATGCTACAAAGAATAAAACATAAGCACTTAAGTAAATAATTACGGTTAAGGAAATCGCTGTTAGGAAAGAAACATTACTTCCGCCACCGCCTAAAGTAAGGACTGCTGCCCAAACTGTAACTACAATTCCTTGTAAAATTAATAGTGGTACTGGAACTTTATTATCATTTACTTTTTTAAATCGTGCAGGGATCAATCCTTTTTTCGCTACTGTACGCAACCCCTCTGTTGGGCCGACGATCCATGAACAAACTTGAGCCAAGACTCCAAATGCTACTAAGATTGCAACTAATTTTACAACCCATGTTAGTTGACCATTTTCAGCTAAAATAAGGGTTTGGAACGTTTGAACTACACCTGAGTTCAACGATAATTTGTCAGCTGGAATAACCATTGATACAGCACTTCCACCGATTGTACTTAAAACAATTCCGACGATGACCAAGATAAACATCACAAGTGGATAATTTTTCTTGGGATTTTCTAATTCCGTAATATGAGGCGCTGATGCTTCAACACCCATGTACGCTAACATGAAGGATGCCAATGCGGCGAAATCTTTGCCTTTTGGCAAAAAGCCTTTGTCCGTGAAAGAATGGGCAACTGGATGTCCACCAATCAGAGTATATTTAATAGTCAAAATCAACATCAAACCAACAGGAACGATGATCCCAAAGACAAATCCTGCTTTGGCTACTTTTGCCGTTGTTTCTGTTCCTTTAAATTGTAAAAGTGTTGCGATCCAAAAGATCAATACCACACTGATAAATTTCAATAGTGGATTTGTGTTTAAGGCCGGCACACCTACTGCATACGATAATGATCCGATGATAAAGTAAATCATTGTTACAAATCCTACGGTGATTTGGAACCACTGGAAGAAGATTGCTGCAAACCCGAATTTCTCTCCTAGTGTCTTACCGACCCAACCGAAGATCCCTCCTTCTTGGTAGCCTTTAATGGTGGCCATTTCAGCCGAACATAATGCTACAGGTAAGAACCAGAATAGCCCGCAGACTAATAAGAAGAAGACTAAAGTTAAACCAGACATTGCGAATGTCGGATATTCATAAACTGTGATAAATAATGAAGCGGTCATAGCGAAGAAGCTAAACCTTGATAATTTCTTTTTTGTTTCAGACATTTTCTTATTCCCTTCGTTTTTTGATTTTATAAGACAAAACAACAATGTTTATCATTTGGTGTTCCCGTTTCAACTATCGTTATTTTTTGACTTATTTAAAATGCAGCGATCAGATAATTAATTCCTGCTAACAGTAGATAAAAACCTACTAAAAATGCGATTGTCAAAGCTGATACTACAGGATTTAAAAATAATAAAATCCCAATGATAATTCCTAAAATATTCACGATAAGTGAAAAATAGTAATAGCCATTACTAATTTGTTTTGCCACATCTTTGTGTAGAACTCTTTCAACTGAATCGCAAATGAACCAGATTGCAAAAATAAATGGTGAGACAACCATGCCTAACGCTAAATGTAATAAGAAGAATATTCCAACTAATAAATCAATGATTCCTATAACAAGAATCCAATTAGAATGAATCCCTTCGATTTCTTTCATCTTATCTCGTGCAACTAATTCAACTACCCCTTTAACGATTGCTATAATTGAAAAGAATATAACTAATGCTGCTAAATCCTGTGTTGGATTTTGAAAAGCTAATATAGAAACCCATATAAACAATGCTCCTATAATAAAATAACCAATCTTAAATTTTTTCTCTTTTACCATAATTCTAATTCCTCCATTCTTATTGTCCCAGCTGACTGTTATTATCGTGTGTCAACTTTATATATGTAGTATAGAAGAAAAGAGGACTCTCAAAATTCCACATATTGTCGCATGACACGAAAAAATCGAAAAATAACACTCGTTACTTTAAAAAAAGCAAAAAAAAAAGAGAGAAAAATCCTATAAAAGCCGCCATTTTACGACAAAACTTCTATAGGAATCTTTCTCTTTATTTAGTCTCAATACCATTTACTCTGGATCTGATTGATCTATTGTACTGCTTTTTAACGGTACTTGGAATGTGTTATTTATGTTTTGGACCATTTTTTGTAGATTCTGTAATAACAACACGATCCAGCTAAACGCCAACATGAATGACAATAATTCAAATGCGGTCAGCGATAAATAATGTACTCCTTGAAATAGGATAACTACTGCAACTAAAGCTGCAGCGATCAAATAAGAAATCGTTAAAAATTCTTTTGTAACTCTTGGCAATAACCATTTAATGCCGACGATCAAGATTACGATCAAATAAACTAGATATTCAGCTACATGATTATGCACACCTTGAAATCGCCCTGTCTCAGTATATGGAAATAACCCAACTGCTCCAAGATCCAATGCAGTCAATGTTAATAAAATCCGCAAGGTCGTCAGACGCCTGCTGTTTGGGATCGCTTTTTGCAACTCTACGAATAGCCCATCTATCAAAGCCACCATCAACAATGAAGAAAACATCAACGTTACATTAAACTGCCAACGATTTTTCGCTTCGATCGTTCCCAAAAAACTAAAGTTAAACTGCCACCACTGATGATCTCTATTGGTGATCATCGCAAGTAATACCCCACCAATAATCACAAAAATCAACAAACTAGTTAATTTAGCAGGTGTAATAGAAAGTGCCGAATAAATCATAAAATAATTGATCACTCCAGCAAACAAGAAAAAAATCATCGCAGATGTAAAATGATCAAATGTTGCACCGATAAATACCAAACCGATCACTTTGAATAAAACTAACAAAGAAAAAACCAAAATAACGATAAAAGATAACAAAATCGTTGGGAAGTTACGCCAATAAATATCCTTTGATTGCGTCGTGATTTGATCTCTCTTTCCTTTAACAAAGAAAAATATAAAGCTAAGAACACCACTCAATACGCCAATGGAAAGAGCATAATTTGCAATTGACCCTGGCCCAACTAAAGCAATCTGATTTTTGCCAGTGTAGAATAAGTATCCTAAAAATAGAATACTGATCACGCTTGTCGGAATTAAAAACCATCTTAAAGAAAGTGTCTGATTTCCCGCCCTTTTCTTTTTAGGTTCAATCACTATCTTTTGATCTTTAATGCTTACTATCACGTCATCTTCATTTTCTAAATCAAATTCTTCAACTACTTTTTCCGGCAATGTAATACTAAACTGCTTTTTTTCCATGCTCATTCCCCCTGTGCTTCACTTTACGTCTCATAAACATTATAGATTTATTAATTGTAAAAGCAATACATTCGTTCATTTTTTTAAATGAATTATTGATAAACCAGATTGACATAATAGATAAAAAAAATGATGAGCATTTATCGATAAGAAAGAAAATCCTTCCCTACATACTATTTTCTTCCTATATTAAATAATTTCACTTGTTTTTAAATTCCTTTTTCATACAAACGCATAATTCATCTCCAATAAATTCACCGTAATTTGGAATAATCTGATATCCTTGTTTTTCATAAAATCGAATAGCACCTGACATATCTTTTCCTGTCTCCAAAACAGCTTTTTGATAGCCTTTTTTTACCATGTCTGTTTCTAATGCTTGGATAATCTCTCCAGCAGCGCCACTACCTCGACTTGTTTGTTTGACATACATTCGTTTTATTTCTGGCGTTTGCTTATCTAAAAGCTTCCAACAACCGCATCCAACTGCTTTTCCCTCATCATATGCGACAACTGCACAAGCCATCTTCGTTAGATCATGCTGGTTTTGATAACTTTGTGCAATCTCTTGGCCCCATTCTTCGTTGAAAAAATCATTTAGTTCTGTGATTAAATTTAGTAAATCTGAATGATCTGTTGTCACTCGCTTTATTTGGATCATCGTATCCCCTCTACTTTTCAATTTTTGATTCATTTTTACTTCCTGTTTTGATTGTATTCATTCGTTTCGTTTTATTTATCTATTTTAACAAAAAAAAGAGGCTAGGGGATAACTCTACGAGTTATCCCCTAGCCTTAATAAAAGGTGGGAGCAGAAGCAACTTCTTCAGAAACAAACGCTTCTGTCCCAATTCCTCCTAAAGTTTATATTGATATTTCTTCTATTTAAGTCTCTCAGGCATCATACTTTCTAAAAAGCCCCAAACACCGTTGCTGATTCTTAATTCATCTCGATCATAGTGAGAAAGTTCTGTTCTGATTAACTGATCTTGACCATCTAGTACTTTTTGTGCCCAATGAGGATCAATCAAAATTGCTCGTCCAACAGCAGCTAGGTCTGCCGTTGCCAAAACTTCTTTTGCATCTTTACCATTTCTGATATCCCCTACACCGATCAGCGGAAGACGATCCTGAATTGTTTCTTTTATATACTCGATAATTGGTTTTTCTTTAAAATCATCACTCACTGAATGATTCCTATAATTACCGACGGATAGATGGAGATAATCCAACGGTTTGTTCGCTAATAAATCGACCAAGAATAATGTATCACTCAAACGAATCCCAGGTTCTTCATATTCTTCTGGGGAAAAACGATACCCCACAATAAAATCTTTCACACCGGATTGATCGACAACTTCTGTTACACCATCAACTAAATCATTAATAAATTTGACTCTTTTTTCTAGAGATCCACCCCATTCATCTGTCCGCCGATTAGAATGTGGAGAAAAGAATTGTTGGATCAAGTAAGTATTTGCTCCGTGAATCTCTACGCCATCAAAACCTGCTCTAATTGCTCTTTTTGTCGCTTTTTTAAAACTTTCTAAAATGTCAAAAATCTCTTCTTCTGTTAATTCCCTTGGTGTTTGTGCATTAGGTCGTTCAGCGGCAACAGCACTTGGTGCAACAGGTTGAACACCATGTAAGATTTTAGAATCCGTCATCCGCCCAGCATGAAAAATTTGAAGAATCGCTTTTGTATGATTCTTCTTGATCGCTGCGGCTAATTTAGCTAGTCCTGGAATAAAGCGGTCATCATACACGCCCAATTCTCCATCCCATCCTTTACCACCTTCATGAACATTGGCGGCAGCTGTGATAAATGCACCAACTTCCCCAGTTCGTAGTGCATAATACTCAATTTCATCATTTGTGACAGTACCATCAAAAAATGACATCTGTGTCGTCATCGGTGCAACAACCAGTCTATTTTTCACGTGTAAGCCTCTTTTAAAGGTTAGTCCCGTATCTACATTATTCATTGAATTTCCTCCCTTGATTTTACATGCATGCACATGCAACTATTTACATAGTAAAGAATAAAAGACTAAAAAGCAACTCCTTAGTCTTCTATATAAAATACTTTTTTAAAATAGCATTTACTTCCTGCTCCACAGATGATACTAAATTTGCCCCTTCAACGGTCAAATCTACATACACGCCACGTTTATCATCTGTACAAATTCTTCTTTCAATCATCGGATGATTTCTATCTTCTAGCCTATTGATCATACGAGACAATGCACTTTGGCTCAAACACAGATGATTTCCTAAATCATTCAGCCTCATGTGGCACCCATTTTGCTTGAGTTGATATAACGCATAATACTCACTTGTTGTGAGTTGACTATTTTTCTTCAGCATTTCTTCTAATTTTTTTTCAACCATGGACTGCTTTTTTGTATAGTCCAGCCATTGAGATATAAGAGGTGTTTCCATTTAATCATCCCTCCTTGAGTATTCTTTCAACTAATTATAGTTTGCTTGTTTTTAGTGTAAAAGTCAAAATTTTAAGAAAGGTTCAAACAAAATAAAAGCCATGGACCTTAGCCACATGACTTTATTTGGTTACTTTTTTATTTAACTCGCATTCAAAATCCACATAAACCCTACAAAAACAAAGAACAACGCATACATGATCGGTGAGACTTCTTTTCCACGTTTTGCAGCAATCATTGTAATTGGATAGAAAATAAAACCAAGCGCAATTCCATCAGAAATACTGTAAGTCAAAGGCATTCCTAAAAGAATCAAAAATGAAGGAATTGCAATTTCCATTTCTTTCCATTTGATTTGGCTAAGAGATTGAGCCATTAAAACACCCACAACAATTAACGCTGGTGCTGTTACTTGCGAGGTTACTACTGAAAGTAATGGAGAGAAAAATAATCCAACAATGAAGAAAAGACCTGTTGTTACAGCTGTTAAACCGGAACGTCCGCCAACTGCGATTCCTGCAGAAGATTCTACATATGCACCAACTGGAGAAGTTCCTAAAAGAGAACCTGCTAACATCGCTGTTGAATCCGCAGCTAATGCTTTTCCAACTCGGGGCATTTTATTCTCTTTCATAAAACCAGCCTGATTCGCTAAACCGACAAGAGTTCCAGCTGTATCAAAGAAAGTTACTAATAAGAACGTCAACACTACGACCCATAATTGTAGAGAATTAATGTCTCCAACATGTTTTAACGCAACTAAAAATGTTGGTTTCAGACTTGGAGCTGCTGAAATGATTTTAGCCGGCACTTCAATCAAACCCGTTACCAATCCCAAAATAGTTGTTGCGGTCATCCCGATAAAAATCCCGCCAGGAACACGACGCACCATCATAATCGCTGTAATCACTAAGCCAAAAATAGTCAGCCAAGTTGAGCCTACATTCAATGGTCCTAAAGCCACCAACGTTGACTCATTTGAAACAATGATCCCACCTTCGCTTAATCCTAGAAAAGCGATGAACAGACCAATTCCGCCAGAAATAGCGTATTTCAAATCTGCAGGTATAGCGTCAATGATCAATTCACGTAGTTTAAAGACCGTGATCAAAATGAAGATTAAAGACGCCACAAAAACGCCAGCTAACGCCGTTTCCCAAGGAACTCCCATTCCGACACAAACAGAATAAGCAAAAAAGGCATTGATTCCTAGCGCTGGTGCTGTTGCGATCGGATACTTAGCAAAAATCCCCATCAAAATACAGCCTAATGCACTAGCTAGTGCTGTCGCAGTGAAGACTGCGCCTTCGTCCATTCCGGAAGCCCCCAAGACCGTAGGGTTTACAAACAAAATATACGCCATTGAAATAAATGTCGTAAATCCAGCTAAAAATTCACGTTTCACTGTAGTATTTAATTCGTTGATCTCAAAATAGGCAATAATTTTTTCTTTCACCTGATATCCTCCTAAAATATGAATAATAACTTGTTCTTAAAATGCCAATAATTACTTAAACAACGTGTTCAATCATATAATAAACAAAAGGATAAGTAAATACTAAGGTGAAACTTATGGCTTATCTAAAAATGCTCATTTATGAGACACGACATTTAATCCAATTTCTTGTCATATCGTCACTTTTGAGATTTTTTTACCATATTAACTATAAATTTAAAATTACTTTCTTTTGAGTTGAGGAACTTCTTGTTAAAATAGAATACAAAATGAATTTTAGGACGAAAATATTAACTATTGATGCGAATTTAGATGATAATTTTAGCATACAAATTTTGTGATGATATACCGTATAGCACAATTTTAGATATAGACATAATTGATATCCAACATTTTTTTGAAAATAATAAAGAATTATTAAACTCTAAAAAAAATAGTGGTTGGCTTATTATATATAAAACAATAGAGGAATTAAAAATTAAAATTACAGAAGAAGGAGTAAATTATTACGTATTATTCTCTTCATATGGGCTTACAGGTTGGATACTAGACAAAGATTTAGCAATAGAAAATATCTAATGATTCAGTATTTTAAAGAAAAAAATCCATAAATAACAGGAAAATTGTATATACTCAATGAAGACTATAATATGGCAATTACTTGTGCAATTCAATTATATACCAATAAACTAAATGATTGGGTATTGCAGTTATATACATGTTTGTGATAGTAAAGCTAAAAATCTCTCTATGTAGAGGTTTTTTATAGTAAAGGGATAACACCTAAACTTATATCTAAAACTATACACCCATAACCACTATTTTAGGAAACTTTTCTTACAGAGCAACTGACATGCTATTTTATACAAAATCCAATTACAGAGTATCTCATAAAAAAATAGCCCTCAAAAATTGTTGCTTTCGCATACAACTTTTGAGAGCATCTTCTTGCTTAAGCACGTACTTTGACTTGAACAGTTTTTTCTACTTCATTTCCATCTGAGTCTGTCACAGAATAAGTAACTGTGAATTTTCCTTTTTTGGTAATTACACCTCCATCTACAGGTACAGTGCTTTCTTTTACCGTAACCTTAAGATCCCCATCTTCTTTATCCTCTGCACTAACTCCAGCATATGGATCAAATATATTCCCCACTTTTGTTGGTGGAAGTGGATCACTACAGTAAATTACAGGTTGCCACTTTAGAGGTAATTTATATTCAACATTAGGTTTTCCATAGTTAGTGTAATCAGGATTTGCTGCTGATTCTACATTCATAGTCAAATAGTCAGTATCTTCGTCGATCTCTTCTTCATTCCACGTAACACTATTGTCGCCATCTGTTAATCCATTATCACTAACGTTAATAATTGGCATTTTTTGTACCTTATCCATAAGATCTGTACTTGTATTTTCTATTACTAACGGGCTTTTTCCTACAGTTACTGCTGGAAGCTCAACCGTTTGTCTATCATAGTATATTCCAAGCCACAAGGCATTTTTATGAGGCATTTTTGTCAGTTTGTTGAAGTCATCTAAGTGATTTCCAGCTAATTGTAATGTTCCCATCTTAGGTGCTGTATTAAATTTAGCCAATACATCAAATGCGGAATTATCTAGATTCAAATTATGCAAGAACAATATCCATAGGTTCGGTAATTTTGTTTCCAATAAAGGTGAAATATCAGTAATATTATGATTGTTATAGAGTTGTAAATTATTTAGTTTATGATTTTCCCAACCTCTAAGAGGACTAAGATCTGTTACCTCGTTACTTGAGAAATGAAATGCTTGATTGTTATGCATATATTTTATTCCTTCGATACTCTTAACACCTTTACTATTAATATTTACATAAGTGATTTTATCTAATTCTGCCTGTGTCACTACCTCATTGGGAGATTTTTTTAATTGATCTGCTATATACTTCGCAAATGCAGGATCAGGAAAAATCTCACAGATTTTTGTCGCTTCCTTCAAATTGACAAAAGCTTCCGCAGAATCTCCGAATCCAACGAACAAAAAAGTTGTGAAAATTACACTCATCAAACCCAAATAGATTTTCTTTTTCATACCAAAACACTCCTTTTTTTTACAAAAATAAATATATCACATTAATTAATATTTATCAATCTTTTTTTAAAATTTAATTCATCCTAAATATTTGTTTTTTATAACTAAAAAAACTTATACTATACAGTATATAAAAAATTATTATAAAAATCATCTAAGATGGACTATTTTCATACAAATTATCTCTGGATTTTTTGCTATATAAAAACAGTTACCGAATTGAGCATTACGAGCGAGAAAAGTTTAACTCATTCTACACAAAAAACGGCGTAGAATTATACTATCCTACACCATTTTTTAGATTATATTAATAAAAAATACGCCAACAAAATACGATTACTAAGCTATGTTTTTCTAAGTAAACTCATAATACTTGTTTAATATTTCAAATTAATGGAGGACATCCTTCAAATTCATTTAGTGCCAGAGGATGGAAATATAGCGGATAATGTACTCAATTTTTTTTACTGATCATTTACAAGACATTCTAAAAACTTACCACGGCTGATCCGTAGGTCCTACTGTAAACTCATTGACATTCACATCTTCTGGCTGATCGATTGCATAAGCAACGATACTTGCTACGCGATCAGGGCTAATGCCATATTGTTTGTACAATCCTGTCATTCCTTCAGCTGTTTTTTGATCAGTGATCGTGTCTAATAATGCTGTATTGATTGCAGCAGGATAAAGTGTTGCTGTACGAATATGTGTCCCTTCTTGTGCCGATTCCATACGCAACACTTCCATTAAATCTCGCACAGCCCACTTTGTTGCACCATAAACTGCACCGCCTGGATAAGCTTTGAGTCCTGCAACAGAAGACGTAGCAATAATATGCCCTGATTTTTGTTCAATGAATGAAGGCAATACTGCACCGATTCCGTTTAGAACACCCTTAATATTGACATCGACCATTTGATGCCATTCATCTATTTTAAGTGCGGATAATGGTGAATTCGGCATGATTCCTGCGTTTAAAAATAGTACATCAACTTTTCCATAGTGTTCTTTGGCAAGTGCTACAAGCTTTCGATTATCTTCTTGTTTTGTAACGTCTGTCACTTGATAAATAGCATCGCCAGACGCTGCATTAATCTGTTCTACAATTTTCGCAAGCGGCTTTTCACGTCGTGCCCCTAAAACTACTTTTGCTCCCTTTTCAGCTAATAACTTCGCTGTCGCTTCGCCAATACCTGATGAAGCACCTGTAATAATAACTACTTTATCTCTAATCGTCATAGTATTTTTCTCCCTTACTTTTATTAAAATCGAACTCTGTCAAGGTGCTACTTTGAGTCCATCCGTTATTTCACGGATTTTCTTAGCTGGACTACCGGCTACAATAACATTCTTCGGGACACTTTTGATGACCGTCGAATCCGCCGCAACGATTGAATTTTCACCAATTATTACCCCAGGTAAGATCGTAACATTGGCGCCAATCCAAGCATTTCTTTTAATAAGGATGGGGTCTACTTTCAATCCTCTTCTTTTTTTTGGCTCAATCAAATGATTAACTGTAATAAATGTTGAACCCGGTCCAATCAATACATCATCTTCAATTGTTATTCCACCCAAATCTACAAACGTCACGTTCTGATTAACAAAAATATTTTTTCCAAACGTAATATGGCGGCCGAAATCACTATAAAATGGTTGTGAAATCGTGACAGAATCAGCAATTTTTTCCCCAGTGATCTCTTTCATGTATTCTAACCTTTCTTCTTGCGTGTGGTACTGCGTATTCAGCTCCGTCAATAGTCGTTCATTGGCTTGTTTTATTACATGAATTTCATTAAATAGATCAGAATTTTGTATTATCTCTTTGCCAACTAATTTTTTTTGCAACTCACGGTTTGCCATATAACCCCTCCTAAAAAAAATAATCTAATTTACTGTCTTTATTTTACCTGAATACGTTATACTTAACTAATACCTATATAGAATACTCATACATAACTTTTATCTATAGAAAGGGCGATTTTTATGGAGCTTCGTGTCATAAATTATTTTTTAACCGTAGCAAGAGAGAAAACAATCAGTAAGGCGGCTGAGGTACTGCATCTTTCTCAGCCAACGCTTTCAAAACAATTGAAAGAATTAGAAGAAGAACTCGGGGTGTGTCTATTTGAACGTGGAAATCGATTTATAACATTGACTGAAGCAGGTGTTTACTTAGAAAGCAAAGGGAAAGAAATTTTATCTTTAGTTGACTCAACAACAACAAACTTAATAAAGAACGACGTTATTAGCGGAGAAATTACAATTGGTGGAGGGGAAACTCAGGCTTTTAACTTTATTGCTGAGCGTATACAGAAATTAAGGGAAGAACATCCTGACATTCATGTTCATTTATATAGTGGAAATGCGGATGATGTGCTGGAGAAAATCGATAAAGGGTTATTAGATTTTGGGTTAGTTATTGACCCTGTAGAAAAACAAAAATATGACTATCTGCGTCTACCTTTGATAGATCATTGGGGAATTCTAGTGCATAATACGAGCCCATTACGTTCATTAAAAAGTGTGACACCAAACGATATCCAGCATATACCATTATTGATTTCAAATCAGTCACTCGTAGACAATCAACTGGCAGAGTGGCTTGGTAAAAATATCGATCACTTCAATGTGATAGGAACCTATAATTTATTGTATAATGCTTCTTTATTTGTAAAACAAGAGGTTGCAAGTGCTCTTTGTATCAATGGCATTATCAATACTGCTGAAACGAACCTAACATTCATTCCTTTTTCACCACCATTAAGAGCGACTATTAGTCTTGTATGGAAGAAAAACCAAATTTTTTCTAATGCTTCAAGTGCCTTATTAGAACTCCTTAACCCTATTGATTAAAATAAAAGTGGCTGGAAAGAAAGCATTTCAGCTTATTTCCGAAGGAGTTGTTTTTGTTTCCACAGTTTATTCACATTTAGGGCGTGAGACAAAAGTGAATTTTACTTTTATCTCACGCCCATTTTCATCAATTATCCGAATAACTGTATAATTTTCAATTCTGAAATAAGACTAAATCATTTTTTATGACCAATCAGACATATCCTACTTTAGTAGAAGGTTAATTTTTAAAACGAACCAACTTACAGCATTATAGCTCATATGAGTGGCCATTTCAGATAGGATTGATGCTTCCTGATTCTAATAACTTTTTCTATATATGATTTTAACTCAACGCTTTCTTCCTATTTTTGAGTTGATCTAACGCAAAAATCACTATTGGTAAATAATTAAAAATAAAACTAATTCTCTGGCAAAAACCAATCTTATTTAATACCGGTAGATGACTAATCGCTGGTATTCTAGCTAATCCATAAATGCCCGCAAAAATGAAACTAATTAGTAATAAAATAAAATACAGTCTGCTATGCTTTGCTTTCCCTTCTTTTTTATAAAGTAAAAATAAAAAGAGCGGAAACAATAAAAAACCTGCATATCCTAACCCAGAACCAATATTATGAACCCAGGTCGAAAAATTCCAATTTGTTTGCTCTGTGTTGATACTAAATAATCCAGTAAAAATGCAATCGCCTACTCCGTATAACCCAATTGCAAGAACTAGCCATTTAGCCAAGGTCGTTGACGTGTTGGTGAATGTTTGATACATTGCAGGAATTGCTAAAACAAATAGGATCCCTGATACCACAGACCAAACTAAAAATGCTTGTCGCACCGGACTTTCTACATCACCAAATACACTGATCACCATAGTCATTTGATTTACTTTAGGATAAAAAATACCTAAAATATACGGTGTTAAAAAATCGCTAATTGCACCTAATAAAAGAAAATAAAAGCCATATTTTTTAAGAAAATTCATGTCGTTCCTCCTACGTCAAATTTCTCTTATCGTTTTTCCATTTCATTATACGCAATTATGACATAATTTTGTAATCATAATTCTTTAGACAGGAAAAAAACTCCTTTTGCATGCTTGCTTTTCCACTTTAATTAGCAAACGGTTTCATTTATAATACAAATAAGAGAAGCAATCGCAACTAACTTATTTTAAAAAAATCAAATTCGGAGGCAATAACTATGCTAAACATCGATATTCCAACAATGAGGTCAAATTTGCGTGAAAATGATGCAAAACGGGATGCTGGTTTAACCGAACCTGATACCTTAGAAATAGTCAAAAATTTGTCTTATGGTCCCTATGGTGATGAAAATACTTTTGATATTTACTATCCAAAAGGTACCGATAAATGTCTACCAACGATCATCAATATTCACGGCGGCGGATTTTTTTATGGGGATAAAGAGCTTTATCGTTTTTACACCATGTATTTAGCAACACAAGGATTTACTGTGGTAAATTTCAATTATCGTTTAGCGCCCGATCATCAGTATCCTGCTCCTTTAGAAGATACGAATAATTTGATGAATTGGTTAGTTGAACATGGAGAAAGTTATTACGTTGAGTTGAATCACCTGTTTTTAATCGGTGACAGTGCTGGTGGACAACTAGTCGAACAATATGCAGCGATGATCAGTAATCCTAATTATGGACAAAAGTTTCCGTTTAAAATCGCAACGGTCAACTTTAAAGCTGTTGCCATGAATTGTGGCGCTTATTTCCTTGGACAAAACGTTGCACTCAATCAAGACTTTCCATTTTACTTTGGTGAAACAATCACACCAACACTTGAGAGCCAATTCCCTGTAGAGAGCTATATTACAGAAAATTTCCCACCATCATTTGTGGCAACGGCTACACATGATTTTCTAAAAGATGTGGCTGAACCTTTAGCAGATTTACTGAAATCAAAAGGGATCGAAACCTTTTACAAACTTTATGCAAATCAAGACAACTCTGATCTAGGACATGTCTTTCACCTAAATCAAAAAAGCGATATTGCTAAAGAATGTAATAATGATGAAATTGCTTTTTTCAAAAGGTTTTTTTAAGAGACAGGTAAAAGGGATTTTAAGTAAAGGCGGAGGGTCGAATAATGCATTATTTAAGTATTGATGTTGGTGGGACGTATATAAAATTCGGGTTGATTGATAGAGCTGGTAACTTTATCCAAACCTGGCAACACTCAACACCAAAAACGCTAGAGCTGTTTAAAGAAACAATCCGTTGCGAACTAGACGCGCAAAAAGGCAAAATCAAAGGCCTTGCGATGAGTTGTCCCGGTAGAGTTGATTCAACTAAAGGGTACATTCACACTGGAGGTTCATTACTATTTCTGTATGATTTTCCAATGAAAAAATGGATTGCTAGTATTACGGATCTACCATTTTCGGTGCTCAACGATGGAAAAGCTGCGGCTTTAGCTGAATGGTGGATCGGCAACCTAAAGGGGATCGAAAATGGAGCAGCTGTTGTTTTGGGAACTGGTATTGGCGGTGGCTTGATTTTAGATAATCATTTGCATCAAGGACCCAATTTTCAAGCAGGTGAATTAAGCTTTCTAATACGGCAATCGCAGAATCCTATGCAACCACAACTCTTTGATTATTATGGTTCAGCCGTAAAATTCATGGCAGAAGCGACCAATATCTTAAATGTGTCAAAAGAGGATCATGCCTCTGTTTTTAACGCGATTTCAACACAATCATCCGCCGATTTGACGGTTTTATTTGAAAATTACTGTCGAGATATCGCCATTCTTCTGACAGACATGCAAGTTATGTTAGATTTGAAAAAAATCGTGATTGGTGGCGGAATCAGCGCCCAAGATAGCTTGATTGGAATGATCCAGCTACAGTATATCAACATCAGACAAAAAGAAACTATGCTGGGGCAAACATTTGAGCCTCTCATTATTGAAGCGTGTGCATTTAGAAATTCGTCGAATTTATTAGGGGCATTATATCACTTATTTGTTGAGATAGAGAGTTCAACATTGACTAAAAACAAAATAAAGGATGTGAGATAAGCGCAAAAATTGCGCTTTTTTCACATCCTACATCCAACTAATCGATTGACTTTGTTTCATTACGATAATAAACTTCATCAAGAAAAAGACCTTGAGAAGGGACCGTCATCCCAGCATCACTTCTGATTTTATGTTCAAATATCTCGTCGATCGTTTCAAGTTTCATCGTTCCAGACCCAATCTCTAAAATAGTCCCCATAATTATTCGTACCATTTTATATAAGAAGCCATCCCCGACAAAAGTAAAATGAAGCATACTTCCCTCTTGTTGAATAGAAAGCTCATTGATCGTTCTGGTCGTTGATTTTTTCGTCTTTTTAAGCGATGAAAACCCGATAAAATCATGGGTTCCTATCAGTTTTTGACAAGCCTCATTCATCAGCTCATGATTAAGTTTTTCAGAATATTGAAAACTAAAGTGCCGTTCAAAAGCTGATGGGATCACATCATTCCAGACATGATAGCTATATTTTTTCCCTGTTGCATTATAGCGCGCATGAAATCTTTCAGGTACTTCTTCTACTTTTTTTACAACAATATCTCGTGGCAAATAACGATTCAAAAACGCGAGCATTTCTGCCAAACTTAGTGTGGTATTCGTTTTGAAATTAGCAATCTGCCCTCTTGCATGTGTTCCGGCATCCGTCCTGCCCGAGCCAATAATTTCTATTTTTGAGCTGGTCATTTGTGTTAAGATATTCTCGATTTTTCCTTGAATCGTTTTATCAGAGTCACCCAACCTTTGCCAGCCTAAATATCTAGTTCCATCATACTCAATTGTTAGTTTAATATTTCTCATTTGTATCTCCTTGCATCGCTCTATTTAATCTAAAAATCTCCAGCTCCTTTAGTATACTCTATGATGCGTACTATGAAAAATTCTTTTGTCTTCCTATTCCAACTTATCGTTCTATTGACATACTATTCATACTGATTTACACTAAACATAGACGTTCATCTATACACAGGAGGAATAGATATGGGTTATGAAAACTTGTCATTTGTGCTTAAAGCGATGGCGGATCCGAATAGAATGAAAATAATCGATCTTCTCTCATACAGTAGCATGTGCGCTTGTGATGTATTGAGACATTTCGATTTTACTCAACCTACTCTTTCTCATCATATGAAAGTTCTAGAAAAAGCGGAGATCGTTTCAGTAAACAAACAAAAGCAATGGCATTACTATTCTTTAAATGAAGAGTTTGTTCATAAATTCATGCGTTCCATGGCACACTTACTTTCCGATAGTGGCACAGATTGTCTCTGCCAAAGCAAAGAGACACAAGAAAATTTAACAAAATAAGGAGATTGTTAGTAAATGACTTACGCACTTGAAATAAAAGACTTAAAAAAGGTATATGCAACAGGTGTTGAAGCGTTAAAGGGAATCAATTTAGTGGTAGAAGAAGGCGATTTCTATGCTCTCTTAGGCCCTAATGGTGCTGGAAAATCAACAACGATCGGCATTATCACCTCTCTTGTCAACAAGACATCTGGTCAAGTAAATGTATTTGGTTATAATCTTGATAAAGATTTAGTCCTTGCAAAACAACAAATTGGACTTGTCCCACAAGAATTCAACTTCAACCCTTTTGAGACGGTTGAACAAATCGTTATCAATCAAGCTGGTTATTATGGTGTTTCACGAAAAGAAGCACTAAAACGCAGTGAAAAATATCTAAAACAATCCGATTTGTGGGAAAAGCGCAATGTCCGTGCGCGAATGCTTTCAGGCGGAATGAAGCGAAGATTAATGATTGCACGCGCCTTGATGCATGAACCAAAATTACTTATCTTAGATGAACCAACTGCTGGAGTAGATATTGAACTGAGACGGGAAATGTGGGATTTTTTAAGAGAATTAAATGCGAATGGGACTACGATCATCCTAACCACTCATTATCTAGAAGAAGCTGAAATGCTTTGTCGCAATATTGGGATCATTCAGTCAGGTGAACTGATTGAAAATACCAGCATGAAAACTCTGCTAGCGAAACTTCAGTTTGAAACCTTTATATTTGATCTAGAAGATTTTGATGAACAACCAGAAATTATCGGGTATAACAGTAGTTTTGAAGACGAACGGACGCTTGTTGTGGAAGTTGAACGTGATCAAGGAATCAACGAACTATTTAATCAGCTTTCAAAACAAGGAGTAAAAGTACTTTCCCTTCGAAACAAATCCAATCGATTAGAAGAGCTATTTTTAAAAATCACAGAAGAAAAACGTCACGTGGATGCCAGTTCAACTTCCAAAGGATAAAGCGAACAACATGGAATACACTATGACTATTTTTTATCAAAACAGAGCGAACCCGCTACACTTTTAAAATAAGGAGAATAAAAATGTTTAAGTTATATTTCACGGCCCTAAGAAGCCTAGCCGTAAAAGAAACCAACCGCTATCTAAGGATTTGGGTACAAACGTTGGTCCCACCAGTTATTACTACATCATTATACTTTGTTATATTCGGAAACCTAATTGGTGGACGTATTGGACAGATGGATGGATTCTCCTATATGGAATTTATCGTTCCTGGGCTTATTATGATGTCAGTTATCACAAGTTCTTATGCCAATGTTTCTTCTTCGTTTTTCTCACAAAAATTCCAGAAAAATATTGAAGAATTACTCGTTGCGCCTGTTCCAACGCATATTATTATTTGGGGATTTGTGATCGGCGGACTTGGCAGAAGCGTCCTAGTTGGTGCACTTGTGACGATGATTTCTCTGTTTTTCGTCCCTCTTCACGTCTATTCATGGTCGATTGTTATCATCACACTTTTGATGACCGCTATTTTATTTTCATTAGCCGGCCTATTAAATGGAATTTTTGCTCAATCGTTTGATGATGTTTCAATTGTACCCACATTTGTTTTACAACCTTTGACTTATCTTGGTGGTGTATTTTACGCCATATCAATGCTGCCACCAATCTGGCAAACAATTTCAAAAATCAATCCAATCGTGTATATGATTTCAGGATTTAGATATGGTTTTCTTGGAACAATCGATGTTCCAATTGTCTTTTCCTTACTAATTTTAATTCTTTTTATTTCAGTACTTTATGCAGTTTGCTGGTATTTGATTGATAGAGGACGCGGTTTGAGAAGTTAGCTCTAACGTAAAAAAAAAGAGATTGAGACAGAGGCGTTTAACTCCGAGAAATAAGAGGGAGTTTCTTCTACTCTCACCGTTTATTCAGATTCATCAAGGCTAGGATATAACTCTACGAGTTATATCCTAGCCTCTATTTTATTTCACTTAATTTCTAATTTTCACTTCATTGTAGACGTGACTTTTTCATCGATTCTTAAAAATGGTAGATAAATAAATACACTTGCTGCAATAATAATTACTTGAAGAACTGCCGCACGCCAATCACCTGCAGTTGCTAGAAAACCAGATATAACAGGAGGGGTCGTCCATGGAATTTGAACAACGACATGATTGATCAATCCGAAAGACGTTGCATAGTAAGCCACTGTCAATGAAAAAATCGGAGCTAGAATAAATGGAATAATCAAACTTAAATTAAACACGATCGGCAATCCAAAGATAATTGGTTCACTGATATTAAAGACAGCCGGTGCCACAGAAAGCTTGGCAAAATCTTTATAGTCTTGTCTACGGCTGAAGATAAATATAGCAATTAACAATGCAATTGTATTCCCTGAGCCTCCCATTACTGCAAATGTATCTTTAAACGCCATATTAATAATATGGGGGATTTCTTCTTTATTGGCATAAGCAGTCATATTTTCTTGCATATTTTGCAAAAGAAAAGGATCAAGCAGAGAACCTGATATAACGGCTTGATGTATGCCAAAGCCAAAGAATAAATTTGCAACAGATGTGATCAATAAGAATCCTGGTAATCCAGTCGTTACTCGACTAAGCGGACCTGTAATGACTGTTGTGATCAATGTATTAACATCTTGATTGAACAATTGATTTACTGCAAATGATACAATAGCAAAACTGGTCACTGTCAACATTATCGGAATCAACACATTGAACGATTTTGTAACTGCTGGTGGTATATTCCCTGATAAATTAATTTGTAATTTCTTAACTCTTGATAGTTTAATAAATAATTCCGTTGCGAATAATCCAACAAAAATCCCAACAAACATGCCTGATGCACCTGTGTGGCTTAACGGTATAATACCCGTAACTTCAATCGACTTTGTTGCTGATTCGGGGAAAAACATCATTTTCATCGGCGTTAAAACAACAAAAGTGGAGAGTGCAACTAAGACTGCGGCAATTTGGTTAATATAATTACGACTGATACACATATGATAAGAGACAGCTGCAACGACTAATACCGTTGCTATATTTAATGTTCCATTTCCTATAGAGATACCGATTTCTTGAATGGTTGTCAACGTATCAGGGGAAATGATTTTCCCCATAAATCCCGTAGGTTCTAAAATAACATAATTAATTAATGTAACAAACCCAGCCAACATCATGAACGGCATAAACGTTGCAAAGGCGTCTCTTAGAGTACGTAAATGAATTTGATTACCCAACTTGGTTGCCACAATTCCAAATTTTTCAAAAATTTTATCTTTTTTACTTTCTCCCATTTCAATTCCTCCTAAACAAGATAATCTACGTCATACTCAAAACCATTTTCATCACTTAAGTGTTTATAAAACTCGCCACTCTTTTTAATTGTTCTTTTTTGGGTATCAAGATCCAAAGAAACTAATCCATATCGATTCTTATAAGCATTGATCCAAGACCAACAATCAATAAATGTCCAAAGATGATATCCCTTAATATTGGCCCCTTCTTGAATAGCTTTCCAAAGATACGCCAAATGGTCTTTGATAAAATCGATACGATATTCATCTATAACTTGTCCAGCCTCATCCATAAAACGTTCTTCATTGGCAACGCCCATACCATTTTCTGATATAAATGCTTCAATATTGCCATAATTATTTTTTATATCCATACACAAATCGTAAATTCCTTTTTCATAAATTTCCCAGCCACGATATTCATTCATTTTTCGCCCTGGCATGATATGATTTTCAAAGAACCATTCAGGTAAAAACGGACCCATTTCATTTACAGCCGACATTCTTGCTTTCACACGTCTTGGCTCATAATAATTTAACCCAAGAATTTGAGCAGTATTTTCTTTGATACAGGCTAAATCCTCACTTGTATAATCGTTAGGCAGTTGCTCATATTTACGTAATAGATCAACTAATTTTTGAGGAAATTTCCCTTTGACCATGGGATCTAAAAAGCTTCTTGTATAAAATAAATCAGCTATTTCAGCAGCCTTGACATCGGCAGGGTTTTGACTTCTAGGAAACGTAGGACTTAGATTTAAAATGACCCCGATTTTTCCAGATAGCTTTTTTTCTTTGAAACGTTCAATAATTTTTGCATGGGCTAAAACCGTAAAGAAGGCTGCTTGAGCACCGCGTTTGAAGTCGACAATATTAGGGTAATGAAAATCTTCCAAGTAACTACCTAAGATAGGTCCTAACGGCTCATTTGATGTGAACCAATGATAAACTAAATCGCCAAAATGATCGAAGCACGTCGTCGCAAAATGAACATATGCTTCTACAACGTCTCTAGATTCCCAGCCACCTTTGTCTTGCATTGCAGCAGGCATGTCAAAGTGATATAAATTGGCAAAAACTTTGATTCCTTCTTGATTCATTTTAGAAAACAAATCTCGATAAAAAGCAATGGCCGCAGGATTTACCGCTCTTTCACCACCATTAGGAAACATCCTTGCCCAAGAAATAGAGACTCTAAAAGAATTATGTCCTGTTTGTTTCATTAATTGAATATCGTCTTCGTAACGATGGATGTGATCTGTAGTTATTTCTGAGCTTACACGGTTATAAAAACGAGTTGGTTGTTCACTGTACCATCTTTCCCAAACTGTTTCGGCTTTCCCTGTCTCTCCTCGTCCTTCCGCTTGTTCAGCAGACCAAGCAGACCCCCACCAAAATTCTTCCGGGAAATTCAACTTTTGTTTATTCATTGCCATTCTCCTCTTCTTAATTTCCATTTAATAGATAAAGAATAACACCGCTTACAAACAATATGAATAGCTATAACGAAAAAAATATATTTTGTTTTAAAGATATATATCTTTGATCATAATGGATTGACTTAAAAAGCTGAACCATGCATAATTCTATTAAGAAAGTAAAAAAAGATATACACAAACGTATATCTTTCTGAAATGAGGAAATGATGATGAACCTAAATTCAAAATATATGAAAGTCTACATTGACACAAAACATAAGATTACCAATGACCATTATTTAGTTGGAGACAAGCTCCCTTCTGGTAAAGATTTGGCACTGCTCTATCAATGTAGTAAACTTACTGTAAAAAAAGGACTGGATCTTTTAGTAAAGGAAGGAATCCTTAGAAGTCGAAGTGGTTATGGGACGGAAGTATTAAGAAAACCCATGGATACGACACATGTGTTTGGACCGAATGCAGGATTGTTAAATATCATAGGAGAAGAACATGTTACATCAAAAATACATAGTTTTTCAATAGAAATTCCTAGTAAAAAAATAGCCAAACTACTAAAAGTTTCAAATAAAGACTACGTTTATAACATTGTTAGAAGTCGCTATATCGATCATAAACCTTATTCTATTGAGCAAACATTTATGCCGCTATCTATCATCCCTGGATTGCAGCCAAAGCATTTAGAAAAATCTGTTTATAATTATATTACGGAAGAATTAAATTTAACGATTCTAACCTCACATCTATGGATAAAAGGAGATTTAGCCACTGAAATGGACAAGCGATTTCTTTCAGTTGAAGATGGCTTTTTTATGATGGAAGTTGAAAAAATCGTTTCTCTTGAATCAGGTAAACCCTTCGAATATTCCGTCACAAGACATCTATATAGTGATTTTACCTTTGAAGCAATTTTTGTTCAGAACCATTAAAAATCAAATACAGATCATTTTATATGTATAAGTAGATTGAGTTATTGTATCGTTTTTCTGAGTATTTTTGAATTATATTGAAATATAATGAAGCACGTCTATAAAAAAAATAGAGACGTGCTTTTTGTATATCTTTTATTTAGAAATGATTTTCATTGCTTTGCCCAGTTCAGCATCAACTTTATCCGTAATCAAAATGACTTCATTTAAATCAAAAGATTTCACTGCGGATGTCTTATGGAATTTAGAACTATCGCACAATAAAAATGACTTTTTCGCATGCTCTATCACAGTCTTCTTTTTAATCGCCTCAACCAAGTTAGGAGTCGTTACACCAAATTTTAAGTCTATGCCATTTGCACCTAAAAAGGCTTTATCAAAAACATATTTTTTGATATTCGCTTCTGCCAAAGGACCACTTAATGATGAAATTTTAGGATCATAGGTTCCACCTAAAATAGTGATTTCTGCTTCAAAATCTCCAGTCAATCGAAGAACATCCGTATTTGTAGTAATGATCCGAATCTTCTTTTTCAGCACTTCTCTTAATAAGGTCGTACATGTAGAACCTGAATCTAGATAGATCGTATCTCCAGCCAAAACTTCACGCGCCGCAAGTTCAGCTATATGGAGTTTTTCTTTGGTTTGTAAACTAGCTTTCGTTGAAATAGGAAGCTCAGAAACACTTGAGCTGAGCTTGACAGCTCCTCCAGATAAAGTTTGTACTTTATTTAACCCTTCAAGTTCTTTTAGATCACGTCGAAGCGTTGAGATCGAAACTTCTGGTATCAGCTTTTGTAATTCTTCGATTCGTATCAACTCTCTATTTTCCAGTATTTCTATAATTTTCTCTTGTCGAACATATGGAATCATAAGAAACTCCTTTCGTTTTTCATTCCTACTATTTTCAAGAAAGATATCCCTTATTAAAATACCACAAATCCAGATAAATAGTAATGAAATCAACAAACTTGAAAGAAGTTATCGTTGGATTTTAAGATAATGTTTCTTCTTTTTCGGTAAACATATAGGCTAATATAGCTGATACTCCTAGTGAAATGGCTAGTCCGATCATTGCTTGAATAAAGTTTGACGATTTATCAGTTACAAAAGCTGGAAATGTGGTGACACTACCGAATACAAATGCATTCGTCACGACTTTCATTAGTCCTAAATAAGCCCCACCTACAGCTCCACCGATAATTTGCGCTAAAAATAATTTTTTATTTTTTACTAATAATCCAAATAAAGTCGGTTCTATAATTGCTGAAAGAGCGATCGTTACTAAACCGGTTACTGCAAAACTACGTAATTTTTTGTTTCTTGCTTTAAAATAGACGCCAATCGTAGTACCAATCACCGCAAAGTTACAAGCAAACGTAAATGGTACAATATAATCAAATCCGTAAGTCGATACATTATTGATCATGATTGGATTAACTGCCCAGTGAATACCTAAACTTACAAGAACACTCCAACCACCACCGATCAATACACCAGTCAAGATACTACTACGTTCAATCAACCAATTCACAACTTGGGCAACTGCTTCTCCACTATAAACTCCAATCGGACCAATTACGATAATCGTCAGAGGGATCATTACTGCTAAAGAAATCAAAGGAACGACAACTAATTTTAGGGTTTCAGGAACGTTTTTATCTAAAAATTTGTATAAATAAGAAAATGCCCAAATCGAAAGAATAATTGGAACAACTGTAGAATTATAATTCATCAAAACGACAGGAATTTTTAAAAAGCTAGTCATTGTGCCGTTACCAGTATCTCCCATCAATGCAATAAATTCTGGATTCAATAATGCTGCACCGATCAATGCAGATAAATAAGGACTAGCTCCAAATCTTCTACCAGAAGTAAACGCTAACAATACTGGTAAAAAATAAAAGACGCTCATTGAAGCAACAGTTAAAATACTGTATGTTCCGCTATTTTCTGATAAAATGCCCGTTTGTACAGCTAAAATCAATAATCCACGTAAAATTCCTGAACCAGCCAACGCAGGTAATAGCGGAGCAAAAATAGCTGAAATAGCTGAAAAAATATTGCTTATAATATTGCCAGAACCTTCCCCACTATTATTTACTTGAACATTGCCATCATCACCTGTAACTAATGCTTCAAATTCATCATACAACTTTGGTACTTCTGTTCCAATCAAAATTTGATATTGCCCTGCTTTATTGACAACATTGACAACTCCATCGATTTCTTTGACTGCTTCATCATTTGCCTTAGATGGGTCTTTCAGCGTCAATCTTAATCGTGTTGCACAATGAGTCATATTCGCCAAATTATCTGCGCCGCCCACCTGTTCTAAAATTTCTTTTGCTGCTAATTTGAAATCCATCTTCATTCACTCCTCTAATCTTTTTTATTATTGGACGAGCGTATTAGAAATCTTAAGTCAAGATTTCTAATACTAAATCACTTACTTTAACTGCACTGTTTTGTTTGATGATCTCAGCAATATAATCCATCCCTAATCGCTCAATGATTGAATCGATTTTTTTGATCATCTTGATATTTCTCTCACACTCTTCTACAGGATCTTCAATAATCGGAAATGTATCAAAATAAAAAGCATGATCGTAATTGTGCAACTTTGTATAGTAGATAAATTCGATTGTCTTGATCAAGCTACTTGTACCAATCATCAACCCATCATCGTTTAAACCGTAGCCATCATTTAAATGAACCCCAAATAATTTTTTCCGACTCCCTAAAATACTTGCTCCATAAGCAGGATTTTCATGTTTCATTAACATATGGCAATAATCTAACGTAATCCCTAGATTCTCACGACCTACTTCCTGTACCATCGACAGCGCAACGCCAAAACTATCTAAAAAGGCATACGCTCTTGGTTGGAAAGGTTTATATTCTATACTGATTTTAAGATCCGGCGCATAATCTGTGATTTCGATCATACAGGCTTTGATTTGATTCCAAACCTTCTCGTAGTCGATCTGAAAAGAGTAGTCAAATCCATCAAATCCTAGCCAAATCGTTACGACTTCGCCGCCTACTTCACGACAATAATCACATGCTTCTTTGCATAGTGCTACTGCGTTTTGGGAAATACTCTGATCTGAATTCCCTAATTCGCCATTGATAAACTCACTTCTAAAACGTAGGGCAACGCCATTCGCTTGTAACTGATTTTTTTGTAAGATCTCTTTCATTTTTTCTGCTGGAATATCTGCCACATGTTCTGGATAATTGAAATCAACATGGGTCAATCCTAAACGATTAAATTCTTCTAAAACTTCTGCTACATTATTATTGAATTTTGGTAAAAACGAATTGATTCTTGTCGCTAACTTCATTCTTTATTCCCCCTATTCTCTTTTCCTCCTCATAATAGCATGCTTTTTTTTCATTTTCAATCACTTTATTCCATTTTATTTCATTTATTATCAAAAATATCCATTTTCAAGTAAATTTATTTTACATTAATTTTCTATCTGTTGAATCATTTTTACTCGTTTTTCATGCCTTCCGCCTTCAAATGTTGCCTCTAACCATTCTTTTACGATCATTTTTGCCAGTTCACTTCCAATTACACGGGAACCAAAGGCTAGGATATTTGTGTTATTATGCTCTTTCGAAAGTTTCGCTGAATAGGGCTCACTACATACAACGGCACGAATCCCTTTTACTTTATTCGCTGAAATCGATATACCTACTCCTGTCCCACAAATCAAAATTCCACCATCAAAATTTCCTAAAGCAACTTCTTCAGCAACTTTTTTTCCGTAACGTGGATAATCAGTTCTTTCTGCTGAGTACGCGCCAAAATCTTCGACCTCATGTCCTAGTTCTTTTAGATAATCTATAATGATTGGTTTTAGTTCAAATCCCACATGATCATTTCCAATTGCTAATTTCATACAATCATTCCTCCTGTTAGTATAAAGTTAAACGTATCATGCTCTTAATTTTGCAAGAATTTCATGATAGGTTCCAGTTTTTCCAAATAATGCGGATGTTCCTAATACAAATCCAGATACTCCGATTTTGCTTAGTTGTTCAATTTTTTCAGGCGAAATTGCACCATCTACCATCACTTCAAAGTTATATTCTTTTGCTAAGATCACTAATTTCTCTATTTTAGGATCTGTATACTCTAAATATTTTTGACCTGCAAATCCTGGATTGACTGTCATCACCATTACATAGTCTGCTAAAGGCAGTAATCCTTGAATCATTTCAACTGATGTTCCCGGATTAATGGCAATACCTGCTTTTTTTCCCTTTTGATGAATCATATCTAATGTTCTGGCAGCCTGTTGGTCCGCTTCAGGATGAATATAAATAATATCCGCACCAAGATCAGCAAATTTCTCAACATACTTACTTGGTTCTTGAATCATTAGATGAACATCTACTGGTTTATCTGTCACAGAACGCACCAATTCAAAATCTTGTAACCCCATTCCAAAATTTGGCACAAAACGACCATCCATAAAATCCATATGGAAAATATCCACACCAGCTTGATCAAGTTCTTGGATGTCTTTTTTTAAATTAGAAAAATTCGCACACATCATTGACGGGCATAATAACTTGGGCATTTCTTCTCCTCCTTTGAGATAACGATTACCCAGTGTCCAAAAAAAATATTTGAGTAATCGTTTACCTATATTTAGGCATAATATATCACCAATATTTCCACCTGTCAATAAAAATTTGTGTTGAATAGTTGTATTCAGCTTCATTTTATGGGAAAATACAGGTAAATAGTAACAAAACAAAGAGAACGATTACCCACGAGGACACATTTATGAAAAACTATTCAATTAAAGATATCGCTGAAATAGCGGGCGTTTCAGTTGCAACTGTTTCTAGAGTAATCAACGATAATGGACGTTTTTCTGAGGAAACAAGAAAAAAAGTTCTAAAAGTCATTGAAGAGACAGGCTACAAAATGAATTACAGCGCTAAAAATTTACGAATGAATAAATCATTTACGATCGGAATTTTAGTACCTGACATAAGTAACTTTTTCTTTTCTGATGTAGTTCAAAAATTAGAAGAGATTTTATTTGCTAAAGGCTACTCCACTATTATTTGCAATACTTCTAGAAGCTCGGAAAAAGAGCTTGCTTACCTACGTATTTTAGAAGGAAAAGGTGTGGATGGCTTGATCGTGATATCCGGGGCTGAGGAATTTGAATTTGACTCTTCCGGGGCTGAAAAAAAGATTCCTTATATCTGTATTGATCGAGAACCAAAAAAGAAAGATGATACTATTTTTATCTCATCCAATCATTATCAAGGGGCTTTTGAAAGTGCTGAAGCGTTGATTCATGAAGGATGTCAGTCTCCGATCATTGCGATGCATAATCAAAAATCAACTAGTGCAAAAGAACGTCTTAAAGGATTTAAAGACGCGTTGAAAAAAAATAGTATTTCCTTTGATGCAAAACAACATTTACTTTCTGTTGATGTTCGATGTTCAGAGTTTGAAACAAAACTGCTTTCGTTTTTGAAGAAAAATCCAAGTACAGACGGTATTTTTTCTATAAATGATTTAATCGCCTTAGAATTAATGCTACACCTAAAGAAAAATCATATCGATGTGCCGCAAAAAATAAAGTTGATCGGATTTGATGATACGGCTTCTGGTCAATACACAACACCGACTCTTTCATCTGTAAAACAAAATACTACTTTGATTGCAAATCACGCGGTTGAAACACTGCTAGAATTAATCAACAATAAAGGCGAACTTGGGAGACAAATTGTCGTTCCAGTTTCGTTAGTTTTGAGAGAGTCTAGTCAATCAACCTGATAGGTAAAAGAGAAAAGTGCTTCAATCATTTATCCGTATTTAGAGTGTGAAACAAAAGTGATTGTTCCTTTTGTCCCACACTCCTCTTTTTTATCCTATCTTATTTCCCAATAACCAATCTTCTTGTATAAACAGCTTGACCTGAGTGCATCACAGCATCGTCAATAGCAGAAACAATTCGAGCCTGGCGCGTAACGACAGGTGTCCAATTTGTATCCACGACATCATGAAGACTCTCTTCACGAATTGTTGATAGATAGGTATTGGTAAATTCAATACTCGCGGCAAGATAATCAAGTAATAATTTTTTATCCGTCACTACAACTTTTGCTGCTTGTTCTGGAGTATGCTGCCAATCTTCTGTATCATCTGGTAAATCCAACGCAAATTTAGTACTCCAGCCAGATTCTACCCATAATGGTTTCGTGTTGTTCAGTTCTGCGAATTGGTAATCCAACTCTCGTGCAGTATGCCAAATCAGCCAAGTAACTGATTTGATCAACGGCGCTGGCATCGTATTTGCCTCATCCACTTCCATTTGGCCGAGTGTCTCTTCAAAACGTTCTTGTGCTCGTTTTAAGGTATCCATAGATAATTGTGTGATTTTCATTGTAGATTTCTCCTTTCATAAGTAACCTAAAACAGTATCTACCACTCACTTTACTACAGTGCTTCTTTAACATCAAATTCCTAAACTATTATCTTATAAATTTTAGATTACAAAAAACCTTCTAGTCAATTGATCAGGTTCTTGACTAAAAGGTTTTGTTATTACGTTTATTAACGCATAGCTAGTGATCTAAATATATTCTCCGTTGGTCTTAATTACGTTCTGATACCAATAAAATGACTCTTTTTTCAAGCGTTGCAGTGTTCCTTTGCCTTCATTATCCTTATCTACATAAATCATACCGTATCTTTTTTCCATCTCACCACTGCCAAAACTTACAATATCGATAATTCCCCAAGGGGTATAGCCAATGACCGGAACCCCATCTTCGATGATGGCTTTTTCCATTTGTTCAATATGTTTGCTCAAATAATCAATACGATATTGGTCATGAACGGTATTTTCTTTTGTCAATTTATCATACGCCCCAAAGCCATTTTCTACAATAAATAGAGGTAAATCGTAACGCTGATAGACGGTATTCAATACATAGCGTAATCCCACTTCATCGATCGGCCAACCCCAATCAGATACACTTATATATGGATTTTTTACTATTTTTGCGTTTGGAATATCTTCTGTTTGCCACCCTTTGACATCTGTAAGTGTAGAAATTGCGCCAGACATATAATAACTAAAACCAATATAGTCAACTGTTCCTTCTTTCAAAATAGCTAATTCACGTTCACTGATCTGTATTTGATAGTTTTTACGTTCCCAGTATTTTGTAGCGTATGTTGGAATTTTTCCTCGAGCATGAATATCATTATAGAAAAATCTTCGTTCATTCGCTTTTACAGAGGCCATCATATCTTCTGGATTGCACGAGTATGGATAGACTGGAACATAAGCCATCATGCACCCAATTTGGAAGTTAGGATTTATCTTTTTTCCTTCAATCACAGCGGCTGCACTAGCAATCAATTCATTGATCCCAGCCTGAAAGACTAGCGCTTCTTTTTTCGCTTCATCCTCAATGATCATCGCCGAATTAGTCCAAACATGTAAAGGTTCTTGTCCATCTGCTTGGTTATTGATTTCATTAAATGTCATCCAGTACGTCACTTTATCTTTGTAACGCTCAAAAACGCATTTTGCAAATTTTACAAATAGTGGAATCACTTCTTTGTTGCCAAAACCACCAAATTTCTCATAAATGTAATACGGCATTTCAAAATGAGACAAGGTAATAACGGGTTGAATATCATTTTTTATTAATTCATCAAACAGGCGATCGTAATATAACAGACCTGCTTCGTTTGGCTCTGCCTCAGTACCTTTAGGAAAAATACGGCTCCAAGATATAGACGTTCGCAAACATTTTAAGCCTAATTCTTTAAAAAGCTTAATATCCTCTTTGTAATGATGATAAAAATCAATCGCTTCATGATTTGGATAATATTCTCCCTCAAGAACACCTTCCGTTATTTTTCGAGGAATGCCATTTCCACCAGCTGTCATTACATCTGCTGTACTCGGTCCTCTACCATCTAGATTCCAAGCTCCTTCCGCTTGGTGCGCTGCAATTGCGCCACCCCATAAAAAATCTTCTGCTAGTTTATTCGCCATACTAATACCCCTTTTTTTAAATTTAATTTACTTATAAGTCAATTTTTTGTGCACGGTTAGAAGCAACAACAAATGGCAAATAGATACAAACAGAAACTGCCAAACATATTATACCGACTAATATCGCAACAATATTCCCACCTGTCCCTAAAAATAAATTAATGATTCCAGGCGTAGTCCATGGGACACCAATTGCCGGAGAAGGCATAATTGGCCAAACCACCGTAACGAAATAACCGATCATAATATTGACCATTGGGACTAAAATAAATGGAACGATTAATAAGGGATTTAAAACGATCGGCAAGCCAAAAATGATGGGTTCATTAATTTGAAAGATCCCTGGAACTAATGACATTTTTGCAATTTCTCGTTGCTCAGGACGTCTTGAGGCAATAAATATTGCAATGATCAGCCCCATTGTCATACCTGTTCCTCCCATATTTGCAAACATATCATTCAAAATTCCCCATGTTTCTTTATAAGGAACATCCCAAAGTGATCCTCCTTGATTAATAAAATCAAGATTGGCTAAATCTTGTTCTGTAAATATAGCAGAACGAACCGCATTTAGCGTATTTGGACCATGAATACCAATTGAAAATAGCAAGGTTTGAATAAACGCTAATAACATTACTCCTACAACATTTCCACCCAAATCACGTAATGGACTTTGAATTCCTTTATAGATAAGTTCATTAATTCCCTCTGGCGCGATCATTAAGACTAAAAAGTTTATAATCGCTGCAAGTCCAACGACAATAACGATCGGAATCATACTTGAAAAAGAACGTGAGACAGCTGGGGGAACCATTTCTGGCATATTGATTTTTAAACGTTTGACTTTAAACAGTTTAGGCAAAAATTCTCCCACTAAACAGCCCACAATCATCGCAACAAATAAACCTTGTGCTCCTAAGTATTGTGTACTGATAACATTTAAATCATCCGCATTAAATGGTTTAGGATACAAGATCATAAAGCTTGCGATACTTGTTAGCCCAACTAACGTTGAATCTGCTTCAAAATGTTTTGCAAGTATTTGCGCAACAAGATAGGTTATAAAAATACTCATGATATTGATGGTTCCATTTGCTACAGAAGATAACACTTGCTGTGCGTCTTCTAAATTAGGAAAAATACTGGATAAGCGTAATAATTGCACAACAAAACTGTCATTTGAAAACAAAATATTATTTAACAAAATAACAAGTGAAGCCGAAATCGTTAATGGAAAAATCAACATAAAGGCATCTCTAACCGCTGCAATATGTCGTTGATTATTTAACTTAGTTGCAACAGGAACCAATGCACGATCAATAATATCATTAAATTTTTGCATAGATAAAACTCCTTTCATTTATAATCGTATTATACCTAAAGTTTGCTGCAAAAAAGTAAGCGCCTACTTTTAAAAAATATATTCTAAGCAAATAAAATATATTCCTTGAACGGAACGACCTGTTCCTGATTTTTAACAAAGAAAATAGGTGTAAAAACAAAAGTAACATTCACTTTTGTTTCACACCTTATATCCGAATAAACGATGGTAATTGTTTAATTCAATCATTTGTCATTATGAAAATCTTTAAGATAGCTAATAAGCGTTTCCAAAATTGCGATCGATGGCAACTGACTCGTTAGATCTAGAAAAATATCTTTACGCTCTTCTTTGATTTCATACTCAATAGAGTAGTCACAAAGTTGTGCAAGCGTACTTTTTTTATTTAACGTAATACAATACTTTTGAACTATATTCTTATCTTCTAAGCTTGCGATTACTTCTATTAATTCTTTGGTTTCACCAGAAACACTTAAAAAAATAATAACATTTTTTTGGTCTTTACGTAGAAAGCTACGAATTGGATAAGTCAAATCATCCAAGCTGATCGACACATAACCTAAACTCGCTAGTTTCCTAGCTATATATTGGGCAATTGCACCAGAAGCGCCCATCCCCATAAACAATATAAAATCACTGTCACCTAAAGCTTGTGCCATATTCTTTATCTGATATTCAACATCGGGATGAAAAATGCCTATGTTAAGAGAATTTACTCGTTCTTCAATGCCAATATGCTTTTTATTTTCTTCTTGGCGAACCTTATCTAAATGGGCTTTTATATAAAATCGAAACTCCGGAAAAGAATGAAATCCTATTTTCTGAACAAAACGAAAGACTGATGTTGATGATACATGTGCACCATCTGCAATATCTCGAACACGCATATAGGGGATTTTCTCCAAGTTATTTGCAATAAATCGATAAATTTCTTGTTCTACAGAGGACAGGTCATTTAATTTCAGATAATCAAATATCGCCATTTACGTTAATCTCCTTTGATTCGCTAAGAAAATTATACCATAAAAATTTTATTTACTGACGACTTGATGAACTTGATAGACAGCACCGATAAGTCCTGCATCATTTTTTAATTTAGTTGGAATAACAGGTGCAATCGTCTTCCCTCTTAGATAGTTGACTGCTGCATGATTCTTCTCTACTTCAGTCAAGGTTTTCTGAAGTTCTTGGTGGAAAAATTCATTTGCACTCACACCACCGCCAATTAAAATAACTTCTGGATCAAAACAACTAATTAAATTTACCAGTCCTACAGATAAATCGACATAAAATTGTTTCGTGATCGTGTTTGCAAGTCTGTCGCCTCTTTCAGCTAAATCAAAAATATCTCTGGCATCGCTAACAGGCACAAAATTTTCTATATTTTTTTGTTGGGCTTCATTATATAATCGTATCAAACCATCCACAATCGAAGCCCGTCTATTAATCGATACCGTCTCAAGATTTCCTGTTTCAGGTAATTTATCAATCATCATCCAGCCGAATTCTCCTGCCATGCCGTGTGAGCCACGATAAACCTTCCCATTGATGACGATTCCTCCGCCAACTCCTGTCCCTAAGACCAGGCATAAATAATTCTCCATATTGATCGCATTACCGATCCATTTTTCTGCTATAGCAACTGCATTTGCATCATTTTCAACCGTAACAGGCAGACCCGTTAGTCCCTCTAATTTTTGCTTAAAGTTTTCTCCATATAAAGAGCTGATCGCACCTGCAGTCAACATGAATCCATCCTTTTGCACAATTCCCGGAGCACTGATTCCGATTCCCTTTATTTGATAACGTGTTTGAGCCTCTTCAATACGTTTTAAAAGATTCCTATAAAAAATAGTAGGTTCATATTCTGTCTCCATCGTTTCTTTTTCCAGAACACGCCCGCTCTCATCTAAGACACCATATTTAACGGTTGTTCCTCCGATATCAAACCCAACGTACATAAATTCAACTTCCTTTATCACTTATTTGAAGGAGTCAAGATAACGCCTTCATTTCAACGTATTGTATCATATCCTACTAAGGATTTTTTTCCTTTTTATCCCCGCTTTATCTCTGTCTTTAGAAAAAGTGTCTAGACTTCTCCATCACACGACAAGTGGGTGTGAGACAAAAGCAACATTCACCTTTGTTTCACACCCTATACTCGAATACACGCTGGGAGCAAACGCAATTTCTTGGGAAATAAACGCTTCTATTCCAACCTTACCTAGAATCTGCCGAACACTTTTGTCTCGACCTATTTAAAACTAGATACAGATCTCAATATGTTTTTTTAAACATGAATAATTCAGCTTTGCGATAATCATAGCAAATTTTCGAAAAAGCTAATAATTTCCCAGAGCTTAAAAACGTATCATCTCTGACAACTAATGTGGGAGCACCTTCTGCTAAATTGAAGAAATTCGCTCCTTGCTTGCATAGCGGCTCACTACTGATCACTTTATCAATAAATCCAATCTTAATTTTTTTATCTTGTTCAAAGTAGTTAAAAACAGAATCGTATAGCGATTTTGCTGGAATCTCTTTAGCAATCGACTGTAAATAATAGGATCGTTCAATTAGATAAGGTTCATCATCAAGTGTCCTTAAACGCTCGATCTCTATCAGCTGCACCTCAGAAGTTAAACCACTATTCTCTGGTAAAAACTCCGCTTCTTTAGCGCTTACGATACGTTGAGTGGCTTCTACAGTCCGAATGGTGCGGCCTGGTCGCGCAATTTCTTCTGTCAACCCTACATTATTTTGTAAATTCAGCAGATTCTCATGATATTTTGGACGTATAAATGAACCAATTCCTTGTGCCTGATAGATATAGCCCATATCACCAAGTTGCAACAATGCTCTTCGCAGTGCATAACGGGAAACCGTGTAATGAGCCATCAACTGTTGTTCACTTGGTAGTTTTCCATTTTCATCCGCAAGGTTTCCGTCTTGGATTTCATCTATCATCTTTTTTACTAACATTTTAATATCAATCGGCTTCTTTGGTAGCATCATCCAAGCTCCTTTTTCATTAAATAAAATGGACAACCCCTCTTGACCGCCCTACACCAAACAGTTTAAATCTTTTTACTACTCATAGCAATTTTTCTAGAAATAGTTTAACTGTAACTAGTTTGTAACCGTATTGTCCTGCTCCTCTTGATACAATTTCCCATCGTAAAACTTGATGAATGGGAACCAAATCAGAAAGGCTATGCCCGCACAGACAAACGCTAACACAAACGCTCGCCAATCACCGCCTGAACCAATAAATCCAGACAACCCAAGTGGAGTTGGCCAAGCAACTTGTGCAATCGGTGGATTAACCATGCCAAACTTGATAGCAAAATAAGCGACTGACATCGAACTCATTGGTGCTAAAAAGAAAGGAATAGCAGTATATGGATTATATACAACTGGCATCCCAAACAAAATCGGCTCATTGATATTAAAAAGTGACGGCACAACAGCTGCTTTTCCTAAGGCGCTCAGTTGGGCAGATTTGGCAAAAAAAGTGATAAAAATAACCATTCCAAGTGTTGCTCCAGACCCACCAATAGTAACAAAGCTGTTGTTAAATTCACCGGCAAACGGAAGGTTTGCACCATTTTGATTTTGAACCATATTTGATAAAACAATCGGCGTCAAAAATGAAGTAACAATTGTAGCACCATGAATCCCAACGATCCACAATGCATGCATTAAAAAGTAAATTACTAATAACCCTACCCACGTATTCGTCAAATTCGTTACGAATCCAAATGGAATAGCAATCATTTTAAAGATATCTGTTCCTAAAGCGACTAATAATCCATTAATAACAATAACTGCTAATGCAATTAGAACTGTTGGAATAAGGGCTGTAAAAGAATTAGAAACGCCTGTCGGAACTGTTTCCGGCATTTTTATGACCCATTTACGTTTCACACACAACGCATAGATCTTCACAGCGATAATTGACATGATGATTGCTGTAAAAATACCTGTTGTTCCTAAACGAGTAACCCCACCAGACATTTCCCAACCATCAATGATTTTTTGGTCATCCGTAACAACATTCACCAGTGTAGCGATTCCACCATCAAAAATCAATTCAGGTAAACACATAAAATACGCCATCATAGATAATAATGCCCCATTTAAAGGATTAAGATTGATTTTTTCTTCTTGTGCTTGAATTTTTGTATACTCGTAACCAAATACTATACAAAAATACAGCGCCAAAATCCCCATTGTTGCCATGTTTCCTAACATATATAAATTCTGAACTCGATTAAACGAAATATCCCATATGCCTTCTAACGCTGGAAAACTCTGCGGTAAAACAGCAATAATCAAGAACATTGAGCCTACAATTGTAAAAGGAATGGAAGCCATACCAGCAGCCATTACCCCTCGAACAATTCTAAATTGAGAAATTTTTCCCATTGGTCCCATTAAATAGTTATTTAAAAATTTAAATACTTTACCCTCTGATTCCATTTTTATCACCTTTCTTAGTTCATACTATTTTCAAATTGTTTCATGTATTTCAAGTAAGCATCTTTATTATGCTCAATTTGCCAAATACGCCATTCAACGAACACCCCTATAATAAAACCTAAAACAAGACATGCCACTAATAAACTTTTCCCTTCATTATTAATAAAAGGAAAAAGAAGCTTTTGATGACCAAGTAGAATCATGACCATCCCCAGAACATTACTGATCATTTGTATGGCATACCCAATTTTCGTTACAGGTAATCGACTTGTCGGTTTCCAATATTTGGCAGTTTGTTCAATTATGATAGCGATATCAATTATAAGTAATCCTAGTGGAACGATCATCCAACTGCTCACATTGGCAAAACTCAATACGCTCCAATATAAATTGATAAAGAAAAAAAGCGCTGTAACATAGCGAAATATCAAATAACGGTTAAAATACATACTTGTTAATTTAGTCTTCTTATTTAGTTCTGCTTTTGTTGGTGAATTTTCCATTCTCACTCACTTATCCTTCACATCTTACTTGAAATCTACGTTTCTATAACGCTTACATTTTTTTATCTATCACTACTTTCTTTTAGGGCAGCTCATCTAGATTTCCAACTTGTTCGAACAAGTTAAGATTAACATATCCTTTTAAAATTGTAAACGCATTCTAATCGAAAAGAAAAAAATACCGCCAAGAACTTACAATAGTAAATTCTTGGTGATATCTTCTTCTATCTTAGCTTTCTTTAATCAGCATTATTTTTTATTCGTTAGCTAATACTAATGGTATCGCTACCTCAGATTGATGTTCAACTTCGTTTCAACCTTTATAGCAAGTTTAAATCAAGCAGACTAAACCGACAACATATATCCCTTTGAACGAATCGTTTTGATATATTTTGGTTTTTCAGGATCTCCCTCGATTTTTCTTCTTAAATGAGAAATCAAATTCGCTAAACGGAACGTATCTAAATCTGATTCTCCTCCCCAAACACGTTGAAACAATTCAGCATAAGGAACAACCTGATTCAGTTGTTCATTTAACACTACTAACACTTTATACTCCAAGCGTGTTAATAAAATTTCCTTTTGACCAGCGATCTTAACACCCATAACATTTGATAGTAATTCAACTTCTGGTTTTTCCGTTTTAGAATCCTCGATTGGTTTATTCATATGTCTATCTATAAAAGTAGCTTCACTTTTGGTATAAACACGGTCAAACGACTTTCTGATCAGCAATGAAAATTCATCTGGTTCTATTCGGGCATCCACAGTAGCGCTCGCACCCAATTGTAAATAAATGATTCGATTATTTTTTTTAGAATTTTTTGATACAATCCAAATCATACCTGTAGTATAATTTTTCATTTTGATAATGAGTTCACATGTCCGCCCGATATTTTCCGAACTCATTTCTTCTATAATTATGGCATCCATCCCTTGGATCTCTTCCACCTCTACAGCTTCTATATTCAAAAATACAATCTTACATTGTTCTTGTGCAAACGCTTGTGCGTAACCATCTAAGGAATAGTCTTCAGATGAAATAATCGCTACTTTGTACATTTTTTAAATTTCCTCCTTCATATTTTGCATTCTTATAAATACTACTTAAAAAGCAACCAGACACTACAACTAACTATTTAACGATCGGTACGTTCATTGCTAACTATATTATTATTTATGGTTTGCCTTCTAAGCGAATTCCCTTCAACTTAAAATATAGAAACCAATCATTCGCAGTCTATTTTATAATCTGACAGACCACTATCTACATGACTTTTAGAAGTATTGAGCTGCTTATTTATACACTCGAATAGTCAGTAAAAGATTGGCTCTTATTGTTCAACGCTCTTTTCAGTCACGTATACTTAATTAACTCTTTCTTCAATCCCCGTATTTAACACTTCTGAAAAAACAGTACACTGTCTATGGTTCACAATTTTTTTCAAGACCTCGGAAACTTTTTTCTTGTCTAATTCTGTTGGCGTGTCATTCCAGATAATTAATTCAGCATCGTTATTTTTTTTCCGAATAATTTCTGAATATAGGCGATTAGATATTATTAAATCAACATCTTTATCTGTAAAAGAACAAAATTCAATGTTTACATTTGTCTTAGAAACAACGATGTTCTTTAAATGTTGATTTGTCTTCTCACCAAATTGAGAAATAATGGCTACTTTGATATTTCCCATACGATGATCAGAAGATAACAGTTCATAGAGTTCTTGTTGATAATTTGTCTCTAAATATTCCCTATTTAACTTTAAGCTTTCGACCTCTTCTATTTGGCACAATTCATCTGTAATTTTAGTGACAGCTTTTTTCACCATTTTTTCCACAGTAGAATCACAATCTAATGAATAGACCTCGCTATTGTCAAACCGTATGTTTCCTCCTTTAAATGCTATCAGTTGAAAATGTTGGATAACTAAATTAGTATATAAAGTAATTTGTTCAGAAATCGTTAAATTTACTGAAAAATGTTCATAAAATTCTCGCATCCAATAGCTGGAAATTATGCTTTCGACATTTTTGTTCAGCTCTGTCCTTACTTGCGTTTGATCTTGTTCCCCATATATCCTTCTTGGTTGAAAACCGAAAAGAACAAGATAAACGAATAGGACTTCTTCATCTATATTATCTGCAGGAAAATTTTTGCTTAACAATTTAGGTTTCAGTATTTTTTCTATTTCGTTATACGATCCTTTGTATGAATGAAATTCACTACAATCAACATTTTTTTTCATCAAATGAACTCGATTGAAGATCGTGCCGATCCAATAAAGAAAAAATTCCGTTTCCGAAACACTTAATTCTCGTGAATAAAAAGATTCGATCACCTCTATGTATTCAAACGCTTTTTGCTTATCATAAAATCTAAAGGGCCATTCAATACCACCAAAAATAGTCCAGTAAAAACTAAAGTAAAAATATCTGATCTGCATTTCCGTACCCTTCAGGTGAATATTTTTATTCAATTCAAGCTCCAATGAAAAATCACTGACCAATTCTTTGATTTCAACGATATTTGTGTATACAACGGTATAACTGAGATAGCGTTTACTTGCAAATGTCTTGATGTCTACGAACTTATTATGAAATAGTTCATCAATCACCTGATAAATAATAGATCCTTTGTAGTAATAAACTTCGATCTCTTGAATTGAGAAACCATTCAATTGCTTTAATGAATAGCCCAAGATATTTTTTTCTAAAATTTCTACATGGCTTGTCCAAGATTCCATGTCTTCTTTTAATAACTCAACAGTTCGAACCAATGTTTTATTGCTGATATTTAATTGTTCTGACAATTCCTTCACACTAAAGTACCTTGTCTCCGAACTTAATATCCTCACTAACTCTAATTTTCTAGTCGACATTTTATCTAATATCTTAATCATGACCCACCCTCTTTTCCGTTATTTTTGCTATTTCAATTGACAATATCTCATCTTACTGACATTTTACAAATATTTTTTTAATTTCATTTATTTTATCTATAAATTTTATATACTACTAATTATAAATTTTAATTCAAAAAATATTTTTTTCAACAGCTCATAGTTTTAAAATTCCCAACATAATAGACATTTAACGAAAATAGTTTTGTTTTAAATCGCACATTTGTTTTTTTTATATTTTATTAAAATATAAAAATTACTCATCAATAGTTTTATTTTTTTCAAAATAAGGATCATCTCCATCTTTTTAACCACTCTCTCCACTTTTTTTGTAATTTGCAACAATATTCTGTAAAAAAATCTCAATGAAATAAAAAAGTCAAATAAATAATGTTTTTTCGTTTTTTTATTTTTTACTTCTTAATCGTATTTATTTATTCGAATTTTAATTAAAATATTACGCTTCTTTTAAAAGTCATTCTAATTTTAGACTCGTTTAACTTTTATCATTCATTCATTTTTTTAAGCAAGTGACTTATTTTAGATAGTGATATTACTGATTTAAACGATGATAATACTAAAGGTTTATTGTTATTGTTTGAATTCATTCAACGGCAAGTTACGTTACATTGCAGGGGCTTTTTCAGCGGTATTCTCATTGATAAAAAAAAGAATAAATGGTGTGTCGGGAAGAAAAAATCATTATTTTTAGCTGAACAATAAATAGAGGAATGTTCAACTGATAGTGACTATCTACAATTCAAAGTTGTATATTTAGAAAATACTGGGGAGTTTTTATAGAAAATCGAGAAAAATATTGAAACTATTTGGTGATTATATGTATTGATTCTTGTAAATTTTAATTGTAGATACTAGTTGTGGCAAATTATTATACGGGATCCAATCCCTCTTTATCTGTTTTACCATGATACAAGGATGAGAACTGCTTTGTTTTTGATAGAAGAGATTTCACGTCAGTTCTTTTTGTAAACATATTGAGCCACGTCCTTTCCTTTTTTAGTTTTAGTGTTGATGTTCTTCTTTATACTTCCTATTTTACATACATTTCAATTCTTTTAATTCGCGATCCTGTCGGTTCTTTCGACAATTTTTAAAACTGTATTTCACGTACTGTATCTTTTTAATGATTTCCGATAATCTTTACTCAAAGATTTTTCTTCTACACTTTATAAATACGCTCTCTAACACAACCTTTGTCTCTTGATTTTTGTTACTCTTCTTCATACTCCTTATTATACTTACAGGAGGGCTATTTTTCTGTGCGATGCTGTCGCGTCTTACGACAATTTCGCATGCTGTATCATGCACGCTTTGCTTCTTTAGCTAAGCTCTCGTTTCAATTAACTTTCTTTTATTAAGAATATTGCAATTAGATAATTGATTTCTGACAATAACTGATAAACAACTGATCAGAAACGTTAGGCTTAAAACTAAGACTAAATGTTTATTCCCCTTGATTTGTACCACACTCACCTAAACCTTGTCGAAGATAAACGAACGCTCATACTTCTTTTTAAGTCACACAAAAGCAAACGCAAGTAAAAAAGCCCAAGAGAATAAGTATAACTTTGTAAGTTATACTTGATCTCTTGATTTTTCTATACACGTCTAGCACTTCTCTAAGCAACAGTCCAGATAGTTGTTACAACTTACTTTTTGTTTTAAAGGTGATTTTTTCCCTTCTATATACTAACATGTGAAGAAACAGCGAGATCAGTTGAGCTACTTATTCCGATATTTCTGCGTAGAGCTCTCTTACTGTTCCGTTTGTATCATAGCTAACTGCGATTAGTTTGTTGAATGCATTTTTTTTATCGATACTCTCCTGATTTGTTACGATTGGGAGGAACTCTTCTGTAATTGGACTAGTTGATTCCCTTACTTGCTTCTCGTAGCCGGCCAAACCAGACTTGATTTTTTCAGCAGGGATATTCATATTCTCACCCATTTTTTCGACAAGACCAGGAAGATTATCATTAGGTAATACACCGTTGACTGGAGCAATTTTAATCGAAATGGTCTGTGAACGTAAATAGGCTAAGCTGTTTGTTTCTGAATATTCATAATTTAAGGTCACTTCCGAAACGATCTGTAACTCTTCTTCTTTGTAAAAAGTATACCTGGTTTGAAAATTCAGCTCTTTATTTCTAGCGAAAACAGCATATACTGTTTCCCCCGGTTTTACTGTATCAGAAGGGATTTCATCGGCAATAAGCTTTTTCGTTTCTTCATAATAAGCAGGAATATGCAGCTTATATTTTTCTTCAACAAGCTGAAAAGCCTCTTTTTCCGTTGCTATTTTTGAATAATCAGAATTACCAAATGTTTGCTTGCGCTCCGCTTGCCAGCTTAACGCCTGATCTTCTTTGGAGAAGTCATCGTACTTACCTGCTTTACTGCATCCCGAAAAAACAAACAGAAGCATTAACATGATGATTCCTATCATTGATGTTCGTTTACTCATTCTGGAAGCACCACCCGTTCTGCTTGAAGACCTGGAAATGCGTCTTGTGAAAAACTCAATTCGATGGTACTTTGATCTAAAAGTTCATAAAGAACGACACATTCAACCGTTTGTCCTTTAGCAACCATTTTAGTCTGAGCGTCAGCAAGTTCTTTTACATCCAAAAAAGCTGAGTCTTCTGGTAACGTCGCTACCGAGAGCGTTTTTCCGTTTTGTGAAGCTGTAACAAGTTCTTGCCAAATGGACGGTTGAACAGGCTCTTCATTTAAATTCGTAAAGTTATAACGGATCGCCACTAGTTTTTGTTGTTCTTTCCCTGACACTTGTCTTACACCTGTAGTTTCCATTTTCAGCTCATCATTTTCAATTGTGATGATATCACCTTCGGCTTTTTGTTTTGATTCTTCCGTCTTTTCAGCCTCTTTCTCATCGAAACTGACTTCTCTAAGAGTCGCTACAGATGCATCGATTTTCTCTGAACGCTTCTCGTAGGAATTGTCATCAGCCGAGTAAAATGTCATCTGAACAAAACCGTTTTCCGTCCAAATATAGTAGAAATGTGCCCAGACACTTTTTTCTTTATAGACAGTATTCAAGGTATATTTATAAGCCGGGTACTCCCCTACTTTCATTTTTTTCATATAAATACCTTCAAGATTTTTATAATTGTAGCGCTCTTTTAATTTTTCTCTTGTTTTTTCTCCAAATGAATCTTGTTCTACTTCTGTTACTGGTGTCGTTGTAATAAATAGATAGGAATTACTTTTTGTATCCTCTGCGCTAAAAGCTGTTTGAAGTCCGTAATCACTTCTGACTTCTTTATCTGCTTTCCAGCCACCTGGCAGTTGCATTTCATAAGAGACACCTCTATCACTGAATTTTTGTTCGGTGTCTTCCAATTGTTTTGAACACCCTGTAAAAAAAAGTAATACAGCGATCAAAGATAACATAATGGTTCCTTTTATTTTCAATGGATTGACTCCTTTTGATTTATTTTTTGTTGTTTTTTCTGATACCAATAGACGTAGCCGCTAAATAACAGGACACTGCTAATAAATAATAAGCCGCCAAGTTTCATTCCTTCAGGATAATACGTTAATTCAACAGTATGTTCTCCTTTAGGAACTTTAACGGTGATCAAAGCATCTTGAACTGCCTTGATTTCTGTCGGTTTTCCATCAATAGTTGCTTTCCAGCCTGGATCGTAAGGGATCGTTGTGAAAATAACTTGTTCTTTTTCTGTCGTAACTTTGGCTTCAACATGATTGCCTTTAACATTAAAAGGAACTTCTTTTTCTCTGATATCAGTGATTGCTTGATCCAGTACATCCGTTTTTAAAACTAAAACAGACGGACGAACGGCTTGTACCACTGAGCTGCCCATAAACTTAGCTGTAACGTTGACTTTCGTTGCTTGCTCATAATGTCCTAGATTAAAATAAGTACCTGTTGAAGACAGTCCGCTGACATTTTTATGCCCATCAACACTGATTTCTACTGAGCCATTATCAACACTATTCAATGCTCTAGTATCTAATGATAGATAAGCTTGTGTCTGGGCTGGGACGTTGACTTCCCATGTAATACTTTTTTCTTCCCCAGTATTGCTTTCTTCAGAATATAAGGTAAAATCACCAGATTCTTGCACGATCATATTGGTTCGAGAAACTTCTGTTAAGCCAGTAAATTGGAAAAGCGGCTCTTTCATTTCTGATAAGTATTGGACCAATGCTGTTTGATTGTTATTATTTTTCGTTTCATAAATACCTTGATCTGTTAGGACTCCTAATGGTAAGGCATGTTCATTTTCATAAAGAGTATAATTACCATGTGTCTCAATTTCTTTAAAGCCGTATTTTTGAGGGTCATTTTTGGCTAAATTATATTTCACTCCCAATAGATCATCCATTAAAATCGTATTGTTTTCATACTGAATGGTTAAATTCGTTCCTTCTGAACGATAGCCTAAACGATCCAGATATTGTGAAGAATTACGATTACGTATCGATGAAAACATTGTTACACCAGAATAATTGTAATTAAAACTGTCTGTCCTACTGATTGGGTTTAAGTTTTCAAGTCGATAGAAGGTATCATTTATTGATTGGGCTTTTTCCACTAACGGTTCAATATCTTTATACCCCTGTGTATAGCGTTCTTTGCTTGTGTAGCCCCATTCTTTATCGATCCCTGACATGATTTGATGTGTATTGAACGACATTTCCCCACACATTACACTAATCAGTAAAACTGGCATCAACCATCTATATTTTGGCAATTTATCTTTAAGAATAAAGAGCAGTACATAGACTACTAATAAAATAACCGTGATAATCAAAGTCTCCTGTGTAATATAGCCATATCTTTTTTTGTTGGAAAGAATTGCAGCTGCGATAAAAATACCGACAAGTGACAGCATAATATTGCCGAGTATATTGAGATCTTTTTTCTCAAATTTTTCCAAACCAAAACCAGCTAATATCAAGACTAGAGCGGAATAAAGGAAACTATAACGGAATAAGAACATATTTGGCGAATGCATTCCCTGCCAAAATAGATTCAATGGCTGAATGTAGACACTGGCAACCATGACTAATAGTAAACCACCGAATAATAATTTATTTTTTAGCGGGATTTTTTTCGTCACAAAGTAAAAAATGAAAAATAGTAGCGGTAACAGGCCAACATAGATAAACGGACTACTCCCATACTTAGAGGTATCGTAAACACCAGTCATATTTTTTACAACAAAATCCCAAGGACCAACATCATTTGTAATAAAGCTATTGATCGAGTCAAGCTTTTCTCCGTTGGTTCTTAAATCAAGCACCGACGGTAAGATAATGATCATAGAAGCCAGACCTGCCAATAGTGATGTGATCAAGTAAGGTACGATCGAACGCTTGTAGATCTTCCATTCTGTCAATACACGAATGAAAAAATATAAAAAACTAAACAAACCGACCATAAAAGCCATATAATAATTTGTAATAAATAATAAAAAGTAGCTGATAAACAATAGCACAGGCCTTTGCCGATCCATAACGCGATGGATCCCTAATAAAATTAAAGGTAGATAAACCATTGCATCCATCCACATGAGCATAATGGAATACGCCATCGTAAAACTCATCAAAGCATACGACACACTTAAAAATACTTTCGTCCACTGGGGTATTCTAAATGTATTATGAGCAAATACCCAAAAAGTTACTCCCATAGCACCAATTTTAGTCAATAATATGATGTACATCGCATCCGGCATATGTAGATTGTCAAAGAAAAATACCAAAAAACTGAATAAACTGTTGGTATAATAACTCATTAAAGACACAAAATTCAGTCCTAATGAACCTGACCAAGTATAAAAGAAGGACTGGTCACCATGAAGCATATTATTAAATCCTGAATAAAAATTGACTAACTGACCAAATGCATCACTAGCTAAAATCGTACGGTCACTCGTTGGATAGATTCCTAGTCGATAGTAACTGATTGCCATAATTGCAACCGGTAAAAGAAAACTAAGAATGATTGCTACGCTATTTTTTTTGAAAAATATTTTTCTATTTTGTTGTTTCATGTATATCCTCGCTTTTCTTTAATCAATCGTACCAAGTCGGTTAAACGGAAAGTATCTAAATTTTACGACGCCTTCAATCTGATCTTGATCGATCAAACCCATTTCCCGGCTATCTGTTGAATGTCTTCGATTATCGCCTAACACAAAATAGTGATCAGCTGGAATCGTTGATAATCCCTCTAATTCTGCGGCGATTTCCCAGTCTACGCGAACTTTTAAAGTCCCATCGGGCAACTCAACACCTGAAAGGTTTTCTTCATTTGGTGGAGTGGGATTTGTTTCAGCCATTTGACTATTTAAATAAACGGTATTTTGATCTAACCAAATGCGGTCACCTGGCATTCCGATCACTCTTTTTATGTATGATTCGTCTTTATTTCCCTTCGGTTCGAAAGTGATCAACGAATAACGCTGTGGGTCTTCATTTTTTAAAATAAATAGACGATCTCCGTTCTCTAATGTAGGCATCATCGATTCACCACTAACTTGATGAGGTTTGATCTTTATCAAAAATAGAATGCCTAAAAATAATACAAGTAAAAAGCAAGCATTTTTAAAATATTTTAATGCTGTTCTTTTGCGATTTGGATTTCTTTCGTCTACTTTTTCATTCGCAATGCGCTTATTTATTTTTTTTTGATTCTTATTTTTTATAGGAACCATCCTTTCTTCGGGTCACTAACTTTGCTAAAATTGCTGCATCTGGTGGAATGGTAAGACTCTCATTTCTACAATACCGACAATATCTTTTTCATCCACATAACCATAGTCTCGACTATCTGAGGCATACGGACGATTGTCACCTAAAACCAGATATTTCCCTTTAGGAACGTATTCTGCTTTTGTAGACCAATCGGTTGTGTAAACACTGCCGCTGTTTTTTGCCCGCTTCGTTTCATCTTCCAAGAAGCGCTCAAATACATCACGATCGTTGACGTATAATTGGTCATCTTTATAGCTGATCGATTCACCTGGTAAACCGATCACTCTTCTCACTGAAGTTTCTTTAGTGTTTGGATCTTTATGTAAAACTAACTTAAATCGCTTCGGCTTAGCTAACTTACTGACAAAAACCCATTCGTCATTATTCAATGTAGGTACCATTGAATAGCCTTCTACCTTAGCAAAAGTAAATGTAAAGAAGGATAACAGATACAATACAGTCCCCAACAAAATCAAACTCAGTCCCAGTTCAAGTATCAACCGTTTAATAGATATCTGCCAAGTTTGCCTTTGTTTCTTTTTAATCGTTTGTTTTGATCTTTTTTTCTTCTTTCTTATGTATGTCGGATCGCTTTTTTGGGATTTCCTTTTTTTAACAGAAGTCCCAGCTTGTTTATCCAACGTGTTTTTAGGGCGTGAGTGAGAAGGTTTTTTCTTTTTGGCACTCATGATAAAACCCCTTTGATTCACTTTATTTTTTTTGCTTTAATGCTGTTTCATTTACATTAAATTCTTTAAAAACTTTTTTTTGTGTTTGCTCAATTCGTTTCAAATCATTAATATAAGTTGAAACTGTCTCTTGGTTGTTCAATTGTTCTTCTGAAAGCGAATAGGTATTTGATCCATATTCACGTAGTTGAACATAGTAACGATTCAGTAATGTTTGTCCTTCTTTTGAAAGACCATTTGAAGGGGTAGAACTACCGTAAGATGCTAAAAGAGAAGTTAATTCCATCAATTTTTGTTTCGATTCTCCAACATCAGAGCCATTTTGAAGACTCGTTAAGGTCTTGTTGACTTCATCCATAACAAAATAGCTTTGCACAATGATATTCCCGTCTGTTTTAGATAAGTTTGTTAATTGATAGTAACGGGCATACAGGCCACCACTAAGAAAGAGGATACTTAAAACGATGAAAATGATTCCTCGTTTTACTTGTGCATTTTTCTTCTTTTTCAGTTGTTGCCTATTACGCTGCCATCGTTTTCGCTTTTGTTTATTTTTAGGGCGCCTTTTCTTCAGCTCGTTAAAATCTTTGGCTGTTGCAAATGAAAGTGCAAATGAAAACAACGCAATAACAAAGGCTATAAGGAAGGCAGAACAGCAACCGATAAACAGCCAATCTAGTATAGTCATATTCTACCTCCTTTCTTTAGTTAGTTTTTTTTCTCTTAACTGCTTTTTTCTTCTTTTTCTTCTTCGACGTGGTGCGAACTACAATAAAGATAACGAACAAGAGAACTAAAACTCCGCCAGCGATCATCGCAATCATGACCCAGTTTATGCCTCGGTCTTGGATAAGTGAGACGTCTTGTGCATTGTATTTATCTGCATCTTTTTGTGTAATTGAGAAACTTTCTTTCCATTCCCATTTTTTATCTCCTGCAGTAACGACGATATGACTATCATAATCACCAGGAGCGAATTGTTCACCGTTTAAATTAACCGGGAAGGTCATCTGTGTGTTTGGTGCCATTCGATAATTTTCTTTTTTAGAATCGTATAAGATTTCATCTGATCCTTTTTTGAAAATTCTAGCATCTACAGTCATCCCTTCTACATAGGTCGGTTCCAAATTTGAAAAGTTGATCAAAAAGGCATTACGATAGTTTGATGAACCTGCATATACTTTGTTTAAAGCTAGTTCTGGTTGGATTTTTGTATCTGTTTCACTTAGCAACATCCCTATGATAAAGGCATATTTGTTTACTACACCATTAGCTGATTCACTTGCTTTTTTCTCTGCTTCTGTTTCAGATTTTTGCAGATAGATCCCACCAGACAATTGGCCATCAAAGCTCTCTTTTGGCATAGAAATATCAACAGGGACTTTTTTGGTTTCTTTCGGTGCAAGAGTAACAGTTTCAGGGACTTTTACAATATCTCCTATGTCATGTTTCAAAGATGGATCCTTTTCAATTTTTGCCGGACCGTATTCAATCACACCATTACTGTTTGTTTTTGCGCTATGAACAGATAAATCAACACCCAATTCACCATCTGTCATATTGTATAGCTCGATTTCGACGGTTTGTTTTTGCTCTGGTGACATTCGTAAATCAAAATAACCAGCACTCCCAATTTGATTTTCCGGCTTTATGATTTTGTAGCTATAGCCGATCTCCCCGTCTCCATCTTGTGCATATGTAGTTTGTGGGATTATTAGTAATAGACAGCCTATGTATAGTAATAAAAATATTGCTTGTTTAAAGTATTGTTTCATCGTCGATTCCTTTCAAGTCATTTTTTTAAAGTGCGGTACCGATCCTCTTAGATCGGTACTCGCGATTAATACTGATAGGTATTAAAAATTTTAATTATAGAGTGTTAGACATTGTCCAAGTAACTTCACCTTTATATTTACCTTCAATGATTTCTTTATCACTTGGAACAGTTAATTTCACTGATTTATCAGAAGTTTGTTCAGTTTCTACATCGGATAATACACCAAAGTGAATTAGTGATTGTCCAATTCCTTTACCTTCTGATTCGTTGTTGATGAATATTACACCCTCTTCTGTTACATCAATTGAAGGAGCCGCGATTGTATCAGCGCTCAATGCTAAATCTGCTGCTTGAGTTGATTTGATCCCAATATTTGTATACGTTAATGTTGCACCTGAAAGTGCGTGATCACCTTCACCCTCAATTGTTGTAGTCATTGGTTTTGTAATTTTTGCTTCTAATTTGTACTTGTGATCTAATGTGCTACGTGTATCTTTAATGATCACATGGTTTGCTGCTGCACCTTTTTCTTCAACATAATTTTTAGCAAAGAATGTACGTGCGCTTCCGTCATTCACTACTGCGTGTCCGCCAAAAGATAATGGTGTTACATCTTGAACACCGAAGATAACTGATTCTAAAGGACGAGTGATCGTTCCAGAGATAATGCCTGAGTCTTCTGAACCATCTGTATCAGTGAAAACAGGACGAGTTGTGTTTGTATCTTCGTCTGTATTACGAGTGAATTGGATATCCATATCACCTTTTTTGAAGTGAGACGCGTCTTCTGCCTTTGTGATCCCTGGTACTGCTACCGCTACGCCTAAAGTTGCCAATAATACTGCTCCAGTTAATTTGTGTGTTAATTTCATTTGTGTTTCCTCCTATGATGTGTGTTTTTTTTTTATTTATGTTAGCTTAGAGTTAATCCAAGTTAGCACCGTTATATATGTTCCTGATTTTTTTAATCCCTCCAGGTAGGGATTGACGAACTGTTTCTTTAATATGAAAAAACAATATCGTCGGGCGGGTCAACTCACCAGAGCATCCAGACTATCTAAAAGCTTAGGCATGATGCTATTTTCTTTGCATTTTATGCTACATTGAAAATCACATGCTAAGCACACAGCTCCATAGGCTGAATTGACCCATGTTTTATTTTTTTCTGATTACTTGGCATTTTCCAACGTAATCGTCATTTTTGCTTGATATTTGCCAAGTGCCTTAACTGCACCAGGCGCTAAATCTAGCATAAACCCATCTCCTCTAGACCACTGCTCTTGTGTAACATTGTATTGCCCAGATGCTGTATTCGTATGACTTAAAATCACAACATCTTCATCTGTTAATGCGATTTCCTCATCTTGGTTGTTATACTTGATCGAGTTAGGAATAATCACATCTTTGTTGTCTAAACTAGTTAATGGTTGATCTAATTTTGCTTTTAGGTTCCATTTCAGCTTGTCAGCTCTTGTATCAGAAATGACTAATGGATCACCTTTAACTTCTGGATTCGTGAACTTTTCAGCTCTAATGTCGACTTTTTTGATATCAAAATCTAATGAGCTTGGTGCTGAAAGTAGCGTTAATAGTCCGGAAAATTTATAATCCATACTACTGCCACCTGATTTGATAGAAAATTCATCGGCTGGACTTTCGATTAGATTATAATTATCAGCCTTCAAGCCATCAACAATAGCTTTGATTTCTTCTACGTCACTAAGTTTCACCACGGAACCTGTTAAGCCTGACCCAACGTAAGGATCGTGCAAAGCATTGCCCTTTTCATCAATAAAATTCACCGTATATTCTGAAATAGGCGGTACCTCTATAGTAAGTGCCAGATTCAATGTATCACTTGGCTTCAATGGATTGAGAATATCACCTGTAGTATCTAGCTCGTAAAAGTCCACCGTTAAAGCATTACTGCCATTGTCTGGTACTTTTGCTAATAAAATAGCGAGCTCAGCTTTGGTTAACTGCTGATCATCCACTGTATTTTCAATCGTTTTAGTCAAGATAACTTCATCTTTCAAGCTTACATTGACTTTATATTTTACTTTGTCTGTGGTTTTCCAATAAAATGGAAGCACAGTTTCAGTAGTATCTCTATAAATGGTTTTACTTAACTCTTTAGTTGGCGTTTTATCATCCCAAGAGGTATACAAAACTGCATCTAATTTCCAGACCGCGTAGAGCGTTGCACTTTTCTTTTCAGCGGCTAGGGTACCATATTTATCTCCCGGCTTATAAATTTTAGTCTGATTCTTTGGATCGGATTCTAAGCTCCAGCCCATAAAGGTGGCGCCTTCTTTAGATAAGGTTGCCCCACTCGCTACTGTGGCAGTCGTTGATGAAGTAAATGTCGCTTGTGCCGGTAGTGTTCCTTGTCCGCCGTTGGCATTGTAGCTCAAAATATAGTTACTCTGAGCTCTGACTGTCACATTCACTGGTACTTTGTTTCCAAATGTGTCACTAATTAGATTGACCACAATAATTTGATTTCCCGTACCATTTAAATTCGTTGTCGGACTAGCGTATGAAGCTGTGACTTGATCCCAATCGTACATCGTATTTCTAAGATTTTTAACTAAGTTATCTATTGGAATATCACTTACTTTTGTTCCCGAGGTAACCATATAGTTTGCTGTGATATCCGCAGTCAATGGTGGTGTCAGCGCTAATGCAACATCTTGATTTGGCGTATTTATCTCTTTTTTAAGAGTACTTGCTTCATCAAATTTCAGATCATATGAAAGTTTCGCAGCTATTGGTACTGTAAATTTTTGTTCATTCATAGCCGCTTTCATGTCAGATTCATTCTGTTTTATTGCTGAACTTTGTCGGATTTCTATTGCTTTCGCTTGTGCAATGCCATTTTGTTCTTTAAGATAACTCGTTTTTAAATTAACCGTGATTGTTGTCTTATCTCCCGACTTAGCTAGATCTAAAACATAGGCTGTGCCATCATTTACAACCTCTTGATTATTCATAAAGAGTGAGAAATCATTTTTTTGGATATCTAGAAAATCGGTATTTTCTTCGGTAATAGTTAATTTAAAACTATCATTATCGGGAACATACTTATCAATAGTTTGTTTGCTTAACTCTTGTTTCATCGTCAGTTCCATTTTCTTTTGATCCGCAGATGGGCTAGCCGTCTTTGGAATCGCTAATGGAAGATAGTCCACTGGTAATGGAGATTTCAGCCCTGGTGAGAAAAAAGGTATTGCCGTTGCAGAGCCACTATTACTGGTAATACTTCCAAATGAATAACCAGCTGCGCTAGTTTGTCCATAAATTGTAAAATAGCCTTCACCAGTTTTATTGCTTCCTTGAGCTGACATGAAATCAAACGCTGCATTAGATGTAGTATCAAGGTATGCACTGCTCTTTAAAAACGCATCTGCTGATGGGATATAATAAGCCTTAGTCAAGCTTTTATCATAGCCTTTAACGTAATTTCCAAGCGAATAGCCAATACTTCCCATATATGTTGGCATGTAAAAAGTGTTATCCTTAAATTCTTCACTCGTTTCATGATCAACTATCTTCATCGTCAAGTATTTTGCATATGCCTCATAGGTATTCGCACGATAAAATGTTACTGTACCGTTTGGACTTATGTCTATATTGCCGCTATACACTCCGGTATTTTTAAACATTAGATCTACATATCGACCTTTGTAAATCCCGGCTTTTGACACTCTAGCCGTTTCATTCGGCATGAAATTATTGTGATAAACAGTTGAAGTTGGGTACAGAGGTATAGTTTTAGTTAATACCCCACTTGTATTGTAGATAGATATTGTGTTATCTACCCCAACTAGCCCTAGATTAATTGCGTTCGGGTCTACATCACCTATGTTTGGATTTTCAGGATCTATTTGAACGACTTTAGGAGAGTTGCCAAGCGTTTTACTCCAAGAGTACGCTTCAGCGACTTCAGCTTTCGTGAATACAAAAAGCCAACTAAGAGCAACGAACAGGACGATCCCTATCAATTTTTTCATTTTTTTTGTCATAGCTATGATTCCTCTTATCGAATGTATTATTCCAGAAAGAAAAATACATTCGATTTCTTGGACTATCTTTTAAAGATAAATTTTCTGAATTGTTCAACTACTGTGTGTGAATCTCATTTGTGTTTCCTCTTTGTTAATGCGTGTGTTTATGGTAATTCGGAAATGATCCATGTTAATACTGTTGAATACGTTCCTGGCTCTTTATCTGTACCTTTAGGCACGGACAAATGAACGGCATCATTCATATAAACCGCTTGATTTCCCTTAGCGGAATCAATAACTGGCTGACCTGCTTCATCTAATCGTGGGCTAAATGTCGGCGTCTCATTATTCTTATTATCATGCGATGCGCCAAATGTAATACTCCACGTTCCCCCACCTGTTCCCTTGTCAGCTTTCGCTAATGTATAAGTTTCACCTATATTGTTTAGACGAATTACTTCTTTAGAAACATCTGGATGGCGACTGCCGCCATTTGGTGTGTTGGTCCACGATTTATCAAATGAAAGAACTGCACCATTTAATTGACTGTTTGCCTTACTTTGATTTATAAACTGTGTTTCTTGTCGTACTTGTAAACTCCACCCTGTTCTATCTTCTCTATAATCTGAAACTTGGATAAAATAGCCTCTCGGTGAAATAACGTCTTTGAATAATAAGGCATCAGCCGCGTAGTCAATATCTCCTGCAACGATTTTATTACTATTAAAGTTGAGATTTGGAACAAAATCGATTCTTAAAGGACCTGTTGTCTTGCCATACGTCTCATCCGTCGTCAACTCATTTTTAGGCGCTTCTGGATCTCGAATGCCAAAGTTTGGATCGACCAGTCCGTCAAAAGTAATGCCCATCTCTCCGTTTGCTTGGGTTGGTTCTTGTGCTTCAGCTGGGATAGCAATACTTAGCATTCCAGTAGTAAGCAGTAATAATGAAGAAATCCAATGAATTGTTTTCACTTATTCATCGCTCCCTTCTTTTGCTTCAATCCGTTCTTTTTTTCTTTTTATGAAATAGAAAAGTGTAACTACGATTAGTAATAAACCACCGCTCATCATAGAACCATATTTGACCAACTCACCAGTAGAGGGAAGCTTGCTTTTAGGCTTTACCGTTTCGTCCGGCGTAGTCCCTGATGGTTTAGAAATTGGCGGCTCACTACTATCTACAGCCCTTTCTTCAAATAGTGTAATTTGACCTTTCACAGAAACTTCTGGATTTTCTTCAGCAACGACATTTCCTGCGTATAGCCCTAGAAAAGCGAGTGCTAAGATAGAAGAAAGCGCGATTTTTATTAAACTAACTCTTTTTTTCATCATTTTCCTCCATTCACCTACTTCGCATTTTCCAAAGTGATCGTCATTTTCGCTTGATATTTCCCAAGTGCCCGAACTGCTCCTGGTGCTAGATCTATTAAAAATCCATCACCTTTAGACCAATGTTCTTCAGTAATATCATAGCTTCCAGAAACGGTGTTTGTATGGCTAAAGATCACCACATCTTCATCTGTTAACGTAATTTCATCATCATCATTGTTGTATTTGATTGACTCTGGAATAACCACTGTGTTATTTTCTAAACTTGTTAATGGTTGATCTAGCTTAGCTTTTAGATGCCATTTCACCTTATCAGCTCGAGTGTCAGAGATAACCAATGGCTCTCCAACAACCTTAGGATCTGTAAATCTTGCCGCAGCTATATTGACCTTATTAATATCAAAGTCTAAAACCGTCGGAGCTGAAATTAGTTTTAATGCCCCACTAAACTTATAAACAACTTCATTTTTTCCATTGCTAATTAGTAGAACATCACTCAAGGGACTTTCTGTTAAATCATAATTATCAGCTTGCAGTTCTTTGATAATATCTTGTACTGCAGTCAATTCATTTAATTTAATGGTCGTTCCAGTTTCTTCTGTTCCAACATATGGTTCTCGTAAATTATTTCCTTTTTCGTCAACGAATTTTACTGTGTAATCTGCTGTTGTAGACTCTGGCAGAACCTCAATATTAATTTTTGTCTCTGCAGTTGCTGCACCTTTTTTCGCTTGAATGGTGGCAGTGTAAGTTGAATCAAACTCAGGATTGTTCGTCAAAGTTGTTGCTTTAATAGAGTATTCAATGCCATCACTTAAACCTGTTGTAACATCCCAGGCGAATGCTTCAGATTTCTCTATAATCAACGCATCTAATTTTGCTTTTGATAAACCAGAAACATCTGCTTTGTTTAGTTCGAAATCTTTTGCAGTAATAACTACCCCAGTTGATGGTACAGTGCCGTCAAGTACCATTACCGGTACTTGAATGATAGTAGTCCGAGTTGGTTCATTAGTGTCAGTCATTTTTACTTCTGCATATTGTAAGCCAACTTTTGACGTATCTACTGGAGTGACATACTCATATTTTGCTGTATGCCCTGGTAAAACGACGCCATCTTTAACGACGGCACTAGCAGCTTTTGTAAAGCTACTATCTTTTTTAACCGTTTGGGCAATTGGTGTCGCACCTAAATTATAAACATTAACTTTAAATGAGTACTCATTAGATGGTAAACCTTTCATTGCACCTTCAGTCTCATTGATTGCCAGCAGCCCTGTTTCATAGGATTTGATTGTTCCAGACTGATCATTCAGCTGTTCTGGTAACGTATTTCTCGGAATTGTCAGGTTCCCAGTAGCTTTCTTTTGGCTGTCTGCAGTAAATGGGATTGTCGTTTTACTCGCATTTGGATATGTGACATTGATTTTCCCAGTATTACCTGCAGCAGGAATACTACTTAAGTTATAAACTGCCTGCAACTCTTCGGTATGATCCTGATAAATATTCAAAGCTTTCGGAGTTGTGTCAATTACCATATATGGCAATTCAGCCCCAGCAAACACTTCATAGCCTGTGTTCAATGCTTTATCAGGTGCAACATCTTTCCAAGGGGCACCAAGCTGATAGGCAGTGTCAATACCTGATGCAATCACTACTCCTTGTGATAAATTTCGGCTTTCTGTTTGTGCTGTCTTGTAATCGTCACCAAAGGAGTTGCTACTAAGCATTCCCAGAGCGCCTGCATTATATTTAGTATAATCAGATAACCAATTCCCTTGAGCTCCTTTCAGCTTGATCGTGAATCTGTTTGATCCATTAAGCATATAAAAACCAGCATTATTTCCCAGCGCATAAAGCGGAACGGTGTCACTATAATAATCTGTATCAACACTTTCAAGCATCGAAAAGCTTCTATTATTAGTCGAAGAATTATACATGTCTAAGCGAATAGAGAAATTCAAATTTTGACTTAGCGAAATATCATAAACATAAATAACTTCTCTTTCTGAGTCTACAATGATTTGTTTTAGCTTATCTCCATTGCGTAAGAAATGGGTAGAGCTCATCGTATATATATTCGTTGTTGGTTCTGAACCTCCTACATAGGACCAGCCAAGACCATTAGATCGATTCCATACATAAGAAGGTGTAGTGTTGTATGGGTATAAAGAATTACCGTCAACTCCTGGAATATCAGATACGCGACCTCGTCCTGCACTATAAACATAGCCCCTACCAGCAGAGTCTCTCACCGCAAAGCCTAAATCAGAGATCATAGAATCCGCTGGCATCCCGCGATTAACAAACCCTGCTCTAGATTTGTTAATCGGATTTTCGATATATCCTTGAGTAGTCCCCTTTAATATAGGAACCCAATCACTAATAGTGTCGTCGCCGAATATCTCATCAGGAACAATCGTAATTGTAAGATTTTTCTTTATTGTCTGTCCTGCTTTCGTCCTTACCGTTACTTCAACAGTCTTATTTCCACGAGAGCCTTGAACAATGTTGGAAGAAGTGACTGTTGCATCTAAGGCCTCTCCTTCAGCAAAATCCCAAGCACCTAAAATAATTTTTTCATTTAAGATACTATTTATTTGCGGCACTGTTTTACCAGCTATATCGCTTCTAGGAATAAATGATTGGTAATCTAATCCCGTCCCAGAACCTAGATCTAACGTACGATTGTCAGCAAAAATATTCATTGGAATTTCAATAACTGTTGAAATAGCCGTATTGTTTTTGTCAGTCATTTTAATATAACCAGATTGATGACCTACTGAGTCGGAAACAAAATTGGACATTGTCTTCGTTCCAGTTTCATCAGTTACCCACTGATAGGTTGCATTTGTTGCTACAGTAGTTGTAGCCGTTTGATATTTTGAAAAGACAGTTGCGCCGTTGGTCCCCATTGAAAAGGGTACGCCTTTTTGAACGTTGAAATATTTAGGATTTTTTAGATCGGCGCCAAATGCAGTAACTGCTCGACTAGTTGACGCTTCTGTTCCATTGAAATCTACAGTGATCGTACCCGTATAAGAGCCCACAGAATTATTAACTGCCGTTGTGTTTGTATAAGACACTGGAACTGCTTCTCCCGTACTCATATCCCAAGCACTTACATTAGATTTTGATTCAATTAATTCAAGTAACTCACTTTTGCTTTTTCCTTTTGTTTCATTAGGATAAATGGTTACTGGATCAGCTTTGACCATTACCTTATTTGTTAGCAAAGCTGTCGTAATCGTTGTACCTGTGCTGGTAATACTGACTGGTACTTTGATTACTGTTGAAATTGCTGTGTTGGTTTTGTCGGTCATTTTTACATTGGCCCATTTGAAACCAGTTTGGCTTGTATCAAATTTAGTTAATACCGTGTTATTCTCATCAACAAATTGATAGGTCGCATTCGTATCAACTGTACTATTCAAAGTTTGCGTTTTGGAGAATAGGTTCGTGGGTGTCGTACTTAATGTTAGTGTTCCGTTTCGGACAACTGTCACAAAAGCTAGTGGATCAGCACCAAATACTACTACATCTTTCTCGGCTGTTGCTTTTTCTGATCCTAAATCGGCTTCAAAGGTTGCTTTATAAGAACCCACAGTTGTTGCAGAAATTGTTGTACTTGCTATTTTCGTTGGAACCTCCTCACCTGTCTCCGCATTCCAAGCACGAGGAGTTGTCTTACTTTTTACTAATTCTTGAAGCTGTGTTGCATCTTTTCCTTTGACTTCATCTGGATATAAAACAATTTTCCCAGAAGTATGCTCTGTTTGAATAGCAGCTTTGTTATTTGCAGTCATCGTTGTTCCTGCATCTGTCACGGTTACTGGAATCGGCACGCGAATACTAGTTAATTCGTAATTCTCAGTAACTTCTACATAAATGATTTGAAATCCTGGTTGAGCACTACTAGGCACTTTCGCATTACCATTTTCATCGACATACTTATAGGTTGCTCCGTACTGTGATTGTGGAATCACTTGTTCTGAAAATAGTAGATTACGTCCGGCAACTGTTGTCAAACTAGGAAAAGCAGCATTTTGCGCTAAGACCAAAACTTTCGGTGTAAACTTCAATCCTTGCTCGTTTTCTACCGGCTCTAATCCTCTTTCAAGGGCATCAGGTGTACCAGGCGAAGCTTGTATTGGTGCTGTACGACTTAACGTTACACCTAAAGCAAGAGTTACTATAAAAACAAGTCCCGCAAAAAGGTACAGCTTTTTCATTTGTTGCTTTTTCATTTATTTCTCCTTTCTTTTTATTTTTAGCACAAGGAATCTCAGACTACATTTAACATCACCTCCTTCGACTCATGTGTGTTAGCTCATCACTGAAGTCAAGAATAGGCATTGGTACTTTTACTGGATTGTTTGGCAAGAGCTAGCGGATAATAGACATAACTTTATCGCCTACTTTCCAGTTTTCTATTTAAATAGATTTTGTTTTTACTATATATAGTAGAAACAAGAAATTCTTTTCGGCATGACTCTTTAAAATAAATAAGCTATGAACAAATGATTAACGTTTTTTCTATATGTATAATACTCAACCAAATACTTTTTTATTAACATCCGTCAAATGAAAAGCATTTCTTTTTTATATCATTTTATTCGGATATTTAAAAAAATATTTACAAGATTGTTTCATCTTAAAAATAAGAGAATAACTAGCATTCATAAGCTTTCTTACTCAATAGAGGCATCACCGTTTTCTAATCATAGTATAAAAAATAAATAAAATCTATATAAAAAAGGTTCATTTCCTTTTTAAATCTCCAAAGCAAAACGCATTTTTCCAAAGAATAAAAAATATTAGTTTACGTGAAAAAACATCCAACTCTAGGTTCTATTTTATTAGGTGGATCACTTCGCTTATTATTCTCGTTCATAAATAAAACATCGCTAAACTAGCGTTTTAAAAGAAAATATTCTACAAATAAATTATCCATAAAAAATGTTTCTAGTTCTATTTCCATTATTAGGGAGCTTTTTTAGATAATAAAAAGATTAGTTTACTTTAATCAAAAACAAATTTAACCCTTATTTTACTCACTTTTTTATCAATAATTTTTTTATTTGATCAAAATCCTGTTAATTTAAACAAAATTTTGAAAAAAAGTTGCTATTTTTGACCAAAAAAAAAAGAGTTCAAATACTCCTTTTTAAATCCTTCTTTATTTTCTCTTAATATATAACAGAAGTAACTAAATTATTACTTGCATATCGTTCACTACAAGCCTATGCATGCACGATGACTAACATTGTTGTATCAATCGTTTAAGTTTAAGAACGTAAAACAAACGATCTCTCTTTTGACCTATTTTCATTTTTAATCAACATTATGATTATAAAATTCAAATTCATTTTATATCTAAATTAGACATTTTAACTGTTGATTCCTGTTTCTTTAACTAACTGTTATGACTGTGTTGAAGAAAAAACTTCGACGATCCCATCATTATTTTAAGTTTCGGATGAATAAACTAAAAAACCGACTCCTTTCATTAGGTCAGATATTATCAAAACAAAAAAAGGCTAGATCATAACTCTACGAGTTATATCCTAACCTTAAAGAATCCGACTAAACGGCGGGAGCAGAAGCAATGCCTTTTTAAGAATTTCATTGAATGGCTATTTTATTTCCAACTATCTACAAAGTGATATCTTATAGTCTAAATTTGTCGTACAGGCTTTTTGCCCAGAAAATGATCATCAATATTCCTAGCCATACAAAAAAATGATTCATTTGCTCATTCGTTTTTGGGAGTTGGTCTTGTGCATGATCTTCTGGTATTACAGCAGGATCTTCCTGAACTACTTCAACGGTTGCATCACTTACAATGGATTCTCCATGAACCGTCTTCAAGAACAGATTAAATACAAAGCCACACATAAAAATCGTAATCACTATATACTTAAGATTTCTTTTTATACAATACATATCCCGCCCCTCCTAAAACTAAGATAGCTCCTATTATTAGCCACCATTGATTACTTTCAGAAAGAATCTCTACTCCTTCATTCATCGATTGTTCCTCTGCAGCAGAAATAGTAAAATCACTTTCCCATGAACGATCGATCACATCCGATTTAGCGACGATCTTCAAGACGTACTTTCCTGCTTTTAGCTTAGAATCTGTCAGTGATAGCTCTGGAGAAAATAAGCTGTTCGGTGCTAATTCAACTTCTTTCATTTCACTCGACCAAAGACTATCTGAAGGCTTCTCTTTTTTATAAACGTTAAAAGATAAATTTAAATTTCTAAGAATAGTGGGATCAGGGTTTTGAAATGTTACATCTAAGGTTTGTTTTGTTTTTTCTACATTCAATTTGACCCCTTTATAATTCAATTCATTCTCGTTACTTTCTTCCGCTACTCTTACTTTTATTGGAATATTATACGCAAAAGAATTGTTCACACCGACTTGCGCACTATCTTCTTCTTTTTCACTCACATTGATGGCACCTAAAATGGTACCAAAAAAATCACTTATATCGTATTTTAGTTGTATCTTTGCTGTAGCAGAGCTATTTGGTTCCACCGTTACTTCATTTTGTTCCAATTTTGCTATTTTTGACATTCTATATCGCTGACTCTCATCATATGTATGGTCTTTATCATAACTGATTGTTCCATCTTTGGTCGTCATACCATCAAGTAAAACTAATTGTAATTTTTTTGGTTCTGAAGATTCATTCACGATAACGACTTCCAGTGTTTGATCCATCGCTGCTGGAACACCAATATTAAAATAATCAACCGTATTTTCCAACTGATTTTCTGGTATAACAGGGGTCACATAAAAACCAGAGTTATTTGCTAACCCCTTTATAGGAAGAAAAAAGAAAAAAGGGAAACATAAAATCAAACTGATCAACCATTTACTACACCTATTTTTTTTCATCTTCACCACTCCTTTTCATTTATTAATATGTAGAAAAAAGAAAAAGCAACTTTCTTAAATTGGATAAGTGCTTTTTCTTTTCTTTATGATTACACTTTCGGCGTTAATGTCCAAGTAATATTTGCACCATACACACCTGATTGAAGTAAATTAGTATCTGCTACTGTTAATTGAGGATTCAATGTAACTGCTTTTCTTTCATTACTTCCTTGCTCATACCCAACGGTAAACGCTTGATGTTCTTCAGTATCATTCATCGTTACGTTTGCAGCGGGTTCAATTGAGCCTTCTTGCGTTGACGGTGTCAGTACAACACCTAATTGGTTTAAAAGAAACCCTTTATTCCCAAATGGTCCATCAGATAATTTTGTACGTACATTCCAGTCATTTTTTTCCTCTGTTCCTGTACGTGTATCAATAATACTAATTGCTGCTTTTCCAGCTTCTTTTTCATTTACAAGTGTTTGTTTGTCTTTTGTATTTATTTTAGAAAAAACAATACTTGCTTCAGTATTTGCATCTTCACTAAATTTAACCGTCCCAGAGTTCATAATACTTTCAACTTCTACGACAGCATTACTATTTGTTAAATCATCTTGATTAGGAACTTTAGCTGCTGGTTGTACAATCAATTCGTCCGCTGGTGTAAAGGTAAAGTCTAATGGATATTCTCCTGTATAGGGTTCATGCTCGACAGTGATTGCAATATCATTTCCTTGTGCATCTTTCCCATTTCTAGCGTAAGTAAAACGGTTATTGTTTAATTCTGTTAACTCCAAAGTCGCTGCATAGTTTGAACCAAGTGAAATTATTGTTCTTTCTTTGTTTCCGTTAATAACATCATAATAGCCATAATCATTTCTTGCGTTTCCTTGTACATCAAAGAATTCATATCTTCCAGATTTGCTATCATAACGAGCTAAACCTAGATATCCTCTGTTGTAGTCAGATACGTCATTTCCGTTTTCATCAAAGGCTTTTGTTCCTTGCCATTTTGTTGTACTTAAAATTGTTCTTCCTGGTTGATCTTTCACGATTGTTCCTGTCTCTTTATTTAATACAGGTGCTTGTGAGGTAAATATCAATTCACCATTATATGGTACATGCTCCACGAAAACATTTCCTTGAGAACCATCTTTTTGTACACCAGTTCTACGATAAGTAAACATATTTTCATCTAATCTCACCATATCTACAACGACACGGTAACCCAATTCTGATAACAACACTCTTTTCTTACCATCCTGAGTGACAAAGAAAACACCTTTATCTCCACGGCTGACATTAGTTTGTTTATCAAAAAATTCATAGCGATTCGTGGTTGAATCATATCTTGCTCTGCCAATAAAGCCACTATTTTCAGTCGTTACATCATTTCCTTTGGCATCATATACAAACGTACCTTCCCAATTTGTTGATCCTAAAACTTGATTTGGTTCATATTCTGCCGCAAATACACTATTTCCACTGAATAGAAAAACAAATGCTAGTAACATTGCTGCAAGTGAAAAACCATAAACCTGTTTTTTCTTTATTTCCGTTTTCATCTCTACACTCTCCATTTCTAATTTTTATACAAAACAATCCAAATGACCGTTGTATACTTTTTTGTTTACTGGCCTAAAGTCTATTGGTAACTATATATTCTATGTTACTTAAGAGAAATAAATAGACTATTAACTAAAAATAAACTTTTTATAAATTTAGCGATTTATTGTGCTTGTATTCGCTGTTTGAACTACAAAAATAGACCAACCATCGATTAGGATGATTGATCTTTCTAAACTAACATTTCTGATTTTTTGGTAATTGATACAGTTATAATGCTTCTTAGTTAGTAACTCATTTTATTATTTGACACAACGAAACCCTATGTTATTTGCTGCGGACATTCCTGTGTTTCCATTTCTAGCAGCGATACGATATCTTTTACAATAAGATTGATGGCATAGAAACGAACCACCTCGAGTTGCATAGACCTCATCATCAATGGTTTGAAAGTTTTCCCAAAAGTATTGGCTACTTTCTTTTTGAAACGTCATCAACTCAATCCGCGCTGGATTACTACACCATTCCCACACATTCCCGATTGGTTGATACAGCCCAAAAGCATTCGGTTCGTACCATTTCGCAGGTGCTGTACTCGCAAAGCCATCTGCCGTGGTATTATCATTTGGAAATACTCCTTGCCAAATATTGCAGTGATATTTTCCATCAGCTAAAAAATCTTCTCCCCAAGGATACTTCTCATAGGAAGTTCCTCCCTTTGCTGCAATTTCCCACTCACATTCAGTCGGCAGACGTTTATTTGCCCAAAGACAATACGCAATAGCATCATTTCTCGAAACCTGTACTACTGGATGATCTAAGCGTCCTACAATATCGGAATCTGGCCCTTCTGGGTGAGCCCAATCTGCTCCTTTTACAGCATACCACCAGCTCATATTAGGAATTAATTGGCTACATTTTTTTGTTTCTTCACTTAGAAAATAATGAAAAACGAAAGACCAACCGAAGCGTTCAGCTTCTGTAAGATAGCTCGTAGCGTTCACAAAAGTTTTGAATTCTTGATTGGTAACGGTCGTCTCATCAATCAAAAAGGTTGGATGGTCAATAGTAAGTTTGGGTCCCTCACGATCCGCCTCAAAGCCATCCAAGCTATCTGTCCCAATACGATATGTCCCTTGTGGAATTTGAATCATAAATCATTCCCTCTTTCTAAAATAACTAATTGAAAAAAATCGTATTGGCTACTTCAATAAGAGTAACACAGCTATTTTTTATCCGATCTGACTTTTCTGGACTAAGGTTAAAATCCTGTCTATTTTCGGTATAAATTCCTTTAACAGCTCTGCGTAGCCACAATACCCTTCGTCAACATACATCACGTCTTTCATTCGTTTACAGCCACCACCACAGATTGGCTTGAAGGTGCAGTCGTAACATTTATCTGGTAATGATAGACGGTTACATAGAAATTCTTTAGACACCTCTTGTTCAAATAATTCTTTTAACGTTTGTTTCTGAATATACCCCATACGATACTCATCTAAGACATAAAAATCGCATGGATACACACTTCCATCCGCTTCAATGACATACTGCACCCGACAATTGCCTAAAATACCGCAAGCCGTTACTTGTCTTTTTACCAACAAATTGATGAGGTCATCAAATAATTTGATGCTGATATAATTTCCATTTTCCAATTCATCCAACCAACAACAGAACAATTGATGATAAAAACTGGCAAAACCTTCAGGTGTCAAAGCATAGATGCTGTTTTCTTCAGCATCTAAATCAGCTAAACAAGGAATAAATTGAATATATGCGATTTTTTGTTCTTGAATAAATCTAAAAACGTTCTTTGCATCTTTCGCCAAGGAATTGGTCAACACACAGAGAATATTGTACTCAATCTCATACTCATCGAATAACTCCTTCGTTTGTAAGACACGTTGAAAGGTTCCTTTTCCTTTTGGATCCACACGATTTAAATCATGTTGATGTGCTTGTCCGTCAATCGACAATCCAACTAAAAATTCATTCTGTTTAAAAAAAGCACACCATTTCTCATTAACGATTGTGCCATTCGTTTGAATCGAGTAATGAACCTTCACTTTTTTCGCTTGGGCTTTCACTGTGTCTATAAAGTCTCGAAAATAGGTAAGTCCAGCCATCGTAGGTTCTCCACCCTGAAAAGCAAAAGTTACTTCATCGTCTTTATCCAAATCTAAATATATGTTACTGATCATTTTTCCCGTAACTTCTTTTGTCATTTTTCCAAAAGACCTCACTTCACGTAAGGAACTTATATTTGCATAAAAACAGTACGAACATCGAAGATTACATAATGATGATATCGGTTTGATCAATACTGATATGTGCTTCATCTTCTCCCTCAATCATACAAGGTTCATGTAAGATCTCTCTCTTTATTTTTCATTCTTTTTTCATATTCTGCTTTTCCAGGATACGCTCTTCCAGCAGCTATTTCTTTTTCCCACCGTGAAGAACCATGACCTTTGATAGGTCCTTTTAGTAACGGATCATTTGTCGTTTGCATCCAATTTTCTACTTTAGCACGAAGGACTTCAGCAACTTCAAAATACTTCGGTTCGTTTATTATATTCATTTGTTCTTCTGGGTCCTTTGAAAGATCGTATAGCTCTTCTGACTCATTCGGGACATAAAATTTTTCTCGCATAATTTTCCCTGAAGGACTAAGGTGTGCATCTACCGTCACATACACTTTGGGCCCATCTTCAAAGTTTCTGACATAACTATATTCTTTAGTTCGAATTCCACGCATAGGACGATATTGATCATGCCATGTCATTTCTGTAAAAAATTCCTCTCGTCCTTCGTCTTTAGAAGTCGTCAGTATCTCAGCAAAACTTTTACCATCAATGTTAGTTGGTCTTTTTATCCCAGCTAATTCTAATATTGTGGGCATAAGATCAATATTGCATAATAACGCTTTTTTGAGTTTTGGTTGCTCCGTTCCTGGTAGCTTGATCAATAAGACAGTGCCTAGACCAGTCTCTTTTAATGTTCCCTTTGCTCCCGGGAATGCCACGCCATGATCTGTGGTAAAAATCATTATCGTATTATTTTTATAGCTACTATTTTCGACAAAATCCATTATTTCTCCAACTGCACTGTCTAATACTTTCAATGATCCATTGAATAAAGCAACATCTTCTCTTGTCTCCGTTGTATCATATAAAAAATTAAAGACTTCCACATCTTCTATTGAATCAGCATAAGGGACATATTCATCGAAATCTCGATGTGTTTCAAAAAAACCTAAGTTCAGATAAACTGGCTTATCTTGCGATCGCTGTTTTAAGAAATCGATCGCTTGGTTAGCGACAAATGGGGCACGGTCTCCTTGAACAGGAATGTAGCTCTCATAACCTAATTCCGTTGTCGATGAAAAAATACGGTCTTCAATTTTAGGTGGTTCATTGATCGTCTCGTGACTTAAACCAATCAATACAGTCTCATAACCTCCATTTTTAAGCAACATAGGTAAAGTGCTTATTTTTTCAGATATTGAAAAACCTAAATGTGCTAGCCCCATTAGTCCATTGTTATGAGGATAAAGCCCAGTCAATATGCTTCCTCTACTAGGGCTACATTGTGGGGATGGGCAAAAATAATTATCAAACTGAATACTCGAATTAGCTAAGCGCTCGAAATTAGGCGCATCAACTTTATAGCCATAACTTGGAAACATTTTTCCACTATCATGTGAAATCATCATAATAATATTTGGTTTCATAATAACCTCCGTTGTATATACTTCTTATTTAAATAGAATTATAATCTATATCTGATTATTTTTCAAATCTTTATAAATAACTCAATGTAAACGTTGACATTACACTCTCTCAATGATAATATAATTTTAGTTGTATATACAACGAAAGGAGAAGGAATAATCATGCCTGATATGAACGAAAAAGTTAGTGCTATCATCGAAACCATTGGAGGGTCTGAAAATGTTATCGCAGCAACGCATTGCGTTACAAGATTGCGCTTGATTTTAAAAGATGAGAATAAAGTAGATATTGAAAAACTAGAAGAAATTTCGATTGTAAAAGGAAGTTTCTCAGCAAATGGCCAATTTCAAATAATTATTGGACCAGGAACGGTCAATAAAGTTTATGATGAATTTATAAAACAAACGAATATTACCGAAAGTACATCTCAAGAAATCAAAGAGCATAGTAATCAGAAGCTAAATTTATTTCAACGTTTAATCAAAACGCTTGGTGACATTTTCATTCCAATACTTCCTGCGATCGTAGCTGCTGGTTTATTGATGGGATTAAATAATATTTTGGCAAATCCTGGTATCTTTTATGAGAAATCATTTTTAGAGATACACACAAGCTGGGCTGGAATGGCCGATATGATCAATATGATCGCCAATACAGCATTTACTTTTTTACCTGCACTTGTTGGTTGGTCTGCGGTCAAAAAATTTGGTGGTAATCCGGTATTAGGGATCGTTTTAGGATTAACGTTAATAAATCCTCAATTGATATCTGGTGCCCAATTTGCTCGTACTCCAGAAGAAGTTCAATATTGGAATATTTTTGGTTGGAACGTTGCACAGATCGGTTATCAGGGACAAGTCATACCGATTTTGGTTTCTTCTTATGTGTTAGCAACAACAGAAAAATTTTTAACTAAAAAAATTCCCGAAATGATTCAAATGATTTTCGTATCGCCACTTTCACTTTTGTTTACTGGCTTTATAACCTTTACAATCATTGGTCCTATTACGATGAGCCTATCTAATTTGATCACAGATGGTATTTTAGGCTTATTTAAAGTCTCACCAACACTTGCTGGAGCTGTTTTTGGTGCTTTAGTTTCTCCATTAGTTGTTACCGGTATGCATCATCTATTTTTAGGAGTGAATCTTCAAATGATCGGTTCCTTAGGTTTTGCAACATTGTGGCCCATACAAGTAATGGCTTCACTTGCACAAGGAGCAGCAGCCTTAATGATGTTTTTTATTCTTACAAAGAAAAAAGAAAAAGGAGTGGCTCTCACAGCAGCAATTTCTGCTTGGTTAGGAATTACTGAACCAGCAATTTTTGGAGTGAATTTGCGCTATAAGTATCCTTTTATTGCAGCAATGATTGGCGCTGGAGTTGCAGGCGCAATTACTGCTACAGCAGACGTAAAAGCAACTTCTATTGGAATTTCAGGTTTACCCGCTCCACTTTCGATCATTCCAGAATACTGGTTCATCTATTTTATTGCTATGGCAACAGCTATTATCATTCCAATGTTTGTTACATTTTTACTTTCAAAAAAATATATTAGGGACGCTAGTAAGAAGATAAAATAAAATAAAAAGAGGCTAGGACATAACTCTACCAGTTATACCCTAGCCTTAATAAATCCGAATAAACGGTGGGAGCAGAAGCAACTCCTTCGGAAATAAGTTGAAATTCACAAAAATTTGAAGAGCAATTTTCGTGAGTTTCCTCTTATTTCTCGGAGCTAAACACTTCTGTCCCAACCTCTTTTTACTATCTATGCGCAATATCAAAAATATGGAAGGTGTCCACTTTTTGATAGGCTTCATGAATTTGAAAAAGATTCGCATTTTCCAAAAAAACTTTACTTCTTGTAACCGCAACATGGGTATCTTCTCCAAGATCTAGTAAAAGTTTGATCTCTTTTGTCGGTTTCTCAATGGTAATATCTTTTTGTGCAAAACTTATTTTCAATCCTTTTATTTTTTCAAAATAGTCATATACTGAGGTCAATAAGTATTCTTCCGGGATATCATCCACAATTTCTGACAACAAAAAGAAATCTTTGTCAAAAAGAACCGCTTCATTTTTCCAAGTCCTAACACGTTCTAATGATATTCCAGGAACCTCCTTCACATCATCATAACCAAATTCGTCAGGATTAAGATAATCAATACGGTGTTTTAAAATCTTAGTTTGCAATTCACCGTTATATCTACTGGATAATTGCGAAAAGCTGGTGATCGTACTTGTGTTAATCGCCAATTTAGAAAAGTCTAATACTTTTGCACCTTGCCCATGAATTTTTTTTATATACCCTTCATATTCAAGTTTATTTTGGGATTTACGCAAGGTCTCTCTCGAAACACTATAATACTCCGCCAAATCATTCTCCTTAGGTAAAAATGTGCCGACAGAATAGTGTCCCATTTCGATTTTACTTTTTATATCCGAATAAATAAACTCAAACTTTTTCATCCTCACTCACCTTTTCCTACAACATGTCTTAGTACTATTTTACAGTCAAACTTAAAATTAATCTAGGTAAATAAGAAATTCTTCCTAAATCTCAGGAAACGATTGCTTCAACCAAAAGTAAATGATCGTTCTATACCGATTAATACTCTTTAGTTTTGAATTAAAAAAACTGTTACACCACTAATCTTCTTGAATTGAGACTAAATAAACAAAGCGATGGATGGCAAAAAAGTAAAAAAAAGCTGGGATAAACGTATTTATTCCTACGCCCTTTCAATCGAACTATTTAGTTCATTTGTCCTATTTAAGAACAAAACGTACTAAAATTAAGTTTTCTTCGTATCATCTAAGCATGATACGAGAAAACCGATGAACAGAAATTGTTATCTCTTAGGAGCCTCTAAAATACATCTTTTTATTTCTCAATTTTGTCGTAGTATACGTCATTATTTTATGAAACACTAGAATCATTTGTTTGTATACTAGTATCAGAAAAACAGTAGAGGTGAATTTATATGGCTAACAAACAAAAGTATTTACTTATTTCCACGTTATTATTAGGAACATTTTGCATGTTTTTAAACCAGACTCTTTTAACAACTGCTTACCCTTCATTAATGAAAGATTTCTCTATATCAGCTGATTACGTACAATGGCTAACGACGGGGTTTCTTCTTGTAACTGGGGTTGTTATTCCCTTATCAGGATGGCTACTTCATCAAGTGAATACAAAAAAGCTATATTTAGCTTCATTAATTATCTTTTTGACAGGAACGACTCTTAGCTTTTTTGCGCAAACATTTTTAATTTTGCTTGCCGGTCGACTCATCCAAGCTGTGGGTGTAGGGATTTCCATGCCTCTTTTTCAAACTGTTTTGCTTTCTCTTTTTCCAAAAAATGAACGCGGATCTATAATGGGTCTAGCTGGTATTGTAATTGGATTAGCACCAGCGATCGGTCCTTCTTTATCTGGATTTATTCTTATGAAATATACATGGCATGCGCTTTTTCTAATGCTTATTCCTATCATTATTCTAGTAATCATTATGGCTTTATTTTTTATGGAACCTGTATTGCCCATCAAAAAAACAAAGCTTGATATTTTGTCAATTATTGAATCAAGTTTTGGCCTAGGGTTATTACTTTACGGTCTATCCATAGTCTCTACAAGTCACGTAAATATCTGGCTCGTTTTACTCTGTTTATTAGTCGGTTCTATCTTTTTAGGATTATTTCTCTATCGCCAAAAAAAGATTACCTCTCCGTTTTTAAGTTTGCAACCTTTAAAACAAAAAAATTATCAACTTTCATGTTATCTCGTCGCGCTATCGAATATGGCTATGATTAGCTTTGAATTAGTTATTCCAATGTATATACAAAACGTTCGTCACTATTCTCCATTAGTTTCAGGGCTATCCTTACTTCCGGGTGCGTTGATCTTTGGTATAATGAGTCCTATTTCCGGAAAGTTATTCGATAAATATGGCGCAAGAAACTTATGCATTGGAGGAATGTTGTTACTAACAATTTTCACTTTTCCGTTTGTATTCATTCAAGCAACTACACCAATGGTTTTCATCATCATTCTCTATACATTTCGCTTATTAGGCATCTCTATGGTAATGATGCCTGTAACGACATTCGGTATGAATGCTCTTCCTGATTCTGAGTTGAGTGATGGTTCCGTCATCAATAAAACGACCAAACAAGTAGCTAGCTCTTTTGGTACTGCAATTATGATCAGTGTTATGACCTATGTTACGAGCTACTCTGCTAATACCTCTGGAGAATTAAAACGTTTAGATGGATACCGCGGCTCTTTTTTAGTCGCAACAATATTTTGTGTCATTGCATTACTTCTAACATTGAAAGTACCAAAAAAATGCGATTAGATTCATTTATTCTATATTAAATACGTATCCTAATGGATTTGCTCATTTGTTTTAAACGAGAAGGTTCCTGTAATTGCTTAATAAGAAAAAGAGATCAACTATCGATTAAGATGATTGATCTCTTTTTGTGCATTTTTTACACTGAGCTGACTTTTTATTTTTCCGGAGTAATGTATGGCACAATCGGTGCTGTTACTCCTATGGAACTGCCTCTAACGAATGATTTGTCTTTCAAACGCACTAAATTTTCCCCTTGTCCGGTAACCATTACGCCTAAAATCTTTAACTCCTCAACTTTCTTGTCTTCGTTATCCCGAATAAAGGTGTTTATCTTTTTATTATTCATAGGTGCAGAATATGCTTTAAAGGAACTGAAAAAGTTCTCTTTATCTGCTTGCGGGTCAATATCACCCTCCTCATTCACATTTAATTGAAACCCATAAATTGGTGTTCCAGATGGTCCTATGTGTTCATCTCTTTCTTCAGAAAACAAATACAACCATACTACATTAAGATTTTCTGGAATCATTTGCTTTACTTCACTGTAAGAATAAGGCTTATCAAAAGAGAGTGCAACTTCTGCGACAGAATGTTCCATATGATTGAATTCATCCAGTTCATTTTCCACATCATCATAATAATTGTCAATATTTGGGTTGTAAAATGTAGCGATTTTTTGTTTAGTTTGACGATTGTATTCATATGAGTTTTTAGAGGACTGATACCAAGATGGCATTAATTCATTATAATCGACTGAACCTCTGAAAATACTATACCGACTTTTTAAATTACTCCAAGGCACGATATAGCCATTTATATTTTTTGATTGATTCGTTACTACTTCGCCTCCTAATATAGAACTATTAGAAATTACTTGCGAATCTATTTGTGTATTAGGCGAAGCAATCGCTTGATAGTCAAACAACGATTTATTTAATTCAAAGTAATTATTTGCAGCCGCTCTATCTAATACAATAACCATTATTCCTGATAGAACAAAAAAACTAAAAATTGAGATACAACCTATAATCAATAACTGCTTTCTTTTAGCTTTTTTAATACTTTTATTCAAATCCATCCCTAATCCTCCCAACTATCCTTCAATTTTTTTCTAGTTCTGTACAATTTTTTCTTTACAGTTTCTATGTTTAGATCTAGCATGACAGCAATAGATTCATATGATAACTCATAATAATACTTAAGAATAAGCAGTTCTTGTTCTTCTTTTTTTAGTGGATCAATGATCATCCAAAAATTTTGAGATTCACTGATCAGCTCTGGCTGAATCCCAAGGTAATCGGAAACATAGGCTTTTTCTCGTTTTTTCTTTCTAAATAAATCAATATAATTATTGAACGATACTCTAAAAAACCATGGACGCAAATTTTCTTGTGTAATATACATCAGTGAAGAAAATAAACTATTATATGTTTGAGATACAGCATCCTCAGCATCTTCCATCGTACTCCCTTTTTTTATTAATGAACCTATTACTTCTTGCCCCAACAAAAGCAATGATTCTTCAAATGTCACATCCTTTTTCATTCTATTTTCTCCTTTCATATATACAACGTATGAACTATCCGAAAAGTGGACAAAAAGATTTCTTAATGTTAAAACAAATAAAAGCTAAAGTGAAAGACGAATCACTTTAGCTTTTATTTTATACTTTATAGAGTTTCTCCATTGGATGCAATGCATTCTTTATACCAGTAGAACGAATCTTTTTTGTAGCGTGCCAAACTTCCCTGTCCTTTATCATCTTGATCTACATAGATAAATCCATACCGTTTACTCATTTGAGAAGTTCCACAACTAATCAAATCAATACATCCCCAAGTGGTGTACCCCATTAAATCAACGCCATCTCTAATTGCTTCTCTCATTTGAAGCACATGTTTTTTCAAATAATCGATGCGATAGTCATCATGAATTTTTTGGTTGTTAGTCAATTCATCTTTTGCACCCAAACCATTTTCACAAACAAACAATGGTTTTTCATAGCGATCATATAATTTTATTAAAGAAATACGTAACCCAATAGGATCGATTGGCCAATCCCACTGTGTTAATTCAAGATACGAATTTTTTATTGGACTATCAAATGAGCCTGCTAATTTTGAAGCATCTTCTCTAGCTTCAGTCACATGTGACATATAATAACTGATTGCAACGTAATCTACAATTCCTTCTTTTAATAACGCCTCGTCCCCTTTTTCCATCACTACATGAATAGCATTATCCTCAAAATAGCGAGCCATATAGCTAGGGTATTCACCACGTGCTTGAACATCTGGATAAAACATATTTAATTGATTAGATTTTAACGCTTGTAACTGATCTTCTGGTTTTGTCGTCATTGCATATGATTCGATTTGATTGATCATACAGCCGATTTTAGCTTCTGGAATAATTTCATGGCAGGCTTTTACAGCTCTAGCACTGGCTAAAAACTGATGATGTGAAGATTGATACGTCGCTGTCAATGTATCTTCAACCAGGTCTTCAAGTGTTCCTGCACCTGTATATAAACTATTCATATTCATATTCATCTCGTTAAATGTAATCCAATAGTTCACTTTGTTTTTGTAGCGTTTTAAGATAGTACGGGCATATTTTTCAAATAGTGGAATTAATTCTCGACTTACCCAGCCATTATATTTTTCAGTCAATGTGATCGGCATTTCATAATGAGACATCGTTACTAACGGTTCAATTCCATATTTTATACATTCATCAAATACTTTATCATAAAAATCCAGCCCTGCTTCATTTGGTTTTTCCTCTAATCCCGTGGGGAAAATTCTCGCCCAAGAAATCGAAATTCTAAATGTTTTAAACCCCATTTCAGCAAATAATGCAATGTCTTCTTTATAGCGATGATAAAAATCAATGCCCCATCTTTTAGGAAACAGATATTTTTCTGGATGGGATTTATACGCTTCTAATTCTTTTGAACTTACATTAAATGTAAAATTATCAACTTTACCTGTTATATAAGGATCTTTATAGGCTGCAAAATCTGATGTAGATAATCCTTTGCCATCTTCTAAATAAGCTCCTTCAATTTGATTTGCAGCTGTTGCCCCGCCCCATAGAAAATCTTTTGGAAAACCTGCTTGTAATTCTTTCATTGTAAAATTCCTCCTACTATACTCGTTTTTATACTATTAATTAACCGCAATGAACAACTCATCTTGATTTGCATTCACTATTCCTTCTTTAGTTGTTGTTATAACATCTAAAAAATCAGCGGTATTAATGACAATAATCGGTGAAAATAGACTCAATGCTGTCTTTTTGATTCGTTCAATCTCAAATTGTATTAATAAGTCTCCTTTAGAGATAGAGTCTCCCTCTCTAACAAAGCATTCAAACCCTTCTCCATTTAGTGTTACTGTGTCTATGCCAACATGGATTAATAATTCGACTCCTTCAACTGACGTCAGTCCGATCGCATGATTGGTTTTGGTCGTTGTCGTTACAGTTCCATTGAATGGTGCACGAACCTCTCCTATGGAGGGAATCACTCCTACTCCTCTGCCCATTAATTCTGAAGCAAACGTGTCATCTGAACATTCAACTAAAGAATGAACTTCCCCTGTTAGTGGTGAAACAATATGAATGGGCGCATTTTTAACACTCAATTTCGAAGTACTCTTTTGATGGCTTGTTTCTACTTCTTTGACTTCCTCTTCATTACATTCACTATTTTTCAAGAAGAGTAGCGTACATACTAAAGCAACTACAAAGCTCGCTGTAATACCTATTAAGGCATAGATAAAATTATTCGTACCTTTTTCAATATAAGAAGGCAACGCTGTAATACCTGGCTGAGAAAAAGAGAAAACTTTTACTGATAGAAGACCAAAAATAGTTCCACCCGTTGCGCCACCAATCAAACTTGCATAAAATGGACGTTTTAATTTGAGCGTTACACCATAAATCGCGGGTTCCGTAATACCAAAAAATGCTGGCAATAGAGTAGAAACGGATAGTTGTTTCATTTTTTCATCTTTTGTTTTTAACAATACGCCCAAAACGGCTCCAGCCTGAGCAAAGTTTGCGACTAAGTTCATTGGTAATAGGACTAAATCGTAGCCAAGTTTTTCAAAGCTAGCAAACGTACTAGGAAAGAAGGCATAGTGCATTCCTGTGATCACAATCAGCGGCATCAAGCCTCCCATCAGTAATCCTGCTATAGGACCAGCTATATTGAATAATGACGTGAAAAATTGTTGGAGATATATACCCATATAATTTCCCAAAGGAGCAATAAAAAGTAATACTACAGGAGCTGTTATGATCAGCGTTAATAATGGTACAAATACAATACTTAGTGATTTTGGAATTACCTGTTTAATGTATTTATTGATATAACTTAACAGCCAAACACCTAAAATAATCGGTAGGACTGAAGAAGAATAATTGTTCATTGGAATACTTAGCCCTAAAAATTTTAAACTACTTACCTCGCCACCAATCGCATATTGGATAATCGTTGGATACATCAATACTCCGGCTAAATTTACTGCCAATGAAGCATCTGTTTTGAATTTTTTAGCTGCTGAAAAAGCAATTAGAAAAGGCAAGAAATAAAAAGCAGCATCCGAAATAGACCCTAAAACTTCATAATTTGAACTGGTTTCAGATAACAAATCAAAACTGACTAATAGCGCCATAATTCCTTTTAATAACCCGCTGCCAACAATAGCAGGTAAAATAGGATTGAAAATACCAGATACAGTATCAAAAATACTATCTAAAATAGATTTTTTAGCTGTTTCACTTTGCTCATTATCAGAAACGTCCGTTTCACCTAAAAGTAAAGAAACTTCAGCGAATACTGCTTCTACTTCACTACCAATGATCACTTGGTATTGTCCACTTTGAAATTGCGCACCAATTGCTCCATCTAATTCTTTTAACTTCTCTAGTTCCACTTGGTTTTTATCTTTAACATTAAAACGCAATCGAGTGATACAATGCCAACTTTGATTGATATTCTCTATACCACCCAAGTCAGCCACAATCTGTTTGGCTAATTCTTTTTTATTCATTTTCTCCCTCTTTTCTTTTTGTCCATTTTTTAACAAAAAAACCCAAACAAAAATTTATATGAATTTACGTATAACGTATAATCATTCAAACTTTTGTTCAGGTTAATGCTTGCTTATAAATGCAATGACACGCCTTTTCAAAAAAGATTCAATTTTCTTTGGTGATTCTTTGGATATGAATAACAAGATATAAGAGTTCATCGTCGCGAATAACCATTTGATACTCATTTTTTAACATGTCGCGAATGATCAAACCGCATGCGAAACTTTTAGGATACTGTTCCTGAATAATTCGATAAAGACCATTATCATTTTCAGCTATGAACGCTTGGTTACGTAGTTGGCGATTCATAAAATAACGAATGTGTGTTACAAATCTGGAATAATGAATGCTAGACTTATTTAACACGATATTAAATAGCGACTGAATTATCTTCACGATACTTTTAGTGATTGTTGTAATTAGCATCGTTTCGTCCATTGATTCTAATCCATCTTGTGCATTGACAAAATGCAATGCAATAAACGATGCTTCACTCTCCGGTAATGATACACCTAATTCTTCTTCAATTAGTAATAACGCGTTCTTCCCAATCTCGTATTCCTTAACATATAAAAATGGAATCTCCCACTGTAAAGCACTTTCCGTTACTTGCTCGTTTCTAAGTCGTTCAATCGCAGCTTGTATATGATCGGATAATGAAACGATCATACTAGCATTTACTTTTTTACCTAGTTCGTTTTCACCATTTTCAATAATTTTTTCCGTAGCAGATAGCACCTCAGATGAGATATTATCTAAAATCGCACTGAAATTTTGCGTTTGGTTCTTTGACTCAAAAATTTTTGTCACTAATGTATGATCGATGACATCCCCCTTTTTCTTTTTAAAACCAATTCCTTTGCCAAATAATACAAATTCTTCTGCGCCATCGTTCACCGCCAGGACAAGATTATTATTTAGTGATTTTATCATTGTATAAATTCTGATCACCTCTTACTCTTAGGTCAGAAAAACAAAAAAACACCAAACTAAAGTAGATTGATCCTACAGTAGATTTGGTGGTGCCTGATCGAGTCAGTTACACTCCTCTTATATCTGTTTTCAATTTAACATAAGATGAAAGCGATGTCAAACCGAAATGATAGATGTTCAAAAAAATCCTCTCGTCAATAAAATAAATTTACTTTTTTCTTTACAAAACGTTACTTAACATTGAAATTCAATACAATTTTATTCATTTTTGTCGGATAATACGACAAAAATCGTAATTTACCTTTTAAAAAAATCTAGATGCTAGTCAAATTGACTGTTATTTGGACTTATGGCCTAAACTTTCTATGTTAAATTAGAATAATCCTATTAAATATTTGTCCCCATATTAAACATTTATTTACTCCTTTAAACATAAAAATAGACCAATCACCACTTAAGTTGATTGATCAGTATATAGTATTTATTCTTTGTTTACTAGCACTCTAACAGGCGCTTCTATTAAGAATGGATAAATCACCTGTTAGGAATACTTGAGTACTTTCTCTTTTTGTAGCTACTTTATTGAATTTTATCCATCCATTAACTAAAAGTTTAGGTTACTTCTATTAATTGGCTCTTACTTTTTTAACACAGTCACTTTCTTCTTGAAACCAATAATTACACCGATAAGTAAAAGAATACCTAAAACAAATAAAATAGTATTTTGAATTGTTCCTGTGCTTGGTAAACTACCTTTAGTTTTCTCTTTTGATTTAGCTTTTTCTGTTTGACTAGTAGCATTATTTTTAGATTCTTTAGTTTCTGAAGCTGAAACTTTAGGAACAGTAAAAGGATACTTTTCACCCCAATTTCCATTTGTATCATTTGCTCTTAAAACAATCTGTTTATCAGGACTAAGTTCAACAACTAAAGAAAAATAACCATTTTCATCTGAATTAATACTTGAACGTCCAGTTCCTTCTAAATAATCAATAGATACTCTGACATTTGGTGCTGTTTTTCCAGAAAGTGTTTTAGTCTTATGATCATAGTCAACTTGTAGAATTTTTAAGGAATCTAACGCTTGCACTTCTGGTGCTCTAAAACTATAAGGCTCTCCAGTTCTTCCTTGTGAGTCAGTTGCTGTTAATATCATCACCAAGCCAGGACTGAATTGATCTACTATGATGAATATGCCGTTCGCATCAGCTTTAACAGATCCTTGCCCCATCGTGCTGGGAACATACATACTTACAGTTGCATTTGGTGCTGTTTTCCCCGTAAATGTATTTGTTTTTTGATTAAAAATAGTTTCTGAAATAGCGAGAGAAGGTTCTGCTTTTGGCTTCGTTACCTCAATATCAACTGGGTCACTCTTTTTATCGTCCAAACTAGCAGTTATTCTGTTAATTCCTGATGGCGGATTAACAACAATAAATGAACCATTCGCATCAGCCTTGAATAATCCGTTAGCTAGCTCAGGATTATCTAATGATTCCGCTACAATCAGTGCATAAGGAGTCGTCTTCCCGACAATTTCCATATTTTTGCTGTCATAGAAAACATCCCATAGTTTTAATTTTTCCTCAGCAATTTTAGTTTTTGGAACATCCGTACTTTCTGTAGTTTCCTCTACTTTTATATCCTCTTCAGTACTACTTTCAGCTTTTTGAACAGTCCCTTTACTGACTTCCTCAGAATCTGCATACACAGCAGAAGTTGTAAAAGCAACCGCACTTACCAATAAAAAGCCTACCCCTAACAATTTAAACGTTCTCATCATTTTTAAGCTCCTCTCCAAAGTAACATTTTTGTCTTTTTCGTAATTATTGTAACACAAATGAAATAAAGATATTTTTATGCTGTTTTTCTTAAAAAAATCTTAAGAAACTGCAGTAATTTGTATTTGATGTATCTCTCAAAAAATATATCTTTCCTTAAATTTTTTAGATATTTCTATATCCATATAAGCTAAATTGAGTAAAAAAGGAACTTCAAATAATTTACATCACTGATTCTATCGTATAAATACACTGATGATCATTCAATTACTTAGTCCTTAAGAGATACTTCTTTTGTAGACCAAATCTAAAAAAATATCTATAAAGATCAGACACCTAATATGAAATCAATTAATAATCGTACTCAATTTTATATCATCTAAAACAAATTCCCTCAACAAACATTATGACACTTTCTCATTCATTTTAAGACTTATATTTATAAGTTCAAAATTCATTGCATTTTAAAGTCATTTAAGTTACAATATTGTTACAAGCATTTCAACCACATTTAGGAGGACGTAAAAATGAAAAAAATTAAGTTTGTTGGATTGGTTAGTATTTTAACATTATCTCTTTGTATTAATTCAAAAGCATTTGCAGAAACAGTTCCTACTGAGTTGGAGAACAGCTCTACTCAAACCACAGAAACATCACTATCTGACAATCAATCAGAAAAAAGCTCAGATAGTTCCACAAACGAGAATATACTACCTGACACCTCAACACCATTTAATCCAAGCAAGACCGACAAAAGAGAAGATCCTATTACCAGTTCCATTGTTGAAATAGACCTTTCTTCAGAGATCACTGCCTTTCATGAAAAAGGAGATAGAATCAGTGCTTTTGATTTTCAAGTCGGCATAGAGAAATCATTAAACAAAAAACTTACAAATTATCGCTTTGAAAATGGTGAAGAGTTCATTACTGACACAGTAGGGATTCATGTAACTAAGATATTAGCTGATCTTGATGAAAAAACAACCTATTTAATCACTTGTTCTTACTCAGTGCAAAACAACATCAATACTATCCCGGCGCCAGAGCTTTCTTATGATGCAAAAACTCTTATACTGAACGGAAAAACATTGCCGAATCACAAAATTAATTTCTACAAGGTTGGTTTAGCTACTGGTGAAGAGTTCAAACAGATTTTTACTGTAGCAGATGAATACGGGAACTTTTCTATTTCAGCAGACAACTTCGAGCGTGGCCGCTTGATGGCAGCAATAGTTTCTTCACCCGATGGAGTAGAATTTAGTGAAAGCACACAATTCAAAATCCCGTTGGCAGATACTACAAACTCTACTACAGAACCAACTAATAGTTCTAGCACTCAGCCATCAGAAAGTACGACAGATTCTACTAAGCCTAAATTATCAGGAAGCAAAGAGTTGCCGTCAACTGGCGAAAAAAATAATTATACTTTAAAAACCAGCGGCTTATTGACAACCTTTGGCGTCTTCAGTATGTTTCTAGTTAAGAAACGAAAAGTGAACAAATAAAAGTAACCTATAAGCAGATGGGACAGACGTGCTTAACTCTGGAAGAAGTTCATTAAAATTGCCACGTAGTACAGTAAGCTTACGAACTGTTGAGAACTGGTATCTAATTGATATTTCCTCAAATTTTCATGACCAAGTAAGTACTGTGAAACACACCAATTTCAGCTTGTTTTTGAAGGAATGGCTTCTGTTTCCAACGTTTATTTTTCATTTAAGGTACAGGACAAAAGTTATGCTTCCTTTTGTCCTGTACCTTTTCTAGTTGTTACAATCTTTTTACGCTTCATACTAAAAATCAACTTTTTCGATGTGTGAATGATATTTCTAAAATCCCACATTTCTCATCATTTCCCCAAGTTTATTTTGAACAATGTTCCTTCTGTTATCAAACATTTATTCCTTTGAACATATAAATAGATCAATCACCACTTAAGATGATTGATCTTCACAGTTATAGTATATAGTTGTTTTTTGGAAGATAAAATACAATTTGTTATTCATAACTTGATTATTTTTTCTGTGTTTACTGGAATTTTAACACCCGCTTCTTTCAAAGAATGGAGGAAGCATATTTTAGGTATCTTTGGGTCCCTACACTTTTTTATATTTATTTTATAAACATCTATCCACTTCTATTGAGATTTAAAAAACCGAACGCCATCATAATTCAATCGATCAAGGTTAGAATCTTCTTTCAGTAAATACTTATCAAAAAATCCTTTCATATATGTCGAAAGTATGGTTCGCTGACTTAAAGCATCTCTAGAACCACGTTGACTTTTTTCAGTTGCAGTAAATAGAGAATCAGAGAAGTCTCCATGTTTAACACCATCTATAATAGCAAAATAGGTATCATTACTATTCGTTTGAAGAAGAAACGTATTTGTATTATAGGCAAGGACTGTTCCCAATTGTAAAAATGGTTTCTTTAAGTCACTATCTAAAAGCCCTAGCATATTTCCGTCTAAATTTATACTCCCAACAAACCGATCATCATCACGACTGACCATTGCAGCTGTTGTACCTCCAAAAGAATGTCCAAAGATACCTAATCCTTTATCTAACTGTAAACGTCCTTTAAAAATAGAATCAATTTCCCCAGAATTCATCTTATACAAATTATCTGCTACGAAACTAATATCCTCACTTTGTAATTCAGCATACTTTGAAAAGTCTATCCCTTTTGGCGCTGCTGTCAACATTCTTGATGTTTTCATAGCACTTTTTTCTGGAAGTTTCCACTTTGCTATATATAAACGAAATTTGATTTTATCTAAAAATTCTGAAGTATAATTTGATAAGCTATCAATAAATCGTGAAGACACTCCTTCAACTCGACCATCAAGAAATTTGTTTACTCCTGATTCAGCATGTCCCATGGCAACTACGATATAACCTGAACTTGCTAAATCCTGAGCAAAAACTGTTCCTTGTTCCGCATATGCTCCTGCTCCAGGACTAAAGAAAACTACAGGGTATTGTTTTTTCTTGGCTGAAACGTTCAAATTTTCATACGACCATGTTTTGAAATCTGGATTAAACAGTTTATCTTCTTTAGCATTCTCTGCATCTTTTAGAAATCTACTTCTTTGTTCTTGAAATTCTGAAAATCCATATTCAGCAGTTTTCTTTCCTTCATCAGTATCCGAGGGATAATAAATTACAGTGGTTATTTCTCTTTCAATATTATCCGAAGCTATATACTTATAGTCCATTTGAGTTCGTCCAACAGTGTATTTTCCAACAGGTTTTGGAAATTCTTTCTGGACAGAAAAGTTATTATTGTTCTTTATAATTATAAATATGATTATAATTGAGAGTAAAAATAAAATACTTAGAATTAGTTTTTTCCGTTTCCAATTCCTTATTTTTTTTATTGGATTGTTTTTTTTCAAACTATTGTCTCCTATTATTTTTTTCTATTCTATTCATCTTTGTATTCAAATAAATCACCTGGTTGACAATCTAATGCTCTACATATGGCATTCAATGTATTAAAACGAACGGCTGTTACATTTCCATTTTTTAACTTTGATAGATTAGCATTGGTAATTCCAACCTCATTTGCTAAATCTTTGAGGGAAATTTTTCTATCTGCCATTACTCTATCTAATCTCACAATGATCGCCAATTATTCTCCCCCCTATTAGACAGTTTCATCTGACAAATTTTGTAAGCTGACTCCGTATTCAAATACTTCCCCTAAACAATAAATAATAAATCCAACAAGCACTTCAATACTTATCCCTATGGAAATATAATAGCCTTGCGGACTATTTATTGAGAGTAAAATTGAATGAATAATTGGAATCAATAAGTTAGTTATTATTAATATCGCTCCAACTTTTTTTAATAAAAGATAGTTATTTACGGAAAATGGAGTACATCCATCACTTATTTGACCAAAAAAATTACTTCCTAGGTAAAATACGTATCCGTTTACTAACAATAACGGTATACTCAAAAAAGAACGTACACTATCGTCTATTTCTTTATAAACTATGTGACTTTGGGTAGAAAAATTTAGTAAATACGTTGAATCTTGAAATACAATTAAATTATTTTTCCTAAGTACAAAGAAAATAATTGATACAAAAAACAGGATAATACACATAATACTAAGTATTCTCAAACACATATAAATTAATTTAGAACTCCTTAAAAATCTTTTTATATTCATAGATAGTCCTCCTTTTACGATTATCATATCACAAGAATCACAATCAAACAATATTTTATTATCATTTAAAGGAAATTAATTGTCGTAATACGATAATTAATTAAATTCAGAGAAGCTTTAGAATTTAAGCTGAAACATATTTTGAACGCTGGTAAAATAGTCTCAATGATTTTTTAGTTGATTTGAAGGAACCGACAGTCTTTTTTTAGCTTAGCCGCAAGTTCAATACCCGCTAGTGAAAAGAGTGATTATGCCTGACATAACTAGATATACCATTGGATAACAACACCATCTTTAAGACATCGCTAGGAAATGATGGTTCTTATATGAACAACTTGAATAGCCGTTGGTTCATTTTTTACGTTTAAACCGGCGACCACCAAATGTTCTCGGTCTTTTGTTTCAATAAACAGAGCGAATAACTCGTAAACATATTGAGGGCTGGTACAGGTTCTAGCTGCGTAAAAAGTTGAGGCTTCTTTCACCAGTTCAAGACTGACAATAGCTGCACGTTTTCTTGGTTGGTTTGTTTTCATGATTTCTCCTTTGCTTAGTGTTGGTTATCTGGATTGAACTCAAGGATTTGTATGTAGTCTAGTTCTGTTCCAGCTTTACTTCTTTTTTTGTCGATCAATTGTCAGCAATATAATTGGATTTCTTTTGGTACTTGTTCGTTCACTCCCTTCGTGATGTAACGATTTTCTTTATTATTAAACATTTTATTCCCTCCTTGAAATACAAAAATAGACCAATCATCGATTAAGATGATTGATCTTCATAGATATAATATATAGTTGTTTTTGAGCTAGATACATCAGTTTAACTTCATAATACTAATTCACTCTTCTCGGATATAACACACTCATCTCCACGCTTTTTTCGTCACCCTTTATTTATTCTAATTAAAATTTATCTAGCATTTTTCCTTGTTCATCTAAAACTTGTGTTACTTTCTTTCCAAACTGCCCTTTTACTGTCTCCCCTAGACCACTTGTTGCAGAAGTAATCGAACTTTTTGCACTTTCTGATTCCGTTTCTCCAGATTTTTTTGTTTTTTTCATAAGACTATCTTTTTTTTGAACAAGTGCCATTGCAGTGGCTTGAGCGCTCATTTTTTGTAAATTCTTTTTATATTCTTTTAATAGTTTTTCGATTGCTTCTAACACGTAATCATACTCCTTTTACGGTTTAGTTTGTTCTTGAAGATTTTTTCGATAGGCTTGTTCTGCTTCGTCTTCTTTTAACGAAAGGGTCCGTTTCTCTCTGTCTAATTCTGAGAAAAAATCTTCTTCAAGACGTGATAGCTCACGTCTTGCCCATTCCATAGGCTCATTTGTTTCACCAAATCGTTGTACTTGCCGTTGCATTTCAGAATAGGTATCATTCGTTGCCTGTTCCGCTTGTCGCCTAATTCTTGTCAATGCGTCAGATTCTTCTTCAAGTTGTCGTCTCGTTTGTTGATAATCCGCTAATGCTTGCTCTTCTTGATCCATACTCGTATCTCTCCCTTTTTTAGGCGAGTTGTTTCGCTAATTCTTGGTCTCGTTGAACTAATTCACCTATTTTTGCGGTAATGTCTTTGGTTAGGGTACTAAATTTACTACTCATTTGATGTGCTAAACTTAGTTTTTCTTGAAATTCTTGTGAAGGAATCGTCACCATTGTTTGTTCCGTACAACCCATTGCCTGCATAGCATCTAAAACTTCGCCATAAGATAAGTCAGGACAATTACTTTGAATCGTCGAACGTCCTTCTTGCCACATTTCTTCTAATTCCCTAACGGCATCTTTATAGAGCTTTACGACGTTCTCCATTGCCATGTCAAATTTTGAAGATGCAAGTTTTACAATGGTTAGCGCTTGGCTATCGTCTAAATAGATTTGTTCATTTCCAGATAAACCGCCACCACTAGCAGTAAATTTTTTACGTAAGACGTTCAATTTGGTAAAACTATCAATTTGGGTTTGAAGCCACTCATTTTCCTTTTTTAATTGTTGGTACTCTTTTTTACTGCTACTTTTATGTACACCATATTGTTCTAATCTGCGCATTTGCATCTTATTTTCAACGATACTTTGCGCTAAAAGGGTTTGTTCAATCGAAATACCACCATTCAAATCAGAATAAACCACGATATCGCCATATTTGTTGATATAGTTCCCTTTTTTATCTACTTGAAACTGATCTAATGAATGACCAGCGGTTCTCCACCATGGATTGTCGATACCCATACTCAAAAAAGGTATTTTTTTCCGACCACCAGTCAACACACCACTCGTCACGGCATCCCTTGTATCGAACAGATTCACAATCGTTCCTTTGTACTGTTTAATCTGTTCGGCTGTTAAGCCTGAACCAGCAGCACCATAAGTGAAGGCATTGTAGCCTAATAATACCGCAACATAAATCGCTTCTGCCCCACCTAATGAATGACCTATAGTTTCAATTGTAAAGCCCTTTTCTTTTGGATATTTCCGTTCAATTTCTTTGGCATAATCTAGCGCTGAAGAGAACGCCCCATTCTCATACTTAGCGTCTAGTCCAATTTCTATGAAATCTGATGTCCAATCCTTCAAACCACTTGTGCCAGCATAGACAATGGTTACGTCTTGTTTTACGACTGATTTCGGATAGCCTGGTACCTTTTCTAATCTTTTTTCTGTTTTATACTCATCTTTAATTTCAGCCACAGCCATAGCTTGCATACTATTTTTTCTTGGGTTATTTTCCCCATTTAGGATATCTTTATTTGTGTCTACAGTATCTAAAACTAAATACTTATCCTCTACTAATCGGTCACCAGTTTGAACGTTATTACTTTCCACTTGATAAGACTTTTTCGATAATTTGTTATAATCGTCTAACTCTTTTTGTGGTGGTTTTCCTATATTAGCCATAATTATTCCACCCCTTTATTGTTGTAGATAATGTTTTCTTCAGCCATTTTTTTGTCAGTGCTTTTTTCTTTTCGTTCTAAAACATACCCATTTCGGTTATTCATAGAATTGAAGCTGTACAACCATTTCCCTGTTTCTGCAGAAATGGTACTTAATGACGTATCATCTGAGTACACATCATTGATTTTAAAATTAACGACTAAATCTTTCATTGGTCCAACAGAAAATTTAGTAAATTCCACTTTTTCGATATCTGAGTATTTAGCTATGTCATCTACACGTTTAGAATATTCAGGAAACGTCATTTTTCCATTGTCATAATCTTTATCTAATTGATCTAATTCTTCTTTGTTAAACGTGTAAAGTCGGTAGTTGTTATACAAATAATTAGCTAAATCTGTTTGAATATCATGTAATTCTGCTAAATCTTTTTCTTTTTTCATGTACCATGCTCCTCCAATGACTACTAAAATGATTATACTTAACGCTATGAGAGTTTTTCTTTTCATCTTTTTCTCCTTAAAGTAAGAGTAAGCTAACTATAACATAGTCATTTAATTCATAAAACCATGTAATAACTGTATCTAAAATTTAAAAGTAATGTTATTAAACATCTATGTAGACATAATCCCGATTAACCACAGCAATGTCTGTAGTCCACCTGTTAAATACAAGCTTTTACTTGATAAATTTAGCTGAAAAGCGTCTGTCAGACGCTCAGTAAAGTTCCTTGACAAGTTGTGAATCGTTTTTTTGTTTCTGATGCTGAAGAACTCCTTCGTTTAGTTTACTCACTTATTGCTTTCCAATAAGCATAGTTTAACAAAATAAAAAGTAAGAATACAGACCATTTAGTAAAAAGTAACATCTAATGAAAAATAAAACAGCGTATGACTATAAAACTAACATTATTTACAATTTGAGTGAAAAGACTATAAATAATGTGGTATGCTAACAATGGTTGATGGTTTTTCTATCCGAATGTAGGTTACAGATCCGCTTGAATAAAGATTGGAATATCTTTGCTTTCTGAAAGGATCGAGTGAACTTCTCGCTCAATACTTTTCGCAAAATTCTGCTCTCCAAGCTTCGTTAATAAGTGGATATAGTCGTAAATATTTTCTTTATAACAATCGTCGCCCGTAATTAAATAGCTTGTTAAATTATCCAAGTACTGAATGACTAACTTATAATCAAACGTAAGATTGCCTTCTTTTGTAGCGGCTAATCTTAAGTAATAACGACTTTCTTCATATTCTTTTTTACGTAGTAACGTTGTGCTTAAATTGTTGATCATGTTTTTAATAAATTCTGTTGTCTCCACATTTCTGACTTCAATATCTTTAACAGGTAACGCTTTTTTAGCTAGGCGCTTGATTTGCTTATTGTTAAATAGAAAAATTGTATTGGATAATACAGCGTAATCATACTGAAAAAAATACTCTTTTTCCATGAGAAGTTCATAGATTTGATTTAACTCTTCTTGGCTTACTGGAGAAATTTCTTTCCAAAAATTAGAGAACAATGTTTTTATCCCGATAAAATTTGCCATTTCCCTAAGATGCATTTCTTTAGAAAAGGTTAATTGGTTGTAGTATTTAAGTAACTTCTTTTTATTGGATTCATCTATTGGACTATTCGCACATTGTCTAAATAATTTACGAAACTTTTTTTGTTCCATACTGTCTTCTAAATATTCTGAAAATTCTTCTAGTGGAACAGAGAAGCGTTCTAAAATATCTCTTAGTTCAGAAAATCGTAACACTTTTTTTCCTGTCTCAATTTTTGAATAGACGGAAGTATCCGTATAGGTAAGAATATCTTTTTGCTTTAAATTTCTATTTTTTCTAAAAAAATAAAGTGCTTCTTCTACATTCATTCTAGTTTCACTTCCTTTTGTCTAAGTATAGCACATTATTACATATAAAATGTTTGAAATATTCTATTATTGAAAGGAGGGATTGCCATGATTACAGTTGCTACTGCGGTTGCTATTTCAGTTTTTATTTGGGTTAATGTTTAATTTGATTAAACCGCAATTATCTGAGATAGCTGTTTAGCTATTTCATAAGTGGACTCTTGTATCTTTTCTTGATACAAGGGTTATTTTAATTAAGTAATGTCTAATATTAAATTCTAATTTGAGATCCAAGTCTATTCTTTTAGATTGGACAATCACAATAATAAAAATGATTTTTCATATTGATGACTATACATAATTGTTTAGCATTGATTTCCTTGATTAAATCCATTGATTTGTAAGTAGCTCAGTTTCATTTCTGCCAACTTACTTTTTTATTGATAACCTACCATCTTCTCCTTATAATTTACTCATTCACTTCCTTCATGATACAGAGCCCTCCCCTATTATCAATTATTCTAATTCCCCCTTGATGCACAAAAATAGATCAATCTCCGAGTAGCGATGATTGTTCTTCACAGGTATAATGTATAGTTATTTTTAATAACATAAGACAGATACTTTGAACATCTTTGAGTACCTTTACTTGCAGAAGTAAAAAAGCCACCAAAACTATATAGTATTTTTTAGTGGCTACAATTACGTATTTATTTCAAAACATAAATAAAAATACTTTTTTATCTTATATATCAGCTTAACTTTGATTCCAGATCCTAAAACGTTACTCTTCTAATTTTTTCAAATTTATCTTCTGAACAATAATATCACCTTTGGTATTTTCCAAAGCTAGACCGCAGTTTGCTAACTCTGAACCTGAGTACACTTGCTTGGTCCTTTGCTCTTGGTAAAGACTTTGACTATCAAGAGCAGGGATTTTGATTAATAAACTCAAATCATATACTTGATACACATTGCGGAATACATAAATAATGGCTTGTTTTTTATTCGCGAACATCCAAACACAAGTATTGCTCTCAAAAGGAGAGTGCACCCTATAAAAAGTTCCTTTCATAATAAGCGCTCTTTCCTGTTTGTAGTCTTTCAAATGTTTACGAATGGATTTTTTTTCCTCGTTTGACATCTGAATAATATCCATTTCATAGCCCATATTTGTGGAGGAAGCCAGAGCTGCTCTGGTTTTAAAGGAGACGACACGATTTGTTTGATGATTAGGTACATCAGAAACATGACCTGTTATAGATGAAATCGGAAATAAGTAACTAGCACCATATTGAATTTGCTGCCTATCTAAACCGTCGGTATTATCACTGATCCATGTTTGTGGAAAATAAAAGAGCATTCCTGGATCTAACCTACCTCCACCACTAGAACAATTCTCAAAAAGAACCTCAGGGTAAGCATTCGTTAGCTCGTTGACAATGCGGTAAAAACCTATCATGTAACGATGACTGTATTCGGAAGATTCAAAAGTTTGGCTCTGCGAAAAAGGGTCCGTCATATGCCTATTCATATCCCATTTAATATAATTTACACCCCATTCAGCGATTGCCTTTGATAATGTTATGATAATAAATTCTTGGACGTCAACGTTTGTAAGATCCAATACATACTGACTTCTACCAAGCAATGGCTCGTAGTTTTTACTTCTCATGATCCAGTCGGGATGTTTTTGAATTAATTCCGTATTTGGAGAAATCATTTCAGGTTCAAACCAAATGCCAAATCCAACATTCTTTTGTTTTGCGTAATCAACCAATGGTTTGATCCCCTCGGGAAATTTTTCTGTGTCTACATTCCAATCACCTAAAGATGTTTTACTGCTATTTCTCTGTCCATACCAACCGTCGTCTAATACTACCGTTTCAAAACCTAAATCACTAGCAGCATCAATCAATTTTCTTATCAATTTGTCATTCACATCATAATAAGTCATTTCCCAACTATTAATAAGAATGGGGCGATCTTTACTTTTCCAAGCAGGATGAATTAAATGATTAGTGAAGAATTGATGGAAACTTTGAGAACTGCCGTTAAATCCTTGATCGCTGTATGATAGAAGTGCTTGAGGGCTATAGAAAGTTTCTCCAGACTCTAATCTCCATGAAAAAGTCTCACTATTTAAACCAATTTGTATTCGCAAATGATTGTATTGGTCTCTTTCTAAAGCAATTTCGTGATTACCACTATAAATCAATGTGATTGCATGGACTTCCCCTTGAAATTCGTTTGCATCTTTTGATAAAGCAATAAACGGCGGATATTGTGGGCCACTCGCCCCTCTGGAACTTCCAATTTTAAATAAGCCATGTTGAATCTTGCTACGATTCAACTGAAATTCTTTCTGATGAGTACCGTAGAAAGTCGTAGCAAGCTGTTGATCATATCTAGTATCAATTGAAGCGCTCAATAATTTAGTTACTTTTAGAGACTGAGTACCAACATTTTTTACTCTGGATGAACGGACGATCACAGGTGAATCTTCAAAAATTGTATAATACAAAGCCAACTCGATTTCAGCAATCTGATCATATAAATAAATAATCAGGGTTTGAGCTTGTTCGTCAGTGTTTCTAGCATGAGGTAAATCTGTTAATTCAATTGCCCCATTTTGGATTTCATAGCTCTTGTAGCAAAATCTAGTAATCTCATCGGCATTTTCTTGCTGTATCTGTATAGCAGAACTTCTGTAATCTCCTTGGTGAGAAAAAGGTAGCTCGAATGGTAGAAATTCCGGAGATATTTCAGGCTTCTCATTGTTAGGTGTCGCTGCAAAGGTTCTTTTATTCAAAAGTGGTCGATTGCTAAAATGATAGCCTGCTAATTTTTTACCCCAATAACGATGAACTAAGTATGAGTGTTCAACAATTTCCATAATATAAGTAATATGATTATTCGATAAAGTAAACATATTATTTTCTGAGTTGAAGCGAATGAATTCCTGCATGATTAGTTGTGATCCTTTCTGTATTTTGTAGGAGAGAGTCCCAGTTCTTTTCTAAAAAATTTGGAGAAGGAAAGTGCGTCAGTAAAGCCAACAGAGCCTGCAATTAAGTTAATTGGGTCATCACTTTCCGTCAGTAATTTTTTCGCCTTATTGATCTTTAAGCTAGTTAAATATTTCTTGGGTGAAATGCCAATTTCTTCTTTAAACATTGCGGATAAGTAATTAGGATGGATACCTACGGAATAGGCTATATCAGAAATTTGAATATCATCATGATAATGTAGCTCCATATATCTCATTGCTTGAAATGAAGGTGAGGTTTCATGATTATTCACAGCTTCTATCCCGCATTCTCCTAAAAGGGTACCGACAATGTCATACATAATACCATTAATTCTAAAGTATGAAGCAAGTGTGTTTTGATTTAGTTCAATAATTTCTTCGATTCTTTTTTCATAAAAAGGTGCATCTGAACAATCCATGACAAAACCAGATGTGCTCGATTTAATCAACGTTTGAACAAAATTTACTGATTCTATCCCGGTAAATCCAATCCATGAGTACTTCCAAGGGTCTTGTTTATTTGCTGTGTATGTTGAAACGACGTTTGCAGGAACGATGAAGAGTTGATTCTCATGAACTTCAATTTGCTGATTTTCTATTTCTAACAGCCCCTTGCCCTCCTTAACAAAGTGAATAAAATGATAGTCTCTTCTTTTGGGACCATAACTATAATTAGGTTCACAATATTCAATTCCGCAGTTGTACAAAATGAAGTCTGATATACTCTTTTTCGAAAAGTCAGTAAATTTATCTGTATATTCTCTCAAATTATTATTCATGTACTTATTATACATGGGAACGCTTAACAAAAGATGTCTATCTTAGAAATTCCCATATATCCATTAACTTTTTCCATATTCGAAATGTAATAAAGGATGTTAAGATTTCATCAACCAAGGTTATGAAAACGCATTAATTTAGACTATCTTAAGGAGGGTTTATAGAATTTGGAGAATAAATATAGGAATTCTTTCCATATAGAGCCGGCAAAAGGATTATTAAATGATCCTAACGGATTGATCCAGTTTAAAGGGAAATATTATTTTTTTCATCAATGGAATCGATTTGAAACTAATCACTCTTATAAAGAGTGGGGATTATTTATTTCAAAGGATTTAGTAACATGGGAAAACCCAGGATCTGCTATTTTACCAGATTTAGCGAGTGATAAAGATGGCGTGTATTCGGGAAGTGCTGTTGAAAAAGATGGAGTAATGTATCTTTTCTATACTGGAAATAGTAAAAAGTATGGGAAAAGAAAAAGCTATCAAAAAATTGCTTATTCTGAAGATGGAAAAACCTTTATTAAAAAGGAACAAGCTATCGAAACCCCAGTTGGTTTTACTGAGCATCATCGTGATCCTAAGGTTTGGGAAAAGAACGGTAAATGGTGGATGATTGTAGGAGCACAGTCGGAAGAAAATATAGGCGCTATCACATTATTTGAATCGAGTAATTTGAGCAATTGGCAATTTCAAGGTGAGTTTTATTCAGATCAATCATTGGATCAGATGTGTGAGTGTCCGGATGTATTTTCTTTAAGTCATGATGTGGATATATTAACCTTATGTCCTCAAAAAAGAACCCCTATTGAAGATACTGACTTATCATTGTCTAGTTATGCGGGATATTTAGTTGGGAAAGTGGACTACAAACAAAAGAAATTTGTCGTAAAAGAAGAGATTCAAAAATTAGACTATGGGTTTGATTTCTACGCTGCACAAACGTTTGAAGATGACAAAGGACGGCGTATTCTAACCGCTTGGATGTCTCGAATGGAAGAGGAAGAAGAAGCTTGTTGTCCAACTGTTACAGATGGGTATATACATTGCTTAACAATGCCAAGAGAGTTGAAGTGGAAAAACGATCGCCTTTACCAATTACCTTTAGAAGAGTATCAAACACTACGAAAAGAAAAAAGAGAATATAAAAACTGTTGTCATTTGATCAAAAATCAAAACAACACATATGAGATAATGATTGACTTTACTGAATGGATCAATCACTTTTCAATCACCTTAAATTCAGATATGAATTCGATTAACTATACTAATGGACGATTAGAAATTAGCCGAATTAATTGGGTTTCAGGAGAATGCGAATCGAAGGAAATTGAGATAAGCTCACTTTTTAAACTTCAGATTTTTAATGATAATTCAACGATGGAAATATTTATCAATGATGGAGAATACGTTTTTTCAATGAGAACATTTAGCAATCATTTCAACAGAGATGCATATTATCAGAATTTAGGTCACAACGGATCAGTTATGTTTTATAATTATTGAGGAGGATAACGAATGAATAACAAAGATATCGCAATACAAATTTTAGAACTAGTTGGCGGAAATGAAAATGTTCAATCGGTGACACACTGTGCGACGAGACTTAGAATTATCGTTAATGATAAAGATAAAATTGATATTAAGGGCGTAGAAAATATTGATAAAGTAAAGGGTAGTTTCTTCAATTCAGGTCAATATCAAGTCATTTTAGGTACAGGGTTAGTGAACAAGGTATACGACGAGTTCATTCCGCTGATCGACGGTTCTAGGAGAAACATTTCTGAGGATTCTACAGTGAAACAAAAGATAACTTTCCAGCGAGCAATCAGAATATTTGGGGACGTTTTTGTTCCAATTATTCCAGTTTTGGTAGCTACTGGTTTATTTATGGGACTGCGAGGATTGTTCACACAAGAAGCAGTTTTAGGTGTCATCGGACTCACGCCAGATGACATCCCACAACAATTTCTGATGTTCACTCAGATTTTAACGGATACGGCGTTTGCTTTTTTACCTGCCTTAGTAGCTTGGTCTACTTTTAGAATATTTGGTGGAACACCCATTCTAGGGATTGTTTTAGGATTAATGCTGGTAAGTTCAGTACTGCCAAATGCGTATGAAGTAGGACAGCAAACAGCCAAACCACTAGTATTTTTTGGATTCATCAAAGTTGTTGGTTATCAAGGTTCGGTATTACCTGCCTTTGTAACTGGAATTTTAGGCTCTAAAATTGAACTATTCTTGAGAAAACGAATTCCTGATTCATTAGATTTAATTTTGACACCATTCTTAACACTATTAACTGGCCTTACGCTTGCCCTGTTTATTATTGGACCTATTTTTCATGAAGTGGAAATAGGTGTTTTACACGGAGTAGAGTTTCTATTAAAACTTCCTCTTGGAATTGGCGGCTTAATCTACGGTAGTTTTGGACAATTGTTGGGAATTTTTGGTATTCATCATGTTCTTAACTTTTTAGAGATTAGTATGTTGGGACAAGATGGTTGGAATTATTTAAATCCAATTGGTACTTGTGGAAACATCGCACAAGCAGGGGCAGTATTAGCAGTTGCTATGAAATCTACTTCGCCTAAGGTGAAGCAAATTGCCTATCCATCCGCCCTATCAGCAACTCTAGGAATTACTGAACCAGCAGTTTTTGGCGTTACATTGCGTTTAGTTAAGCCATTTATCATGTCGATGATCGGTGGAGGCGTTGGTGGATTTCTAGCTTCTATTTTTAAATTGAGAGCTAGCGGTATGGCTCTTACAGGAATTCCAGGGACATTGTTGTATCTTAATGAGCAATTACCGCTTTACATTTTAGTTAATCTTGTAGCATTTGTAGTATCTTTTGGATTAACTTGGACGATTGGTTATCAAAAGAATCAAGAACTAGGATAATAATAATTAAGTTTCTTGCTAAGTATAAAAAGTAACTATAGCTAAAATACCTTCAAAACTTCATCTTTAGTTTTGAAGGTATTTTTTATCACACTAGGTACTTTTAAATATAAAAAAAGACCAACTATTATTTAGAATAATTGATCTTCATACAGATTAAAGAGAACAACTAAAAAAATATCCCTATTTATGATACGGTTCCCCTCGCATTATCCGAAACCCTCGATAAATCTGCTCCACCAAAATTAACCGCATCAACTGATGTGGATAAGTCAACTTTCCAAATGACATCTGCTGTTGGCTTCTTTTCAATACTTCATCACTCAATCCCAACGAACCACCAATCACAAAAGCCAGCTGACTCTTCCCATTGATTCCTAACTGCTCGATCTCTTTTGAAAACTCTTCACTGCTGAACTGCTTTCCATTGATCGCCAACACAAAAACATGATCTTGATCCCCAATTTTAGCTAAAATTCGTTCTCCTTCTTTCCCTTTAACCTGTAACATCTCTGCATTGCTTAAATTCTCTGGTGCTTTTTCATCCGCTACCTCAATAATTTCGACTTTTGCATAGCTTTGCAGGCGTTTTAAATACTCATTGATTCCTTGGACCAAATATTTCTCTTTCAACTTACCCACAGTAATGATCTTTATTTTCATTCATTTCACGTCTCTTCCTATTTTGTAATCTTCTACTTGTTCACAATTTTATCATGAATGTTTTGACTCTTCCACATACTTCCCCACAAAGTTATACACATATGCACAGACTTATCCACAGATAAATGTCTTATCATCCTTTATTTTACAGTATTTTAAGATACAAACACATATTCCCGTTCATTTATCCACATTATCCACATTCTGTGGATAACTTTTTTGCAGGAGTTTTCCTCTATTTTTCAAAAGTTTTTCACACTTTATTGTGTATAAGTATTTCGATACTCACATTTTTTCATTATTTGTATCTGTTTTTCTCCCTAACTTGTTCATAAAAAATTCAAAGCTCTTGGGTAGACTAAAGGTACGTTGAAAGACTATACTAAATATAATAAATAATGAAAATTAAATAGGAGGTTGCTTATATGCAAAAAAAAGATGTTACACCTAATTCAGATAAAAAACAAAATGGCGTATTCAAAAAATTTGGAATTGGTTTAGTTGGAGGATTACTGGGAGGTGCACTCGCTTTTGGTGGGGCTTATGCTATCATGGGGCAAAACCCGTCTTCATCTAATTCGCCTACAACAACAAACTCTGTAAAAGATAACAAAGGGGATACGAAAGTAACAAATGTTAATTTAGATGTAAGTAGTGACGTTACTAAAGCCGTGGATAAAGTAAAAGATTCTGTCGTTTCAGTTATCAATTTACAAAGCCCTAGTCAAAATACTGAAACTGGAAGCTTTGGCAGCATCTTCGGCGGCAATGATGAAAATGACGCTAGCGGAGCCGAATCGAATGATAGTGAGCTAAAAGCTGCAAGTGAAGGTAGTGGCGTGATTTATAAAAAAGATGGTAAAACGGCTTATGTTGTGACGAATAATCACGTAGTTGACAAAGCAAAAGGATTAGAAGTTGTTTTACATGATGGCACGAAAGTTCAAGGTGAATTAGTTGGTACAGATTCTTATACTGACCTTGCTGTGATCAAAATTTCATCTGATAAAGTAGATTCGATCGCCGAATTTGGTAACTCTGATAAATTAAAAATTGGCGAACCAGCATTAGCAATTGGCTCTCCATTAGGATCAGCATATGCTAACTCTGTAACACAAGGGATCATTTCTTCATTAAATAGAAATATCCAAAATGAAAATAATGGACAAGCAATCAATATCAATGCGATCCAAACAGACGCTGCAATCAATCCTGGTAACTCTGGTGGTCCATTAGTAAATATCGAAGGACAAGTGATCGGGATCAACTCTGTTAAAATCGTTCAATCTGAAAGCCAAGTAAGTGTTGAAGGAATGGGCTTTGCGATTCCAAGTAATGACGTTGTAAATATCATTAACCAACTAGAAAAAGATGGTAAAGTCACTCGTCCAGCCTTAGGAATTACGATGGAAGAATTAACGAATGTATCCACACAACAACGAAAAGAAATTTTAAAACTTCCTGAATCAGTCCAAATGGGTGTACTTGTTCGTAGTGTTCAAACAGCTACTCCAGCTGATAAAGCAGGACTTGAAAGATATGACGTCATCACTAAAATCGATGGCGAAGATATCAGCTCTGTTACTGATTTACAAAGCGCTCTATACAAGAAAAAAGTCGGTGATAAAATGAAGGTTACTTTCTATCGTGATGGAAAAGAACAAAGTGTTGATATTGATTTGACGATCGATCAATCTGCACTTAAACAAAATTCATCTAACTCAGAAAATTCTCAAAATCCTTAAATAGATACACTCGAAAAGCTAGGTTACGCTTCCTTACAAGGAAGCTGTTGACCTAGTTTTTTTTCTTTATCTATACACCTTTTTACGAGCTATAAATCACGTATTATTGTAGAATAAAGAGAGACAAAACTTTAGAAAGAGGGATGTACTATGGCTCATAAATTACGTGAAGAATGGGATAAATTATTTGGTAAGACACATGATTTGAACGAACTAAAAAAAGCGAAACACGATGAAAATGGACATTTCGTCACAGATGAAGGTGTAAATACTGATGTTTTGGGGCATAGTTCTGTAGATTCTTTAAATGCAATGATGTATGCTGACTGGAATACTTATTTAAATGATAGTACTCTATTTACTGCCTTAGAAGAAGAAGAGCAAAATCAAGTTCGATCTGACGGTCCAAGTTTTGCTGAATATAACGGTGACTAATCACAAAAATAAGCCCTAAACAAAACTGAAAAATGGTTTTGTTTAGGGCTTTAAATTTAACTTTTTATTTTCCAACGGGAAATGCTTCACCAATAACAGCATCGAAAGGTAATTCTAAAATCCCTTTTTTCGCTGGTGCATTTGGCAAACGTAATTCTCCAGCTGAACAAATCATGCCGAAACTTTCTACACCGCGTAAAACACCAGGCCAAATCATCAATCCGTCCGGCATCATCGCACCTGGTTTTGCTACAACGACTTTTTGTCCGGCTTTGATATTTGGTGCACCACAAACGATTTGCAAGACTTCACCATTGTCCACTTCTGTTTGAGTGATCGATAAGTGATCCGAATCAGGATGTTTCTTACATGATTTGACAAAGCCCACCACGATTTTTGGTGCACTCACTTTAACGAGTGTTTCTGAGAATCCTGATTTAGTCAAAGCCTCATTTACTTTAGCTAATTGTTCTTCAGTCAAGTCCACTTGACCCGTTCCTGCTATTTCGCCTAAAATCGTTGATGCATCAAAGATATTCCACGCAACGACTTGTCCATCTTCTGCTACAGTCACGCGTGCCACATTTCCTTTACGTTCTACACGGTTTTCTAGTCCTTTATCATCTGCTGCGATGACCATTAAGACATCACCCACATGCTCTTTATTATAAGCAAAAATCATTATTTCTCTCACTCCATTTTTATCATTTTAAAAGATACTATATTCATTGTCTTATCTTAACAAATAAATAGATAAACTGCATGTTATTTTTTTATCGATTGATTATCTCAGAAAAAAAAGTGAAACAAAACGGTTACGCCTTGCTTCACCTATTTTACACGATCTATTTATTTTTTAGTTTTCTCAGGATGAACAGTCAAGACATCACAAGGGGCATGACGAATAATGTAACTACTCACGCTTCCGATCATCAAACGTTCCACTGCGTTTAAACCAGACTGTCCTACCATAATCAAATCAATATCATATTTCTTCGGTAAATCTTGGCACATCACTTCTTTTGCCAAACCATATGTTAAAACCGTTTCTACTTGATCAAATGAAACACTTTTGGCATATTCTTTACAATCAGCTAGTATTTCTTTCCCGCTTTCAGTTTCTTGATCTAGTAAACTATCATTCAACGAGGAATAGCCCATCATCGTATAGACTTCATTTTCGATTACATGAGTAACAATTACACGGCCATTATTTCTTTTAGCTACCTCAATTGCTTGGTGATACGCTAAATTCCCTTGATCACTACCATCTACGCCAACTAAAATATTTTTATAGGTTTGTGCCAACATAAGACTCATCTCCCGATTGATCTATTTTATTTCTTGAATAGACTCACTTTTTTAATTAATGCATCAACTGATGCTTTTCAAAAATGTAGTAATTTCTTCTTTCGTTTTGCGATCTTTATTGACCAAACGACCTAACTCTTTGCCTTGGTTTGTTACAATAAAACTTGGAATTCCGAAAATATTCCATTCAGAAGCCAGTTCCATAAACTTATCTCGGTCAACTTCTATAAAACGAAATTCTGGAAATTCAGCTTCGATTTCAGGCATTACGGGTTTGATAAAACGACAATCCCCGCACCAATCTGCAGTGAAAAAGAAAACACTTTTCCCTTCAGACACGAAACTAGCCAGCTCTTCATAAGATGTTGGAATAATCATAATTTGCCCCCTACTTTCCGTAAATAATGGTATTCACTGTTGTTTTATCTAATCCTTTTAACACCTGGATCAACATTTCACGGGCTGCTTCAAAGTCTTTGATATTGAACATCGTTTGATGTGTATGGATATAACGTCCGCAAACACCGATCACGGTACTTGGTACACCATTGTTGGTTGTATGTGCAGCACCTGCATCAGTCCCACCTTTAGATACAAAGTATTGGTAGGGAATGTTATGTGTTGCAGCTATATCTAATAAGTATTCGCGTACACGAGGTAATGTGATCATACCTGGATCGTAAATGCGTAATAATGTTCCTTCACCTAAATGTCCATACGTTCCTTTTTTCGTTTGGATATCATCTGCTGCTGAACAATCTACCGCAAAGAATAAATCCGGATTGAATTTATGCACTGAAGGCTTAGAACCACGTAATCCTACTTCTTCTTGAACATTAGCACCAGCAATCAATGTATGACCTAATTGTTCATTTTGAAAGGCCTCTAATGCTTCTAACACCAACGTACAACCATAACGATTGTCCCATGATTTACTGATGATATTTTTACCATTAGCCGTTTTGATCGTTTCAGTTTGCGGTACGATTGAATCCCCTGGGCGTACGCCAAAGCTTTCCGCTTCTTCTTTTGATTCAAAACCAGCATCGAATAGTACATCTGCCACTTCTAATTGCTTTTGGCCGCCCGTTCCACGTAATAAATGTGGAGGAACTGAAGAAGAGATACATGGATAATTACCTTTACTTGTTTTGAGTGTGAAACGTTGGGCAGAGACAACATAAGGGTTCCAACCACCTAAAGGAACAACTTGGAATAATCCATTGTCTTTGATTTGTGTTAGCATAAACCCGACTTCATCCATATGAGCTGCGACCATAACACGCGGTGCATCTTGCTCTTTAGCTCTTTTAAGTCCAAAAATCCCACCTAAACCATCATATTGAATCTCGTCTACTAATGGGGCCATATTTTTTTTCATATACGCACGAATATCATCTTCAAATCCACTTGTTCCTTGTAATTCAGTTAGTTCTTTGATGCGTTGAAATGTTTTTTCTTCCATCGTTGTATTATCTGCCAGCTCTTCTAATCAGAACAAGCCGTTCATTTTGGCTAAAAAAATAACACTCTTTTAAAGCAAAAACAGCAGATACTCCTTTCATATGATTTCACATTCATTATAACGCAAATTATTTTAATTGCCCACGTTTTTTGTTTTTCGATATTTTCACACATTGTGTTAGAATATACTTAAAGCTGAGTAATTTTGGCAAACATTTGAAAATACGCGGAGGTTATTCCCCATGAATGAAGAAAATGAATTAAGCTATTTTAAAGGCGGCTTAGCGCTTGGTGTCAGTCTTGGTATATTAAGCGGTATCGCTTCAACATTGTGGTATCAGAAAAAACGTACGTTAGATGCTGATTGGGTTTTAGAAAGTGTGAAAGAAGCCTTTTTGAAAGAAGGTCCGATCGAAGGGTCTTGGATCGAGTTTGAGAAAAAACCATTACGAAAATTCGCAGTACATTCTAAAACTTATAATGGTGGGATTTCACGTTTAGAAGATGGAACTATGGTTCAGTATGCATTTATTGCCGATGCTTTTACAGGAACTGTAATTGATGTGAAGCGAATTAAAGAGTAAGATAAAAAAAACAGTTGAAACCACATCGTAACAGAGTGGTTTCAACTGTTTTTTGTAACTATCTATTTTTCTATACTTTATTAAAACTCACGCGTTAAAGGATACATGAACTGCTAAATTCTTCTCAATGAAACAAGTCTTACTTATCCATTTTCTCAGCCTGAAATCTCGCCTCAACGCGATAAATTGGCTGTCCTTTAGCAGAAAATTTTTCTTCATACTCTGTCATGACATTGCCTTCATAATTACTAGCATGCAAATCTAACCAGACTTGTTCCAAAACCATTCCATATTTTGAAAAACTACTTAATGAGTATTCAAATAAACCGCGATTATCGGTTTTAAAATGAATTTCGCCATTTGGTTTTAGAATTTTTTCATCCGTCTCTAAAAATGTTTTAAAGGTTAAACGACGCTTTTCATGACGTGTTTTCGGCCATGGATCAGAAAAGTTCAAGTAGATTTGATCTACTTCATTTTCTGCAAAATATTGTGTCAATTCTTCCCCATTGACATGAAGCAACTGTAAGTTAGGCAACCCTTCTTCCAACGCTTTTTCTAAAGCGATCGAAAGAACACTTAATTGCATATCGATCCCAATATAATTTATTTCTGGATTGGCTTTTGCCATCCCTACTACAAATTGTCCTTTACCAGAGCCAATTTCGATATGAATAGGATGATCATTCCCAAAACGTTCCGCCCAACGTCCTTGCCATTTAGCTGGCTCATCAACAACTAATTCAGGATGACTCGCCAAAAGCTCGGCTGCTCCAGGTCTTTTTCTCATTCGCATGTTTTATGTTTCCTCTCTTTATAACAACGTTTCAGAGGGTAGGATTCTTAGGACTCGTCCCAAGCTCTTAAGGAATCCTTCTTAAAGTAAGTTGACATTCACAAAAATTTGAAGTGCAATTTTCGTGAATGTCCTCTTATTTCTCGGAGTTAAACGCTTCTGTCCCAACCTCGCTGCCCTCTATTATTTTAGTAAACAATCGTTCTACATCTTCTAATACCCAAATGCTTGTTTTAATTTTAAAATTTCTGCATTCATGTCTCTTTTTTCTCCTGATTGATGATGGCGTAGAATTTCTTGCAGAAAATTGAATAATGCATACCACTTGATTCGCGTCAGTGCTTCTTCACTAGGACGCATCCCGTAAGATAACAGCCACTTATTCCAGCTTGCACGTGGAACATAATGTCCGAGCAACATGCCCAGATCTAATGCTGGATCGGCTATCATAACTGAGTCCCAGTCAACTAAATAGAGATAATTATTCGATACGATCCAATTACGATGATTCACATCACCATGAACGACCATATAATTATGGACAGAATAATTTGGTATATTTTTTTGTAGATAGCGATAGACTCTAGCAAGATATGAATTATTTTGAAGCTCCTTAGGCAATCGCTCGCCATATGCTTGAAGCATCATCGCAGGCGAATAGATCTGACCGCCGATTTTTCCCAGCATACTTTTCAGCATATGTGAATGATGCAAATGATAAAGAACATCCACAACGTCATTTCTTTGACCAATTTCTTGGGCCTTGAGTACTTGGCCATCTAGCCATTCTTGTGCTGTTAAAATATCGCCTGTCACCGTTCGTTTCGTCCAAACAAGCTTAGGGGCAATTCCTTCTTTAGACAGTGCAGCTAAAAGAGGAGAAGTATTTCGTTTAATAAATACTCTTTCAGTCGCACGTATACCCATGAAAGTTTGGCCAGTTGCACCTTTTATTGGCTGCAAGCGCCATTCCTTATCCAACTGAAATGCCATGGAAATTATCTCCTATCCTAACAACTTCTAATAATTAATTACAGTAAGTATCATTTTAGCTTCCATAGCGTTCAACGTCAAGCATCTCTCTTATTCTTTTAACATTTAAACTAATGTTTGGATGTTCCGCATACTGCATCAACACCTTTAATATAAGCATTTAGCAACTGTTTCGTAATTTCGCCGGGTTTTCCGGTTCCAACGATGTGCTCATTTATTTTTACGACAGGTACGATTTCTGTTAAAGAGCCCGATACAAAACATTCATCTGCTGTAAATAATTCTTCTTCACAAACGGCTTCTTCTCTCACTGGAATGTTCAATTCTTTTGCTAATTCGATAATATTCATTTTAGTGATTCCTGGTAAAATCAAATTACCATCTGGATGCGTATAGACAGTACCGTCTTTAACGACCCAGAAATTCGCTGCGGATGCTTCTGTCACGTTGCCGTCTCTGACAAGCACTGCATCATCAAACCCTTGACGACGAGCTTCATCCAATGACAATATATTGCCCATTAAACTCAACGACTTGATATCGCAATGCAACCAACGTGTATCAGGTACTACAGCTACTGTAATCCCTTCTTCCATTTTTTTCAAAGGTCGCTCATAGGAGCTGATATTGGCTGTTAAAATACCTTTTACTTTATCTGGATCTGGCAGTGCATGGTTTCTTGGTGAATCGATTCCTCTTGTTATTTGAAAATAAAGTTTACCTTCATTGATTCCTTCTAGTTTCACTAATTTTTTTAAATTAGCTGTCAATTCTTCTTTTGTGAACGGTAAATGCATTCTGATTTTTTCAGCACCACTCCACAAACGAGTCAAATGTTCTTCCACCATGTACAAATGGCCATTGTACACCCGAACCACTTCATACAGACCGTCACCATACTGATAGCCGCGATCTTCGATATCTATTTTTACTTCTTCACGTTTAACGATTTGATCATTCCATAAAATATGCATCCTTACCCCTCCATTTTCTTCAAACGATGCGGAACATAAAACTTAGCAAACAATAATACTTCAATAATCAACGCCCCTACGATCATCAATCCTTCTTTAAGATCAGGTAGAGCGATCAAAACAAATATACTAAACAAAACCGCTGCAATAAACAATAGAACCGTCACAAGCTTACTCACAGCCTGTTTCTTTTGTCCATCTGACACAGGATACAAATGCGTCATCACCATATAATCAAACTGTGTATAGATTGGGATCAACTGAAATCCGATCAGATAAACAAATAATACAGACACACCCATTGAGATCCAAAACTCTTTTAGGAAAAACAAAATCACTCCGCCAACTAATACTAAACGAATAAACAATCCGCTATACTCAGAACCTCTTAAAAAACTACGAGCGTACAAATATAAATACGTATTTTGGCTTTTTTTCTTGATTTTACTCAGGAATGGATCAAGATATTTCCGACGTTTCACACTACTAGAAATTTCTGGAACATCTGTAAATAAATGGATGAATTGATAAATCCGATGCATCCGATTTTTTTCTTTTTGAACCATCCCTTCCCAGTCTAACGATACTAGTTGTTCTTTTTTATTCAAACTAACATAGAAAACGACAGCTTGGACTGCTGCAACAAGAGGGCCTACCAAAGGCGCAACATATAAACTAAGAGCGATTGCGGCAAAACTTGTCACGAACCACAATGTAAACCACAAATAATGCTCTTTTGAAGAAATTTGATATAACTCATATTTTTGTAAACGCAAATGACTCGCCTTTAAAATTCCCAACATCACAATAAAGTAGAAAAATGTTGAAAAAGCCCAACCTGTGGAAACGACTACTAACGGCATCGACATACCGCCCATTAAAAACAATGCTACTAGTGGCAACCACATAGAATAACGAATGGCACGATTTAAGTAACTATTCATTTCAGGTTCTTTGGGTAAGATAAAAACTTTATCTGCTTCTTCAGCCAAAGTAGCAATACGACCGATTTGAAGTAACACCAACCAAAGAACTATGACGATTGGTCTGCCCCAAACAAAATTTGCAGGCAGTGTTTTTAATATCTGAGAATAGTAAAAACCTAAGCCACCCAATAAAAACACACAAACCAAAATAAAATGATCGTTAAAAACATATCGCATATACTTCATCATTTTTTTTAAATGGCGTGCTAAACGAATGCCAAAAAATCCAGACATACTAACCCACCTTTTCTTCTTTTGTTAATGCGATATAAATATCATCTAGAGAAGAACCTGGTAAACTAAATTCTTCCCTTAGCTCCTCCATCGAACCTACAGCTCGAACTTCCCCATCATGTAAAACAACAAAACGATCACAGTAACGTTCAGCCGTAGCTAAAATATGCGTCGACATTAAAATTGCCGCACCTTGATTGCGCATATCATCCATCAATTCTAATAACGCGTGGATGGCCAAGGGATCTAATCCTAAAAACGGTTCATCGATAATATATAAACTTGGTTCAATTAAAAAGGCACATAAAACCATCACTTTTTGTTTCATTCCTTTTGAAAAATTAGCTGGAAACCAATCCAATTTATTTTCTAAACGGAATGTCTTCAACAATGCATCTGCGCGCTTAAAAGCTTCTTCAATCGGAATATCATATGCCATTGCTGTAATTTCGATATGCTCTCTTAAAGTTAATTCTTCATATAAAGAAGGTGTTTCAGGGATATAGCCGATTTTCTTGCGGTAACTTTCCGGCTGTTGCTTTAATGTCTCACCATCAATAGAGACTTTCCCTTTTTGTGGCGTTAGCAAGCCAATCACATTTTTTATGGTTGTACTCTTACCAGCCCCATTTAAACCGATCAAACCAACCATTTCACCCGATTTTACGTCAAAATTAATATCTTTTAATACAGGAATATGGCCATATCCTCCTGTTAAATGTTCAATTATTAAACTCATTAATGTACCTCCAACTATTTTTATCGTAAATCTATTATACCACGAACTTTTTGAAGGTTTCATGAACTTTTCTTACCAAATAAATTTCAAGATATGGTAAAGTAGAAGAAACAGCATAATGAAAGAGGGGAAACCATGACAGATTGTATTTTTTGTAAAATCATCGATCAAGAAATTCCAAGTTATAAAGTTTATGAGGATGACAAGGTTTATGCCTTTTTAGATATTACTCAAGTAACGAAAGGTCATACACTCCTTGTGCCTAAAGAACATGTCACCGACATTTTTGAGTACGATCCAACACTTGCAGGAGAGGTTTTTGCATGTGTACCTAAAGTAGCACGTGCTCTTGAAAAAGCATTTCCTGATATGCAGGGATTGAATATTATCAATAATAATAAAGAATTAGCATATCAATCTGTTTTTCATTCTCATATCCATTTAATCCCTCGTTACGGTAAAACAGATGACTTTTCCATTCACTTTGGTAATAATCAAGGTGTCTATTCGCCAGAGGAAATGCAAGAAATCGCTGAAAAAATCATGAAGCAGGTGGAACAATAATGGGAAAATTTTCTAAAGGAATTTTGTTTGGTGCTGTCGTAGGGGCTGCCGGTGGTTTACTTTTTGCACCAAGAAGTGGTAAAGCTACTCGTCAAAAATTTGTAGATGAATTGGAAGAGTGGTCCGATTTAAAAGAAGATTTCACTGAGAAATTAGACCAGTTCAAGGAATCCGCACACGCATTACAAGCGGCGGCTGACATGTATATTGAGCCTTTTATTGATGGCGTTAATCATGATGTTGAAAACTTTATGTTTCAAGCAGAGCCAAGAATAGAACAAATTCAAGAACAAGTTGAAAAGATACAAACTGAACTACCCGAGATGCCCTCAGAAAACGAATGATTATTAGAACCTGTGGTAAAAATAATTGATCTCGAAAAAATAAGAAGCAATTTGCACAATTGGCAAGAAATACGGAGTTTTCAATTTCACTGTTGAATGAGTAACTGCATTCTGCAAATTATTGTGAACTCCAGCCTATTTCAAAAAAAGTTGCTTCGTCTATCATTCATTTGCATTTTTGCTGTAACGTAACCGTAACTTTTACTATTTGATAGATAGGTATTTTTTCTTTTAATTCAATTAATTACATTTTTTAGTGGATGCAACTCATTTAATTCATCAATGAGTTGCATCATTTACGCTAAATTCACTAAATTTATAGAGGAAATTGTGTCCTAAATTCGAAAATTCTTTGAAAGAATGAATTACGTGTTTCTTTTATGAAACAGAGTGTGGTATAGTTATAACCGTGAGAATTAATTTCTACATAATAAAAATAAAATAACCCTAGGAGTGCTTACGAAAATGAAGAAAAAACTAATTTTAGCTGCAGCAGGCATATTCAGTATTTTTGCATTAGCTGCTTGTTCAGGCGGTTCACAAGACATCGCAACAATGAAAGGTGGAACAATCACTGTTGACGATTTTTACAATCAAACAAAAACAAGTCAACAAAGTCAACAACTTGTTCAACAAATGATCATCTTTAAAGTATTTGATCAACAATACGGCAAAGACGTTTCTGAAAAAGACGTTCAAGCTAAGTTTGATGAATCGAAGAAAAGCATTGAAGACCAAGGCGGAAACTTTGTAGATCAATTAAAACAAGCTGGTCTTACAGAAAAAAGCTACAAAGAACAAATCAAACAAAGTTTAGCTTATCAAGCAGGACTTAAAGCACACATCAAAATTACAGATGAAGACTTAAAAACTGCTTGGGAAACATTCCACCCAGAAGTAGAAGCACAAGTCATTCAAGTTGCTACTGAAGATGAAGCAAAAGAAATCAAAAAACAATTAAATGATGGTGGCGACTTTGCAAAAATCGCTAAAGAAAAATCAACTGATGCAGCAACAAAAAATGATGGCGGTAAAGTGAAATTTGATTCTCAAACAGAAACAATTGCACCAGCTGTAAAAGAAGCAGCATTCAAATTAAAAGACGGTGAAGTTTCTGAACCAATCCAAGCAACTGATGCTACTGGTTACCAATCAACATTCACTATCGTAAAAATGGTTAAAAACAAAGACAAAGGCAATGATATGGCTCCTTACAAAAAAGAGTTAACAAAAATTGCTGAAGAAGCAAAATTAACGGACCAAGAATTCACTCAAAAAGTAACTTCTGAAGTTTTAACAGCAGCAAATGTTAAAATCAAAGACAAAGCATTTGATCAAGTATTAGCTGGCTTAGTTGAATCTAAAGATTCAGCTGCTTCAAGTGATTCTTCTAAGAAAGGAGAAAAAGAGTCTAAATCAAGCGATTCTGAAAAATCTAAAGATTCTTCAAGCAAGACAGAAGCATCATCAAGCAAAACGGAAGACTCTTCTAAATAAGTACACAAAAAAAAGAGATGAAATTCATCTCTTTTTTTGTGTACTATTTTTGAAAAACTAATTCAAATACTTCATAAACAATCAACATATCTTCAGAAAAAGTTAAGTTATACTTTTCTAATGCTTGCTCAAAAAACGGTTGGTGGACACTACGCCAATAGCGTAATGTGCGATCTCCTTCTCCTTCTAGATAGCCATGTACTTCTGATAGTTGAGTATATGGGAGAATCTCAACGACTTTTGTACAAATAATCGCTTGTGCTTGATCATTGCCATTCAAAAGTACACTATAATTGCCAACTTTTGGCAATTTTTCATCTTCAAACTCTTGTTCATACAAAAGATGCAATGAGGATGTACCTGTCTTTTCTCCTTTAAGAACATGAGCTAATAGCTCATCTGCCATTTTTGGCGAGTTTCCAAAGGCCCAAGTTTCGTACTCATCATGTGTGATTGCATGTAAATCCTTGAATTTCTCCCACAATTCTATTGCTGATTGATTCATTGTTATCTCCTCATTCATTTAAATATCTTTCGGCACATAAAAGCTACGATTATCTAACCCAAAAATTCGGTCTGTGTACTGTCCTGGTTCTGTTTGGCGAACAGAGCCTAACATCATTTGGATCGAGGCATCTATGTTGTCGATTTGATGTAGTACTTCAGCTTCCATGATTCGTGGTCGAACAGGGGAACCATATTCTAATAATCCATGATGCGCTAGAACCATATGACGCAACACAATCACATCTTCATCATTTTCATCGATTTTTAGCGCAATGCACGCTTTCGTGATTTCTTCATCAACAAGAACTAAGTGACCAATCAAATTTCCTGAAAGTGTGTATTCAGTCGTCATTGCGCCCGAGAGTTCTTTTACCTTCCCTAAATCATGTAAAATGATCCCTGAAAAAAGTAAAGCCGCATTCAATTCACTATATTCTTTACAGATAGCTTTTCCTAAACGAAGCATAGACACCGTATGATACGCCAAACCGTTAGCAAATGCATGATGATTCCGTTTTGCTGCTGGATAATCGAAAAATTCTTTTTGGTATTGTGTCAATAAATAGCGAACGATTCGTTGCCAATGGGCATTTGTGATTTCAAAGACCGTTTGGTTGATTTCTTCTACCATATCTTCTCGTTTCAATGGCGCCCGCTCCATATACAATGTAGGCTGACTAGGCTCATCTGGACGAGCAACACGCATATGAATGATTTTCACTTGAGGATTGCCTTGATACACTTCTCTTTTGCCGTTTAAAAGAATAACATTTCCTGCTGTAAAGCGACTGATTTCTTCTTCTGAAGCATCCCAATATTTCCCGTCGATCGTGCCCGATGTATCTTGGAAAGTAAACGCGATAAATTTTTTGCCATTTTTTGCCATACGTACATCAGCATTTTTGATCAAAAGAAACAATTCAAATGTTTCATCTACAGCTAATTCACGGATTTTTTTCATACTTACACTCCTTCTAATTCAATGATCGGTTGTTTCAACTCTTTATAATAGCTTACCATTTCTTGGTCAGAAGAAAAACAAATGACCTGCTGATGCTCAGAAAAAACGGCAAATAATTGTGCTAATTGCTCTTTTCTTTGACTGTCATAATGCAGCCAGCCATCATCGATTATAACTGGACATAAACTACGCTGTTCTTGTAAATAAAGAAATGCAAAACGAACTGCCATGATGACTTGATCTCTTGTACCGGTGGATAACTCATGAAGCATAAAATGTTGCTGATCTTCACGAATAACGATCAATTGCTCTCCATTTAATTGAATACCGCGATATGCATTTTGGGTCAAGAGTTTAAAATAGTCTGTCGCTTTTTTCAATAAATTAGGTAGTTGTTTTTCTGATAATTCGGTTAAAAGATCCATTAACAACTGACCAGCTAATTGGTACGCTGACCAATCTAAAGCAAGTTCTTCGATTTCCGTCTTCAGTTCCATTTGTTCTTGATACAGTTCGTCTAATGTACCGTCTGAAATCATTTGCTGCCGCTGATAAAGGACTTTTTGTTCTTTTTCTTGCAATTGTTGGATAGTATGTTCTATTTCATTAAGTTGTTGTGCCAATTCAGCTTGTTTGGACGGTAGTTGTTTTGTCTCACTCGAGTCTGAAAATAGTCCAACCAACATCGTTTGTAATTCTTGCTTTCGTTTGTGATTTGCCGTAGCTTCTTGATAGCTCTGAATTTTTTCTGGAATTTCATTTATTGAATTCATCTGGAATCTCTGCAATAGTGGACTGGCTTGATCGATCACATGTTGCTGTTTTTCTTTGACTTCCCGAATCGTTTGACGTGAATAGGCATCCGCCTGATATTCTTTTGCAAAACGAACTTTCTCCATTTTATCAGCAAAACTACTGATTGCGCCTATTCGTTGGGCTAATGAAGTTCCAGCAATTGGTAATCTTGCAGTATAGCGCTCTGTCTGTTCTATTAAAATAGTCACGCGGTTTTGATCGGCTTTCAATTGGTGTTCAAGTTCTTGATTCGTATTTAATAAAATCAAATAACGGGTAATATCTGCCCGATGCGTCAGCCAAATCTCGACTTGATCCATACGCCCCAAATGATTTTCTTTTACCTTTTGAGCGATATATCGAGCCATTTCTTTTTCTTCCTCACGGATTTTTTTGATTTCAGCTTTTATTTTGAGTAGCTGATCATTTAAATAATCTAATTGTGATAACTTTTCCTGCCATTGCCGTTTTTCATTTTCATAGGTGTCTTTTGGTTTATAAAAAAGGGGCAATATACCTGCAATCAGAAAACCTACACTTAATACTAAGATTCCATATCGAAGCGGTACGGGTAAAAAGAAACTCAATAACAAAATAATTCCTGCAAATCCGCAAAACAATAGATTAATCGTTTTACTGTCTTGTCTATCGTTTTTTCGAAACATTTCTTTATTGATCGCTTCAAAGGTACTTAAATTTTCTTCACGTGTCAAAATTTCTTCTTCTAACAGCTGTAAGTCGGTCTGAGTAGATTGCAATTTGACCGAGCGAGAAACGATTTCATCCCTCATTGCATTGATCTCTTGCTCTTCAAAGGATAATTGTGGTGGTGTCTCTGAGTTCCATTCCCATTTCTTTTCTAAGACCAACATTTCTTGTTGATTCTGCTGTAATGATTGATTCATCCAACTAATTTCAGATAGCAATTTATCAATATCATACCGTTGATTGAGTAACTGATGGATATGTTCTTCTTCTTTTAAGTAAAATTGATAGTCATCCGTCTCTTCTTCCGTCTCACTTTGTTCAGCAATACTTTGATTCAAACGAGTCAATTCTTCACTCAAAAAACGATACTGCTGATAAATCGAAAGTAAATGCTCTTGCTCTTCTGGTTTTAGTACAATAGTTGTCTTCGATTGCTCGATAGATTGCAACTCTTCGTATAGAGGCAAATTCATCACTTGCTTTTCTACAAGCATTAATTTTTTCTTGACTTCTTGCATTTTTTGACGATTTTCAGCGATCAATTGCTCAGTATTTGAAAGTTCAACAACCAATTGTTGGAAGGGGCGTTCCTGTTGTTCTTTTTCGTTGATACGCTGTTGTATGCTTTGGTATGCACTCAACTTTTGATTCAATAGTGGCTGACTACCTTTTCCCTTATAAATTGTCTGAGCGCTCTTAAAATAGTCTTCTCTACTCACTAATAATTGTTGGCTTCCAGACAATCCCAAAGAAAGTAACGATGTTTGCAGTTCTTCTTCATTTAATTTTTCTAATTGGCTGAGTTGCTCTTGCTGAAAGGTAAAAACTGACTGAAATAGTTCTTTCGTCAGCGGATGAATCATCTTTTCTAACGTTGCTTCATCGCCTATTTGATCATTAAAATAAACTTTCGCTCGGCCTTTATTTTGCCCTTTGAATCGTTCAACTTGCACTTCTCCATAAACAGGATGGGAAAACCATAATCGTCCGCCATAGGCTGCTCCATTTTTCGGCTGGTAATCTTTTTTTCGTTTGCCCTTAGCAGGAAATCCAAAAAACATGGCTTGAATAAACTGATAAATCGTTGATTTACCGGCTTCGTTTACACCGAATAATAATTGATTTTTTGATAGAAACTCAATTTTGTGCTGTTGCCATTTGCCAAATCCTACAAGTTCTATTGCAATGAGTTTCATGATCGATCCTCCTGAATGACAAAATCTTCTTTGATTTTTTGATCCGCATGGTCAATACTGCGTTTGCGCCATTCTTCATTTATTTGTACGATTGAAGAAAATAGCGGGTTTTGCACGAGCTCTTGTAAAGTATTTGAAAATATTTCTGGCTGTAAAAAGTTTTTCTCTAATTGAGTTAATAATTCCGGTGCTGCTGTGATCATCATCTTTTTATCAAGATCATCCGTCATCATATGTACGTTGAATAAAAACAATGATTGATTTGTTTGTTGCAGTAAGGTTGTTTGTAAATACTGAAGTAATTCACCATTTTCGTATGCTAGTTGGAATTCTTCGCCAAGTTGTTCTATATCTGTCAATTGGATTTCCTTTAAGACTACTTGTTTATTGTTTGCTTTCTCTTTTAAAAGAAGTTCAGTAAGTATACTCAATGACTCTTGCAAACTTCTTGCATTGCTCAATGAATACTTCTCCACCTGCCAAGTGACTTTGGCTACTGGCTCAAATCGAACAGTTGCGTGTCCTGATTCTATCGAAACGATTGCCACGCCTTGAACTGTTCGTTCTTTTTTAGTGTGCCCTTGCGGTGTTCCTGGATATACAATCAAAGGCTCTGCACTTACTACCTGAGGTTGATGAATATGGCCTAAAGCCCAATAATCATAGCCTTTAGTTTTCATCTCACTAAAGGAGAATGGTGCATAATTTTGCTGACCATTATTTACCGTATCTCCATGATAAATTCCGATATGTATATCCGCCGCCGGATCTTTTGTAGGAAAAGCAGATAGTTTGTTATCATTGATCCAAGAATGCTCATAACTAAAGGCTGAGACTGCTACCTTTTCTTGATTCTTGGTCATAAAATAATGTGTCTCAACCTGTTCTTGCTGAAAAAGAAACATATTTTTGGGAAAATCGAACCAGTAACGCTCAGCTACATAATAATCATGATTCCCAAATGTCATGATTACAGGAATTCCCGCTTGATCTAAACGTTTCATTTCCTCGATAAAGTACGCTTGTGTTCTGATTGATGTCCGACTTTGGTGAAAGGTATCTCCAGCAAAAATAACCGCATCCACTTGATTTTCCAGCGCTATATCAACAATCGAAGTCACTACTTCATGGTTTGCATCTTGTAATTTTTCAATAATTTGTTTTGGGCTCTTTTTTAAGCCTTCAAAAGACCGATCCAGATGTAAATCTGCTGTATGCAATACTTTCATTAGATCCTCCTATTCGTCCTAATTGTTTTCTTTAATCATATCATTTTATTCAGAAGCGGTCAGTAAAAACATACGAAAATTTGTTCGTTTTTCATTTTTTTATTGTGCTAAAATAAAAGAAGCTACTATTCGACTCTGTGAGTTTCATTCTAGCTTCTAATCATTGTATCTATTCAGTTATGATCTCGATTTGAACGATCTCACTTTGAGTACCAATCCTCATCGGTGGTCCCCACGTTCCAACACCTGAAGAAACAATTACTTGAGGACTATGTTTATTTTTGCGATAATAGCCATAATCAACAGTAAAATAAGCTTTTGTTACTAAGTTAAACGGAAAAATTTGCCCTTGATGCGTATGCCCCGAAAGAATCAGTTCATTTGCTTGCTTATATTCATCAATTGTTGATGGCTGATGATCTAAGATGATTTTCGGCAATTGATTCCCGACCTTTTTGAATGGGTCTTGCATACTTTTTCTAGTACCATCTTGTGAACCAATTGGACGACTGTCTTTTCTGCCAACAACTAAAATCTCTTCACCAACAATCGTCATTTCATCTTCCAGTAATGTAATATCCGATGCTTCAACTAGTGCCTTCATCTTTTCAAATGTTTCTCCAGCGTCATGATTTCCCCAGCACATATATGTTCCATAAGTAGAAGAAAGTCGTTTGAATTGTTTTTTCATCCCTTCTACATCCTGCAATGCATTATAATTCCCATCAAACAAATCTCCTGAGATACATACAATATCTGGGTTCAGTTGATTGATTTTACTTACAATTTTTTTCAACTTATTTACGTCATTCACATAGCCTAAATGCAAATCACTGATCAATACAGCATTTAATTTTTTTTGTTTATTATTTACTAAATTCCCCATTACTACTTGATAATTAACAGTTCTAATTTGTTGCGCTTGCCATGTGCCATAACAGAATAAAACAACAATTAAAACGGTTGCGCCCAACCACATCACAAATTCTGTTTTTGAGTGGATCGTTGTGATTTTTCCTGCAATTTTCATGATCAAATCTGTCAGCCCAAAAATGGCTAAAGATATAAACCAGAATGATAACCAGTAACTACCAATTTTGCCAACCAAACTACCCACATTGGCATCAAACAATAGCATTGTCAACATCGATGCGATCGCTAATAGACTGATCAACACCCATAAAATCAATGGATTCTTAAAAAAGGAAAACTGTTCTACTATAAATATAAGCTTTCTACCAATGTAAAAGTTACCTAAAAGAAACAATACTCCAATAATCAAAAATGCCAACTTATTCATGAGTTTCCTCCAGTTTTTCACCGATAATTTGTCCAAATTTCACAATCGTTTCAAGATTATTTTCAGTATTTCGCCCTATTTCTAAATCAATCTTTACTTGGTTTTTTTGAAATAATAAAATCACGGTAGAGCCACCAAATTCAAACCAGCCTTTTTTCTCAAATCGCTGACAACTACCTAAATTTTTTAGATTTTTGATTTTTCCTACCATTAACGCACCCACTTCGATTTGCGCAATTTTTCCGAAATTCTCTGTCTCAATCACTGTAACTTCTCTTGCATTTCTGGAAAAGACTGGCTCATTGTGGATTGCGATCGGTTGAACTGTATGAAAAATACCAGCTATTTTCTGATGCTCAATAATCGTTCCTTTGTCGATAAAATAATAATGATGATAATCATCAGGCGTTAAACGAAAAATGACCGCACAACCTGCTTGCCACTCTTCCGCAAGTCTTGTACTACCAAGTAATTCTGCAAGATTATATTCAGAATGTTTTACTTTAAACAGTTGATTTTCATCGATTGGATATGCTGTGACCTTTCCATCACAAGGCGCACTCAAAAATGCTTTATTTTGAGTTAATAAACGCGCTTCTGGTTTGATTTCACGCATAAAAAAATGATTGAATGACGTATATGTCACAGGTTCATATTCGCCCATTTGAAGATTGTTTTTCTTGATGAAACGCTTGATCATGCCTTTTGACAACGAGCTATTTAAATAAACACCCGCAGCTTTTGTGAGTGGCGGTTGAATGATTCCTTTTAAAATAATGCGGCCAATTGGATTTTTATATAAAAAATGTAACGACCAACTATCCTTTTCACTGATAGGCTTTGTTTTAAAATACTTCTCCATGCATTTACCCCTTTGAAAAATTTAGCGAACAAAAAAAGCAACAACCGCTCCTAAAAATGCCCCAATAGCTAATTTTCTAGGGTCAACTTTTTTGATTTTTACCTTTGAAATAAATAAAAGTCCAATCATTAATAATACTGCTGGATAGACTAATGTAATAGCGATGTTGAAACGACCTGCAATAAAAAATAACAGTGGAATCAACACGGCACTACTAGTTACTGGCAGTCCTTCATAATATTCACGGCACCCTTCCGTGCATTCTTTTCTTTCCATCTCAGTCACGTTATAGTAAGCTAAACGGATCAATGCGGCTAATATATAAAATACAAATAAGGGCAAATAAATTCCTTGTGTGAGTCCAGATGCGTAACCGATAACAGTTGGAAAAACCCCAAAACTAATCAAATCCGCTAATGAATCGATTTGAATACCATAGCACATTTCATTTTTTGTACGCTCTTTAAGGTTAGCCACAAATCCGTCAAACATATCACAAATACCCGAGAGTATTAAACAAAAAATAGCTTCGACAACATGCTGCGTAAGGGCTAAATACATACCAACAATAGAAAACATTGCATTCCCATAAGTTAAAATAACTGTGTAATCATAAATACCAATCATACCTTTTGTTCCCCAATCCTTTTTCTTTTAATATTACTATAGCATTAAAGTAACATAATTTGGGAAATTTTTTTAGATTTTGTTTTTTTGATTGCAGTCATAGAAGATCCCTTTTTCTAACGATTAAAGTATATAAAAAAAGCCTTTAAACACAATTGATGATATTCCTATCAATTGTCTCTAAAAGCTTATATATTGGCCTATTAATCGTTATACAAATCACGAATCGGTGTCATAATAATACGATTCAAATCATTCACAATCATGCTAAAAGCTTGTTCTTTTTGCATCAATTGATTGATCACTTCTGCTTTTTGAACTTCTGTTGCTAAAGCTTGAGCTTTTTCAGCATCTTCTTCTGAGAATTCTTCTCCACGCATTTGTTTTTCTTGTAATCCTTGTTGGAACGTTTGAAATTCTTTGAATAATTTATACGCTTCTTCGTCTGCTTTTACTTCATCGTAAGCTTGTTCTAATGCTTTAAATTCCTCTAAATCACGAATTTCACGCTCTACTTGATTGGCTGTATCATAAATATTACTCATGCAATCTCCCTCGTTTCTATAAATTCTTCTCTTTGATTGTACCATTCTTTGATTGGTTTTCAAACCGATTATTCGCCTGTTAAACCACCAAAGAAGTTTTTCAGTCCATTTTTGGTATTATCCCAACCTTCTTTTATTTTACCGCCGATATCTTTGGCTCCCTCTGTGACTTGACCACCGATATCTTTGACACTATCTTTCCAAGCTTCGTTCGTTTCAGTAGATGGAACCTCTCCAGCCGGTTGTACTACGCCCCCTGTTGCATACGCATCAGCTACCGTAAATGGTGTTTGTGCAGTATACGGTAAAATCCCTTGGGTTTGGCTGCTGAAAACGGTAGACGCATGTGTCGCACTACTACCTTGCAAATAATGATTTTCGCTCGTTTGTTCAAATCCTAACCAAGTTGCGACAACAACATCTGGTGTGTAACCAACGACCCATTGATCATTTGTTTTATCTGTATCAAAATTGGTTTCTGTGGTTCCTGTTTTACCTGCCATCACATATCCTGCTGGATCAGCGTTGATCCCTGTTCCTGAACTAAATACACCTAAAAGCATACTTGTCATTTGTTCTGCAGTATCGTTTGTAATAATTTGCTTTGTTTTAGCCTTGGTATTATCTTCGATTACCGCTCCTGTAGAGTCAACGATTTTCGTAATCAAATGAGCTTCTGACTGAGAACCGCCAGTCGCAAATGGGCTGTATGCATTCGCCATCGTTAAAGGAGATACGCCTGTTTTCAAACCACCTAAAGCTAATCCATAATATTTATCTTCTTTGTCTAAAGGAATACCAAATTTTTCTGTTTTTTCAAACCCTTTATCTAGACCAATTTTATGCAGCGTCCAAACAGCTGGTAAATTCAAACTTTCACCTAACGCTTGGTACATCGGCACTTCCCCACTATTCGTACGGCTGTAGTTTTCAGCAGGGTAATAATCTTGCGGTTTGTCTTCTAAGATACTATTTGGTTTCATTCCTGATTCTAAGGCAGGTGTATAGACTGAAATTGGTTTTAAAGATGATCCTGGTGAACGTTTGGTTTGGGTCGCAAAGTTAAAACCACGATACACATGTTCGCCACGACCGCCAACTACACCTTGTACACCACCAGTTTTTGGATCAAGTGCAACAGAACCACTTTGAACCATTGCGCCATCTTCTGCATTTGGTGGAAATAATGCGTCATTAGCATACGTTTCTTCCATCGCTTTTTGATAGTTTTGATCTAATGCTGTGTATATTTTATACCCTTTGTTTAGTAGATCTTCTTCTTTTAGTCCATATTTATTTACGGCTTCATCAATGACCGCATCAAAATAGTAAGGATATCTGTAATCTGAATTTTGATCCGAATAATTGTCCGCCAAGATGCTTGCCATATCGACACCTGCTTGAGCATCTGCTTCTCCTTGAGATAATTTGCCATTATCTACCATTAATTGTAAGACCGTATTGCGGCGATTGACCGAATTTTCGATATAATCGAGCGGATTGTAGATACCTGGTCCTTTTAACATACCAACTAAAGTCGCTGCTTCACCAACCGATAACTCACTTGCACTGACTCCAAAGTATTTATGAGATGCATCTTCAATCCCCCAAACACCATTTCCAAAGTATGAATTATTCAAATACATTTCAAGAATTTGTTGTTTGTCATATTTTTTCTCGATTTCAATTGCTAGAAATAGCTCTCTTGCTTTACGCGTCATCGTTTGTTCTTGTGTAAGATAGGCATTTTTAGCTAGTTGTTGAGTAATCGTACTACCACCACCGCCTCCGCCAATCATACCAAGACTTACTTTTCCAACGACTGCCCGTAAAAGCCCTTTGATATCATATCCATGATGCGTCTCAAAATTTCGATCCTCGGTTGAAATCAATGCATCTTTAACATATGGAGAAATTTGGTCTATAGTCACAAAGGTTCCTTTTTGCCCAAACAGCTTGCCTGCTACCTCTCCATTTTTATCATAGATAACAGTTGATTCTTCCAGTCCTTTTTTCAATGACCCCACATTGGCTGACTTAGCTAATGTAAATAAATAGATACTCGTCACTAAAATAACGACCATACCTAGCAGTAAAATGATTTTATTGACTTGATATTTCTTCCAAATTCGTTTTCTCCAGTGATGAAAACGAACAAGATACGGTTTGATCCAAGCCCAAAAGCTCTGAAAACCGGATTTTATTTTTCCCATAATTGTTTTAAAGTCCATAGTGCTCCCTCTTTATATAAAAGTTTCTAAGCCATTTTAACATATATCGTAACTATTATTCATACGGCTTTAGCATGAATAATGCACATAAATTTTGTTTTGCTTATTTTACCATGCTTTTCTTTTATTTTTATGTAGAAAAGTTTAAGAATCCCTCAAGAAATCAATGGTAGTATAGAGTAAAATCGTGTTTTGAACGATAAATTCTTATTTTTCTTGAAAAAAATGCTGATTTAGCAATCCTTTGATCATAAAAAAAATCATATTTTCCCTTTATTATACAAGTATACCAACAAACAACCCTAACAAAACACTTTTTCATTTTCTAACTCCTTTTCGAGGTTGGGACAGAAGTGCTTAACTCCGAGAAATAAGAGGGAGTTGCTTCTGCTCCCACCGTTTAGCCTCATCTTTTTGTTCTGCGAAAATTTCCAGCTATAATTAGTTATAAAACTTCTTTTCAACTCATCTGTCAGAACATTTCAAGTTGCTATTATAGATTTTTTTATGGTACACTTCTCTTGGTATGTAACCGCTTTACAAAAAAATAGAGAAGGAGAATTCTTATGTTAAAAAAGCTTCCACTTTTACTTATTCCAGTTTTCTTTTTACTAAGTTTTAGTTTACTACCTGATCAGTCAAATGCAGCGCAAACAACGCCAGATCCGATCATGATGGCTTATTATCGCACATGGCGAGACGTTACGATGCCTCACAATGCAAATTCTACATTACCTGATCAAAATGTTACTGCGATGACAGATATTCCTGAAGGCGTAGATATTGTCTCAGTTTTCCATTATGTCAATCCTGGGACAAATCAACAAAAATTTTGGGATACATTAAAAGATACTTATGTTCCGACATTACATGCTAGAGGAACTCGTGTCATTCGGACGATTGATATTAGAGAAGTTTGGGCTGTCCCTCATACCGGCCAAACACCAACAGCTGCAGAATATGATAAATATGCACAACACTTGATCGATACTTATCTGACTCCATGGAACTTAGACGGACTGGATATTGATATGGAATCTAGTTTAACTGCTAAACAAGAGGAAATCGCTGCTGGTACATTCAAAGCATTATCTAAAAAATTAGGTCCAAATTCCAATACTGGGAAGTTGTTGATTTATGATACGAATAAAGATAATCATTCTTTATTTAAAAAAGTTGCTTCTTATGTTGACTATCTATTTATCCAAGCATACGGCCGGTCAGCTAGTTCTTTAGATAATACATGGAACACTTATAAAACTTCGATTACACCGCAACAAATTCTTCCTGGAGTCTCTTTCCCAGAAGAACAAGATCGTAATCGTTGGAATGATACTGTAGAACCTTATGAAACAAGTCGGGCATATTCTTATGCGAAATGGAATCCAAAAGATGGCCCAAAAGGCGGCATGTTCGTTTATGCGATCGATCGAGATGGCAAACAATTCGGGGATGATACGATCACAAAAACTGATTTTAGCTGGACCAACCGTTTAATCAATTCAATGAAAAACAACTAGTTAGTGAAATTTCGTGTAAAACTTAAACACTTCTTTAGAAAAGCTTTACAGTTTCGAATAAATTAGTACACAAAAAATTCATATTTGATTTGTATTATATATGTATACCAACAAACAACCCTAACAAAACACTTTTTCATTTTCAACTCCTTTCCCGTCCTTCCCCAAAGGACGGGTTCTTTGTGTCCTGTCACTACCCGTAGCAGCTCCGTTAGAACAAATGATGAACAATATTTAGCCAACATAGCGAGCGACGTTTCCTTTTCACAAATAACTGAAAGCTACAGTACAAAGTGACCATACATCTCAAAAAGCAAGCGAACTTCCTCCTCTATCACTTTAATTGTAGCTAACGACTTGAACTTATCCTTTCATTTGTTAAACTAAGATAGAATGCTATTGAAAAGGTGGAAAACAAATGGAAGTATCCATCCAGTTACCTAAGAATTTTGAAGAACAAACCGTCCGAGAATTACTCGAACAAGAATGGTTAGTTCCTCGTAAAGTACGTCACTTTTTAAGAACTCGAAAAAATGTTTTGATCAATGGAGAGCCTAATTTATTTCATTTTCCTGTGAAGAGTGGCGATATTGTTACGTTACAGTTTGAATCAGAAGATTATCCCACACCAGCGATTCTTTTAGGGGATGCTTCTACTATTGATGTATTATTTGAAGACGAACACTTGATTATTTTGAATAAACCAATTGGAATGAAAACTCACCCTAATCAACCCGATGAAAATGATACGTTACTTAACCATTTAGCTGCTTACCTAGCAGCTAAAGATCAAATTCCGTATGTGGTTCATCGATTAGATAAAGAGACAAGTGGTGCGATTTTATTTGCTAAAAATCCTTTTGTATTGCCGATTTTAGGTCGATTATTGGAGCGTAAAGAAATCTATCGACGCTATCAAGCGGTGGTTTCAGGTCATTTAAAAGAGTCTTTGTCCATTCGTAAAAAAATTGGACGTGATCGCCATGATCGCAGAAAACGAGTAATTGATGAACAGCGCGGAGATGTGGCTGTTACTCATGTTGATGTTGCGAATTATTTGAAAAAAACCAATAAAACAACTATATACTGCGTTTTAGAAACTGGGCGAACCCATCAGATCCGTGTTCATTTAGCAAGTATTGGCCATCCAATCGTTGGTGATCCGTTGTACCATTCAAAGCCTGTAGGGCGTTTGATGCTTCATGCCTATGAACTGCATCTGACTCATCCATTTACTGGAGAAACGATTGTGGCAATTGCTTCTCCAAGTCTATGGTAAGCTAAAAAAGCTAGGAGAGAACTTTTCTGTTCTTTCCTAGCTTTTATTATTTATTTACTACTTCATTTAATTTAGCTAAATCTAATTGTTTATACTCCTCAAAGAAATCAGATAAGACTTCTAAAACATTCTGATTCATGCCAGATCGATCATTTTCTACTTGTAAAACTAACAATGGCTCATGTAAACTCATCCGCAGTAAAAACCAACCTCTTCCATAATCTTCGTATACATTCACCCGAATTCCTTCATGATTTTCAGAATCAACTTTCATCCCTCTTTGACTCAAAACAAAACCACTTAAATCTCGAATTACTTGCTCACCATAATCGCGGACTTTTTCAGCTATAATTTCAAAGCGCAGCTCTTGAGTTTCTGTTGGTTGTTTTAATGAACTTATCAAGTCACCTAGAGTAGAGTTTTCTTTTTTTAATTTAGGCAATAACATTAGGATTTTGGCAATTACATAGGCACCGTCATCTAAATAGTAGTTTTCTTTAAAGGCTGCATGTCCGCTTGTTTCAATTGCTAATTGGGTGTCGATATCTTCTTCATTGAGCTCGATCATTTTATTGATCACATTACGATAACCAGAAATATAGCGCACTTGTTTGCCACCTTTTGACTCAATGAATTCTTTCAAGTGGCTTGACGTTGGTGAGTTCGTCACGATGCTACTACCTGGATATTCCGCCAAAACGATCGTTGCCAGGACAGCGATCAAATTATTTCGATTGATCACTTCACCAGATGCATCCACTACAGCCGAGCGATCCACATCCGTATCAAAAATCACTCCGAGATCGGCTTTATTTTTTAAGACAGCTTGTTGAATACTTGCCATGGCTTCTTTATTATCTGGATTTGGAATATGATTGGGGAACATGCCGTCAGGTTCTAAAAATTGCGAACCAGTGATGTCTACTCCAAGTTTTTCCAGGACTTTTTCAGCAAAGAAACCACCTGCGCCATTACCAGCATCTACTATAATATGAAACCCTTTTAGAGGCTTTTCTTCTGTTGTTTTCATACCTTTACGAATTTTATCCGTTAAGTCAGCGGAATAATCCTCTAAAATCGAGGTTTTGGTTACTGATCCTTTTGCTTTAATTGCTGGTCGTTCAGAGTGTTCTAAGATATACGCAATGTCCGCTTTTTCTGCACCACCAGATTTAGTGAATAATTTTAGTCCATTAAAATAATACGGCAAATGACTCGCTGTGATCATAATCGTTGCATCACAATCGTATTGAGGAAATTGAGTAGCCATAAACATTGCGGGCGTCGTAGCTAAACCAAAATCTAAAACTTCAACGTTTTGTTCCACGAAACTGTCGATCAATGCTTGTTTCAAGCTATCAGCTGAAATACGGCTATCATGACCGATACCGATTTTTAATTTTCCCGATTGATGTTTTTCCACTAAATTCTTTTCATCCCGAAGCCAATGAACCATTCCTACTGCAATTTTCCCGACTTGCGCTGGTGTTAAATTCGCTGTTTTCTCTTCATGCTCTACCGCTATTCCTCTTATGTCTGACCCATTTTGTAACGCTTTCAAATCCATGTAACCAAATCTCCCTTCATTTTTTGATTGGTTATGCTTAATCCATCATCGCTTCAAAACGTTCAACTACCGTTATTGCGTCATCTTCTGAACGAGCAATGATAATGATTGTATCAACTCCCGCGACTGTTCCCGCAATTTCTTCATAACTGACTTCATCTAAAAAATTCGTTACTACATCTGCTGCACCCATGTCTGTGCGGACGATCACCATAAATTGCACGCGTTCCATGCGAATCACTGAATCTTTCACGGATTCTTTTAGTTTTTCTTCACTGCTGGATGCTTGTTGTTGAGAGAATAACGCATATTTCACTCGACCATCTGAGCCGTGCGTTTTAACGATACTCATCTCACGAACGTCTCTTGAAACAGTTGCTTGGGTTGCTTTGACGCCAGATTCTTCAAGAAGTGCAATCAGGTCGTCTTGGGTTTCTATTTCATTTTCTGTGATCAATTGTTTGATCAACCGTTGTCGGTCTGTTTTTTTCATGTTTCCACTTCCTGTTTTGGTTATTTTCTTTATTATAGCGAAAGTTTAGGAAATTTGCATTTCTTTTTGGTAAAAATTACTTTATTCATAAAAAATCAGCGATTATCAGACAATCATTCCCCACTTTCACCTAAAAATATTTCTCAATATTCTACTTTTACAGAATTCACTTTTCGATTTGTAGGTTATCGTGGAAAATAAATTTCTTTTTGATTTCTGTACTCACTTGGAGACATCCCCATCTCTTTTTTAAAGACTTTACTAAAATAATTTCCCGTTGAAAAGCCAACTTTTTTTGCCACTTGGCCAATCTCCTCTTCTTCCCATAATAAAGAAAGAGATTGAATAATTCGTACTTGTTTTAAATAGTTTATGGGTGATGATTTGTAGGCTTCTTCAAACTGACGAATCAATGTATACTTTGACATCATGTATCTTTCAGATAGGAAATCTAAACTTATGTCTTCAAAATAATAAGTATCAATGTATTTTTTTACTGCCTGGATCCCCTCCGTTTTTTGTTGAATTTCGTTTTGGATTGCTTCTTTAATATCTAAAAAAAGAGCAAATGCCATTTTAGCATTTTGAATTGCACTCAACTCACGCTCTTTTAAATCAATGACTATACTTCTAAGTCTTTCAATCAAATCCGTTGATAATTCGATAATAGAAAGTGAGGTATCTAGCCATTGCGTCATTATCGCTGAAAATTCGATAAATAAAAAACGCCACTCCTCACCAAAATAGCGATAATTCCCAGGTATTTTTGCAAAAAAGGCTTTGTTTTTCGTTAGAGAAATTCTTCTTCCGCCTATTTCTAAGAAACCTTCCCCGGCTAATGTCACCTGTAAAACAATCAGCTGTTCTTTTCGAACACGAGCATCCCAATTATATGTACTACTGCCCTCACTTATCCCAACTCCACGAATGATCGGCAAATGTTGATCATCTGTATAATGGAATTGCCGAACAAAATTCCGCAATTTATTACCCTCCTTAAAATTATTTTGTCTTGTCTCTTCCTATTATACTCGATACTATGTACATAATAAACGAAAAGGAATGATTGATATGACGATTTATTTCGATGATTCACAAAACATTTTCCACCTAAGCAATAATAAAATAAGCTATATCATCGGCATTGAAAAAGAAAAATATCTTACCCATAGATATTTTGGCCCCTATTTAAACAATTACCATCAAGTCAATCAATTGCAGTATATCGATCGTGGTTTTGCCACGAATCCGATCAGTGAAGAACGAACATTTTCTTTAAACGCTTTGCCTCTTGAAACGAGTACACAAGGAAGTTTAGATTATCGGGTAAGTAATTATCAGTTTCGAAATTTAGATGGTTTTCGAATCACAGATTTTGTGTATGATCGCTTTGAAATTTTGCAAAGTAAATGTCCGTTGAAAGAATTACCTTCATTACGTGGGGAAACGCAGCAAACGTTAGAAATCTACCTTATCGATCCGATCCAATCTCTTGAGATGGTTCTTCGCTATACCATTTATGATGATCTTCCAGTCATAACACGCAGTGTTGAGTATCGAAATAATGGCTTACAGCCTATTTATTTAGAAAATGCTGGCTCCATGTTATTAGACTTGCCGCGGTCTGATTTTGATCTAATAACACTTAATGGTTCACACACAAATGAAGCAACGATTCATCGGCAGCCACTTCATCCAGGTAGCCAAAAAATAAGTTCGACCAGAGGGACGAGCAGTCCACAACATCATCCGTTTTTAGGACTTGCCGATCGCTATACAAATGAAGACCAAGGACAGGTTTACGGATTTCATTTCATTTACAGTGGAAATTTCGTTGCCCAAGCCGAAGTAGAACAATACGGCAGTACACGAATTCAGATAGGGATCAACCCAGAAACTTTTGAGTGGAAATTGATGCCTGAGTCTAGTTTCCAAACACCTGAAGTCGTGTTGAATTTTAGCAATCAGGGATTCAACGCCCTTTCTCAAACATTTCATAAACTGTACCAATCATATTTAATACCAGAATATTGGCAAGAACAGGAACGGCCAATTTTGCTTAATTCATGGGAAGGAAATTATTTTGATTTTACAGAAGAGGACTTAATTAGCCAAGCAAAACAGGCACGAGATTTAGGAATAGAGTTGTTTGTTTTAGATGATGGCTGGTTTGGGCAACGAGAAGATGATACCACCTCTTTGGGGGATTGGGTTGTCAATAAAACCAAACTACCTAATGGCATTGAACAGTTTGCAGATATTCTACATCAACAGAATATGAAATTTGGGTTGTGGTTTGAACCAGAAATGATTTCTGTGAAAAGTCGTTTATTTGAAGCACATCCTGAATGGAGTTTACAAGTCCCTGACTATCCTCAAACTCAAGGAAGACAACAGCTTGTCTTAAATTTAAGCTTACCTGAAGTCCAAGAGTATCTTATTCAGGTATTAAGCAATTATCTTTCTTCAAATAAAATCGATTATATAAAATGGGACATGAACCGACACTTAACTGAAGTTGGCAGCTTTATTTTACCGGATGATCAACAAAAAGAAGTGAGTCATCGGTATGTTTTAGGGTTGTATCATATTTTATCTGAGATCACAAAACAATTTCCACACGTATTATTTGAAAATTGTTCGAGCGGCGGAGGACGATTCGATCCGGGGATGGTCGCTTATATGCCTCAAACATGGGCAAGTGACAACACCGATGCGTTATGTCGGACGAAAATCCAATACGGATACAGCTATCTTTATCCACCTATCATGATGGGCGCGCATGTTTCAGATACCCCAAACCATCAACTAGGCCGAAATACACCCTTAGAAAGTCGCTTTCTAATTGCTATGAGTGGAAATTTCGGCTACGAACTAGCAATAGAAAAACAGTCTCCACAAGCATTAGCTGAAATAAAAGACCAAATTACATTTTATAAAAAACATCGGAGATTATTGCAATTTGGGCAATTCTACCGTATCAAAGAAATTGATTCAACGTATGCTACTGCATGGTTATTTAAAAATGAAACAGACGCTTTGCTTGTTTATTCCAATGGTCTTGCCAAGCCCGCTCAACCTATTCAATACTTAAAAACAAACTATTTAGACGAATCTGCACATTATAAAGACACGGAAACGGGAAACATATTCAGTGGTAGTGAATTAAATCATGCCGGAATACTAGTTCCAAGAATAAAAGGAGATTTCCAATGCTTTTATAAACATTGGACCGTTCTTGATTCATTAGCTAACTAGTTTCTATACTAATTTTTCAGAATCAAAACAGCCCAGAAAAATAAGATATTCTCTACAAAAATCGTTTTTCTACCCTTTGTAGAGGTCGTCTATTTTTCTGGGCTATATGCTTTTCTCTTTTGCTTACTTTAAATAGACTGCATATGCTTCATAAGCAAGTAGCTCATCTGTGATCTCTTTTTCATCATTATGGATGATCATTTCTTTTATTACTCCTATTTTTCCTAAAGCAAAATGTGCTGGTTGATCAGAGAAATTGACGACAACGAACACTCTTTCACCTTGATACTCGCGAATATAGGCTAAAACTGTTGCATCATTAGTTGGAATGCTTTCAAATGTTCCTTCTATAATAATCGGCATTTCTTTACGCAGCTGAATAAGTTTTTGATACGTATAAAATAAAGAGTTCGGATCATTTAAGGCCGTTTCTACATTGATTTCATTCGAGTTCCCTACTGGAAGCCATGGAATCCCCTTTGTGAAACCTGCTTGTTCAGAATCATCCCACTGCATCGGATGACGTGCGTTATCCCGCCCTTTTGCATTGATCGATGTTATAATTTCTTCTTCTGTGTAGCCCGAATTGATACGTTCATCATACATTCTGCGACTCTCGATATCATCAACCTCATCAATTGTTTTAATCGGGTAGTTGATCATGCCAATCTCTTCTCCCTGATAAATATAAGGTGTTCCTTGAAGGAAGTACAGATAGATAGCCAGCATTTTTCCACTAATCACTCGATACTTCTGATCCTCTCCCCAACGAGAGATGATTCGAGGTAAATCATGATTATTCCAGAACAGTGAGTTCCACCCTTTCCCCGCTAATTCCGTTTGCCACTTAGAAAACACTTGATGCAACTCTTTAGGATCTAATTTTTTGATATCCCATTTTCTTTTGCCTGCCTGCTTGTCTAAATTGATATGTTCAAACTGAAAAACCATTGATAGCTCTTCTCTGCTCTCATCGGAATAAAGCTGAGCGATTTCTGGTGTTGCCCCCCAGGTTTCACCGACTGTAACTAAATCATATTCTCCAAACGTATTTCGATTCATTTCTTGTAGTAGTTCATGTAGCTTTGGTCCGTTTTTAGTAATCAACTGATCAGGTTCTTTTCCAATCAAATCAATGACATCTAAGCGAAAGCCGCCAACCCCTTTTTCAATCCAATAATTCATCATACGATAAATTTCTTGACGCATCACAGGGTTTTCCCAATTTAAATCTGGCTGTTCTTTTGCATGTAAATGAAAATAATATTCCCCTAGTGCTGGAACAAAGGTCCACGCAGAACCACCAAAATTTGATTGAAGTTCATTCGGTTTTTCACTTTCATTTCCTTTTCTCCAGATATAAAAATCATGATACTCACTCGTAGGATTTTGAAGTGCTGACTGAAACCACGGATGTTCTGATGACGTATGATTTACGACCAGATCCATAATAATCTTGATTTTTCTTTTCTGTGCTTCAGCGATTAGATTATCCATATCTTCCATGGTGCCATATTCTGAGCCAATTGCTTCATAATCACTAATATCATAGCCATTATCTTCATTGGGCGATTGGTAAACAGGACTCAGCCAAATGGCCTCTATCCCTAAAAGGGACAGATAGTCCAAACGCTGAATGATCCCTTTTAAGTCCCCGATACCATCAGCATTTGTATCTTGAAAGCTACGTGGATAGATTTGGTAAATCGTTGCTTTTTTCCACCAATTAGTTTTCATAATGTGCACTTACTGCCAATAGAGCTTGGCCTCCATCCACTTTTGGTAGATCAATCGCTTCTACAGCAGCGTAGTCATCCGTATTTGTAATAATCATCATTACGGTGCTATCTAAACCAGCCTCTTTGATTTTCTCTAAATCAACTGTACCTAAAATATCACCTTTTTTTACTAATTCACCGTATTTTCTATTTGTTTCAAAACCTTCGCCTTTTAATTGAACTGTATCGATTCCGATATGGATCAATACCTCTGCGCCATTTGTTGTTCTAAGTCCATAGGCATGCTTTGAATCATAAACAACAGTCAATTCTCCATCAGCAGGTGCATAAATAATACCTTTTTCAGGAATCACTGCAATCCCTTTTCCCATCATTTCTTGTGCAAATACAGGATCATTTACTTTTTTCAAGGAAATAGGTGTACCACTTACAGGCGAAACCAATACTTCATCTTGGACAGCTGTCACACCTACTTCAGGATCTTCGTTGATTTCAACGGCAACTTCTCCAGCTGTTTCATCTTCGTCTACAAAAATGGCCATATGACGTTTTCCGTATACATAAGTTGTCACGAAGCCTACACAGATACTGATAACAATACCGATCATGAAATATGAAATCGATTTTGGTGCAATCGAAATAAATCCGATGACACTTGCTGGTCCCATCGCTACTGAAAGTACATGGAAAGCACCGATAAATAAACAGGCTACAGCTGACGCAATCATTCCACAAATAAATGGAAATTTAAGCTTTAAATTGACCCCGAAAATCGCTGGTTCAGTAATGCCTAGCATAGCAGAAATACTTGCTGATGTTGCTAAGCTTTTTTGCTTTTTATTTTTTGTTAATAACATGATCGCAAGCGTCGCTCCTCCTTGACCCACATTGGCCATAGAAGCGACTGGGAAAATAAATGATCCGCCAGTTCGTGCGACATCTGCTAACAGAGTCGTTTCAATAGCTGGGAAGCTTTGATGCAATCCAGTGATTACAATGGGTGAATAAAATAGACCGAACACTCCTAAGCCGACTGCTCCTGTTGTATCATACAACCAAACAAGCCCATTCGTCAGACCATCTGATACAATTCTCATCATTGGACCCACAACAATAAATGTTAAAAATCCAGTAATAATGATCGCCAGCATAGGTGTAAATGTAAAATCAAATGCATTGGGAATCCGTTTGTGGAAAAATTTTTCTAAAGACGCTAAAAGCCACGAAACCGCTAATACAGGCAATACGGAACCTTGATAGCCGGCTTGTGCAACATCCATTCCAAAAATATGCCAATACGGCATACTTCCATCTGCGATTGCATTTGCCACACCATAGCCATTAACTAAATCAGGCATAACCATCGCCATTGCCATTGCAGCCCCTAAATAAGGATTTCCACCAAAGCGCTTAGTAGCAGAAAAACCGACCAAGATCGGTAGGAAAGCAAATGGAGCAGACGCTAATAGATTGATGATACTCGCAAAGTCTTTTACATTCGGAAATAGTTCCACGACTGATTGAGGACCAAATAAATCCTGAGCAGTCAATACATTGTTTAAAGCCATTAATAATCCACCCGCAACTAATGCTGGGACAATCGGAACAAAAATATCAGATAATACCTTAATAAAGGCCATAATGGGATTATTTTTTTTACCATTCGATGCGACTGCTTTTAGGTCAGCTGTAGATGCTTCTTTAACATTGGTGATTTTTATAAGTTCATCGTATACATTATTTACATCTCCAGCACCGATGATAATTTGGAATTGGTCATTGGCTTCAAACGTTCCTTTCACAGCCTCATTATTATCTAAAGCTTTCTGATCCACTTTACTTGAATCCTTTAGAACGAGCCTTAGACGAGTTGCACAATGCGCGGCCGCTTGAATATTGTCTTCACCAAGTGCTTCGTTGATTTCCTTTGCTACTTTTTTGTAATCCATCTTCTTTCCCCCTAATTGTCATTTAAGCGCTACTGAAATAGAAGAAACTATTCTGTGTTTCAAAAAATGTAATCGCTTTTTCACCTACAAAGTATGCCATGATTTCAACCGATTGTCAAACGTATATCAATTTTAATCATAACCAAACAAATGAAAATAAAACTAAAACACCTGAATTGTCATACGTTTGACATTTAAATAAAAAATAGTTACACTATATCTGAGAATACGCTTACGAGGAGAATATATATGTCCGTAAAAAAAGTTTGGTCTAAAGAAGAACGTTATCAGCCTTATCAAGAATGGGGACCTGAACACCTTGCCTCACTAAAACAGAAGATCGACATCTCAACTTGGCGTTTAGGCTATCATATTCAACCTGCTACAGGGTTGCTAAACGATCCAAACGGTTTTTCATTTTTCAATGATCAGTGGCACGTTTTTTATCAATCTTATCCAATGGGCCCAGTTCATGGGATAAAATCTTGGTACCACATGACCTCTGATAATTTGATTGATTGGAAGGAAGAGGGAACAAAAGTATTCCCAGATAGCCTATACGATAGCCATGGCGTTTATTCAGGAACTGCTCTGCCGATTTCTGATCAGTTATTTCTTGCTTATACAGGTAACGTTCGTGATGATGATTGGACTCGTCATTCTTATCAATTAGGCGCCTGGATGGATAAATCAGGTAGCATTAAAAAAATCGAACAACCGCTTATTACTGCACCGCCAGTCGGCTATACGTCTGAGTTCAGAGATCCTCAGGTCTTTCGTTATAAGTCTGGCTATCTAATGACCATCGGAGCGCAAAATGAATCAGAAAAAGGAAAAATTCTAACCTACCAAAGTTCTGACTTACTTTCTTGGCAATGTATAGGTGAATTAGGGTTTACTGATCAGAACATGGGGTTTATGATCGAATGCCCCAATTTACTTTTAACGGAAGAATTTGCTCTACTTATTTTTTGTCCACAAGGGTTAGATCCTGATATTTGCCCTTACCAAAATATCTATCCAAATATGTATATCATTGGCGACTCTTATCAGTCTGAATCAAACAGTTTAACAAATCCTTCTAGCTTGAAAAACTTAGATGAAGGCTTTGACGTTTACGCTACACAAGCATTTAAAGCACCCGACGAGCGTTTATTATCGATCAGCTGGATTGGTTTACCTGAAATCGATTATCCCACTGATCAAGAAGAATGGGCACATTGTTTAAGCATCGTGAAGGAATTGATTGTAACGGATAAAAAATTATATCAACGTCCTGTTGAAGAGATGAAGCAACTACGCATCGACGAAGCGGTTTATTTTGATAACAGCAAGGATTCTTTTCATGAGACGACAACAAATCAATATGAATTAGCACTATCCTTTCATTCCCTATCCACTGGAACACTTACCTTATATGCAGATAAAGAACAGAATCAAGGATTAACGATTCATTTTGATTCCCAACGTGGTAAAATGACAATAGACCGCAGTCATGCTGGTGTTCCTTTTGGAGAAGAATATGGCGTTATACGATCATTTTCTATCGAGCAAAAACCATTGAATTTACAAATTTTTGTCGATTCTTCCGTTGTTGAACTTTTCATCAACGATGGTGAAAAAGTGGCAACCATGCGAGTATTCCCAGAAAAAGGACACACAGGATTTCATTTAACGTGTGACGGAGACTATCAAGGACAATTTTGGCAACTGCGGAAAACTAACCGATAAAGGATGGAATTGTATGGTCGTCAAATTAACAGATGTAGCAAAAAAAGCTGGTGTTTCTCCTACGACTGTTTCCCGTGTTATTAATAATTACGGCTCATTAAGCAAAAAGACAATTGATAAGGTAAATCGTGCGATGAAAGAGCTTAATTACCAACCAAACTCTTTAGCTCGTTCACTACAAGGAAAAAACACACAATTAATCGGGCTTATTTTCCCAACTGTTGCGAACCCGTTTTTTGGTGAGTTGGTGGAAAGAATCGAGCAAAAACTCTTTGATTTGGGGTATCGGGTCATTTTGTGTGATAGTGCCAATAATAAGGAAAAAGAACGTCATTATATAAATATGCTTGCAGCAAACAAAGTTGATGGCATTATTGCTGGTGCCCACAACTTAGGAATCACTGAATATGAGGATGTTGAACTTCCGATTGTTTCTTTTGACCGATTTTTAGGGAATACTATTCCCATTATCGGCAGTGACAATTTCCAAGGTGGGTATTTAGCGACCGAGACCTTATACGTTAGAGGAGCAAGAAAAATTGCGATCCTGACAGGTTCACATGAATCGAACTCCCCAACAAATTTTCGTTTAAACGGGTATTTAAAATTTTTAGAAGAACATGAATTGGAACCTAAAATTTTTCATATTCAAACGACGGCTCGATCAACGACGCTAAAAAACTTAGAGATCAAGCATATTTTAGAGACAGAAGACATTGACAGTTTATTTTGTACAGATGATCTAACCGCTATTCTTGCCTATAATCAATGCCAGCAATTACAGATAAACGTACCTGAACAGCTCAAGATCATTGGCTATGACGGGACAAAATTCGTTCAAAATTATTTTCCTCAATTATCGACGATTGCTCAACCGATGGCTGATTATGCGGATATTTTAGTTGATCTGTTATTGCAGAGGATACAAAATCCTGAAAAAAAATTGGAGAAGAATTATCTGTTGCCTGTAAAATTAATTCAGGGGCAAACAACGTAATCGTTTGGATTGAAGGGGTTTCGTTTATCTGCTGTGGTAAGGCTGGTTGAAAAATTAAAGAGCATCAAGTCTATTTTTCTTTCAATAGACTTGATGCTCTTTATGCGTTTTTGTGAAATATTTAATACATTATCGCTACAATCTTTGATATACTATAACTAGTTGAATAACGGCTGAGGCTCTGAAAAAGGAGTTGATGCCATAAAGATATGTCTTTATCGCTTTTGTCCTGCTTTATTTTATAGGAAAAGCGGTCCTTGAAAGATTTGTTAAAAGATATCGCTTCGAAAATAGTCGTCACACTGTTGGCTTACTATATTGTCGAAGGGATTAAACTTTTTATCACTTTGATTTTTAGGTAAAAAAAAGACCTCTATCTGACCCGCTAAAGTAAGATAGTGGCGTTGCAACAAACTATTGAGCTTTAGTCAAAACTCAACTAAAGAGTCAGTGTATCCGCACTGGCTTTTTTTGTAATCATAATGATAATGATTACCTTCTTTTTTATTATACCTTATAAAGCATACAAAAAACAACTTATGATAGTCCGAACAGGTAAAACAAGGAAGATAGCGATTCATCTTCCTCGTTTTACCTGTTCATTTATCAACTACTATTTTTCCACCATCTTATGCTCCACCAAATAATCATGTGCAACGGTCGCTGGATCTTTTTGCTCAACGTTGACTTGGTAATTCATCTCACTCATTTCTTCTTCCGTGATCTTACCAACTAAAGGCTGTAATAATTCTTTTAATTCTGGATATTTCTCAAGCGTTTCAGCTTTCAGCAATGGCGCTCCTTGATAAGGTGGAAATAGTTGTTTATTATCTTCTAAAATCACCAAATCATACTGCTTCAATTCACTATCTGTCGAATAAGCATCCACCACATTGACATCATCATTGTTGATTGCTTGGTAACGTAAAGAAGGCTCCATCGACTTCACATCTAAATTCAGATTATATAATTTTTGTAACCCTTTATAGCCATCTTCACGGTCAATAAATTCTAGCGTAAAACCAGCTTTCAACTGGCTTTCAACTTTTTTCAAATCTTCGATTGTTTTCAAATCATTTTCTTTTGCAAATGATCGTTTAACCGCAACAGCATAGGTATTTTGATAACGCATTGGTTCTAGATAATCCATATTTTCTTGCTTTTTGATTTGATCTCGTGCATATTCGTACACTTCTCTTGGGTCTTTCGACGTGTTCTTATTGTCCTTTAAAAATGTTTCAAGAACCGTTCCAGTAAATTCAGGATAGACATCGACTTCACCAGATTTTAGTGCATTAAATAGAAAACTGGTTTTCCCAAAATTTGATTTTAAGTTTACATGGATATCACTATTTGCTTCAATCAAATGTTTATACATGTTGATCAAGATATCCGGTTCCGCACCTAGTTTCCCTGCAACAGTGATTTCTTTTTGTTCTGCTTCTTGGTGGGTGTAGACAAACGATCCCACTAATAACGCAAGTAAGACCATAAATGCCGCTACGATGCGTTTCACTGTAGCTTTTTCGAGTAAATGAATCCCAAAGTTAAACAAGACCGCCAAGACAGCAGAAGATATGGCACCGATCAAGATCAGGTAGACATTGTTTCGGTCGATTCCCAGTAAGATGAACGTTCCGAGGCCTCCTGCACCGATCAAAGCTGCAAGCGTAGCTGTTCCGATGATCATAACTGTCGCCGTACGAATCCCTGAAATGATATAAGGTAAAGCTAATTGTAGTTCAAATTTGATTAGTTTTTCTCGTTTATTCATCCCAAATGCTTCGGCTGCTTCTTCTAAGGAAGGATCGATTTCAGTCAACCCTGTGTAGGTATTTTGCAAAATCGGAAATAGTGCATAAATCACCAAGGCAACGATTGCTGGGGGACTGCCGATACCGATCACTGGAATCAATAAACCAAGTAGCGCTAACGACGGTATTGTTTGGAAAATACCTGTGATTTGCAATACAAATTCAGCGGCTTTCTTATAATTCGTCAATAAAATCGCTAATGGAATCGCTATAAGAATCGCAATCAATAGAGACAGCAACGATAATTGAATATGCTCTACGACCGCTTGAATAAAGTCTTCTTTGCGGGCAACGAATGTTTCTATCAGTTTTCCCATATTATTGATCACCTTCTATCTTTGTCTCTAAGAAACGTAAAATCGTTCGATCCGTAATTTCACCGATTGGACCGGTTCCGTCTGTTAATACGACCTTTTCCCCAGCTACAAGGAGACGAATGATTGCCGGCAATGGCGTTTCTAGGGTGATCTTTATTTCGCTGTCTACTTGACCGTCTTCAACAAAACCAGATTCTATCAAATCTTTTGCACAATAATTTTCCAAACTGGAATGATCTTGTTGGAAAAATTGTGCCACAAAATCATTGACTGGATTGCTTCTGATTTGTTCGGGTGTGTCCGTTTGAACAATTTTTCCCTCCTTCATAACACAAATTCTGTCGCCCAAAAATAGCGCTTCATTCATGTCATGTGTTACGAAAACGACGGTACTAGCTAATTCTCTATGCAATTCTTTGATCAATTGTTGCAGCTGACCTTTAGAAATAGGATCTAATGCACTGAATGGTTCGTCCATTAAAATGATATCTGGTTTGGCTGCGATCGCTCTTAAAATTCCGATACGTTGTTGCTCTCCCCCAGATAATTCAGCTGGTTTTCGGTGTAGATATTCTTCGGGTGATAAACTGACTTTTCTTAATAGTTCTTCTGTTCTTTCCCGTCTTTTAGCTTTACTCCAATGTTTCATTTCTGGAATTAATTCAATGTTTTCAGCAACCGTTAGATTTGGGAAAAGAGCAATTTGTTGAAGGACATAACCGATCGTTAAGCGTAGCTCTTTTAGATTATAGTCAATTAGTCTTTGCTCGTTAAAATAGATATCACCATCTGTTGGTTCGATCAAACGATTGATCATTTTTAAGGTGGTCGTTTTCCCGCTGCCGCTTGGACCGACTAATACAAAAAATTCACCGTCTTCAATCGAGACGTCGAAATCTTCTAAGACTAATTGGTCATTGTATTTTTTTGATACGTTTTGAAAATTAATCATCTACTCACCTCATTTTTTTCTTATATGCATATGCTATTTATTTTTAGGTAATCTTTCATTATCTTTAAGTATGTTTATAAGTATACTTGAAAATGTCCGATGTTTCTAACGACTTGTTTCTATTGTACAGAAAAAAACCTGACAACTGTCTGTCAAGGTTTAGTTTTATTTTGCTAAAAGCTACTTATATGAATTACATTTTTTTAATCAAATATCCACTTTTCATCAGTTAGTCCATGTTTTTCAACATATTCCTCTACTTGTTCTTTGTACTGCTCTTTAGACTCTATATTCAATTTGTTTTTTTTGAAATACTCCACTTCTACATTAGCGATTTGAACTAACTTAGAATAGGCATCCGTTTTTTGAAATTCTTTATCTTTTATTTTTTTTATCGCTTGATAGGGTTTATCTCCTTTTTGTAGTTTTCCAAAATAATTAATTTCTAAATCTGGAACACTAGCTAAAATAATATTCCCCTCATTTTTTAAAGATTCTTCTAGTATCTTCTCATTTATTGTCCAAACGCTATTTTTATACCATTTAGTTTTTTTGTCTACTACTCTTTTAGCTTTAGGACAATCAGTATCGTGTAGAGCTGTATAAGTTACACCAAAATGATTTAGTATTTTTTGAAATGTTGGAATATTACCTTTACCAAAGCAATTTACTATGTGGACACTATTATCTTTTTTTAATTCGTTAAAAATAGAATGTTCCGTTTCACCCTCAACTAATAATATTTTATCAGCAAAAAAGAATTCATTAACTTCTGGATTGCAATTTCTAATCATTTTTAGTCTTTCACGTTCTTCTACATTAAATTCAGCTATTTCTGTAGAGAATTTTTTAGTTTCACCAGTTTCTGTTTTATCTACTCTAATAATTGTTGTATGTTCTTTAGAAACATCAATAAATATTGGAGAATGTGTAGTAATCATGACTTGCCAACCATCCGCCTTAGCTATATCATACAAAGCCTCTCTTGCCTCCCTAATAGCTGGCGGATGTAAAAAAGATTCGGGTTCTTCAATTAACAATATTTTTGGTTTTTCATTGTTGACAATTCCCTTACCTTTCTTCAACCTGCCTTTTTCTGCTAAAGCTTGTATAGCTGACCATAAAAAAGCTCTTTGAAGACCCGCCCCTTGTGTTGATAACGGATAATCTTTTGAGCTACCTTCATTACCTATTCTTAAATGGCTTCCTGAAGCTATTATTTTTTCTGGAGCAAAATTTCCTGCTTGTGGTTTTAATGATACAGTAGTATGTGGAAAAATGCTCCTTATATTTAATTCAATCCCACTTGTAGCCTCATCTAGCTCGCCTTTTATCTCCGTTTGAATTTCTTCAGCAATGTTATTAAGACTATCTGTTAATGCGTTAATTTTCGAACCAGAGATTTTTGAGCTCTCTTTAACTGCTGAAGATAAAATCTCTATAATAGTTTTTTCTAAAGTCTCAGGATTGTCCAAAGGATTAATTATCAATGATGTTGGTATACAGCTTTGTATTTTAGAGTCCCATCCTCCCATACCACCATCCGTCCATTCATTATTTTCCTTATTATAAGACTGTTTCTGTCCTTTGACATTAGGAATCGACCAAATATACCTGTATTTTATGCAATCCCCATACTCAGTGTCATCATGTATCCATTTTTCTCCAATCAATATTTTATCATCCTCAGTAATGTCAGAGAATTTCCCAGTAATTTCTATACTATTATTTTTATCATATTGATGAAATGAATCTATTGCTAAAGACCCTCCTGTTTCAAAAGCTTTATAAGCCTCAAGTACAGTTGTCTTACCAACATTGTTAGAGCCTATTAAAACAACAATTGTATCGATCTTAATAATAAGTTCATTCTCGCCAATACATCCAAAATTTTTAATCTTCAGTTCTCTTAATCGCATTGTATTACTCTCCTTCTACCTAATTATAATTAATAAACTAAAAAATACATATTGAAATTAAATTTCAACACAATATCAATTATAAATAAATACCCAATAAGATTATACTAACTATATTAGCTCGAAAAATTTGTTAACCTTTATGTATCAATTTTAAAATTATATTCTTCAATTCCATTTCACTAGTTACCAAGTTAATTTTCACAATAAGCGTCCCTTCAATATCTGTTTAATATATTTCAAACAAATCATGAATTTTTTAATTTTTAAAAGAAACAACTATGTAGGTGATACTTCACACAACTTTACAACTAAAACAATGATTCTGGAAATCCCATTCCAAATAAAAAAGCATCATTATTACAAAGAATTACACACAAAATAACCTCCAACATATTTAATATCAAGGAACCGAGTAATCAAATAAAAAAATTGACGAGATATTTCCTATTTTTAATGGAAATGTCCCGTCAAGTTCCCTACTTAACATCATTTTATTCATTTTTTCCCGTTTACTCAAAGCGATGTAAAAAAACCATGATTGAGTCCAAATAAATATGATTTTTTATTATTTCGCCAAACGGTAAATTTTATCACTTTACAAACGTTGTTATGTCAATGTTTTAAATGGATATTTTCAAAACATCCCGTCAAAATCCCACCACCTTTTAAAGCTCGGGCGAATTTTTTATGTTATGCTTTCATCATCAAAAACTAAGTTATTATTCTTTTTTCATGGATCATTTAAATAGTCGATCTAAAAAAAACAGAACCATCTTATTTTCTTTTTCTATTTTTTTCGACTAACTTCGATTGTAAATTTATCTATTAATTATCTTTTATTTTCATTCCTAATAACGAAATCAATAACGGAGCTTGCAATGAATTGATGATACACCCTTTGATTAAATTCGGTGAGATATTTAATGTATCAAAATAACTTGTCGAAAAATCCACACTATTTAAATTAGTATCTAGAAAATCTGCATCTTCTAATTCGCAATTTTTAAATACGAGCCCATTATTTATTTTAACTGCCTGAAAAAAAGAATCTTTTAGTTTTGTGTCTTGAAATTTACAGTTATCAATTGAAGTACTATCTAAACTAAGATAATTCGCTTTTGAATCTGAGATAAGATTAGCTTTCCACTTGTTTTTACTAAAGCCTGCTCCAGTAAGCTGACATTTCTCAAATTCACATCTGTAAAAAATACTGTTAGCAAATAAATAATTTGATAGATTCAGATGGATGAATTTACAATCTAACCATTCACTGTTTCTAAAATCATTTTGTTGAAACTCACAACTGTCAAAAATAACTTCTGAAAAACGGATACGATCAGATGAATAATTAAAATAACAATTTCTATAATACTCGCCAGTTTCTATATCGTCTAAAGACATTTTTTTATTTTCAATCATTTCAAACCTCTTCTTGTTGATTTTTTACTAATAACCTGTCACTGAACTTAGAATTTAAACTTTTTAATAGGTATCCAAATTGTTTCCGTTGCATTTTCATCTGTCGGGCAGTAATCAACTGTCAAAATTTCAAATCTATTTCTCATTCTATCATAAGTATATCCTTCTGATGGCAGTACATTAGTAATAATTGCTTTTAATGTTTCTGAAAATCTATCTGCTCTACCCCTATGACAAAATATCCCATATTGACCACCATCAATCATAAAAGAATCGAAAATAGTTAGTTTTTCAGAAGAAGCATTGATGCCAATTATGTTTTCAACTTTACTATTTTTATTTTCAAATGAAAAATTAGCATCCAATGGTTTTGAAACAGAATACACATTCTCTTTTGCTAATAAATTATTTGTCATTTTTAAGGGAAGAAATTTTTGCCATAGCAAACTAGTTTTTCTGCCGTCATCACTAAAAGTACTTTTAGTTGAAAAACCAATTATTTCAAATGGTTCAATTGTTTTAATCTGCATCTATGTTTCCTCCTCTATCTATAGGAATATACAACTTATAAATGAACTTTTCTGTAGAATCATCCGTTTGGCGTTGAATTGTTTCATATTCTGTACCACTAATTTGCAACTTTTCTTTTAGTAAAGATTCCCAAATATTTGGAATTACTGAAATATCTGAAATCAAATATGAAAACTTGAAATATCTTCCTTTTCTAATTGTATATGAGCTTAATAAATTTGTTAAATCACTAAAAGTTGAAATAGTATCTGCCTCGATCCCAATATATAGATCAAACGAATCTTTAGCAAAATTTTCGCAACACTGATAAAATTTGTAGTTTGCTAAGTCAGCTGGTTCAATAGTTTTTTTTAATTTTTCAAATAGATGTTTTTTTAGTGTTGCAATCTGTTTCGTCACTTGTTCCTTTTGAATAGTTCCAAATACTCCAACAATTTTGATCGTTTGACGTTCAATAATTTCATATTTTGTTGCATATTTTTTCTCTGAGAAACTAAAGGATAGTTTGGGAAAGTATTTCAATTGAATCCCTTCAGAACTCACTTTAGACGGAAGTATTCCATGATATCTTGCAAAAGACCTTGCGAAACTGGTTGAAGAAGAATAACAATATTTAAATGCAACATCAATTACTCTTTGGTTCGTCAACAAGAAGTCTTTTCCCGCTTCAGATAATCTACGATTTCTTATATATTGAGACAAAGTAATATTAAAAAGAAGTGGGAATATTGTCTTAATATCTTCAATAGAAATCAAAAAATCTTTTTCAAACTTCTCAAAGTTTATATTTTCTGTAAGATTTTGTTCAACATACTCAAAAAAACACATCATTTTCTCTTCAAACATATTTCACCTCTTTGCAAAGTATAACAGATTTCCAAAAACCACACGCAACTTTTTAAATAGAAAAAAGTCGCTTAACTAACCTAAAAAAAGTCAATACATTCGTTGTAAATTCTCGTCCAAATTTACAAATGTTTACAAAAAAATACAACTACTGAATCAGTAAAATCACTGAATAAAGTAGTTGCATTTTTTAATCTTAAAATAATTTTGGGATCATTTTTGTAATACGATTTATGCTTTACCTGCCAAACGGTAAATCGCATCTGCATAAATAGCTGTCGCACGGAATAAATCATCCAATGCCATAAATTCATTGGCTTGGTGCATTGTATCTGTGTAACCTGGGAACATTGCGCCATACGCCACACCACGTTTTAGTAAACGTCCGTAAGTTCCACCGCCGATGATTTGTTCATGGCCTTTTTGACCAGTGTGATCTTCGTAAACTTGTAATAATGTTTCAACCAATGGATCATCTGCTGGCACGTAATGCGGTTCTTGATTGCGTCCTCCTTGGACGATTTCTGCACCGATCGCACCTGCTGTAGCATTCACACCCGCTTCTAGATCAGCGGCCGTTGTTCCTTTAGGGTAACGGAAATTCAAACTCATAAAGTTGCCTTCTTCAGCATCTTTCTTGAAGACGAATAAACCAGCGTTCATTGTTAATTTACCCATTTTAGGATCTTCAAAGGCTACACCTAATTTTTCACCATAGAAATCTTCATGAACAAGTGTTGCTGCAACTTGGATAAATTCTTTCGCTGCACCAGCAAATGCATAGCTGTTTAAGAAGACTGCTAAGAATGTTGCCGCATTGATCCCAGATTGCGGACTAGCGCCATGTGCGCCTTTCCCAATAACTTGAATCGTAACGGATGTACCATTCGCTTCTAAGGTCCCAGAAATTGGTTCTTCATCCACAAAAACACTAAATGCACCTTGCATTTTTTCTGCCGCTTCGGCAGTCGGAACTGAGATCACAGCAGTTGCTGTACCTGGAACCATGTTTTCACGTAAACCAGCATTAAAGCTTTCTAAATCATACTCGCCTGCGCTTGATCCGCCAAAACGAGCGTATAAAGAGACGTTCCCTTTTTCACCATTGATGATTGGGAATTCGGCATCTGGAGAGAAACCAAAATCTGGTTTTTCTTCATGTTTGAAGTAGTAATCCATATCGCCCCAGCCGCTTTCTTCGTCACTACCAACAACAAAACGAACTTTTTTAGATAATGGCAACCCTAAATCTTTGATAATTCTTAATGCATAATAAGCCGCCATACTTGGGCCTTTATCATCACTTGAACCACGCGCAAAGATTTTACCGTCTTTGATGACAGGCTCGTAAGGATCCGTATCCCAACCGTCACCAGCAGGAACAACGTCCATGTGTCCAAAAATGCCTAATGTTTCATCGCCTTGCCCATATTCGATATGTCCAGCATAGTTATCCACGTTTTTCACAACAAAACCATCACGTTCGCCATACGCTAACATATGTTTTAAGCCTGCTACCGGACCAGGTCCAAATGGTGCGTCAGGGGTTACTTTTGAATCATCACGCTCACTGTTGATGCGTAATAAATTTTGTAAATCTTCTAATAGCGCATCTTTCCGCGCGTCTACTTCTTTTTGCCAATCAATTGTCATTTTTTAGTCACTCCTATTCATTATTCTACCTTTCCATCATACCACTAACTGGCTTAAAAGAAAAAGGTGAAAACTATCTTCCGTAGTATTTTGCTCTTCATTCAAAATAGATTTATACTAAAGTTAAATCATTAAAGGAGGGGACTCAGATGAAAGAACTATCACAAGAAGAGTTGACCGCTGTGATCAAGACTCGTCCACAAAATTCTCACAAAGGAACTTTTGGGCGTTCTGTTTTGATTGGCGGAAATAACCTGTATGGCGGAGCAATCATCATGAGTGCTGAAGCTTGTGTCAAAGCAGGCAGTGGTTTGGTTTCGGTCGTGACTGCGGAAAAAAATCATACGGCGCTTCATGCTCGTTTACCTGAGGCGATGGTACTTGATTGGACGCTCACCAAAGAATGCAATGATTTGCTCGATACAGCGGATGTGATTTTGATTGGACCAGGTTTAGGGTTAGCTACGCATAGTCAGCAAATTTTAGACAACGTCTTACAAAAGCAAAAATCATCACAGTGGCTCGTGATCGATGGGTCTGCCATCACATTATTTGCTCAAAATCATTATTCTTTGAAGTATCCACAACAAGTTGTATTCACGCCGCATCAAATGGAGTGGGAACGTCTAAGCGGACTCAAAATCACTGCCCAAACGGTTGTAAACAATCAAAATGCACAAAAGCTGTTAGGTGCAACGATTGTTTTAAAAAGCCATCGAACAGAAATTTATACTCCTTCTTTTCAATATAGAAATCCACTAGGAACTCCAGCTATGGCAACTGGAGGAATGGGTGATACATTAGCTGGAATGATTACTGGTTTTCTAGCTCAATTTCAAGATAAAGAAGCGGCTCTTTGTGCAGCGGTTTATCTTCATAGTTTAATTGGAGAAGAATTGGGTAAAGAACAGTATGTCGTATTACCAACTGAAATTAGCAAGAATTTGCCTTATTACATGAAAAAATTTGAACAATGAGAGGCTTGGACAATGCTTTTCTGGTGTTTCATAGAAAAAACGGACCCGATTTTGACCTGACGTATCAAAACCGGATCTGTTCTCTTTTTAGAAATGAACTGTTTGCCTCAACCTCGAACATATTAAACTATTATTAGTGTAATCATCCATGGTCAACCCAATCACTTTAGCGACTGATTAAAAATTTATCTTTTCAACTTATCCTTACTAGGTCAAAGCAGATAAGAGAAAGTCTTGCTGCTGAAGGTCTTTTTCTGTGGTTAGAACAATATCTTCATAGTCCGCTGTATTAGTAACAATGATCGGAACTTCCACACTAAAGCCCGCTGCTTCGATTTCAGCAATATCAAAGGACACTAATTTTTGTCCTTTTTTAACAGTCTGACCTTGTTCTATATGACTAGTAAAATATTTCCCCTCTAATTGGACGGTATCCAACCCCACATGGATCAATAATTCTAGCCCTTCTTCTGAAACAATCCCTAACGCATGTTTGGTCGGAAATAGTGTTACAATGGTTCCATCAAAAGGCGCTACCACTTCTCCTATCGTCGGATAAATACCTATACCACTTCCAAGTAATCCTTGTGAGAAAGCAGTATCTTTGATTTCTTCTTGTGGAATAATGCTTCCAGTCAACGGACTAAAGACCGTTGTCTGTTTGATTGTTGTTTCAACAGCCCCAGCGTTATCTTGTACCGCTGTTACTTCGTGTACTTCTTCTGGATCTTTATAAAAAATAAACGTTAAAATCAAAGCAATTGGAATCGCAATGGCCAAGCCAATCACCCCAACCACAATATCTCCCATACCGTGTGTTTCAGGATTGATCATTGCTGGAAACTCAAAAATCCCCATTCCACCAAAAATATATTCACGTAAGTTAGCAAAACCATAGTACGCTCCAGCAACTCCTGATGCGATACAGCTTATAATAAAAGGCGTTTTTCGCGGTAATGTGATTCCATAAATTGCTGGTTCAGTAATACCAAAAATCCCTGAAATTACAGATGGAAAAGCCATTCTTTTTAATTGTTTATCTTTGGTCTTCAACATCATAGCGAATACGACTGCCGTCTGAGCAAAAGTAGCTGCAAAAAAGGGCATCATTACATTATCGTAGCCTAAAGTTGCAATATTGTTCACATAAATTGGGATGATCCCCCAGTGTAACCCGAATATAACAAGTATTTGCCAGAAAAAACCGACCAAAGCGCCAGAGAGCATCGGACTAAAATTACGTACAGCTAGTACACCTTCAGCAATCAAGTTTGATCCAAATGTAGCGATTGGGCCAATTACCAAGAAACCAATCGTCAAAGCCACGACCATCGTCAACATAGGTGCAATAAAGAATTTGACAACATCCGGGATCACCCGATCAAATAGACGTTGGCAGAAAGAGGCAAAATAGACGATCAAAATAACAGGAATCACTGTTGATGTATAGTCGACACTAATCAATGGAATACCAAAAATATCCAAATACACAGGCGAACTAAACATTGACCCCTCAAATAACGTATACAACGGTTTTCCGACCTCAGATAATGTCGATAATTGCAAAGCTGGATAGCATAATGCTAAGCCCAATAATACACCCATGAGTGGTTTCAAATTGAATTTTTTTGCAGCAGTATACCCTAAAATCACTGGTAAATACATAAATAATGCGTCTGAGATACCTGCTAAAAAAATGTAAACCCCACTCGTTTCAGAATATAGACCTAAAATGCTAAACAAAATATTTAGTCCCTTTAGCATACCTGCCGCAGACATCAGTCCTAGTACAGGTTGGAAGATTCCTGAAATAACATTGATGAAACGATCAAATAATGATTCTCTTTTTCCTGTGTCCGATTGTGCCGTAGTGTTCACTTCTCCAATTAATGGTATAACATCTGCATACACGTCCGATACATGATTACCTATCACTACTTGATATTGGCCGCCGCTTTTCATTACTGTGACGACACCCTCCAATTGTTTGATTGTTTCATCGTTTGCTTTGCTTTCGTCATTCAATTTAAAACGCAGACGTGTCACACAATGTGTTAAACTAATAATATTTTCTTTCCCACCTACTTCGGTGACGATTGTTTCTGCTAATTGTTGATATTTTCCCATGTTTTTTCCTCCATTATTATATAAAATGAAGGTCTAGCCAACTGAATGTCACTATCCAAAAGAACTGTGTTTCTTGCTCCTCCTTCTCGTTAAATTAATCTTTATAAACAACACGATGAATGTGGATCGTTAAATACAATTTTTCTTCATCGGTCAACGTATACTGATAATTACGTTCGATGTGTTCACTAATTTTTTCAACACATCGAAAAGCACTTTGAAAACGAATCTTCACTACGTCCAGTAATCCTTCTTCATACTTGTCACTGTGCAGTTTATTGCTAGTCAAACGTTGCGCAAAAAATTTGAGATGTGAGACGAATCGATAGTAGTAAACTGATTCCTCATCAAACTCTATCTGGAAATAATAACGGACAATATTACTGATTTCCTGCATTATTTTTGTTACCTGATAGGAGTCCTGATTTTCTTCCAAGTCTTCTGCATTTACAAAGTGCAACGCGATAAATCCAGCTTCATCTTCAGGCAGTTGCAAATCAAATTGTTCGTGAATCAATCCCAATGCTTCAATAGCTACTTTATACTCGATTGGATAAAAACGGCGAATATCCCACAATAATGCGTTTTTAATACTGATACCTTCTTTAAAACGTTTCATTGAATTATACAAATGATCACTTAGGGAAACATAAATACTATCATTTAATTTTTTTCCTAATTGGGATTTTGCCATCGTGATAATCTCATCGCTTAATTCCATATAAGGAAGCGGGATTTCTGTTAATAGTTCCTGAAATTTTAGAAATGCGTCCGTATTGGATAAATGAAAAATTTTCTCGATTTTTTCCTCTTCGATCACATCCCCTTGTTTCTTTTGAAATGCAATCCCTTTGCCTAGAACAATGATTTCTGAACCTGATCGATCCACAGTCAATGCAGCATTATTATTAAATAATCGTTTGATTTTCACCGCTTTCTCCTCTCGTTTAGTTGTTATCCTTTAACTAGCTATTTTTTAGACACTCACCATTGGTAGTAATGACCTGACGATACCACTCAAAAGACTGCTTTTTAATACGATCAAACGAGCCTTGACCTTGATTATTAGCATCCACGTAAATAAAACCGTATCGTTTTTTCATTTCACCCGTGCTTGCGCTGATCAGATCAATGCATCCCCATGTTGTATAACCTAACAATTCAACACCATCTAATTCGACTGCTTTCATCATCTCTTTAATATGTTGCGATAGATAATCAATTCGATACTTATCTGCCACGATTCCTTGTTCATTAGGCTCATCGATGGCACCTAACCCATTTTCTACAATAAACAGCGGACATTGATAGCGGTCGTATAAAGTATTCATCGTAACTCTGAGTCCTACTGGATCGATTTGCCATCCCCATTCGCTTGCTTCCAAATAAGGATTTTTTAACGTAGGAAACAAGTTTCCTTCCCGTAATTCATTAACTTTTGGATCACCGCTGGCTAAAGAGGAAGAGTAATAAGAAAATGCCAAGTAGTCCACTGTATGTGCAGCTAAGCATTTCGTATCTTCTTCTGTCAGATCCAATTGGATATTCTGCTGTGCCAAGGTTTTTAAAGCATAAGCTGGATAATAACCGCGTACTTGAACATCTGTGAAAAAGAAACTTTCACGATCAACCATTTTGGCTGCTAAGACGTCAATTGGATTAGGCGTATTAGGATAATTATCTCCTGCTGCTAACATACAGCCAATCTTGTTCTCAGGATCTATTTGTTTCGCTATAGCTGTTGCTTTTGCACTTGCCACAAGCTCATAATGCGCTGCCGTATATTTCACTTGCTCGCGATCTTCTCTTGGTTCAAAAACTAATCCAGCTGCCATAAAAGGCGCATGCAAGAGCATATTTATTTCATTAAATGTGATCCAATAACGAACCTTGCCTTTAAAACGAGTAAATAACGTCTCAGCATAGCGAACATAAGAATCGATCATCTTTCGATTTTTCCATCCGCCAAATTTTTCTACTAAATGAATAGGACAGTCAAAATGACAGATTGTCACCAATGGCTGAATGCCATACTTCAAGCACTCATCAATCATCGCTTCATAAAACGCCAAGCCTTCCTCATTTGGAACAGCTTCATCTCCTTTTGGAAAAATCCGTGTCCAAGCAATCGAAAAACGATAGACTTTAAAGCCCATTTCAGCAAATAACGCAATATCCTCTTTGAAACGATGATACATATCAATGCCTTTTTGCGCTGGATAATAATATCCATCTTCAAAGGACAAACTTTTGTGTTCCCCACTCATTACTGCATCGCGATCAGATCCAAAAGGTAGTAAATCTACATTAGCTAACCCACGATTGCCTTCATTATAGCCTCCTTCCACCTGATTTGCAGCTGTAGCACCGCCCCATAAAAAATCCTTTGATAATCCCATTATTCGGCCTCCTTAGTGCATAGAAAAAAGACTCACTTGTACAACTAAACAAACGTGTCTCTCTCACGTTGTTCGTTGACAAATGGGTCTAGCTTGTTTTATTTATATAAACAATCACTATGCCATTTTATTCCCTTATTAAAGCACTTACATCTTATCATAAAATAAACTTTCTGGCAATTGCAGTTTGGCATTGGTTTTATTGCATCGTTTTTCATTCACTATCGGAAAAAAGCTGGGCGATAAGCCGTGCACGGTAAAATAGCAAACCTCCACAAATAATAATCCTTTTAGGTTCCTTTTTAAGTTAAACACGTTTATTTTTTCTATTTGATGATGTCGACTTATCTTACTCATTCATTTTTTAGAAATCCTGTTTGTAAAATCTTCATATAAATCTCTGCCCGTTCTGCTAGAAACTGCATCTGTTTGACCTCTGTCACTTCTGGATGAGCTTTCAAAAACTGTACGCTCTCCACAGAAATTTGATTAAAAACACCCAACACTAGCTGAACAACATCTTGGTGTGCAATCTCTTTTTTGATCGGTAGCTTCATTACAATATCAGTCAAAAACTGATGTGCGATTTTCATATTCTCATCCATGTATTTTGCTAACTTTGCTTGAATTTCCTTAGGTAAGCTATGTTTTTGCGCATACGCTGCAATTAGTAAATGAACATGATCAGGATATTGCTGTTCTAATTTCATTTTATAACGAGTCGATACGACCACGACTTCTACCAAGTCCGTATATTTCTTTGTAAATAAATTGCTTGATCGTTCATTTAGAAAATCAATCACACTACTGATCGTACGCTCATACAATACTTGTTTTTTACCAAAATAATGGAAGATCAATCCTTTAGAAACTTCTGCATCACGTGCTATATCGTCTGTATTTGTCTTTTGGTAACCATACGTTGCGAATTGCTTTAGTGCCGCCTGTAAAATTCGTTCGTATTTTTGTCGATCGCTGTTGATTTCTTTCACTAAACCTTCAAATCCTTCCGTTGATAAACCATATACGTTCCGCCTAGGAATAAAACAATCAGGATGCTTAATAAAACAACATTGCCAGCAGATAATCCCTTATCCAACAAGTTACTTGGAATGCCCATATGTGTGGGAGAAATATTTTTGGCCCAGCTAAACGAGTCATTCAAATCGGAAAAAATCCCAATCAAATAAAAACCAAAAACAATACCTAAAGAAATACTGGTACTTTGTTTACTAGATTTTAAAAAGGTTGAAACAAAAAAGCCCAGCGTTAGGAAAAATAGTAAAATCAAACTTTCTTGCATAAAGATCTTACTAATTTCTCTAGTGATCGTCTCCGCTGAATCCGTCGACTGACGATAAAGTAATGTGGAGCCCACCGAAACACCCAATGAGATCAACCAGAATATCGCTAAAATAAATAAATTTCCTGCAAATTTGCTCGTAATGATTTCTCTACGTGTTACTGGTTGCGCATATAAAAACTCAATCGTCCCATCTGTCTCTTCTTTGATCAGCGCTTGACTACCGAGCATCATAGCATAAATCGATGCTGCCAAAAACATATATTGAAAATAATAGCCGAAAAAACCAGTTGCGACTAAAAAGCTTGTTTGTCCATTTACGCTAATATTGAATGTTTTTAATAAGGACGGAGATAATCCATCTAGTTTCGCACCTAAAAGATCTTCCATCGCTGAACTGTGCATCTGAGGATATACTGCACTAAAGCCAAAAATAATAACAGCAAATAAAATAGTCCAAATGATCAATCCTTTTACCAAAGACTTACTTTCAATTTTAGCTGTAATCATTTTCCATCTCCCCCTTCATACAATGCCATAAACTGATCTTCCAATTCAGGATTTGTGATTGTAAAATCTTGAATTGAGGAATCTCCTAATAACGGTAATATCTCCCGTAGGTTTCCTTCATACAATAAACGTGTTTCGTTTCCTTGATGTTTTAAAATAGCCGCACCCATTTTTTCAACTATCGAAAGCGGGATATGATCGCCAATCAATGTAATGACTTTGCCTAATGATTTTTCTTTTGTAATATCTTGAACCGTAATAATTTTTCCTTGACGAATAAACGCTGCTCGGTGTGCGTGTTGTTGGACCTCATTTAAATCATGACTGGACAAAAAGATCGTCATGCCTTTTTTATTGTACTTTTCCAACTCTTCAAATAAACGATGTTGCATTAGGGGGTCCAAACCATTCGTCGGTTCATCTAAGATCAACAACTCCGGATTTGGTAAAATTCCTGCAGTGATGGCGATTTTCTTTTTGTTCCCTAAAGACAAATCAGACATTTTTTTCTGAGCATCGATATCGAATAATTCGATAAAATAATCGATTTGTTTTTTACTGTCTTTTAACTGATGAAATTCTGCCACATATTTAAGCACCTCAACCGTTGTCATATTTGGATAAAAGCGGACATCACTTGAGACATAACCCGTTCGTTTGCGAATTTCTTTAGCGTCTTTAATACTATCCAAACCAAGTAAAGAAGCGGTTCCTTGATCTGGATAAATGAAATTCAACATCGCTTTGATCGTTGTTGATTTTCCAGCACCATTTGGACCGATAAAACCGTAGATTTCGCCTTTTTCTACTGATAGATCTACTTGATCGATGGCTGGCTGTTTTTTATATAATTTGGTCAATCCTTTAAGTTCAATGGCATTCATTGTACGCTTCCTCCTCATTGACTAGTTAGTCAATAAAAGTATATATCTATCTTGACTGAAGAGTCAAAGAAAATGTAACGGAAACCTTGGTTTAAAACAAAACAATAGCTTCCATTCCATTTTCTTATTGATTTTTCTTCAACTTTTCAAGCTCTTCTTCAGTCAAAATTCGATATTCTCCTAAAGCTAGTTCTTCATCTAACCATAAATTTCCCATCCGCAACCGTTTCAGGTAAACAACTTTTTTACCGACTGCTTCAAACATGCGTTTGACTTGATGAAATTTTCCTTCTTGAATAATCAGGCGAATTTCTGAGATTTCATTTGTTTCATCCGCAGATTCAATCATTAACTGACTTGGTTTGACTTGTTCCTTATTTGTTAGAGCAAATCCTGCTGCAAAATGACGAACGTCTTCTTCCGTCACGATTCCTTGAACTTTTGCAAAATATTCTTTATCAACATGCTTTTTGGGTGATAATAATTGATGTGCAAGCTGACCATCATTTGTCAATAACAGTAACCCTTCTGTATCTTTATCTAATCGACCAACTGGAAATAAATCTTCACGATAATCTTCATCTTTCAGTAAGTCGATGACCGTTTGATCCCATTTATCTTCTGTTGCTGAAATCACGCCATTCGGTTTATGCAACATATAATAATAATATTTTTGATAGATCAATTGTTCTCCAGCAAACTTAATGATCGCTTGTTTTTCATCGATCTGTGTTTTACCATCTTTGATGATTTGATCATTTACCGTTACCAAGCCCTTTTTCAGCAATTGCTTTGCTTCTTTACGACTACCGACCCCTGTTTCTGCAAGAAATTTATCTAAACGCATATGATCCTCCCAATTTAAAAGCGGAACAGGCTCGTCCTGTTCTGTATGAAAAATAGGGAATTAGGACTGAGGTGTTTTTTACCTCTTTCCTCATTCACCTTTTTCCGAAGAACAAGCCTGTGAAGCTAGATATAGTAAAAGCGGAACAGGCTCGTCCTGTTCTATATGAAAAATAGGGAATTAGGACTGAGGTGTTTTTTACCTCTTTCCTCATTCATCTTTTTTCCGAAGAACAAGCCTGTGAAGCTAGATATAGTAAAAGCGGAACATTCTGTCCCGCTACTTGATTTGTTCTATTTTATTTTCAACTTACGACGAATATTCCCTACTCGTGCTCCTAATAGCTTATCTACTAAGCGTAATTTTAATGTGATATATCCGTAAACAGCTCCACCAAATGCTGCTACGATTATGATAATCATAAATGATTGGAATTTACGGGTTGGATCTAAGAATAGGTACAAGAATTGCCTCATAACAATCGCTGCAACCACCATAACTAAGGTGATCAAGAAAATCAATAAGCCACGTCTGAAAGTCAATCCAAAGTTAAAATGACTGACTTTCTTGATTTTTCTCATGATCAGCACACAGGATAAGGTAAATCCAATCATTGTGGCAATCATTGGACCATATACTTCGAAAAGTCGTATGCTTGGATACTGAACGACCAGTTTCAAGACCAATCCTAATCCAAAATACTTAATTGCAGCTTTGTTCTCATACATTCCCATCAACATGGTTGACGATAACATATAGAGTCCCATAAATAAGCCTGCCAAACATGCTTGGATCAAGAGCGATACACCTAAAGCATCTGGTGCGTAAAACATTGTATAAAGTGGTTTTGCTAAAACGATCATACCAAATGTTGCTGGTAACATCACAAACATAAATAACTGCAAGTTATTACTGATTAATTTTGATAAATCTCGGTATTTTTTCAAAGTGATTGCTTCCGTGATCAACGGTAAACCCGTAGCGGATATAGATGTTGCTAAAGCAATCACGACCATTGTTAGCTTATCTGGATTTGCATTAAAAATCGCAAAAAGTGTTCGTAATTGACTACCTGAATACGTAGTAAATGTACCCATAAAATTAGAAAATGTAAATTGATCGACTAATTTAAAGACAGTCACACCAGAACCTACAATGATGAATGGCAAGGCTTCTTTTAATGTCTCGGTCAATAAATCCCGCGTTGATGCTTGATGTTCATTAGCGCTATGTGATGCAAGATAATCAAACATTGGTTTTTGTTTATGGAAATAGTAAAATAAAACAACAAGACTCGCCAACATTCCTACAAATGCTGCCAATGTTGATTGTGTTACTGCATCGACGTAATTACCATCAATCACCTTCATGATGATAAAAGCTGTCAACAGCATATAGAACACACGAGCAACTTGTTCAACAATTTGTGACAAAGCATATGGCATCATATCTTGATTCCCTTGGAAATACCCTCTAACTACACTCATACATGGGAAAATTAGAACAGCTAAACTCAGCGACCTCATCGTTGGAATCAGTTCTTCTCCTCCGCCAGACCATTTTGCCAAAAGCGGCGAAGCTAAATACATCACGATAGCAAAAATTGCTCCTAAGACTGCCATCAATTGAAGAGCTTTGTAAAAAAGCTGTCGGCTGAGCTTATATTCATTCAATGAATTATAATAAGAGGTCTGTTTAGCGATAGCGGCAGGAATTCCTGCTGTAGATATTAATAAAAAGAGAGCGTATACGGTATACCCCATTGAAGATAAGCTATTTGCTTCATTGGCGTGTTCTCCCATCCATGCATACCATGGGATAATATATACCGCACCCAACAAACGAGAAATTATATTACTAGCTGTCATCCAAGCCGATCCTTTAACCATTTTCTCTTGATTGGTCAAGATCGGTTGATCAGCAGGATTTGGTTGATTTATCATTTAACTCCTCCATCTTTCTTTGAACATGCTTCCTTTATTTTAATTGTTAAATCAAGTATATGCAACGACTTTCTTGAATAAATTAACTTATTTATATTTTCCTCACAGATTTTTTAAAAAAACGGTCGTATTCCTTTCCAAAATATCCAAAAAGCAAATAGTACCCTCATTTATAACTATTTCTTTTTTATTTATATTTCGGATAAAAAATACCAGATATCCGTTTGTATTTACATATTTTTTAACAATTCACTATAATATGTTTATTATTAATTTGTTATTTTAATCAAGTTATTACATATAAAATCAGATCTATCTTATTTTAATACTCTATTGATATTTTCTTTCGCTACTTGCAAGCATCTTGAATTTTTGCCGTTTAAATTGTATGATGAACTTCTAAAGTTTTCTTTCGAAAAAAGCTTACATTCTGATTTAGATACTGCTTGGAGGCGTAATGATGACTATTTCTCTAGAAATAATCCGTGAATGTTTACTAAAAGAACAGCTATTAAAAGAATTTATTTCAGCAGAAGGCTGGTCTTTGGACTTGCCTAGCTCGTTGAATACTAAAACGTTTACTACTCTTTCCTATGATTCCCGTAAAGTAACAGCTGACACACTATTTTTCTGTAAAGGAATGAACTTCAAATCTGAGTATTTAGGAAAAGCAGTCCATTTTGGACTTGACGTTTATGTAGCAGAACAACCTTATGAGGTACCTGCAGCATTAGGTATCATTGTGACCGATATCAAAAAAGCAATGGCTGTCTTAAGTATGGCTTTTTTTGATTATCCACAAACTAAATTAAAACTGATCGGCTTTACTGGTACGAAAGGAAAAACAACTGCTGCTTACTTTTCTAAATTTATCTTAGATCACGCCACAAATAAAAAAACAGCGATGCTGTCTACTATGAATTCTACTTTGGATGGGCATACGTTTTTCAAATCACATTTAACAACACCTGAATCTCTTGATCTTTATCAAATGATGGCAGAAGCTGTTACTAATAACATGACTCATTTCATTATGGAGGTATCCTCTCAAGCTTATAAAACGAATCGAGTGTATGGATTATTTTTTGATGTAGGAATTTTCCTAAATATCACACCTGACCATATCAGCCCAATTGAACATCCAACATTCGATGATTACTTTTATTGCAAACGCCAGTTGATCAAACATTCAAAAACGATGATTTTAAACCATGACTCTGATTATTTTCCATTATTGAAAGAAACTGCCGAGCTTCATGAAGTACCTTATATCGTTTATGGCAATCAAGCCTCAGCAGATACAGATTATAGCTATCAAAGCAATCCAAATGATTCATTGGCGTTTTCTGTCACAGCAAAAAACGATGCACTGGCCATTTCTGGTGAATATCACGTCCGTTTAGGCGGTGATTTCAATAAAGGTAATGCATTAAGTGCAGCTATTGCAAGTGCTCTAGTCGGCGCCACAGGTAGTGATTGTCGACAAGGAATCAATGACACAACCGTTCCTGGTCGAATGGAGTTATTAACAAATAAAAATGGTGCAAAAGTCTATGTGGATTATGCTCACAATTATGATAGTTTAAAGAACCTTCTCACATTTGTCAAAGAAGAACATCCTGAGGGCCGTTTACTTGTTTTACTTGGTAGCACAGGAAACAAAGCGATTTCTAGACGAAAAGATTTTGGTGCTGTTTTATCTGAATTAGCAGATATTGCAATTTTAACTACAGATGATCCCGCTGATGAAAATCCCGCTGATATCTGTGCTGAGATTGCAGCCCATATCACGACAGATATTCAAATCGAAACAGTACTTGATCGCGGTGAAGCAATCAAAAAAGCCTTATCGTTGAGCCTACCCGAAGATGCAGTTGTTTTAGCCGGTAAGGGGGCTGACTTATATCAAAAAGTCGGTGGAAAAGATATCCTCTATGAAGGTGATTTCCAGATTGCCGAACAGTTGATCCTAAACTAAAAAGGGTGTGAAATAAAAGTACAATTCACTTTTGTTTCACACCCTAAATGTGGTTAAACGATGAGAACAGAAGCACTTCTTTCGGAAATAAGCCGCTGTAGCCCCTTTTAGTTTAGCCCATCAACATCATTATAAGCGTCATCAGTACCAAACTGATCAAAATACTTGCTGAAGAGGTAAACCCAACGGTTTCTTCTGACATGCCTGCCTTAACGCTATTAATCACCGAAAATGTTGGCATCGGTGCTACACTCAGCACGACTAGAACGATTCGTAATAGTGGGTCTAAGGGGATTACAAAAGCAAACAATAACGCAAATACTACACCGCATAAATAGCGCCAAGCCAGCACTTCTTTCACTAAATGAAGAGCTTTTTTGGGTAACCTCAATTCAAAATATAAACCAATCATAAACATCGATAAAAAACCATTTGCTTTTGCAATCATTTCTAGGATACCCAACAATTCTATAGGCAATTCGACTTGAACAATCCTAAGTAACAACATGACCATATAAACGGTGAACGGAGCAGATTTTAACAAAGACAATAGAATTTTTTTAAACGTTGTCTCCTCTTTTGATCCCACTACTTTATCGATGAGTAAGGTAGTTCCTCCTGTCAACATCACGCTATTTCCAATATCAAACATCAACAGAAATGGGACAGCTAAAGGATAAAAACCTTGAATAAACGGCAAACTAAAATTGCCGATATTATACCCAGACATCGAATACATTTGAAATTTTTGATCTAAAACGGGACGCTTTTTACTCACTCGCCCGCCAATCAAAATCACCAAAACATTCAAGATAATCCCCATTATCAACAAGAAAAACAACGTTCCCGAAACAACCACGCTGGCTAAACTAACGATGACTGTTGCAGGCAACGTTAGATTTACAATAATGACAGATAACATTCCACCATCCGCTTTACTTAATAAACCAATCCGTTTCATTAAATACCCCAAAAATATCATAAAACAAAATCCAATCGCTTGGACTAAAATTTCTTTCACCTAACTCGCCCCTCACTTATCTAGTTCTAACAGTAACATAAAGTATAGCAAAATAAATTCTATTACTCACCGATTTCAATAAAAAAACATCCACGTAAATTTTTCTTACGCAGATGTTTTTTATATTCATAAGCTTAAAATAGTCTTAGTTTCACTATTTATTTCTAGGCAATAGATATTTTTTTGCTAAAAGCAACATTAGACTACCGATAGCTAAAAAATACATTGGCATCACTAGTAGAGTTCCGTTATGGAGTTTACTCATGCCAAATGTAAATAGACTAACCAATAGATAGTACCCTAAGCTAAAGAAAGCGCCAGCCGTTCCTTTCTCTGTCAACAAAATAAAAATACCAATCAACATCAACCAAAATTGAATGTTTTTGGTATATATTCTTTTAATTGAAAAAAGCGTTAAATTAACCCTCTAATTTGTAAACTATAGGTATAGTTAAAAGTGATCTTATGCAGCTGTGTCATTTTTTGATTTGAGTGGCACAACTTCTTTCGACTTATTTGCCACATATAGAAGAAAGCATTTCATTAAATAGCTATTCTTCTCAATATAATGTAAGTTTATGCCAATTATTAATGTAAAATCTACGCCATTAAAAAAGAAAAGTTACAGTTACTGATATTAGTAGTTTTTCATTATTAATTTTGAATGTAAACTACTAGTACATACATTTACTTGATTTATTGTAAAAAAACATTGACATAAATATTCCATTAAATTATAATTTGATTAAAAAATCAGAAAACGAGGTGCATTAGATGAAAAAAGTTTTTGTGGGTTTTGTATGTGTGGGTATTTTATTTGGATCAGGAGTTATTCCAACTGTCAGTGCTTTTGCTGCTGAAACTGAACCAGTCAAACAAATAAGTGAAGCAAATGCAGCAAAAGAAAATTTAGAGCCGGGAGTTTCTGTAGTACAAGATGTAGATGGAACACTGACCGTAACCAAATCTGAATCTAGAGTACGTGCAAATGTTTCTAGGTGGGGTGGTTGGTCTTATACAAATATAGCAGTTTCAACAGGAATTGCTGCTAATGCTATAAATGCAGCTTTTTATGCAGGGCTAGGCGCTTCAGTATCGATGTTTGGAATACCAGGATGGGTTATTGGCGGTTTGCTAATTGGTGCAAGTTGGACTAGTATGGGGGCTTCTCCAGGGAATGCAGTTGCAAAGAAATGGGATAAAAATAAAAATGGTTGGATTGGGTTTTACAAACGAACAGGATATGATGGTGCAGGAAGAGCTGTAGCCACACAATACAAAACTGAATAGCAAGAGAGTGAGGTTGATCTACTTTGTACAAAAAATGGACAAATTTTACTGAAAAACGTCCCTATCTAAGTATTTTGTTGGTAGCTATAATCGCCAGTGTAATTGGAATAGCTATTGAGTATATTATTAATCGAGATTTCATTGGTGGTGGTTTTGGAGTAACTTTAATTCTTGTTGTAGGTCAATTCATACTAACTAAAAAAAAGCAAAGTAAGAATAAAAAAATACAGTAAAAATATGCATGGATTATACAGAAAAATTTTTGTATTGTCCATGCATATTTTTATGAAATTGTTTAAAGGAGTTGTTCAAAAAGAATCTAAAGTGATTTAGTTATGGTATGATTTTTCTTTTTAAATAGCGTAGATTTTATGTCAATAAATGGCACAAATTTACATTATATTGAGAAGAACAGCTATTTAATAAAGTGCTCTCGTCTATTGTGTCAAATAAGTCGAAAGAAATTGTGCCACTTAAATCAAAAAATGACAAGGGCATATTATACAAAGTAACAAGTGTAAATTATGACTATACCCTATTGAACAGATTAAAAGAAGCTTCCCAACTAACAAAAAAGGTGCAAGAATATTCCTACACCTTCATACTTTTAGTTAGTCAATTCTATTTTTTGACAAGTTTTATTTCAATTGCTTCTATTTCAAGTAAGCAATGACGGGTCGATTATTTAATAGCTCTTCTTTAATTAAGTTATTGTCTAATACGCCGTTCACAATTTTTGTTTTATACCCTTGGTTAAGTAGAAAGCTATTCGATTGCTCTAGATTTGCAGTGACAGAATTTAATCGTGAATCACTATAGGTTGGATAAACATATTTTAGCAATTCTTTGGGTTGTCTATTTTTTGATTTTTCTACAAAATTCAATACATTAATGACTGAAACAGGTGTTGGCTGCATAGTAAATATTTTATTAGGCGAATTACTATACTCACTGATTATAGCCATTTCGACTTCTGGTGGAACAAATTCTGCATTTACATGTTGGATATTAATATTCAAAAAAATGAACTTACAATCAAGAATAAAGATATTACTAATTTTTTTCTTTTCATAAGCTTCCTCCAAATTAATTTTTGACAACTAAAATTTTTAAAATTACTAAAATATATAATTAGTCAAGCATATTTCTTGTAAGTAATGAATTTATGAGACACACCAAAATAACACAAAACAATAGTACTAATGTTTGAAAGCTCATTTTTTCATTCAGATATTGTAAGTAGAAAGTGAGTGGTGATAAAACAAAAATGTATACAAATTTTATTAACTTAATTTGTAACATAAAACTGTATACTATCAACAAGATACATATATTCATTAATAATATGTGAGTCAATATCTCAACATTAGATAATGACGTATTATAAATATTTGTAGTACAAAGGTATTGTGTTAATATAATTAACACAATACCCAAAACGATAGATATTTTATTTTTAAATTTGATATTGATCATCTCCCAAATGATACTGACCGCGTTATCTTATTTATATTTATCTTGCGTCCATAGAGAATAAACGGTTGTCCATGTGTTTCTTTCATAGACGGTACCTGTTCCATTTTTTATCCTATTTAGATTTAAAGCTACATTACTAAAATACCACCCATCATAAAAAACACCAAAACCTATAGAAGCAGAGATTGCTACCCCTATAGGGCCTGTGATCATACCAGCTATTGCTGATCCTGCCAGACCTCCAATTCCTCCTGCTAATCCAGCATATTGACCTACATCTTCAAATTCGATGATTTTACGATTAGTATTAGATTCATCCCACCAAACTCTTTGATAATTCCAGCCTTCCTCATAGTAATTTCTATTGTATCTATTCGCATTCCTACCTTGGATTTGAGATTCAAATTTTGTATTTTTGATATTTGTTATTGCATCTTGAAAGAATGATTCATTTGTGAATTCTATTCCAGTTTTTGTAGCCAATTTATTAAAGTCAAATGAATCTACAATAGATTTGATTTCCTTCTCGTCATAGATATATCTCCCATTTTTAATCGTTAAAACCGAAGTAATTTCATTCTGCATATCAGTAAATCTTTGTATTTCAGCATTCTTTTCTACATCATTTGTTGCTGTCTGCACAACTGATTCATCAATTGTATTAGATTCTGCCAAAGTAGTAAGTGGCATTAGAACACTTGTTGACACCAAAAGTATTAAAGAGCCCAAAAAAAATTTTTTCATAATATAACCCCTCATAAAAGTATTTAATAAAGCCTTTTTGGCACTTAATTTTTTACTTATTGTTGATAAAGAGTTTTATTAATATTAAAATAACATTTGAATTATAAATTGTAAACATAAATATGTACATTATGTTAATTTGCATAATGTAGTTCTCTATTATTTAGTTATTCAAATTTTTTTGATATATAAAAAGGCACTCTAATTTTTATTACAGTATCCTCTCATACTTTTAAAATCGAACAACAGTCCTTTGTCTAGTGCTCTACAATTTTTTTACATTCAAAATTAACGCTAAAAAAACACTAGTATAAGCTCCAGGTCGATTAAAATTTGACTATACTTAAAATTTACAAATAAGGGATAAAATAAAAAAATCAGCCTATCCTTTCCATGTTGAATTGTCTTAATACTTTAGCCTTTTGTCCTTAACATTCAATTTTGGTTGATGTTGATGGGTATTTTTATTTTGTTGACTGGGACAGGAACGGCGTTACCTAATTGCCTTAGTTTGGCATTATCCGATTTTCAAGATGTGGTTGGAACGGCTGGCGCTTTCCTTAGCTTAGGCTACTATCTATTGGTTAGTCTATTTACATTTGGCATGAGTAAACTCCATAACGGAACGCTACTTGTGATGCCATTGTATTTTTTGGTTATCGGCAGTCTAATGTTGCTTTTAGCAAAAAAATATCTATTGCCTAGAAATAAATAGTGAGACTAAGACTATTTTAGGCTTATGAATATAAAAAACATCTGCGTAAGAAAAATTTACGTGGATGTTTTTTGACTCTTTATTATTAATGATCTATATTTACTGTCCACTTTATTCAATACTATAACGAATTGTTTTGCTCTACTGAAGAAAAACCAATGTTTTTGGGAAGCGCACATTTTAGAGAAACTGACATACTTTTTTTTGTGCCAGCCCTATTATTATTTAAATTATGATCGTATCTTTTGATAGCTTAGTATCCTGATTCCTATTGCTTGATTTTATTCGATCGATACTTTTAAGTTTTGATAGCCTTCTTTTAAGAAAAAATGAGTAAAAAATATTTACTCATTGAAATTACGTCAAAAATGAATGTTTTTGGTATAGGTACATTTAAAAATATCAGACACAATCCGTTTGTGTCTGATTTACAGAGAAAAATCTTTTTCATCTAGAAAAATGGAAAATTGAAATTTAACATGAAATGCTGCGCAATATTCAAAAATTCCTTCATATCAACTTTTCCAATAACTTTAACATTTCGATTTCCTTCAGACGTACAATCTAACGAATATACTTGTTTAGTGTTTACCTTACTGTCCTTTTGTAAAGCTTCACTACTTATTGGTAGAAAGTAAGGGCGTTTCTTTGTCGTAGAAGTTATTGGACAGACAATGATTAGATTAGAAGAAAGATTGTATTCATTGCGACTCATAACTATTGCTGGTCGTCTTTTTTTTATTTCACTACCTCTAGAAGGATCAAAGTTTATAGTTACAATATCGCCTTGTCTAATCATCTAGTTCAGTACCTTCTGGCGAAAAATTCATTGCTAATTTATCTTCACTATCTACGAACTCGCCTTTAATCGCATTTTGAAAAAAGTCTTCAGCTTTGGGAATTAATGAAATGATTCCTTCTTCATCTTTATAGTAGTAAAATTCTTGACCTTCTTTCACTGCTAACTTGCTTGCTAAAGTAACCATGATTGCATTGCCTTGTTTTCTTGCTTTTACTGTTTCCATGCTATCGCCCCCCTTGTCCCCTTTATTATACCACGTAATTACATGTATTTACAACGATTTTCATGCTATAAATCTGACTCAACGTGCTTGTGTCATATTCTAATTAATCACTTAACTATGTTTTGATTTACATACTTTAAAAATATATAATAAAAAAAGAGTAACACAAGGCTACTCTTAAATAATACTTTCAAAAATTATACTCTTACATATGATAAGAATCCACACGGAGAACTTTGACCACAAACATAAACACGTGCAGCGTTTCCTCCTGCGATAATCATACCATGATACCTTTCTAAATATGGACCAGAAAATGGGTGGCGATGACGATTAATTATTTGTTCGCCGGCATATCTTAACTGAGGTCTCTTGCTGATTTGATCAATCAAATCTGGACTAACTGTAACATTAGTTGTTACTGATTCGTCAGCAGCCTGGAACAGAACCTCCTGCCCATTAATTTCTACTTTTTCTCCAGAAGATATTGTATAACTACCTTCATCTTCATGAGCTTGAACACTCATAGTACCTAAAAATACAAATCCCAACATCATAACAACAGAGCAAACCATTTTTTTCACTAAAATTCCATCTCCTTTCTTTTTATAATTTTATGCTATCACAATGAATGATATAATTCAAGTGAGTTTTCAGTTGTTTTATGTTATAGTAAAACTATAAATAATAACTAGGAGGGGTTCACATGAAAAAAATATTATTCGGAATACTACTCGTACTATCATTTTCCTTAGTTTCTGTTAATGCAGGAGCAGAAGATCTTGAATTATCCATGAACCGTAGCGTTATAATTAACAATGTTGAATATAGTTATGTTCCTAGCCCTGAATTGATCAATGAGGGTTACACTAAAATAACATTGCCAGAAAAAATGATTGACTCTATAAAGCCATTTACTCCCTTAGATCATCTGAAATTACCAGATTTACGTACTAAATCACAAAATAATAAACTTTATCGTTATGGATTTTACAAATCTGATTATGAAGTGTTTTTTGATCATATGCTTCTACAATCTGGGCTCAAATAGTTTAGTCAGCTCAATCATACAAAAGAAAAAATCTAAAATAATCTACCTATGATTATTTGCACGTATAATTTACAACAAAAAAGAGCTTGGGACATAAGTACTAACGAAAAATCCAGATACCAGTCAACTTGATTGGCATCTGGATTATTTTTTTCTATAAAAATAAGAACACCTTTGCTAGAATAAAAGTAACTACACAAATAAACAAGCGAGGTGTTCTTATGTTTAAAAATTATACCACAAATCAAGTCATTCTTCCTCTAGATTTTAGTTTTCAGTTAGAAAAAAATGATATCGCATTTGTTATTGATCAATTAGTGGAAAGTATTCCCGAGGCACGTTTTCTTCCTTTTCACCATCAGATGGGTCCTTCTTCTTATCATCCCAAAATGATGATGAAGATGATTTTATGCGCCTACACACAATCTGTATTTTCTGGTCGCAAGATTGAAGCGTTGACGAAAGACAGTATTCGCATGATGTGGCTCACTCAAAGCTATCAACCTAGCTATCGAACAATCAATCGTTTCCGTGTGAATCCCTTAGTGAACACACTCCTTCGGGAGTGCTTCGTCCAATTCCGTAGTCAATTAGTCAAGGAACAATTAATCGATGAAGAAGCTATTTTTATCGATGGCACAAAGATTGAAGCCAATGCCAATAAATATACCTTTGTTTGGAGAAAATCCATTGATAACTTTGACAAAAAACTCACCGAAAAATCAACCTTTCTTTATGATGAACTATTGAAAAATACAATTATTCCTGAAATTGAGCGCGAGTCCGCAAAAGAATTATCTGTCACTGAATTAGGCAAGATTGAAGAAAATCTCGCGCATGTTGTCGAACAGTTTACAGAAAAAATCGAACAAGCAGAGGATGGAATTACGCGCAAATCAATTCGTTCTAAACGAAAAGTTCCAAAAAAATTAAGGAAACTTTTCAAGGACTTTAAAGAGCGAAAACTCGCTTATCAAAAACATAGACAGATTTTAGGACAACGAAACAGCTATTCTAGAACAGATCCAGATGCCACTTTTATGCGCATGAAAGATGATCATATGAAAAATGGTCAGTTGAAAGCAGGTTATAATCTTCAAATCGCCACGAACAGTCAGTATATTTTAGGCTATGATCTTTTCTCAAATCCAACAGATACACGAACATTGCGCCCTTTTTTAACCACTTTAAAAGAGTGTTTCTTTGATCTGCCAAACTATATTGTCGCAGATGCCGGCTATGGAGGAGAAGAAAACTATCAAGCGGTTTTAGAGGATCACGAGCGAACACCACTCATCACTTATGCCATGTACCATAAAGAACAGAAGAAAAAGTTTAAACAAAATCCGTTCCTTCCAGCAAACTGGCCGTACCAAGAATTAGAGGATACGTTTCTTTGTCCAAACGGACGAAAAATGAATTTTCGAAACTATTCTATTCGTACAGATAAATATGGCTTTAAACGTTATTTAAAACGGTATGAATGTGAAGACTGCTCGAATTGTCCTCTTCGAAGCCAGTGTACAAAAGCGAAGAGTGACAAGAATCGTGAGATTCAAAAGAACATGAATTGGGAATACTTTAAAGCAAGAATTCAACAGCTGCTTTCAGAAGAAGAAACAGGTAAACTCTATCGTCAACGAAAAATTGACGTCGAATCAGCTTTCGGACATTTGAAGGCTTGTTTAGGGTTCACTCGGTTCTCTGTTCGAGGGAAACAACAGGCACACAATGAAATTGGATTCGCGTTAATGGCAGTAAATTTAAGGAAATATAGGCTAAGTAAGCTAGAAAACATGAAGGATTCTCCCAATAATCTAAAAAATAAAAGACTGAAAATCATTTTTTACGATTTTCGGTCTTTTATTTTAAGGTTTTTGGGACTTACGTCCCAAGCTCTTTTTACTATACTTAAAATTTACAAATAAGGGATAAAATAAAAAAATCAGCCTATCCTTTCCATGTTGAATTGTCTTAATACTTTAGCCTTTTGTCCTTAACATTGGTTTTTCTTCAGTAGAGCAAAACAATTCGTTATAGTATTGAATAAAGTGGACAGTAAATATAGATCATTAATAATAAAGAGTCAAAAAACATCCACGTAAACTTTTCTTACGCAGATGTTTTTTATTTTCATAAGCTTAAAATAGTCTTAGTCTCACTATTTATTTCTAGGCAATAGATATTTTTTTGCTAAAAGCAACATTAGACTGCCGATAGCCAAAAAATACAATGGCATCACAAGTAGCGTTCCGTTATGGAGTTTACTCATGCCAAATGTAAATAGACTAACCAATAGATAGTAACCTAAGCTAAAGAAAGCGCCAGCCGTTCCAATCACATCTTGAAAATCGGATAATGCCAAACTAAGGCAATTAGGTAACGCCGTTCCTGTCCCAGTCAACAAAATAAAAATACCCATCAACATCAACCAAAACTGAACCATTTCCGGCAAAATAGTTGTTGCACTCACAAAAAATAAGAAAATAGCTCCCAGTAGCATACATCTGATTCCGATCAGAATGATTTTTTCAGGCTGATAAATCGGCAATAATCGTTTAGACAATAAAGATCCTAGAATCGAAGCCACTGCCACACCAATGCCTAAAAATCCATACATTGCTGTTGATAAATGAAATTGTTCAATAAAGATAAATGGTGCTTCTGCATAGTAACTAAATAATACGCCATTGATTGCACCTATCAAAAATCCATAAGTCAAAACTTTTGGATTCATTAAGAGCCGTTTAATAACAGGCACTAATTTCACTGGTACTCGTTTATCTATTTCAAACGTTTCCGGTAAACGTAAAAAAGCGTAACAAAAAATCAACACACTCATTAATACTAATACAAGGAAAACTGCTCTAAATCCCCAATATTGATCAACGATACCACCAATCAGCGGTCCTATCGCTGGGGTAAAAGCAAGCGCTGCAGAAATTTGCGCAAATAAGGCATGACGCTGATTGCCAGAATAACTTTCTCGCAATATCGTTTGAGTGATGACAGAGCCCGTACTAGCACCAAATGCTTGAACAAATCGAGCTACTAACAATAGTTCAATCGTCTCTGAACGAAAACAAAGAAAACTACCCATTCCATAAAACAACAAGCCATAAAGCATCGCCTTACGTCGTCCAACAAAATCAGACAACCAGCCCCAAAAGAACACACCTAGCGCAAAAGCTAGAAAATAAATACTCAACGTTAATTGAACCTTTGCCATTGACGTTTGAAAATCATGGGCAATATTTGGCAGCGACGGAGTAAAAATCGTTTCACTGATTTGTGGAAATCCAACTAAAACAATCAGTAACAGTAACGATGGCACACGAGTTTTGATGCTTTTTTTCAAGAAAGTTCCTCCTAAATTAAAAGCGAAGCGGGCTTGTTCCGTCTCGTCTGGAAAATAGGAAAAATTGACTGAGTCGCTTTTTTGACTCATTCGATTTTTATCTTTTTCCTGAGAGACTAGCCCACGTAGCTAGATAAAATTAAAAGCGAAGCGGGCTCGTTCAGTCGAAGCTAGCCCACTTCACCAGTTCATTAAATTAAAGGGTCGAAAAAAAACATCTATCTCCGGGAAGCGGCGGGAGCATGATCAATATTAATTTATAGGTATCCATCTGCTAATCACTTCCTTTTCATTTATACGGTCATTTCACATCTTTCTCATGGTAGCATAAAACCTAATCTGATTTCAATTGTAAAAAAACAGGACTCCAATCATTTAAATTCCTTGTCAATTCAAACTATTTCTAGAAAGAAAAAAAAATAGACCCTTTCCCCACCAATTAATGATAAACTTATCATAATACATAAAAAAATAAACATTCTAACTAAAGGAGCTGTACTCATGAACTTGAAACAATCTATCCCACCAGACTTCAGTGGTTTTATTCAAATCACTTCAAATAATGAGCCGGTATTATTCGAGGCTTTCGGCTATCGCGATCTTCCTAATCAAATAAAAAATACTGCTGATACGATTTTCGGTACAGCTTCTGGCAGCAAAACATTTGTTGCGGTTGCCATCATGAAACTGATTGAAGAAAAGAAAATTGGGATCGATCAGCCGATCAATCAAATCATCTCATATCCCTTGCCTAATATCGATCCTGGCGTCACTATTCATCAGTTGCTGAATCACACCTCAGGTATTGGAGATTATTACGATGAAGACGAACTAACGGATTATGCTGAATTATGGGAGGATTTCCCTAATTATAAAATACGCAAAAATAGTGATTTGCTCCCTCTTTTTATTGATAAAAAGATGACAGCTGCTCCTGGGGAAAAATTTCAGTATAATAATACGGGCTATGTCCTTTTAGCTGCGATCATTGAAGAACTGACTCAACAACCGTTTGACAGTTATTTAAAGAAACTTATTTTTGAACACGCTAGTATGTCTTCAACTGGTTACTTTTCTTTAGATCGACTGCCGGCTAATGTTACGAATGCGTATGTCTACGATGAGGAACCAGAGGAATATTACAGTAATATTTATAGTATAGACGCCAAAGGTACTAGGGCTGGTGGCTGTTTTACAACGTTAAAAGATCTGGAGCGTTTTTGGCAGGAATTATCTCAGGGAAAGATTATCTCTAAACAAGCAGTCCATCTGATGCAAACCACACAAGCTTCTGATTATTATGGTTACGGTTTTTGGATCGCTAAGAAAAATGAGCACTCTTTCCCTTATATGCAAGGGCACAATCCTGGTGTTTCGTTTATCGCCTCTTATGATCCAGTTTCAACTTTAGCTATTACGATCATGAGCAATCTAGGGCAAGATGTTTGGACGATGCATCAAGCATTTTCTGCTCAGTTTTTTGAAAATGATGAATTTGTAGAGAAATGAGGGGGAAGATGGATTTTAACACGAAATTAACAGACTATGTAAATACCTATGAACAACAAGGCTACCTTCATGGAAATTTACTTGTTGCGGATAAAACGGGGATTCTTTTGAAGCAAAGTTTCGGATTAGCCTCCGTTGAATTCGAAATTGCTAACAGGGATGATACGAAATATCAAATAGGGTCATTAACAAAAGCTTTTACCTCTATGGCGTTATTACTATTACAACATCATGGTTCTTTATCTGTTAATGACTCTATCAATACCTATCTAACTGATTTTCCTAATGGAGATAATATAACTATTTATCACTGTATGACGTGCACCTCTGGCATTCCTGATTTCGCTTCATTCAACCATTTTTGGGAAACTACGATGCGGCTTAGTTGGACATTAGATGATCTGTTGGCGCTATTCAAAGATTTGCCCTTAGAATTCGACCCTGGTACTGCGTATGCCTACTCTAGCTCTGGCTATCTAGTTTTAACAAAAATTATTGAAGTGATCTCCGGACAGACTTACGCTCAGTATTTAAAAGAGCATATTTTTACACCGCTAAACATGTCAGATACTGGCTGTATGAATGAAATAGATATTATTCTAAATTTAGCTGCGAATTATAGTTACTGGGAAAAAGAAGTCTATACACCGCAGACAAACAACTCATTCCCATTAGGTGCGTATGGCCTTTATTCGACGACAAACGATTTGTATCTTTGGGATAGAGCTCTTAGAACGCACCAACTGATTCCAGAAAATCTGACTAAATTGATGTTTACACCTAATCAAGGAAGTTATGCTTGTGGCTGGGATATTGCTAAGATCAACGGTCAAGTATGCCAACAGCATTTTGGAGATATCAGTGGGTTTGTTAGTTCTATAAAGCAATTTAAAACAGACGAATTAACCATCATTTTTCTGAGCAACCTTGATATCATCCCAGTAAGTGCGATCACAAAAGAAATTGCACACTTGAAATTTGATAACACATTCAAACTAACATCCTATCCCATAAAAACAACATCAGCTATTTCTTTTGAACAATTTATCGGGCTATATGAAGCAGCAGATTCTACTTCTTTTGAAATCGTTGCACAAAAAGATCTATTTCTGATTGTCCCTAAGTTATATGACGTTCACTACAAACTAAGACTGAAACAAGTTTACGCTGATTCTAACAGTATTGTGTTTAAAACAGAAAAAATCAATGAAACACTTGTCTTTATTTATAAAGGTAAAGATGGTTTTAAAGAGATTATTTATACAGATTATTATGGTGTAACGAGAGTTTTAAAAAAAAATAGCGTCAATGATTTCGGTATTTAGCAGATTACTCACTTATTCTGTATTATCCACAATCAATGCCTGAATTCCTCTCATTCCTTTTTTTCCATTAAATTCTACGATGATAGTCTGGGAAATTCCTTTTTTCTCTTCCATCTCTTCATTATTACTGTAGACTTTTACACGTTGTCCCTCTGGACGATTGTCTGGCTGCTCGTATTCCTTTTCAAAATTTTTAATAGAACGCTCTGAAGTTGTTTTAGGTACGTCAATCAAATCTACTGTACGCTTTAGTAGTTCAATAAACTTTTCTTGAGGAAATTCAGCACTTGCTCCTGCATTAACAACGGTGAAGCTCTGATTTTTTAATCGAACTTCTTTTTCTTTTTGATTAAACTGATAGCTGAATTCTATTGCTACAATCGCTTCTAACTGATCTCCTTTTACCAAAGGATAGTATCCCTTTATCCTTAGTTCATCCCCTTCTGCATAAAGTGTATATTCAGGCGTATCAGCTTTCACTTCATCTGTGACCAACTCTTTTTCCATTAATGCCTCTGATTGAGCGATTAGAGTAGGTACCTTTAACTTAAATTTGTCTTTTAATAACGAAAGGCCCTCATTTTTTGAAATTTTTGGATAATCGAATTGTCCGAATGGTTTTTCTCTTGTTTCATGCCAAATAAATTGTTCCTGCTCTATCGAAATATCCTTCTGGTTGTCAGAGCAGGCACTTAATCCAAGTAAAACAATAGTTGCTAGACAAAATAACGTATCTTTCTTTATTCTCATCACTTTTCGTCTTCCTTTCCACCAGTAGTTGAAAGTGTTAGCTGTACAGATTCAGCATCTTTAAATATCTCTTTCGATGGGGTTAGCTCGATGTTGCTTTTCTTATCTTTCAATGTGTATACCATGACTGCCTCGAGTGTTGTTCCAGTCGGAATTTTTTCGGCTCTTTGTTTCAATAGCTTTGAAATATCAACTACTTGCTCGTCCTCTTTTACTTTTCCTTCTACTAATACTTGATCGTTTTGTGTCACTTGAATCAGCTCGTTCCATTTTTCTGGTGTAACATCTCCATTATCCCCTTTGTTCGTAAACGCATAACGTATTGCATAAACAGAAGTTTCTTTGTCACCAGCTAAATCCATTACACCCGTTACTTTTAAATTGTACATAGGTGAATCAAAGGCAATTTCGTCTGCTTCTTTTTCTGGTCCGTTATCTTTTACTTCTTTGATCGAGTATGCGGAAGAATCGATGACAGCCGTACGTTTTTTATAATTCCCGTCATCTGCAGAATAAAAATCCAGTTGAATAAATCCATGTTCAGTTTCTATATAATAGAGATGAAGCCAATAAGAACGGTCCTCAAAGGTAGTATAAAGTGTATATTTATAGGCCTTATAGCCCCCAACCTTAGATTCTTTCAGATAAATGTCTTCTGGTTTATAGTTATATAATTTGGCTAATTCTTTACGTGTTCGTTTACCAAAATCATTTAAGTCAACCTCTTCTTTGCGAGAGGCTAAAATAAACAAAGAAGAGTTACTCTTTTTATCTTTTGCTCCAAGTACCGCTGATTTATTGTACGTGGTTTTGTAGTCTTTAGTTGGTTCCCAAGTACTTGGGAGCTGAAATTGATAAGCAACGCCGTCTGCTTCAAAGGGTTCTTTTTTATCGGATAGTTTAGCAGAACAGCCACTTATTATAATAAAAATGGACATTAAAATCGGAAAATACCATGTTGCTTTTCTCATCGTTCTTTCTCCTTCTTTAAAAGTGTCTGTCGTTTCAATCTTTTTACTTCCCACCAATTGTAAATTATAAAAAGAAGGATACAGCTAATAAATAGTGACAGTCCTACTCTAAATCCTTCCGGTAAAAACACAAGTTTCACTGTATGCTTCCCTTTAGGAACTGGTAGGGCTAAAAAGGCATCCTTAAAGGTAGGGATTTCTACACATTTACCGTCGATGTATGCTCTCCACCCTTTGTCATAAGGAATTGTTGTTAAAACTACTTGTTCTTTAGACAAATTCACTTTTGCTTCCGCAGTTCGGCCCGTTGTTTCAAAAGGAACTCCTTGCTTTTGTATTGTTTTCATCATTTTTTCAAAACGATTGCTGTTAAGAAACATGGCTTTTGGCTGAACGAGCTGAACAACTTTTTCACCCGCAAATACGACTTGAACATCAATCGTTGTCGCTTCTTTATAATAGCCCAAATTGTAGTATTGACCACTAGAATCCAAGCTTCCTAAATGTTGGATCCCATTAACTTTGGTTATTACATCTACACCTGATCCTTTTCCATATAAACTGAGATACGCTTGTGAGTCGGCGGGAACATCTACCGAATAGGTCAATTCTCTATTCGATATAGAAGTTCTTGAATAGTAGACGCCCCCTTCTTGTTCTTCTACGTTGACATTATTCTCCTTGATCGTTTCGACTTCAGCAAAAGTGAATATACTTGACTTATCGCCTGAAAGATATTGAAGTAGTTCTGTTTGGTTTTGCACGGCATTTTTCTTGTAAATCCCTTTATCTGTTAGAATACCCAAAGGCAGTGCAAATTGATTTTCATAAAGTGTGTACGCCCCTGCTTTTTTCTTCGCTGTAAAACCATATTTCATCAAGTCTTCTTTCGCAAGATTGTATTTAATTCCTAATAATGAATCCATGATCAATGTGTTGTTTTCATATTGGATCGTCAAATTGGTTCCAGTCGAGCGGAACCCTAACTGATCTAGATACTGGGATGAATGACGATTTCGGATAGAAGAAAACATCGTAACACCACTATAACCATGAATAAAACTTTCATTTCGAGAAGTGGGGTCAACATTTCCCACTCGATACAAGCTTGTATTTTCTTCTTTTGTGACATCAATCAATGTTTGAATATCTGAAAAATGATCATCATAAGCCTTACGATCTGGATAGTTCCATTCTGCTGCAATTCCGCTCACAATTCGTTGTGCATTTATAAATTGTTCTCCTATAAAAATCACACAAAATAAACCACTGATAAGCATCATACGTCTAGGCCACTTTTGAATAAATACACCCAATAGGAGATATATCAGTGCTAAAGACAATGTAAACAGTACTGTTTTCTGATCTAAATACTCATATCTTTTTCGATTAGCAACAAAGCTGATCAAGACATAAAGTAAAACTAAACCCAACATACAATTTATTAATTGATTAACGTCTTCTCTTGTCACTTTTTCTAATCCAAATCCAGCTAATAAAAGTCCTAAAAAAGAAAGTAGAAAACTAAAACGAAATAAAAACATATACGGTGAATGCATGCCGTGCCAGAAAAGATTTATTGGTTCAATATACACACTAGCGATCAACAACAAAAACAAACCACCATAAATCAATTTATTTCGTAACCGGATTTTACGGCTCACAAAATAAAAGAGACAAAAGACCAATCCTATTAAACCAAAATAAATAAAAGGAGCACTCCCATATTTACTAGTATCATATGAACCGACCATCGTTTTAGCAGGTATGTCCCAAATATCAGTATCTTTTGTTAGAAAGCTATAGATTGGTGTCAGCCCTTCTCCATTATTTTTCAAATCTAGCAAAGTCGGTAAAATCGTGACCATTGAAGCGCCACCGGCCAACAAAGAAGTAAGCAAATAAGGAATCAACGTCGTTTTATAACGTTTAGGCTCTGTCAAAAATCGACAAAATACATATAAAAATGAAAACACACCAACCATAAACGCCATATAAAAATTAGATAAAAATAATAGCAGGTAACTAATAAACAAAAGCTTTGGTTTGCGTTCATCCATTAAAAGGTGTATCCCTAATATAACTAACGGTAAATAAATTAGCCCATCCAACCACATTTGTTGCGGAGAATACGCAATGCTGAAACCACATAAAGCAAAACTAATACTCAACATGATTTTTGCTATTTGCGGTAATTTAAATAAACGATCACTCATGATCCAAAACGTACCACCGATCGCCCCAAATTTAAGTAATAAAATAAAATAAAGGGCATCTGGAATATGTTGATTATCAAAAAAAACAACTAAGAAACTAAAAATTCCATTTATGTAATAAGCCATAAACGACCAGTAATTTAATCCCAAAGAGCCATACCATGTATAAAAAAGGCTCTGTTCACCATGCAAAACGTTGTTGAAACTAGCAAAAAAATTAGATGTTTGAGACAACGCATCACTAGCCAAAACAGTTCTCTCGCTTGTAGGATAAATGCCCATCGTTAAATAAACAGCTACCATTATTCCAATGGGTATAAGTACACTTAAAAGAAATGCCCAACCTTTTCTTTCAAGCCAGTTTTTTATCTTCATGCCCTACTTCCTCCTACTTGCAACCTTCTAATCTTTTGATCGATCGTTGTGTACCGATACTTATTAAATACTACATCTTCAATTAATACTCTCAATGAACAAAACCCATCTTATTGAACGGAAAATAACGAAATACGACAATACCTTCAACCTGATTTTCTTTGATTAGTCCTAATTTTCTACTGTCTTTTGACGCAGCTCGATTATCTCCTAGTACAAAGTAATTGCCCTTTGGAATTGTTGCAATACCTTTTAGATTCAATGCTACTTCATCGCTGGTCATTATTTTGAGCGTACTATCTGGTAACATGCTCGTAACCATTTCTGATACTTCCTCTTGTTTCCACGTCGTAGCGTTTGATGGACGGATATAAATTGCATGTGAGTCCGTCCAAATTTGATCACCTGGAACGCCAATTACTCGTTTCACATAACTTGGGTCACTTGGAATTTCTGGATCGAATGTTACGATTTCATATCGTTTAGGGAGTGTATTCTTTTTCACGATAATTCGATCATTTGTTTCAAATGTTGGTTTCATTGATTCTCCAGAAACTCGATGCGTTTTAAATCCCCAGAAAAAGAGAATAATTACAGCAATCAACAAGAAAAACAGGCTTTCCGATAGCCAATTTTTCCTACGCTTTATTTCCTTTTTCATTTTCTTTTTTGGGTCACTCAGCCTTTGCGCTCTAACTTTATTTGGACTTAAAGACGTTTTTGTCTGCTTTTTTCGCATAGAAAAATGAGGTGCTTTTGCCATATCTGCCCTCCTACTGATTCCTTAAAATTGTGTCATTTGGTGAAGAGGAAAGACTCTTACTTTTACAACACCTAGAACATCTTTTTTTTCAACCCAGCCAAAATTTCGACTATCCGCCGCATAATGACGGTTATCGCCTAACACAAAATAGCCATTTTTAGGCAATCGATGTTCATTTGTCACCGTTCCTAGACTAAAATTATCGGTCAATAATCGATTTTCAGCTTTTGCTTCACTTTGTTCATTTTTTAAAAAGCGTTCTACGACAGGTTGCTGATTTATGAACAATTGATCCTCTCGGTAGTCAATTTCTTCTTCAGGCAAGCCTATCACGCGCCGTATCAACATTCTTTGTGTCCCGGGTTGTCGAATATAAACTAAATCAAATCGTTTAACTGTTCTTTTTTTTACAACGATCACTCGTTCTCCATCATTCAAAAAGGGGGTCATGCCGTATCCTTCAACGCTTGGAAAAGAAAAAAAGAAGACTTGAATTAAAAATAACAATCCCAGCAATACTGACAAACTAATACTAATTTCTTTTATAAACTGCTGACGTTTTTCTTTTTTTCGATTGCGTTTCTTTTTAGCTAGCTTTTTGTTTTTCGATCGTTTTTTGGTTTTATTGATCGTTTTTTTTCGTTTCTTTGATTGTTCCATTTTTTTATTTGATAACTCTTTTTGTGCGCGTTTTTTTTTAGTTATTTTCTCTTTTTGCTTCATGTGGTTTCCCTCAAAAATCAGTTGGCTTTAACTTTTTTGTTTCAATGCTGATTCATTGACCCTAAAATACTTGAAGACTTCTTTCTGTTGGTTCTTCATTTTTTGAATATCTTTCAAATAACTCTCAATCTTTTCTTTATCTTCTAACTGTTGTTCTGTTAAACTATGCAGATTTGATCCTAAGTTTTTCATGCCGACATTATAACGGGTCAATACTCTCTTACCTTCTTCAGATAGTCCATCAGAGATAGATCTATTACTGTAAGTTACGATCAAAGAACTAATTTCCTGATAGGTGGGATATTCTTTTTCGATACTACCGCCGTCTCTCATTGTGATTAATTTATTTTCGATTTCTTCTGTCATAAAATAACCTTGAACGACTCCTTTAGCATCTTCAGCTGTTAAATGGGTCATCTGATAATAACGAGAATAAAACGCACTTCCTGATGCTACAACAGCGAGCAAAACTAAAATGATGATTGTTCTGTCAGAACGTTTCCGGCGCATTTCCAATTGTTTTCGCACTTTCATCCAACGTTTTCGTTTCATTTTATTTTTAGGTCGTTTTCGCCACTTCATTTTTTTTAGTTCTTTTCGAGTAGAGAACGAATAGAAAAAGAAAAAGAAGACAAATAAAAAGCAAAGGGTCGCCAAGGAAAGTAATCCAATGAAAAGCCAGTCTAATAGACCCATATTACGGTAACCTCCTTCAACTTATTTTTTCTTTTTTTTCCTATTTCCCTTCTTTTTCTTCTTATTCTTGTTGACGGTCCGAACGATAAAGAAAACAAGTAAAAATGCTACAAAAATCCCTACAGCAATCAAAGCAACGAGCTTCCAATTAATTCCAGCTTCTTGGATCAAAGAAACATCTTGCGCATTATATTTATCTGCCTCTTCATTGGTGATCTTGAAGTCTTTCGTCCATTCCCATTTCTGTTTGCCACTTGTAACTAAAATGTGCGCTTTATAATCACCAGCTACCATCTCGTCCCCGTTTAGTTCTAAAGGGAATTCAATCATTGAATTAGGCGCCATTTTCATATCTGCTTTTTTTGTATCGTATAAAACAGCATCTGATCCTTTAGCCATTACTTCCATTTCTACCGTCATATTATTTAAATATTCAGCTTTTATATTTGAAAAATTAGCAAATACACTATTTCGATAATTTGACAGTCCTGCATAGACCTTATTTAATTTTAAATCAACGGTTACAGGCTCATCTGTTTCCTGCAACATCATTCCAACCAAAAAAGCATACTCATTGATTACACCTTTGGCTTTCTCATTTGCTTCTTCTTCTTCTTTTGTCGGTTTTGATTTCAAATAAATACCACCAACAATCTTGCCATCATAGCTTGTCGCCGGCATCTTAATGGTCAGTTCTAAAGGCTTTGTCTCATTGGGTCCCAAGGTTACTTCCGATGGACCTTTAACGATATCCTTAAAATCATATTTTAAAGATGCATCATTTTTTAAGGCACTAGGACCATATTCTAAGACACCATTAGAATTTGTTTTTGTTCCATTTAAAGAAACTTCTATCGTTTGTTCCTGGTCTGCACGATTCGTGAGCATTATTTGAACCTTTTGTTCCTGCCCAGGAGTCATACGTAAGTCAAAATAGCGTCCGTCTCCTTTTTGATTTTCAGGAAGTACAGTTTCATATGCAAATTGCAATTCAGCATAAGCCTTGTTTGAAAAACCAAAAATTGAAACTATGTATAAACATAAAAAGAGACCTAATAAAATTCTTTTTTTCATGTATTTGTTATCCTCTCTCTCATTATAAAACCGGAACGAAGCAAAAAATCTGCTTTATTTCCAGCTCAAAATCTAAATAAATGACGAGAAAAAAGCAACTCATTCGGAAATAAGGCGAAATTCACAAAAATTTTATGAACAATTTTTGTGAATTCCTTCTTATTTCTCAAAGCTAAGTGTTTTTGACTCTGCCTCAATTTAATCGTTGTTTAACTCTATTTTTTCTTATTGCATTGGTGTTTCTGATAATGTCCAAAGAACTTTTGCTGAATAGTTCCCATCACGAATATCATCTGCTTGATTTGCTGGTATGCTTAGTTCAACTGATTCAGTATCTGTATTCGTTAGTGTATCACCAAAGTAAACCGCATATTTACCACGGCCTTTACCCGTATTATTTTCAGTTGCTGTAAATAATTTAGCAGGTACATTTTCAGCTAAATGAATTGACGTTTTTAATCCTGAAGTACTAGGTAAAAGACTAACGTTGTCTTCATGGGCTACAATTTTTGTATTTTTATAATCGATTGTTGTTCCCGCGATATTTCTTATTTTTCCATTATCATCAAATTTAAATGCACCTTTACCATCTGTATCTACAAGTTTAGCTGTCAATTCATACGTACGATCATCTACAAGACGGTCATCTTTAAACTGAACCCAGTTTGCACGTTGGCTAACATAATCTGCTGCAGCTGGATCATTCGCAGTCGTTGGTTTTGCAAAAGATTTAATAGCACCCGTTGTCGCAGCTTGCTCGTTAAATACTAATTTTGACATCCCTTGAACAACAAATTCACCATCTACTAATTTAGTAGGATCTGTATCTGTAGTTGATTGTTTATCAGTATCCGGCGGAATTACACCACCTGTTGAATCATAAGAACCATACGTAGGTTTAGTGAACTGGATATCTGCATCTCCAGCTTTTGAATTGTCTTCTGCTGCTTTTGTTGCTCCTGGTGCTGCCAGGCCTACCCCAAGTACAGTTAATAATGCTGCACCACATAATTTGTGTATTAATTTCATTTGTATTTCCCCCTAAGTTTTTTGTTCTATTTATGGTAACTCGGCTAATACCCAAGTTAGCACCGTTGAATATGCTCCTGCCTCTTTCTCAGTCGCTCCTGGTACAAAGAGCGTAACCGCTCGATTGGTGTACACAGGCTTTTTGAAAATCGGATCTATCATTTCTTTACCAGAACCGTCTTTTCTAATTTGTAATGTATTTGGACGTTCGTTATGATTTTCCTCTGATGCTCCAAACACAATGCTCCACGTTCCTGTACCTTTACCTAGCTGTGCTTCAGCTAAGTTATACGTTTCACCTACATTACTCATGCGGATAACTTCTTTAGATACCGTCGGTGCTTTCGCCAAATCTCTTGTAGAATTAGCCCAAGTTTGATCAAAGGAGATGACCGCGCCTTTCAACTGTGCACCAGCTTTAGTGGCATGCTTAAATTGATTCTCTTGTCTAACTTGCAACGTCCATCCTGTGGGATCGTCTCGATAATCTGATACTTGAACAAAATTCCCACGAGCAGATGTATTGCCATGAAAGAGTTGGGCATTTACAGGAAAAACGGTATTTTCCTTTGAGATCATTACTGTACTAAAATTCAGCTTCGGCACAAAATCAATCCGTAGCTCGCCATCAGTTTGTGGCGTCTCTCCTGGATCCACTTCCACTTCTGGATTTTCCGGATCTCGAATAATTGGATTTTCTTCCTTATATCCTTTTAAATCGATAGTCGCATCCCCAGGTAATGACGATTCTTTCGCATAAGAAGTCTTCGCTTGAGCAGTTGCAAAAAGAAGGGCTAAAAGAAAAGCAGCTTTGATACATGTCTTTTTTTTCATTATCTACCCCTCCTTTTCACTCATGTCTTTTTTCCTTTTAATCAGATAAAAGAGTATTACAAATGCTGCTAAGACTATTCCGCTGATAACAAAACTTTTCACAACAAGTTCACCAGTTGAAGGAAATTTCCCTCTTGGTTTTTCGACAGGTTCGCTACTTGATGTACTTGTCGTTTCAGTAGAAAAAACAATCTCACCATTTGTTTGTACAGCAGCTTCTTCTCCATAGGCAGTAGTGAATATACCCAAGAATCCTCCTATTAATGCGAGTAAAATTAGGCCAACATACGCATGTTTCATTTTCTTCATCATTGACTTTCTCTCCTTCGCTTTAAGGAAGATCAGGCACTTCACTTAATGTATACACAATTTTTGCTCGATATTCTCCAAGCTGTTTAACATAATCGCCTGGAACTTCAACTTTAAATCCTTTACCACCTGCAGTCCACGACTGGCTAATGTTATATTGTGTCTCTGAAAAATTATCAGGCGAAGTCAATAGTTGATTTTGATTTACTGGGAACTTCTTCTCATTTATTCCGCCATCGTTATAGCGCAGAATTCCTGAAAGAGTTTTATTTGATCCATCGGTTGTTTTAAAATCTTCTGTTACTTTGGCATATAAATACCATCTTTGTTTAGTTGAACGTGTATCTGTAACCACTAAATCTTTATCCGTTTTAGCACTTTCTACACGTAGTTTTTTAGCACTTGCTTCTTGCATCTCAAAATCAAGTAAATCTGGTGAAGAGGTAATTAGTAATGTTCCTTTATAATGGAATTCGATCACGGAAACCTCACCATATTTTCCTTTAATTGAACTTGGTAAAGTGCCAGTTATCGGCGTACCATCTACAACAATTTTATCCAGCACATAACCATCAAAGGTCTTTAGTTCTATATCGAACGCTGTACCATCTTTTTCTGTTGTCGTATTATCATAATCCGGATCCATTTTCACATCATTATTATTTCCATCTTTTTTCATATACTTGACCGTCAGCTGGCTTTCACCAGCAATAACATTTAGAGACGTTTCATTTGATTGTTTTGACCCTTCATCGCCAGATACCGTATACGTTTGTTTCAAAACTTGTAAAGCAGCATCTGGTGCAATAATAACCTTGTATTTAATGGTCACTTGCGTTTGGTCTAAATCACCCAGATCAATGCTAAACTCTCTAGTTGTTTCGTTAAATACAGCTTTACCTGCTGCTACAGCTACACCATTCACTGTAACACTTGTGACATCAGGTGTGATTTTTTCTGGAAAAGCGGTATCCACCTTATAAGAAACGTTACGCCACTTCGAAGGTGTTTCGGCTGTATTTTGAAGCTTAGCCGTATATTCCACTTGACCACCTAATGACGCCGCCGTAGGACTTACTTCGAAATCAGCTGTAATCACTGGTGTTCTTAATTTCGTGTACTTAAACGTTACTTTTTTGTTTGTTACAAATTTCGCTGTAACCGTCAACGGATCTGTTAAAACTGAAGGTGTTTTATCCACACCATCTACCAATACCGCCGTAGGAATATAGCCTGCAATCGGCTGTGATGTCGCTGTGTATTCTACGTCTTTTTCCCCACTTGGTAATGGATTCGTCGTACCGATCACCGCACCTGTTTCCGCATCTAAATGCTCAATATCCAACTCAAACATTACTTGAGTTACTGTGATATTTACTGTAATAGGCATTTCAATCCCTTTTGCAGAAGTCATGATCAGTTCTACTGGTATTACATCGCCTGGTTGCGCTGCATTGATACTTGGCGGTGTTCCATTTTTATACGAAACAGTAACTGGACGATCAATATCGTTATCCGTATCTACATCATATGACTCAAGTAGATCTTTAGGATTTGGATATGCTGTTGCAATATTTCCACCCATCGGAATGGTCACATCTGTTTTAGCCGTTCCATAAGGTATTCCTTCATAAAGAACTTGAGACACAGATTGGTCTTTTACTACCTGAGATTGTAACTCATTGGTAGGTTTGGCTAAATTATTATAGGTATACGTTGTTTTAGTCTTTGAACCACCTAACTCGAAAAGCATAAACCCATTGTCATCAAGATTTGCTGCATCATTTACATAACCATAATCAGTACGATTAAATTTAAATTTGCTATTTGGTTTTGCTGTAATTTGAATATCAAACAAGCTACCGTTAAACGCATCTGATGTTGAATCTTTTGATGTCAATGTTAGTTTTGAGCCAGTTATACTTGGTGTAAATAGATTAGTTTTATCGATTGTAGTGCCATATTCTACTATTTTTACATCTGTAATATCATAGAAGTCAGGTACTTCAGTGTCGATAATTACTTTGTCATTTCTATTTTCTTTTCTGTTATCCGCCACACCTTGCAAGATAGAGTATTTTAACTCTTTGTATGCTGAATCAGTATGATCGATAGAATTCCTTTGTCCATAGACAATTGGAGTAGCTGGAGCAATTCGTGTTAATGATTCGGTAGAATACAGTATAGCCATTGCACCATTATAGTCAGCAGGATTGTACGCCATTGAGATAGGTATTTGTTCTTTTTCAAACAATTGAGTCAGCTGTATTTCAGGAACATTTAGAGCATAGTCATCAGAACTTGACATTTCAAGAAGACCATTTTCTACTTTATATGAAATTTTTGTATTATCCATTACAAAATAGTTTTTAAAATCAGGTTCAGCAAATGTGGTTGTCGTTGTTTTGAGACCATTTAAATTATTGTAATTCCACGATCCCTTAAGTGGTAATTTCTCATTCGTGTCATTGTAATAAAATTCATAGTGGAAATTAATTTTGTCTCCAAAACTGTAGTACACGTAATGATCAATATAACCAGATCCCGTCTGAAAATAAGCCATAGACCATGTCCCTTGACTACCATCAGGACTTACAGTCGCATCTGTCTTTTTATCTCTGTCCTTTGCATCAACGGCAAAAAATTGAAATTCCGGATTTGCCCCTTTATTATCTGCATTTGGCTTAACATCCATAGAATCCACCAAAAATTTCACGTCAACACTACGACCATTATACAATCCGGCGTTTCGTATCCATACGCCGTATTCGTCTGCTTTTGCAGCATCTTCTTTGTTAAATTTGTAAACTTTAGTAGGACTGCCAGGATAACCGTCGACTACTTTTGGCCCTCCAATAGGAGCATACGAAACTGCATCAGTGAGCTTGAGTGAAAATCCATAATCTCCTGAGATTTCATTTTTAGCTGGACCAGTAGAGACCAGATTAATTCCTGGCGCCTGATTCATCATTGTATAACCAGGTAATGGTGTTGCCGCCGAAATTTTTGCTTGTGAGGGATTCATAAAATATATTCCCAGTACTACGCTTAAACAAAAAACACTTATCAACCCTAATAAATATTTTTTTCTTTTATTTTCCAATAAAAGACACCTCCTTTCTTGGAATATTTCGTACTTAATCTTTCACTTTGCAGTAAAAAATTTTTAAAATCCACCACTACGTAATGAAATCTTTCCGTAATTTTCCATACGGAAGTCACCTGATGTTACACCCGTGACGGATAAGGTTTTACTATTAATGATTTTGCCAAAGTTTACAGAGAAATCACGTGTTGTGAAAATTGTCTCAGCAGGATCTAAATACTCTCCACCTGTTCTTCCCCATGTTGACAAGCGTCCTACATTTTTAGCATTAATCGTTGTATTTGTACTGTAGAATAGTTGTGCACCGGGTTTCTTATTTGTAATTTCAAAGTTTCTTGGGGAATCAAGATTGATTTGTGCCCCTTTGTATTCACTTCTTACAGCACCTTTTTTACTATTACCAGTGACTACAAGTTCAGAACCTCTACTTAAGTTTACTTGCGTACCGTAGTATTGAAGATACATTGCTGGATAGTCTCCACCACCGCGGCCATTAAAGTATGCTTTGGCACCTGTTGCCAAGTTTAGTGAAGGAAATTTATTTACGTAATCAGCACGTGGAATAAATTCAAACGCTACACCTGCAGCATCTACATCAAGAGTTGCCCCTGAATCAATATCAACTTTTTGTACTTTGTCATAAAATACTGGATAGTAATGATTTACATTACTTTGTGGGCCAATTTTGACATTGACATTCGCTTGGCTTCCAATTTTCACTTCGCCAGTTGCTTTTCCTTTGATCAACGCACCATTAAAGTAAAACGCACTAAATTGACCGTGGTCTTTGTTGGCAGCAATTCCGTTATAAACTGTTCCTGGCAAGAATTCTAAGTCATGGACCCAAGCATTTTCAGCACGGGTCGTAATCGTATTTGTTCCGCCAAAAGTTAATTTACCTTCACTCAAGTGAACAAAACGGGCACCTGTGTATGTTACGTCTTGTGCTAAAACATTCCAACCATAGCTTGAAGGTCCGTTACCTGCTCCACCTGTAAAAAAGCGACCGTCGCCATCAGCACCAACGATGTTTGCATTCGTAATTGTGATAAGGTTAGTCCCTTTTGTATTTTGTTTACCATAAATTGAGTTGTGTGCTGAATTGATCACGACTCCCTGATCAGCATTCCCGTTAATCGTCAGATCGCGGTTTGGAATATTCGTGATGTTCTTATTAAATTGGATACTTTGATTCACATTGATCACCGTGATCGTTGGGTTTTTCAAGGCCGCTTCAAATTCTCCAATTGTTGCTACTTCTGCTGTTCCTTCCGCTGCATAAGCAACAACTGACTGACCTGAAAATGGTGCTGGAACTGTTAAAACGACTGCTCCTAATGCTACGGTTGCAGCTAGAGTGAATAAGCTTCTTTTTAATACTTGTGTGTTTTTCAATTTTCTTCCTCCTAAACTAAATGTATGTTTTAACGAAACGCTTCTTACTCCTCCTCCTTTCCAGAAAAACGAGCAACTACTTGCCGCACTCGTTATTTCTAACCAGTTTCGCAAATTATTTTTTTGACTGACATCAAAAGTGTACGCATACCTTTTCCTCCTATCTTCATAAAAAACATATGTTTTTTTATGTATACTGAGTATGCTTTACATCAGCCGATTCTCAGTATTTTCTACATGATGTTTTTAACGACCGTTAGGACTAAATATTCAACATATACCCTTTAGAGCGAATCGTTTTGATGTATTTTGGTTTATCGATATCTATTTCAAGTTTTTGTCTCAAATGAAAGATTAAATTAGACACTCGGTATTTTCTGTTTCGGCAAGTATCATTCCAAACATTTTTATAGATATCCTCATAAGTCATTGTTTGACGTACATTTTTATGTAAATATTCAATAGCTAAAAATTCTAATTTTGTTAAATTAACTTCTAAGCCTTCGTCTACACACACACTTAGATTTTGCGGTATCAATTTAAATTCAGTAGGTTTTCTGATTTCTGATATTTTCGAGACTTCTAAAGATACTTCCTGTTCTTTAACTCGTTTTAGTTGGTTTCTCATCATTAATACGGATTCATCTAACTCGTGACCTTGATCAATAATCCCATCTACTCCTAATTGTAAATAGACAATTCGGTTCGTTCGATTTATACTTTCGGAGGAAACTAAGATCCAAAGAGGTAACGTTGTTTGCGTACGTATTTTTATAATGAACTCACAAACCCAATTTATATTGTTCAACTCTGTATCGTCAATAATCAATGCATCCAATAATTGTAATGTGTTGTTCTCTGTTTCCAGCAATCGATTGACTTTTTCTTTTTTTATAATCTGGACTGTACATTGAAGTGCTTTGAAAACTTCTTGATATTGTTCACTTAATTCATTATCAAATGAGATGTACCCAATCCTGTACATTCGTGATTCCCTCCCATCACTGCTTTTTTGATTCTTTATTTTATTTAGGTTTTTTGTAAAGTTTTTACACTTTTGAAGTCGTTAGAGTTTAGAAATTCATGATTTCCGACTATAATATTTATACGTCTATTTATCGAGCTAAGGACTAAATAAATAGACGATAACGGTCTATCTGGGAATCAGATAGTTGGCCTGTTTTTTTCTTGAACGTATCAAGTATAAGAAAAAGATGATTTTCGTGTTTATTCATCTATGTTTAAATTCCTCTTTGACCATTTTATGACGGCTAAAAAAAAATGAAGATAGCAAAAACACGCCCGATTTTGATATTAATTGTCAAAATCGGGCGTGTTTTCTTTTTATATGGAACTACTCTTTTTCTAAGATCTAACAGTAGTAATATCAAGTTTAGTATCAATGATCGAAACAGCTTCTTTCCTATTTTCCCAAAGAGAGTCAGTGTACGTATCCAAAGTCAATTTTATAGAAGCATGACCTAATAATTTGCTAAGTGCAGCGATATTAATTCCCTGTTCAACACATCTTGTCGCAAAGGTATGACGCAAAATATGAAAATGAACGGCCCTGACTCCTGCTTGTTCAAGACTTTTTCCAAACCGATAGCTGATGACCCTTGGTTCAGCAAAACTATTTTTACATGAAATCACATATTCAGAAACAGTGATTTGTTGTTTTTCCAATAGATATTCTTTTAGATTTTTTGCTAAAGGTATGGATCGTTTAGAATTTTTCGTCTTTGGTTCGGCCATAATGATCTCAGTTTTTTTATCATTTATAGTATTAGGAATTCTATAAAGCGTTCTTTTCACATAAATAATATCTTTTTCAAAATCAATATCACTCCATTTTAATCCACTGATCTCACCGATCCTTAATCCTGTATACAAAGCCAAAATTACAGCAGAACAGTTTTTTTCTTTCAAAACAACTTGTTCCAGCTGTTCTTGTTCCTTCAAACTTAGTGCTGAAATTTCATTCATTGGTACTGTTGATAACAATAGATTTTGACAAGGATTTGACAGAATATAGTTTTCCAATAAAGCTCTATTCATCGCGCTTTTTAAAACGGTCACAATAGAATGAATTGTCGAAGGAGATAAATTTAAGTTCATTAAATAATTAACAAACGCTTCTATATCGCGGTTTTTCAGTAATGTCAATTGCTTTTTGCCTAAAAAAGGAATGATGTATCTATCCATACGCAAACGATAACTTGAATAGGTTGATAACTTGATTTTTTTGCGCATAAATACATTCAACCAATGGTTTAGCCAATCTTGAACAGTTCCTTCGTATAAATCAATACTACTCCGGGTAAGAGAATAGCGAACTTTCAATTCAGCTAATCTTTCTTTTACATGAGTATAGCGTTTTCCATAGATGTACCCATAAATAATTTTTCCCTCTTCATTTCTTGCTTTCATATACCGTCCTTCCCATCGACCATCCTTTCTTTTATAAATATTCTCACCTTTTCTACTCAACCTCTAACACCCTTTCCGAAAAAAAATGACGGCTTATTTGACGGCTAAAAAATATGAATCTATTTTCTCAATATATCCGTATGATTATTTACTAGACAAAATAAAATAAAAACAAGATATTACACCACTAAATTCACCTATAAATAAAAATAATATACAAGTATTCTCATTTTTTTATCAAAATTATCAAAAAAATGATAAAAAAACGAACTTTTCATTATAGACTACTCTCTATTTTTAAGATAGAATGAAGTTATAGTTGGATTGATAATGCAGTTTCAGAGTAAGTAGATTCACTGTTTTCTTATACTTGATACGTTCAAGAAATTTCTTAGCACATCTATTTAATCTGATTATAACAATATACTATTAAAATTCCACCTTTTCGTTATAATATTTTTATTTTTTGCATATAAATATCAATATATTTCGTATTTTGAAGATATTTTATAAAATAACTTGATTTTTTCTTTTACAAAAAAAGAGAACGCAGTAAAAAAGGGTGTGGGACAAAAGTAACATTCACTTTTGTTTCACACCCTAAATGCTTATAAACGGATGGAACACAAGCAACTCTTTCGAGCTTAAATGCTTCGGTTCCAGCCTCTTTCTTATTTAGCTCACCCGTCCTGACAGCTTATCTCTTTACTTTTTCAATACAGAAGGCTTAAATCTTTTTAATCTCAATGCATTCAATAATACAGACACCGAGCTAAAACTCATCGCAGCTCCTGCAATCATCGGATTCAATAGCGGACCACCGAATAGATATAAAATACCCATGGCAACAGGGATTCCTAATGTGTTATAAGCAAATGCCCAAAATAGGTTTTCTTTGATATTTTTGATTGTCGCTTTACTCAATTCAACAGCTGTTGGTACATCCATCAAGTCACTTCGCATCAATACAATGTCTGCAGATTCCATCGCAACGTCTGTTCCAGAACCAATAGCAATTCCGATATCTGCTTGTGCTAAAGCTGGTGCATCATTGATTCCATCCCCGACCATCGCAACTTTTTTGTTCTCTTTTTGTAGTTTCATGACTTCATTTGCTTTGTCTTCTGGTAAAACTTCACTTAACACACGATCGATCCCTACTTGTTTGGCGATAGCTTGCGCTGTTCGCTTGTTATCACCTGTGATCATCGCAACTTCAATACCCATTTGTTGCAGCTTTTTAATTGCTGGAATACTGTTTGCTTTAATCGTATCAGCTACTGCGATAATTCCAGCAATACTGCCATTTTTTGCGATATACATTGGTGTTTTCCCTTGTTCAGCTAATTGATCTGATGTATTGAGTAGATTTGCTAAAGAAATATTACGATCATCCATCAATTTTCTATTTCCTAGTAATAAACGACTTCCTTCAATTTCTACTTCGATTCCAAGACCTGGAATAGCAGCAAAGTCTTTTATCGGCGCAAAGGTCATGTTTCTTGCCTGCGCTCCGTTGACAATTGCCTCACCAAGCGGATGTTCAGAGCCCTTCTCAGCAGATGCAGCTATTCGCAGTAACTCATCTTGATCCATCCCATTTGCTGTAATAATATCGGTCACTTTCGGTTTCCCTTCTGTGATTGTTCCTGTTTTATCGAAAACGATCGTTTGGATTTTATGGGTCGTTTCCAGTGCATCCCCGCTTTTGATTAGTACACCGTTTTCAGCACCCTTTCCAGTTCCGACCATGATTGCTGTTGGTGTTGCCAAACCTAAAGCACAGGGACAAGCAATAACTAAAACTGAAATGGTGATCGTTAAAGCAAAGACCCATGATTCTTGTCCTAAAAAATACCAAGCGAAACCAGATAAAATAGCTAAAATCATTACAATCGGGACAAACACACCAGAGATTTTATCCGCCATTTTAGCGATTGGTGCTTTTGAACCTTGGGCATCTTCTACTAATTTGATAATTTGAGATAGCGCTGTATCTTTGCCGACTTTTGTTGCTTTAAAGCGGAAGCTACCATTTTTATTAATGCTTGCACCGATTACATTGTCTCCAATTTTTTTCTCAACGGGCATACTTTCACCTGTCAGCATGGATTCATCAATTGCAGAAGAACCTTCAATCACAACGCCATCTACTGGAATTTTTTCACCTGGACGTACAACAATGATATCTTCCACTTGCACACTATCAATTGGAATTTCGAATTCTTGATCATTTCGGAAAACACGGGCATTTTTCGGTGCTAAACCCATCAATTTTTTGATTGCTTCTGAGGTTTTTCCTTTTGAAACAGCTTCAAAGTATTTTCCTAATGTGATCAATGTTAAAATTACACCTGCAGATTCATAATACAGTGCCATCGTAAATTGTGGATCTCCAGCAAAAATCATCGCTGTTCCGTATAAACTATAGGCAACAGCAGCACTTGTTCCCAGCGCAACTAAAGAATCCATATTTGGATGCCCTTTAAATAGTGCTTTGAAACCGACTATAAAAAAACTTCTACCTAAATACAGGACAGGAATCGTTAAAATCAATTGAACCATAGCAAATGTTTCAGCATGCATCATCGGATCTAAGAATGTCGGCAACGGCAACCCAATCATATGCCCCATCGCTACATATAATAAAGGAACAGTAAAGACTGCTGATAGCCAGAAACGTTGCCACATGTCTTTGATGTGTTTTTGTTTTTTCTCTCGGTCTTGATCTACTGTATCCGTTGAATCGATTTGCTCCACAGCCTCGTAGCCTGCATTTGATACTGCCTTGGTAATATCAGAGACATTTAGTACTGACGGATCAAAAACAACGACCATTTTTTCTGTTGCTAAATTTATAGAGGCTTTTTCGACACCTGCTAATTTACTTGTTGCTTTTTCGATTGTTTGGGCACATGAGGCACATGTCATGCCCTCTATATCAAATGTTCGTTGTTGATTGTTACTTAGCGCTTCATACCCAGCATCTGCAACTGCTTTTTGAATATCGCTTTCTGAAAGTTTGGTTTCATCGTATTCAATATTTAGCTTTTCTGTTGCTAAATTGACTGTTGCTTTTGACACACCAGTAAGTTTCGTAGTGGCTTTTTCTACGGTTTGCGCACATGAAGCACACGTCATTCCTTCTATATCAAATGTTTTTGCTTCCATTTAGTCCCTCTCCTTTGTTTGAGTGTTTCTTTTTTATGCTCATAACAGATACGACTATATTTGTAGTCGTTATATCTCTTCTTTATATTAAGATAGAATATCCTATTTGTCAATATAAAAATCCAGTCGATAAAAAAAGAGAACTAATGAAAACTGATATTTCTTTACTCTATTACTTGTACTTGAGAAACCAAAAAAAGAGCTTGGGACGTAAGTCCCAAAAACCTTAAAATAAAAGACCGAAAATCGTAAAAAATGATTTTCAGTCTTTTATTTTTTAGATTATTGGGAGAATCCTTCATGTTTTCTAGCTTACTTAGCCTATATTTCCTTAAATTTACTGCGATTAACGCGAATCCAATTTCATTGTGTGCCTGTTGTTTCCCTCGAACAGAGAACCGAGTGAACCCTAAACAAGCCTTCAAATGTCCGAAAGCTGGTTCGACGTCAATTTTTCGTTGACGATAGAGTTTACCTGTTTCTTCTTCTGAAAGCAGCTGTTGAATTCTTGCTTTAAAGTATTCCCAATTCATGTTCTTTTGAATCTCACGATTCTTGTCACTCTTCGCTTTTGTACACTGGCTTCGAAGAGGACAATTCGAGCAGTCTTCACATTCATACCGTTTTAAATAACGTTTAAAGCCATATTTATCTGTACGAATAGAATAGTTTCGAAAATTCATTTTTCGTCCGTTTGGACAAAGAAACGTATCATCTAATTCCTGATACGACCAGTTTGCTGGAAGGAACGGATTTTGTTTAAACTTTTTCTTCTGTTCTTTATGGTACATGGCATAAGTGATGAGTGGTGTTCGCTCGTGATCCTCTAAAACCGCTTGATAGTTTTCTTCTCCTCCATAGCCGGCATCTGCGACAATATAGTTTGGCAGATCAAAGAAACGCTCTTTTAAAGTGGTTAAAAAAGGGCGCAATGTTCGTGTATCTGTTGGATTTGAGAAAAGATCATAGCCTAAAATATACTGACTGTTCGTGGCGATTTGAAGATTATAACCTGCTTTCAACTGACCATTTTTCATATGATCGTCTTTCATGCGCATAAAAGTGGCATCTAGATCAGTTCTAGAGTAACTGTTTCGTTGCCCTAAAATCTGTCTATGTTTTTGATAAGCGAGTTTTCGCTCTTTAAAGTCCTTGAAAAGTGTCCTTAATTTTTTAGGAATTTTTCGTTTAGAACGGATTGATTTGCGCGTAATTCCATCCTCTGCTTGTTCGATTTTTTCTGTAAACTTTTCGACAACATGCGCGAGATTTTCTTCAATCTTACCTAATTCAGTGACAGATAATTCTTTTGAGGACTCTCGCTCAATTTCAGGAATAATTTGATTCTTTAACAATTCATCGTAGAGAAAATTTGATTTTTCAGTAAGCTTTTTATCAAAGTTATCAATGGATTTTCTCCAAACAAAGGTGTATTTATTGGCGTTGGCTTCAATCTTTGTACCATCGATAAAAATGGCTTCTTCATCGATTAATTGTTCCTTGACTAATTGGCTACGGAACTGGACGAAGCACTCCCGAAGGAGTGCATTCACTAAAGGATTCACTCGAAAACGATTGATGGTTCGATAACTAGGTTGATAACTTTGAGTAAGCCACATCATGCGAATACTGTCTTTCGTCAAGGCTTCAATCTTGCGACCAGAAAATACAGATTGTGTGTAGGCACATAAAATCATCTTCATCATCATTTTCGGATGATAAGAAGAAGGCCCCATTTGATGATGAAAAGGAAGAAAGCGTTCCTCCGGAATACTTTCAACTAATTGATCAATGACAAACGCAATATCGTTTTTTTCTAACTGAAAACTAAAATCTAGAGGAAGAACGACTTGATTTGTGGTATAATTTTTAAACATAAGAACACCTCGCTGACTTATTTGTTTAGTCACTTTTATTTTAGCAAAGGTGTTCTTATTTTTGTACAAAAAAACAATCCAGATGCCAATCAATTTGACTGGTATCTGGATTTTTCGTTAGGACTTATGTCCCAAGCTCTTTTTCGTTAAGATCTATGTCTTAAGCTCCTTTTTTTTCGTTTTTTGGATCAGACTTTTCATATGATCTATAGCACCGATTCAACTGCTATCTTGAAAACCCCGTGGGTAAACTTGCTGAACGATGGCTTCCTACTACCAAAGGTTTTTCGTTTTTAGCTGAGCCATTTTTTTCTGTTGCATCTACGGACACGGCAAATCCATAGGGTGTAAGCTCAATGATCTCTTTGTCGAGTGAATGCATTTGGGTTGAAAATAAAACGCGCTCTTTTTTGATATAAACAGGAGATTGACCTGTGTTAAAAATACTGCGGATCATTTTTCCTTCATGTTCGTAAGCAAAGTCGAGAATTCCTGTTTCCTCATCGATTTCGTGCCAGCGCAGTTTGCCTTCCGATAGAAGTGTTTGATGTTTTTTTCTAAACGCAATCAATGTTTTTAAGAACTCGTACATATCTAAATCTTGTTTATCAGATTCCCAAATCATACATTTGCGGCAATCTGGATCGTCTGCACCATCCATTGCATATTCGTCTCCATAATAAAGACAAGGCACACCTTTTTGTAAGTAGGTAAAGGCCAAAACTTGCTTCATCAGTTCTTTATTATTTTGAGCGAGTGTCAATAAACGTGGTGTATCATGAGAATCCAGCACATTAAACATAATTTGATTGGTTTGTTCACGATAAAGCATTAATTGGTGATTTAGCTCAGAAACTAGCTGGCTTAATGAAATTGTTTGATAGATAAAATAAGAAAGAATGGCATCTGTAAAAGCATAATTCATGACCCCATGAAACTCATCCCCTTGAAGCCAAGCTTGAGAAGAGTGCCAAATTTCGCCTAAAATATAAATATCCGGTTTTACTTCTGTACAAACGTCGTGGAATTTACGCCAAAAACGATGATCTACTTCGTTTGCCACATCTAAACGCCAAGCATCGATATCAAACTCCATAATCCAATAGCGGGCAATTTCTAATAAAAAATCCTGTACTTCTTTGTTTGCCGTATTTAATTTCGGCATATGTGGCGTGAAGGCGAAAGTATCGTACGTAATAGCATCAGAGAATTCAAAATCAGCAGTCGGTGTGTAAGTAACTGGGAATTTATGGATGTGGAACCACTTTGCATACGGTGAATTCTCACCATTTTTGACGATATCTTGCCACTGAGGTGAAAAATCACCCATATGATTGAAAACAGCGTCTAACATGACACGGATACCTCGTTTATGACATTCGTCTACGACTTTCTTAAAGAGCTTTTTATCTCCGAAAGCTGAATCGATCTCGAAATAATCGATCGTGTCGTATTTGTGATTACTGGTAGCTTGAAAAATTGGACAGAAATAAATGCCCTTGATGCCAAGATCTACAAAATGGTCTAAATGATCTAAAACTCCCTGCAAATCCCCACCGAAAAAGTCTTCACGTCCGGGATGTTCTTTGCTGCCCCAAGGTAAAGTACCTTTCGGGTCATTAGTTGTGTCACCATTAGCAAAACGTTCAGGAAAAATTTGATACCAAATCGTTTCTTTTGCCCATTGAGGTGCTTTGAAACGGTCTGTTTCATGAAAGTAAGGTAGTTTAAAATAATTGCTGGCTGATTTTAATGTAGAATCTTGGTAAGGAAAGAATCCGTGTTCGCCGTAAAATAAGACAGTTCCATCCATACCTTCTATTTTGAAAGCGTAACTTAGGCGTCTAAATGGTGCAGAAGTCTCGATTATCCAATAATCATGTGTCGTAGTAGATAAATATTTTTCCATGGGGATCGTTGATCTGAACCACTCGCTGTGTTCAAATTGATAGGGGTCACCATTTAATAGTTCCGCACGTTTAATATCTCCTCTACCTGTTTTTAGCCGGATGTGCATTTTGTCTGATGTGTATAAATAAGCATATTCACTTTCTGGTTGATGATGGATCGCTGCAGTATTCATCTAATTTCTCCCTCTGTAATCGACTTCGTATTTTATTTAGTCATACTTTTCTAAAAACCACTCATATTATGACATATAAGAAAAACGTTTTCAATATATTTTTTCGCAATCGATTGCGCTTTGTTTTCTTGATTTGATATTTTACTTGATAAATAAAGGAAATCATCGTAAAAAAGTTCTATTTTAGCTTTTTTTAATTGATAATCGTTGTTTTATCAGTATTTTTCTATTTTGGAAGTAAGAACTTTAACCCCTTTTTTATTGGGAATAAAGAAAAAAATATAAATTTATTTATATATCTCTTGACAATTAATGCAAACGATTGCACAATATAAGAGAATAGAAAAGTAAAAAATTCCTAGGAGGAACAAAAGATGAAAAGAAAGATGAAAAAACTTTTGACATTAGGGGTAACAATGACAGCAGCGGCGTTCTTACTTGCAGCTTGTGGTGGTGGAGCATCGGAAAAAAAAACTTCTGACGGAAATGAAAACGCTTCTATAAAGTTGTGGGTGGATGTAGCTTTTGTTGACACGTACAAACCATTAGTAGAAGAATTTGAAAAAGAACATAAAGATTGGAAAGTGACTATTAAGCCAAGTGAATCTGCAACAGCACAGGAAAATCTGAAAAAAGATCCTAGTGCCGCAGCAGATGTTTTCATGATGCCTCACGATCAACTAGGTCAGATGGTGGATGCTGGAATTATTTATGCCAATACAAAATATGAAGATAGTGTGAAAGACAATAGTACTGAAAGTGCCGTTGAAGCGGCTACGTATGATGGTAAATTATATGGCTATCCATATGGCGTGGAATCACAATTTTTATATTATAACAAAGAAAAATTGACTGAAGAAGATGTGAAAAGCTGGGACAGTTTAACAGCTAAAGGCAAATTAGGCGCAAACTTTGGAGAAGCGGGTGCAAACTATATCTTTACGCCATTATTCATGTCAAATGGCGATGAATTATATGGTGAAAATGGTGAAGATATCAACGGAACGAACTTTAATAATGACAAAGGTGTCCAGGTTTTAAAATGGATTCACGCACAAAAGGATAATTCTGGTGTCGTTCAATCAAATGCTGATGCGCTTTCTAATTTAGGAAATGGTAAAATCGATGCTTTCTTATCTGGTCCGTGGTCTAAATTAGATGTAGAAAAAGCATTGGGAGACAACTTTGCGGTAGCGCCGTATCCGACTGTTGATTTGGGCAATGGTCCTGTTCAACAAAAAGCATTCTTGGGCGTGAAATTATTTGGAGTGAATGCATCAACGAAAAGTCCAGTTGCGGCAATGGCACTAGCTGACTTTTTAACAAATAAAGAAAATCAATTAACCGTTTTTGAGAAAAATGGGACAGTACCTGCAAACAAAGAGGCGCAAACAGATGGTAAAGTGACCTCTGACAAGGTAGCAGAAGCTGTAATGACAATGAGTGATGCAGATCATTCAGTGGTGATGCCAAAACTTCCAGAGATGGTTTCATTCTGGGGTCCTGCTGATGCGGTAATCAATGATACGTATAATGGCAAAATTGCTGAAGATCAATACTTACCAAAATTAGATAAATTAGTCAAAGATACTAGTAAAACAGGAAAATAATTCTTCACCATTTTCAAGGTGACCTTGAGGCTGGAACGAAACTCTATGAGCTTTGTCTCAGCCTTATTTCTTATTTAAAGAACAGGAAGTGAAATGCTATGAAGCAAAAGGCAAAAACTGAGGGGTCGATTTCTTTTAGAGAGTTATTCAAAAATGGCGATAAATCAATCAAGCTTTCTTATTTATTTATGGGGACAGCGAATATCATGAATGGGCAAATCGTCAAAGGTCTGGCATTTTTAGCGTTGCAGATTGGATTTGTAGCATGGTTGATCATTAATGGATTTCATGCATTGTCGATGTTGCAAACGTTAGGGACGAAATCTCAAGGATGGGTCATGGATGAGTCACTTGGGATCGAGGTGCAACAACCAGGTGATAATTCGATGTTACTATTATTGTTTGGGATCGCTGCAATTATTCTTATTTTACTTTTTATTTTTCTGTACATGATAAATCTACGAAGCGCCCGTAAAATTTACACGTTGAAACAAACAGGGCAATCTTTGCCGACATTAAAAGAAGATTTAAATAGTTTGCTGAATGAAAAATTTTATGTGACGTTGATGAGCATTCCGTTATTAGGTGTGTTGGCATTTACCATTTTACCGTTGCTTTATATGATTTCTATTGCCTTTACTAACTATGATCATAATCATTTGCCACCAAAAAATTTATTTCATTGGGTAGGTTTTGCTAATTTTGGGAATGTACTCACAGGTGATATTGCTGGAACCTTTTTCCCGGTGCTTACTTGGACATTGATTTGGGCAGTTTCGGCGACGGCGACGACTTTTTTCTTTGGCATTTTACTAGCTTTATTGATCAATGCTAAAGGAGTAAAAGGGAAAAAAGTTTGGCGGACGATTTTTGTGATCACGATGGCGGTCCCGCAATTTGTTAGCTTGTTGTTGATGGCAAACTTATTTAATGGTTCGGGTCCAGTCAATGCAATCCTGCAAAACTGGGGATTGATCGATCAGCCAATACCATTTTTAACTGATGCTTTACTAGCGAAGGTCACCGTTATTTTTGTGAATATGTGGGTTGGAATTCCAGTAACAATGTTAGTTGCCACTGGAATTATTACGAATTTACCAACGGATCAAATAGAAGCAGCAGAAATCGATGGAGCGAACAAATTTCAAATTTTTAGAAACATTACGTTTCCGCAGATTTTGTTTGTTATGGCTCCTAGTTTGATTCAGCAGTTTATTGGAAATATCAATAACTTTAATGTGATTTTCTTATTGACTGGCGGACAACCAGCGAACAGTAATTTTCACTCGGCTGGTGAGACAGATCTTTTGGTCACGTGGTTGTATAAATTGACAGTTACCGCTGCGGACTATAATCTTGCATCCGTGATTGGGATCATCATCTTTGTTCTTTCGGCAGTCTTCTCGTTATTCGCCTATACACGAAGCAGTTCATTTAAAACGGAAGGGGCGTAAATAAGCTTATGAAATCAAAAAAAAGAAAAAATTTAGTTTTTTATTATATCCTATTGACGATTTTATCGATTGTCTGGATTTTCCCAATCGTTTGGATTGTTTTGACTAGTTTTAGAAGTGAAGGCGGAGCTTTTGTGACGTACTTTATCCCTAAGCAGTTTACTTTTGAGAATTATAAAATGTTGCTGACAAGTTCGACGTATCCTTTTGTGCAATGGTTTTTAAATACGCTATTTGTAGCAATATGTAGTTGTATTTTATCGACGCTGATCACGATTGCAATGGCCTATTCACTGAGTCGCTTACGCTTTAGAGCGAGAAAACCGTTTTTGAAATTAGCATTAGTATTGAATATGTTTCCAGGCTTTATGAGCATGATCGCTGTTTATTATATTTTAAAAGCAATGAATTTGACAGGAAGTTTATTGGCATTGATTTTAGTTTATTCATCTGGAGCAGCACTAGGTTTTTATATTGCGAAGGGATTTTTCGATATAATTCCGATGGCGTTGGATGAATCTGCGATGATCGATGGAGCGAGCAAGTTTGAGATTTTCACGAAAATTACATTGCCGTTGAGTAAACCGATCATTGTTTATACCGCATTGATGGCGTTTATGGCACCGTGGATGGATTTTATTTTTGCGAAAATCATTTTAGGCGATAACGTGAACAAATATACGGTTGCGATTGGGTTGTTTACAATGCAGACGAAAGATAAAATCGATCAGTACTTTATGGCGTTTACAGCAGGTTGTGTGTTGATAGCCGTTCCGATCACATTGTTGTTTATCTTTATGCAGAAATATTATGTAGAAGGAATTACGAGTGGTTCGGTGAAAGGGTAAGAGGAAGTTTTGTCAAAAGTATATAGCTCTTAGAAATAACAAGAAATTTACGAATAAACGGTGGAACAGAAGTAACTCCGAGAAATAAGTTTGCATTCACAAGAATTTGAAGAGCCGTTTTCGTGAATTCTCTCTTATTTCTCGGAGTTAAACGCTGTTCCAATTTCTTTATTATGTTCTTCTTTTCGTGAAACGAGAGGATTGTCCTTCAATGACGTTGGCGATTTCTATTGCCAGCTGTTCTCTTGAGAGGGGGTCGTATCCTTTAACGAGTTTTCTGAGGCCTGGAATTTTTTTAAATCCTTGGATCAATTGACCACCAATAATAGAAGAATAACGTTTTTTGTCCATAACTAAACTAGGATAAAAAATGACGTTTTGCTCGGTTTGTGCTTTGATTGATTGTTCTGCTTGAAGTTTAGCATCCATATATTTTTTTAACGGAAAGGGAGCACTGTTAGCAGATAAAAATAGAAATTTAGCTGGATTCTCTTGTGTATCTAAATAGGTTAATATGATTTGAACAGGTTTCAAAATAAATCGTTCGTACGTGATGTTTTTAGAAGGGATTTCTTTAAGTATTCCAATCGCATCGATGATCCAGTCGGCTTCTTTTGCAGCAGGATGCCAGTTTTTATCTGTTAAAATATCAGAACGAAGCCAATGAACTTTTTGTGCCCAAGCAGTTGTTAGGTCAATTGGTTTGCCACTTCTAGAGACACAAGTTACGCTGTGACCACGCATTATCAATTCTTCTGAGAGTTTTTTTCCAATAAAACCGCTGCCGCCAAAAATAGTTATCTGCATTTTCTCTACCCACCTTTTTAAACTTAATAGGATAAATCTAGTTTATAACTAGTGTATCATTATCCTTCGAAATGAAACAAAAAAACGTACGAAAAAGAGAAGGTTTTCTCTTTAACGTATGTTTTTATTTTGTTGAATGAGTGCTGAAACACCGAAATGATCGCTGATAACAGGGGCGTTTTTTCCATCAAAAACGATTTCGTAGCTAGAAATCGTTAAATTTTTTGAAGTGAAAATATAGTCGATCCTCAGTTTTTCCTGATTTTCTCCCCAACCATCGATTGCTTTTTCCACGGTGTGTTCACCGATTTTTTCACTAGCTGTCAAAAAACTGTCTTGCAATTGTAATGAACTGTTTAGAACAAGATCATACCCCATTTGTTTTTTTGATGCTGGATTGTTAAAGTCACCCATGATCAGTAAAGGAGAAATATGATTTTGTAAGGCTAATTCGGTTTTTCGCCATTCATCTGAAAAACCGTCAGCTTCAGACCACCAAGAGTAATGGCAGCTTAAAACAGTGATGTTTTTCTCGTCTAATTTTGTTTGTCCTATCAGTAAGACTCTTCTGCGGTAATCACTGGGCTCTTTTTCTGTGGAAATGACGACTGCTTGCGGTTGGATCGGTTGTTTTGAAAGAAGAGCAACACCTTCATGGTAGATCGAATAGCCAATATGGTTATATGTCCAGCTCCAGTGATAGTCTTGTCCGCGTTCTTTCAAAAACTGAACTAAAAGATAAGCGAAATTGTCTTCATGGATCGGTAGCTGAGTTTCTGTTGGATGGAAGTTATGCGTTGAAATAACAGGTAAGCTATCAATGCGTTGATTGACTTCTTGTAGAGCGATCAGTGCGTAATCTTCTTGAATGATTTTCTCGGCCAACTGTTGTAATTTTTCTATAGGATGACTTTCTAGCCAGCTGTGGGTGTTCAGTGTAAGTACATTCATGTTTATTTCTCCTCCAGTAAAAGAAAAAGGAGTGGCATGAAGCCCATAGAGGTTTATGCCAACCCGTTTAAGTTTTCTTATATTAAATATCTAAACGACCAATAGGAGTTCCAGGTTCTTGTTTACCTGTTTTATCTAAATGGAAACCATTGATTTTTTCGCCATTTGTAAAGACGACGATCATGGTTGTTTGTTTGCCTGAAGCTTTTATTTTTTCTATATCAGCGGTAGCGATTTTTTCACCTGCAGTAATCTTTTGTCCTTCAGTTACAAGAATTGTAAAAGCAGATTCTGTCATTTCGATCGTATCAAGCCCCATATGGATCAACACTTCGATTCCTTCAGAAGTTGTAATACCTAGCGCATGTTTTGATGGGAAAATACTGCTGATCACACCATCGATCGGTGCGTAAATCGTCGTATCAACGGGGATAACAGCATAGCCATCTCCCATCATTTTTTGTGAAAAGACTGGATCGTCAACTTGATCGATGGCAATCACTTCGCCATTTGCAACAGGTACGATTATTTTGGTGATACCTAGATACTCAATTGACTTAAAGGATGGATCGGTTATTTCTGTTTGTTTAGGTGCTGGGATCGTAATGCCAGAATCCAATAAATCTTGGATATCTGATTTTAGCACATCTGCTTTTGGTCCGTAAACTGCTTGAACCCCGTTATCTTTAATGATCAATCCCATAGCACCAGCTTTTTTCCAAGCATCTTCCGCTCCGACTTTATTCTTATCTGTAACACTGACTCGTAGACGAGTCATACAGGCATCAACATCTGTAATGTTTTCTTTTCCGCCTAATAAATGAACGATTTCAATGATTTGTGGATCGATTCCGTCTGTATTTTGAGTATTTACTTGCGTTGAATCGTTCGTTTCATTATTATCGTAGTTTCCATTTCTGCCAGGAGTAGCAAAATTAAATTTTTTGATCATAAAGTTAGCGATAAAATAAGTGAGAACACCGAATGCAATAGTGCAAAGAATGAAATTCAGTAAATCACCGCCTAGCCCAGCTTTTATGGCTAAAGGTGTTCGAGTCAAAAGCTCAATATTTCCGAAAGAGTGAACACGCAATGCAATGATATCTGCCATGGCAAATGCTGCACCTTGGATTATGGCGTAAACAACATATAATGGGACGGCCGCAAACATAAACATGAATTCCAAAGGTTCAGTAACACCCGTTAGAAATACAGCTAAAGCAGCTGAAAGGTACATTGATTTATAACTTGCGCGTTTGTCGGGATCGACATTGCGGTACATGGCTAGAGTCATTCCCATTAAAATACCGGATGCACCGATCATTTGTCCGACTTTAAAACGAGCTGGAGTCCAATTTGCCAAGACATAATTGTATTGGGATGTGTCACCGGTCCCTTTTAAATTAACTAAATCAGTAGCCCAAGCAAGCCACAATGGATCTTGTCCAAAAACTTGCGTTCCGGCCTGTGCCCCAGACAAAATTTCGTATGTTCCACCTAGTTGAGTATAGTTGATAGGAATCGTCAACATATGGTGTAAACCAAACGGCAATAGCAAACGTTCTAATGTTCCGTATAAAAAGGGAGCTAAAATTGGCGCTGTATCTTGTGATTGAGCGATCCAAAGACCAAAATTATTGATACCGGCTTGAATGTATGGCCAAATAATGGCTAAAAGAATAGAAACGATCGTCGACCAAAGAATCACAACGAATGGGACGAAACGTTTACCATTGAAAAAAGAAAGTGCATCAGGTAATTTGCGATAATTATAATATTTATTGAAGGCCATCGCGCCGACAAAACCTGCGATGATTCCCACAAAAACCCCCATATTTAAAGCTGGCGCCTCTAAAACGCTGGTGAAAAATCCTTTGACCATGATTTTTGTACCGAACAATGTGTGAGTAAACGCTTTATCATCTGCTAACATTTCACTTGTTACGCCGAAAATTGAACCTGTGATTCGGTTGATCAAAATAAAAGAAAGTCCTGCAGCGAATGCACCACCTGCTCGTTCTTTCGCCCAACTACCACCAATCGCAAGGGCGAACAAGATATGCAAGTTACTGATGACACCCCAACCAATGTTTTCAATGACGCCGCCTGTTGTAGCAAGTGCGGCCCAATCTGGGTTGATCAAAGGAATAGTCTTACCGATACTGATCATTAATCCCGCAGCGGGCATCACGGCGATCACGACCATCAGTGCTTTACCAAATTTTTGCCAAAACTCAAAACTAAATAACTTTTTCATCTTTTTTCTCTCCTTTGCAATAATAGCGCAAACGTTTTCGTTGAATGTAGTATAAATCACTTCTTTATTTTTGTAAACCCTTAAAAAAATCAATTCCCTTTTTATGTCTATAAATCAATAGTATCATTATAGACATAGTTATTCTAATAAATAAGCTGTTTGGTAAAATAAATATTTGACAATGCAAACGGTTGCGTTTATTATGGTGTTAAGATGCGGAACGTTTACAGGAGGAGAGAGAATGAATCATTTATTTGAAATAGACCCATGGAAGATCGCTACACATCAGTTAGAGCGGAATGAACGTCGATTACAGGAATCGCTGACTTCAATGGGAAACGGTTATATGGGAATGAGAGGGAATTTTGAAGAACAGTATACAGGAGATCATCATAAAGGAACCTATTTAGCAGGTATTTGGTATCCAGATAAGACTAGAGTTGGCTGGTGGAAGAATGGCTATCCAGAGTATTTTGGCAAAGTCATCAATGCAGTGGATTTTATCGCAATGGATATTTTCGTGAATGGGAAAGTAATTGATTTAGGCATTCAAGACCCGAAAGACTTTTATTTAGAATTAGATATGCGCAATGGTCTGTTGACGCGTACATTTATCCTTGAACATGAGGATACGAGTATTAAATTCCGTTTTGAGCGTTTCTTGAGTATTGTGCAACAAGAATTGGCTATGATTCGAGTAACAGTAGAAGTTCTTGAAGGAACCTCAGATATTGAGATTGTATCAAAAATCGACGGAGATGTTCGCAATGAAGATAGTAATTATGATGAAATGTTCTGGGAAGCACAGCAGTCAGGTTTTGAAGAAGCCATCGGGTTTTTAACGACGTCTACGATCCCTAATCCATTTGGAATCGAACAATTCAGTGTAACTGCGGCAATGAAACATGTAACCGAAGCTAAAGCAGGTTTAGCTGAAACAGAACCATTAAAAGTACAACAAGTATTTCGTGAAACTTTGCAAAAAAACGAGAGCATGACAGTAGAAAAACAAGTGATTGTTTTGACAAGCCGTGATGTTCCAGAAACAGAGCAGCAAGAAAAAGCGATTCAATTATTGAAAGAGAATACCAAGACTTTTGATGAACTGTTAAATGAACAAAATGAAGCTTGGGCGGCACGTTGGGCACTTTCCGATGTTGTGATCGAGGGTGACGATGCGGCGCAACAAGGCATTCGGTTCAATTTATTCCAATTATTTACCACATATTATGGTGATGATGAACGCTTGAATATTGGGCCTAAAGGCTTTACGGGTGAAAAATACGGTGGTGCTACTTATTGGGATACCGAAGCGTATGCTGTTCCTCTTTATTTAGCTTTGGCTAAACCTGAAGTGACAAAAAATTTATTGAAATATCGTTATAACCAATTGGAACAAGCTAAGTACAATGCACGTCAACAAGGCTTAGCAGGCGCCTTGTATCCGATGGTTACATTTACCGGTATCGAGTGTCATAATGAGTGGGAAATCACGTTTGAAGAGATCCATCGAAATGGTGCGATTGCCTACGCTATCTATAATTATGTGAATTATACAGGCGACAACGAGTACTTAAAAAACGAAGGGTTACAAGTTTTGACTGAAATCGCACGTTTTTGGGCAGATCGTGTTCATTTTTCTAAACGGGCTCAAAAATATATGATCCATGGTGTCACCGGGCCAAATGAATATGAAAATAATGTCAACAATAATTGGTACACAAATACAATCGCAGCCTGGGTATTGCAATATACCTTAGATAATTATGCTAAGTACAAAACTGAAACCCCCGTTGAAATTACAAAAGAAGAACGAGAACATTGGCAAGAAATTATCAAAAATATGTATTATCCATTTGATGAAGAGTTAGATATTTTTGTGCAGCATGATACTTTCTTAGATAAGGATTTGATGCCGAGAACCGCTTTAACACAAGCCGACTTACCATTGAATCAGCATTGGTCTTGGGACCGTATTTTACGCTCTTGCTTTATCAAACAAGCGGATGTGCTACAAGGAATTTATTTCTTTGGTGAACGTTTTTCACGAGCAGAGAAAGAGCGGAATTTCTTGTTTTATGAGCCAATGACCGTCCATGAATCCTCTTTATCGCCAAGTGTTCATGCGATTTTAGCAGCTGAACTCGGAATGGAAGAAAAAGCGGTAGAAATGTATCAACGGACCGCTCGTTTAGATTTAGATAATTACAATAACGATACGGAAGACGGGTTGCACATCACCTCTATGACTGGCAGCTGGCTTGCCATCGTGCAAGGGTTTGCCCAAATGAAGACTGCTGATGAGAAATTAAGTTTTGCACCGTTTTTACCAAGTACATGGACGAGCTACGCTTTTCATGTGAATTATCGTGACCGCTTGTTATATGTAACGGTGGATAAAGAAAATGTTCGTTTGCAACTTATTTCCGGAGCAGAATTGCCTCTCTCATTATATGAAAACAAAGTGGTTTTAGTAGATGAATTAGTGAGTGTGATGGAAACGAAGAATAAACATGTTTAAAGGTATTTTAGCTGATTTAGATGGTATGCTAATTAAATGATTATTATTTAGAGAGGCTTCAAAAAGTTACTACAGTCGATGTTTATTCAGGTAGCTCCAGACTTGTTAAGACATTTAAAAAACAAGGAATCAAAATGTCGATAGCAACAAGGTATCAATCTGTGGTATTATTTTCTACGATAGAATGATTTATTGATGGATTTATAATGAACCGCGAAAGGAGTGGAAAAGATGACGATTACAGTGAAAGATGTTGCTAAAAAGGCTGGCGTTGCGACTTCTACAGTGTCCAGAGTAATCAATGATCACTCCAGTATTTCAGACGCTACGAAGAAGAAAGTCTATAAAGTAATGGAAGAAATGGGGTATGTTCCAAACATTGCAGCCAGAAATCTTGGAAAACGTTCTTCAGGAGCTGTGGGTGTGATCTTGCCGCCGCTAGATTCTCGTGAGCGAATGGGAAATCCGTTTTACTTAGAGATTATTGAGTCGATCAATGATGAAGCACGTAAACATAGCATGACAACGGCAATTGCAACGGCACAATCCTTTGAAACTTTACTGGAAAACGTTCAACTAATGCACCGACAAAAACAAGTCGACGGCTTTATTCTGTTGTATTCAGATAAAGAGGATCCAGTTATCGATTACTTATTCAAAAATCAAGTTCCTTTCTCCTTGATTGGTCAACCTTATACAAATGAAGACAAAGTTATTTATGTAGATAATGATAATCAGCTATTAGGAAAACATGCAACTGATTATTTGATTGAAAATGGACACAAAAATATTTTATTTATTACAAATACAACGCATGAAAATGTTTATTATGAACGCTATTTTGGGTATCAAAAGGCTATGATGCTAGCGAATTTAAAGGTATTGCCTTCAGTTGATATGGAAAAGCCGGAAGATTATGTCGCATTTGAGGAACGTTTAAAAGAGACAAATGCAACGGCCGCTGTCGTGATCGACGATATTTTTGCGATGCGGATGATTCAATTAGCGCAAATGTATGGTTATCGAGTACCGGATGATTTTTCGGTGATTAGCTTTAATAATTCTATTTATGCGACATTAGTCCATCCTTATCTGACAAGTATCGATATTGATATTGCAGAACTAGGCAGAACAGGTATGCAAAAACTGATTGAATCATTACAAGAAAAAGAAGCAACGGGCGTTCGAATGGTGATTCCGCATAAATTGATTAAGCGCGAGACGGTACTCAAATTGAGAAAGTAGTTCGTTATTTAATGCGAAGAAGGAATAAAGATGTATTTCCAAAGAAGAGTGTGATAAAAGTATTTTCTACTTTTGTCTCACTCTTTTTACGCTCATTTTTACCTAGTTCTATTGAATCGGTTGTTTTATTTATCTTTCATGGATAAGTGTTTTATCAAAAAAAATCTATTATATTTTAATAAAAAATAAAAGGCTGAAACGATGTTTTTCAATGGTTTGTAGTATACTTAACAAAAGCAAAGAAGTACGCGTTGGAGGGAAGATTATGGTAGAGAATTCAACAAAAATCGAGACGACCGAAGGCATTGACGAAGCCAGTAATGATTTAAATATAAAAGTCCTTATTATATATGGGAAATTGATGTTAGAAAGTAATTATGGTGTATCTGAAGTGCGAAGTAATCTCATTCAAATGATGTTATTTATGGGGATCAATTCTTTTTCTTTCTATATTACACCTACAAACTTAATGTTGATCAATCAGCAAACAAATGATGTGAAAATGTTAAGCATACAAAAGTATTCGTATAATTTTGAAAAAATGAGCCATATAAAGACAAAAGTCGATGCATTTTTAACAAAAAAAATCACAACAGATGAATTATACAAAGAATTTAAGCAGATAGATAAACACGATTATGCGTTTCCGCGACATGTTCAAATTTTTGTAGCAGGTATTATTTGCGGATCTATGTACATTTTGATCAATAAATTATCTATGGCTGCTTTTTTAGCCTTTCTAGTCGGTGTGGTCGGCTATTTTTGCTATATTATTTTAGAAAAGTACATCAATATTAAAATTTTCTCAATATTCTTATACTCAACGATTGTCTCGACTTTGGCGGTGTTGCTGGTGAAAAATAATATCACACAAGATTCTTTTTCTTTGACCCTCAGTTGTATGATGCCGCTATTGCCTGGGGCTACCTTAGTCAATGCAATAAGAGATAGCATTGATGGTGACTATTTATCCGGTATCTCGCAAGCCTCTGAAGCAATCAATACCGCATTGATGTTGGGGCTACCAGTCGCGTTCATATTGACAAACTTTTAATAAGGAGGCATAGCAATGCTTACACAAATCATTTTTAGTTTTTTAGTTAGTGGCAGTACGTCCATTTTAAATAATGTTCAAAAAAAATATTTTGTACTTTGCGGAATCTCGGGTGTTATTGCGGCACTTGCTTATAATTATTTTATTGCGCATAACAATGCGGCTATTTCTTCTTTAATCTCTTGTGTGATCCTATCGATTTGCAGTCAATTCTTTGCCCAAATGACAAAAATTCCTAGTATGGTTTTTACGATTTCTGGTATTATGCCGATCGTTCCTGGAAGCTTGCTGTTCAAAGCATTCAATTCGCTTGCTGAAAATAATTACAATCAAGCTATTAATTTTGGGACACAAGCAATTTTAGTTGGTTTTTCAATTGCCATTGGGTTTTTAATTAACGAAGTCCTCTCTTCTGTTCTATTGAATTTAAAAAACGCAGTTAAAAAAATTTAACTGCGTTTTTTAGTATGTAAATTTTGATTTTGACGTTAGTTGTCTTCTTTATTTCTAGTATCTCAGCGTAGAAGATATATTTTGTTTATAGAACCTTATCGTCGTATTTAAAAATAGAAAATGTCATTGCCTTTGTATTTTTTCGATGGAGGAAGGATCGTTTATCTTTCGTTTCGTAAATTTACTTATTGTACTATATAAATTCATAGGGAACAATCTGAAATGTTGAAGCAGGCTTAATCACGAAAGAAAAATAAGAAGTGTAAATATATTTTATTTTTTTGTTTTTTGTTTATATTAGATTATTTGATTATAAAATAAGTTAGAGTGTTTTCTCCAGAAATTGGGATCGAAAAAACTTTCGATGGTGTCTTGTTCGCTTCAAAAAGTCTAGTACGTTGATTTTGAGAGTGGAATTATGGGGAGAGTTTTTAATAACTTATTTCTGGATGAACTTATAAAATTTTTCGGAATATCAACAATAATAAGGTATTCAATGACTTTAAATTTTGACTAACTGATATATAGTTGATTAATGGAGCGAGTGATTCGCCAAAAAAAGTACGGATAGTTCAATGCACAATTAGCTTGAAAAAGTTTTTTTATTTTTCCTATCGATTACAATTAAAATATATGTTTTTTAGTATAATATCGTTATATAAATAAAATTTTCAGGTTGATTTATATTTTTCCTGTGATAATATGGGGTGGTAATACGATTGGAAAATCATAAGAAGGAGAGAAAAAAATGATTATGAAGAAAAAGGGAATGACAAAGTTATTGATCACTACTGGATTATTAGTAGGTGCGTTCTTAGTAGGACAATCAAAAGTCGACGCAGCATCGCTAACGTTTAACGAAGATTTAAAGGGATATGACGCGACCATCAAAACAGAAAATGGTAAAAATGTATTGAGTACAAGAAAAGGTACTTGGGATCTTGACGAAAATACACAAATATTTAGTTCAAAAAACCTAAAAATTTATTTGAATAATACAGAACCTGTAAACATCAATTCAATTTATTCAAAACATGACTTGGAATTCAGAGGTAGTGGTGAATTAACAGCAGATACAGATGGCCAATTTGGTATAAATGTTGGTGGTTATCTAAAAGCATTTAAATATACTAAAAATGGTGTAGGAAAAGTTGTAGGAAAAGGAACGGAGTCAGGTATCCGCGCATACAACGAAATCCAAATGGAAGGAGGAACACTGGAAGGGTATGGAGTAAATTATGGCATTTGGACATATAACGACATAAAACCTTATTACAGTGCGAATCTAAAAGCAGTTGCTTCTTCAGAAAATGGTGTGGGTATCTGGGCGTATAGAGATATTTATGCTTGGAAAGGGGCTAATGTCTATGGAGAAGGAGGCGCTAGCGGTGCTTATACAGAAATCGCACACATCCAGGCAGAGAATGGAAGTACTATAAAAGGTGTTTCTAGAAATATCAACAGTCCGTTAAGTGCATTACACGCTCAAAAACAAATGCCTCGTGCGTATAGCAGTGCTAAAGTTATTGAAGAATATGTCTTGACCAGACAAGATACTATTCAATGGAGACCTAGACAAACAATTGCTATTACTGATTACACTTCAATAAAACGTAATATGAGCAACGTACAAAATTACGTTTGGAGTACGAATGGAACTGGGCAAGTAGTAGCGGTTCCTGGAGGACTGCAATTTACACCTCCTATGGCTCGAGCTACTGTGCAAGGCGTACGTTCTACTGCTGTGAAAAGTGAACCAACGCAATTGAAGACACAAGGTTCTCATATTATTCAACTAAGTAATGTTTCATTAGGCGGATTTTAAACATTTAGGAACGCTATAAATTATTTAACAAATTTTAGACATAAGCTGCAAAGTAAAAAAAGAGCTTGGGACATAAGTCCTAACGAAAAATCCAGATACCAGTCAAATTGATTGGCATCTGGATTGTTTTTTTGTACAAAAATAAGAACACCTTTGCTAAAATAAAAGTGACTAAACAAATAAGTCAGCGAGGTGTTCTTATGTTTAAAAATTATACCACAAATCAAGTCGTTCTTCCTCTAGATTTTAGTTTTCAGTTAGAAAAAAACGATATTGCGTTTGTCATTGATCAATTAGTTGAAAGTATTCCGGAGGAACGCTTTCTTCCTTTTCATCATCAAATGGGGCCTTCTTCTTATCATCCGAAAATGATGATGAAGATGATTTTATGTGCCTACACACAATCTGTATTTTCTGGTCGCAAGATTGAAGCCTTGACGAAAGACAGTATTCGCATGATGTGGCTTACTCAAAGTTATCAACCTAGTTATCGAACCATCAATCGTTTTCGAGTGAATCCTTTAGTGAATGCACTCCTTCGGGAGTGCTTCGTCCAGTTCCGTAGCCAATTAGTCAAGGAACAATTAATCGATGAAGAAGCCATTTTTATCGATGGTACAAAGATTGAAGCCAACGCCAATAAATACACCTTTGTTTGGAGAAAATCCATTGATAACTTTGATAAAAAGCTTACTGAAAAATCAAATTTTCTCTACGATGAATTGTTAAAGAATCAAATTATTCCTGAAATTGAGCGAGAGTCCTCAAAAGAATTATCTGTCACTGAATTAGGTAAGATTGAAGAAAATCTCGCGCATGTTGTCGAAAAGTTTACAGAAAAAATCGAACAAGCAGAGGATGGAATTACGCGCAAATCAATCCGTTCTAAACGAAAAATTCCTAAAAAATTAAGGACACTTTTCAAGGACTTTAAAGAGCGAAAACTCGCTTATCAAAAACATAGACAGATTTTAGGGCAACGAAACAGTTACTCTAGAACTGATCTAGATGCCACTTTTATGCGCATGAAAGACGATCATATGAAAAATGGTCAGTTGAAAGCAGGTTATAATCTTCAAATCGCCACGAACAGTCAGTATATTTTAGGCTATGATCTTTTCTCAAATCCAACAGATACACGAACATTGCGCCCTTTTTTAACCACTTTAAAAGAGCGTTTCTTTGATCTGCCAAACTATATTGTCGCAGATGCCGGCTATGGAGGAGAAGAAAACTATCAAGCGGTTTTAGAGGATCACGAGCGAACACCACTCATCACTTATGCCATGTACCATAAAGAACAGAAGAAAAAGTTTAAACAAAATCCGTTCCTTCCAGCAAACTGGTCGTATCAGGAATTAGATGATACGTTTCTTTGTCCAAACGGACGAAAAATGAATTTTCGAAACTATTCTATTCGTACAGATAAATATGGCTTTAAACGTTATTTAAAACGGTATGAATGTGAAGACTGCTCGAATTGTCCTCTTCGAAGCCAGTGTACAAAAGCGAAGAGTGACAAGAATCGTGAGATTCAAAAGAACATGAATTGGGAATACTTTAAAGCAAGAATTCAACAGCTGCTTTCAGAAGAAGAAACAGGTAAACTCTATCGTCAACGAAAAATTGACGTCGAACCAGCTTTCGGACATTTGAAGGCTTGTTTAGGGTTCACTCGGTTCTCTGTTCGAGGGAAACAACAGGCACACAATGAAATTGGATTCGCGTTAATCGCAGTAAATTTAAGGAAATATAGGCTAAGTAAGCTAGAAAACATGAAGGATTCTCCCAATAATCTAAAAAATAAAAGACTGAAAAACATTTTTATGATTTTCGGTCTTCTGTTTTATTTGTCTTAAGACTTATGTCCCAAGCTCTTGATTTTTTGTACAAAATAAGAATACCTTTGCGTTGAGAATAAATCGAGTGCTAAAGTACAAAGATTCAACGGATTCTGAAATACGTTGAAATTGTCACAACATTCAGTGATCGTGAGGAACTGACCGTTCATGATACTTACTTAGTCACAAAAAATTGAACTATAGGTCCTGTGGATTCCTTCTTATTTCTCGAAGCTGAACGCTTTTGTCTCAGGCTCTTTTTTCGTCAGCAATTTTTCATAAATCAGACTACTCATCATATACAGCATTAATCTTGAACAAAGCTTTTTTTTATTACTAGGGTTGCTTGTCACTATAGAGTATGTACTGATTGATCTTAGTTTGGTCTCTGCCATATTCGTAATCACAATAATTGTCGTTCTGTTACACTTAGCTTTAATCATGATCTCATTGATTTCATCTACTTGACCACTTAATGAAAAAACAACAATCACGTCTTGAAACGTGCTGATTTGAGGAATACGTTCAACCAAAAAGGGATCTGAAAAATTATTTGTCCAAAGATCAATTGATTTAAGCTTATAATTAAATTCAGACGCCACTTGAGAGCTTGAACCGGTTCCAATACAAAAAATTCTCCTTGCATTAATTAGGCAATTACATATTTTGTCGATATTTTTTTCATCTACTAATTCCAAGGTTGTCAACGTATCTTTTTTGATACTATTTACTTCATATAAAAAATCAGATTTTACTGGAGAGCTTCTTTTCTTCTGTTCTCTAGCTTGAACGAATCCAAATTTCAATTCCTTAAATGTTGGGTAATTTAATTTTTTCCCCGCTCTGATGACCGTAGAATTAGATATATACAGCGCATCTTTAATATCTTTTAATTTTAGCCCTTCAATGTCCTCAAATCTTAGAATAAACTCAATGACTTCCCGTTCAGCTTCCGATAATCTCTCATAGTTTGAATTGATATCTTTATAAATATCACTCACACAAATCAAATCCTCTCATCTCAAACCGTTGCTATCCTTTAAAAATAAACGAACATAGTGATTGTTCCTTTCATTCCCAACGATATAAATAGGAACTTCCTGTTCTATTTTGCTGAAATGCAACGATTGATTCTGTTCCTCCAGAAAGAAACGATTAGGTAAAATCGATCGACCTGCTCCTTTTTTTATAAGGTCGATCATCGAGTAAATAGAGTCAACTTCAACAATTTTACACGTCTGCGGATTGATTAAAGATAGCATCATCTTTCTATATGGACATTCCTTATCACGACTCATCAAATATACATCTTGCGCAGCTATTGCAGATAGCCAGCCAATCTTTTCGCTAAATAACACATCGTTATCAAAGGCAGTCCTCTTATTTGTGATCAACACATCCAATTCTTTTTTTTGATATAGTTTTTCTAATTGATCGGTTGTGTCGATAAACAATTCGATTGCCGGCTGATAATTGATGACATCTGTCAATTCAAAGTAATTAGATGCGATTGTTTGTGTGCAACCAATTTTTATTGGTAATTTCTTATAATGCATTTCAATTTCATCGATTTGAGCTAAAATGATAGTTGTATATCCTAATAATTTTTCACCCTCCGGAAGTAGCTTAATGCCGCGATTCGTCCGCTCAAATAACCTCACTGTCAATTCTTGTTCTAACAATTTAATCCGTTCAGTTATATTGGATTGCGCATACCCCATTATTCGGGCAGCTTCTGACATCGAACCTGCAGCTGTTACACAATGAAAGATTCTTAAATCATTCAGCTCCATCTTCCCACCCATTTCTTGCTATCACTAATACTGATACCGTATATCATTTTTTTGTATTATGCAATACTTTTTTTAAAGAATATACTGAATACATCAAGAATAGGAGCTGATTTAGATGAACGCTATACAATATAAAATAATTTTACCGGATAATTATGACATGTCACTGATTAGACAACGAGTAAAAGAAAATGGGCACAAAACAGATAACTTCCAAGGTCTACTCTTTAAAGCTTATCTTATTTCAGAAAAAGTACAAGGGGCAATTTCTAATTCCTATGCTCCTTTATATGTATGGGAAAATGCTGAAGGAATGAATCAATTTATCTTTACAGGATTTTACGACGCTATTATTCGCGATTTTGGTTGGCAAGCCATTCAAATTGGTGTTCCTTTCACCATAAATCTAGAGGATAATTTTAAAGATGCGACTTACCTGTTAGAACAAACGATTACAATCACGGAACAGCAAACGTTGACTAATACCCCGAAGCAACTAGTGGACATCCAAAAAACTTTTCCCAAAAAAAGTCTAGGAAAACTTATCATCTATAATCCAGACAAATGGCAAGCGGTCATACTTGGATTTTATGCTGAAAAACCAATTCACAATGAAGCAACTCTTTATGAAATACTTCATATTTCTGTAAATGAAAGATATGCTTACTTCTAGATGATCGATCTTTATATATCGAGGACACTATAGATCGATCATCTTACTTTAGTGCTTTAAAACAATGCGCTAAATGATCATCTACCATCCCTGTTGCTTGCATAAAAGCATAGACAGTTGTTGTCCCTAAGAACTTAAAACCTTTTTTCTTTAAGTCTTTACTTATTTTATCCGATAATTCTGTTGATGAGGGAACTTCTTTGATATTATTCCAACGATTCTTAATAGGTTCTCTATCCACATAGGCCCAAATAAATCGATCAAAGCTGCCATATTCTGCTTGGATTTTCATGAAAGCTTGTGCATTATTGATTGTAGCATTGATTTTCAACTTATTTCTAATAATTCCTGGATCTACTAGTAAAGCATCAATCTTCTCTTGGTTATACTCAGCAATTTTCACATAGTCAAATTGATCATAAGCACTAGTTAGTGTCTCTCTTTTTTTAAGGATTGTCGACCAACTTAACCCTGCCTGCATACTCTCTAAGGTTAGCATTTCAAAAAGTTTTTGATCTTCATGTTCTGCTGTTCCCCATTCTTCATCATGGTATCTTTCTTCTAATTCAGTTCCATTTGCCCAATCACATCTGATTTTTTCCATATTCGACTCCTATCTTAGCTTCTTTTATCTAAGAATAACATGAGAACGTATGTTTGTAAATAAGGTAAAAAAAAGAACCCGGAACATCACTAAAAATCAGTGTTGTTTCAAGCTCTAAATCCGAATACACAGTGAGAAAAAAGCAGCTTATTTCTCGGAGCTAAATGCTTTTATCTCGTTTTTTTTAATTTGCGGTTTACTTGTTTAATTTACTTGCTGCTGCTTCATCTAAAATAACCGTAAGATTCGGATGAAGTTGCAAAACAGATGCCGGAAACTCCTCTGTTACTGGTCCTTGCAATACGTTTTTTACCATTTCAGCTTTTTTCTCGCCGTTCACAATCAAAATCAACTGTTTAACTCGCATTACACTAACAGGTCCCATAGTAACGAATTCCATCCCTTTTTCCATCATATCTGGCACAAACCAAGGTTCGTCCCCTGTTACTTTTATCTTATAAGTCAAATTTTCAAAGCTTGTCGTTGTAGGCATATTCCCACAGAAGTGTCCATCTCCGCCTAAGCCGATCAACATGGCATCTAAACCGCCATCCATCGCTATACGTTTATCTTGTTCTGCATAATTTTCCACAGTCAACGGATGAATATTAGCTTCATCAATATTAGCGGGTGTTAAATATAATTTTCGTAAATCCGTAATAGTCAGCCCTTCTGTTTGGCCTGATACAGGAATTTCGTCAAAATTATAATAGTGAACGTTCGCGTAATCTGGCGAATCTTTTACTGTCTCCACCATTTTTTTATAGACACCAACCGGAGTGTTTCCCGCTGTAATAGATAGGTTGACACGCTTATCTTGGCTCATATGGCCAAATAAAATATTTTTTGTGGTTTCGCTCATTGCCTCAAAGTCTTTTTCAATAATAATTTTCATTTGATTCACTCCATTTCCTTTTTATACCTTCATTGTATCGTATGGGAACCATCCCATGTCAATGGTATATAAAAAAGAGAGAAGTTTCTTCCTTTCACTATTGAAAACAGAAAAGAATGTATAGCAAAACCAAAAAATCAGTCGCGCTCTACATTCTAAAACTGAATGGTCGACAAGAAAAAATATCGTCCGTTTCATGCTCGATTTGTATTGACTTTCTATTTGTAAATAGTCCAAAAATTCAATGCTTCGTTCATTAATTCATCCGCTGTAAATTCTTTTTGGGAATGTCCTTTTGCCTCAGAATCGTTTGGATCGTTCACCCAGAACTTCCCATCATTCGTGCCGCTAAGTACCATAATATGTCCTGTTTCTGTAAATAAACCTGGTTTTACCGAAATGATCACAGGGTGTTTTTGTTTTAATTGCTCTTCAACAGTTGCAATGTCTGTGCCAAGATCTTCAAATTGATACCCTTTCATCATCGCAAAATCAGAGAAAATGGACCAAGCCGTACCTTCTCCATCTACAAAATAATCATTTTTTGACCAATTTAGAATATCTTGAGGTATGTATGTTTTATTATCTAAGTACGAAGATACCATCGCTAAAGAAAGGATCGCACAACCGTTGATTTCTAATGTATTACCATCAGGATTTTCCATGCCATATGGTGTTGTCTTCCATTTATCATCTGTTTGTAATAGCAAGTTGATTGGCATCCGGTCAGCAAATTTACTTTCGCTGATATTTTGATTGATTTTTTCAGTATACGTCAATTCTTTGACTTTTTCCGGTTCTTTTTTGACTTCACTTGTTTCAGATGTTTTTACTTCAGCAATCTTTTCTTCAGAAAACACAGATGAAAAACCATGTCCTTCTTCCAATGGCGCCACTTTCGCTAAAATTGCTCCTGAAAATGTAGCCATTACTAATAATGCTATGATATAAGTTTTTGATTTCTTTGTTTGTTTCATGTATATCTCCTTCTTTTAAGTTGAAAGATTTACTAGAGCCATTCACTTTCAAACGAATTAGATAAATAGTAATCAATACTTCTAATATTACTGAATCTAACAAAAAAAGCAAGTAAGAATAATTATCTTTGAAATGATTACGAACATATTTTCTTGAATTATTTCCAATTTTTAGGTAAAATGATAGTAACTGATTATTCAGAGTCTGATACTAGCAGTAAATTCGTGAAGGAGGTAGAAGAATGGATAATAACCACAAATCAACAATGAAAAGCATTTCAAAATTGATAAGCCAATCTTCCCAAAGTTTCTTTTCGGCATTTTTAGATGACTCTAAAGATAAGCAGAGCAAAAATAAAGAGCGTGAAGAAATTCTTAAGAAATTACAAGTCGCTTCTGCTCAAAAAAGTTTAGTTGTTTTACAATTAAAAGAAGTGCCGACTTCTCAAAAGTTTGAGACCGTTTCAGGTTGGATCGTTTCCAAAAATATAGGTGATTCGATCATGCTGCGTTTACAAGAAGACAGCCAACAAATCCGGATGATCACTGTTGAACATATAAAAAAAGTGAGTACCTTGTCTAAAAATGACAAAAGACTTATTAAATAAACTAAACAGTCAACGATATTATTTCTCGTTGGCTGTTTTTTTGTCTAAATAACATAGTAGTATAGAGAAAAAACACTAACTTTATGCAATCCCTATATTTTTTATGATAAACTAAAAAAAAGTTCTTTAAGACTTAAGGCTTGGCTATGTTAAGTAATCCTTTTGTTTACGATTCTCAAGTATTTTTACAGCTTCCTATTTTAAACTATTAAGGAGAACTTCCTATGCAGCTAAAACTATTAGACAAAACAAACTATACAATCATGAAATTTCCTACTCATACCGAGATTCCTGCTTCATTTCATGAGATAAATGCTTTCAAAAGTATTACTTATACAGATGATGAATGTTCCATTATCGTGCCTTCTAACACATTAGAGACGGACTTAGCGCTTTCTGTCGATGATGACTGGTTTATTATTCAAGTTGTCGGTGAACTAGATTTTTCTTTAGTTGGTATTTTGACTCAATTAGCCAATCCATTAGCTGAAAATAAAATTTCAATTTTTTCTTTATCCACCTATAACACTGATTACCTTTTAATTAAAAACAAAGATAAAGAAAAAGCTATTCATGTTTTACAGGATTGCGGCCATACATTTCAATAATTTGTTCTATTCTCTTTTATGGGTATTATTCTGACAATCTGATACAATAAAAGAGACCGCACTTACACACGTTAAAAAGGAGATAAAACATGAACAATGAATATGATAATCCTAATTTTTTCGAAGCTTATAGCCAAATGGATCGTTCTAGAAAAGGTTTAGAAGGAGCTGGTGAATGGCATGAATTAAAAAAATTGCTTCCTGACTTTACTGGAAAAACAGTTCTTGATCTTGGATGTGGCTACGGTTGGCATTGCCGTTACGCAGTTGAAAATGGTGCTGAAAAAGTTATCGGCATCGATTTGTCTGAACGGATGATCGAAAAAGCCATGGAAATGACAGATTCTCCAAAAATCAGTTATCATTTAATGGGGATGGAAGAAATCGATGGATTGGGCGAAACATTCGATATTGTGATCAGCTCTTTAGCGCTTCATTACGTTCCTTCATTCGATGAGATCGCCAAGAAGGTCAATCACTCTTTAAATTCTGGTGGCCATTTCATTTTTTCTGCTGAGCATCCTATTTTTACAGCACAAGGAACGGAAGATTGGATTTACGATCAGGGACAACCGATTTATTGGCCTGTTGACCGCTATTTTGACGAAAGCATCCGTGAAACAACCTTTTTAGGTGAGACAGTAATGAAATACCACAAGACATTAACAACTTACCTAGACGGCTTATTAACAAATGGTTTTCAGCTTACAAGAATCGTCGAACCTATGCCTGCTCCTGAATTGCTAAAAGAAAGTGCCGAAATGCGCAATGAACTGCGTAGACCAATGATGCTTTTGGTTTCAGCCAAAAAGGTAGCGCAATATGACTAAACTATTTCGATCGTCTACTACAAACCAAAGGAGGACTCTCGAATGCACGATTTAGCCCAAAATATCATGAACCACTTGATTCCGTTTTTTGATCTCTTTATTTTAGCCTTAAACATTTTCTCTATCTTCGTCTTGATTTGGGGGGTCATTATGGCGGGGATTGATTTTGTGAAAAGTGAAAAAGACAATAGAAACCGTATTGTGATGGCCAGACAAAATAATTTTATTAAAAGTTTTTTAGGTAGTTATATTCTACTTAGTTTAGAAATACTAATTGCCGCAGACATTATTGAATCGATTATCAAACCAACATTTCAAGACATTTTAAAACTGGCTATTTTAGTAGTGATCCGAACAGTCATTTCTTATTTCCTGCATAAAGAAATTGAAGATGCATTGAAAGATAAAGAAAATGAGACTGAAGAAAAAACAATTCAAAGCAAAAACTCTTAGTGTTCCTATTTAAAAATGCAGTCATCTCTAAAAATGCAACTTAAAAAAGGGCTAGGCTATAACTCTACGAGTTATAGCCTAGCCCTAAAGAATCCGAATAAACGCTGGGAGCAAAAGCAACCTCTTTTTAAGTCATTTATTTGTATTTTAATTTTATTTTTGCAAAAGAAGTTGTTTCACTTCCCTTTGTAAAACATCTAATTCTTTCTTTGATTGTGCTTCAGTTTCAGAGTGTACTGAATAGTATATTTTACACTTTGGCTCTGTTCCAGAAGGTCTGATACATACCCACGACCCATCTTCAAAAATGTATTTTAATACATTTGATTGGGGTAACTTCAACGCTTCTATCTCACCTGTCACGAGATTTTTTTTACATCCAATACTGTAATCTTCTTGCAATTTTATTTTTTTAGAACCTATCCTTTGCAAATTTTCCTGCTTCAACGTTTCTATAAGCGTCTCCATTTCTTTTTGTCCGCGTTTCCCTTTGAAAGTAAGACTTTCTAACGTTTCAAGATAAAAACCATGCTCTTGATAAATAGCTTGTAGCTGCGCTAACACGGTCGTTCCTCTTTGTTTACACTCCAATGCCAGCTCAGCCATTAAAATAGCTGCTTGAATCGCATCTTTGTCTCTCACAAACGCTTTGATCAAATAACCAAAACTCTCTTCATAGCCAAAAAGAAATTCTTTGTCTTTTTTTTCTTCAGATAACGCGATCTGTTCTCCGATAAATTTGAACCCGGTCAATGTGGTTCTCGTTTCTATCCCAGCCTGTGCTGCGACCTTCTCACCTAAATCAGAAGTTACAATTGTTTTAGCAATAAAATAGTTTGACATGTTTTCTTTTTCACTTTTTTTATGTCGAATTAAAAAATCTAATAATAAAACGCCAATTTGATTCCCGTTAAGTAATACTGGCTGTTCTTTCTCATCTAGAATAACTACGCCTAATCGATCTGCATCTGGATCTGTTCCAAGAAACAAATCTATTTTTTTCTTTTTTGACTCTTTTAAAGCTAACTCAAATGCCTCAGGATCTTCTGGATTCGGTGATTTGACCGTTGAAAAAGCAGGATCCCCATCGGATTGTGACGCTAGAATGGACAGATCACTAAATCCTACATTTTCAAAACCTTTTCGAATTAATTTTTCTCCCGAACCATGGAGAGGTGTATATAAAATAGATACTTCATCGCCATTTTGCTTAACGTTCTTCTTATTTTGTAAAACGGAAGTCAGCTTCTCTAAATACAGACTATCCATCTCTTCATCGAGGTAATGAATATGTCCCTTTATAAGGCAATCAGACAGCGAAAAAGGATTGATCTCTAATTCATTCGTTAAACTGCTCAAAATGTGCATCAGTTCGGTCGCTGTTTCTAGCGTTATTTGACCGCCATCAGAGCCATACACTTTAAATCCATTATATTCTTTAGGATTATGACTCGCAGTAATCATTACTCCTGCAAAAGCATTTAATTCCCTTACAAAAAAAGATAATTCAGGTGTTGGACGCATCATACTCGATAAATAAACGGTTATCTCTTTTGAAGCTAAAACGGTCGCTGTCCATTGCGCAAATTCTTTTGAAAAAAAACGATTGTCATAAGAAATAACCACGCCTGCCTTTTGAGCTTCTATCCCTTTCTTCTCAATGTATTGTGCTAAACCCAAGGCAGCACGCTTAATCGTATACTCATTGATACGATTCGTTCCAACGCCAATTTCCCCACGCATTCCTCCAGTTCCAAATGAAAGATACTGGTAAAAACGGTCTTCTAATTCCTGTTGATTCTCAATGTTAGCCAATTCTTTTTTTAATTCATCTGATAGACATTCTGCATTTGACCACTCAGCATATTTCTTTTTCCAACTCATGAGATCAACCTTCTTTGTCTAATTGTTCAAGAATTGCACTAATGCTTAATTCACAGCCCGCCATCGAGGTATCTGCAACGCCATAATACATTATTAGCTTATCTCCATCGACAAGACCACCACAACCAAAAACCACATCTCCGAAGAATCCCTTTTTCTCATACTCAGCATCAGGCTCCATGATTGGATTCTTTGTTCGGGCAATTACTTTTGTCGGATCATCAAGATCCAATAGGACTGCCCCCATGCAATAACGTTGTTCTTTGGTTGCCCCATGATAAATCTCAAGCCAGCCTTTTTCTGTTTTTATAGGAACTAGCCCACCACCAATACGCCCACTGTTCCAACTATCTTGTTGTATACCAATCAGATGTTTATGGTTCCCCCAAGCTTGTAAATCAGGAGAGGAGGCAATCCAAATATCGTAGTTCCCAATACTCTTTAATGATGGACGATGCAAAGCATAATATTTTCCATTGATTTTTTCAGGAAATAATAAGACATCTTTGTTTTCTGGTGCAAAAATATTTCCCATATCTTCAAAATGCTCAAAATCAGTTGTGCAGATCATTGAATCACAAACGCCCATTGGTGACACAGAACTAAAATTCACATAATACGTATCACCAATTTGCGTACATCGAGCATCTTCAATCCCAAATGTTTGATATTCATTGAATGGATACAAAAACGCTTTGTCATCAACTGTAAACTGGCGACCATCTTTACTCCGTGCAATTCGAATATAGGAAAGTGACGTCAAATAGACAAACCCATCTAAGTTATCTGCTAATCGAATCATTCGTGGATCTTCAAAATCATACTGAGGATCTGTTCGATCAAACGTTATGATTTCCAATTTTTTTGTTTCAGGATGAATGATCGGCGCTTTAATCGTCTCTTCAGACGTTGAAATCGGTCTTTCTGCAACGCGCAATAATAATAATATTTCGTTTTTATATTTGGCTACTCCGGCGTTAAATGCACCAATCACTTCATGATCTTTATGCAATGGAGGAACATCTAACGGAGTAATAATCGGATTTTCTTCATAACGATAAATAGTCATATTTTTTCTTCCTTTTCTAAAATGGATTTTGGATAGTTATTTTTTGAGCCTCAGCATCGCTAATTCCAGCGTAAAATGTCGCTTCTTTGCCATGTAAAACTAAGCCCCCACTAAAAACTACATCGATTAAATCATTTCTTTTAGATGGACCTGGTAAAAAATCCGATCTTTCAGCAATGATTTTCGGATTTTCCATTGTCTCTTTCTTTTTATCTATTTCAAATGTCATAGCATAATAATGACGATTTCCAACTTGATCAAAGGAAGCAATATGGCCTAATACACAAATTCGTTCATCAATTAAATGAATTTCATTTGCGCCACCCCAATCAACATCAGAAAACTGCTGTTTAAGCAGCGTTGCTTCTTCGATTATTTCTAGCGATAGTTGTGCTAACGTATCTACCCATGCAATACCAATTTTGCCTCTACCCCCTTTTTCTCCTTGTGGTCTAGTCAAAACTAAAATTTTCCCATCGGGTAATTGTTTCAATCTGATGTCTTTCATTCCAAATGGGCCTTCAAAAATTTTTTCAGCTTCATTAATACTTTTTAGTCGATATAAAATAGTTCGCCAACGCGCTCCTTCTTTATCAAAAAAGACTTCTACACCACCTAAAATAATTGTCCCATCGATTGTTGTAACAAATGGATCTTGTAACGCTAGTTTGATAGCTCCCTCAATCAAGTTCCATTTGTTTTCTTCTACCTCTTCGAACAAGCCAATTTGTGCTACTTCATTTGTTCTAGCTTCGATACGACCCGCGATAACTTCTCGATCTCCTATGCTAAATGGGGCAGTTATATTGTATACATCTTGATCTGCAACTCCTGAAAATTGAAGCTTTACTGCCTTATTTTTCAATTTCCCTTCACGGTGATGCGTCAATAATAGTTCTATATCAATCATTATTAGTTCCTTCCTATCCAAATACCATACCCAGATAAATAATAGTTGTTTTGTTTTTTGATTAATTCTCCATTTTTTAAACACGTTATATGTTGTGCTGAAAGCTTAAAAGGAGGACTCCAGTTTGGCAAAAAATTTACGATGATTACTAATCCTGAGAGTTGATACATCAATAAACCGGCTTTATTTTCTAGTATCTTCATGCAGTCAGTCTCTTGCAAATACGTTTTACGAAGCGTAATTAGTTTTTGATACCAAGTAAAAATAGTGTCTGACTCTGCATTTTTTTTGCCATAACCTATCCAGCTATTATCTTTAGCTGTATCCCATGGAATCATCCCTCTCGAACGATCTCGATTGACTAAATTTGCTTGTTCCATCGATTCTTCATGAGAATCCCCTTGTAGCCGTTGTTCATCAAACTTATTAATTGCTTGAATATCTCTTATATCAGAAAAATCAGCTGGTAAATAATCGCCCACGCCTAATTCTTCCCCCTGAAATAAAAATGCAACCCCTCTATTTAAAAGTAACAGCGCAGCTAATTGTAAATAGCGTGAGGTGCTTTCCTGACTCAGACGATTCCAAGAACGAGACATATCATGACTATTGAAAAATAACGTTGGCAAACGTTGCGTTCCGTATATTTTTTGCATTTCTGTTAATTCTTGCACAATTTTTTTCTCATCAAAGGATTCGACACTTCCAAAATTAAAGTTGAACGTCACATCGAATAGTTCTCTTCCTGCATACTGCTGGATTATTTCTAATTTATCAGAACTAATCTCACCTACAGTAAACAGCTGACTATTTTTGGAGGTAAGAAAGGCTTTTATATCTTTTATCGTTTCTATGATACCTGGCTGGTTCACATCATATTGATGAATTTGTGTCCCATTTTCATCATAAGGATTGTCTTTACATTCAATGTCAACGGTTAAATTATTGACGACATCTAAACGAAAGCCATCGATTCCTTTTTCAATCCAAAAATCAATAACATCAAAAATTGCTGCTTTCACTTCTGGATTCGTCCAATTAAGATCCACTTGTGCTTTAGAAAAGCTATGATAATAATATTGCTGCGTTTGTTCATCAAATTGCCAAGCACTTCCACCAAAAAAAGATGCCCAGTTATTTGGCTTATCACGCCAGATATACCATTCTCTTTTGGAATTATTTTTCGACATCCTCGCTTCTTGAAACCAAGGATGTTGATCAGATGTGTGATTAATGACTAGATCAATGATGACTTTTATCCCGACATCATGCATACATTTTACTAAAGTTTCCATCGCTGACATGTCTCCATAAATAGGATCTACGCTGTAGTAATCTGAAATATCATAGCCATTATCCACTTTGGGAGAAGGAAAAAACGGTGTTAGCCAAATCCCATCAATCCCAAGTTCTTTTAAATAAGTTGCTTTTTCGCTAATTCCTTTTAAATCTCCGATACCGTCACCATCGCTATCATTAAAAGATGGAACATAAATTTCATAAAAAATTGATTTTTCCCACCAACTCATAGTGATCTCCTTACTTCAATGTAAATTGCATACCATCTTGGAATCGTTTAGAAAAAACTAAGAACAAGATAATTAACGGTAACGTTAGTAAAACTGACGCCGCATACATTGGACCTGGATACGTACCATAAGGACCAAACATCTGAGATATCAAAACGTTTAATGTAGTTGTACTATCACTCTTGGAAACGATCATGTCCCATAATAAATTTGTCCAACGATCCGTGTACAAAAATAGAAAAATAACCGTAGTAATCGATTTAGACATCGGCAATACTATTCTAAAAAGAATCGCTATATCACTCGCACCATCTAATTTAGCTGCCTCAATCAACGTATCTGGGATCGCTTTGAAAAAATTTGTATACATAAAGATAGCCCACAGACTCATCACTGTCGGAACGATCATTCCAGCATAGGTATCAAGCAAACCAACTTTCGTGATCAATAAAAACTGGGGAATCAATAAGATGATTGCTGGAAAAAACATTTGAAATAAAATAAAGTTATTTACAAATTTCTTTCCTTTAAATTCAATTTTTGCTAAGGCATAACCAACTGTCAGCGCAAATAATAACATCAAAAATGTCGCAATAGTCGCAACGATAATCGTATTTATAAAAGCGCCGATCCACGGTGCATTAGCCGAAGTAGAGGCATCTCCGAATAACCATTCCCACGACCTTAAATCAAAATGACTAGGAATCAATCTACGATCGACTTCATCCCATGAAGCAAAAGAGTGCATAACTAAATAAATAAAAGGAAATGTCATGATCAACATCAAAAGTGTTGTCACAAGATATTTGATGCTCATTGATAACTTAGTATTCTTACGACCAACCATTTTTTTCACCCCATTTTTCTAATAACTTACGAATAACACCAATAGAAGCAAACGTAACAACTGACGAAAGCAAAGCAATAGAGGATGCATAACCTGATTTCAATCCAACAAATGCTTGATTATAAATTTCCATCTGCCATGTATTCGTAGAAAAGTTAGGTCCACCACCTGTCAACTGATAAACTTCGGTAAAGATCCCGAAACTCACACCTACAGCTAGTACTGTAACTGTGAAAAATGCTGGATACATCATGGGAAACGTAATTTTCCAAAATATCGTCCATCTCGAAGCCCCGTCTATCGCTGCTGCTTCATAGATTTCATGATTAATATTTGATAAACCTGAAATCAAAATCAATCCATAATAACCTGACATTTTCCAAGCAATCATCAAAGATACGATGAAAATGGCTACTTTCGGATCGCCCAACCAATCAATATCCAAACCGAATGTATTCCGTAAAAAAATATTAAATGGGCCATTATACGATAACAACCCTTTCACAATCAGAGAAGTTACTACACCACTTGAAAGATAGGGTAAGAAAAAAGCAACCATAAAAAGGCCTTTAAATTTCGGTAAACTATTCACTAATAAAGCAATCGCCATAGATAAGACCAATGCCAGCGGAACAAATACCAGTAAAAATTTATAAGTAACTAAAAAAGCGGATTGAACGGCTGGACTTTTTACGGCAGTCATAAAATTTTGAACCCCAACAAAATTAATTGTCGGGGAAATCATATCCCAGTCAGTTAGCGCCAACCAAAAAGACCATAACAAAGGTAACAAGAAAAAAATTAGTGTAAATATCAGATAAGGACTCGTAAATAACCAGCCTAATTTATTATTCCTTCTCATTACCGAAGCGCTCCTTCAACTGCTTTTTCTCCATCTTTAAAAGCTTTTTGAGGACTTTTCTCTCCTCTTACAACAGGAACCCACGCTTGTTCACCAAAAACTTGTTGAATATCATTGTATTTCTCATTATCCATTGCCGGAACAGCGTAAGGAACATTTTCTGCAAATACTTTCATCGCAGGGTTTTCTTTAAAATATTCTTTGAATACAGGATTTTCTGTTGCATCATCTCTAGCAGGAATCAAACTCGTTAATTCAAGCCAAGTCACATCATTTTTTTCATCCCCATAAACAAAAGATAAAAACTTCATCGCCGCTTTTTGTTCCTCTTCAGTTGCCTGTGTGTACATAACGATTCCTTTAGAATCGGCATATGTGGAGATATTTTTTTCTCCTTTCATTGAATCGGGTACAACGGGAGAAGTTATCGTATAATTTTCATCGAATGTCAATTCAGGATATTTTTCTTCCCAGTTAGGGAATGTCCACGGTCCTAATTCAGCCATCAAGCTATCGCCATTTTCAAATGGATCAGTCGCTTCACCTGTACGTAGTAATTTCTTTTTGGCAAGCTCACTCATTAAACCAAAGACATCTTCTGTAGCTGTGCGGTCAGCAACAAACTTATTCTCTTGAACAAAAGGAGCACCTTTGCTGGCAGCATTATACAATGGGAAAAAATCAAACCAACGCATCCAAGCAGTAGGATCCGTCAAATCTTTTTTGGCCCAAATCGCTACGTCTTTTTTTTGTTTCGATAATTTATCTCCTACCTCTAATAATTCAGAATAGGTTTCTGGAATTTCATCGACTCCAATTTCTTTTAATGTATCTATGCGCCAAGCATATAAAATAGGATTAGAATAGACAGGGAAAACATATTGTTTGCCATCTGAAAATTCCCAACTCTCAATACTTTTACTCATTTTTCTTTCTTCGACTGCTTTTGAAAAACCTTCTTGTTCATTCAAGGGCAAAATTGCCTCACTCGCAGCTAGTTGAGCTGCAAAGCTTCGATTAATATTTTCAGATAATGTTGGTGCCGTTTTAGAGGCAATCGCTGATTGAATCGTTGCTTCTGAAGATGGACTTTCTTTCATTTGAGAAACTTCGACAGTAATATCTGTTTGGCTTTTCTCAAACTCTTTCGCCATATCTTCCCAATATTTTAATTGGGTTGGATTAGGCGCTGCCCAAAATGTAATCTTTGTTTTTCCATCAGAAGAAGTCCCCTCTTTATTTGATGAACCACAACCGACTAAAAGCAACATTCCCATTAAACCAATTGACATGCCAAGTAAAATTTTTTTCAACTTCATAATTTCTCCCCCTATAAGCAAACGCTTTCTTTTTTACAAACCCATAATATCATCCGCACTCAACAAATGTCAACATTACATAACGATGATTACAAAACATTACAAAATAAAAAAGCAATATGATATAATTACGTTAGTTTATAAAAAAGGAGAATCGCCATGAAAAAAGTTTCCATGCAAGATATTGCCGATCAATTAGGTATTTCAAGAAACTCTGTATCCCAGGCTTTACGAAATACAGATGGGGTCAGTGAAGCAACAAAAAAAGCAGTCATAGAAACTGCTCACTCTTTAGGTTATGAATACCGTGAAAAACAAACAAACAAGCAATTGGGTAAGATATTATTAATCGCAACAACCTTTGTTTTTTCTCAAAAAAGTTTTTTCGGTGAAATAGTAGACAGTATTCGAAAAAATTGTGAAAAAAACGGTTATCAACTTGTTACTGAATCCCTCTCAAGAGAAGCATTACGTACATTCAGTTTACCAAATAACATTGCTGAATTTACAGGCATCATTATCCTATCTCATAGTGACAACTTATATATAAAAAAAATTATCGACTACGGTTTGCCTTGCGTCTTAGTGGACCATCATGATCCATCTTTGCATGCTGATGCTATTTTATCTAAAAATACCGACGGAACCTATCATGCCATCTCTCTTCTTTTTCAAAATAATAATAAAAGAATCGGCTTTATAGGAGACACTGCCTTTTCTCCTAGTTATCTCGAACGTTATCAAGGGTATAAACAAGCCTTAGCTGATATGGATCTTGTTGAAGATAAAAGTATTGAAATCACCTCTATTGAAGAAAGCCAAGGTGCCCTTTATACAAAATTGAAAGAAATCGAAACAATGCCAGATGCTTGGTTTTGCGCTAATTCGGGACTAGCTTTTATGCTCAATTCTTACTTACAGTCAATCGGCTATATGATCCCAGATGACATTAATATTATTTGTTATGATGATACTGAATTTACGCGAATGGCAAGCCCTCCCATCACTAATGTTTCAACGAATCTTTTTTATATGGGGGAAGTAGCTGTTCAAACATTGATCAAACGCATCAAGACTAACGATGATCCCTTAATTCATAAACAAATTCTGCCCACCTTAAATATCAGGGAATCCGTAAGACTTATTACACAATAAAACTTTCTGTACTTTAAAACAATTCAAAAAGGTCAATAACAACCATTTTTAGAATAACTAAAAATGTTGTTATTGGCCTTTTGCGCTGATTATTTTTATGCCCGTCTCGGCAATTCAGTAAATCCAAACTCATCTTCTTGCATCAAACGCCATGTCCGCTTGCCCGTATTGTAAATCAATATTGCAATGACCGGCTCATTTCGATAAGCAAAGTTTTTTGTCTTCCACAATGAATCTTCCACAACATGGATCGGGATATGATACTCTTTCCCTTTGATATCCATTTGGTCGAAACAAAAAACAACCCCTTCTTGTAAAATCGGCTTCATTTCTTTCAGTAATTCTACGTCCAACTTCTCAACTGGAACGGCTCGTTTAAAAAATGTTTTCCGATCATTTACTTTCTCCAAGATCACCCGAGTGATTTTATCCGCTAAAATTCGATAAAACTCATCTATATATCGATAATAAACCCTTGTCATATGATCGACAAATTCAAAAAAGACGAAATCATTTTGTAATTTATAAAAGAAAGGTGAGTGCAGACTCGTTTTCATATGCCCAAAATACAGCAGCTCTGAAATCTCCATAGGTGTCAATTCTTTCAGCATCGCAACATCAGAAAAATCGATCCATTTAATTTCTTCATCCATTTTCCGACGATGAGCAGTCGAAAAATAGTGTTCTACAGCTTCTTGTCCGCGAATAATCTTCATTCCACTATGCATATCGTACTCCCCTTCTTCAGCAGAAGGATTCAGTAATAGCAAGTTCTTAGGGTGATGAACAATGGAATTCGTAAAGTCTGTATGTGTGATTCCTTTTGATAATACTGCATTACTTGTCATATCAATATGTACATAAATCAAGTCCAACATTTGTTCCATCACCCCCATTATTTATCTTCTATTCCATTCTACAATATTTCTGTGAGAAAAGCTTGTGTCTTTTATTTTAAGATTCAGTTACAAAGCGTTAAAATAGGGTCATTTTCCTATCAAATAAAGGATATACGCTAAAAAATAAGAAATCCTAATATTTTTAAGGTTCCTTTTAAAGAATAATATTAATAAAAAAATAAAGATTTTAAACTAGGGTTTCAATTTGAAATATGATACACTTAAGTAAAAAAGGAGGAAGCTTATGGCCTCGAAAAAAGAACGCTCTAAAAAGAAAAAAAATAAGAAAAGAAATTGGCTGATCAATATCTTCCTATTCTTATTATTGGTTGTTGGTTTAGCACTTGTCTTTAATACACAAATCAGAAATATGCTGATCCAGCAAAATGGTAAAGCCTATGCAGTAGAGAAATTAACCCCTGAAATTGTTGAAAAAAACAATCAAACGGACACTTCGTTCGATTTTGACGCAGTTGAATCTCTTAGCACAGAAGCGGTTCTCAAAGCCCAGCTTGCAAATAAAAATTTGCCTGTTATTGGTGCTGTCGCACTTCCTGATGTAAAGATCAACTTGCCGATTTTTAGAGGACTCGATAATGTTGTTTTACTAACGGGAGCTGGAACAATGAAGCCTGACCAAGAAATGGGTAAAGGGAATTACGCACTAGCCAGCCACCGTGTACAAGATATGGTTTCTTTATTTTCACCATTAGAATATTCTAAACCTGGAGAATTGATCTATACGACTGATTTAAATAATGTTTATACATATAAAATCACTTATGTTGAAAAAATCGATCCTTCTCGTGTGGAGTTGATCGACGATGTGCCTGGTAAGAAGATGATTACATTGATCACTTGTGGGGATATGTATGCAACAACACGAATTGCGGTTCAAGGCGAATTGGAATCTGTGACACCGATAAAAGAAGCAACACAAGCTATGACAGATGCATTCCAAATGGAACAGTTGACGTTGTAAAAATAGTGGTGCGCTTCTAATTTTCCACCATACTCTTATTGAAACCAATTAAATTACTGTTATTTAGCAGAATTTCGTTGGTTTTTTTATGCTAATCTATGAAGAAGGAAGCCTAAATCTGATAAATTACTCTTACTCCAATTATAAAAGTAACGCTACAAACACTTTGAAGATCATGGAACTGAGAATAATTTATACTCATCTGGGTTATTGATTGTATACTTTATTCTAAACTAGTTTCTTAGTTTACAAACGAGTACAGTACCTTTGATTATTTTTTGTTTTCTACTTTAACCAATCGCTAAAAAGAGTGTGGATAATAATCCGTTAAAATATAAACCTAACCTGATTTTGATGATTATTGTCAAAATCAGGTTAGGTTTTTCATTTGGTATTTTATAAAGAAATGTTGCTTATCTTCTATTAAAACTCCATTTAAATTTTTTTAATAACATTTAGGTTCACCTAAACATGGTTTGTGTAGCTTTTGCTAATACTTTAGGATCGCGGTTATATGGCGTCACAGGAATAATTTCCTTATTGATATTGAATAGTGTATACACTGCAATTCTTGCTGCACGTACTGAATATTCTTCTGTAAACACCATGTCTTTCGGTATTTCTACAAATTGACTGACCATAGCAAAGTTCGTACTATTTTCTGGAACAACTTGAGGTCGATCTGTCATTTTGCGTGGTTGAAACTGTGCATCAATGTATGGCATATAAGCAGGAATCACATTTACCACGTCTTTAATGATTTCATCCCAATCCGCTTGCCAGCCCATTTGACATATCCATTCATACAAAATTTCTTCTCCCGAGCATTCACGCATTGGTTTCTTTACGTAATCTCCGACTTTGTCTGTATAAATACCATAGCCCCAGAAAATCGTTGTCCCCGGATCTTGATTTTTAAAATGGGGTTGAGCCGCAACGACTGTACTCATCAGCCAGCTTGAATCTTTTAATGTCATCAAGGCTCCAGAACCTGGGATATTGCCTGAAAATTCTTCCATTCGTTTTAATAGCTTATCGCCACGGCAAGTGACAGTAAAACTTTCCCAGTTTGTTTGCGCTTCATTGCCAAAAAACGGCTCAGGATTACCTAACCCTGTTTTTTTCTTCGCAATATTACGCCAAAGTCTAGCAGATCTTGATTCTTCTGTGACCGCTGGTGCAGGTGTTTTCCAATCTCCTTCTGTAGAACTATCTGTCATCGTTCCATTGGTCATGATCACAACATCATCTTCATCCAGCTCGATGATCTCACCATTTCCTAGTTTTAAAGCTGTTACGGTAATATCAGAGCCTGGTTTGAAATCAAGATCGACGACATCTTCATTTAAAGTGAAATCTACTCCATGTTTTTCTAAGAATGATTTCAATGGTAAAATCACACTATCATACTGATTCAATGATGTTCGTGTTACTCCTTCTAGGGTATCGATACGAGAAAATTCTAAAATCATTCGATTCATATAACGACGCAATTCAAATACACTGCTCCATTTTTGGAAAGCAAATGTTGTTTGCCACATGTACCAGAAATTCGTTTCAAAGAAATGTGAACCAAACCATTCTTCGATTGTTACACCATCTAAACTTTCTTCAGAAGTAGCTAACAATTTCGTCATCGCTAGACGATCTTCATTATCAAAGCCCATTGTATGTGCATCAAGGATTTCTCGGTCTTTCGTTACCAAGCGAGCTTGTGCATGCGTAGGGTGCAGATGATCAAAGTTCAAGATTTCTTCTGTCACGCTATGATTAGGCCATTCAAGTGAGGGAATGCTATCAAATAATTCCCAGAAATTTTCATAGGTTTCTTCGTTCAACATACGACCGCCGCGTGCGACAAATCCTTTTTCATTCGTACCGATTCCATCGTTACTTCCACCTAGAATTTTCATGCCTTCGATTACATGGATATTTTTCCCACTGAAATTTGCATCGCGAATCAAGTAAGCTGCTGCTGCCATTGTAGCAATCCCACCGCCAATTAAGTAAACCTGTTTGTCCCCATAATAACGGCTGTTGATCTCTTCTTCTACTTCAGCAACTTTTCCCACTTTCTTGTCAGCAGATACTTTCTTAGCTAGTAAAGCTGCACCTAATGCGCCTACTGCAGCTAATCCCATATGACTTTTTTTCATGAAAATCCCCCCGATTCAATTTATGAATCTAGCGTACAATGATTCCAGATAAATGTCTTGTGATAGCACTATCATTCCGTCTTCTTTTTAGACACCAAGGACGATTTGTCACAATAATTCATTTTCTTGCGCATACAATCGATATGAGAAAAATTCAGTGTCTTTAGCTAAACGAAATAGCTGTGTCGCTATCTCTAAAGGAGATTCTTTATAATTTCCTAAAATCCAGTCGATCAAGACACCGCTACAGCCGTATGAAAAAAATCGTGCGTAAAATATCTTGTCTTCAGGAAATAATTGTTTTTCTTTGTCCATTTGGTCGAATAGATTGATAAATAAATTATTGGTGATCGTTGAAAAACAGTTTCTTAAGATGTCTGAATCTGACATGACTGTATTATAGTAGAAATCACTTTTGGATTGGATCGCTTTTAACATTTTTAGCGCTTGCTCTTCCCAGTTGTTCATTCTGACATCAGATGAATCTAGGTAGATCAATGCGTCGTGGGTGTATATCCAACGTAAGAGGTCTTGTTTATCCGTAAAATGATAGTAGAAAGTTTGTCGGTTGAGACCAACTTCTTTCGTGATATCTTGGACGCTGATTTTATTGAACAGTTTTCGATCGCATAATTCGATCAATGCGGATGAGATGGCTTTTTTGGTTATCTGTGATTCGCTCATGTTTTTTTCCTCACTTTTTTTAGTTAGGTACATCATACCAAAAAAATTTGGGAAAATATAAGGTTTTGAGGGATTTTTAGGGATTGTTAATGGTTGATAAAACAAAGGTATTCATTTTTCTTCACGAGTTCGTCTCTTCTTTTTTGCATTAATAAAAAAAATGATTCAGAGAAAATTTCTCTAAATCATTTTTATTGCTATTTAAGTAGCATTTAATTCAAAAAAATATTATACATTACTTTATATTTTTTCTATTCAGTGCAACTTTATAAGTGAATATTCACTTATAATTTACTTTCAGTGACAGGATCTTTCACTAAATTTGATCCCCATAAACCTGCTAGAGAAGTAATTACCATCCCAAGAATCATAGCCACAAATCCCCAAATAGACGCTTTTGATACCGTATTTGATGTATCTTCCGCAGTTTGTCTTGCTTCTTTAATGGTTTCATCTAAGTCATCTTTCGTTTCTTCTAGACTTGTTTGTGCATTGTCGATTTGTTTTTGCGCTTGTTTAGATGCTGTTTGTAATTCATTGTAAATATTGTCTGTTGCTTGTTGGGCTTCTTCTTGTGACAAATCTGTATTTGATGCAACAGCGTTCGCAATTGCTTGACGATCTACTGAATCACCTATTTTTTCAGCTTTCTCTTTTAAAGAATCACCTGTATCTTTGAAAATTTGATCTGCATTATCAGGATTTTTTACAATTTCTTTTCCTGCATTTTTTAATTCATCAGTTGCTTCTTTCATTTGATCTTTCAAGTAGTCTGGTTGTAATTCTGGAACATTTGTATCAGATAAAACTTTTTGTACTTGACCTTGAAGTTCAGTAGTATTCACTGTCCCAACACCATCAGTTAATTTTTCAAAGCTTTTGCTGATTGTATCTGACGTACCAGAAGCTACAGTTTGCACACCACTTCCTGCTGCTTGAGCAAGGTTACCAAATAATGATCCGACTGCTGAAAACGCACCAATTGCTGTATAAGATAGAATAGCTAATAAAACTAAGACACTTGTTGCCCAAGTTAAGAACCCGTGAATTAAACCAACTCTACGAGCTGCTACCCCTGCAATAAATCCGCTACAAAATAATGAAAGGACAAAGGTTACAACTGTCCAAATAATAAGTCCTGTTCCCACACCATCTAAAGGCTTATCCGACGTTGGTTCGATCATGCCAAAACCAATCGCTGATCCAATCAAACTCAAAGTAAAGAAAATCGCAAAGAAGGAAACCAGTCCTGCAATGATTGCCCCCCAAGAGATATTTACCCCTGCTTCATCTTGCGTTGTTAAGTACGATACAAACCCTTTATTTCTCGTATTCTTTTCCATAATTCCCATCCTTTCGCTCATTTTATTGTATTAACTTAAGTACACTGCTAACTATAAAAGCAGAAAATATTTTGTGCAAATGATACGATTTATTTGAATCATTTGCTCATTTTCCTTTAATGATTGAATAGACTTAAAATAGCCTTAAACCAAAAAAGAAGGCAGAGACAAAAGCCTTTATTCGGATTTAAAGCCCAAAATAAAACTGATTTGTATCTACTGTGGATTATTTCTATCTATTATTTTAAATAGCCTCTCAATTTGGGATAGAATAAAAAAATGACAAAAAAATAGAGAGAAAACTCATCAATTGAGATGTTTTCTCCTCTAGTCTTAGTCTATTTTTTAAAGAGTTCATTTTGAGATCATTGCCAGCGTCATACATTTATGCTCTATTTCTATTCTTGATAATAAGACTCATAACCAAAATGTTTATAGGCCAAAGCTGTCGCAATTCGTCCTCTTGGCGTCCGCTTAATAAAGCCTTTTTGGATCAAATAGGGTTCATACATATCTTCGACCGTTTCTGTTTCTTCACTGATGTTCACGGCTAACGTACTTAAACCGACGGGACCACCGCCATATAGTTCAATCATTGTTTTCAATAATTTTTGATCGACATAGTCCAATCCTTGATGATCGACCTGCAGTAAAGTCAACGCTTGATCTGCAATGCTGCGATCGATGGTACCATTTGACTGGACTTGAGCGAAATCGCGAACACGCTTTAATAAACGATTGGCGATCCGCGGTGTTCCACGAGAACGGCGGGCGATTTCAAAGGCACCTTCTTCTACGATTTCTGTTTGGAAAATATCAGCCGAACGCAATACGATTTCTTTTAAGTCTTGCGTTTCATAATACTCCATATGAGAAATAATACCGAAACGGTCTCGAAGAGGTGCAGATAACATTCCCGCTCTAGTCGTTGCACCAATCAGTGTAAACGGTGGCAGCGGAAAATGAACTGGATGAGCGGTCGTTCCTTGGCCTACCATAATATCCACATAAAAATCTTCCATTGCCGAATAGAGCATTTCTTCCACAATTCGAGGTAAACGATGGATTTCGTCAATAAATAACACATCGCCTGGTTCTAATTCATTTAAAATTGCAACTAAATCTCCTGCACGTTCTATTGCAGGTCCACTGGTAGTACGGATATTGACATGCATTTCATTGGCAATCACCATGGCCATTGTTGTTTTCCCTAAACCTGGCGGTCCATATAAAAGTGTATGGTCTAATGCTTCTTCCCGATTACGGGCAGCTTCAATGTAGATTGTTAGTTCTTGTTTAACTTTATCTTGACCGATATATTGTTCGAGAAATTGCGGACGTAGTGATTTTTCTAGTGACTCTTCCCCCGCGCTTGTTTGAGCAGAAAGTAGTCTTTCATCTTCTGTCATAGCGATTCCTCCTTAGCGTTTCATCATTAATTTCAATGCATTGCGCAAATATTCATCTGTTTTTAACTTGCCTAGTTCTTCTAATTTTGGTGTGATTCGTTTGATTTCTTTTTCGCTATAACCTAATACACTTAGTGCTTCCAGCGCTTCTGTTAGTGACTGGTTCGCTGATTGGTTCGTTGGTGTTTTAGCCATTGCTTCAACGGCTGCTTCTGAGGTTTCAAGTTCGCCCAGTTTTCCTTTTAGATCAAGTATCATTTGCTGTGCTGTTTTTTTACCGACGCCAGGAAACTTGGTTAGATACGCAGCATCTTCGCTTTCGATTGCATTTATTAAGCCACCATGATCTTCTGAAGCCATAATCGCTAAACCACTTTTAGGACCGATCCCTGAAACGCTGATCAGTTTTAAAAAAAGTTGTTTTTCGTCTAAATCACTAAAACCATATAAAGAATGAGCATCTTCACGGATGACTTGATGGACATAAATTTTAATTTGCTGATCGGTTTTTCCAGAATAGCGGTAGGGATTGCCTACAGATATCTGAAATCCGATGCCATTTGTTTCTACTACAATATAATAAGGACTGATAAATGTCACTTTACCAAGGATATATTCGTACATAATTTCACCTTTCTCGATACCGTTGATGTTGGAAAAGGAATTACTCCTCTTGCACCAACATTACTTATGTGTTACACGCACATACGTTTCTATTTTAGCACAGATTCAAGAAAATCAGTAGCTGAATAAAGAAGAAAGGTGTGGAACAAAAGTAAAATCTACTTTTGTCCCACACCCTAAATGCGGTTAAACATTGCCTGAAAAAGCATCCCTTCTTTTTTCTCTAAGTTAAGAGCTTCTGTTCCAACCTCAATTTTTTATTCAGAAATATACGTCCATTTATAGTCATAGCGTGCACCCGCACCATGAGCCACTACACCTTTGACTTTGTTGCTGCGCATATGTGCTTCAGCTTTTTGATAAACGGGTGAAACCCCCATGTCGTCCATCAATAATTTTTCGGCATCCACCATATCTGTCCAGCGTTTTTCTGGGTTAGAGGCATCCTTACTACCTGATGCTTGAACTAATTCATCATATTTTTCATTTGAGTAACGGCCTCTATTGTAAGATCCGCCAGTTAAGAACAAGTCAGTAAAACTACTTGGGTCTGCATAATCAGCGCCCCAACCACCCATGATAACTTCAAAGTCACCATTTTTGCCACGATCTAAACGAACGGTAAATGGTACATTTGTAACTGTTACATCCACACCATCCAATGTTTCTTTGACTGCTCCTTGGATATATTCTAAGACTTTTTTGGTAGAATCTGTATCATCGCCTACGATATCAAATTTGAATGAATCAATTCCTAGTTCTTCTTTCGCTTTTTCCCAATATTCTTTGGCTTTTTTTGTATCATGTGTCAATACATTTTTATTCTCTTCAGCAAAATCTTTATTGTCTGTTGGCGAGAAGGACATCCCTGCTGGAACAAGACCAGTAGATGCAATCGAACCGTCTCCTAAAATTCGGTCTACCAATGCATCGCGATCAATTGAATAAGAGATGGCTTTTCTTAAATTCGCATTTCGGTAAGGTGAATTTTCATCTCTTTGATTAAATTCAAGATACGATGTTCGTGCATCTTTTTCGATCACGAGTTCTGGATCTTCAGCCATTTGCTTCGCCAGTTCTCCACTCAATATTACATCATCTGCTTGTCCATCTTGGAAAAGATTCAATGAGGTCGGTGCTTCTTTAACCACGTTTACCTCGATTTTATCTAATTGAACTGCATCTTTGTCCCAATATTGATCATTTTTCGTATAGGACCATTCGGTGTCTGTTCCTGGTCCATCAAAATCAGTCAATGTAAATGGTCCGTTATACACAGATGCATCACTCGTTGTTGCATAATCTTTTCCTTTTTCTTCAACTATTTTTTTATTTTGTGGGAAAAACGAGGGAAATGCCAGCAAATAATCAAAATACGGGGTTTCTTGCTCTAACGTTACTTCTAATTCATGATCGCCAATAGCTTTGATCCCTAATTCATCTAATCCTTTTTTCCCAGCAGAAACATCTGCGCCATTTTTGACTAATTCAAACATATAAGCATATTCTGCTGCTGTTTTAGGATCAGCTGTGCGTTGCCATCCATAGACATAATCAGAAGCTACCACAGGATCACCATTTGACCATTTAGCATCTTCTCTAAGTTTAAATGTATAGGTCAAGCCATCATCGCTTTTCTTAGCAAGCTCTGCGGCACCAGCTGGTTGTGGTTTACTTTTGTCATCTAAACGATATAATCCTTCATATATATTATTTAACGCTGAAAAACTAATTGTATTTGTTGCTACCGATAAATCTGCACTCGGCATTTCTTGTTGGACGACTAATTTAAAAAGCTGTTCCCCACTCGCTTTTTTGCCATCCTTGCTATTTTCTGTGGAACCTGTCTTTTCATTTCCACCACAGGCTGCTAATACTAATGTAGACAGCATCATAACGCTGATTAATTTCGTAATCGTTGTTTTTTTCATTTTTTCTCCTCAATAAATAATATTTTTCTTTCTGAATTTTAATTTTCTGAATATTCTTATAATAACGGAAATTAGAACAAATAGCAATTATTTAATATAAAAATAACCGAACAAACTATTTTTTATTTTACTAAACTAAAAAAGCCTATCTAAGCAGAATTTACTAACTTAAATAGGCTTTTAACTTATTCAAATATGAATTTATATTCTCCATACCCTTCTTTTTCTAACTCTTCCACTGGAATAAATCGTAAAGCTGCAGCATTGATGCAATAACGTAATCCGCCTTGTTCTTGCGGTCCATCTGTAAAAACATGCCCCAAATGGGAATCTGCTTCTTTACTCCGAACCTCTACACGACGCATTCCTAATGAAAAATCAGAATTTTCTTTGACACCTTGTTTTTCAATTGGTTTGGTAAATGCCGGCCAGCCACAACCTGCATCGTATTTGTCTTTTGAGCTAAAAAGTGGTTCACCACTTACCACATCCACATAAATCCCTTCTTGGTAAAAGTCATCATATTTACCAGTAAAAGGTCGCTCAGTTGCATTTTCCTGTGTTACAGCGTATTCAATATCGGATAGCTTTTCTTTCAAGTCTTGTTTAGATGGTTTTTCCATGACAACTCACACCCTTACTTTTTAGTTACTCTTATCATAGCATCATTGAGAAAAAAACACTCACTTCCTGTTTAGAAAGTCAGTGTTTACTTCTATATATTAGTTCCAAGGGATAGCTAAATCGATATTTTCGGCAAGATCAATACTTTCTTGTCTTTTGGCTTGTCTGAATTGTTTTCTCGCTTCATAGCCTTGACAAATAAAACGTTCTTCTTTTGTCTCAGGTTCGATTTTTTGAGGCAAACTAGCTCCTTTAGGTACTACAAATGTCATAAAGCACGTTCCAGCAAGATAACGTTCTCCTGTAAATAAATCCTCCCCAATCACTTTGGCGAATAGCTCCATTGAACGTGTACCAACCCCAGATACATATGTATCAATACAAACAGAATGATCTGCTTTTAAAGGGGCTAGAAAATCTAAATGATCGACAGAAGCTGTAACGATAGCTGCCCTAGATACTCGAACAGCTGAAATACCAGCAGTTTCATCTAGCCAAGCCATTAATTGTCCTCCAAATAAGGTCTTATGAAAATTTAAATGAGGATATGTAATCATATGTGTTTGAATCGCTCTTGTTTGTGAACATTTCATTTGTTGTTTCCTTCTTTCATTGGGCCATTACGCATCAAAAGCTGGCAACATTCGATATAACGTTGCAATCGGCAAACCCATAATCGCATAATAATCGCCCTGAATACTTTTTACTAGTAACGCACCTTGTTCTTGAATTCCATAAGCTCCTGCTTTGTCTTGGTACTCTTTTGTATCTAAATAACGATCGATCTCTTCATCAGTCAAGTCATAAAATTCGACTGTAGCAGGAACTGTAGCCGAAGATTCTTGATCACCTTTCATTAATACGACACTTGTATAAACTTTGTGTGTTCGACCGCTTAACTGCCGCAACATTCGAAAAGCATCGTCTCTGGAAGTTGGTTTACCCAATATTTCATTGTCGATCGTTACAATCGTATCAGAGCCGATCACTAAATCATTGGGGTATTGTTTTGCGATGCGGGCTGCTTTTTGTGCCGCCATTGTCAGGACATAATCCATTGGCGTAAAATAACGTTTAACTTCTTCATTGATGTCAGCTGGCATAACGGTAAAATCAGAAATAATTCGACTCAACAGCTCGTGTCTGCGAGGCGATTGGGAGGCTAATATTACTGCCATTAAGATAAAACCTTCTTCCCTTATTTTTAATGTGGATCTTGGATTCGTTTAAACATTTTTTCCATATCTGAATTGGTAAAATGGATCAAAACAGGTCGGCCATGCGGACAGTTAAATGGATTCTCACATGTTTCTAGATCCTTTAATAACACACGGGCTTGTTGTTCATTCAAATAATGATTAGCCTTGATTGACCGTTTACAACTCATCATGATTGCGGTGGCTTCTCGAAATTTCTTCACGCTGACCGAACCTGTCGTCAAAAACATATCGATCATTTCACGGATGATGGTTTCTTCTTCACCTGCTGGATACCAAGTTGGATGAGCACGAACAATAAAACTATTTTGGCCAAAATCTTCTAAATGAATGCCAACTTCTACTAAAATTTCTTTTTTCTCTTTGATTTTTAACGCATCGCTATTTGGATAATCGATTACGATAGGTACTAACAATTCTTGCAGATCATTTGTCACTTCACCAATTTTTTCTCTAAAATATTCATATTTGATTCGTTCTTGAGCAGCGTGTTGATCGATGATATACAGACCGTCTTTACTTTGGGCAAACAGATACGTGCCATGCATTTGTCCAAAATATTCTAATTCTGGAAAGCGTTCTTTAGGCCGTTCATTAGACAACTTATTCAACACTTTGTTTAACTCGTTTTTAGAACCTGTGGCTGAAAAATCAAACTCAGGATGATGGCTTAATTCTTCTTCGTACACTTGTTCATCGGTTGTCGTCTCTTCTGGTTGAGTGATTTCTTCTGGTTCTATTGATTCTATCACTTGATCATTGGTAGGTACTTGCGATTCTTCACTTTCGACTGGTGAGCTAAACGCATACGCCATTAACATTTCTTTATCTTGTTCTTCTTTGGTCTGTGGTTCAGCTTCTTTTGGAAAGTTCTTAGCAGGCGAGTATGCTGAAATATCTGGCGATGTTTCTTTAACAAAGAAATTTCCACTTTTAGCATCATAACTTAAGCTGCCTGGTTTACGAATAGGTTTGCTTGTCTCTCCTGTATCTGTCAATGGGATTTCCATTTGTTCTACTTTTGGCTGTTGCTCGACTTTCTTTTTAAATCGAAGATTATCTGCCGCATTTGGAATCAGTTGCTCGTGACTTAGTACTTCTCGGATCGCTTCACTGATCAAAGTCATCAATTCTTTTTCTTTACTTAAACGGACCTCTTGTTTTGTTGGGTGGACATTGACATCCACCAGCAATGGGTCCATCTCGATTTCTAATACCGCAAGAGGAAAACGCCCAACCATAAGTTTTGAGCCATACCCATCTACAATTGCTTTATTCAGTGCAAAGTTTTTGATATAACGACCATTGATGATCGTTGACAAATAATTTCGACTCGCTCTTGTGACTTCTGGTAATGAAATATAACCAATTAAATGAAAATCTAAATCTTCGGCTTCAATCTTCAGCATTTTTTTCGCCGTACCTATGCCGTAAATGCCAGCAATTGTTTGTTTCAAATCACCATTACCAGCTGTGTTCATCATTTTATTGCCGTCATGAACCAAGCGAAAGGCAATTTTGGGATGGCTTAGCGCCAAACGATTGACGATATCGCCTACATTGGCTAACTCAGTTTGGATCGTTTTGACGTATTTTAGACGAGCGGGTGTATTAAAAAATAGGTTTGAAACAGTGATTTTCGTTCCTTTTCTTAATGCTGCCGGACGATGTTCTTCGACTTTACCGCCTTTCATTTGGACATAGCTGCCTTCCTCTTCTTCAGAAACAGCTGTTTCTACGATGATTTCGGAAACAGAAGCGATACTGGGCAAGGCTTCTCCACGGAATCCTAAACTACGGATGCGGAATAAATCATCTCGTGTATGGATTTTACTGGTAGCATGGCGTTTGAACGCATTTAAAATGTCTTCTTTTGCGATCCCTTCACCATTATCGATGACTTGAATCGTTTTAAGTCCTGCTTCTTCAATAAAAATATCGATTTGAGTACTTCCAGCGTCGATCGCATTTTCTACAAGTTCTTTGACAACTGATGCAGGACGTTCTACTACTTCACCAGCAGCGATCTGATTGGCAAGCTGCTCTGACAATTCTTGTATTTTTCCCATCTTTACGATCCTTTCCTTACTCAGTTTTTTGAAGTTTGTTTAGATTCTTTTTTGTAGTTCATGTAATTTATTTAACGCATCCATCGGCGTCATTTCTAATAGGTTCATCTTCTTCAATGTATCGATTACACCTAATTCATCAGTGGATACTTCTTTAAATAAAGATAACTGTTCTGTATCTTCTTTGATTTCGTCTTTGTATTCAACAGCTAGTGGTTGTTCTTCTGATTCCAAGGCTGAGAGAATAGTTGCGGCACGTTCTAATAAATCACTTGGCAGACCAGCGATCTTGGCTACATGTATCCCGTAACTCTTATCGGCTGGACCATCCATCATTTTATGCAAGAAGACAACCTCACCATTTTTTTCTACTGCTCCTACGTGAATATTTTTCAATCCAGTTAAGTTTTCATCTAAGACAGTTAGTTCATGATAGTGGGTCGAAAATAGTGTTTTCGCTTTGACTTCACGGTGAATATATTCAATGATTGCTTGTGCTAGTGCCATTCCATCATACGTTGCAGTTCCTCGACCAAGTTCATCGAATAAAATCAAACTGTTCGGTGTTGCATGACGCAATGCTTGATTGGCTTCCATCATTTCCACCATAAACGTACTTTGTCCTGCAATCAAATCATCTGATGCTCCGATTCTTGTGAAAATTTGGTCAAAAATAGGTAATTCAGCAGATTCCGCTGGCACAAAACAACCGATTTGAGCCATCACAACCGTCAGTGCTAATTGACGCATGTACGTACTTTTACCGGACATGTTTGGTCCTGTGATAAGTAAAATAATATTGTCTTTGCTCATACGAACGCTGTTTGGAATGTATTCTTGATGTCCTAAAACTTTCTCAACAACCGGATGACGTCCTTCAATGATATTTAGTTCTTTGCTGTTACTTTTAAGTGTTGGACGAACATATTGGTATCTTTCACTGACGGTCGCAAAAGCTTGGAGAACATCAACTGCACTGATTGTTTTCGCTAATTTTTGCAGACACTCAATATTGGCTTTGACTTGTTCACGGACTTCTAGGAATAATTGATATTCCAAATCAACTGATTTTTCTTCTGCTTCTAAAATCAAGGTTTCCATTTCTTTTAGTTCAGGTGTAATAAAGCGTTCCGCATTCGCTAGGGTCTGTTTTCTTTCATATTTGCCTTCTTCTAGGTTGGCTAAGTTTGATTTTGTCACTTCAATGTAGTAACCAAACACGCGATTAAAGCCGACTTTCAGGGTTTTGATCCCAGTTTCTTGGCGTTCTTTGGCTTCTAATTCCGCTAACCATTGTTTGCCATGGCGCATCGCATCCCGGTATTCATCTAGTTTTTCGTTGTAATTGTCTTTGATGATATTGCCTTCTGTTATCGCAAGCGGTGCTTCTTCGTTGATTGCGCGATTGATCAGCTCCACGACATCTTCGGCTGGATTTAAATCTAATAATAGGTCATTCCATTCTCCTTGGTTGATGCCCACGATCAGCTCACGAACCAATGGTACTTGTTCTAATGATGTCTTTAATTGGATCAAATCGCGGCCATTCACATTGCCAAAAGCTACACGACCTGCTAAACGCTCTAAATCATAGACTTTCGTCAGTGTAGATTGTAAGTCAACACGTTCAAAATAAGCATTCAATAAAGATTGAACCATTTCTTGACGGGTTTGAATTTGTTTTTCTTGAATCAACGGACGATCGAGCCATTGCTTTAATAAACGGCCACCCATTGCCGTTTTTGTTTCATCGAGCAACCATAATAAGGTACCTTTTTTTAGTCCCGTCCGAATCGACTGTGTTAATTCTAAGTTGAATTTAGAATAGTGATCCATTTTCAAGAAATGATCAGGCTGGTATTCCACGGCTTTTTGAATATGAGATAGACCACGTTTTTGCGTCACACTTAAATAAGTCAACAGTTTTCCTGTCACATCTACTTCTAGCGGATGAGTCAATTCACTCGTTAAAAAGCTGAATTCCGCGTTTTCTTCTGCTTGATTTTGTTCTGAAAAAATAATATTTAAACGATCCTTTAACGTTTGTTGCAGTGTCTCTGATAATGTACTGCCTAAGACGATTTCTTTGGTTTGTAAGGCTGAAGCCTCATTGATCACACCATCTTCATCACTCAGTACGGCTGTTTTTAGTTCTCCTGTACTTAAATCAACATAGGCTAATCCAAAAATTCCGTTTTCTTCAACGATAGCGGTTAAATAGTTATTGTCCTTGGCATCTAAGCCTTTACTGGTCATAACTGTTCCGGGTGTAATTAGCTGAACTACTTCTCGCTTGACCATCCCTTTTGTTGTTTTGGGATCTTCTACCTGTTCACAAATAGCGACTTTATAGCCTTTTTCAATCAATGTATCGATATATCCTTGGGCTGCATGGTGAGGAATACCACACATTGGGATAGGATCATCCGCATTGCGATTACGGCTCGTTAAGGTCAGTTCTAGCACTTGCGACGCATTGATTGCATCTTCATAAAACATTTCGTAAAAGTCGCCTAATCGGTAAAACAAAAAAGCGTCTTGGTATTGGTCTTTGATTGCTAAATATTGTTCCATCATTGGTGTGTGTTTTGTTTTTTGTGGCATTATTACCCTTCCTTCTCTAGTTCTTCGTTGATTCTATATTGGATCATATCTGTGACGTGCTGCAAGAGGTCGTTTGCTTCCATCAATTGTTCTCTGTATGCCACAACCAAGGGATGTTCATCAAATTCTTTCGTTAGTTCATCCGCTTTCTTGATTGCTGCCTTTTCTGCTTCTGGTTTGTCGTAATGTGCAAATTGAACTGCATCTTTTTGAGCTGCTTTGATTTGTTCAACTAAGACTGTAAGTTTCTCGTTATTTTGAACTTTTTTTTCTAGTTCTTTATATCGCTGAATCAATTCGTCCTCGCCGAGCAAGGTCAATAATTTCGTTAATTCTTCATTTATTTTTATATCTGTAATGGATGGCTCCATGATTTCACACCTTTATTCTGGATAAGATTTTGTACTAAAACAAGTCTACTTATTTTAACATAATTCAAACAGAATCAACAGTTTGTGGAGAAAAATAGAACTTACATTCGTATAGTTCATAAGATTGAAATTTGAAATAGTTGGTTAAAAACGAAATTAGGAATTCCACTTCTTGCATCTAACCATTGATAGACCTGCTTAATTGCTTTTTAGCAAAAAAAGGTTAGGTCATAACTCTACGAGTTATACCCTAACCTTAAGGAATCCGAATAAACGCTTCTGTCCCAACCTCTTCTAATTTATATGAATTAGGATACTTTTTTATTTTTAGATGCCTTATTCCATAAATGGGCGATCTTCACTGATTTGGATTGGTTCGATTTTTTTCGCTTGTCCTGTCTGATCATCAATATCGATCACACAAGCCGATAATAAACTCCGACCTTCTTCAACCACTTCGAATCGTTTTGGCAATGCGGTTCTAAACTTCTCAATGATCGGTCCGCGCTTCATCCCTAATATTCCATCATAAGGTCCAGTCATACCAACGTCACTTAAAAATGCGGTACCTGCAGGTAAAATTCGAGCATCATTAGTCTGCACATGTGTGTGGGTGCCAACAACGGCACTGACTTTCCCATCTAAAAACCAACCCATTGCTTGTTTTTCACTCGTCGTTTCTCCATGAAAGTCGACGAAAATCAATGACGTTCGCTTACGTGCTTCTGTGATCAATTCTTCTGCTTTGCGAAACGGATCATCGATGTCCGCCATAAAAACACGTGCTTGCATATTGATTACAGCGAGTTCTAGTTGGTTCACCTTGACAAATACCATCCCTTGACCAGGTGTCCCTTGTGGAAAATTAGCTGGGCGGATCATTTTTTTGGCATCATCGATAAATTCGAAAATCTCTTTATTATCCCACGTGTGATTCCCTAAGGTGACAACATCTACGCCATCTTGTAAAAACTTCTTATAGATCTTACCCGTAATTCCTCGACCCGATGCAGCATTCTCACCATTAAGGATTGTTACTTGAGGACGATATTTTTTCTTTAATTTTGGTAAATAGGTCGTTATTGTATCTCGACCTAATGATCCTACTACATCTCCTATAAATAATATACGCAAAAAACTTCCTCTTCTCTTTTGATTTCTGCTTTCATTATAGAGGTTTTTGGAGTGGAAGGGAAGGGATGGAAATTTGCTAATCTTTAAAAAATCTAGTTTTGTATAAAATAATGTTTATAAAAGATTGTACTCAGTAAAAGAGTCAATTATTTTTTAATCTCCTTTAATTAGAGTAACTGGGAAAGTATTCTGACTAGAACTTACTAAAATACCGTGTATAACTACTTTTATTTCTGCTTCAAGTTGTTCAGCTAAAGCATTATCCCCAATATCCTTAAGTAACTGAATATATTCTTGAATTCGCTGCATATATTGATAGTCACCTGTGACTAAGTATTCTAGTAAGTTTTCTAAATATTTAAAATTTATTCGGTAATAGAGACTCTGTTCGCTTTGATTTTGTTTTTTAGCTAAAGAAATGTATTTGAACGCACTGTTATAATCTTTTTCATAAATTCTAACGGTGATGACATTTAAAATAATATGATGCGCCAAATTACTTAAAAAGATGAGATCAGAATTTTTATTTCTAGAAGAAAAAATTTTTGTCATAATCAGATCAATTTGTTTTTTATCAAATAACCGTATAGTATTCAGAATTATTGCATAATCATAGTGTTGGAAATAGTTCTTATTCAATAGAATTTGGTATATTTCTTGTAATTCTTCTCCAGTAATCTTGTCGACTTCTTCCCAAAATTGAGCAAAATAATTTTTAATAGCCAAATAATTAGACAATTCCCTTAAATTCTTATTTTTGCAAGAGAGCGTTTGATAATAGTCTACTAATTTTCGTTTTTGCTTTTGATTCTGCAAATTTTCAGAACAATATGAAAAAAGCTTTTTATATTTGTATTGCTCCAAATCTAATGGAGCATTCGAAAAAATTTCCTCTGGAACGAGTGATAAAGTATTCATAATATTCTTTATGTCGTTTATTTTAATTTCTTGTTTTCCACCCTCAATTCTAGAATAAACAGAAGGATCTAAATTTGGTAAAATTTCTTTCTGAGTAAAATGCGACGTTTTTCTAAAAAATCTTAAAACCTCATGTATTTCCATTTGCCTTCTCCTTTTCATGCTATTTTGCCATGAAATTTCTTCATTATTTGAATGTCATACTATATTTATGTATAATCGTCTCTATTTTCATCATTTTAAACAATTTTAACGAATATCTATTTATTATTCAAGTATTATTTGATACAATTTGTCATACAACAAGTAATTTCTTTCATTTAAATTGATTCTAGTAGGAGGGATATGTATATACTGTTACGTTTTGAATATACCACATAAAGGGTGAATTAGTATATCTTTTTAAAAATATTGCTATTTTAGGTTTAGTAATAATTAAAATGCTCCATCATTTATTTTTCTTACTAACATAAATAATAAAAGAGAGAGGACATCATCGGTATGAAAAAAACAATTAAAAAAACAAATAATTTACAAGAAACCCGCACAAGTAATAACCTTACTCAAGAAGAACTTGCTGATAAAGTCAGTGTCTCTATTCAAACGATCAAAAGTATAGAAAAAGGAAAATATAAACCTTCCGATTCATTAGCTTTTAATATAGCCAATTCACTAAATAAAGAAGTCACGGATATTTTTGCTTAGGCCTTTGAAGTTAAAGACAAAATAAACGATCAAGATCCTTTAATAATCGTTATGGTATAGTTATCATTCATCTCTGAAAATTTTTTTGAGAAAACCATCATCCCCTATCTTAAATCTAATCAAACACAAGCATGAGACAAAAGTATATATAACTTGTCCCATGCTTGTATTTTAGCTCGATATTTTCTGTATGTTAATGAAAATTCTCTAGAAAAAGAACAGACCAAAGGGTGTGAGACAAAAGTAAAATCCACTTTTGTTTCACACCCTAAAGGCGAATAAACGATGGAACTACAGAAATAAGCTGAAACTGTAAAGCAAAGTGGATGTAATGAACTGGTGCTTTACATTACCTACTTGGTCACATAAATTTCTTATTATTTCTCAATTTGAAACACTTGTGTCCCAATCTTTTTATCACAATCGATTTGATTCTTTGGATTTTGTCCACCAACATTGGTTGACAAATACCCACTTTTTTTAATCTTCGATGTAAGTCCATTTAAAGTCATATTTTGCACCAGTCGAGTGATATACAACATCTTTGACTTTTTCAGAACGGAGGTGTGCTTCCGCTTTTTGATAAAGTGGGATAACACCCATGTCACCCATGATCACTTTTTCTGCATCCAACATATCGTTCCAACGTGCTTCTGGATTGTTTGCATTTGTTGTAGCGGCACTTTCTACTAATTTGTCATATTCAGCGTTTGAATAATGTCCTCTGTTATAAGAGTTGTCCGTTGTAAATAAATCTAAGAAGCTGCTTGGATCGGCATAGTCGGCACCCCAAGCACTCACTGCGATTTGGAAGTCTCCTTTATTTGAGCGATCCAAACGAACAGAAAATGGTACTGGACTAACTGATACTTTTAATCCATCTAGTGTGTCTGATAATGAACCTTGAAGATATTCAGCCATTTTCTTCGCATTATCCGTATCATCGATCAATAAATCGACTGATAATGTAGAAATACCTAATTCGTCTTTTGCTTTTTCCCATGATTCCTTTGCTTTATCAACATCATAAATCGCTTCATTGCCAGCTTCTTTAGCAAAGTCTTCATCTGTTTTTGGATTTACTGCCAAGCCTTCTGGAACTAATCCCATCGGCACTGCTGAACCATTTGCTAAAATTTGATCAACTAATGCTTTGCGATCAATCGCATACGATAATGCTTTACGTAGATTGGCATTGCGGTAAGGCGAGTCTTCTTCTCTTTGATTTGGCTCAAGATAGAAAGTTGCTGCACCTTTTAAGACAATATAGTCAGGTTCATTTTTCATTTGTTGCGCTAATTCACCAGATAATGGTACTTCGTCTGCTTGACCATCTTGGAATAGGTTCAATGAAGTTGGCGCCTCTTTTACAACGTCAATTGCTACTTTATCTAGTTTAACGGTATCTTTATCCCAGTATTTATCATTTTTTGTGTAAGACCAACTAGTATCTGTTCCTGGTCCGTCAAAATCTGTTAGTGTAAATGGACCATTGTAAACAGCTTTATCACTTGCCGTTGTATAATCTTTACCATATTTTTCAACAATATCTTGTCTTTGTGGTAAAAATGAAGGGAAGGCTAACAAATAATCGAAATACGGTGTCGCTTTTTCTAAATTGATTTCTAATTCATAATCTCCAACAGCTTTTATACCAAGTTCTTCTTTTTTCATTTCGCCTTTAGAAATCTTCTCAGCATTTTTCACAGAATTAAACATATAAGCGTATTCTGATCCAGTCGCAGGATCAACTGTTCTCTGCCAGCCATAAACGAAATCTGCCGCTGTTACGGGTTTATCGTCTGTCCATTTTGCATCTTCTCTTAATTTTATTTTGTACGTTAAGCCATCTTCACTGACTTCAGCCATTTCAGCTGCTCCGGCAGGTTGAGGTTTGCTCTCTTTATCTAAGCGGTAAATTCCCTCATAAACGTTGTTCAACGCAACAAAACTTACTTCATCAGTTGCAAGTGAAGGATCCGCACTTGGCATTTCTTGTCTTTCAATGAATCTAAATACTTTCTCATCGCTGCCTGAACCACTATTGGCATTTTTAGCGTTTCCACCACATGCGGCCAGAGCAATGCTGGATACTGCAATTATTCCTAGTAAGGCACTTTTCTTTAATTTCATATAAAAACCCCCCAATTTTAGTAAAATCTATACAAAATATAACAAAGTTAATGGGCATTCGTAATTAAACACTATGAGCAGTTTAGTAAAAATATTCTGAATTTTTTCTAATTTAAACGTAAAAAAAGAAGCAACAAGCCTTAAGCTGTTCCTTCTTTTTTGTTTAATTATTTTGCATAATCTACTGCGCGCGTTTCCCGGATAACGGTCACTTTGATATGGCCTGGGTAATCTAGATCGTCTTCGATTTTCTTACGAATATCTCTAACTAAACGAACAGCTTCTAAATCTGTGATTTCATCTGGTTTGACCATCACGCGGACTTCGCGACCAGCTTGTACAGCAAAACTAGATTCAACTCCTTCAAATCCATTAGAAATATTTTCTAAGTTTTCTAAGCGTCGAATGTAATTTTCCATTGATTCGCTACGAGCCCCTGGTCTAGCAGCTGACAATGCATCTGCTGCTGCTACTAATACCGAAATAACAGAAGTCGCTTCTACATCACCATGATGGGATGCAATAGCATTGATGACTGTTGAATTTTCTTTGTATTTGGCTGCTAATTCTGCACCTATTTCAACGTGAGAACCTTCAATTTCATGATCTAATGCTTTACCGATATCGTGTAATAAACCGGCACGTTTAGCTAATTGGATATCTTCGCCTATTTCTGCCGCTAAAACACCTGTTAATTTAGCCACTTCGATCGAGTGATTTAAGACGTTTTGGCCATAACTTGTACGGAAACGTAAACGACCCAAAATCTTGATCAAATCTGGATGTAATGTGTGCGCCCCAACTTCAAAGGCTGCTTGCTCACCGTATTCACGAATACGTTCATCCATTTCTTTACGAGACTTTTCTACCATTTCTTCAATACGAGCTGGATGGATTCGGCCATCTTGAATCAATTTTTCGAGAGTCATACGAGCGATTTCTCTACGAATTGGATCAAATCCAGAAAGTACAACAGCTTCAGGCGTATCATCGATAATCAAGTCGATTCCTGTTAAGGTCTCTAATGTACGAATGTTACGTCCTTCACGTCCGATTATTCTTCCTTTCATCTCATCATTTGGTAAACTAACAACAGATACAGTTGTTTCAGAAACTGAATCAGCTGCACAACGTTGAATTGCTAGAGAGAGTAAATTTTTAGCTTTACGATCCGATTCTTCTTTGGCACGTTGTTCAGATTCTTTGACCATCACTGTTAATTCATGACTTAATTCTTCTTCTGTTGATTTCATGATGATATCTTTTGCTTCATCTTTAGATAGTGAAGCAATACGCTCTATTTCTTGGTGTTGCTTTTCAACTAGTTCTTCTACATCTTTTTCTCGCTCATCAATTAATTGCTGTCTAGCACCAAGTTTCTCTTCTTTTTCTTCCAGTGAGTTTTCACGTTTTTCAAGAGAATCATCTTTACGATCTAACGTTTGTTCTCTTTGTAATAAACGATTTTCTTGAGATTTAAGTTCTAGTTTGCTTTCTTTCAACTCACTTTCAATTTCTGATCGATACTTCTGGTTTTCTTCCATAGCTTTTAATAAAGCTTCTTTTTTCAGAGTCTCTGCTTCTTTATTGGCACCTTCAATTATTCCTTCTGCAGAGGACTTTGCACCATCTATAGCCTTTTCATGACGTGATTTTGCAACGACTAACCCTAAACCAAGACCGACAATTACACCGATGATAGCGAGGAGTATTTCTAAACCCATTGTTTCCACCTCCGTACTATCTTCAAATTTTCAATATTCATGTAGTTTTCTGATAAACTATAATCAATTATCAATATGTCTACTTGCATACATGTAAAAGTTATATACTAATATTTGTATACAACTTTATTCTAATGTTTGTACACCAGTGTGTCAACTTAAAAAAGCCCTTTCTGGTTTAAAGAGCTTCTTTGTAGAAAAGAATAGTTGTTGCAAAAAAAAACAAACCAATAAGATGCTTTTGACAGCGCTTATCGGCTTGCTTTGTATTCAATATTACTCTTCGTCAAGAGGAAGTTCTTCTTGCGCCTGTTCTTCTTCGATAACAGCTGTTCCATCGCCAATACCGAATGCATCGCGTACACGCTTAGAAACTTCTTCGACCATCTCTGGATGTTCTGTCATGTAGACTTTGACATTTTCACGGCCTTGACCAATTCGTTCTTCTTTATAGCTGTACCATGCACCACTTTTATCAACAATGTCTTTTTCGACAGCCATATCAAGTAACTCACCTTCTTGAGAAATTCCTTGACCATACATGATGTCTACTTCAGCTACTTTAAATGGCGGTGCTACTTTATTTTTAACCACTTTGATTTTTGTACGGTTACCGATGATATCTGTTCCTTGCTTCAATTGTTCTGCACGTCTTACTTCTAAACGAACAGTAGCGTAGAATTTCAAGGCACGACCACCAGGTGTTGTTTCAGGGTTACCAAACATAACTCCGACTTTTTCACGAATTTGATTGATAAAGATCGCAATCGTCTTCGTCTTATTGATCGAACCTGAAAGCTTACGTAAGGCTTGTGACATCAAACGTGCTTGCAGTCCAACGTGACTTGCGCCCATTTCCCCATCGATCTCTGCACGAGGTACTAGCGCCGCTACAGAGTCAATAACAACGATGTCGATGGCGCCACTAGAAACTAATGCATCTGCGATTTCTAATCCTTGTTCACCAGTATCTGGTTGTGAAAGGAGCAGTTCATCGATATTGACACCTAGTGCTTGCGCATATTGAGGATCTAAAGCATGCTCTGCATCGATAAATGCAGCAGTCCCGCCTTCTTGTTGCACAGAAGCGATCGCGTGTAATGCAACAGTCGTTTTACCAGAACTTTCTGGTCCATAGACTTCAACGATTCGTCCCCGGGGATACCCACCAACACCTAAAGCCACATCCAGTGCTAGTGAGCCACTCGGAATAGTCGAGATTTGTTGATCGATTTTTTCCCCTAATTTCATTACTGAACCTTTACCAAAGTTCTTTTCGATTTTTTTTAATGCGGCATCTAAGGCCACTTTACGATCATCTGCCAATCGATAATCCTCCTTATATATAAACGATTTAAATTCCTTTTCAATAAATATATCATAACTGGTTTATTTAAAAAAAGCAAGAGAAAAACGAACAAACATTCGCCTTTTTATTTTTTCTTATCAACTGCTCTTCGAATCAGGTCTAAGCCTTTCATCACAGCACTTTGACGAATGTAACTTCGATCACGATTAAAATGTTGAAGCACTGCTACAGTCGGTTGCCCTTTTTCTGCTAAACCAATCCAGACAGTTCCTGCTGGTTGTTCTTCTAATTCATCTGGACCCGCTACACCTGTAAATGATACGGCAAAATCTGCATCTGCTAACTTTCTTGCTTGCTCTGCCATCGCGATTGCGCAAGCCTCACTGACTGTTCCTTCTTTTTCAAGCAACTTAGGATCAATGTCTAGAAACTGTTCTTTTGTTTTAGCAGAATAAGTAACAAAACCTCCTTTAAATACTTTTGAAACACCTGAAATATCCCCTAAAGTACTTTGAAAAAGACCTGCTGTTAGACTTTCTGCTGCTGTTACAGTTTTTTCATTTCTTTTTAGCGCATCGACTGTAACTTTTGCTAAACTGTTCTCATCGCCATACCCATAGAAATACTCGCCGACTTGATCCATGACTTTTGATTCTAGATTATCCAATAACTGCTGACCTGTTACCTCATCAACAATCTTAGCTGTTAAGCGTAATGTTACTTCATTAGGCTTAGCGTAAGGCGCAATCGTCGGATTTGTCTGTGTATCGATCAATGTCTTCAATTCTGTCACTAATTGCGATTCACCAATCCCATAAAATCGCAAAACTCTAGATATCAACTGCTCTTTTTGTGGGAAACGTTCTTCTAATAGTGGACGAGCATTTTGTTGGAACATGGGTCTTAATTCATTCGGTGGACCCGGCAATAATAAATAGGTCGTATCCTGTTCTGTAATCAAGGTGCCTACTGCCAAGCCAGTGGGATTTTGAACAGCGATTCCGCCATCGATCATTAAGGTCTGTCTTAAATTGTTTTCGGTCATTTTATTTTTTGAAAAAGTAAAAAATTCATGAAGGCTCTTAAGTGCCTGCTCATCTTGGATTAAAGGGCGATGGATGTGTGCAGCAACTGTGTCTTTCGTTAAATCATCTTCTGTCGGTCCTAATCCCCCACATAAAACAATCAAATCACTACGTTTTTCGGCGTCCACTAACAATTGTTCTAAACGCTGAGGATTATCTCCTACAACGGTATGATAATACACCTCGATTCCTAAATCTGCCAACTCTTCTGATAGGAAAGTCGCATTTGTATTGACGACTTGACCTAGTAACAGCTCTGTACCGACTGCAATAATCTCTGCTTTCATTTTTCTCCTCTTCTCTAATAAGATACGTAAATAATTCTTATTTCATTTTATCACAGGAATTTTTTTTGTCGCGGTGAAACGACTCTGATTCATTTATAAATCAAAAAGGTAAATAATTTATCATTTAAATAATAATATGCTACAATTTGTTTATTGAGAAAAAGGGGGAAAAGGAGAACATGTCAGTATTTATTGGACTTATAGGTTTTTTAGGAATAATAATTGGTGGCTTTCTTTTATTGAGAGCAGTCTTTAAGAAACAACCGAAGAAAAAAGTTTTACTTTTAACTAGCGCTAGTTTTATCATGATGGTTGGAGCGATTGCCTTAACACCAGCATCTCCACGAATTAATTTATCTAAAAAAATAATAGAAACAAATGATCAAGGAATCGCAATAATCGAAGGAAAAACAAATGATGAAAGCAGCATCAGTCTTAACGGCGAAAAAATCAAAACAAAAAACGGTGAATTTTCTTACAAAGTAACGTTAACAGATGATCACTCGCAAAAATTTACTTTTGTTGCTTCCATTGGCAATACTGACAAAGTTGAAACAATCGAAGTTAAGCCATCAAAAACCTTCGTTGCTTTTTTGAATGAAGAAAAACAAGGACAAGAAACACTAAAAAAAGCTGAAACAGCTCTAGTATCAGCAGAAAACAAACCGACGCAAAAAAATTATGATGAAGCCGCAACTCGTATCAGCACTTTAACAAGAGACAAAGACGACTTTACAAAACGTTTAGCGATTGTCAAAGAAAATATACCCATCTACGAAGCAGTTGAATTGGCGGAGTCGAAACAAACAAAAGAACAAGTCGATTCAGCAACTGACTTAGTGGCTAATGCAACCTTAAATAAAGATTCGTTACTAAAACGTTTGACCACGGTCCAACAAAAAATCACAGAAAAAGAATTAGCAGAAAAACAACTTGCTTCTGCTCGTGAAGCTGTTGAAAAAGCCGAACAAGAGCCAACAGATGATCATTACAATCAAGCAATTGCTAAGATCAAAGAATTGCCAAACAGTAATACTGAATTAACCAAGCGAGCAAACAAGGTTAAACAAACACTCACCGCTCAAAAAGAAGAAGCAAAAAAACTTGCAGAAGCACAAAAAGTCGCCTTAGAACAAGAACAAGCTGCTGCTCAAACGCCGGAAACGCCTGTACCAGACACGCAAGAAACAGGAGAAATGGTTCTAGTTACTCGCACAGGAGAAAAATATCATAATCACAAATGTGGCAGTGGAACCTATACTCCTGCGACATTAGAACAAGCAAAAGCTCGAGGACTTACACCTTGTTCTAAATGCTATCAATAATGTAACAACTATTTTAATACTTTTGTAAAACACACAAAAATGCCACGAAGGTTGGACATAACGCTACGAGTCATATCCTAGCCTTAATAAGCGGCGGGAGCAAGAGCAACTCCCTCTACATTTAGTGTAGAGGTTTTTTGCATGTAAACTCTTGTCGTTTATAAATAGAATGTTTTTGCTATAGGTGTTTTTTACAGTAATAATTTCTAATTCCAATCAATGCATGTATAAATACGCAGAAATCAAATATAAAATCCAAATATGCAATGGATAAAAGAAATAAAAGAAGTTTCTCATCCCTCTTCCTTTTTCACCGTTGAACAACAAAATAGGAATTACTGCAAAAATCATCATCCATTGTGTCATACCTTGGAAAAAGAAGAATACTGCGATAATCGTAATCAACAAACATTGCAACCATCGCTTATTTCTAGCTAAATACATAAGTGGAATCAATAATACCAGCACGCTGTTTTCCGCAAATAGTAAAGCCGGAATAAAAGTAACACCCAGAGCTGCTGCCGTGATCGTATTCGGATTTGACATAAGAATCATAAATACTCCTGAAGACAATATAGGAAATAAAATAATGACGATCCCTGTAATTATTTTGCTGAATTTTTTACTTGAATGCCCTTCAGAAATTTTGTCAATTCCATACATCATCAATGCACCCACCAAAAGGTCACGGAAAATATTGTTCATCAGCTGCACTTCATCATATCCAACCATCTGCTCCAAAGCATTATTTCCTAGTGTCATGATGACCATGCCTAAATACAAACGTAACATATATTTCTCTTTACTTCTCGTATGTGTAAAACCGATCACACTAACAAAGAAAAAAAGCGTTGCAACAGGTCTACCAAACCAGTCTACCCAAAGTGGTACTCCCATTGGAACAAACATTTGATGAATATGGTCGATAAACATCAAGATGATTCCAATTACTTTTAAATCAAATGTAGTAAAACCTTTAAACTTACTCATTATTATACACCCCTTACTCATTTGTCTAACTAATTATAGAAGAATAGTTACGCTTTCACCTTAGAATCATCTTTCAGGAGCCTATCATTTTTGTTATATGAACGATATCCGTTAGAAATAAAAATAAGAGTGTGAGACAAAAGTAAACTCTACTTTTGTTTCACACCCTAAATATAAATAAATGATAGTAGCAGAAGCAACCTTTTCTTATTTCTCAAAGTTAAACGCTTCTATGCCAGTCTTCTCTTAAATTGCGTTTTATTGGTGCACACTAAATCGTTGGTTCGGATGTGCATTTTTTTCAATGTCATCTACCATAGCGACCGCATAATCAGCATAAGAAATGTAGCTTTTTCCCTCTTTGTCTGTTTCTAACTCTTCACCAGCGATAACATATTCACCCGTTGCTGGACCTTGTGCATCAAATTCTGCTGCTGGACTAATATACGTCCAATTAACTTTGTTTGCAGCTTCTAATAAATCTAGTCCTTTGCCCATTGCAGTAGCTAATGGTTTAAATGCTTCAGGGAAATCTGGTGTTTCACTCAAACGTACAGTATGTTCTGGATTTACAAATAAACTTCCAGCGCCACCAACAACGTATAAACGTGTTTTTTGATTTGTTAAAATGTCGATCAAATGTTGCGTCGATCCTGTAAATTCACTTACATCACCCCAGAAACCCAATGCGCTGACCAAAACGTCAAAACCTGATATATCTTCTGTCTTTAACGCATAAACATCTTTTTCAATAACAGGAGTTCCATCTGTAATTTTGGCTGCGTCACGAACAACAGCAGTAACGTCTAATCCTCTTTTTTTTGCTTCTTTCAAAATTGCTGAACCTGCTTTACCATTTGCGCCTAAAATTGCTACTTTCATATTTATCTTCCTTTCTCTTAATGAAACTTAATTTGTTACATTTAAATTTAAAAAGAGAAGAGACCTACGTCTCTTTCTGCTTGATTTGATGAATCACATCAGATAAAGCAATCTCTTTTAATTCTGTTTCCATACTTTGTTGAACTTTTTTATATTGTCCTTCTAACGCCGTTTGTATCGTTGCTCCTACCAGACAATCGGGATTAGGATTTTGATGGATATTGAATACTTCGCGATCCAATTCGACTGCTTCATAGATATCATAAAGCGAAATATCTTCTGGTTTTTTCAATAAATAGGTTTGGGTTGTCCCTCTGCTTGTATGAATAAATCCAGCTTTTTTTAGCTTGCTCATCAGCCTTCTGACTACAACCGGGTTCGTATTTACACTTGATGCAATCAATTCAGAATTGACCTGTTCGGGCGGCCCGATTTCGATCAAACTGAGAATATGGATCGCCACACTTAATTTCGTCGACATGGCCATGTCTATCACTCCAATTATTAGTAACTTCTAAGGTTACATTAAGATGATACTGCGATTAACCAAAAATGTCAATAGATAGATGTTCATTTATTTCTTGAATAGTCTCAATCAAATATGAAACGTATTGCCTACTCAATTTCAGCTTACAAGACTTATTTTTACTTTCATGATAGAATCAAGTGACTTACCCCCAAAATTAAAAAAAGTGAACACAATAAATAAATCTATCTTTTAAAGGAGACTACTATGCAAATCCAACTAACTGTAGAGATTACAGAAACGAAAACGAGCATTGCATTTAAGAACCAACAAGGAACGATCAATATATTCGATCAAAACGACAGCGAACTCATACTCGATCAACCAGCTGTTTATATTTTGGTTAAAAGCAATTCTATTATTGCAATCGGAAAAGCAGAAGTAGGGGTTTTCCAAAATGAAGTAGATTTTGACAATATAATCACCGTTTCACCGTCTTGGGATATCGAATTAGAGTATTTGGAACAACAATTTATTGTAGAAGCAACCGATAATGGGATTCAATTGAGCCATGCATCTCAAGCGGAAACAAAAATCCCGACGAGCTATAAAAAAACGGTTGCCACTTATACGGACAACGTCTTGTTAGTTCTTGAAAAATTTGGTTATCCTTTAAAACACCACGAAGAACCAAAAAAAATCAAAGCAAAACCTGCAAAAGCACGGCATAGATGGACTAAGGAAATCAGCCAGATAGAATTTTTTATCAATACCAGAGAAAGCAAAGCGACCGCTCTTTGGCACAAACGAAATGAAATGCTCTTAAAAGCTGGGGCAACAATGATGGCCGACCCGCCTCTAAATAAAGATGGGTCTTTAGGCTTTGCAGCAAAAATGGGGCAACGAATCAGAGATGATCATAAAGATAAAGTGAAAAATTTTGTTACCACTGAAGATATCATCTTGAAAAGTGTCAATGAAGTCGGTCTATTTTTATACTTTGGCGGAACAAATAGCTGGCTGGAGCTGATCGACGCGAATGGTAAAACACTTAATGAATGGACTGTTGTTAGCTAGTTTAAATAAAAAAATCAAAAGAGATCGGGAGCAGAAACTTATTTCCAAATAAGTTTCTGCTCCCATCGTGTATTCGGATTACTTTTTGATTTTTCATAAAAAATAAACGATCTATCTAATTTTCAACTTTTTTTACTAGTCGCTGTTATCTGTATAAACACAAAGATTATTAAAAATCATATTCCGCCTCTTTTTGCTGAATCATTGTTTGGTAAGTATCCAACAACAAGAAAAAATCATCTACAAATCGATCCAACCGAAATTCGATATCAGGGTTTTTGATTTCTTGGCGGATAATATCCTGATCCGTAATAAACACATAATTTGGCACCAAGTTGGCTTTCATATAACTCAAAACTGGACGAATTTGCTGTTCAGGAATCAAAAAGTGTTTCTCAGATCCTGCTGTCACAATCATTCCAGCTACCTTATTTCGAAAAGCATTAACTGGCAACATATCAAATAAATTTTTCAACGTGCCTGGCATTGACGCTTGAAAAATCGGTGTTCCAACAATCAGACCATCCGCTTCCATGATTTTTTTCAGCGCTTTTCCTACTTCTCCTTCATGTTGAAAATAGTCACGCCCATCTGCAAAGGGAAATTGTATTTCAGAAAAATCAATCACTTCAAGTTCAATATCTTCTCGTACTTCTTTTATTTTGTTTACCGTGTAATTTACTGCTACTCTTGACTTAATACCGAAAGCCGAGCCAATGATCGCTACTATTTTCATAAATCGGCCTCCTAATGTTTAGTATATTTTTTAACTTCTGGCATCACTTTTGTTGCAATCAATTCAATATTTTTCTTAACAAGATCCAGCGGAACACCACCAAAATCGATTTGTGCCATAAAACGTTGATGTCCATATAATTCGTATTGATAAAGAATTTTCTCAATAATTTCATTAACACTTCCAACCATCAGTGTATCTCTTGAATCTTGTGATTGAGCAAAATGTTGTTTCGGATAGATGCCGCCACGAATCGCTGACCAACCAGCATTTAAAAATGGGTACATTTCTTTACGTGCTTGACTGCCTGTTTCTGCAACATAAAATAAACTCGTTGTAGCAAGTGGAAATTCTTTTTCATCATAACCTGCTTCTGCCAAAGACAAACGATAGGCATCTACTGCCCGTTTGAAAATGGGTGCAGGTCCTGCTAATGTCGTCAACATCATTGGAATTCCATCTAATCCAGCTTTGATTGCACTATCTGCTGGTCCGCCTACTGCTCGCCAAATAGGTAAATATCCGCGAACGGGTTGTGGCAAAATTTCTGCATTTTGAAGTGTCGCGCGAAATTTCCCTTCCCAATTTAGTCGTTCATTCGGTGAAGCTTCGTTCAATAATTTTAACAGATGCATTTTTTCTTCAAATAATTCTTCGTAATCTTTTAAATCAAATCCTAAAAGTTCATACACGCCGACACGAGAGCCTCGGCCTGCTACGATTTCTGCACGACCATTTGAAAGTAAATCCAATGTAGCATACTCTTCATATACACGTACCGGATCATTTGTACTTAAAACTGTAACTGAACTAGAGAGTTTAATCTTTTTAGTTTGTGCCGCAATTGCTGCTAAAATCACTTGATTGGCTTGTCCAATAAAATGACTTTGGTGACTTTCACCGACACCAAACACATCGATCCCAGCTTCATCTGCAAATTTCGCCGCTTCGATTATCTCATTGATTCGTTGTTGTTCGCTAATTTTGTTTCCTGTCATTGGATTTTTGATGTGATCGCCTAAAGAATACAAGCCTATTTCCATTCCTTTTGATGGATCGATACCGAATGTTTCATTCATTTTTCAACACTCCTTTTTCATTCTCTAAATAGGGTTATGATTGCATTAATTTTTTACTGATTTTTGCTAGCTCAAGGACTTCACGTTTCGTTAAATTATCAAAAACAGATGCCTGCAATTTACTCTGTTTAATAAAGCAAGTATTTAATTGCTTTTGTCCCTTATCTGTCAAAGAAATATATTTTTCCTTCCATTCTTGCTGACGGTCAATCCAACCATCTGCTTCAAATTGCTTAATCATTTGTGAAACACCACCTTTAGAGATCAATAACTTCTCTCCAAGTTCCTTTTGCGTGATTGGTTGATTTTCCTGAATATGATGAAGCATATCAAACTTTGAAACATTTAAATCATATTGCTTTAGGAACTCATTAGACTGAGCATTGCTCTTTTGAACAAACTGTAAAATAGACATCCAGCTACTTAATTTTACTTTTTCTGAAAGTGATAATTCCTCCATGTATTGATCCTCCTTTTTAAGTTTAGAACCAAACTGATGAAATCAGTATAATATACTTACTAAAAATAAGCAATTTATACAAACTCTTTTGGCACAACGTTGCCCTTATCAGCTTATAAAATCTTCTCTTTGATTCTTTCTAGTATTATTAGTATAATGAGTGTGTTTTTCAAAATCTAACCGAAAGTAATAGAGTGGAGAATATAGAATGATAAATAATTTTTGGGCAGAATTACCAAAGCCTTTTTTTGTATTAGCACCGATGGAAGATGTGACCGATGTTGTCTTTCGCCACGTCATAAAAGAAGCAGGGGCACCTGATGTCTTTTTTACTGAATTTACGAATTCTGATAGTTATTGCCATCCAGACGGGAAAGAAAGCGTGCGTGGACGCTTAGTTTTTACCGAAGATGAACAGCCGATGGTCGCTCATATCTGGGGTGATAAGCCTGAATTCTTCAAAGAGATGAGTATTGGCTTAGCCGAAATGGGCTTTAAAGGGATCGACATCAATATGGGCTGCCCCGTTCCTAATGTAGCAGGACGTGGAAAAGGAAGCGGTCTTATTTTACGACCTGATGTAGCGGCTGAATTGATTGAGGCAGCAAAAGCAGGTGGAATACCCGTCAGCGTTAAAACTCGAATTGGTTATGCCAAAATAGCTGAAATGGAAGACTGGATTACACACTTGCTGAGACAAGATATCGCGAACCTATCGATCCACTTGCGAACCCGAAATGAAATGAGTAAAGTGGATGCACATTGGGATTTGATTCCTCAGATCATGGAAATCCGTGATCGTGTAGCCCCTCAAACACTGATTACGATCAATGGCGATATTCCTGATCGTAAAACTGGTTTACAACTTGCGAAACAATATGGTGTAGATGGGATTATGATCGGCCGCGGTATTTTTAAAAATCCTTATGCATTTGAAAAAGAACCAAGGGAACACTCTGCTCAAGAGTTGCTTGGTTTGTTGGAGATGCAACTTGATTTGCAAGATCAGTATGCTGAGATGATTCCCCGCTCGATTGTTGGCTTGCATCGTTTCTTTAAGATTTATGTTAAGGGATTTCCTGGAGCTAGTGATTTACGAGTGAAATTGATGGGGACGAAATCTACGGATGAGGTTCGGGAGATTTTGAAGGAGTTTTATAAACAGAAGACACGTGAGTCTTTCACAGAATGATATTGGTACCAAGTTTTGTTTTAAGCGCTCTGTAGACATAGAGCGTTTTTTCTTTTTACTATCGAAATTCAGGAAGTGCAAAAAAAGTATGATAGAAAAGGGATCACAACAACTAAGGATATACCTTAAAATTGTCGAACAGATTCTTTCATGCTCGGATGACTTAATCGACTTTGTAGTAAACATACGCTGCTCGAACAGAGGTAGCTGTATTTTGAGTACCCACAGCTACAATTTTATCTCTGTCAATATCTCCTTCTACTATGTCCCCTACTATACCGTTTGGTAAAAAGGATACATAGATTACTGCACCAGGGAGATTACTTCTCAAGGAAATAAACCCTTGATTCTCTTCAATCCCTAATTGTTGTTCATACGATTTAACTTTGTTGCTATCCCCCATGTAGGATAGTATTTCAGGTGTACCATCAGGTGAATTTAGTTTGGGAATATCTATGTTTAGTCCCGTTATTCCTGCTGGTTGTTCTTGATTAGAGATGTCTGTAAAAGTCATTGTATTATTTTCTACATAGATTGTCTTACCTAATCCGTTTTCCCACGTCCCATTCAGGCTTGAATAATCTCCTTGTTGAATTTGAGCAAGATTCATTACTTCTGTTACGACTTTTACTTGCTCTTCTTTTTCCGATGCATTTAATTCATCAGCTTCTTTCGTTTCCAGAACACTACTCGATTGCTCAGTCGTTATTTCTGTGGTTGCTTTAGCTTCTTTACTACTAGCAGTTGATTCTGTCATGACTTTAGCACTAGATGATTCAACAGTATCTGCACTTGATTTATCTAAATGACTACATCCCACTAATTCCCCCAAAAGTACCGTACAAAAACCGAACAAAATAGTTCTCTTCACTTTTTTCAAAACAAATCCTCCAAGTCATTATCTAAATTTAAGAAACCCTTTAACTAGTCAATTCATTCTGAGATAATCTAGGACTTCCTTATCTCTAAACAAATATATTTGTCACTCTCATAGTAGTACACATCGCAAGCTGCGTCTATCTTCCAGAATCTTCTTGGGTTAAATGTATTGAACTGCCTCTTAAAGTTAGAGAAAAACTAACTTTGAGAGACAGTTCAATTGCTTTAAAATATTTTTAAGGTGATCGGTATTGATCCATTAAAATCATGTGAGTTTGGGCATACTTAAGAGACATCGAGTAAAAAGGTATTCTTTAATCCCAGTTAAATTTTAGATATTTTTTATAAGATGCAATAGCTAGATAACCGAACAGCAAGAATCCCAATATACTTAAAAAATTTAATTTTTCTCCAGTCTTTGGTAGTGAAGTTGATCTCGTCGAAGGAGGATCTTCTTTTTTTGAAGTATCTTTATGCTCTGAATCTATTGAGCCAGAATCAATCGTTTTCCAACGTGCATATAATAATAGATCATCGTCCGGCATAGTCATTTTTTTAAAATCCCATAAATCATCATGTGCATCGTACCATCCAGCAAAGCTATAACCAGAGCGGGTAGGTTCTGACTTTGGTTTTTCTATATACGATCCAACTGCTACATTTTGTGCTGTTGGTTCCACACTTGTTCCGCCATTTAAATCAAAGGTAACAGTATGCGTATTTATTCGCCATTGTGCATACAGCGTTAAATCATTATCTGGCATTACATCTGTAGAAAAATCCCATACTTTTGCTGACCCATCTACATTCGTACTCCATCCAGAAAAAGTATAGCCAGAACGAGTCGGTTCAAGCGTTGGGGCGTTTATGTGCGCTCCAATTGCTACACTTTGCACTGGGGGTAGGACGCTTGTTCCGCCATTTAGATCAAACGTAACAGTACGCATATCCATTCGCCATTGTGCATATAGCGTTAAATCATTATCAGGTGTTATACCAGTAGAAAAATCCCACACATCTTCTAATCCATCTGCATCTGTACTCCATCCAGAAAAAGTATAGCCGGGCCGCGTTGGTTTAGGCGATGGTTCTTGCAGGATATCACCCACAGCTAAATGTTGGGGCATCGGTGTCTCACTGGTTCCACCATTTAAATCAAAATCTATAGTTGTAAAAAAATTATTATTATCTTGAAAAAAAGAAAGACCAATACTGTCATCTAATGTTGCTAGCCCAAATAAGAACGTCGAATAGTCAATACCTTGTATTGAATTCGCTCTCCATGTGGGATCTTCAACGCTATACCTCCAAAGGATTTCTTTAGAATTATCAGATTGTAAACGATAAATTCCTTTTTTATTTGTGTATAGATCGAATAAGTCTTGAGTGCCACTACGATTCACAGGTAAAAAACCTGCAATAATATGAGGCGAAATGGTTATTGATTGGTTGTTGTTTATTGCATCCGCATGATACCCATATCCTTCTGGAGAAGCTCCAGGACCATTTCCCCATTCATAAGAAGCCGTTTTTTTTGTCTCTTCACTCCAAAGCTTATCTGCTTTATAGCCATTTTCAATGTAGACATTATACTCGTTTGATTTAGAAAACATATTCACCATATAATAAGGAAACAGCAATGTAAATGATGACAAATAATGTTCTGAATGATCCGTTAAAAGGCTTATATCAGCAAATGTTTTATTTAGAAGTTTGTCTGGTGTTGCGTAATGATTTTGCCAGAATTTGACTGCTTTACTTTCTGGATCAGCTCTATTTTGATTATAAGCCAACCATGCTACAATGATGTATTCATTATAGGGTAATGTTATTGAATTCAAACCACCAGTTCCATCTTCATTCATTGTAAGATAAATGCCACCAGTCTCAACATCCGCAATTGCCGCTTCAAAATCAATAGAATGATAGAGTTTAGCAACCGCCTCACTTAACGCTTCATCATTAAAATATTTTTCAGCAAACATCGCACCCACTAAAAATATTGCTGTATCAATCGTGCTATATTCAGAATTCCATTCTTGTGTACCTGTTTCCATATTGATGAAATGCCTGTAAAAACCATTTGCTGTTCTATCAGCATGAAAACCTGCTGTTTGATCTGTCATCGTTGCTACAGTTTGTCTAGTTTTTTCCAATGCACGTTCTTCCCAATTCTTTTTATCGGCAATCGTTAATGACATCAAACCCACACCTGTTGCAGCAACTGATGAAGGGTGATAATTTTCACCAGGTTCCAGCAATATACTATCTCTATAAACACCTAGATCATTTCTTAAATCTTTAAAAACATCATAACTGTTTCTATATAACATACTTAATCGTTCATCTTTCATAGCTTGTACTTCCGTATTTTGATTTTTTTCATCATTTTGAGCGAATGTATTGATAGTAAAAGATAACGATAGTGCAATTAATGAAAGAAAAATTATAAATTTTAGTCTATTTTTCACTTAAAAGCTCCTTTTCATTTTTTATCGAAACGTTTCGATAACATTGTACAATAATACCATTGAGAATGCAAACGCTTACCTGATGAAATGTGCATATAATTTTACTTGATAACTTACTTTTAGACACTAATAGTGACTATACTAAAACTAGATATAAGAATAGATATCTACCAAAATTTCTCTAAATAATTTGAAAGGATTTGAATTTCTGACAAATAGTATATTCTTACAGTTAAATAATTTTGAGTAATTTTTATGTACTTTACACTCAAAAAAAAGTGGGCCAAGAATCAGATTTTTCTCTGACTCTTATCCCACATTCTCTTCTTTTTATTCTTTCAATTTATCACTTAATTCCCATGTTCAATTTTTGAAATTTTGTCCACTCTTCTTTGATGCCGTCCTTCTTCAAAAGATGTATTCAACCATACATCAAGAATCATCAATGCCAAATCTTCCCCAATAACTCTTTCTCCTAAGCAAAGAATATTTGTATCATTGTGCGCTCTTGTTCTCTGAGCGGAAAAAACATCCCCAACGACTGCTGCTCGAATTCCTGGTATCTTATTGGCCGCAATACTCATGCCAATTCCTGTTCCACAGCATAAAATACCTAAGTCTACCTCTTTTTTTATGACAGATAAACCTACTTTTTCAGCATAATCTGGATAATCTGCTGATTCAAAGGCATTATGGGTTCCTAGGTCATAAATATCTATGCTATTTTCATGTAGATGGCTGATGATCCTATCTTTTAAATGGAAACCACCATGATCATTCGCAATAGCCACTTTCATTCTTACACCTTTTTTCTTTCATTTAATTCGCCATTATTAGACTCAAGTAACACTTTGATTTCATTACCATCCATAACATCAATAAACGCTTTTCTCCACTCAGATAATGGATAAATTTTCGTAACCATTTCATCAATATTGATTGCACCTTTGGCAAGTAAATGGATAGCGATCGGCCAATCAAACGGATTTTGTGAACGACTCCCGACGTATTTGATCTCTCTCTGAATTGTCGATTCAATATCTAAGGCATTCATCTTTTGTTTGAACAGCCCTACTTGAACAAACATCCCACCTTTTTTCATTAAAGGTAAGCTAGCATTTACTGCTTGAATAGAACCCGACGCATCATAAATTTTATCCACACCATATCCTTCAGTCGCTTCATTTACAATAGTAGACAAATCATTTTGTTGAGTATCAATAATGATGTCAGCCCCCATTTTTTTGGCTAAATCCAGGCGATGTTTGTCTTTCGTTATTCCTGTCATGATCACAAACGAGCCAATCTCTTTAGCAATTTGCAAGAGCAATAATCCAATAGGTCCAGGTCCAATGATAATAATTTTATCTTGAAGAACCAGCTGACTTTTCTGATACATAGCGTGAACACAACATGCTAGTGGCTCGGTCAATGATGCGCCTTCATAACTTAAATGATCCGGTAAAGTATGAACGCTTTCTTCTCTTGCGAGTACATAATCAGCCATGCTCCCATTTTGCTGTGTACCTAGTCCTTTACGTTTCGGACATAAATTATATTGTTTTTCTTCACAATACTCACATTCACCACAAACAGAAAATGTTGTTTCACTCGTTACTCGATCACCAACTGACACAGATGTTACATTTTCTCCTACTGCTACGACTTGGCCAGAAAATTCATGCCCTAAAACAACTGGGGTCGTTGGATTTTTATACTCTCCCTTAAATGTATGAATATCTGATCCACAAATTCCTGTATAAGCTACTTTTATCAACACTTTATCGCCTATCGCTTCTGGAATTGAAATTTCCTTTAGCTCCATTCGATCATAACCATCTGCTACTTTTGTAACAGCCATCATCGTTTTAACTTTTGTTTCTATCATATGAATCCCTCCAGTAATCTTCTACCATTCACTTTTATAGCAATCGTTTAAAATACTGCATTGTATAATTCTGACAGTTTTAAGACTGCCCAGTTTAAAATATTTCCACCAGTATCTAAGTTTGTGATTTTTGCAGCACCTTCTGGAAATTCTACGATTCCTTCAACCATTTGAGTAATAACAGGTGCAAAATTTGTAGCCATCCACAGCGCAAAAACCATTACAACGGTACATGAAATCACTGAATGGACAATATTTCCTTTTCTACTAGGTACGATCATTCCAACAAAAAATGGTATTGTTGCTAAATCTCCAAAAGGTAATACTCTATTTCCTGGTAAAATAATTGCTAAAAAGAGTGTGATCGGAACCATTAATAATCCCGTTGCTAAGGTTGCAGGTGAACCTGTTGATAATGCTGCATCCATACCTAAATAAATTTCACGATCACCATATCGTTTTTGTAACATTTTTTGTGCACTCTCTTGTATTGGAATTAGCCCTTCCATCAATATTTTTACCATTCGAGGCATTAAAAACATCACGCCACCCATCGTCATACCCATTTGTAAAATACCAGGAATATCATATCCACCTAGTGCGGCTAAAGTGGCTCCAATAACAATTCCCATGATCATTGGTTCTCCAAACACACCAAATCGTTTTTGAATCGTTTCAGGATTAACGTCTAAATCCTTGATACCTGGTATTTTATCTACTAACCAGCCTACTGGGATACCAATTACAGCATAGCCCGCAGTCGATCCTGTTGAAAAACTGACACCTTCTAAGCCATAATATTTTTGAACTGCTGGTGCAGTCTTATCTGCAATAATTAGAACGATTATCTCATAAGCAATTCCACATAAAATACTGAACCACCAATTTTTTGTGACAACATACGCTGTAGACGTTGCAGCAATCATATGCCAATAATTCCAAATATCGATATTTAAGGTTTTCGTTTTATTTGCGATCAACATTAAGACATTCACCAGTAAAATAATTGGTATCATGACTGCTGACAGTGGTTGTGCCCATGTTCCAGCAGCAACTGCCGGCCATCCAGCATCTATAATCGTCAAATTTAAACCAAATCGTTCCACCATTGCCTGAGCAGCCGGTCCTACGCTTGACGTTAAGAGATTGATCACTAAATTGATCCCGATCATCCCAATACCTACAGTCAAACCTGAAACCATTGCTTTTCCAGGTTTCACTTGAAAAATCAGACCAATAATAAAAATAATAATCGGCAACATTACACTAGGTCCCATATCCAAAATACTTTGAACTACATCCATTAATACATTCATAAAAGAATCCTCCTAGCCTATTTTTGATGTGAAGCTATTTCTTTTTATGCGCGCATTTTATTTTTATTTGCTTACATTATGAGCTCTTATAACGTAAGTTGATCAACCATTTTGAATATCACGTACCAGTGAAACAATTTTTTCTTTTAATTTTTCTTCACCGATTCCTGTTAGAAACGGCATCGCCATCACAGCTGGAATTGAATAATTTGTCGGTAAAACCGTCGTTGAGATCAATAAATCAGCATTGTCTTGCTTGGAAGATGCTTCTGAGATTTTTATTTGATAAAAATTCGCTAAAATATTGTTTTCTTTAAATAGATCCTCAATTTTCTTCATAACTACAGTTGACGTTGCGATTCCTGCCCCACAGGCAACTAATACATTTAATTTTTTCATGATTTTTTCTCCTCTTCTTTGTTGTTTAATTCAGCAATATAGTCAATGACTTCTTTCTTTTCTGTACTATTTAGTAGCCTATCTAAATGCGTTTGATTCTGCATCAATCCCATCAATGTTTGCAGCATACTCAATTGCGTATGCGGTTGGTTGAGTCCTAAAAGAAAGATAATCTTCGCTTGGGTAGTTTGGTTTTTATCATCCATTCGTTGGAATTCGATAGGTTTTTTATTCGTTATTATTGCAACAAATTCCTGTAACACACATTCCGAGTCAGTATGAGGAATAGCAGCACCTATCGTTTCTAGCTGAATTCCTGTCGGGTATTCTTCTTCACGTGCTTGTACTCTTTGTAAAAAGTCTTCTCGAACTAGTCCTTGTTTAAATGTACTTTGATAAACATCTTCGAACAGTTCTTCCTTTGATTGATAATCCTTTTGCAAAAATAATAATGACTCTTGTACTAAGTCATTGAGCTCTAATTGCCTTACTTTCATTTTTTTCCCTCCCGTAGATCAGCATAAATTCGTTGATTACTTGAACAATCTCTTTTTTTGACGATGCTCTTTCTAGCTTAGCAATGATCTGTTCTTTCCCCGCTAAATCCATTAATTGTAACACTGCATCAATGTGTTTTTTCTTATCATTTGAGGCTATAAGAACAACGAGATAGATTTTTTTTTCGTTAAACGGAAGTCCTTTTTGTATAATACCTAAGCTCATTCCTACGCCTAATGCTCCATATTCCGCTTCAGTATGAGGCAATGCAATGGTCTCTCTTAATACAATATGTGCTGGAATGGTAGGATAGTCTGTGATAATTTTAGAAATATAGTATGGGGTAATGATTTTTTTCTCCACTAATGGTTTGCCCAATGCTTCAATTGTTTGCGCCCAACTGAGGTCTTCTGTAAATACCTGAACGTACTCTTTCTTTAATAAGTCAGTCAATGTCAATGGAAGATCTTTTTCACCTGACCATTCATTATCGATCATCTCCAGCAACTCATGGTAGAGGCTTTGTTCATCTTTTATGGCCCCATGTTTCTTTATAATCTTAATGATTTTTTCTGGAGTTAAAACGGTTTTCTCTGCATTTTCAATTTTTTGGAACACTCGTTGACGCAATTGTCGTTTTTCTATTTCAGTTAAAAAGCTCTTAACTACAAATAACTGTTTATCTGTTTGGATCGGCGTAGCTGAAAAAACATAATTTACCTCTGGATTTTGAAGATAAAATTCTCGAATTGACATCACGGGTAAAAAATTAAGTTCAGGAAATAATTTTCGCAATGTTTTTTCCAAAAGAATAGAAACAGAAATCCCATTTGGACAGACAATCGCTGCCTTTAACTGCTTATTTATTTTTGTTGAATCACTTGTATCTAAAATATGGCTTCCAATAAATAAAGAAATAAAGAATACTTCGACATCAGGAATTGGTTTATTGAAAAATACGTTTAAAGGATGAAGAGATTCTTTTACTAAATAAAAAAGTGACGTCATCTGTTCTCTATTAGCTTCATAGAAAAGATTTTTTAAGTTCATTTGGTATTTTATTCTGTAATACGCAGGTTTCATATGTTGCATTAACTGATTTAGTAATTTGGCTCTGTGTTCAATTTTAATCGCTGAACCTTTTTCAAATAATGTAAGTACTTCATTCAGAGCAAGTTCCATTCTCGTCAGTTCACCTTTAGTTAAGGTATCTGAACTTGAGACATTTGTTGCTAGTAATTGGAGCGTCAGATAGATTTTTTCCTCTTCGCTAATGTAAATGTTTCCAGTAATTTCTTTCGTTGCCTTGTATTCTTGTGTATCAACTAGTACTTCAAAATCAATTTCAAAATTATATTTGATTGTTTTTCCTTTTGCGATCCTTCTTAGAATCAAAGGGAAGTAATATGGTAGAATCGTCATTTGTTCATCTGTAAAACGAACATTTAATTCCTTTTCAATTGTTTCAAATTTTTCCTTGTAACATTTAATATCTGCCCCATCTAATTGAGCAAATTCACCGATTCGATCACTACTATTTGTACTTCCAGCTAAAAGATTTAAGGCATCTCTTAGTAACTGTCGCTTATCCCATTCCTTTCCATCGATGTAGTAACCACGCGCCCTTGAATAGTTTAGTTTTAGATGATACGGGGTAAGATTTTGCTCTACTTCTTTTAAGGAACGCAGCACCGTATTTTTACTGAACTGCAAAGCATCTATTAAATGATTCAACGAAATGAACTCTTCTTTGCTTAATAGCATCAGTTCAAGTAGATACATTCGTTCCAACGTAGAAAACAGATAAAAATCTTGTTTGGTGATAGTCGTTTTCTTGGTTTGATATTTCTTTCTTACTTCATTAGGAACAATAAAATAACCGCTTTTGGTTCGCTCAATTTTTTCCAGCTGTTGCTCTTTTAGCCAATCATTGATTTTTTGACTATCATAATTTAATTGTCCTCTACTAAGATTGAATTTTTTCATTAACTGTTTGCTTGTTTCTTTAGGATTGTGAAGGATTGACATAAATAGTTGATTGCTTCGCTCATCCAGATTCATATACATCTACTCCTTGATATAAATTTACACGAAAACCGCTTACATTTCTATGAGGATTGATTCCCAAATTTTTTTTTCTGATTCTGCATCATAGTACCGAACTACATTTTATCGAAAAATAGCTTGGATAGCGATTTTCAAGTATTAAATAACAATCAATAAACGTCTATATAGAAAAACAATGATCCTATCAAAAGAGATGTTTATGCGCGTTTTACTCTATTAAAAGATTGAATCTGATTAAAAGAAAGAAATTATTTCAGCTGCTAAATGATCAAAAAAGACACCTTCCAAAAATTGGAGAGTGTCTTAAATAATAGTCGATTTAAAAGAAAGCCCATCAAAACAGATCTTCTATTACTGAAAGAAATTTTTAGGTCAGTTATTCTATTACTGGCTCTACTATAACAATCAATGATTGTTCCACACTGACGGTTTCAGGTAGCTTATTTAAATCCAGCTCAAGTTGGTCATCTAAATAGATCTGAGTAATCGTTCCACCATACCGTTTAGCTAGATCGATCATTGAGACTTGTTTAACCTGAGCGTCGTGATTAAAAATAAATATACTATTTTGTTTTGATTTGAAAAAATGATGATCAAAGCCTTTTTCTTCATTAAAAAAATAGGAGGTCGTTTCTTCCAAAAGTGGCCGCACTGGTGACATTGATTTTATGGAAAAATATGGATATGAATTGATTATGGCGACTGCTATCTTTTGGCAATCACGACTTGAATGGAACAAAGATTTACAACGTTATGAAATCAATGAAGTGATTGGTCCTGACGAGTACAAAGAACATGTCGATAATAATGCGTTCACCAACTATATGGCTTATTGGAATATCGAAACAGCTTTACATTGTTACAACGAACTTGCTCAGGAAAAACCAGATCTATTGAAGACGATCAATCAAAAGTGGCCTTTAGAAAAATACGTTGCTTTATGGCAATCAGAAAAAGAGAAGATTTATCTACCAAAACCAAATGCAGAACTTATTATTCCACAAGATGATGATTACTTGGCAAAAGCAGTCATCGATTTAACCAAATACAAAAATGATGCTAACGTTGGTTCACTATTTTTAGAATACAATCTTGATCAAGTTAACGAGATGCAAATTACAAAACAAGCTGATGTTTTAATCTTGCTGTACCTTTTAGATGATTATTTTAGTAATGAAGTGAAAAGAGCCAATTGGGACTATTATGAGCCAAAAACTATGCATGATTCGTCATTGAGTATGTCCACTCATAGTATTTTGGCTTCTGATATGGATGATGCGACCTTAGCGTATGATATGTTTGAGAAGGCTTGCCGTATTGATATGGGACAAAATCCACATTCTAGCGATCATGGCATTCATTCTGCTTCCTTAGGTGGTATTTGGCAATCAATTGTCTTTGGTTTTGCAGGGGTACGGTTACGCCATCACCATTTGGAAATTCAGCCAAAACTACCAATGAACTGGAATCAAGTCTCCTTCCCACTCTATTGGAAAGGCTATCACATCAAGATCACTGTTGATAATAAGGATATAACCTTTGAAAACCTATTGAGTAAACCCGTAGAATTAGAAATTAATAAACGAAAACATACTATCCTTACCAATCAAAAAATAGCTTTCCCATATAAGAAAGAAAAAATAGTATTAGGCTAAACTTGAAATGCAACAATACGTTTATTTGATTTTCCTACTCAAAAAGGAAAGTTTATTAAAAAATCAAGTCTCTCGATAATTTCACAGAAGACGATCAATACAACAAACGTAGAGTTCGTCTTCTGTTCAAATTACTCGCTCTTAAACAACTTTGTCACAACGTTTTATACTAAATACCATTTTCAAAATAGTTATTACTTATCTCATCCAAAGGAACCAGCAAACGCTTTGCAATTTCAACCATTTTTTGAACAGAAACAATATCTGATTTACCAATAATCAACCCTCCTACTGCGAATTCACTAGACGGAATACTTATAGTTGCTCGGCGCTGATTTTCTTGATTCAATTCATCGATTTGACTTCACTTTTGATTTATCAACTACCAACAATAGCGTTTAATTTCTTTTTGTACTTGTTCGTTCTCTCTTTTCCTGATATACGCATTTCTTTGTTATCCACCATTTTATTTCTTCCTTGGGAAATAAAAATAGATCAACCACCCATTAAGACGATTGATCTCCATAATAATAAAACCTATTTATTTTTTGATCCAAGTCTACAACTCTAGTGATTGTCTAGTATGTTACCCAAACTTCGTGAACACCGTTATTTTGACTGATTCCATCCGTTATTATTAGTCGAGATGAATTGGATAGATAACCATAATAAACTTGGCTACCACCGCCATTATCCCATTGAATATCAATTTTCACATTGGAATTAATTGTTTTCGTTGCTGGCATACTTGATGGATACATTGTGTCAGTGTTATAACTTAACGCACTTGTTGAATAGGCTGTGATTGAAGCCGTCCCGAAATACTGCGTGCCATCGTAGTTACTTTGAGTGACTCCTCCATTGCCTGCAATCGTTAGGCGGCTCTGTTTTTGACCCTCTTGCAAATAATAGAATACATACGTATTCGCCCATTTTGCTAAATCTCCAGTAAAATTTGAAGACGTGTTATCTTGTGTTGTTGTCGCAGATTGATTTGCTTGATTCTCTGATTTTTGGTTTTCACTTTGTGCTTGTAAACCTTTATTATTTGAGCTAGACAAATTTTCTACTATTTCTTTTAACGCCTCATACTTTTCGTTACTTAAAACGCTTACTGGAATAGTAGCTAATTTTAGTTCAGATTCTTTAAATTCTCCTTCTATATTTAATTCTTTTGCTTTTTTTACAATTTCATCGTACTTTTCCATTTCCTTATCGGTTTCACTTGTTTTTTCTGTGGATCGTTCTGAACTAGTTACTCCACTATCAACACTTACTTTTGATTTTACTTCCTCTGTACATCCAGCTAACGTAAGTAACAACAACCCTATTACCAAAACACTTTTTTTCATTCTACTTCTCCCCCATCATGATGTATTTCTTTTATTATATTACATAATCGGATAAAAATTACATTTTATACTTATTTTTATTTGATTATCACTAATTGACTGATACAAAGCAAAGAATAAAACGGCTTTAGTGTTAGTATTAAATCCTAGAGCATTTTTCGTAGAAACAAAAATAAGCTAAGATTCTCAAAGGGAAGATTGATTTGAATGAAGAGTTTTTTATAGACTGTTATCAAAGTGTTAACATCACAGATATCTATAATTTCAAAAAAGTACTGAATAAATTATATTAACTTCTGTAAAAACCAATCGTCTGAAATTAACTTAACTATAATTTCAGACGATTGATTTTATATTACATCTTGGAATTGTTGAGCAAGTAAATTAATAGAAAAGGTGAAACAATGCAAAGTATGGATAGCAAAACTAAAAAATATAAATATTTTTTTGAATAGAGTATAGATAAAATGATTGTTATAATCACATAAATTATACCAGTAGTAGCATAAATAATTGTTCCGTTACCAGAAAAATCATGATAACTTGCTTTAGTTATTACGCGTAATACGCTAAATGAAATAAAAAAAGCAAAAACTCCCCAAACTATAATAAAAAAAGATCTTAATATATTCATCGTTTAACTATCCTTTTTCATTCTTATTTTTAACTACATCGATTATGAACTATGCAGACCATGTTCCTACATGAGCAGGTCTTGAGTTAAAGTATGCTGGTAAATCATACGGACTTACTATTAATGGTTGTTTCATACCTCCTACTTGAGCGGCAGCAGAAGAATACCAATAAGCTTGCCAAACTATTTTAGAGCAATAGGTTGGATTTTTAGACCATATATTTGTATTTATTCCATATGAATAATTTTTTCCTCTATAATTATTTATAGCCCACTGATAAGCTACGTTGGGTTTATATTTAGCGGCAGGTCTATAAATTTTAGTCCATTGTCCTTTTTTACTCATATATTTTTTTGCCCAATCAATAATGGACATTGCAGCAGGCGTCTATCCCCCACCTTGTATACTTAAAATAGTTCCATTGTTCAGAAAGATTCCTGCATGCCCAGTTATCCCCCCGAATGAAGTCCCATTTGTAATCATAATATCTCCAGGTTGTGGATTGCCAGCAACTGAGCGTGCATTTGAAGCTACAGGATCAGTTGGCGGTACAGCAGCGGCTAATTCTCTATACATTTCAAGGGTTACATCAGAACCTAAGTACCCGCTCTCTAGCAAAGAAGCGTATTGCTCTTTTAACTCAGATTCCGTTTTTTGAGGGGCTGATGATCGAGAAAAACGTGATACATTCTGTTCATTTTTTTCAAACTCATCTAGCTCTTTTCCAGTTAAAGCGTACTTATCCATAAAACTACTTAAATCATTGGCATATACTTTTTTTGAAGATGAGAGTAAAAATACAGCAACAAACAACAACAACATAAGTTTTTTCACAAATGATAAATCCTTAATATTTTCATTAGAAAACAATTATATTATGGAACGTTTTTATTGTCAATCTTTTTTCAAGTCAATATGAAATTTAATTCAGACTAAAAATTATGTATAACATTTTTTTTGATTACTCTATGGATTAGTTAATAATAATTCATACGAAAATATCTCTATCGCTATAGCTATTTTTTCAATATTTCAAAAGAACTAAAAGTTTTTTGACTATGTAATGTTTCGTATTTTACTATTTTCAGGAATGAGAAACGGAGAGTTACCTGCTCTACATTGGAATGACAGTGACTTTGTAACTGGAGAATTAAGAATCGCTAAAACTCTTGTCAACATAAATAAAGAGGACATCCTACAAAAACCGAAGTCGAAAGCATCAAATAGAAGTATTATACTTGATGGAAAAACACTAAATCTATTGAATCAATAGAAGCAATTTATTAAGGAATATCTTATCCCAAAACAGATGTGCTTCTGAAATATAGACAAACATTGGTTCAGGATCAATAGCGTCCTGACGAACTTCTTCCACTACTTAACTCGTATAATTTTTATTTTTTGAGACAAAATAAAAAAGCTTAGATCTACAAATCAACTTGTAATAAACCAAAAAAAGTTAGATTTTTTTGCCTAACTTTTTTTGGTTTACTTGCTAATTTGTTCTAAGCTTTTAAACAACATTTCTATTTAATTAAATTTTTTCTTTGCCTCTCAAAATGATAATCTGGCTTTCCATTTTTTGTAAGGTTTGTGAAAAATCATTTTGGAAAGTAGTAAATATCTGAGAGCAAGCATGGTATTCATTCGCTATTTTCTTTTTATTAACAGGACGCTTTTGATCGCTAAAGAATTCATTTAGTAGTTTTAAAGCACTCTCCCATGAATTTAGTTGTTCCAACATATCATGCAGATAATATACCTCCTGATAACTTATCATTTTAATCGGTTGATTATTTTTTGTCTTTATACTTTGCTTTTCCATAATTCTCCTCTTTTTTCATGAACGATGCCTATACGAACACCACTTCTTTTTTCATTATACTATATGATGTTCTTACAAACAACACTAAAAAGGGAGAGAATTCTATGGAAAGAAAAGTAGAAATTCGTTTGAAACAACTAGTTGATGATAGAGGAATATCCTTAAGAGAACTTGCTCGTTTATCAGATATCGAGCCTTCAATTGTTAATAAGTTGGCTAATAATAAAAGAGAGAAAATTTATTTACCTCATATTGAGAGGATAGCGGATGCTTTGGATATTGATGATATAACTGAAATAATTCGGTTGAAATGAATAAGAAAAGCAGTATAAATACCAATACAGGTACTTACACTGCTTTTTCTCAATCATTCTAAAACTCCATTTATCTATTAGCAGCTTGAATCTGTATAATAACCAAGATATAAGTTAACATATTCGCTTCCATTTTTAGGAAACACATGATAAAACGGTGTTGCGACATTTAAATTATTTTCTTCTAAAGTTGCTAATAATTCCGCATAAGCTTGTTCTGTCTTAATATCAAAATCTCCAACAATTATTGTTTTTACTAATTGATTGATTTCAAAATATGAAGAAAATTGATACCCCTTGATCTCAAAGGTATCTTCAATAATTGGAAAAAACATTTCTATATCTATCATTTCATCTGTTGGAACATTATTAATACTATAAAAATATGGTCCTTTCAAACTATAACCTTCAGAAGTAATACCTGAGACAAAATCTTGATAATGCTTTTCCATTTCAGAATAATAAAATTTGGTCCGCTTACTTACAACATTTTGAAAGCCGATTTTTTCTACTGTAAAAACTTTTGGTAACAACCTCATAGTTTGTCTACCTCACAATATAGATCAATAACAACATCGCCATCTAGATCAAGCAAAACATGATAAATTGTTAATAAAATACCTCCATCCTCTTCAATCTTTTCCTTGAGTTTATCATAAGGTATGGCTTCTTCTTGGTTATAATGACGATAAAAATAATTTGTAGTAAAATCTAAATGTTCTTTATAAAAGAACTGTGACTTATTTTCACCAATAATATTTATTTTATTACCAACAGCCGAAAAAACAGTTATCTCGTTTCCTTTATCAAACGGATTATACTCAAAGATAACAGGTACATCTGAATAGTATCCATTTTGGATTAATAATTCTTTGAACTCTTTACCCATTTTGGCAACCTGATCAAATATATCCTCATCAGAATCAATTATTGCATTGAATCCAATAACATTATTTAAGCTAAGTTGTTTTGTCTTTAGCTTCATTTTTCATTCCTCCGTTTTTTATTCTTTACTTTTTTTATCATCCACTGTATAAAAATAACCGCAAATCCAATTAAAATTATACTTACAATAACTCCGAATATATTTTTTGTTGTTCTAGATAGATTATATTTCTCATCTATTTGCACCATAAATATTATTATAAAAAAACCTATTAAAACATATATTGATTTTTTTTTAAGTATTGAAAGCAACCTTTTTTTGAAGGAAAAGGACTTTTGTTCTCTATTTTCTTCCCAGTAATCCTTATCCACAATTTTCAAATGAATTAGGTAGCCAATCTCTACAAGCAGTCTTGGAAAGACTAGTACAAAAATCAAGCCAAGTATGAGACCTAAAACAAATAAAGAATTCGTAAAGATTATTCCAACCACGCTAACTATTCCAAAAATAATCCAAATTGAACTAGAGCTAAATACTTTTGAAAAAGCAACATAATTAGCAACAGCTCTTTGTTCAGAAAAACCTCTACTTATTTCCTTTTTGATCCAAAAAATATTATAACAAGTAGTTAATAGAACAACTACTCCAATTATAATCAAATACATAGTTGAATAGGTTGCGTTAAAATCAGCAATATTTGATTTATAGCCAGTCGATTTTCCGTTACTAATCATAAATGAGAGTGATACCAAAATAACTAATTCAGCTAATAAAGTGAAAAATAGTAATATAGAAGTCAATATCTGATGCTTGTATATACTTTTTTGAGGAACTAGAAAAAGTGATAAGTTCAGTAAAATAGCATAAACTACATAAAATTTCAACGTTCCATATAATAGCGTACTTATTATGTTGTGATACCAGGAATGGATTTCCACTCCTGGTATTAATCCTATAATTGATAGAACGAATAAACATATTGATTGGATACGCAACATTCCCACTGAACCTCTGGTATTCGCTAAAAAAATAAAGTACTTTTTATTTAATGATTCTGGACTTTTTTTATTTTCTATCGCGCTTATCCCTCACTTTTTTTATAATCCACATTATGAAAGCTACCACAAAAAAGAGTAGGATCGCCATGAGAACATATGAAAATGTAATCTGCAGGCCTTTAGGCACCTTGTATCTATCTTCTATTTCTACCATGGCAACAATTAGTAGAACACCCATAATCACATACGTGGATGTCTTTTTTAAACGTTTTTTTAGAACTTCTTTCCATGGTTTTTCTGGCTCATCAATATAATTGACCCAATATTCTTTGTCTGTATTTAGTAGAAATGCAGAGTAGGCAAGCTCTATTGTTAATCTAGAAAAAGCAGCGCCTAAAAACATACCAAACACCAAGCCAAACACTCTCGCTAAATTCCCTGTTAAAAAGGCTCCTATCATTGAAAAACCAAAGATTATCCATAGTGATTTTGACTCGTAAACCTTAGCTCGTGCAAAATAGTTAGCAGTTGTACGTTTCTCTGAAAACCCAATTTTTAATTGTTTTTTTTACCAATAAAAATTATAAAAAAGAGAACCTAGATATGTTAATCCGAATAGTAACAGAACAATAATTGAAAACTCAGATTCATACCAAATTTCGTTTGGTTTATCCCATTGCGTTATCATATAAAATATAAACATTAAAACTGACGTAAGTAAAACTGAAAAAAATATTAACCAAATGCTCGCAAAACCTTGATGTCGGAACAAAAATTTTCTGGTAAACCTGAGTCTAACAGTTAAAAATGTTAACAACATAAAGATTGCTATAAATATAATAAAGATATTAACCTTACTTTGTAGCGGATTTATTCCATAACCTAAAATAGCAACATTCCATGTTATAGGTAAACAAAGAAAAGTAATGACTAAGCCCGCCCAGGATATGTATAGCGAACTAATACTTCCTCTAGTAGCTACAAATGATTTAAAATATTCTTTGTTCATCTCTTCTGGCGATTTATTTTTCTCCACTAAATTAACCTCCGAATCCACCATTTGTAGTATAAAATAATGAAAATTTATACAGTTTTAACTTCCGCTCCTGTTAATAAAAAACTATATACATCAATACTAATTCCAACATCAGAATTTTCATCATAGAAATCTTTGAATTCAAAATACATACAGGGCAAACAGTCCTTTAATATTTTAACAAAAATTAGACTACCTATATCTTGTTAATTCTAAGAAATAAGTAGTCTAACTAACAGTATTTTTATTTGATTTCTACTTTTTCATACCTGTACTAATTTAAATAGGCGTTCTTTGATTACATTATCTAACCTATCTCTACAAATTTATGGACTACACATTCTATTCAGATATTTTTATTAAAATATCTGTAAATGTTTTACCGTCTATTTGATTTACAAAGTAAAATGGTGGACTTGCCAATTCAGCATCCATATCTACAATTTGCTCAACTAGCATTCTTATGCCTTCTGAAAATTGATCTTCACTGTCCCCTTCCACTCTTACACCTAGCATATTGATAATTTCATAGTAGGACTGGTATCGATACTCTTCGGGCAACTCGTACGATTTTTCTTCTTCTACAGGGATAAACACTTGCAAAAGCATATCTATAGGATCTTCTAAATCAGAATTAATAGCGTAGAAAAAATTACTCGTTGGCGTGTAACCACTCTGTACAACAGTCGTTATAAAGTCTTCAAATACCTTAGCAAAATCTTTTAAATCTACTTGATAATATCGGCTTACTACATTTTCAAAATGAATAGTTTGATTAAATCCCACTCTGATTTCTTTTTTTTCTTTTCTTTTGTTAAACATACGGAATCACCAAATCTACCCAGTATTCTTCATAAATCTTAGAGAACAATAGTATGAGACGGTCTTCATATGGAATAGAGTTTTCTTGTAAATAGCTTTTCATCTCTTCCAATTTAGTTTCGATGCCTTCATCAAAAGGAACACGACTTCTTAATACCTTTTTAATGTCTAACTCGGGTATCCATTTCCAATTTACGCCATCGTTTCCTTCACCTGAAACTTCTTCGTTTATTGGTAGATACACTTTAAATGTTTGTTCCTCATTCTCTATTTCGGTTGGTTTGAATTCTACCATCGTAGGGCCATTTTGAAACCGCCCCTCACCATAATTATTTAATTCGACCGTGCTCACAATTTCAATAATATCTTGAATGTTTCCGACCATCTCTCTTGAAGCTAAATTCATCATCGTAAATCGTTGCTCATTCATTTTTTTTCTCCTTCTTTTTTCTTATTCACTATGTCTAATGAGTTTCCATATCTGTTCATATTTTTCTGTTCAAAATATGCACCTATTCTTGGGTATTGTTTCAATGTTCCAGATAAAAATAGCATTCCTATACCAATTAATCCTACTGAAAAATTTCCATATTTTTCTATCATAAATATAGAGAATATCATTACCAAGACAAAGGGAACTCCTACCATGATACCTATTACTTTATCTGACAACCTCTTACGACCATATCTATAAACTAGATGAACATATACCATAAAAAGAAGGGTTACCAAGATTGTTAGCATATAATAATATAGTAACTCTCCTATCGTTTGTTCAGCATACCCAATAAATGGAACTAAAAGAATTCCAAAATTGGCTAGTATCATTGTTATAAATAATAACCATAACCCAATCACTTCATTTTTTTTCTTTTTGAAAAAAATTTTTCCAATTAAAGCCATTAGCATTAGAGTCAAAAAAAATATTGCAAAGAATATAAGTCTTTTCTTTTGAATAGCTAACACTGGAAATATTTGTAGAAATAAACCTACTAAAAAAAATGTTCCGTAAGTTTTTATCATTGTATCAAAATTTTTCAATTGGAATGGTGCTACTTTATTTATTTGAACCACCCTCCTACTCCTTTAATTATTCCATTCACACCTTTTTTTAATCCTTTAGTTATACCAAGTTTTTTATCAATGAATTCCACACCCTTAACCGCAACGTAGCTTACAGCTACTGCACCTGCAGCTACAGCCAAAACAGGTGCAGATGCGCCTAATGCGGCAGTGGCAGCCGCAGCACCAGCGGTCGCTGCAACTGTAGCCGCAGTTGTTGTCACAGCTACTTTAGCAACATCAACAACAACACCACCTACTTGACTTGCAATAACTTGACCTCCTTTTAGACCATCCTCTTTTGCTAAATCATAACTATCTTTAATTCCTGTACCAACATCAATAACACCTGAAACAATATTCAAGCCAGGAATAACTCTTCCAAATCCTTTAGCTGTTTTCAAGTTTTTTGCATCTTTTACTATCGTGTTTAAACCAAATGATATTGGTTTTTTTACTGCAGATAATACATCAGATTTAATTGCGCCCCATGTAGCTTTAGCTATATCACCAAAGCGTCCTGATGTTCCTTTTGTTAACATTCCAGCATCACGAATTTTCGCTTCTTCTAGTATTTTCAAACCATCTTTCGTTAACTTCCCACCAGAAGATATCCGATTAAAATTTTTATGCTGTTTAACAAATTTACTAAATCCTGTAAATTCATCCAATCGCTTCGACATACCAGTGACAGTCGTTACAATCAAGGTTCCATCTGATAATCGACTTACACGCGCACCGTACCAAACACTTTTAAACGACTTATCTCCTGTTTTGATAAATTCTTTGTATAGTTTGTTCCACTCTTTTACTTCATCGTATTGTTTATCAAGTTCACTTTTCGCTTTTTCAGATTGTATTTTAGTAAACCAACTTTTATCCGTTCCTTTTGGCAATGAATAAGAACCGTCACTATTAACAACTGTTCCACTCAATACAAGCACACCTTGCATCGCAATACTTAACTCATTTAAGCTATTACTAAAAAGTCCATTCGTCTGACTCGAAAAATCATGTAACTTCTTAATTTTTTTCTGTACCTTGTCGATATCATCTTGCATGCTATTTGCCATGCGGTTCAATCGATTTTGCGCATGCTTTAACATATCTTTCAATCCTGGCACTGGATTCCCTGCCGCTAGATTTCCAGCGGTATTTGCTGAAGCTGCTAGAGCAGCTTTGGATGCTTTCAAAAGTTGCATCTGCATATTCAACTTATCTTCATCCAGAAAACCTTCACTTGAGATTGCTGCATTCGCTCCTGTATATTTTACTAAATCATTTTGTATACCGTCCATTGATGTGGTAACACGACTTATCGTTGGAAGGATTAATTCTGAAAATAATCCTTTTCCCGCATTATATGCCGCACCGGACAAGGTACGTCCATCCACGGCTGCAGTTAAGCGCTGACTTCCTGAACGTAAGTCACTCACGGTGCTTTTTGCCGTCGATAAATTGCTCGACATGGCACTCATCAATTTTGAAGAGTCTCCGCTTGAATAGACTAATCCCATGTTAATTCATTCCTTTCTTTCTGGATTTCTGAGCGTTCTTCATTTAGTTCTTCAGCTGATTTTGTATACATTTCTGCTAATTCTTGCTTTTGCTCCTTGAAAAATTGTCCGAAATGCTTCTTTTTTCCATGAAGTTCTTCTTGCTCCCATCGAGCAGAAGAACTCCCTTCTTTTATTAATTCATCATTTAATTCTTGTAGTTGTCGGAAATTTCGAGTTAGTTCCGTCTCTAATGACTCAAATACTTCTTGAATCTGTCGTTTTTCACTATTCAAATCGTCAATTTGACGTTCTTTCTCAACAATTTTTTGCGTATACTCCGATCTTAACTTCTCATTTTTATCTTGTGCCATACGTTTTCCTCCCTACTTAAATCTCGTTTGACTATCACGAGAAGCAATAACTGCCGCAAGTTTAGGGAATTTATTGGCTTGTTCATTTACACAACTAACTAATTTCGATAAATCGGATAAAATCTGATTACTTACTTTAGCTCCCTGCTTCATACTAGAAATGTTACTTCTTCCCAAAGAACAGGTCTTTCCACTTTTAACAGAAACTTTGCTAATTCCAGCAACTGCATTTTGAGCCGCTCCTTCATTTGATGCGATCTTCCCCATACTCTCTCTCCTTACTCTCTAAATTTATAAAATGGATCTTCTTGTAATTGTTCTGCTTCATCTAAAATCGGTTCAGGTTCTTGAATCACTTCTGGCTCGGGTGCTTCTGGAACAACTATAGGACCGTTAGCCATTTTTACTAACAAATCCTCTAAAAATTCTTGATCATTTTGATCTGAATAACCTTCAAAAATAACCTCAGCAATTTGATCAGCACTGATCGTGAATACTTCTTGGCTTGGTACATCCCCAAATGGGTGGGGCGCAACTTTATATCTTGAAAAAATTGCGTCCATTTCATTTTTTGCAATGGCTCGAGCAACTACTACATAAAGTATTTGGTCATTTTCAGGTTCTTCTAATCGTAAAATACTCCCTAGAGGCAAAAAGGGCGTGCTCATTTCTTCTCTCATTCTCCTACCTCCATCGGTATAACAATATCTTCGAATAGATCATCCTTCAAACTATGAAGTACATTGCGAGGAACAACAACATTTTTTTGTGTGTACGGTAAATTCTCTATGAATAATTGATTTTGTAAACTACCGCCAAATAGGATTTGATACACACTTTCTTTCACCATATTCGTCAATCCACCATACGTATTTCCAACTTTTGTTAAGCTATCTATAAATACAAGTTGCAAGTGATCATTCCCACCATTTAAAAGAAAAGCGACTTCTTCTGGATTTAAGAAAAGTTTGTCTACTAATTCTGCAATGCCATTGATTATTACGATTCTTTGACTTGAATCATTTAACAACATCGCTTCTAAAGATTCTTTTAATTCATAGTTTTGTTGGGTAACCTTCATTCGATCAATATATGTCGACACATATGTTGCTTTTTCTTCCAATGTTCCTGCTGCATCAATTAAAATGATATCATTTTCTTCTTTCCACTCATTGATTTGTTGCATAATCCAAGGCATCATTAATCTAAATTGTTTATTCGATGAGGTAAATATTCCTAAACTCTTTCCTTGGAATATCGGAAATTTTTCTACTAATGAAGATAATTTATTTAATCCCAGATACAGATTATTGTTTTCTCTTTCTTTTACGAATGAAACAAAATTTTGAATGGTTAATTCTTCTGGAACCATCGGTATCTTCTCTGGACGTTCACCTGTCCAGTCTTGATCCATACGAGTCACTTCTTTTTCCAGATTTTCTAATACATCAGAACTATTCTCTCCTTCAATCGGAAGATAGAATTGCACTGATGTTGGCGTATCAAGCATCACTTGTCCTCGTCCATTAATTGCCTGAGCAGCAAGAGTCTCTCTACCCAATAATGTACTTAGTTCAGTTTCATCATTTAAGTATAACGCAATTTTAGTTGCAATGTTACTCATCATATTCATACGAATACTACCAGAGCGACTTGCCGTCATAATTAAATAGACTCCTAAGCTTGCACCATCTCTTAATAGTTGAAGTAATACTTCATCAATCTTATCTTTCCGATTGTCCTCTACACTCAATCCATCATACCCATCTAAGATATTAATAACAATCGGTAACTTCGATTGAGTTTTTACTTCGTACTGTACAATACTTGCAACACCATTCTTTTTAAATGAACCTTTTCGTTCAGCAAGCAAGTCAGAGATTCTATCTAGCATTTTTTGTAATTTTTCATCCTCTTCTAGCGTGACGATATCTGCTACATGAGGTAAATCTTTTAATGGTAACAATCCATTATTCCCAAAATCCAGTAGATTAAATTGAACTTGTTCTGGTGTATTTTGACGTGCTAAATTCATAGTTAATGTTTGTAAAAGTGTCGATTTACCATAACCAGGACTTGAAAAAATAGCAGTATGACTTGCTTTTTCTAAATTGTAATGATAAACCTTCTGTGCTTGTTCAGATGGAATATCCAACAAGCCTAGCGGAATAGTTACATTTCTTTGTTTCGCTTCTTCGATAGTCGGTGTTGTTATTTGTTCACTAAGATTAGGTAACCACGGTTTATCAGGAATTGTGAACTCTGATTGTTCAAAAATTTGTCCTATTGTTTCAATCACCGCTTCTAATTGTGTTGGCAAATCACTCGTATCTTTTCCTTGTACGATATTCTCGTCTGGATCATAAAGTAGTTCTGTTTGACCTAAATCATTAATTTTAAAAATACGTTCATCTACAACTTCTTCCATAGTCTTATCAGGATCATAAAGAACACCTGCGTAACCACTTTGGAAAAGTTCATATACTTCATTTTCTCCAACCTTAAGATACCCTCGACCAGGATTAGTAATTTGTGCCGCATCTGGTGTTTTTAGAAGCTCATTAGAATCTTGAACACTAGCCATTTTCAGCGCAATTTTACTAGTACTGTTTGCTTCAATTTGATCATTAACCACACCTGATGGCTTCTGTGTAGCTAAGATTAAATGTACACCTAACGAACGACCAATTCGGGCAACAGACGTTAATTCATCTAAAAATTCTGGAACATTAGCCTTTAACTCTGCAAATTCATCTGAAACTAGGATTAGATGTGGTAATGGTTTTTCAGGATAAATGATATCTTCTTTTGGAGTATGTCTTTGTTTGTATAAACTCATGTAACCATTGATGTTGTTCACACCATATTTGGCAAACTCTCTTTGTCTCTTATTTAATTCTGCCTTGATACTCGCTAAAGCTCTGGCAGTTCCTGCGCCATCTAAATTTGTGATTGCTCCCATAAAATGAGGTAATTTATCTAAGGTATTGGCAATTCCGCCACCTTTCCAGTCAATAATCAGCATTCCAATATCTTCTGGTGAAAAATTGATTGCTAAACCAATTAAATAAGTTGTTAAAAATTCAGATTTCCCTGAACCAGTTGTTCCTCCAACTAATGCATGTGGTCCATGTGCTCGTTCATGTAGATCCCAATACACATAATCAGATTTTCCTCTCCAACCAATCAATGAGCGAATAGATTTGTTTGGTTCTGCCTCTAACCAACGGTTGTTAATCTGTAATTCTTCGATTCTTTTCACTTCATATTGCTCTAATAAATCTAAACTTTCAGGAACAGCATTTTTCTCCACTTCAACATGATGTAAATTCGCCAATCTCTGCAACGCTTCTTCAATTGGATAAGCCGTTGGTAAATGAGTCGGTACAAACGCTTGATTCACATATTCATTATTTTGGTTAATCAAGATCGCCGCTTCACTGCTTTGGTAATCAATCAACGTCGTCGTTGTCTCAGGCAACATCGGTAAGGCATCTTTCCCCCAAATCACCGTCACACCATAGGGACTCATGTCTTCTGCTAAAAATTCATTTAGCCCATGTCCAGATAACCAGCTCTCTTCTAAAATAGAGAATACATAATGCGGCTGGAATCGAATCTTTTCATTGCTATTTTCTTTCAGTTCTTGTCTTCTTTTCGTTAAAATTTGGTAAAACGAGTTAAGCACCATATCCCGTGTTTGGGCATTGTGGATGATTCCTCTTAGATTCAAACTACGAATCTTCAAATGAGGCAGCCAACGCCACGCATGCCAATTAGCATCATAATCATTTTCAGGAACCAGCGTTACAAATTCAACATCTCGATACGAATGCAGCATTGAAATTTGGAATAAGAGCGTTTGAATCGCTGTTCGTAATACTGGATAATTCCCGGCTAGCCCAACCGTTTGATCCATTAAAGGAATCACGATCGGTGCCGCTTCTAATTGTTGATACGGCCAAACAAGCTGTTTCTCCGCTAACGAACTCAATTCGCTTTCTTCATTCGCTTGATATTTTACAGAAAAACTTGATTTGATTTCGCCAGTTCCAACATGGATTTTTAAGAAATCTTCGTTGGTTGTCATGCGCTCATAGATCCGTGCTTGGTAGTCTTTGGCCATCAAGGCAAGATCATTCATTGAAGGATACATATACGTCAGAGCATGCTCTTGTTCTTGTTGTAAAAGAGAAATATCCCCTTTTTTCTGAATCAGGTATTGTCTATAAGAGCCTTCACTACGTTCATTTTTCTCTTTGGTTTCTTTCTTATTGGTAAAATAACTGGAAACAGAAAAACCTGCCGTTAATAAACTAGCGCCCCCCATACTCAGCATCATGATCGGATTTCCGCCACTTAAAAAGCTTGTAGCACCACTTAAAACCACCATTCCTAAAGGAGGAACCAACGTTCTTAAGAGTTCATTTTTTCCTTCTTTTTCTTTCGGTGTCGGTGTCATTACTTCTACATCCATCTTCGGTTCTTTTAGATGGATGCGTGGGCTTCGTCTGAATAATGGAAATTCTGATGGGTATTCAGGTTGGTAGCTTTGTTCAATGATTTCAAATGGATTTAATTTAAAGTCAGTACCTAAATTTGTGAGCTTCAGCTGATTTTCTCGTACTTCTATAATCAGTTTATCAATCACTAGCTGATCGCCAGTACCAAAGTCAAATTTTCCTTTAGCAATTCGTTGTCCGTTGAAATAAATCGTTTCTTCATTTGCGTAAATATCAACAGTATAATTAGTCGTTTTTGCCTCAACTGTAACTAAAACAAATGCTGCAGTTGGTAAACTAATTGCGGAGGAAGCCGTAGAAGAGATCGTAAAATCTTTTTTAGGTTTACTTGTAGCAATCGTTTGATACTCGGTTGGTTTTACAATAATAAATTGAGGATTATTTTTTTCAAACGGTTTGTTATCAAATAAAATCTTCTGTCCATCATAAGACACTGAATGTCCGTCGATCATTCGTTCTTGTTTTGCTGTTGTCAACTGATGATGAGAAAAGACATCGCCAAAATAGAAAACATCAAAAAGAACATCCGCAGCTGGCTGCATTTGATCATCGATAGGAACAATTGACTCATCTTCTGTTTTATTCGTTTTCAGAATCATCGGTTGCTCCTCCTAATAGTTTCATATATTTAGCAATGGCTTCTTCGTATTTCGTTAATAGCTCTTGTTTCTTTTCACCATTCATTTTTGTATCTAATTTTGTTGCGTCATACAGTTTTGTATAAGCATGTAAAATAAATTGATTATCTCCTACGTTTTGCGCAATATCAAGAGCTTTTTCGAACGCGCCTTTTCCGATATAGATCCAATATAAAAGTGTATTTTCATTTGATTTTTGTGAAATATTATTTAAAATCATCTCTTTTTGCTCATTGGATAAATTATCCAGTTGTATCGAGCTTACTGCATAGACATATTGTGCACTTTTAGGTAGATTCTCTGGTGTATCTTCTTTCAGCGTGCTTAATACGCCTGAATAATCATTAGCAATGTAATTTGCTTCTGCTGTAATGATTCTTTCTTGCGTAGGAACTTCTTTCAGTGCATAATTTCCCACAAAGAAACCTAAAATAAGCGTTGCAACCAACAATACAAGACTGCCCCATTTAAACAGCGTATAGCTTTTTTTGTTTACAAGTTGATTTTGCTTCTCTTGTTTCATTTTTTGGATAACGACTTGTTCACTAATCATTTGATCGATTTCTTCTGGTGAAAGTGCGGCTTGAATATTTTTAGACAGAGGATCTTGCAATGTTCCAGCGCCTTCGATCAACCGTTCATAATCTAATTTTGGATGAAGAATAAATAGAATCAGTGCACGATATTGTTTTAAAAAGTCTTCTTCATTTGTTACATGTGGTACAACTAGATTCATAAATCCTCTATGTGCAATCGATAACTCTTCTCCAAAAAGAAAAATATTTCTCGGGTGGATAAATGGTTGAATCGTTGAATGGATAAAAGGCTCAATGAAACGAATTTTTTGCGCTAAGAGCAGTCGATTAAATGATGACATTTTTCTTACCGCTTCTTCGATCGATACGGCATAATTATCTTTATCATAAGATAAGACTAATTTCTCTTCTGTTGCCTCCAACAGTTCTCCAGCTAATAATGCGTCTCTTTTTTGGAGAACGGCTTGAAATTGATCCAGCTCTGCTAAGCGGTATTGATTCGCTTGTAATGTGACTAGTACCTTGTCTTTTTGAACTTGGATATCTATTTTTTCTGATATATCTTTTACTTCACTCACGTTTTAGGCCCCTTTACTTTTTCATCGTTTCTCTAACAATTAATTGATCCCCATCACCTAGTGCATAGTTTGCTAGAAGAACTTCTCCGTTTAACTTAATTGCTTTATTCAATATCTCTAACTCAAATGTATCTGGTAAAGAGATGTTCAATAATTCTAGTGATTCTCTCAATAGTTCTTTTAAACGATTTCCAGAAACTTTTATAGGAATCTGTAAATCAATAATTTGTTTACCTACATGTAACCCAATACCAATAGATGTATCTTTCCTCATAAAATTCTACCTTCCTATCCTTTTTTTACCCATGCAGGAAATGCTCGACCTAATAAAATTCCGAGACCTATAACAAGGAGTCCACCGACTACACAAAATACAATAAATCCAATGTTATTTCCTTGCTTTAACCCTGAATCTCCAGAATCTAAACGATCATTCAAGACATATCCGCTTGAGAAAAGATGGGGTGTTATTTGTTGGCTAACTGTACGTTGAGCCGGTGTTTCTTTCATAAAAACTTCTTTTTGCGCATTTGTAATTTGCTTCATTTTTTCTTCGTCTAATTGTTTATCCTGCTCAGACATATCTTTCATAAATAATTGATTAATCGTAAAGGTAGCAGAATTACTCTGACTACCTTCATTTTTATCGTAGATTACATGGTTATTTATTTTTAAGTCCCCAGTATCTGCATGAACAGGAACACTTTGTAAGAAAATGAACAGGACAGGAAGAAGCAATCCCTTTAAACTCGTTTTAAAATCAATTTTCACTCTATGTTGCATCGTTTTTCTCCCTTGCAAATAATAGAAAAGATCATGCTTTCACTTTTTTGTCTTCTGGTTTCACCCAGAAATTCAATAGAATACCGCTAACTGCTAGGATTACAAGAAACAGATAACTTACCCAGCCGATGCTGCCTCCATTTAGCAATGCAGTGAAGCCGTTTTGAATATTTTGTAATGGTGATATTCGATACAATATGTTGGCGAATGTACCTGTTTTAGTGGCTACTCCCAATAGCGGTGTCAGCATGAAGAATAGTCCTAAGATTGCACCGCTAAGATAAAGTGTCAGTAATCTGAATTGTCTCATACAACCAAGTGTCAGCAGTAGTCCTGCAAGTAAAACTAAAAAGGCGTAACTAAACCAAGCAATTTTCGCATTCATCCCAACAACTAGACTCAAATTAAGAGCAAATGCAATCGACAAAGCAACACTGCTCAGTAGTATCACGAGCACATTTGACGTATTGTACCAAGCTCTTGATGGATTCATCAGCAAGTCAGTTTTAGACACTTTTCTTCGTTTCATGTATTTTTGCATCGCTGTTGCGACCAAAATAATAATAAATGCAGCGATGATCGTTGCATAATATGGAATCAAAGAATTTTGTCTGGTTTTACCAAAATCGCCTTTTTCCTGAATTGGATTTGAAAGGAAGTTAAAGACCGTTGAATTATCCGAACCGCCATTTCTTGTATTAGAAAGAACTTTATCAAATGTTTCTGCATACTTCGCATTGTCATTTGTTTTTTCATCCACTTTAGTAACAGTTTTATCTAAGTTCGTTAAAATGTCATTTGCATTTGTTTGTACTTTGTTTGTCGATTCTTTCAAGGTTTGAATAATCGGTGCAACGTCTTTGACCTGTGCTGCGGATTCTTCTGTTGCTTTAGCCGTTTCTCTTGAACTACTTGCTAATGTCTGAATACTTTTCACCAAGTTTTCCGTAGTAGAGTTAATTGCAGCCGTATCATTCTTATCAGGATGTGCATTTGTCTCCGTGATAACAGATTCTGGTGCTACTCGTTCTGTTTCTGTCCATGAATTATAAGTCCCATCAATTTCTTGATTTGCTTTCTCGAACCAATCTCCTAATATAGAGGCTTCTTGTAACATCATATCTGGAATAGTCATTAGATTTAACGTCCCATATAACGTCATGGCTTCGCCTTCATTTTTATCGGTGCTTGTTCCGATTGTGGCGTTTAATTTGTCGATTTGCGCTACAATATCGTTATATAGGCTATCTCCGTTTGCACTATAATTTTTATAAAGTGACTCCGAAATTTGTGAAACTTTTTTAGTATCCGTAATATTATCATACAACCAATAAACAGAATTAGGTGTAGCTAACTCCTTGAATGATTTATCTGGATTACTTGTGACATAGCCAGCAAAACTAATGATATCTTGTTGAGTCGGGTCAGCATAGATTGTTGTCAATTTATCAGCAGCTGAAGTCAGAGTTGTGAATAGGTTAAAAAGTTCAGGTAAATCTTGCTTTAGAGGCTGATCTTTATCTATATAAGCAGCTAATTGCCCAGATGTTCTTGAACGATTTAAACTCCAAGAGTAATTACATTGAACATACTCATTGTTACTGTAGTCATTTGGATAAGTCCATTTTATTTCAGAATCAAATGTGTAAGACATCTGAGATTGTGTAGGCGCTTTTGGCGGTGCGCTACTCTCGGTGTCCTTAAGTATAATAGCTATGTTTAGTTGTGTTCCATTAATAGAAACAGTTGCTGTATAGCTTGAACCAGTTAAATTTGCAATGATATTTCTTTCTAAATTTGCTCTAATCATTTCCAAATTAATGACTTCAACTATACCACTGCTCTCAGAACCAAAAGTATGTGAGAATTGTAAATATTGGTTGGTTCCAGGATTCAAATTTACTCCTACTGTATTCGTTACAGTGAATACAGATGAAAGATCTTCTTTTGGTGTTGTCGTGAGTATATTGAATTGATTCCCATTACCAGTCAGAGTTGGTTCGTAATGTGTAATAATATTGTATGAAGCATTTAATTTATCACTTGCCGCTCGTGTCAGTAACCCTTTATTTAAAAGCGTATTTAAAAGAATAGGAAAATCAGCACTTGATGGAAGAGCAAGATTCTGTAATTGCATAAGTTCGTTCTTTACAGCGGTTAAATATTCCCCGTCTTCCTTAATTTCTGATTCTTTATCCACAGGTGAGATTAACTTTGAAATAGCTAATTTCACTTGATCTTCTATCGCAGTTTCTGGATTAGCACCTCTATCGTTGTAGTACTTTTCAGCAACATCTTCTTTTAAAACTGTTAATTCCGTTACTTGTTTTTCCAATTCTTTTATTTCACTTGTTAGCTCTTCAATTCTCTTAGTTTGCGTATCTTTAAACGCATAAGCATTCGTTAAAAAATTCGCGTAAACACCAGTATCCTTAGATTCTTCAGACCCTTTTGTAAGAAACAGTCCCAATTGATTTTTTATACTATCATCAAAATCATCATATTGAGCTTTGTATCCCTTCAAATCGTTTTGCCATTGATTTTCTAATTGTTCTTTTTGTAGCTCAAATTGCTCATTAAACTGTTTAATAGATGTTTCCAATTTTTCATTTGCTTCATCTGCATAATCATCCACAGATTTCTGTACTTCCTCTGTTGATTGGCTATTTGCTTCCAAACCAGTATTGTTACTTTCCATCAACTGCTTCACTGACTCAACAAATGCTTTTTGTTCCGATGTAAACATTTTATTGTCTTCATCAAAGATACTTGCCGTATCAATAACATTTGAGAAATTAGTTGGTACTTCTTTAAATGGTAAGTAAATTGTTTTCTCCAAATTATTTTTGTGATCTGTTTCCAATCCAACAATTTGATTGACGTTTTGTTGGGCTTCTGACAGATTTCCTACAATACTTGAAAAATACATTTGTACAATTCTTTGATTGAAATCTTTTAAAATACCATTCACTTTTACCTGAATCGCCTGATTGGTTATCTCATTTTGACCTTCTCTTACTTGATACTCTACTAAAGCCTTTTCAGGATTTATACTTTGCAAAGAAAGCAATCGTTCAGAGAAATCCTGCGGAATAATGATCTGTGCATCAAACTGTCCATCTGCAACTCCACGGCTAGCAATATCTCTGGTAGTGGTCTCCCAACGGTTAGCAGTATCTTGATTGATCAATGTGACAAAGTCCGTTCCTAAAGAGTATTTTTTCCCATCAAAAAGTGTTCCTCTATCTTCATTTACCAATACATACTGCATTTTTGTTACCTTTTCATTAGAGTTTTGTTGGATATTATCACTTTTAAACCCAATATAAGAAAGAATAGATAAGAACAATATACTGCCGAGAATAATCGAAATAATAGGAATGTATTTTTTTAGTTTATTTTTCAATTTGCTCTTCTCTCCTAAATAAAAAACGTCCGCGCAATGAATTGCACTGACGCTTTTTTATTTCAAAAATTAATTTAGTTTAAACCGAAAGAACTTGCATCTTGTTGGTCACGTTGTGCTACTGTGTCAGCATATTTGTTCAACTGACTATTGATACTGATCAACAACTCTTCCATTTTTTTAACGTTACCTTCTAATTGATTGTATTGTTCTAAATACGATTGGAACGCTTGACCTTTCCACTCTTGTGCGATTTGTTGATTCATAGAATTTACTTTACGAATCGCATCTTGGATTTGTTGTTGTGATTGTGTATAAACCTTTGCTTGTGATTTCAGTTGCTCGGGTGTGACCGAAATTGCTCCTGCCATTATAATCTCTCCTACTCTGTAATAAAATTGTTTACATAAACAGTATATCGGTCAATAAGTATACTTGTCAACGTTTTTTAGAAATAAAATACAATCCCAAGGAAATTCTTCAACCCTAATTGAATATTTTTATTTTTTTAAAGGTAAAATATATTATTTAATTGTAACCTTTTATGTAATCAATCTAAACATAAACTAATTGCTTGTAGATAAAACTCACTCAGCTTTATATCAGAAAACAAGTGACTGATATAATTGATCTTTATAAAATACTATCAATCTGTTCTGATAGATTCATGCTTAATAGCTTCTCTTTCAGCATATATTCTATTAAAATAAGTTCTGATGATGATTTAGACAACCTTAATAAATAATACTGAAGTGAAAGAATATCGATGGTCATTCGATAATTTTTGAAATATTTCTTATACATCTATACTCCCATTTCTCTAAAACAGGAATAGGTTTTGATTCTGTTATAAGTCAAAGTTTCAGGTTGTTCCTTCGGTCTGATCTATTTTTTCTATATCTCGTTGGTAGGTTCGTTTTAATTCGATTTGTTTTTCTTCCACTTTTTGCGTGAATCGTCGATTTTCAGATTGAATCGTTGCTTGACTTTCTTCCATTTGTCTATAAAACACTCGTTTATCCCAGGAATCATTCTTTGTTAGATAGAGAACTTTATCCATCAACTTTTCGGTGTCTTTTTTGAAGCGATCCACTTCTTCTTCCATTTTTTTCTGTGTTTGTTGAAGAGCGCGTTTTTCCTGCTCGTATTGTTCTGTTGCTTGTCGTTGTTTCTTTTTTCGTTCTTCTGGACTCATTCGATTAAACCTCTTTTACAGGGGTTTTAAAGGATGGTTTCGCTAACTGGGTCAAACTCTGTTTGGCAGACGTTGCACTGTTTCCCTGTAAAGCTCCTTCTAGTGCGCCCGGAAGGACACTGTTACTTTGTTGGTACATGGCTTCTGCTAGTTCTTTTAACGTACTAGTTGAATTTTGTCTGGTTGTACTTAAACGTGCTTTTTTTGCGGTGATTATTGCTTTTATAGCGATTCGTTCCTGATTTTTTCGTTCTTGCTTTAATTTTAATTGCAAGGCTTTTTCTTCCTCCATACTAAAACTCCTTTGTTACTTATTCGTGAATATATTTTTCCCTGCATTGCCATCATATTCTTGAATGTTCTTTGCGACAGTCGTTAACGTTTTACTGAATGCAGTCAATTTTTCTTTGTATTTTTTTGCTTCGTTGGTATTGCTTGTTGCTTGGCCACTATCCCACAAGTTAGTTTTTTTATAGGGAGCAATCAGGGCTTCAACTTCATAACTTTCTAAATATTTTTGAATGTCCTTTGCACCACTTTCAATTTCTTTTACAACCAAATCTACTTCATCTTCTGCTTCTTGTTGGTCATTTTTTTGAATTAATACATAGTCGTCGCCAACTGTTTTCGCTTTATTTGCGACTTCTGTGGCAAGTTCTCCTCGAAGTTCAATTTTTTTACTGCCAGAAGCCCCACGTATACGTCCTTGTAAGCTAGCTACGTCTCCTTGCCATTCACTTGCAACTTTAGCATCGGCAACAATTTTGTCGTATTCTTTCATAAATTTTTTATAGAGGTACGCATCTCCTGCGATTGCTGCCCAAAATGCTCCAGAGTCCACTCCTGCTCCTGTAGTGGCCAATAACTTGTTCATATATTTATCGATAAGTGCAGATAATTTGATCCCTGCAGTGAAAATATAGCCATGGTCTTTTAAATTGGCTTCTTTAGGTGTCCCGTCTGGATTTAATTGATACTGTCCGAAATCATGACTGGAACCATTTTTACCACCATCAAACGTTGTGTTAAATGATTTTGGCAATAAATAATGAACCTTTCCGATTTCATCAATGCCTTTTTTGTTTCGATTCAACATAGAAACAATATCAAAAGCATTCACATAATATTCGATTTTCCCTTGTTCTTCTAGCCGTTGAATATTCGCTTGTGCTTGTTTTGACATCTTATTAATGCTTTCTCTCGCATCGGACCTTGAAATAAAATGACCTTATCAATCTTCTCAATATCTCCTGCCGGTAGATTGGCTACAGCTTGAATCGTGACCATTGTTCCCAATGAATGTCCGGTCATAGACATGGTGGCATTCGGCGCTTTAATTCCCATTTCTTTAATTTTTTGGTGCATCGCTTCTGTTGCTAATTTTGCTTGGGGGATATGGGCATCTCCTGCTGCAAAGGACGCATTATTGTTCACCCAATCGTTTAAATTATTGCCTGCCCACCCTTTTTTTACATCTGTAGAAGCACCATCACTTCCACGAGTAGTGAAATATGTATGTTTGGTGTCTGTATTTAGGGTAGGGGTATCCATAACATAATACGAGTTATACCCCGCTTTTTCATCGGTTAATAAGCCTTTTTGGTATTCTTTATCTTTGCCAAAAAACTTCTTTTCAGTCACTGTTTTAACGGTATTGTCGGGTTGTAAATAGACGGGATCAATACTATTCCCATGTGCATCTTTTGCATTAGGAAACTCGTATGTAGCACAGCCTTCATTTTTTAACTCATTTTTTTGGTCAGGTGTCTTATCAGCAAAAGACTTTCCTTCTGGTCTTCCAGTGTATGCTCCTTGTGCCAAGTCAGCATAAATATTATTATAGTTATCTAAATCTGCCATCTAATTAATTCTCCCATCCTTTGTAGTTATCTGAATGCAACACTTGTTATAGTGTCCAATTTATCTACATCTGTTTTAACAACTAAAATGTCATTATATTTTTTTCCATTAGATAACATAGTACTAGAAACTTCAACACTTAAGGCATACGGGATTGATTTTATTACTCCTGAATATTCAACAGTGACAGTGTCCCAGTCAAAGTGAATATTTTCAACTGTCATTTTACCATTAATTTCAAAGGCCTCCTTTTCAATATATCTCTTATTCACTTTCAAAAAAGCAACTTGCTTTTCTTTCTCCGTTGGTTCGGTCATTTTCTTCACTCCTAACACACCTATTATTGCTAAAATTAAAGTAATTCCTGTTAATATGCTTAGTTTCACCGCTCTTTTTTTATTCACAAGTTAGACTCCTTTACTAAAAAAAGCGTTAGCGCAAGACTTTCTGGTTGTAAATAGACGGAATCAATACTATTTCCATGTGCATCTTTTGTATCTGAAAAATTAAATTTTACGGACTCATTAGAATCTAATTTATTTTGTTGACTAGGCTTTAATTCATTGTAAGGAAAGTTGTTTTCCCTACCGGTATATGCACCTTGTGATAAATCAGCATATATATTATAATCTTTTTCTAAATTAGCCATGTCATTCTCCTTCGTCAGTTAATTGTTGACCATATTTGATAGTATTTAGGTCGGGGAGGTTACTATTGTCTATTGGAATGTCCAATCTAAAATCCAAATTCTCTTTATTATTTACGAACCCAAATATTTGAATAACTTTACCTGCTCCTTTAGGCAGACCATTTCCTATCGTATTTTCTATTACACTATCCCAATTATAAGTAACTTTTGATATTTGAAATTCAACACTATTTTCGATGTACTCATTCATTTCATTTTCATGTTTTTTGAGAAAAGTGATTTGTTTTTCTTTCTCTGTTGGTTCGGTCATTTTCTTCACTCCTAACACACCTATTATTGCTAAAATTAAAATAATTCCTGTTAATATGCTTAGTTTCACTGCTCTTTTTTTATTCACAAGTTAGACTCCTTTACAAAAAAAGCGTTAGCACAAGACTTTCTGGTTGTAAATAGACGGAATCAATACTATTTCCATGTGCATCTTTTGTATCTGAAAAATTAAATTTTACGGACTCATTAGAATTTAATTTATTTTGTTGACTAGGCTTTAATTCATTGTAAGGAAAGTTGTTTTTCCTACCGGTATATGCACCTTGTGATAAATCAGCATATATATTATTAAAATTCTCTAAGTTACTCATAAATTATTCCTCCAACATACAAGGAATTTAACAAACCGATCGTATCTAATTTAGAAATATTATCATCATCCATTCCAAAACTTAAGACAAAATTAGAATCCTTTATATCATTGAATCCTCCTTCAAGTATCAATAATTTTCCTGCTCCCATAGGAGTTCCATTTCCAATTTTTTCAGTTTTCACACTATTCCAATTAAATTGTACGCTCTCAATCTTTGGACTTTGACTTTTAATATAATCAGTTATTTCACTTTCATGCTCTCTAAGAAAAGCAACCTGTTTTTCTTTTTCAGTTGGTTCGGTCATTTTTTTCACTTCTAACACACCTATTGTTCCTAAAAGTACGATAATTCCTGTAATTATTCCTAGTTTAACTGCTCTTTTCTTATTCAAACGTTAAACTCCTTTACTAAAACTTTGCACGAACGCTTTTGTTGTCACTATATTTTTTAGTTTAAACCGAAAGAACTTGCATCTTGTTGATCACGTTGTGTGGCTGTATCCCCATATTTGTTTAATTGACTATTAATGCTGATCAGCAATTTTTCCATTTTTTCACGTTGCCTTCTAACTTATTTTATTGCTCTAAGTATGATTGAAAAGTTTGTCCTTTCCATTCTTGAGCAATCTGTTGAGTCATTAAGTTTACTTTGCGAATCGCATCTTGAATTTGTTGTTGCGATTGTGTATAAACCTTTGCTTGTGATTTCAGTTGCTCGGGAGTGACTGAAATTGCTCCTACTCTATAATAAAATCATTTACATAAGTAAGTATATCGGTCATTAAGTTTTTTTGTCAACGTTTTTTAGAAATAAAAATACGATTTAATGCAAGTATTCAGATTCTAATTGATTATTTTTTAAGGGAAAAATATGGCTCCTATACTAGAAATGCGGACAAGTTGTTCGCTATAATCTATTAAAGGAGTTTTTATTATGCAGACAAAAAACACAGCGACAAGATATTCAAAAGAATTTAGAGAATCTATGATATCGCTTAGTCAGACCGGTCGGTCTGCGAACTCACTATCGAAAGAATATAATGTCAGTGTCTCTACACTTTCTAAATGGATACGTCAGGCAGATCCATTTGATCGAAATGTTCTTTCAATAAAAGAACGAGAGCTATTGAAGGAAAATAAACGGTTAAAAGAGGAAATTGACATTTTAAAGCGAGCAGCGGTGCTTTTGGCAAAGAATTGATCGGCAAAGGACGAGCAACGGTCTTACGAGTCGTCCGAGTCAGTTTGGAGGCAAAGCACCGCATTACTCGTATTTTAAAAGTCCTTAAAATACCAAGAACTACGTATTATGAGTATTTGAACTGGAAGCCAAGTGAACGCATGATCAGACGCCAACAGCTTATACAAGACAAAGAAATCCCAAATTAAATATTTAGCTACGTGGGAGAAACAAAAACGTGGCGCTATTCATTATCACGTTGTTTTATTTGGCTTTCCATATTTACCTCATGCAGAACTGACGGAGATATGGGGACATGGACTAATCAAAATCAACAAAATTGACGTGGATAGCGCTGAAAATAGAGGACCGTATGTCAGCAAGTACTTTGATAAGGATTTAGAACTAAAGGAGCATAAGAAAAAAGCCTTCTTTAAATCACAAAACCTAAAACAACCACTCGAAATAAAGAGGTTGACGAATCAGCCTTATGATGCAACAGACCAAGAAATCTTATTTACCAACACCTACGTAAGCAAACGACCTATCTTCTTTCAAGAATGGGATGAACAAGGTATTCCAAACAAGGAAATAGGCTTTGAAGAACAAAATGTTCGTTATACAAAAATCAAGAAAAATGGAGGAAATCATAAATGAACGAACTCACTATTTTACTGTCTGATACTCAAAAACAAGGGTTACAGGAAACGATTCATCAGTTATTGAAGAATGAGATTGCACATTTTCAAGACGAGCTGGGACTAAATAAACGCTATATCAAAAAGTGTCAATTATGCCAATATCTCAACCTTTCAAATAACACCATTGATAAATTAATTGTAGAAGGACTTCCTAGAATTAATATTAACGGAGTCATCCTTTACGATAAACTAGAAATTGATAGCTGGTTAAAAAATTATGTTCAATCAGCTTAAACCATGCTACACTCAAAAAATAGTGTTCTCATATTCTGATGTGCAAAAGAAAGTGAGAAGATAACATGGCTATACAGGAAATGGATAATGGAAAATACAAAGTTAATGTCTACATGGGAGCAGGCTTTTCAAGGTTTGTCTCCTATGCAGATACTAAAAATGAAGCTCTGATTCTTGAACAGGAAGCCAAGCTTCAAAAATTGAAAGGAGAAGTAAAAAAGAAAAAAGGTGACTACACATTTGAAGAGGTTTATAAGGTTTGGTGGAAGCAAAAATATATTGTAACAAAACACCATGAACAAAGTACACTAGATCAGACAGAAAGCATCTTTCGACTTCACATTCTCCCCTATTTAGGAAGCAAGAAAATTAAAGCTGTATCTTTCGATACTTTAGAAAGCCTTCAAATTTTGTGGGCTTTTGGCGACAAAGAGAAAAAAATTAAACCTTACACCAATTTCAAATTCTGTGTCTCTTACACAAAGCAAGTAATGAAATATGCGCTACTAAAAGGATATATTTCTAATAATCCTTATGAGCTACTTGAGATGCCTGTAAATGAAGCTCTCAAACGGAAAAAAGAAAATAAGAGACAACAAAAATACTATTCTGTTGAGATTATCCAACAGTCACTAGAGTTAATGAAAAGAGAGCATGGCTTCCAAAATTATGTCCTTCTAGCATTAACTTACTATCTCGGCGCAACGAAAGGTGAAATTTATCCTCTTGTGTGGGCTGACATTGACTTCAAAAAACAACTAGTTTCTTTGTCTCACAAGTTAGTAAAGAACCCTGAAACTAAGAGATATGAGCGTGTAAGAGGTATGAAAAATGGCTATCGTTTTCGTGACGTGCCAATTAATGAAACCATTGTAAATCTATTGAAGGAATGGAAACAAAAACAAGCTGTTGAGTTAAAACAATTAAATATCAAACAGACACAAAAGCAATTTTTATTCACTTATGTAAATCAAATGGGTGACGTTAATCAACCACTTCACACAGATTGGTTAAACAATAAATTGAATCATTTAGAGAAAAAATACAACCTTCCGCATATCATTCCTCATGGTTTAAGACACACCTTTGTATCAGATTTACTGAACCAAGGAATTGACGGTTTAATTATCAAATCTCTTGTCGGTCATGCAGAAACCTCAAACATGATTCGAGACGTTTACGGACATACGAACGACCAGACAAAAATAGACACACTTAAACGTTTGGAAGAATATAGACAAGCGAATCAAGAGTAATTAGTTACGAAGTACAAAAAAGTCGTAACCAAACTCGTAACCAAATCAAAAAAAGACACCTTCCAAAAACTGGAAAGTGTCTTGAAATCCTTGATATAACAAAGATTAACGTTTTGAGAACTGTGAAGCTTTACGAGCTTTCTTAAGACCTGGTTTTTTACGTTCTACCATACGGGCATCACGAGTAAGAAGTCCAGCGCGTTTTAAAGCAGCACGGAAATCAGGATCTACTTCTAATAATGCACGAGCGATTCCGTGACGGATCGCACCTGATTGACCAGAGTAGCCTCCACCATTAACGTTTACCATTACATCATAAGCGCCTTTAGTTTCAGTTACACCAAATGGTTGGTTGATAACTTCACGCAAGTCAGCGTGTGGAATATATTCTTCAACATCTTTTTTATTTACAGTAATTTTACCAGTACCAGGTACTAAACGTACGCGGGCAACTGCATTTTTACGACGGCCAGTGCCGATATATTGTACTTGAGCCAATGAATTTCCCTCCTTAAATTAGGTTAGTAATATCTAATACTTCTGGTTGTTGTGCAGCATGTGGATGCTCAGCTCCACCGTATACGTTCAACTTAGTAAATTGTTTACGGCCTAAAGTGTTTTTAGGAAGCATACCTTTTACAGAAGTTTCGATTAAACGACGAGAGTTTTTATCGCGTAATTCACCAGCAGTAACAGATTTCAACCCACCTGGGTATTGGCTGTGACGGTAGTAAATTTTATCACTTGCTTTGTTACCAGTTAATTTGATTTTGTCAGCATTAATTACAATTACGAAATCTCCAGTATCCACATGTGGTGTGAATGTTGGTTTATTTTTTCCACGTAAGATAGAAGCAACTACAGTTGATAGACGTCCCATTGGGATATCTGTTGCATCTACTACATACCATTTACGTTCTACTTCGCCAGATTTGGCCATATATGTTGTACGCACGATTCTTTCCTCCAATTTTCTATTCGATGTTTGACATTCACTTGAGTTTCCGGGGCTCATTGTGGGGCAAACAATACCATTTAACATGATACCTTCTATCACTAGTAAAGTCAATGAATTTCTGACGTTTTCCACTATTTTTTCTTGCTAATTTTTCTGATTCAAAAATAGTGTCTATTTAAAAAGTGAAAATTACAAAAAAATACGTAATGTATATTATGTAATCTCACAAATAAAAATTGCATAATTTTACTTTTTAATCCATTTTTATGTATATTTATTTATAAAAAGTGTTGATTTTTGCATTTTCAAGTGATATGATGAGAACAATCAAAAAAGAAAATTAGAAAATAAGGAGTGTTACATGATGAAACAAAAAGTTGTTTTAGCTTATTCCGGGGGATTAGATACCTCTGTTGCCGTTAAATGGTTAGTTGACGAAGGATATGATGTAATTGCTTGCTGCTTAGATGTTGGTGAAAAGAAAGATTTAGATTTCATCAAAAATAAAGCATTGGAAGTTGGCGCTTCTGCTTCTTATACCATTGATGCCAAAGAAGAATTTGCGCAAGAATTCGCTTTAATTGCTTTACAAGGGCATACATTCTATGAGCAATCGTATCCATTAGTATCCGCGTTATCCCGCCCACTTATCGCTAAAAAATTAGTAGAATTAGCACACGAGACAGGTGCTACAACGATTGCTCATGGCTGTACAGGAAAAGGGAATGATCAAGTACGTTTCGAAGTAGCGATCAATGCCCTTGCACCTGAGCTCAACGTTATTGCTCCAGTACGTGAATGGAAATGGTCTCGCGAAGAAGAAATCAATTATGCAAAAGAAAAAGGCGTGCCAGTTCCTGCCGATTTAGATAATCCTTATTCCGTTGATCAAAACCTTTGGGGACGTGCCAATGAATGTGGTATTTTAGAGGATCCATGGGCAACTCCGCCAGAAGGCGCTTATGAATTAACGGCTAGTTTAGAAAATACTCTAGATAAAGCAGATATTATCGAGCTAACTTTTGTCGAAGGTGTCCCTACCGCTATCAACGGACAAGAAATGTTGCTATCTGATTTAATTTTGGATTTGAATGATTTAGCTGGTAAACATGGTATTGGTCGAATTGATCATGTAGAAAATCGCTTAGTCGGTATCAAATCACGCGAAGTTTATGAATGTCCAGCAGCGATTACGCTGATGACCGCCCATAAAGAACTAGAAGATTTAACGTTCGTGCGCGAAGTAGCACACTTCAAGCCAATTATTGAAAATCAATTATCTCAAATTATTTATGATGGATTATGGTTTAACCCACTAACTGATGCTTTGATTGCTTTCTTAAAATCTACACAAAAATATGTCAATGGTATCGTTCGAGTAAAATTATTCAAAGGACATGCCATTGTTGAAGGTCGTAAATCACCGAACAGTCTATATAATGAAAACTTAGCAACTTACACATCTGCCGATACGTTCGATCAAGATGCGGCCGTTGGTTTTATCAAACTTTGGGGATTACCAACTAAAGTCAACGCAGAAGTTCAAGCGGCATTAAACAAAAATAAGGAATACTGATGTTATTTGCCTATTTCAATCGACTTATCCTAGGAGAGTTTCTTTTCGATTTGTGGATCGAAATAAGGAAATCGATAAGTCTTCATCCGATAATTAAGCTCGTTGCAACGAAGAACAAGAATTTCCGCTTAAAAATTGATTCTTGTCCGCTAATACTATTTCTAATAGATAATTCATAAGTAAACAGATCATCTGCTTTGAAAAATAGGTGATCACTTACTTATTCCAATGAATAATAATGAGGTGTTTATGATGGCAAAATTATGGGGTGGACGTTTTGAAGGAAAAAATGAAGCCTGGATAGATGCATTTGGGGCTTCTATTACATTTGATCAAAAATTAGCCCAACAAGATATCACTGGAAGTTTAGCGCATGTAAAAATGCTTGCAAAGACAGGTATTTTAACCGAAGAAGAGGCTGAACAGATTACACTTGGACTTACTACTATTCAAAAAAAATTAGTCACCGGCGTCCTTGAATTTAGTATAGAAAACGAAGATATCCATTTAAATATTGAGAAACATCTACATGACGAAATCGGTCCTGTCGCTGGTAAATTGCATACAGGTCGAAGTAGAAACGATCAAGTCGCTACAGACATGCATCTTTACTTAAAGGAAATCGTTCAAGAAGTCATTGAAAAAATCCATTTATTTCGTAAAGTTTTAGTCCAAAAAGCTGAAGAAAATGTTGAGACTATTATGCCTGGCTACACTCATTTACAACACGCGCAGCCTATTTCATTTGCTCATCATATGATGGCTTATTACGGCATGTTGACACGAGATCAAGAACGTTTTTCGGAAAGCTTAAAACGAATCGATATTTCTCCATTAGGATCTGCAGCTCTTGCCGGAACAACTTTTCCGATAGATCGATCCTATTCAGCTGAGTTGTTGGGGTTTTCTTCGATTTATGAAAATAGCCTAGATGGAGTGAGCGATCGGGATTTCATCTTAGAGTTCCTTAGTAACAGTTCTATTTTGATGATGCATCTTTCACGTTTTTGCGAGGAAATAATCTTATGGTGCAGCCATGAGTTTCAATTTATTGAATTGACGGATACGTTTTCAACGGGTAGTTCGATCATGCCCCAAAAAAAGAATCCGGATATGGCAGAATTGATTCGTGGAAAGTCAGGTCGCGTATATGGTAATTTATTCAGCCTTTTAACGGTTTTAAAAGGTTTACCGTTAGCTTATAATAAAGACTTGCAGGAAGACAAAGAAGGCATGTTTGATACGTCTCACACAGTTTTAACTAGTTTAGAGATCATGGCAGGTATGGTCGAAACAATGAAACTAAATAAAGAAATAATGGAAAAATCAACTGAAAAAGATTTTTCAAATGCAACAGAGTTGGCAGACTATCTTGCAAACAAAGGAATGCCTTTCAGACAAGCACATGAAGTCGTTGGGAAATTAGTTTTGGACTGTACAAAAAAAGGAATTTATTTGCAAGACGTCCCATTGGAAAACTATCAAGCAATTACATCGTTGATTGAATCAGATATCTACCAAACCCTAGCATCAAAGACCGCCATCGAACGTCGTCATTCATATGGCGGAACTGGTTTTGACCAGGTAAATGCAGCAATCAAACGTAGCAAGTTAAATCTAGAAAGTGAAGAACGCTAAAAAAGCATATGGAAGATAGCCAACTATCTTCCATATGCTCTTATATTATTTAGATTAACGAGTTTTAGCACGTGAATCTGCATCAATACCAGGTGCTTTCCCTAATTTTGCTTGTAACATCCAGATGTTTTTCTCTAGGTCTGTTTTGTTTGCAATAAAGATATCTTGTGTAGAATCATCGCCCTCTTCACCAGAAACTTCAATACCTTTTTGATATAAGTCTGCTAAATAACGATAGCCTTCTACTAATTTTTCCATACGTTCAGGAATCGTACGTTCATATGTGCCAATTTCATCTGCAATACCAGTATGGTCAGCAAATTCTTGTAATGTTGAGTAAGGCGCTCCATCTAATGTAATCAAGCGTTCAGAGATTACGTCTAATTGATCATTGATTTGATCCATGTATTCATCCATTTTAGGGTGCAATGTCAAGAATTCTGGACCACGCATATACCAGTGTGTTTGATGGATCACTACTGAAAACTGGCTTAAGTCTGCAACTAGTTGATTCAATACTTCTTTAGTTTGTTCAAATTTCATTATACATCATCCTCCTAAATTTATATCTACTACAATTGTAGTACGAAACAACAAAAAAGTACACTAATATCTTCATATTTAAAACTTTTCTCATTTAATAATAATTATAAAATGGATCACTGATCATTACTAGGTATCGGTATCATATCCATTGAATCAATGATCTCTTTCGCAACATCATTCAACGCTTCTTGTAATTCCTTATTCATCGTATCTATATCTTTTGAACCAGAAACAAATGCCATAAATAAATTAGATACTGCCGTTTTTTGATTATTTGGTACAAACCATTTGCCTTTTTCTTTCTCTAAACGTAATTTCACTTCAACTGGATCTGTTTTAATTTTTATTGATTTGATTCGTTCTTCCAAGATAGAAAAAGTTGCTTCCAATGTTTTTTGTTCATCCTTGACTATTTCAGGATCTGCCAATGTATCTTTTACTAGTTGTCTCGTCATCTCTTGCATCGCACTCACTAAGTCTAATCCAGTCACATAATAAGTGATTGTGGCTCCTGTTTTCGTTTCATCTATTTGAACGATCTTATAAGTTGCTTTTTCTCTTGTTTGCTTCAAAAGTTCATTTGTTAATTGATCTGCCTGTTTTTCTGGAACTTTTGCTCCTGTCGAAGATAATCCTTTAGCAAAATTTTCTTCAAATGTTTTACTATTGTCATCTAGTTCTTTCCCAACTTGATCACCGTCGCGAAATTCTTTGGTAAAATTACTTTCTTCTTTTTGATAAATCATACGATCAACAAACAACGCACCAGCATCTTCTGCTGAGATCCCTTTAGATCCACAACTTGTCAGAAAAATCCCTGCTAAAACCAAAGAGATAATCCATAACTTTTTCATGTCCTTTCCTCCGTTCTCTTACTACTAGTAAAACAAGTTCAGCGCTATTTGTCAAAATAATTTTATTCTAAATCTGCTCTCAATTTCGCTAATTGATGATAACTAGCGGATAATTGCTGCTGTGTTGTGATAAACAGCGGGTAAATCTGTTGATAAATTTCATAGTTTTCTTTATCAGGCTCTACTACTTCATAAATTTCAACTTGCTCACAAGCAGTCTTTAAATCAGAAATTATGCCTAAACTTTGCCAGCCTAACATAACCGCACCTAAAGCCGACGCTTCAACACTTTCAGTTAATGAAAGTTTATACCCAAAGACATCTGCCATCACCTGCTTAAATCCTTTTGAATCAGCAAAACCACCTGTCGCTCGTATTTCTCTTACTGATCCGCCTAGCTCTTCTAATTCTGTCAAAATTCGCTTTAAATTCAAACAGATCCCTTCAATCACTGCACGCATCATGAGTTTGTCATCATGATTTCGCTTCAATCCAATAAAACCACCAGCAGCTTCCGCATCCCATAGCGGGGCACGTTCTCCAAGTAAATAAGGATGAAACATCAATCCCTTGGCACCTACCGAGGTTTCCATTACACGATTCATTACTGCATCATAAGGATTTTTTCTAGCTTCACGAGCTTCCGTCTGGGCCTCTTTTAATAATGTTTCACATGCCCAATCAAAAATCCCAGCACCATTACTGGTAGCTCCTCCGATAACCCAATAGTTTTCATCTAGAACGCAGCAAAAAGTCTCCGCTTGTGGATGCGTACAAGGTTGTTCAACAATATAGCGCACAGCTCCACTTGTTCCAACCGTCAACGTAGCCGTACCTTTTTCTATAGCACCCAATCCTAAATTAGATAACGGACCATCTGCCCCTCCCAATACAAAAACTGTTTTTGCGGTTATTCCCAATTGCTCTAACCATTGCGCACCTAAACCTATTAATTGGTGAGTTGGTGTAACCAACAATGGCAACTGCTCTTTTGTGATTCCCATCTCGGCTAAAGCTTGTTGATCCCAAATGAGATCATGAATATTTAAAAATCCAGTCCCAGAAGCTGTACTGATATCCGTGATATATTGATCAAATAATCGATAAAAAACGTACTCTTTCATACCAATAAATTTCTCTGCTTGCTCATATATTTCTGGAAATTCTTGTTTTAACCAACGAATTTTGTGAAATGGAGTCATTGGATGCATCGGCAATCCTGTATTTTGATACATCATTTTTCCTAAAGACGTATCCTTTAGTTCTTCTGCATATTTTTCTGCACGGTTATCTGCCCAAGTGATGACTCGAGTCAGCGGTTGATTATTTTTGTCCATAACAATCAACCCGTGCATCGCTGTAGAAAAAGAGATAAGTGAAATTTCAAGAGGCTGTACATCACTGACCACCTGCTGGATACACATGATCACTGCTTGAAAAATTTGCTCCACATCTTGTTCTGCCATGCCTTCTGTTTCCTGAATAAGTGGATAACGAACGTAGGCAGATGCCTGAACTGTTCCATTTGCTCTGAAAGCGACCGCTTTTGTCTGCGTTGTGCCAATATCCACACCAATTGCTATTTTTTTCATTTTCTCGCCTCATTTCTCACTTTCATTATTCCTAATAAAAAAATATTTGTCTAGTTAAAAAAGCATTTAAATGCGTATTTATTATTATGAAAGGAGATTTTTATGTCGATTATTTATTTTATCTTTGGTTGTGTGATTGGTTCGTTTCTTTGTTTGGCAGCTGAGCGAATTCCTATAGGTAAATCTATCTTATATCCCGCTTCTCATTGTTTTTATTGCCAGACTAAGTTGACCGTTTTTGAAATGATTCCGATTATTTCTATAATTTTTCTACGCTTTCGTTGTCGTTATTGTGGGTATAAATTATCATCCGTTTATTTTCACAGTGAGATGATTTGTGGGTTGCTTTGTTTTTTTGTTGCTTTTAAGTCTGCTTATCCGTTGTATTCTCTTTGCTTTTTATTTACAGCAGTTACCTTATCTTTAACAGACATATTCTATTTAATCGTTGAGCCTAAAATTTTTTTTCCATTCTCTATTTTATTATGGTTCGGGCATATTTATTTAGCTTTGCCGATTTATTTTTTCACAGGTACTATTATTTTCTTTAGCCTACATGCCTTAAACTATATCTTATCTGATTCCGTGGGAGGCGGAGATATTCTCCTACTAACTTTATGGGGAGCGCTCTTAGGCACTGAATCTCTTATCCTTTTATTATTCATTGCCAGCAGTAGTGGGTTGCTTTTTCTTTTAGTTGCCCGATATATTTTAAAGAAAGAAATACGGCAACTTCCCTTTGTACCATTTTTGAGCATCGGATTATTTTTTGTGTTTTTATGTAAATAAGTAACGAGACAAAAGTATAATCTGCTTCTGTCTCGACTTATAAGTTATTTATCTTTCCAATTTTTCCGAATAAATCCAGCACGTCCAGAGCCTTCTTTATATAGGTTATAATGTACGCTATGTTTCTTATAATAATCTTGATGATAGTCTTCTGCTGGATAAAAAGTTTGGGCTGGCTCGATTTTGGTCACGATTGGTTGTGTAAAACGGTCACTTGCTTGTAATGCAGCTTTCGATTTTTCTGCGATTTCTTTTTGAGTCTCATTTGCATAAAAAATGACTGGACGATAGGAATCGCCCCGATCAGCAAATTGTCCTAAAGCATCTGTTGGGTCTGTTTGCTGCCAATAGGTTTCCACCAGTTTTTCATATGGGATCATCGTGGGATCATATGTTATTTCAACAGCTTCTGTATGACCCGTCAAACCAGTCGTGACTTGTTCATAGGTTGGATTTTCAACGTGTCCTCCTGTATAGCCAGCGACAACTGATATAATACCCGTTTGCGTATCAAAAGGTTTTATCATGCACCAGAAACAGCCTCCGGCAAAAATTGCTTTCTCATAATTATGTTCCATTATTACGTCACCTCTTTTTTTCTTTATCATAAGCCGAATAAAAAAATAATGATATTGATTTGCTTGTAAAAAAATTTTATTGACATGGGATGGTTCCCACATGATAAATTGAATAAAAAGAAGGAGATGTCAATACTATGAAAATCATCATTGAAGAAAACTACGAAAAAATGAGCCGTGTCGCTGCTAATATTCTACTAGGAGAAATGTATCAACATAAACGAGTTAATCTGGCAATTACAGCTGGCTCAACACCCGTCAAAATGTATGAATATTTGGTTACTGACACAAAAAATAAGGCCTATTTTGATAATGTTCATTATTATAACTTCGATGAAATCCCATTCAAAAAGAAAAAAGGACAAGGCGTAACAATGACAAATCTCAATAACCTCTTCTTTAAACCAGCAGAAATTCCTGAAAGCCAGATTCATCCATTAGATGAAACGAACTACCAATCACAGGACAAAAGAATTGAACAAGACGGTGGATTAGACTTGATTCTGCTAGGTATCGGAGCAGATGGCCATTACTGTGGAAATCTACCAGGAACAACCAAGTTTGAAGACTTAACTTCTTATGTTGGAGAAGATGCTACTGAGAACATGAAAGATATCCTACTAAACGAAGTAGGCGGAGATGAGAATGAACGTCCAGACTTTTATGTGACCATGGGTCCAAAAAGCGTGATGCAAGCCAAAGAAATTGTGCTATTTGCTACCGGAAAGAAAAAAGCGAATATCATCAAACGTGCTTTCTTTGGTCCAATTACAAACGAAGTTCCAGCTTCTTTATTACAAACACATCCGAACTTAACACTTGTTTTAGATCAAGAAGCTGCTTCAGAGCTTAACTAAGTAAAAAAGGCTTGAAATCAATTGATTTCAAGCCTTTTTCTATTTAACTATTTATTCAACTCATTCAAAGCATCTTCAGCAGCCATTTGTGCTTCAATATCAGAGATACTGTAGACATTTTCACTCGCTACGCCAACTTCTTTTGGTTCCATGTTACGGTAACGAGCCATACCAGTACCAGCTGGGATGATTTTACCGATGATAACATTTTCTTTCAAACCAAGTAATGGGTCTTTTTTGCCACGGATCGCAGCATCTGTTAACACACGAGTCGTTTCTTGGAATGACGCAGCAGATAAGAAACTGTTTGTTTCTAATGATGCTTTTGTGATTCCTAGTAAGACTGGACGGCTTGTTGCAGGAACGCCGCCGGCTACTAATGTGTCATAGTTACGATCTTTAAATTCAGCGATATCTAGTAATGTACCTGGTAAGATTTCAGTGTCACCTGGATCCATGACACGAACTTTACGAAGCATTTGACGCACCATTACCTCGATATGTTTATCGCCGATTTCTACCCCTTGCATACGGTAAACGCGTTGTACTTCACGTAATAGGTAGTTTTCAACTGATAAAACATCGCGAACTTGTAGTAGTTGCTTAGGATCGATCGAACCTTCTGTCAATGGTTCACCACGACGGATCGTATCGCCTTCCGCAACTTTCATACGAGCTGTATAAGGAACTGTATACGTACGTGTATCAGTTTTCCCTTTGATCGTTACTTCTTTTTGACGTGTTGCAGGATCTTCAGAAATATCGATCACTTCACCGGTTACTTCTGTGATGACTGCTTGCCCTTTAGGATTACGTGCTTCAAAAATTTCTTGGACACGAGGTAGACCTTGCGTAATATCATCTCCGGCAACCCCACCTGTATGGAACGTACGCATTGTTAATTGAGTACCAGGCTCTCCGATTGATTGAGCGGCAATTGTACCAACTGCCTCACCAACTTCAACACCAGAACCCGTTGCTAAGTTACGGCCGTAACAGTGTTTACATACACCATGTTTGGTATTACATGTAAATACGGAACGGATCGTTACAGTTTCAACACCAGCATCAATGATTTCTCTTGCAAGATCTTCTGAAATCAATTGATCTTCACCGATAATCATTTTGCCTGTTTCAGGATGCATAACGGCTTTACGAGTGTAACGTCCAAGTAGACGTTCTTCTAAAGGCTCGATGATTTCATTTCCTTCACGAATAGATTGAATCACTAGACCACGGTCAGTTCCACAATCGTCTTCACGAATGATAACATCTTGTGCAACGTCAACTAAACGACGAGTCAAGTAACCTGAATCAGCTGTTTTCAAGGCGGTATCGGTCATCCCTTTACGGGCTCCATGGGTAGAGATAAACATTTCTAAGACAGAAAGTCCTTCACGGAAGTTAGAGATGATCGGTAGTTCCATGATACGGCCATTAGGTGCGGCCATCAAACCACGCATACCAGCAAGCTGAGTAAAGTTGGAGATGTTACCACGGGCCCCAGAATCCGACATCATGAAGATTGGATTTTTAGCATCCATACTTTCAATCAGTTTTTGTTGGATCTCATCTTTGGCTTTGTTCCAAACAGCAATAACACGTTCATAACGTTCGTCATCTGTGATCAGACCACGACGGAATTGTTTCGTAATATTTTCTACTTGTTTATGCGCATCATCAATGATTTCTTGTTTCTCATGCAATACCATGATATCCGCGATACCAACAGTCATACCAGCATGAGTAGAATGTTTATACCCTAAGTCTTTCATTCTATCAAGCATCTTAGAAGTTTCAGTGATATGGAATCTCTTGAAGACTTCAGCAATGATATTTCCTAAGTTTTTCTTCTTGAATGGTAAGACTAGTTCTTGTTCTTTAATGTGAGTAGGAATGTCTGTACCCGCTTCTACAAAGTAATTATCTGGCGTTTGTACCGTTAAGTTGTAATCCGTTGGTTCATTCAAGTAAGGGAATTCTATAGGCATGATTTCATTAAAGATGATCTTCCCTACCGTTGTAATTAAAATACGTTCTTTTTGCCAATCCGTAAATGGTTTGTCACCAAGTAATGTTGTTTGAACTCCGATACGTGAGTGTAAATGCACGTATCCATTACGCCATGCTAAAACAGCTTCATTCATGTCGCGGAAGATCATACCTTCCCCTTCACGTCCTTCTTCTTCCATTGTTAGGTAGTAGTTCCCTAAGACCATATCTTGAGAAGGTGTTACAACTGGTTTACCATCTTTTGGATTCAAAATGTTTTGAGCAGCCAACATCAGCATACGTGCTTCTGCTTGCGCTTCTTCATTTAACGGAACGTGAACGGCCATTTGGTCACCATCGAAATCGGCATTATAGGCTTCACAGACTAATGGGTGAAGACGGATTGCACGACCTTCAACTAATACTGGTTCAAAGGCTTGGATACCAAGTCTATGCAGTGTAGGTGCTCGGTTAAGCAATACTGGATGCTCTTGAATAACTTCTTCTAAGATATCCCAAACTTCATCTTCTCCGCGTTCGATTTTACGTTTTGCGTTTTTGATGTTTGTTGCAATTTCGCGTTGAACTAACTCACGCATTACAAATGGTTTGAATAATTCAATTGCCATTTCTTTTGGCAAACCACATTGAAACATTTTCAAGTTAGGTCCTACGACGATAACTGAACGACCAGAGTAATCGACACGTTTACCCAGTAAGTTTTGACGGAAACGACCTTGTTTCCCTTTCAACATATGAGATAAAGATTTTAATGGACGGTTACCTGGTCCTGTAACAGGACGGCCACGACGACCATTATCGATCAACGCATCCACCGCTTCTTGCAGCATACGTTTTTCATTTTGAACAATGATGTTTGGTGCGTTTAAATCTAATAAACGTTTCAAACGATTGTTACGGTTGATTACACGACGATATAAGTCATTCAAATCACTTGTCGCAAAACGTCCACCTTCTAGTTGAACCATTGGGCGTAAATCTGGCGGGATTACAGGTATAACATCCATAACCATCCAGCTTGGTAAGTTTCCAGAAGCACGGAATGCTTCTAAAATATCCAAACGACGAATCGCACGTGTTCTTTTTTGACCTTGCGCTGATTTTAAATCTTCTTTCAAACCAGCAACTTCGCCATCTAAATCAACGTTATCCAATAATTGTTTAACAGCTTCTGCACCCATTGCAGCAGAAAAACCTTGACCATATTGATCACGTTTGTCGCGATATTCGCGCTCTGTTAATAATTGTTTTTTCTCTAAAGATGTATCTCCAGCATCAATTACCACATAAGAGGCGAAGTAAATGATTTCTTCTAAGGCACGAGGACTCATGTCTAATACAAGACCCATACGAGATGGAATACCTTTGAAATACCAGATATGTGAAACAGGTGCTGCTAACTCGATGTGTCCCATGCGTTCACGACGAACTTTAGAACGAGTTACTTCTACACCACAACGGTCACAAACGATACCTTTATAACGAATACGTTTATATTTTCCACAGGCACATTCCCAGTCTTTAGTTGGGCCGAAAATGCGTTCACAGAACAACCCTTCGCGTTCAGGTTTTAACGTACGGTAGTTAATCGTTTCAGGTTTCTTTACTTCGCCGTAAGACCAGCTTCTGATCTTTTCTGGAGAAGCTAAACCTATTTGCATACTTTCGAATTTATTTACATCGATCAAAAGGGATTCCCTCCATTTCTTGATAGGAAAAGTTAGGGTGAGAAGAAAAATACAGTATTTTTTAATACTCATTTTCTTCCACCAACTGTCTCAACTCTCTTTCTACAAAGTGAGTATGAAACAAAACTAACTTGACAATTTTAATAAGACTCTAAACAATTAGTCTTTTGTATCTTCAGCCGTTTCGATTTCTTGTTCAAGAACTGCATCTGCAGCTTCTTTCGCTTCAGCTGCTTCTTTTTCTAATTGTTTCGCTGATTGTTGTTCGGCAAATTTTGTTAGGGCATCAACTGTGATCAAGTCATCATCATCGTCATCCATATCACGTAATTCGATTTCTTGTTCTTCAATGTCCAATACACGCATATCTAATCCAAGTGATTGTAATTCTTTTACCAATACGCGGAATGATTCTGGCACGCCTGGTTTTGGAATTGGTTCACCCTTGACGATTGCTTCGTATGTCTTCACACGACCCACTACGTCATCAGATTTGTACGTTAAGATTTCTTGTAATGTGTAAGCTGCACCATATGCTTCCAGTGCCCATACTTCCATTTCCCCAAAACGTTGTCCACCAAATTGAGCTTTACCTCCAAGTGGTTGTTGGGTAACAAGTGAATATGGTCCAATAGAGCGGGCATGTAATTTATCATCGACCATGTGGGCCAATTTGATCATGTACATCACACCAACAGAGATACGGTTATCAAATGGTTCACCAGTACGTCCGTCATAAAGAACTGTTTTCGCATCACGAGCCATACCCGCTTCACGAACTGTTTCCCATACATCCTCATCGTTGGCACCATCAAATACTGGTGTTGCAATGTGAATACCTAACTGACGAGCAGCCATACCCAAGTGTAATTCTAGTACTTGTCCGATATTCATACGTGATGGTACCCCTAATGGATTCAGCATGATATCGATTGGTGTGCCATCCGGTAAGAAAGGCATGTCTTCTTCTGGCATAATACGGGATACGACCCCTTTATTACCATGACGTCCAGCCATTTTATCGCCTTCGTTGATTTTACGTTTTTGAACGATATAGACACGAACTAACATGTTTACCCCTGGAGATAATTCGTCTCCGGCTTCACGAGTAAAGATTTTCACATCATGAACGATCCCGCCGCCACCGTGAGGCACACGTAGAGATGTATCACGAACTTCACGTGCTTTTTCACCAAAGATTGCATGTAGTAAACGTTCTTCAGCAGATAACTCAGTTACCCCTTTAGGCGTTACTTTCCCTACTAATAGGTCACCATCTTTAACTTCAGCACCGATACGGATAATACCCATCTCGTCAAGATCTTTTAATGCATCTTCCCCGACGTTTGGAATTTCACGCGTGATTTCTTCAGGACCTAATTTTGTATCACGAGCTTCTGATTCATATTCTTCAATATGGATAGAAGTATAGACATCATCTTTCACCAAACGACGGCTCATGATGATCGCATCCTCGTAGTTGTATCCTTCCCAAGTCATGAATCCGACAAGGACGTTTTGTCCTAAAGCCATTTCGCCTTCTTCCATAGAAGGTCCATCAGCTAATGTATCGCCTTTTTCAACTTTTTCGCCTAAAAGAACGATTGGACGTTGATTGTAACTTGTTCCTGAATTTGAACGACGGAATTTTGTTACCATATATTTATCTAATGCGCCATTGTCACGGCGAACGCGTACTTCTGATGCGTCCACATATTCAACGACCCCATCATGTTTACATAGTAAAGCGGCACCCGAGTCATGTGCTGATTTGTATTCCATACCAGTTCCCACAAGTGGTGAACGAGGTTGGATCAATGGTACTGCTTGACGTTGCATGTTGGCACCCATCAAAGCACGGTTGGAGTCATCGTTTTCCAAGAAAGGAATACATGCTGTCGCAACAGCAACTACTTGTTTAGGTGAAACGTCCATGTAATCGACTCTATCAATCGTTACTTCAAGGTTTTCACTTTGCAAACGAGCCATTACTAATTCTTCAGCAAATGTCCCATCTTCATTTAAACGTGAGTTTGCTTGCGCTACAATATAGTGATCTTCCGTGTCAGCAGTCAAGTAATCTACTTTATCAGTTACTTTTCCTGTTGCACGATCAACACGACGATAAGGTGTTTCGATAAAACCAAATTTATTGACTTTGGCATAGCTTGACAAGCTGTTGATCAGCCCAATATTTGGTCCCTCAGGCGTTTCGATCGGACACATACGGCCATAATGGGAATAGTGAACGTCTCGAACTTCATAGCCGGCACGGTCACGAGTCAAACCACCAGGTCCTAAGGCAGATAGACGACGTTTGTGTGTCAACTCACCAAGAGGATTTGTTTGATCCATGAATTGTGATAGCTGAGAAGAACCAAAGAATTCTTTGATACTTGCTACGACTGGACGAATATTGATCAATTGTTGTGGTGTTAGTGTTTCAGTGTCTTGAATCGACATTCTTTCACGAACGACACGTTCCATACGAGCTAAACCGATACGGAATTGATTTTGCAGTAATTCACCAACTGAACGAATACGACGGTTCCCTAAGTGATCGATATCATCCACATTACCGATATCTTCTTGTAAGTTAAAGAAATAACTCATTGAAGCCACGATATCTGCTGGACGAACAGTCTTCACACTTGTATCAGGATAACCATTACCGATTACATTAACGATGCGTTCTGGATCTTTTGGAGAAAGAACTTTGATTACTTGAACCGTCATTGGTTCAGTAACCACACCGTCTTCGCTTGGGTAATAGGTTACGCTGTTTAGGCCGTTATCAATATGTTCACCTAATGTTTCCATTACTTGGTGCGTCAATACCGTTCCTTTTTCGACAATGATCTCACCAGTTTCAGCATCGATCAATGTTTCTCCTAAAGTTAGGTTCAATAGACGAGTTTTTAAGTCTAATTTTTTGTTGACTTTATAACGACCAACGTTTGCTAAGTCGTAGCGTTTTGGATCGAAGAAACGAGCATTTAACAAGTTACGAGAACTATCTGCTGTCTTGGGCTCACCAGGTCGAAGACGCTCATAAATATCCTTCAAGCCTTCTTCAGTACGAGAATCACTTGCATTTTTGTGTAAATCTTTTTCGATCGTATTACGTAAGCTTAGTGTTTCACCGAAAATTTCAAAAATCGTATCATCAGAGCCAAAACCTAAGGCACGAACTAATACAGTCAAAGGAATTTTACGGGTACGGTCGATACGTACGTAAGAGATGTCTTTGGCATCTGTTTCCATTTCTAACCATGCACCACGGTTAGGGATCACTGTTGAACCAAAGCCTTCTTTACCATTTTTATCTACTTTTCCATGGAAATAAACACCCGGTGAACGAACTAACTGAGAAACAATAACACGTTCTGCTCCATTGATGATGAATGTTCCCATTTCAGTCATTAGAGGAAAATCACCGAAGAACACTTCTTGTGATTTGATTTCTCCAGATTCACGGTTGGTCAATCGTAGAGTGACATGTAACGGTGCAGAATAGTTTGCATCATGTGCGCGCGCTTCTTCTACTGTATACTTAGGTTCTTTTAATTCATAATCCACAAATTCCAAAGATAAATTACCTTGGAAATCATCGATCGGTAAAATGTCCTCAAACATTTCTCTTAACCCTTCATCTAAAAACCATTGATAAGAGTCTGTTTGAATTTCGATCAAGTTGGGTAATTCCAACACTTCACTGATCCGGGCGAAACTTCTACGTTCGCGGTGTTTTCCGTATTTTACTACGTGTCCAGCCAAGCTCTTCACTCCTCTAATTAAAAGTCTATCAAAACACTAACCGAAATATTTCATAAATATTACAAATATTAAATATTCGTAACACTGAGCATTTTTTGCAGTTTTTAGGCAAAAAAAAACCAAAAATAGAATGTGCTCTTGAAAATTTCTCGTGCGTTTCTATTTTTGTTTCCCTATTAAAAACCGGAACGGACAATATTTCGCTCCTGCTTTGTCATTTTTCAGATAGTTTTTGCATCTATAAATTGTACTTCTTTCTATAGTAAAAGTCAAGGATTTTCGGAAGTTTTAAACAGTTAAATCTCCTAAAAAAAAGACACTCAATAAAAATCGAGTGCCTCATTTTTGATTATTCAACTAATCTTACTTACTGAACTGTTACATCGCCAGTTACTTCAGCGCCTTCTTTATCTAAAGTAGCAGAAGTTTTGTACTCTTCTTTTTCAAATGTCACTTTACCATCTACTTTTGTTCCATTTAAAACAAAACCATTTGCCTTAACTAAGATATCTCCTTTAACTGTTCCATTCACGATATTGAAGTTTTCTGTTTCAACAGTCATTTTAGGTACAGTCAGTGTATATTCATCCGTCACTTTATGATCTGAGTCTTGTGCGTATAATGCTAGTTTTCTATAAATATCGCCTGATGTTTCGCCTTTATCATGAAATTCTCCAGAAACAGTCACATCTTTATCAAAAGTAATATCTGCTGTTGCAGCAACGATCCAATTTCCATCTTTGCCTAACGCTTTTTCAATTACTTCTGGTTTGTCACTGATTGAAGCACCACTTACAGTATCTACACTTGAACTCATTGATGTTTCTTCCATTTTGCTGTCAGATGAACTATCTTTAGAATCTTTATTATCACTACTACATGCCCCTAAAACTAATACTGTTGCTGCTAATGTTCCGAATGTAATCAATTTTTTTGAAATCATATAATTCCTCCTAATTATTTACTATTTATTTAGACAACTAAATTTTAGCATGAACACGTAAAAATTCACAAAGATATCCACTTTCGTGTGACTTCTTCCTGTTAATCTAAGCTATTCACAAACTTTTACCATTTATATCGTCTTTTTCTAGTCTATTACACGAATGTTCAGAAAATTTCAAATAATCAGTTGACAGCAGACTTACTTTTCCTTTATACTAAACACAATTCAATTTGCGGGGGACTTTTTATGACACACTCTATCAACGCACAACTGAATATAGCTTACTTTAGCTACTTTAGATAGTTTTGTATTCATGAAATCGTGGGTACAAACAGCAAAAACCTGTTTTTGTATCTATGATGGCTAGAGCGCTTTGTACTGAACAAGCAGCCACGTAGACAATCCTAAGTGGCGAAAGAAGAAGTGTTTACCTACGACTTTTATCAATCCATTTAGGCATATTGTCTGAATGGATTTTTTGTTTTATCAACTACAATTGGAGGAATCAGAATGAAAAAGAAATTAGTCGGACTAAGTATCGTATCAGCAGTAGCATTATTGGCTCTCGGAGCATGTGGAGATGGCAAAAAAACAGACAGCGGAACAAATAGTGATACTAAAAAAGTGGGCGTTTTGCAACCCGTTGAGCACGGCTCACTTGATGCTGCTTTCGAAGGATTCAAAGAAGGTCTAGCTGAAAATGGCTTTAAAGAAGGCGAAGACTTAACCATTGAATACAGCAATGCCCAGAATGATCAAGCACAGTTAAAAAGTATGAGTGAAAAATTAGTCAAAGGAAAACCAGACTTACTACTAGGAATCGCAACGCCTGCCGCCCAATCATTATTGAACGAAACAACAGATATCCCGATTTTAGTCACAGCAGTTACTGACTTAGTTAGTGCAAAATTAGTCAAATCAGATGAGAAACCTGGGGGGAATGTGACTGGAACCACAGATATCGTCCCAATCGACAAACAAATAGCTTTGTTATTAAGTATCGTACCTGATGCCAAAACAGTAGGTATTATGTACAATGCCGGTGAAGCAAATTCTAAAATTCAAGCGGATATGGCCGAAAAGGCCTTGAAAGACGCTGGCATCAAAGCGAAAATTTTAACAGCTAATTCAACAAATGACGTACAGCAAGTAACGACAAGCTTAGCAAAAGATGTTGATGCAATTTATATTCCAACAGACAATACTTTCGCTTCAGCAGCAGCTGTCATCGGTGAAGTAGCCAAAGAACACAAAATTCCAGTCATTGCAGGTTCGATAGAACAAGTAGAAGAAGGCGGATTGGCAACTGTGGGAATCGATTATAAATCACTAGGCAAGCAAACAGGTGTTATGGCAGCGAAAATTCTAAAGGGTGAAGCAAAACCTGCTGACATGCCTGTTGAAAAAGCAAAAGACTTAAAGCTTTTCGTAAATAAAGATATGGCAAAAGCTTTAGATATCGATCCAGATACCATTAAAGCACCTTAATACCTGAATAAACAGTGAGAAAAAAGCAATTGACTTTTCTAAGCTAAACGCTTTTTTCTCATGCTCTACATAAATTTTATTGAAAGAAGCTGATTTTATTGATAGACATATTACTTTCGTCAACATCCCAAGGACTGCTTTGGTCCTTACTTGCCATTGGAGTATTTCTGACTTACCGTATTTTAGACATTGCTGATTTGACTACAGAAGGAAGTTTCCCTTTAGGTGGTGCTGTAGCCGCAGTTATTTTAACAAAAGATCCCGCTACTTGGCCTGCGCCGATCCAGTCTTTATTTGATATTCATTCTATGATAGCGCCGATTGTCGCATTACTTTTTGCTTTTATTGCTGGTATGTTAGCTGGTCTTGTTTCTGGACTATTGCACACAAAATTAAAAATTCCCGCATTATTAGCAGGAATTATCACAATGACCGGACTTTACAGTATCAATTCACGAATCATGGGCGCTCCAAATATTTCTTTGATTGGGACCGATTCTATTTTCTCTCATGCGCAGTCGTTAGGTTTCACTAAAGTCAACAGTACGATCTTTGTTGGTTCGCTCATCGTACTTTTAGTCATCGTTTTACTTGTTTTATTTTTTAAAACAGAAATTGGCTTAGCAACTAGAGCGACTGGTGACAACATCGACATGAGTGAAGCGAATGGAATTAAAACAGACAATATGAAAATCATCGGCTATATGCTTTCTAACGGATGTATCGCATTAGCAGGTGCTTTACTCGTTCAAAATAATAACTTTGCTGATTTAAATTCTGGTATTGGAACAATCGTTATCGGGCTTGCTTCAATCATTATTGCTGAAGTTCTCTTTAAAAATAAATCCTTGGGTTTGCGTTTGATCACGATTGTAATCGGTGCTATTTTGTATCGTTTCATCCTGGCTTGCGTTTTAGAACTTCGTGTTGATCCAGCAGATTTGAAATTATTCTCAGCAATCATTCTAGTTATCTGTTTATCTTCACCACTGATTCAAAAAAAATTAGGTTTTTCTAAACTAGGAAAACGTAAAGGAGGCACAAATTGATGCAGCCAGTATTAACAATAAAAAACTTACATCAATATTTTGAACGCGGAACAGTCAATGAAAACCATGTCCTAAAAGGAATCGATTTAACTATCAATAAAGGCGAATTTATTACGATCATCGGCGGAAACGGTGCTGGTAAATCTACTTTACTAAACAGTATCGCTGGAACATTACCAATTGAAGAAGGTCAGGTAGCTTTGAATGGCAAAGACATCACAAAACAACGTGTAGTGGCTCGTTCAAAACAAATCAGTCGTGTTTTCCAAGATCCTAAAATGGGGACCGCTGTTCGTTTAACTGTAGAAGAAAATATGGCACTTGCTATGAAACGTGGAAAAAAACGTGGCTTGGGAAATGGTGTTCGTAAAAATGACCGCCATTTCTTCAAAGAACAACTAGCTAGCTTGAATTTAGGCTTAGAAAATCGTCTAGGAGCTGAAATTGGCTTGTTATCTGGTGGACAGCGTCAAGCGATTACCTTACTTATGGCTACCTTAATTCGTCCGGAATTGATTTTGTTAGATGAACACACCGCAGCGCTTGATCCTAAAACGTCAATCACCGTTATGGCCTTAACTGAAAAATTGATTCAAGAGCAAAATCTAACTGCCTTTATGGTGACACATGACATGGAAGATGCAATCCGCTACGGTAATCGCCTGATTATGCTTCACCAGGGAAACGTCGTGGTAGATGTGCCTGCCGAGCAGAAAAAAGATTTAACTGTTAATGAATTGATGGACATGTTCCAAAAAAATAGTGGCACTGAATTAAAAGATGATCAATTGTTATTGGTTTAAGCAAAAAAAGAGCTTGGGACGTAAGTCCCAAAAACCTTAAAATAAAAGACCGAAAATCGTAAAAAATGATTTTCAGTCTTTTATTTTTTAGATTATTGGGAGAATCCTTCATGTTTTCTAGCTTACTTAGCCTATATTTCCTTAAATTTACTGCGATTAACGCGAATCCAATTTCATTGTGTGCCTGTTGTTTCCCTCGAACAGAGAACCGAGTGAACCCTAAACAAGCCTTCAAATGTCCGAAAGCTGGTTCGACGTCAATTTTTCGTTGACGATAGAGTTTACCTGTTTCTTCTTCTGAAAGCAGCTGTTGAATTCTTGCTTTAAAGTATTCCCAATTCATGTTCTTTTGAATCTCACGATTCTTGTCACTCTTCGCTTTTGTACACTGGCTTCGAAGAGGACAATTCGAGCAGTCTTCACATTCATACCGTTTTAAATAACGTTTAAAGCCATATTTATCTGTACGAATAGAATAGTTTCGAAAATTCATTTTTCGTCCGTTTGGACAAAGAAACGTATCATCTAATTCCTGATACGACCAGTTTGCTGGAAGGAACGGATTTTGTTTAAACTTTTTCTTCTGTTCTTTATGGTACATGGCATAAGTGATGAGTGGTGTTCGCTCGTGATCCTCTAAAACCGCTTGATAGTTTTCTTCTCCTCCATAGCCGGCATCTGCGACAATATAGTTTGGCAGATCAAAGAAACGCTCTTTTAAAGTGGTTAAAAAAGGGCGCAATGTTCGTGTATCTGTTGGATTTGAGAAAAGATCATAGCCTAAAATATACTGACTGTTCGTGGCGATTTGAAGATTATAACCTGCTTTCAACTGACCATTTTTCATATGATCGTCTTTCATGCGCATAAAAGTGGCATCTAGATCAGTTCTAGAGTAACTGTTTCGTTGCCCTAAAATCTGTCTATGTTTTTGATAAGCGAGTTTTCGCTCTTTAAAGTCCTTGAAAAGTGTCCTTAATTTTTTAGGAATTTTTCGTTTAGAACGGATTGATTTGCGCGTAATTCCATCCTCTGCTTGTTCGATTTTTTCTGTAAACTTTTCGACAACATGCGCGAGATTTTCTTCAATCTTACCTAATTCAGTGACAGATAATTCTTTTGAGGACTCTCGCTCAATTTCAGGAATAATTTGATTCTTTAACAATTCATCGTAGAGAAAATTTGATTTTTCAGTAAGCTTTTTATCAAAGTTATCAATGGATTTTCTCCAAACAAAGGTGTATTTATTGGCGTTGGCTTCAATCTTTGTACCATCGATAAAAATGGCTTCTTCATCGATTAATTGTTCCTTGACTAATTGGCTACGGAACTGGACGAAGCACTCCCGAAGGAGTGCATTCACTAAAGGATTCACTCGAAAACGATTGATGGTTCGATAACTAGGTTGATAACTTTGAGTAAGCCACATCATGCGAATACTGTCTTTCGTCAAGGCTTCAATCTTGCGACCAGAAAATACAGATTGTGTGTAGGCACATAAAATCATCTTCATCATCATTTTCGGATGATAAGAAGAAGGCCCCATTTGATGATGAAAAGGAAGAAAGCGTTCCTCCGGAATACTTTCAACTAATTGATCAATGACAAACGCAATATCGTTTTTTTCTAACTGAAAACTAAAATCTAGAGGAAGAACGACTTGATTTGTGGTATAATTTTTAAACATAAGAACACCTCGCTGACTTATTTGTTTAGTCACTTTTATTTTAGCAAAGGTGTTCTTATTTTTGTACAAAAAAACAATCCAGATGCCAATCAATTTGACTGGTATCTGGATTTTTCGTTAGTACTTATGTCCCAAGCTCTTTATAAAATTTTAAATAATAGTTATTTATAAATAACTGTATAACGACTAACTAAAGGAAAATTACTGATTACTTTTGAAGTAGTTTTTTGATAACGTGCATGGATACTCACATTTGCATATTTAACATTGTATTTCGTATGTCTAGGTGGATTAAGTTTTTTTCCATTTTCTGTGTAAACAGATTTTATGTCATAACCAATTTCAACTCGACGAGTCCTGTTGTCTGTTGCTGCATGAGCAATATTATCACCCGACAAATTACCAAATATGCTCAAACCTAACCCAAATACTAATCCTAACGCCATTAAACCAATAAGTACTTTTTTTCTCATAATTATAAACTCCTTTTTTTCATTCAGTATTAAATATGATTATACTGTAATCAAAATATAGCAAATAATAAATATTAAGTCAATATGAAAATTTGATTAGATTGAAGTTAATCCGTACAAATTTTCTCGTTAGATAAAATTTTGTATTTAATGTCATTTATTTTTTTACATTTCAATGAGCTATCTAAGTCCTCAAATTCTTTTTTTGTACTTATAATTTTTTTCCATTCTGAAATTGTTAAAATATTTATATTCATAAACTTTACCTCATATTCTTAATAGTGAGCAGAAACACTTGACCGTTGAAGAATATAAAGACAACCAAAAAGCCATTAAAGAAATGGATCAAGTTCTTCAAACTAAAAAAATGAATTGAGTGTTGCCGATCAGCAAGTCATTAGTCAGCAACAAGCCTTTACAAATGAATTAGCGGAAATTTGGGCAACAAATTGGCTCGTTACACGAGCAGAATCGTCTTATTTTGAACTGACGTATGAAGTGTACGTTCCTGCCACGTCCGAACCGATAGAGACTATCGAGTGACCCAGACTATGTTCGACCGCTAAATTAAATAAAGAGGTGTGGATTGTGTCAAAAGAGCAGTGGGAAGCAAAACACATTTCAGCAAACGCTGTGAGTGACATGTTAAAAATCAAAGAAACGTTCTTACGTGCAGAAAATAGCAATTGATGTTTCAGAAATCCTTCCTGAACGTAGAATTGACGGCTGCCATACAACTGTCTGCCGATGAGTTCAAGAATATAGTCAAATTGTTTACTACCTTTGGGAAAAACGAAATCGCACGGCAAGCGATTCTTGGCGAATGGATGAAACCTACATTAAAGTGAAGGAAAAATGGCATTATTTATATCGCGCAATTGATTCTTCTGGGGTGACACTAGACATTTGGTTACGTAAGAAACGCGACAGTCAAGCAGCTTACGCTTTTTCAAACGGCTAGTTAAAATTTGGTGAACCCAGGGGTTCTTGTCACGGATAAGGCACCCTCGCTCTCTTGCGCGTTTAAACAGCTCAAATCAGAAGGTAATTCCACTTCTACTTACTCATCGAACCAGTAAATACATGAATATTATCATTGAACAGGACCATCGACCTATCAAGAAAAGACACAAAATTATACCGGTCCATAAGGACCTCATCAGCTACAATTAAAGGGATAGAAACAGTCCATGCATTATACAAAAAAAAGAGCTTGGGACATAAGTCCTAACGAAAAATCCAGATACCAATCAACTTAATTGGCATCTGGATTATTTTTTTGTACAAAAATAAGAACACCTTTGCTAAAATAAAAGTAACTACTCAAATAAATTAGTGAGGTGTTCTTATGTTTAAAAATTATACCACAAATCAAGTCATTCTTCCTCTAGATTTTAGTTTTCAGTTAGAAAAAAATGATATCGCATTTGTTATTGATCAATTAGTGGAAAGTATCCCCGAGGCACGTTTTCTTCCTTTTCATCATCAAATGGGCCCTTCTTCTTATCATCCAAAAATGATGATGAAGATGATTTTATGTGCCTATACACAATCCGTGTTTTCTGGTCGAAAGATTGAAGCTCTAACGAAAGATAGTATCCGGATGATGTGGCTCACTCAAAGTTATCAGCCTAGCTATCGAACGATCAATCGTTTCCGTGTGAATCCCTTAGTGAACGCACTCCTTCGGGAGTGCTTCGTCCAATTCCGTAGTCAATTAGTCAAGGAACAATTAATCGATGAAGAAGCTATTTTTATCGATGGCACAAAGATTGAAGCCAACGCAAATAAATATACCTTTGTTTGGAGAAAATCCATTGATAACTTTGACAAAAAACTCACCGAAAAATCAACCTTTCTTTATGATGAACTATTGAAAAATACAATTATTCCTGAAATTGAGCGCGAGTCCGAAAAAGAATTATCTGTCACTGAATTAGGTAAGATTGAAGAAAATCTCGCGCATGTTGTAGAAAAGTTTACAGATAAAATCGAACAAGCAAAGGATGGAATTACGCGCAAATCAATTCGTTCTAAACGAAAAGTTCCAAAAAAATTAAGGAAACTTTTCAAAGACTTTAAAGAGCGAAAACTCGCTTATCAAAAACATAGACAGATTTTAGGGCAACGAAACAGTTACTCTAGAACTGATCTAGATGCCACTTTTATGCGCATGAAAAACGATCATATGAAAAATGGTCAGTTGAAAGCAGGTTATAATCTTCAAATCGCCACGAACAGTCAGTATATTTTAGGCTATGATCTTTTCTCAAATCCAACAGATACACGAACATTGCGCCCTTTTTTAACCACTTTAAAAGAGTGTTTCTTTGATCTGCCAAACTATATTGTCGCAGATGCCGGCTATGGAGGAGAAGAAAACTATCAAGCGGTTTTAGAGGATCACGAGCGAACACCACTCATCACTTATGCCATGTACCATAAAGAACAGAAGAAAAAGTTTAAACAAAATCCGTTCCTTCCAGCAAACTGGCCGTACCAAGAATTAGAGGATACGTTTCTTTGTCCAAACGGACGAAAAATGAATTTTCGAAACTATTCTATTCGTACAGATAAATATGGCTTTAAACGTTATTTAAAACGGTATGAATGTGAAGACTGCTCGAATTGTCCTCTTCGAAGCCAGTGTACAAAAGCGAAGAGTGACAAGAATCGTGAGATTCAAAAGAACATGAATTGGGAATACTTTAAAGCAAGAATTCAACAGCTGCTTTCAGAAGAAGAAACAGGTAAACTCTATCGTCAACGAAAAATTGACGTCGAACCAGCTTTCGGACATTTGAAGGCTTGTTTAGGGTTCACTCGGTTCTCTGTTCGAGGGAAACAACAGGCACACAATGAAATTGGGCTTGCGCTAATGGCTGTAAATTTGAGAAAATATAGGCTAAATAAGCTATCAAACAAGAATAATTCTCCCAAGAAACTAAAAAACAGAAGACTAAAAATCATTTTTATGATTTTCGGTCTTCTGTTTTATTTGTCTTAAGACTTATGTCCCAAGCTCACTACAGTATAAAAAGGTCAAATTTTAGCTGTTATCCCAATAACTATTTTTATACTTCTACATATACAATTTTTGGTGGCTGACTAGTCACTATATCAACAATATCATTCCTGGTAACTACAGCAAAATGTTGTACATCACCCATGAAACCTGCACTTTCTATATTTAACCAATTTATATATTCGGATTTTTCTACCTTAAATAAAGGATTCCCTATAAATGTTTCTCTATATTTTTGTAGACTTTCGACATCATTATATGTTGCAATTCGTCTGCCCTCGTCTGTAAATCTTAAAGAGTCAACAAAATTAAAATATAAATGTAATTCATTTTCAAATCCAGTAAGTTTAATTATTGTGCCTTTTTCATTTCTTTTGATTTCATAAACTTCATAATCATCATTTGTTATTTTTTCTGAACTAAATTCTCTCCAATGTTCCAACCAAAAGACCTCTTCTCTATTTATTATATCTGACTTTTTTAATTTTCACCCCTGGGACTTTTATTTCTAAAGTAGACCCGCCTGTTCCACTCCCAGGTCTAACAGATATAGTCGTGCCATCATCTAGTACCCCTTGCAGACCTTGACCATATTTGGTATCTATCGTCTTCACTTTATTGGGATTAAATGAATTAAAATCATCGACAGCATCACTCATATCTCCTTCTTTTTCATAATTTTTAGCATTTCCTTTTTTTCTAGTGGTATCTTTTGCATCACTCAAAACTTCTTCGACTTTCTTTTCGGTTGATAAGCTTAGGCTTGGCGCATTATTAATCGCATCAACAATATTTTTCCCAATTTTAATGATACCCGTTCCTTTTCTAAGAATATCTACGCCTCTCCCTAGTAATCCTGCACCACCAAGACCAGGAACAAATGTAATTTCGTCTCGATTTATTTTTAATTTTTCATCACTATATTGGTCTTTTGTCAGATAATTTTTGCACTTCTCTAGCTCTGCATAAAGATCTGGGTACTTATCTGTCATAATATATTTGCCATTTTTCATTAGGTACCATTCACCTAATTCTGTTCGAATAATGGTATATCCTTCTAATTTCCCTAGTGCATTTTTAACCATTATCTTTCTCATTTGTTCGTTTCTTTTTTCCCGTTGCTCCCAACGCTCATTAATCGAAACAGCCCAAGACATATCTAGTCTACCTAAATCAAATGTTCCACTTGATGAGTTCCACGCCTTAGAATTTTGAACTTGTGCGACCCCTCGAGCAAATTCTCGTTGAGACGCATCAAATTCTGAAAAGATACTAGCTGACCGAGAATTATAGTCATGAAACTTCTGTAGTTTTTCTCGCTTCTTAGCTATACTATCACAGGCATTCACATAGCGTCGTTCTAAATCAGGTCGCATCGTTTTCGCCGTCTGCATTTGAGCTTCAATCGCTCGCTTTAACGCTTCTAGTTGATTAATTTGTTGATTGATTTGGTCTTCAATGGTATCAATGCTACTAACGGACCCTTGATAGTCACTTAAAAGCTTTTTATGCGCTTGAACTAAGGCTTCGCCTGTCATGGTAGCCGAACGACACAACGGTGTGTAAACAACGCTAAAATAGCGTTTGGCTGAATCATAGGCTTTTCCTGAAAGAGGTGCTGATAAAAATTGCGAAATACTGCTTTGTAAAGTTGATATAGCTTGCTTTGCTTCGTTGTTCATTCGATTGGCTTCATTTATCTGTGCCTGGACTTCACCGACATAAAATTGTAACCCCACGCCTCACTCCTCCTCTTCTATTCGTTGTGCTTCTCGATACATTCGCTCTGCTTCAAGTTCTTGTGTAGTTAATTCTTTTTTTCGTTGCTCTAATTGCTTTTCTAGTTCGCGTAACTGATTCTGTGCTTTTTTCGCTAAGTAGCGGTTATCTTCGCCTTTATTGCGAAAGAAAATGCGTTCCTCTGGTGCACTTGTATCAATCAATTCTGTATACAGTCGATCTTCTTGTTTTTGAAGTTGAAAAAACGCTTCTTGTTGTTGTTGGAGCATTTTTATCTCTTGTTTCAATACAGATTGTTCTTGTTGAATCGCTTCTAATTGCGTTTTACTTGTCACGTCCATTAAAGTCCCCACTTACTCATAGGGGAAAGACTTTTTTGAAAGTCTTGTGCTCCTTTTTGGTCAATTTGCGCAAAGTCTTTCGCGACAGAATGAATCTTATCTCCAGCCGAAACAATGCTAGAAGAGAGACTTTTCAATGTGGTTCCATATGCAATAGTTGATTGCTTAGCAGAGGCATTGCCTGTCACATTTGTACGAGAAGCGACACTCGTAGAAGCATTAATAGTGTTTAAAGCCGTCGCAGACTTGCTAAAAGAAGCGGAGACATTCCCAGCGACAGATACATTACTTTTAATTCCCATAAAATCCTCCTTATATTTACTAACATGTTGTCTTATATAGTTTAACGTTTTCAGATCCAAAAGAAAATAGGATATTTGTATTACTCGAGAAAGGGGGAGACATTTTTTCGCTTCACCCTTTTTTTGACTAGGAATCGGCGTAAAAAAATTTGGATTGGAGTTTCTACAAATGTAGAAATGGAATCCAATTTTTTACGAATTGCCCCACTATCTTCAGGAACGAGGACATGAGATTGAGCGCGGGATCAAAGGCAGTGAGCAGAAACAATTGATCGTTGAAGAATATAAAGACAACCAAAAATCCATTAAAGAAATGGATCAAGTTCTTCAAACTAAAAAAATGAATTGAGTGTTGTCGATCAGCAAGTCATTAGTCAGCAACAAGCCTTTACAAATGAATTAGCGGAAATTTGGGCAACAGATTGGCTCGTTACACGAGCAGAATCGTCTTATTTTGAACTGACGTATGAAGTGTGTGATCCTGCCACGTCCGAACCGATAGAGACTATCGAATGACCCCAGACTATGTTCGACCGCTAAATTAAATAAAGAGGTGTGGATTGTGTCAAAAGAGCAGTGGGAAGCAAAACACATTTCATCAAACGCTGTGAGTGACATGTTAAAAATCAAAGAAACGTTCTTACGTGCAGAAAATAGCAATTGATGTTTCTCAGGATGAGGATAAAGAGGAGTTGGCTTGATCGTCGACTCCTCTTTATCTACCTCCGTTCTCTTTTAAAATAAAGTTGTTTTTGATCCATATTTTTCTTTCCATAAGCTCATTCTAGCGGAAGAAGACATTGTTGTTTTTTCCTCTGCTTCTATTTCAGAAACTGATTTATTGTTGTTTGATTTATTATTTTTTTTATCAAAGTCAATATTGAGCCCATCAACATATTCAATATTTGTTCCAACTTCTCCTTGAACAGATATTGATAGATTTTCATCTCCGTTAATATATCCCTGTATAAAAAAACCGCCCATAGGGTTCTTTTGAGTACCTGTTAAAGTTACAGAATCGATGTTATTATAGTGATATTTTAAAAATTTTTCAATTCTTGGCTTCTGTTCTTTCATGTAATAATCCATTTCGCTTTTTTCCATACTTTTACACCCTCCAAACAATAGTACAATCATCATCATTAAAATACTTAACCATATATATTTTTTTCTTATCATAACACACCTCTTGTGATAGTATAGTTATTAATTACTAAATGATAATACACGGAGGGCTCGATGTCTAATAAAATTAAAGATGAAACTTTTTCAAAATTATCTTTCGATAGTTACGAAGATAGACTTTTAAAAGTAGGCAGTGTTATTAGAACTGTAGATGGAAAGTTTGTTGTAATTAATTCTATTGATAAAGAATCAGGACTACAAGCAGTTGCAGTGGTCAATCAAGCTGATTATGACAAAATTCAAAAAGGTGGAGAGCCTGATAATATTATCTTTGTTTCTCGTGGCTCTTCTGAACTAAAGGATTGGACGACAAATTTTAATCAACTAGGAACAAACCTGTCAGTAGATAAAATAAAAGAGAATTCTTCCAAAACACAATACATAAGATTTATTGCAGACAATGCAGCGAATACTATTAAAAATCCTATCCTTTCTCATTCATTATCTGGCTGGAGTAAAGGTTCTTCCAATGATAATCATCAATTTATTGAATATGAAAAATGGGTAAATAAAGTAGTCAAGAATAGAAAACCTGCTGATTATAGTTTTACTGGTCACAGTTTAGGTGGTGCATTAGCTCAATTTATGGGCGTTATGAATAATAAAAATGCGACAACTTTTTCTGCCGCTCGTAGTTATCGTATTTTGCCTAAAAAATATCGAGATTTAGTAGATCAGGGATACTACAATAATAAGATTAGGGATTATAGGCATGAACTTGATCCAGTTGGATTTGTTCCTCTAGGAAAAACAATAGGTAAGCGTTTTTTAGTGCAGTCAAATTCTGCAAAATTTCCATTAGTAGGTCATATGAGCAAATCTTTCTTAGGTATATTCAATTCTGATGGGAGTATTAAAATATTCTATGATCCCTCTACTTTAAATGCGTCTGGAAGAGATTTTATAAATCTTTCAGAATCTCTATTAAAGACATTACGGCAACTTCAAAAATTTGAAGAGCGTGAAGGTATGACTATTATGAATTTAATGAAATCGATTCAAAATGGACTGAATGGTGGCTGTTATTCTGAATTATCTGATTCAGATGTGAACGAAGTTATTCAATCAGTTTTCCCGTTTTGCAAAGGAAATACTCCAAGCACCTACAATACTGACGTGTCACTTGAATTAAAAGCAAATATACAAAAAGCAAGTAAAAATATTAGGAAAATAGGCATTGCTATGCAGAATTCTGCTACAAAAGCTGTAGACGAGGATAGAGCAGAAGCCCATTCATTCAAACTGTAAAGAGGTTATTGACTATGAAATTAGACGCATCTTATCAATCAAATATAAATTATTATCAGAGAAAAATTGATGAATACAATAGAGAAGCTCAGAAACCTAGTGATAAACAAAGCTTAACACACAAAACTACGAATGTTACTCTGTTGAAGATAGAGCTCGATTACTACAAAAAACAAGAGAAAAGGAGAGTACAAAAATTAGCGTTAATACAAGAATGTAAAACCGTCTGCAACGAATACAAACCTGAAGCTAAAAAAACTAAAAAAAATCTTAATTCAGATGCACAAAATGCAAGTAAAAAAGTTGTTGCGATAAAAGGAAAACAAATGATTAAAGGGAAAAGTGGTAAAAAATTGGAACAATCCTTAGTTTCTGTCCGCAACTCAGTTAATACCATTGAATTTAATAGTCATTCTTTTAGCTAACGCGATCATCTATAAATAGATAGTTATAAGATAAAACGGTTCTGTTGCAAAGTTTTTCTAAAGGGGTCATATAATGTAAAATGGAAAGAAACGGAATCTAATGGGAACAATCATGGTCCATTTTAAAGGCAAACAATTCAAACAAGACATTATCATGGTAGCCGTAGGCTACTATCTACAGTATAACTTAAGTTCTCGTGATGTTTCAGAAATCCTTCCTGAACGTAGAATTGGCGTCTGCCATACAACTGTCTACCGATGAGTTCAAGAATATAGTCAAATTGCTTACTACCTTTGGGAAAACGAAATCGCACGGCAAGCGATTCTTGGCGAATGGATGAAACCTACATTAAAGTAAAGGGGAAATGGCATTATTTATATCGCGCAATTGATTCTTCTGGGTTGACATTAGACATTAGGTTACGTAAGAAACGCGACAGTCAAGCAGCTTACGCTTTTTCAAACGGTTAGTTAAACAATTTGGTGAACCCAGGATTCTTGTCACGGATAATGCACCATCGCTCTCTTGCGCGTTTAAACAGTTCAAATCAGAAGGTAATTCCACTTCTACTTACTCATCGAACCAGTAAATACATGAATATTATCATTGAACAGGACCATCGACCTATCAAGAAAAGACACAAATTATACCGGTCCATAAGGACCGCATCAGATACAATTAAAGGGATAGAAACAGTCCATGCCTTATACAAAAAAATCGAAGAAATCTCTTCGACTTTTCAGTATGCGATGAACTCAAACAATTAATGGGAATAGCGGTTTAAAATAGCCTGTTAAGAAGCGTAGACTTTTCTTATTTACAACTTTGTAACAGAACCCTCCATCTCTATAAATTTCTTTATTTCTTGAACATAACGCTTTGTTCTTTATTTCTACTTCTTAAGTATAGCAAGTCTTTAAAGAGAAATCATACATCCCAAGAAGGATTTTTCACTCCTCTTTCAGTCTTATTATGGTTGACCCAGCTTCTTCCCATCAGATACAATGAAACTACCATAAAGGAGAGAAGTCTATGTCTACGAAAAGTCAGGTATTGACCTTGTTAATGAAAAAAAAACTAACATATATTTCAGGTGAAGAAATGGCACAACAGCTTTCTTTATCTCGAACGGCGATTTGGAAAGCAATCAATGAATTGAGAAAAGAAGGACACCATATTTCAAGTAGCCGAAACAAAGGGTATTGTTATGACAACTCTGATATTTTATCTGCTGAAGGAATTCGTTTGGCTCTTGATTCCAAAACACCAACTCTTTCGATCACAGTTCTAAATTCTTCAGAATCTACGATGAAAGACGCTAAACTAGCAGCAATGAATGGAGAACCAGATAATACACTGATCGTAGCAGATATCCAAGAAGCACCAAAAGGACGATTTGGACGCCCTTTCTTCTCAAAAGCTGGTAGCGGCATCTATATGAGCCTATTGTTAAGACCCAATCAAAACTTTGAAGAAATGGCACAATATACTGTAATAACGGCTGTAGCGATTGCACGCGCAATGGATAATTTCTCTAAAATACAAACCAAAATCAAATGGGTCAACGATATTTATATCAACGGAAAGAAAGTTTGCGGTATTTTATCAGAAGCAATGAGCGATGTTGAATCTGGGCAAATTTCAACTGTCATTATTGGCATGGGAATCAATTTTTCTGTAAAACAAGACGAATTCCCAGAAGAACTAAGAAAAAAAGCATCCTCTTTATTCCCAGATAAAGACTCTACAATTACACGCAACGAATTGATTGGAGCCATTTGGAATCAATTTTATAATATACTGCACCAACTTCCTAAACAAGCTTTTTTAGAAGAATATCGTCAAAAATCCTTTGTGCTTGGCAAAACAGTTTCTTTTACACAGGCAGGGATAGATTATGAAGGAATGGCCACGTCAATCACCGATCATGGTGAACTTGTTGTCACGCTAAACGATCAAACAGAAAAAATTCTTTCATCTGGAGAAATCAGTTTAAATAGAATAAATACGACTACTTAACCTTTTTACACTACTTTTACGTCGTATTACCATTGCAGACAATAATGAATAGTACAAAAAAAGAAGAAAGCAGCGTCGTTTTGGTTCATACGGCTTTCTTCTTTTTTAATTATATTTTTTCTAATACGATCGTTAGTAACAAGCCTAACAAATAGCTCCCATTAAATGCCATCAAATTTTTGATTGAATAACCAAAACTTTTAGGATGCGGCAACTCTTTTTTAAACAACTGGAGATTTTTCCAAACAATTGGGAATGAGAAGAATACAGTCAAAATCGGCCAGCGATAAACACCAAATAGTAATCCAACCAAAACAACCAAATAACACGCGAACATCAACAATTGGAATAAAATCACACCTTGACTTCGCCCAATATAATAGACCAATGTATACCGATGATTCTCAATATCAGTGTCTAAATCTCTTAAATTATTTGCTAACATGATATTCGCAATCGTAAACACCATCGGTAAAGATGCCAAAAGGATTGCGAATACCGCCCACAAACTTCCTGTCAAAGCAAATGTTCCGCTACTCCAATCAAGTTGTAAATAAAACGGGCGGCTTACTTGGACGTTCAAGTAAATCGTCATCGCGAAAATCCCGAGCCCCATGGTAAAACCGCTAAAAACTTCTCCTAACGGCATTCGGGAAAGCGGAATTGGCCCAAATGTGTAAAATATGCCAATAAAACAGCACACACCGCCCATCACTAAAAATAGCCAACCTGTTTTAACTGTTAATATGAGTCCAATCAGTGCTGAAAAAGCAATCATTCCAAAAATCATATTTTTAACAAGAGCAGGAGCGATCCCTGAACTGCCAATAATATTCTCTTCATATTTGTACACTTCAGATTTCGCCTTCTTAAAATCCATATAATTATTGATCGCTGTCGTCGCCATATCAAAAACAACCATTCCAACAAAAAACAAAATTGTGTATCCTAGTTGAAATTGATTAAAATAAGCAACAGAAAATAATACCCCAACTGCAAAGGGAAATAGACTTGCTAACTTTGTCTGGATTTCCACAACTTGCAAAAATACTTTCAACGACATAGTCCTTCTCCTTATTTCAGGTCTTTACGATCACCCATTGTATAACCTGAATCTTTTCCTAACTCAAAATCTTTCTCAATGTCTTTACTTACAAATACTTTATCTTCTTTTGTAATAAAAATCACATCGACATCTTTTAGTCCTTCAGCATACTCTAACCCTTTTTTTACACCCATAGAAAATACCGCTGTAGATAGTCCATCCCCATCAACTGATTCATTTGTGATGACTGTCACACCTGCAATGTCATTATCAAAAGGATAACCCGTTTTAGGATCAAATAAGTGATGATAATTTTCACCGTCAACTTCTAAAAAGCGCTCATATATGCCCGAAGTTACTAACGTCTTGTTACTTTCTTGAACAGTTCCGACCACAGTATTACGTGCTTTATTAGGATCTTGAATGCCGACGTTCCAATCCATATCCTTACCACGAGGGCTATGTCCAAGAACATAAACATTTCCACCGAGATCCACGATTGCGGTCGTTACACCATTGTCTTTTAATACTTTCACGACTTCATCCGTTATATATCCTTTGGCAATCGCACCTAAATCAAGTTCCATGCCCTTTTCTTCAAGATAGACTGTTTTATCTTCATCATTTAATTTTACTTTGTGATAATCAACTAATTTTAAGGCTTGATCGATCTCCTCCTGTGATGGTTTGCGCGCATCGTCAAAACCAATATGCCATAGCTGTGTGATTGGCCCAATCGCCATATCAAAGCCACCAGAAGAATCTTCGCTGTATTCGTATGCCCGTTTTATTAATGGATAAATATCATCAGATACTTTGACTGGCTTGATTCCAGCTTGTTCATTGATTTCATCTATTTCTGAGCCTTTTTCATTTACAGTGATCTTATCTCCTAACTCTTTTACTCGATCAAAAGCTTTTTCTAACACATCTTCTTTGCCATTGTCATAGATTTTCACTTGTACATATGTTCCTAGCAACGACTGCTGGTCTGAATACGGTTCTTTATTGATTTTTGATTTCTCAGTTTTCGTATTGCACCCTGTTAAAATGACTAAAAATAGAACTGCTATTAAAATAATTCGTAATTTTTTGTTTTTCATCATATCCCTCTTTCTGAATAGAAAAATTATCTTATATATAGTAGCGCTTTTTTACGTGAATGGGAAGGATTTTCTATTTGTTTTTGATGTTATTTAATAAATTGACGCGCTATCCATTTGAGAAATCTTCTATTTGTATACATCAAGGTAATAAAGCAAGACCATCTGCAAGTTACCTTATACTGATGATCATCTGTTTATAAACTGGCTTTGATTCTTGACCATTCACTAGTAAGGTTATTTCTCTCTCTTGGGTTGCCAACATCCACTCTGGTAAATTCCGTCACAGTGTTGGACAGCAAAAAGCAGAACTCAGACAAATATCTGAATTCTGCACATAATTATCTTTCAATTTATCCTATGAAAAATTATTTTTTCATTACGATATTGTCTATAACAATTTCTTTAGTATCGCCTTTTTGAGCAGCATTAACTAATTGTTCTGCATATATTACGAATGAGTGTGAGCTATGAGTTGCACCTGTTACTACTTCTACATTTGCAGGAGAGCCATCTTCTTCATTCATCGCTTTAACAAGTTCATCATTTAGTTCAGGAATGTATGTTTTAGGATCTGTACCTGATTTTTCTTTCATGTTTTTGTTATAATCAGCATCGTCTTTTTTAGATTTACCTTCATCATTTACGCTGTCAAATTTAGATTCAGTTACTTTACCGTCTTTAACAACAATTGAAAATTCTGTGTGGTAGCCATTTGAATTATTTTTTTCTTTCAATGAATACGTACCGTCTTTAAGGTCAGCACCATTATCGATTTCGATTGTTTTTGTGTCTCCCGCTTGAGCAGCTTGGATCAATTGTTGTGCATAGTTTTGGAATGATTCACTTGAGTGAGTCGCACCTGTTACTACTTCTACGCCATCAGCGCTTTGTGCTGCAACAAAAGATTCGTTTAATTCTTTGATATATTCAGCTGGCCCTACGCCAGATTTGTCTTTCATTTTTTCTTCATATTCTTTGTCATCTGCTTTTGATTTTCCATCAGCATTGATATTATCGTATTTAGATTCAGTGATTTTACCATCTTTAACAGTCATTTCAAATGTTGCGCGGTAACCGTTAGATTCGTTCTTTTCTTCTAATTTATAAGTGCCGTCTTGTAAATCACCACCAGCTTCTTTTTCTGCTACTGTAGAAGATTCAGCTGTTTTTGATGTTGCAGTATTTGAGTCAGAAGATTTTGTTGTGTCTTTCTTGTCATCTGATCCACATGCTGCTAATAAAAGAGATGTCAGTGCAATAGCTGTGAAGCCCTTTACAATTTTGTTCATTTTCATGTTAGTCACCTTTTCCTTTTCTTATGTATTCAACAAATTAAGTTTGTGATACAATATACATTCTATCGAAAATTAAAATTATGTCAATTAAAGTTATAATAAAAAAGAAAAATTTACCCATTTTTCACGTTTTTTTAATAAAAAAAATTTATTTCCTATATTTAAGAAATGTTATTAGACAAAACCTGAATATCGCTATATAATAGATACGATTGTGTAATTATTATCAATTTTTATTTTATTTTTTAAGGAGCGGATTATCAATGACAAAGCAAAAAATTGTCGTTGTGGGAGCTGGTTATGCTGGAGTTTCAGCTACTAAATTTTTAGCCAAAAAATTGAAAAAAGATTCTGACGTTGAGATTACTTTAATTGATCGTCATTCTTACCACACCATGATGACTGAGTTGCACGAGGTAGCTGGAGGACGCGTTGAACCTTCTGCGATCCAATATGACTTGCAACGTTTATTTTCACGTAAAAAGAATGTCACTCTTGTAACAGATACCGTAACTGGTATCGACAAAGACAAAAAAGTTGTTCAAACAATGTTAGGTTCTTATGAATTTGACCAATTGATCATCGGTATGGGCGGCGAACCAAATGATTTTGGTACTCCTGGAGTTAAAGAGCACGGATTTACTTTATGGTCGTTTGAAAACTCTCTGAAAATTCGTGAACATATCTTGGAAACAGTTGAAAAAGCAGCTATCGAACCAGATCCAGAAGTTCGCAAAGCAATGCTGACATTTGTTGTCTGCGGTTCAGGATTTACTGGTATCGAAATGATCGGTGAACTAATCGACTGGAAAGATCGTCTTGCCAAAGACTTCAAACTTGATCCTAATGAATTTACATTAATGGTCGTTGAAGCAATGCCGACAATCTTAAACATGCTTTCTCGTAATGATGCAGCCAAAGCTGAACGTTATTTAGAGAAGAAAAATGTTAAATTGTTGCTGAATGCGCCAATCGTTGAAGTAGCTGCAGATCACATCAAACTAAAAGATGGTTCTACAGTTCCAACACATACATTAATTTGGACTGCTGGTGTTAAAGCCACTTCTGATGCTGCTGACTTCGGTTTGGAATCAGCTCGTGGTAATCGTCTAATTGCAAATGAATTTATGCAAGCTAAAGGATATGAAGACAAAAATATTTATATCGTTGGTGACTTGGTTTATTACGAAGAATTTCCTGAAACACCAACGCCGCAAATCGTTCAAGCAGCTGAACAAACAGGTCACACAGCCGCTGCTAATATCGTAGCTGACATCAAAGGTAGTGAAAAACACAAGTTTAAAGGGAATTATCAAGGTTTCATGGTTTCTGTCGGCTCTAAATGGGGTGTGGCAAACTTATTTGATAAAATTCACCTTAGTGGTTTCTTAGCTATCATTATGAAGCATATCGTGAATTTGAAATATTTCTTTGATATCCGTTCTGGTTATTATATGTTCCAATATATCATGCACGAGTTTTTCCATATTAAAGACGACCGCAATGTAACACGCGGACATTCTTCTCGTTACGGTAATGTTCTATGGAGCGTTCCTCTACGTGTATTCTACGGTATGGTTTGGCTAGTCGAATCAATGAAAAAAATTGTCGGAACTGGCGATTACTTAAAACCAAGCACTTGGTTTGGTGAAGGTTCATGGTTTACTGATAAAGTTGCCTTCCCGTTCCCTTGGCTGCAAGAACAAGTTACTACAGGAGCTTCTGCGGCAGGAGAAGCTACAACAGAAACCGCTAAAGCTACATTTGGTTTAAGCTATGCCTATGGTGAAGAGCCAATGCAAGTTTTTGAACATATGCCTAAATGGTTTGAAAGTGTAATGAAATTCATGATGCCAAATCAAGAAGTTGCTTTATTCATGCAAAAATTCATGACCATTGTTGAAATCTTGATTGCGTTAGCATTGATTGCTGGATTATTCACTTGGTTGAGTAGTGCTGCAACAATCGGTTTAACAATTGCTTTCTGTCTTTCAGGTATGTTCTACTGGGTAAATATTTGGTTTATCTTCGTAGCGTTTGCTTTGATGAACGGTTCTGGTCGTTCACTTGGTTTAGACCGCTGGGTTATCCCTTGGGTACAACGTACGTTAGGTAAATGGTGGTATGGAACACCTAAATCTAGATATGGCAGTAAATAAGTAGCTTTATAGAAAGATCTAAGAGAGTTCTAGGTTTACTCCTAGAACTTTCTTTTCTCATTATGATAAACTATATTTAACTAAAAACTACAAAGGAGAGGAAAGAGTTGGATTTTAAAGAATTTATTCAAAAAAGTTACATACGCCCATGGGATATTGCTATTATTTTGCTTTTAACCATCAGTTCTTTCTTGCCCCTTGTTGTTTTTGGCATACAAAACACGGCGCAAGACGACGCTGTGAAACAAGCAGTATTAAAAGTAAATGGTGAAGTCATCAAAGTCTTTGATTTAAAAGAAGATGGACCAACTTATACATATAAATATGAAGCGGCTGATGGTGATTATAACTTAATTGAAGTCAGCGGAGACAAAATCCGTATGGTTGAAACCAACTGCGGAGATCAAATTTGCGTACAACGAGGATGGATATCTAAAGCAGGAGAAACACCAATTGCTTGTTTACCGCACAATTTATTTATCACAGTTGAAGCTGCTGACGGGAGTGAGGATGGCAGTTTGATTTACTAAACATTGCCAATATATTATGAGTAAATTACAAAAAAACATCTACATTTCAATGTTAGTTGCCCAAGGTGTGATCATTGGTTTGATTGAAAATATGATTCCTTATCCTTTTGCTTTCGCTCCAGGTGCCAAATTAGGACTGGCTAACTTGATTACGATCATTGCCATTTTTACAATGCGAAAAAGAGATAGCTTCTTTTTAGTCTGCATGCGTTTGATTTTAACGACCTTACTCGGTGGAACGATTTCTACCTTCTTTTACAGTGCTAGCGGTGCTTTACTTAGTTATCTTGGTATGCTCATCATTATGCAGTTAGGACCAAAGCGTGTCAGCATTATCGGCATTAGTGCAGCTGGCGGATTTTTACACAATGTTGGACAGTTATTGACTACTTGTTTCTTCGCTCAATCGTGGGCTCCGATGCTTTACCTACCTTTTCTTTCATTTATCGGTCTATTATCCGGTATCGCAATAGGGATTGCAGCAAACTACTTGCTACGTCACGTTCAAACTTTACGACAATTTCAGTTAAATTATGAATCAACAACTAAACATAAATGGAGTCAATATTTCCAGTAATAGTATCGTCTGATCGAGTATAATCAAAGGAGTCATTTTATGAACATTCATCCAATGTGGAAAAAATATCCTGAACTAGCAAAAGATTTAAATAGTACATTAAAGCTGATGGAAAATAGTGTTACTTTAAAAAATAAAGAAGTCGAAAACGCAGTCCTGTCAATGATCCATTCTGGCGGTAAATTATTGAGACCAGCCTACCAACTGTTATTTTCACAATTCGGTGAAAAAAGAGACACTAAAAAAGCTGTTGCTTTAGCTGCAGCTATTGAATTACTGCATACTGCAACCTTGATACATGATGATATCGTAGATGATGCAGATATTAGACGCAGCTTGCCTACGATTCGTTCTCAGTTCGGTAATAGTACCGCCGTTTATGCTGGTGATTATTTATTTGTCAGCTGTTTCAAACTACTAGCTGACTATTCATCTTCTTTAAAAAGTATTCAATTAAATTCTAGAAGTATGGAAAAAATATTGAGCGGTGAGTTAGGGCAGATGGACAACCGTTATAATCTTAATACGACGATCGATCAATATCTTGAAAATATCTCTGGTAAAACAGCTGAGCTTTTTTCACTAAGTTGCTTTGTCGGTGCTTATGAAAGTGGAACTTCTGAACGCTTTGCTAAAAATTGCGGAAAAATTGGTGAAAACATTGGCCTTGCTTTTCAAATCATCGATGATGTTTTAGATTATACACAAAGTCCTGAACAAATTGGGAAACCTGTACTTGAAGATGTCCGCCAAGGAGTTTATTCATTGCCATTATTATACGCTCTAGAAGAAGGACGTGAAACCTTACTTCCTTATCTAGAAAAAAGAGAAGCATTGACTGAGACTGAGACAAATAAAATCTATGAACTCGTCCATTCATTTGACGGTGTTGCTAAAGCACAAAAACTTGCGGAAAAATATACTCAAAAAGCATTAAAGGGTATCAACAAGTTACCCGAAACATCTAATGATGCTAAAAATGAACTTTTAGCAATCACACAAGCAATTCTTGCACGAACAAGTTAAAAATAGGTTAGGCCATAATTATTTATCGGCTCTTTGTCAACTAATGTTGGTGAAGAAAATCCAAAGAATTAAATCAATTATTGTAAGGCCTAGAGGAAAATACCTCTAGGTTTTTCTATTTGGCTGAAAAAGAACGTTACCAAAGCATAAAGCAATTCTCAATTTAAAGTTATAAAAGTTACGAAACCCATACGCATTTCTCTTTAACACTTTGATATGGTTGTTCAAGCATTCCAATGGGCCATTGGAATAGGATAATTCTAGAGCATGCTTAATTTCATTTTGAACTTTCTTAAAGGTAGAAAAAACTGTTTGGTAATAGACGGGAAGTCCAGAACAATCTTGTTCTAATAGCGAGTGGAATCTTGTGTAGTCTCGTGTTTGTACCGCATAAAGAACGTTCTGATAACAGGTGTAACCAGATTTTAACTCCTCATCATATGCAAGGAGTCGATCAACGAGTTCTGTTTCTGTTAAATAGGTGCGGAAAGAAGGACGCCATTGGCGTTTTTCAAAATCGAGCTTCGATTGGTTCTTTTGAAGAAGTTTCCAGTACTTCTTCAAGTGTCGATATTTTTTTGCCTCTACAGTTCCTTTCTGGAGAAACAGATTCATTCGTTGAATGCGGTGTTTTAAAAAGGTTCGTCCAATGTGTTGGACAATGTGAAAGCGATCGAGAATAATCTGAGCCATAGGAAACAATTTTTTGACGAGAGAAAAATAAGGAGCGTACATATCACAAACGATATATTTTACACGTTCACGAACAGACAAAGAGAATCGTGAAAAATAACGTTGTAAAAAGGACAATTGACGGTTTTCAATGACATCAATTAACTGCTTTGTTTGACCATCCATCATGATAAAACTCATAGAAGCAGCGACCTGTTTAACCGATTTAAATTCATCAAAACAAAGGACTTCAGGCAAGGTCAGGCGATTGATTTTTTTCGGTTCATAAAATTGTTTCAAGACGCGATAGACAGAAGAAACAGAGACCTTCTTTTGACGCGCAATCTCACTCATAGACGTGACCTTTCTTAATCGATCGGCAATGGATAGCTTCACTTTCTTAGAAATCGAACACCCTTTTTGGATCAGACTTGTTTCAGCGACGAACGTTCTTTCACAGGAATAACAGAAGAAACGGCGTTTCTTCAAGCGTAAATACGTTTGATACTCAGACACATCGTTCATTAAAATAAGACAAGTCGTATAGCCCCAACGAATAATCTTTCCTTTTTCTTTCTCTCCACAATGAAGACAGGAGTGGGCTAAATAGTCTAATGTACCAGAAAATACCTGACAAATTCGTCCCTTAATGCGTTCTTTTTCTAAAGAATTTTCAGTAAAAGTAATGTTTAAGTCTAGAATATCTAAGGTATTTTTGATAAGATTGGTGTAAGACATCTTGATTTCCTCCTTTTAATTGGTTTTAGTCGACTTAATTCTAAAGGATATCGGGATGTCTTTTCTATTATTTTGCATTAAAAAAAGATGCCGGTGATTTCTCACCAACATCAGAAAGTATAGAGCCTATTTATCGGCCTGACCTATTTTTGTTTCCACCATCTGATCGTAGTATCTACACTAGATAACGTAGAATAATCAATTACTTTCTTTTTACCGCTCTTGAAAATAACTTTTACCTGATCATACGTCCCACCTTTCCAATACCTCTTTGTGCCTAACCGCTTGCAGGATGATAATTCATCCTTTTTTATAACAACATCTGGTAAAAAAACCATAAATTGCTCACTATAACGCGCTTGAAAATGCCACCTGGCCTCTTTTTCTGAGCATTCTCTCTTCAGTAATCCGTGCAATTCTTCCTGTTCTTCCTTTGAACTCTCACCAAGATACTTATTGATTTGATAATATGTTTTTAAAAGTGGTAATCCGATTGCTACTCCCGAAATTATAGTTGGCATTGAAAAAATAAAAATAAGAAATAGTAAGATATCTTCTTTTTTAGCATGAGGTATTTTTAACCCATTAACAGCAGATATAACAACTAAACTGACTGCCATTAAAAATACCAGTGCTGTACTAAGGAAAATAGTTTTCTTAACTATTTTTTTAACATAGCTATTTATAAAGTTCATACCGAAACATTACTCCTAATATAATTAATCTGTATAATTAAATCGCACTGAATTGTCGAGATTTAAAGGATGAGAGAAACTAAAAATCAGTTTCTTCTCATCCCATTTTTTTACCTCATCGTCACAAATTCTTCCGAACCTGTCGGGTGAATCGCAACCGTATTATCAAAATCTTTTTTCGTAGCGCCCATTTTAATCGCAACTGCAAATCCTTGCAGCATTTCATCTACGCCTAGACCTATCCCGTGCAATCCAACGATTTTTTCCTCTTCACCAACACAAACTAACTTCATATCACATTTTTGGCGATATTCGCCTAATGCAAAATACATTGGAGTGAAAGTTGATTGATAAATCTTGATATTTTCATCACCATACTTTTCTTTTGCTTGTTTTTCGGTTAAACCAACTGTAGCAACAGGAGGATGCGTAAAGACTACTGTAGGAATTGTTTCATAATCCAAGTACTCATTTTCCTTACCATTGAATAGTCGTTCAGATAACCTTCTTCCAGCTGCGATAGCAACAGGAGTCAAATCGATTTTACCAATCACATCGCCAACAGCATATATACCAGACTGTGTTGTATTTTGGAATTTATCCACTTTTACATAACCTTTATCTGTCAACTCAACCTGTGTATTTTCTAGTCCTAAACGATCCGTATTTGGTTGACGTCCAGTTCCGAAAACAATACTGTCCGCCGTAATTTTAGTGCCGTTCTCAAAAGTGATCATCAATTCCCCAGAGTCAAACTTTTCAATTGAATGCGGTGTTGAATGAGGGTAAATATGCATACCGTCCTCCATATAATGCTCTACTACTTTTTCAGAAAGCATTTCATCAAATTCTCGTAACGGACGCTCTTTTCTAAATGCCCAATGCGTTTCAGCACCTAATCCGTGGATCGTTCCAGCAAGTTCAGCTGCTATGTAACCAGCACCAACAAACACTACTCTTTTTGGTAGTTCTTCTAAAGCAAAAAAGCCATTAGAATCTATCGCATATTCTTCACCTGGAATCCCCAATTTTTTAGGACGCCCACCAGTAGCAATCAAAATATGAGGTGCTGTATAAGTTTCACCACCTGCTTCGATTGTATGATCATCAATAAATGTTGCATATTCAGATAAAACTTCTACCTTGTTACTATCTAATCCACGATGATAAGCTGTATGCAAATTATCAATATAGGCTTCACGATTTTGAACGAGTTTTTTAAAGCTGAATTCTTTTACATCTACGTCAAATCCATATCCTTGTGTATCTCGCCTCATCATTTCCATCATTGAACTTGCTTGCCACATCACTTTTTTTGGTACACAGCCAACATTGACACATGTTCCGCCAATATCTCCAGCTTCGATTAACAAAACCTTAGCACCATGCATCCCTGCACGATTAGCAGAACCAATTCCACCACTGCCGCCACCAATCACGATATAATCATATTGCTTTGACATTATCCACTTTTCCTTTCTGCAATGAAAGGGATAGGCTGTTATAGCCGATCCCTCAATCCTATTATTTATTTTTTCTTACGAATCATATCACCAACTGCAACTGGCTGTACAACCGGCATCGTTAAAATCATCATTGGATTCGGTGCACGATCGATTGACTCATCTTCTTCATTATACATAACTTCTACTGTTTGATGGAAGTGATTGAACCCAGGACCGTAAAATTCGATTTCATCGCCTACACTGAAATGATTTCTCTGACGAATCGTCGCAACTTTTGTTTCGGGATCATATGCCATGACTTCTCCAATAAATTTATATTGAGGAATCTTGCGGCGTTCGCCGAATAATTGTTCTTCATCTGTCGGTACATGATAATAAAATCCGGTTGAAAGCTCTCTTTGCGCCACTTTCCAAAGTTCATCGATCCATTCTTGTTGGCATTCATAATTTTCAGGATCTTCCATATACGTATCGACAGCTTTTTTATATACATTCGCCACAGTTGAAACGTAGTGAATTGATTTCATCCGTCCTTCGATTTTAAAACTATCGACACCGTTTTGAATCAGTTCAGGAATGTGTTGGATCATCGCCATGTCAACAGCACTCATTGAAAATTCTTCTTCGACTTCACCTTTATTAGTCAAACTTGTCCGTTCACCACCAAAGGGCATATCATAAAGTTCATATTTCCAGCGACAAGATTGAGAACATCCGCCACGATTTGCATCCCGCATCGACATATGGTTAGACAGCGTACATCTACCCGAATAAGAAATACACATTGCTCCGTGGATAAATGCTTCAATCTCTACATCTGTATTTTTTCGGATTTCTGCCACTTCATCCATCGATACTTCACGTGCTAACACAACACGTTCTAGCCCCTCATTTTTCCAGAATTCTAATGTTTCATAATTCGTAGCTGATGCTTGCGTTGACAAATGAATCGGTAATCCTGGTGCTTCCGCTGCGCAAATTTCAATCAAAGCTGGATCAGACACGATTACTGCAGAAATACCAACATCTCGTATTTCTCTAAAAAAGTCCCCTGCTCCTTCTTGATTCCCTTCATGCGTGACCATATTTGCCGCCACATAAACTTTTGCACCATGTTCATTAGCAAAAGCTACACCTTCGATCATATCTTCCTTTGTGAAATTACCTGCACGACTGCGCAAACCATAAGCGTTTCCGCCAATGTATACTGCATCCGCTCCGTAGTGAATCGCTGTTTTTAGTTTTTCTAGCGTCCCTGCTGGTGCTAAGACCTCAGGACGCTTCAATGTTCGTTCGTTTGTCATGTATTTTTTCTCCTTATTTTATCTCGTCTGGATCTAAATCAAAGAATCCGATATCTAAGCCACGGTTTTTTGGATGAAGTTCTTCTATCTTCTCAATTGCTTTCTGTGCTTGTTCCTCCGACCAAAGACCTGCTTCAATTTTTTCTTTTGCCTCGACAAATAACGTAGCAATTTCCACGAAAGATTCTCCTGGTGTGTAGATTCCATCAAGTTTCCACTTTGTGTAATTATGTTCATGAAGCTTGTCAAGTTCACCAATTAAATTTACATCATTGTCCGCAAAAATATGTGTGCCATGGCTATCTTCATAAATTGAATAATGTGTCTCTTCTTTTTTAGGTTCCGATATAAACAAACCGCGTTCTTTGCCTGCTGATTCAGCATTTTTAGTGAAATTGTAATAATTTTGCAGCAATGGACGTTTAGATTGATGGATACATGTGGCACCATACACAAGAACTTCCGCAGGAACCATCAAGTTTTCATTCATCGCTTTCATCTCTTCAAAAGGTACTTCACGTGCCAATACTGCACCGATTGCTCCGCGTTTTGCCCAAAAGTTTATTTGACGAGAGCTGGTAACTAAGGTCTCACCATCGTATATATATGGGATATCGATTCCGTCACGCTGCATTACAAAAACAATTCCAGGATCACCGACCGTTACTTGGTCTACCTTGATTTCTTGCAAAAATGCTAAATATTCTGGAACCTTCTTCATTTTTTCTGGATGCATGATCCCATTTAACGCAACAGTCACTTTTTTACCGAAATCGTGTGCTTTTTCGGTAATGATCTGCTGTTCTTCACGAGAAAACGATGTCGGTAAGCGCAATCCGAACATTTCTTCTCCAATGTATAGCGTGTCTACTCCTACTGATAACAGCGCCTTTGCCTGTTCAATCGACTCAGCAGTTGCAATAAGTTCAATCATTTTGTATCCTCCCCTAAAAACTGCGTAAGCTATTCCCTATTTGTTACTAGGACTAGCCAATAAAGCTAGATAGTTTTAAAGCTGTATGAGCTCGTTCAGTCCTTAAAAAACTAAATTTAAAACAATATTTTTTATTTCCTACAGCTTTCTAACAACTGTTCCATAGTAGCACAAGTTCACAATCTTTCCAATAACCTCTCTATATTTTAACGCTTATTTTTCACAAAATAAATACCGTCCATTTACTTTCATTAAAGAAAAAAACTGTGCAAAACAGATTCGTTTTGCACAGCGAATGAACATTTAGTCATTAAATTGTTTGTAATACTTGTTCCTGTTTAGGTGATTTAACATTCAACGTTATTTTACCTTTACTTGCACCAATGGTTACTTTATCTCCAAGATGGATTTGACCCGATAGTAATGCTTCACTTAAACGATCTTCTACCTCTTTTTGTAATGCTCTACGGATCGGCCTTGCACCATATTCTGGATCAAAGCCAACTTTTCCAATCACTTCAATAGCAGCTGCGGTGATCTTCACATTAACGTCTTGCTCTTTCAAACGCTTAATGATCGATTTACTCATGATTTTCACGATTTCATGGATTTCTTCTTGGTCCAAGGAACGGAAGACAACTGTTTCATCCACTCGGTTCAAGAATTCTGGACGGAAGGCTTTTTTCAATTCTTCCATAATCCGTTTTTGCATCGCATCATAGTCTTTTGTCAGGTCTTTTACATTAAAACCAACATTTTTTTCTTCACGAATCGCAGTTGCACCAATATTTGACGTCATGATTAAAATTGTATTTCTGAAATCAACTTTGCGGCCTTTAGAATCAGTTAAATGACCATCATCCAGTACTTGTAATAGAATATTGAATACATCTGGATGGGCTTTTTCTACTTCATCCAATAAAATGACAGAATAAGGTTTTTGACGAATCTTTTCAGTTAATTGACCCCCTTCTTCATATCCAACATACCCTGGAGGAGAACCAATTAAGCGACTCGTGCTATATTTTTCCATGAATTCAGACATATCCACTCGAACAAGGGAATCTTCACTACCGAACATTGTCTCAGCTAAAGCTTTTGCAAGCTCGGTTTTACCTACTCCCGTAGGGCCTAAGAACATAAATGAACCAATTGGTCTATCAGGATCTTTCAACCCACTGCGCGCTCTGCGAATGGCACGCGACACAGCTTGAACGGCTTCATCTTGACCAACTACTCGATGATGTAGAATACTTTCTAATTCAAGCAAACGTTCACTTTCCTTTTTCTCTAATTGCTGTAGCGGTACACCTGTCCATTGTGACACAACATTTGCAACGTCTTCTTCAGTTACACGATTCGCATAACCAGAAGCTTCTTTTTCTTCCAGCAGTAGAATATTTTCTAATTTACGCGCCAATTTCTTTTCTTTTTGACGTAGTCTTGCTGCACTTTCAAAAGACTGTGATTGAATCGCTTCTTCTTTCTCTTGAACTAAACGAGCGATTTCTATACGCAAATTATTGATTTCAGAAGGTTCATCCGCTAAATCTAGACGAACTTTAGCTGAAGACTCATCCATCAGATCAATTGCTTTATCTGGCAGCTGACGAGAATTAATGTAACGTACAGATAATTGAACTGCTGCATGTAATGCATCATCCGTAATTTCTACACCATGATGCTCTTCATAACGTGAACGCAGCCCTTTTAAAATTTCTTCTGCTTCTTCAGGAGTTGGTTCATCCACTTGTACACGAGCAAAACGACGTTCCAATGCTGAATCTTTTTCGATATATTTTTGGTATTCATCCAATGTTGTTGCACCGATTGTTTGCAATTCTCCTCTTGCAAGTGCTGGTTTTAAAATATTTGATGCGTCGATCGCACCTTCAGCACCACCTGCACCAATTAAAGTATGCAATTCATCGATAAACAAAATCACTTCGCCATCTTGATAAATTTCATCGATGACTTTTTTTAGTCGATCTTCAAATTCACCGCGATACTTGGTACCCGCAACTAAAGCACCCATATCTAACATCATCAAGCGTTTTTCCAGCATATCTTCAGGAACTTCACCGTTCACTATTTTTTGCGCCAATCCTTCAGCGATTGCAGTCTTACCGACCCCAGGTTCACCAACTAAAACAGGATTATTCTTAGTACGACGACTTAAAATTTGAATCAAACGTCTAACTTCTTGCGAACGTCCAACTACAGGATCTAGATTGTTTTCACGAGCCAACTTCGTTAGATCACGCGCCAATGAATCCAATGTTGGTGTTCCTTTAGGCGCTGCTTTTTGTGCTTGATTATTCCGACGACGCCCCACATTACCACTCATTTGTGGATCAGTAATGCCTATTTTTTTCATCACTAACTGACGCATTTTAGACAAGCTTAAACCTAAATTTAATAAAATACGTGAAGCTAATATATCTTCATCTCTTAACAATCCTAGTAGAATATGTTCTGTTCCGATATTTGGTGCTCCTAAACGCTTGGCTTCATCACCTGCATAAGCAAAAATTTGTTTTGCACGAGGAGAATAAGGCAAATATGCACCTTTGGGGTATCCCTTAACAGTTCCGTAGCCAGTTAGGTGTTCTATTTCTTCACGAATATCATTCTTATCTGCGTTTAATTGACGCAATGACTTCCCGGCAATTCCATTTGGCTCTAAGACTAATGCTAACAATAAATGTTCTGAGCCAACAGATTGATGCCTAAAATATTTTGCTTCTTCTTGTGCAATAGCTAATACTGCCTTGGCACTTTCAGTAAATAATTCATCCATACTATCATTCCTCCTCGTAACTCAAACGTTCTAAAAATGAATGCATCAATTGAGCACGTAAATAATCTTCATTTGATCCTGTCTTACCTAAAACCTGTTTACCAAGAACAGACAGTATCAGATTTCCTTCTCTTTTAGTTATAACTTCTTCTTCATACAACTTTTGTACGAAAATCAACGCATCTTTTTCTGAAAGTTCACTACCCGTAAATTGAGCCATTTGCTTTAATAATTGATCACTATCAGAAATTTGGACTTTAGCAATCCTAATGTAACCACCACCGCCACGTTTACTTTCCACAGAATATCCTCGTTGAATTGTAAAACGCGTGTTGATAACATAATTAATCTGGGAGGGAACACAATTGAATAAGTGAGCCATTTCAGCTCTACGAATCTCAATTTTACTGCTTTCTTCAAGAATCTTTTTTAAATATGCTTCTATTAAATCCGAAGTATTTTGATTACTCATCACACTCATCCTTTTCCCTTGACTAATACTGACCTTAATTATACATAATTTTAAGTGTTTAATAAAGGAGAATGCCTAATTTGATAAGAAAAGATTATTTACAGCTTTTAATAAATTTAAAGTATAAGGCTAGGAAGTAAGCTAAACGCTTCTGTCCCAACCTCATACTTTTCTAGAACTTTCCCAGAGATACAATGATTATCGTAAAGCTATTCCATTGGTAACCTCAAAAATCAATTCTTTCTATTTTATCCGCTCAGTTCTTTTCAATCAATTTTGGCTCTATACTTTTTGATGTTGGTGAACAATCACCGGCATCTTTTTTAATGCAAAATAATAGAAAAGACACCTTGATATCCTTTAGAATTAAGTCGTCTAAAACCAATCAAAAGGGGAAATCAAGATGTCCTATACAAATCTTATCAAAGAAACCTTAGATATTCTAGACTTAAACATTACTTTTAATGAAAATTCTTTAAAAAAAGAACGCATTAAAGGACGGATCTGCCAGGAATTTTCTGGTACGTTGGACTATTTAGCGCACTCCTGTCCTCATTGTGGCGCCCATGAAGACGGATCGATTATTCGTTGGAGCTTTACAACCTGTCTGATTTTACTGAATGATGTTTCTGAATACCAAACATACTTACGCTTGAAGAAACGTCGTTTCTTCTGCCATTCTTGTGATAGAACTTTTGTCGCTGAAACAAGTCTTATCGAAAAGTGTTGCTCGATCTCTAAGAAAGTTAAGCTTTCGATTGCCGAGCGTCTACGAAACACTTCGTCTATGACCGAAATTGCCCGTCAAAAGAAGGTCTCTGTTTCCTCTGTTTATCGCGTATTGAAACAGTTTTACGAACCCCAAAAAATCAATCGACTCATCTTGCCAGAAGTTCTTTGTTTTGATGAATTTAAATCAGTGAAACAAGTCGCTGCCTCTATGAGTTTCATTATGATGGATGGACAAACAACGCAATTACTCGATGTCGTTGAAAACCGCCAGTTGCCTTTTTTAGAACGCTATTTCTCACGATTTTCTTTATCTGTTCGTGAAGGTGTAAAATACATTGTTTGCGATATGTATGCGCCTTATTTTTCTTTAATTAAGAAACTATTTCCCAAGTCTCAGATTGTTCTTGATCGCTTTCATATTGTGCAACACATTGGGCGAACGTTCTTAAAACACCGCATTCAACGAATGAATACCTTTCTCCATCAAGGATTTGTAGAAGCAAAAAAATACCGTCACTTGAAGAAATACTGGAAACTACTTCAAAAGAATCAATCGAAGCTCCATTTTGAAAAACGCCAATGGCGTCCTTCCTTCCGTGCTTATTTAACAGAAACCGAACTCGTGGATCGATTACTTGCCTATGATGAAGAATTAAAAGCTGGCTATACCTGTTATCAGGATTTTCTCTATGCCATACAAACAAGAGATTACACACGGTTTCACGTGTTATTAGAACAAGATTATTCTAGGCTTCCAGCTTATTATCAAACAACAATTACTACCTTTAAAAAAGTTCAAACGGGCATTAAAAATGCGTTGGATTTGCCTTATTCCAACGGACCGTTAGAATGCTTGAATAACCATATCAAAGTATTAAAGAGAAATGCCTACGGCTTCCGTAACTTCTATAATTTTAAATTGAGAATTACTTTATGCTTTGGGTCTGTTCTTTTTCAACCAAATAGAAAAACCTAGAGGCATTTCCCTCTAGGCTTCATCATTGATTTAATTCTTTGGATTTTCTTCACCAACATTAGTTGACAAAGAGCCTCAATCTTTTAAAATATTATAAAACAACAAAACACCACTCAAAAAATGAGTGGTGTTCATACAAATTAAAATAATCGGGAAGACAGGATTCGAACCTGCGACCCCTTGGTCCCAAACCAAGTGCTCTACCAAGCTGAGCTACTTCCCGTAGCTATAATAATAAAAAAAGACTAAACGTTCAAAAGGAACTAAATTCTCTGAACCTTCTAATCCGCAGTCAAATACTTTAACTATGCACCCAAAGGGAGTCGAACCCCTAACCTCTTGATTCGTAGTCAAGCACTCTATCCAGTTGAGCTATGGGTGCTACATTTCTAATGCCGAGGACCGGAATCGAACCGGTACGGTGATCACTCACCGCAGGATTTTAAGTCCTGTGCGTCTGCCAGTTCCGCCACCCCGGCGAAAGAACAAGCTAAGCGGAAAACGGGGTTCGAACCCGCGACCCCCACCTTGGCAAGGTGGTGCTCTACCACTGAGCTATTTCCGCAGTCTGGATGCCGGCTAAAGGATTTGAACCCTCGACCCTCTGATTACAAATCAGATGCTCTACCAACTGAGCTAAGCCGGCGTGATGTTCGCCTAGTTATAAAACGAGACTAAAAATGCGGGTGAAGGGACTTGAACCCCCACGCCGTAAGGCGCTAGATCCTAAATCTAGTGCGTCTGCCAATTCCGCCACACCCGCAAAATATTCCTATGAGCCGTGCAGGGCTCGAACCTGCGACCCTCTGATTAAAAGTCAGATGCTCTACCAACTGAGCTAACGGCTCAAAAAATGGAGGTTGACGGGATCGAACCGCCGACCCCCTGCTTGTAAGGCAGGTGCTCTCCCAGCTGAGCTAAACCTCCAAGACAACACTTTAGCGTGGCGACGTCCTACTCTCACAAAGGGAAACCCTTCACTACAATCGGCGCTAAGAAGCTTAACTTCTGTGTTCGGCATGGGAACAGGTGTATCCTTCTCGCTATCGCCACCACACTGGGTGTTGTTGCTATTCAATTGAGTGATTATTCACTCAAAACTGGATTGAAGTTGTAATCAAACTGTCCGATCTACTTTTTTATTTCGTTTCTTTGGTTAAGTCCTCGACCGATTAGTATTGGTCCGCTCCGTACATCACTGCACTTCCACTTCCAACCTATCTACCTGATCATCTCTCAGGGGTCTTACTTTCTTAAAGAAATGGGAAATCTCATCTTGAGGTGGGCTTCACACTTAGATGCTTTCAGCGTTTATCCCTTCCCTACATAGCTACCCAGCAATGCCCTTGGCAGAACAACTGGTACACCAGCGGTAAGTCCATCCCGGTCCTCTCGTACTAAGGACAGCTCCTCTCAAATTTCCAACGCCCGCGACGGATAGGGACCGAACTGTCTCACGACGTTCTGAACCCAGCTCGCGTGCCGCTTTAATGGGCGAACAGCCCAACCCTTGGGACCGACTACAGCCCCAGGATGCGACGAGCCGACATCGAGGTGCCAAACCTCCCCGTCGATGTGGACTCTTGGGGGAGATAAGCCTGTTATCCCCAGGGTAGCTTTTATCCGTTGAGCGATGGCCCTTCCATGCGGAACCACCGGATCACTAAGCCCGACTTTCGTCCCTGCTCGACTTGTAAGTCTCGCAGTCAAGCTCCCTTCTGCCTTTACACTCTGCGAATGATTTCCAACCATTCTGAGGGAACCTTTGGGCGCCTCCGTTACTCTTTAGGAGGCGACCGCCCCAGTCAAACTGCCCACCTGACACTGTCTCCCACCACGATAAGTGGTGCGGGTTAGAGGGTTCATAACACAAGGGTAGTATCCCACCAGCGCCTCCACCGAAACTAGCGTTCCGGATTCATCGGCTCCTACCTATCCTGTACATGTGGTACAAACACTCAATATCAAGCTACAGTAAAGCTCCATGGGGTCTTTCCGTCCTGTCGCGGGTAACCTGCATCTTCACAGGTACTAAAATTTCACCGAGTCTCTCGTTGAGACAGTGCCCAAATCGTTACGCCTTTCGTGCGGGTCGGAACTTACCCGACAAGGAATTTCGCTACCTTAGGACCGTTATAGTTACGGCCGCCGTTTACTGGGGCTTCAATTCTGAGCTTCGCCGAAGCTAACCCATCCTCTTAACCTTCCAGCACCGGGCAGGCGTCAGCCCCTATACTTCATCTTTCGATTTTGCAGAGACCTGTGTTTTTGATAAACAGTCGCTTGGGCCTATTCACTGCGGCTGACCGAAGTCAGCACCCCTTCTCCCGAAGTTACGGGGTCATTTTGCCGAGTTCCTTAACGAGAGTTCGCTCGCTCACCTTAGGATACTCTCCTCGACTACCTGTGTCGGTTTACGGTACGGGCAGTTGTTTTCTCACTAGAAGCTTTTCTTGACAGTGTGACATCAGGAACTTCGGTACTATTATTTCCCTCCCCATCACAGCTTGTCCGTATAGAGTAAAGCATTTGACTCTACTCAAGACTTACTGCTTGGACATGCACTTCCAGTCGCATGCATTCCTTAGCCTCCTGCGTCCCTCCATTGCTCAAACAAAAACAACTGGTACAGGAATATCAACCTGTTGTCCATCGCCTACGCCTATCGGCCTCGGCTTAGGTCCCGACTAACCCTGGGCGGACGAGCCTTCCCCAGGAAACCTTAGTCATACGGTGGACGGGATTCTCACCCGTCTTTCGCTACTCATACCGGCATTCTCACTTCTAAGCGCTCCAGCCGTCCTCACGATCGACCTTCAACGCCCTTAGAACGCTCTCCTACCATCACACCAGAGGTGTGATCCACAGCTTCGGTAATATGTTTAGCCCCGGTACATTTTCGGCGCAGGGTCACTCGACTAGTGAGCTATTACGCACTCTTTAAATGGTGGCTGCTTCTGAGCCAACATCCTAGTTGTCTGTGCAACCCCACATCCTTTTCCACTTAACATATATTTTGGGACCTTAGCTGGTGGTCTGGGCTGTTTCCCTTTCGACTACGGATCTTATCACTCGCAGTCTGACTGCCGAATATGAATGAATGGCATTCGGAGTTTATCTGAATTCGGTAACCCGAGATGGGCCCCTAGTCCAAACAGTGCTCTACCTCCATCATTCTTAACTTCGACGCTAGCCCTAAAGCTATTTCGGAGAGAACCAGCTATCTCCAAGTTCGTTTGGAATTTCTCCGCTACCCACAGCTCATCCCCGCACTTTTCAACGTACGTGGGTTCGGTCCTCCAGTGCGTTTTACCACACCTTCAACCTGGCCATGGGTAGATCACATGGTTTCGGGTCTACGACTACATACTCATTCGCCCTATTCAGACTCGCTTTCGCTGCGGCTCCGGCTCTTCACCTTAACCTCGCATGCAATCGTAACTCGCCGGTTCATTCTACAAAAGGCACGCCATCACCCATTAACGGGCTTTGACTTGTTGTAGGCACACGGTTTCAGGATCTATTTCACTCCCCTTCCGGGGTGCTTTTCACCTTTCCCTCACGGTACTGGTTCACTATCGGTCATTAGGGAGTATTTAGCCTTGCGGGATGGTCCCCGCGGATTCCGACGGAATTTCTCGTGTTCCGCCGTACTCAGGATCCTCCTAGGTGTTGCCAACATTTCGTCTACGGGGCTATTACCCACTTTGGCGAACCTTTCCAGGTTCTTCGACTATCTTGACAGACTACCACATCGGAGTCCTACAACCCCAACAAGCAAGCTTGTTGGTTTGGGCTTTTCCCGTTTCGCTCGCCGCTACTCAGGGAATCGAATTTTCTTTCTCTTCCTGCAGGTACTTAGATGTTTCAGTTCTCTGCGTCTACCTCTATCCAGCTATGTATTCACTGAATAGTAACATCCTATAAAAGATGCTGGGTTTCCCCATTCGGAAATCTCTGGATCATAGCTCACTTACAGCTCCCCAAAGCATATCGGTGTTAGTCCCGTCCTTCATCGGCTCCTAATGCCAAGGCATCCACCGTGCGCCCTTATTCACTTAACCTTACGATCTTACGATCGGTTTTGTTTGGCTCGTTTCTCTAGCGATAGAGGCGTGACCAATAAAATAAGCTTCGAACTATTTTAATTAAAAAACTCATTCAACGCGGTGTTCTCGGTTTGTTTTGATTACTTTTATACTTCAATATCCAGTTTTCAATGAACAATTCGTTTGAGAGAATCATATAAAAAGAAAGAAAATCTAATGATTAACTTCTTTATATAAGAGTAAACCTCTCAAAACTGAACAAAGTGTCGACGAATGTGTAAGTTTCCGTGATATTCCTTAGAAAGGAGGTGATCCAGCCGCACCTTCCGATACGGCTACCTTGTTACGACTTCACCCCAATCATCTATCCCACCTTAGGCGGCTGGCTCCACAAGGGTTACCTCACCGACTTCGGGTGTTACAAACTTTCGTGGTGTGACGGGCGGTGTGTACAAGGCCCGGGAACGTATTCACCGCGGCGTGCTGATCCGCGATTACTAGCGATTCCGGCTTCATGTAGGCGAGTTGCAGCCTACAATCCGAACTGAGAGAAGCTTTAAGAGATTTGCATGACCTCGCGGCCTAGCGACTCGTTGTACTTCCCATTGTAGCACGTGTGTAGCCCAGGTCATAAGGGGCATGATGATTTGACGTCATCCCCACCTTCCTCCGGTTTGTCACCGGCAGTCTCGCTAGAGTGCCCAACTGAATGATGGCAACTAACAATAAGGGTTGCGCTCGTTGCGGGACTTAACCCAACATCTCACGACACGAGCTGACGACAACCATGCACCACCTGTCACTTTGTCCCCGAAGGGAAAGCTCTATCTCTAGAGTGGTCAAAGGATGTCAAGACCTGGTAAGGTTCTTCGCGTTGCTTCGAATTAAACCACATGCTCCACCGCTTGTGCGGGCCCCCGTCAATTCCTTTGAGTTTCAACCTTGCGGTCGTACTCCCCAGGCGGAGTGCTTAATGCGTTAGCTGCAGCACTGAAGGGCGGAAACCCTCCAACACTTAGCACTCATCGTTTACGGCGTGGACTACCAGGGTATCTAATCCTGTTTGCTCCCCACGCTTTCGAGCCTCAGCGTCAGTTACAGACCAGAGAGTCGCCTTCGCCACTGGTGTTCCTCCATATATCTACGCATTTCACCGCTACACATGGAATTCCACTCTCCTCTTCTGCACTCAAGTCTCCCAGTTTCCAATGACCCTCCCCGGTTGAGCCGGGGGCTTTCACATCAGACTTAAGAAACCGCCTGCGCTCGCTTTACGCCCAATAAATCCGGACAACGCTTGCCACCTACGTATTACCGCGGCTGCTGGCACGTAGTTAGCCGTGGCTTTCTGGTTAGATACCGTCAAGGTAAGAGCAGTTACTCTCCTACTTGTTCTTCTCTAACAACAGAGTTTTACGATCCGAAAACCTTCTTCACTCACGCGGCGTTGCTCGGTCAGACTTTCGTCCATTGCCGAAGATTCCCTACTGCTGCCTCCCGTAGGAGTCTGGGCCGTGTCTCAGTCCCAGTGTGGCCGATCACCCTCTCAGGTCGGCTATGCATCATGGCCTTGGTGAGCCGTTACCTCACCAACTAGCTAATGCACCGCGGGTCCATCCATCAGTGACACCCGAAAGCGTCTTTCAAGTCAGCACCATGCGGTGTCGACTATTATGCGGTATTAGCACCTGTTTCCAAGTGTTATCCCCCTCTGATGGGTAGGTTACCCACGTGTTACTCACCCGTCCGCCACTCCTCTTTTCAAGTGAGTGCAAGCACTCGGTAGAAAAGAAGCGTTCGACTTGCATGTATTAGGCACGCCGCCAGCGTTCGTCCTGAGCCAGGATCAAACTCTCATAATAAAAGTTGAACACAATCCGAAGATTGTTAAGCTCATTTGGTTGCTAGCATATTGCATCGCTTTGTTAAAAATTGTTGTTTGTTTTTACCGTTGTAAAAACAACCTACACATTTGGTTCGTCTTACTTTGTTCAGTTTTCAAAGGTCTACTGTGTTACCTTGCAGCAACTTTTATATCATATCAAATCTTCGATTCGATGTCAACACTTTTTTTAAAAAAGTTTCAAAGTTTTCTCTGCTTGATGTTATCGAATGTTTCGCGACAACTTCATTAGTTTATCAGGTTGTTTGTTATTTGTCAACAACTTTCATCCTGTTTTTTCAAGTTTCTTTCGAACTTGATTTGTTATTTCATGTTCGTTTCAATTGCCGATGATTCTTGAGGCAACTACACTAGTTTATCAGGCTAGTCGTTGTTTGTCAATAACTATTTTACTGATTTCCAAAGTTTTTTTCAAACTTGGATTGTTATCTTATCCTCATCGTTCGGCGTGTTACATCAGTGCCTTGCGACAAGATATAATATACCAAGTTTCTAGGCTTAGGTCAACTAAAAATTGCACTTTTTTTAAAGTTTTTTTCTTTGCCGATTATTTTATTACTTTTGTTCTTTATTGTTCGTTTCTAACAGGGAAAATAGTGATTTTAGACTTATTTTTTAATTTTTAGTAACATATTCTAAATTTCCCGTAATTTCTCTTTGTTTTTGTCAATTTCTCATTTTTTTTGTTAGAATGTAGAAGAAGAATTCTACTATATATATGGAGGAAAAGAATGATATGAAAATTTTAGTTGCTGATGATGATAAAGAGATCGTGGAACTACTGAGTATTTATATTCACAATGAAGGCTATGAAGTGGTGAAAGCTTATGACGGAAAAGAGGCTTTGTCGAAGATCCGGACAATATCAGATATTGATTTACTTATTTTGGATATCATGATGCCAATCATGGATGGTATGCAAGTAGTGAAAGAGTTAAGAAAAGAATCTCAAATTCCAATTATTATGCTAACTGCTAAAACAACTGATATGGATAAGATCAAAGGACTTGTTGCTGGCGCAGATGATTATGTGACTAAACCCTTCAATCCATTAGAAATCATGGCTCGTGTTAAGTCCATTTTGAGACGCAGCCAAATGCAGCTTAAAGCAGACGAACCAGATGTACTTGAAATTGGCTCACTGATCATCAATAAGGATTCACATGAAGTGAAGACAGTTGATGGGAAGGAAATTCAATTGACCGCCTTAGAATTCGGCATTTTGTATCTATTAGCTAGTCATCCTAACCGTGTTTTTAGTGCCGATGAGATTTTTGAGCGTGTATGGCAACAAGAAAGTATTGTTTCTGCAAAAACAGTCATGGTTCATGTCAGTCACTTGAGAGATAAGATAGAAGAAGCAACTGGTGGAGAAAAAGTCATTCAAACAGTTTGGGGAGTTGGATATAAGATCGATGCTCGTTAGACAAAAGAAAATTGAAAAGAAGAAACGAATCACTCTAACATCAAAGGAAATTAGCGAATTACTTGCTGAAGGAATTGTCACGATTATCCTGTTACTTCTATTAAATGTCTCAATTACAGTTATTCTAAGTGCCAGCGAAACCTTAAAGGGAATTATCTGGGCGACTAAGGGTGCTTTTGCTCAAGAGTTAAATACAGATTTATTTTGGAGTTTAAGTAAATTTGTTATCCCAATATTTTTTATAGTGGATGTTGCTGTCTTATACTGGCGTTTGATTCGTCGTTATCGACAAATGCAATTACGGCATATCATCAGTGAGCTTCATTATATCGCTGATGGTAATTACGACCACCGTATTCCTTTCGAATTGAGCGGTGATTTGGCAAAAGTCGTCACTAGCATCAACGGATTAGTTGATAGTACTGTAGCTGCTATTGAAGATGAACGTAAAATAGAAAAATCAAAGGATGAATTGATTACAAATGTCAGCCACGATATTAGAACTCCTTTGACTTCTATTATAGGATACTTAGGCTTGATTGAAGATCGACAATTTCATAATGAAGAAGATTTACTAAAATACACGCATACTGCTTATGTAAAAGCCAAACAAATGAAGCTACTCGTAGACGACCTTTTTGAGTACACTAAAGTCCGCCAGCCGTCAGTTCCTATAAATACGATCAGTTTCGACATGGCGCAATTGATTGAACAATTGGCTGCTGATTTTGAGTTGGAAGCAGATAAAAACAATATGACGATTCACGTCAATGCGACACCTTCATCAATTAAAATGGATGGAGATACTGAGAAGTTGGTTCGTGTCTTCAATAATCTATTATCAAATGCACTGAAATATGGCAAAGGCGGTAAAAATATCGTCATTGATGTAGAGAAAGTTGGGACTGAAGCTGTCATTGCTGTTAGAAATGATGGTCCGCCAATTCCTAAGAAATCGTTAGATCAATTATTCGATCGGTTTTATCGTGTGGAGGAATCACGTTCCCAAGAAACAGGTGGAACAGGCCTTGGTTTGGCAATTGCACAAAGCATTGTAGCCTTGCATGGCGGGTATATCTATGCAACTTCTGATAATCACTGGACGTCTTTCATTATTCATTTGCCTTTAAAGAGAAATTGATTTACTAAGGTTGACATCCAAACGAAAGTTTTGTATCCTAATGACAAGCAAAGAGAAAAAGTATTTATAGTGTTGAATCAAAGAGAGTTTGCGGTGGTGAGAGCAAATATTCTGCTATGAAGAAGTCCGTCTCTATTACATGCGTTTGATGAAATAAGTCAAACCGGCTGCAGCCGTTATCTGCATTACAAGGGCAGCGTTATAGCTGAACTTGGGTGGTACCGCGAAATTCAAGTCATTTCGTCCCAAGAATTTTTTTCTAGGGATGGAGTGGCTTTTTATTTTTCTACACTATTATCTAGCAACATGGACTAATTGTTGAGCTCTGAACCGATCTCTCCCATTCCTAAGAGCTAAAGCTTCACGAATTGAAGGCCATCGGAAAAAAGCGAGCAAGCCCATTATGCTTTTAAATTTAAGGAGGAGTATTTATGTTAGATGTAAAAATGATTCGTCAAAATTTTGATGATGTAAAAGCAAAATTGAAAACCCGTGGTGTAAAAGAAGAAATATTAGTAGAATTCTTACGCTTAGATGAAAGTCGTCGGAATTTATTAGTAAAATCAGAAGAACTGAAAAAATACAGAAATGATGTTTCAGCAGAAATTGCCCAGTTAAAACGAAATAAGGAAGATGCTACAGCTAAAATTGCTGAAATGAAAGAAGTTGGCGGTAATATTAAAGCAATGGACACTGAAATCGAAGAGATCGATGTCAAACTACATGAAATTTCTACAACTTTACCAAACCTCCCTCATCATTCAGTACCTGTGGGGAAAGATGAAGACGATAATGTTGAAGTACGTCGTTGGAGCGAGCCTAGAAATTTCGCTTTTGAACCAAAACCACATTGGGACGTAGCTGAAAAACTAGATATTCTTGATTTCGAACGTGGAGCAAAAGTTTCAGGAAGTCGTTTTGTCTACTATAAAGGATTAGGTGCTAGACTAGAACGAGCATTATACAATTTTATGCTGGATATGCACGTTTATGACCATGGATACACTGAAATGATGACACCTTATATCGTAAACAGTAATTCTATGTTCGGTACTGGTCAATTTCCTAAATTCAAAGAAGACGTTTTTCAATTAGAAGGAACAGATATGACCTTGATCCCAACTGCAGAGGTTCCTTTGACAAACTATTATAATAACGAAATTTTAGATGGCAAAGATTTACCTATCTATTTTACCGCACTGAGTCCATCTTTTCGTTCTGAAGCTGGAAGTGCAGGTCGTGATACACGCGGCTTGATTCGTCTACATCAATTTAATAAAGTAGAAATGGTGAAATTCAGTGATGCAGAACATTCTTATGAGGAATTAGAAAAAATGACGGCAAATGCAGAAGATATTTTGCAAAAATTAAACCTTCCTTATCGTGTCATGTCACTAGCTACAGGCGATATGGGCTTCTCAGCTGCGAAAACATATGACTTAGAAGTCTGGATTCCAGCCCAAAATGCCTATCGCGAAATCAGCTCTTGTTCAAACTGTGAAGATTTTCAAGCTCGTCGTGCGATGATCCGCTATCGTGATGAGAATGATAAAGTGCAATATGCGCACACATTAAATGGATCAGGTCTAGCTGTGGGACGGACTGTCGCTGCTATATTAGAAAATTATCAAAATGAAGATGGAACCGTAACGATTCCAGAAGCTTTAGTTCCTTATATGGGTAATTTGAAAATAATTAAATAAAATATCTAATTTAATTCTCTTGCTGTTGAAAGTCCAAAACAAGCATGATACAGTTAATTACTGTAAACAATCAAATTTTATAAAATTAGAGGGATCAAACGTTATGGACAGAGATAATTACCCAAGAAGAACTCGAAACAGTCGACGCAAACGGAATAAACACAGTTTTTCAAAAAAAATGGCTTTTGTGTCCGTTTGTATACTTTCATTCATTTTGATCTGCGGTGGTATTTATGCTGCCTATGCTATACAGCATAAACCCAAAGAAGCCAGCACACGTGAAGATGAGCAACAATTTGAACAAAAAGAGGCTTCGTTGCTAGAAAAAATTCGGAAATCTAAAAATCAAGATAGTTTTAAGACAACAGAGCAAGAAAAAAAAGCTGGCAATGTTCAAACACTTTTTTATGAGCCAGCCGCAACTAACTCTATTCCTCAACTACCAGCAATCAAAACCGAATTAACTACTTTGATGGAAACTGCTCAAAAGAGCAACCAAAAAGAGACAGCAGTCAAACTCGTCGGTTATGTGAAACTAAAAAAAATCACTGAACAAGTGGTCAGCTACCAACCTGTTGTTGAAGCTTACACTTGGAATCAAGAAAAAGCAGATTGGTCTGAGAAAACTGAAACGGGTAAATATACAGCTTGCGTCAATCAAAAAACAAAACAACCACTAACTTTGCTAGATATTTTCATGAATGAACCTAATATTTTAGCAGTTCAGCAAGTCATTCAGCAAAAATTACTTTCTGAAAGTCCTGATGGTAATGCCATTATCGATGGTGTTCTCAACATGCCAAATATTTCGTTAGACGGAACTGCTTTTACCTATTATTCCGACAAAATCAGCTTAAACCTACCAGAAAATCCAACTGGTAAAACAGAAATCACGTTGCCCTATAAAGAAATTGCTGGTTACGTAAATCCAGAATTTGTAGATCCAACGTCGATTAAAGATGCATTACCCAAACCTCTAGATCCAAAAAAGAAATACATTTCACTAACGTTTGATGATGGACCTAATCCTGAAACCACTCCACGACTTCTAGATATTCTAAAAGAAAAAGGAGTCAAAGCAACATTCTTTATGCTAGGTCAAAATGTTGTAAAATATGAATCACTTGTAAAAAAAGTAGCAGAAGACGGGCATGAAGTTGCAAGTCATTCTTATTCCCACCCACAATTAACTAGCGTCGATGCTCAAAGAGTAAAAGAGGAAGTTCAAAATACAGACAAAGTAATCTATCATGCTACTGGCAAGCTACCAACTGATTTTAGACCGCCTTATGGTGCTGTAAATAAAGATGTTGCAGCCATCATTGGTAAACCTATTATTCAGTGGTCTGTCGATTCGCAAGATTGGCAAAGTAATAATGCACAATCCATCATTAAACGTATCGATGACACCGCCTATAATGACACGATTGTCTTGATGCATGACATTCATCCCGAAACTGTTAATGCTGTAGCAACTGTGATCGATCACTTACGTGAAGAAGGGTATGAAATTTTACCGTCTAAAGAATTACTAGGAAAAAAAGCTAAACCACTTCATATGTATTATGGTTCTGAAGATGAACGCCTTGTTCAATAAATAAAAAATTCCGATGTCACAAGCGACGTCGGAATTTTTTTTATCTTGATTTATTGTTCTACAGAATAATTAGGTGCTTCTTTCGTAATTTGTACATCATGCGGATGAGATTCTTTCAATCCATTACCACTCATTTGGATAAACTGTGCTTCATCACGTAATTGTTTCAAGTTCGCTGCACCGACATAGCCCATACCTGATTTTAAGCCGCCAATCAATTGGAAAACAATGTCTGAGACGCTCCCTTTATAAGCAACACGGCCCTCAATACCTTCTGGAACTAATTTATTGGCTTCATTGACACCGCCTTGGAAATAACGATCACTTGAACCTTTTTCCATGGCACCTAGTGAACCCATTCCACGATATGTTTTAAAACGTCGGCCTTGATAAATTTCAAATTCACCTGGTGATTCATCGGTTCCAGCGAGCATACTGCCTAACATAACTGCATGTCCGCCGGCAGCCAAAGCTTTTACGATATCGCCTGAATATTTGATCCCTCCATCAGCAATAATGGCCTTACCATATTTACGAGCAACAGAAGCTGCATCATAGATAGCTGTTAATTGAGGAACACCTACACCTGCAACAACACGAGTTGTACAAATAGAACCAGGTCCGATCCCAACTTTAACGACATCTACACCTACATCATAAAGTGCTTTAGCCCCTTCAGCTGTTGCGATATTTCCAGCAATCAATGTCGCATCTGGAAATGTATCACGAATTTCTTTAATCTTACGAATCACACCTGCACTATGACCATGAGCTGTATCGATAATGATCGCATCTACTCCTGCATCTAATAGAGCTTCCGCACGTTCAAAAGTATCACTTGTGACACCAACGGCTGCTGCAACTAACAAACGTCCATGCTCATCTTTCGCTGCATTGGGAAATTCGATTACTTTTTCAATATCTTTGATCGTAATCAAGCCACTTAAACGATTATTTTCATCAACAATTGGTAATTTTTCGATTTTATGTTTCTGTAAAATCTTTTCAGCATCTTTTAGAGAAGTACCAACTGGAGCTGTAACTAAGTTATTTTTTGTCATCACTTCGTCGATTTTCATTTGGTAATCTGTTACAAAACGCATATCACGGTTCGTAATGATCCCAACTAATTTACGATTATCCATCGTTTCCACGATCGGTACTCCGCTGATACGGTATTTACTCATTAAATTTTCAGCATCTGCTACTAAATTCGTTGGCGTTAAGAAAAATGGATCAATGATGACACCACTTTCAGAACGTTTTACTTTACGAACTTCATCTGCTTGTTTCGCGATACTCATATTTTTATGAATAACACCTAAACCACCCTGACGAGCCATTGAAATGGCCATTTTGCTATCCGTTACTGTATCCATACTTGCACTGATTAGAGGAATATTCAACTTAATATTTTTTGCTAGTTGGATACTCATATCCACTTCGTTGGGCAACACGTGACTTTCTGCTGGAATTAATAAAACATCATCAAATGTAAGACCTTTTTTCGCGAATTTTGTTTCCCAGTTAGACATTTTTCAGACCACTCCTCTATTTAATTTTATATAAGAAAATAACAGATAATAAAAGGTAAGTCAACCGCATTTTCCTGTTTATCAAGATTTTCTTTTCAATCCTTCAAACATGAGCGTTTACTCATTTTTTTATTATCGAAATACAATTAAAAACATAGGCATTTCTTTCATTTAAACTTGTTTGAAAGCTTAGGTGTCACTTTCCATATTACACAAACGAAAAGAGTAAGCACAGAGATACCCAACGAAATTTTTTGAGCCAAAGTTGTATGGTAAACGATAGAGATACTTCCTTTTTTAGATAACTGAACATCGACTAATCCGTTTCGTTTATTTAATGATACTGGAATTGTTTTTTTGTTTCCATCATTTACTATTTGAGCTTGATAGCCATAATAGTAGATAAACGGAACTGTAACTGTTGCTTTTTGCGTGTCGTTCGTTCGATAGTCAAATGCTACTGAGTCAAAATTCATTTTGACATTGGCTACTTCGATTTCAGAATCATCATAAACGACTTTTCGATCTTTATTCTTTTTAATAGTGTCATAATCAACTTCTTTGGGTAAATATTCATGTCCAGCTCCAATATAATAACTATTTGTTTGATCGTATGTCTTGCGTGATAAGATACGTTTCCCTTCAGTATCAATACTTTCTTTTTCGTACAATCCAACTCCAATTAAAATAACCATAACTAATATTATCTGACTACTTGGAAATTTTTTAAATAATCCTATACTGTCATTTGCAATAAGAAACGCTAGCAATAAAGTCACGATCGATAAAAAGCGCCAAGGAAACTGAATTGTATTAAGCGGAGTATTGTCAAAAAGCTGCCAAGGGAAAAGATTCGTCGTCATAAACATAAATAGTAACGCAAGGATGATCAACTCGCGATTGGATGAATTTTGCTTAAAAATCATCACTGTGTAGATGGTCAAACCAAATAAAAGAATGACACCTATATTCGCTGAGGACGCGTGAAATACGCTATTTTTAAAACTGTTGGCGATTAGTTCACTCAAAGAATAGCTTCTATCTGAAATCGATGTCAACGGATTAGATGTCACTTGAAATGTAACATGGTGCATCTGTTCAAAAACGGGTACTAAGTAGAAGGCGAGTAATAAAACAGTAACTCCAGCGGCCTTCAATAGCGCAACGATGACCTCTTTCTTAAAAAAATTCTTCGAATTTAAAAGAATATACATGCCTATAAAAATGCTGATGATTTCCAATGAAATGAAATGAGCTAAACCAATTCCCGTCATAGCCACTGTCAACAATAGCCATTTATTCTCTTTACCGTTTTTCAATAGATACAGACTTGCCAAAACTAATGGAAAAAAGCTCATTGCCAATAACTCTCCAATAGCCTGTCGATTAAAAAAGTCTTGTAATCGATAAATCGACAAAGTATACAATAATGAAAATAAGTAACTTTTTATTTTCGTTAATCCCATGTATCTGCCAGATACATAGGTTAAAATAAAAGTAACGATGTTTATTCCAATAGCAAAAATAACAAAACTAGTCGCGAGCGAAAAATTAAAAACACGCAGAATTGCAGGCAAATACAGATAAAAATCTGGATAAAATAAACTTGATGCATAGCCATATCCTCCAATGAAAAAGTAGCTGACTTTCGGCAGTAATAAGCCATTTCTTAAAGACTCCGCCAAACCTTCAATTCGATTTTGATGAAAATGGTAATCATCACCTATCATAATATGACCGTTTTTAATATATACAATGTACAAAGACAATACGCTTAATACAAAAAAACTTAGCAATATAAGTAACTGACTGTATTGTTTGATCCATTTTTTCATTGCTCCACCTCTTTAATATGAAAATTAATTGCAAATTTCATTATTAGTTTCTATGGTACCGTGCTGAAGCTTTTCTTTCAAACATGAACCCTTTTATTTTTATGCTGCTTAGTAAGTTATTTATTTATCGTAAAAAAAAAGAGTCTTAAACAAAACGACTGAGCGTTTTGTCTAAGACTCTTTTACTTTTATTTATTAACGCGCCAAACTACTACGCATATTGTATTTTTTCTTTAACAAGTAACGAGTACCCAAAGCAATCCCACCAATAATGATGACGACCACTGGATCTAATACTGGATTAATAACTACTGGTAGCATTGCAGAACCTGTAAAGACGACGAGCCATAAAAGCATCGCACCAACTAAGATAAGTCCTGTTTTAAACCAACCTGGGCGTTTAGATTTATCCATGCCAGGACGATCATATTGATATACATATTTATACATCAAATAAAATACATACCCTCCAGCCATTGATGCTAGAACCAATGTCAATAAACCTAATGGCTGAGATTTTCCTTTAGACCACATCATCATAACTGAAAACATGATCGTCATCACACCGAATAATAATAATGTATTATCCAACCACATCAAAGCTGGTGTTGATTCTGGAAGTTCTTCTGGTTTATTTAAAATAGACTCCGTACGTTCAGCCACTGTTCCGAAAAGCTGACGCGCTGTTTTTCCACTTTTTTGACCTTCTACTAAATGAGGTAAAATTTCGTGCAAAGCAAGTGTCTGCGCTTCTTCTGAAAGGTTAGCAGCAACTAATGATTTTTTTAAGTCAAAAATATATTGTTCGTTTCTCTTTGTCAATTGTTGTTCAAGTTCACGATTTTCTGAAACAATGTCTCGAAGTGCTTCTGATTCCATTATTTTGCGTCCTCCTCGCCCGTAGCCAACGGGACAGTCTTTACCTAAAAAGTATTCTAACACATTTTTTAGGGAGAAAAACAGTTTTTAGCAATTTTTTTCCTATACATTGAAACGGAAAAGCATAACATCGCCATCTTGGACAATATATTCTTTTCCTTCTAAACGAACTTTGCCTGCTTCTTTCGCTGCTTGCATATTCCCATACGTGTTCAAGTCATCAAACGAAACAGTCTCTGCACGAATAAATCCACGCTCAAAGTCCGTATGGATGATTCCCGCTGCTTGAGGTGCTTTGATTCCTTTACGGAAAGTCCAGGCACGTACTTCTTGCTCGCCTGCCGTAAAGTAAGTTGCCAATCCCAATAAATCATAGGCAGCACGAATTAGTTGATCTAAACCAGATTCTTCGATACCTAACGCTTCTAAGAAATCTGCTTTATCCTCATCATCTAATTCTGCAATTTCTTCTTCGGCACGCGCACAAACTACGATTACTTCAGCTTGTTCATTTGCAGCAAAAGTCCGAACTTGTTGAACATAAGGATTATTATCTGAATCCGCTACTTCATCTTCTGACACATTTGCCACATATAAAATAGGTTTTGCTGTTAATAAGAATAAACTTTTAACGATTTTTTGCTCATCTTCCGTAAATTCAATCGTACGAGCAGAAAGTCCTTCTTCCAGAACTGGTTTAAGCTTGTCCAACACAGCGAGCTCAGCTACTGCATCTTTATCTTTTGTTTTAGCTATCTTAGCTACACGTGTGTAGCGTTTTGTAATAGAATCAAGATCAGCTAATACTAATTCCAAATTGATTGTATCAATATCTGCTAATGGATCTACACGTCCTTCAACATGGGTGATATTATCGTCATCAAAACAACGTACCACGTGACAAATCGCATCTACTTGACGAATATGGCTTAAAAATTGATTTCCTAAACCTTCCCCTTTACTTGCACCTTTAACGATTCCGGCGATATCAGTAAACTCAAAAGTTGTTGGTACTGTTTTTTTTGGTTTCACTAACTCTGTCAAACGTAGCAAGCGCTCATCTGGTACTTCAACCATTCCCACATTTGGATCAATAGTTGCAAATGGATAATTTGCCGCTTCTGCTCCTGCTTTTGTAATTGCGTTAAAAAGAGTAGATTTCCCTACGTTAGGCAAACCTACGATTCCAGCTGTTAATGCCATTGATTATTCACTATCCTTTATCAGTTTTTTTTCCAAAATTTTCTTCATCTTTTTTTCAAAATCACGGCGTGTCATCATAACGATATGACCGCATTTCGTACATTTTATTTTAATATCAGCGCCCATTCGGATAATTTCCCAACGGTTTGCCTGACAAGCATGGGGCTTTTTCATTTCTATAATATCACCAAGATCATACATAACAGACATGTCCCTTCTAAAAATAGTCATCAATATTCATGAAATCAGACATAAACATACAAAGATACAATACCATTTTTTAGGCAATCAAGCAAAGCTATTTTATTGATTTGCCTTAAATCTATATTTAACATAGGAACACAAAATATGTACTGTGGTTATTTTTCAAAAAAGTAAAAATAAAGCGATTTAAATACTGTTGTATTTGTTGGATTTATATTGGATAATATTGAGCAGCTCACTTCACAAATAGAAACTATTCTCTATCCCGATATCTAAAGGAGTATTACCATGATAAAATTTGACTTACTAGAAAAATTTGAAGGTCATCAAATTAACGTATTGATTCATCTAAGTAATGTTGGCGGTACCGCAACAAAAAAGGAGCTTTTGCAATATTTAAATATAGGCGAGTATTTTTTATCAAAATTACTCGAAGAATTAATGACCTCCGCCCAAAAATCGAATGATTGCCTATCCATTGAAGTAAATAAACAAACAATCACCTTTCAGACAAAACCTGACTATTCTCTTCATACTTTATATAATGAATTGATCATTCTTGCACCAAAATATATAATTTTAGAAGACTTACTGCATTATGGGACGATTGATATCACTCGTTTATCCGAAAAAATCGGAATCAGTCATTCTACTTATTTTAGAAAAATAAACGAGTTGAACGTTTTATTGAAAGAATTTGATTTAACTATCCAAAATGGCTTTCTATTAGGTTCCGAACTACAAATTCGTTTCTTTTATGTCTCTCTTTACAATGTCACAGATCCTAAGCGTCAACTAAAAGTCCCAAATATTGATCCTAGAATTTACGAAACGGTCAATGCTATTCAACAGGTTTTAGGTAGCCCATTATCCACCTTTTCACGAAAAAAACTGATTATCTATTTAAGCCTATTAAAAAGAAGAAATGCACAAAAAAACATAACCAATTATAGTGACCAAGAACCTTTTTTCAGTAACAAATCCGATATACCGAGTCAAAAAAGATTTATAATGGCACTTAAAAATTCTCACATATTTAAAAAAATCACTATTATACTTGAGTCATTCTTAGTTTATTATTCTTTTAAAATGCTTCCTGACGAAACCACCTTATTGCTTCTTTTCATGCTTGGCGAAGAAATCATTCCAGCTAATTCTCACTGTTTAAAAGAACTTGATTTAATTGAAAAATACAGTGGATTTTTCATACTGGCTCTAAATAAAGAATTTTTTGATTTTATGACAACTTGTTACCCAAATACTTGCTTAAATCATTCCCAAAATAAAATGCTTCGTTACTACTTAAATGCTATAAGCTATCGCCATTTGATATTTAAAGGACATATTGACTATTATTGGAAACTAAATTATATAGAACGAGAAAAAGAGAAACACTCTGAAACGATTCTCTCATTTATTGATTGCTTAAAAGAAAAATACCCAGTACTTTTCATAGATGATATCCATGATACTGTTCTTATTACAAAATACGCTCATGCCTTAAGCTTTTATGAAGAATGCGTCAAAGTAAAATTATCTGTCGGAATATTTATTGAAGGTGATTTACTTTGCAAGAAAAAATTTACAGAACGATGGATCAACTATATTGGCTTGACTACTTTTGCCCAAGCAGAGCCCCTATCTTCGAATCAATTTTATGATTTAGTTATTAGTACTGTCGATTGTTCCTACCTAAAAAAAAGAGGAAAATATTTTTTCTTTTTGACCAATTACAATGAGAAAAAGGACATCTCCGATTTGGATCAGTTATTATATGACATTTATTCTTATTATTAACTAAATTAGTTACTCTTTTTAAATAACTAGGGGTGAAAAAATGGGAAAAGTGTTTTATTTCACCCTCTAGATTTTAGATTAAATAAACTTAAGTTTTTCCACAAGCTGACGTTCTTCAGAAAAAAATGAATTTGTATAACAATCTAATGTCATTTTTGTCGAAGAGTGTCCTAATAACGAGCTTATTGTTGCAATATTTCCACCCGCTTCTAGGCAACGCGTAGCAAAAGTGTGTCTTAAAGAATGGAACGAAAATTTTTCTAATCCAATTTTTTTACGAATAATTTGAAAACGATAGGCAATCGTGCGAGGTTCCAGTGCTTTACGCTTGTTGGAAATAACGTAGTCGCTCGTTGACACCTTCTGAAGTTCCAACAAGTTTTTCTTTAAAGACTTATTGATTGGTATTTTTCGTTGTGAGTTGTCACTTTTAGGCGTGACTTCTATGATCTCCGTTTTTGGTCCAGCATTATCTTTTGCCTGAATTCTCAGCACTGTTCTATTAACACCTAGTGTGTTGTTTTCGAAATCTATATCTTCCCATTTTAACCCACATATCTCGCCAATTCGTAGTCCTGTCTGTAAAGCGAGCATAATAGAAAAAAATTTTTGATTTGTATTGATTTCTTTAACTAATTTGTCTTGGTCTTTAATAGACAAGGCTTTTACTGTTTTTCTTCTTGTTTTTGGAAGTTCCAAACCCATACATGGATTTTCTACCAGCAAATTTAAGGATATAGCCTTGCGTAAACAATTTTTCAATACTGAAAATATTGATCTGATTGAACTTGCTTTCAGTGTCTTATCCATCTTTCTAATTAAAGACTCAATGTCTGATCGTTTTAGTTTTTGTAATTTGATTGAACCGATTCTTGATAATACATGGACATCCATTTTATTCTTATAGCTAGCATATGTGCTACTTTTTACTTTTGGCCGAACGAATGTTGCTAACCAATAATTTGTCCAATCTAGTAATTTCCCTTCATAGGGAAGCAAGTTTTTACTATTACTTGTCTGTTTTTCATATTTCATCAAAATAAGTTGGTGCTTTACCTCTACGTACTTGTAGCCGTATATATAGCCATAATGAATTTTTCCATTTTGTTGTCTACCTTTTATGTATCGACCTTCCCAACGGCCATCCTTTCTTTTGTAGATATTTTCTCCTCTTCTTGCCATAATTAAGATCCTTTCTGAAATTTAATCTAAGAAAATAAAATTATTAGCCACCACTATGTTTTTTCAGACGTATAATCCCTTATTTAAAATTTGTATATTTAATTTTTCCCCATTTACTCTCTACCAAACTCAAACGAGACATTACAATACGTTTAATTTTATTAACTAAGTATGCAGTATATTCTTTTTTACTTAGTTTCAAAATTTCCCCTAAAAAAGAAAATTTTTGGAAGTGAGTTGTCTGTTATATTTGTTATGCAAATACTATTTATATAATATTAAAGATAACAGAAAGAGGTCTTATACATCTGAAACTTTTCTAGTTTCTTGTACACTACCCCTTTTCTTCAAAATAACCAGTGATCCATCCTTCTTATATCAGAGTATTGTTGCTCAATTTTAAGGATCTGATCAAAAAATCTTTTAATGCTATGTACCCTTCCAGTTTTACCAGTATTTCTTGCGAGCAATATATCCAGTAATTAAAAATTGTTGGACCTACAGCAATTTTTTCTACAAGTTTCATAAACTGACCTAACTCTTCGATAAGCTCTCTGCAGCTTAGCTCATCGGCAATGATAAGTTCATCATTTCCTTCCAACTCCAATAACATCCATAAATAATCGATAAATTCTACTTTCGTTTTTAAAGTTAAAAATTGTTTTTTTGGTATCATTCGTTTTTTTGGCAATTGTTTATTTTCGGTAAAATACATCAAAATGTCCATTTCAAGTTGAGATATTGGTTCTTTCAACGTCTTTGCTTTAATCTGGTCCGATTTTCCTTTGACCATCTTTTTTTGCAATCGATCTGATCGCCAAGTTTTCATTTTTAAATTGACTGGAAATTGTTTAGATCGATCCATACTATATTTACGTTCACGTTTTTTTTCTTTCCTTATGATCTCTTTCTTTATGCGTTTTGTTTTTGCTACTTTCATTGCTTGTTCTTCGTTCTCAGAATCGTTTTGGCTCTCTTTTATGTTATTTTCAGTTTGATTCATTTGCTCTTTAATCGTTTGACTCACCTTTATAAGGTCATTTTTTAGCAATTCTCCAGAATCTACAACGATTGATTCATTATTCATAAGACGATTTTCTAGACCATCCATCTTCTTAGCGAGCTGATCGAACTTTTCTAAAACAGCATGGATTTCTTCTGCTTTTTTCTTATGTTCAGCTTCTTTTTCCCGCTTAATCACATCATCATATGTTTCAATGAATTCTTTGGCACATTCTTTTAATCTCCACAGCTGTTTTATCTGTACTTCTTCGTAAAACCCGATGGTAAATGTTAATATGATATATGCCGTTGACGTATAAACGTTGATTCTTTTAATAGGCAATCCATCATTTTCTTCAGTCCACATTTCATATATTTTTTCTGCAACTAATTCGAGTTCCCTCAATGAGTGAACATCTTTTTTGAAAATCAATTTACAGGATAGATAGGCTTCCTGAGGTGTAAATAAGCGATTGTTAAAAAGTTCTACTCCTAGAAGTCTTGGATTAACTTTTTGATGGAGAATATATTTTTTTATTATTTTTTTTCCTTGTTTTTGGGTATTTTGTTCAGCTACGCTCATATCCTACAACTCCTAAAATCTTTATACTATATAGCCAATTTTCATGATTTAAGATGATTGATCAATTTCGGATAATCAATTTTATATTTAGAACCGCAACAACTGGTTTTATCTCTTTTTTGGTAAATAAGAAATATACTACCTAACCGGTGAAAATCATTTTAATATAAGACTCACTTCTTTTCCGAAGTTGTAATCTGATTTAAATGTTTCTAAAATTCTATTTTTATAGTGGTTTAGATTCTATAGAATTTTTTTTCCTTTTCTTATTTTCTTAAAATGAGCAGGAGAGTGCTCCATGGAATAGTAAAATCGTATGTATAAATTTGAATAAGAAAGTATCACCATTGTGAAGATCAATTGAAATAATAGATACTACTGGTTATTTTCACCTACTATTTTAATTGATCTTCTTTTTAATTTATTGATGTCTACATTTGATAATTTCGCTATATTAGTGAGATTTTTGTCTTATTTATCCCTGAGCAGATAGTTGAATTCATTATGTAGTACTGGACTGGAAAAGTGACTTCCCAATCCTTTTTGCGTCTTTAAACAAAAACAGATTATTCTTCATAGAAATCCAATAATAGGACTATTTTAATCCTCAATAATTGAATCCTCATGTAATACAACCTGTTCAAGTAAGTAATTTTCTCCCTGTATAAGATCAAAATAAGCCGCTTTATTCAATATGCTGTCATAATCCATCTTCATGATTCGAACATGAGGTTGACGAAACCAAGATTTCTTCTTGATTTTTATTCTTGATTCAATTAACTTACACTCGTCTAAAATCAAGTAAATTTCATTTGTAGAAACTGAATCCTTAAAGCTTCTTACCTGTTCTCTTTCGTAGGTCAATTGATTATCTGAAATCGTCATCTTTTCTGATTTTGTCATTAATTCTTTATTCATTATCCAAGACTGTTCTAAAAATTTAGCTTTTTGCATTAGTTGAGAATATTCTCTCAAGTCAACTTTTAATATATGATCCCAATTTTCATTTTCATCGCTATTAGATTGACTTAATTCTTTCATAGCTCTACTTAGATTTTGTCGCTCCATCTGATCAATTACAACTTCCAATTTCTTATTTGCCAGTCGCATCCTTTCTTTTGCATACCGTTCTCTACTGACCGCTTCCTCTATTTTTATTAAGTAATTTGCGTTAGGTACTGCAATTTCGGCTTCTTCTTCAGAGCTAAAATCAGACGCTTCAATAGGTTTAATAAACTTGGCTACGAGCTTTTCAATCTCACAAATAAATGATTCCAATACATCGTTATTCTCATAAAATAACTGCTGATCTAACGATTTTAATAAATTAACTATGAAAGGAAACCCAGTCTCTCTATATGCAATAGGCACAAAATCTATATAGTAAACGACACGATTGTCCTCTTTTTCTTTAGATCCGCCAATCCAAGCAATTTGAGGAAATGTATGAATCAGCTCATCTAGCAAAGCGGACCAGTCAAGATCTACAAGATCCAAGGTAATTTCTACATGTTTAAAAAAAGAAATTATGGTATGAAATTCTTCAAAATATTCTTCCACTTCTTTTTGAGGATAGGGAATTCTTTTATTCCTTTTTTGAAAAATCTCTTCGCAAATATAATAGATATCCCGCAACATATCATCATCAAAAAGACGTTCACCTACTGCTGGAGAAGCGGCTTGGTAGATGTCAACCATAATATTTTGATAAACCACTTCTTAGTCCCCTTCCCTTAATTTAGTGATTGGTTAGCTAGTCGGCTGGATTTTTTTAATAAATCTTCCATCAGCGCATTCGTTTCACTATGCAAACGAAGAATCCGTGTATGATAATTTTCAGCTTCCTGATTGATCATTTTTAACTCAATTGAAGCTTCTGAAACTGCTTTTTGGGTTTCATGTCTAGCTGCATCTACTGTTCGATCAGCTTCAATAGTTGCATGTTCAATGATTTGCTGAGCTTTTTCTTTCGCTTCCATTAAAACTTCTGCAATTTGATTTTTCATTTGATCTTGTTGCCGTAGTTGTTTTTCAGTCTCTGCATTTCTATTGCGTTCATCTAACAGTTGTTCGTCTAATTGGGCCCTCAACTCTTCTAATTGACTTACTTGACCTTCGAGTGAAAGGATTCTGTCTTTCGACTTAGATGAGCTTGTTAGACGCATTGTTAATTGATCGATTTCTTGCTGTTTGTTTCCAACTTCTGCTTTCAAGCGCTCAGCCATTGTTTTTTGACGCTGCATCTCTTTTTGAAATTGTTGATTTTCATTGTTTAAATGTGCAATTACTGCTGCTTGTTCTTGCTGTGTTTCTTTCTCTTTTTTTCTCATAGTATTTTCCAAACGCTCTCTTTTCGTTGAAGTATCTGGACGGCTTTTTTTAGGTGGCTCATAGGGTTCTTCTTCATACTCATCGTACTCGTCATATTCATCATAGTATTCTTCGTACTCACCATCATGATTGCTTTTTTTGCTTTTTTTAGTGAATATTGCCAATTTTTTCGCTTCCCTTCTTATCATATCCAGTTTAAATTAGACACTACCTACCAGTAGATCTTTAATCTTTTCGCCATTTTGTTCGTCTAGGGACACAAATTCTTGGTTCAAGTAATAGCCTATCCCTTTTTTATTTAGAATAAATGGATCAAAAATCGATGTTTTTTCCATTATTTTTTGCTTGATACGATTAATCAAATTACTCAACAATGCTTGTTTGTTTTTTTGATTAGCATTTGTCCAAATCGCTTCGCATAGTGCTTGACTTGAAAAAACTCTTTGATCAGATTCAATGAAATGTTCTAGTACTTGATGTTCTTTTTTAGTCAATGGAATCAGCCAGTTATCGATAATCAATGTACGGTCCTTTAATTGGAAAGAATACTGTTTCTTTACCTTGACTAAATTTGAAGTTGATGATGTATTTCGAGAAGCTCCTTCATTCTTTATAGAAGAATTTACTTCTCTTTCTTGATTATTTTTGCCAGAGCGGTTGGTAACATCCTCAAAAATAGTCGCCAATCTGCTGGCTAGATTCGTAACAGATATTGGATAGCGTACAAAACTCACATTAGCGTTATTCAGATACTTAGATTTGCTGCCCTGTTCCGATTCAAACGTCAACACAATAATTGGTTTGTTCAATAATGCTAAGTTATCTAAAAACGACTCCTTTAAACTGCTATACATAGACTGTTGATAGATAATGAGATCAAAATTTTGCAAAAAATAAAACTCTTTATCTTTTGGTTGCGTCAATATATCTTTTGAAACCATTATTTCATAATCCATATTTAATAAACTATTTTGTAATAGTCCATTAGCGCTTAGTGTATCGGTCAATATAATAATTTTTTTCCTCATAAAGAAAATCCTCCTCTTAATTTTTATATATAGTAAATTCCAACCATTTATTTTTTGATAAAATTCCTTGTACAGATAAATGTTATACAGAACTTTTAATGATGTACTACATAAAGCTGTACATATTAAAAATAGAAATTTCCTATTCTTATATAAAATAAGAAAAATGATTTTTCAAAGTTTGGTATACAAACATTTTTACTTTATCGTTGACGGTTAATCGACGGCCTATTAAAAAATAACTGAAAAATAATGAATTTTATAAAAATAAACGAATCAAAAAAAATCTATAACTTTAAAAAAAGGGTATTAACTGTTCTATTTGTTTTCATTCAGCATCACTTATATTACAACGACACTTGACTATTTTTTTCAGATCCTTGAGGAGAGTTCACATTTTTTAATGAATTTGAAAAAATACGGAAAATCATGATCTTTCCGAACTATTTATTAGTAAATTAACGATTTCATATAGACTATTTTTTCAACTATACGAAAGAAAACTAGCTGATTTTAACTATTATAGTTGACGGTTCATTTGACGGCTTAAGAAAATAAGTAAATTCATTGTACATTTCTATCTAGCATAAACTGCAAAAAAACAGGAACAGTCTACTTTAAATTTTTATAATAGCAAAGCTATTTTCACTGTATTTTCGTTATTTGATACCCTTATATGCTGTATAGGTTGTAATTTATATAAGTTAAATGTATTGTTATTTTCCATTCCTCATTGACATGCTTAAATTCTTTATTGTATACTCATAGTATAGGTTACTTAACTTGAGTATCTGAATAAACAAGATTCCTAAGGTTTAATTTAAACAATTATAGATTTTTCTTATTTTATATAAAAACAAGAAAAAATACGTTATTTTTACATATAAAGATTTTTATAAATACATAGGTGTCAAAAATATAGAATTATATAGAAAACAATAGATAGATGATGTAATTACTTTCTTAGTGCTATTGTGTTTATTGCCAAGATTTAAAAATCCATATACAAAAAAGCGTAATGTAAAACTACTGTCTAGTTTTACATTACGCTTTTTATTCAATTATTCATTTGATTAATCAAACTTCATCAAAATGAATCTCTAAAATATCTAAAATTCTAGCCAAATCTGACTGTGAAAGATACTCTATTTCAATTTTTCCTTTGCCTTCTTTTTCTTGAATCGCAACAGTTGTACCAAATTTATCCATTAAACGATCTTCGCTCTCACGAATGTAGTAAGGTTTATCTTTTGTATCCTTCTTTTCTTTTTTAGGCATTTTTTTGCCTTGATTCTCATTTAAATCATTGACGATTTGTTCTAGCTGACGAACTGTTAAGTTTTCTTTCACTACTCGTTTTGCTAATGTTAAAATCACGTCTTTGTCTTTTAACCCAAGTAGTGTTCTTGCTTGTCCCATTGATAAAATTTCGCCTTGAACCATTTCTTTGACTTGTGTCGGCAATGTTAATAGACGTAAATAATTCGCAATGTATGGACGGCTTTTTCCTAAACGCTCTGCGACTTCTACTTGTGTCAACTTCAAGTTTTTCATCAGCATATCATACGCTTCTGCTTCTTCTAGCGGATTAAGGTCTTCACGCTGCAAGTTTTCTAACACTGCGACTTGCATCATTGCTTCTTCATCGAATTCACGGACAATTGCCGGAATTGTTTCTTTATCTGCTAATTTTGATGCGCGAAAACGTCTTTCTCCTGCAATGATTTCGTATCCTTTAACAGCTGATTTTCTAACAATGATTGGCTGAAAAACACCTGATTGCTGAATTGAGTTTGCTAATTCCTGAAGGGATGCTTCGTCAAATGTTTTTCTTGGCTGATAAGGATTCGGACGGAGTTCATTTAATGGAACTTCAAGTACTTCTTCCTTTTGAACATCAACATCTTCCAGACTAGCAAAATCTTGAAACAATGCATCAATACCTCTACCTAAACCTTTTCCTTTACTCATTATCCAACACTTCCTTTGCTAGTGCTTGGTACACTTCGGCACCACGTGAACGAGGATCATAATCAATAATTGACAAACCATGACTTGGCGCTTCAGATAATCGAACATTTCTAGGAATAATCGTATCATATACTTTTTCACGAAAATACTTACGAACTTCTTCCACTACCTCAGCACCTAAATTAGTTCGCGCATCATACATAGTCAGTAATACACCTTCAATACGTAATTCAGGATTAAAATGCTTTTGAACTAAACGAATAGTGTTTAATAGCTGACTTAATCCTTCTAGTGCGTAGTATTCACATTGTACAGGAATCAAAATCGAATCGCTTGCTGTAAAAGCATTGATAGTCAAGTGTCCTAACGATGGCGGACAATCGATTAGAACAAAGTCATACATATCATTTATTTCTTCTATAGCTGCTTTTAAACGAGACTCCCTAGCCATCATTGATGTTAATTCAATTTCGGCTCCGGCAAGCTGGATGGTTGCTGGAACAATATCTAAATTTTCTCTAGATGTTTGCTGAATTACATTTTTGATTGGCTCTTCATTTACTAATACGTCATAAACATCTGTCGCAACATCTGGCTTACGGACACCGATACCGCTAGTTGCATTTCCTTGAGCATCAATATCGATCAGTAATACTTTCTTACCATAATAGGCAAGACACGCACCTAGATTCACAGTAGTGGTTGTCTTACCCACACCACCTTTTTGATTTGCTACAGAAATTATTCGTGCCATTTGTGTCCCTCCATCTTACTTGATTGGTTGTTTATTTGGTAATCCTGGTTTTCTTGGGTATTTTTTTGGTGTTTCTTTTTTCTTTTGAATCACTACAATATGTCGCTCGTCCTCTGTTATTGGCAACTCAAATGAAACTTCTTTTTGAAATTTACCACCTAAAGTTGCAATTGCTGGCTTTGCTTCAATAATTTCTTCTTCACTTTTAGCAGCTTTCAATGCTAAGAAAAAGCCTTCTTTCTTAACTAACGGTAAGCATAACTCACTCAAAACATTCAAACGCGCTACCGCACGAGCTGTTACGTAATCAAATGCTGCACGAAATTCTTCTTTTTGCCCAAACGTTTCCGCTCGATCATGATACAAAGAAACATCTTCTAACTTCAATTCGTTGACTAGCTCTGTTAAAAATGTGATTCGTTTATTCAATGAATCAACAATCGTTACTTGTAGTGTAGGGAAAACAATTTTTAACGGAATACTAGGAAATCCCGCACCGGCTCCTACATCACAAATCGATTTATTTGTTGAAAAATCTTCAAAAAATGCGAGCGAAATCGAATCGTAGAAATGTTTTAAATACACATCTGTTTCTTCGGTGATCGCAGTTAAGTTCATTTTTTCATTCCACTCAACAAGTAATTCAAAATAACGTACAAATTGTTCCATTTGTTTATCCGATAATTGGATCTCTTTTTGACTTAGTAAGTGTTTAAATTCTTCTGGTGTCATAGGCTTCCTTCCTTGCGTGAAACAGAAAATGTTTCACAATTCTCTTTTCTTACTTTAACGTAAATTAGTATAACTTGCAATGGTTTTAGTCGTATTTTAACTCCTATTAAATGTAGTTGGACTAGATCAGTATTTTTACATTTTCTAGTCTAAATAGTGTAAATGTATCTGAGTATGTACAAGTTCAATTGACGCACAATAAGCTGGTACTCGTGATAACAGAGGACCTAAAACCGTAGATGTAGTCATTACTAATTTATCTAAAAAACTTGCAAGATTTAGATTTTTTATTGATGAATTTAACTTTTTTGGCAATAGAACTTTTCAAAAATTTTGTAGAAGTAAATACTTGCCACCTACTAAGTATTACAGGTGTCTTTGCAGTAATAAGACCCGCTACTTCTGGAAATACATAGTTGATTTTAGCTTACAACGATAAAGATGGTAAGATGTTGGACTATTTATTTATACAAAAATAATTTTATTTATCTCGAATACAATTTCTAGTAAGTAAATAAAATAGAACCGCCTTTTTTTAAATGATTAGATCGATGAATTAAAAATAAGCTTATTCAGGTGTTTACATTAAACCTAGAGTAGAAGAATCATTAATATTACGATATACGACGGTTTTTGATATAGCAAAATAAAGGAGAGATAAATATAATGGAATCCATTTTTGCTGAAGATACAAGAAAGTGTGATGATTGTGGCTATGTGTAGAATAATGCATGTGTAGTCGGTTGCTACTGGGTTACTGATAATCTTTGCAGTCCATGTTTAGAGAATAGAGCGGATCACGATTTAAAGATTGCACCAGAATATCTTAAAGCTGTTATTCAAGGCTTGAAAAATTTTGAAATCAGGAGAAATGATAGGACTTTCAAAGTCGATGATATCGTAAATTTGAGAGAATTTGAAAAGGTGACGTATAGACGTATATAGGTAGAAAATTAGTTGAACAACTTTTATTCAAAACTAAAATACCAAATACTAAAATAGCAGAAATAGTGAATGTTCAATTTAATATCATGTTCCATCATTTCCCTCCTAGTATTAGTTTTTGGAACTCATGCATGTAGCTATCGATAACTTATAGGATGAGTAATGCTCTTGAAAAAGCTGCAGGATATGTTTCTATAGAATGTCGAAACATTGAAATCTAAAATTATTTTACAGAAAATAAAACAAATGTTTCACGTGTAACACTGTATTTTCAGGATAAAAGCAAGAGAAGAAGCTAATCTTAAGGAATCCGAATAAACGGTTGGAGCAGAAGCCACGCCTTCGAAACCCCGTTTCTCCATTTATTCGCATTTAAGGTGTGAAACAAAAGTGACTGCTCCTTTTGTCCCACACCCTTCTTTCTACTTACTCTTTCCCCCATAGAAAAGCTTGATCCTTTGCCAGATAAAATGGTCTTAAATACCCAACCGTGTTAGACATCGGAATAATATCTTCACTTAGATCAATCTGCAGTGTTTCTTTAATGTAATTTTTTCTTGTCATGATACGTTGCCATAGCTCTGGATAATCTTCTTGGATTTGTTGTTGTAATTTTTTATCTGCTAAGGCAACACATTCTTCCGCACTTACTCCTGTGTACCCTGCCACAGATGGAATAATATCAATTTGTAAAATCATGCCGCTCTTCAATCGTTCCACGGAGTCAGCATATATTGGTGAAGACATCCATTCTTCGTCTGATACTAAATGTCCTGGATTCAGATGCCAATGGTACTCCGCTTGAGGAAAAACTGTTTCAATCGTTTGGTAGAGCTCTTTGCCAGGCATTCCGATTTTTATTGTCTCTAACCAAGTTGCAACAGCTTGATAGTAAGGCTTGGCAACTCTCTCTAAGTAATCCTGCTGTGCCTCTGGTAACTGCGTCTGATTTTCTACCACAAATCCTGTTCGACTTGATAGACCACCTTTGAATGCAGTCGTTAAAGATAATGGATCTCCCAATTTTACTTGCTTATGTGTTGGATAGACATTCCCATATTCAAAACGTTGCCCTGTTGCAGCAATCGTTACAACGGTATTGGTTTGCCCTTCCCCAGTCAGGTCATTCCCTATGCTCGCTTCCGTTACACCGATTTCAACTGCATCCATCGCATTTAGCATACAGCTGGAAGACAGATTTGCGCCATACTCATAATGTGCAATTTCATTCGCATTATTCGTCGTACGTGCGCCCTTATCACCTCTAATAAATAGATGCGCTGCATTTTTAAGCACTGCTTGTTCTTTTTTACTTGTTAAAAGTGCTTGAATAATAAAATATGGTAAATCAAAATAAGCATCATTATCTGATTCCGTTGTCGTAAACATTTTCCAGCCAACAACGCCAATCTTATTTTTACTAGATAAACCAACATGTTCAAATATCTCTTCAAGTCTTGCTTCATTATCCATCGGTTGATTTGGTAAAGAAAACAGCGGTGAATGAATCAATTTATTGTCGATTCGGGAAACTTTCGCCATTTTCAGGTTCTCATTTCCAAGGATCAGTGTACATTCACCTGTAGCCTCTAATACAAGCAATCCTTCTTCAAACCGTGGAATAAACCCTGTTAAATATTCAAAGTTTCCTCCGTGCTCTTTGTCTGCATAGATTACTAAAGCGTCAAACCCTTCTGCTTTCATATTATCTAATACTTTTTGCTTTCGCTCATCCATCGTTTTATCGGTTAAAAAAGTTGGCGCCACATTTGTAAAAATCACTGGCTTAGAAATTTTTGTTAATTGAACTTCTGGCTTTTTCATTTCATTGAATTCCCTTCAAATAAATTATTTTTATACTTAAAACTCATCCAGACGTCTTTTTTGTTCACCATGTTCATTAAAATTGGAAAAAGATAACCAAGAGGCCATCCGAGCCTTTCTTTTTGGCCATTCACTTTCAATAATAGAAAACCAAGCAGTATCTCGATTACGTTCTTTATAAACTGTAGCATTACGAAAAATCCCTTCAAAAACAAAACCTAACCGCAACGCTGCATGTTTAGAAGGTTCATTTAACGCATCGCACTTCCATTCATAGCGTCGATAGCCTAATTCATCTAGCGCATAACAAGCTAAAAGATATTGTGCTTCTGTGGCTATTCTCGTCTTTTTCAATTGATCAGAATAAATAACAAAACCAACTTCAATTGTTCCATGATCTGCATCGATTCGCATCAAAGCCACTGTTCCGAGCGCTTTATCACTAATTTTATCAATAATTGCATAGTGAAAAGGATCTTGTGACTGACTAATTGAGGTGAGATACGCTGAAAACTCTATTTTATTCTCAAAAGATGTCATTGGTAAATAGGTCCAATTTTGGGGATTATTTTCTGGTCCATAAACATGATATAAGTCATCTAAATGCTTAATTGGATCGATTTTTTCTAATCGACAGTAACTACCTTCTAGAATTATTTTTTTCGGATAATTTCTTTTAACCCAATTGTTTACTGGATAGCCGATTGGTTGGTTGTATTGATTGCATTGAGTCTTTTCTTTCATCGCTTCCCCTCCTGTCTATTACTCTAGTGTAACAAAAATAGACGAAAAATTGTATAACCAGCGTTACTTACTTCCATTAAAATAAGCATTTATAGCAAATTTTCTAAAATAACGGATTTCAGTAAAATTTTTGAGAATTTCTACAATAAAAATATGATATGATTAGAATTGGTAAAAAAAGAAAGCAGAAAATTATAAATACTATATAAACATACATTTCGAATCTGAAACTCAAGGGAGATGAGACATTGAAGATTGCATTGTGTGATAACAACCAAAGAGAAATGGGAAAAATCGAAAAAATTATACATCTACATACTTCTCAAGAATGTGAATGTGATTTTTTTAGTAATGGGGAAAAGTTAGTTAGGCATCTCAAGAAAATTGATGAAAATTATACCATCTACTTCATTTCTATTGAGCTACATGAAATAGATGGCATTGCATTAGCGCAACAGATACGCAGTTTCGATTTAGATGCATTGATTATTTTTTTATCTAATGATATTCAACGCATGCCTGATGTATTCAAAGTCCACGCGTTTGATTATTTAGTGAAGCCAGTTTCTGATGACTGTCTACTAGAAACAATGGACCGAGCAAAAAATTATTTTAATACCATTGATGCTTACTTTGAGTTTTCTTTTAATCGAAAGTTTATTGTACTAACAATGAATGAAATCGTTTATATCGCTAAAAGCGGTCGTATCGCCTATATCCACACAACTGAAAAAATTTACAAAACATATTTGACAATGACTGAAATCCTAGACAAGTTAGATACAAATATATTTACTAGGATACATGGAAGTTATGTGGTGAACTTAAATTATATTGTTAAAATCATTAAAAATGAAGTATTTGTTACACATCTAGAAAATGAAGCGAGACAAAAAAGAACGACTGCTTTACCGATGAGTAGAACGTTTAAAGATGAACCAAAAAAAACATATACAGCATTTCTAAAAACAAGGAAATTATAATGGCTCTTTTTCAAATAGGACTGATAGGCTAGATCAATTGAAAATCAGAATAGAGGATTCACTCTTTTATTCTGATTTTTTTGTTATGTTATATCGATTAAGCCGTTGATCAGAAAAATGCGTATTTTCATTTTCTCAAATGAATTAAAGCCATAAGAAACGAGCTTAAGGGTTTTAATGGCCATACAACAAATACAATTGACAAACGAACAAGAATTAGAAGTTTATAGAATAATTAATTATTTAATATTGAGAGATTTAAATAAACAGATATATGTTACCAGGTTAGGTTTTATAGAAGAAGATCCTCAGTCCTTAGAAGTCCCTTTATTAGATTGGAAGTGAAGAATTGTTCTCAACGGTAAGTAATAAAATGAAATTTCGTAATCTAAAAAATATTGAATATCATTGTAAACAAGTTTTAGAATTAATTAAGATCAATCATACAAACGACAATTTAAACTATAGCTTAGCTAGAATTGAACGTTCCATAAACCATATTTTAGAACAAATCGACGGTGGTGAAACAATTACTAGTAATGTTAATCTCATGGATTTAACAAGACATTTTGTTGATGATACAGGGAATTATAGCGATCCTATATTAATAGAGCTCGAACATGTGCATCACAAAATAGAAAAGATAAATAAATGATCATAAGGAGCAAAATGAACTCAAATCACACACATAAAAAAAACACACACTTTACCAAAGCAAACCTTTCTAAAACAATCCTATTTCTCACTACCCTCTTCCTATTCACTCTCTCCACCCCACAAACCAGCTCAGCCGAAAGTTTCTTCGTCGACGATCAAGCTGGTCTATTAAGTGAGGAAACAAAACAAATGATCATCCAAGCAAACGAATTAGATTTCCAGCAACTACCTGGCAGCCCGCAATTTGTTTTAAAAACCATCAAGAAATTACCTAAAAACGAAACGCTCGAAACTTACGCAGATGAAACCTTTCAAACATTAGGCATCGGCGATAAGGACTTAGATAATGGCTTTCTATTTGTCATTGCAGTCTCTGACCGAAAATATCGTTTAGAAGTGGGGTATGGTGTAGAAGATGTGATCACAGATAGTATGAAGCGTGACATTGTGCCTACAAGCGTGGAACAATTGTTTCGTGAGGAAAAGTATGATCAAGGCTTGACTATCATCAGCCACAATATTATAACGATCGTGAATGAACGTTACGGCAATTACGAAGCAGCTAAAAATGAAGTTCAAGATCTGAAACAGGCAGATAACTCTTATGATGACGATCAATACCACTATGTAGAACCAAAAAAGAATATTTCGAACTATATTGGGAGCGCTTTTGCTTTTATCATGGATCATTTTGTCCTTTCGCTCCTTGTTGCTGTATCTCTGTTTATCGGCTTCCTTTCCTTTAGGAGTTTCTTAGAAAAACGGCTTTTGAAGATGCCTCTATTTGATTCTAGCCAAGAATTACAGGTACGTTGGCTCGGTAAAGTAGCGGTGAGAGAAAAAGCGATTATGTTTTATATTAAAGAAGTGCCTATTTGGGTATTGATTCTAGCCAATTTTGATAAATATAAAGCGTCACAACGCTACTTAGCTAAAATTTTATTTACAAGCGAGGTCATCGATTATGCAACACAACTTGGTAAATATCGTATGCATCATCTCACCCCAGCCAACAAGCTAACGTATTGTACCATGTGTTTAGAAATCAGCGAGCGTTACTATGAAGCGTATTTCCAATATTTAGGCGATTTCCTCACAGACCCACAGAAAATCAATCACGCAAAAGAACAACTACACTTACAACTGAAGCAATCAGATAATGACTACTTAGAAATTTTACAAAGAATCGTTCAAGCCAGAGTTGCTTTCATGGAAACGAGAAAGATTGTGCAAGTTTACGTCAAAAAGCATGTATCGAAATCATTTTACACAAAACAAAAAGAAAAATTATTAGTTTTACTTGTTTCCTATCATCTGTTAAAAGGCCAAGATACCAGTAAAGAAGATTTTTTAACAGAAGCAGGTAATTTTGAAAATGAATTGCCCAAAGCTTTTAAAAAAGGTGAGAAGGATTTTAAAAAAATCGAATCTGACTATTATCAAAAAGCGATCATGGATCTTGATAAATGTTTATTTCTTGGTACCATACCTGGCATGAATTTAGCAAATTATCAAACGCTACAGTATTTTAGTACGTCAAGCTACCGAAGTAGTGATTCTGGCGGATCTTCTAGTAGTGGTGGGAGTAGCTCCGGTGGCGGTGGTTCATCAGGCGGAGGCGGTTTTTCTGGCGGCTGGTAAATAGATGATCATAAAAAGCGATAGCTACAATTTAGACGTGGCTACCGCTTTTTTTTACTCACAAATCATATTCCTGTTCATGCTTCAACAGCCACTTCTTCCGCTCAACTCCGCCACCATATCCACCTATACTGCCATCCGTCTGGATCACCCGGTGACACGGGATAATGATCGCCAATTGATTCGCACCATTGGCATTCCCAACTGCTCGCATTCCGTTGGGATTTCCAATCGCTGCTGCCAATTCTTTATAAGAAGACGTTTCACCACGTTTGATTTCCGTCAACGCTTGCCACACATTTTTCTGAAAGTCAGAACCTAAGCATAGATAAGGTGTCTGAAATTTGTCCAGTTTCTTCTCAAAATACAACGCTAATTCCTCTTTGATCTGCTCATTGATCTTAGTCTTCCCTGGAACAATTGACACATTCATTCGATTTCGCAGACGCTCGATTTCTCTTTCCAACCCACGGCGATCAACAAATTCTAGTAAATATAGATAATCGTCATCCGCAATACTCATCATGGGTCCAAGTATCGTATCGATCCAATCTGCAGAGACTATTTTAATCTCTTTTGATTGTTTTGGATTTCTCCCCATGATTTTTGAAAAAGCATCATAGAATCCGCTGGAAGAGTCATAGCCCACATCCAACTGGGTATCAATTCGTTTTTCGCCATTCTTAATAGATTTTAAAGCCATACCCATCCTTCTTGAACGCGCATATTGAACAAATGTCATGCCATAGACTTTTTTAAATTGCCTTCTGGCTGTCATTGAGTGAATGCCTAATTCTGCGAAATCTTGGTCTTTCCAGCGCTTTTCTGGATTTTTTTCTACTAATTCCACCATTTGTTGAACCAACGGCGGTATTTCTCTTGGATAAGATAATGGCTTGCATCGTTTGCATGGCCTGTAACCAGATAAGAGCGCTTCTTCTGCTGTTTCATAAAAGGTACAGTTTTCGTATTTAGGTTTCCTTGCTGGACATGTTGCGTGGCAAAAAACACCCGTTGACTTGATACCAACAAAGAAAATTCCGTCATAGGTTGAATCTTTTGTCAATAAAGCTTGATAATACTGCTTCTTTTCCTTTTCACCGATCATCGGGCATTATCCTTTCTACTTTATTCTGAACAGTTCAATTTGATCCTGTTCCTCACGCTGAATCAGCTCATCTAGTAATGAGGTATAAAATGTATCTAAGTCGTTCTTTTCAGTTTCATTATAAAGCATATAAATCGATGGACCAAAGCTGATTCTTGAAATTCCTATATTTAGATAATCCGCAATTAAATCTTCTTTAATGTCTAGCATGATGTTTAGAGGGACTGTTGTTTCGGCTGTCATTCTCTTGATATGCTCTTTATTTTTTAATCCTGGTATAAAAATACCATCGATTCCTGTTTTTTCATAGGCGTTGATTCGTGTGATTGTTTGGTTCAGGAGCTGTTCATCTTGATTATTTTTAGCGATATCTCCGATAAAATACATATCCGTTCTAGCATTGATAAATAGCTCTTTTTTCATAGCACTACATGTTTGTTTGATACAAAGTAGTCGTTCTTTTTGCTCTTCTATGGAATAAAGTATTTCTGTATTTACTCTTTTATCTTCAATATTGATCCCAACAATACCGCTATTTATAAGTGCTTCAATGTTCTCTGACAGATTTATTAAATTCTTGGCATATCCTGATTCGATATCTGCGGTGACGTAGTTAGCAACTGTATCCATTTGTTCAATATAACCCAATAGTTCGTCAAAAGGCATATTTTCACCATCCTGATAACCGTAATGATCAGACATTGCGTAACTGCCAGTTGGAATCAACGTGATTTTTTTCTTTTTTAGTTCAATAGCGCTTGTAATAGCCCAAATATTTAGTAAGACGAGTGGTTTGTCTTTTTTATGTGCATTTTTGAATTGTGCTGTTTTAGTTTCGTTCATTGATCATCCATCCCTTCATATTGTCACTTTAGTCTACTGCTAATTTATAAAAGGTTCTTTCGAAAAATGAACATCAATTTTTTTATGTTGATATGCACTTCTATTATTTTTTATCTTTATCATCTATCGATTTACGAACAAGGGTTACTTCTCTCCCTTTGCACGCCTTGTATTGTTCATCATCTACTCTGGAAAAACCAGTCGTAATCCTTCCATTCTTAGTGCTTTAATGCGATCGTAACGAAGTGGCGTGATCCACTAGTAAGGAGACTTCTCTCCCTTTGGTCGCCAAGTATTGTTCATCATCTACTCTGGCGTAGCCAATCGTAGTGACTCACAACAAAGAACCCACTCTTTGGGGAAGAGTGGGAAAAGGAGTTAAAAAATGAAAAAGTGTTTTGTTAGGGTTGTTTGTTTGGTATGAGTATATAATAGCTCGAATTTGTGACTATTTTGTGTTTAAAATTTGGTTTATTTAGTATGATTGTTTGGTGAAAATCCGAATTTTTCGGAGTATTGTATTTTGCAATGTTTTTATATTCTATAATTGTAAAATACATAAGTTTCATTCATACCCTAGTAGAAAAATGTACTATAAATACTCTACTATTTTTTCTTAAAAGAGCGAATTTACCTATTCCTTAAAAACATCATTCCTATATTCAGCGTATATTTTATCCTTATTTATCAAAAAATTATAATTATAGTAAAAAATATGATAAATAAATTACTTAAACCTATTGTATAATTACATTTGTATATATATAAAAAACTTAAAGATTTTATATATGTACTATATAAACAGTATGATAAAAAAGGAAGGTACGTGTTTTTTTATGAATGATTCATGGAGAAAAGGTTCGTTTAAATTTTTGTTATATTCAAGCACACTTTTCATCTCAGGTGGTACTTCTGTACAAGGATTAGCTGCAACAGTCGGACTAGTCACTCAACCCCAATCAACTCAAACAGTCTTGGAAAAAGATTACATGACTTTATTAGAAGAATATACAACTGCAAAAAATGAATACGAGAAAACAGAAAAAAGCTACACTGTTGCATTGAACGACTATAATACATCGAAAAGTGAAGCAGATAAAACGTATAAAACGGCAGAAAAGCTCAAAACAGTTTTAGATGAATTAAAAGAAACCTACCAAACACAATTTGCAGCATTTCAAAAAGCCACTAAGAGCTATGAGGCAAGTAAGACTACATATGAAAAAAACAAGTCTGATTATGAAGCACATATCGATGAGTACAATACAGCCAAAGAAGCTTATGAAACAGAGCAAAATCTTTACGAAGAGTCCGAAGCAACATTTATTGACATGCAAACTAAGTATTTAAATGCGCAAACTGACTATGAAACATTAAATAAGGATGCAGAGAAAAAAAGAGAAGAATATGAAACTTTGCGTATTGCGTACGAAAATAAGCGTAAGATCTATGAAGATGCCGCGACAGCTTATAAAACAGTTCAAACAGCCTATAACAAAGCAAACGATAATTATACATCTCAATTGAAGGATTATAACGCACAAAAACTTTCTTACGAGGACCTACTTGAGACTTATACTACTAAAAAAGCGGAGTATGATTCAAAAGCAAAAAAATTCAATCTGGCGACTACATCATACAACAACTTAAAATCAGAACTAGAACTAGCAAAAGCTGATTACACTGAAATCAAAACAGAATATGATCAAGGACTCAAGGAATACAATTCTTTGTTAACTGAGTATAACGAAGAGAAAGAAAACTATCTCACTGAAAAAACGACGTATGAAAAGCGTCTATCAACATTACAAAAATCAATAAATGACTATGAAAACAAACTTACTGAGTACAATAAAATCAAAGACGAGTACCAAACAACTAAACAAACATACGAAGAAGCAAAAATAAACTACGATACCTTATCAAGTCAACTCAAAGAGTTAGCCAGTCAATATGAGACCGAACGCACGACCTACGAAACTGAAAAGACTGCTTTTGAGCAAAAAACAAAAACCTATGAAATAGACAAGAAAAACTATGACCAACAAAAATCTGACTATGATGCTAAACTTACAGCTTACGAAACGGATTTGAATACCTACAATGAAAAACGTATAGCTGCACAAAAAATTCTTGCCCAATATGAAGAAGGTACTGTTGAATACGCTACTGCTTTGGCTGCCTATACTGAAAATAATGATCGCTACAATGAAGTGAATAAAGAATACCAGCAAATGAAGGAAAAAGTAGATTCATTAACTGCTGAATTTGAAGAAGTCAACAAAGCATATGAAAAGGCAACAAGTGAGTATCAAGTAATTGCTACATCTTATCAAGCAATCAAGCTGAAATACGATTCTCTTGTAACACAATATGAGCAAGCCAAAAATAAGTATCAGCAATTAGAGAAAGAGTATCAAACAATTAGTGCCAGCTATACTCACGTAATGACTGTCTACACTGAAACAGAAAAAGCTTATAAAACAGCACTTAAAGAATCTGACGACATAAAAACGCAATTTGATCAGCTGACTTTGTCCTATAATACGCTATTAGCGAAGTTTACAGAGGGCTCAAACGTTTTTGAAGCAACCACAGAAAAATATACTGAAGCAAACAAAACATATGAAGATGTTACCCAAAAATATGAGCAAGCGCGCGACGAATATGATCGACTATTCCCTGAATACCAAACACTAAAGAATGAATTAACACAGTTAAAATCTGATCTTTTACTAGCAGAAACATCTTTCACCCATTTAGAAGAGTTATTAGCAACTACGCAAAAGCAATACACAGGTTTAAAAACACAATATACGGAAACAATGGAAAATTACAATGAGATAAAGAAACAATATGCTGATTTGGGCATAGACTATACAACTGCCAAAACAGCTTATACAAGTGCAGCAGAAGCTATCGAAAAAGCGAAAGATTCTTTTGTACTTCGCGAAAAAGAGTATACTGATTTAGCTGCTTACTATGTTGGTCTTAAAACGAAATATGAAGAAACACTGAAAACTTATGACGCTACAAAGATCACGTTGGGTGAAGTTGAGGTTGAGCACAAAGCACATGATGAGGAGTACCAAGCTGTTTTAACAGAGTATGAACAGTTAAACGACTCTTTTACAGAACTTCATAAAAACTACCTTGACATTGATACAGCATACAATAAAGCAAATGATGCGTGGGAAGCAGCCAATACTGCCTATAAAGTAGCAAATGGCAAACTTACTACACTTAAAGCTGACTATGATACAGCACTTGAACTCTTTAATGAACTACAGAGTCAGTATGACCTTGCGACAGAAAGTTTTACCACTGCTGCAAAACCTTATAAAGATGCTCTTTTAGCTTATGAGAAAGCTGTTACTGCTGAAGGAGTAATAAATGCTGCTATTACTAGTATGAGTCAAGTTCTTACGAATTTTCCAACAACTGAAATTACACAAGAAAACTTAACAAATATTCCTGATGTTTTAGCTACTTGGAAAGCTGAATATAGCAAATCAAAACAAGATTTGACGGCAGTTTTAACAGATTTTTGGCCAATCATTGAAGAATATCAAGCGAAAAATGTTATTTACAATGCTAGCTCAATTGCACCTGATAATAAATATGATCTTGTGTATGATCCAGAAAATTTTGAAGATAAACTATTAGACTTTATTGCCTATTCGGAAGAAATAATGCAAAAAAATGTTGATAAAGCAAATGCTTATCAACAATATTTTGAATCATATAATAACTATCAAAAAGCATTCGAAGACTATACTTCTGGCTGGCAAAAGAATAATGTTGGTGATCCTAACGATGACTATACCAACCTTTGGCAACCAATTATTAATTCGCTTAATACAGGAGATTTTACTCTTATATCTCCAGACTTCTCAAAAGAAAATCTACAAAAAATGACTACATTAGATGAATGGAATACATTTGTAGATGCTTATGAAAAGGCAATTTTAGAACAAGTAGAAAATTTCTCTAACTATGGAACTTATTTAGAAGGTGTTGCATCTGCATGGGCACAGGCGCAAGAAGATTTATCAAAAGCAATTGATACGTTTAATACTCAAACTGGTAGTAAGGTTGAATATTATTTTTGGGGTGATCCTATCCCAAATTCCGTTGAAAGTATGCGTAATCTCACCTCTAGTATTGCTACTGAGAATATCCGCAGTCTGAAAAATACGCCTCTAAGAGTAATACCAGGTTATCCAATATCAATCTATCAGTGGTTGACTACTCAATTCAGACAAAGCGGTGAGTATAGTGGTGTCATAACTGGGCAAGCAGCTGATATTATTCTTCCTGCTCCTGAGTTTACTATAGAACCTATCACCCCAGATTTAAATTTATTAGAACTTAAAAAAATCACTGCCCCAGATATTCCTACAGTTCCTGATATGCCTATAAAACCTGTGGAACCAATAGGGATTAGCGTGCCTAAAGAAGTTAAATCGGTAGAAGAACCAACAAATAAAGCTTTAGCACCAACTACAGCTTCAACAAAAGTAATTTTAGATATCACAGGTATCAATCTACCTGCTTTAACAATTGAGGTTCTATCAAAACCAACAGATTCCGTTGTAGAATTGGGTACTTCACAAGACGTGACCGATGTGACGCCAAATACAGAAGAAGCTGAGGGAAGCATTAAACCTGACGCTCCTGTTGAATTAAATGATTTAGAAGAAGTAACAGCTGTAGATCCTTTGGAACGGCCAAAAGAGTTAGAAAACGTGCCAAAAGTCGAAATACCCATTATTCCAGAAATCACGGCACCAGAAGCTGTGGATCCTATAGCACCAGCAGTAGAGCAACCGATCAACATCATCGCACCAATTGAACCAAATGCAGTAATAGCACCTGTAGCAAATAAGCTACCTGAAGCTTCTGTCCCACTAGTAGCTCCTAAGAAAAAGAAAGAAACCATTTTCCCTGTGACTGAAGGGACTAAAACAAATACAGTCATAGACCCATCAAGTAATAAACTTCCGAATACTCGTTCTGGAAGAAAATTACCTAACACAGGAACAGAAACTTCTCTAACAGGACAAGGAATGGGAGCCTTAATGACAGGAGCAGCTGGATCTCTTCTTTTCTGGAAGAGAAAAAAAGGAAAGCATAGTAAATAAGTTCTAGTTTTCTATTCAATACTTTAGAATCATTAGAATGACAAAAAGCCCCGAGAATCAATCAACCATTGCGAAGTTGATTGATTCTCGGGGCTTTTTTATTTTAAAGGACCTAGTTTCCGTAGTCCTAAAATGCCTTGAAAGTGGTGATATAGAAACGATATTTGGTAATTCAAATTCAGGATGATGTACGTTTGGCCTTTTTTTAGTTACTATTTATTTCTACTATTTTTTAGACGTAAGCTTTTGGCGGTTCACTTGTAAGGGGACTTCTCTCCCTTTGCACGCCTTGTATTGTTCATCATCTACTCTGGAAAAACCAGTCGTAATCCTTCCATTCTTAGTGCTTTAATGTGATCGTAACGAAGTGGCGTGATCCACTAGTAAAGAGACTTCTCTCCCTCTGGTCGCCAAGTATTGTTCATCATCTACTCTGGCGTAGCCAATCGTAGTGATTCACAACAAAGAACCCACTCTTTGGGGAAGAGTGGGAAAAGGAGTTAAAAAATGAAAAAGTGTTTTGTTAGGGTTGTTTGTTTGGTATAAATATATAATAACTCGAATTTGTGACTTTTTTGTGTTGAAATTTCGGTTTATTTATTACGATTGTTTGGTAAATATCTGAATTTCTTTTAGTTTTTCATAATATTCAGCGGAATTAATCGATTCATTTGTTCTTCTCAATAAAGTTCATTTCTACATTTATTTATTATCGTATTTTACGTTACATCTGTTAATTAAAAAATCCTTTGCCCCAAGTTGTATCTGTACGGCCATCATCCGGTCCTACAGCAACAAAACGTCGATTTCCTCCGAAATCTTTATAACTGATCCAAACATATCCATTACTGTGTGTGTAGTAATCATACTGAATACTCATTTTTGGTAAATAGTAGTCAAGAGCTGGGCTGATTGTATCATTTGGATCAGTGTCTCCACTTACTGCTAATTGCCTATCGGGATAAAAAATACCTGACATCGGAATTAATTCAGATTGTGTCTTTTGTGGCACTGGTTTCGGTTTTGGGGTAATTGGTTGTGGTTTTAACGGATCATTTTCATTTTTCCCATAGCGGTAAATTGTTACGGATGGATACCCATTTATTGCCCAAATTGTATCATGATCGTTTTTCGTAATCCCATTGTATCCATAATTACAATGGATGATTGTATCTTGATCATCGATAAAAATTCCAGTGTGGCCTGCTGCACCACCAGAAGATCCACGATTTCCCCAAATAAAAATATCTCCTTTTTTTGCAGGATAATGACCTGCTGCATCTGCTTTTATCTGAGTCCATCCTGATTTTTCAAGGTGTGAAAAAAGCGTATCTGTATTCCCCATTGTTCCAACTGGCAAAAAATTTCCATTAATTAGAGCAAAGTATACGGCGCTAGAACAATCATAACTATTTGGGCCTAAGCGAGCATTCATAGAATACGTAATTTTCCCTTGTCTATCTGACATCCATTGAATCATTTTTTCAATTTTCTCCATTTTGTTCCACTCCTTATTATCTTTTTTGATAAACGATCTATGACTAAATTTTACGCTTTATATTTCTCCGATTCCTTTTTATTTTCTGTTATAAGTCTCCCAAAATTATTCCGTCATAAAAAATAGATGTAGCAATACACTTTCAAACGTGCATTTCTACATCTATTTTTAAATGTTTCACATGAAACAAACGTATCCTGATTTATAGCCATGTTCCCATTAAGTACCAGACTACAAGAATGAAGATACTTCTAACAATTTTTAGATCATCCACGCACAATTAGATTATTTATCTCACATAATTGTCCCAGCTATTTGTTGAACTTTTTGAACTATCTCTTCATTCTCCATCCAATCATCTGATTGGATCCATTTGTAGATAAGCTTCATTTTCTTGGATGTCTCAGGGTCTTTAGTGATTTCTATCTCTGATTCAAACAGTTGATAAGACAAAGTACTAATAAGCTCTACATCCAATTTCTTTTGTATTTTAAGGATATGATTCAGTGTAGGATTCCACTTTTTACTTGCAGCTAATTTATCTTTTTCATTCACTAAGTCTGCCCAATTTAGTTCTTTTTTGATTCTTATTTCATCTATTGCTTCCCAAAATTCTTCAATTGTTTTGATTTTATACATTGTTTTATCCTTTCGTTTTATTTTGACCAGTGTGTCTATTTCAATTGTTCATAAGAACGTCCGTTTTTTTACCTGTATTCATCTTACGGTAAATTTATCGCTTGAGACTTTTGTTTTACTGTCATTATTCTCCCCAATGTGACTATATTCTTGTCATTTTATTAATGAATTATGGGTTTGAAAGATGTTGGTTTTATATTGAACAGCGTGTAAATATTGGTACATAAGTAGTCTAAAGTTGATTTTCGCCATTTTTTCTTGTTCGATATAGTCGGAATTTTGATTTTCATATATTTTCAAACAGATCAATTTTTTAAAAAAATGTAGTCAAAAAAGAGCTTGAGACACCTTAATAGCTCATCAACTAGAAAACTTGCTACATCTTTAATGGATGTGCAAGTCTTTTTTTGTTAAAAAAAGCAACAACTCCCTCTAGATTTTATCTAAAGTTTGTTGTTGCTTTTCAAATACTTCTGTTACTTTTTTTCCAAACTGACCTTTAACAGCTTTCTCTACTATTTGAGAGGAAGAAGATAATGCCTGTTTAGCACTTTTTATAGCTGTTTTTTTGCCTTTGATAGCTCCTCGTGATAGTCATTTTCTACTTGCATAATTGCCTGTTTTGCCTGATTGAAAGGTTCGCTATCTACAGCTGATTGTTGAACAATTCGGGAAATATCTGACAACGTTTCTGGTATCAATTGTTCTCCTTTTCGTTGCGTATTTTTTAGAATATCTTCATCCTCTTCTAACATACGGCGTTTTAGCTGATAATCTGCTGTAATCTGTTCCTCTTTCATCTATTAGCTCCTTTTTAAGGCTTTAATTGTTGTGCTAATTGTTGATCTGTTTGAACCATTTCGTCGATTTTACTTTTGATTCTTTTCGCTAACGATTCAAATTTTTCATCCATCGTTTTTGCCTTATTGATTTTTTTTTGAAAAAATTCTGTTGGTTCGCCTACTATTCGTTGTTCAGTAGCACCTGCTGTTGCTAAACTGTCTCTCATATCATTATCAGATAGTACTTCTATTTGAGAACGTGCTTCCCTTAATGTTTCTTGCCAGATAGTTTCTGCTTCTGTAATAGCATTTTGATACACTTTTATGGCATTAGCCATCGCATTTTGATAAGTAGCTCGGCCTGTATTAACTGCTAGTAATGCCTGTTGGTCATCTAAATAAATTCTCTCATTCTTTGATAGTCCGCCCCCACTAGCTTTTAGTTTGACTTTTAGTTGATCTAACATCGTCAATTGAGCTAAAAATCCATGCATCAGAAAATGACTGGCTTGTATCATGGCACCTTCAGAATTGCCCAAATTATCCGGAATTTTTAAATTCCCTGTCTTTTCATCAAATTCCCAACTAGTTAATTTGTGACTATTGCCATCTACCCATACAATCGTTCCAAAATCATCACTATTTCCCATTTAGAATTGAAATCGTTCCATTTCGTCACATCATCATTTTTTTGACGGTAATTTAAAAATAAATGATGATTTTCTTTCATAAATTTTTCTTCCGCTGGTGTTAAGGAACGATATTGAAATCAGCCGCTACAAACTGTTGTTGGTATGTTAAAGTGAGCGCCAACTTTTAACATATAAACTGATTGGGAATAGCCAGATAATTGATTAATCGTCCAAGTGGGATTATTGTCAATAAGATCACCTACATACTGTAAAGCAACATCTGCTTGAGGAGAACCGTTCGGAGACATTGCTTTTACAGCTGTTTTAAAGTCTTCACTATCACTAGGGTACGTTCCAGCAGCAACGACTGTGACTTGCTCATAGTCTGGAGTACCATTCACTATGGGAGCTACTGCCATGCCTTGAAATCCGTAATCTCCATCTTTAACTGAAAGTACTTTGAATTTTCCCTCTCCTGGACTCCTTACAATGTTGCGTTCATTCTTCACCAATTGATTATCTTCTTTATCTGTATATTTAATTTTATTTCCATTTTCTTTATAATCAGAATCAACTTTATAAACTTCTTGATTCAACCATCTTAATGCTTTTTCTGGTACTATTTATTAAAAACTCCTTTCCTCGATTCCTACTATCCACCAGTTTTTTTTCAATTCTTCACCTCTGTTTCGTTGTTCTAACTTTCACTAGCTTTCAAAATACTGATCTAACAATATTTATCATTTAATTTTTCTAATAGTGTCTATTATTAAATTTCATAGAGATTCATTATTTTCTTCTTCAAAATATTCAAGCAACACTAGTTCCACTATCAATTGCCATACAGTTACTCCTTTATTTCATTTGATAATCTATTCATTTTTAAAAAAACTTTTTGTTAATTATATTTAACCACTAAAAATCACACCATTGCAACAGGCTGTTTTTTCCTTTTTCGGAATTCTTTTTTCAATTTTAAGATTATTTTATCTATGTTTAAAAAAAAGAGAAATTAAGCATTTTGCTAAACTTCCCTGATAACTATTTACAAATAATCATCCTTTTAATATCCCTATAGGAAAATCATTCTTATCTATCTTTATAATAGTAAATTAAAATTTTTGCCTCTTCTATCGCCTCTAAGGTCTGTTTATCACCCACAAATTTTTTTCAAGTACACAAAAAAACCTAGAGAAAATTTCCTCTAGGAATCATAATAATCGACTTGATTCTTTGAATTTTCTTCACCAATATTAGTTGATAAAGCGCCCTTAAAACTCCAATAAAAATAATGAAAAAAGTAAAAAAGCATTTTCCAGATATGAAAATAATCAATGCTCATGATTTTCATAAAACGAATTTTTTTTACTTTTTTAAAGTGGTGCTGGTATTAAAAAGATTTCACAAAGATTAGGACAGGTATCTATATTAAAGTCACTTAAGCTAAACAAAATGAGACTGCTAAAAAACTTTGCTAAATACATGTCTTTTTAATTTTACGATTTTGTGTAATCAGTTACTTTTTATTTGTTTAGCGATCACAATAGAATAGTGATATCAAGCCTTTTCTTTATTAACTTTCGCTATCTTGCCTTGTTTAATATAGTCGATTAATATTATTTCATTATATAGAAGTATTGAAAAATTACAAAACATTCAGAAGCTAATAGATAAGTTTCAGACTCTCGTAGAGCAAAGCAAACAATTTCAAAAAAAACACCTAAATACCAAAGAGTACAAAGAATTGCTGAGGTTGATTAGAAAGTTGAAAGTGTTAAAAGATGAGTGCTTGTAGCAATGTATCATCGGCTGAGTAAAAGAACACCTAAAGGATGAACCTATTAAATGATATCTTTTAGCTGTTTTATTTTTGGTAGCACAACAAATTAATGCGTTGATTAATATAAAGCAATCAAAATAAATTTAGAAGCTATTTAATACAAGCAAATGTGAGTTTAGGAGATTAATAAAGAACTGTAGTATAAACAATTAAACTGATAATTCTAATATAATCTACAAACAGAGTAAAATTATCAATTATCTTAAGAAAAATGAATGAAATAAGTAAAAAAATTTCCCAACGAATGTCAGATATCTTGATTATATGGTAAAATTAATTTGAACTACGCTCAAGATTAAGGAGGGAACGCATGGTGAATATTGCTTCAGATATTGGAGCTGCCACTAGAGCAACCACAGGAATTAAAGCTGTATCCGTGAATAAAGGAACTCACGTTTCTCTAGGTAAAAGCAATATCAGTAGTATGAAAAAAGGAACTGAAGTGACAAATCAATTACTATCTGATTTATCGCAGTTAATTGATTGTGTGAAAGAGCAGAGTCAAAAATTTCCAAAGATAGCTGAAATTATGGCAATTGAAGATAGTAAGATCAAGTTTTAAGGAGTTGTACCATGGATAAGAGTGAACAAGAACGAGCAACGTATAATCGTTTAATCATCGAGAAAGAAAACAGCGTTGATGACTTAAAAAATGACCAACGAAAAATAGAAGACAGTTTGCAACAGTTGCAAGATGATTTACAGAGAGGGTATCGCACACTTAGCATGCTAAATGATGAAGCGTTTCGTGAAAACCCAGAAAGCCTGCGATTACAAAGAAAAAACGAAGAACAAGAGCACTTGTTTAAACGTCAATTAAGCGAAGCTGTGGAAGAACTCTCTGAAAGTTATACGAAACAAAGAAAAATTCTCGATGATGAAACCGAAGAGCTCTATAGAAAAAGAGGTGAAATTCCTTGGGATTAATTTATTCTAGCTCGGACTCAGCACAATTAATCAGTGCATTAAAAAAGAATCTCCAAAGTGGGAAAGAGGCTTCTCAACAACTAAAAGCAGGCAGTCAAAAAGTGATTGCTGCAGTAGATGGCAAAACACTCTCTGGTGCTGCTTATACCGCAGGAAAAGGTCTCTTTAGTGACTTAGTTTTACCGACTATTAGTAAAGTAACATCCGCGATGGATCGTATTGAGCAAGAGCTACAAACATACACGAGCGCTGATCAGAACATATCAAGTGAAGGAATGTTAGATGAAGATAAACTGAACCAACAAATTACCACTAAAAAAGCAATGAAAGCGTCCGTTGATGCTTCTGCCGCAGCAGCTAAGGCATTGTCAAGAAGTAATCCTGTTGCGAAAATCTTAGATGCTTTACTAAATGTTCAAAACAATCTAAATCGTATGTCGAATACGTTCGAGGATGATATCCGAGAATTACAAAAGAAGGTAGAAAAACTACATCAGTTTTCTTCACAGACTAATGGTCTTTTTGCCAATAGCTTAAATGATATGAAGATTGCCATGCAGGGTGTTATGGTACTGAATAATACAGTTGTTAATCGTGACGGGACGTATCAACTGCCAAAAGGAACAGATAAGAGTTGGTTTAATCAATTAAAAGAAAAGGATCTCAATGAGGATAGACAGCCAGATGTAGGCGATCGAGAATACAGATTAATTGATTTAGGGTATGGTAAAATGTGGCTGTGGGTGAAAAAAGGAAAGACTTCCGCTACAGCCGCAGATATTGATGTAACTCTTGCCTATAATAAATGGCTTAGTCGAATGATTGATAAATATGGCTTAAGTTTCATTCAAGGCGATCGCCAAAAAGGTGTGGATGAATTATTCTATGAGCAAAATGCGACCCTGATAAAAGAATTAGCTACGGGGATTGATAGTGTAACAGGGAAGAAACTGACTCAAGCGGAAATGCTTGGAAAAGCTTCCTTGTTAGCGAATAGCATGATTACGATCGGTGTGATGGTCAAAGGCGTAGTTAATGTAGGGAAAACGCAAAATGTTAAACCTAGAAATACTAACAAGAAAGCCAGTGGAGCTAAGTGTTTTGTTTCTGGAACGCTTATTTTAACAGAACATGGGCACAAACCAATTGAATCTATTCAAATAGGTGAAAAAGTTTTGGCAAACCATGAAAATTCTCATGTTCAGACTTATGAAAAAGTTGTTCAAATATTTGTTAGTGAAACTAGCAAACTTGTTAGAATTACGGTTGACAATGAAATGATTGAAACAACGGAAGAGCATCCGTTTTATTTGCCAAATAAAGGCTGGATAAAAGCTAAAGAATTAACATGTAATGATGATTTGATTGATCGTTTTGGAAACACTTTGTCAATCACTGGCATTCACATTATAAGCTTAAATAAACCTGTTAAGGTATATAATTTTGAAGTAGAGAATGCTCATACTTATTTTGTTTCTAATTTGAGTATATTAGTTCATAACATATGTGATGATGCTCTAAATAAATGGCATAAGGGGACTTTTGCTGATTCGGAAGCCTCTTTGACAAAGCATTTTGAGAAGCATGGAGCAGAAGTTAAAGCTAACTCTCTTGAGCAATATTTGAATAAAGCGGAAGATTTTAGTCGTAAACTAAAAGGCGCACGAACAAAAAAAATAGATTATCCTACACCTAATGTAGTAAGATATTACAAAAATGGGAAATACATTGATATTCATAAGCCGACAGGAAAAATAATATCATTTGGAAAACAATAAAAGGAGAATAAAGTTATGTGGAAAAATTTATCTTTAAAAAATGTTTCAAAAATCGAGCGATGTGTTGGTGAATATAATATATGGATGGTAGGAATTCTTCCATATGGTAAAATGAAAGTGAAAATTTATGAAGATAATTCAGGTACTTTCTCTGGTTATACAGATATTAATATAAAATTGAGATCTGATGATAATTATCCAGAATCTGCTGTTGGTTTTGGTAAAACTCAGCAGGAAGCGTTGAGTGAAACGATAAAGAATTTTAATGAGCTTTTAGAAAGAGAATATCCAGAAGAACAGTTTCCAGAAGGCTTATCAGGAGATTATATTGAATATACAGAACCATCAGATTTCTAGCGACATAAAAATAAAAAGGGCACTTTACTATCTGATTGGCGTCGGATAGTAAAGCCTTGATAGTAAGTGGACACTCACTAATCAAGTTGCCAATAGCTAACAGAAGCTAGCTGTATTTATTGTACAAAAATTCAAGAGACTTTTCTAGTCTTTTCGAATGTTTATTTGAAGTATAATCAGCTAATTGTAGACTATTGAAACGGTATTAGTGAGGAAACAATCACTGATACCGTTTTTTGTGTATCAAAAAATTAAAGGAGTGAAAAAAATGATTTAAACAGAAAACAATCAACCAATCAAAGAAATTAGTCACCAAGATATTTACACACTTTATGATATTTGGGAACAATTGAAAAAAATCTAAATGAGGACAAAAAACCGGATGTAAGTGATCGAGAATACAGATTAATTGATTTAGGGTATGGTAAAATGTGGATGTAGGTGAAAAAAGGAAAGACTTCCGCCACAGCCGCAGATATTGATGTAACCTTAGCCTATAATAAATGGCTTAGTCGAATGATTGATAAATACGGCTTAAGTTTCATTCAAGGCGATCGCCAAAAAGGTGTAGATGAATTATTCTATGAGCAAAATGCGACCCTGATAAAAGGATTAGCTACTGGGATTGATAGCGTGACAGGGAAGAAATTAACTCAAGCGGAAATGCTTGGAAAAGCTTCCTTGTTAGCGAATAGCATGATTACAATCGGTGTGATGGTCAAAGGCGTAGTTAATGTAGGGAAAACGCAAAATGTTAAACCTAGAAATACTAATAAGAAAGCCAGTGGGTCTGATGTTCCGAAACCGAATGTGGGAGTTGTTCAGTCAAGAATTAATGTAGCAGAAAATCCAACGAGATTTAGTCCATCAAAAAATGCTGGAATGAAACATGTTAGAGATAGGCATTTTAACCCATCAAAAAATGCTGGACAGTTTACTATTCCTGAAACAGATTTGAAGAATATTCTACAGTCAAAACCTGTTATAAATACACCTGTGAAACAAATAGAGTCTGGGGGATTTGAAAGGATAGTAGATGTAGGAAGAAATGTTGGAACAGTTAAACCTAGCTTAGGTGGAGAACCTACTACATGGATAAAAATTATAACGGATAAAGCAGGTAATATAATTACAACTTATCCTATACCAAAACCATAGGAGGATATATGGAAGAAGAAATTTTAAGAATTTATAACAATTTTTCTATTAATAATCTAGATACTTTTTTTGATGAATTGATAAGCTATGTTAATAAATATGATTCAATCTTTTTAAAATATACTTCTTTAGAATATTTAGATGCAATTAAAAAATTGGATTCAAAAAATTTAATTTTAGGACACTCGGATGACAATTTTGAGATTGCAATACCATTCTATATGAATCAAATTAACAAAGGTTTAAATAAAGAAGAACTATCTAATCAAGTTGCTTCGCTTATTTGGGATTTAAGTGCATATATGACAGATGAGGAATGCCCCAGTTGTCATGATAGTAACTTGCGTTTAACCATAACAGCTAGTAAAACAAGTCAAATTATTAAATTTTGTGATGAATGCTTATACACTGGTATTAATGGTAAGCATGTTGATATTGAAGATGATTTAATTCCAGCATCAAAAAGTATAGTTAAATCATATTTAAAGGATTAATAAATAAAAAAGGCACTCTACTACTCGACGGGAATCGAGAAAATAGAGCCTTGAATAGTAAGTCCAAGCTCACTAATCAAGTTGCCAATAGCTAACAGAAAGCTAGCTGTATTTATTGTACAAAAATTCAAAGAACTTTTCTAGTTTTTTTGACCGTTTCTTAAGTGTACAATCATTTCAACTAGAAAATGTAAAAGTTATTGAAACGGTATTAGTGAGGAAACAACCACTGATACCGTTTTTTCGTATATCAAAAAATTGAAGGAGTGAAAAAATAATTCAAATAGAAAATAAGCAACCAATTAAAGAAATTAGTCACCAAGATATTTATGCGCTTTATGATGTATGGGAACAATCGCAATCATGGTAAGAAGTGTTGCCTGTGTTGGAAAAATACTTTGAAAATGAGAACAGACCAGTAAACAATTTCTAATAGTTTTAGAATGGTTCCCACTAAGAACTCGGTAGACAATGTGATTAATCTGATCTCATAACAACAGAAAGGAAAGTATATACAAATAAAATATAACTTCTAATTACAAAATCTGGTTAAAAAAATAAAAACACTCAAAATGAATGGTATACAACACTTATGAATATTCATTTCACAAACATATACCGTCAAAATAAAAAATTTTTTCAAGCTAAAACACCTTTGTTACAAGGTTTAAACTACCTAAATGCAAAAAGAATGCTTTCTTTTATGATTTTTTGTATTGCAACCGTTTTCTCCATGTTATCATATTTTTACAAATTTGGTTCGAAAAAATTTAAAAAAATTATTACTATAACATACAAAAGGAGGAACAAAACTATGTTTAGTTCAGAATTTGAACAAAAACTGTTTAATTACATTAAACAAGTGCATATGGACATGCTACGAAGAGCCGAAATTCAAGCTAATAATTTACCAGAATTTATTAAACAAAAAAATGTCGAAAATTATTATGATGGAATAAGTATCAATACATTGCATAAGTATGAACAACACGGTTTAAAAAGATGCAAACCGATAGAAGATGGCAGTGTCTATTATCAGAAAAAAGAATTAGAACGTTTTATGCTTAACAATATAGAATAAAAAAAACAATTCATAAACAAGGTAGATTTAGAGATGTGAAGCTATAACAAAGATTGATTAATGTTTAAAACATAGTTACTATAGTTATAGTTTTCTCTCTAGTGAATCATTACCATCTACGTCAAACTAAACTAGAGAAGGGATACAGAGATATGGCAACTATTAAACAATATAAAAAAAAGGATGGCTCTGTACGTTGGATGTTTCAAGCTTATTTAGGTATTGATCCAACGACTAGAAAGTCCCTAAAGACTACTAGAAGAGACTTCAAAACGAAAAAAGAGGCTAAAAAAGTTCTCAATAAAATTCTCAATGAATTTGAAACAAAAAAGTATAATGATTCTTCTACTAATATTAAAACATTTAAGCAGCTTTACGAAATTTGGTTTCATCAACATTCATTAGACATTAAAGCTACCACCCAACAACGAATTAGAATACATTTTGATAATCACATACTTCCTAAATTTGGTGAACTTTCAATAAATTCTATTGAACCATTATATTGCCAAAGAGTATTAAACAAATAGGCTTCGCAACTTGCTACTTACAAGCAATTACGAACCTATGTAAACATGGTATTCAAATATGGCATACTTATTGGTGTTGTTAAGGATAATCCTATGATAAGAACTGTTACACCTAAATCAAGATTGAAGATCCACAAAAATGAAGCCGAGAGCTTTTACACAAAAGACGAATTAAAAAAATTTTTTGACTGCCTAGAAAGGTTAGAAGACAAACGAACTTTTACTTTCTTTAGAGTATTAGCATTCTTAGGCTTAAGAAAAGGTGAAGCTATGGCTTTACAATGGAAAGACATTGATTTCAAAAATCAAGTAATCTCTATTGATAAAACGCTTGTGGAGTTACAGAGCGGCAAACTACTTGTGCAGTCTACAAAGACTGATTCATCTAATCGAACAATTAGAATAGACGATCGTACAGCATCTATCTTAAAAGAATGGAAAAACAACATCCTCCAACGTAAACTCTCTCTGGGCATTAGAAATGATAATTTTGAAGACAATGTAGTCTTTAGCCAATCGGTACTTTATAGAGAAAAACAATATCTTGGAAAATCTTACCCCAATCATGTAATGGCAAAAGTACAGAAACACTTTCCAGATATGAAAATAATAAAAGTACATGATTTTAGAAAAACAAATGCATCTTTACTATTTGAGAGTGGAGCAAGTATAAAAGATGTGGCACAAATTTTAGGTCATAAATCTACAAAAACAACAACTGATATTTATGTTAAAGTCACACCTACTAAACAAACTGAGACTGTTGCTAATTTCTCAAAATATATGGCTTTTTAAACAAATGGCATTCAATATAGCATTCAATGAGTTCTAAATGTTTCACATGAAAAAAAAGGCTTAGTATCAAGCCTTTTCTGTCTTCACTTTTGCTATCTTCCCTTGTTCAATATAAACCATCAAAATCGATAGATCTGCTGGATTAACACCACTGATTCGGCTTGCTTGGGCAATCGTTTCTGGTTGAATTTTTTGTAATTTTTGCTTTGCTTCTGTTGCTAGACCGTTGATTGCTTCATAGTCGATATTTTCTGGAATCCGTTTAGCTTCCATTCGTTTTAGTTTATCAACTTTTTCCAACGCTTTTTTGATGTAGCCTTCGTACTTGATTTGAATCTCCACTTGTTCGATGACTTTATCGTCTAATTCTACCTCAGATGCGGGGATAAATTGTGTCACTTCATGATAGGTCATTTCTGGACGTTTTAAGAAGTCACTCGCTAAGACGCCATCTTTCAGTGGAACAGATCCTTTCGCGTCTAAAAACGCTTGTACGTCCGCTGTAGGCTTGACTCTAACTGAACTTAAACGAGCAATTTCTGCTTCGACTGCTTTTTTCTTTTCAAGATATGCCTTATATTGGTCTTCTTTGACTAATCCAATTTCATGTCCTTGTTCAGTTAAACGTAAATCAGCATTATCATGACGCAAAATCAAGCGGTATTCCGCTCTTGACGTCAGTAAACGATACGGTTCATTCGTACCTTTAGTGACTAAGTCATCGATCATAACACCGATATAACCATCGCTGCGTTTCATCACAAAAGGCTCTTTTCCTTGAACTTTTAATGCTGCATTGATTCCAGCGATCAGACCTTGGCCTGCTGCTTCTTCATAGCCGCTAGTACCATTTGTTTGTCCGGCTGTAAATAAGCCATCAATCACTTTTGTTTCTAATGTTGGACGCAATTGGTGCGGCACGACCACATCATACTCAATCGCATAACCTGTACGCATCATCTCAGCTTTCTCCAAACCAGCAATGGAATGTAGGATATCCGTTTGAACATCTTCTGGTAATGACGTCGAAAGTCCTTGAACGTAAACCTCTTCTGTGTTTAATCCTTCCGGCTCCAAAAATAATTGATGGCGAGGTTTATCTGAGAATCGAACAATTTTATCTTCGATGGAAGGGCAATAACGAGCGCCAACGCCTTCTACGATTCCTGTAAACATCGGTGCACGATGTAGATTGTCTTGAATGATTTCATGGGTTCCTTCATTCGTATAGGTCAGCCAGCAAGAACGTTGTTCTAAATTATACGCATCATCTGGTGTACTGAAACTAAAGTGATTGGGTTGTTCGTCACCTGGTTGTTCCTCTGTAACAGAATAATCGATCGTGCTAGATTTCACGCGAGGTGGTGTACCTGTTTTGAAGCGATCTATTTCAAGTCCTAGTTCTTTTAAATGATTCGCTAAACCAATAGATGGTAATGAATTATTAGGTCCTGAAGAATATTTTAGTTCGCCAATGATGATTTCACCACGAAGTGCTGTTCCAGCTGTAATAATCACGGCTTTACTTTGGTATTTCGCACCCGTTGTTGTCACGACACCTCGGCAGATACCCTCTTCTACGATTAGACGTTCAACGATCCCTTGACGTAAAGATAAATGATCCGTGCGTTCGATCGTGTGTTTCATTTCCGTAGCGTAGGCGTGTTTGTCCGCTTGGGCGCGCAAGGCGCGAACGGCCGGTCCTTTTCCTGTGTTCAGCATCCGCATTTGGATGTATGTTTTGTCTATATTATGACCCATTTCTCCACCTAATGCATCGATTTCTCGGACCACAACTCCTTTGGCTGGACCTCCGACAGATGGATTACATGGCATAAATGCGACCATATCTAAATTAATTGTCAAAAGCAGTGTTTTACTGCCCATACGAGCGGACGCTAAGGCTGCTTCTGAACCAGCATGTCCTGCTCCAACTACGATTACATCATATGATTCTGCTTTAAATTGATTCATCGACTCTTCCTCTCTATTTTCCTAAACAAAATTGGCTGAATAATTGGGTGATCAGTTCGTCTTGGACACTGTCCCCGACGATTTCACCTAAAAAGTCCCAACAACGGGTCATATCCATTTGAACGAGATCGACTGGCATACCGGCTTCGATTCCTCGAATCACTTCATCCAGCGCTATCGTAGATTGATCTAGTAAGGCAATATGGCGGGTATTAGATACGTATGTCGCGTCTTTTTCCCCTGTTTGTCCACCGAAAAATAAGTCTGCGATTTTTAATTCTAATTGTTCCATTCCTGTATTAGATAAGACCGATACTGGTAAAATTTCTTCCTCTTTAACTAGCTGTTTTAATTCTTCCCGATCTATTTGAGAAGGCAAGTCCATTTTATTCAGTAGGATTACACGTTTTAATCCGTCTGTCGCTACTACTAATTGGCGGTCTTCTTCTGTTAGCGGCTCATTTTGATTTAGAACTAGCAAAATCAAATCGGATTCAGCTAATGCTTTACGGCTACGTTCAACGCCAATACGTTCAACGATATCTTCTGTTTCTCTGATACCAGCTGTATCGATCAATTTTAGTGGTACACCTCGGACATTGACATATTCTTCAATCACATCACGTGTCGTTCCTGCGATATCTGTCACAATCGCTTTTTCTTCACGTAGTAAATGGTTCAATAAACTTGATTTTCCAACATTTGGACGCCCGATAATCGCTGTACTTAAGCCTTCTCGCAAAATTTTTCCTTGCTTTGCCGTTGTCAGTAAGCTTTCGATCTGAGCTTTAACAAATCCAGCTTTTTCAAGTAACAATCTCGTCGTTAATTCTTCGACATCATCGTATTCCGGATAATCGATATTAACTTCAACTTGAGCTAACGTTTCTAAAATTTCTTGTCTTAATGAACGAATCAGTGAAGAGAGATTTCCATCAAGTTGGTCTAACGCTACATGCATTGCTCGATCCGTTTTTGCTCGAATCAAATCCATCACAGCTTCTGCTTGGGATAAGTCCATGCGCCCATTTAAAAAAGCTCTCTTGGTAAATTCTCCAGGTTCAGCTAAACGTGCGCCTTCTCTTAACAGCAGCTGTAATAACTGATTTACAACAACGATTCCACCGTGACAATTGATTTCAACAACATCTTCTCTGGTAAATGTTTTCGGTGACCGCATAACGGAAACCATCACTTCATCTAGTAAACTATCATCTTTAGGATCAAGGATATGTCCATAATGGATCGTGTGAGTAGGAACATCCATTAATTGTTTACTACCAGAATGATATACTTTATCTGCGATAGCGATTGCTTCATCCCCACTTAAACGGACGATGCTGATTGCACCCTCTCCAGGAGGCGTTGAAATTGCCGCGATCGTATCAAATTCTAACGTTATTTGTTGCATTTTTGACAGACTTCCTTTCATTGATAGATTGAGTCGTTTTTCTCGTAATAATGACTACGTTAAACCACTCTTGTATTTTTTAACCTATGTATACATCTATTTTTGGCTACAAAAAAAGCGCCCACTCCACCCCTGTTTTTTCAGGTTGGATCTAGCACTTTCACTGCATCAATTCCTATTAATTTCATGACATAGAATAGCATATTTTCTTTTTTTTCGCAACATTATTTATTTGCTGGAAACGTTCTTTAACGTTGCATTTCTTCTTGTTTATCTTTAAAATAAACTTAATAAGGCGAGGAGGTTTCTACAATGAGACGAACAAAAAAAGCTGAATTTAACGAACAAGAATTAGAAAATCGTTTAAGCGGAATCACATTGTCTACAGGAAATGTGAATAAAAAATATATCGTTCGGGATATTATTTTTGCGACTGATCGAATTGAAACAGACTTATTTTCACCAGAAGTCAATCCAAATGATGTTTTCAGCGGCGTTTACCGTCAACTTAAATTGATTGCATTTGAATATGAAGCAGATGCTGTGATCAATTGTCATTTTGAAGAGAAATATGTGGAATATCAAGGGAAATGGGTCGTGGAAATCTTTGCTTATGGCACCGTGGTCCAGTTTACTCAAACAACGATAGGTTAAATGAATAAAAAAACCTGATTCGAAAAGAACCAGGCTGGAAGAAGCACGAATGCTCCAACTACTTTATCATCGTATTTTATACGTTGATAAGAATGATTTCGTTTAAAATATACTTTGTTTAACTGTATTTGTCAATGCATTTTTTTCACGTAATTGTTCAATTTAAACAATAAAAGACCCTTTAAAAAAATTACTTTTTAAAGGGTCTTTTATTGTCTGCTAGTACTTTTTCACAGGTTCAACAACCAAATAGCGATAAGGTTCATCGCCTTCAGAATGCGTTTTGATATGATCATCTTTACTCAAGGTAAAATGAATTTGTTTTCGCTCAAATGCTGGCATTGGTTCTAGAAAAACAGGTCGGCCAGTTTGTTTGACTTTTTCTGCTGTTCTTTCTGCTAAACGTTGCAAGATTGCTTGACGTTTTTCACGATAATCACCAACATTTACCACAACAGATAATTTGTTCAGTGCAACTCGATGAACGAACACTTGCGCTAAGTATTGCAATGCATTTAAAACTTTTCCGTGTTTCCCAATCAAAATGCCTTGTTTGTCCGTATCTAAATGAAAAACCAACAAACCATCTTTACGTTCTAATCGGACTGAAGCTGGCGCATTCAATTCTTTTGAAATGCTTGTTAAATACGTATCCAATTCAGCGATTGTTTCTTCATCTTCTAGATTTTCCAAGACTTTTGGTTTAGAGGGATCAGAATCTGACGTTTTAGCAGCTAGCAGTTCTTCAACTGCTGTTTCTACTTTTACTTCCTCATCTGTCACAATGATCTCTTCGACTGTCTCAGCAACTGCTTCTGTGATTTGTTCACTGACAGTAGGTTCGATCGATACTTGAGCAAGTTTTTTACCAAAACCCAAGAAACCTTTCTTAGCATCTGTAATCACGCTGATCTCCACTTCTTCTTTTGACAAATTCAGTGCGTCTAAGCCTTTAGTTGTTGCGTCTTCAATTGTGTTTCCCTCATATACCGGCATCTGGAAAACCTCCTTTTATTTTTTCTTATTTTTTTTCTTAGGATTCATTGCTTTCTTTAATGCTCGTTCGCGTTCTTTCACTTGTTGTTCTGCTTCTGCACGCTCTCTGCGGATTTTAAATGGATTATTGAGTAAGAGCGTTTGCCCTACTTGGAAAGCATTCGAGACTACCCAGTAAAGTGATAATCCGCTGGCTAAGTTCATCCCCATTACAAAGATCATAACTGGCATTGCGAAGTTCATGATTTTCAATGACGCATTCGATTCTATTTGACTCATACTCGTTAAATAAGTGCTGGCAAATGTAAAGATCGCCGCTAAAATCGGTAAAATCAGATATGGATCGGGTTTGCCTAAGTTCAACCACATAAAGCTTCCCTGTTTTAATTCTGGTACACGGGAAATCGACTGATATAGTGCCATCATGATTGGCATTTGAATCAATAATGGTAAACATCCGGCATACGGATTTACATTATTTTCAGCATATAATTTTTGTTGTTCTTCACGGAACAAACGTTGTGTTTCTGGATCTTTTGATGAATATTGTTTTTGTAATGCTTTTAGTTTAGGTTGCAATTCTTGCGTCTTACGCATGCTTTTCGTTTGAAAATGCATCAAAGGTAATAAAATGATTCGAATCACTAAAGTAAATAGGATGATCCCAATACCAGTATTTGCTGAAATGGATAAGAATTTGATCGCTTCCGCGAAATAATAGACAATATAGCGGTCCCAAATTCCTGTACTGCTCTCGTTAATCGGGGCTGTTCCACAGGCAGACAACACAAAAACAAGTGTTACTAGACCTGCCATCAATAATAGGCGTTTATACTTCTTCACAAAACTGTTCCTCTCTTATTTCAAAATTTTTGCAAGTTTTAAAACATGCGTCAGGTTGCTGTGAATTTCTTCTGATGTCAACTTGTCGACACCAGGTCTTGCGATGATAATAAAATCACAAGTTGGATCGATTGATTCTTTTAATTGGTAGATCGACGTACGGATTTTACGCTTAACAGCATTTCTAACGACCGCATTTCCAATTTTTTTCCCTACAGAAATTCCGACTCGGAAATGTTTTTGTTCTGGTTTTTCAAGTACATAAACAACAAATCTTCGGTTGGCACAGGATTGTTTATGCTGAAACACTGCTTGGAATTCTTTTTCTTTTTTTACTCTATAGGATTTCTTCATCTGCATCCCTTTGTTTCTTTCATTTTTTACTCACTCTACAATAATAGCATATTTCAGCCCTTTTTTTCCAAATTTGATGGAAAATCTCCAGAGATTTTGGTGATAATGACTCTAATTTAATATCTTATCATTTTTTTAGTTTTTTTTCACTTTATTTTATAGGATTGAAAGATTTTTTGGAGGTTAGTTAGCTTTTAGAAATTGGTGAAGTTGAAATACAATGGACGTAATTTATAACCTGATCGTTTTTTAGTCTCTTATATATTGCGATTTTCATTGCTGCTATTTTTTTGTTAAGCGTTTGGTGATTCACAACAAAAGAACCCTTTATTATTTCCACACATACATTGTGAAGATAATAAAGGGTTCTTAGTTTAAACTTGATTCGTTATTTAAAGTCAACATAGATTATGCTGAAATAACTTTTCTGCCTTTACGACGTCTGCTCGCTAATACGTTGCGACCATTTTTTGTGCTCATGCGTTTACGGAAACCGTGAACTTTTTGACGTTTGCGTTTGTTTGGTTGATACGTTCTTTTCATCTCTTGTTCCACCTCCTGAAATTGTAACTATCCATCAATACATAGACATACTTTGATAGTATAACTAGTATTGGGTCGATTTGTCAATAAATTTTCTGGAATAAATTTTTCTTCTTATGTAAATAAGTTATCCACAAAAAGGAAATATTCGTGAATAAGTTGTGGATAGCTTTTTCTGTTGCCGTATTTTATTTTTAGTTTCTTCCACACTTTTACACAAAAAAACAGGATGTTAAAAAGTTATGCACATTTCGTTTTCAGCTTGTGTATAACTCTTTGGAAATCCATGATTGACAGCGTTTGTTTTACAGAAGATCTTGTGGATAAATAAAATAACAAAAAGAAATCCACTGTTTTATCTTTGTATGTGGATAAGTTTATAACCCTATGTGTATCTTTTTTCCACAATTCACAATTTGCCTGTGGAAAAAGTTCTAAAAAAATGCTAAAATTCTATTTGCTTATCTATTTATATTTGTTCAGGTTTTTATATAGAAAAAGTTATACTATATTTGTGACAAAAATTGCTACAACGATCATTTTCCTAGTAAAACTGAACGAGTCCACTAAGTATCTACTTGAAGCACAGCAAAGAAATGTGCTAGTGTTTCAAAGTACAAGATGAAATGAAGAACGTTATTATCGTATATTATCTAGCTTTCTGGGCTAAACAAGCCCACTACGCTTTTATTCTATCTGGCTGTACAAGCTAGCTCTTTGGAAAAAAGAAAAATTATGAATAAGATAAAAAGCATCTTAGTCATAATTTTCTATTTTTCTGTTAGAGCTAAATGGCTTGTTCCGCTTTTAAATTAAGGAGGTCACCAT
>NZ_JBZADB010000002.1:0-56839 GCF_058216575.1 Enterococcus sp. AMC1086
ACAGGAATAATTTTAACAACACAATTCACTGTTCCAACAGCAAAGTCTTTCAGTAATTACTTGAAGTACATTACACGAGAAAAAGCTTTGATAGAAATAGATATTCGATCCCCAACTGAAAACGAAGAACTAGAAAAAGTGCAATCAGCTTTGAATGAATTAAATGTAGAACAAGGCGAAACAAGTAACTCTATAGATCACAAAAAAAATTTGAAAGACATTGAAAAACAAGCGAAACAAATGCTAACGGATGATGAGTATATATCAGATGATTTTACTAAGTATGTGTCTTACATGGCTCGTGAATATGCACTAGAACAAAAACCAAATCTTAGTGGATACGAACAAATCGAATTAGACAGAGTACGACAAACTATGCAACATTATTCGGCAGCGGTAGATCAAAATAAAACGAAAAAGCTGAATGGCGTATTTTCAGAATCTAAAGATGTAATGTCAAAATCGGATTTACCAAAATACAGTAAATTATTTGCAGAAGCGCAGAAAAACGGTTCTATCTTATATCAAGATGTTATCTCACATGACAACACTTTTTTGGAAGAACTAGGATTATATGATTCTAAAACGGATACCTTGAATGAAGAAGCGTTAATCCATTCTGGGCAATCTATGATGAGTGAACTACTAGCAAAAGAAGGATTAGACGATTCAGCTTTTTGGATGGCTTCTATTCACAGGAATACCAAACATATTCATATTCATTTTGCTGTAGCAGAAGTCCAAAATACTAGAGAATTGAAGAAGGTTAAAATTGACGGAAACGAATTTGTTCAACCAAAAGGTATGCGAAAACAATCTACATTAGATCAAATGAAAGAGACATACGGAAGGGAATTAAGAGATTATGCACTAGGAAATGAACGATTAAGGGATTTAGAAAGGAAATCAGAACTACGAAATAAATTAGTCATAGAAATACGAGGGAAGATACCTAAATTAGAATCTGAATTGATATTGTTAAATGAAATCTATCAAGGGTTACCCGATAATAAAAACCACTGGAATTACGGAGATAAAAATAAATCAAAGATACCTATTGAGGTTCGTAACAAGATAGATACTTTAACTCATTCTTTACTTAGTGATTCTAACAATTACAAAGAGTATCTATCGTTAATTAAAGAAGAACAGAAAATGAAATTAAAAATGTTTGGTACTACAAAACAAGAGGATAAAGATTATTTAAAGAACTCACTCTTTGATATTAAAAAGAGAGTAGGGAATGCCTTTTTAAAAGAATTGAAGCAACAAGACAAAGTAATAACTGATCGTCAAACTATTTGCAAAAACAATCCTATCATTTCCGAAGAATTGGATGTTAGACATACTAAGTTTAACGAAATAAAAAGAAATACTACTCAAAGAAAACGACCTGTGCTAATGAAGAAAAACTTACACAAATTAAACTATGCGATAGACCGTGCTGCTAGAAAAGATAAAGAACTGTATGAATATGAAGTATTGAAACGTAGGATTGAATTTGAACAATCGAATAGATAGTAGGTTGAAAGAAGATAATAATTATCTTCTTTTTTATTTATAAAGAAAGGTGAGTTCAATGATTACAAAAAAAAGAATGCCACAAACTGATATTGATAATGCTACAAAAGTTAGTATAAAAGAAATCGCAGAACAAAATGGCTATTCATTAATTAAAACAGCAAATAATGAGTATCGAATGGAAGATAATCATAGTTTCGTAATCAACACTAAAAAGAATGTCTATAACGATTTTGGCTCTGTTGAAAAAGGCGGTAATGCTATTAACTTTGTTCAAAATATCATTGGAGTTAAAAGCTTTCCAAAAGCTGTAGATTACTTGAACAAAGGCGATTTTACTTCAATTGACATACACGATACTAGGCAAGAACCATTTTCGATTAATCAACTAAACACTAGTGATCGACGTGATCCAAGCAGAGATTATTTAATTAGAGAACGGAAAATAAACGAAAAATTAGTTGATTATTTATTTGAAAACGGGCAACTCGTGCAAACAGAGTATCAATCTGAAAAAATGAAACAGTATGGATACGAAGCACACACAAATTTAGCAATGGTATGGAAATATGACGATAAAGTGGTTGGGGCAACGGAACAAGGAATTGTAAAAAATGAAATCTACAAACGAAACACATGGAAAGGAATCAAAGAAAACTCACAAACTTATCGTGGCTTTAATTTTTTAATTGGGGAACCAAAAGAAATCTATTTTACTGAATCTGGAATAGACGGCATGAGCTACGCTTCGCTAGAAATGTTGAAAAATAATAATCAATTAGAGTCTTTAGAAGATAAATGGTTTGTTTCAATGGAGGGACTGACCGTCGGAACAATTCAGGAACATGTAAAACTTGCTTATGAATCATTAAATAGAGACAACCCTGATAAAGACCGTATGCCAACGATAACTATTTGCATTGACAACGACAAAGCAGCAAATGAATTTTACGAAAATTTACCTTTTAAAAACATGGATAAATTCCCTAGACATTCTCCCGATTTACCAGAAGGTGAATCTAAATGGGATTGGAACGATGAACAAAAAAAGCAAGTCCAATTAAAAAAAAAGGAACAAGAAAGAAAACATCAACGTATGAATGAAATCAAACTTGAAAGATGAATGGAGTGGAACCTATGAATGATACATTGAATCAGTTAGAGGAACAAGAAATTATAGCATTAAAAAATATTGCTGTAATTGAAGGAAGAAAAGATAATTTATTTCAACAGAGGAATCAGTTAGCAAAGAGCTTTTTTAGTAAAATAATTCAAAGACAAAGAATAAAAGAGCTTGATATTGAAATTACAGAACTCTCGTATAAACAAGATAACTATAGGGATGAACTACAAGAAAAAAAAATGGAAATTGAAAGTTTTAAAATACATGAAGAACTTGACACAAATATTACTGAAGCCAAAGAAAAACTGGAAGAACAAGGAGTATACATTAGTGATAGTATTTTCTCACCAAAACAAATTATACATTCAAAAGACATTACTTTAGAAATAGATGCACGAGCTAGAAAAAAATTTGACCACATTCCAACACCAGATGAAATTATAAGTATGGCTGAGGAAAATGCGATCATAACACAAATAAGTGAAGCTGAAGTAGATAAGTTATACGATAATCTGAACAAAATTAATTTTTCAGTAGATGAGAACCCTTATACTTATGAAACGTCGGTCTATGATTTGTATGAGCGAAACAATAAGTTATACTTGCCTATCCATGACGATACGGATGCTCCATTTGCAACATTGATTTATGACGGAAAAGAAGACAAATGGAAAAATGATGACTTTAATCTGTCAGTAGATAACCCAATTGAATCAATCAAAAACAAGTATTCCGAGTTATCTCTAAATAAATCAACTACTGATCGACTATCACAGGTATTAAATACTATGGACTTACCTAGCTTGAATGGAGACAAGGAACCAAAGGACAGACAACGATTAATAGTAGATACATTGAATAGATTTAACTCTGTACAAATAAACTATATCAATGCAAAGTTCGATAAAGAAGAACTAGATTTATTTGTAAGTGCAAGTGAATCAGGGATAATAGAGTCGCATGCAGAAATAAACTACTTTGAATCTCAATTACAATCTACTTTCAAGATAGAAAATGACCTAGAAAAAGCAATTTCTGAACTTGAATCGATTAAGGGTCTGCCTGATAAAATGAATATTGAAATAAAAAATCTCGAAGGCTTGATGACAACAAAACAAAAGGATCAAGCTAATTATGTACTAATGAACGTCGAAGAATTTGAATTTAAAAGTGCCCTGAAAGCTATACAAAAATTGCCAGAGAAAGGTTTAGAAACACTAGCCAAAGATAAAGCGCAGGAAAATAGTGAACGATCAGAAAATTCTTTTGAAGCAAGTTATCAGAAGTATCTACTGAGCGAACCTGTTTCTAAAAAGGAAAAAAGCGAAATGATGCTATTTGATAACAGTCATTCAAGTTTTGAAAAAGTTAGTAGACGACTGGAGGTTCTGGAAAAAGTGAAAGACGAATTATCAGATAAAGCGTATGCTCAAAAGGACAAGGAACTATCTGGAATTAGAGGGAACGAAAATCAATTAAAAAATGTTATATCTAATGAGTACAAACAAATGGACAGTACCAATGTATCTGCTACTAATCCTAATGCAACAAATCCAAATCGTCAAAAAGCAATGAATAATATAAAACAGCAGCAAGGACTTGAATATTAATCTACGACTAAAAAAATACGTTGAAAAGAGGAATAAAAAATGAACAAACAAGAAATTGAAACAAAACTTAGAATGTTAGGATCGTTTGATGATGTTTCAGAATATATTTTAGAAAAATATAGACAGGAAACACCGTATTCCTATTTATTATTTCAAAATAAGTACAATGATACAATTGACGATTCTATAACGATAGAAGTCAACTCTGATGGTACATTTAGAATTTCAAACGATGACTTAGCTTATGATTCTGCAACAATAACAGAAAAAGATTATTGGGAACAATTATTCAGCGATACTTCATTTAGTGTAGAAATTTCAAACTTAAGAGGCAAAGATGATTCTTATTCTTTGGCTGTTAGCGTGAAAGCGACGAATTGGGATGAAGTAGTAACATTAGTCAGAACATATAGAGAACGTAACGATCGATTTTTAGCAGATAAGGTTGTTTTAAAACTAAAGCGTAATGGAGAAGAATACTACGATCGAATAGATAGTTAATTTTGCTTGAAAAAGGGTTAGTTAGTAAGAAAATTAAACATTTTTATTAATTAATAAGAAAATAAGAGAACATTGTTTAAAATTAAAATTCGGTATGCAATCACTCATGATACATTTGACAAAATATATCGAACGATATATAGTTATAGGCGAATAGAATAAAGCCATAGTAGCACCAAACCCCTTCACTTTGTCCAGAAGTGAAGGGGTTCTTTTTTGGCTTATTATGATCGCTTTCATTTGTTCCGCTTATCAAGCCAAACTTTGAAGAGTGCAAGCACTGCTCCAACAATAAGCGGAGCAATGACCGTTGAATAGAATAAAGTCACAGATAGCACCTCCTTCCTACGATATCGTATCGCAAGAAAGGAAAGCGATCTTTTATAGTTTATCAAATTACAGTCGAAATAGCTGTAAATTTTTGAAAAGAAAGTAGGGACATGATGACAACAATCATACTAGCAGAAAAACCAAGTCAAGCAGAAGCTTATGCGAAATGTTTTGAGAAGAACAAAAAAGAAAATGGCTTCTATTCTGTAGAAGATCCAATGTTTCACGATAAAACAATAGTTACCTATGGTTTTGGTCACTTAGTTTCTTTGGCAGAACCGCAACTCTATAAAAAAGAGTGGGAAAATTGGGACTTGACTGTTTTGCCTATATTTCCTGAACCTTACCAATTTGTCGTTCCAAAAGATAAAGGAAAACAATTTTCTACAGTAAAAAAATTATTGCTAGAAGCTACTACAATCATTATTGCGACAGACTGTGATCGAGAAGGGGAAAATATCGCATGGTCAATCATTAACAAAGCAGGAGCGAATACGTCTTCAAAAAGTTTCAAACGTCTATGGGTCAATTCTATGGAGAAGGACGTTTTAAGGAAAGGATTTGCCGAACTTAAAGAGGGCAAAGACTACTTGCCATTTTACGAAGAAGCAAAGGCAAGACAAAAAGCGGATTGGTTGATAGGGATGAATGCGAGCCCTCTATTTTCTCTATCTTTACAAGCTAAGGGAATACAAGGAACTTATTCAGTCGGCCGAGTTCAGACACCAACGTTGTATATGATTTACAGCCGACAATTGGCAAATGAATCGTTCATTAAAGAACCATACTGGGAACTAAAAGCGGAAGGGAAAGTAGCGGGGAAAATTGTTAAACCAACGCTTGAACCCTATCAATCATTTAAACAAAAATCAGATGGAAATACATTCATTACAACACACGGTTTAAATAGTCCAGAATTACAAGGAATTGTCGAAGATAGTCAAAAAGAATCAAAAAAAACTGAAAGCCCAAAATTACATTGTTTAAGCAGCATGCAAAAGGTAATGAACTCTACGTTCAAAGCAACGGCTAAACAAACGCTAGAAGCCTTACAAGGACTATATGACAGTAAATTATTATCCTATCCAAGAACACAATGCCGTTTCATTACGGAAAGTGAATTTACGTACCTTAAAGAACATATTAAGGAATATCAAAGCGTGATCAAAAGTTCTAGCCCAATAAAACAGATTGAACCTCGTAAACGATATGTTGATTCTAAAAAAGTAACAGAACATTACGCAGTCATACCGACTAAAAGGATTGCAACTGCATCGGAATGGGCAAAATTTACTGAACTTCAAAAGAATGTCTACATGGAAGTAATGCGATCCGTTGTCGCAATGTTTTTAGATAATTACAACTATGATGAACAAAAGATACTGATAAAGGTAAATGATTTACTGTTCAAACTAAACAATAAAGTAACAACAAGTACAGGTTGGAAAGAAGTATACAAAGATAAAGATGAAAAGAATAACGATTTCCCCCCTTTATCAATAGGTGATATTTTTCCATTATCTGTTGTGCTAAATGAGAAGGAAACGACCCCACCTGAATTGTTTACCGAAGCAACGTTATTAACGGCAATGATTAACGCAGGGAAACAAGTAGATGATACGGACGAGAAAAAAATATTAAATGAATCTGAAGGAATTGGAACTGAAGCAACAAGAGCGGATATCATTGAAACATTAAAGAATAGGGCGTATGTAGAAATAAAAAATAACAAATTTCATGTAACGCCGAAAGGAAAAATACTGTGCAAAGCGGTTGAATGTAGTCCGCTTTTAACCAGTCCTGAAATGACGGCAAAATGGGAGCTATATTTAGCAAAGATTGGAAAGAAACAAGGTGATCCACGTGTATTTGTTGAAAATATACAAAAATTCATTCGTCATTTACTCGAGACTGTTCCAACTGAATTAAAAGGGATCGACATTGAAACTGAAATAAGTCAACAACAGGAGCAAGAAACAATAGGAATGTGTCCTAAGTGTAAAAAGGACAGAGTAAAAGACCTTCCAAAAGTTTGTAAGTGTGCTAATGAAGCATGTGGTTTTATTCTCTTTAAAACAATGGCAAGCAAGAAGCTTTCACAAAGTGTGTTAAAAGAGATTATTTCTACAGGTCATACAAAGAAAAAAGTCACTGGTTTTAAAGGGAAAAAAGGAAAATTCGATGCGTTTCTAAAATTGGATGATACGTACAAATTAACATTTGATTTTGAAAAAAAATAATACACGGGATGTGAACATATGTTACAAAATCAACGCACAAAAAAACAACAAGAAATTGAGACAATCAAAGCAAAGCAGCGACGTTTAAAAAATGAACAGGATAAATTAAAACGAAAGAAAAAACACTTAATTTCGGAACAGAAACAAGACCTAGAATTAGATAGATAGGAGAATAGATATGATTAATAGTGTTATTTTAGAAGGACGTTTGACGAAAGATCCAGATTTGGACATTTCCCCTAGTGGAAATTCTTATTTGAATTTTCAACTTGCTGTTCCTAGAAGTTATACAAACGGGAACGGAGAAAGAGAATCAGATTTCATTTATTGTACTTTATGGGGAAAACAAGCAGTTACATTAGCTGAACATGGAAAATCAGGTGCTTTAATTAGTGTTGAAGCAAAATTGAAAAGTAGTTCTTATAAGGATAAAAATGATGTTACACAATATTCTACTACTGTAGATTGTAGGTATTTTAACTTTTTAGAATCAAAGGACACTATGAAAAACAGAAATAAAGATAAAAACGACAGGACACCAGTAACGACAAATGAAACGGAAGATGAACTGAAAATTGATGAACCCCATTTTCCGTTTAAATAGAGCTAGGAAGGAACAAGTATATGATCAGAACTGCAAAGGACATTCAAGAAAATTATCGCAACAGTCTGCAAAAAATTACACGAACACCCGAAAATATAAGTATGTTTTTAGAACAAAATACTTATTTATTTAAATATCCAATGGCAGATATTGTATCCATACACGGTCAGAATGAATCAGCGACATTGGTTGCTGATTTTTCTTTTTGGAATGATAATGGACGTTTCATAAACAAAGGAGAACAAGCAATACGTGTATTAAAAACGATTAATGATGAAAGCAGCGGTCAAAAGCATTTTTTTGATATCCGTCAAACAACTGGAAAATCCGTCTTTCCTTTTGACTGGACGTGTACAGAAAAAGAGCTAAGTGAAATAGTAGAAATGCAAACGGAACAGAAAAATGTAACACTCGATCAATATGTTGGGAAAATTATAGATGAAACAATCAAAAATGATAAGACAGGTTTAATTAAAGATTTAACAAAATACACCTTAATACAAAAATTTAATCATGAAAACGATGAAAAAAAACAACTAATTGCTAAAGCTACTGGTTATGATCCAGTAGCTTTTTTAGAACAAGTAAATACGAGTAATAAAGCCGTTCGATACACGCTAAAACAATTAAAACCTTATTTTGTCGATTATATGACAGTTGACCGTAAAGAAAAAGTTCCAGAAATTGTAGAAACGAAAGAACAAGAACTATACGAAGATACCCTAATTAAGCAAAATGAGTACGTTCAAGAAGTTCTTTTTGAAACGGAAGAAGAAGAAACAAAAGATGGCACAGAAGTAGCACTCATTCCAAAACCTACTATAACGACTCAACTTGATCGAAAAGGATTTTCATTCGCTATTTACCCAATGGTAAAAGAGAAGCTCTACGGAGCGACACCAAGCGAGAAAATAAATGACAACATGCAGGCAATTAGAATTCTTAAAGATTTAGAACAATCAAACCGAAAACCAAATAATACAGAAAAAGAAACGCTAGCACGTTATGTTGGTTGGGGTGGACTGCCGAAATTCTTTGATACACGAGTCATAAATGATACCTATGAGAATTTTAGAAGTGAATTAAAAGAGCTAGTAACGAGTGAAGAATATACTCAAATGGAAGATTCAGTTCTGACAGCATACTACACCGACCCTAATCTTATTCAAGAAATCTTTCTTAAAATTGAAAAAATGGGTTTTAATGGTGGGAAAGTTCTTGATCCTGCTATGGGAACAGGTAATTTTTATAGTGCGATGCCCAAACGGATGAAAGAACACTCTGAATTATTCGGGGTTGAGCTTGACCCAATCACAGGAGCAATTGCTCGTTATCTTCATGATGATGCGAATGTACAGATTAAACCTTTTGAAAAGACAACATTTGAGAAGTCCAGTTTTGATTTGGTGATCGGTAATATACCATTCAATGATTTTAAAATTAGTGATAAGAAAAATTATAAAAAAGATTTATATATTCATGATTACTTTATCACTCGTTCGCTTGATCTGTTAAAAGATGATGGCATACTCGCTGTGATTAGTTCCTCTGGAACATTAGATAAACGAGACAATTCAATACGGAACGAATGGGCTAAAAATTCCACATTCTTAGGTGCTGTACGGTTACCAAACAATGCGTTTAAAAAGATTGCAGGTACTGAAGTCGTAACGGATATTTTGTTCTTTAGAAAATCACCTAATGAAGAAGCAGAAAAGGATTGGCTTATCTCAGATCGTCATTCAATTGAATCTCAAGCGGTACGGTACAACAACTATTTCATGAAGCACCCTGAACAAGTCGTTGGTTATTTATCTGTGAAGAATTTTAGAGGTGGCACTCTAACCGTTCTACCAAGACTTGATCGCAACCAATCATTAGAAAAACAGGTAGTTAAATCTTTAAATCAACTATCGAATGGTATTGAAACCTTAGATACAAATACACCAAACAAACGAAGTGATAGGGATGATTCACGGTCAACTCAAACGAATGACAACTCACAACAACAAGTACAAGAAGTTAAAGAACAACTACCGCTACCCGAACCAGAAGATTATCCGAACTTTTCGTACAGTCTAATCAACGATGCTTTGTACTACAAAGACCATAGAGCGATTGCGCCTGTTACAAAATTTTCTAAGCTTAAACAAGAGCGGATAAAAGGCATGATTGCGATTAAGAAACAGGTAAAAAACATTATCGCCATGCAACAAGTACAACATTATGATCAAGAACAGTTTTCATTGAAACTCAATGAATTGAACACAACATATGATACGTTTGTAAAAAAATATGGTCACTTTCACGATGATGTAAACGAATCAGCTTTCCGCGCTGACGATTCCTGTATGTTGTTACAATCTCTTGAAATAAAACAAGAAGATGGCTCTTATAAAAAAGCAGACATGTTTTTCCAAGCAACAATACGTCCAATAAAAGAGATCACGCATGTAGAAACAAGTGAAGATGCTCTAATTCAATCTATTAATCAACATAACGAAGTAAATTTAGACTATATGATGTCATTGTCTGATAAATCAAAAGAAGAATTGCTCACGGAATTAGAAGGGAAAATATTTCTTGATCCATTAACACTAAACACGAATGAAGAGAAGTGGATCATAAGAGAAGAATACTTAAGTGGAGACGTTAAGACAAAATTAACGATTATCGAACCACTAAAAGAGGAGCTACCACATAATTATTATGAGTTAAAAGCTGTACAACCAGAAGCTTTAGGAATTAAGGATATAGAATACAAATTAGGATCTACATGGATACCTAAAGAGGTCTATTTTCAGTTTATAGAAGAAGTCTTAGAACCTGCACCCTTCTTAATAAGAGATGAACGAATAGAACTGGATTTCAATTCTTTTGATCAAAAATGGTTTATTAAAGGGAAAGGTGCGGATAGCGGTGTTATTGCCAATCAAAAATATGGAACAAAACGAGTCAATGGCTATCGACTAGTTGAAGAAAGTCTCAATTTGAAGTTAATTGAAATTAGGGATCGAAAAGAAGAAGTAGACGGAAAAGTAAAATACGTGCTTAACCAAAAAGAGACGATTTTAGCAAGAGATAAACAAGAAATACTCGAAAATCGGTTTAAGACATGGCTGTTTTCGGATACTGAAAGAGCAGACCAATTACTAACGATTTATAATGACCGTTTTAATCGATATGTGACTCGTAAATATGACGGTAGTCATTTAGTTTTTAATGGACTTAACCCTAATTATAGCTTACGCCCACACCAAAAGAACGCTGTAGCACGAATACTAGCTGAAAAAAGAGCATTACTCGGTCATGTAGTAGGATCAGGAAAATCCTTAACTATGATTGCTTCAGGTATGTTATTAAAAGAAAAAGGAATCATAAATAAACCTTTGTACATTGTACCAAATCATTTAACTCGTGAATTTGGACAAGAATTATTGCGTTTTTATCCAACAAATAATGTGTTGGTAACAACTGAAAAAGATTTTGAAAAAGAAAACAGAAAACAATTCACAGGAAGAATTGCGACAGGGAATTATGATGCAATTATTATTGGTCAATCACAGTTTGAAAAGATTCCATTGTCGAAAAAACGCCAGATTGAGCTAATCAATGAAGAAATAGCCCAAGTGTCTGCAGGGATAGCCGAACAAGCTTTTGAAGAAAATAAATCATGGTCATTTAAACAGATGAAGTTACACGAGAAAAAGCTAAAAGAACGTCTAAAAAAATTAGTAAATGCGAAAGAAAAAGATACGGTTATTGATTTTGAAGATGCAGGAATTGATTTTATGTTCGTTGATGAAGCGCATTATTACAAGAATCTCTATAATTACACGAAATTATCGAATATAGCAGGAATAAACACGTCCCATTCTCAAAGAGCAACAGACATGTATCAAAAAACACAGTATATATTAGATTCGTACAATCACAAAGGCGTAGTATTTGCGACTGGAACACCAATATCTAATAGTATGGGTGAACTCTTTACAATGCAGCGTTACTTGCAACCAGACGTACTCGAACAGATGGGCATAAATTCTTTTGACCAATGGGCTAGTACGTTTGGTGAAATCACGTCCTCTTTAGAACTGGCACCTGAAGGAACAAATTATCAAATTAAAAATAGATTCGCTAAATTTCATAACCTTCCTGAATTAATGACTTCTTTTTCACTTGTTGCAGATATTCAAACAGAAGATATGCTTGATTTACCAGTACCACAGATAAAAAACGGAAAGGCAACGATTGTCGTAACAGAAGCTAGCCAAGCTCAAAATGAACTAATGGATTCTTTCAGCATAAGAGCTGATGACATAAGAAAAGGAAGAGTTGATCCAAGTGAAGATAATATGTTGAAAGTCACACATGAAGCCAAACTAATGGCGTTGGACATGAGACTTTTAGATGGTTCATACACGAGCAAAGATTCTAGTAAAGTACAAAAATGTTGCGAAACTGTTTACGAAATCTATGAACGAACCCGTGATAACTTAAGCACACAAATGATTTTCTGTGATTCTGGTACACCAAAGAAAGATAAGTTTAATGTATACGATGAAATAAAGAATCAGCTGATGGATATGGGCATACCAAGTGAAGATATAGCCTTTATTCATGATGCAAAAAATGCGAAACAACGTGAAATAATGTTTGAAAAGATGAGAAACGGTCAATTACGAATTTTGCTTGGAAGTACAGGAAAAGTCGGTACAGGTACGAACGTGCAAACGAAATTAATAGCAGCTCACCATTTGGACTGCCCATGGCGACCTTCTGATTTAACGCAACGTGATGGTAGAATTGTAAGACAGGGCAATGAAAATAAAGAAGTTGAAATTTATCGATACATTACCAAATCAACGTTTGATTCTTACCTATGGCAGATTCAAGAACAAAAATTGCGATATATTACGCAAGTCATGAATAACAAGAGTATTTCAAGATCATGTGAAGATATTGACGAAACGGTTTTAACCGCTGCCGAGATTAAAGCTGTAGCAACCAACAATCCGTTGATAGCAGAAAAAATGAATGTAGACAATAGAGTCATGAAATTACAATTATTAGAATCAACCCATAAAGATGAGCAATACAAAATGGTTCAATCGGTAAAACATGATCTTCCTCAAAAATTAGAAAGCCTTCGTACAGATATAGAAGCATTTAAAAAAGACAAAGAAACAACTGATAAATACAGAGATACCCCTTTTTCCATAAACGTGTTAGGGAAAGTCTACGATGAACGAAAAGAAGCAGGAGAAGCCATTCATGCTAGCGTAGAACTATTAAAAGAACAGAATACTTCAACGCTGAAAATCGGGACATTCAAAGGGCTTGATCTTGTTCTAAGTAAAAGTTCATTTAGTAGCCTATACCTGTCATTAAAAGGAGAGCAACAGTATTCAACAGATATTAACCTACACAGCCCGATTGGGACGATTTCAAGAGTTGAAAATATTTCAATCGATAAATCATTTTCAAAAGCACTCAATAAAAAAGAAGAGATTGAATTACGTATTAAAGACACAAATAAGCAAATAGGACAGTCATTTGAATACGATCAAGAATTATCCGATTTATTAAAAAAACAACGCAAAATAAACTTATCATTGAACGGGCTATCGGAAACAGCGCTAGAAACTGAATCCTACGAAGAACAGAAACATGAAAAGTCTGAATTAGAAGTAGATAGCGCCAGATTTAACAAACAAAAAACAGCAATCAAGCAAAAACGTCAACAATTACTAGAACGTCAATCTGACTATGATTAATCATGCAAGCGTTGACTGTTCAAATAAAGTATGTTACTATTTCGTTAATAAGTAATATACTTTGTTGAGAGGTGTTCTATGTTTTCCGTAAAAGGAGTACAAGCATTGTTTGAAAGTGTAGGAATATCCGCCAATGAACAAGTCATTCGACGGTGGTGTAGAGAAGGAACATTAAAAGCAAGTAAAGAAAATAGATACAAAGGGTTAATGATTGAAGAACAGAGTGTATACGATCAATTAGAGAAAAAATTGAAAATTAAAGCTAAAAAAGATGCGTCTTACAAAGCAGGATATGATAAAGGATTTTTAGATGCGAAAAAAATATATACTTCAACGAGTGAAAACTAATTGAAAAAAGGAGAGATCATGATGGATAAAACACAGCAAGACCAAATCAGGAACAATCAGTATCTATATTATTACGAACTAGCAAAAAGTGTGCCTTACATGGAATTAGACGGACTACCTTATAAGCACGCAGGGTTTGTACACGCCACACTTGCAGAATATGATCCAGTAAACTTCAACAAATACGGAATGACTGGTCAATTAGAAAAAGTAGTCGTTGGTTATTCTGAACGCATAGCGCAAACGGTCAGTAATGAATTGAAAACAGTGCCAGCTGTCGTCAGCGGAAATATACTTGAAGATACGCAGAGAAGAAACGAAACCATGTTACAATTAGAAGAAATTGCAAAGAATGAATTTGTCGAACAGATCAAATTAAATAAGTACGTTTTTGGAGAAATGAGTCAAGAATCAGTGGATGCGATATTTTAATGTTTTGCCTGTTCAGAAAAGGAGAGTGTAAAGTATGGACAATACTGCATTAGCAAAGTTTATAACTTCTTTAGGTAGTCTAAATAATTATGGAAGTACCGTATTACAAACGAAAAAAGCGCTCGATCAGCAATCGACTAAACCTTTGCGTCAAAATGAAGATGACATCGCTATCTTTTCAGATACATTAAAAGGAATTGATGCGATAAAAAAATATGGATTTTCAACTAAAGGGATTATAGAGATCAATAAACAGTTCGATTCCCCTTCTGACGAACAGCCGACGATGCCAGGGCATTTGAGAAATGCTTATTACAATTCTGACGATCAAATTGCGATCATATTAGATAGACATAGTAATGAAGCGTATTTTCCACCAGAAGTTGTTCGTCCTGAAGATTTAGATAGGATAGTCGATACGTTCAATTCGTCGGGCCAGAGTGAAACAGATGCGTGGAGAGTATTTGTAAGTTTGTCCAAACTACAACCTTTCCAAGATGGGAATAAACGGACGGCATTGATTGCAGCGAATGGCGCAATGAATACATTTGAAACGGGGGATTATTTAACGCTACCTTTTAATGACCTAGATCGAGTGGATTTTACAACAAATTTAATGCGTTACTATCGTGCAAGTTCGGTTGAGGAAGAAAAACAGGCATTTAAACGATTGTTAGAAACACTTCCGACTAAGAAAGAAAGAGAAATAGCATTAAAAAAACCTATTATAGAATCGAACTTAACCGAAAGTAAGACGTATAAAATCAAGTCACAACTTAGAGATAAAAACATGGAAATAGAATAGGAGTGGACGAGCATGTTATTAATGGTAAATATTTTCTTATGGATTATGGTATTGTTTAAGTTTGCATTTTTCCTAATTAAATCATGTCTTAAGTTAGTATTTCTACTATTAATAGGCATGGTGAGGGCAATCCAATTGATATTTTAACGAATTATTTAGTTAAGAAAAAATTCAATTCCTTTAATAGATCATATATTAATAAAAACAACACTACTAAAGTAAGTCATTAGTAGTGTTGTTTTTTAATCTTTCTTCTACCCATTCTAAAACTAATTGAAAATCTTCTTCAGTAGCGGTTTGTGTAATAAAATTTTTAGTAGCCGACTTTTTGTTTCTGTACTGTTTAGCTTCTGGATTTCTTTGTTCATAATTTTTGGATGCTCTTCGTTGGGCTTCAGTAGTTGAGTATTCATTTTCCATAGAAATATCCACTCCTTTATTTTACATAATAACATAAAAATATCAGGATATCCACATATTTTCCTTTACAATATAGGGATATCCTGATATAATAAGTATATAAGGTAAAGAGAGGAAGAAGATTAATGGAAAAGAAAAAATTAGAAATAATGTTTAAAATTGCAAAAAGAGCTAAAGAACAAGGATTGTTAGACTTTGATATTTTATCACTTGTTATGGATTTAAAAGAAGCCGATAAGACATACAGTATGAAGTTAGATCATTTATTCTGTTCAGATAATACTAATTTTTCACATGATATTTTGGGAATACAGAATAATATTGATCGTAAAAATAAACGTTTTAAAAATGAATTCATTCCTCGATATTGCTAAGAATACTGTCTAACACGTGATTAAATCGTTTTAAATAGGTCAAATTAGTAAGGGAAGTGTTCAAATGGAAAAATTAAGTGCAAAGTACACCAGTGAAATGGAGCAGGCACAACTATTGTATTCTGAAAAATATGGAATCATAGAATCAATGCGAATTAAGAACCGTATGGTTTATTACACTTCGTATCCTTCACAGGGACAAGATAAGAAAATTACTTACAAAATAACTGTTGATTTAGAGAATTTAGAAGAAATAGAGCGTACAGAGCTTAAGAAGTACTATAAGAAAGGTGAAGTCAATATGTGCTTATAACGCATATTGACTTCAGAGAGGATGATATAAATTGTATATAGAGTTAATGGAAAAGAAAAAACTACAACAACGAATGTTTTATGAACTAGAGGATTTAATTGAAAACTTACACTACAATAATCAAATAAACTTAGTCGAATATACAATCGCCCGTGATATTTTATGGGATTGCACTGAAAATCATCACTGCATATCATTAGAAAATAATATCGCTCAAGACTTTATTGATAATCCTGAAAAATTTGTTAGCAATTTACACAATGGATATGCAAACTTTAAAAGTGATTATCCTGATGTGGATGGTTGGGCACACGATGAAATAAACGATATTTCAGCGGACTATAGGTGCTGTGCATACAATTAGTAATCTACAAGCCCCAATAAAATGGAGCTTTAGAACAAGCACTGGCACGGGGATTAAAATGATCTACAAATATTGATTTATAATCGATGATTTTTGGAAGAGAGCGGAGAATGAACATGAGGAAAAAACTATGCGAATTATACTTGTACTTTGCAATAGCAGGCTTAATATTGGTAGTCAGCGGTCTATTTTTTAGACAGAACATAATTAAAAATATAGGAATGATAGTTTCTTTACTTTGTCTTATCTATCAAGACTATAGAATTATTAAATTAATTAAAAACCATTAATGACCGTTTATGGGACAAAAAAAGAAAGTAGGAATAGAAATGAATGAACAGATCGAAAAAGTGATTAACGAGCGGAAACGCCAGGACAAAAAATGGGGCGAACAAAATCATAGCCCTTTACTTTGGTTATCGATTATAGGTGAAGAGTTTGGTGAAATGTGCAAAGAAGCAAATGAATATAGTTTTAGTTCAGATCTGAAAAGAATACAAGATTTACAAACTGAAGCAATTCAGTGCGCTGCTTGTTGTGTTGCTATGGTAGAGTCTTTGGACCGAACTTTGCTGAAGGATCTAACTGAAGAAGAAAAATAAAACGACGGTTTTTGGGATAAGAAAGAAGGTTGAAACATATGGTTAATACACAAGGAATTAAGAAAACAGAAGATAGTCAATTTATGATACCTTTTACAATTGATGAAGTAAATTCTATTTGTGAAGCAATATCATTCTTAGATAAAAATAATTATTCTAGAACAGAAGAATTAGAAGCTGTCACAAATAAATTTGTAACTTGTTTATACATGGATGCTGTTTGGATAGATGGAATTTATAATACAGAAGAAATCGAAGATGATTGTGAATTGAAATGATTTGAATGACGATTTTTGGGATAGATTTTTCATAAGAAAATCTATCCTTTAAATTTAGAAATGTAGTGTCAAAAAAATGGAGGTTGTAGTGTCAAAATGTTTTTAAAAAAAAGGAAAGTAAACAATACTATATATTGGAGTTTAGCAGAGAATTACAGGGAAGGAACGAAAATTAAACAGCGTGTGATTCTGAATTTAGGAACTACAGATCGAGCAATTCAAAAATTATCTGCAGATAATCAGTATGGTCATTTTTTAACTAAAGTAGCGAGTGAAGAAATGAAAACAGTAGAAAGTATTAATGAACTGTGGGATCAAGTTTTTAATGAAAACTGCTTATTAGGCATGAAACGGATTCCAGACCATGCTATAGATATGATTTTTTGTGATTTACCCTATGCAACCACAAATAACCATTGGGACAGTTTAATTCCTCTTGAACCACTTTGGAAAGAGTATAAACGAATCATAAAGGACAATGGGGCAATCGTTCTTACAGCTCAAACACCTTTTGATAAAATCCTTGCCAACAGTAATTTAGATATGTTGAGGTATGAATGGATTTGGGAAAAAACAACTGCTACTGGACATTTAAACGCAAAAAAAATGCCAATGAAGGCACATGAAAATGTTCTTGTTTTTTATAAAAAGCTACCTACATACAACCCTCAAAAAACAACAGGTCATAAGCCAGTAAATAGCTACACTAAGCACCAAAATGATGGCAGTAACTACGGTAAAACAAAAGTAGGCATTTCTGGTGGTGGTTCTACAGAACGCTACCCAAGAAGCGTTTTAACGTTTGCTACTGACAAACAGAAATTAGCGATACACCCAACGCAAAAGCCTGAATCACTTGTTGAATATTTTATAAAGACATATTCTAACGAAGGCGATTTGATACTTGATAATGCTTGGGGCAGTGGAACAACTGGAGTTGTATGTAAAAAAAATAATAGACATTTTATAGGATTTGAAAAGGACAAAGATATTTACTTGTCTTCAATAGAACGATTGAGCGATGTGTAAAATTAGAGTATAGTCAAAAGTGATTTTGTGCAGTTGCAACGAGATCACTTTTTTGTTGTAAATTATATGTGTAAATAATCAGAATCTTACATAAGCACGTTGATTCAGATACTATATCGAATACGTACATAGTGTTAAATATTTCAATAAAAAGAGATACTTTAGTTGCGTACGATACTAAAGTATGCTAAAATTAGTTATAGAGTTAAAGAAAGGGGTTATCAATTGGGTATCGCAGACAAGCAGCAAGTATTAAAATTGTTAAAAAGTAACTTTTACACAGCTTATGCATTAAATAAGAAAATAGATAATCAAATGAGTAGAGCGATGCTCGAAAGGTATATGAATGGTGCAGGGAACCCCAAGTATACGGGGGAAAAGAAAGCTGAGATAGGAAAACTTACGCTAGACAATGCTATTACATTAACAAGAGTTGCTAATGAATCTTTAGGTAGTAACATGAAAACAAAAGAGAGAATACAAGAAGAGATTCAACAGCTGGAAACAATGTTAGAAATTACAGATGGTAAAGAGAAAGTAATTGAACTAAAAACGAGAATAGATACACTGCAATGGGTTTTAGAAGGTAGTGAACCAACACTTATTTTTTAAAGAAAGAAGGAATAGAAATGGATAAATGGATTAAAACAGAAAAAAGATCAGCACAAACTTATGATAATGTAGAACAAGTTATTGAATTGATTAATGAAAAAATCAAAGGAAGCTATACTGCAAAAATTTGGTATTTGTTTGAAGGCAGCAGTGATGAAATTAGTGATCAGGTGTTTAAGCTCTATTTTTCATTGCCACATATTAAGGACATTCAAATGGTTGTTGAATGTACGGACTTATATCACACAATTGATGAAAGAATTATAAAGCTTCATATTTCTGATGATCAAGTAAAGGATATCTATGAGTATTTAGATGCAAAAGGATTTATTGTAACTTTGGACTATTACGATGTATCATTCTAAAATTAGTAAAAAGGCATATAGATAAATCAGACACAAACAGATTGTGTCTGATTTATCTATATGCCAATACCAAAAACATTCGTTTTACGGAAGGTGTATTTTCAAAAAGCAGTAAAATTATAAACCTCTCTATGTAGAGGTTTTAATAATATTGAAATTATACGTAAACTTATACGTAAAACTATATACTTAAAACAACCGTATATGGTATAATTAAGTGAGGTGATTTTGTGAAATACACGTATGGCTATGCGAGAGTGTCCACTCAATCGCAAGAATTGAATCGGCAGCTTGATATTTTAGAAAAATATCAATGTGACAAAATATATACAGAAAAAATTACTGGAACAAAAGCAAGCCGTCCAGAATTGAACAAATTAAAAGATAATGTTCGTGAGGGCGATACAATCGTTGTCGAAAGTTGGAGTAGATTAGGACGTAGTACAAGAGACTTGATCGACTTAGTAGAATTTTTCGATCAGAAAAAAGTTAATGTGATTAGTGCGAAAGAAAAATTTGATACGTCTACCCCACAAGGTAAATTGATGTTGACAGTGTTTCAAGCATTTGCAGAGTTTGAACGAGATCTGATTGTTCAACGGACGAAAGAAGGACTTAAAAGCGCACGAGCAAGAGGTCGTGTTGGTGGTCGTCCGAAAAAATCTGAAAAGAAAATTCAGCTAGCGCTTAAGTTATATGATACAAAGCAGCATTCATTAAGGGAAATCAAAGAAATGTCAGGAGTAAGCCCAACAACTCTGTATAAATACCTTGCAATAAGAGAAAATGGTGAGTAGAGAGTTATTCTAAGGCTATTTCAAGTTTAAGCTAAGACGATTATCAACAAAAGGAACACAACTGAAGGAGGGAAAATAATGAAAAGAATGTTAAACGAAATTGAAGCAGAATTTAGTAAACTAAAAGATCAAAAGGGTTCATACAAAAGAAATTTAGCTCTAGTAGAACTAATGAATGAACTTGAAAAAGGTTATGGAACAATGATCACTTACGAAACAGACGAGCAGCTGCAAGCAGAGCTAAGAAAGAATCCTGCAATGAGATTGTACAGGGAAATATCTTTTGCAAGAACAAATGAAGATTAGTTTTCATAAAGGATCAGAAAGAAGGAGATAGGATGAACAATGAAATTAAAGAATTATACTATCAAGAAATGAACTATCCGACTAAAAATACACAAATAGTGGCACCAAATTATTTACTAGAGATAATTGATGAAAATACAATTATCTTATTTAGGCAACTCCAATCGGAAGAAGAGAAAGAAGAATATAAAAACAAAATGAACTTTAATTACAATGGTGATACTTATTTAAACCTTACTACTTTTTCTTCTGTATCTGAAGCTGAAAAAGCTGTACAGAGTTATTGGAGAGGATTTGATAGTCTTTTCTCAGATGCTTCTAGTGTTACCAAAAAGGATCAGAAAGGAACATAGAGTATGCCAAAATTGTATGTATATCATTTACGAGAAGAAAGTACTGGGAATACAGTAATGAAAATTTTTACTAATAAGGTGAAGGCAGAAAAATATTTTGAAAATGAAATTCAAAAATTTAAGACGTCATTGAGCGATGATGATGAATTTGAGGTTATAAGAGATACTTCCGAAAATAAATATGTTCACATGGAATTGTCGGAGTACGGGGTAGAATTATCTTTAGACACTGTTATAAATGAGAAAGAAATTGAATTGTTTTAGATGATTATTTCCAAAAAGGATCAGAAAGGTTAGTGTTATGGATCAGTTTAAATCTGAAGAGTTTCTAACTAGTGTAATCGAAGAATTACAACGCATAAAATCATATTGGAGTGAGCGTCTAAAAATAGCTACAGCCAATTCTATTGACGAGAAAAAGTCGAAAAAGGCAATTATCTTGTGTGGCGATGCTGTAAACACCTTTAATAATTTGATCGAGTATATTCAAAATCATAGTGAATTAGAAATTATTGATCAATGTACTAAGTTAAAAGACTATTGGGATCAACAACAAACTAATTTTGGTTATAAGCAGCTGCAGATTGATGCGCCGTTGAGCACCTTAGTCAGTATTTACGAATTGATCATTAATAGTATTGAAAACATTGAAATAATAACTATAGAATGATTACCAAAAAGGATCAATAAACTGAAGGAGGATAAATTATGTGGCAAGTCACTGAGATATATAATGATGGTATGAATGCAACATTTAGCAAATTCAAAACTAAGGAGAAAGCACTGGCTTATTTAGAAGCAGAAGAATACGAAATGGAAGAATCTTTTCATTCAGGTGGTTACGTTCAATACTCACAAGATTTACATACAGCTTATTTAATAAATTCAAGAAACATTGAGACAAAGGACTAAACGGAATACCCAAAAGGATCAGAAAGAAGGTAAGAAAATTGATTAGTATTGAAATGACAAAAGAAGAAGCTTCTTATCTCTATGGGTTGCTTAAAAATAAAACGGCAGAAGCTCAATCTATAGAACGTAAAAATCAAGAACTGGCTGGATTTTTTAAAGAAAATAATAAAATGAATGGCAACTTATGTAGAAAGATCACTAAGAATCTTAAAAAGGATCAGAAAGGAAAGCACCATGAAAAAAGATAAAGAATTTTATGAAAGTGTTGGGTATTATAGCGCAATGGCTCAAGTGTTGTCTTTCGTATTAATAGATATGAATACTAGTATAGATGACTACGTCCTATCTTTTGAATTAAAAGAAAAGCATTTTAAATTGTATTTGAATAGTGAGGACTATTCAGCTGTTACCAACAACTTTGAATATATGATTGAGGATGCGCAAAAAATGTGGTTGTCCTAAAAATGATCAGAAAGGAAGTTGAGTATTAATGGAAGTAAATATAAATGAACTAGGTCTGATTTTGCATGGCTTGTACATGTCAGATTATTTTAAATCGGAGGATCTAGAAGAAGCGATTGAACAAATGATTGAAGATGTTGATACAACAGTATCTATCAAAAAGGATCGATAGCAGCTGCATGCATTAGACCCAAAAAAGATGAGTAGAAAGTAACAATTTTTACTAAAAAAGGTACTTAGAAAAGTGAAAGAAACAAACTTAAGTATGATATACTAATCAATGTAGAAAAGTTATGACGGTGGCGCTCTTTAGGAGGTGGTGCATATGATTGTATGTACTGAATCTAACGAAAGGAGAAGCCTTTTGTCCGCATTAGAAACAATTCAATTGATTCTAAGCTTTGGTATGTTTACCATTGCTTTGATTAAGTTGATTGTAGATATGCATAAAAACGACAAAAAGAAATGACCGCTCAATAACTTTGGCAAGTTAGCGATCATTTCAAAATGATTTAAAATTATGCTACCGTTTGGTTCTACAAAAGAGGGGTATGTTAGCGCATATCTCTTTTTTCATATTCATTATACCACAATTATATATCGAACGGTATATAGAAGTATTAGAAGTAAAGCAATATTATCGCAAGCGCAATAATATTGCTTCTTTAAAGGAGTTCCCACTATGAAAACAAATAACTATGTATATCCGCACCCTATCAATACATTCATTATCAGGCAACTAGGACTTACTGTAGAACAGTTTTGCGAGTTACACGGCTACCCTCAATCTACTGTTGCCACATGGATTACACGAAATAAGACCGTAGAATCGTTACCTGCTTCATTTATTTATTCTTTATCACTTGCAAGCAGCAAGCCTATGGACGTTATATACGCCGAGTTACTTACATTGCAAGAAGAATATTATACGCACTTAAAAGCACATAAACGAACAAAAAAGAATATTGATCAATAAAAGAGCCTATGAACGTATCTTAGGTTCTTTTATTTGCATTTGGTCTGCTATCTCATGCTAGACAACGGGAACAAAAGTTCGTATAATGTGACTAAGTAATTTTTTCAGAAAAGGTGAGGTTAATGAAATTTGATTACGATAAAGAACCGAGTAGAGATATTCTTTGTATCGACTGCAAGAGTTTTTACGCCTCTGTTGAGTGCGTAGAACGAGGACTGCACCCTTTAAAAACGATGTTAGTTGTGATGAGTAACGCTGACAATGCAGGCGGTCTTGTTCTTGCTGCTTCCCCTTTAGCTAAGAAAATATTAGGAATCTCAAATGTCACTCGTAAAAAAGATATTCCAGATCATAAAGACTTGTTGATTGTTCCCCCTCGTATGAATTTGTATATGAAAAAGAATGCTGAAATTAATCAGATTTATAAATCGTTTGTTACTTCAGAGGATCACCACGTCTTCTCTGTTGATGAAAGCTTTTTAGATGTAACAAACTCACTCTCTTATTTTAACTGTCAAACAGCCTATGAACTAGCTCGACTGATTCAAATTAAAGTACAGCAAGAGACAGGCATTTACACAACTGTTGGGATCGGTAGCAATCCTCTTTTAGCTAAACTAGCACTAGATAATGAAGCAAAGAACGCACCTGATTTCAAAGCTGAATGGCGCTACAAAGACGTTCAAGAAAAAGTATGGTCAATTAATCCGATGACCGAGTTTTGTGGCATTGGTGAAAAAACAAGACTACGTCTACTAGGTATGGGGATTCGTTCTATAGAAGAATTAGCCACCAGTGATTACTATCGACTGAAAAGTCAATTAGGAATCATGGGTGAACAATTATATGCTCATGCCAATGGAATTGATCGTAGCTTTCTAGGCGATTATCAACCGCCTAAAGAGAAATCTTTAGGAAACAGTCAAGTTTTACCAGAAACGTATACTTCTCAACAAAAAATTGAACTTGTTTTGACGGAGATTGTTGATCAAGTTGCGTCACGCTTGCGAAAGCAAAATGTACAAACACAGCTTATCTCTGTCTATGTGGGCTACCCTAAAGGCTATCTCGATAAAGAAAATAAATCAGGGTTTAATCGGCAAAAAAAGATTCTTGCAACAAATACAACAAAAGTATTAGTGAAAGAAACAATTGCTTTGTTTCGGAAGCATTACACCAATCAAGAAGTTCGTAGTATTGGTGTGTCCTTTGGCAAACTGACTTATTCAACGATCATACAGTTGGATCTCTTTTCTGATGGCGAGCAGCAAGTGAAAGACAATAATTTAGATTTTCTCATCGATCGCATACGTGGTAAATATGGATTTACATCTATTGTACATGCCACGTCGATGTTGGAAGGCGCAACAGCAATCAATCGTGCAGGGCTTGTCGGTGGGCATGCAGGCGGTATGGAAGGAATGAGTTGATGGAAGAACGCACAAAGAAAGAGTTTATCCCCTACAACGAGTATCAGGATCGTGGTATGTCATTAAAATGGGGGACAGCTTTTGAGTTAGGAGAATTAACTAAAGCGATTAAAGAATCAACAGAAGAATCAAACAAGAGTTTTGAGCGACGCCCACAAATGACAACTGAAGATATTGACTACTACCTCTCTGGTTCGATCAAGTACAACAAAGTCTTAGAGATTCAACTTAATTCACGAGATCACCTAGGAAGAGTTAAAGACCCTGTCATTGGGAATTTTAGAGGAATGGTTTCTGAAGGAATGGCTCTGATTGGAGATACAGAAATTGAGTATCAAGATATTCGACACATTATTCAATATGATTATCAAAAATGGTTTTATCTAAATAATGAACCATAATAGATTATTTCCTTATTTTTCTATTTTGATATAGTAAAATTCTGAAATTAAATATCTATATATAGAAAAAGGGAAATATCTTATTATAGATATTTCCCTTTTTCTAATCTTCTTCTGTCAGCAATCTAAACCTTTTAGCTTTACTGTGTTCTAAATCATGAACATAACTATCTATTAGCATCTGTATAATTTCATAATCAAACTTAGTCTTAGTAATATCTTTTAATGCGTCCAACTCTTTTTTTGTAGATAAAGGTACCTTCATGCTTCCTTGCTGATTTTTAAATTCTTTTTTCTTTCGTTCCATTTTACTTTCTTGTGATTCATTGAAAGTTTCTTTTGGAATAATATTTCCTTGTTTTCTTTCTAACGTATTTTGTCTGTTTAATAAACCTAATTTTTTTTCAGTCATAGATTTGTACTCCTTATTGTTTATTGAATTGAGCTAATCTGTCTAGTAGTTCAATGCTAACAGATTCATAGATTTTTAGTACCTTTTTATCATGTCTATCTAAATCAGTTATTCCATTCACAGCAAACCTTTTTATTCGTTCCATTTGTGGTATATATGAAGAAAAAATATTTTCTTCTCCAAAATTCTCTTTTGCATTTTCTAAAATGTATTCGTCAACTTTACCATTGTTTTTCATTAATACCGGTAATATTCCTACCACGTCCAAATCTAATGAGTATCTACTGGTTAATTTTCCAAGCTCTTCGACGTAACTTTCTGCACCAGTTAGACTGTACTCTTGTGTTTGTAAGGATATCAAAACATAATCAGAAGATGTCACTGCATTTTTTGTTATCTCTATACTCATAGGCGGAACGTCCATAATAATTAGATCATAATTTTTTTTCAATGGCTCGATTAGATCATATAGAAAAAAGTCTTCTTCTTTATCATTTGAAGTATTTTTGTAAAGATATTTTGCAAAACCTTCAAAATCAATAAATGAAGGAATTAAAAATAAGTTGTCTTGAATTTCTATAGGAAGATTTTCTAAAGATCCTGCTTCAATACCTGCCATTAACGTGGTATTTATTGTTGTATCTAATTCAGGAAAGTTTATATATCTAGTTAACATCAATTCTTTAGTAGCATTAGATTGAGGATCTAAATCAATCACAAGTGTTTTAATTCCCATTTTTGCTAATGTGTAGCTAATCAGTGTAGCATTTGTTGTTTTTCCTGCACCACCTTTGTAATTCCCAACAGTTAATGTTGTTGCTTTGTTGTCATGTTTTTTCCAATTCATAATCATACCTCCTACTTATAGTTTTAATTATTATAACACATATATATTAATAGGGAAATAGGGAAATAAGGAAATAACGATAATTCTATAATTATCAATATAGAATTATCCCTATATCTATATATAGTACTCTTTAAAATCTATTGCTAAGCTTGATTTACAGAGTTTTTCCCTATTTCTATAATGTGAAATATAGAAGTATAGAAATTTCCCTTTAAATAAATAGGGAAATTTCTATACTGATTTAAAACTGTTTACTTATCAGAAAAACTATATTATGCTATACATTAAGACAACTTATTTTAAATTAAAATGAATCCTATAAAATTAACATAATAGAACGGAGCTTTAATATGAACAAATTCAATTATTTTAAGGTTGATAGAATATATAATGAACTGTACTTTCAATTTCCTAAAGTTTTAATTGCTAGTGATAAATATAAAAAAATGTCCGACTCTAGCAAAATAGCATACATGCTTCTTAAAGCACGTTTGGAGTTTGCAGTTCAGAAGAAACAAGTCGATGAAGAAAATAATGTCTACTTTACTTTTACAATATCTGAGTTATGCGACTTGCTAGGTTGTGCCAAACAAAAAGTTTTGTCAATAAAAGCTCAGCTAGAAGATTTTGGTTTACTATTTCAAAAACAAATGGGATTTAATAAAGAACTCGGGAAAAACAATCCAAACAGATTATATTTAGCAGAGTTACAGGTCACTGAAAATGATATCTACCAATTAACAAATTTTGATAAATCAGTTAATGAAAACGTTGATAAATCAGAGGGTATGAAAATCATACCTAGCACTTCTTCTGATATCGCCCCTAGAAACATTGATAAGTCAGAGGGTATGAAAATCATACCTAGCCAAAACGTTGATAAATCAGAGGGTATGAAAATCAGTACAGTATTTAATAATTTAAACCAAGATACATTACTAGATACTAAAAAGCTAGATACTAAAATACAGCAGCAGGAATTATATCTTTTAGAGAATTTCGCTGAAACCTATCAAGACCAGTCATTCTTAAATTATGAAAACCTAAATATTATCGGCTTATTCAGTGATACTTTAACCGATGCTGAAAATATGCAAGGAATTATTCTTAGAGCCAAAAAAGCAATGGAGAAAGAACACGATGCTGTTTTAGTATTAGACAATGACTATATGCACAATGACTTGTTAGACGTTCAAAAAGAAATTACTAAGACCTTACGACGGGTTTATCAAAAACGAAAAACAGATTCAACAATTAAAAATATTGATAATTACGCTTACGGGGCGTTTAAAAATTTATTTGATTCTGTTATTGGGAACTGGAAAACTTTAATAGCAGACAACCAAAAAGATAATATGATTACTACTCACGATTGGGTAAATTAACTAATATTGATTGACAATGTTAGTATGAGGGAGATATTAATGGAAAATGTAAATATTACTAAGTTAGCAATCGAAAATAAGGAGATAATAGTTATCGGCACTAATCATGTCTCAAGTGACAGTGCTAAACTTGTAAAACAAATCATAGATACTGAACAACCAGATGCAGTTTTTATCGAGTTAGATAAAAAGCGGTACGATAAATATATGAATCCTGAAGAATGGGAAAATACTGATTTAATCCAGATAATAAAATCCAAACAATTCCCAATTTTTATGTTTAATTTCTTGTATAAACATTTTCAAAAAAGAATGCTAAAAGAGGAATCTGGAGTTGTAGGTGAAGAATTTATTGTATCAAGCAATGAGGCTCAAAACTTGGGAAGTAGACTAGTTTTAATTGATAGGGACGCACAAGTCACTTTTAAAAGAGCGTGGAAAAGTTTGACAATATTTCAAAGATTCATGCTTCCTTCCGCTTTTCTAAATGTATTTGACGACAAAGAAATGTCGGATGAAGATATGCAGAAATTACTTGAATCAGAAAATTTTGAACCAGTGTTTATCGATTTAAAAGATAAATATCCAGATTTTTGGACTGCTTTTATTGCTGAACGTGATGAGTATATGACAACTAAAATATTAGGATGCTTGGGAGAGAAAAATGTTGTAGTTGTGGGTAAAGGACATGTTGATGGTCTAGTGAAATGTATAAAGGAGGGGAAAAAAGTTGATTTAGAGAACTATGAAAAGATACCAGAACCGTCTGTTAGTGAAAGAATTAGAAAGTGGACTTTGCCTATTATCTTGTTACTGGTTTTTGCATACGCATTTACGCAAAGTCCATCAGTAGGATTAGAACAATTAAAAATATGGATTATTTGGAAAGGTACAGTTGCAAGTATTTTTACAGCTTTTGCATTAGCACACCCACTTGCAATAATAACAGCTTTTATTCTGGCTCCATTCACTACATTTATTCCTTTTGTCTCTGTTGGTATCTTTACTGCATTAATTGAAGCTAAATTTAGAAAACCTAAAGTTAAAGATTTTGAATCTATGGACATAGATATTAAAGGAGTAAAATCTTTTTATGAAAATAGAGTGTTGAGAATCTTTTTAGTTTTTTTCCTGTCAAATGTTGGTAGCATATTAGGAAACTTTTTAGGTGGTTTAGATATAATCAAAAATCTGTTTTAAAAAAAAACTAGTAACTTACTTTGTAGTAAAGTTACTAGTTTTTTTAGTATTTTTAATTAAATGCTCTGGAATCAGCTTTTTAAAATCAATATTATTTTTTGTAGTTGCTATGATATTTATTATCGAACGGGAAGATGTCTTTCCCTCAACGATGTTTACTGTAGCTTCGCGCATTCTAGTAGCAAGACTTGATTCAGGTGGCTCACATAATTCAATTATATCTACAAACTGAAGCGATTTAGCAAGCGAATCTGCTTGTTCATACTTACTTATAAGAAAATCAAGTAAATAATAATCATGTAAATAATTTAGTTTGTAATAATATGATGGATTTAACAGTAATTCTGAATTAAAAAGTTTAAGATAATGTTCTGCAAGATCATATTCATTCGTCCTCAAAAGTTTTGATGTAAGATTTGCTAGGGAAAGATAAGCAGATTCTAATAGTTCATGAGATGGATTACTTTCCAATGGAAAAAGACAATCGGTAAATAATTTGATATCTTTTAATGAGCAAAATGGTGATATAACAATATTTGCGAATACTTTATAGTCGTAAGTTCCGTATACTGACTTATTTTTTATAATATTTCTAAAAAGACTGATATCTGATTTATCGACAGGCAATATAACCTTAGAACTATCATGGAATGAATATTTCAAAATCAAATATAAGTTAAAATAATTAGAATGTAGATCTTTTTTTTCTAATATACTCAAATAAAGATTGTCCATAGATTTTAAATAAGCTTTGATTTCTTCTTCTTCAAGTTCCACACACTCTGATTCGTATTCTGAAAGAATTGATGATACTAATAGGAATTCTCTGTTTTTATTTTCAAACTCAGTAAGAAAAGAATCCTCAGCACGAGCTATTAAATCACTAACGGTGAGAGATAAATTTTCCGCAATTTTTGATAACGCACCAATCTTTAAAACATCTGCATTTTTCTTTTCAAATGCATCAGCAGTGGCTCTTGAAACAATACCCTTGTAAAATAATTCTTGTGAATATTTTTCTTTAACTCTACTCTCTTTAACGTAATCATTTAAGTACATTTGATACCTCCCAATCTATATTTGTATATAATATTAACATAAAATGAAGCTTATTTGTGAATTAAAAAATATCAAACAAATACGCTGGGTTTTTGCTTAATATTTATACAAACACTATTTTATAAGTTTTATCTATGATATAATTACATTGTAAAACAAATGAAAGTTGGGAAAACGATGAAAATTTTGGTTATGAAGTATATTAAAATAGTTGGACCAGTGTTATTAAGTGCTTACATCTTAGCAGCATAAAAAGAACTAGGAATTCTCCTCATAAGAACTTCCTAGAACAAAATTCAGAACTAGTTTAATTATACCAAAAACCAATCACTTTTCATACAATAAAAATGAGGAGGATGAAAAAGCTTGTTAAGAGTTTTCTAATGTGGTATGTTTTACTTATTAAAAACTGAATACTATCTTTAAGAAGTTAGTGAACAACAAATAAAATAAGTAGCCCACCGATGACTCCTTCCCTGCAAAAGAATTGGCGTTCTTTTACAAGGTCAAGCAGAATCAAAGGTGTCAGGCTCATGTACATTCCTACATGAAACTGATATTTGGCTCCTTGTTGTAACAGTTGTCACAACGTCCTTATTATAGCAATTCTTTAATGAAATTGACAGAGGAACCTTTGTTTCTATGTCTTTCAAGCAATTTAACGAGAAAATGTTAATCTAATACTCATTAGGTTAAAGTTGCATTTGTTGTTATCATACAAAACGAGTGTCCATTTTTATAGTTATTTGCTTGTAAGTTAAGGAATTTATAATAAATAACGTGTGTGATGGTTACGATTAGGGGACGATATACAGTCAAATGTATATCGTCCTCTTTTTTTGTATCGTTACAACGATTTGTTGTTCACTTACTTGTTAAAAAAATGGGTCAAATATAAATGATCCAAAAAAAGAAAGGAGAGTTTCTATGCCAACAACGATTATGACACCCGAAGAAGTAATGACATATGCAAAAAGAGTCGTTTTATTCCAAAAAGGAAAAGGACGAAAAAAGAGAGAATTTATCATTGAAGGTGATCGAATCTTTCAACAAGCTACTGAATACATAGAGGGACGAAAACGCCTTATTGAAATGAATTCAGTTGAATTAATGGATATTTACAATGAGATTGAACGTGTCTACTCAAGAAGAAATAAAGGGGTGTTAATTGCTAGTCGATCAGGAAATTACAAAAGCAATCAAACAAAGCTGCTACCGCTGAAAAAAACAGGAAAGGGAATGGGTGAAACGTTACAGGGCAATCAATTAGCCAAAACAGTTTACCAATTTACTTGTGAAGAAAATCAGCCAGAAGCAGTAAAACAGCGAGCGCAGCAACGCATTAAAAAAGCAAAAAGAGAGAAAGACGAAAAAGAACGATTGAAACAAGAAAAAAAGTAACGTCAACAAGCGTAATCAAGTAGAAAATTAGCCTTTTCTTATTTGCTAATTTAAAACAAACGAATTAGCAACACATGTTTCAGACAATTTCAGCACTTTTTAGAGTGAACTTGAAAGCCTATGAAATTAGGATGAGTGCTAACAAAAAAACAAAGCAAACCATGATGAGAAATTATTGTTTGATGTCTACGTTAGCTAAGATAGAGGGATCAACACAATACCTATTTTTAATCGATAGGTTGGAAAACTAAGGAAGAACGAAAGAAGACGAAACCTATATGTCGGTGTGCAATGACCGCCCTGTTTATCAGCGTGACTACTAAGGGACAGGGGTTAGAACTTAAACAGTAAAAATGTCACAATCCAAGGAGAGAATGATCGTAGATCATTAACTTGCTCAGGCGTACGAGAGGTTCGTATGTCGTTTCCGAGAGTTTAGGGTGAACGGATGCTTAAACCCTGCGACAGCAACACTATTGCGTAACAAATAACAAAAATTAGTAAATAAGAGAAGGCTAATGAATTTTAGGTGCTGTACCTAATTAAAATGGGTACAGCACCCGAAGGAGTGAACACCATGACTTCAAAAAAACGAAGGTCTATCACATTCACGGATCAAATGGACGAAGACTTAGCGTTTCTCCTGAATAAAAAACGGAAAGAACGCAAGAAAGCAGGCAACAATCGTCAGTATCATGAAAAAGATTTGCTTGCTGAACTGTTGCAAAACGAACGAACTGTCAAAGAAGCATGGGGGTGAAGAAATGGAAGATATACAACAGGCTATTCCAAAAATAGATGTTAAATCAACTTATATTGACCTCAAGGGATCTGATTCAGCTGAATACGAATTTATACTTGATGGCAGTGTAGATAAATTGCAGCAACGGAACAAAGAACAGTTAGCTTCTACAATTCAATCAGTAATTGATATGCCACATAATCTAGTAAATTCAATGCTAAGCACATTACTTACAACGTTTACAATAATAATAGGTGGGCTACTTTTACTCAATGTCATTCACCTTTTTCTATCGAAAATTCTTGCGAAATATTGGTCATACGATGGGAAAGAGTACATGAAGGCTGTAAAAACAGTTCAATTGTTCACTCATTACAAAAAATTCCAACGAAAGTTGAAAGTAGTAGTTTGGAGAAATAGATGGTCAAATGGGAAAGAACTTTCCGAAGCACTTCAGAAGATTGCTGAGAGTTCGTATAACAGTAATTCTTTTTATCAATTTGAACTAATGAATTTGATTTCAGGAAATTTAACGATCGTTAAACCACTAAAAAAAGAAGCCATAAGTGATATTTCAAAAAAAATAGACTATCTGAACCATAATTATTGGTCAGTTGAGTTTTAACAAAGAACTAATTCAGAAAGAGGGCTACTTAATTTAAGGAGGATATTTTCAATGACTAAATTTAGAATCAGACGATATGTTCGACAATACGTTAAAGAAAATAAAGAGGAAAAAATCATTAATTTGGATATCAAGAATTTTAATGATAATCAATTAAATATTGTTATAGATGAGCTATGGAAATTAAAGATTATGCAGCTTAGTCGGAAAAATAATCAAATGATATCAATACAGACACATTAAAAAAGGAGAGAATAATCATGCCAAAGAAAAAGAATAGTAGTTTTGAGTCAAGTATCCATGTGTACAGAGCGATGAAACGTATGACCCAACAAGAACTTGCTGACAAAGTAGGTGTATCAAGACAAACGATTATACAGTTAGAACGGAACCGATACAATCCGTCATTGTTACTAGCACACGATATAGCCGACGTTTTTGAAGTTCCGATTGAACAAATCTTTACCTTCAGAAAAATTAGTGAAGACGAACAAGAGAATGAAACCACACGAAGTTGAAGTCATAGGATTCAACTTTAAAGAAAAGCCATAACAAATCTTTAACAATATGCTATACTTACGATAAAATAAAAGTATACATAGAGAAGTGGAAAATAATGAATTTCAAAGACCAACAAAAACAACGACGACTTGAGTTATATTCTTTAATAGCACAAGATAACGACTGGTTCAAAAAACCTGATACAGAGCGATATAAACGGATTACTGAATTAGGACAACAACTTATTCAATATTCAGAAGATAGTGCGAAGCGAACCGTTAATAAAGAAAAATACTTATGTTTACGTGCTGAAGATTATACGATTCGACAAATTGCTAGTGCATTACACATAAGCTTAAAAAAATTAAAAGAATGGCGTGAAGAAAATCAGTTAGACTAAATACCGCACTAGGTAGACAAATTTTTCAACAAGATAGTAGAAGCAATACCGATAAAATTGATGAACAGACGTATCTAACCCTTGTGCATTACGGTTACACATTCAGTCAAATTGCAATGAAATTTGATGTTTCAAAAGGGACGTTACATCGATGGAGAAAGCAGCATGGGTATATTAAAAATAAAAAAGTGGGGGCAGTATAATGAAAAAACTAACGAAAAAGCAAGTCGGAATCCTAGCAGCAATCCTGATCGTAGGTGTAGGTGGCACGTTTGCCTATACGCAAAACCAATCTAGTGTGAAAGCAGCGGAAGCGCAAAAAGAACTAAAACAATTTACTGACAGTCTGAAAGAATTAGATAAAAAAATAGCGACGTTGTTTGATTCTAAAGATTCTGACTTTCTAGTGAAAGGAATCAAAACAAAGCAACTCAACGATTTACAAAAACAAGTGGACGAAAAAACCACCATTTCAACAAAGAAAGAATACGATAAAAAAGAACTGAAGCAATTTGAGTCAGAAGCTACAGCTGTAAAAGACAAAATGAAAAAGGCAACAGCTGCAATGCATACCTTAACGGATATCAATAGCATGTACCAACAAACACAAACAGCCGTAGCAATCAATGGATCAGACGTTAAAAAGGATCTACCGATTGCGGACGGTTTAACAAAAGAAGTCGTTGAAAAAAATAAAAAAGCGGACTTTAAAGAAGGCGCAACAACAACCTATGATAAAACGATCAACGAATTGCTTTCGATTGCTGAAAATCAATTGAATCAAATCGAAAAAGCTAAAACAGAAGTCAGTAAAGTGTTTAAAGACAACAAAGTTGTTTCTACTGATTCAAAACTGTACGACACAGCAAAAACAGAAGTAGATAAAATCAAAAATGAAAAAGCTAAAAAAGACTTACAAGCTCAACTTGATAAAGTAAAAGCCGATAGTGATAAAAAAGCAAAAGAAGAAGCAGACAGAACAGCTCAAGCAAAACAAGCAGAAGAACAAGCAGCAAACGCAACAGCACAAGCGCAACAACCTGCAACAACAACCAATGGCGCAACAGGAACAGAAGCACAAGCAGGAACGAATAACGCACCTGCACCAAACAATGATGCGAATGCAGGAGCAGGGTATGACAATACAGGCGGTGGTAATACGGGTGGCGGTTATACAGCACCTCCTGCAACAGGTGGTGGCAATACAGCGCCTCCTGCCCAACCTTCTACTGGTGGGAACGGACGTGGAGAAATGTCACAAAATGATTTGAATCAAGCAGAAAAAGATGCAGCTAATTCTGATTGGGGCAGTTTCTTTCCCTAAACTAACTAAATAATGCATGAAAAGCAACCTCATAAACGAGGTTGCTTTTTTCTGTGTCCGAAATGACGGTATAAACTAATTATAGTATAAAGGAGAGAATGATATGAAGTGGAAAAAACTGTTTCGTTCCGATGAACAGAAACCAAAAGAAAGGAGTCCAATCTATAAGAAAATTAGAAAAGGCATTACAAGCGTAGGGTTGGTGACCTTACTGTTAGGAATTGGCGCAACCACAAGTAGTCAGGTCAATGCTTTAGAACTACCGCAAGGGGCAACGCAAGTTGGAACCATTAATAATGCCCCTGTTGTTAAGTCACCAACCGATGATATGGCAAGTGACACGTTTCAAGATATTTTAGCAGCGTTGTTAGAAGGTGCAGGTAATCCAACGTATATTATCAATCAAGCCGCTTGGGGTTCGTCAACGACATTAGCGAATGGAAAACCATTATCTAGTATCAGTTCAACAGCAACCACGATATTAGGAGCGGATGGTTTTTTACCGACAGATAACGCAGTGGAAATTCCTGTTGGCGGGCAAGCATTAATTCGCAATGTCGGTACAGCAATTAAAACGGATGATGGATCACTTGTACCAATTTCATTAGGAATCACTGTAAATAGTGCTGTAGAACCAGATGGAACAGCATACGATACCGTTCTAATGGGCGCAAAATCTCAAAACAGTGTCATTACACTTGGGTTTGGTTCTATTGTCCGAGGTGGAGAAAATACAGGTGGTGGTCAAACAGAAGGTGGCGGAATTGGTGGGGAGTCTTCAGATGGCACCTTAATGGGTTATATAGAGTCTGTTTCTTATACGCTAACCTTTATCAATAGCGATACAGGTCAACCACTACCCAAAGACGATACCTTAATGCCAATAAAAAATTCCGATATTGATGCCAATCAAATGGCAACCATGGGTGGTGAAGGCGCATTAGGCTATATTCTTTCACCAGATACCGCCCTTACACAAGTCGGCAACGGCTTCCGTTCAACCTCTGATGGTGCCGTCAATGAAGATTCTTCTGATTTAACAGAAAATAGTTATGTTGTACTTAAAAAGTACAATAGTAATGCTGTTCAGTACAAATATATGGATGGAAAAGGCGATCACCTAGACATTGTTTCAGGTCATTTTGGGAACTCACCTTTCAAGATCAGTGAGCTACTAGGTGGCTTTCTTGAAATCAACAAATCAGTCTTAGGGTTTGGCAACAAACCATGGAATAGCAACTATTCCTTTGACAAACTCTTATTTGATGTAAAAAACAAAGAGGGTAAAGTCTTAGATACAATCAAATTAGACAAAAATGGTTATGGAAAGTCAAAAAGAATTATGAAAGGAAATTATACTGTGGTGGAACGTTCGACAGGTTGGGCTTCTACAGGACAAACGGTTCGTCCAAATGAGAATACGATCATAAAAACGGGTGAGACGACTACGTTGAAACTGGAAAATAAACCAGTGTTAGGTCAATCAACCATTCAAAAAGTGGATAAAGATACTGGAACAGCCGTTAATGGGAAAGCAGACTTAACAGGAACTGTTTTCCAATTGTTCTATAACGATACGTCCACAGGTTCCTCACCGCATAAAAAAGGTGATCCCGTAAAATGGGGCGATCAACCAAAACCAACCTTATTGATTGGTGAAAAAGTAACCAGTGCGCTTGTCGGGGGAACAACAGTAGACTTTGGCGATAACGTTGCTATTAAAGTAGATCCAAAAAGTTTAAAAGCTTCTGTCGGCACTCTTTCATTAGGAGATTACTCATGGAAAGAAATTGATGCAGGAATCGGCTATACGGTAGACGGACTCAATCATGATTTTTCAATCAAGTATAAAGATGAAAAAACAGAAACAGTCATTGGGGACGAAGTAACAGCGAAGAATCGAATTATAGATGCTGCAATCAAGATCAATAAAATGGCTACCTTACCTGAACATCAAGGGGGGTCAGGAATCAATGATATTGAATTTACTGCAACGCCGATGGAAGGGACAATTGCTGATCCAGTTATCATGACGACAGGCGTTGATCCAGTAAGTGGAGACGATGGGTATGCGACAGGAAACTTAGTCTATGGTGATTGGAAAATCGAAGAGACAAAAGGGCTTGAAGGCTACAAGGATATTAAACCAGTCTACGTTCACATGGAAACAGACAGTGAAAAAGATATTTTGACCATCACTGCTAGTTACTATGAAGATTTCTCTAAGCCGTTTTCTACTCGTAGATTTGCGCTACAAGACAGCAGTACAGAAAAGAATCCAAACAGTCAAGGAACCGTTGGAAGTATCACAACAGAAAAACCAACAATCAGCTTGTCTACGTTGCATTTTAACGACAATCCAGAAGAAGAAACACCGCCAACACCACCCACACCGCCTACAAAAGATGTCACAAAAACAGATAAAGGTGAATCAATCAATGAGGGAAATGTGGCGTTAAATTCAGATTTCTTCTATGAATTAAATTCTAGTATCTTACAACCAAACCGTGGCGATACAACCAATTGGACAATCTTAGATGATTATGACGAAAACTTTGATCGTTACAATGGTTGGTTTAAAGTCTATGCGACAAGAGATTTCGATACGTATAAAGCAGGCGATGAGTTACCAAATGAATGGATTAAGGCAGAAGATAAAGATGGAAAAGTATTGTTTGCTGCACAACAAGAATTAAAAGACTTAGTTCTGAAACAGACCTTATTAGATGTTGTTAATCTGAACAAAGATAAAGAAGTCGGCTTTAGTATTCATGCTTCTTTCTACCGTTTCAAAGCGTCTGACGAGGTAGTCAATACATTTGTGGAAACAGTCAATGATGTAAAACAAGATTCCAATGAAGTCTTTACAAAAACACCGAAACCTGAACCACATAAATTCAATTTGAAAAAAGATCAAGTTGATTTAACAGGTGATAGCTTGTTAAAAGACGATGATGAAATGACCGATCGTTATGAGGACACCAACAATGATCCATACAACGATAAAACGGATAACAATTCTAAAGAGAATAACAATACGAATATTGTCAAAAAAGGCGATACAATAAATTATCAATTATGGTTAGACACACGTCCATTTGATGAAACAAGCAAATTAACTGGTTTAAGAATGGTTGATCCTTATGACAAAGAAGCATTAACCTTAGATACAAGTAAAGTCAAAGTTTACAACGTCAAAGGGGAAGACGTTACAAACCTATTTAAAATTGAAGATACCGACAAAGGCTTAGTGATTGCTGCGAACGTCTTTACTAAAGCTAAAAATTCTAAAGGTAAAGAAATATCGATCGTTGATACAAAGAAACTACCATTAGGCGCTTATTACAAAATTGATGCACCAATTACAGTAAAAGACACCGTGAAAGCAGGTTATGAGATTATTAATACTGCCGAGCAACAGTGGACAGATTCAGACGGTACAGAAGATCACCATATTACAGAAAAACGTGTCAACAAGACACCAGAACCAACGCCTACACCTGCTGAAAAAGTAGTCAAGGATGTTGCAAAATCTGTATTGCCAAACACTGGTGATAGCCCACAAAAAGCTATCCTGAAAGTGATAGGTTGGGTAGTTGTACTAAGTGTATGTGGTTATTTTATTTATGATCGAAAGAAAAATAAAAATGAAACAACTGACGGGGAACGATTTTAGTTCCCTGTTTTTTATTAAAACTATTCAGAGAAATGAGGGTAAGCCATGTTAAAGGAGTGTGATTCTTGTGTATATGACAAACAATTGATTGCAAATTTACCATTAACATTAGTTCCGATAGAATTTATAAAGACGAATAAGCAATATAACGTGGGTGGAGAGTATAAGCAACTGGAATTACAATACTTTTACTCAGTAGAACGAAAACATTTTGAAGAAGAAACGGTTTATCTATCGGATAAAACATTCAACATTTTTTATCTAGGGATTATTGAACTAGATGGTCACGTAAAACTGCACAGGATAAGGACGATCCATCATAACAAAATAGATGATCGTCTCTTTTTTTATTGTAAAGATGTTTCCCGAAGCAAAAAAAGAAAATTGCGCTTAGAAAAATGGGAAAACCGAATTAATAATTCAATGCAGGAGGTCTGGAATGACCTCAAAACGAAATAATTGTAGAAAAAAGCACGATCGATTTGTACGCTCTAATATGCGTAATTCAAAATCAGAAGAATACAAACGTTATCAAGAACAAGGAGGAACAAAAACATTTTGGGATTACTGGATAACAAAAAATAGGAAGGAGAACTGAGTTATGCAAAAGCTAGATCAATTGTTTCTAGTTGCTGTGGTTATGTTTTTTGGAGATAAGTTTCTACAATCTTATCGAAAGAATAATTGGACAAACAAGAGATTACTAGATCCTAAAAATCGAGAAGCTATTTTAAAGGCTTGTTTTTATGATCGATCAGTAAGAAACAATCAGATTAAAAAACTACGGAAGATTGAAACAGAAACAACTTTTCTTTTAAAAGAAGGAGAACCAATTGCTGATCGATTTAGGTTAGAACACAAAGAATGTTATGCACGGGAATTGAGACGAGCAATTGAATTAGATGAATATAGTATTAAGTTGCAAGAAATGAGTCCAGAAGAACGTAAATTAGATAATTGGGACGATTTTTAATGAAAATTAATTCTAAAAAAAATTCACTTTACAAAAGGATAGTGAGGTTACGTTCATGGCTAGTAAAGTAATTAAAGATATACATGAATACTTAAATTCAAATGATTCTACAGGATACGTTGATTCTTTTTTTCAACAATCATCACTAGCTTTATTAAGTGTGATTGTTGAGCATATAGAAATCGGTAAAGGAATAGAAATTACAAAAAACAATGCCATATCTGAATTAGTAAATTTCAGAAATGAACAAAAGATAGACGGAAAATCAGAACTTAAAGAATTAAAGAAAATGCTGTCCGATAGTCAATCAACTTCTTCATTAGAATTATCAGTTTTATCTGATTCCACCCTGATATCTGTGTACACATACTTCAAAGCATCATTAGTAGCAACTTTAGACAACATAGAGTTAGAAAAGAATAAACCTATTTGGGTAAAAGAATTTGAAAAAGAATTTCAGCTTCGATTCTATGAAAGTCCTGATGTAAATAGGGGAAAAGAAAACAATATTATCTATTTTGAAAATATGGAGCAATCTGAATGGCATGTAAAAATTGATACAGATTTAAGAATGATTGCAATAAGAAACTTCACAGATATAGATTTAAATGATTATGGAGAAAAGCAAGCAGACATACTGAGTTATCTTCTTTCTAATATAGATAAATGGGGAGGAATTGGATCAAGTAACACATTTTATAAACAACATGCTGTAAAAAAAATTGTAGGAAGAGACTTCAATACTGAATTTTATTATGGAGAAAAAGAATCTCTAAATGCTTTTGGAAATAACGATTGGTCAGACTTTTAATTAAAAAAATGTTTTTTTCGAGTTTACCGAAATGCAAATCAACTACAAGAATCAAAAATAGAATCATAGAAAGAAGGGCAATAGACGTGGCAAAGAAAACAACGAAACAAGAATTAACGGAACAACTTTTAGAAAAACAAGGAAAGAAATTTAGTGAGTGGAAAAAAACGACGATTGAAAAAGCGCAAATTGAGTTTTTTCAAGGAAAAGCAACAGATTTAGAAGTTTTTGTCATCGAAAATGAGATGACAAAATTAATTGAAAAGGAATGCAAAAAAAATCTAAGTAGATAATTAGGAGGAAAAAAAATGGCACCGATTTTTCAGAATTTATTTAATGCAGGGAAAGACTTATTTAGTAATTTACAAACATTTTCATTTGTAGTAGCGGTAATTGCAGCTGTAGTAGCTGGTATGGGGTTCTTTATTTCAAAGAAAACAGCAGAAGGAAGCAAATCAAAATTAGGAGATATTATGATGGGCGTAGGTGTTGTATTAGGTGCAGTTTCAGCCATCACGTATTTGTTCCAATTATTCGGAGTAGCAGCCCCAGGGTTCTAAATTTTTGAAAAGCGGATAGAAGTCATTATCCGCTTTTTAACTACATAACAACTAAGGAGGAAAACGATGATAACGATTGTTATAGACACAAAAGACAAAAACTTAAAGAAACTTTCTGTTTTCAAACGAAAACCATGGCAAAAACCATTGGAACATACGTATGATAAAGCTGAAACATTATTAGATAAACTATATACAGAAATGGAAGAGGAAGGGATTCCTAATGGAACAATCACTTGTACGTTGTATTACGACAATCATGAAATAGAGTGTGATCCTTTTCAACTCGACACAAAAAAAACTATTTTCACACTACAAGATTTTATCAATCAAGATTTTGCAAAAAGTAGCAATGAAAATACACCCAAACATATAGAAACATTACAACGTCAGATCAATGAAGAAATTAATAAGTATTATTCTTCTAAACAAAATGATCCGTTACTTGAAGAACAAAAGATACACAACAAAAAACCATTGAAAGAAGTCGGTACACCGAAATCTGAGCCTGTGGCAATGCCCGAAAAGGAACCTTCCGTTGAAAAAGAAAAACAGACTGAAGAAATTGAACCAGTAAAAGAGATACAAGAAACGGTATCAGAGCCTGAAATTGAACTGGAATTAGAAACGGATCATTTAGAGAGCAACAAGCAAGAAACAAATCATATGTCTGGATTAATTTCAGATTATAAACAGTACAGTGCAATAAAGCCAAAAGAAACGGTTATTGAAGAAACACTAAAAACGTGTGACGAACAATTTATTTATGATTACTTTGGACTAGATAAACAGGAGTACGATCAAGAGACAACCGATTACTTCAAGGCAAAACATATTCAAACAAAATTAAAAGCAAATACACTACTTGATCCTACAAATGCATTCAAATCAATTGTAGAGGAAGAAACCACTCGTCAATCAACTCAATTATCCGATAAATACAAAGAAGAAATGGCATTGAAACCAGAGGACTATGCAAAGGAAAACTTTGACGAGCTCTATGCTCCTATAAGGGATCGATACAATGGAGAATATAACGATTTTGAAACCGAACAGTTGGCTTTACTTGATGGAAAAAAACAAACAATTGAGACGGAAAAAGAAGCGGAAATCGAAGCAGCCATAAAGGAAATTGAATTAAAGTATCACAGACAGGTAATTGAAGAAGAAACAAAAGTGAATGATTCCATTAAGAAATATAAAGAGACACTCGCTATCAAAAACACGTCAGACAAGGATACTGTATTCCAAAACTTAATAATTGAAAGGATCACGCAAAGAGATCAAAGCTTGTTAGATTTTAAGGCAGAGAAAGAGAAAGAATTAGCTGAGACTATCGAAGCAGCCTCTCTTAATTTAATTGGCTTACAACAAGACTTATTAGATAATTTAGCCCGTGAAATTGAAAAAGAGTTACCTGTTTGGAATCAAACAGTCAACAAAGCAAAAGAACAACGTTTATTAGAAGAAAAGCAAAAAGAAGAATATAGATTAAAGCAAGCGGAATTGAACTTGCAGGAACACAAACAAACGAAAGAATATGAGCTAGGTAAAGAATGGCTCGAAGTTGAAAAGAGCAGGCAAGCGGAACAAAAAGAACGTGAGAAAAAAGAACAAGCCGAAACATTGAACAAACATAATCCTATTAGTCAACCACCGTTTGTAATTCCAATGGCGCAACAACCTAGTGCAGATCCTCAGATAGCGCTGTTAGAAAGTAAAATCGAGGAACTATTGAATCAGAAAAAAAATCAACGGTCACTTCTCAGCAAAAAAGTTACTAACATTGGTATGGCTTGCTTAGTTATTTTCTCATTAACTGGATTTGGCTATCTAGCGTATGCAAATAGTCAAACAAAAGCAGAACTGAACAAAACAATCACTCAGCAATTACAGCAGGTAACGAAAGAATCAAATAAACAAGAAGTGACAGATACAACAAGTATTCCTGATTTATCGACACTATTAAAAGAACGGAAATTTGAACAGGTTTATGAGAAATACAATGATAAAGATAGCCTTAAAACAATTGAAAATTATCTATTGGAAACAGGAGATTTGCCACAATTGAAAGAATTTAACAAACGTGTTTCAACCCCCACAGGAAAGCTAAATGAAGCTATTCTTTCGGAAAATGACGAACAAATTATTCAAGCATACGAAAAAATGGAGAATAAAGGAGAATTGACTGATAACCAAAAGAAACAAGTAAAATTAGCCTATTACAGTATGGATCGCAAAGAAGACGCAAAAAAAGTAGGTGAATAATGTGAAAATAAAAGAGAGAAAAGCAAAAAAGAAATGGTTATTCCCTTTAATTGCAAAGATTAGAAATATAGATTTGAAAGAAAAATATTTAAGTCACAGTTACTTTTATCGTGTTGCAGGAGAAAGTTTACCTAGCAGACACGCTAATAGGAGTAGAACCAAAGTGCTATGGTCAATAGCTTCTATGGTTCTTCTTTTTTTTATCGTTGTTTATGCGATCAATCTTGTTGAACAGACATTAGATCGTATAAGTAGCTTTGTAAGTAGTCTAAAAGATTCAACAGTAGAGGTGAAGAACTTTGATTTTTCACAGTGGAACTACAGTCGTTTAAAAGAACCATTGAAACTCATTACGATTATTCTTAGTGGTGTATTAGGGATTATCGCAGGATTGAAGATTGATTTTGCATTGCACCCTATCGCAGACGGACAAAAGGGAGACAGTAGGCTTGCAACATTAAAAGAAACAAAAAATCTTTGTAAAGAAGTACCAGATCGAAAAAGTCGTTTTGATGGAATCGGTGGCGTACCATTCAGTCATTTCAAAAACAAATTATTGATTGACACAGATACTGTCAATACGTGTTTTGTTGGAACAAGTCGATCAGGGAAAGGTCAAACAACAGTGTTTAGTCTAATCGATAACTTATCCAGAGCAAAAGAACAGAGTTCTATGATTATTAATGACCCCAAAACAGAATTATATACGGCAAGTAAAGATCCTTTAGAAAAATTAGGATATGAAGTATTAGCTTACAACATACTAGATCCATTGTTATCAATGAGTGATAACTCACTCGCTTTGATTGTTAAATACTGGAAACGTGGCGATATTGACACTGCTACAGAACTGACAAACACGCTAACGAATACGATTTATAGCGATCCAAATGCAGGAGATAACAAATACTTCAATGACAACGCTCAAAAAGCGGTAAATGCGATTATATTCACCTTATTAGATCATGCAGAAAAACATAACTGCTACGAGAAAGTAACGCCGAATAATATCGTTGAACTACTGACAGAGTTAGGAAGTCTAAACTACAAACTCGATGAAGAAGATTTCAATGAAAAGAATGCATTAGACGAATTTATGAATCGTTTACCTGCAGGGAATGTAGCTAAGAAACAATACGGCGCAACTAAAATGGGTAGCGATAAAGCTCGTGGGAATATTTTATCTACAGCATTAATGGGATTAAACCCATTTACACTGCCCAAAGTAGCAAAAATGACCTCATTAAGCAGCCTAGATTATAAATCAATAGGATTCCCGAAATACCTTGATATTAAGCTAGAGGAATCAATGGCAAATAAGCGTATTAAGATTACTTTTTACAGAAAAGGAAAGAAAATCCACAAAGAGAAAATGAAAGTTGAGTTTAAAGGGTTTGCGGAACTAAATTTCAACTGTGATTTAGAAAGTGGAGACGAAATAGAATTAAGCTATACGAACAAAGGGCAAAAACAAGTAGCGAGATATTCCTTTAACCGCACTATTTTAAAAGACGAAAAAGGAAATGTTGTGTATCGCAAAAAATCAGGAGAAGAACATTTAGCTGAATATGATAAGTTTGCGGAATTAACGCTAATTGAGACAACTGATACACCATTAGTTGTTGAAAAAATAAGCTGTCACTATTCGGACAAACCAATTGCTATATTTATGCTGACACCTGACTTTAACTCGTCAAACCATGTTTTAATCAGTATTTTTATTAAACAAGTCTACACAGAATTGTCAACACAATGTGTTCGTACAAGGGGAGATAAATGTCATAGACGTATTCATTGGATACTTGATGAGTTTGGGAATATGCCTGCTATTGCAGACATGGAAAATGTCATGACTGTTACTGCAGGGAGAAACATGTTATTTGACCTATTTGTACAATCATACGCACAAATATTTTCTAAGTATGGCGAAGATACAGGAAAGATTATCAAGGAAAACTGTCAAACCCACATTTATATTATGAGTACCGACGATGACACGATTGAAGAATTTTCTAAAAAGGTTGGACACCGAACCGTGGTACAGGAACAAGCAGATACGGGGATTTTCGGGAATAACAAATCTATCTCAAGAACGCCAGAACAAGAGCGAGTTTTACCATATGAACGAATACAAGATTTCTTAGAAGGGGAAACATTGGTACTACCGAAACTAAAACGTAGGAATAAGTATGGTAGAAAGGTACGAGCATTCCCAATATTCAATACTGGAAAAACAGTAATGCCATATGCTTATCAGTATTTGGACGACTACAACAAGGGTGGAGATATCCAAGATATAGATATTGAAAGTAAACATATGAATATCAATTTAGAAGATTTCCAACTCGATTATATGGATTTCCTTGTAGACGACCAAGCGAAAGAAGAATACTTGAAACAAAAAGTAGCGTAGCGAACTAACTGATTTTTAGAGAGGAAAAAAGAAAATGAGATGGATATATGACGGGGTTATTGCTGATCCAAAAGGGCACTACAAGGCAGCATATGAAAAAAACATTGAGAAAAAAATAGAGGGACTGAAACAAAAGCTAGATTGTTTAATTCCCGAAAATGAAACAGTTTACGAAAGTATTGACCTTTTGACAATCAGTAATACGAAAGAAGAAATAAAAAGGCTAGAAAATGTGCTGCTTAAATACAAAAATTGCTAAATGAATTATGAAAATAATTAGAAGCTTTTGAATGTATCTGAAGCTTTTTTTATGAAAGGAGAGATATATTTGTGGGATGCACTATTCGGAAACGGAGACACGGCTAAAGAAGCATTGAAATTCCTAACAGATTACCAAGACTATTTACAATTTCAAGATGTGTTTGGTTGGTTGGGAAATGTGATTGCATGGGGCTATATAAAGTTTGTATTTATCATTAACTCCTTTTTGGAAGGATTACTTACTCGTTCATTTGACGTAGGGGGCTTTTTAAAATCCCAAGGACTGAGTGATCTACAAACAACATTTGTTGTTGTGCTATCGGGCGTGTTACTCGCTGTAGCAGCTGCTATTGCAGGAATTAAAATGATGATAAATCGAAAAAAAGCACCTGAACTAAAAGATTTGTTAGTGAATCTATTTATCTCCGTGTTTCTTTTAGTTTATGGTGGAACGATGATTAATGATTTATTTGATATAAGCAAAGATACCTTTACAGACTTAACGCAAATAGAGTCGAATCCACCGTCATTGCAATTAATTCAAGATAACACAAAAGATTTAACGATTGTGTTAAAAACAGGGATCAATAACATTAAATCAGGAGATAAACTGAACAATATAACGAAAGATAATTTTAAAGACACCAATATGACGTTAGCGATCACACCCGATGATTTAGGGGATATCGCTAAAGCAACGGGAAATGAAGATGCAAAATATCTTGAGTATGAGATCGATGTGGATAATAAAGGGAAGAAAACAGCTGTTGCGTATAAGGATAATTTTTTAAGTAAGACAGTGGCACCTTCAGGGTATCGACGTTTTGCATCAAATCGATTGGTAATAGCTGTAGGAGAAACGTCTCTGATAATAGGGTATGTATTTATCATATTCTCAATCATTATGTGTATCTTTGAATTAGGCTATAAAAAGGTTTATTTAGACGTTGTAGCAGCAACTGATATAGAAACTGGTCAACGTAGAAACAAAGCGTTAGAGGGTGTTGTACAGTCCTTGTTACTGATCGCATTTACAGGATTAGAATTAAATTTTTATATGCTAGTTATGCAGTTTTTAGGAGAGAATAATCTTGATCCTTACATTTATGTGATTTCAATGGTCGTCGCAACATTCCTACTTTTTAAAGGTTCTCAAACAGTTTCTTCATTATTTGGTGTAGACACGTCACTAAAAAATAATGCAAATTCTCTAATGGGCGCAGTCGCAGCTGCAGGGATTTTAAGACGTAATAAAGGGAACGCACAACAAGGAGACGGATTTATTAAGCGAAACCTGAATAAAATTCGTAATAGAGGCAATAGTGAAGACACGGATGACAAAGATACTGAGAAAGATACGAGTTCAGATCGTAACAAACCGAAACCAAGTTTAGCTGAACGAGCAAGAAATGTATCGTCAAAAGCAGGAAAAGCCAAAGGCTATGTTTCTGAAAGAAAACTCAAAGGAACGATTGGCGATGGTCTTTCAGTCGTTGGAGATACCGCCAAAGACGTTGGAAATATGGCAAAAGACAAAGTAACGAAACCGATTAAGGATGCAAAAAATATTGCAGATAACGTGAAAGGTGGCTTCAATGAAGGCGTAACAACAGGTTTAGTCAAAGGGTATGAGAAAAAAGGAAATCAACAAAAAAATACGTCGAATGAACCACAGAAACCCAAAGCGCCAATACGTAATCTATCTACCGACATACCAAAAGAAAATAATGCGAATTTTACACCTGAATCGAGAAGTAGTTCACTATCAAATCTAACCGATAACAGAAACGATCAAGTAGATAATAAAGTGGCGAAAAAAGTCGCAGTGAATACTAAAGCAGAAACAGACGTTACAAATAAAAATACAGGGTCACCAACTGCAAATACAGATAAGTCGTCAGTAGGAACCATTAAAACACCGAATAGCAACCATTCAACAAGTGAAACAGTTACGAGCAAACAGGACGTGACCCATACAGTAAAAAATGAAAAACAAGTCAAAGTAAATACTGTAACGATGAATGAATCAGGTGCGAAACTACAAGCTGAAAAGAATAAGTTAAAAAATACCTTGAAAGGAAAATAAAAAATGGATAAATATAGAAACGCAAAAAATCCACCTTCCATTTATACAGAATTGAAAATGTGGAGCATTATTTATTTGATTGATCTACTTTCATTGGCTGCAGGCTATTTTTTAGCCAAACAAGTAAATATGATTTTAGGGTTGAATATGTTCATGGCAACTATAAATTATGTATTTACTCTTATATGTGTGATCTTCTTAATCTATAAGCCAAGCGCCAATCCAGAAGAACGAAACGTTAAACGAATAATCTATGCCATTGTAATGGATCGAAACAACTATCACTCACTGTAAAGGAGAAACGACCAATGAAAATTAAACAAACAAAGAAAAAAGCGAAAGAACCTACTTTCGCTTTTTTACATACCCTCGATATGTCAACATTTGACCTTTTACGTTATAAGCGCTGTTCAGAAGATGGAATACTCACAACAAAACAAAACACAGTGGAACGCTATTTTAAGATATATACAACCGACTTAGATAGTCTAAATGACAATGAGCTTGCGGAACAGTTAGACGCAATGACAACGACGTGTAGAACGTATGTGGACGATTTAAAGCTCGTTGTAATGACATCAAAAACAAATACACAAGAGCAACAAGAATATTGGCGTGAACAGCTACAACAGATTCAAAGTCGATTGATTCATGATCCGTCTAACCCTGCTATTAATGCAGATAAACAAGTCGCCCTTGAAAATATTCAACGATTAAAGGATGTAGAACTAGTAAGACCTGATCTAAATTTCTATTTCAAAATTTTTTCTCACGAACGCTCTGATTTGAAGCGTAAGCAACGCCAATTAATGCGATCAGCTAGTGCCTATAGATTAAGTCCACTCGATCAGGAAGCAACAGAAGCCGTTCTGTACCGCTGTAACAATATGAATGATGAATAGGAGGAATGACGATGCAAGTTTTAGATAAAGTATATAAGAAAATCAAAAAAGTTGAACAAACAATCGATCCATTTGAAGCATTAACAGAAACGCAAAAAGAAGCGTTGGAATCAGACGGGTACGACTTAGAATTTCTGAAACGAATACAGCCACGAGGGGGGATTAAGCCACTTGAAAACGGTTATATGAACTCAGACGGGTATGTTCGCACCTTAAAAGTTTACAAATATGTGAGCGATATCGATTTCTTTTGGTTAGCGTATTTGATGAACAATCAAAATACAATTGCAACGTTAGATATCGGGACAGCAGAGAAAAGTGATGTAATAAATAAAATAAACTTTAAGCTCGATGAACTAGAAGATTTAGCGGAAAATGAACGAAAAGCCACCAGTAGAAATGATAGTACAGTTGATTATCAAGACCTCGCACAATATGCACTGGATCTAACAAAAAACGGGGAAATTGCAAAAAGTATCACGCTACACATTAATGTGTATGATAAATCACTGGAAGCATTAGACGAACGATGTGATGATTTGATAAAAGAAATCAAAGGAATGGGCTATTCAATTTATCCTAGAATGTTCCAAGCTCGTTATGACTATGATTCGCTTTTCAATAGTTACACCGAACAGCAAAAAGTTATTAATGCACAACGAGGGCATACCCTACCTGCGTTGAATTTAGGGAAAGGGATTCCTCTTCACCACCAAAGTTTAAAAGATGAAAGCGGAGCAGTTTATGGGTATACAAAAACAGGTGGTGCATTTATATGGGATCTAGTGAAACTCAATAGCACTCGTCTATCTAGTAATTTAGTAATGTTTGGCACAATGGGTGCAGGGAAATCAACCTTATTAAAAATGATTGCTGAAGTCATGTTGTCTACTGGTAACTATGTATGGGGATTTGAAAAAGCAAAAGATTTCCTTCCTTTAATTCGTTCTAGGAATGGACGTGTCGTCCGTTTGGATGGTGAAGAAGGAATGATTAATATTTTAGAAGTATTTGCGACAAGAACAGATGATAAAGGGATTAAAATCAACGAACGTGGTTCGTTCGTCTCTCACTTAGATAAAGTCACTCATCAAATGGGCTTAATCAATGCGCATTTAACAGGTACGTTGCGATCAGAATTTAGAATCTATTTACGGCAGTTTTATACCTATTACAAGCTTATTCCAAAAGATTTCAATGAACAATCGTTGTCTGGATCAGATTTTAAGATCACAGGACTTGATCCAAAAGCTTATCCTACAATGAGTGAGTTTTACGATTTCTTGAAGTCTGTCCGCCTAAAAGGGGCAACACCAGACAAGCAATCAAGAAAAGAGCAAATAGAGTCAATGGTACAAGAGTTATGTGAAACCTATGGCTACATGTTCAACGGTCACAGCACTATTTCAAATTTGGATCACGAACCAATGGTATTTTTTGATATTGAATCAATAGATGGATTAGACCGAGGTGTTTTCCAAGCCCAATTATATATGGCAACAACGCTCATTTGGAATAGAGCATTGACAATGGGACGCAAACAAAAATATGAACTAGAGCAAGGACTGATATCGAAAAAAGATATCGTCCATTTTTGTGCTTTAATCGATGAGTGTCATAACTTGATTAATGCCCACAACATTGAAACTGTAGAATACATTACGAACTTTCAACGAGAAATGCGTAAGGTAAAAGCACTAACGTTATTAGCAACACAATCACCACAAGAAATGGTTCCTGAAAATACAAATCATGAAAGTTTAGATCAACTTAAAAAAGTATTTGAACTCTCTACTCAAAAAATATTTTTAAAAATGGATGCGTCACAGATCAATCATATCAAGTCGTTAGTTGGAACGTCTCTTACGGATTCTGAAGTAGCGAGTATCACAGAACAAAAGAAAGGAGACGCAATTATCACCTTTGGAGATAGAGAGACATACAGAGTTCATATTGAGCCAAATGAACGACAGTTAAAAGTATTTGCAGGAGGGGAGTAAATGGCACAAGATCAAACATTGCTAGAAAAGTACAGAAAAATGAAAAAAAGAAAACGTCTATTTAAGTTTCTTTTTTCAGGTGGTTTGTCTTTGACAGGTCTGGTCATTTTTCTAGGATTTTTTCTTTTCATTTTATTAATAATTGGTGGAAGTGGTGAAAATGATCTTAGTTTAGATGGAGAAGCAACTGGAAATATAAACTTAAGTCCAGAAGTATTAGCATTACAATCGTTAGTGGAAAAAGAAGCAAGAGAACAAGGAATACCTGACAAAGTACCGTATATTTTGGCGATCATGCAAGTTGAATCAGGAGGGAAACTTCCTGATCCAATGCAATCGTCAGAGTCTGCAGGACTTCCAGTAAATTCATTAGCTGATGCTGCATCGTCCATTAAACAAGGTGTTAAACATTTTAAAGCGACACTTGATTTAGTGAACAGTTTAGGTTCGGATATTTGGACTGCAGTACAAGCTTATAACTTTGGTTCTGCCTACGTTCTGCACGTATCAACAAGAGGAAAGGTTACAACCACAAAGATTGCGGATGAATATTCTCGAACGGTGGTAGCGCCGAGTTTAGGGAATACAACAGGGTTAATGTACAACTATCCAAATCCTGTTGCGATTCCTTATAACGGTGGAAAACTGTATTGGAATGGAGGGAATTTTTTCTATGATCTGTTGGTCAAACAGTATGTTCAATTAGGTGGAGCAGGCACTTCTAACGGTAATAATAGTGCGAAAGGTTGGAAGAAAAAAGCAATCGAAAATGCACGAAGTGAAATTGGACAAGTATTCCCAACAGGATGGGATATGCCAGGGGAATGTATCAAAGCTGTTCAACGTTGGATCAATTCAGCAGGTGGTACATTCGGTGTTGGTGGTGTTCGATCAGGCTATCTAAATTCAGGAGCAAAAGAAGTTCCATGGCAACAAATACAATCGGGTGATGTCATTCAATATGAAAATTCAGGTGATCCTGAACTATTTGCTTCAGGAGTTCATACCATGTTAGTAGAGTCAATTAACAGTGACGGAACAGTTAATGTAGTGGAATGTAACAACCCCGGCGGTAGTGGTTTGGTTGGTGAGAGAAGTAATGTTACCAACAATTCACCAGCAGGTTGGAGAACGGTAGTATGGAGATTCCCATAGAAAGGAAATGAAAAAAAATGAAATTTAAATCGCTATTAATTGTATTACTTGTCGTGAGTTTAGCTATTAATATAGCCCAATTCGTTACGTTTAAACAGAATGACAAAGTAGCAACAAACAATGCAGAATCGCAAATTGAACAACAAAAAATCACTAACTTAGAAGAAGTAGTGAAACAACGAGAAACGAGAATTAAAGAGTTGCAAACCTTAGTAGACGGCGAGAATACAGAATCAGGAGATACCGAAAAAATAGAAGATGAATACAGCAAATTAAGTATTGAATTTGCTAAATTGGCGCTAGGTGGACGAGTATCAACAGAAGATTACGATGACGTTTTAAAAGAAAATGCAACGTCAGAGCTGTCAGAACGCATGAAAAAGACCGTAGACGGTGAATATAGCGGTCAGTCAAGTATTAAGGTAATTTTTTCCCACGAACAGTCCTTTGTAGACCTTAATACAGTGAATAACAAAGAAGTAAAAGTATTTGTAAAATTAAATTATAAATACGACACAACGAATACAGAAACGAAAGTTGATTCGCCTGAAAGTACAGCCTATCTACTATTAACATTGGTAACAGAGGAAGGATCATGGAAAGTATCAAATTACGAAATGGGGTAGGGAAAATGATTGAAAATAAAAATCAAAAGAAGCTTTTTAAATGGCTTTGGATTACATTAGCGATTGGCTTATTCATTGTGACTACACCTATTTACATGCCTGAAAAAAAAGAGACAACGACAGAAATAACGTCAAATATTTTAGTAAATAACGTAAACATGGTGATGGACAGTGTTTCGTATAATCCTAATACAAAAGATATGGAAGCTATTTTTTATATAGAAACAAATGATGGGAAGTCACCAGAAATGGCTGATCTATTAAATTTAGTTTATACAGTAGAAGTCGTGAGTAAAGTGAATAATCAAGAATATAAACCTAAGATAACGAAAGTAAATGAACAATATTTTGTCGTGACTATTCCAGATGTTCCAGAACAATATGAGTTTATGCGATTTGATGTCACACCGAAAATAGAGAACTCTAACAGTGTAAATAACTACCAATCAATCCGATTTTACTACGATCAAAATAAGGTGAAAGAAGATTCTTCATTGAAAGTAAAAGATAGAAAAGGGTATTTATCTGACTTTGTATATTTTAAAACAGAGCAAATCAATAAGAACATTAAGAGCTTGCAGAAGGACGTTAAAGATAAAGAATCAGATATAGAAATGAATAAAGAAACAATAAAATCCCTTGAATCAGAAATGCTTTATCAGATTGAAGAAGAGCAAACTGTGACAAAAGGAACCATTGAATCTTTGAAGAATCAAAACGAAGTTCTTTCCAGAGAAACAGATCAAATTAAAGAAACGATTGACCAACAAGAGGAACGTAAAGAACTTATTCGGAACAAATATTTATCATAATACAGGAGGTAAATGAGTACATTTAAATTGTTAATGCAAAGAAATTAGCACTTGAAACTGTACCATCGTATGCCACCTGTAATGAATTAAAGTGTGCTAAAAGAAATTTAAATAGTCTGAAGTTTAGTAGTTTTGAAAAAATCTATCAGCAATTAAAAAGGAGTAAAAATCTATGAATAACTTAATAGAATTAGCAAAGAAAAAAATTATGGCAATAACTAAAGATAGTTTCTTCTGGCGTATTCAATTATTTAATGTTGAATATTTTTTAAAATACTACGCTAAATTTAAATTATTAATAATAGCATGTTCAATTAGTTTAAGTGTATTAAGGATAATGATTAACATAACTGAGGATGATAAAACAGCATTGTTTGTAATTAATAAAGTGGTTAGTTTGTTAATTTTAATAAGATTATTTTATATGACAATTGATATGTTAAAAGTGTTCTATGGGTTATCAAATGGTGAAATGAAAAAAGAAGCTATTACAAAGTTTTTGAAAAATTTTCTCTTATATAAAATGTTAGTAGATACCAAATATTTGAAAGTAGATTACTTTGAAACAGTTCATAAGGAATCAATCATATCAGAAAGTATGTTGTTATATAGTGCTTATTTTCTAGTCATTTACTTATTCATGCGATTATATACCAAACAGTTTTGGAAACGATCAGTTGTAGAAAAAATACAATTGCGCCCAATTAATCAGCAAGAGTTTAAGGAATTTCCGTTTAGATTAACAGAAACATATTTAAATGAACGGTTAAAGTACAGTGGAACGATTAAAGATTTTGTCACACCTCTTGCAATTCGAACTGAATACAGTCGTCTGTCTTATAGACCCTTTATGATTGATAAGGATCAGAAAAAACACCTAATGGAAAGACCTGTAGAAAAGAAAAATAGCGTATTATTAAATCTTAACTATTCATTAGTTGCACCAAAATGGGTACCAATAAGAGAAGTAATAACCACCAAAATAGGTAAATTATCAAATGCTGAACCGTTAAATCATGTAGTAATGACCGAAACATTAGGATCAATATCAAAAACCAACTGACGAAATCTTGAAGAAAAGGAAAGAGCATAAGGGGAATCCGATATCAAATTGAAAATTTGATAGCAAAGTAGGCTGTGCCTACTGGATTCTAAAGAAAAAATCAAGATATCTAAAACGTAATAGCATGTATAGCTTATGTATAGCTAAATAATAAGCGTGTATAGTTTGTGTATACAATACATGAACTATACATACACTTTTTATAGAAAGTGTAAAAAAGGAAGGGAGTTACTATGAGTCAAAATTCTTACAATCCGAAAAATGGAATCGTTCTTAGAGGTATTTCAAAAGAAGTAGTTTTAGAGTTAGATAGGAAAGCAACTGAACTATCAACAAAATTAGGTAAAAGAGTAACTAGACAGGACTATATTAAGTTGATTTTAGAAGGAGACAACGCAAGACCAATTTACGAGTTGAGAAAAGAGTTAATAGAAACTACAATCGATCAGTTTTCGAGTTTGATAGAACAACAATCAAATCTGATAAATCAGTACATTGATTCTAATGAGAGACTGATAAATCTATTGACTGGCTCTGAGTAAAGATAAAAAATAGGGGAGGATATCAGTTGATTCATAAACATATAACAATAGAAGAAGAACACAACAAAACATTAGATCATATTATTGGAAATGTTGTAGGAGTTGGTAATTACAGTGAAGCAGTAAGATATTTATGTATGCATTACGATCCTGAAACCCAAAGATCAAGAGATTCAAAATTGAATGCCATGAGTAAAGAAATTTCCATACTTTTAACGATTTTGACAAGTAGTTTGGCAGAATCCGTCGATGTAACGGAACTTGATAATTACCATTCTAATCCATTGTATTTAGAAGCAAAGAGCATAGTAGAAGAAAAAATTCAAAATAGTGTTACCAGAAAGAAAATTAAAAATAGACCGTTTTAAAAGGAATAGACTAAAGGTCTATTCTTTTTATATATATCGTCTTTGAATCGGATCAAGTTATCAAAGATAGAAAATTGAAAAGGAGGACAGAATGTAGATAGACAAAAAAAGTAAAGACAAAATTGAAAGCGAGGAAGAAAAAATGTTAAAAGAAAAAGATTTTATTGTTACTGAAATACCGAGAATACACGTTGGGCAACAATTAGTAGTAAAGGTAGATGACATTTTTTATTTTGATGAAGCAGAGTGTACAGCACACCATGAAGAGTTAGGTTTTATAAAATGTATAATAGATCCAAGGGAAGAATACACAACAGCAACAAAAGAACAGATTCTTAAGTTCAATAATGAATTAAATAAAAATGAAGTAGATCATAGAAGTGAAAATGAGAAGGTTAATTCCTTACTATCTGAAATGAAAGACATGACCAGAGAACAAATACAATATTTACAAATTCAAACAGATAAAGACTGGATGCCTTCATTTATTGAATATCTACAAAACGATGAAAGCAATGAATTTTATGATAAAATCTCAGCAAAATATGGACAAGAAAACACGTTTACAGATCAATTTCTTGATCGGTCTTTTTTTACGGTAGACGAACAGTCAAAAGTAATTGAAATACGAGCAGCTAAATTAAGTAATGAAGAAAAGAATTCTGTTGATTCGCTTCTTGAAAAAAATGAAAATGAGGTGGTGTTCAAAGCACTTGAGCAACAATCAGAGACGAAATTCAATGATCTTTACTCAAAATATTTGAATAAAAACAATTTAACAGTGAACGAAAAAGAAGAACTTATCACACTAGATGCGCCGATAAACACTAGTGAAAGAATAAAAAATAGATTGAACACAATCGAAAATATAGAAAATAAAAGTAATAATGTAAAAAAGAAAGAATCAGATTTATTAGAAGTACTAGGAAATGAAAATGAGGAAAAAATTTTTTTAAATAATGAATGTGCAAACATCAAAGAAGGTGGGCAAAAAAATATTGATGTTGTACAAAAACGTCAACAAAGAATCAACAATATGAAGAAGATGCAAGAGTTAGAAAGATAAAATAAATATATAGAGGAATGACCGTAAAGTCATTCCTCTTTTTTTAAAAGACTTGAAGGTGATTATTTTGAGT